>NZ_CP096452.1:0-1966720 GCF_054792405.1 Ralstonia sp. SA306
TGCACGATGGCAATCGTGGCAGAGAACAGGCGAATCATCTGCTGGCGCACCAGCGTCATAGTGCCCCGCTTGCCGCCCGTGGCCATCGGGATGCCCAGGTTATACATGAACTCGGACAACGAGTTGCCCAGCGAAATGCGACGGTCTTCCACCGTGCCCTGGAATTCGCCACGCTTCTTCTTGGCCATGATCTCCTTGCCGATCCAGGCCAGCATCAGGCGTGGATACGAGCCATAGGGATAGCCGAAGGAGACGGTCTCGGAGACGATGCGCTGCCGCCCATTGCTGGCCCGCTCCGAACGTTGTTGCGTGAAATAACCCGGTTGGATCATCAGCGAGATGTTGCCGCTCGACCGCGTCCAGACCGGCGGCGCACCTTTGGGAGCACGATAGGGAAGGGTGACCTGCACGCTGGCGCGGCTGAGAAAGCCGACCTCGCCGCTCTGCCAGGCGTCTTCGCGTTCCATCGCCTGCGCTTCGTCGAACAGGCGCTGAAACTTCTCCGGCGCGGCAATGACTTGCCCTCCCGAGGGGACGATGATGCGGCCGGGCGAATTGTCGTCCGGTTTCCCATTGGGTGTTAGGCGTTTGGTGACCATGGTGGGCAAGAATTGTTCAGAGCCTTTGTACTAAAACGCCTTCGCCTTGTCACGCAGAATTGGGTACGTTTTCTGAATTTTGCTCGTTGTCGCGGGAAGGGCATCGGTGGGCAACCGTTAAGGTTGTCCACGGAAGACCTTTCCTCACTACCGGCTATATATACCTTCTATGTTTACTACAGGTAAACCGTATACGCGGCCTGCAAAGCCTTGCCAGCATTAGGTTCAGTGGGGTAAACCGAACCAGATTCTGCGAAGGTGCGAACCAGATTCTGCGCGATGGCGTACCCGCTTCTGCGCGAAACCGTACCCGCTTCTGCGCATTGGGCGTACCGGAATCTGCGGGGACAACATCATGTTGTCCACAGTGTTATCCACAGAAAACAAGGGTAGAGGGGGCACGATTCGGTGTGTTTCTGCGCACGCGTACCCGTTTCTGCGGCTGATTCGGCCATTTTCGGGGCTTGCTCAGCCTGACAGCCGCCGAAGCGTACCTGTTTCTGCGTGAGCAAGGGCGATTTCGGCGCGTACTTGCGTACCCAAATCTGCGAGTGCGTCGATACCTCCTGACGTTTCTTCCCTTCTTATTACGCCATTACTGCAAAAGCGAGTACACGCTTCGTACGGCCAGCCCACGCGCCACGCGTACCTGTTTCTGCGTGGCGGCCCGCAAGCTGCATGTGGCAGCACCTCACCGAGCCTGTCGCCTGGATGGGCGAATTCTGAACTTTCATCGCTGAAACCTGCACGAGAGGATGCGGTTTACGGAGGTCTCGTGACGCCGCGTTCTGGCCGCCGTACCTGTTTCTGCGGGTAAAAAGCCTTATTGGCCAAGGGCTTGGCGCGGCGGCTTGCAAATAAAGCGTACCTGTTTCTGCGAGGCATTGCGCAGAAACGGGTACGGCCAGTCTAATGCCGCTTTCGCAGAAACGGGTTCGCTTTGAGCCGAGCCTCGGCGCCATCACGCGCAGAAACGGGTACGGAGTGCTCTTCAAAGGCGCGCAGAAACGGGTACGCCATCGCTTTTCGTCACGCGCTCTTACATTTGCAGAGGTTCGTACCCGTTTCTGCGGAGACAGGCGCAGAAATAGGTACGCCAATCGCTGCGCATGCCTCGCGGCATCGGGTGTTCGCAGAAACGGGTACGGTTTGTCGGTGGAGTCACGCCCTTTGTTGCCGAAGGGGTGCCTCTTGCCGGGCGAGTGCGCGCGCCCGGCGTTTCGGGCATCATGCGCATCCCGCGCGCCGGCCTGGCACTTGGCTGGCGCGTTTTCCATCATTCGATTCGCATGAACCGTATTTCGACCGCGCCGCCTTGGGGCGCCGGAAGCTTGCTAAGAGTAGCCTCGCCCCATGGTGGGCGTGCATCGGGGGAGCCAGCCGCAGGACAGCGCCGGCCAGCGATGACACTTCACAACAAGAGGAGACAACCTGAATGACCTGGCTCGCGCGCACCTTCAAGCTCGAGGAACACCAGACCGACGTCCGCACGGAAGTGCTTGCCGGGCTGACGACGTTCCTCACCATGGCGTACATCATCTTCGTCAACCCGAACATCCTGGCTGACGCGGGCATGCCGCACGACGCGGTATTTGTTGCCACCTGCATTGCCGCGGCAATCGGCACGATCATCATGGGGATGTACGCGAACTACCCGATTGCGATGGCGCCGGGCATGGGGTTGAACGCCTACTTTGCGTACGCGGTGGTCAAGGGCATGGGCTTTACGTGGCAGGCGGCACTGGGCGCGGTGTTCATTTCCGGCTGCCTGTTCTTGCTGGTGAGCGTGTTCCGCATCCGCGAGATGATCGTCAACGGGATTCCGCATTCGATTCGCGTGGCGATCACGGCGGGTATCGGGCTGTTCCTCGGCATCGTCTCGCTGCGAGGTGCAGGGCTGATCATCGGGAATCCGGCGACGCTCGTGACGCTGGGCGATGTGCACCAGCCTTCGGTCATCCTGGCGGTGATCGGCTTCTTCGTCATCGTGGCACTGGACCACCTGCGCGTGAAAGGCGCCATCCTGATCGGCATTCTGGCCGTGACGGCAGCGAGCTTCTTCTTTGCGGGCAACACCTTCCACGGCGTGGTGTCGATGCCGCCGTCGCTCGCGCCGACGCTGATGCAGCTCGACATCATGGGCGCGCTGTCGGTGGGCATCCTGAACGTGGTGCTGGTGTTCTTCCTCGTGGAGCTGTTTGACGCGACCGGCACGCTCATGGGCGTGGCCAACCGCGCGGGCCTGCTCAAGCAGGGCAAGATGGACCGCCTGAACAAGGCGCTGCTGGCCGACAGCACGGCCATCATGGCGGGCTCCCTGCTGGGCACTTCGTCGACCACCGCCTATATCGAAAGCGCTTCGGGTGTACAGGCCGGCGGCCGTACGGGGCTGACCGCGCTGACGGTGGCGGTGCTATTCCTGCTATGTCTGTTCTTCTCGCCGCTGGCTGGCGTGGTGCCGGCTTACGCGACGGCGCCCGCGCTGCTGTATGTGTCGTGCCTGATGTTGCGCGAACTGGTGGATCTGAACTGGGAAGACACCACCGAAGCCGTGCCGGCCGTGCTGACGGCGCTGATGATGCCGTTCACGTATTCGATCGCCAACGGCGTCGCGTTCGGCTTCATCACGTACTCGGGGCTGAAGCTGTTCACGGGGCGCATGCGAGAGGTGCCGGTCATCGTGTGGATCATCTCGGCGGTGTTCCTTTTCCGCTTCTTCTATCTGTCGAGCGGGCACTGAGCGCCAGCGTCTTCAAGCAACGCACAATGAACGCGGACTCTCGGGTCCGCGTTTTTTTTTGGGGAGCATTTGAGCCAAAGCGTACCCGTTTCTGCGTGCGATTTTAGGGCTGAGCGTACCCGTTTCTGCGGGCCACTGTTGACGATTCAGTGGCGAAGCGTACCCAATTCTGCGGACGACGTAAGCGACAACTGTCGCGCGAATCATGCCGACAATTGGTTTCGACGATGCGTGAATACGGCATCCGCACAGGCCGTGCGTACCCGTTTCTGCGCGATGTGTGGAGGCGTGTCAGGCGGACGGCAGAGCCAGCTTGCGGGCTGCGTCAGCAATGCTGGCGGCCAGATCGGCTTCGCGCGCGCGCGCGGCGACGCTTGGCAGGGCGACCAGGCCAAGCGCATGGGCGACCTCGTCTGCGGCTTCACCGGCGGCAAGCCGCTCACGCAAATGCGCACCGCGCACGCCGCGCAACGAGGCATTCGCCAGGCGGACGGCCGCGTCGGCGCGGCCCGTGGCGCGGGCGTACTCAGCGGCTTCGCCGAGCATGGCCTTGACGATGAGCAGCAGTTGCGATCGCGAGGCGATGCCCTTGCGCTCGCCGAAGTCGCGGCGCAGGGCGGGCGAGTCGATGATGGTGCCGTCAGCGCGTCGCGGCGATCGCTTGCGCACTGACAGCAGCAGCGGCGTGGCTTCATTCGGCAGCGGCAGCGGCGACAGGCCAAAGGCCGCACGGTATTCGCGCAGCGCAGACATCAACGCATCGCATGGCAGCCAGCGCTGCGAGCGGCCGGTGCCGATCGCCAGCAGCCAGACCGACGTCGGCAGCAATGCGTCGGATGTCGCCTGCTCGGCCGGCACAGCGTGCAGCGCCACGTCGCCCATGCGGGCGGACACCAGCTCCGATACACGCATGCCCGCCTGTGCGAGCAGCACGGCGAGGAAGTGGTCGCGCGCCTGGCGCAAGCGCGCTTCACGGCCCAAGGCGACACGGGCGCGCACGGCATCGATCATCAATGCCATGTCGGATGCGCCAAGTGCCGTGTCCGGCTCGGATGTTGCGACGGACCTGGGCGCAGGCGCGCTCGGCGCGGGCACGGTAATGACGATCGCATCGTCATCGAGAAATGGGTTCACGCGCAGATAGCCCGTGCGCTGCAGCCAGCCGCAGAGGTTTGCCGCGATGATGCCGCTCTGCCGTGTGGAACGTGCCGAGAGCGGGCCGCGCAGCGGCGTCCAGGTGGCATCGTCGCGTTCAATGCCGCGCGCACTGATCGCCCAAGCGGGCGGTTCTTGCAAAAAGCGCAGATAGGCCGACGCGTCATCGCGCTGCCAGCTTGCGATCGGCTTACCGAATGTGCGCGCGTACCAGCACACGCGCTCGGCTTCCACGCGGTACTGCGACAGCGTGGAAGCACTCACCGCACGGTCGCCCGAAGCCCGCGCAGCGAGCCACGCCTGCACGCGTTCGCGCTCTTGTGCGAAAGCCTGCAGATCGGCCTGGGAAGCGGCGTTATCGGGAAGGGGCACGGCATCAGCCGGACGCGGTTCGGGCATGCGGAGCGTGTGTGGCGCACGAAGACAAAACAGATCGCGCAAGTATAGCGATCCGCCTTCAAGCCCAGGCCGCGAGACCGGATTGGAGTGGTCATTCAACGGTGGTGGGCACGCGCCATGCTCAATGCGAGAAGGTCGCTTCGTGTGTCGGACGCTTCCGACAAAACGATCGGAACCGGTTCGATAGGCGCGCCTGTATGTGCGCGGCTATCGTCGGCTCCACAAGTCGGCAACAACGTACACGGGCATGCGCGATGTATGCGGCCCGGTTCATGACAGGACTCTCCCTCCGAGGTGGAAGAATGAAGATACAGATCAGGAAAATCGTCGCCGTGCTGGCGCTGGGTTCGTTGGGCGTGCTTGCCGGATGTGGCGGCGGTAACGACGACATCGGGCAGATCATCGGCACCAGCTCGCCGCAATACCGCACGGTGCACGCCAACCCGTTCATCGGTAACGTTGACTTTGGGGTGAACGGCACCACGAAGGTCACCAATGTCGGTTTCAAGAACGTCAGCAACTACTTCGGCATCGACGCGACGGCCAGCACGGCCACGGTTTCGAACACGGGCAGCAGTACGCCGCTGGCCTCAACCGGCTTCACGCCCGCAAACGGCCACCGCTATACGGCGCTCGCCATCGTGGGCGCCAACGGTTCGGCGACGAGCCTGGCGCTGATCGATGATCCGTATAACAAGTCGATCCTGTCGGACAAGGCGCGCGTGCGCACCTTCAACGCTTCGTACAACGCCCCCAACGTCGACGTCTACGTGACCGCGCCGAATGTGGATCTTTCGGCCATTGCGCCGACCATGAGCGGTGCAGCGTATGGCGGTGCTGCACCGGCCAGCACGCAGGATTCGATCTACGTCGATGGCGGAACGTACCAGGTGCGCGTGGCGACGGCGGGGACGAAAAACATCATCTTCACCTCGCAGCCGTTCAGCCTGGCCAACAACGCCGACTGGCTGATCACCACGCTGCCGGCCGGTGGCGTCGGCGCGGTTACCCCGAACGCGATTCGCGTGCTGGTGGCCCAGGCTAACGGCGCCTCGCAGACGGCTTCTGAATTGCCCTCGCAGTAACCTCGCTCCACGCCCTATGATGCGGTGCTGCGGCACCGCATTTTTTTCGCGATGCCCCCGGGAATGAAAACTGCTGGCGAAGGGCGCAATGAGTGAATCCGTAACGGGCTGGTCCGCACCCGTGCGCGCCGCGCGCGAGACGCGTACCGCACTGGCCGCAAGGAAGCAGGTTGATGTGTTCTGGGTAGACGATCCGTTGACGGGTACGCGTCTGCACGTAAGCGCCGGCGCGCAGACGTGGGGCGTGCAGCCCGATTCCTTGTGCGGCGTCCGTGACCGCTGGCTCGTCCATGTGCATCCGGATGACCATATCGCCTTGCGTGCCGCCTGGGAGGGCTTGGCACGGGGGCAGGAGTTTGCCCTCGAATACCGCTGGCTCGGCACCGACGCTGGCCAAATTCGCGAATACCGCGTTCGCGAACGCGGCTACCTCATGCCGAGCCTTGACGGTGCATCCGCCCATGCCGTGGGCGTGGTCGAAGATGTGACGCAGGGCCAGCAGAGCTTTGCGGCGCTCGCCGAGTCGGAATTCCAGTTGCAATGGCTGACCGAAAGCGTGCCATTTCCGCTTGTGCAGATCGACCCCGAGCACCGCGTGCGCTTTGCCAACCGCGCTTACGCAGAGCGCTTTGGCGCTCGTCACGAAGACGTGCTGGGGCACCATCTGCGCGAACTGATGGGCGAGGCTGCGTATGCGCGCATCCTGCCGTACCTGAACGACGCATTCGCGGGGCAGCGCGTCGAATTTGAAATGGAGCTGTCGTACCCGGCCGATGTCGGCCGCCGCTTCGTGCATGCCGCGTATTCGCCGCAGCACGGTCCGGACGGCAGCGTGCAGGCGCTCGTTTGCGTGGTGGAAGACATCACCGAGCGCAAGGAGGCCGAGCACGAGCGCTTTCGCCATCAGCGCGAGTTCGTCACGCTGGTCGAGAACGCGCCCGACGTGATTGCCCGGCTCGATCGCGAACTGCGCTGCGTGTATGTCAACCGCGCCGTAACCGAAGCCTTTGGCGTGACCCCTGCCGCGCTGATTGGCAAGACGTTGGCCGCGTCGCCGCTTTCCGTTGACGTCACCCTTCCGCTGGAGGACGCCGCGCGCCGCGCGTTCGCCTTGGGTGCGGAACAGACCCTCGCGCTGCATCTCGAAGTCCAGGACGGACGCCCACGCATTGCGCACTACAACGCGCGTGTCATTCCGGAAGCCGACCGGAATGGTGCGATGGAATCGGCGCTGCTCATCGTCTACGACGTGACCGAGCGCACCGAGGCCGAGCGCGAGCGCGATGCGTTGTTGTTGCGCGAACAAGCCGCGCGTGCACAAGCGGAGGCCGCAGCGCTGGCGCGCGATCAGTTTCTGGCGGTGGTGTCGCACGAACTGCGCTCGCCGCTCAATGGCATCCAGAACTGGGCGTATGTGCTGGAGAGCCAGATCGCAGGCGGTGCGCCGCTCATGCAGCGCGCGCTCGCGGGCATCAAGACCGGCGTCGAGCAGCAGGTGCGCTTGATCGAAGACCTGCTGGACGCCACGCGCGTGATGAGCGGCAAGCTGCGCTTGACACGCGAACCGTTCGTGCTGCGCGCGGCGCTGGAGAGCGCGCTCAACAGCGTGCACGCGCTGGCCGCCGAACGCCACATCACCCTGCACGCCGCCATTGAACTGGACGATCACGAGATTGACGGCGATGCCGATCGTGTCGAACAGATCGTGTGGAACCTGCTGACCAACGCCATCAAGTTCACGCAGGAAGGTGGCGAGGTTTGGCTGTCGGCCGATCTGCTGGGCGAGGTGGCGCGCATTGTTGTGCGCGATAACGGCCGAGGGATTGCGCCGGCGTTCCTGCCCTATCTGTTCGATCCATTCCGCCAGGCTGACGGTGCGCACACGCGACGCACAGGCGGTCTCGGACTGGGTCTGGCGTTGGTCAAGCGCTTGACCGAATTGCATGGCGGGCGCGTGTATGCGCGCAGCGAGGGCGACCAGCAGGGCACCACCTTCACCGTATATCTGCCGCTGCATGCGGGGGCCGATCTGATCACGCCGCTGGCTGAAGACCCCGAGCGCACCGGGCCGTTGCCCTCACTGGCGGGCCTGCGCGTGCTGCTGGTCGACGATCAGGAGGACGCGCGCGACGCGCTGGCCACCCTACTCACGCAAGTCGGTGCGGAAGTCGGCAGCGTGGGCTCCGGCCACGAGACGATGGCGCTGCTCGACGTCTGGGGCGCGCGGGGCGAAGCAGGCCGCCCGCAGGCGGTGGTGTGCGACATCGCGCTGCCCGACGAAGACGGCTACGCGATCCTGCAGAGAATTCGTGCGTGGGAACACGAACATCTGCCCCCAGGTGCCGCGCCGATGGCCGCCATCGCGCTGACCGCATTTGCGCAACCGCACGATCGTGCTCAGGCGTTGGCCACCGGTTTTCAGGAACACCTGATCAAGCCTGTGTCGCCGTACGACTTGGTGCGCACGTTGCGCATGCTTGCCATGTCTGTTTCCACGACTTCATAGACGCCCCAAGGCACAATTTTTGCGCAGAGAACGGTGAACCAAATTCTCTGCCATGCCAGCCGAATTCACTCCGCCCCCCACGCATCCGGAACCGCTGCACGGCAGTCTGCTCGACGGGCTGCGGCAGCCCGCGTGGCGCGTGGCGATGGTGCTGGTGGCCATTGGCGGTACGTTGGTCTTTTTGCAATGGGCGCGGGCGTTTCTGGTGCCGTTCACTCTTGGTGTGGTGCTGGCGTTTGCGTTGAATCCGGTGGTGGTGTGGTTGCGACGGTGCTATGTGCCGCGCCCCATTGCGGCGGCCATCGTGGTGCTCGGCCTGTGGATTGCCGGTGCCGTGCTGGTCTTCGGGATGCAAGACGGGGTCTCGGCCATGGCGGACCGGTTGCCCGTGGCGGCGGAGCGCATGGCAGAAGCCATCGACGGTATGCGTGGGCATATGGGCGGCGCGTTCGACAAGATGCGCGATGTGACTGTCGCACTCGAACATGCCGCCGAAGGCGTGCAGGGCAAGCCGGCGCCAGTGCTTGCCAAACGGTCGCCTGCGGTCGCGGCTCCTGCCGCGCAGCCGGTGCTGCCGCTGCGCGAGTTTCTATGGACGGGTTCCGCCAACCTCTTCGCGCTGGTGGGGCAGCTCGTCGTGGTCTCGTTTCTCGTCTACTTCCTGCTCGCTTCGGGCCAGGCACTCAAGCGTAAATGGGTGCGCGCGGTGGGCAACACGTTGAGCGAAAAGAAGCGCGCGGTGCGCATGATGGCGGTCATCGGCACGCAGATTCAGTATTCGCTGCTGGTGCTGTTTGCAACCAACATCGTGTTGGGCGTACTCACCACGGTGGCCTTTGTGCTGCTCGGCATGGAAGACGCTGCGGTCTGGGGTCTGGCGACCGCCGTGCTGCACTTCGTGCCGTATCTCGGTTCGGTGGTGATTGCCGTGGCCAGCGGCATCGGCGCGTACCTGCAGATGGGCGCGTGGTCGGATGCGCTTGTCGTGGCAGGTGTCACGCTGCTGCTGGCCACGCTGGTCGGCACGCTGCTCGTGACGTGGCTGCAGAGCCGGGCCTCCAAGCTCGATCCGTGCGTGGTCTACATCGGCCTGCTGCTGTGGGGCTGGCTGTGGGGCTTGTGGGGCTTGCTGCTTGGAACGTCGATCACGGCAATGATCAAGGTTGTATGTGATCACGTCGATCGATTGCGCCCGCTCGGTACGCTGCTCGGCACCACAGACGCGCCGGCAGGCGTGTCGCAACGCTTGCTGGACCGACTGCGCGGCCGTCCTACGCGACGTGCGGAACGCGTACGCCTCCCGCATTAATTGCTTTTGGATCACCTTGCGCAGCAGGCGTTACAAGCGCGCATGTAACCCTTACGCAACGATCACGTCGCGACGCCGGCGTATGCATTGGTACGTGGCGTTGTCTCCGTCGCGGTGTTGTGCAGGAGTGGTGCAGGTCTTGTCGATTGTACGAAGCATGCGGGCGGTGTTGGCACGTCGGTTGCGGTGCGCAAGGCAACGAGATCACGTCCGCAGGAGGGCGCCATGAACCCACTACGCCCCACCTTACGCGGCCCGCATGAGCGCGGCGAACGACCGGCAGGTACCACACCGCCGCGTGCGCCAGGCACGGGCCGAAACGCTGAAAACATCGACACGATGCTCGGCAAGCCGGAGCAAGGCAAGCCAGAGTCGGGTTCGGCAGATCGGCTGCCGCACGAGCGCGACCAACACCTTGAAGAGCAACGCTCCGAACCGCGCAGCAATGTCGAGCAGGCCGCGCGCGACATCGAAAGCGGTCAGCTCGACACCGATCTGCACAACACCCCCGGCGTAGAACGCGTCGTGCGCGAACGCCATGCGGCCAACCGCGACGATCGCGATCGCCAAGTCGCCAATCGCAGCGCAGACGACCTTGCTCACAAGCGAGGCCAGACGGGCGGCCCTTCGCACAGCCGCGATGAGCACAAAGGTTGATCGGCCCATGCGCATTGCTTATGTGACCGAAACCTGGCCGCCGGAACTTAACGGCGTGTCGCTCACTGCCGCGCGCACCGTGGCATTTCTGCAGGCGCGCGGGCATGACGTGATGGTCGTGCGACCGCGCCAAAGTGCCATCGACGCCGGCAAGCCTGCATTGGCAGACGACACGCTGCGAGTTCCGGGCGTGCCGATTCCGCTGTATCCGGATTTGCGTATGGGCTTGCCCGCACGCCGGCGTCTGCTTCGCGCGTGGGCCGCCTATCGGCCCGACCTTGTGCATGTCGCCACGGAAGGGCCGCTCGGCTGGTCGGCCATTCGGGCTGCGCGGCAACTTGGTGTGCCCGTGACCTCGGATTTCAGAACGCGCTTTGACGAGTACGGCCGCCACTACGCGTGGGAAGGCGCCGTAACGCTGGTGCGCGCCTATCTGCGCGCCTTTCACAATCGCACCGATCGCACCTTCGTCCCCACGCGCGAACTGCAGCGGCAGTTAAGTGACCTCGATTTCGAGCGCCTGACCGTGAGTACACGCGGCGTGGACGCACACCGATTCACGCCGCAAGCCCGCAGTCACGCGTTGCGTGCGCAATGGGGGGCTGACGCTGACACGCCGGTCGTGCTCGCGGTCGGGCGTCTTGCGTTGGAGAAGAACCTGGGTGTCGCGCTGGATGCGTTTGATGTCGTGCGCGAGTGCGTGCCCCAGGCACGCCTCGTCATGGTGGGCGATGGTCCACAACGCAACGCACTGCGCCGTCGTTGTCCCGATGCCATCTTTGCCGGCACGCAGCATGGCGAGGCATTGGCCGCGCACTATGCCTCGGCAGATATGTTTCTCTTTCCAAGCATGACCGAGACCTTCGGCAATGTGGTGGTCGAGGCGATGGCCAGCGGCTTGCCCGTGGTGGCGTTCGATACCGCCGCGGCCGGCATGCACGTGCGCAGCCACGAGAACGGTTGGCTCGCGCCGGTCGGTGATGCTGCCTCCTTCACGCAGGCCACCGTCACACTTGCCACGGATGCCGGCTTGCGGCAACGCCTGGGTAAAGCGGCGCGGTTGACTGCGCAGAGTTTGGATTGGCCGCGCGTGCTCGAACGCTTTGAAGCCGCGCTCATTGCCGTGCACGACGCTGCCACCAACGGGGAGGCCTACCATGGCGACCCACGCCTGGCCTGACTGGAAGCGCTGGCGCGAGCGCGATCGGCAACTCGCCGTGGCGCTCAACCACGTGGCGGGCGATGCCTCGGCCATGCGCTTCTATCGTGGTGTCAGCCGCCTGGGTGACGGCATGCTTTGGTATGCGTTGATGGCGGCGTTGCCCGTGGTGGGCGGTGACACCGGCTGGGAATGCGCCAAGCAGATGGGGCTCACGGGGCTGCTCTCGCTGGTTATCTACATCCTGCTCAAGCGCGGCGTGTGCCGACCGCGGCCCTACCTCTCGTGCGAAGAGATCCACCTGTGCGGGCGCGTGCTCGATCAGTTCAGCTTTCCGTCGGGCCACACGCTGCACGCGGTGTCGTTCAGCATCGTGATGGCCGCGTATTACCCGCGCATGGCGCTGGCGCTCGTGCCGTTTACGCTGATGGTGGCCGTCTCTCGCGTCGTGCTTGGCCTGCACTATCCGAGCGACGTGCTGGCCGGTGCCGGGCTCGGGATGCTGATCGGCGGATTGTCGGTGTGGTTGTTCTAGCGCTTGCGTTCAGTATGACGTTTGCGCGTGCCCGGCGATGGTGGTTTCCGGGCCGCCCATCCAGGCTTGGGCCAGCACCTGCGCAAAGCCGTTCTTGGTAACGGGCGTGCGCGTCTCCAGGCATGCAGCGAGCAATTCCTGCCAATGGCGAATGACGTCGGGATGCGCCGCGTCAGCCGGGTGCAGGCCCAGACGCAGCAGCGGTGCCTCCGCGTGCCGCTGCGCCAGCCAGCGCAGGTAATACCGCGACACCAGCCGGCGCGCCGGCGAACGCACGCTGTACGTCAGGCATGGCGCCTTGAGCGGGCGCCGCGGGTGCAGCAAGTAGAAGCGCTGCAGCGTGGTCGTGTAGCGCAGGGGCAGGCCATCGAGCGCCTCCCAGGTTGGCCGGTTCATCAGCCACGCCGGGGCCACAAAGCCATGCAGCGGCCAGCCGTTGGCTGCAAACCACGCGGCGCCGGCCTCAATGCGCGCACGTGCCGCCGCCAGCGGAATTGCAGAGAATTCGCCTTCGCCTGCGGTATAGCGCGTGCGGATCAGTTGGTCGATCACGCCGCCGGGGGGCTGGTCGTCGAGGTGCGCATAGCCATGCAAGACAAGCTCATCGCCCTCGGCCAGGCATTCGCTCATGACGCGGCAGAAACGCTCACTGCTGCGTGCGGTCGGGCCGCGATAAAAGTTTGGGATGACCAGCAGAGACTTTGGTACGCGCGCCACCTCATCCAACGCTGAAAGCAACACCTTGCACGCAGGCCAAGTGGCGGGCGTGACATCGTGCATGGCAAGAATGAGATAGCGCGACATGATGAACAGAATCGATCAGGGCTACCGGGCGCGCGATGCACGCACGCGCTCGCGAGCCGGTTGTGGAGTTGTGTCCGGCGCGGCGCTGGTTTGCCGGCCGAGCAGGGCCAGATAGCGTTGCAGCAGTTGCGGCAGCACGGCCCGCCAGTCGTACTGCATGGCATGCCGGCGCGCCGCGTGCGCCAGTGCGACCGGATCGCGTTGACGCAGCGCCTGTAGCGCCTGCGCGAAATCGTCAGCGCGGCAGCGCGGCACGGCATAGCCGACACGCTCGTTCACCAGCTCGCTTAAGCCGCCGGCCGCGCAGGTGACGACCGGCACGCCGCTGGCCATCGCTTCCAATGCGACGAGGCCGAATGTTTCCTGATCGCCCGCGTGCACAAACACATCGGCACTCGCCATGGCGGCGGCCAGGTGCTGCGTGTCGCCTTCATAAGCGAGGGCGCGCACTTGCTTACCGCGTGGGGGTGTCGGGCCCGAACCAATGGTGACGAGCACGCTGCCGTCGTCGAGCTTGTCCACCGCGTCGCACAGCACGTGCAGATTCTTCTCCGGCGCATAGCGGCCGACGTACAGCAGCACGCGTGCATCGAGCGGCAAGTCAAGTTGTTCGCGCCAGCGCAGCGAGCGCCGCGCGGGATGGAACAGGCGCGTGTCTACGCCCAGCGGCTGCAGTTCGATGCGTTGTACACCAAGGTCGGCCACTTTCTGCGCGATGTAGCGGCTGGGCACGAACACCGTATCGAAGTGCGGATACAGCTTGCGGGCGTACGCGGCAGCGGCCAGTTCGGCAGGCGGGCCGCCCAGGCGGCGGAAGAACGCGGGCAGATCGGAGTGATAGAACGCCGCCACCGGCACTTGGAGCTGCGCGCCGGCCTGCACCGCCGCCCACGACAGTCGGTACGGGTCTCCGGCTTCAATGAGGTCTGGCGACAATGCACACAGCGCTCGCACGGCCGGCCCCGTGCGCAGCGGAATGCGATAGCCATGCGATAGCGGCAGCGGCACGCCCGGCACCACGGCGATCTCATTGGTAGCGTCGTCCGCCGTGCCGGGCACGACCAACGTGTGCCGCCAGTGCGTGGAGCGCAGGAAGTCGTGCTTGGCGCGCAGGTAGCGTTTGACGCCACCGCTTTCCGCCGCCCAGAACATCGTCACGTCGGCCAGATGCAAGGACGCGGTCGTCGCATCGCCGTCGTCGCGATGCGGGTAGTGATCGGTGGGCAGCTTGTGCACAGGGCTCCTGTCGGTAGCGGGCGCGTCAGACCTGCCGCCGCATTTCCGCGGGCGCAATGCGCATGAGCCCGCGATACTTGGCGACAGTGCGGCGCGCAACGATCACGCCCTGCTCGGCCAGCATCTTGGCGAGCGACACATCGGAGAGCGGCGCGTCCGAGTCTTCGGCTTCGATCATCTCCTTGAGCAACGCCCGCACCGAAGCCGCCGAGCATGCGCCGCCGGTATCGGTTGCCAGCTGGCGCGAGAAGAAGTATTTGAACTCGAAGATGCCGCGCGGCGTGGCCATGTACTTGTTGCCTGTGGCGCGCGAGATGGTCGATTCGTGCAGGCCCAGCTCTTCAGCCACGTCACGCAGCACCAGAGGCTTCATGGCCACCTCGCCGTATTCCAGGAAGTGCTTCTGGTGCGCGACGATCGCCTCGGCCACGCGCTGGATGGTGGCGAAGCGCTGCTGCGCGTTACGGATCAGCCAGCGGGCTTCCTGCAGTTGGTGCGCCAGCGGCGTGCGATTGTGGCCGCGCGTCTGGGCAAACAACTCCGCGTAGACCTTGTTGACGCGCGCGCACGGTGCCACCGCCGGGTTGGTCACGGCAACCCACTTGCCCTTGATCTTGGCGACGATCACGTCGGGCACGATATAGCCCGCATGCGCTTGCGAGAAGCGCAGCCCCGGGCGCGGGTCCAGCATGCGGATCAGTGCGCAGGCATCGCGCAACTCCTCTTCGGTGCAGCCGAGCGCGCGACGCATCTGCGTGAGTTCGCGCTTGGCCAACCGCGGCAGGTGGCTGCGCACGATGTCTTGCGCGATCTCCTGGATGCGTTCTTCGGCTTCGGTATCGGCGGGGCGCGCTTCGATCTGCAGGCGCAGGCACTCCGCCAGATCACGCGCGGCCACGCCCGGCGGATCCAGGCTTTGCACGAGCGCCAGCGCAATCTGCATTTCCTTCTCGGTGGGCGGCGGTTCCACCGGTGCCAGCGGAATCAACTCGGAGAGCAACTGACGCAGGTAGCCGTCGTCGTCCAGCGCTTCAATCAGCGTCTGTGCAAGCAGGCAGTCGCGCTCAGACAAGCGATAGCTGCGCAACTCCTGATGCAGATGCTCGCGCAGGCTCGGCGTGGAGTGCACCCATTCACCGATGTCGCTGTCTTCACCATCGCCATGGTGACCGCCACCATGGCTGTAGTAGGTGCTGAAGTCGGTCGGGAAATCTTCCGATGCGGCCAGCGTCGGGTCGGTTTCGATGGCGCTGGTGGTGGTTTCCAGCGGAGCGTCGTCTGCAGGCGTGTGATCGGCCGCGGCGCCGTCCCGATCGGCAGAAATGGCAATGTCGCCGGTGCGCGCGGCATCAGGCTGCGCACCTGCTTCTTGCTCGACTTCTTCGAGGAACGGATTGCTTGCGAGCGCTTCTTGCATTTCCTGCGCAAATTCGGTTGCAGACAACTGCAGCAGCTTGACGGATTGCTGCAGTCGCGGCGTTAGCGCGAGATGCTGCTTCGCACGCATTTCCAGAGCGGCCTTGACCATTCGCCTTGCCTCCTTTGGTGAGTGGGCGTCGACATTTCCGTCGACAGGTCACCGCATCGATGCAAAGGGTATGCCATGTCAACAAAGCCAGTCACCACAAGGCTTTACGGGCGGCTGGCACGCCGTTTCTACATGGTCATGTCGTTTTTATATGCCCATTGTTGCCGGCACATGACAGCGCCGGCTGCGCTTGCGCACTGCGCCGGCAGACGCAGGTGGGTGGCACCGCAGGTACATGCGTTGCTGCGGAGGGAGGCGGGAGACGCGCCGCAGTGCGCTTCCATCGCCTTCTCATCGAGCATTACATCCCAGGAGAAAACCCTATGCGAACACGTTTCCTGACCGCTGCGCTCGCCAGCGCCATCTTCGGGCTTGGCATCGGCACGGCCATGGCCCAGACAACGACCGCGCCGGTCGATAACCAGGAATCCAGCAATCCGACCAAGGCGCCGGGCAAGCGCACCGATCCGCCGTCTTCGACTGCCGACCGCACGGCCAATACGTCGATGCCAGGCAGCCAGGCGACACCTGCCGCGGCTAGTGGCAGTGACACCAGCAAGCCCATGCACAAGAAGCATCGCTATCACAAGAAATCAAAGTCGGATGCAACCGTGCCGCCGGGCGGTACCAATAGCGCGGGCGACATGTCGCACTCGGGCGTGCAGTCCGGCGGCAACGATGCAGCGACGACGACCGGCAATTCCTACCCCGGTAGCTCGAAGCCAGGCCAGTAACGTTGAAAGGGAAGGGCTCGCCATGCCGATGACACTTACCACCGCCGTCCGCACGGGCCCGCGCGCCCGCGCGGAGACCGAACCCGCACCCCGCCGCCCGACACCGGAACCGCAGGAGCGCCGCCGCCACGAGCATCCGGGCGAACGCGCGCACGCACATCCGCGCTAGAACGTCAGCGCGGATGCAGCGGGGTATGACAGGGTCGGAAGCGTCGAGCTTAGAGAAGCAGGGCCGTCAGGCAGCCACGGCGGCGGCCGCGGTGCTTTGATAGAGGTCGAGGCGGTTGTACAGCGTCTTCAGGCTGACGCCGAGCGTCTTGGCGGCTTGGCGCTTATCCCCATGAAAATGCTCCAGCGTGGCCAGGATCATCGCGCGTTGCGCATCGGCCAGCGTCACGCCCACCGACAGGCTGAGCACACCCTCCTTGACGGTCGGGCGCGCAGGGCCGCGTGCGGGCGCCAGCGGTGCGGCCAGCTCCACCGTTTTCTCGCCGAGGATGTATCCGCGCTGCACGGCGTTGCGCAACTCGCGCACATTGCCCGGCCACGGCTGGCCTCGCAGTGCCGCCAGAGCCTGGCGAGAGAACACCTTGTCGGTTTGGTGCGCAGCGTTGAACTGGGCAAGGAAGTGCAGGGCCAGCTCTTCAATGTCGTCTTCGCGATCGCGCAGCGGCGGCACCTGCAGCGGCACCACGGCCAGGCGATACATCAGATCTTCGCGAAAGGCGCCTTCGCTCACTGCTTCCAGCAGGTTGCGGTTGGTGGCAGCGATGATGCGCGCGCGCGTCTGGATCGGCTCGGTGCCGCCCACCCGCATGAACACGCCGGTCTCCAGCACGCGCAGCAGCTTGACCTGCATCTCGACCGGCATCTCGGTGATCTCGTCCAGGAAGATCGTGCCGCCGCAGGCATGTTCGAAATAGCCGACATGACGCTGGGCCGCCCCGGTAAAGCTGCCCTTTTCGTGGCCGAACAGTTCCGACTCGATCAGGTTGGGCGAGATGGCGCCGCAGTTCACTGCGATGAAGGCCTGGTCTGCGCGCGGGCTCATGTCGTGTACCGTGCGGGCGATCAACTCTTTGCCGGTACCCGATTCGCCCATGATGAGCACCGTGGCCAGCGTGCCCGACACCTTGCCGATCTGGTCGTACAGCGCACGCATCACCGGCGAGCGGCCGTAGAGGAGACCGAAATCCGGCTCGGCAATCGATTGAACAGAGGATGTTCCGGCGTCAGACGGCACGCGTTCGGTGTCGTCAAAGTCGGCCAGGGCAGGGGGATAGCGCAGGCGCCCGATGGTCACTGCGCGGTCGTCGGCGAAGGCTTCGCTCAAGGACATGGCTCCCTCGTGGTTGGTCGCGACGGGGACGTCCTGGCGAGCGGCTGCATCTTCAGCGATGCAGTCTTCGGAAGGCAGGGTACGTCGTCATCCCGTCACATTGTGTTGAAAAGTTGAGCCATTATCAGGGCCGCCCAAGTGCGTTGTATGTCGGGCATGCGCTGACGTTTCTTCCATCCTGTCGGCCAAACGCTGACAAGAAACGGGCCTGAGACGCAGATGCAGCGCGGGTTTCACATTTGTCATGCGGCGTACGATGTCCATTTCGGCCCGCAGGTGGCGAAGCGCGGACCTTCTCAACTATGCTGACTCCTGCGTAGTACCAGTGGCCCGCCCTGGAGTGATGCATTCGATCCATTTCTTGCATGCGTGCGTGTAAAAATTACCGACACCCGCGTTGACGACGCGGGTTGAGGCGCGCGATGGCGGAGGTTGTATTGGATGGAATACTTTTTGCACCTGCCGCCGGTCCTCTAGCCGAGCGGGCCGTTGCACCCTGCATGACCGCCGGCACATAACCGGCTCATCCAACCAAATCGAGATGCCACATATCCTGATTGTCGAAGACGATGCCAACGCACGCGCCGCTCTAGGTGAGCTGGTGGGCGCCGAAGGCTTCACCACCGCGCTGGCCGGGTCGCTGCGCGATGCGCGCATTCAGATGTCGCGTCACAGCCCCGATGCCGTGCTGATCGACCTTGTCCTGCCCGACGGCAACGGCATGGATCTGATGGAAGACATCGCGCCGCACTCCGGCACCGAGATCATCGTCATGACGGGCCACGCCAGCGTGGAAACCGCCGTCGAGGCCCTGCGCATGGGCGCGGCCGACTACCTGGTCAAGCCCGTCAATTTCCAACGTTTGAAATCCGTACTGGCGCGCATCCCGCGCCCGGGCGATCTGAAAGCCGAGATCGGCAACCTGCGTGGCGAGCTGCGTCGCCTGGGGCTCTTCGGCCAGATGCTCGGCAACTCGACGGTGATGCAGACGCTGTATGACCAGGTCAGCCGCGTGGCGCCCACCGAGGCGACCGTGCTGCTGATTGGCGAATCGGGCACCGGCAAGGAACTGGCCGCACAGACCATCCACGACCTCAGCCTGCGTCGCAAGCAGCCGTTCCTGCCGGTCAATTGCGGTGCCATTTCGCCCAACCTGATCGAGTCGGAAATGTTCGGCCACGAGCGCGGCAGCTTTACCGGCGCCGACCGCCAGCACAAGGGCTACTTCGAACGCGCCAACGGCGGCACGCTGTTCCTCGACGAAATCACCGAGATGCCGATCGAGCTGCAGGTGAAACTGCTGCGTGTGCTGGAAACCGGCGTGTTCATGCGCGTGGGCACCAACCGCGAGATCGACTCCGATGTGCGCGTGATTGCCGCCACCAATCGCGACCCCGAAGAGGCCGTGGCCGACGGCAAGCTGCGCGCCGACCTGTATCACCGTTTGAACGTGTTTCCGCTGCAACTGCCGCCGCTGCGCGAGCGCGGCAAGGATGTCGAGCTGCTGGCCCAGCATTTCCTGGATCAGCTCAACGCGCAGAGCAATACCAAGAAGGCATTCCTGCCGCCGGCCATGGAAACGCTGCGCGGTTATCACTGGCCGGGCAATGTGCGCGAACTGCGCAATTACGTGCAACGCGCGTACATCCTGTCCGACGACGCCGGCATCGATACGGCCAACGTGCCGCTGCAGGTGTCGAGCACGCAGGTCTCGTCCGGTTCCACGCTGACGATTTCGGTCGGCACCTCACTGGCGAGCGCCGACAAGAAGATCATCCTCGCCACGCTGGAACAGTGTGGTGGTGTGAAGAAGCGCGCGGCTGAACTGCTCGGTATCAGCCTCAAGACGCTCTACAACCGGCTGGAGGAATACGGCAACAGCAACGCCGACGACGGTGGCGACGGCAACAGCGCGGGCTCCGGCCGCGCGCATGCCACCGAGGCATAACCCGACATCCTGGCGCGGTACGCGGCTTGCTGAACCGGTGGGGTATCCGCCCCATGGCGGCAAGCTCACTCAACTGCACAGGAGGTCACCATGCTGCGTTATGCAGTCATCTTTTTCATCATCGCCCTGATTGCGGCCGTGCTCGGGTTTGGCGGCATCGCTGCCGGCGCAGCGAGCATCGCCAAGATCCTGTTCATGATTTTCGTGGTGCTGTTTGTGGTCAGCCTCATCTGGGGTCTGGTCGCGGGCAGAGGATGACGCCGGGATGATGCGCACAGCTTTCAACCCGGCTCTCACGATGCCACGCAACTCCAGGAGCGCTGACTGATGGAACCGTCTCAAACCAACCCGTTTCCCAAATCCGATGCCAATGGCAACCTCATCCGCGGCGACGTGGCGCAAGCCGCCGAGCGTGTGAAGGCGACCACGGCACAGGCCATCGATCGCACTGCCGACGCAGCGGCCACTGCGCTTGACGAGGCCGCTGCCAAGCGCGATCAATGGCGCGCCTCGCAGCAGCGTCTGATGAGCGATGCGGCGGACTGCATGCGATCGCACCCGCTTGCGACGATCGGCCTGGCATTCGGCGCGGGCTTTCTCATCAGCCGGCTGCTGGGCAGCGGTAACGACTGAAGGGCGCAAGCCCTTACGTTTCCGGCCCGCCACGGTCGAGCTTGCGCGCGTCCCGTGTGCTGACTAGGCTCAAGGTCGAGGCCGGCACGGCGCCGGCCGCATCGCCTTGCAAGGAACCTCCATGCGCCCGGCTGCCTACTTCCACCGCGACCTGCTCAAGCGCACCGCCCAGGTGCTGATGGGGGCCGTGCGGCAGTGGTCCGCGCATCGCGCCGCGAGCAAGGGCGCGGCGCTGTCGTTCTACACGTTGTTCTCGATGGCGCCGGTGCTGGTGCTGGTCATTTCCATTGCCGGCTTGTTCTTTGGCGAACAGGCCGCGCGCGGCGAAATCTTTGGGCAGATCCAAGGTCTGGTGGGGGCGCAGGGCGCCTCTGCGGTGGAAGCCGTGCTCGCGGCTACCCGGCGCTCGGGCAGCGGCCTTTTCGCTGCAGTCACGGCCGTCGCGCTATTGCTGGTGGGTGCCACCACGGCCTTCTCCGAACTCAAGGACAGCCTGGACGAACTATGGGAGGTGCCGCCGCGCCAGCAGGCAGGGCTGTGGGGCTTGTTGCGTTCGCGCCTGCTGTCGTTCAGCCTGATTCTGGTGCTGGCGTTTCTGCTGCTGGTGTCGCTCACCATCAACGCGGCGCTGGCGGTGGTGGAGCGCTTCTGGGGGGCGTTGTGGGCGGGCTCCACTTCGGGCATTGCGCTGCTGGTGGCGCAGGTGCTGTCGTCCGCGTTTTCGTTTGCTGTCGTATCGCTGTTGTTCGGCACCATTTTCAAAATGCTGCCCGAAACGCGCGTGGCCTGGCGCGACGTTGCTCTGGGCGCCATCGTTACGGCGCTGCTCTTCACCCTGGGCAAACACCTCATCGGCCTGTATCTCGGCAACAGCGCCGTGGCGTCGTCTTACGGGGCGGCGGGTTCGGTGGTGGCGCTGATGCTGTGGATCTACTACTCCGCCCAGATCTTCTTCTTTGGCGCGCTGGTCACGCGGCAATACGCGCTCCGATTCGGCAGTCGCCAGTACGAGGCCTCCGGTCAGGCCGGTGCGGCTGCGCAGGCGGCGTTGCTCAACCCGACGCTGGCGGCAAACCTGTCCAACGGCGGACGGGCAGTAACCCGAACGCAGCGCGCCACAGCCGCCAAGACCTAAGGACGCCGGCTCAATCCCGCGTCAACTGCTCCAGCAGCATGCCTGCCACGAACGCCAGACCGATCGTAATGACCGGATGCTGACGCACGGAGCCGCTTGCCTGTTCCGAGACATTCGCGTGCAGGTTCTTCAACTGCTCGGTACGTTTGTCGAACTGCGTGAGCGCCGTGGAAAGGACGCTCGCCAGCCGGTCGATGCCTTCTGCCGTGGCATCTTTGACGCGCTGCGCGGTGTGATCGATCTGCGGATGGAGCGTCGTGACGGTCGCACCGTTGGCGCCATGTGTGCCGTTCGTGCCATTGCTGCTGGTGGGCGGCTTGGGGGTCAGTTCGGTCATGTTGGCCTCTTGAGCTGAGTCATGTCAGCCAATCCCAAGCAACCGTCATGCCCCTGCCACATGCCCCCCGATCGTGACGCCCAAAAGAAAAGGGCCACGACTGTGGCCCTCGACACGGTGAGGAACTGCGCGACTAGCCGACCGTCACCACGGTCTTGCGCACGGCCCAGATTTCAGCTTGCAGGGCGAGTGCGGCGAGTGCCTGCAGGCTGTCCTGCGGCAAAGCCTTGATCCGTTTGCGGCGATTGGCGGCACGCTGCTGACGCGCCGCGCGCACGCTTTGCTCGTCGAGTTGCCACGCCTTGCGGGTGGTCTCGATGATGCGTTGCACTGCCGGATCGACAGGGATTCGACTACGCACGATGTTGGACTCCTTGCTTCTTTGCTTCTTTCGACGTCGCGGCGTACCCAAAGGCGGGTTTCGCGACGGCCTCCACAATACGGGAGCTTCATGACAACTTCGATAACACCGACTCCGAAAGGGTTGTCAGTGCATTCCCACAACGGGTTGGTCTCCTCCGTCCGGTGGACGGTTCCTAGGGGGTTTCCCCTGTTTGCCGCTCGGATCAGTCGATCTTAAGCAAGGGCGCCGATCGCGTACAATCTCGGCTGCCCGGATTGACAACTCTGATCGGGCAGTCCATCGGCCGCCGGGATGACCCCGCCAGCCAGCGCCCATGCCGTGGGCGCATTCATCACTTCTCCCTTTCGGTTTTTGCCCGTGAGTACGCTGCAGCAGGAGATCCGGCGCCGCCGGACGTTCGCCATCATTGCCCACCCGGATGCGGGTAAAACCACGCTCACCGAGAAACTGCTGTGGTTTGGCGGCGCCATCCAGATGGCCGGCGCCGTGCGTGCGCGCAAGGCCAACCGCCACGCCACCTCCGACTGGATGGAGATGGAAAAGCAGCGCGGCATCTCGGTGACGTCGTCGGTGATGCAGTTCCCGTACCGGAACGATGGCGGCGATTACATCGTCAACCTGCTCGACACCCCGGGCCACGAAGACTTCTCGGAAGACACGTACCGCACGCTCACGGCCGTCGACTCCGCCGTGATGGTGATCGACTCCGTCAACGGCGTGGAAGCGCAGACCATCAAGCTGCTCAACGTCTGCCGCCTGCGCAGCACGCCCATCCTCACGTTCATCAACAAGCTAGACCGCGAAGGCCGCGCGCCCATCGAATTGCTCGATGAAATCGAAAGCGTGCTGCAGATCCAGTGCGCGCCGATGACCTGGCCGATCGGCATGGGCAAGTCGTTCAAGGGCGTGTATCACCTCGTGAACGATACGGTCCAGTTGTTCGACCCGAACGCCGACAGCGAAAAGGGCGCCACCGCCGGCCTGATTCAAGGCCTGGACAACCCCGAGCTGGATCGCGTGCTGGGCTCGCAGGCCGAAGAACTGCGCATCGACATCGAACTCGTGCGCGGTGCATCGCACACGTTCGACAAAGAGGCGTTCCTGGCCGGCAAGCAGTGCCCGGTGTATTTCGGTTCGGCGGTGAACAACTTCGGTGTGCAATCGTTGTTGGATGCGCTGGTGGATCAGTCGCCCGAGCCGCTGGCACGCCCCACCGAAACGCGCGAAGTCAAGCCGATGGAAGAGAAGTTCACCGGTTTCGTCTTCAAGATCCAGGCCAACATGGACCCGAAGCACCGTGACCGCATCGCCTTTGTGCGCGTGTGCTCGGGCCGCTTCGAGCGCGGCATGAAGCTGCTGCAGGTGTCGACCGGCAAGACGGTTGCCATCAACAACGCCATCACGTTCATGGCGCAGGACCGCAACACCACGGAAGAGGCATTTGCCGGCGACATCATCGGCGTGCCCAACCATGGCACGATCCGCCTCGGTGATGCCTTTACGGAAGGCGAGTCGCTCAAGTTCACGGGCATCCCGTCGTTTGCGCCGGAGTTCTTCCGCCGCGCGCGCCTGAACAACCCGCTGCGCCTCAAGCAGTTGCAGAAGGGTTTGCAGCAACTGGCCGAAGAAGGCGCCACGCAGATGTTCCGCCCGCTGGCGTCGAACGATCTGGTACTGGGTGCCGTCGGTATCCTGCAGTTCGACGTGGTGGCGCATCGCCTTGAACACGAGTACGGCGTCGATGCCATCTTCGAACCGCACGAGTGCTCCACGGCCCGCTGGCTGCGTGGCAAGCAGGAAGATATCGACAAGCTGATCGACAAGGCTGGCCACAACGTGGCCCTGGATGGTGCGGGTGACTACGTGTACCTGGCGCCGAGCCAGGTGAACCTGCGCCTGACGCAGGAGCGCTTTCCGGACATCCAGTTCATGGAAACGCGGGAAATCGTCTAAGGGACGATGGGCGAAAAGAGACGGGGCCATGTGCCCCGTTTTTTATTGACCTGTCCGGCGCGCCACCGGGCAAACCGCTTCAAGTCGGCGGGCACCGGTTTCGGCGTTTCGCGGTGAGAGCTGTAGAAGTTGCAGAGGCTGCGGGTCTGCGCCGGTCACTTTGACCGTGATCGGCTTGCCTGTATGGAACAACGCGTAGAAGCGCGCCAGCGTCTTCACGTCACCTACGGCATACGCTTCCATGTCGGACACTTCAAGGCGCGCCGGGATCGTCAAACGGAGAGGGCCGGAAGCCAATTGGAAGCGGACGGCCTTTCCGTTTTGCGCCGTTTGCGCGTTTGTGGATACCGCAACGTGGAGCCGCTTGTCCTCGCAGTTGGCGTAAAAGCTCAGTCCATCGGTTTCGTAACCGCCATAAGTCAACGACTGTGCGACGTAGTACCAGCTTGCAAGCTCCTCTTCGGATGTCTCCGTGGCGGCCGCCAACGCGGATGTGGCGCACAAGGTGGCGATGGCAGCAATGGACACGACGCGCAATTCGGAGCCTCTCACGAGCGATGAAATCCGGTGCGCAACAATGCCGGAATGCCGCTGAAAAATCCATGGTGCAGACAATTCAAAGGCCATCCACGCGACGTTGGCGCTGGATCCGCACCCGCACCGCATCCAGTCCGCCGCCTGCATCCAGCACCGCATCGTCCGCAAACACGCCGTGCGCCAGACGCGCCAGCGTGCCGCCGCCCGGAACCTCCACCGCCATGCGTGCGCCGCGTTCCAATGCATGGCGAAGCGTGTCGTGCCACAGCACCGGCCGTGCCATGTTCCACGCAAGATCCTCGACGATGAGATTGGCGTGAAAGAGCGCTCGCGCCCGGCTGCTGCTGACGTAGGTGAGTTGCGGCGTGTGGGCCGTGACCTTTGCGGCAGCCGCAGCTAGCTCGGCAGCCTGTGCATCCAGCAGCGGGCAGTGCGACGGCACCGCCATGCACAGCCGCGTTGCCGTTGATGCGCCCGCCGCCTGCGCGCGCGCCATGACTTGCGTGAGCGCCGCATCGCTGCCCGCCACGACAATCTGCCGTTCCGCATTCAGGTTGGCGACATAGGCCGGTGTTGCGGCGGAATTGACCTGCGCAACGATGGCGGCGACTTCGGGTTCTGTCAGCCCGGCCGTGACGGCCATGCCGTAACCGCTCGGATACGCGTCTTCCATGAGTTGCCCACGCAGGCGGACCAGGCGCAGCGCATCGCTGAACTCCAGCACGCCCGCGACAACGGCTGCCGGCCACGCGCCAATCGACAAGCCTGCCACCATGTCGGGCGCGGCGTCCTGCCGGACCAGCGTGCGCGCTACCGCAACACCGGCAATCAACAGGCAGAGTTGGACGGCCACGGTCGACCGCAGCGCCTCTGCGGTGTCGAGCGTGAGCGGGTCCGTACCCAGCGCGTCGCGCGCTTCGGCCAGGGTCTGCACGACGGCCGGATCGACAGGCAACGCGTGCAGCATGCCTGCACGCTGACTGCCCTGGCCGGGAAACATGAAGAGCACGCTCATGCGAGATCGCTCCACGGGTCTGCAACGAGGTGTGGGCCGTGATCGGTCTTGAGCAAGGTCTGGCGGGGCGAGGTCAGCCAGTCGCGCCACGCGAATCCACCGTGCCCGGTGTCGATTTGCAGGTCGACGCGGCATTCGGTTTCGGCCAGCACGTGCACGAGCTGATCGCGCTGCGCGGCCGACGGTGCAGTCGGCATGCGCAGCACGAGATCGAGATCGCTGTCTGCATGCAGCACCGGCAAGCCGCTGGCGAGTGCAAAGCCCGCACCGCCGGTCGGGCCCCACGCCCAGCCCAGCGCGTCGAGTTTTGGCGCCAGCGCACGCAAGGTGCGCAGTGCCGCAAACGGCGCGTCGGCTGCGATGGAGGCCGTTGTGATTGCCAGCGCCTCAGGCGACGCCACGCGCGTGATGGCCCTGGCGGCCACGGTGGCCGCACAGCGTTCATGGCGCGCGCCGCCGCGCAGGCCGACCGGTACTGCACCATCGCTGCCGCGCGGTGCCCGGCGCACAACGACTGGCGCGCCTTGCCGGCATGCCGTGATGGCCCAGTCGGGCAAGGGCATGCCATCCGTCGCCATGGGTGTGTCGGACACCCACAGCAGATCGTGCGCGCGCAGCGGCGTGGGTGTCATCGCAGCAATGCCTGCGTGGCCAGGAACAGGATCGACGGCCCGAGCAGGCAACCGATACCCGTATGGAACGTCGCCACCAGCGAGCCGTAGGGCACCAGACGCCGGTCGGTGGCCGCCAGACCTGCCGACACGCCGCTGACCGTACCCGCCAACCCGCCGAACACCATGGCGGCGCGCGGGTTGTTCAAGCCCAGTGCCTTGGCCGCGAACGGCGTGCCGACCATCACCAGGATCGCCTTGACGAGCCCCGTGGCAATCGACAGCGCCATCACATCGGAGGAGGCACCCAGCGCCGCACCGGTCACCGGTCCGACGATGTACGTGACGGCACCCGCGCCGATGGTGGTGACGCTCACCGGATCGGTGTAACCGAAGGCGTAGGCAACGCTGGCGCCGACGATGAACGGCAGCACCGTGCCCAGCAGCAGCGAGATGGCGCCGATCATGCCCGCCTTGCGTGCCTCGGTCACCTGCACTTCAAAGGCCGTGGCAACGATGGCGAAGTCGCGCAGCATTGCACCGCCCATCAGGCCGATCCCGCCGAACAGCTTCAGGTCAGCCAGACCGCGTTCGCCACCGGTCTGCATGCCGCCCCAGTAGGCGAGCACCAGCCCGATCATGATGGCGATGGCCGAACCGTGCACGCGCCCAAACGTCAGCTTCTTGGACGCCCACATCGACAGACCCATGACGATGCCGACCAGCGCAAACGCCGCGACCAGCCCGTTGTGCTGCAGAACTTTCTCTAGCATTGACAGCATGGTGGGGCTCCTTATGCGCGGGCCTGTTCGGAGTCAGGCAGCGGGGGCAGAGGTTGCCGGTCTTCCGCGTTGCCTGTGCGGTTGATGAGGGCAATGCAGACACCGCACACCAGCACCGCGCCGATGGCGCCGAGCAGTGCAACGGGGCCGCCGCGCAGTGCCGTGACCACGTTCTGCGTGGCGGCCATGGCCACCACCACCGGGATGTACATGGCACCCCAGAACGAGACGCCCGCCTCGGTGGCCGCGGGCATGAGCCCCTGCCTGTGCAGGTAGAGCCGCGCGAAGATCAGCAGCAGCATGGCGATGCCCACGCCGCCCACATTGGCCTTCACGCCGATGGCCTGGCCGAGCAGGTCGCCCAGGAAGAGGCCGGCGAGATGACATAGCGCCAGCAGGGTTGTACCGTAGATGATCACTTCTTTGTCTCCTGAAGGAACGGCGATGGGTCGCCTGTTGTGGTGTTTTGGTGATCGAGGGTTGAGGACTTTGTTTTGCTTTGCTGGTGCATCCTTTGTTTCATCCCCTGCCGGGGCTGATTTACTTTCTTTGTCTTGCCAAAGAAAGTAAGCAAAGAAAGGCGCGCCCGATGCGGCGAAAGACTCCTTGAATTTCCGTGACCGTGCGGGGAAGGAGGCAAACTCGCTGCGCTCAAACAGCCTCCTTCCTTTTTCCGCCCGCTCACAAAAATCCAAGGCGCCGCATAGGGCAGGGCACGGCCACACCATCTGGTGCTTTAGGCTCGCGTCCTGATGTGTCTCCTATTTGTTATGCGCTTTCTGGCTGCGCGTTCCATTGCTCGCGCAGGCGTTTGCGTACCTCTGAGGACGCGTTGCGCAGTGGCGCGCCCATGCGGCTTTCGAGTCCGCGCGATGGGTCGGCAGCGATGTCCGCCAGCGCTGCCGCGAGCGCGGTCTGCACGGTATCGACGTCGCTTGCATCAGGTGCGTTGGCCGATTTCACCTTCAACAGTTTCCACAGCAACCCGAGCGACGCGAAGCTGGCAATGTCGTAGGCCATGGGCGGAATCTCCTGCGCGAGGCGTTCCAGATCGGCGACCGAGCGCAGCGTCACGCGCGCCGCTGCGGCCTTGCCCATCGCGTGCACCATTACCTCGGCATCATCCAGGGCGAGCAGGCGATTGGCCTGGTAGCCGTGCGCCAGCAGCGCACCCGACATGGCACGACCGACGATAAGACCGATCACGGGGTGGCCGGCCAACCTGGCAGCCGCGTAAGCATCCGCCGCTGCAGCCAGTGCGAGGTGAATGCCATAGGCCTCTTCCCGTCGCCCGTAGGCTTGGCTTGCCACATCGATGACGGCGACGATGGCGCGCTTCTTTTCCTGCCCCGCATCCGCAGTCATGGCATCGCGCACGGCACGCGCGAGCTGCCAGCCTTCGATAAGGCCGACTTCACCGTTGCGTGCGCGGGGGAAGCGGTTTTCCGCATCAGGCACCACGGCGATGTAGCGCGTGGGCTGGCCGGCCAGCGTGGCATCGACGACTTGCAGCGTGCTGCTGTAGCCCGCCACCGGCGTGCCGTTGGCAAGCGCGCGCATCCAGGTCGCGCCGCGCGTGGAAAGTTCGTTCTGGCTCATGCGACGTCCTTTGCATAGTGCGTGCGCACATCTTCTGCCGTGGCTTGGCGCGATGTGTCGACGGCGTTGAGGCATTCGAGGTAGTCGTCGATCTGCTCGCTGCGCTGGTGCTTGGGTGCACCTGCGCGCAGCCACTCGATCACCTGCGCGCGGATGGCGACGGAATCGTCTTCGATGCAGACGTCGGCCAGCCCGGTGGCGGCGCGTTGTTCGCCGCCCGTCAGGCTCCAGATGAAGGGGCGATCGCGCGAGTCGTATTCTTCAATGCCGGCTTCCTGTTCGATCACCTGCGGGCCGTTCAGGCCGAGGCGTGCCTCACGCGTCATCAGCAGGTAGCTGCACAGGCCTGCGGCGATGCTCATGCCGCCAAAGCAGCCGACCACGCCCGCCGTGATGCCGACCACCGGTCCGTACTCGCGCAGGGCACGGATGCCTGCGTGGATTTCGGCAATGGCCGCCAGACCCAGGTTGGCTTCCTGCAGCCGCACGCCGCCCGTCTCGAAAACGATGACGGCGCGTGTGGGAACGCCGTTGCGGTTGTCTTCTGCCGCCAGCTCCAGCGCACCGGCAATCTTGGCGCCGGACACCTCGCCCATGCTGCCGCCCTGGAAGGCGCCTTCAATGGCGAGCACCACGGCGGGCTGCCCGCCCAGCGTGCCGCGTGCCACCACCACGCCATCGTCGGCCTGCGTGACGATGCCCTGGCGCGGCAGCCACGGCGAGGTCAATTGCTCGAACGGATCGAGCAGCTCGCGGAAGGTGCCGGGGTCGAGCAGGGCGATGGCGCGTCGGCGCGCATCGCGTTCGATAAAGCTGTCTCGTTCAATCGGGTTGCGCGACATGCGTGTCTCCTCAAGGCTGGGCGAGCGCTTCAAGCGCTTGCTCAAGCCGCAACCGGACCACGGCCGGTGTCGCGCCGAAGTCGTTGATGGTGATCTTGGCCGCCGGCCACGTGTGCGAGCCGAACACACGTGCAAGCTGCGCCTGCCATGTCGCGCTCATGCCGTTGACGGACGTGGTGATGGCCACGTCGATCTGGCCGGCGCTGCCCGGAGTCAGCAGCACTTCGAGGTCACCCGAGCCGACCACGCCGGCATACGCACGGCGCGCGGCGGGTGCGCCGCCGGTGAACTGAAAATCAAGATGCTCCATGTTCGGTTTCCTGATGAGCGGATTCGATGTCGGACGTTGCGTGCGCGCTTGCGGGCAGGCGGTCGAGGAAGAGCGCGGCGGCCAGCAAGTCGGCTGCGCCGCCGGGCGACACGTGCAGCGCCAGCATGTCTTGTTCAAGCGTGCGGAAAGCGCGACGGCCCTGCGCTGTGGCCAAGCCGCCTTCTGCGCGCACGGTGGCCGCGCCCGTTTGCACGACGCGTAGCGCATCCGCGCCGCCGCGTGCGAGCACGCAGGTGTCGTCCAGCGCGGCCATGACGGCAAGCAATGCATCCACGCGTGCGTGGTCTTCGCGAATGCCTGCTGCGCGCGCCTGGCGCAACGCCGGCAGCGCGACCTTGATCACGTGCGGGAAGCCGGCAGAGGCCTGCCCCTTCGCACCGCCGACGCCGTAGTCGTTGCACGCGCGCTCGCCCTTGTGGCCCGTGGAGACAGGCGCAAAGCGATCCGGGATGTTGGCCAGGCGTGCCGCGCGGCTGGCAACAGCAGCCGCGCCCAATGCATGCGGCGCTTGGCCCGCAGCCGTCACCAGCAAGCCGAGCGCCCAGATGGCACCACGGTGCGTGTTGATGCCGCCGGTGGCGTCGAGCATGGCCGCTTCGCCTTCGCGGCCAATGCGGCCGATGCGCTCGCGCAGCGCGAGTTGTGCGCCGGCTTGCGTTTCGATCTGCGCGCCGGCCAATGCCATGGCTTCAAATGCAGGGCGCAGGGTTTGGGCGGAATGCACCATCAGCGTCCAGTCGAGATCGTGATGCGCGCCGTTGCCACGCACGTCCACAAGACCGGGTTTGGGCGACAGCGTTACCTCGTCGATGAGGGCAGACTCGACCAGCGCGGCCAATCGCTTTGCACGCGCTTTCGGGCTGGCCGGCAGGGGCCGTTGCAATGTCTTCTCCATTACCAGCTCCGGAAGCGCGCAGGCGGGTCGTACAGGCCGCCGGACCATTCGACCAGGTCGGCGATGCTCTTGGCGGCGAGCAACTCGCGGCTCGCATCGCTGCGGCGCACGTCCAGGTCTTCTGGCAGGGCGATCAGGCCGTCGCGGCGCATCTGCTCCGTCTTGGACGGGTCGTGGCGCAGGCCGATCGACGTGACACCCGCCACGGCGGCAATCATGGCGCGCCGCTCTTCCAGCGAGCGGGCCTTGTAGAGATACGCAATGCCATCTTCGGTCAGCAGGTGCGTGACGTCGTCGCCGTAGATCATGATGGGCGCGAGCGGCATGCCGCTTTGCTTGGCCACGGCCACCGCGTCGAGCGTGTCGACGAAGGTCGGCTTGCCCCCTTCCTGGAACGTCTCGACCATCTGCACGACGAGCTTCTTGCCGCGCTCCAGCATCGTCACGGGTTCGGTCATGTCCAGCCACGCAGGCGTGGCGTGACGGCGGCCGCGCGGGTCGTGGCCCATGTTGGGCGCGCCGCCAAAGCCGGCGAGTCGACCGCGCGTGACGGTGGACGAATGCCCGTCGCCATCCACCTGCAGCGTCGCGCCAATGAACAGGTCGACCGCATATTGGCCGGCGAGCTGGCACAGCATGCGATTCGAGCGCAGCGAACCGTCCCGGCCGGTGAAGAACACATCGGGGCGTGCGGCCACGTAGCGCTCCATGCCGAGTTCCGTGCCGAAGCAATGCACGCTTTCCACCCAGCCCGATTCAATGGCGGGAATGAGCGTCGGATGCGGGTTCAGCGTCCAGTTGCGGCAGATCTTGCCTTTGAGGCCCAGGCGTTCGCCGTACGTCGGCAGGATCAGCTCGATGGCGGCTGTGTTGAAGCCGATGCCGTGGTTGAGCGACTGCACGCTGTGCCGCTGGTAGATGCCGCGAATGGCCATCATCGCCATCAGCACGTGCACGGGCTTGATGAGGCGCGGGTCGCGTGTGAACAGCGGCTCGATGTAGAACGGCTTGTCGGCCTGCACGATGAAGTCGACCCACGAGCCCGGAATGTCCACACGCGGCAAGTCGGCCGGGTCATCGACGATCTCATTGACCTGCACGATGACGATGCCATCGGAAAACGCGGCAGGTTCGACCAACGCAGGTGTGTCTTCGGTGCTCGGTCCGGTGTAGATGTTGCCGTCGCGGTCGGCCTTGAAACCGGCCACCAACGACACGTTGGGAATCAGGTCCACCACCAGCCGTGCATACAGCTCGATGTAGGTGTGGATGGCGCCGACTTCCAGCAGCCCGTCGGCCAGCAACTGGCTGATGCGCAGGCTCTGCGGCCCGGCAAACGAGAAATCGAGCTTGTGCGCGATGCCGGCTTCGAAAATGTCGAGGTGTTCGGCCCGGCTCACGCTCGGCATGATCATGTGCAGATCGTGCAGGCGCTCGGGGTTCACCTTGGCCAGCGAGCGCGAGAGGAAATCCGCCTGCTTCTGGTTGTTGCCTTCCAGCACGACGCGATCGCCCGGGGCAAGCAGCGCTTCGAGCGCGGCAACGATATCGCTGGTGGGAATGACCTTGCCGTTGGCAATGCGCCGGGCTGCAGTCAGGCGGCGTTCTTTCTCGTCGCGCCGGCGGCGCCATTGGGGCGGGATGGGTGCGTTGGCCCCGTTTGCCGATTGGGTGGGCATCGGTTGCATTGGGTGGCGTCTCCAGCCTTGATTGATTTGATGCCCTGTACCGTAGGCGGGAACCCCGTGCGCTTCAATCAACCTAGATGTGGTTTCATTAACTTCAAGTTAATGAAACAATGACCGATTCTGATAGCAGCGCGCCGACAGAACGCGCCCGGAGGAGACCCTGCCATGGCAATCGATGAAGACATCACCCTGAAGAAGCTGGAGGTCTTCCAGTCGTTCATGACGCTGGGCAACATGGCGCGCGTGTCCGAAGCGCTCGGGCAAAGCACGGTGAGCGTGCATCGCGCGCTGCATTCACTGGAAGAGGGTTTGCGCTGCCCGCTGTTCAAGCGCGATGGCCGCAAGCTGATTCCGCTGTCGACCGCCTATGTGTTTGCAGAACACGTGGAGCGCATCCTGGCCGAGTGCGAAGCCGGCGTGCGCCGCACGCGCGAAGCGGCGGGGTTCTCGTCGACCACGTTGAAGATCGGTGGGCTCTATTCGATGACGGTGGGCACGCTGCCGCGCATCTTTGCGGGCCTGAAGACGCGTCGCTCCGCGCTCGACATCGAACTCACGCTGGGCTCAAACCGCAGCCTGCTCGCCAAGCTGGAAGACGGCCAGCTCGACGCCATCGTCATCGCACTGGGCGAGCCGCTGCGCAATCCCGATCTGCTGACCGTGCCGATGTTTGCCGACGAGATCCTGTTTGCTGCGCCGCTCGGCTCGCCGTATGCGTCGTCAGCGGAGATCGACTTGCAAACCGTACGCAGCGAAAAGTTCGTCGCGCTCGGCGACGACTTTGCGACGTACCACGATTTCATGGCCGCCTTCGACAAGGCGGGCTTTGCGCCGCAGATTGCCCTGCGCGTGGGCGACATCTTTTCTCTCATGAACCTCGTTAGCGGCGGCATCGGCTACGCGTTGCTGCCCCGTCGAGTGGCCGACTTCAGCCCCAAGGTGCAGCTGATTCCGCTGGCCGCGCGTTATGCGATCAGCCAGCACATCGTGCTGGTGATGCAGCGCAATCGCGAGCGCGATCCGAACCTGCTGGCGTTGTCGGCGGAGTGTCGTTTGCTGGGCGCGAGATAGCGCGGGCCGAGCGGTGCACCACGCTTCAGGATGATGGGTGGGCGAGCCCCGCACCGATGCTGCAACATCGGCGCGAGCAGACTTCATGCGCCTGGGTCGCCCATGAAGTCAGCGTTGTTGATCCGGATGTTCCGGCGCAGGCTTCGCGCCTGTATCGCACGTGTCGCCCGCGGCGTTGCGGCTGAACATGGCGCGCAGGAATCCGCGCGCTGTCTGCATGCCTTTCTGATATTCGCTAAGCGCGTCGCCAGCCGGTGAGTTGGTGGCGTGGGAGATCGAGCAGGTCACGGCATTCCTCTTCATGTGATGAACGGAACCGCGCCCAACCCTTGGGAGGGGTGGGCGAGCACAGGCAGGTTTGGAACACCGAGACATAACGATCGGCACGGCCGAAGCCGTACAAGCCTGGCTCGCCCAATGAGGGAGACGAAGCCAAGCCATAGCGGTTGAGGACAAGCACCTATGCTCGGCGCTTGCCCGTTATGCCCGAGGGTTCCAAGCCTCGATCGCTTTCTCTATGGCACGGAAAACGATGGCGCAGAGTGTACCGATGGCTGCTTCGTCTGAGCAGGGGCGAAACTATAAATCAGAATTGGCGTATGACTAGCCGAGGCCCGTCACACTTGGAAGCGTTGGAATCGAACGGGACAGGCGATCGGTCTTTTCGCGTGATGAATTGGACCGCTGGTCAACGGTTTAGCGCTGTCAGACGTCTACGCTCACAGACCGCTCGACAGTAGCCATCCCGCCAGCCATCAACCGCGAAATCCTACCTTCCTCAATGTCGAGAATGACTTTGATCGCACTTGGAGATGGCGGCTGCATCAGTTGTCCCTGTTCTATTGTCATCGCCCGGTTCTTGACGCCCATCTTCTCGTATAGAAAGCAAGCCAAGGGGCCAGCTGCTGTTCCGGTTGCAGACTCTTCATCAATTCCGAATCTTGGCGCGAACATTCGCGTTCCCGCTTGGCGACCAGCAGTCCTCGTCGATGTCGAAAAGAGGTAATAACCGATCAGGTTGAGCTCCTCGCTGATCGCCTCGATAGCCCGTTGATCTGGGCGGACCGCAGCGACGGAGCGTTCGTCGGGCAATGCAAGAATAAGGAAGCTATTGCCCGTGTTGACCACCATCGGGTCTGCAGTGCGATAGATTTCCGCAGGCTCCATCCCGATCGATCTTGAAATTCTTGAGGCGAGATCGGATTCCCGCTTGATGGGGTGATATACGGGCTGCTGCTGCTCCATCAAGATGATGTCACCGTCAACGAGAATGGTCCTGCAGCCATCAATCGTTTCTTTCGACAGCGTCCCATTGCCGACCCTGGCGAGTTTTCTAAGCAGCGAGAAGGTGGCAATCGTTGCGTGCCCGCAGTGAGCAATCTGGCGCGTTGGCGTGAAGAACTCCAGTTTGATCGTCGCTATGCTCGACGTCGACACGAAGGCTGTTTCCGACAACCCGACTTGCCGCGCGACCTCCAGCTTCTGGTTCACTTCAAGAGCATCAGCATCAATCACAACACCTGCCGGGTTCCCCCCGCTTTCTCCATCAGTCAACGAATTAACGATCTGCACATCGATTTGCATTGATTCTCCACATGCCCCAAGCACGCAATATCAGCCGAAATATCGTGCGGATTGTCGACCATCTGAGAGTAGGCGTCGAGCATCGAAAGCAGAGCGATTGCCGCTATCCGCAGCACGGGAGCGTCCGCATTTGACGTGTACCCGTCACCGTCACTATCGGCAGCTATTGCCGCAGGCCAAATAACCCTTGCCAGAACGACTCGAACGCGCTTGAGTGCCGCTGGGGCGAAGTCGCTTCATCGGGTTGGATCGTCGCTTCGCTGTCGGGCGTGTCAGCGGCGGCCACTGTGTTGCGCCGTGCTTCCTGCAAGGCCCACACGCTGTCGGCAATGCGCGCGGCAAGTTCTGCATCGCAGTCCCGGCCAAGCAGCACGCCGAATAGGACGTCGCGATTGTGGCCATCGTCGGCAAAGCGCATGGCGATGGCGACCATCTTTTCGTAATGCTCCTGTGCAACGCGTTCGCGCTCGCGTTGCGCTTCCCGCTCCTGTGCTTCCTGCGCATCACGCTCGGCCTGCCAGCGCTGCATTTCCTGCGCGAAGACCTCGTCATAAACGCGGCGCTGTTCAGCGTCGGAGAGGATGGCGTAGGCTTCGCGGATTTCCTGGTACGCCGCATAGGCCTCGGCTTCGCGGCCAGGGTTGCGGTCGGGATGCCACTTCATCGTGGCGCGGCGGTAAGCGCGCTTGATTTCGTCCAGGGTCGCGTTCGGCTGCACGCCGAGTGTCGCGTAGATGGTAGTCATGTGCGGTGTGGCTGCTGCCGGGGGGAAGGTCATCCTAGCATGGGGGTGTGGTCATGCTGACGGGCCAACCACCCACGTCACAACGCGCCCTCGAGCCCTGTTGCATCAAAGTATTCTCACGTATATAGTTAGCCAAATGGATAACAATGGAATTGCGCTAGACGCGGTATTTCACGCGCTTTCGGACCCAACGCGCAGGGCGGTTATTCAGCGGCTCGGCGAAGGGCCCGCGACGGTGAGTGAACTGGCCGAGCCATTCAACATGGCGCTGCCGTCATTCATGAAGCACATGCGGGTGCTGGAAGGCGTCGGGCTGGTCCGCTCGCAGAAGAGCGGACGCATCCGGACGTGCATGCTCGAGCGCAAGAAGCTTGCTGCAGCCGAGCGCTGGTTTGAGAAACAGCACGCGATCTGGGCGAGCAGGTACAGCAATCTGGACAACCTCTTAGAGAAACTCCAAGGAGAAAACAATGAAGGCTGATCTTCGGTTTGATTTCCTCGTCGACATGCAAAAGAGCAGCCTCACCGTGAGGCGAGAGTTCGCGGCGAAGCGCCAGCTAGTGTGGGATTGCCATACAAAGCGCGAATTGCTCGATCAGTGGTTTGCGCCCAAGCCGCTCGCCACCAAGACCAAGCATATGGAATTCAAGGAAGGCGGCTACTGGCACTACGCCATGATCACGCCCGATGGAGAGTCATTCTGGAGCCGTCTGGACTATCAGAAGATCACCCCGATCGACAGCTATGCGGCCATTGATGGTTTTTCTGATGAAACCGGCGCCGTGAATCCGGATATGCCCCGCGCCCGCTGGGATGTCACATTTGCCGATGCGAACGAACGCACCCTCGTCACGACTGTGGTGCTGTACAACTCGCCGGAAGACGTGCAGAAGGTTATCGACATGGGGATGAAAGACGGCATGACCTCCACCATGGAGCGACTCGACGAACTGCTGCTGACCCTGGCTGTGCCAGACGCGCTGGCCTGAGACAGCGCTCGCAGATGAAACGCCCCGACTTGTTCGGGGCGTTTTGCGTTTTGCGTTGGCCGCTGCGCTTCAGGTGACGGTCAATGTTCCATTCATCGTCTCGTGGCCTGAGCCGCAGAAGATGTCGCACAGGAAATCAAACGTGCCGGTCTTGTTGGGCGTAAGCGCCAGCCGCACGGTCTCCCCCGGCACGAACGCCGCAGGGGCGCACATTGCCTAGCGCGCCTGAATCTGCACCGCAGTCCCAAGCTTGCCGGACACCACCGGTGCAATCACAAGATACCGGCGCGTGTTGCCAGCGTCCGCGTTGCCAGGCGTGACCACCTGCCGAATCTGCCCGATCGAGTTGACGATGGCGCCACCGGCCGGGTTGGTCATGAAGCTCGCCAGGGTCTCAAGCGGGCCGCTGCCATCCGCATTCTGTGACAAGGCAATCGCATAGGGCTGCTTCGGCTGCAATCCGGTCACCGATGCCTGGAATACCTGAACGAGCCCCTGATCGAACAGCGCCACGCTGGTGGGGGCGGCCGATGCGTCGGACTTGTCTGCGGTGGCCGGCACGAGTGCGAGGTGGCTGACCTGCCCCGCTGTGCCAAGCGGCTGCAGGTTCTCCGTGCCGTTGCCTTCCGGCACAGCGTTCGGCACGTACGTCAGCGCCTGCGGTGCCTGCCCAATCGGGACAGTCGATACCACCTTGTTCGTCAGTGTGTCGATGACGGCCAATGCGTCGTCATTCTCCAGGCCGACATAGATGCGGGTGCCGTCACCGGACGGCCATAGGCCGTGCGGAAGCTTGCCGACGGGAATCGTCGCGATCTGTTCGAAATTGTCGGTCCGGAATACCTTGACCTGGTTCGTGCCGCCGATCGTCACATAGGCAAACGTGCCCTTGGCGTTATGCGCGAAGTTGACGTGGTTGGTGATGGGCCCGGTCTCGAACGACGTGATCGCATTGAACGGCGGGCGGGCGTTGAATACCTGCACCTTGCCGATGTCCTTCAATGTGAACCACACCTGCTTGCCATCCGGCGTGGCGGCAATGTTGGGACAGAACGGCGATTCCTGTTTGATGTGTCCCACGATCTTGTGATCGGCCGTCGAGATCACGACCGTTTCCGGATTGAACGACGAGCACACGTAGCCGTACTTGCCGTCCGGCGAAAAGATCTGCATGCCGGGGCCCGCCGGTACGGTAACGCGCGCCTTCTCTGCATAGGTATTGGCATCGAGCACGGCGATGTAGTTTTCCCCGCGCACGGTCACCCAGACCTCGCTGCCATCCGGCGTGTAGAACGCTTCGTGAGGCGAGCGGCCAACATACGTGGTGTGTTTGACGGCGTTGGTCTGCGTATCGATGAACGTGACCGAGTTGGAGCCGATGGAGACCACCGCCAAGGTCCGGTGATCTGGCGAGAAGCCCATGCCGTGCACCAGCACCTGTCCGCGATAGAGCGGGCTGAAGTTGCCGGGCGCAGGATCGCCCAGTTTGATCACACCCAGGAGCGTGTTGCTGGCGGGGTCCGTGACGGACACCGTGTTTGAGAATTGCTCGGCCGCGTAGACGCGATCCCTGTGGCTGATGGGAATGTCAGGCGAGGCAAGGGATGCGGGTGCCTGCCCGGCGCTGGCGCTCGCGGCGCACGTGATGGCCGCTGCGGCAAGCGCCGTGGCAACAAACAGTCGGTGTTTCATTGGTCTTCCTGTTGGGGGGTGGTGGTGTGGGCGTGATGCGCCGCATGGGATGCGGGCGCAGTCGTTGCGGAGGCCGGGCGGAGCTGCGTGGGGACCGGTGCCGACGGGGGCGGCGGCTGGCCAAGCGCCAAGCGCATCGCTGCAATCTCTTGCTGTTGCGCGACGACGATTTCCTGCGCGATGCGGCGCAGTTGTTCGTTCTGGCCGTAGCGCAGGTAGGCCACGGCCATGTCGATGGCGCCCTGGTGATGTGGCGTCATCATCGCGACGAAATCCTGGTCGATGTTGCCGCTGGGCTTCGGGGCCATGCCGTCCATCATCTTTGTCATGGCGACATCGTTTTCGGCAAGGAAGGCCTGCTCGCGATTGGCCTGTGGCGGTGCTTCCTGCGCAACTGCAGCGTGCGCTCCGATGCCTGACAAGAGTGTGAACACAGCAAACAGCAACGTGCGTAGGCGACGCTGCGAACGTGGCGACATATGGGTCCTCCAGAGTGCGGGTCGATGGCGTGTCAGCGGAGTAAACACCGCAGGCCGACGGTTTATTCCCGCGCGTCGTAAAGAATCTGTATGTCGCTGCACGCGCGTCATGCGTGCATCCTGTCAATGAAAACGCCCCGAACAGGTCGGGGCGTTTCACTTCGCTTTCTTCTTTGCTCTTTGCGCTTCAGGTGACGGTCAACGTTCCATTCATCGTCTCGTGGCCCGAGCCGCAGAAGATGTCGCACAGGAAATCAAACGTGCCGGTCTTGTCGGGCGTAAGCGCCAGCCGCACGGTCTGGCCCGGCACGACGTCGGCGCGCACGTTGAAATCCGGAATGGCAAAACCCATCAGGATGTCCTGCCCGGTCAGCTCGAACACCACGGGCACGCCGCGCTTGAGCGTGATCTTGTCGGGCGTGAAGGTGAACTTGCGCGCGTGTACGCGGATGACGGTCGGGCCTTCGCCATGCGCAACACAGGCGAGTGCCGCACCCGTCGCGAGCACGGTGAACTGACGCAGCGCCAGCCGGCGCTTGGGGTTGTGTGCAATGAGGGGGCGCATGTCAGGTGGTCTCCGGCGTCTTGGTGGTGGCGTTGGCTTCGCTGTTTGCCTGGATCGGCTGTTCGGCCAGCGCCCAGGTGGCGGTGTCCTGCTTGCCGTGCTCGGCAATGCTGCGCCAGCCCAGGCCGCGGTAGGGCGCGGCGGCATCCCACGGGATCGGGTTGCGTCTTGCCTGCGAGCCTGGTGCGGGTGGCGCGGGCAGCGGAAACATCAGCGAGCGCGCCGAGTGATGCGCAATGTGCCCGGTCATGTGGTGATGTTCCTGGTGGATGTGGCCGTAGAACACGGTCACGTTCGGGTGCGGCATCAGCAAATCGATGACCTGCTGGCCGTCTCGCGTGGCCCAGTCCCATTGCGGGTACAGATCGAACAGCGGCCTATGCGTGAACACGACGATGGGCGTGTGCTCAGGCACGGACCGCACATCCGCGGCCAGCCACGCGAGCTGTGCATCGCCCACGCGCGCCGATGGGTCCGACACGTTGTCGATGGCGATGAAATGCACGCCCTTGTGATCGAACGAATAATGCGTGCGGCCGAAGAATTCGATATAGGCCTCGCCGTTGTCGAGCGAGGCATCGTGCTCGCCCGGCATGTAATGCACCACCGGCACCTTGATCTTCGCGGCAATGTCGCGAAACTCGGCCAGGCGCTTGCGGCGCTCGGCAGGGTCGTCGCTGATGTGGCTGAGGTCGCCCGTGAAGATGACAAAGTCCGGCGCGGGCGACAGCGCATTCACCGCCGCAATCGCCTTGGGCAGCGTGCCTTGCGAATCCGGATTCGGTGCGCCCTTGAAGCCCCAGTGGGTATCGGATAACTGCACGAAGTAGAAATCGTCTGGCTTGGCGCCGGCGACGCGCGTGGTGGCCGCCATCGCCTGCCAGCCGGGCAGGCCGGATGCGTACACCAGACCGCCGACCGCGGCCAGTTGCAGGAACTGGCGTCGTCCGGGTTGCTTGCTCATGGGTGTCCCCTGCAATAGATGACTGAGTTGGGTAGCGGCCCGGCGCAATGGCAATGAAGGAAGCGCCGGTCCTGCCTGTCATACCGGCTGGGGTGCCCGCGTATTCCACAAGATTGGCGTTTTCACAAAATTTCTTCGGCGCGGGAATAAACTGGATTGCACCCCGGTATACGGAGGTCAACCGCCTCCAGGCCGCCATGCCCGACCTGCCAGACCCCACGCTCGATCTGCCCACCGACGCCCAGCGCTTTGCGCAGGCGGTGCTGCCGCATGTCGACGCCGCCTACAACCTGGCGCGCTGGCTTTCGGGCGACGCGCAAGACGCCGACGACATCGTTCAGGAAGCCTGCCTGCGCGCGTTCCGGTTGTTTGGTGGGTTTCGCGGTGGTGACGGCCGCCCATGGCTGCTGGCCATCGTGCGCAACACATGGTTTTCGGAATGCGCGCGCCGCAAGCAGGCACCGGCACAGCCGTGGGATGACGACGCGGCTGCCGGCCAGGGCAACGACGACAGCGCCAGCTACGGCGTCGACCCCGCCGCGCTGCTCGCCCGCATCGACGACGTGCGCCGCGTGCATGCCGCGCTGGCGCAGTTGCCCGTGCCGTATCGCGAGGTGCTCGTGCTGCGCGAGCTGGAAGACCTGCCGTACCGCGACATTGCCGCCGTGGTCGACGCGCCCATCGGCACGGTCATGTCGCGGCTGGCGCGTGCTCGGCAGCAGCTCGCCCGCCTGCTCACGGAAGACAACGCGCCGCTGCGCACCAATGTGACGCCCATCCGCGCATCGGGCGGTCTGGGAAACAGTACCAAGGAGTCCCGCCATGAACTGTGACGACATCCGCGCGCTGCTGGCTGCCCGCGCCGATGGCGAACTCGGTGCGGCCGACAGCCTGCGCATGGAAGCGCATCTGGCCACGTGTGCCGCTTGCACCGACATCGCCGCGCGCCACGACGGCGTGGTACGTGCGCTGCGGCAGGGACTGCGTGCGCCGGCGCTCTACATGAAAGCGCCGCCGGGTTTGAGCGAGCGTGTATTGCAGGCCGTGCAGGCCGTGCAGGCAGAGTCCGCCGTGCGCCCCGAATCGCCCGGTGCGCGCGCGCCGCGCCGGACGGAATTGCCATGGCAGCGCTTGGCTAATTGGTTGATCACGCCATCGCGGGGGCTCGGCTTGGGATTGGGCGCAGCCGCGCTCGCGGCTGTGGCACTCGGTGTGGGCGTGCTGGTGGGCCGGCCCGATACGGCGGCGCTCACCGCGCACGACATCACCGCCAGCCACGTGCGAGCGCTGCTGGGCGCGCGGGAGACGGATGTGCTGTCGTCCGATCGGCACACGGTCAAGCCGTGGTTCAACGGCCGCATCGACTATGCGCCGCCCGTTACCGACCTTGCCGCACGCGGGTTCCCGCTCATCGGGGGGCGGCTGGACTACATCGACGGCCGCCCGGTGGCGGTGCTGGTCTACCGCTCAGCGCAGCATCCGGTCGACTTGTACGTACGCCCCGAGGCGGGCGGTGATACAGAGCCCGCGCTGCGCACCGAGCGTGGCTACCAGTTGATGGTCTGGCGCAGCGCCGGCATGGGCTACTGGGCCATCACCGATGCGTCTGCCGATGTGGTGCAAGCCTTTGCGCGGGCCGTGCGCGGCGGCTGAAAAACGATCAGGTTTCCGCAAGCTGCCTTTTGGCCACAAAGGCTTCAAACGCTGCGGGCGGCACCGGTGGGCAGAAGAGGTGGCCCTGGCCGTAGTCACAGCCTGCGGCCACCAGAATCGCCTTCTGCTCCTCGGTCTCGATGCCTTCGGCAATGACCTTGATGCGCAGTGCGTGCGCCATGCTCACGATGGCGCTGCACAGGGCGATGTCTTTCGGGTCATGCGCGAGGCTGCGCACGAACGACTGGTCGATCTTGATGTAGTCGATATCAAAGCGCTTCAGGTACGAGAGCGACGAATACCCCGTGCCGAAATCGTCGAGTGCAATGTCCACACCCGCGCGCCGGAATTCGTGCAGGTGCTCGATCACCTCCGCGCTGTCGGCCATCAACGAGCCTTCGGTTATTTCAACGACCAGACTGTGCGGCGGAAGCCCGCGGCGCTCCACCACCTTGGGCCACGATTCGGTGCCCGACTGGTGCGCGCGGAACTCCAGCGGCGACTTGTTGACCGACACCTGCATCGTGTTGTCGAGCGTGGCCTGCCAGTGCGTGAGCTGGTCCAGGGCTTTGTTCAGCACCCACTTGCCGATCTCGACGATCAGCCCGCTGTCTTCCGCCACCGGAATGAAATCCGCCGGATCGATCTCGCCCCGCACGGGGTGCGTCCAGCGGATCAGCGCCTCTGCCTTTCGGACCTTGCCCGTGAGCAGATCGACGATGGGCTGGTAGTGCACCGCAAGCTGGCCGTGCGCGAGCGCCACGCGCAGGTCGCTGGTCACGCGCAGGCGTTCCTGTTCGGCGCGCTGCAATGCCGGGGTAAAGACGGCCCATTGATTCCGTCCCGCGCTCTTGGCCGCAAACATGGCCTGGTCTGCGCGCACGAGCAACGATTCTGCGGTGTCGGCATCGCGCGGGTACAGCGCCATCCCAATGCTGGCCGACACCTCCACGCTTTCCTGGCCGAGCTGCAGCGGCGCGGCAATGCGCGCGAGCAGGCTGCGAATGATGGGCGTGACCGCCCCGGCATCGGACAGGTCCGGCAGGATGATGATGAATTCGTCGCCCGCCAGCCGCGCGACCGTATCGGTGCCTCGCACGATGGCGGAGATGCGCCGGGCGATCTCCTTGAGCAGGACGTCGCCCTGGTCATGGCCGAGCGTGTCGTTCACTTCCTTGAAGCGGTCCAGATCGATGAACAGCAACGCCAGTTGTGTAGACGTCTGTCGCGCCCGCGCAATCTCCTGCCGCAGGCGGTTGTAGAACATGTGCCGGTTGGGCAGATCGGTGAGCGCATCGAAGTTTGCCTGCCGCCAGATGACCTCTTCGGCGCGCTTTTTCTCCGTCATGTCGTGGATGAGCGCAACCCGGCGCGGCTCGCCCAGCGTGCTGTCTGCAAACGTGTCGATGGTGAGCAGCGCGGGGAACTCGCTGCCGTCCTTGCGGCGGATCAGGTATTCGCCGCTCCACGAGCCCTTGGTTGACACGCCTTCGCGCATGGCGTCGATCACGGTGGCCTCGTTGCATTCGGAGCGGATGGCATCGCTGGACTGGCCCTTGAACTCCTGCGCCGAATAGCCGGTGGTGATCGTAAAGGCCGGGTTCACGTCGATCACGTGCCCGTCGAGCGTCGTCACCATCATCGCTTCGCTGCTCGAGGCATAGACCATGGAGGCCAGGCGCATGTCTTCCATGTGCCGCTTGCGCTCGGCCCCCTGGTGGCGCAGCGTGAAATACAGCAGCGCGAGCAGCAGGGTGGAGCCGGCCGCCTCCACCAGCGCGGTGCGCCGATAGCCGTCGTAAGGCGCCAGCACCGAGGCAACCGACTCACCCACCAGGAAGTACAGCCCGATCTCCGGTACATGGTGATAGCCGATGATGCGCTCCACGCCGTCGGTGCCCGACACCACGCGGTAGCTGCCCGTTTCCAGCGCGCCCGGCTTGTTGAACTGCCGGGCGCGCGGCGGTTTTTCGATACCCGCGGTCGGGTTGGGCACGCGGGCCAGGACCTGCCCTGACTCGCGGATGATGGTGGCGGCCCCGTCCTTGCCAATGGCAAGCGTATTCGCAAAGCTGGCGAACTGTTCCGGGCTGACCGACACCACGACGACACCGGCAAACTGGCCAGCCCTGAGGATGGGGCGCGTGAACTGGATCGACCACTTTTTCGAGATCTTGCCCTGCACCGGGTCGCTGATGAACAGCACATCGCGTCCGCCCGATTCCTTGTGCACGCGAAAGTGTTCGCGCTGGCTCAGGTCGACGCGTTCTGTCGTGGGGCCGATGCTGGAGTAGACCAGCATGCCGTTCTCGTCGATCACGGCCACCTGGAAGGTCAGGTCGCGCACGGCCTCCTGCCGTTCGTGGATGACGTGCTCGAACACGTCGCGACCGGATAGCCAGCTCGCGCGCAGATCGAGCAGGAACTCCGACACGCGCCGCACGCTGCCGAGTGAGTACTCACCAAATGCCCGTGCTTCAACCTGCGTGCGCGACTGCGCATCACGGATCAGCCTGTCGCGCTCTTGGGTGAGTTGATGGAACGTGAACGTCCAGATGAACAACAGGACCAACACTGCACCGACATTCAGCGGAGACAGCAGCCTCCGCCGCCATCCTTGCCATGGCGTCGTATCGGTCGTGCCATCAGAAAAAGCCTTCGATTGCTTTGCGGGCATCCCCACTCCAGCGTTTGCGTGTCCAGTTCTCTGGGGCACGCGCGCAGCGTGCCTGGGTGTCGGCAATTTCAAGTGTCTTCCACTCTATATCGGAGCGAAGCACATGTGTCTTAAGCCGAACGACCTGGCCCGCGAATGGATGCGCAATCGTTTGCTTTTGGGGGCAGAACTCGGACTTACCCGGGGTTGGTGTGTGGGCGCAACGCTTGTAAGTGAGGCGCCGCGCAGACGGTGGTTGCGCGGCGCTGGAGGGTCAGCGTTCGTAAAACGCGGTCTGTTTGTCTGCCATGTCACGCAGCAGGACGGGGGGCGCGAAGCGGCGGCCGTGTTTCGCAGCCAGCCGGTCGCACAGCTCGACAAAGGCGCCCACCCCCATCCGATGGATGTGCGACACCGGCCCGCCCCGGAATGCCGGGAATCCCCAACCCAGCAGCGCGCCCACATCGGCATCGCGCGGGTCGGTCACCACGCCTTCATCCAGGCATCGCGCCGTTTCCACGGCCTGCACGGTGATGAGGCGATCGACCAGCGTCTGCACGTCAGGTTGCGTGGCGGCTTTTGGGTATTCGGTCGCCAGCCCGGGCCACAGCGTTTTCTTGCCGCTCTCCGGATAGTCGTAGAAGCCCTGGCCCGCTTTGCGGCCGAGGCGGCCCAGGGCCACCATGCGCTCGGCCACGGCTTCGCCCGGGCGCTCGATATAGGCGACACCCAGGTCGGCGCGGGTTTGCTGGTTGACCTTGTGAATCAGCTCGCTCGAAACCTCGTCGATGAGCGCGAGCGGCCCGACCGGCATGCCGGCCAGCATCCCGGCGTTCTCGATCAATGCGGGCGCCACCCCTTCGGCGAGCATCGCCAGGCCTTCGAGCACGTAGGTCGAAAACACGCGGCTCGTATAAAAGCCGCGGCTGTCATTGACGACGATGGGTGTCATGCCGATGGCCTTCACGTAATCGAGCGCCTGCGCCAGCGTGGCCCGCGTGGTCTGCCGGGCGACGATCACCTCCACCAGCGGCATCTTGTCGACTGGCGAGAAGAAATGCAGCCCGATGAAGTTGCCCGGCCGCTGGCTTGCCTCCGCCAGCCCCGTGATTGGCAGCGTGGACGTGTTGGACGCGAAGATGGCATCGGGCGACAGCACGGCCTCGGCTTGGCGCGTGACGTTGGCCTTGATTTCGCGCTGCTCGAACACGGCTTCCACCACGAGCCCCGCGCCATCCAGGTCGGCGTAGGACGTGGTGGGCTGGATGCGCGCGAGCAGCGCTTCAGCTTGGTCGGCATGCAGGCGCCCGCGCTGTACCTGTTTCTCGACCAGCTTGCGCGAATAGTCCTTGCCGCGCTCGGCGGCTTCCTGCGTGGTGTCGAGCAGCACGACAGGCAGCCCCGCCTTGGCCGTGACATAGGCAATGCCAGCGCCCATCATGCCTGCGCCCAGCACGCCCACCTTGGCGTAGCGGCGCACCGGCACATCGCCGGGGCGCGCGGCCAGCTTGTTGGCGGCGTTCAGGCTGAAGAAAAGGGTACGGATCATCGCGCGGGCCTCCGGCGACAGCACCGCCTGCACGAAGTAGCGCGCCTCGGTCTTGAGGCCCGTATCAAGATCGGTGATGAGCCCCTCGTACACGCACGACAGGATGCTGGCCGCTGCTGGATAGTTGCCGTAGGTTTTCTGCCGCAGCATGGCGTTGGCCGCAGTGAATAGCTGCTGCACGGCGGGGCTGGAGATGCCGCCGCCAGGGACCTTGTAGCCCTTGGTGTCCCACGGTTGCTGCGCGCGAGTCTGGCCTTCGCCGAGGAGCCACGCGCGTGCGGCATCGGCTTCTTCGCCCGCATTGACGACCGCATCGACAATGCCGAGCTTGAGTGCGTCGGCCGCCTTGATGCGTTTGCCTTCCAGCAGCATCGGCAATGCCTTCTGCACACCAATCAAGCGCGGCAAACGCTGTGTACCGCCGCCGCCCGGCAAGAGGCCCAGCGTGACTTCCGGCAGGCCGAAGCGTGCGCGGGCGTTGTCGGCGGCCACGCGGTAGTGGCAGGCGAGCGCAATCTCCAGCCCGCCGCCCAGCGTGGAGCCCGGCAGTGCGGCGGCCACGGGTTTGCCGCAGGTTTCCAGCTTGCGCAGCATGCGGTGCAGCTCGCACGTGCGTTCAAACAGGGTGGGCGCGTCGTCGCTGGCCTGCAGCCATTCGAGGTCGCCGCCGGCAATGAAATCCGTCTTGGCGGAGGTGATGAGGATGCCCTTGACGCTGGCATCTGCGCACACGCGTTCGATGGCGGCAAAGAAGGCGGCGCAGGTTTCGCCGTTGAGCACATTCTGCGCGCGGCCCGGCTGGTCCCACGTGAGCGTGGCGATGCCGTCGGTGTCGATGGTGATGTCGATCATGTCAGCTCGCTCCTTAAACACGTTCGATGATGGTGGCGGTGCCCATGCCGGCACCCACGCATAGCGTGGCGAGGCCCGTGCTCGCGCCACGCCGCTCCAGCTCGTCGAGCAGCGTGCCGAGAATCATGGCGCCCGTCGCGCCCAGCGGATGGCCCATCGCAATGGCGCCGCCGTTGACGTTGATGCGGTCATGCGGCACGGCCAGCACCTCCATGAAGCGCAGCACGACGGAGGCGAAGGCTTCGTTGAGTTCGTACAGGTCGATGTCGGACGCGGACATACCGGCGCGCTTGAGCGCCTTCTCTGCTGCGTGGGAGGGGCCGGTCAACATGATCGACGGCTCCGAGCCGATGCTTGCAAAGCTGCGGATGCGCGCACGCGGCTTGAGGCCCGCACGCTTGCCGGCCTCGCGGCTGCCGATCAGCACGGCCGCCGCGCCGTCGACGATGCCCGAACTGTTGCCCGCGTGGTGCACGTGTTCGATGCGTTCAAGCTCTGGATAACGCTGGCGGATCACCGCGTCAAAGCCGTATTGCTCGCCCAATTCCGCAAACGACGGTTTGAGCTGCGCGAGCGTGTCTACGGTGGTCTGCGGGCGGATCATCTCGTCGCGGTCGAGCATGGTCAGGCCGTTCTGGTCACGCACCGGCACGATGGAACCCGTGAACCAGCCGGCGGTGCTGGCTGCATGCGCACGGCGGTGGCTCTCTGCAGCGTAGGCATCGACGTCACGTCGGCTGTAGCCCCACTTGGTGGCGATGGTGTCGGCCGACACGCCTTGCGGCACGAAGTACAGCGGGATGGCGGCTGCGGGGTCGACCGGCCATGCGCCCCCGCTAGCGCCCATCGGCACGCGCGACATGCTCTCTACGCCGCCGCCGATGGCAAAGTCGCTTTGCCCGGCCATCACCTGCGCGGCGGCCATGTTGCAGGCCTCCAGGCCCGAGGCGCAGAAGCGGTTGATCTGCACGCCGGCCGTCGTCTCGGCATAGCCAGCAGTGAGCACCGCGACGCGGCCGATGCACGCGCCTTGTTCACCCACGGGTTCCACGCAGCCGAGCACTACGTCGTCCACGAGCGATGTGTCGAGCTGGTTGCGGTCGCGGATGGCGCGCAGCGCGGTTGCGGCCAGGCGCAGCGGCGTCACGCCGTGCAGGCTGCCGTCCTTCTTGCCCTTGCCGCGCGGCGTGCGCACGGCGTCGTAGATATAGGCTTCCATAGCGTTGAGTCCTGAAGGTCGTGCTCGTTAAAGGGTGCGGGCGATCAGCTCTTTCATGATCTCGTTGGTGCCGCCGTAGATCTGTTGCACGCGCGAGTCGGCCCACGCGCGGGCGATGGGGTATTCCCACATGTAGCCGTAGCCGCCGTGCAGTTGCACGCAGCGGTCCATTACCTTGAACTGCAGGTCGGTGGTCCAGTACTTGGCCATGGACGCGGTGGCGGCATCAAGCTTGCCGGCAAGCTTGAGCGCGATGCACTGGTCAACAAACACGCGGCCGATCTGCACTTCGGTTTTCAGTTCCGCCAGTGCGTGCCGCGCAGTCTGGAAATCGAGGATGGCCTTGCCGAAGGCCTGGCGCTCGCGCACGTAGCGCAGCGTCCATTCAAGCGCGCCTTCGGCCGAAGCGATGGCACCGATGGCAATCTGCAGGCGCTCCCACGGCAGCTCCTGCATCAGGTAGGCAAAACCGCGGTGCTCCTCGCCGAGCAGGTTGGCGGCCGGCACGCGCACGTTGTCGAAGAACAGCTCGGCGGTGTCCTGCGCTTTCATGCCAACTTTCTTCAGGCGCTTGCCCTTGCTGAAGCCCTCCATGCTCGTATCGACCACGAAGAGGCTCGTGCCCTTGGCGCCGCCTTGGGGCGTGGTACGCGCCACGACGATCACCACATCGGCGTGCCAGCCGTTGGTGATGAAGATCTTTGAGCCGTTGAGAACGTAGTGGGTGCCGTCGCTGCTGCGCGTGGCGGTGGTGCGCACGCCTTGCAGATCGGAGCCGGCGCCGGGTTCGGTCATGGCGATCGCGCCGATCATCTCTGCGCTCGCCAGCTTGGGCAGGTAGTGTTGCTTCAGTGCCTCGCTGCCGTAGTGCAACAAGTAGGGCGCAACGATTTCAGAATGCAGCCCAAAGCCGAGGCCGGTCGCGCCGGCGCGCGCAATTTCCTCCATCAGCACCGTGCTGTAGCGGATATCGGCACCTGCGCCGCCGTAGGCCTCGGGCATGCTGGCGCAGTGGTAGCCCGCGGCGGCGGCCTTCTCCCAGATGGCGCGGTCGACGTAGCCCTGGTCTTCCCAGCGCTCGTGGTGGGGCAGGGCTTCCGCGTCGATAAAGCGGCGGACAGATTCTCGGAAGGTGTCGTGTTCAGCGTCGAACAGCGTGCGGGCAATCATGGCGGCTCCTGATGGCGGCTCCGAGTGGGTGGCTCCGGACTGGCGGCGAATGGGTTGCCGTATTTCAACAAGGCCGCGACAATTCCGGTTGATCTGGATCGCCACCTTATTGACATGAAGCGCCAGCCGAAAGCAGTCTCCAAACGCCACGGTGTGCACGCGTGGGCGCGTATTGCCATCCTGCTGCCGCCGCGCCTCTTCGCGGGCTACGTGTTTCTCACTCAAGAGATGCTGCTGGTGGCGGGCACCATGCAGGCACGCAGCGTGGATGTGATGGGCAGCCGGCTCTTCGACATTGATTTGCTGTCCGCCGACGGTGCCGCCGTATCGAGCTTTGGAGAGATGCCGGTGCCCGCCACCGCCGCGCTGACCGATGCCGCTTACGACGTCGTGATCGTTCCCGCACAGTTCGCCCCAGAGTTGGTATTGGACGCGGAAGAGGCGCGCATCGCCGATTGGCTGCGCACGCGCTATGACGCCGGTGCCCTGGTGGTTGGCATGAACGCGGCACCGCTGTTCGCCAAGGCTGGACTGCTGGATGGTTGTAGAGCGACCGGGCTGGCGAGCGAGCGCGCCTGGTTTGCCCGGCATTTTCCCGACGTGCGTTACACGCCGGACCAGCCTCTGGCGGTGGATGGCCGCATCATCACCGTCAGCGGCATCAACCCCGCCGTGGACGCCTGCGCGTACGTCATCGATCACTGCTGTGGGGTGGGCGCATCTCGTCGGATGTTGCGCACGGCGCTCACGCAATCGCTGCCGTCATACGAACACATGGCCGTGTGGACGGCGCAGTTCAAGCGTCACGGCGATGCGGCCATCCTGGCCATCCAGGAAATCGTGGAGCGGGAATTGGCCGTGCCGCCTGCATTGGCGGAACTGGCCGCCCAGGCAGCGATGAGCGAGCGGACCTTGACGCGCCGTTTTGCCGCCGCTACGGGCAGCAACCTGCGGCGTTACGTGGCGACGCTGCGGTTGGAGCTGGCGGCGTTTCTGCTGCGCACGGGCCGGCTGCCGCTCGATCACATTGCCGATGAATGCGGTTACGGCAGTGTCAGCGCACTGAGCCGCGCGTTTTCTGCCGGCCAGGGTTGCAGCCCCTTGCAATACCGGGCGCAACAGCGCACGCGCTGAAGCGTCACGGACGCAGCAGATCGAAGCCAGCCAGCAACACCACACCCGAGAGCGCGGTCAGCGGCAACGAATGTTGGCCAAAGTACAGCAAGCCGGCGGCCAGCCAACTGGCCGCGAAGAAAGCGCTCATGCGGTTCATGATTTCACCTGTTCTTTGTTGGGTGGGATCGACGCGATCGGCACATTCACGCGTGCTGGTACCGGCACTCCTGCGTCTTGCCGCCGTAGCCGTAAGCCGCTGCGCGAACGTCCTGCACATAGATATAGCTCTCTTCATGCAGATTGCCGAGTAGCTCAGCAAACGCCGTGAACGCCTCGGCGATGTACTGCGCCTTCTCCGCCTTCGTATTCGTTTCGTCCGTCACCTTGATGTCGAAATAGATGCTGTTCTTGCCCTGCGCGGCCAGCGTCTGCCCCCCGACGACCCAGTCTTCCGGGGCTACATAGTCGATGGCGATGGCCGTGACCTTCGGGTCTTTGCCCAGGATGCGAGAGGTGAGTTCCAGCAGCGTGGTGGAGATCTTCTGCGTCATTTCTGCAGAACGTTGGGCACTGACTTTGACGTTGAGAATCGGCATGATCGTTTTCCTTATTAGTTAGCAATGCAACTAGTTGATCAAAAAAAATGGACGCTCATGTCAGGGTGGAGCGCACACCTCGGATCTTCGTCACCGTATCGGTGAATTCATTACTGCCCAATACGCGCTTCAACCTTGCGGTGACGGCGCCGCTTGCCTCGTTCAACGCTGCGCCGATCTTGGCCGCTTCCCGCGTCGGAAAGACGGCGGTCTCGCGGCCGTCGGCTTCGGTCTTGCGCCGTTCGATCAGGCCCTTGGCTTCCAGGCCATCGAGCGCGCGCGTTGCCGTGGGGCGCGTGACGGACATCGCTTCCGATAACTCGCTTTGGAGCATGCCCGGGCGGTCGACGATCGCACGGAGCATGAAGCCTTGCGGCGGCGTGAGATCGAAAGGCGCAAAGGCGTCTGCCCAGACGCGGTCGAGCTTGCGGGCCAGGGCGGTGGTGTTGAAGTAGAGGCAGTGGTCGAACATGGTGAAGTGGATGGTATGTGAGGATGGTTAGATATGCAACTTGTTTTTTGTTTTTGTGGTCCATCCCCCTTTCGTTCCCTGCCGGGCACGACTCACTTTTCTTTGTCTTGCCAAAGAAAAGTAAGCAAAAGAAAGGCGCGCCCGAGATGGCGAAAGCCTCCTTGGATTTGTGTCGCGGGGAGGGGAAGGAGCCAAACTCGCTGCGCTCAGACAAGGCTCCTTCCTTAATCCTCCCCGCAACAAAAATCCAAGGCGCCATCAAGGGCTCAACGTCAAAAGAAAAAGGCCAACCCGTCGCGCGGTTGGCCTTGCCGTTGGGGCGAGCGCCCAGATTGTTTGGCTGTTGGTCTTTGACTTTGCTGCCCTATGCGGCGCCTTGAATTTCTGTGCGCGGGCGGAAAAAGGAAGGAGGCTTGTCTGAGCGCAGCGAGTTTGCCTCCTTCCCCGCACGGTCACAGAAATTCAAGGGGAAGTCGCTGCATCGGGCGCGCATTTCTTTGCTTACTTTCTTTGGGCAAGACCAAAGAAAGTGAGTCAGCCCCGGCAGGGGATGAAACAAGAGATGCACCACCAACACAAAAACAAACACCAAAATAAAAAACATCAAAAATAAACCGTAGCACTAGCCCTGAACGTCCGAGGCGCCCCCTGCACAAGAATGAACCCCCAGCTCGGCAACCAGTACTTCTCATTCGTCAGGTTGTCGACATTGAACCGCAGCGTGACCGGTTTGCCGCTCACCTTGGTCGAATACCGCGCCCCCACATCAAACGTGTGATACCCCGGCACGATGTTGCTGTTGTTTGCTTCCAGCGCCGAGTTGCCAACGTATTGGCCGCCCGCCGACAGTACAAGCCCCGGCATGGGCGGCACTGCATATTCCACATAGGCCGTGGCCTTGAAGCGCGGCGACCCATAGGCCCGTTTGCCCAGCACGGAGGCGTCGGACTCCGTGTTCTCGGAATTCATGAACAGCACGCCGCCCAGCAGCGTCCAGTCACGCGCGAGCTTGCCGCGTGCGCTCAATTCGAGCCCGCGATATCGCGTCATGCCGTCTTGCGTATAGACGTTGTCCGGCCGCAGATACGCCAGCCCGCGCTGCACCTGGAACAGCGCTGCGCCGAATGTCCAGTCATGCAGTTCGGCCTTGGCGCCCACCTCCACCTGCTTGCTTTTGAGCGGCCCGAATACCGTGCCCGCGTTGAGTGCAGTGATTGGTGCGCTGCCGCCGGCCTCAAGCGATTCCACGTAGCTCGTGTACAAGGTCACAGGCTGCACGGGTTTGAACATCACCGCCAGCGTGGGCGTGATGGGCTCGCGGTTGTACCTGGCTGAAGTGCTGCCGTCGGCGTTGTACCCGGTCTGGTTGAAACGCGTGTAGCGCAACCCGCCAAGCACCGACCACTGCTCGCTGAATTTGACCGTGTCGCTGGCAAAGACGGCGGTCTGGTCGATCCTGGATGTGCGAGCCAGACCGTCGGACGAGGGCACCCGCATCGGTGTCGCGCCGGAAAACAAGAATGCCGACGTGTCGTACAGATTGCCCGTACCGAGTATCGTCGAAGCAAAGCCGCCCGTGGCTTGCGTGAGACTCTGCCACGACGTGCCAAAGACGAGATCATGCTCGATCGGTCCTGTGCGAACCTTGCCGTTGGCTATCACCTGCGCCTGGCTGTACTGGTAGCGCTGGTACGAGCTGTACTGCAATTCGCTGAAGTTGCCTGTGTTGTCGGTCAGCTGGATCGCGCTGTCGGCATTGCCCCGGTTCTGCTGCGTGTAGCGATAGGCGGCGCGCACGTTCCAGTCGGGCGCGGCTGCCCAGTTCAGTTCGGTGCCGACGGATTTGATCTCGGTCTCGTAATACGAGCCTGGTGATGACACACGCTGGCTGCCGTCAATGGCGCGCGGCGTGCGCACGAACTCCGTCACTGGCACACCAAAATCCTGGCCGGGGATGATGCCGTAGTACGCACCCTGCACGTTGCGCTGCATGTACAGGCCATCGAACGACCACTGCAGATCGGGCGTGATGCGCGCATCGAGCACTAGCGAGGCAGAGTCGCGCTTGATATGGCCGCCGTCGACGAAGGTGTCGCCTTCCTCATGCACTACTCCCAGGCGGGCGCCCAACGCCTTGGTCGGGCCGAAGCGCCCGCCCACATCCACCGATTCCTTGAGCGTGCCACCGCTGGTAAAGCCGAACGTGGCGCTGCCGCCAAAGGTGTTGGTGGGGCGCTTGGTCACGAAGTTGGCGATGCCGCCCGGTGTGCCGAAGCCATACATGAATCCCGACAGGCCCTTGAGCAGTTCCACACGTTCGAAGTGTTCGAGCGGAACATCGCTGCCCCAGTTGGGCACAGCCAGGCCGTCGACCTTGTAGCCCTCCAGCAGATCCAGTTGCAGGCCGCGGATGGTGATGTTCGATGCCTCGCCGATGTAACCGTCGTTGTTGGCGGTGACCGCCGGATCGCCCTTGAATACCTCGCCGATGGTCTGCGCCTGCCGGTTCTGAATCAGCTCCTGCGTGGCAACGTTGATGGTGAACGGTGTATCGAGCACAGCCTTGTCGCCCAGTGCGCCGGTGCTGGCCTGCTTCGCGCCATACCCAGCAGGTTTGCCTGCAGTGACTTGCGTGGCGGGCAGGTCGACCTGCGTGGTGGTCTGCTGCGCTTGCGCCGATGCCCCTGCACCCATGGCGGCGAATGCCAGCGCGAGCCGGCGCACCAGCGGCGTTGGGCGAAGGAAAGCGATAGGACGGCGTGAAGCGGGTAGTAAAGCAACGGCTCGCATGATCAAGCTCCCCTGGATCAATGTTGTGGACAGGCGTGCGCAGTCCCGCGCGAGCCGGCGGGCGGCATGCGCGGAGTCTGTGCGGGTGGTTGTGGTTATTTGGTGCGGAGCGTGTGGAGCTATGGCTCTCTGGCGACGCTCGGGTGCAGGTCGTTGCCGGTGCGCGATTCACGCGCCGGCATGGCCCAGACAGAATCGGGCGCACCGTGGCGCGCCCGGCGCAGCGTCGCACGGGCAAGGCCGGCAAAGCCGCACGCGAGCGCCAGTGCGCCCAGGTCGAAACCGGCCACCATCCAGTCGCCGCGCGCCATCGTGCGCAGCAGGTGGTCACCGGTGACGACGGCATTGGTGATGGGCGCAAGCACCGCTGCAAGGGCGGCAGCGCTCAGCAGTTCGACGGCGCCGCGTGCTGGCGGCCGCAGCATCGCCCAGGCAATCGCTGCGAAGAACACGGTGTAGTACGTCACGCCAACCGAACGCTCGGGCCACAGCAGGGCCGCCGGGAATGTCGCCATGACGCCGACGCAGCATCCGATGCACACGCCAACCGTGGCGCGCGCCAGCAGTTGATGCACGCGTGGCTGATCGGCCTTGCGTTGCTTGCGGCGCGATTCGATCCACAGCAGGTTGCCCGAATAGAAGACGAACGCCCCCGCCAGCCCCATCACGAGATACGCGAGACGCAGGACGATGTCGCCGTAAGTGCCGAAGTGCAGGCCGTAGACAAGGCTGTAGATGGCGTGATTGGTGTCGCGCGCATCGGGCGTCTGGTTGCCGACAAGCTTGCCGCTGTCGGGCTGATTGGCAGCCGCGCGAATCGCCACTGAACCGTAGTCGCCGACCGCTCGCGTGCTGCTGCCACGCACTTCCGCCACGGCATTCGCATCGCCAATGTGCTGGTAGTGGATCGACTTGACGGTGAAGTTCGGATCGGCCACCTCGCGTGCACGGGCCAGCAGTTGCTCGGCCGGCAGCATCGGCGCAGCGCGGTGGGCGGCCACCACCGTGCCAGCCGCTGTGGTCACACGCGGCACCGCATCGAACAGCTTGCCGTTGAGTGCCACGGTATTGAACACGGTCATCAGCACGATGCTCAGACACAGCACCGGCGCGGTGATCGCAAAGATCAGGTGGAAGGGCAGGCTGAACAGCCCCAGCACGTTGTGCATATCCATCCAGAAGCGCTTGAGATTGCGCCCCGGGCGGACGGCCAGCAGATCCTTCTTCAAACGCGGCAGGTGCAGCAGCACGCCCGAGATGAGCGCCACGCCATACAGCACCGAAATCAAGCCCATGAAGTACATGCCCGGCGCTTCCAGACCCAGAGAGTAGTGCAGCCGGTTCAGAAAATTGGCCAGCTCGCCCTTCGAGGGCTCGATCGACAGATCTTTCGGCGAGGTCTTGCCGGCAGCGAGCCTACTGCCGGTCGTCATCTGCCAGTCGCCCTTGCTGTTCTGCCAGTACGCGGAGAACTCCGGCTCGCCCTCGTTGGGGAAGATGACGTATGCGCTTGCCGCTGCGGCCGGGTGCGTGTGCACCAGCGCGTTCACGAAGTGATCGATATCGGCCGGCTTGATGGCAACGGCGGGATGGTCGGCGCGCAGCGGGTTCTGCCACGCATGCAGTTCTTCATGGAACACGGTGAGCGCGCCCGCAAAGAACGCGATGAACAGCGCCCAACCCGCTATCAGGCCCACCCAGGTATGCAGCGTCTGATACAGACGTAAGGTCGTCGATTTCATGGCGACGTCAAGCCACCATCAGGCGCGGTAGCCATAGCACGCCGAACGACACCGCGTTGGCTGCCGCCAGCACGCCCCACGCATGGGCGCTGCTCCGAAACAGCACGCTCACGCTGATGATCACGGCCCACAGCGGCAGGCACGCGAGCAGCGCACCGATGACGCCGCTGTCCCAGCCGCCCGGCAGCCACAGAATGGCCAGCGTGCACAGCGCGACCGACAGCGGCAGCCCCAGCACGGTACCGGCCAGCCACTTGGTGCCCATGCCGTTCATGACCTCGCCCCAACGCCTGCACGCCGTTGATGTGTCCACGCACCCAACATGGGCCATAGCGACAAGGCCCCCGTCACCACGAGCACCACCGCGATGGTTGCCCCCGGCCAGCCGAGCGCGTCGTTCCACAGCGCGGCGGCAATGACCGACAACGCAACGGCGGCGCTACACAGGGCGCGCCTGCGCAGGCGTGGGGCGGGCGCGAGCAGCACCTGGTTGGGCGCGGCCGCATACAGGCAGCCCGCCGCCAGCAGCCCGAGCAGGAGGGCAATACCGTGCATGGCAGTGTTCAGTTTTGTTGATAACGCAAATGATAATGATTCGTATTAAATTACACAAGCCAGGCAGATTCAAGCGTGGGGATGGGGGAATTGACATGCCGCCGCGAGGGCGGACGTTGGTCAGGCAGCGCCCGCGCCATGGGTGGCGGGCGCGGCAGGTGTGACGGGGGTTACTGCTGCAGAACCTTGTATTCGATCTTCTTGAGCACGCCGTCCGCATCGTCGAAGTAGAACGAGGCGATCTTTTTCGAACCAATCGGAATCCCGACAAACATCACACCGATCGCTGCATCGCGCGTGTAGCGATAGTTCCAGATATCGAGACCGCCGGCCGCAGCCTTGTCGCTTGGTGCACCCAGTTCGAGCGCCACGTCCCCGCGCTTGGCGACGCCGGGGACGAATTGCTTTTGCAACGATTCCTGCGTGGCGTCGGCAATCTTGTCAACGCCCGTTCCACTGCCGACGCTGACCGCGCAGCCGGACAGGGCAAGAGAAAGCGCAATACCGGATACGAAAATGCGAAACATGAAAGTCCTTTTTATTGATTGGAGTTTGGAAAGCCGCTTCAATGCCACAGCGCACATGGCTGATGCGCTGCCCCCGCATCGAATGCGCGCCCGCATCGTAGAGAGGACGCGCAGGAAGCGCATCCCCCAGAACGGCTCGTTCTCCAACAATCTGAGGTGAAACTTTCTAATGTCTCGTCTGATTGACGCTTAACTCAGCGTCCGCGGGCGTCTACGCGAGTGCCGCTTCCACAAAGTGCAGACGATCCTGCCCCCAGAACATCTCGTCGCCGACAAAGAACGTGGGCGCACCGAACACGCCGCGTGCCACGGCCTCTTCGGTCGTCTTGCGCAGCGTCTGCTTGATGCGGTCGTCCTGCACAAGCTCCAGCATCAGCGCGGGTGAGATGCCGGCCGCTTCCAGCACCGCAGCGAGTTCCTGCAGATCACCGAGATTGCGGGGGTGCTCGAACATCGCGCTGAAGATGGCGGCGAGGTAGCGGTGGAATTCCGCATCGCTGCGCAACTGCATGCCCACCGCACCGCGCATCAATTGCAGCGTGTTGATCGGAAAGTGCGGGTTCTGCTGGATCGGCACGCCAAAGTGTTTTGCCCAGCGTTCCAGATCCACATTGGAGTAGCGGCCCTTGGCGGGAATCGTCGCCGGGCTGCTGTTGCCTGTGGCCTGGAACACACCGCCCAGCAGCATCGGCCGCCAGACAATGTCCGCGCCCTTGGCTTGCGCGATCTTCGGCAACTGGTGATACGCGAGGTAGCTGTAAGGGCTGCCCACATCGAAGAAGAATTCGACCTGCTTCATGCGTGTGTCTCCTGGTGTCGTGATGTTGCGATGGGCTTGGAACAGGCTTCTACCAGCGCTCGATCCAGGGCCGCAGGTCGAGTTCATGGGTCCACGCATCGCGGGGCTGCGTGTGCAGATACCAGTAGTTCTCGGCGATGTGCTCGGGGTTGAGGATGCCGTCCTGGTCTTTCAGCGCGTAGCGCTCGGGAAAGTTCTCGCGGATGAACGCGGTGTCGATCGCGCCGTCGACCACCACGTGCGCCACGTGTATCCCCTTGGGGCCCAGCTCGCGCGCCATGCTCTGCGCCAGCGCGCGCAGCGCATGCTTGGCGCCTGCGAATGCCGCAAAGTTGGCTGCGCCGCGCATGCCTGCGGTTGCGCCGGTGAAAAGGATCGTGCCGCGCCCGCGCGTGACCATGCGCTTGGCCACTTCGCGCCCTGCTAGGAAGCCCGAAAAACACGCCATCTCCCAGATCTTGAAATACTTGCGCGCGGTCTCTTCCAGGATGCTGCTCGGCACGTTGGCGCCAATGTTGAAGACCATCACCTCGATGGGGCCGACGTCGCGCTCGATGTCGTCGACGAGCTTGATGACGTCGTCTTCCTTGCGCGCGTCGGATGCGAAGCCCTGCGCCCGCCCACCTTCCGCGCGGATCGCCTCGACCAACGGTTGCAGCTTGTCGGCCGAGCGGCGTGTCACGCAGGCGATGTAGCCCTCGCGCGCGAAGCGCCTGGCGATGGCGCCGCCCGTGGCATCGCCCGCGCCGATGACGAGGGCCGCCTTGTTCTTGCTTGTCTCCATGTCCACCTCGTTTATAGAATAACGATCGTTACCGAAAGCAAAATTATGCTACTGGTTGCATAGTGTCAAGCGGGAAAAACGCAGGGGAAAAGATGCGATACCAGCCCGGTCACAAGGAAGAAAAGCGCAAGGAGCTGCTGAAGGCCACGGGCCGCAAGGTCAAGGTGAACGGCTTTGCCGCGACCGGCGTGGACGCGCTTGCGCAGGCGGCCGGCATGACCAGTGGCGCGTTCTATAGCCACTTCGGCTCCAAATCGGATTGGCTCAAGGCATTGATCGAAGCCGAACTTGCCGCCAGTCGCGAAATGTGGGCCGGCAATCCGCACGATACGGCCGAAGATTGGCTGCGCTTCGAGCTGGATCGCTACCTGTGCCTTGCCCACGTGAAGCACCCCGAAGCAGGCTGCGCCGTGCCCGGCCTTGCCGCCGAGATCGCGCGTGCAGATGCTTCAGTGCGCAAGCTGTATCAGGAAGAGATGCGCAAAGGGCACGCGATCCTGGCGCAGCGTCTGGGTGACGATGATGCCGCGTGGGCGATGATTGCGCAGCTCGTGGGTGCCATCCATATCGCGCGTGCCATGCCGGAGGAGGCCATGCAGCGCACGATTGTCGAGGCGAGCAAGCGGTTTCTGCAGGACGCTGTGACGCGCCTTGCCGCCAAGTCCTGACGTACGAGGCCCGCTATTGCAGGTTGCCCCAGCGCGGCACAGCGGGTTCCGCGTTCGCCCATTGCCACGTGGTGCCGTTCTGGCACGCATAGATCGTGTAACCGGCGCCGGGCGCATTCTTGGGAGCCAGGGCTTCCTGAACGGTCAGAACGGCCTCGCGGCAGGTGGCCAGCGGCGTCGTGAACGTGCGCACCAGCACGACCTGGCCGTGTGCCTTGGTCAAGCCCATCATGCGTTCGAGCGACCAGTTGAGCGAAGGCGTGCTGTCGCTCAATCGCCCGACTGCCATCGCCAGCGCGTCTTGCTCGCTGGCGGCCCATTTGCGCGTTGCGTATTTGATGGAGGCATCGGTCGCGGCGTTGACCGACACGGCCACACCGTAGGCCACCGCCGGATTGCCCGTGACGGTGCCCGTGGCCACGCCCGCTGCCGCGCCGGTCAACGGCCCCACCGACGAGCAGCCGGCCATCAGACACGCACACCCTGCTACAAGCCAGCGCGCGCGGCTCATTGCAGCGAACCCCATCGCGCCGTAGCCGGTTCTGCCGTCGCCCACTTCCATTGCTTGCCGTCATGGCAGATCGAGGCGACGAAGAAGTCGACCTTCGCTGCGCCGTCTTCCATTCCGTCGACGGTAAAGAGGATTTCCTTGCAGTTGACGAGCGGCCCGTTGATCGAACGCGTGACCACTACGCGGCCGTGTTCGTCTGGCTCTAGGGGGATGCGGTGCTTGACCTGCCAGTTGCCGACGGTGTTGTCGGCCAGCGCGCCGGCAATCTGCGCGATGTGGTCTTGGGTTTCGGTGTGGACGACACGCTGGCTGTGTTGCAACGCGGCCCGTGCGCCAGCTTGCACGCCCAGGCCGATGCCGGTGGCCACCGCCGCGTTGTCGGTCACCTTGGCAGCAAGGGCTGCCCCGCCGATGCCGGCTGCGGCAGTCGTGCCTTCCGACATCAGCGAACTGCAACCGCTGAGTGCCAACGTGCTCAGGGTGAGCGCGCTGCCCAGCATCCGGGCGGATGCGAACCGAGGTGTGCGCATGTGTGGACTTCCAAATCTGCAACAGAGCGAATTCTAAAGGACACTGCGGCCCGCAAACGGCGATGCGGCGCGGTTTCTCACAATTGTTTTTAGTTGCTGCGGTGCGGTGTTGCCTTTGTTCAGCCTGGGCAAAGCGCCTTCAACTGCGTGGCCAACGCATCAAAAACCACCCGCACCCGTGTCGATACTGGCGCTCTTTGTGGTCGATACACATGGAGCGTCCAAGGTTGAGGCTCGAACCGTCGAAGCACGCGCACGAGGTCGCGCTCGATATGCGGACGCAGCGCGGCACCGGCTGCGCATCGCCGATTGACCAGCCCGGTGCGGCGCCAAGGGGGTCGTTGGGGGCACGGTGCGGGCCGTGACTCGCACTGGTAAAGACCATCCGTTCGCTAGGCGGTGAGGCGACCGTGGTTGGTCATCGCTTTTCAGTTTCGATCCAACTCCGCCTTAAGTAGCGTCAGGCGCGTGCCACCATCGGGCATAAAGTGCGTACCGTAGCGGACCAGTCCAAGCTGGTGAAGATAACAGCTCATCGTGAAACTGAGCAGCATGCCTGGGTCGGGTTCCTCAATTTCGATATCGATGGATTGCAGGCGGGGTTCATAGGCCAGCAACGTCGTCTCGATTTCGCGCTTGAGCGTGTGCGCGGACGCTGGCAAGTGGCGATACACCTTTGTCAGATCGCCTAGCCCGTAATCCGGCACGTGCGCCAGGCAATTGCGCCGGCTGTTCAGGATGCGTTGGATGTTGTCCTGCACGGACAAGAAGGTTTGTGTGGCCTCATCAAACGCATCGATCGGCGCACCATTCGCAAAGTGCCCCGTGATGGCCTCGAACAGCCCTGGACCGCCGCGCGTCATGCAGCAATGCCCTCGTGTTCATCAAAGTGCACCGCAATCCCCTCGGCCTCATCAAACGACAACCGGATCGCGGTGGGCTTGCCGCGATTGGCGCCACATAGCAGCAACTCGCGCGAGAGCACCGGTAAGATCTGCTGATCGAGCAGGCTATCAATATTGCGAGCGCCAGAGTCCGGCAACTGGCACGCCCGCACGAGTTCGCTCACCAATGCGTCGTCACATGCTAGCGGGACTTCAAAACGTCGCGCGATGCGTGTTGCCACCTTGCCGAGCTTCATGCGCACGATGGTCGTCAACGCATCAGCAGACAGCGGCATGAACGGAATGGCCTGGAAGCGCGCGAGCAGCGCAGGCTGGAAATGCTCGACCAGGAGTGGCCGGATCGCCTCCATCAGCATGCTGGGCGTGGCGACGCCACCGGCTTCCGAGACGGCGTTGTTTGCCGCCAGGATCTCGTCGCTGCCAAGGTTCGATGTCATCAGGATCACGGTATTGCGGAAATCGATGATGCGCCCCTCGCCGTCACGCATAAAGCCGCGATCGAAGACTTGGTAGAACAGGTTCAGCACATCGCGGTGGGCCTTCTCCACCTCATCGAGCAGGACCACGCTGTATGGTCGTTGACGCACAGCTTCCGTCAGCACGCCGCCTTGCCCGTAGCCGACATAGCCCGGTGGCGAGCCCTTTAGCTGGGATACCGTGTGCGCTTCCTGGTATTCCGACAGATTGATGGTGATGAGTGAACGTTCTCCGCCAAACATCAGGTCGGCGAGTGCGCGGGCGGTTTCCGTCTTACCCACGCCGGACGGGCCGGTGAGCAGGAACACGCCCAGTGGCGAGTCTTCTGACTTGAGCCCGGCCTTGGCGGTGCGCAAAATTTTGCCCAATGCGGCCAGCGCATCGTCCTGGCCTACCACGATGCGCGCCAGCCGAGCTTCGAGCTCCAACAGCGTAGCCAGTTCGTCTTCGAGCAAGCTGCCGAGGGGCACGCCCGTCCAATCCGCGACGACCTGACCGATCACGCCTTCGTTGACTTCCAGCGGCACCAGCACAGCGCCTCCCGGCACCGCAGCTGTATCGCGTTGTGCCTTGATGGCTTGCTGCCAGCCACGTCGGGCGGATTCGTCGGTGGTGTTTTGCCAGGCGTGGCGCAGTCGCTCAAGTTCCTGCGCCGTATGCCGTTGCTCGGTCCATGTCGCTTGCAGGGTTGCAAGCTGCGTGTCCAGTTCAGCGCAACGTGCCTCGATGCTGGCGAGTCGGGCGTGGGCATCGATGGCAGTGGCGCCTTGGTCTTCCAGCAACGCGGCACGTTCGATGTCGAGCGCGGCGCGTTCGCTTTGCGCTTCGCTGATCGCCAGCGGCGTGGTGTCCATGCCAAGGCGCACGCGTGCAGCAGCCGTATCGAGCAGGTCTACCGCCTTGTCCGGCAATTGCCGCCCCGTCAGGAAACGGCGCGAGAGCTTGACCGCTGCCGTGACGGCGGCGTCGGTAATGTGTACGTTGTGATGCTTGGCGTACCGATCTTTGAGGCCACGCAGCATCAGGCAAGCGTTGTCGTCGTCCGGCTCGTCGACCTTGACCATCTGGAAGCGCCGCTCCAATGCGGCATCGCGCTCAAAGTACTGCTTGTATTCGGCCCACGTGGTGGCGGCAATCGTGCGCAACTCGCCGCGTGCCAGCGCTGGCTTGAGCAGGTTGGCGGCGTCTGCGCCGCCGGCCGTATTGCCTGCGCCAATGAGCGTGTGCGCTTCATCAATGAACAACAGAATCGGTGTGGCCGACTGCTGCACCGCTTCAATCACGTTTTTCAAACGCTGCTCGAACTCGCCCTTGACGCCCGCACCCGCCTGCAGCAGCCCCAGATCAAGCGTCAGCACGGTTACATTGGCGAGCACCGCTGGCACGTCGCCTTCTGCAATCTTGAGCGCGAGCCCCTCGACCAGTGCGGTCTTACCAACGCCAGGCTCACCGACCAGGATCGGGTTGTTCTTGCGTCGGCGCATCAGGATGTCGATCATCTGGCGAATTTCCACATCGCGCCCGAAGACAGGATCGATGCGGCCATCGCGCGCTTTCTGCGTGATGTCGACGGTAAAACGTTGCAGTACGCTCGCGTCGGCTTGGCCTGGAAGGGCAGCCGTCGCTGCAGGCGCACCAGTTCCGGCAGGTCGTGTCGATGGCGCTGCCGCCTTGCTGGATGGCGTTGCGGAGCCAGAGGCAGCCTTCGGCGTCTCGGTGGAGATTCGATCCAACTCCGGCATGAGTCGTTGGATCTGTGCAGCGGAGACCGATAGCAGCGGCCAGGCATCCGGCGCGCGCAGCAGGCTTGGCGACTCCACCAGAGCCGCCAGCAGGTGCGCCGAGCGGATGACCGGTTGCCCTTCTTCCAGGGAGGCGTGTATCCAGGCCGCCTCCATCAGCATCCCCAACCGTTGCGACAACCCCGGCTTGCCGCGCAGATCATGCGACAGCCGCTCTATCGCGGCCAGCAATCCGTTCCAGATCGCGTCCGTATCCAGCTCGTAACGGCGCGCGATCGCCGTCAGATCTCCCTCGCCCAGCTCCAGCAGCTTAATGAGCCAGTGCTCAACCTCGATATTGCGATGGGCGCGTGTCTCGCATAGGCTGGCCGCATCGGCAAGTGCTTGGGCGCAGTGAGAGTTGAGTCGACGCAGGAATGGGGAAAGGTCGCGGGCGGTCATGGCGGGGGATCGGCATTCAGAAAAAGCGCCAGGCGTGAACGAATTCCGTCCGAACCTGGCGCAAGAACCGGCACCCCGTGTTGGTGGGTACTGCAGGCGCCGGTGGTCAGCAACGTGTTATGCGCGCTCGTTCCAGCTGTCCGCGTGGATGATGTTGCCGTCCTTGTACGACCACGTGATCTTTTCGTAGCGCAGTTCCACGTCTTCCAGGTGGTTGTGCTTCTCGAACGCCGGGTTCTTGATGTCCAGCATCTTCGGTCGTACGGCCACGACCTTCACGTTGTCGAGCTTGGTGTTGAAGTACTCCTTCTCCTTGCCCGCGTCATCGATTTTGTACCACTTGATTTCAATCGACTTCAGGGTCTGGCCGCTGGTCACGGCCTTATACAGATACGGCGTGGCCGCATCGGTCTCCTTCGTGAAGGTGATTGGCTTGTGCACGCGCGTGCCGGTCAGCTTGCCGGTGTTGCCATCGGTCGGGATGTTGACGCAGTGGTCCAGTGCCACGATCTCGACGCTGCCTTCACGGCCCTGCACGGTGACCGAACCTTTGATGTCGGCGCCGCCATCGTCCTTGATCCACATGTATGCCGGAATTGCCATTGCTTGAGCTCCTTCTACTCGAATGAACAGGCCGATTGGCCTGGGGGGGAATCTGTGGTTTGCTCATCGCGGCAGTCCGGGATGAGCGTGATTTCAACGCGGCGGTTGGCAGCGCGCCCTGCATCGGTGTCGTTGGAGGCCTTGGGGCGGGTATCGCCGTAACCCTGGATGGCGAAGTGCGACGGGGCAATCCCCGAGGCGTCGGCCAGCCAGTCGCGAACGGACGCCGCGCGGGCTTCTGAGAGCTTCTGGTTGCTCGCAGGCTTGCCCACCGAATCGGTGTGGCCGGCCACCAGCACGCGCTTGTTCGGATGCGACTTGATCATCTCTAGCGCGCCGAACATCACCCGGTTCGAGCCGGGGTTCAGCACGGCGCTGCCACTGTTGAAGAGCGATAGGGCATCCAGCTCGATCATCGACGGCGGCGGTGGGGGCGGTTGGTAGCTCGCGATCAAAGTGTTGACCGGCGGCAGCAACGCACCTGCGCGGTAGAAGCCGAGTCCAAGCCGAGGCGGTACACCCATGCGGGCATAGCGCTCGAGTTCGTCCCGGTTGTGTTTGACCGTCGCCAGCGCGTCGAGTCGCGCGGCATCGCGCGCGGCGGGGATGGCTTGGTAGCGCGCCATGTTGCCCTGGACGCGCGTGACCAGCGCACGGTTCTGCCAAGCGGAAGCCACCACCGCTGCGCAGAAGGCTGCCGCCAGCCCAACAAACGCATGGGCCAGCGCGCGTGGCAATGCGCGACGTATGGGCTGCAAGGCAATGCCGCGCAACAACGCATCCGGCAAAGGCACGCGAGAACGCACGCCCGAGGGCGCCGAAAGCGCCAGCCCAGTGATGGCACCGGCGTACCGTCCCACCAAGGATGCGGATGAGGGATGGCCCGGCGCCATCGTGAGGCCGAAACCCGCCAGGTTGACCGGTCGTGCGCCGCGTCCACCATCCGCCAATGCGGGCAACACGGTCTCCGTTGCCCAGCGCGCTGAGGCATCCAGGCGGGCCACACGGTTGGCCCAACGTGCACGATCTTCCGACGCGACCCAGCGCCCGTGCGCGAGTGCCGCGCTGGCAACCTGATCGGCCAGCGCCTGGCGGTCTGGCGGCAACGCGCCGGACACGCCAAACCACGGGCATGCTTGTGGCCCGGCATGTGACCCGATGCCTGCCTCCGCCGCATAGATGGCCATGCAAGTCGGCAATGCATAACCGACCGCGCGGCTGGCTTCATCCACGGCCGTACGCCAGTGCCGGGTTGAGGCGCTCAAGGCCGCATCATCGACCGCGCTGTCCGCGTCCACCAGATACGCTACGGCATCCGGCCCCTGACCATCGCGCCAGCGTTTGAGGGCATCGGCAATGTGCTTGAGCCGCGTCGGCTCGTCCACGCGCACCCAGATGGCGGTGTCGGTGATCTGCACGACATCCGTTCCGAACGCCTGCGTCAGGACACCCGTTGGCTCACCCACGGAAAGTACAAGCGGCGTGTTGCGCCGGGTGTCGCCAGGTAGCGACTGCAGCGCGCCGTCGATGGACGCCAGTACCTGGCGGCTGGCCGCACGTCGTGCGCGGATGCGTCGTGTGACGACGATGAGCGCAATACAGTCTGCAAGCACCACCGCAATGGCAATGCCCGTGTTCCACGCCGCTGGCCACGGCGAACAGGCGCCCAGCCAGAACAGCACGAGCGCAGCAAACCAGACAAACAGGGTGCGAGTCGGATAGCCGGTCAAGCGTCGCCTCGTCAGTGGGGCAACGCGTCAATCGACGCGGTCAGCCAATGTTGCGCGCCAACATAGACCAGGCCGGAGGCCACACATGCCAGTACGATCCAGCCGAATGGCGGTAAGCCCGTGAAGCGGCGTGATGTGCCTGGGCGTACCAGCACGGCTCCGGTGGTTTCTCGCCCCGCTTTGCCGTCCAGCCGTCCGTTGACCGAGCGGATCAGGGTCTCGCGGGATTCGGCGCCGCGCAAGACAAAGTTGCCTTCGAAACCCAAGCCCAGCACCGCGCTGAAGATGGCCAGGAGCGGCAATACGGGTTGTGGCTCGGCTAGGCGGCGCTCGATGCGTCTGATCAATTCATCCCCCGCATCGTGACTATTGAAATACCGTACCTGCAGCGGCTCACGCTCCCAGGTATCGCGATCGCCGCCACTCAGGTACTTGAGCGCGATTTCATCCAACAGCGCACATTGCGCATACACCGCGTCGTTGATCACGTCGGGCGTGCAGCTTGCGGCGGCCAGTTCAGTGCGCAACAGGCCAATCTGTTGATCACATTGAGCGGCGAAGGTCTTGAACGTTTCCGGTTGTGCTCCGTTGGCGAGGCTTGTGACGGTGAGCGCCGTATTGCGCAGCGCAAGCGGCAGCCCGATTGGGGTGGAAACTGTGGTCATCGAGGGGGTCATGCCGGCAGGACAGCGTAGAGTTCGAGCGACACGTCAGGAACCGATGCCGGCACATAGAACTGGCACGTACGCGCGTTCAACATGCGGTCAAAGGCGGGGTGCGATCCATCGAGCGCGAAATACTGGTTCTCGATGCGCACAGGAATCGCCGCCGGTAGCCGTGCACTCGCCCGCAGCGGAATGCCGGTGAGGGCCGAGTTGATGATCTGCTCGACCTCATCAGGGGCGCCCGCTTTACACAGGCGGGGAAACTGCTGGAGCAGCGCATGCGCCGGCAGCGCCGACTGAACGGAAAGGTAGTAGTCCGCTCCCTCGACCAATCGTTCGTCGTGGATCTTGCCCGCCCACAGGGTCGGCTTGATGCGCTCCAGCGGGATCGGTACGACGCGTGAGGGCACTACGGTATCGATCAGCGTGCGGATCAGGTCTTCCAGTGCGGAGAACGCCGGTTCCGGATCCGCATGGTCGTACTGGGGGATCGCATTAAGTGCCTCTGTGGTCGAGAACGTCAGCAAGGACCCGGCCAGGCGAGCGAGTACCGCATACAACCGTTCAGGGTGCTGGTCTGGCGCGGCAGACAGGCGAGCCAGCTCTGGCCAACTGCTGTTGACGCTGTGCAGCAGCCAGAAGAGCGCCACATCGGCTACTGCAAAATCGGCAATCTGATCCGAGCGTTCGCGCCGGCGCACAGCAAGGCTGGCGCTTTTTGCACTGAGGATGTCTGACAGGCGCTTCATGCGCTCAACCAAGCGCGCGCTGGCCGAGAGAAACAGGCACGGCGGGACAAAGGCGGAATCCACTTCAAATCGCCCCTGCGTATTTCGTACCAGCCTCGCCACCGGACAGGTCACATAGTCACCGTGTTCCTCGAAGTCGAACAGCAGCGCCAGCACGTGGCGCTCCACACTGATCTCCTCACGGCCTTCGCCGTTGAGGTCGCTCACTTGCAGGTATTCGCGCATCAGGCGGCGTGGGCGCGCAGGCTTCTGGCCTGCCTCGATGCAATTGCCGCCTTGCGCATCAAGCAGCGGCAAGCCTGCCAGTACAACAACTGTCTCAGTCTGCGTCGGGACGTCGCCAAGGCTGCGCGCGGTGGGCAGGAGGTCAGCGGTTTGCGTGTCAATCAAGGTGCCGTCTGGCAGGCGTACGTCCAACGCGGTCAGCTGCAGCCGGTCGATCGCCAGTGCATGGGTATCGATCTCCACCCGGCGCACGCCCCATGGGTCAGGCCAAACCAGCCGTGCAATGCGTTCGTCGGCAAAGCGGTCCCACATCGCTTGTTGCTGGAAGTGCTGGGGCGTCATGAATATGCCCTGTGCCCACAGCGGTCTGGTGATCTTCATCGTGGTAATTGGGGTCAAACGGGGGCGCGAAGCTGCGACTTCGCATGGCGTACCGCCGCGCGGTGCCCGAAGACACCGCGCGGTACAGCTATGACGTTTTTATGATGTGAAGAGAGACGCTTCCGATCAGCTCTTGGCCTTCGGCATCTGCGAGACGAGCGACAGGTTGATGTCCATGCCCTCGATCTGGAAGTGCGGCACGATGAAGAGCTTGACGCGGAAGAAGCCGGGGTTGTCTTCGATGTCTTCCACGATCACCTTCGCCTCACGCAGCGGGTGCGAGGCTTGCAGATCGTCGCCCGGGTCCGTCATTTCCGTCACGAGCGTCTTGATCCAGGTGTTCAGCTCCAGCTCCAAGACGCGGCGGTCCTTGGTGGTACCGATGTTCTCGCGCTGAATCAGCTTCAGGTAATGGGCGATGCGTGAGAGCAGGAAAATGTACGGCAGGCGCGCGTTGACACGGCTGTTGGCGGTCGCTTCCTTCGTGTCGTACAGCGTGGGCTTTTGCGCCGAGTTGGCCGAGAAGAAGCACGCGAAATCGTGGTTCTTGTAGTACGACAGCGGGATGAAGCCCAGGTTGGCGAACTCGAACTCGCGCGTTTCCGGGATCAGCACCTCGGTCGGGATCTTGGCCTGGTTGCCCGTGCCCAGGTCGTACAGGTGGATCGGCAGATCTTCCACCAGGCCGCCTGCCTGCGGGCCGCGAATCTGCACGCACCAGCCGTTCTTGATGAAGCTCTGCACCATGTTGGCGGCAAAGGCGAACGCGGCGTTGGCCCACAGATAGCGGCTGTGATCGGGGCCCTTGACAGCCTCGGTGTAGTTGAAGGCGCGCACCGGCACCGTTTCCGGGCCGTAGGGCAGGCGAGCCAGGAAACGTGGCATTGTCAGGCCGATGTAGCGTGCGTCATCCGAATCGCGGAAGCTCTTCCACTTGAGGTATTCCGCTCGGTCGAAGTAGTTGCCGATGTCGCGAATGCTGGCGACTTCTTCCATCGACTCCTTGCCGAAGAACTGCGGCGACACGGCGCCAACAAACGGCATATGGGCCGCTGCTGATACTTTGGAGATATTGCGCAACAGGGCAATGTCCTGCGGGCCGCGATCAAACTCGTAATTCGAGATGAGCGCGCCGATCGGCTCACCGCCCGGCGTGTCGTATTCCTGAATGTATGTGTGCAGGTAAAGACCGCTCTGAATGACTTCAGGCGTGTCTTCAAAGTCCTGGCGCAGCGCGTCCTTGGAGACATCCAACAGCTCGATCTTGACGTTCTTGCGGAAGTCCGTACGGTCAACCAGGAATTTCAGGCCGCGCCATGCCGATTCGATCTGCTGGAACGTCTCGTTATGCATGATCGCGTCGAGCTGGCGGCTGATCTGCTGGTCCAGGGCTTCGATATGGAAGTCGAGCAAACTCTTGTCTAGGCGGTCCACCTGTTGCGATGACTCCTGAATCATCTTCAGGAACACGCTCATCGCCTGGGCGACACGCTCGTCCAATGACGATTCCGACAGCGCATCTGCGCTCTGGAAGGAATCAAACGGACGCGTCGCAGTGACTGGCGTCAGATTGATCTTTTCGCATAGGGCTTCGTAGACGCTCTTGCCCGGCGCGTCCAATACGACCGTGTCCACGGCGCTCGAATCGAGTCGGCTGTTTTCTTGCTTTGCCATGTTGCTTATTCCTTGAGGACAGCGGGATTACTGAACGGAATTGGAGGTCAGCGGCGTGGTTTCGCCGATTTTCTGCAAATCAGAGCGCAGGCGATCCGAGAGGGTCGGGTCCTTTAGGATCTTTTCGAGTTCGCGACGGAACGTTGCGTTATCCAGCAAATTGGATTTCAAATCACGCAGCAAATTGCGGGCGGCCATGAGTGCACGCAACTCCGGCACTTTGCCCGCCACGACATCAGGCTTGAAATCGTCCATCGACTTGAAATCGAGGTCGACCGGCAACTCCGAACCGTCGCCCGCCAGGGTGTTATCGACCGCCAGCTTCGCCTTGGGGTTGAGCTCGGCCAGGACCGCGTTAAAGTTGTTCTTGTCGATGGAAACCTTTGCCCGGTCGGCCAGGGGCGCCGTACTTTGGCCATTGCTGTAGTCGCCCATCACGAGGAGCTTGAGCGGCAGCTCCACCTTCTTCTGCGCACCGCCCGTATGCAGGTCCAGCTTGATATTGACGCGCGCCTTCGGCACTTCGTTCTGGAAGCTCTCAGCCATGTTGCCTCTGTATTTTATTAGATCAGAATTAAGCAGAGTTTATTTGGAAATGAACTCTTTTTAAGGAATATCACGAGGCGACACGGCATGAAAATACCTAAAACATTGATTTTTATGAATTCACAAAATAACAAGTAATCCAACTTCCCAACTCGAAATAATTTGCTTACCTTGCGTCCCCGCACGCGCAGCATGCTGCCGCACAGGGTGCGCGATGAAACCCAATCAAGGTGAGCAACGATGGCAGAGTGGCAAGGGGCATCCGGAGCAATTGGCACAAACGTTGAGCGGGTTGCTCGGGCTCTCACCGGCCGGCAGCCGTATCACCTCGACGTGCCGGGTACGGAGAGCGCGCAGGCGTTGTCAGTCGTGTCGTTCGAAGCCATCGAGCGCCTAGGCGAGCCTTATCGCATCACCATCGAACTCACGCACCCCGACGAGTTGGTGCGCGCGGATTATCTGGGCAAGGATGCGACGTTCAGCATTGACAGTAATGATGGGCGCGAGCCGCGCAAGTTCAGCGGCTGCATCACCGGCTTTTCCAAGCTCAAGGCCACGGCGGACTTCACCGCCTACCAAATCGTTGTCGAAGCCCACGTCGCCCGCTTACGGATTGTCCGTAACACGAGGATCTTCCAGCACAAGACCGGCCCCGAGATCATTGAAGCGATCCTGCGCCGGCATGGTTTCAAGGGCCACCAGTTCCGCTTCAAGCTGCGCCGCGAGAGCTATCGCACGCACGCGCTTCGCTTCCAGTACAACTGCTCGGATTGGGACTACATCAAGATCCTGATGCAGCGTGAAGGTTTGTATTGCTACTGGGTTCAGGGCGAATTTGGGGATGAAATCGTCTGGGCTGATGACATCGATTTTTACATCTACACGCCCGATCGGACGGTCCCCTATCGAGAGACCGCCGGTCTGGAGTCATCCGGGGTCGAGGCCATTTCCAGCCTGCAGACGCATGCCCAGGTCGTGGCGCAGTCGGTGCGGGTGGCGGACTACAACCCGGACGCCGCGTGGGAGCGTATTGACGGCGAAGCTAACATCGCCCGCAAGGATACGACCACGTTTGGTCAACCCTACATCTGGGGAACCCACCATCTCGACCCGGCGGAAGCCAAGTGGGAAGCCCAACTGCAGCATGAAGCCGAGATTGCCTGGCAACTGATCTACGAAGGTCAGGGCAACGTCCGTGACCTGTGTCCTGCGCAGATCCTGCGCATCGACAAACCAGAGCCCGATGCCCCCAACGGCATGGTCGCCATCGAGGTCATCCACCGTGGTGCACGCGATCAGGCGTACAGCAACACCTTCAAGGCCATCCCCAGCGATAGGCGTTTCCGCTTGAAGATCGAGCGTGATACGTGGCCGAAAGTGGCCGGCACCTTGACTGCCAGGGTGACTTCGCCCAGCAATAGCACCTACAAATACGCGTACCTCAACACGGCCGGTCGGTATGTGGTTCGGTTCGAGTTCGACCAGGAGGGGTGGGACTCTGGTGCCGAATGTGTGCCGCTGCGCATGGCCAAGGCACTCGCGGGCAAGAACCAGACCGGTCTGCACCTGCCTGCGCTCCCTGGTGACGAGGCCGTGATTTCCTGCCGCGACGGGGATCCCGATAAGCCGGAAATCGTAGCCTTCCACCACAACAGCATTCACCGCGATCTGATCACCAGCGAAGACCGCTGGCTCTCGCGCAACCGCCTCACTACCCAGAGCCGGAACCTGCTGGAGCTCGATGACTGGGAGGGCGAGGAATACGTCACGCTCAGAACCGAGCATTCGGGCAAGAGCCAGCTCACGCTGGGGCACATCAACGATGGGCGGTGGGAGAAGCGGGGGGAAGGTTTTGAGCTGCGGACCTCCGGATGGGGGGCCATCCGGGGTGGTAAGGGACTTTTCATCTCTGCGGATGATCAGCCGAAAGCCAACGGCAAACAGCTCGACATGCAGGAGGCTGTTGCGCAGTTGGAGGGTGCGCTGAGGATAGCCAAGGCGCTCGCAAGCTCAGCCAACGCGGCTAAGGCCTCGCCTGCTGACACAGACACACAGCAATCCGCAAATGCACAACTGAAAAATCTACAAGCCCCTGGATTGCTTGCTAGCGCGCCCGCTTCTGTCGGCATTGTTTCGGGCAACAGCGTGCAGGTTGCAGCAAGAGACAACATTACCGCGGTGGCTGGGCAGAACGCTGATATCAGCGTAATCAAGCGCTTCACGGTAGCCGCTGGCGAAGTGGTGTCGATGTTCGCGCAAAAGCTGGGCATCAAACTGTTTGCCGGCAAGGGACCGATTGAGATTCAGGCGCAGAGCGATGCCATGTCCTTGGCTTCCGACAAGGACCTGACGGTGACCAGCGTCAACGGCGCGGTGCGCATTGCTGCCAAGAGCGAATTGATCCTTGAATCTGGTGGGGCGTTTGTCCGTATCGCCGATGGGAACGTCACGATCGGCGGGCCAGGAGACCTCATCTTGAAGGTCATCTCGATGCAGAAGCAGGGCGCATCCACGTTGAGCGACGCCATGCAGCCGCTGCCCAAGCCACCGGGCCTGTACGACGAGCAGTTCACCTTGCTTGATGAGCATTCGGGCGAGGCATTGCCATTCCACCCGTACCAGATTGAAACCGTAGACGGGATCGTCGAAGGCGTTACGGATGCGTTGGGCAGGACCGTTCGCATATATGCCGACAAGGCGCAACCGCTGAAAATCTTCAAGGGGTGAGCATGGCACACAAGAACACGACTCAACCGCAGTCAGCTGACCGGCAGCAGCTCGGAAGTGCTGCAACGAGCAGCCAAAACCTGGGCAGTAGCAACGTCAACGTCAAGACACCAGCCGAGCCGTTGGCCTTCCTGCGCCCAGAGACTGGCGAGATCATTATCGTTCCGGCGGAAGACGCCAACCTGCTGCGTAGTCACTACAACGAGTTGAGTGACATGGTGGCGGAGTTTCATTCCGCTAACAGCGCAGTGCAATTGCTTGAAGAGCATATGCAAGAACTGGCCAAGAAGCACGCCAGTGTTGCGGAAACCGAGCAGGCCAAAAAGGTCCTTGGCTTTGCCGTGGACTGGCAGGAGAAGGCGCACGAGAAGCTGCATGCGCTCTACGAGCAGTTGGCACCGATTCCAGATGAGCCAAAGAAGGATGCCAAAACCGGCAAGCCGGCATCCGGCTCACAGGAAGACAAGGTCACCACAAAAGGTGCCGGCCCCAAGCTGATCGAGCTGATTGCACTCAAGAATGACACCGAGGAAAACAAGAAGCGTAAGAAGGCTGAGCGCGAAGATCTCGAGATCGGCAATGTTTGGACGGACGACCTGACCCTCAAGAAGAAGGTCGGCACCATCAAGACCGGGCAAGAGTTGATGAAACTCAGGAAGTGGCCCAAGACCATGCCCGAGAAGCTTATCTACGTGCGCTCGGACAAGGTCAAGCCGTCCTGGCCCAAGTTCAAAGACAAGGAAAAGACGCTCTGGGCCGATGTCTACAAGAAAGGGGGCGACGGTAAGCGCAGTCTCGACAAAGCCAAGCTCAACACCTACGTCAAAGAGCAGCTAGCCAAGCAGACCACCATCTCCGCCAAACAGATTTTTGGGGAGAGCTTGGAGGCTGGTTCGAGCGGCACGCTAGGGAAATGGGCCGACAACTGGAACAAGACCCATCACACAGAGAAGAAGCCCGGAGACCAGCGCACGCCAATCAAGGTGGGTGACACGCAAGTAGCTGACATCGACTTGAGCGCCAGCGCACAGCTCATGCGCTATGCCTATGGCGGCAGCCTCGATGCGGAGTTGTCAGTGATGGAGCGCCGCCTCAAAGTCAAGGCGGAAGGGCATGCATCGGTTGATTTCGCCAAGGCTGAGGCCAAGCTCGAACTCTGCTTCCCCCGCAAGGATGGCTGGCTGTGGACCGTGTACGACCTGAAGGGCAAGGAGTACGAACTCATTGCCGGGCGCTGTCGGTTCACCGTGGAGGCCTCAGGCGTGGTCGGGGCGAGCATCGCTGGCGAGCTGTCCTTGGCGGTGGATGCCAAGCAGATTGACCCGGGCCAGCCCGCCAAGATCAAGGCCAAAGGTGCACGTGGACGCAAGAAGGCGCGACAGAAGCAAACCGTCGCGCTCAATCGTGTGGATGAGCGGGATGTTGGGACGTTGGAGGCGTCGGCCAGTGCATTTGCGGGGGCCAGGGTGGACGGTTCGCTCACCGGTGCTTTGGAGTGGCGCAATCCCGAAGATAAGGACAAGGACTTTGTGGAGATTGCGAGCGTCACGCCGGCAATCGGTGTCATGGCGGGGATTGGTGCTGAAGGCAAGTTCAAGGTTGAGATAACCCGTGAGGGTCTGTTCCGTTTGACGGCGCATGCCAGCCTGTGCTTCGGCATCGGAGCGGAGGGTGGCGTGCAATTCTCCGTTGGTCCATTGCAGATCGCGAAGTTCTCCATGTGTCTGCACTACAACTTGGCGTACTGGCAGTTCCAGAATCTGAAGATCATCAGGGACGATGCCTTTGAAATGCTGAAAGGGTTGTACTTTCTTGCGATTCAGAGTGGGAAATCCATCGAGGATTTTTACGGTCGCACGCTGCTCAGCGTCACCAAAGAAATCGAGATGATTAGCAAAAAATTTAAGGAGTTTAAGAGTCGCCTGCAGTTAGCTAGGCAGATTCTGTCGCGACCCGATGCACTGCGCTACGCCCCGCCTGAAACCAAGGGGATGTTGATCTACAGACTTGTGACAGGCACACAGGAAGTCGCTCTGCATGCGGGCGAAGGCAACCCTAGTCTGCTGCGCGCAGCCGTGCTTGCCATCATCAAGACGAATGTGATCGAGCCTGAGGCACGTAACGTGATCCAGCATATAAGTGAGAACGGGACGAAATATCATTTCAATGACGGCTTGTCAACGCTGAATGCGTTTTTTAAAACCGAGGCGGTACGGGATGTTTATTTTGCAGGTGCGTCGTCTGCTCCGAGTGGTCAGTTTGATGACCGGTGGGATTCCCTTGCGCTGAATGGTGATTTTGGAGGGTGGTACCAAGCCTTCGAGGCACATTTGATGCAGGAATATCCGCATGGGTTCGCGCTGGTGGCATGTACCTCACCAGAATACGAGGTAATGCGCGGTGCCAATGACAACCCGATGTTTGCATCCACGGGGATGCAAGCCTATTACGCATAACGAAAGCACATGACGCTCCAATACAAACACCTGCTACGAGCACTTTGTGCTGCCGTGCTAAGTTTTTCTCTCGCTCTGGCCGTCGCGGCAACTGCTGTCATGCCGCCAAAAGTACCGCAGATGCGCGATCCAGATGATACGCCCTACGACAATCGGCCCGACCCACGGCAGCCCAATGGCTTGGAGAGGGAGCTGATGGATCTGACGAAAGGCACCGTTGCGGAACGCGTAGCCAAGCTGAAGAAAAAGGCCATCAATGATCTTGTGTTTATCAAGGGTGGCACCTTCATGATGGGCGACTTCGGGCCGCTATGGACCCGAGAGCAGGGCTACTACACCTCAGGACTCGATAACAAGCCCCCACGAAGAGTCGCGCTGACTAGCTTCAGCATCGCTCGCTACAAGTCTACCTATGCAGAGCTGGATGTATTTGCGGATGCGACTGGGCAACAGCGTGCAGGAATGCAGTGGAGAGATGGAATTTACCGCCACCCCCTTATTCCTGCGGGCATGTACTGGCAAACCGCCAAAGATTATTGTGCGTGGCTGGGCAAAGAAATCGGTGTGCCTTTTGATTTGCCGAGCGAAGCCCAATGGGAATATGCCGCGCGCAGCGGAGGGCAGTTCTTCGTCTGGGCGACCGATAACGGCAGTTTGGAACCGGGGCGCAATATTGCCTCCACGAAACAGAGGAGACGGAGATTGCTACCGATCGTCGAGGTTGATCCCGACGATCCAGAAAGCGTTACCCGAGCAATGGCGTATCCGGTTGGTATTTTTCCGCCGAATCCGGTTGGTCTATATGACATGAGCGGAAACAGCGGTGAATGGATGCAAGACTGGTACGCCCGCGATGAGTACGCCAAAGAGATAGCGCTTGACCCAAAGGGGCCGGCATCTGGAACAAAGCGTGTGGTGCGAGGACAACTCAGCGGCAACTACGAACGGGCTACCAATGTGGTGCGTATGGCATATGACCCGATGTTGACTGAACCGGACATCCGAACTGGCAAGGTCGGCCCAGGCTTTGCCATTGACCTCGGTGTTCGCTGCGCAGTGAATCTTGACAAGCCCGTGGCGCAAACTCAATGAAAATATCGGCGCTTATCACTTGCGTTGCCACGCTGAGCTTTCCTCTCACGTTGGCAGTTGCGGCGACTGATGTCAAGCCGCCGAAGGTACCGACGTTCAACAACATTACTGACGAGACGCCTTACGACGATCAGCCTGACCCGCAGCAGCCCAAAGCACTAGAGGCCGAGTTAATGGACCTGACGAAAGGTACCGTAGCCGAGCGCGTTGCCAAGCTGAAGAGAAAGGCAATCAATGATCTGGTGTTCGTTAAGGGCCGCACCTTCATGATGGGCGATTTCGGGCCACTTTGGACAAAAGAGGAGAGGTATTACACCTCAGGACTCGATAACAAGCCCCCACGAAGAGTCGCACTGACTAGCTTCAGCATTACGCGCTACAAGGCCACCTACGCAGAACTGGATGTGTTTGCCGATGCAACGGGACAACCTAGGGCGGGTATGCAATGGGACGATGGCCTATGGCGTCACCCGTTGATTCCTGCAGGTATGTACTGGAAAACCGCCAAGGACTATTGCACTTGGCTTGCTAAAGAAACCGGCGTGCCATTTGATTTGCCTACCGAAGCCCAGTGGGAATACGCCGCGCGCAGCGGTGGGCAGTTCTTCATTTGGGCAACGGACAATGGCAGTCTGGATCGGGGGCGCAATATTGCTTCTGCTAAACAACGAACGAGTCTTAAGCCTATTGTCGAAACACGCCCTGACTACGTGACCCGCGCCATGGCTTATCCAGTCGGTATCTTTCCGCCGAATCCGATTGGTTTGTATGACATGAGCGGGAATAGTGGTGAGTGGGTCCAAGACTGGTACGCCCCCGATGAGTACGGTAAAGGGGTTGCACTTGACCCTAAGGGACCGGCGTCAGGGACAAAACGTGTGGTGCGGGGGCAGTTGAGTGGCAGCTACGAGCGGGCAACTAACGTGGTACGCGTGGCACGTGATCCGATGGTGACTGAGGCGGATATTCGGACCGGGAAAATCGGACCTGGTTTTGCCATTGACATTGTCGTTCGCTGCGCGGTCAACCTTGACAGGCCTGTGGCGCAGGTCAACTGAGCCTATTCACGCCCACATAAAAGGTCCCCCGTGATCTGGGCGATTACAGCAGAGAAAAAAATCGCAATGAAAATCCTAAAAATATTGGGTGGTGTGTTCTTGGTGGTTGGCCTTGTGCTGTTGGGTGTCGGTGTTGTGTTATGGCGCTCAGATATGGTGTTCGCAGAGCATGCCCTTAAAACACAGGGAACGGTTTCAGAACTGGTCTGGCGCGAGTCTTCCGATAGCAAGAAACGTAAAGACGCCGGAGTGTATGTCCCTGTCGTCGAGTTCCTGACCCAAGAAGGGCGCCATGTACGGATTACCGGTCTGTCTGGCTCAAATCCGCCCGCATACGAAGAGGGCGATACGGTCACCGTGCTTTACGACCCTGCCAGCCCGAAAGATGCCGTGATTGATAGTTTTGGCGAGCGTGGAGCAGGCCCGCTCATTCTGAACACGCTCGGTGCGGTGTTTGCATTGATTGGCGGCAGTGTGCTTGCCATGCTCTGGCGCCGGCGCAAACAGCGTGCGTGGTTGGCGCAGCACGGAGCTCCTATCGAAGCCCAACTCACGGGCGCAGATCTGGATACCAGCATGGCTGTCAACGGACGGAATCCGTGGCGCTTGTTCGCCCAGTGGCTGAACCCCACAACCCAGACGGTCTATGAATTTCAGAGCGATCCAATTTGGTTCGATCCATCGCCTTACGTCCAGCGTGAAACGGTCAGTGTTGTCATCAACGCCAACAACCCCAAGCAGTACGTCATGGACATCTCGTTTCTGCCCAAGAAAGCGTGATGACCTCGGGCCTGATAGGACCAACCTCTTACCCAGAATAAATGAAAGGCATCGTATTTGAAGGTGATCCGTTGGAAAGCGGCGGATATGTCATGAAAACCACCTCAACCCTCTTCGAGAGCGGGAAGCGCGCAGCCTTGATCGGTGATCAGGTGTATTGCCCGAAGGACAACCACGGTGTGAATCCGATTGTTGAGGGCGACAGCACGATGATCTGGGACGGCAAGCTACTGGTGACGCATCTGTGCAAGGCCGCCTGCGGGTGCCGGGTGTTGGCGCGGCATTCCACGCTTTCCGTGTCCTGAGCCATGTTATGGCCCATCCCCACGCTGACTCTTGCTGAGCGTCCTGAGCGACTTCGCCTAGGCATATGGCTTCCCATCATTGCGGTCATAGCGGGTATCTGTGTCGGTGCAGTGTTGCTGTTGTGGCCGCATGGGAAGTCAACCGATGGCGCCAGTTTCTGGCTCCTTGTGGCTGGCGTGCCGATCTGTGTCTGCGGGTTGCTGTTCGGTCTTCTGCTCATGCAGTGGGAGCGGCAAATGCTCGTGGCAGAAGAGAGTGAGCGAGAGATTGCACGAGTGACATCGCTTTGGCGTGACTGGACACGGCGGCGTGTGGATGTGCTGCGTGCGGTCGCGTTTCTACCAACAACAGCGACAGCCCAGCAGATCGTGGATGCCGATCCAATGACCCCTGTGAACCCGCTTCGACCTGTCGGGTTTATGTGGGCCGAGAATCAAGATGCACGGTTTCGTAGAGAGACCCTCTTGGGCCTGATCGCCGATCGCTTTGCCAAGGATCTTGCAAAGCTGTCAGCGGTTGAGGTGCTTCTCATCCTGGATGACGCCAGCCGAGAAAGCGAGGCCGATTGGGTCGCCGGTGCAAAGCGAGCGCTGGAGGCTGTTGCCCCGAATGCGACGCTGCATGCGAGCGTCGTGCAACAGGACGTCGGCCTCCAATGGTTGGAGGCTCACGTGGACACCAAGGACGCACCAACCACATTAGTCATTGCCGTCAACCTCTGGCCAGACAGTGGCAATCGTACCTATAGCGAGGGTGGTGCAGCACTGTTGTTGGTATCTCCGACAGGAGACTCGGATGCGGCGGCCGGACGACTTTATCGGCCCATGGTTTCTCAAGGTGACGCCCTCGCCAATGATCTGCGACAAGTGACTGACATGCAGATCAGGCCGGGGAGGCTATCGCAGGTGTTGGTGACAGCGATGCAGTCCGCTGAAATGGAATCGATCTCAACCGCATGGGCAGATGCGGGGCGGGATCGCCCGACAGAGGTTCAGGTTGACGATGTCCTGGGTCTCCCTGGCCCCGTGAGTGGATGGGTTGCTCTAGGCATCGCGTTGGAAACGGAGGGGCCTGAGCACGGTCCCCGATTGGTTGTGTGGCGTGAACCAAACGGAGACGTAGTGCTGATGTGTGCGGTGTCACCGGTGCAATCGAAGGAAGTCTAAATTGAAGAAGTTCTACACGTGGGGTCGTTGGCTGATCGCGATTAGTGTCCTGATCGCCATTGCTCTTCTTATCTATCTGACAGTTGATGGAAATGAACTACGGCAGTGGCTAAACCAACGCCGTTGGGTGGTTGCCGGGCTATCTCTGTTGACTCTGATTGCGTTGGGCGCAGTGATCACTCAGCGTAAGCCGATCCGACTCCGTATCCAGCAGTCCACGGAGGAGCAGGGTATCGAGCCTCCCGGCTTTACCGACAAGGCTGAGGCTACTGCGGCGCTTAGTCGGACAACCTCGATCGGACGCCTGAAAGAGTTGGTCTTCACCCCACGTACCACGCATGGCTACCGTTGGCGCTACCGCCAGCCATGGCTGCTGCTCACGGGGGATAGCAATGCCATCCAGCGCCTGTTACCAGCCATCGTTGAATCCGGCTGGCTCTACACAGACGAAGCGATTCTGCTCTGGAATGACAAGGGCGAAGACGGTCAACCCGATGGAGCGTGGCTCAAACAACTACGCAAACTCCGCCGCAGCCGCCCAGTGGATGCCGTCGTGCTGGTCGAAGACGGCACCGCGCAACTGGCTGCTCAACGCCGGGGCGTCAGCACCGACAGCCTGAACCTCACCCGCATCGCAGAAACACTGAAGTGGTCCGGCCCGGTGTACGTACTGGATGTGGCGGACACGGATGTTGTTGGCGACGGTCAAACGCCCGTCATGGGCTGTGAATTTGGCAAGGGCGCCGACGCCCCCGCCATCGCCGATGCACTGCTCGCATTGCGTGACCAACTCGCCCAACGCGGCGTCGCCCAACTGATCGCCAACCGCCACGACCGCTACAGCGCAGAACTCTCCGAGCGCCTGGATGACCACAGCACCAAGCTCGCCGCCTGGATCGCCAGCCTGTCCACCAAGAAGCGCAATCACCAACCCATCAGCGGTGCGTTCTTTGCCCCGTACCCGGCACAGCAGGGTGTGGGCGACACGCAAGCCGACTTGCCGCTGTGGCACCACCTCGGCCAGTTGGCGCGTCGCACGCGCGGCAAACGCGTTGGCTTACACCCTGTCACCGTCTTCTGCACGATGGTGCTGGTTGGCGTCGGTGCCTGGACCACCGGCATGCTGGCCTCCGCCGCCAGCAACGTCCGTGAAGTCCACCTCACCAACGTAGCGCTGCGTGACTTGAAGTTCGCTCCCGACACCGCCGCCAGCCTGCGCGCGCTGCTCGACGTCCAACACCGCATCGAACTCTACGAACATCGCATCGAGCACCAGGCTCCAGTGTGGACCCGCTTCGGCTTGAACCAGGACCGCGCAACGCTGGCCGCCCTCTGGAAGCCTTACGACCAAGCAGCCAATCGTTTGCTCATCACCCCGGTCGCACAAAACATCGAAGCCGAGCTGGTCGACCTCGCGCAAATGCCCACCGACCAGCTCGACGATCAAACGAATCAGATCGCCCTGGAAGGCCACCACGCCCTCAAGGCCTACCTGATGCTGGCCGAGCCCGCACGTGCAGAGGCCGCCTTCCTCACCCCGCAACTCACTCGCCACTGGCGCACCAGCGCCAACTTGAGCGATGGGGCCAAGCTGGACCTTTCTGAACGCCTGCTCGGTTTCTATGCCCAGCAGCTCAAAGCCCATCCCGACTGGCGCATCCAGCCGAGACAGGATCTGGTCGGCTCCGCCCGGCAAACCTTGCTCGCCGTCATCGTCGTCAAGAACTCCGAAGACACCGTCTACCAGAGCGTGCTCGACGCCGTCGGCGGCAAGTACCCCGACCAGAGCCTGGCGACGCTCACCCCCGGCACCGACCCGCGCGGCCTCTTGCGCACCAGCGCCACCGTCCCTGGCGCTTTCACCCGCCAAGCCTACGAAGGCACCATCCAGGCGGAGATCGACAAAGCTGCCGAGCGCAGCGCCGCCGCCGGCGATTGGGTCTTGAACACCAGTAACAGCCACCAAGCCGAACAAGGCCTCACCGGCGACGCCCTCAAGGCCGAACTCACCACCCGCTATTTCGCCGACTACGCCGACGCTTGGGCCACCTTCATGAACAGCCTGCAATGGGAGCGCGCGGCCACCATGCCCGCCGCCATCGAGCAGCTCAAACCGATGACCGACACCCGCCATTCGCCCGTCATCGCGCTTATGAAAAGCCTCGAATACCACGGCAAGGCCGGTGCCCCAAAGGCGAGCCTCTCCGACACCCTGGTCGCCAAAGCCCAAAATGTCTTCGGCAAGAAGGAAGACGCCCCGAGCGCACCGTCCGACACAGCCAGCCCCCTTGGCCTAACCTTCGGCCCGATCCTGCGGCTGATGGCCCAAGACACGCCCAATCAGGGCGACCTGAGCCTGCGGCGCTATCTGGATCGCGTCACCGCGCTGCGCCTGAAGCTCCAACAAATGAGCACCAGCCCCAACGCTGACGCCCAGGCCAAACAGGTCGCCATGGCCCTGTTCCAAGGCAAAGGCTCGGATCTGGCCGACATCCAGGACTACGCCGACCAGATCGCCGCCAGCCTCGGCGCCCAATGGGCCGGCATGGGCGAGGCCTTGTTCGTACGGCCGGTCGCCCAGGCCACGCAAACCGTGCTGCTACCCGCCCAGGCCAGCCTCAACGACGCCTGGCGCCAAACCATCGCCACCACCTGGAACCAATCCTTCGCGGGCCGCTACCCGTTCGCCAACACCAGCAACGACGCCTCCATCCCCGAGCTCGCAAGATTCCTGCGCCCCCAGGGCGGCCTCATCCACGCCTTCCTCGGCACCCAACTGGCCGGCGTGCTTGAACTCCAAGGCGACCGCTGGGTGCCCGCAGGCCGTGCCTTCGGCACCGCCACCGGGGGTGACAGTCTCGCCTTCGACCCCAGCTTCCTCAAAGCCATCAACACCCTGCAGCGCATCGCCGCCCACATGCTGGTGCAGGGTGAGGCCCAATACCGCTTCGATTTCCAGCCGGTGCCGATACCTGGCCTGACTGACACGCTGCTCACCCTCGATGGCCAGACGCTGCACTACTACAACCAACGCGAGACGTGGCACGCGCTGACCTGGCCCGCGAATAACCCGCAAAACCTTGGCACGCGCCTCCAATGGCAGACTGAGCAGGCGGGCACGAACAAGAGCTATGAGTACACCGGCCGCTGGGGCCTGGTACGCATGCTTGAGCGAGCCAAGGTCGAACCCATCGACAGCGCCACCGTGCAACTCACCTGGCAGGCTGTGGCCGATGCGGCGCCCAAGGCTGTCGATGCACAAGCCCAACAGTCAGACAGCGACACGCAGGTCGCAAAGGCTCCGTTGGCGCCTACATCCCAGGACATGATTTATCCGATCCGCTACCTCATGCGCACCGAGGTCGGCAGCGGGCCACTCGAACTCCTGGCCTTGCGCGGCTTTGTATTGCCTGAACGGATTTTTATGAATGGCCCTGGCCCCAGGCGGGCGCCTGCTCGGGCAGACGCCAAACCGCCCGTGCCGCAGACCGTGCTGGATGCAGCACGCAATGGGGCCGAGCGAGGTGAGTGGGCTGCATTGCCGGAGTCTTGATCCATGTTCGCCAATCTCTTCCAGTCCCTCTTTGGTAGCCGCACGCCGACCGACCTCGCTCGATCAACTCAAGGGCGTTGGGACACTTGGCTTGGGCCCATCAGCGATGACGCCCCAGTCGGTACCGACCCCATCTACGACGACGACTTCCTCGCCGTCAAAGACGAAGTCGCCAAGCTCAGCGACATTGACGACGACCTCATCGTCACCACCACCGAACGCCTGCTCAAGAACAGCGCCAAGGACGCCCGCATCGCCACCTACTACGTCTACGGCCGCATGCGCCGCGACGGCGCGGAAGGTGTGGCCGACGGCATGGAGTTGCTCTCCGCCCTGGTCGACCGCTTTGGCGAGACCCTACTGCCAGAGCGAGGCCAAACGCGCAAAGCTGCGCTCGAATGGCTGGCCGGCACCACCTTCGCCAACCGGCTTGATCGCGTACAAGGCCTGACGGATGTGCTGCTCGAACGCACGCTCTCAGCCCTGGCCCTCATCAGCGAGCGTACCGAGACCTGGCCCGAAGCCGCACGCCCCGACCTCGCTCCTTTGCTGCGCCGCTTCGAAGACCAGATCGAGGCCTCGCAGCCGCCGCAAGCAGCCCCCAGTACCCAACCGGCGAGCTTGCCGGCTGCGAAGGAGGTTGCATCCACGCGGGAATTACTAGACCGCGCCCGTCAGATGGCGGCCTTCTTGCGCGAGCAACCGCACGGCTATCTCGCCGCCTATCGCCTCATGCGTTGTGTGCGCTGGGACACGCTCACCGAAGTCCCTCCGCACGAAGTCAGTGGCAAGACCCGACTACCGGCACCGCGCGCCGAGCTGCGCGCCCATCTGCACCGCCTCATCCTGCAAAAGCAGTGGCCCGAGCTATTGGAACGTGTCGAAGCGGCCTTCGCCGAAGGCGCCAACCACTTCTGGCTCGACCTGCAGTACTACGCCTTCAAGGCGCAAGAACAAGCGGGCGGCGACTACGCGCAAGTGCGCGATCTGGTCACCACCGACTGTGCCCTCATGCTCGAACGGTTGCCCGGTCTGGAATACCTGTCTTTCGCCGATGGGAGTCCTTTTGCCGACGACAGCACGCGCGAATGGATCGCCCGCCACGCCACCGTCCGCGACATGGAACGCGGCGACGCGGTAGCGCCCGTCGCCCTCGACACCGCCGGCACCGATTGGGCTGAAACAGAAACTCAGGCCACTGAAATGGCCCACCAGCAGGGCATCGAAGCCGCTTTCGCCTGGCTGCAACGCCTGCCCGCTCAAGACGGCGAGCGCGACAGGTTCTTGCGCCAACTTGTGATGGCCCGCGTCGCGGAGCGTGCGGACAAGCTAGACACCGCGCTGCACCTGCTCAGCACGCTCGACACGGCTGCCCAGCGCTACCAGCTCGCCACCTGGGAGCCCACGCTCGCCTTCGACGTGAAGTACCACCTGCTTCGCCTGCTCAAGGTCCGCATCAACCGCAAGGACGCCGACAAGCCCGCACTGGCAGCCCGCATCGAAACATTGACGGGGGAGCTGACGGCCATCGATCCTGCTCGCGCCATCGCACTCCCTTAAGGCCTATGCGCACACCTACCCAAGACAATTCCATCCTGCGCTACTACGAAGCGGAGATGCGCTACCTGCGCGAAGTGGGCAGCGAGTTTGCCCGCGCGTACCCTGACCGCGCCCGCATGCTCAATCTCGACCGCATCGGTGAGCGCGACCCGCACGTCGAACGCCTGTTCGAGGGCTTCGCCTTCCTCATGGGCCGTCTGCGCCACAAGCTTGACGACGAGCTGCCCGAGTTGACCGAAGGCATCGTCAGCATGCGGTGGCCGCACTACCTGCGGATGATTCCGTCGCTGTCGATTCTGGAACTGCAACCTAACCATGGCAGCCTGCAGCAGCACGAAATTATTGAGGCCGGGCACGAAGTCACCTCCAATCCAGTCGGTGAGAATCGGGTCGAATGCGGTTATCGCACCACGCAGCCCGTCGATCTCTACCCGCTACGCCTGACGGATGCCAGCACCTACGCCCGCGAAGACGGCCGCTCAGTCATTCGTCTGCGCCTGGAAGTGCAATCCCAGGCTCGCCGAGAGCAGTTGAACGTCCCGCGCCTGCGCTTGTACCTGCACGCCGACCGCCCGGTCGCCTTGGCGCTGTACGCCGCGCTGACCGCGGAACCGCTGGCCATGCAGGTCCGCGTTCCCGGCTACCCGGAAGATCGCCCCGGCGCTCCACAAGCCATGCCCGGGTTGCGCTTGGCTCCCGCTGGATTTGCCGCAGACGAACGTCTGTGGCCCAAGGCAGACAACGCCTTCGGCGGCTATCAACTCTTGCTCGAATACTTCACCTTCCCGGAGAAGTTCATGTTCGTCGACCTGCTGGGCTTGGATCTGCAGGCCATACCAGCCGACGCAACAAGCTTCGACCTGGAGGTCGTGCTGAACAGGCCGTACCCCGACGACATGCGCTTCAGCGCAGACAACATCCGTCTGTACTGCACCCCCATCATCAACCTATTCGAACTGGAGGCCGATCCCGTCACCGCCACGCAATTCGAGACCGAATACCGTGTACACGCAATGGAGCAGTACGGCGAGCACGCCGACGTGTACTCGGTCGATGCCGTGCAGGGCTTCGCCTCCGGCAACGGTCGGCGTTTCGAATACGCCCCATTTGCCGCGTTTCGCCATCGCGGTGGCATGCTGCGCCACGAGATGCCCGAGCGCTACTTCCACACGCGCATGCGACAAGGTCCCTCCGGGCGCTTCGATACCTGGATCGTGTTGGGCGGGCACGTCTGGGAGCACCAGAGCACATTGAAAACGGAAACCCTGTCGCTCTCCGTGACCGGCACCAACGGCATGCTGCCGCGCAAGGCCCTGCGCGAAGCTGCCATCACACGCATGCGAGGTGGCTTTACCAACGTTACCAGCGTGCGCAACCTCGTGGCACCCACGCCACCCGTGTATCCGCCCACGGGTGACCGGTTCCAGTGGCGCGTGCTCTCGCATCTCGCCCCCAACTATTTGTCCCTGCTGGATGCGGAAATCCTGCGTGGCAGCTTGGCACTGTACGACTGGACGGACGGCGAGTTGAACAAACGCCGCATTGAGGCGATCACCGAGGTCAAACACCGCCCATTGCAGAAGCTGGTCAAGGGCGGCCTGGAGCGCGGCGTGGAAATCGAAGTCGCCCTCGACGCCAACCAGTTCGCCGGCGACGGGGATCTTGAGTTGTTTGGCGGCATGCTGAATCGCTTCCTGGGGCTGTATGCCACGCTCAACCTGTACACGCGTCTGGTGATCGTGGTGCAGCCGACAGGCAAGAGAATCACCTGGCCTGATACCAAAGGAGAGGGGGCACCGTTTTGAATGCCCCCGAGAAAGTCCCGCCCAACTCAGGGCCGACGCTTCTGCCAGCGCTGCTCCAGCACGCCACGCAGATGAACTTCTTCCGCTTCTGCGAACTGATGGAGCTGGCTGCGCCCGATCGAGCGCCGCTTGGCGCAGAAGATTCGCCTAAGAACGAGCCTATCCGCTTCCGCTCACGGCCCAAGCTTGGTTTTCCAAACCGCGAGATCGATGCGGTCGAATTCGATCTGGATGAACCCACTGCGCCCCCCGCCATTCGCACCACCTTTCTGGGTCTGTATGGTGTGGATGCGCGCATGCCGTCGTACTTCGTCGATGAGATCGCACAGAATCGCGACGGCGCCGAGCCCCTGGCCGCGTTCCTGGACCTGTTTCACCACCGCATCGTGACGCAGTACTACCGCGTGTGGCGCAAGTACCGTTACCCGGCGGGCTTTCGCAAGGACGCGAGCGACAAGGTGTCCAGCTACCTGCTCAGTTTCACTGGTCTTGGGATTGGTGAACCGGAAATCCGGCAGGAGCTGGAAACACGTACCTTACTTGCCACCCTGGGCTTGACCGGGCAACGCACTCGCACCGCCGAAGGGCTGGCCGGTGTGTTGCAACACGCTGTGCCGGAGGCCACTGTCACCGTTACCGAATTCCACCCGACCTGGGTCCGGGTCAACGACTTCGAGCCCATGCCCCTGGGGGAGAACTGCCTGCTTGGGCGTGGCTTTACGGATCGCAGCAACACCGTGCGCGTCAGGTTTTGCCCGCAAACCAAAGAGGCGGTGCAAAGCCTCATGCCGGGCGACCCTGCGCATAGCAAGATCATGGCGCTGTTGCGCTACTACCTGGGCTACGAAGCCCAAGCGCAACTGGAGATGGCGGTGCGCCCAGACCTGATGCCCAAGCCCGCGCTGAACACGACCCAAGTGAGCCTAGGCTACACCACGCTGCTGCCACCCCTCGCCATAGATACAGAAAAAGCCCCCATCCGTGTCCAACTTGGCACCTGGGGCGGCACTGCACACCAAGCATGAACACGATGAAGACACACACACTGGTGGCCGCGCTGGCTACCGCAATCCTCGCAGGATGTGGCGTGGCACAGTCCGTCAAGGACGGCACTGTGGACGCCGCCAAATGGGCGTTTACCACCCAGGTGAAAACAATGAATCTGGACTTGACCAGCCGTGCATCGATCAACCCCAATGGTGGGGGCCAATCGCTGTCCACCGTGGTGCGCATCTACCAGCTCAAGGACGCCAAGACCTTCGATGCGCTTGATTATGCGCAACTGGAGTCCAGTGACTTAAAGGAGCTCAAGACCGAGCTGCTGGCGACCAAGGATGTGGTGCTGCGCCCCAACGCCAGCGTGAGTGTGAGCGAACCTATGAGCGAGGATGCCGAGTTCGTTGGCGTGGTGGCGTTCTTCCACAAAGCCGACAGGGATTCGGCATGGAAGCTCACCATTCCGAAGAAGCAGTGGAAGAAGACGGACCCAGTGCAGATCCAGGTCATCGGCAACACGCTGCAGCTTGCCGGGGCCAACCCTGCGCCGGTCAAGCGGACGGCGCCCGTGCAGAGTGCCCCCGATTCGGCAGGCCAAGAGCCTGCCGCCATGACAAATTTGGACAAGGCAGGGTGAGCATTATGAGTGCCCCATCAAGCGCATGATGTTCTCGCCCCGGCAATACACGACAATTTCTGCTGCTTGATCCAAGCGGGACTATGGAATCACGCGTTCGGATCGGGCTTCCGATCGAGGTGGTGTTTGCCGTTCCAGATCAGAAGTGTGCAGCGCAAGCGCTGGCCGGCTCGCGCATTGGTGGTGTGATCAGGACGGATTCTCGTATCTGCCGGCGGATGGTCTGTGCGTCAAAGTCGTCGAGGCAGAGTTGGCTGGGGCTATGAGGCGCGAATAGTCGGAGCAGGTCCAAACCTCACGACGGCCGTTGGCCTCGGGATGGATTGTGGTGCCCGTGAGGCGATGGGTCGGGTGAAGTCTGCTTCGCGGTAGGCGGTGTACAGGGTGTCAGCCACGGTTGTCGCTTTCGAGGTGTGATGTTGTCTGGTTCGAAGTATATGTTTTGAACCAGACATTACTAAACTGCGGTCTTCCATTGTTCGAGGAGGCCGTCGTGCCTGTGCTGTATCCCTTGCTGGCGGTGCTGATCTGGGCTGCCAACACCATCGTGTCGAAGGCCGCGGCCGGCGTGGTGGACCCGGCGGCCATTTCGTTCTACCGGTGGCTGCTGGCGGCCATCGTGCTGACGCCTTTCTGCGTGCGGCCGCTGTGGCGTCAACGTCAGGCTGTGCTGGCGCTGTGGCGGCGCTTTGCGGTGCTCGCGCTGCTGGGCATGGTGATGTACCAGTGCCTGGCGTATTACGCGGCGCACAGCACGAGCGCGACCAATATGGGCGTGATCGGGGCGCTGATCCCGATGCTGGGCCTGATCCTGAACGTGGCGGTATTTCGTCAGCCTGTCGGGGCGCAGGCAGTGACGGGCGTGGTGGTGTCGCTCCTTGGTGTGCTGTACCTGCTGGGGCGCGGAGAACCTGCCAACCTGTTCGATGGCGGCATCAACCACGGCGACGTGCTGGTGCTTGCGGGCGCCACTGCATACGCGCTGTACAACATCCTCTATCGCCGTTGGGCGCTGCCGTTCGGGCAGTGGCTCAATCTGTACGTGCAGGTGTTGCTGGCCGTCGTGATGCTTGTGCCGGTGGCCATGACCGCGCATAGCCTGGCCGTACCGGCCAAGGGCATCGGGCTGGTGGTGTTTGCGGGCATTGCCTCGTCGATCGTCGCGTCGTATCTGTGGATGCAAGGGCTCAAGCGCATCGGCAGCGAGCGTACAGCGGTGTTGATGAACTTGATGCCGGTCTTCACCGCAGGCATGGCTGCGGTGATGCTGGGAGAGACCGTGCACGGCTATCACTGGATCGGCGGCGGCCTCGTTCTGCTGGGCGTGAGCCTGGCGCAAGGCATCGTGCGGCTGCCGATCGGCAGTTCGGGATTGAGTGCCCGTTAGTTTTTTTGGCCGCGCCGCTTGGGGGTTGGCGGTAAAATCGAGCACATTGGCGGGCGCGTGATAGCGCCCGTTCCGTGTTCCAGAACCACTCTCGCCAGACCATCGTCAGACCATGAAGCGCAACGCAGGAGCTGTCACCGTCGATGATGTTGCCGCGCATGCGGGCGTGTCCATCAAGACCGTCTCGCGCGTGCTCAACCACGAGCCCAACATCAGCGAGAAGACGCGCGCGAAGGTGGTCGAGGCGATGCAGACGCTCGACTATCGGCCCAACCCGGCTGCCCGGCGACTGGCCAGCAAGCGCGCCGACATCATCGCGCTGGTCTACGACAACCCCTCCGACAACTACATCGTCAACATTCAGCACGGCGCGCTCGAAGCCTGCCAGGCGCTCGATTACAGCCTGCTGCTGACCCCTTGCAACTACCGCGACCCGAACCTCGCCGAGCAGATCATCCAGAGTGCGCGCCAGCGAGCACTGGCCGGCATCATCCTGACGCCACCGGTGTCGGATGTGCCGTCGCTGATCACGGCGCTGGATGAAGCGGGCATCGACTACGTGCGTCTGGCACCGGCCGATCGCGAGCACAAGGGGTTGTCGGTCAACACCGAAGACCGTGCTGCTGCGCGTGACATGACGCTGCACCTGATCGGGCTCGGGCATCGCCGCATCGGTTTCGTGGTGTGCGACCCCGCTCATGGCGCGGCGTATCAGCGCGTATTCGGCTATCGCGACGCGATGGCGCAGGCCGGCATCGAAGTCGACGAACGACTGGTGGAGCAGGGCGAGCACTCGTTCGAGTCGGGCGTTGCCTGTGCTGAGCGGTTGCTCTCCTGCGAGCCGCGTCCGACCGCCATCTTTGCGGGCAACGACGACATGGCCGCCGGGGTGCTCCGGGTAGCGCAGGCACGCGGCATCAAAGTGCCGGAAGAACTCTCCATTTGCGGCTACGACGACACGCCGCTCTCACGCCAGCTCTGGCCGGCGCTCACCACCGTGCGCCAGCCGATCCAGGCGATGGCGCATGCGGCTGTGGAGCAGCTCATTGCGATCCACCGCCCGCATCTACCGGGCCTGAAGCCGCATTCGGTGCACGAAAACTTGCAGTATGAGTTGGTGATTCGGGAATCGACTTGTGCGCCGGCGCGTTGATCCTTTTTTTGGGGCAATCTGTCACGACTAAATGTGGCAGTTGACCCTGACAAAGGGAGCGTAGCCGTTGGTTACGACGCAGCAGCGGCCAGAGTTCTTCTCTGGGCAGGCGTCGCGGTTCACTCCGACTGTTACTTTTGGTGCTTTAGTAATTCCACGGTAAATGTCACTATCGTGCTGCCAGCAATGGCACATATTTTGACATTCAGAAATCCCGATCGCTGGTATAACCACGCGACTTGTCGCACAAGTGCGGTATCGTCTCAGCCGTGTTTATTTCGGCAGTGCCACTTGGCATCGACTGTCATTCTCGAATAGCGGAGTCGAACGGGTCGGAGTCGCACCGTGCTTTCCAATAGTGCCCAAAGTATCAAAGGAAAAAGGGATGGCAGCGTCGACCATTAAGCGTACCGATTCAGTGGCCAGCATAGAAGAAGAGCTGCTCGATCTGTCAACGTTGCTCCACCGGAGCTGGCAATTGCGTCGGCAAGTTTTTTCCCTTGCGGCTATTTTTGCATGCCTCATTTTTGCGGCCGTCTTTTGGGTGAAGTGTCAGTATTCCAGCGAAGGATTTCTGCGCGCGCCGCGTAAATTCTCCGAATATAACGCTCATAAAGCGGCTCTATGGGATGGCGAAACGCTTCGTGGCTACCTGAAAGAGAATAAGAAGCTCGACGATAAGAATGGTCGTTATTTGCTGGGTGCGCTAAATGAGCGGTTCGTGCAGGCTCATCTGCAACCAGTCCAGCCACTGTCGAAAGACGATTTGCGTTACATCGCGGATGCAAAGAGTACCGTTGAAGCGGCGGGTATTCTCGGCTTCTCGATCTCGTTCTCCGATCGATCGCCACAGGATGCACAAGCCCGGGTGGAGTTGATGGGCGACTACGCCAAGGACACTATGCTGAGTGAGGACCTGCGCGATACGATTTACACCAAAGCTGGTGAGGCTAAGGCCAAGAAGCAGCTCATCGACAACCAGATCATTCAGAAACGGGTCGCGTTGGAGCAGTCCATGAGACGGCTCGAAGCCGCTCGAGCCATCGCGAACAGATATCCCGAAGCCTCAAAAATGGAGTCGCGACAGTTGTTGTCCACCGGCAACGACAAAGACTCGACACGCTACTTGTCACCAATGGCGCAGCTCGTTGGAACGGAAACGGAGATGGCGGACCTGAAATCCCAACTTGCATTGCTCGAGCGTGATGCCGAACAGAACGCCTTGCGCAGGGAGTTCTATGGGCGGATTGAACAACGCAGCAAGCAGGTAGAGACGGGTAAAGCGCTACTCGGAGAGTTTGTGAAAACCGTCCAGAGCGTTTTCAAGGATAAAAGCCTCGCGGACGACCAGACGCGTGAGGTCTACAACCAAATCATGCTGGTCGCCGAGCAAATGCAGAGTAAGCACATTACGGAAGCGCGATTCGTCTCGGGGCCTACGCTTCCAGAGAATCGCTCTGGCCCGGCGCCATTCGTTTTGGCACTGTTGTCGTTGATGGGCGGAACCATGTTGGCCATCACGATTGCGTTGTTGTTCGACACGGCGCGCGTACGGGACGAGCCTGTCAGTGCCGATGGTGCAGCACCCGCGGCGAATGAAGCTCAGGACGATACTCTCCGACCTGCCCATGCAGCTTGACGTCTAGCTGCGCGCACGAAAAAAGCCCGGCCATTAGCGCCGGGCTTTTTTTTCATGCGCCTACTGCGGCTGTCTGATCAACGCATACAAATCATCCTGCGGGTCATACCCCAGCAGCTCGCGCCCGGTCTCCAGGCCCCAATCCATTCCGCGATTGTTCGACACGCCATTCACGACGATGGCCGGTGCTGGCCAGCGCGCCGGGTCGGCCGTAATGGAGCAGAGGAACAGCCGGCGCAAATCCCCATTCGAGAGCCACATGTTGCGGAACCAGCGTAGCGCGACGCGGCTGGCTTCATCGGGCAACTCGGTCGGCACGGGTGTGTCAGCGGTGCCGGAATAGTTGATCTCGTTGGGGTCGTTTTCGTCGGGCAGCGCCCAGCCGATGCGCAGCGACACGATCGATAGCTTGCCGCCGTTGGCTTCGGAGACGGCGCCTACTGCTTTGCAGAGCCGTTCGCCCATTGCCTTGGACGTTCCGTAGGCGAGCGAGTAGACGTCTTCTGTACCGTTATTCCAGCGCGTGCCTGGGGCGGGCGGCAGTTCAGCGGTGAGTTTGCCGGGGCCGATGGTGCCGGCCAGGGGTTGATCCTTGTACGCGCCCATCGCGTGGTTGGACGAGGCGAACACGAAGCGGCGCACGCCGTGCGTGGCAGCGGCCTGCAGCACATTGAGCGTCATGCCGTAGGAGGCCAGCGCTTGCTCCCACGTTGCGTCTGGCGTGGAGTGGATGGCGGCCAGGTGGATGACCGCATCGACGTTGCTCAGCAGATCAGTCCATGCACCATCGGCTTGCGTGAGGTCGGCCTTGACCCATTGGAAATGTTGGGCCGCTTGCGGCGAAAACTCGACGTTCTGTGCGACCCAGTCGATGCCGATGATGGAGGTGCACCACGGGGCAGAGGCCAACGCCTCGACGACCTTGCGGCCCAGGTTGCCAGCTACGCCGGTCACAAGAACGCGAGCAGGGGTTTGGTAGTCAGCCACGATGTGGAATTCCGTTCGGGATGAAGGAAAGAAAGGCGCGACCGGCGGCTGGCGCTGCAACATCATCGCGCGCCGCCGTGTCGTTCCAGATCAGGAAGGTGGGCCGGATGGGCCCAGGAGTTGTGTGGCGTTTGCCGACGGGTCAGCCGCCGAGGTCAGCCGCGATTGGAGCCCGACAGCACGTCAATCAGCACCGCGACCACCAGCACCACGCCCTTGACGATCATCTGCCACGAGGCGTCGACGTTCATCTGCTGCATGCCGTTGTCGAGGCTGGCCATGACGAGTGCGCCAATCAGCGCGCCGTACACCGTGCCCGAACCGCCGCGCATCGACGTGCCGCCGATGAAGCAGGCGGAGATGGCATCCAGTTCGCCGCCCACACCGGCGGAGGGCGAACCCGCCGCCGAACGCGCGGTGGTGATGATGCCCGCGAAGGCACACATCAGGCCCATCAGCACGAACACCAGCAGCTTGACGCGACCGACGTTCACGCCGGACAGGCGCGTGGCTTCCATGTTGCCGCCCACTGCGTAGACGTGACGGCCGAATACCGTTTGTGTCGCGACGTACGAGAAGATGGCCAGCAGCACCAGCAAGATCAGCACCGGCAGCGGCACACCGCTGGCGTCGTTGAGCACCGCGACGAAGCCAAACGACGCGGCAGCGATGGCCAGCAGCTTCAGCCCATCAGCCCAAATCGGCGTGAGCGAGAGCGACAGGCGCGCACGCTCGCGACGTCGGCGCACGGTCAGCACAACCGAGCCGACAACGATGACAGCAGCCAGCGACCACGACAGCCATGCCGGCACGAAGCTCTGCGCGAGGTTGCCGAGGTCATCGGGCACCGGGGCAATCGTCACGCTGTCCGTGCTCCACTGCAGCAAGCCGCGGAAGGCCAGCATGCCGCCCAGGCCAACGATGAACGAGGGCACACGCAGCTTGGTCGTGATGAAGCCGTTGACCACACCGATGGCCGCGCCCGCCACGAGCACCGTGCCCACGGCCAGCCAGGTGTTCCACCCGAGGTTGACGGTGAGGATGGCGACCAGCCCGCCCAGCAAGCCAAGCAGCGAACCGACCGAAAGATCGATCTCCCCCGCGATGATGACGAACACCATGCCGCAGGCCAGCATGCCAGTGACCGACATCTGCAGGAACAGGTTGGAGATGCTGTTGGGCTTGAGGAACGTGCCGTTGGTCTGGAAGTAGAAGAAGACCCAGATGAGTGCGACGGCCAGCAGCAGCGCCAGCACCTTGTAGCGCACGAACAGTTGCTGGATGGCGCGACCGTCCAGGCGCGGGCCGCCATTGCCGCCGCTTTGGCGGGCGAGTTGGGATTGCAGGATATTGGACATGGCAATTCAAGCCGCTTGGCGGCCGGGTTCAGCGTTGATTGCAGCAGCCAGGATGCGCTCCTGGGTCAGGCCTTGATTGACGAAGTCGCCGCGCAACTGGCCTTCGCCGATCACCAGGACACGATCGCTCATGCCAAGGATTTCCGGCATCTCGGAAGAGACCATGATGATCGCCACGCCGCTGGCGGCGAGGTCGGCAATCATCTTGTAGATGTCGTATTTGGAGCCAACGTCGACACCGCGCGTCGGCTCATCGAGGATGAGCACCTTCGGCATCGCCAGCACCATCTTCGTGACCACGGCCTTCTGCTGGTTGCCGCCGGATAGGCTGGCAATCGCCAGTGCGGGGCTTGCGGTCTTGATCCGCAGGCGTTTGATTTCGCGGTCGACGGTGGTGAGTTCGGCGCCCTTGTCGACACGCAAACCGCGCGCGTACTGAGCCAGCGTGGCAAGCGTGATGTTCTCGCCCACGGCCATCAGCGGGACGATGCCGTGGCGCTTGCGGTCTTCGGGCACCAGGCAGATACCGTTGGCAATCGCCTGTGCGGGCGTGCCGACCTTGACCGGCTTGCCGTCCATGATGATCTCGGCGCTGGAGCGGCCGGGGTAGGCGCCGAACAGCGCGGACACCATCTCCGTACGCCCGGCGCCCACCAGGCCGGCAATGCCGAGAATCTCACCGCGGCGCACGGCAAAACTCACGTTGTCTGTGCGCTTGCGGTTGGGGTTGGTGACATCCCAGCATGTGACGTTGCGCGCTTCCATCACCACGTCGCCCACGGTGTGTTCCACCTTGGGGAAGAGCGATGTCATTTCGCGGCCGACCATCATCGTGATGATGTTGTCGATGGTCATGTCGGCGGCGGGGCGCGTGCCGATGTGCTTGCCGTCGCGGATGACGGTGACGGTATCGCACACGCGCTTGACCTCATCGAGCTTGTGCGAGATGTACACGCACGCCACGCCGCCGCGCTTGAGGTCGTCAATGATCGACAGCAGCACCTCGATTTCCTTGGCCGACAGCGATGACGTCGGCTCGTCGAGGATCAACAGGCGCGCGTTTTTGGCGAGCGCCTTGGCGATTTCGAAAAGCTGTTGGTGGCCGCTGCCGTAGTTCATCACGGGCGCGGCCACGTTCACGTCGGTCAGGCGCAGGCGGGCGAGCAGTTCTTCAGCCTTGGCGTGCATGGCGTCGTAGTCCATGCGGCCCCCCGGCTTGGTGATCTCGTTGCCGAGGAAGATGTTTTCCGTGACGGAGAGCTGCTGCACCAGCATCAGCTCCTGATGGATGATGACGATGCCGGCGCGCTCGCTGTCACGCACGGAATGCGCGTGCAGCGGCTCGCCTTCCCACAGGATCTCGCCTTCGAAGGTGCCGTAGGGGTAGACCCCCGACAGCACCTTCATGAGGGTCGATTTCCCGGCGCCGTTCTCCCCGCACAAACCGACGCATTCGCCCGGCTTCACTGCCAGGCTGACGCCGTCGAGCGCGCGCACACCGGAGAACGACTTCACGATGTTGCGCATCTCGAACAGGGTGCCGTTACTGCTCATGGCGTTCTCCTACTCACTACGACTGACCACTGACCACCGACGACCGACTGCTGCATCGACTGCTTACTTGCCGAAAATCTGCTGATGCGTATAGAAGCCGTCCTTGACGACGGTGCTATCCAGGTTGTCCTTGGTCAGCAGGGTCGGGGTCAGCAGCACGGTGTCGACATCCTTCTTGCCGTTGTTCAGCTTGGTATTGAACTTCGGCGCCGTGCCCTTCACGAAGTCGACTGCCATCTCGGCTGCGGTAGAGGCAATTTCCTTGATCGGCTTGTAAACCGTCATGGCTTGCGTGCCTTCGGCCACGCGGCGCACGGCGGCCAGGTCGGCGTCCTGACCCGACACCGGCACCTTGCCCGCCAGCTTCTGGCGTGCCAGCGCCTGGATGGCGCCGCCGGCCGTGCCGTCGTTGGACGCGACGATGCCTTGGATGTTGTTGTTGTTTGCGGTCAACGCATTCTCAACAATGTTCTGCGCCTTGGAGGGGTCCCACTCCGGCGTCCACTGCTCGCCGACGATCTTGATGTCGCCCTTGTCGACGTACGGCTTGAGGACCTTCATCTGGCCTTCGCGCAGCAGGCGCGCGTTGTTGTCGGTCGCGGCGCCGCCCAGCAGGAAGTAGTTGCCCTTCGGCGCGATCTTCACGACGCCCTGCGCCTGCAGCTCGCCCACCTTCACGTTGTCGAAGGTGACGTAGCCGTCAACGTCGGCGTTCAGGATCAGGCGGTCATACGACACAACCTTGATGCCCTTCTTCTTGGCGCTGGCAATGGCGTTGCCCAGCACCTTGGAGTTGAACGGCACGATCACGAGCACGTCGACGTTCTGGGCGATCAGGTTTTCGATCTGAGCGATCTGCTTGGCTTCGTTGGCGTTGGCCGACTGCACGTTCACGGTCGCGCCCAGCTTCTTGGCCGATTCGACAAAGTAGTCGCGGTCGTGCGTCCAGCGCTCGACGCGCAGGTCGTCGATCGAGAAGCCGATCACCGGTGCTTCCTTGCTGGCGTGGGCCGAGGTGGCTGCGAAGGTGAGGACCGCTGCAGCGGCAATGGTGTTCAGTACGCGGGAAAGCATGAATGTCTCCTTCTTCATTGATGTTGTCGTTCAGAACGCTATGCCGGCTGTCAGCCCGATGACGAACGCGTTCTTGTTCTGGCTGGTGCCGTCCGGATGCAAGATGTACTGCAGATTAGGACGGTAGTACATCGACGGCTCGTGTGGCTAGCTGCAGGACGGCTTGCGCACATGGAGATTCGTCGCCATCACGTACGAGGACGCTCTGGCCGGCACCGGCATCCGGTTCACGGGCCGGTTGGGACTGCAGAATGGTCAAAATTGACAGCGCTGTCAATCTCGGGATTTGCCCTAGGGTCTGAGGCACCACACGCAATTGTCTCCAACGCCTGGCAGTGACGCACATTGGCTAAAAACTAGGGCAACTCCCTACATTGACAGCGCTGTCAATTCTCCTCATTCTCCTGTCCGGGCCCGCCAAGAGACTCGGCTCGAACGAACAAAGACAACGCCAAATTGAGGAGACGAAAGCTATGCGTATCAAGAACCCATCCCAGCGGATTGCCATCGCAGCCGCTGCAGCCCTGCTGGCAGCCACTAGCGGCCTGGCCGCCGCGCAGAGCAGTGTCACGCTGTATGGCCGCGTCGGCGGCGGCATCGACTACACGAACAAGATTGCGACTGCGAACGGCACCGCCAGCAACCTGCAGTACGGCGGCAACCAATGGGGGACCAGCATGTGGGGCCTCAAGGGTTCTGAGGATCTGGGTGGCGGGCTGTCTGCTGTGATGAACCTCGAGAACGGCTTCAATTCCGGCTCGGGTTCATCGGATGCGCTGTTCAATCGTTTCGCTGTCGTGGGGCTGTCGAGCACCACATACGGCACGCTGTTGCTCGGCCGGGCCATGGGCATTCCCGACGGCGAGACATGGTCGATTGACCCGATGGGCCTGCAGAACATGGGCGCCGAGACGCTGCAGGCCAACCGCACCTGGGGCTCACGCCAGAAGGCGATCACCTACAACTCGCCGACCTGGGGTGGCTTCTCGTTCCGCGCGCAAGCCGGCCTGAACGGAACGGCGGGGCACTTCAACGCTGGCAGGCAGCTTGCCGGCGCCATGGCCTACCAGAACGGCCCGCTGATGCTCAAGGCCTTCTACGAAGAAATTCGCGACACAAACGGCGAGTTCACCAACCTCTATACGGCTTCCCGCTTGTTCACGGCCGGTGGTACCTATCAGATTGGCGACGTCAAGCTGTTTGGTGGCTACAGCCGTATCCAGTCGGGTGGCGCCACCACGGCGGACGCGGATAACCCGAGCGGCGCGACCCGCCAGCAAACCTACTGGCTGGGGGCCAACTATCAGGTCACCCCGGCTTTGACGCTGATTGGCGGTGCATACAGGGCCAACCGCAACCAAGGCGGCGGAAATGGCACGCTGCTGACGGTGGGGGCCAACTATTACTTCTCGAAGCGCACGTTGCTGTACGGCACCATCGGTACCGTAATGAACGGCAGCAATGCGTCTTTCTCGGTTGAGGCGGGTGGCGGCAAGCCGGCCCCGGGTTCTGGCCAGCAAGGTGTGTACACCGGGATCATGCACTGGTTCTGACGCGCTTCGCGTCGACGTCCGAAGCGCGATGGCGGCATGGCCGTCATTGCGCAACCCTTCAAGGGGCGGCGTTCCTGGGTTGGCATCGACCTTGCTCATGTCGCGTGCTGTTTTCTCACCCAACCCAGGGAGCCACCATGCAACGCGAAGACGTAACCGATCTGATCGTCCTGCAGAAAATCAAAAAGAAACTGACGTGGACGCAATTGGCCGAGGTCATCGGCCACAGCAAGGAGTGGAGCACCGCCGCGCTGCTCGGCCAGATGACGCTGACCGAAGCGCAGGCAAAGGCCATTGGCGCGGCGCTGGATCTGCCCGAAGAGGCCATCGCGCTGCTGCAGGTGACGCCGTACAAGGGGTCGCTGCCCACAGCGGTGCCAACGGATCCGCTGATCTATCGCTTCTACGAACTCATCAGCGTGTACGGCACGACCTTCAAGGCGCTGATCCACGAAGAGTTTGGCGACGGCATCATGAGCGCGATCGATTTCAACATGGACCTCACGCGCGAGCCCGATCCCAAGGGGGATCGCGTGCGCATCGTCATGAGCGGCAAGTTCTTGCCCTACAAGACCTACTGAGCCGTCACGCGTTGTCGTCGCTGTGGCCGCTGTCGTCGGGGTCGTCGAGAAGCGGCCGATTGCGGCGCGGCATCTCGGAATCCAGCACGAGGCGGCCGTGCACGCGGCCCTTCATGCGCGTGACGTGATGCGTGCAGTCTTCCATGTGCGTGCTCATGAGTGCGCGCACGGTGTCGGCGTCGCGCGCGCGTGCCGCGTCCAGAATCTGTCGGTGGAACTTGACGTTGGACGCGCCGAACTTGGCGTGGTCCCTCTGCGAGGTTTCGTTGCCGAACACCACAAGCTGCCGAATCATTTCGTTGATCAGCTCGCAGCAGAACCGCAGCATCGGGTTGGGATTGGCCGCAGCCAGGATGTCGTGAAAGCTCAGGTCTTCCTGACGCTGATCGAGCGGCGCGGCGGCCTTGGCAGAAGCCGGGTCGCACAGGTCGATGGTGTGTTCGAGCGCGCGGAAGTCGTCGTCGGTCAGATGCGGCACGGCACCGGCGGCAAGCTCCGGCTCCAGCAGCCGACGCACGGTGTAGACATCGGCAATGCCGATGTCTTTGAAGAACAGGTAGTTCTGCATGAGCTGGAACGTGCGGTCCAGCGGCACCTCGACGATGGTGCCGCCGCCGGCGGGGCCCGTGCTCACACTCACCAGACCCTGCACCTCTAATGATTTGAGCGCTTCGCGGATGGTGCCCTTGCTCACACCAAAGGTCTCCTGCAGCTTGATCTCCTGCGGGAGCCTGTCGCCGGGCTTGAGGTTACGCTGCGTGATCAGCCGCTTGAGTTCTTCGGCGACGAGGTCGGCGCGCTTCTGCTTGCGGATGCCGATCGACGCCGTTTTGCCTGCTCCGAGTGTGGCCATGGATGTCCGTTCCTTGTTGCGCGCATTCTAACTGCGGGGTTGTGCCGCCCGGCTGCCCGGCGTGGTGCATGCATGCCCATCCATCGTGCGCGCGCACCGGTTTCACACATCGTCGCGCAGCGGGACCGCGTCCTGCACCTCGGCGTAAACACCAACCTCTTGACCGTTGACGCATCGCCAACACGGCTTCTATGATGATTTCGCCTATTTATCATAACAAATATAAGAAACTGGTCTGGTTTTTGCTCGACGCTATGGTCGGCGAAAACCTCGCCGGTCAAGGCCAGGAGGAAGCCGCCGCCGGTGGTGGCTCCAAGCGCTGTTCTGTATCCACACGAACCCCAAGGAGTGCGCTTTGAATCGTCGAGACTTGCTCAAACTGGCGGCGCTGTCCGCCGTGCCCGCGTCCCTGCTGCAGGCCCGCCTTGCATGGGCTGCCGATGCCATCGAACTGGGTTGCCCGGTGCCGATGTCCGGCCCGTTCGCTGCCAACGGCAAGTTCGCCGACCTGGGCATGAAGCTGGCTGTGGAGCAATACGGCAAGGTGCTTGGCCGGCCGCTGGCGTACAGCGTGCTCGACACCGAGGGCAAGCCGGCCACCGCTGTGCGCAAGGTGCAGGAACTCGCGCAGCAGAAGAATGCGCGCTACTTCGCGGGCGGCATCCTGTCGTCCGAATCGCTCGCGATGGGCAAGGAGGCGGAGAAGTTCGGCGGCGTGTTCATCACCACCGCTGGCGCCGATGAGATTACGGGCAAGGACTGCAACCGCGCGACCTTCCGCTGGTCGGTGCCGACCTATGGCGCCATCGAGCGCACCGTGCGCCCGCTGATCGAATCGATGCCCAAGGCCAAGCGCTGGTACACCATCACGCCGCAATACGTGTTTGGCGATGGGCTGTTGTCAGCTGCCAAGAACATCTTCAAGGAAAAGGGCATCGAGCATGTGGGCAACAGCTACCACGCGCTTACCGAGAAGGAATTCAGCGGCTACCTGACCAACGCGATGGCGGCCAAGCCCGACGTGCTGCTGATCCTGAACTTCGGCTCGCAGTCGTCCGACACGCTGCGCCAGGCGGTGAGCTTCGGCATGAAGAAGAACACGACGATCCTGGTGGCGTGGGCATCTGGCCTGGAGCAGTTCGAATCGCTCGGCGCGGACCTGTGCGACGGCGTGTACTTCGGCGCGCAGTACTGGCACGCCGTGGATACACCTGCCAACCACGATCTCGTCAAGCGCACGCAGGCCGCGTTCAAATCCAACCCGAACTACAGCCTTGCAGGCTCGTACACCTGCACGAAGATCCTGCTCGACGCGATGGCCAAGGCTGGCAGCGCAGACCCGAAGGCCGTGATCGCCGCGCTGCAGGGCATGAAGTACGACGGCCTGACGGGCCCGGAAGAGATTCGCGCGGCCGACCACCAGGTGCTCAAGAACTACTACCTGCTCAAGGGCAAGCCCAAGAGCCGCATGAAAGACAAGGACGACTTTGCAGACGTGGTGGCCGTCGGCAAGGCGTTCCTGCCGGTTGAACAGACGCAGTGCAAGCTGGCCTGAGGGGCTGATCTGCCGCACGCCCGCCTTCGGTCACTGAAGCGCGGGCGCCTGTCTTTCTGAGTGTCATTTCGATCAACGCAATGAACGTCTACCTGCTCCAGGTCGTCAACGGCGTGGGGATCGGCATGCTCTACTTCCTGCTGGCGGTGGGGCTGTCGATCATCTTCGGGCTGTTGCGCTTCGTCAATTTCGCCCACGGCGCGTTCTATGCGCTGGGCGCGTATCTCTGCTTTCAGGCCCTGCAGATGGGCATGAATTTCTGGCTGGCACTCGTGCTTGCGCCCATCGTTATCGGCGCGCTTGCCTGGGTGACGGAGAAGGTGCTGCTGCGCCATGTGTATGCGCAGGCGCACGAGTTCCACATCGTCGTCACCGTGGGGCTGGCGCTGGTCGTGCAGGAACTCATCATCGTGGCGTGGGGGCCGCTGGGCGTGGATGTGCCGGCGCCCGATGCGCTGCAAGGCGTGGTGATGTGGGGCGATTTCGTCTATCCGAAATACCGCCTCTTCGTGATCGGTTTTACCGCCGTGCTGGCGCTCGGGCTGTGGTGGCTGCTGGAAGGCACACGGCTGGGCAGTGCGGTGCGCGCGGGTAGCGAATCGACCGAGATGGTGTCGCTGCTCGGCATCAACGTGTTTCGCATGTTCAGCCTGATGTTCGCACTGGGTGCGGCTACGGCGGCGGTGGCCGGTGTGCTGGCGGCGCCCATTCGCGGTGCGGAGCCCTTCATGGGTGTAGAGGCCCTCGGCGTTGCCTTCGTAGTGGTGGTGGTGGGCGGCATGGGCAGCTTTGCGGGGGCGCTGGTCGGCGGCCTGCTGGTCGGCATCGTGCAGAGCCTGATGAGCACGCTGTGGCCCGAGGGTGCGCGGCTGATGATCTACGTGGCGATGGCGGCTGTGCTGCTGCTGCGCCCGCATGGCCTGCTGGGGAGGGGATGATGCAAGCCGCATTCCATGGACTCTCGCGCTACCGCTTCTGGTGGCTGGCGCTGGGCGTGACGCTGTTGCTGCCGCTGGTGCTGACGTCCGGCACGTTGGCCACCGAAGTGCTCGTCTACGCGATGGCCGTCATGGCCTGCAACCTGCTGCTCGGCTACACGGGGCTGCTGTCGTTCGGGCAGGGCATCTTCTTCGGGCTGGGCAGCTATGCCGTGGGCATCGGCCTCACGCAACTGGCGCTGCCGATGCCCGTGGCGCTTGTTCTGGCCGTCGTGGTCGGTGCGATCGTGGCGGCGGTGGTCGGGTGGTTTGCCATCCGCCAGCGCGGCACGTACTTCGTCATGCTCACGCTGGCCTTCTCGCAGATGTTCTATTTCCTGGCCTACACCACGCCGTCGCTCACGGGCGGGGATAACGGCCTGCTCGATATTCCGCGCCCGGCGTTTGCCGGCTCACCCTGGGCGTTCTATGCGTTCGCGGCGGCGCTGTTCCTTGTTGTGTTCTTCCTCGTGCAGCGCGTGACGGAATCGGTATTCGGCCGCACGCTGCTGGCGATTCGCGACAACGAAGAACGCGCCCTCGCCGTCGGTTACAACGTGCGTACGTTCAAGCTGCTGGCGTTCGTCATCTCGGGTGCGGTGACCGGGTTGGCCGGTGCACTGCACGCCATGCTCACGGGCATCGCGCCGCTGGCCAATATCGACTACCACGTCAGCGAGATGATTCTGGTGATGACCGTCATCGGCGGCACGGGCAACGTGTTTGCCTCAGTGCTGGGTGCGGCGTTCTACGTGCTGCTGTCGGACTGGCTCTCCAGCCTGTGGCCGCGCTGGCTGATGTTGCTCGGCTTCCTGCTGATTGCGGTGAGCCTGTTCATGCAGCGCGGGCTGTTCGGGCTCGGGCAGAAGCTGTGGCAACGCGTGCGTGCAACGCGTAATGCACCGGCGGTGCAGGAGGAACGCGCATGACCACCACGCCCATCCTGCAAGCCACCGGCATCGTCAAGCAATACGGCAAGTTCACCGCACTGGGCGGCGTCGATCTGCGTGTGATGCCCGGCACCGTGCACTCCGTGATTGGCCCGAACGGCGCCGGCAAGACCACGCTGTTCCACATGCTCACGGGCACACGCATGATCACCAGCGGCACCATCGTCTTCGATGGCCACGACGTGACGCGCGAGGCCGATTTCCAGCGCGTGCAGCGCGGCATTGCACGTTCGTTCCAGGTGACGAGCCTGTTCCCGAGCCTTTCCGTGCGCGAGAACCTGCGCCTTGCGGCACTCGGTACCGCGCCGCGTCGTGCCATGCACGGCTGGCGCTTGCCGCAGGGCGAGCTGGCCTGCGCCGATACGGTTGACCGCGTGCTTGATCGGCTTGAATTGCCACGCCTGGCCGATACGCCGGCCGCCGCACTCTCGCATGGCCAGCAGCGCCGGCTGGAGGTGGGCATGGCACTGGCCGCCAACCCGCGCGCGATCTTCCTCGACGAACCGACTTCCGGCATGGGCGTGGACGATCTGCCCGCCATGAAGGCGCTCATCCGCGGCCTGGCGCAGGACCATACCGTCGTGCTGATCGAGCACAACATGGACATCGTGATGGACATCTCCGACACCATCACCGTCATGCAGCAGGGCAAGGTGCTGATGGAAGGAACGCCCGATGCCGTAAGAGCGGACCCGCGCGTGCGTGCCGCGTATCTCGGCAACATGATCACGGGAGGCAAGAAATGACAACGACGGCGATCCTCGACGTTGCAGACCTCCACGGCTACTACGGCAAGAGCCACGTGCTGCAGGGCGTGGGGCTATCGGTGGGCGAGGGAGAACTGGTGACGCTGCTTGGCCGCAATGGCGCGGGCAAGTCGACCACGCTCAAGGCGATTGCCGGCGTGGTGCCGCCGCGCGGGCATGTGCGCTTTCGCGGGAAGGACATTGCCGGACTGCCGGCGCATCGCATCGCCGCGCAGGGTTTGTGCCTCGTGCCGGAGCATCGCGGCATCTTCAAGCTGCTGACGGTGGAGGAGAACCTGAAGCTCGGCGCGCGGCGCGATTCTCCGTGGCAACTGGCCGACATCTACCGCATCTTCCCGCGCCTGCACGAGCGGCGGCGCAACGGTGGTGCCAACCTCTCCGGTGGCGAACAGCAGATGCTGGCTATTGGCCGCGCGCTGATGAACCACCCGCGCCTGCTGATGTTGGACGAGCCGGTGGAGGGCCTGGCGCCCGTCATCGTCGAAGAGATCGTCGCGCAGTTGAAGATGATCAAGCAGGCGGGCGTGTCCATCCTGCTGGTCGAGCAGAACCTGGAGGTTTGCACGCAGTTGGCTGACCGCCACGTGATCATTGAACAGGGCCGCGTGGTCTACACCGGCAGCAACGAAGCCTTCCGCACCGACGACGCCGTCAAGGACCGTTACCTCGGCGTCGGCCTGGCCGCATGAACTCGCGAGAAATGATGACGACAGAGACTCAACTTCGTATCAACGGCGCGCGCCTGTGGGACACGCTCATGCAGCAGGCCAGCATTGGCGCGACACCCAAGGGTGGCGTGCGGCGCCTGGCGCTGACGGATCTCGACCGCCAGGGCCGTGATTTCTTTGTTGCGCAGGCAAAGGCTGCCGGGTGCACCGTGCGCGTGGATGCCATCGGCAATCTGTTCGCACGCCGCCCCGGGCGCAACAATGCGCTGCCGCCGGTCATGACGGGCAGCCATATCGATACGCAGCCGACCGGCGGCAAGTTCGACGGCAACTACGGCGTGTTTGCCGGCATCGAGGTCTTACGCACGCTCAACGACGCGGGCATTCAAACCGAAGCGCCCATCGAAGTGGCCGTGTGGACCAACGAAGAGGGCTCGCGTTTCGTGCCGGTGATGATGGGCTCTGGCGCGTTCATCGGCGAGTTTGCGCTGGCCGCCGTGCTGGCCGCGCAGGACCGCGATGGCGTGGCCGTGGGCGAGGCGCTGCGCAGCATCGGCTACGCGGGCGCCGAGCCGGTTGGCGGCAGGCAGGTCGGCGCCTACTTCGAGGCGCATATCGAGCAAGGGCCGGTGCTCGAAGCGCGCGGCACGACGATTGGCGTGGTGACTGGCGCGCTGGGCCAGCGCTGGTACGACGTGGTTCTGACTGGCATGGAGGCGCATGCTGGCCCCACGCCGATGGAGCTGCGCCGCGATGCGTTGCTGCCCGCGGCGGAGCTTGTCGGCATTGCCAACCGCATCGCGCGGGAGCGGTCACCCCATGCGCGCGCCACGGTGGGCTGCCTGAGCGTGCACCCGGATTCGCGCAACGTGATCCCAGGCCGCGTATCGATGACGATCGATTTTCGTGCCGCCGACGATGCGATGCTGTCCGACATGGACGCCGCACTCCATGAGGCCGTGACGGCGTTGGCCGCACGCAGCGGTATCGACATTGCGTTGCGCCAGGTGGTCTATTTTCCGCCGCAGCCGTTCGACGCGACGCTTGTGGACGCGGTGCGCAGCGGGGCGCGTGCGCTGGGCTTGTCCGAGATGGACGTCATCAGCGGGGCGGGCCATGACGCGGTCTACCTTGCCCGTGTGGCACCCACCGCGATGATCTTCGTGCCGTGCAAGGACGGCATCAGCCACAACGAGATCGAAGACGCCCGCCCAGAGCATCTCGAAGCCGGGGCCAACGTGCTGCTGCACGCGATGCTGCAAGCCGCCGGCCGCGTTTGACACCACCACCAGACCGCCCCATGCGCATCCTGATCGCCCGCTTCAATCACGAGACCAATACGTTCTCGCCGGTGCCGACGCCGCTGGCATCTTTCAACCCGCACTACGGCGCTGACGCCTATCGCGCCGCCAAGGGCACGCGTACGGCGGCCGGTGCGTTCATTGATCTGGCCGAGGCGGCCGGCGCGAAAATTGTCGTGCCCGTTGTTGCCGGTGCGAACCCTAGCGGGCGCGTGGCAGCGCAGGCGTACACCACGTTGTGCGACGCGATTGTCGCGGCTGCGCCGGGGTGCGACGCGCTGCTGCTCGACCTGCACGGCGCGATGGTCGCCGAGAACAGCGACGACGGCGAGGGTGACTTGCTCGAACGCTTGCGCGCGGTCGTGCCCGACGTGCCGATTGCCGTCGCGCTCGACTTGCACGGCAATCTCACGCAGAAGTTCATTGACCTGGCCGACATCGCGGTCAGCTTCAAGACGTATCCGCACGTCGACATGTATGAAACCGGGGAGCATGCAGGGCGCCTGCTGTTCGACAAGCTGGCCGGCCGCGCGAACCCCGTGCTCGCGTGGCGCCGCTTGCCGCTGGTCACGCACACGCTGCGCAGCCGCACCGATGAAGGCGCGATGCACCGCGCCGTGGCGCTGGCCAAGCAGGCGGAGCAGGACGGCATGCTGGCCGTGTCGATCCTGGCCGGATTCGGATTGGCGGACATTTCCGCGCCGTGCCTTTCCATCGTGGTGGTCGGCAACGGCGACAAGCACGCTGCCGACGCTGCGGCGCAACGCATTGCTGATGCCATCTGGGCCGACCGCGAAGGGTTCGTCTACCGCTCCGAACCGCTGAGTGAATCGGTCGACCGCGCAGCCAAGTTGGCGGACGCGCCGGGCAGCGGCCCCGTGCTGCTGCTCGACCACGGCGACAACTGCATGTCCGGCGGCACGTGCGACGACATGCACGTCCTGCACGAAGCGTTGAAGCAAGGATTGAGTGACATCGCCGTCGGGCCTGTGTGCGACCCCGAGGCCGTCGCCGCAATGATCGAGGCCGGCGTTGGCGCCACCGTCACGCTGCCGGTGGGCGACAAGGTGCCGCTTGCGCAGCTGGGCATCTACCCGGTGCCGCGCGCGCTGACGGGCAAGGTCGCCGCCATCAGCGACGGTGAATACACGATCACGGGGCCGACCTACACCGGGCAGCGCATCCGCATGGGGCGCACGGCGCTGCTGGACATTGGCGCGGCGCAGGTGGTCGTCACCGAGACGCCGCAGGAGCATTGGGACCTCGGTATCTTTACGCACATCGGCGTGGACCCGCATGCCGCGCGCTTCGTTCTGCTGAAGTCGCGCATGTATTGCCGGCCCGTGTTCGTGCCCATCGCAAAAGCCGTGGTGGAGTGCGACGGCGGCGGCGTAACGAGTTCGGACTACGCGCGCTTTCCGTTTGCGAAGGTGCAGCGGCCTGTGTTTCCGCTCGATGCGGAAGCGGTGTCAGCCTGAGCGCTACGCGCTGTCGCGCTCAACGAGTGTGAAGCCCACGTCGACCGTGCGGCGTTCTTCGTCGCCGTGCTCGATGCGATCGATGAGCAACGTTGCCGCCAGCTTGCCAATGCCCGTGCCGTCGATGCGGATTGTGGTGAGGGCAGGCGTGGTGTCCTTGGCGAACACCTGGTCGCCGTAGCCGACCACGCGAATCTGTGCGGGCACCGCAACGCCGCGGTGTTCCGCTTCCATCAACACCCCGAGCGCGAGGATGTCGGCGCCGCAGAAGATGGCGTCGGTGTCCGGATGCTGCGCGAGCAATTCGCCCAGCGCACGCCGGCCATCGCCCAGGTTGGCAGGGGATTCAGCGGCAATCACGGGAATGTCGACATCCGGGCCGAACGCCTTCACGAAGGCTTGCGCGCGTGCCTGCGCGCGGCGGTCGCTGGGCGTGACGACGGCAGGGCGCTTTGCGCCGCGCTGCTTCAGATAGCGCGCTGCCGCTTGCCCCACCTTCTGGTGCGAGAAGCCCACCAGCATGTCCAGCGGGTTGCGCGTGATGTCCCACGTTTCCACCACCGGCACGCCGGCGGCTTGCAGCTTCTGCCGCACGCTGGCCGAATGCACCACGCCGGTCAGCACGATGCCCGCAGGCCGCCGCCCGACGATGGCGTCGAGCAGCGCGTCTTCGCGTGATTCGTCATAGCCGCTCTGGCCGATGAGCAATTGATAGCCCGCCGCCGCGAGTTCCGTGGTGAGTGCCGCCACCGTTTCCTGGAACACGCTGCCCGCAATCGTGGGGATGAGCGCGACGATCAACCGGCTGCGGTTGGACGCCAGTGATCCGGCCACCAGGTCCGGCGTATAGCCCGTCTGCCGTACCGCTGCGCGCACGCGTTCCAGCGTGTCGCTCGATACCAGCTCTGGCGTGTTCAGCGCGCGTGACACCGTCACCTTGGTCACGCCCACCAGCTTGGCAAGGTCGCTCAATGTGACGCGCCCGGTGTTCTTGCGCGCGCGGCGTGCGGCGGCGGGTGCGGTTTCTAAGAGGGACACGGCGGGGGACTTGGTCACGTGATCGAGAGGCCGATTAGGGAAACACAGGGGAACGAAGGGGCTAGCAATTATCGCAAAACCCGACTACGATTGCGCCAATGTTACCGGTTACATAAACCGGTAACATCAAAACTGACGATAGACGACGGCTGCACCAGAAGACAGCCCGGAGGAGCAAAGGATGTTGCAGGCAACCCCAACGTACGCTGGGCCGCTGATTCAGCTGAACGCGGCAGACAACGTGCTGATTGCGCGCGAAGGGCTGTCGCTTGGGGCGAACCTGTCGATTAACGGCACCGCGGTGCGCCTGCGCGCGCAGGTGCCGGCCGGCCACAAGATCGCCGCGCGGCGGATCGCGCAGGGCGAATTCATCCGCAAGTACGACACGATCATTGGCCGGGCAGCGCGCGATATCGAAGCGGGCGAGCATGTTCATACGCACAACGTGGAGCTGATCGACTATGCGCGCGACCCCGGCTTTGGCCTGGATGTGCGCCCGGTCGATTACATCCCAGAGGCGCAGCGCGCAACGTTCAATGGCATCGTCCGCCCCGACGGCCGTGTGGCCACGCGCAACTTCATCGGCATCCTCGCGTCGGTCAACTGCTCTTCCACCGTTATCAAGAACATTGCGGCGTGGTTCACGCCGGAGCGCCTGGCGCCGTTTCCCAATGTGGATGGCGTGGTGGCATTTGCGCAGACGAGCGGCTGCGGGATGTCGTCGCCATCCGAGCATTTCGATGTGCTGCGCCGCACGCTGGCGGGCTATGCGCGGCATCCAAACCTGGCGGGTGTGCTGATCGTCGGCCTGGGCTGCGAGCGCAACCAGGTGGCAGATCTGATGACAAGCCAAGGCCTGGAAACCGGCAAGCTGATGCACACGCTCGTGATGCAGGACACCGGCGGTACGCGCGCCACCATCGAGGGGGGCATCGCCGCCATCCAGAAGATGCTGCCGGCGGCCAACGCCATCGTGCGTCGCCCGGTATCGGCCAGTCATATCAAGATCGGCCTGGAGTGCGGCGGCTCTGATGGTTTCTCGGGCATTACCGCCAACCCGGCGCTGGGTGCCGCGATGGATTTGCTGGTGCGCCACGGCGGCACGGCCATCCTGTCGGAAACGCCAGAGATCCACGGCGTGGAAACCATGCTCACGCGCCGTGCGGTGTCGCCGGAAGTCGGCCAGAAGCTGCTTGATCGGCTCGCCTGGTGGGAGAACTACACGCGCGGCCATAACGGCCAGTTCAACGGCGTGGTGGGCCCCGGCAACCAGCAGGGCGGCCTGGCCAACATCTTCGAAAAATCACTCGGCTCGGCCATGAAGGGCGGCACCACGCCCCTGCAGGCCGTGTACGAATACGCCGAGCCCATTGACCGCACCGGCTTCGTCTTCATGGATTCCCCTGGCTACGACCCCGTTGCCGTGACGGGCCAGATTGCCAGCGGCGCCAACCTCATCTGCTTCACCACGGGGCGCGGTTCGATGTTCGGCTCCAAGCCCGCCCCGACGATCAAGCTCGCCAGCAACACGCCCATGTTCCGCCGGCTTGAAGAAGACATGGACATCAACTGCGGCCGCATTCTCGACGGCGAACGTTCGGTGGAAGAGATGGGCCAGGACATCTTCGAACACATCCTGCGCACCGCCTCGGGCGAGCGCACCAAGAGCGAGCTGCTCGGTCTTGGAGACCATGAATTCGTGCCCTGGCACATGGGCATCGTGAGTTAGCGCCTCGACTCGAAGGCACGCATCACCTATTACAAAACAGGAGACAAACCATGCAGGACACATCACAAGGCGGCCCGCGCTCCAAAGTGCGTTGGGTCGTCGCCGGCCTCATGTGGGCGGCGATTGCCATCAACTACATCGACCGTACCGTGCTGTCGGCCGCCGCGCCGCACATCCAGAAAGAATTCCACCTGAGCGCGGTGGAAATGGGCGTCGTCATGTCGGCGTTCTTCTGGTCGTATGCGCTGCTGCAGTTGCCGGCGGGCATTCTGGCCGACCGTTTGGGGCAGAAGAAGGTGCTCGGGTTTGCGGTGCTGTGGTGGTCCGTTGCGACGGCGTTGACGGGCTTGGCCAACGGCTTCAAGTCGCTGGTGGGCCTGCGTGTGGCGTTGGGCATCGGGGAGGCGGGTGCGTACCCCAGCAGCGCGGGCATTACGGGGCGCTGGTTTCCCAAGCAGGAACGCGCCACGGTGGCGGCCATTTTCGACAGCGGTTCCAAGCTGGGTAGCGCTGTCGCCTTGCCGCTCATCGCGTGGCTGCTGGTGATGTTCGATTGGAAGATCACCTTTGCGGTGACGGGCGCGCTGGGCATCGTGTGGGCGGTGGTGTGGTGGGCGGTGTTCAAGGAAACGCCCGAAGCGCACAAGGGCGTGAACGCCGCCGAGCTGGCCCACATCCAACGCGGCCTGCCGCCGGCCCGTAGCAAGGATGAACCCAAGGTGCCCTGGACGAAGCTGCTCACGCACCGGAACATCTGGGCGATGTGCATCGGCTTCTTCATGATCAACTACAACTCGTACTTCTTCATCACATGGCTGCCGACGTACCTCGTCAAGGAACGCGGCATGGGACTGATGGAGATGGGCTTCATGGCGTCGCTGCCGCTGTTCGTGTCGATGTTTGTGGAGGTGTTTGCAGGCTGGGCGTCAGACCGCGTGTATGCGTCGGGCAAGCTTTCGCTCACGGCCACGCGCAAGCTCTTCCTGGTGATCGGGCTGGTGATGGCATCGAGCATCGGGCTGGCCGCGTTCGCGCAATCGGCGGTGGTTGCGGTCATCCTGCTGTGCATCGCCAAGTCGGGCACGACCGTGGCGGCGTCGCAGGTGTGGGCGCTGCCGGCGGACGTGGCACCGGGCAACAACGTGTCGATGGTGGCGGGCCTGCAGAACAGCGTGTCGAACATGGGCGGCGTGGTCGGCCCGATCGTCACCGGCGCCATCGTGGGTGCCACGGGCTCGTTCATTCCGGCGCTGGTGTTTTCCGCCGCGCTGATCGGCTTGGCGATCCTGAATTACCTTTTCCTGCTCGGCAAGGTGGAACCCATCAGCTTCGAGCCCACTTCTGAAACACTCCATTCGCATGACCAACGCAATGCAAACGCCCGCGCTTGACCGCCCGAACAGTTTCAAGGCCGCGCTGGCCGCCAGGCAACGCCAGATCGGCTTCTGGCTGGCGATGAGCGATCCGTACCTGGCGGAGGTAAGCGCCACCGCCGGCTTCGACTGGCTGCTGATCGACAGCGAGCACGCCCCGAACGACGTGCGCACGATCCTCGCGCAACTGCAGGCCGTAGCGCCGTACCGCGCCGAGCCCATCGTGCGCCCGTACAACGGCGATCCGTCGCTCATCAAGCGCCTGCTCGACATTGGCGCGCGCACGCTGCTCGTGCCGATGGTCGACACGGCGGACGAGGCGCGCGAACTCGTGCGCGCGGTGCGCTATCCCCCGCGCGGTATTCGCGGCGTGGGCAGTGCAGTGGGCCGCGCATCGCGTTGGAGCGCCCGCACCGATTACCTGCAGGTTGCCGATGACGAAGCCTGCCTGCTCGTCCAGGCGGAGACCGTTACCGCGCTGCAAAACCTTGAAGCCATCTGCAATGTGGATGGCGTGGACGGCGTGTTTATCGGCCCGGCGGATCTGGCAGCGTCGATGGGCCACCGTGGCAATGCAGGCCACCCGGATGTGCAGGCTGCCATCGACAACGCCGTGCGCACGATTGTTGCGTCGGGCAAGGCCGCCGGCACGTTGACGTCCGATGCTGCGCTGGCACGTCACTATCTGGAGCTGGGCTGCACCTTCGTCGCCACTGGCGTTGATATCCTGATGTTCGCCAACGGCGCCCGCAAGCTCGCCCGTGAGTTCATCGCGCCGCAAGGTGCCTGATTCTTCTTCCTCTTTCTACCGGACCTGACATGACCCGCAAGACCTACCGGATCGCCGTGATCCCCGGCGACGGCATCGGCCGCGAAGTGATGCCCGAAGGCCTGCGCGTGCTCGAAGCGGCCGCACGCCGCTTCGGCATCGGCCTCGAAACCCAGCACATCGACTGGGCCAGTTGTGATTACTACCAGCAGCACGGCACGATGATGCCGGATGACTGGAAGCAGCGACTGCATGGCATGGACGCCATCCTGTTCGGCGCGGTCGGCTGGCCGGCTACGGTGCCCGATCACGTCTCGCTGTGGGGCTCGCTGCTCAAGTTCCGCCGCGAATTCGACCAGTACATCAACCTGCGCCCCGTGCGTCTGTTTGAAGGCGTACCGTGCCCACTGGCCAATCGCAAGCCGGGCGACATCGATTACTACGTCGTGCGCGAGAACACCGAAGGCGAATACACGTCGCTCGGCGGCATCATGTACGAAGGCACCGACCGCGAGATCGTCATCCAGGAATCGGTCTACTCGCGCAAGGGCGCGGAGCGGCTGCTGAAGTTCGCCTTCGACCTTGCCCAGAGCCGGGAGCGCAAGCATGTGACGCTTGCCACCAAGAGCAACGGCATCGCCATCAGCATGCCGTGGTGGGACAAGCGCGCGGATGAAGTCGCGCAAAGCTACCCCGATGTCACGCTCGACAAGCAGCACATCGACATCCTGACCGCCCGCTTCGTGCTGCAGCCGGGTCGCTTCGATGTGGTGGCTGCCACCAACCTGTTCGGCGACATCCTGTCCGATCTTGGCCCCGCGACGACTGGCACGATTGGCCTGGCACCTTCCGCCAACCTGAACCCCGATCGCACGTTCCCGTCGCTGTTCGAGCCGGTGCACGGCTCCGCGCCGGACATCTACGGCAAGAACATCGCCAACCCGATCGCGATGATCTGGTCGGCGGCGCTGATGCTGGACTTCCTGACCGAAGGCCAGGGCGAAGGGCGCGCCGCGCACGACGCCATCGTCGCGGCCATCGAGACCGTGTTGAAGGAAGGCCCCCGCACGCCAGACCTGGGCGGCACCGCCAACACCACGCAGGTGGGCGAGGCGATTGCCGCGCACCTCGGTTGAACGGCTTGAAGGAATCGACGATGGCTTTCAGCTTCGACCAACTCCGTCAGACGGGGCTCGTGCGCACCGACAACCTGATCGACGGTCAATGGGTTGCCAGCACAGACGGCGCACGCTTTGCCGTGACGGACCCTGCCACCGGCAGCCTCATCGCCAACGTGCCTGACAGCAGCGCCGCAGACGCGCGTGCCGCCACCGACGCGGCAGCACGCGCCTTTCCCGCGTGGCGCGATACGCTGCCTGCCGAACGCGCTGCAATCTTGCGCCGCTGGCACGCGGCCATCGTCGCCAATGCCGATGCGCTGGGGCGGCTGATTTCGCTGGAGCAGGGCAAGCCGTTTGCCGAAGGGCGCGGCGAGGTCATGTACGGCGCCTCGTACGTCGCGTGGTTTGCCGATGAGGCCACGCGCATCTATGGCGATCTGATCCCGCAACAGCAGCGCGGCAAACGCATGAGCGCCGTCAAGGAGCCCGTGGGTATCGTGGCGGCCATCACGCCGTGGAATTTCCCGCTGGCGATGATTGCGCGCAAGATCGCGCCGGCGCTGGCGGCGGGCTGCACCGTCGTCGCCAAGCCGGCGGAAGACACGCCGCTCACGGCGCTCGCGCTGGCGCAGCTTGCGCAGGAAGCGGGGCTGCCGCCGGGCGTGCTGAACATGATTTCCGCCTCGCGTGATCGCGGCATCGAGGCCGTGGCCGATTGGCTGCACGACAGCCGCGTGCGCAAGATCACCTTTACGGGCTCCACGCCGGTGGGCAAGTATCTGGCACGGGAATCGGCGGGCACGCTGAAGAAGCTGTCGCTGGAGCTGGGCGGCAACGCGCCGTTCATCGTGTTTGACGACGCGGACCTCGATGCGGCCATCACGGGTTTGCTGGCGGCCAAGTTCCGCAACGGCGGCCAGACGTGCGTGTGCCCGAATCGCGTCTACGTGCAGGCCGGCGTGTATGAGCGCTTTGGTGCCATGCTGGCCGAGCGGGTTTCCGCGCTGAAAGTTGCACCCGCCACCGATCCGGATGCGCAGATCGGCCCGATGATCAACGCCCGCGCTGTCGACAAGATCGAACGCCACGTGCAGGACGCCGTCGCCAACGGTGCGCGCGTGCTGGCCGGTGGCAAGCGCTTGCCGGAAGTTGGCGAACACTTCTATGCGCCCACCGTGCTGGCCGACGCCAACAGCGGCATGGCCCTGTGCGGCGAAGAAACGTTCGGCCCCGTTGCGCCGCTGTTCCGCTTTGTCGATGAAGCCGAAGCCGTGCAGGCCGCCAACGACACGCCGTTCGGCCTCGCGTCGTACTTCTACACGCAGGACATCCGCCGCATCGAGCGGGTATCACGCGCGCTGGAAGCGGGCATCGTCGGCATCAATGAAGGCGCGCTTGCCAGCGAGGCGGCGCCCTTTGGCGGCGTGAAGGAATCGGGCTACGGCCGCGAGGGCTCCAAGTACGGGCTCGACGATTATCTGTCGATCAAGTACCTGTGCCAGGGCGGGTTGAACTAGCGCGCTGAATCCCAGAAGCGTTGTGCACGGAACGGGCGAGCATCCACGGTGGGTGTCTCGCCCGTCATCATTTCTGCAATTAATCGCCCGGTAATCGGCCCCAACGTCAGGCCGTGGTGTGCATGGCCGAATGCGAACCACAGGCTGGGATGATGCGGCGCGGGCCCGATGATCGGCAACATGTCGGGCGTGCAGGGGCGAGCGCCCATCCACGGTTCCGCATCCACACGTTCGGCCAGCGGAAAGAGCTTGCGGGCGACGGGCTCGACGGCGTTGAGTTGCACGGGCGTCTTGGGTGCATCGCGGTGCGCGAGTTCCGCGCCGGTCGTCAGGCGAATGCCGGGCGCCATCGGTGCGAGCACATATCCGCCGTCGGCATCAAGCACGGGATGGTTCAACTGCGCACCTTGCGCGGGCGCGTAGTGCATGTGGTACCCGCGCTTGACGGCCAGCGGCAGGCTGTAGCCCAGGCGCGAGGTGATGACGTCCGCCCAGGGGCCCATGGCGATGACGACGTTGTCGGCGCGCAGCTCGCCTTCCTTGGTTTGCAGCAGCCACGGTGCGTTGGGCGTGAGCGTGTTGGCATCGGCTTCAAACAGGCGGCCGCCGAGTTGCTGGAAGTACTTCGCATAGGCCGTGACCAGGGCGTTCGGGTCGCTCACGGAATCGGCTTCTGTGTAGCGCAGACCGCCCAGCAGCGATGTATCCAGATGCGGTTCAACCGTGCGCAGGCGCGCAGGGTCCAGCGCTTCAAAGGCGACGCCGTACTCGCGTTGCCAGCGTTCGACGTTGCGCGTTTCCTTGTCCTGCGTGGCCGTGTTGCGGAAGACCTTGATCCAGCCGCTGGGGCGGATCAGATGCATGGCGCCGGCGGCTTCGGCCAGTGCGCGGTGCTCACTCACGCTATGTGCGATGAGCGGCGCATACGCACGTGCAATCGCCGCGTGCCGCGCGGGGTGCGAATTGCGCCAGTACTGCCACAGAAAGGGCAGCAGCCGGGGCAGATCGCCCGGGTGGTAATGCACGTCCGCCGACGTATTGCTCGCATAACGCAACAGCGTCGACAGGTCGCGCGGGAACGCATACGGATACACGCCCTCGCGCTGGATCAGCCCGGCATTGCCGAACGACGTCTCAAAGCCCGGCGCGCGGCGGTCCACCAGGGCGACGGCGCGCCCGCGTTTCTGCAGATGCACCGCCACCGATACGCCGACAATGCCGGCGCCCAGCACAAGGGTGTCGAAGCGCATGGCAACCCGCTCCTTAACGCTTGGCCAACGCCGTGACGGCAATTTCCACGTCAATGCCCGGGCGCATCAGGCCTGACTGCACGCAGGCGCGTGTGGGTGCGTGGCCGGCCGGCACCCAGGCCTCCCAGGCCGCGTTCAGCTCGGCAAAGTGCTTGGCATCGGTCAACCAGATGTTGGCGGAAATCAGTCGCGTCTTGTCCACGCCCGCTTCGGCGAGCAGGGCATCGATGCGCTCGAGGATATTGTTGGTCTGCTCCGTCACCGACAGGAAATCGACGTCGGGCACTTGCCCCGCCAGATGCACGATGCCGTTGGCGATCACGATCTGGCTCATGCGGGCGTTGGTGTGGAGGCGTTGGATATCGGTCATGTCGAGGAGGTCGTTGTAGGTTCAGACGGCCGAGGTGCCCATGCCGCTCGTGGCGGCATCGAACACCGGTGGCGCGGTGACGATGGATTGGAGTGCAGGCGTCGGTTGCGTGAGCCTGGCGAGGTCCGGACGCGGCCGCCGCAGCGTAGCAGACGCATCGAAAGCCTGCTCAAGCGCATGCGCCACGGCAAGCGTCTTGCGATCGCCGTGAAAGGGCCCGACGATCTGCAGGCCGAACGGCATGCCCGCGTGGTCAACACCGCATGGCAAGGAGATCGCCGGGTGCGTGGTCAGCGTGACGACGTACGTCAGCGCCAGCCAGCGGTAATAGTTCTCCTGCGCGCGGCCGTCGATGTGCGTGGCATACAGCTCGCTCCATGGAAACGGCGACACCGGCGTCGTGGGCGACAGGATCACGTCGTACTGGCCGAAGGCCGCCTGGAAGCGCTTGAGGATGCGCGTCTGTTCAGCCTGGGCCCACGCGCAGTCAGCGAGCGTCATGGCGGCGCCCAGCTCGTAGTTGGCGCGCGAGTTGGGACCGATCGATGCCGGGTCGCGCGTGTAGGCGTCGTGCAGGCCGGCGACGAAGCTCTCTGCGCGGATCACGTCAAAGCAGCGATGCACCTCGCCCAGGTCGAACTGCACGGGTTCGCACGACCGGAACATCGGCGCGATGGCGGCCATGCGCTCGCGGAAGACCGTGCGGATGCTGGCATCGACATCGCAGCAGCCGAAGTCCTCTGTCCAGCCGACGCGCAGGGTGGAGAGATCGACGGGCGCGGGCGTGGCAAAGCTCAGTGGATCGACGTGAAAGCTGAGCGGATCGCTTGCCGCCAGGCCCGCCGTGGCGGCCAGTTGCAGGCAGGCTTCGGCCACGGTGCGTCCCATCGGGCCGACCACCGAAATGGGCGTCCAGCCGAGTTTCTTGCGCGAATTCGGCACCAGACCCGGCGATGGCCGAAAGCCGACCACACCGCATTTGGATGCCGGAATGCGCAGCGAGCCGCCGGTGTCGGAGCCCGTGCAGACGGGCAGCATGTCGCACGCCAGCGCCGCTGCCGCCCCGCCCGACGAACCGCCTGCATTCAGCATCGGGTTGAACGGGTTGCCTGTCGCGCCCCACACCGGGTTGCTCGTGTTGGCGCCGGCACCGAACTCCGGCACGTTGGTCTTTGCCACCAGCACGGCGCCCGCTGCGCGCAGGCGCTCGACCAGCAGCACATCCTGCGTCGGCACGTTGCTGCGTGCGGTGGGCGAGCCGTACGTGGTGAGCAGGCCGGCGGTGTCTTCCAGATCCTTCACGCCCAGCGGCAGGCCGTGCAGCAAGCCGAGCGGTTCGCCATTGAGCACGGCACGCTCGGCCGCACGGGCGGCGTCGCGGGCCTGGCTGTAGCACGTCGCCGTGATGGCATTCACGGCTGGGTTGATGGCTTCGATCCGCTCGATGCAGGCGTCGAGCAACTCGACGGGCGAGATTTCCTTGGCGCCGATCATCCGACGCAATTCCACGGCAGAACGGCTGACGAGTGTGTCGTTGTGCGACATGAACATTCCCTTTAAAGCGCTTCGCCGGTACGGTCCCGCAGCCAGATCACCGGCACCAGTGACACTAGGCATGCCGCCGCCACATACCACGCCGGCGCCAGCGGGTTGCCCGTGCGCTCCACCAGCCAGCTCGCGATGAACGGCGAGAACCCGCCGAAGAACGATGCGCTCACCACATACGTGAGTGCAATGCCGGTGGCGCGCACATGCTTGGGAAACAGCTCCGGGATCATCACCAGCACGGGCACGATCTGCGCGGCGACGAATACCGCCAGCAATGCGGATACCGCGTACAGCGCCAGCGGCGTTGGATGCGCGCCCAGAAAGGCAAACGCGGGGTAGACCGCCAGCAGCATGATGATGCGCGAGGTGACCAGCAAGCGCTTGCGGGTGTAGCGATCGGCCATGCGCCCGGCAATCGGTGCGGCCACAAACAGGACGAGCGAGCTGACCACGCCGGAAGCCACTGCCGCCGTGGGCGACATATGCAGCGTGCGCACCGCGTGACTCGGGAGGAAGAACGCGGTGATGTACACCGACACCGAGCCGCCAAGCTCCGCAAAGGTGCCGAGAATGGTCAGCTTCAGATGCGTGGTCAGCGCGGCCTTGAGGGCGCCCTGCGGCCTGGCGTGGCCGGGCGCCGCATCGCGGCGGTCGAGCGTTTCTTCCAGCCGGCGGCGGATCAACATGCCGGCCGGGGCCGCAAAAATGCCCAGCAGGAATGGCAGCCGCCAGCCCCAGGCGAGCACCGCCTCTTTGGACAGCGTCACGTTGATGAGCGTGGCGACCGCCGCGCCCAGCGCGAGCCCCAGTGCGGTTGCCGCAAAGTTCCAGCTCGCAAAGAACGCCCGGGTGCGGTCGCTGGCGTATTCGACGAGCAGCGTGGTGCCGGGCCCGAATTCGCCACCTGCTGCAAAGCCCTGCATCAGGCGCGCGGCCAGCACGATCATCGGCGCGAAGATGCCGGCCGTGGCGTAGGTGGGCGCCGTGGCGATCAGCGCGCACGACAGCGCCATCATCATGATGGTCAGCACCATCGCCTTCTTGCGGCCGACGCGGTCAGCATAGGCACCGATGATGACGCCGCCGAGCGGCCGCACCACAAAGCCCACGCCAAACACCCCGATCGACAACAGAAACTGGTTCACCGGCGATGCCGATGGAAAGAACAGTTGCCCGATCTGGATGGCGAAGTAGCTGTAGATGGTGAAGTCGTAGAACTCCAGCGCTGTGCCGATGGTAGTGGCGGCAATGACTTGCGTGCGTGACAGCGCGGGGCGGCTGTCGAGGGCGAGTGTCGACACGGGCTGCTCTCCTAGGTTGGAGGCTGGGGAGGGTTTGAGTTATCGTATACGAGAAAAATCAAATTCTCGTATACGAGAAAACCCGGAGACATGCGTGGCATCTAGCGCAAAAGCGGCTATCCAGGCCCATCCAATCGACGAGGCACCGGCGCAGCTCAATCACCAAGAGGTCGGCGCGCGCATTCGCGAGGCACGCAAGGTGCGCGGGCTGACGCTGCAAGAGCTGTCGGAGCGCTCTGGCGTGGCGCTGTCGACCATCTCCAAAGCCGAGCGCGGCGACATTGCGCTGACGTATGAAAAGTTTGCCGGCCTGGCGCAGGCATTGGGGCTGGAGTTCGAGCAACTGCTCGGCCGGCGCCGCACGCCGGATGCCGGACCATTGCGCCCGACCTTCACGCCCTCGGGCGGCCAAGTCATCTATGACACGCCGAATTACGAATACGGCATGCTGGCCGATGCACTGACCGGCAAACGCATGTTGCCGATGCGCGCGCACATCCGCGCACGCTCGGTCGACGACTTTCCCGATTACATCCGCCACCCCGGCGAGGAGTTCGTCTTCGTGCTGGGCGGCGAGATCGAACTGCGCTTCGAAAACGGTGAAGCCTTTCGCCTGGCGCCCGGCGATAGCCTGTACTTCGACAGCGCAGTCGGGCACGTCTATCTCTCCGTCAGCAAGGAAGACGCCGAGATACTCGCGTGCTGCACCGGCACCGATGTGCGCGAACTTGGCGACGTGATCTGAGCGGCTGACTTGCGCAGCGCCCGCCCCGCCAGAACATCCGGCGCAGCCTTGCCGTCGGCCACCACCACCGTGCCATTGACCAGCAGCCAGCGCACACGCACGGGCGGCAGCCCCGGCTGTCATAGCGCGCACGGTCGGCGTAGGTGGCAGGGTCGAGGATGACCAGATCGGCAAACTTGCCGGGCTGCACAGTGCCGCGGTCTTTGATGCCGTAGATATCAGCGGTGCGTGCGCTCGCTGACCGGACCAGCGAGCGCAAGGCTCAGGGTGTGGGCGGACAGCAGGCACTGCGGCAAACGGTATGGGCGCATATCGGCTTCCTCGTGGTGTGCAGCGAGTGTAAGGAGCCTGGTTGCCCACATGACATGCAAATGGTTCGGGCCGGTATGCGGAACGGACATGCAGGGGTTCGCGGTGCAGGAGCGCTTGCGCGCAGGCGTCAATACAACACTCAGCGTTTTCAATATCTGAGTTAAGAACAACTAATCACCCGCAATGCCTTGCTGGCATTGGATCCGCCAAGACATTGACAACAATGTGGTGCTGTCCCCACTTTGGAGGGGGGCAACTGCCTTGCCCCGGTGACACAATCGCGAAAATTCAGAAGTCATGCTGCGCCACATGCGACGCATGGCAGACCCGGTCGGGGAGCTTCATGCAAGAGAGTTGGATGGCAATTTCGGCGGCGCGCGCGCGGGCCCATCGCCTGTACGGCGTGCGCGGCTGGCTCGTGACACTGCTGTGGCTGAACACGCTGCCGGCGCTGGCGATCGTGCTGGCGATGGGCATGATGCTCACGCTCGGCGAGGCCAACGGCGGGCCGGCGCGGGCGGTGCCGGCACTGGCTGGGCTCGTCTTCCCGCTGGGGCTCGTTACCCTGGCCTTCTTGCGTGTGCGTTGGTTTCCGATGGTGTGGCTCGGATACGGCGTGCTCCAGCTGCTGGCCACGCTGGCCATGAGCGGCGGCATCCACGCGTGGACCATGCAAGCCTCCGGCGGTACGGCGGGGCGCATGCCGATCACGCTGCTGCTGGCAGCGGAGGCGCTGCTGCTCATCGGCTCGGCAGCGTACATCTGGTTTTCGCGCCGCGTGCGCGTGACCTATCGGCATGAGGTGCGGCTGACCGATCCTGCTGCAGCACCGGCCGTGTTCGACAAGCCCGCCCCCAATGAAACGCCCTCTGACGCCACCGACCACGCACGCGAACGCGCGGCCCTGCGGCGCGTTGCACAGGAACTGAGTTCCGGGGTGCTGGACACCCGAACCTGGATGCACGTCATGCGGCATCACGCCGACGCCACAGATGGCACCCGCACGGCGGCCTATGTGCGTGCGCGCATGTCAGAGCTGTGTCCGCCGGCGCATGTGCATCCGCCCGTCGTACGCACGTTGTCGACCGGGCTGGGCGCGCTCCTGGTGAGCGTGCTGGCCGCGGGTGTGCTGATGGCTTTGGTGATTGCGCTGGCGCTGCGCATACCTGGCGATGCCACCGATCTGCTTGAAATGCTCGTTGCCGTGGCGCTCACGCTCAGCTGGCTGGGCGGTCTCTTTGTTGGCGCGGGTTTTCTGCGCCGCGTTGCCTGACGCCTACTGCGTGGCTGCTGGCGCAGGCGCGGCGTGGTTCCAGTCGCCGCCCACCGCCTTGACGAGGAACACGCTCGTCGTCATCTGCTGGCCGAGAATCTGCACGGCCGTGCGCTGGTTGTTCAACAGTGATTGCTGCGCGGTGATCACGTCCAACGAAGTTGCGAGCCCGCCCTCGTAGCGCACGCTCGCAATGTCGTAGACCTTGCGGGCGCTTTCCACGGCATGGCGCGCCTGGTTTGCCGCGCGGTCCAGCGATTGCAGCCCGGCCAGTCCATCTTCCACTTCCTGCAACGCGCCCAGCACCGTCTGCCGGTAGTTGGCGATCGCGCCCTGGTAGGCCGCATTGGCAATGTCCACGCGTGCCCGTGTGCGGCCAGCGTCGAACACCGTCTGGGCGATCTGCGTGCCGAACGACCACAGCAGCGTAGGCGCAGAAAACAACAGCGCAAGATCGCGGCTTTCCCAACCGGCGCCGCCGTTGAGCATCACGCTCGGGAAGAAGGCCGCACGTGCCACGCCCACTTGCGCGTTGGCGGCCGCTGCACCGCGCTCTGCGGCGGCCACGTCGGGGCGGCGTTCGATTACGTCGGAGGGCAGCGCCACCGGAATCTGCGGCGCGGTGCCCGCCAGCGGTGCGGGGTCCAGATGAAAGGCCGGGGCGGGTGTACCGACGAGCGTCGCCAGCGCGTGTTCGTACTGCGCGCGTTGCTTGGTCAGCAGTTCGGCCTGCGTGGCGGTGCTGTCCACCAGCGCTTGTTGTTGCGCCAGATCGAGCCCCGAGGCCACGCCGTCCTGATGCCGCGAGGTGACGAAATCGAGCGCCTTATGCTGCAGCGCCAAACCTTCCTGCACCACGGCGATTTCCGCATCGGTCTCGCGCAGGTTGTACCAGGTGGTGGCGACCTGCGCGGCAAGCAGCAGGCGGAAGTTCTCGAAATTGGCGCCCGCCTGCTCTTCACTTGCGGCGGCGTTGGCGACGGTGTTGCGCACGCGGCCGAACAGATCGGCTTCGTAACTCGCGTCGGCGCGCAGGACGAAGTCGCTCTGCACGGTCGACATCGTCGGGCTCGTGTATGAAGAGAGCGGCCGTTCCGACGACGTGCGCGTGCGCGTGTCGTTGTTGGTGGCCGTGAGGGTGGGGAGCAGGCTTGCGCGGGCGACGCGCGTCTGAGCCTGCGCCTGCTCCAGGTTCGACAACGCAACCTTGAGCGATTGGTTGTGCGCCAGCGCCTGCGTGACGAGCTTGTCGAGCTGCGGATCGTTGAAGCGCTGCCACCAGGGGCCTTTGGGCGTGGCGTCGGCGGGTTGCGCGGCGCGCCAGGGCGCTTCGGTCTGCCAGTGCGCGGGCACGTCCATGGCCGGGCGCTCGTAGGTCGGCGCGAGCGAGCAGCCGGCCAGCGAGACGATCATCGATGCCGCCAGCGCGGTGGTACGCAGTCGCGGTCGGTCGATCATGATGCGTGTGGCGCGGAAGCCGCGGGTGCCGATGCCGGGGCAGGCGTGACGATGGTCACCGCTTCGCCCTGTTCGATCGAATCGGCCGGGTTGAGGATCAGCGCGTCCGTCGCCTTCAGGCCGGAGATGATTTCTACCGTGCGGCCGTAGTCGCGCCCGATGTTGACGGGGCGCAGGTCGACGTGGCCGTTCTCTGCCACGGCGATGCGCGGGCCCTCCTTGCGGAAGAGCAGCGTGTTGGTTGGCACCGTGAATGCAACCGGTGCATCTACCTTCGCGCTCGCGCCGGCTTCGTCGCCGGTGGCTTTGCCCTTGATGGCGACCTGCACATAGGCGCCGGGCAGCAGGCGACCGTCCTTGTTGGGTAACTGCACTTCCACCTGCATGGTGCGCGTGGTGGCGTCGATGGCGCCGGAGGCGCGCGCGATGGTGCCGTGGAAGGTCTGGCCCGGCAGCTCGGCCAGCGTCACGGCCACGTCCTGCCCGACCTTCACCTGTTGCGAATACGCCTGCGGCACGTAGAGGTAGATGCGCAGCGGATCGGTCTGCGCAAGCGTAAACAGCTCGCGGTTGGCGCCCGCGTTGCCGGCGTTGACCAACGCGCCGACGTCGACATTGCGCTTGGTCACCACGCCCGCAAAGGGGGCCACCACGCGGCGGAAGCCTTGCAGTTCCTGCAGGCGGCGCACGTTGGCTTCTGCGGCAGCCAGGTCGGCCTGGGCCTGGTTGGCGGCGCTGGTGCGCTCGTCCAGTTCCTGTTGCGAGACGGCGTCTTTCTGGCGCAGGTTCTGCCAACGCGTGAGCGAGGTCTGCGCCAGCGCCTTGCGTGCGGCGGCCTGGTTGCGCGTGGCCTGCGCCTGGTTCAGTTCCTGGTCCACTTCTGGCGTGTCGAGCAGCGCCAGCACTTCGCCCTTGTCGACGTGCGCGCCGATGTCCTTGAACCAGCGCAGCACGTAACCGCTGGTGCGCGCATAGATGGGCGATTCAACGTAGCCCTGCAGCGTGCCTGGCAGCGTCAGTTCGCGATTGGTGTGGGCCGGTTTGGGGGCGATGGTGGTGACGTAGCGGCTGGTCTGCGCATTCACCTGCCGCTCCAGCGCATGCGCGTTGTAGTAGCGGCCGACCAGCGTGCGCGCAGCGCCCAGCGCCAGGAGCACCCCCACGGCAATCACGACCCAGCGTGCGCGGCGCATGGCGGGGCCGCGGTCGACCTGTTCGATCGGGTCCACCGTGACGACGTGGTGGGGCGGGCCGCCCGCGAGGTGCCCCGAATGCGGCCCTGAATGCGGCCCTGAATGGGCACCGGATGTTTGTTCAGACATGTCCTTCGCTTCCCCGCAAATCGTGACTACGCCGGGCGGCGCGCCGCTGCAATCTGTTGTGCACGCTGGCAAACACCACCGGAACAAAGAAGAGGGTCGAGACGGTCGCAAACAGCAGACCGCCGATCGCCGCGCGCCCAAGCGGCGCGTTCTGTTCTGCGCCTTCGCCCAGGCCCAACGCCATGGGCACCATGCCGATGATCATCGCCAGGGCCGTCATCAACACCGGGCGCAGGCGTGTGGCGCCCGCTTCCAGCGCGGCCTGCACAGGCGCAATGCCTTCGGCCAATCGCTCCCGGGCGAACGAGATCAACAGAATCGAGTTGGCCGTCGCCACACCCATCGTCATGATCGCGCCCGTGAGTGACGGCACCGACAGCGTGGTCCCCGTCACGAACAGCATCCAGGCGATGCCCGCCAGCGCGGCCGGCAGGGCCGTCACGATGATGAGCGGGTCGATCCACGACTGGAAGTTCACGACGATCAGCAGGTACACCAGCACGATCGCCATCACCAGCCCCACACCCAGGCCGACGAAGGACGATTCCATCGTCTTCACCTGGCCGCGCACCGTGACCTGCGCGCCGCGCGGCAGCTTGGGACGAATGTCGTCAACGGCTTTCTGCACTTCCTTGGCGACGGCGCCCAGGTCGCGGCCCTGCACGGCGGCGTACACATCCACCACGGGTGTGATGTCGTAATGCGAAACGACCTGCGGCTGCACCCCGGGGCCGACCTGCACGAGGTTGCCCAGCAACTGCGGGCCGCCTGCCTGTGCAGCGCCACCGCGCGAGCCCGCCACCGGCGTGCGCAGCAGCGCATCAAGAGAGTCGACGCGGTACTGCGGGCTTGTGACGGCCACTTGGTACACCACACCGTTGATCGGGTTCAGCCAGAACGTGGGCGAGGTCTGGAAGCTGGAGCTGAGCGACACCAGCAGGTTCTGCGCCACGTCGCGCCCTTCCAGGCCCACCTGCTGGATGCGGGTGCGGTCCATGTTCAAGGCCAGCGTGGGCTGGTCGAAGCGCTGGTGCACGTGTGTATCCACCGCGCCCGGAATCTGCTTGATGCGGTTGGCCAGCATGCCCGCGAGCTGCTTGTTGGTGGCCACGTCTGCGCCCGAGAACTGCACGTCGATGGCCGACGGCAGGCCGAAGTTCAGGATCTGGCTGACGATGTCGGCGGGCTGGAAGGCGAATTCCACGCCCGGGAACCGTTTCGGCAATTCTTCGCGCAGGCGGCGGATGTACTGAGCGCTGGGTTTGCGCTCGCCTTCGTGCAGGGCGATCAGGATTTCGCCGTCGAGCGTGCCGATGGTGCCCGCGTTGCTGTACGACAGGTTGATACCGGAGTTGGGCACGCCCAGGTTGTCCAGGATGGTCGACAGCTCATTCTTGGGAATGATTTGCCGGATGGTGGTTTCCACCTCGTCGGCCAGGCGCGCTGTCTCTTCAATGCGCATGCCCGACGGTGCCCGCATGTGCAGGCGGATCTGGCCTGCATCCACATCGGGGAAGAAGTCGCGGCCGAGCACCAGGAACAGCGCGCACGACGCCACGCAAAAGCCCAGGAACGACAGTGCAAACACGCGGCGGCGCTCCAGCAACCCGCCCAGGACGGCGGCGTAATTGCCGCGCATGTGCTCGAACTGCGTGTTGAACGCCCGGTAGATGCGGCCGAACGTGCTCGGTTTTGCGTCGGCTTTCTTGGCGTCTTGCGTGTGCCCGGTCATGAACATCATCACCAGCGTCGGCACCAGCGTGCGCGACAGCACATACGACGCCAGCATGGCGAAGATCACCGCTTCGGCCATCGGCACGAACAGGTAGCGAGCCACGCCTGTGAGGAAGAACATCGGCACGAACACGATGCAGATGCAGAGCGTCGACACAAAGGCCGGCACGGCAATCTCGGCCGCGCCGTCCAGGATGGCGGTAACGGGCTCCTTGCCTTCGTGCAGATGGCGCTCGATGTTCTCGATGGTGACGGTGGCATCGTCCACGAGAATCCCGACCGCGAGTGCGAGGCCACCGAGCGTCATCAGGTTGATGGTCTCGCCCAGCAGGTGCAGCACGATGATCGACGACAGGATCGACAGCGGAATCGACACCGCAATGATGGCCGTACTTCGCCAGTTGCCGAGGAACAGCAGGATCATGGCGGCGGTCAGGCACGCGGCGATGAGCGCCTCGCGAATCACGCCTTCAATGGCCGCTTTCACGAACAGCGACTGGTCGAACAGCGGTGTGATCTTGATGTCTTGCGGAAGCGCCGCCGCGGCGGTGGGCAGCAGCTTGTAGATATTGCTGACGATATCCAGCGTCGACGCACCGCCGTTCTTCAGGATGGACAGCAGCACGCCGCGCTGGCCATCCTGGCGCACCACGTTGGTCTGCGGCGAGAAACCGTCGCGCACATGGGCCACGTCGCCCAGGTACAGCGTCGCGCCGTTGCTGGTCTTGACCGGAATGGCGTTGAGCGCGGCGATGCTGCCGGGCGTGCCGTTGAGCGTGACGCCGTATTCGGTGGCGTCGATCTTTTGCGTGCCCGCTGGCAGGATCAGGTTCTGCGCGCCCACCGCGTTGACGATGTCCACGGGCGTCAAGCCCTGCGCCAGCAGCTTCTGCGTGTCGAGATCGACGGTGATCTGCCGGCTCTTGCCGCCATACGGGAACGGCACGGCGATGCCAGGCACCGTAATCAGGCGCGGGCGCAGGAAGTTCAGCGCCGCATCATTGAGTTCCTGCTCCGACAGCGTGTTGCTCGACAGGCCCAGTTGCAGGATCGGAATGCTCGACGCTGAATACTTGATGATCAGCGGCGGAGTCGTTCCCGGTGGCAACTGCCGCACCTGCGCCTGCGACACCGAAACGATCTGCGCCAGCGCGGTCTGGATGTTGGCCGTCGGCTGGAAGAACACCTTGACGATCGAGATGCCGTTCAACGATTGCGATTCAATGTGCTCGATGTCGTTGACGGTGGTCGTCAGGCTGCGCTCCGTGACTGACACGATGCGGTCGGCCATCTCCTTGGCGGGCAGGCCGTTGTAATTCCAGATGATGCTGACGACCGGAATATCGATTTCCGGAAAGATGTCCGTTGGCGTACGCATGAGCGTAAACGGCGTCGCCAGCAGGATCAGCAGGGCGAGGACGATGAACGTCAGCGGCCTTCGCAGCGCGAGTTGGACAATCCACATGGAGGTGTTTCAGAACCGCGGTGCGTTGATGGGGGACGAAGGCCGCTCGAACGGCGGCGACCAGCCATTCTATCGCCGAGGGGTGTCGATCAGAATGTTCCTATGATCAGACTTTATTACATTGAATAACGGCGGCCGCCGGGGCAACTGAAGGCGCCCGCTCAGCGCAGATTCCGCCCACATTGCAGCAGCAGATCGTGCAGCAATGCGGCGTGCGCGACGTCGATTCCCTGCAACATTTCCTTCTCCAGCCGGCTGACGGCCTCGTCGCATAGCGCCAGCAGCGCGAGCGCTTCGTCGGTCAGGCCCAGCATGACGATGCGGCCGTGCGTCGGATCGGGCGTGCGCGTCACCCAGCCCCGCGCTTCCATCGTCTTCACCACTTCATTGGCCGATTGCGGCGACATGAAAGAGCGTTCCGCCAGTTGCGCGTTCGACAGGCTGCCGCGCGCATGCAGCACAGAGAGCGCGGTGAACTGCGGGACTGTCAGCCCATGCGGCGCCAGCGCCTCGCCCAGGCGGCGCTTGACGATGCGGTCGGTGCGGCCGATCAGGTAGGGCAGTCGGGCAGACGTTGCAGGGGCGCCCTCTTGCGCGGGCTGGGGGGTGTTGCGTTTGGTTCGTGTGGCCGCCATGGATGTGAGTGGGTGTGCACCTATGCAGATGCGCACATTCTGCTACGTGTCGTTCGGATCAGGGTTTACGGCAATGATAATCTCCTTGTGATATCAGGTTACCTGATATTAAATGGGCACCAAGCTGAGACGCGCCGCACACACAAGGCGGCGGGTGTCTCAAGCAAGCCGACTGATCAAGGAGATGGAAATGGCTGATTACCAAGGGCGCTGGCAGACCGTGGACGTGAAGGTGGACCAGGGCATTGCATGGGTGACGTTCAACCGCCCCGAGAAGCGCAACGCCATGAGCCCGACGCTCAACGCGGAGATGATCCAGGTGCTTGAAGCGCTGGAGTTGGATGCCGATGCCAAGGTGCTGGTGCTGACCGGCGCGGGCGATGCATGGACGGCCGGCATGGACTTGAAGGAATACTTCCGCGAAGTGGACGCGGGCCCCGAGATCCTGCAGGAGAAGATCCGCCGCGACGCCTGCCAGTGGCAATGGAAGCTCTTGCGCATGTATGCCAAGCCGACCATCGCGATGGTCAACGGCTGGTGCTTCGGTGGCGGGTTTTCGCCGCTGGTGGCGTGCGATCTGGCGATTGCCGCAGACGAGGCCACCTTCGGTCTGTCGGAGATCAACTGGGGCATCCCGCCGGGCAACCTCGTCAGCAAAGCGATGGCGGATACCGTTGGCCACCGTCAGGCGCTCTACTACATCATGACCGGCGAGACCTTCACAGGCCAGCAGGCCGCCGCCATGGGGCTCGTCAACGAGAGCGTGCCGCGCGCCCACCTGCGCGCCCGCACCGTGGCGCTGGCCGAGAAGCTGCTGGAGAAGAACCCGGTGGTGCTGCGTGCCGCCAAGCACGGCTTCAAGCGCAGCCGCGAGCTGACGTGGGAGCAGAACGAGGACTACCTGTACGCCAAGCTCGACCAGGCCACGCTGCGGGACCCTGAGGGCGGCCGCGAGCAGGGCCTCAAGCAGTTCCTGGACGACAAGTCGATCAAGCCGGGTCTGCAGGCATACAAGCGCGCCTGATCCGCTCCCTCCAACGCCCCCGGAGACGAACCCATGCCTGACGTGACTCAGCTTGTGACCTTGCTGATCGGCGGTCAAAGCCGGCCAGCCGCCAACGGTGCCACCTTCGAGCGCCGCAACCCAGTCAACGACGCGGTCGCCTCGCGCGCGGCGGCTGCCACGCTGGAGGATGCGGACGCCGCCGTGCAGGCCGCCGCCGATGCCTTCCCCGCGTGGGCAGCGCTACCGCCGGGCGAGCGCCGCAAGCGCCTGCTCAAGGCGGCCGACCTGATGGACCAGCACACCGAGGCATTCATCCATGCCGGCGCAGCCGAAACCGGCGCCAGCCCCAACTGGATCGGCTTCAACGTCATGCTGGCGGCCAACATGCTGCGCGAAGCTGCCTCCATGACCACGCAGATCGACGGCAGCGTGATCCCGTCCGATGTGCCGGGCAACTTTGCGATGGCCGTGCGTCAGCCGTGCGGCGTGGTGCTGGGCATTGCGCCGTGGAACGCGCCAGTGATCCTGGGCACGCGCGCGCTGGCGATGCCGCTGGCGTGCGGCAACACGGTCGTGTTGAAGGCCTCGGAGATGTGTCCGGGCGTGCACCGGCTGATCGGCACCGTGCTGCAAGAGGCTGGCTTGGGCGACGGTGTGGTCAACGTGGTGAGCAACGCGCCGGCCGATGCGGCCCAGGTGGTGGAACGCCTGATCGCGCACCCGGCCGTGCGGCGCGTGAACTTCACGGGCTCGACGCACGTGGGGCGCATCATTGCGCAGCACGCCGCGCGGCATCTGAAGCCAGCGCTGCTGGAGCTGGGCGGCAAGGCGCCGGTGCTGGTGCTGGACGATGCGGATCTCGACGCCGCGGTGGATGCGATTGCCTTCGGTGCGTTCTTCAACCAGGGGCAGATCTGCATGTCGACCGAACGCGTCATCGTCGATCGCAAGATTGCCGATGCCCTCGTCGACAAGCTGGCCGCCAAGGCGCGCACGCTTCGCGCAGGTGACCCGACCGACGCCACCGCGCAGCTGGGCGCGATGGTGAGCGTGGATGCGGCCAAGCGCGTGCAGGCGCTGGTGGAAGATGCCCGCGCGCTCGGCGCCGCGCTGCCCGTTGGCTTGCACATGGATGGCGCCATCGTGCAGCCGGCCATCGTGGATGGCGTGACGCCTGCCATGCGGTTGTACAACGAGGAATCGTTCGGCCCCGTGGTGACGGTGGCGCGCGTGGATGGCGACGAAGAGGCGATCCGCTTGGCCAACGATAGCGAATACGGCTTGTCGGCCGCCGTGTTCAGCCGCGATGTGTCGCGCGCCATGCGGGTTGCGCAGCGTATCGAATCGGGCATCTGCCACATCAACGGCCCCACCGTGCACGATGAAGCGCAGATGCCGTTTGGCGGCGTGAAGAGCAGTGGCTATGGCCGTTTTGGCGGCAAGGCATCGATTGCGGAATTTACGGAGCTGCGCTGGATCACCTTGCAGAATACGCCGCGCCACTATCCGATTTAACCGATCTGAAGTTCGGCAGCCGCCCACCACAACCATAAAACGGGCGGCGCATTCAGGAGACAAGACGTGAATCACGTCGAAATGCAGGCTCAAGGCCGGCAGGTTCAAACCGGGCATCACATGCCGCCCCCGGCAGGTGTGCCAAATCACCCATACAGGCAGGTTGCCGTGAGCGATGCGCCTGCGCGTTGCGAGATGGACGCGCGCGACGGCACCGTCTGGCACGTGCGCAATACCGAGGCGCTTGCCGAGCATCCGCAACGCATGACCGACTGCCTCGTGGCGGGCGCGCAGCGCCATCCGGATCGTGTGCTGGCTGCACGCCGCGGGGCAGACGGCGCGTGGATCAAGCTGACGTATCGCGAGATGCTGGAGCGCGCCCGCGCCATCGGCCAGGCGTTGCTGGATCGTGGTGTCTCCACCGAGCGCCCGCTGGCGATTCTGTCCGGCAATGATCTTGAGCATCTGCAGCTGGCCCTGGGCGCCATGTGGGCGGGTGTGCCGTACGCGCCGGTGTCGCCGCCGTATGCGTTGGTGTCGACGGATTTTGGCAAGCTGCGCCACGTGTTTGATGTGCTCACGCCGGGGCTCGTCTATGCGGCAGATGGCGCGGCCTTTGCCAAAGCCATCGATGCGGTGGTGCCGGAGGGCGTGGAGGTGATCACGCGCGACGGCATACTGCCGGGGCGCAGCGCTACAGCCTTCGGCACGCTGCTGCAGACGCCCGTAACGACAGCAGACGCCGCGCAGGCCGCAACCGGCCCCGATACGCTGGTGAAGGTGCTCTTCACTTCCGGCTCGACACGCGCGCCCAAGGCCGTGCCGACCACGCACCGCATGCTGTGCAGCAACCAGCAGATGCTGCGCCAGACCATTCCCGAATTTGCCAAGGAACCGCCGGTGCTGGTGGACTGGCTGCCCTGGAACCACACCTTTGGCGGCAGCCACAACGTTGGCATCGTGCTTTACAACGGCGGCACGCTTTACATCGATGACGGCCGGCCCGTGCCGGGCAAATTCGACGAGACCCTGCGCAACCTGCACGAGATCGCGCCCACCGCGTATTTCAACGTGCCCAAGGGGTGGGAAGAACTCGCGCTGGCGCTGGAACGGGACCCGGCGTTGCGCGAGCGCTTCTTCTCGCGCGTGAAGCTCTACTTCTTTGGCGGTGCCGGGCTGTCGCAAGAGGCATGGGACCGGCTGGAGCGCGTGACCGGCCAGCACTGCGGCGAGCGCATCCGCATCATGGCCGGGCTGGGCATGACCGAGACCTCGCCGTGCTGCCTGTTCACCACCGCGCCGATCATGCGCTCCGGCTATGTCGGCACGCCGGCACCGGGGTGCGAACTCAAGCTCGTGCCCGTGGGCGACAAGCTGGAGGCGCGTTTTCGCGGGCCGCACGTCATGCGTGGCTACTGGCGCCTGGGCGAAGAGCCCGCGGCTCCCGTTTTCGACGAAGACGGCTATTACTGCAGCGGCGACGCGCTGCGTTTCTACGACCCGGAGCACCCCGAGAAGGGCCTCGTCTTCGATGGCCGCATCGCGGAGGACTTCAAGCTCAGCTCCGGCACCTTCGTGAGCGTGGGGCCGTTGCGCGCCCGCGTGATTGCGGCGGGCGCGCCGTACGTGCAGGACGTGGTTATTGCCGGCATGAACCGCGATGACATCGGCTTGCTGGTGTTTCCGCAAATGGAGCGATGCCGCAGCCTGTCTGGCCTGCCGGCCACCGCGGGCGTGGCCGAAGTATTGGCTGCCCCCGCCGTGCGCGCCGCATTTGCCGCGCTGCTGCATGAACTGAACGCCACGGCCACCGGCAGCGCCACGCGCGTGGCGCGGCTGCGCTTGCTTGACGCGCCGCCGTCGCTGGACCGTGGCGAGATCACCGACAAGGGCACGCTCAACCAGCGTGCCGTGCTGACCCACCGTGCAGAGCAGGTCGACACGCTGTATCGCGATGGCGATCCCGCTGTCATCCGCGCGGGCTGATCCCAACGCAGCAATACGACCAACCGGCAAAGACTGGTTCATCCACCCAGGAGGAGACTCATGAAGACCGTCATGTCACGGGGCATGGCGCTGACCGCGCTCGCCCTCGCGCTGAGCTGCGCCGGCTGCAACGACGACAGCACAGGCGACGCATCAACGTCGCAAGCATCGCAACTGCCACAACTCACGCCTGCCACCGGTTTGACGCTCGCCACCACGTGCGAGAGCTTTGCCGGCAAGCTGAGCTTTGCCAACACCAGCATCACCGCCGTCTCTACCGTGGCGGCAGGCACGTTGACCGTTGGCGGCAACGCCGTGCCCGAGCATTGCCTGATCACCGGAACCATGAACACGCGCGTGAGCCCGGTAGACGGCAAGACCTACGCCATCGGTTTTGAAATGCGCCTGCCCAAGGCGTGGAATGGTCGCTTCTTCTATCAGGCCAACGGCGGGCTGGATGGCTCGGTGGCCACCGCGCTGGGCGCGCTGGGTGGCGGGCCCGTGAGCAGTGCGCTGGGCTCGGGGTTTGCCGTGATCAGTTCGGATGCTGGGCATAACGGCAGCCAGGTGCCGCTGTTCGGGCGTGACCCGCAGGCGCGCCTCGACTACGGCTACAACGCCGTCGCCACGCTCACGCCAATGGCCAAGTCGATGATCGCGCAGGTGTACGGCAAGGCGCCGGACCGCAGCTACTTTGGCGGGTGCTCCAACGGCGGGCGCCATGCGATGGTGGCCGCTGCGCGCTCGGCCAATGCGTATGACGGCATCGTTGCCGGCGACCCGGGCTTCCATCTGCCCAAGGCGGCCATCAACGAGGTGTACAGCGCGCAGCAGCTGGCGACGGTGGCCACGGCCAACACCAGTGCCGGCTTTCCGGACATCACCACGTCCCTGAGCGCAACGGAGCGCGCCATGGTGGCCAGCCACGTGCTCGCCAAGTGCGATGCGCTGGATGGCACGACCGACGGCATGATCAACAACCTCAAGGCGTGCCAGACGGCCTTCAGCCTCGCTAACGATGTGCCGACCTGCACCGGCGCACGCGACGGCACTTGCCTGACCGCCGCGCAGAAGACCGTGATGGCCAATCTGTTTGCCGGCGCGCACAACAGCGCAGGGCAGGCGTTGTATTCGGGCTTTTCGTTTGATGCCGGTATCAGCGGCAGCAACTGGGCTGCCTGGAAGCAGGGCAACTCCATTCAGCTCGACCCCGCAGCACTGGCGTTCGTGTTTACGACCACGCCGCAGCCCGCATCCGCCATTACGTCACTCACCGCGTATGGCCTGGCGTTCAACATGGACACCGACGCGCCGAAGATCTTCGCCACCGACGCCACGTACACCGAATCCGCCTGGTCGTTCATGACGCCGCCCGACGAGACCAACCTCGGCACGCTCAAGGGGCGCGGCGCCAAGCTGATGGTCTATCACGGCACGAGCGACCCGGTGTTCTCGTCCGACGATACGACCGACTGGTACCAGCGCCTGGCTGCTGCCAACGGCGGCGATGCCAGCAACTTCGCGCGCTTCTATCCGGTGCCCGGCATGAACCACTGCGCGGGCGGCCCGACCGCCGACCAGTTCGACATGCTCACGCCGCTGGTGGCCTGGGTGGAACACGGCGTGGCGCCCGACAGCGTGGTCGCCACCGCGCGCGGCCCTGCCAACGCCGTGCCCAATGCCGAAGTGCCCAGCGATTGGAATTCCGCCGGCCACGACCGCACGCGCCCGCTGTGCGCGTACCCGAAGAACGCCCGCTATACGGGCACCGGTAACGTCAACGACGCGTCGAGCTTCAGTTGCCAATGACGGCCGCCCAACATCCGGAAGGAGACGCCATGCAAACCACCACCACGACATTGACCCGGGAGAACGTTGGCCCCGGTGTCGCCATGACCCTCGGGCTGTGCTTCATCGTTGCACTGCTTGAAGGGCTCGATCTGCAATCCATCGGCGTGGCCGCGCCGCGCATGGCGCGCGAGTTCGGCCTATCGGTCGGGCAGATGGGCCTGGCCTTTAGCGCCGGCACGTTCGGCCTGTTGCCGGGCGCCATGCTGGGCGGCCGCCTGGCCGATCGCATCGGCCGCAAGCGTGTGCTGATCCTGGCCACGGCGCTGTTTGGCATTTTTTCAATCGCCACGGCGCACGTGTGGGATTTCAACAGCCTGCTGATGATCCGCGTGGCCACCGGCATCGGCCTGGGTGCTGCCATGCCCAACCTGATCGCGTTGTGTGCCGAAGCGGTACCCACACGCCTGCGCAACACCGCCGTGAGCGTCATGTATTGCGGCATCCCGTTTGGCGGCGCCATCGCCGCGGTGGTCGGCATGTTGAGCGCGGGCGATTCCGGCTGGCGCCACATCTTCTACGTGGGCGGCTTCGGCCCGCTGGTCGTGGTGCCGCTGCTGCTGACGCTGCAGGAATCGCGCCGGTTCGACAGCGCACAGCGTGGCGCCATCCAGCCACCGCCCGTGTCATGGGCACTGTTTGGCGAGCGCCGCACGGCCGCCACGCTGTTCCTGTGGGTCAGCTACTTCTTCACGCTGATCGTGCTGTATTTCCTGCTCAACTGGCTGCCTTCGCTGATGGCCGCGCAGGGGCTGAGCCGGCCGCAGGTGGGCATGGTGCAGATCCTGTTCAACATTGGTGGCGGCGCCGGTGCGCTGGGTATCGGCATGCTGATGGACGCGGCGCGCCCGCGCTGGGTGGTGTCGGGCATGTATGTCGGCATCATCGCGGCGCTGTCGTTGCTGGCCGCTGCGGGCGGTATGGCATCGATGTCGGCCGGGGCGTTCATGGCCGGGCTGTTTGTGATCGGCGCGCAATCGGTGCTGTATGCGCTGGCGGCGGCGTACTACCCGACCGTCGTGCGCGGCACCGGGGTGGGCGCGGCGGTGGCGGTGGGCCGGCTGGGCTCGATCGCCGGGCCGTTGCTGGCGGGGCAGTTGCTGGCGATGGGGCAGCACGCCACCACCATCATCGGCGCGAGCATCCCCGTCACCGTTGTTGCGGCGCTGGCGGCGTTGCTGCTGCTCAAGCGGCCGCGCGTGCAGGACTGACACAGCGCTTCTTCTTTCTCGCGCCGTCCGCCCGGATGGCGCCTTCCACGCATTCCAAACTGCCGGCCCGCCAGACATGGGGGGCGGGACCGGCTCGACCCTAGGAGGGGCCCCACATGCAAACCACCACCTTGCGCACGCACTGTCTCGCGCTGGCAGCGGCCACCTGCGCACTCGCCAGCGGCGTGGCCAACGCCCAGAGCGTCACGCTTTACGGCCTGATCGACACCGGCATCGAATACGTGAGCCATGCCAACGCCAACGGCAATGGCCTAACACGCATCCCCTCGGTGACGGGTACGTTGCCCTCGCGCTGGGGCCTGCGCGGCGCTGAAGACCTGGGCAGCGGCATGAAGGCCGTGTTCACGCTGGAAAGCGGTTTCAACACAGACACCGGCACCTCCGGTCAGGGCGGTCGTCTCTTCGGCCGGCAGGCGTGGGTCGGGCTCGCAAGCGATTACGGCACCGTCACGCTGGGCCGGCAGTACAGCATGGTGTTTCTGTCGCTGGCCGATGCTGACATTCTCGGCCCCAGCCAGTACGCCATCGGTTCACTGGACGCCTACATCCCCAACGCCCGCACAGACAACACCATCGCCTACAAGGGCACCTTCAGCGGCCTGACGGTGGGCGCCACGTATTCGTTCGGCCACGATGCCGCGGGCGGTGTGCCCGCGTCCGGCACGTGTGCGGGAGAGGTAGCGGGTAATGCATCGGCGTGCCGCACCATGTCGGCAATGGTGAAGTACGACGCCGCCACCTTTGGTGTGGCCGGCGCCTACGAAGAGCAGCGCGGCGGCACCGGGGCTACTGCATCGTTCTTCAACGGCAGCGCGCCCATCGCGTTCACCGATGCGGGCGACAAGGACCGCCGCATCGTCGCCAACGGTTATGTGAAGCTCGGCAACGCCAAGCTTGGCGTCGGCTGGATCGGCCGCCACCTGCAAGCCGTTGCTGGGGATGTCCGCTCCAACCTGTACTTCGTCAACGGCAGCTATCCGCTCACGGGTGCGCTCACGCTCGATGCCGGCCTGCTCCGTATCGTCAATGCCGACCAGAGCCGCAGCGCAACGATGGCCGTGCTGCGCGGCGTCTATGCGTTGTCCAAGCGCACGGCGCTGTATGCGCAGACTGGCTATCTCTGGAACAGCGCCAACGCGCAGTATTCCGTCAGCGCCGGAGGCGGCGGCACCACGCCCGCCAAGGGCGTGAACCAGCTCGGTGCGATGGTGGGGATGCGGACGGCGTTTTGATGATGTGGAAGGGGGGGGAGCATCGCCACCCCGTCACCCATTGACGATCTCCCCCCCATTCGGATGCAGCGTCTGCCCCGTCATGTAACTCGCATCGGCAGACGCAAGAAATATGTAGCAGGGGGCCACTTCATCCGGCTGGCCGGCCCGGCCCAATGGCTCCTTGCTGCCAAACTTGGCGACGTGCTCAGCATCGAAGGTGGACGGGATCAACGGCGTCCAGATCGGCCCCGGCGCCACGGCGTTCACCAGGATGCCCTTGTCCGCCAACTGCTGCGCCAGTGAGCGGGTGAACGCCACGATCGCGCCTTTGGTGGCGGCGTAGTCCACCAGGTGCCCGCTGCCGCGAAACGCCGTGACCGACGTGGTCGCGATGATGCGCGCGCCTTCATGCAAGTGCGGTAGCGCCGCGCGTATCAAATAGAACATCGCAAAGACATTGGTGCGGAACGTGCGCTCCAGCTGCGCCGCATCAATGTCGGCCAGGCTTTGCTGTGGATGCTGCTCTGCCGCATTGCTGACCACGAGATCGATCTTGCCGAACATGGCCACCGCCTGCGTAACTACTGCGCGTGCATGCGCTTCGTCGCCCAGGTCGCCGGCAATGGCTTCGCAGCGGCGGCCCGTGGCGCGTACCAGGCGGCAGGTCTGGTTGGCGTCGTCGTGTTCATCCAGGTAGGCGATCAGCACGTCCGCGCCTTCCTTGGCGAAGCCGATGGCGACGGCGCGTCCGATGCCGCTGTCGCCGCCGGTGATGATGGCGACCTTGTCGGTGAGCTTGCCGCTGCCGACGTAATTCTCCATCTCCGCGCGCGGGCGTGGCGTCATGTTGCCCTCGGTGCCGGGCTGACGGTCCTGGTGCTGTGGCGGTTGCTGCTGTGGCTGGTCGGGCATGGCGGGCTCGCTATGAAAGTGTGGATACGCCGGCTTTCAGCACGCGGCATGCCATTGCGCCCGAACGCGGCGTGAGATGCACTCTCGGGCGCATGCCGTGCGGCACGCCGCTTGCTCTGCTGGTGGAACAGACTCCACATCGACCACGGGAGGCGCCATGGACACGCTGCTGTTCCTGTTTGGCGAAGGCAAGGATCTCAACCCGCTGCAAACCGCATTGCGCGCGGTGGTCGTGTTCGCCATCGGGCTGGCGCTGGTGCGCCTGTCGGGCCGGCGCTCGTTCGGCCAGCGGGCGCCGTTCGACTTCGTTGTCGCCGTGTTGCTGGGCGCGACGCTGAGCCGAGCGATTGTCGGGGCCTCGCCGTTTGTGGCCACGGTGTCGGCGTCGCTCGCGCTGGTGGCCGTGCACCGCCTGCTGGGGTGGGCATGCGTGCGGCTGCCGAAGCTGGACCGGCTCATCGCGGGGCGCGAACGCGAGGTCTATCGCGAAGGGCGCTTCGACCAAGGGCAGATGGATGCCGCGCTCATCACCGTGGGCGATTTGCAAGAGAGCGTGCGCCAGACCTTAGGCTCGCGCACGCTCGACGATGTGGAGGCCGCCATCCTGGAGCGCAACGGACAGGTCAGCCTGATCCGCAAGCGTCGCTGATTTTGCACACACGCACACCGGAGCCAGCCATGCGAAACAAGCAACAGAAGGAAAACCGAGACGCCGAACAACGCAAGGCTGATTGGGAACAGGCCGAATCGCACCGCAAGCCGGGCGACCGGCCGGCCAATGCGGAAGTCGGCCGCACCGGCAGCACGGCACCCAAGCAGCAGAGCCCGCACGACACGCTGCGCCGCATGCGCCAGGGCGAGGTGCCGCCTGGCATCACCCGCGACAAGCTGCACGACCCCGGCGACCAGACCCCCGGCGCTTCACCCACAGATAACCGCAGCTGAGCGCAACGTGCCTGCCGCAGACGACGCCCCGTGGTACCGCCGGCTGGGGCCCGGCCTGATCACCGGCGCCGCAGATGACGATCCGAGCGGGATCGCCACCTATGCGCAGGCCGGCGCGCAGATGGGTACCGGCATGCTGTGGACGCTGTTGCTGACGCTGCCCCTGATGATTTCCATCCAGCTCGTCAGCGCCCGCTTGGGGCGCGTGTCCGGGCAGGGCGTGGTCGCCAACATCCGGCGGCATCAGTCGCCATGGCTTGCCTATGCATTTGTGGCGCTGGTGACGCTTGCCAACATCATCAACGTGGGTGCCGACATTGCGGCCATGGGCGACAGCGTGCGCCTGCTTCTGGGGGGGGCGACAGCGTGGTATGCATGCCTGTTTGCCGTCTTCACGCTCGTGCTGCAAGTCTGGATGCCGTACCGCCGCTATGCGCGCTATCTGCAATGGACGGCGCTGTCACTGCTGGCATATGTGGCGACGGCATTTGTCGTGAAGGTGGACTGGGTGCACGCGCTGCACGACACCGTGGTGCCCCGGCTGCATTGGTCGAAAGACTATGCAATGACGCTGGTGGCGGTGTTTGGCACCACCATCAGCCCCTATCTGTTTGTCTGGCAGGCTGCGGGCGAGGTCGAGGAAACACGGCTGGCCGAAGACGAAGCGCCGCTCAAGAAAGCGCCGTGGCAGGCGAAGGATCAGCTCGCACGCATCCGCATCGACACCACGGTCGGGATGGTGGTGTCGGCGCTGATCGCCTTCTGCATCATGTTGACGGCCGCTTACGCATTGCACACGCACGGCGTCACGCAAATCGAGACCTGCGCACAGGCCGCTGAAGCGCTCAAGCCCGTGGCCGGGCGCTTTGCGCAGACATTGTTTGCCGTGGGCGTGATCGGCACGGGGCTGCTGGCGGTGCCGGTGCTGGCGGGCTCCGCTGCCTATGCCGCTGCCGAGGCCTTCCAGTGGCACAGCAGCCTGGAGGCGAAGGTGCACCGCGCGCCCAAGTTCTACCTGTTCCTGGCGCTCGTGATGGCGGTGGCCACGGTGATGGTGTTTCTGCCTATCGAACCGTTCAAGTTGCTGTACTGGGCGGCTGTGCTCAATGGTGTGGCGGCCACGCCTGTCATGGTGATGCTGCAGTTGATGTCGCGCCGCAAGGCCGTGATGGGGCCGTTCCGCAGCTCCCGCCTGCTGCATGGCACGGCGTGGCTGGCGACGCTGAGCATGTGCGCCAGTACGCTCCTGTTCTTCGTGCTGGCTGTGCGCGGTTCGTGAAACGGCCGGCACCGGGGTTGCGTGTCTTGGGCGCAACCGTGCAACAGGCGCGGTGTCCCGTTTCCCAACAAGGGGTCAATCATGAAAGCTGTCGTATTCCACGGCATTGGCGACATTCGTCTGGAAGACGTGCCCGTAGTGCCGCGCTCCACATCGCAGATCAGCCCGCCCGTCTGCCGGCTTGCATGAAGGCGCGGCCCGAACTGGGACGGTGCAGAAGACGGGCTCGTCACCAGGCGTGGAATTCGGTCAGTCTTGCAACGCGAGGTGCGACGCAAGCCATGTTCCACGCCCGCCCGGGCTCTGGCGCCCAGGCGGCCCCGGAATCGCGCGATAATGCAGGACTTTCCTGCTGTTTCCTGTCCTACCCCGCCTTTCTGCCGCCCCGCCATGACCGGACTGACCACCGCCCTCCTGCACGCCGACCGTGAAGCCGGCGTCGAGCACTACGCCGTCCACAAGCCCCTGCACACGTCAACCACGTACGGCTATGCCGATACACGCGAGCTGATCGACGTGTTCCAGGGCAAGCCCGGCTACACCTACGCGCGCCAGGGCAACCCGACCACCGCCGCACTGGAAGCCAAGATCACGATGATGGAAGCCGGCGTGGCCACTGCGTGCTTTGCCACCGGCATGGCGGCCATCATGGCGGTGTTTTCGACCATGCTGCGCGCGGGCGACCACGTGGTCTCCAGCGCCTTCCTGTTCGGCAACACCAACAGCGTGTTCGAGACGCTGCGCAACCTGGGCGTGGAGGTGACGTTCGTCGATGCCACGTCTGCCCAGGCCGTGGCCGACGCTGTGCAGCCGAATACGCGCCTCGTCTTCGTGGAAACCATTGCCAACCCGCGCACCCAGGTGGCGGATCTGAAGGGCATTGGCGACGTGTGCAAGGCACGCGGCCTGATCTACGTGGTCGACGGCACGATGACCTCGCCGTGGCTGTTCCGCGCGCGCGACGCGCAGGCGAGCCTGGTGGTGCATTCGCTGTCCAAGTACATCGGCGGGCACGGCAACGCGCTGGGCGGTGCGGTGGTCGATACCGGCCTGTTCGACTGGACGACGTATCCGAACATCTACCCGGCGTACCGCAAGGCCAAGCCGGAAATGCAGGGCATCCAGCAGATTCGCAAGAAGGGCCTGCGTGACCAGGGCGCGACGTTGATTGCCGATGCCGCGCACCGCATTGCCGTGGGGGCCGAAACAATGGCGCTGCGCATTGACCGCACCTGCAGCAACGCCCTAGCGCTGGCCCGCACGCTGGCGGCGCACCCGAAGGTGGCACGCGTGTACTACCCCGGCCTGCCGGAGCACCCCGAGCATGCCCGCGCCACCGAGCTGTTCCGCCACTACGGCGGCCTGCTGAGCTTCGAACTGGTGGACGGTGCAGACTACGTCGACATGCTCGACCACCTGCGCTACGCCGTGCGCGCCACGCACCTGGGCGACACACGCACGCTGGTGATTCCGGTCGCGCCGACCATCTACTGGGAAATGGGCGCGGAGCGCCGCGCATCCATGGGCATTGCCGATTCGCTGGTCCGCGTGTCGGTCGGCATTGAAGATGAGGCCGATCTGTTGGCGGATTTCACGCAGGCGCTGGATGCTACGGCCGTCGGCTGAGCTGGCATCGTTCTGGCTTTGAAATTTGAAGGCCCGCTCACTCGCATAGAGTGGCGGGCCTTTTTCACGGCAGGTCAGAACACGTGTCGGATGCCGATCATCGTGCCGAGCTGGTTTCCGCCGGCGGCGGGTGCGGCGCCCGTGGCGGCACTGTCTACAGACAGCGCCAGGCTGCCGCGGTTGTCGATATAGCCGACCGTGGCATACACCGACGAGTGCTTGCTGAACGCGTAGCTGGCGCGCACCGCCCCCAGCCATGCCTTGTTGGCGCTGTTGTGGAACCGCAGGTGGAAGACCTCGCCCGTGAGCGTGAGTGCCGGTGTCAGGTCGTACGCGGCGCCCGCATAGAAGAGGTCGCTGCGCGGCGTGGCCGATGCGCCATTGCGGCGGCCGATCCAGCCCAGGCCGATCTTCGCGCGGTCGAACAGCGCATAGCCGCCCAACGCCATACGCTCATCCTTGAGCGAGCTTGACGTCAACCCCGCAAACGCGCCGGGCCCGCCGCGCTGGGAATCGTACGCAGCGGAAACGCCCCACTTGCCGGTCTCGTACATCAGCAGCGCAGACCACTCGCGACAGGCTCGCGTGTCGGCAGGGTTTTCGCCTGCGCAGTTGGTGCCGGACGGGCTGGGCCCGGCGTTGACGGCATCGCGGCCAAAGCTGTAGGTCGCACCGACCGTGAGCCCGCCGAACTTGCCCTTGTAGGCAACGGCGTTGTCGGCGCGGGCGTTGGGCAGATAGGTGTCGAGCGAGCTGGAACCGTACGCGTTGGGGCCGAGCAGGTCGGTATCGAGCGTGGCCCAGAACAGCATCGTGTACTGACGGCCGAGGCTGATCTGCCCCCAGTTGTTGGACAGGCCCACCCACGCCTGCCGACCGAACAGGCGGCCGCCCTGGTTGCTCGTGCCGCTGTCGGGCGCGAAGCCCGATTCCAAGGTGAACAGCGCCTTGGCGCCGCCGCCCAGGTCTTCGGTGCCGCGCAGGCCCCAGCGCGAGGGTACGGTGCCGCTCAGGTTGGGCATGCGCACGACGCTATTGCCGGTCGAGCCGATGCGGTTGACGTATTCGACGCCCGTATCGATGACGCCGTACAGCGTCACGGACTGGGCTGCTGATTGTGCGGCGGCAAGCGCGGGCGCTGCCAGCAGCAAGGGAAACGCCAGGTGGCGCAGGTTCATGAGGTCTCCTCCGTTGTGTTTTTTTGCGTGGATGCCCTATGTGCACCCATCGGTGCATCAGGCGTTTTGGTGGCGAATCAAGCGATGAAATCGGGCTGTTGTGCCGGCGCGGCAGCCTTGAAGGCCGGATGCGCACTGGCGTGTTGGTAGATCGTCATCGCGTGCTCGTACCGCTCCAGCGAACAGCCCATGCGCAGCGCGTTGGCAACCTGCGGCACCAGGGCCACGTCGGCCAGCGTCGGCGCATCGCCAAAGCACCATGGGCCGGCGCCATATCGCGCAAGCAAACGCTCGACGGTCGCCATGCCTTCGTCGATCCAGTGGCGATACCACGCGTCTTTCTGCTCGGACGTGACCTTCAGCACGTCTTGCAGATAGCGCAGCACGCGCAGGTTGTTGATGGGGTGGATGTCGCAAGCGATGGCATTGGCCAGTTCCAGCACGCGTGCCCGCTGCAACGGTTCGAGCGGAATGAGCCGTGGCTCGGGGTGGCGCGCATCGAGGTAATCGATGATCGCGAGCGACTGGCTCAATTGCATCTCGCCGTCGATGAGCGCCGGTACGCCCGCCGACGGGTTGATGTGCTCCACATAGCCTGCCGCGCGATGTTCGCCGGTGCGGATGTTCACCGGCAGCGTCTCGTAAGGCAGCCCTTTGAGCGCCAGCGCAATGCGCACCCGATACGACGTCGAGCTATTGAAGAAGCTGTAGAGCTGCATGGCGCGCCTGCTCAGACGATGCAGGCTTTCAGCTCGCCCAGGCCATCCACGCCCATGACGATGCGGTCGCCGGGCTTCACGGCCCCGACACCTTCCGGCGTGCCGGTAAAGATCACGTCACCCGGCTCCAGACGGAAGAACTGCGACAGGTACGCCACCGTTTCCGCCACCGACCAGATCAGGTGCGATACGTCGCTGCGCTGTTTGGTCTCGCCATTGACGGTCAGCCAGATGCCGGCTTGCTGCGGGTGGCCGATCTTGCTGACCGGATGGATGGGGCCCATCGGTGCGGACACATCGAATGCCTTGCCGATTTCCCACGGGCGGCCCATCTCACGCATCTTCATCTGCAGATCGCGGCGGGTCATGTCGAGCCCGACGGCGTAGCCCCACACATGGTCGAGCGCGGTGTCCACGGAGATGTCGGCGCCGGGTTTGCCGATCACGGCCACCAGCTCGGCTTCATAGTGGTAGTTCTGCGTTTGCGAGGGATACGGCAGTTCAAGCGTTTGACCATCCGCCACCGGCACGATGGCGTCGGTGGGCTTGCAGAAGAAGAACGGCGGTTCGCGGTCAGGGTCGTAGCCCATCTCGCGGGCGTGGGCGGCGTAGTTGCGGCCGACGCAATAGACGCGGCGGACGGCAAATTGGTCGCTGCTGCCTGCAACGGGCACCGTGGTGAGGGCAGGGGGCGTGAAGACGTAGGTCATGGTGGGCTCAGTGTGGTCGGTCAAAGCGCAAGGGTCAGGCGTGAATCGGCCCGGCGGCGGTGCCGTCTGGCACACCGCAAGAGCAATGGAGTGGGTTCTTGTCAGGTACGCGCTTCGCGCAGCAGATTCAGTGCGGACAGCACGGGCCGGTCGGAATAGCTGAACAGCACCGCGTCCTCCGATGCGTTGAGCTGCACCGGCGCCCACGACGGCGCGACAAACACGTCGCGCGGCTCGAACTCGAATTGCGCGTCGCCAATGCGTGCCGTGCCGCGGCCTTCCACCACGCTGTAGACGGTGGCGTCGGTGCTGCGGTAGGTCTTGCCCGCAAAGCCCTTGGGCAGGAACTGCATGAAGGTGGCGATGGTCGGCATCGGCCAGCCGCCGGTGGCGGGATTCACGTAGCGCAGCTTCACGCCGTCCCAGGGGTCCAGTTCGCCGTGGCGGTAGAGCGTGTCGAGCGCTTCGAGCGAGCGCGCATACGGGTAGCTGAAGATCGGTGACGTGGGGTCGGTCACGCGATGGCGCACCGGCACCATGTTGTGGCCGAAGCGCGCGTAGCTGTCGCCTTCCGGGCGCATCACGGGTTGCTGCGCTTCCGGATAGTTCTCGGCAAAGCCGCAGTCGAACTGCTGCACCAGTGGAATGTCGAGGCCGTCCAGCCAGACGACGGGTTCGCCACCATCCTCAAGCGTCGGGCAGCCGTGGTCGTGCCACGTCCACGAAGGCGTGATGATGAAATCGCCGGGGTGCATCGTGGTGCGTTCGCCGTTGACGGCCGTCCACGCGCCACGGCCTTCGACAATGAAGCGCAGCGCCGATTGCGTATGCCGGTGGCTCGGCGCGATCTCACCCGGCAGGATCAATTGCAGCCCCGCGTACAGCGTGGACGTCACGCTGGCCTTGCCCGGCAGCCCCGGGTTCTCCAGGATCAGAACGCGGCGCACGGCCTCTTCGGCGCTGATGACGGCGCCGGCCTGCATGACCAGCGGGCGCACCTCGTTGTACTTCCAGATGGCGGGCACGATGCGCGGCTTGGGCTCGCGCGGCACCAGCGAATGCAGCGATTCCCACAGCGGCGCCAGTTGCCTGCCATCGAGTTGCGCGTAGTACGCGCCGCGCTCGGTCTGCAGCGTGGTTGATGTCATGGCCATCCCCTTACAGCTCGACAAAGACGTGGCCGTCTTCGATCTTGATCGGGAACGTGCGCACGTCGGTCGTGAGCGGTTCGCACATCGCCTTGCCCGAGCGCACGTCGAACTTGCCCTGGTGCAGCGGGCATTCGATCTCGTAGCCGTCGAGAAAACCGTCGCACAGGCGCGCGTGGCCGTGCGTGCAGACGTTGTCGGTGGCGAAGACTTCACCGGCAACGCGGTACACCGCGATCTCCGCGTCGCCGGCACTGACGGCAATCACGTCGTCGTCCGGCAGGTCGTCAACGCTGATGAGCTTGAGCCAGGTGGTGGTTGATGTATTGCTCATGGGCAGACCTCAGATCGGATAGATGATCGAGTTCGGGATCATTTCGCTGTCGAACACGCAGGTGCGCGACTTCAGCTTCAATCCCGCTTCGGTGCGGACGATGATGTCGATGTAGCGGCCGACGTTGAACACCGTCGACAACGCATCGGGCTTGGTGCGGAACACTGCGTAGTTGGCCTGCGCTTCAATGCGGTCGCCTTCCACATGCGTGACCTCGGGCAGGCCAACCACATGGCGCTGGTAGTACGGGTCGTGGAAGATCGTCTCTGTGATGCCGTAGATGCGGTCCTTCAACATGCCCTTGCTTTCGAACGACAGCGTGGCGAGCGGAAAGCCGCGTTCGTAGTTTTCGCGCGGCTGGACCTTGTAGGTGCAGTCGTCGACGAAGAGGTCGGTCCATTGATCCCACGCCGCGTTGTCCACGGCGGCGGCGTAACGGGTATAGAGGGCCAGCAGTTGCTGGTAGGTCGAGAAATCGAGCGTGTCAGTCACGTCAGCCATGTCAGATCTCCATCACCTTGCGCCAGTATTCGTACATGCCGCGGATAAGCGTTTCCGTGACCATGTGGTCGGTGTCGCCCACTTCGCGGCCGCCGAGTTCGGCCACGGTGCGGTGGCCCGGCTTCTGCTCAAAGCCTTCCTGCGAGAACTCGATGACCTCGCCGTCATCTGCCGAGACAAAGCCGGCGGGCCCGAACAGGTTGGCCTGGCGCAGGCGGCGCTGCGTCATCTCTTCGGTGTCGTCTTCAAAGCCGAAGTGGGTCCAGACGAAATCGAATGAGCCGTGGCCGTTGGGCTGGATGTGTCGTGTCGACACGGAATTGACCTGCTGCTGGATGATCACGCTCGGGAAGATGGTCATCATCACGGCCGTCGGGCCGCCCCACCAGGGTTCCTGCACAACATCGAGAAAGCGGTCGTCGTGCAGCGTCATCTTCTCTTTGAAGCTGGTGACGCCGCTGGTGACGGCGCCTTTCCCGCCGGTGCCGCGCGTGGAAATCATCGCGGCGTGGCGATGCAGCGCATCCATCTTCAGCTCGGATTTGTTGTCCGCCCGCCAGAGCCCGAACGTGACGAACCACGTGTGCAGAAGCCCCGGGTGATACGGGTCTTTGATGTTCTCCTGCATCAGCTTCCAGTTGCCCGGAATGCGCTGCTTGTTGTAGCCAAGGATCTTCAGCTTGCGACCGTCGAACACGCGGTCGAAATAGCCAAGGATGGTCGGCCCGAGAAAGTCTTCCAAAGACGGCAGGTCGTGGTCGAACGAGGCAAAGATGACCCCGTTGCGCACGGCCACGTTGAGTTGCGTGAGGCCGTGTTCCTTCGGATCGAAATCGGCAGGCATGCCGCCCTGCACCTTGCCTTCGGACTTCACGCCCCGCCGAAAGGGCACGCCGATCAGGTTGCCTTTCAGGTCGTAGTTCCACTGGTGGTAGGGGCAGGTGAAGTCTTTGCGGTTGCCGGATCTCTCGCGGCAGAAGCGCACGCCGCGGTGCGCGCAGACGTTCTCCACCACGGCAATCGAGCTGTCCTGCGTGCGTGTGACGATCACCGAACGTTCGCCCACCACCGTGCGCTTGAAATCGCCCGCGTTGGGTATCTCCGCTTCCAGGCCGACGTAGCACCAGTGCCCGTTGTAGAACAGGCGTTCCAGCTCGCGCTGGTGGATCTCGTCGTCGGTGTAGGCGCGGAATGGAATCCGGCTGGAGCCATCGTCTTTCCAGGCGGGTCTGGAAAACGTGAGGGTCGACTCTTTCATGGGTGTCTCCGAGGCTTGTAATGGGCGTGCGGCTTCAGACGCCAACGGCGTAGAAGGCATCCGCGTAGATGTGTTCGGGCAGCACGCCGCGCTGGCGCAACAGCAGGCTCGCGGCGTCCACCATGACGGGCGCGCCGGCCAGGTAGGCGCGCCAGCCCGTGAGGCTCTGCCAGTCGCTCGCCACTGCGTCGGTCACGACGCCCGAGCGGTAGCGGTGGTCTGTGTTGGATGTCGTGATGACGACGTGCGTGTGCAGGTTCGGCAGGCGCTCGCGCAGCGCATCCAGCCAATGGGTGCCGTACACGTCGATGGGTGAGCGCACGCCGAAGTACACGTGTACCGGGTTGGTCATGCGCGCATCGGCCATGCCGCGCAGGATGGAGAGAATGGGCGCGAGGCCGGTGCCGCCCGCAACGCAAAGGATCGGGTCTGCATTCCGGCGGCGCAGATACGCCGTGCCCAGCGGGCCACTCACGCGCACGTCATCGCCCACCTTGAGTTCGCTGGCAATGTACGAAGTGACACGGCCATCCGGCACCACACGTACATGGAACTCAAGCGTGCTCCCTTCGTTGGCCACGGCCATCGAGTACGGCCGCACATGCTTGGGCGTGAACTGCAGCGTGGCGTACTGGCCGGGCGAGTAATCGAGCGGCTTGGCGAGGTCCAGACGGATGCGCTTGATGTCGTGGGTCATGTCCTCGATGGACGCGACCTTCGACTTGACGATCCTGGCGGCGTGCACGACCACCTCGTCCACTTCCGGCAGTTCGATTGCGCAGTCTTCTACCAGCGTGGTCTGGCAGGCCAGCACGATCTGGCCCGAGGCCGAGGGGCTGTTCATGTCGGCACCACCCGTGACGGCCACATTGCCGGATACGACACGGCAGCGGCACGTTCCGCAGCGACCGGCCATGCAGCTGTACGAGATAGGGACTTCGTTGGTGCGAAGGACTTCGAGCAGGTTATCGCCCGAGCGCGCGCTGACGATGCGCTGCAGTGGGGTGACGGTGACGTCCATGCCGTGTCTCCGGGCTAGTCGTTTTTCTGTGTGGAAGCATCATGGCCTGCTTGACGACATACATAAATAGAAGCAACCTGATGTCTCATATCACTCGCAGTGATAATGCGAGAACAAGAGGAGACACGCGGTGGAACTGCAGGACATCGACCTCAACCTGTTGGTCGTCTTCAATGAATTGCTTCGGCAGCGTCGTGTCTCGGCCGTGGCGGAAACACTGGGCATCTCGCAACCCGCCATCAGCAATGCGCTGAACCGCATGCGCAAGTTGTTTGGAGATGAGCTGTTCATCCGCACATCCAAAGGTATGGTGCCGACGCCCTTTGCCGAGACACTTGCCGAGCCCATCGCCTACGCGCTCGGGGCGATCTACAACTCGCTCAATGCCACGACCAAGTTCGACCCCAAGACGAGCACACGCGCCTTCACCATTGCGATGACGGACATCGGCGAGATCTACTTCCTGCCCAGTCTGATGCGCCGCCTGGAGAAGGACGCACCCGGGGTCACCATCAGCACGGTGCGCAACCATGCCGACACGCTGCGCGATGAGATGGAGGCCGGCCGTGTGGATCTCGCCATTGGTTTTCTGCCGGACCTGAAGGCGGGGTTCTTCCAGCGCAGGCTGTTCAAGCAGCGCTATGTGTGCCTCTTCCGAAAGGGCCATCCGCTCGCCAGGAACGGCATGACGATGAAGAGCTTCCTGGAAGCCGAGCACGTGTCGATCGTGGCCGAGGGAACGGGCCACGGCATGGTGGATTCAACCATCCTGCGGGCAGGGATGTCGCGGCGGGTGAGCCTGCGTGTGCCGCACTTCGTGGCGCTGGGGCACATCCTGCAGTCGACAGACATGATTGCGGTGGTGCCCGAGGCCTATGCCACGCGCACGCTCAAACCGTTTGACCTTGCCACGGCGCCTTGCCCGGCCAAGATTCCGGATATCACCATCAATGTGCTGTGGCACGGGCGCAATCACCGCGAGCCGGCCAACCAATGGCTGCGGCAGTTGCTGTTCGAGATGTTTGCTATCTAGGCAGGACACAAGGGTGTGCCGCCTCGTTGCCTGCGAGTGCTGGAGCATCGCTCCACCGTCGAACATTCGAATTCCAACTGGGGATCGTCAGGACTGAGGCTCGAACACTGATGCTCCAACTTCCGAGGGTCGAGCGTCAGGCTCGATCGCTCGACGATGGCGCTCTGATGGACAAGCTCCACCGTCTGGGTGGCGTGTCTCACTCTCGAACACTCGGCTGCCGCGTTCGGAGGCTGACGTTTCAGCCTCGAAGGCTCGAACGCGACTGTTGGAGGCTCGTGCTCCGCCCTGAAACATTCGACCCTTCCGTGCTCCGAGGCTCGCAATCCGCCCTCGGACCGTTGCGCTCGGCGGGTTGGGGCTGGCGTTCGGCTCTCGGACTGTCGAACGCCGCGCTCTGAGGTCGAAATTTTCGACCTCAAACGGTGACACTCCATTGTTCGAGGTCCGTAATCCGCCCGCAACAGGCCGAATGCTTACGTGCCTTCCGGGGCAATGGGCAATGCCTGCCCGGCGCCGCCACGTTTTGCCTGGCTGCCGCATAGGAAGATGGCCACCGCCGCAATTGCTGCCGGCACCGCCACGATCAGGAACAGCAGCTGGAACCCGATGTTTGCCGTCAGCAATACGCCGCCCACCAGTGCACCGCACACCGAACCGAGACGGCCTACGCCCAGTGCCCAACTGATCCCTGTCACACGGTTGGCGGTGGGGTAGAACTGGGCCGCGAATGCGTTCGCGCCGATTTGCGAGCCGCTGATGCAGAAGCCCACACCCGTGACGGCAAAGGCGAGCATCGTGCCTTGCGTCACGCCTGTCAGGGCAAGAAATAGGGCACCCAGGCCGTAGGTGCCGCACAGCACGATCGTCGCGGGGTACCGATCCATCAACCGTCCGATGATGAGCGCGCCAATGGTGCCGCCCACCTGGTACATCACCGCAATGCGCGACGCCAGCGCCAGCGACACGCCACCCGCGTGAATGAGCGTCGGCAGCCAGTTCGTCAACAGATAGACGATCAGCAGGCTCATAAAGAACACCGTCCACAGCAGCAGCGTGCCCGTGCGGAAAGCCGGCAGGAAGAGCTGCCGCACCGGCGACCCCGGCGCCTTGGCCTCATGCAGCGCGAAGCGCGTGTCGGACGTGACGGCCAATGGCGCAATGCGGTTGAGCAGCTTGCCGACCGTGGTGTTGTCGGCACCACTGGACACCAAGTAGCGCACCGACTCCGGCAGCGCAAAGGCCATCAATGGCACCAGCACCAGTGGCACGACGCCGCCAAACAGCAGCACGCTGCGCCAGCCAAAGTCGGGCACCAGTTGCGCGGCAACGATGCCGCCAAAGCCCGAGCCCAATGTGAAGCCGCAGAACATGACCGTGGTGAGGAAGGACCGTCGGCGCTCCGGGCAGTACTCGGACGTGAGGGCGATGGCGTTGGGCATGGCGCCGCCCAGGCCAAGGCCCGTCAGGAACCGCAACGCGATCAGCGCGCTCACGTTTGGTGCAAACGCCGATGCCACGGTGGCAACGCCAAACGCCGCTACCGTGATCAGCAGCGTGCGTTTGCGCCCGATGCGGTCGGCCAGTGGGCCAAAGGCAAGGGCCCCAACCATCAGCCCCGCCAGGCCGGCACTGAACACGGTGCCCAACACGCCGGGGGTGACGTGCCAGTCCTGCACGAGCGCCGGCGCGATGAAGCCGACGCAGGCGGTGTCGAAGCCGTCAATGGCAACAATGAAGAAGCACAGCGCAACAACGCGCCACTGGAAAGCGGAAAAGCGCTGGCCGTCGAGCCACGCTCGCACGTCGATGGTTGTAGGGTGGGGCAGCATGGTGTCTCCTCAGTTTTTTGTAGGTGTGCGCTGAAGGTAGCGGGCACCGAGGAGGCACGCCAGTCGGCTGGTGAATGCGCGACATTCACCAGATTGATACTGGACGGAAAAGGTAGGTGTGGCTGGCCTGGGCCGGCAAGTCAAGCGACAGCCGAGAGGCGGCTCAGTGGAAGAACAACATGCGCATCCCGAACGTGTGATGCGCCTCGGCCGCCATCAGAACCATCAGCACCAGCAACGCGAGCGGCGGCATGAGAATGGCGTACACCAGTGCCAGCCGCTCCCACATCATGTGCATGAACACAGAGACGATCAGCCCCGCCTTGGCGATCATCAGAACGACGATCAGCACCCAGCGCGTGAGGCCTTCCACGCGAAAGTAATCGACGAGGTACGACAGCGTGCTGAGCACGAACAGCAGGCCCCAGATTTTCAGGTAGACGCTGATGCTGTGCTGCTGGCCATGGGTGTCGGGCACTGCTGGCGTGGAGGATGGGTCGGTGTGGTTCATGGCTGCCTCACCACAGATAGAACAACGCGAAGATGAACACCCAGACGAGATCGACGAAGTGCCAGTAGAGGCCCGCGATCTCCACGATCTGGAAGTTGCCGTGCTCGGCAAAGCCCGGTTGCCGGATCTTGCGTGCGACCAGCAGCAGGTAGATCACGCCGCAGGTCACGTGAAAGCCGTGGAACCCGGTGATCATGAAAAAGCACGCGCCAAACTGCGCTGCACCCAGAGGGTTGCCCCAGGGGCGCACGCCTTCGAGCACGATCAGCTTGGTCCACTCGAACGCCTGCAAGCTGACGAAGCAGACCCCCAGCAATGCCGTGGCCAGCATGAGCGCGGCGGCACGCTTTGCATTGCGCCGATAACCGAAGTTGACGGCCATGGCCATGGTGCCGCTGCTGCTGATGAGCACGAAGGTCATGATGGCGATCAGCAGCAACGGCACCTCCACGCCACCGATCTTCATGCCGAACACTTCGGCCGTGTCGGGCCACGGCACCGTGGTCGACATGCGCACCGTCATGTAGCCGATCAGGAAACTGCTGAAGACGAAGGTGTCCGACAGCAGGAAGATCCACATCATGGCCTTGCCCCACGGCACCTTGAAGGTTTCGCGGTCGCCCGACCAGTCGTTGACGATGCCGGGCCAGCCCTCGGGCAAGGCGTTGGCCGAGTCGGTGGGAAGCGTGGGGTTGCTCATGGCGTGGCTCCGTACAACGGCCCGCAGATGGCGCTGACGAATGCGGGCGTGATCCACCACATTGCGGCCAGCAGCACGAGCCACACGGCCAGCAGGAAGTGCCAGTACGTCGCGCAGAGGGCAACGGCACGTTGGGTGCGATCAGCGTTCTTGCGCAGCCGCGCGACCGTCACCGCCCAGACGACAAGGCCACCGATGACATGCGCTGCATGCAGGCCGGTGAACACATACAGAAAACTGTTGGATGGGTTGACTGCCACGCCTTGCCCGGTGGCGGACAGCTGCTGCCACGCTGCCCATTGGCCGAAGACGAACAGCGCGGCAAGCACGCCACCCGCCAGCAGCCAGATCGAGCGGCGTGCCTGCGCGCGCCGTGCCAGTTCCATGGCCATGCTCGCCAGCGCCAGCACGCCGGTGTTCCACCACAGCAGCACGGGGTGCGGAACGGGCATCCAATCCGGCTCGCGCATGCGCATGGCATAGGCCAGGATCAGCAGCGAGAACAGCGCCGTCACCACGGCCATGAAGACGCGCAGGCCAATGCGCCCCGCGGGTGGCAATACAGGCGAAGCATCGGGAACAAAGTGGCGGGGCAGGGTCGTCATGTGCGCACCCCGCCGGCGTGAAGGATGTCGGTTCCGGATTCCGTTCCCATGTCGGGTGCACCGGTGGGCGGTTCGTTCTGGGGCACGAAGTCATCCACACGGTCGGGCGGGCTGTACTCGTATGCCCAGCGGTAGACCACCGGCAGCGCGGGCCCCCAATTGCCGTGCACGGGCGGAGTCTGCGGCGTCTGCCATTCGAGCGTCGTTGCCCGCCACGGGTTGGCCTCGGCCTTCCTGCCGCGCACGAGGCTCCATGCCAGGTTGAAGAGGAACAGCAACTGCGCCACGCCCACGATGATGGCGATGACGGTGATGAACGTATTCAGCGTCTGCGCCGAGGGCGGGATGAAGCTGTAGCCCTCATACGCGTAGTACCGCCGTGGCATGCCCAGCACACCCAGGTAGTGCATCGGGAAGTAGATCAGGTACGTGCCGATGAAGGTGATCCAGAAATGCGCGCGGCCCAGCGTGTCGTTCAGCATGCGGCCCGTTACCTTGGGATACCAGTGGTAGAGCCCGCCGAACACGACCAGGATCGGCGACACGCCCATCACCATGTGGAAGTGCGCCACCACGAAGTACGTGTTGGACAGCGGAATGTCCACGCTCACGTTGCCCAGGAACAGCCCCGTCAACCCGCCAATCAGGAACGTGCTGATGAAGCCGATGGCAAACAGCATGGGCACGGTCAGGTGGATGTCGCCACGCCACAGCGTGAGCACCCAGTTGTAGACCTTGAGCGCGGTCGGGATGGCGATGATGAGCGTGGTGGTGGCAAAGAAGAACCCGAAGTACGGGTTCATGCCTGACACGAACATGTGATGCGCCCAGACGACGAAGCTCAAGGCTCCGATGATGACGATGGCCCATACCATCATCTTGTAGCCGAAGATGTTCTTGCGCGCGTGCGTGCTGATGAGGTCCGACACGATGCCGAAGGCGGGCAGCGCCACGATGTACACCTCGGGGTGCCCGAAGAACCAGAACAGGTGCTGGAACAGCAGCGGGCTGCCGCCGCTGTGCTTGAGCTGCTGCCCCATCGATACCACCGCCGGCACGAAGAAGCTGGTGCCCAGCGTCTTGTCGAGCAACATCATGATGGCCGACACGAACAGCGCCGGAAACGCCAGCAACGCCAGGATGGTCGCGATGAAGATGCCCCACACCGTGAGCGGCATGCGCATGAGCGTCATACCGCGCGTGCGCGCCTGCAGCGTGGTGGTCACGTAGTTCAGGCCGCCCATCGTTGCCGCCACGATAAAGATCCCAAGCGACACCAGCATCAGCACGATGCCCCATTCGGTGCCCGGCGTGCCGGGCAGGATCGCCTGCGGCGGATACAAGGTCCAGCCCGCACCGGTGGGCCCGCCCGGTACGAAAAAGCTCGCCACCAGCACCAGCACGGCCAGCAGATACACCCAGTAGCTGAGCATGTTCAGAAACGGAAACACCATGTCGCGCGCGCCCAGCATCAGCGGGATCAGGTAGTTGCCGAAGCCACCGAGGAACAGCGCCGTGAGCAGGTAGATCACCATGATCATTCCGTGCATGGTGACGAACTGGTAGTAGTGGTTGGCGTCGATAAAGGCGAACTTGCCCGGAAAGCCCAGCTGCAGCCGCATCAGGTTCGACAGCACGAGCCCCACCAGCCCGATGGCGATGGCCGTGAGCGAATACTGCACCGCGATGACCTTGTGGTCCTGGCTCCAGACGTAGCGTGTCCAGAAGCTTTGCGGTGCGTGGCCCTGGCCGTGGGGGTCGGTCTGTGCGTAGGACATGGTTTCTCCTCGCTACGGTTTTGCAGCGGTCGCCGCTGCGTCGCCACCTTGCGCCTTGATGTACGCCACCAGCGCTGCGAGTTCCTGCTCGCTCAGGTCGAAGTTCGGCATGATGGGCGCGAAGCCTTTGACCACACGCGCTTTCGGATCGCGGATGAAGGCGCGCAGATAGGCTTCATCGGCCACTGCGGTCGAGCCGTCGGCCATGGTCTGTGTGGAGCCGTACAAGCCCTTCCATGTCGGGCCGACGCCGGGGCTGCCATTCACCGAGTGGCAGGCGACGCAGCCCTTGGCCTGGGCGAGCGTGTGGCCTTGCTCGGCCAATGCCTGTGCACCGCCGCCCGCAGCGCCGGACGCGGCCTGCACCTTCGCCTTCTGGCTCTGCTCAAAGGTGGTCTGCTGTGCGAGCCAGCGTGCAAACGATGCCTCGTCTTCCACGACCACCACACCGCGCATGTTGGAGTGCCCGATACCGCAAAGCTGCGCACACAGGATGTCGTAGCGGCCTGCCTTGGTGGGCGTGAACCAGAAGGTGGTGACCATGCCCGGCACCATGTTCATGCGTGCGCGGAACGGCGGCACATAAAAGTCGTGCAGCACGTCGCGCGAGCGCGCCAGTACCTGGATCGGGCGGTTGATCGGCAGGTGCAGCTCGGGGGTTTCGATCAGGTAGTTGTCGCGTCCGTTCGGGTCAGCCGGGTTCATGCCGAACGGGTTGTTGTTGCTGATGTAGCGCACGTCGGTCGTGCCGAGCTTGCCGCCGGGGCCGGCAAAGCGGAAGCGCCATTGCCACTGCTGGCCGAGCACTTCCATCTGCAGGGCGTTCGCTGGTGGGCGTACGTAATCGGCATAGACGAACAGGCCGGGCGCGAGCAGCGCCGCCACACCCACGCTGGTGACACCGATCAGCCACCATTCCAGTCGTGTGTTGTGCGGCTCGTAGGCGGCGCGTTGGTTGGGTTGGCCATCGCGATGGCGATAGCGCAGGAGCGCCGCGACGACGAAGAGGTTGATGGCGACAAACAGCACGCCGGTGATGACGATGGTGATCGTCAGCGTGTCGTCCATGCGCACCCAGTTGGAGGCGATCGGGGTGATCCACCACGGGCTGGCAAAGTGAAACCCCACCGCCAGCACGACGATCAGCACGAGCGCAATCGCAAGGGCCATGGGCACCTCCGGCGAGGGACTTCCTCAACACGCTAAAGACAGGCTAGGTCGCGCACTCGGATCGTGCAAGGCAACGTAAGGACGAGGCGCACCCCGCGTACGGATCGCGCCAATGCGGCATCTGTGTGCTGCGCCGCAATGCAAAACGGCCGCCTCCGGCATGTGTTGCCAGAGGCGGCCGCCTCCTGAGAGCGCCGCTCAGCTTGCGGCGCCGCAGGAAAAAGGGTCGTGTCAGTGCATTGGTTCCCGCACGCGCCGTTCCAGCATGCCGTAGGTGATGGCCGCCGCCACCCCAAACAGCAGGTTCGCCAGTAGCGGCCCCGAGCCGCGCTCCGACACAAACCACGGAAACACGGCCGTCATGCCGTAGAAGTTCACCACGTACGCCACGATCCCGAAGGCCACGCCGACGGCCGCGAGCATGCCCGGGCTCGAATCGAAGTGGAACGGCGCGATGATGGCGCCAAGAATCATCCCCATGATGGCGCCCAGCACGAAGTGCAGCACGAGAGCCGTCGCCACGATGCTGTAGCTGAACAACGACATCTCTTCCAGTGCGCCCCGGCCCATGACCATAGCGGCGATCTTGTGGGTCGGGCGCCATGGGCTTTCATTGAGCACCATGGTCGACCAGAAGAATTCGAGCACGATGACCAGTGCGCCGCCCACGAGGCCGGCCACGCTGGCGGCGAGCCAGTCGGGCATGCGGCGCTCCCAATGATGCGATTGCATGTGCAGTTCCATACGAACCTCCTGCTGATGTATCTACGCAAGCACTTAGGAATCGGAAGCGCCACTTACGGTGCTGCAAAGCGCTGTGCGCCAAGTGCCTTGTGCAAAATCAGTCTGGCAGATACGGGTGCCAACGCAAGGTACAAAATCCGTGCGCATCGCACAGCACTACGGCGTTCTGCTCGAACGTGAGCATCAGGGTGTCGGCGATGGCCGGGTCTTCGATGAACAGGAGCAGGCTCGGCTCGGGCGACCACGTGTTCGCCGGGGCATCTTCCGGCGGGCCGCCTTCGCCAGAGAGCCAGGGCATGCCGCGCGCGATGGCCCAGGCCAGCAGCTCGGCCTGCCGCGCAGCGTTTTCATCGGCAGACACCGCGCGGGAGAAAGGCTGATGCGCCGTCACGAAGACGGCCCACGGTGAATCGGCTTGCGCGAGCAATGCCGCCATACATGGGTTGATGGCATCGACGCGCAGCAGCACGTCGCCTTGCGGTGCGCTGACGCGATACCGCGCGCTGCGGTAAGCAGCAATCAACTCGGGCGTAGGAGCGGGCGGATGACGGTACATTGTTGCGTCGCATGGTCGCGGCCATCTGATTTGGCGCAACGCAAAAGGGCGTTCGATGTCACAGAATAGCGTGTGGGTGGCCAAAACGCTGCCCCAGCACAGTCAGCACAGTATTCCGACAACCACTCCCCTGCGAGGCTTGAACCATGTACAAGAAGATCCTGGTCGCCATTGATGGCAGCGAAACCAGCAAGCTGGCCCTGGCCGAGGCCGTGCGCCTGGCCAAGGCATTCCAAAGCACCGTCCGTGCCGTCTATATCGTCGACAGCCCCGCCATGTTGTTCGACGTTGGCTATTACGACCCGACCGAGCTGCGCAAGTCGTTCATCCAGGCCGGCACCGCGCTGCTGGCCGACACCGCCGCAACGCTCACCTCTGCCGGTTTGCAGCAGGAAACGGTGCTGGTGGAAACGCAGAACGTGGGTGAGGATGTGGCCGCCGCTCTGCAGGGCGAAGCGGTGCGCAGTGGCGCCGATGTGGTCGTGATCGGCACGCACGGCCGCCGTGGGCTGGCGCATGCGATGCTGGGCAGCGTGGCCGAGAAGTTCATCCGCCAGGCGACCACGCCTGTGTTGCTGGTGCGCGGCCCGGCCAAGGGCTGAGTTTCGCTGTCGTTGCGCAGGCAGGGCCTCCTGCCTGCGGGTGCCGGATATGATGTTGGGATTCGATTTGCCCCAACCAGCGTATCCGTCGCCGCCCCATCATGAATATCAATCCCGACGCTGTGCAGCGTCGTGCCATCCGTACCCTCACCGCACTTGAAGGACGCGTGCTTGGCGTTCTGGTCGAAAAGCAGCACACGGTACCCGACACTTATCCGCTGACGCTCAATGCGCTGGCGGCCGGCTGCAATCAGAAAACCGCGCGTGCGCCGGTCATGTCCGTCACCGAAGCCGAGATCCTCACGGCCATCGACGGGCTGAAATCGATGAGCCTGGTCATGGAGGGCAGCAGCAGCCGCGTGCCGCGGTTCGAGCACAACATGAACCGCGTGCTCGGTGTGCCGAGCCAATCCATCGCGTTGCTTACCGTGCTGCTGCTGCGCGGTCCGCAGACCGCAGCCGAGCTGCGACTGAACGCCGCGCGGTTCCACGCCTTTGCCGATATTTCATCCGTTGAAGCGTTTCTGGATGAACTGGCCGAGAACGATCCACCCTATGTCGTCAAACTGCAACGTATGCCGGGGGAGCGTGAAAGCCGTTGGATGCACCTGCTCTGCGGTGAAGTTGCGCAAGCCGACATCCGTCAGGGCGACGGCGTTGACGAGTCCATCGCACCGTCTGAGTTTGAAGCGCTGAAGGCGGAGCAGAAGCAGTTGGCCGACAAGGTGGCCAGGCTTCAGGCGCTCGTCGAACAGATGGCGGGTGAGCTGGGTATCTCGATCGACAAGTCGATGCTGTAGAAGCAACCGGCCCCGGTATCGACCTCGGGGCCGGTTAGTTTGCCTTCAGCTTATGCGCCCGCCGATACGAACAACGTGCAGGCGCCTTCTTCCGCCGTGGACACATTGCGGCGGAAACCCGAGAAGAGGTCTCGCCCCACGCCTGCGTGGTAATGCGACAGATCGGGCGTGCTGACCTGGCGCGCATTCCACTCATCTTCCGACACGCGCACCGAGAGCGTGCCCGCTTCGGCATCCAGCACGACGATGTCGCCATCGCGCACGCGCGCCAGCGGCCCGCCGTTGAGCGCTTCCGGCGTGATGTGAATGGCAGCCGGCACCTTGCCTGACGCGCCTGACATGCGGCCGTCCGTCACCAGCGCGACCTTGAAGCCGCGCTCCTGCAGCACCGACAGTGTGGGCGTGAGCTTGTGCAGCTCGGGCATGCCGTTGGCGGCCGGGCCCTGATACGGCAGCACGGCCACGAAATCGCGCTCCAGTTCGCCGGCCTTGAATGCATTGATCAGATCGTCCTGCGCGAGGAACACGCGCGCTGGCGCTTCCACAAAACGATGCTCCGGCTTGACCGCCGACACCTTGATGACCGAGCGCCCGATGTTGCCGTCCAGCACGCGCAGGCCACCGTCCGGCGAGAACGGCTCGGCCACGCCGCGCACGATGTTGGTATCGAGCGAGGCCGCGGCACCATCGCGCCACACGAGTTCGTCTCCGTCCAGGAAGGGCTCTTGCGAATGACGGCGCAGGCCCTTGCCCATGATCGTCGTCACGTCGTCGTGCAGGAGGCCCGCATCGATCAGCTCGCGAATCACGATGGAGAGGCCACCCGCCGCCTGGAATTCGTTCACGTCGGCCTTGCCGTTCGGGTAGACACGCGCCAGCAGCGGAATCACGCCCGACAGATCGTTGAAGTCATCCCACGTGAGCAGGATGCCGGCCGCGCGCGCCATCGCAATCAGGTGCAGCGTGTGGTTGGTCGAGCCGCCCGTGGCCAGCAGGCCGACGATGCCGTTGACGAAGGCGCGCTCATTCAGCACGTCGGCAATGGGGGTGTACTGGTCGCCGCTGAAGACGAGCTTGAGCGCCTGGCGCGCCGATTCACGCGTGAGCGCCTCGCGCAGCGGCGTGTTTGGGTTGATGAAGGCGGTGCCCGGCAGGTGCAGGCCCATCACTTCCATCAGCATCTGGTTGGAGTTGGCCGTGCCGTAGAACGTGCAGGTGCCGGCGCCGTGGTACGACTTGGATTCGGCTTCCAGCAGGTCGGCGCGCGAGAGCTTGCCCTCGGCGTAAAGCTGCCGCGTGCGGGCTTTTTCATCATTGCTGATGCCGGTGGTCATCGGGCCGGCCGGCACGAACACGGCGGGCAGGTGGCCGAACGACAACGCACCGATCACCAGCCCCGGCACGATCTTGTCGCACACGCCCAGGTACAGCGCCGCGTCGAACATCTGGTGCGACAACGCCACGGCCGTCGACAAGGCAATCGTGTCGCGCGAGAACAGCGACAGCTCCATCCCATCCTGCCCCTGCGTGACGCCATCGCACATGGCCGGCACGCCGCCGGCAAACTGTGCGGTGCCGCCGGCATCCAGCGCGGCCTGCTTGAGCCATGCGGGAAACGCCTCCAGCGGCTGATGCGCAGAGAGCATGTCGTTGTACGCCGAGACAATGCCGAGGTTCGGCCGTTCCAGCGCTTTCAGGCGGATCTTCGCTTCGCCCGGCATGGCCGCAAAACCGTGGGCGAGGTTCGTACACGAAAGCAGCGTACGCTCGACCTTGCGGCCGGCGTTCTTGCGGGTGACGTCCAGATAGGCCTGACGGGGGCCGCGGCTGCGGTCGATGATGCGCTGGGTGACGGCGGCCAAAGTGCGGTGCAGGGCCATGCGGGTTCTCCTGGGGGGTAGGTCCGGGCAGGACGGAATGCTGTAATTTTCCTACAAATGCGCCGGATGTGGTGCAGGGTTTTCCACAGGTATCGCATCCGATGCAGCGCCGATAACACGGTCGAGCACGCGAATTGCGTGCCAGAAGACGCGCCGGAGCCAGTGCCCTGTGGCAAAAGTCTCGCTGGAAACGCTTGCCGGGGCAGTTTCACGAACGCCTTGCTCGCGATGTAGTAATACTACAAAATGAGCTTAAAACGCGTGTTGTCTTGCTAGTCAGCTAGGCTAGCCTAATCGATGGCTCACACACAGGAGATGACGATGTCGGTGCCCGCATTCGACATGGTGTTGTTCGGCGGTACGGGCGATCTTGCCCGCCGCAAGCTGATTCCGGCCTTGTTCGATGCGCATCAGGGCGGCGAACTGCACCCGCGCGGGCGGATCTTCGCCATCGGCACGCAGCCGCTGGAGACAGCCGGCTACCTTGCCCTGCTGGAGCGTGAAACGCGCCCGACCATGCGCCTGTATTCCGGCGCGCCCGTTTCCGACGACGCCTGGGCCTCGTTTGCCGAGCGCATCGTCTACCAGCAGGTCGACGCCCGCAAACCCGAACAGTTCGATGGACTGGCCGCCGCGCTGGGCGAGGACCGCGCGCCAGTGACCGTGTGCTATCTGGCCACGGCGCCTGGCTTCTTCATCGATATCTGCAAGCAGCTCGCCCGTGTCGGGCTGAATACGCCGAATGTGCGGCTGGTGCTGGAAAAGCCGCTGGGCACCGATCTCGCGTCGAACGAGCGCATCAACTCCGCCGTGGCCGAGTTCTTTGCCGAAGACCAGATCTACCGGATCGACCACTACCTCGGGAAAGAATCCGTCCAGAACCTGATGGCGATCCGCTTCGGCAACGCGCTGTTCGAGCCGCTGTGGCGCCGCGAGTGGATCAAGGACGTGCAGATCACCATTGCCGAGCAGCTTGGCGTGGAAAAGCGCGGCGATTTCTACGACGGTGTCGGCGCGCTGCGCGACATGGTGCAGAACCACCTGCTGCAACTGCTGTGTATCGTCGCCATGGAGCCGCCGTCGAGCCTGTCGCAAGACGCCATCCGTGACGAGAAGCTGAAGATTCTCAAGGCGCTCAAGCCGATCCCGCTGCAAGAGGTGCCCGAGAAGACCGTGCGCGGCCAGTATCTCGAAGGCGCCATTGCGGGGCAGCCGGTGCAGGGCTATCTGCATGAGCAGGGCATTCCGCCGGACAGCCGTACCGAAACGTTCGTCTCGATCAAGGCTGAGATTGCCAACTGGCGCTGGGCTGGCGTGCCGTTCTACCTGCGCACCGGCAAGCGCATGCCGCAGCGCCTGGCGGAGATCGTGGTGCGTTTTCACGATGTGCCGCACGCGCTGTTTCCCAAGCCGCTGATCCAGTTCCCGGAAAACCGTCTCGTCATCCGCCTGCAGCCGGAAGAGAGCATCCGCCTGCAGTTCCTGACCAAGACGCCGGGCGCGGCGCTCGGCCTGCAGCCGTCCACGCTGGACCTGGACTTTACCGACCACGGCGGCGTGCGCCATGCCGGCGCCTATGAGCGTTTGCTGATGGACGCCGTCAATGGCAAGCTGGGCCTGTTCGTGCGCCGCGATGAACAGGCCGAAGCCTGGCGCTGGGTCGAGCCGATCATTGAAGCGTGGAACGAAGCACGCATTCCGCCCAAGGGCTACACCGCGGGTAGCTGGGGCCCGGCGGCATCGAGCGCGCTGCTCTCGCGCGACAACGCTGCCTGGCACGAGGAGATGTAATGGCGATGCGCTGGCACGCAGTTCCGGACGCCACCGCGCAGGTCCAGGCGTTGGCCCAGTCCATTGCGAGCACGCTCACGCATGTGATTGCCGAGCAGGGCAGCGTGTGCCTTGCCGTGTCGGGCGGGCGTTCGCCCATCGCGCTGTTTTCCGCGCTGCGCGTGTTGCCGCTGCGCTGGGCTGATGTGTCGATCACGCTGGTCGACGAGCGTGCCGTGCCGCCCGAGCACGCCGACAGCAACGCGCGCCTCGTCCGCGAGCACCTGTTGCAGGATGCCGCGGCTGCGGCGCGCTTTTTTCCGCTGGTGTTGCCACCGCACGTGCATGGTGAATCGGTTGACGTGGATGCATGCGTGGCGACTGCCAATGATCCGTTTCAGCAACCCGACGTAGTGATTCTCGGCATGGGCGACGACGGGCATACCGCATCGTTGTTTCCCGACGCGCCCGAATTGAACGAGGGCCTCGATCGCACGCAGGCGCCGGCCTATCTGCCGGTGCGTCCGGGCACAGCGCCGCATCGGCGTATCAGCCTGAATCTGTCTGCGCTGTGTGCGGCGCGGCGGTTGTTCCTTTCGATCTCCGGGCCGGTCAAGCGCGGTGTGTTCGACGATGCCGCGCGAGGCGCGGCACAGCGTGCGCTGCCGGTGAGCTACGTCATTCATCAGCGGGAGGTACCGCTCGATGTCTATTGGACTACATGAGGTGAACGCGGGCACTGGGGCCGACCAATTGGCCGATATGCTGGCCTACCCGCGGCTGGTGGCCGACGTTGGCGGCACCAACGTGCGCTTTGCGCTGGAGATGGCGCCGATGCGCCTGGCCCACATCGGTGTGCTGGCCGGCGATGACTACCCGTCGCTCGAAGCGGCCATGCGCGCGTACCTGGCATCGTTGCCGCCGGAAATCGCAACCGCTGGCGTGCGCCATGCGGCCATCGGCATCGCCAATCCGGTGCTGGGCGACCAGATTCGCATGACCAACCGCGATTGGGCGTTCTCGATCGAGGCAATGCGCCAGTCGCTGGGCTTCGACACCTTTGTCGTGCTCAACGACTTTGCCGCGCTGGCGCACGCATTGCCCTATCTGCCCGCAGATGAGCTGGAACAGGTGGGCGGCGGTGCCAGCCTGGCCGATGCACCGCGGGCGCTGCTCGGTGCCGGCACGGGCCTGGGCGTTGCATCGCTGCTGCCGACGCAGGAGGGCCGCTACATCGCCGTGGCCGGCGAGGGCGGCCATGTCGCCTTCCCGCCGATGAACGACGAGGAAGCCGTCATCTGGCGCTTCGCGCGCGAGCGCTTCGGCCATGTGTCGGCCGAGCGGCTGATCTCCGGCATGGGCCTGGAGCTGATCTACGAGGCGCTGGGTGCGTGCTTCGACCTCTGGCAGCAAGGCCCCACCCTCCGCCGCGCGGCCGACATCACCGCCATCGCACTTGGCGAGATGGAAGACGCCGCCGGCGACCATGCGCGCTGCCGCTATGCCGTCGATACGTTCTGCGCGTTTCTCGGCACCATCGCGGCCAACCTGGCGGTCACGCTGGGTGCGCGCGGCGGCGTGTACATCGGCGGGGGCATCGTCCCGCGTCTGGGGCCGGCGTTTGCCAACTCACCGTTCCGGCGCCGCTTTGAAGACAAGGGCCGCTTCTCGACCTATGTGGCGTCGATGCCGGTGTATGTGATTCATTCTCCGTACCCGGGGCTGATCGGCCTTTGCGCTGCCATGGACCACGCGGTGGCCCAGGGACACTGACGCAGCTTTCGCGTTACTCAGGTTGATCGGCGTGATGGAGTGCGCTGCCCTTGCGCAGCGCCACTTCCAGCACCAGCGCATCGAGCAGCGCCAGGTGCAAGATGCGCGCGACCATCGAACGGTCGGCCACAGTATCGTCAACGCCAGCGGGCAGCACGACATCGGCGAGTGCCGCGAGCGGGCTGCCGGGCGCTGTCACGGCAATCACGCGCACGCCCAGTTCGCGCACACGCTCCACCGCTGTCTGCAGTTCGGGCAGGGCACCCGATTTGGAAATGGCGATCACCACGTCGCCTGCCTGCAGCACGTTCAGCGACATCGACACGAGATACGGATCGCTATACGCATTCGCAGGAATGCCGTAGCGGAAGAATTTCGTCTGTGCATCGAGCGCCACCACGCCCGAGCTGCCGAAGCCGTAGAGATCGATGCGGTGGGCGTTGTCGACCAGCGCCACCGCCGCATCGAGCGTGCCCGGGTCGAAGCGGTCCTGCAGCGTGGTGAGCGAATCGATGGCGTTCTGCAGGACGCGCATGCCCGAGGGGGACGCGATGCGCGCCGGCGCGGTATCGCGGGCCACGTTGCCTTGCGCCAGCCGCAGCTTGAAATCCGACAGGCCATGGCAGCCCATCGAGCGGCAGAAGCGGATCACGGTCGGCTGGCTGACACCGGCCTCACGCGCGATGGCCGCCACCGGCAGGCTCAGCACTGTACCGGGCTGGCGCAACACCCAGTCCGCCACCTGGCGTTCGGCCGGCGAGAGCGACGGGCGCGCCATGCGAATGCGCTCGCGCAGGTCGGTCGGTGAATCAGGGGTGGCGGGGGAAGTGGTTTGCTGGGCGCTCATCTGGGCGCGGGTTCGAATCGCGGATCGCATCACGATAAAGGCAAGCGCTGCCTTGCGCAACCGCCCGGCGAGGGGTGCTAGATGCAGCGCGCTCCGGATGCAACTGACTGTTTTCGCACTGTTGCGAGGGCAACGCGTTGGATACGGTGAACGACGCCCACGTCGTCACAAGCGGCGTGGTCCTGCAACGTCGTACTCCTCAAAAGGACATCCGATGCTCCGTACTGCTCTCCCCACGCAGCAACTTTCTACTTTGTGCCGTCAACTGGCTTGTGCATGGCCGCTGGTGCTCGCGGCCGGGCCGCTGCATGCCGCCACCGACTGGGTCGACACCCACACCAAGGCCTTCGTCACCGGCCCGCAACTCATGGCGCGCGGCGCCGCCAACGAGGTCGCGCCCGGCCAGACCACTGATGTACTGATCAGTCTCAAGCTGCGCAATGAGGCCAGCCTTAAGGCGCTCGCGCACGATGTCAACGACCCGAGCAGCTCACACTACCGCAAGTACCTGACCAGCGAGCAGTTCCTGGCCAACCACGCGCCCACGCAGGCACAGGTGGATGCCGTGGTGCGCTATCTGCGGCAGAACGGCTTTATCGATATCGACGTTGCGCCCAACCGGCTGTTGGTGTCGGCGCGCGGTACGGCCGGCACGGTCAAGGCGGCGTTCAACACGCCGCTGGTGCATTACCAGCTTGCCGGCCGCAGCGGGTTTGCGAACAGCAGCAAGGCCCAGGTGCCGCGCGCGCTGGGCGGCATCGTTGGCTCGGTGCTGGGCCTGCAGAACGTGGCGCGTGCGCGTCCGCTGCTGCGTGTGGGGGATGTGGCGGAAGCGCGCACGTTGGCTGCTGGCACCGCGACGGGCCACTATCCGAAGGAATTCCCAGAGCTGTACGGTGCGACCGGCGTTCCGACGGCGGCGGGCACGACCGTGGGCGTCATCACCATCGGCGGCGTATCGCAAACGCTGCGTGACCTGCGTACGTTCACGAGCAACAACGGCTACGCCGCGGTGTCCACCACCACGATCAAGACCAACGGCAGCAGCGGCAACTACACCGATGATCAGGAAGGCCAGGGCGAATGGAACCTCGACAGCCAGTCCATCGTAGGTGCGGCTGGTGGCGCGGTCGGCAAGCTGGCCTTCTACATGGCCGACCTGAACGCGCCGGGCAACACGGGCTTGACCAAGGCTTTCAACAAGGCAGTGACCGACAACACCGCCAAGGTCATCAACGTGTCGCTCGGCTGGTGCGAGAACGATGCCAGCGCCGACGGCACGCTCGACGCCGAAGAGGCCATCTTCACAACTGCCGCCGCGCAGGGGCAGACGTTCTCCGTGTCTTCGGGCGACGAGGGCGTCTACGAGTGCAACAATCGCGGCTATCCGGACGGCGCCAACTACAGCGTGTCGTGGCCGGCATCGTCACCGCACGTGCTCGCCATTGGCGGCACCACGCTCTATACGAACGGTTCCAGCTTCGCTAGCGAGACCGTGTGGAACGAAGGCCTGGACGGCAACGGCAAGCTGTGGGCCACCGGCGGCGGCATCAGCCAGATCCTGCCGGCGCCAAGTTGGCAGGGCGGCAATGCGCGCCTATTGCCCGATGTGTCGTTCGACGCAGCACAGAGCACCGGCGCCTACATCTACAACTACGGGCAACTGCAACAGATTGGCGGCACGAGCCTGGCATCGCCCATCTTTGTCGGCTTCTGGGCACGGTTGCTGGCGGCGAACGGCAACCTGGGCTTTCCGGCGGCGCGCCTGTACAGCGCCATTCAGGCCAACGCGTCGCTGCTGCGGTATGACGTGGTCTCGGGCAACAACGGCTACCAGGGCTACGGTTACAGCGCCGCTACGGGTTGGGACTACCCGACGGGTTGGGGCAGCCTGAACATCGGCGCGTTGAATCAACTGATCAAATCGGGCGGGTTCTGATGCGGGGGTGAAACTGCGGGCGGCTCTGCACAAAGTGCGGGCCGCCCGCGCAGCAGTTCTACAATGAGCCCTCCCCGGCTAATTTTTGATTCGCCATGCGCGTACTGCTCGTAGAAGACGACGACATGATCGGCGACAGCGTGCGCAAGGGTTTGCGCCACGACGGTTTCGCCATCGATTGGGTGCGTGACGGCGAGGCAGCCGTGCACGCCATCACGGCGCCTGGCGCCGCCGGCGCAGAGTCCGGCGCCACCATGTTCGACCTCATGCTGCTCGACCTCGGCCTGCCCAAGCGCGACGGGCTGGATGTGGTGCGCGAACTGCGCCAGCGCGGCATCGCCATCCCCATCCTGATCCTGACCGCGCGCGATGCGGTGGCCGACCGCGTGGCCGGTCTCAATGCCGGCGCAGACGATTACCTCGTCAAGCCCTTCGACCTCCAGGAGCTGGCGGCACGCATGCACGCGCTGCTGCGCAGACAAGGCGGCCGCGCCGATCCGCTCATGCGCCACGGCGAGGTGCTGCTCAACCCCGTCACCCGCGAGGTGCTGCGCGCGGGTGTGCCGGTCAAACTGTCGGGCCGCGAGTTTGCGGTGCTGCATGCGCTGCTTGCGCGGCCGGGCAAGGTGTGGTCGATCGCCCAGTTGCAAGACAACCTCTACGGCTGGGATGAAGAGGTGGGCAGCAACACGGTCGAGGTCTACATTCACGCGTTGCGCAAGAAGCTTGGTAGCCATTTCATCCAGAACATCCGCGGCGTGGGGTATGTGATTCCGCGTGAGGCGTCGACGTCGCCTGCGGAACCTGCCGCTGGCGACGCGCACCAATAAGCCATGCAATCGATCCGTAAAACCCTGCTGTGGTGGCTGGCCGGCGGCCTGCTGGCGGGCATCGTCATCGCCACCGGTCTGATCTACGCGCAGGCGCGCCAGGAAGCCAACGCGCTGTTCGACTACCAGATGCAGCAGGTGGCCGCCGCGCTGCCGAGCCAGTGGATCGACCCGCCGCCGCCGGCGCTCGCCGGCATTGCGCGTGACGATGACGTCGTGATCCGCATCTGGGACGGCACTGGCCGCAGCCTGTATCTCTCGCACGCGCGGCCCGATCTGCCGGACCAGGCGGAGCTCGGCTTTTCCGACGCGAATACGCCGGAGGGCCCGTGGCGCATCTACAGCGTCGCGTTCGGGCCCGCCGTGGTGCAGATCGCGCAGCCATATAGCGCGCGGCACGAGGTGGCGGCGCGCATGGCGCTGCGTACGGTCGCACCGTTGCTGATCCTGCTGCCGCTGCTGGGATGGATCGTGTGGCTGGCGGTCGGGCGTGGGCTGGCGCCGCTGGGCTCGGTGGCCAAGCAGGTGCAGGCGCGCGATGCGGCAGCGCTGTCGCCGTTGCCCACGCAGGGTTTGCCTGACGAGATCCGCCCGCTGACACAAGCATTGAACGATCTGCTTGCGCGGCTCGGCACCGCACTTGCGCACCAGCGCGCGTTCGTTGCCGATGCCGCACACGCGCTGCGTACGCCGCTGGCCGCCCTCAAGCTGCAGTTGCAAGTGGCCGACCGCGCTGAGAACGAAGACGAACGCCGCGCCGCGCATGCCGATCTGCATCGCGGTGTCGAACGCATGATCCGTCTCGTTGGCCAGTTGCTGACGCTCGCGCGGCAGGAGCCGGGCGCGGCCGATACGCAACGCGCATCCGTTGCGCTAGACGCCGTGGCGGCCGACGTGCTTGCCGAGTTGTCACCGGCGGCAGTGCACAAGGGCATTGATTTGGGGGTCGCGGTGGAGTCGCAGCCGGCATCGGTCATCGGCAATGCTGATGCGCTGCGCGTGCTGCTGGTCAACCTTGTCGACAACGCGCTGAACTACTGCCCGCGCGGTGCGCGCGTCGATGTATCAACCGAACACACGCCCGACGGTGGCGCGCAGCTGGTGGTGGAAGACAACGGCCCTGGCATCCCTGCGGAGGAACGCGAACGCGTGCTCGATCGCTTTTATCGGCCTGCTCAGGCACCCACGGGCGGTAGCGGCCTCGGCCTCGCCATCGTGCGCGAGATCGCCCAGGCGCACGACGCAACCCTGGCGCTGGAAGCGCGCGAGGGTGGCGGCCTGCGCGTGGTGCTGCGCTTTCCATTCAAGGCCAATGCGTAGAAACATTTTGTTTCGTGTGATGTGCGCGTGCGCCTTGCACCTTTAAGTCTCGTTTAAGTCTGCCCGCCTACGATGCCTTCAACCGATGGGCACGACAGGCGACTCCGCAGGCCGTGACCCTCGTGCTAAGCAAGAGAGGACACGACAATGACGCGTCAAACCCTGGCACGCAGTGCGGCTGGCCTGGCCGCAGTGGTCGCCGTTGCAGGCGGCTATGCCTATCTGCAGAAAGACATGATTTCGCGTGCGGTAGCGGCGCCCGTGGCCACTGCGACGGCAACAACCGCGCCTGCTCCCGGTGCAGCTCCGGTGGCTGTGGCGGCGCCAATGGACTTCTCAGGCATCGTCGATCGCTACGGCCCGGCGGTGGTCAACATCAGCACCACCGCGCACGCGCAGCGCACCAGCATGCAGGGCTTGCCGCCCGGCATGAGCCCGGATGATCCGTTCTCCGAATTCTTCAAGCGGTTCATGCCGCAGATGCCGCAGCAGCGCGGCGACCAGATCGTGCGCGGTCTGGGCTCCGGCTTCATCGTCTCGGCCGATGGCCTGATCCTGACCAACGCCCACGTGGTGGATGGCGCGCAGGAGGTCAACGTCAAGCTGACGGACCGCCGCGAGTTCAAGGCCAAGGTGCTCGGCGTCGACAAGCAATCCGACGTGGCAGTGCTGCGCATCTCCGCCAAGAACCTGCCGATCGTGCAGATTGGCAGCCCAGCCAATACCAAGGTGGGTGAGCCCGTGCTGGCCATCGGTTCGCCGTACGGTTTCGAGAACACCGTCACGGCGGGCATCGTGAGCGCCAAGTCGCGCTCGCTGCCGGACGATACCTATGTGCCGTTCATCCAGACCGATGTGGCCGTGAACCCCGGCAACTCGGGCGGCCCGCTGTTCAATCAGCGCGGCGAGGTGATCGGCATCAATTCGCAGATCTACAGCCAGACCGGTGGCTACCAGGGCTTGTCGTTTGCCGTGCCGATTGATGTGGCGATGAAGGTGGAGCAGCAGCTTGTGTCGACGGGCAAGGTCACGCGCGGCCGCCTGGGCATTGCGGTGCAGGAGGTCGACCAGTCGCTGGCCGATTCCTTCAAGCTGCCCAAGCCCGAAGGCGCATTGGTCAACTCGGTGGAAGACGGCGGCCCCGCAGCCAAGGCCGGCCTGCAACCTGGCGACGTGATCCTGCAGATTGGCGGTGCACGGATCGACCGGTCGGGCGATCTGCCCGAGCAGGTGGCCGACATCAAGCCGGGCTCCACCGTGCCGCTGCAGATCATCCGCCAGGGCAAGCCGACCACACTGACTGTGACCGTCGGTGCCGCCAAGGACGCCAAGGTGGCATCCAGTGAAAAGGCCGCGCCGGACCAAGGCCGCCTGGGCCTGGCGGTGCGACCGCTGCAGCCGGAAGAGAAGCGCCAGAACGGCCTGCCTGGCGGCCTGGTGGTGATGGACGTGACCGGCCCGGCGGCCAAGGTTGGCATCCAACCCGGCGACGTGATCCTGTCGCTCAACGGCACACCGGTGTCGTCGGTGCAGGAGTTGCGCACGCTGGTGGATCGCGCCGGCAAGCATGTCGCCCTGCTCGTACAGCGTGACGATACGAAGATCTTCGTGCCTGTGGATCTGGGTTGACGTAAATCTCGGCGCTGCATCTTCTCGCATAGCCGGTCCCCTGGGGCCGGCTTTTTTTTGTTACCGTCTTGCCGGCCTTACGGCTCTGCCGGGAAAACCCTGCCTTGACTTCTAATATATCAATTAATAGATTTTGATATATCAGAAACTGGCTGACCGGGGACATGCCTGCTCGCAAAGACGCAGTCCTCCGGTAGACGCCAAAACAAGAAAGCAGAGAGGAGACGCATGGAACACCCCCGCCACCGGCGGTGGGCGCCAACTCGCGCCCATACGCTTTTCGCGCCTTCACGACGCACGTTACGGCGCAATACCGGCGCGTGCTGATCCGCCCATTCGGCGCTCGTATTCCCACGTGCGCCCGCCTTCGCCAAACGCGTGCTGGTCCGCCTGCGAGCGGCTCGCATGCGCGCTGAATTCACACCCATACGAAGAAAACGAGGAGAACAACACGATGACCCATTCAAGAGCGGTGCGGCCAGCGCGTGCCTGCATCGGCCTGATCTGCCTATCTGTCAGCCTTGCGTTGACCGGCTGCGGGGGCGGTGATGGCAGCAGCAGCGACATCGCCAGCAGCGGTGGTGGTGTCGCGACCAGCCCTGGAACCGGCCCTGGAGTCGGCACCGGTACATCTACGACAACTTCCACTGCGCTCTGGCCGGCCACGGCGCTTTCTGATCCGGCCGTGCAAGGCAAGGAGCCGTCGCTACCCACTACGGTGTGTGCGACCTTGAGCGCGAGCTTGACCAAGAACAGCAAGGGGCTGCTCGACGCGTCGGTGGATGCGCCGCCGGCCAACTCTGAGCCCGACACCGCCAACATTCAGGCGGCCGTCAACGGTTGTCCTGCCGGGCAGGCAGTGAAGCTCGTCAAGGGAAGCCAAGGCCAAAACGCATTCCTCAGTGGCCCAATCGTCTTGACGGGGTCCGTCACGCTGTGGGTCGACGCGGGGGTGACGCTGTTCGCCTCGCGTAAGCCGTCTGACTACCAGATCAGCGGCAAGAACAATTGCGGCGAAACCGCCAGCAGCGACAACGGCTGCAACGCGCTCATCACCACGACGCCCAATGGCAACGGTGTGGTCGGCGACGGCGTGATCGACGGCCGCGGCGGCGAGGTGCTCACCTCCGGCCTGTATGCCAACAAGCTCACGTGGTGGGATGTCGGCGCGCTGACCAAAACCATGAGCAACGCCAGCCAGAACAACCCGCGCCTGATCCAGGTGAATGGCGGCAGCAACTTCAGCCTCTATCGGATTACGTTGCAGAACGCGCCGAAGTTCCACGTTGTCACGAGCGGCGTCAGCGGCGTGACCGCCTGGGGCACCAAGATCCTGACGCCCTCGCTCGAATACTCCGTGGCAGGCTACCAATGCGCAGCCAACACGATGCCGGTCGTCTCAGGTTCGCCCAATACCACCACGCCCAGCACCTGCTTTACGCCTGCCACCGTCAAAAACACAGACGGCATCGACCCGGGCCAATCGCAGAACGTGCTCATTGCGTTCAACCACATCAGCAATGGCGACGACGGCATCGCCATCAAGTCGCACGCCAGCACCACGGGCCCCGTTTCCAACGTGCAGATCCTGCACAACCGCTTCTATTTCACGCACGGCATGTCGCTCGGCAGCGAAACAGACAGCGGCATGAACGGCATCACGATCCGCGACCTGACCATCGACGGCTTCGACATGGGCGCCACCAGCGGCTTTCGCATCAAGACCGACGATAGCCGTGGCGGTGAAGTCAAGAATGTGACGGTTGACGGTGTGTGCGCACGGCGTCTGCAACAGCCGATCGTGATGGACCCGTACTACGGCGACGCTTCGGGCTCGGCCAAGGCGCTCTACCCGAACCTTCACGACATCACGGTGCGCAATTTCCGCTACCTGGATGTGGCCGGCTCCGTCTATGACGGCGCCAACGCGGCCTTGTTGCTGCGCGGCTACCAGTCGCAGAGCCAGTTCAACTATCTCTACAACGTCGTCTTCGACAACGTGGTCTTTGATTCTCTGCCGGGTTGGGCAACGACCAAGCTGACGAATCCCGTGCCGTCCTATGCGGAGTTGACGATGGGTTCGGGGCCGGTGTCGTTTGCCAGCCTGCTGCTCGCGGGCCAGGACATCAACCACGTCCATATCTTCGATAACCGGACGGCAACGCCGGCGCCCTATGACTGCACGAGCGCGTTCGTGGACTTCCCCGCAGTGAATGCGCCGATGTCGATTCACTGAGCGCAACTGCGTCACGCTCATACCAAAAGAAGAAGAGGAGACAACAATGACAAGAATGTTCCAGCACGCAGTTGTGGTTGCAGCCCTGCCAGCACTGCTGTTGGCGGGCTGCGGCGGAGATGGTGGCACCGACACTGCCAGCAGCACCACCGGCGGAAGCGGCGGCTCGGCTGCAACGGCCAACCTCGCTTCTGTGAATGTGTCCGAGACCGCCAGCCAGACGAGCGCCGCCGTTGGCGATCGTGTGATCTGGACGATCACCGCCGTGAACAATGGAAGCGGCGCTACCGGGGATACCGTTTCGCTGGTGGCCACCGTGCCCGGCAACGTCGGCGGTATCGCGGTGAACGCGCAGGGTGCAACATGCGGCCCGGCGGTCAGCACGCTCACGTGCACGATTCCTGCGGGGCTCGCAGCCGGAGCCGCCGCGACCGTCACCCTGACGGCTACGGCCACAGCCGCCGGTAGCCTCACCAGTTCTGTCTCGACGTCCGGCGAAGGGGTGTCGGGCTGCGCGGCTCAGGGCAGTTGCAGTACGTCAGTGACTGTCGCGGCGGCTTCCAGCGGATCGGGGTCTTCCGGTGGTTCGTCGTCAGGCTCGACGAACGCGGTCGGGTTGGTTCCCGCCAATGGAGAAACCGCCGCCTATGTCGACACACGGCTGCAACTCAGCTTTGACGCCACACCCACCTTGGGCGCAACCGGCTTGGTCAAGGTCTTCAATGCCACGACGGGCGTGCAGGTCGACCAGATCGATATCAGCGGAGCGCCGGTCACCGCCGGCGGCGAAACGCAGACCTACATGCCGGCCGCCAACACCGAGATCGACACGCTGGGCAACAACACCGGGCTGACCCAGTGGCGGTATGTGTACTACACGCCGGTCACGATTTCCGGCAACACGGCCACCATCCGCCTGCATGACAACATGCTCAGCAACGGCACCAAGTACTACGTCACCGTCGACAACGGTGTATTGGCCGGCAAGATGAACGGTACCCCCTTTGCGGGCATCACCTCGCCTACGGCGTGGACCTTCACGACCAAGGCCGCCCCGGCATCCCAGACGGCCGTGACCGTCGCCAGCACCGGCACGGCGGACTTCCGCACCGTACAGGGTGCGCTCGACTGGATCATGCGCAACAGCAGCGCGAACGCGTCTGCCAGCAAGACGATCACGATCCAGGATGGCAGCTACAACGAGCAGCTGTTCCTGCGCAACGTGAATAACCTGACGATCTCGGGCCAGAGCCAGGCGGGCACCATCGTCTACCAGGACAACTCGGAGTCTTACAACCCGGGCACCGGCGGCAGCAAGACAGCACCGGCCACAACGCTCACGACGGAAGGCAGCGGCACCCGGCGCGCCCTGGGGGGCGGCCGCTCCGTCCTTCTGGTGGAGGGCTCCGACCTGCTCAAGCTCACCAACTTCACGTTGCAGAACTCGCACGTCAGACAGTCGAACTTCAACAACCAGGCCGAGGCGCTTTACTACAACACCTCAACCCTGACCGCCAGCCGCATGGTGGCAAGTTTCATGAACTTCCTGAGCGCGCAGGATACGATCCAGACCAAGGGCTGGGTCTGGTACTACAAGTCCTACATTGCGGGAAACGTCGACTTCATCTGGGGCTCGCCCTATGCGGCACTGTTCGAGCAGAGCGAGCTGCATACGACGTTTGACCCGATTGCAGGCTCGGGCGGCAGCTATAGCGCCAACGCCATCATCCAGGCCCGTGCGGCCACGGGTTACCCGGGCTTCGTGGTGCTCAACAGCGCGTTGACCGCGGATGTCACGGTGCCTGCGGGGACCACCTATCTCGCACGATCCCTGACCGGTGCCACCCAGGCCGCGAACAGCTACTGCACCCAGCAATACACGGGCACCGGCAGTTTCGGCAATGCTCAACTGTATTGCGACACAGTTGCGTACATCAGCACGAAGATGGGCACACACATCGCAAGCGGCGGCTGGGAAGATCCGAACACCAACGGCGCCATGGCACCGTACCCCGGAACACCAACCGCCACCGCAGGGTGGCGCGAATGGCTCAGCATGGACGCGGCCGGCAATGCGTTGAGCATGTCGGGTCGCGATACCCAATATGCCACCAGCGCCATTGATTTGAGCGGGCTCAACACCACCGCCAAGGTGTTCGCCAGCTTCAAGGATGGCAACGGCGCGAGCTGGACGCCCACGCCCTGATTTCCCTAACAAGCGTGACGGATGCTGCGGCGCGTGCCCTTTCAGGACCGCGCCGTTTTTTCATGGGATCAGCGGGGGCTGCAGAGCCTTGCCGTTGCACGGTCCAGTGCAATCCGATGCAGGGTGTCGAGCGATTTCTCATGCACGACACGGCCGATGTCGTTTGCTACCTGCACCGGGCAATCCGCCTGGCCGCGTGCGGGGGCAGCGTCGCGCAGTGCTTGCAGGATGGATTTCTGTAGCCCGTCCAGCTTGGGGCGGATCACATCCGGCAGGCTCTGCCGTTGCGCGGTGGGCGCAGCCCCGGCCCGGCGCCAGTCGTTCAGCAGGGCGTATTGCACCTCCTTGTTCGCCTCGATCTGGTCTGTGAAGACGTTGCTCACGTCTGCCGCCGCCAAGCCGTAGGCGGGCGCCTGCGCCGAGGCATTGGCGATGACCTTGTCCTCGCGCGCCGGGTCGTAGACCGACTGGCCGCTGTCCCATTTGCTCAGCGCAACCTGGTCAGCGGTGACCAGCCGATCGGCCACATGGCGGAGTAGCGGCACGAAGGCGCCTTCCTGGGCGTGGGCCTGGGTGGCGAAGCTTGCCGCCAACAACAGGGTGCAGGCGATTCGGGGTGTCATCAACGTGTTAAGGGCGTTCTTCATGCTAGGTACCGGTCGATTGCCGCGTGTCATGAAACTGGGAACGGCCATCATACCGAAGCGCTGATCGGACGACGTGCGCAACGTTGTTCCGATGCCCGCCGTTAGGCCGTTTGCACGTGCTGTCTGCCATAAACCCAGGTATCATGCGGGCTGCGCGCCGTGTTTGTCTGCAAAGCCTGCGGCGGCGCGGCTAGCTGAGCATACGACGATGGATTTCTACCCCGATCTGGAAGGTTTGCCGCTGTTTGCCAAACCCGCTTTCGGCTGGGAGGAACCAGCGTCGGCATCACCAGCCGAAACGTCCCCCACCAAACCCCGCCGCTTGCGCCGATGGCGCGGCCCGATCACGCATTGGGAACGCGGCTACCGCTCCCACTACTACCGTGACAAGCGCGGCAAGAAGCTCGGTGAAATCCACCTGAGTCCGCGCGGTCAGGCGCCGCTGCTTTACCGCTGGCTGGCCGGCACGCTCTCGGGCATCGAGGGGTCGCTCACGCACGCGCGCATGCGGGTGGAAGAGGCGATCGGGTTTGGGATGCGGCAGATGGCGCTGTTCTGAGCCACCCGCCCGGCGTGCCGCTGGGCACGGCCGATGCGTCAACTTTGGGTTCACCACGACGAGGAGAACCCCATGCCAACCATCGTCCGCATCTTCACAGACCATGCTGCTGCTGAGGCAGCCCGCCAAGCCGTGCTCAACACCGGCCTCACGCTGGAGCGCGTCGCGCTGTCGCACCAGGGCGACGAGGCAGGTGCCTTGTGCGGCAACTTCCTCTGCGGCGACTACGAGCCCGGCGGCGAAAACGCCGAGACCTACGAACGCAAATTCCAGAATGTCGTGATCGGCGGGCGCTTTCTGCTGACCATCGACGCCGAGCCCGCACAGGTGGACGCCGCCGAAGCTGCGTTGCAGCCCGCCGGCGGACATGCGGTAGACGATCTCGGGCCGAAGGCCTGACCTTGCGCGGCGGTTCCTTCATGCAAGGGTTGTCATCACACGATGGAAGCCACCGGCTGCGTTGATTTGCGGCTTTCGGCCCAGGTTGTGCCCCACCACCCGGTGATGTCCGCAATGCGCCGCTTTTCGTAGAATCCCCGCCACAGAAGACTTGCGGGAGTGCTCATGCTGGATCCAGGCGTCGCCATTGCCACGTCGGCGCTGATGAGCTTTGTGCTCCTGGGGCTGCTGGGTTCGTTGCTGCGCGCCGGCAAGGCCGGCATTGCCGAATGGTTTGGTGCCAATCTGGCTGTGGTGCTGGCGTTGCCATTGATCCTGCTGCGCGGGAAGATTCCTGACAGCCTCTCGGTGGTTGTGGCCAATGTCTTGTTGGCGCTGGGTGGTGCTGCCTACTACGCGGGCTGTGCGCGGTTTCTCGGCCGCCGGCCACAGTGGCCGGTCCTGCTGGCGGGCGTGGCGGCGGTGGGGGTGGCAGTCATCTATTGGCGCTACGCCGTCGACAGCATCCCCATGCGGGTGTTTTCGACCACGCTGTTTTCCGCCGCATTCTGCACGGCACTGGCGTGGATGCTGGTGCGCCATTCGCCCGCTGGTCGACCGACCTATCCGTATCGGGTCACGGCCATCATTGCGCTCGTGTTCGGCGCCTGTCAGCTCGTACGCGGTGTCTATTTCCTGACGCTGGGTGCGGCTTCCAGCCCGAGCATGTTTGCCAGCGCCGGCAGCGTGCTGCTGCTCGTGGTGGCGGCGGCGATCATGCCCATCCTGTCGATGTCGGCCATGCTGATGGTGCATGATGCGCTGCTGGCCGACGCGCGCGATGCGGCCAACCGCGATTTCCTGACCGGAGCGCTGTCGCGCCAGGGCTTTGAGGCGCTGGCGCGCCGCCATGTCGGCCGTGTGCAGCGACACGCCAAGCCGCTCGCATTACTGATTCTCGATCTGGATCACTTCAAGCGCATCAACGACAGCCTCGGTCATGCCGCCGGTGATGCGGTGCTGCGCGCGTTCGTGCAGATGGCGCATGTGCAACTGCGGCCGACCGACGTGCTCGGGCGCATCGGTGGCGAAGAGTTTGCGCTGCTGCTGCCTGACACTGACAGCGGCAACGCCATGCATCTCGCAGACCGCTTGCGCAAAGCTGCCGCCGCGCAAGTTGTCATGGCTGGTGCGCAGCCGTGCCGCTACAGCATCAGCGGTGGCGTGGCGGCGTGGCAACCCGGCGAATCGTTCGACCGGCTGAGCGCACGCGCAGACCGCGCGCTGTACGACGCCAAGCATCAGGGGCGCAACCGGATTTGCGCTGCCGATGCTGGCAACGTCGTTACGGTGGCGTAGCGCTGCGCAAGGCAATGGCAATTCGTGCGGCGTAACATCTCGCTCCTAAATTTCAACGGGAGCCCGCCATGTCGAAGACGCAGTACTACGCCGCTACCACCCTGGACGGCTTCATCGCCACGACGGATCACTCGCTCGATTGGCTGATGCAGTTTGGCTCGCTGGAAGGCACGAGCTACGACGGCTTCATTCGCGACGTCGGCGCGCTGGCGATGGGTGCGTCCACCTACGAATGGCTGCTGCGCGAACTGACCAAGCCCGGCCCGGCGGGGCAAGCCCAGCCATGGCCTTACGTGCAGCCCGCGTGGGTCTTCACATCGCGCACGCTGCCGGCGGTGCAAGGTGCAGACATCCGCTTCGTGCGTGGTGATGTGGCGCCCGTGCACCGCGACATGCTCGCGGCAGCCGGCGGACGCAATCTCTGGATCGTTGGTGGTGGTGAACTCGCCGGCAAGTTTCTCGATGCAGGGCTGCTTGATGAACTCATCGTGCAGGTGATGCCTGTCACCCTGGGCTCCGGACTGCCGCTGTTGCCACGCCGCATCGTGCAGCCCGCGCTCAAGCTCACTTCCGCAGTGCCCTACAAGAACACCTTCGTGGAGATGCGCTACGAGGTCGTGCGCGGGTAGAGCAGGTTCCAGCGTAGGACCGACGGGCCCGACGGGCGGGCCAAGCATCGCCGCGCATCAGCAAGTTGCTTGCCCGCAGCGCTCAATACGGCGCCATCTCTTGCGCTTCGGTACGCCGCCGTTTTGCGCAAAACCTGTCGATTTGACAACGCTGTCCGCGTCTCCTTTTCTGGACTGGCTTTCCGTCCACCAGGCAGGAGATGACGATGCATCGACAGGCTCACTTTTTGATCCGGTGCCGCGCGGCCAATGTTGCTGCATGGCTGGCGTTCGGTTTGGCGGCGTCGTCCGCATTGGCCGATGTGGGCGTGGGTGCCGCGCTGCCGCCGTCGCCCGACAAGCTCTACGGCGACTTGTTCGTGGCCGTGCAGACCGCGCAGGTGTATCCGGATCAGAAGACGTTTGTCGATGCCGTGCCCAAAGCCGCACCGGCCGTCATCCTGCGGGCCTACCAGGCACAGAAGAACGTGCCGGGTTTCTCGCTCAAGGCGTTTGTCGATCAGTACTTCACGCCACCGGTGGATACGCCCGTGACACCGCCTGCAGGGCAGACCTTGCGCGCACACATCGACTGGCTCTGGCCGGCGCTCACGCGCACGACGACCACCGCGCCTGACAACAGCTCGCTCATTCCTCTGCCCAAGCCGTACGTCGTGCCCGGCGGCCGTTTTCGCGAGGGCTATTACTGGGATACCTACTTCACCATGCTGGGTCTGCAGGAGGCTGGCCGCGAAGACCTGGTCGACAACATGCTAGACAATTTCGCCTATGCCATTGATCAGTTCGGCCACATTCCCAACGGAAATCGCACGTATTACCTCAGCCGCTCGCAGCCGCCGTTCTTTGCGTTGATGGTCGAGCTGGCCGCTCAGCAGGAGGGCGACGCGGCGCTCAAGCGCTACCTGCCGCAACTGCGCAAGGAGTATGCGTACTGGATGCGCGGCGCCACCACCACGCCCGTCGGGCAGGCGAGCAACAACGTCGTCGTCATGCGCGACGGCGTTGTCCTCAACCGTTACTGGGACGACCAGGACACCCCGCGCCCCGAGTCCTATCTGCAAGACATGACCACCGCGCAGCAAACACCCGCACGCCCCGCCAACGAAGTCTGGCGCGACCTGCGCGCAGCGGCCGAAAGCGGCTGGGATTTCAGCTCGCGCTGGTTCGGCGACAACGCCACGCTGGGCACCATTCGCACCACGTCGATCGTGCCGGTGGATTTGAACAGCCTGATGTTCCAACTGGAGAAGACCATCGCGCGCGGCTGCACAGCGGCGCGCGATTTTGCATGCACGGTCGAGTATTCAGTGCGCGCCGGAAAACGTTCCGTCGCCATCGAGCGCTACCTGTGGCACCCCGCCGGCTACTACGCAGACTACGACTGGCAGCTCGGCCGCATTCGCGACAACAAGTCTGCTGCGATGACGTATCCGCTGTTTGTGGGCGCCGCACGGCCAAATCGCGCGTGGAAGACGTTGCAGTGGACGCAGCAGGCGCTGCTGCAGGTGGGCGGGCTGTCCACCACCACCTTCAAGACAGGCCAGCAGTGGGATGCGCCCAACGGCTGGGCGCCGCTGCAATGGATCGCGCTGCGCGGCGCGCAGCGATACGGCTGGCAGCCACTCGCGCAGGCAATCGGCGAGCGTTTTCTCGGCAGCGTCGAGCAGCTCTACGCCAGCCAGCAGAAGCTCGTCGAGAAATACATCGTGGATGGAACGGGCACGGGCGGTGGCGGAGGGGAATACCCGTTGCAGGACGGCTTCGGCTGGACCAACGGTGTCACGCTCAAGCTGCTGGATGCGTATGGCCGCGGGCAGTAAGCTGGCGGTTCCATCCGCCACTGAGCCCCTCGCATGCCCATCGAACTTGACCGCGACGTCCGCGAAGAGGCCGTGCAATCCATCCAGCGTTACTTCACCGAGCACATGGAAGAGCGCATCGGCAACATTCAGGCCGGTGCGCTGCTGAGTTTCTTTCTGGAAGAGATCGGCCCGGTGGTCTACAACCTTGCCGTGCAGGAGGCGCAGGAACGCCTGCACACGCGTGTGGCCGAGCTGGACTACGAGTGCCATCAGGAGCCGTTCGGGTACTGGAAGAAATTCGACAAGCGCCGATAGTTCCCGGCTACCATGCCCGGATTCCATCGGGCTGCTCCGCTTCCATGTCTTCCTTGCGCGCATTCTTCAGCACAGCCTTCCGCTGGCAGCGCGGACGCCAGGGCACCGGCTACGACAAGATGCTGCTGGCCACCGCGCTGTGGCCCATCCCGTTTGATAGCTACCTGATCCGCTATCCGGACGGTTCAGAAATTCCGCCGCATACCGACCCCGTAACGAACGGCCGGCACTATCGGCTGAACATCGTGCTGAAGTCACCGAGGGCGGGCGGCGAGTTCGTCTGTGCCAGCCCGATCTTCCAGACGCGGCGCATCAAGCTTTTCCGCCCCGATGCGTGCGAGCACAGCGTGACGCGCGTGGTGGGTGGCAGCCGGTATGTGCTGTCGGTCGGATGGGTGCTAGGGCGGCGGGCTTGAGGGGCGGGAACAGAATCGTGACGCACGCATTTACCACCAACCCATGGTTCCAGAGCCTGCCACCCCACGTGGCCAATGCGCTGCTCGAAGCTGCGGTGCCCCTGCACATCGCAGCCGGCGCATTTCTCTTTCGCCAGGGCGATCCGATGGACGCCGGTTCGCATGCCTTCTTTGGCGTGGCCAGTGGCGCGCTCAAACTTTCCATCTTCAACGCTGACGGAGATGAGGCCATCCTCACGTTGGTGGAACCTGGCAACTGGTTTGGCGGGGTGTCGACGCTTGATCAACAACCGCGCGGCCATTGCGCAATCGCGCTGGAAGATTCGGACGTGCTGGGGGTGAGCGTGGCGCGCTTTGAAGCACTGATGCGCGATGCCGCATTTGCCGGAGCGATTGCGCGGCTGGTGGCGACGCGCTTGCGCCTGGCGTATGGCTCGCTGGCGAGCGCGGCGCTGCACGGTACGCGGGCACGTGTGGCGCGGCGTATTGCTTCACTGGCGCACGGCGATGTGTCGCAATCGGCAGAAGGCCGCGCGAGCATCTCCACCTCGCAAGACGCGCTGGCGATGATGTTGGGCATCAGCCGGCAGACGCTCAGCAAGGAGCTGCAGGCGCTGGTCAAGCTCGGTGCGATCCGCCTGCGCTATGGCCACATCGAGATTCAGGACATGACGTTGTTGCTGGACGCGAGCGAGGCCGGCGCCGACTAACCCGCAGCCCGCAAGGCCGCCAGCAGATCACTGCCTGACCAGCTTGGGCGCGTGGCAGCAGATTCGGCGGCATGCACCATCGCACACAGCTGCGCGTTCACGGGGGCGCGTTGCCCCAGGCGCTCCGCCAGGCGCACAACTTCGCCGTTGATCCAGTCGACTTCGGTCGTGCGTCCGGCGGCAAGGTCGTCGGACATGGACGAACGCGCGAGCGGATCAATGGCGAGCATCTTGCCGCCCAGCCGCGCAAACACCGCATCGGGTGTGGCGAGCAGGCGTGGAATCCAGGCGGGCGGTATGGGCGTCAGCTTGGCGAGCTGGATGCCCGCGCGCGACAGCAGCCGCAGCGCCTCCATTTGCGCCAGCGCGAGGCAGCGCCGATATGCACGCTGCGACAGCTCTTCTTTCAGTGGCCGGTTGGCCAGTGCGTTGATGGCGTTGTTCAGGTTGAGCAGCAGCTTTGCCCACTGCACGGCTGTCATGTCGGTCCGTTCCGTGAGCGCCAGACCCGCGCGGAGGAAATCACCGAGAAACGGCTGCAGCAAGGGTGACGCTGCCACTTCCAGCTCACCGCCCGTGCCTTGGTGGAAGGCGCCGGGGCCAGGCTGCATCACATTGAAGGGCACCATGCCGGCCAGCACGGTGTGCTGCGGCAGGGTGGCCCGCAGCACGTCGGCATTGCCAAGCCCGTTCTGGAAGCTGATGACGATGGCGCCTGCGCGTAGCAGGGGCTTCAGCTCATCGGCCACGGACTGCGTGGCTGCAGATTTGACCGTGACGAGCACGAGATCGGCATCGGCGGCCGCGCCGGGATCGGTCGCGTAGCGCACCTCAGCCGCCGGTACCTGCCAGCGGCCGTTGCGGTAGTCCGTCAAGGTGAGGCCGTGCTCACGCAGCGCGTTGCCGATGCGCGCGCGGCCGACCAGCGAAACATCGGCACCGGCTGCCAGCAGACGGCCACCCAGATAGCAGCCGATCGAGCCGGCCCCCACGATGCAGATTTTCGCCATGCGTCTCCCTGTTGTTGCGCTGACTTGTCACGCCAGCCGCGGTACCTCGTACACCAGCGCCGGCTGCAGTGTATCGATGGCTTCCACTGGTTCGGGCGGGCGCCACATGAACAGCGAGAAAGTCATCTTCTCGGGCGTCACGTCGATGATGGTAAAGCCATTTTTCTCCGTCGGGCGCAGCGCCTCCTGCATGGCGACGGACAGTGCGGGTGTGGTTTCGATGCTGCGGAATGCCGAAGGGAAGGCGAGGTCGCCGGTGCCGAGCGTGCCGGTCATGACCGTATGCACCGGATGCGCGAATGTCAGATCGCCCGAGCGCGACATGGACCCGGCCGCCGATGCATGGAAGTCGCCCTGCACGATCACGGCCGCACGTTGTTTCTGCTCGGCAAGCGCTGCCACCAGGCGCTGGTGCTGCGAGTGCCAACCGGCCTGCCAACCGGGCTTGGGCTGGTTGGCGACGAGGCGGCCGGTCTTCCTGTCCAGCAGGTCCGGATACCAATCGCCCAGCTTGCCCGACGAATACGCAAACGGTAGCGACGGCACATGGAAGAAATGCGCGGTGTCTTCGGCGCGCGTGCGGGCTACGAGCCAGTCCTCCACCCATTGCGGCACCACGCGTGCGTGGATGCCCTTGTTGTCCAGAAAGCGCCGGCAGTCGTACAGCACGGCTTCGAGCAGCGCGCCGTAGCGCAGCGTGCCGAAGGCGCTGTTGGTGTCGGTGGGCATGCCGGCCTTGTCACCGCCGGGCAGCCACACGGGGCGGTTCGCGTCAGGCAGGAACTCGGGGTAGTAGCGATGTTGCGTAAGCTCAGCGCCCACCAGACCGTACGGCTCCGGCGGCAGTGTGGCGACCTTGTCGTCGAACTCGTCGTTCTCGAAGGTGTCGTGGTCGTCGGTCAGGAAATACGCCGGCGTGGAGCGCAGCGTGGTGCCGTACAGGCCGCTGATCTGGTAATCGCACACGCGCGTGAAGATGGCTTCGTTCTTCGGGTGCGACATTGGCACCGATGTGTCGAGCGCGCCGCCAAATTTTGCCCACATCAGTTCGCGCACCTGGCGTGCGAACGGCTTGTTCTGCGAGGTCTGCAGATCCCAGTAGATGTGGTCGCCATTGGCGATGACGGTGTCGGGCGCGAACGACATGCCGCGCGCGAGCAGGCGACGGCGGGCGCTCATGTCCAGCCACGCGGTCTTGCCCGCCACCGGCGGGCCGTCATAACCGCCGGCGCAGGTGTAGGCCAGGATACGCAGGCGCGCGGGGGTGGCATCGGGTGCGGGAAAAGTCCGCAGCGGCCATGCGTCGGCCAGCGGCTTGCCGGCCGCATCGACAATGCGCAGCGTGTATTGCGTCGCGGGCTGCAGGCCCCGCGCATCGAAGCGCCAGAAGCGGCCGGCGGCATCGGTCTGCTCCCCGGCGACGCGCTTGCCGTTGACCATCAGCCACGGCGCACGCGCAAGCGGTGCCTGGAACGATGCCTTGATGAGAAAGCGGTCGTGGCTCGCCGCCGGAATCAGATGCGTGAGCTGGCCGGCATGCCAGTTGGCGTCGGCGGCATGCGCGGCGGCTTGCGCGCCTTCCGGCAGGCTCACGCCCAGTGCGCCAAGGCTGGCAGCGGCGGTGCCGAGCGTCAGAAAATCGCGCCGGCTCATGCCGTGCGCAGGGGTGTTCGGGGGTGTGCGGGAGGGCATCGTGATCCTCTGGCGTGGAGCGGAGACGCCATCGTGCCGAGCCCTGCACAGGCTGAATGTTCAGCTTTTGACAATTTAGGGGTAGGCCCCAATGCGGCGCGCCCATCGCACCAATGACAAACACCCCGGGGGCCGAAGCCACCGGGGCGTTTGTCATGTCAGATGATGCCGGTGCTGCTGCTTAGTAGCCCCACACCTGCATCTCGTCCAGCGAGTAACCCCATTGCGTGGCGCGCTGCGTGCCGTACATGCGCACATAGCGGCCGCTGCCCTTGAGGTTGGCCAGCGCTGTGTGGCCCCACGAAGCACCGCTCGACGTCGAGTAGATGTTCGTCCAGGTCACGCCGTCATTCGAGGTTTGGATGTAGTACACCTTGGCGCCGGCGTCCCAGTACAGGTCGACGCCGGTGATGGTGCGGGTCGAGCCCAGATCCACCATCAACCATTGCGCGCCGGCAACGCCTTCCACTGAATCCCAGCGCGTGCTGGTGGTGTTGCCGTCAAACGCGTAGGCGGGGCCGAAGCTTGCGCTGTAGCTGGTGGACGCGCTGGCCGGCTTGCCCTGCGAGAGCAGTGTGACAGCCTGTGCGGCGGCCGTCGGCGTGCCCGGGTAGTAGTTCGAGCCGAGCTTCGCCTTGGTCGTGTCCGAGTTCACACCAAACTGCGACAGGCTCCAGCGCTGGCCGTTGCTCGCATCGCCCAGGTAGAGCTGGTAGCCGCCCGCGCTCGTCGACGAGAAGAACACGTAGTTCGTGCCGTTCACGGGCGACGGGTCGGAGTTGTTGCTGTTGCAGTCGTTGAGTGTGAGCTGGTTGGGCGTGTCGCTCGGGTTGACCTTGGTGTAGATCTGGTCGGCCTGGCTGGTAGCGTCGTGCCAGCGGGCATAGAAGACGGTGCCGTCGGCGCGCACGATCGGGTAGTACGTCGCCAGGCCCGCCGGCGTGTCGAACGCCACCTTGGTGGTGCTGCCCGCGGTCTGTTTGTACAGGCCCATGCCCGAACCTGTGCCCGTGGTGTAGTAGACGGCCGTGCCGTCCGGCGTGGCAAACGGCATCGAGTTTTCCAGCGTCGGTGCCGTGCGCGTCAGATTCACAGTGGAAGTGAAGACGGGGCCCGAGCTGGTGTACGACAGCGCGGCCTGCATGACATCGCCGTTCTGCTTGAAGAACAGCGATTTGCCGTCGGCGCTGAACTTCGGGTCTTCATTGCGCGTCTGGCCGGTGCTGTTGGTCAGGTTGATCGGCATGCTGGTCGAACCGACCTGCCAGAAGAACACGTTCCACGCGTTGTTGGTGATGCCCATGAAGGCGATCCACTTGCCGTCGGGGCTGAACACCGCATTCATCGGGTCCTGGATGCCCCAGGCCGCCTTCGACACCTGCTGCAGCGTGCGTGCCGAAAAATCGTAGATGAAGAGCTGACTGGTGCCGTCGCCGTAGCTGACGTAGCTGTGATACGCGAGCTTGCCGGTCAGGCTGGCAGGGAAGGTCGTGTTGGATTGCGTGGGCGGATTGGCAACGCAGTTGGCCTGGGCACCGGCAGAGAACAGACCGAGGGCGGCGGTAGCGACAAGGCCAAGAGAAATCAGAGTGGAGCGCATGAAACGGGACTTCCTATGCAAATGGGTCAGTGGGGCGGGACAACCGCCGCATTAAGTCCGCGTCACTTTTTTGAATTTGGGCAAAGCTCCGCCAATTCCGGGAAATCCGGGTTGGAAAAAGCGCCACAAACCGGGGGAGTGACGAGGATGAAGACGCGCCAAAAACCCTGTTGCTTCGTACCGTCGTGTTTCTTGTCGGGGTCTCGACTACATCGAGAGGGCGAGTCGCGGACCAGACTGTAAGGGTTTCGCTGACACTGTGAAACCCCAATAAGAAAGCCCTTCTTGCCCTAATTCGCTGCCGTGGTAGCGAATCGCCACACGCGTGTGTAAATCTGACACGTCAATTTTTCCGAACGTCGGTCAATCTGCACGTGCAACGTCGATATTGTTATTTTTACTGCGGCGTTTCGTCGCGGGGCGGCGGTGTGGTCCTTGCTGGGTGTCGCGCTTTCGCACCACTGCAATGTGGCGCCGGCGCACGCTTTGCGGCGTTTTCGGCACCGCAACGCGACGATGCGTACGGAGACGCACCTAGGCAGGAACCGCGAGCAATGGTGGAAACGGACGATACGAATTCCGCCTCCCCGGACTTTGTAAGAAGGGCCGACCAGGTAGACAGATTGCAATGGCGATTGCGGACATCTCGCGCATAAATATCCGATTTAAATAATGGGCGTGTTTTTGCGCAAAGCCGTTTGACTATCCATTCATTTATCACTGTATTGCACTATTCCAATATTCGAGAAAAACTACTAATTGCATAGGCTATGCTTGGCGCGCAATTCGTTTTGGATTATGTATAGTTCCAGCACGCCAACGATTGCCCTCAGCAAAACGCAAGGCTGATCACGCTTTCCGCCCGTTTTGAAATGAGGAAAGCCAGTTGGCGTGAATGGGCGCGGGCATGGCGATTTAGCGTGTGTTCTGGGGGCTAATGGGATGGGCGTTCACAACCAATTGCCGCACGGCTGCGCAACATCCTGGCGTGCGGAATTGCTGCGCGAGTTGAACGCCCTGCGCGATGCCGATGCGGTCATCCGTTGCCTGCAACAGGCGGTGGCTCTACTGGGTTTCGACTATTGCGCCTACGCCCTGCGTGCAGCCATTCCGATCACGCGCTTCAACACCATCTGCTGGAGTACCTACCCGGAGCACTGGCGCGAGCACTACCGGGTGCGCGGCTACTTGGCCATCGACCCGGTGCTGCAATTTGGGCAGCGCTGCGTCAAGCCAATGCTGTGGTCCGGCATCGCCACGGCAGACGCACCGTTCTGGATGGACGCGCGCCGGCACGGGCTCAACCACGGGTGGTCGCACACCATTCGGGATCACACCGGCATCTTCGGCACCTTCAGCGTGGTCCGCAGCGCCACGCCTATCACCGAAGATGAACTGGCCGCCCGCGAGCCCGAAATGATCTGGCTGAGCCAGCGCGCGCACGACAGCATCAGCACGCTGATGGCAGAAAAGGTCTTGCCCGATGCCGCCACGCGCCTGAAAGAGGTTGAACGCCGGACACTGCACTGGACGGCCGAAGGCAAGACGGCGGCCGAAGTCGCGGCCATCCTGGAGATGACCGAGCGCAACGTGAACTTTCACATCCGCAACGCCATCACCAAGCTCAATGCTGCCAACAAGACGCATGCCGTGGTGAAGGCCGCGCTGCTCGGGCTGATTCCGGCGCTGTAGCGTTGTCTAGGCCATTGCGCGCATTGCCGCGGCGGAAGGCTGCATGGCTTCAAGGTAGAACCCATCGTCACTTTGCTTGGCACGCCGCTTGGCGAGTGCGGCGGCAGTGCCGATGTCGTCGCTGCTGCGCGCGGCACCGGGGTACACGTGCAGCGCGCCCACCGCCATCGTCACAAAGCGGAAGAAGGCTGGCAGCCCTTTGCGGTCTTCGGCGTGGATGCCGCCCGCAGAGCGGTCTGCCGGCGTATACATGGCGAGCGCGTTGGCGTTGAACGCCGCCATGGCCTGCGTGATGCGCGCCTGCCAGTCGGCACTCTGAAACAGGATCAGGAAATCGTCGCCGCCCACGTGGCCGAGAAAGTCGCGCGTGGGCTCGCAGGCAGTGGCCAGCACGGCGGCGGCCATCTTCAGCATCTCGTCGCCTTGCCAGTAGCCGTATTGGTCGTTGAAGGGCTTGAAGTGGTTGAGGTCGACATAGCAGGCATAGAACTCTGCGCGCGCCTCCAGCAAACGTTCAATGTGCAGATTCAACGGAATGTTGCCCGGCAGGAATGTGAGCGGGTTGGCGTAGCGTGCGGCCTCGATGCGGATTTCCGTCACGGTGCGCACCAGCTCTTCACCGGTGCCCAGGCCCAGGTAGCGGCCATGCTCGGTGATGATGAAACCGTCGGTCAGGTAGCGTTGGTCTTCGCTCATCAGCAGCGCGGACATGTCTTCGAGCGAAGCGGATTTTTCCACCAGCACCGGCTGCCGGTTGGCAAACGCCAACGCCGGCTTCTTGCCGTACAGCTCGCGGTGATATGGCATCGCATAGCGGTCGATAAAGGCTCGGCGCGCGACGAGCGCGAGCGGACGCTCGTCTTCATCGAGCAGCGCCACGGCGTGCAGATCGGGGTGGCGGTTGAACAGGTGCAGTACGTCGTCGTTGCTGCTGCGCAGGGGCACGGTGGGTGCCACGCGCAGCAGCTTGCTGGCCGTGATGGCGCGCCAGCCCACGCGCACAGCCTGAGGAAACACCGCAATCTGCGAAGACTGCAGCACGCGCGCCGCGTGGCTCGACATGTCGCTCGCGGGCTTGTCCTGTGGGCGTGCGAGGAAGAAACCTTGCCCAAAGCGGATGCCCAGATCGCGCACCACGCCCAGTTCGTCTTCGGTCTCCAGCCCTTCGGCAATGATGCTGGTGGCGCTGCCCTTGAGTGTCTGTTGCAGCGTGCGTGCCATGTCCAGCTTGGCCGGGTGCTTGGCAATGTCACGCAGGAAATATTTGTCGAGCTTGATGAAGTCTGGCGTCAGTTCGATCAGCAGGTTCAGGTTGGCATTGCCGGTGCCGAAATCGTCAAGCGCGCATTGCAGGCCAAAGTCGCGTGCCACCGACAGTGCCTCGGCAAAGCTGGCCAGATCATCGATCGGCGTTTGCTCGGTCAGTTCGATGACGATGCGCGAGGGGTGCAGGTCGTGGTCGGCAATGGCATGCAGCAGGCGGGCATGGTCTTCCAGTAACTGGCGTACGCCCTGCGCGCTGAAGTTCAGGAACAGCTTGCCCGGCAGCCGCATCGCCGAGAAATTGGCGATGGCCAGACGCGCAGCGGTGGTCTCCAGGGCAATCGTGCCTGCTGTGTCCGACGCTGCGGCAAACAGCGCCGCGGGCGACTCCATGGCCGAACCCACCGGCCCGCGCAGCAGGGCTTCGTAGCCGAGCACCTCGGTGGTCGACAAGCGGAAGATCGGTTGGAACACCGTGCGCAGCATCTCGGGCGCAATGCCCGCAGGCAGGGGAAGCGGTGAGAAAGTCATGACGTTGGCGGTAGACGCAAGATCGGACATTCCGCTAAACGACCCGCTGAACACAGAGTTGAATGAATTTTTTGTGACGCACGCAGCGGCGCGGGTTCGCGGGACATTGTCCCCACCACAGAGGGGCGTGGTTCAGTATGCTCGATACGCCTGCGTCTTCATCGGGCGCTGTCCATTTCGATCCCATTCACGCCGCGCTTGACCCTCACACTGTGTGAGGTCCTAGCCTGCATCCAAGCCAGAAGACAGGAGCCACGATGTTGTTGAAAGTGGGCGATCTCGCCAAACGCTGCGGCCTCTCGGTGCGCATGCTGCATCACTACGACACCATCGGCCTGCTCACGCCTTCGGCCCGCTCCGACAGCCGCTACCGGCTGTACGACAAGGCTGACGTCGCCCGTCTGCACCAGATCCAGGCCTTGCGGCGCTTCGGCATGTCGCTGGCCGATGTCGGGGCTTTCCTGGCCAATCCGGACATTCCCCTGACCACGATCGTGGAACGGCAGATTGCGATGCTCGATCAGCAGATCACGCAAACCAGCGTGCTGCGCGATCGGCTGTCGCGGCTGCACGGCCAGCTCGTGCGCAAGGAGGAGCCCGAATTGACCGAGTGGCTCACAACCTTGGAATGGATGACCATGTACGACAACTATCTTTCGCAGGAAGAGCGTGCCCGCGCCGAACGCATGGACGCCGATACGGCCCGTCATGAACGGTGGGCGGCATTGGTATCGACCGTGCAGGATGCGATGACGCGCCAGGTGCCCTCACGCAGCAGCGAGGCGCAGGCCCTTGCAAAGCAATGGATGGCACTGCTCGCGCAGGACGCGGCACTGGACCCGGTTCTCACGGCGAAGCTGCACACGATGCACATCAACGAGCCGGCGTTGCAGCAGCGCACCGGCATCAGCCTGGAAATGCTCGACTTCATCATGGAGGCGGCGAACGAAACCAAGCTGGCGATCTATGCGAAGTATCTGTCGGCGCAAGAGCTGCAGTTCATGCGCGCACACTTTGGCAAGCGCGCTAACGAGTGGCCGACGTTGATTGCCGAGGTGCGGCAGCATCTGGCCAAGGGCACGCCACCGCATGCGCCGGCCATGCAGGAGCTTGCGCGGCATTGGATCGAGCTGTTCCGCTCATATGCCGGGGACGATCCGCAAACGCAGGCCAAGGTGCGCCTTGCAACGGAGCGGGAGCCGGAGCTTTCCGCCAGCCCGTGGATGGGTCCGGATCTGATCGCCTATGTGCGCGAGGCGATGGAAGGGCTGATGAAGGCGGCATAGCGGTGGCGCTGCAGACGGCGGGTTCCATCGCGTTTCGATGATGACTCGGTGGGCCCGCCAAGCGTTTGCACAATCTACGTAGCACGCCGTTGCCCGTGGCGGGCGGTTGCCAGTACTACACCTGCGCCTGCGCGTAGCGCCATTCGAAGCCGCTTCCCGCCCGCCGCACCTTGCCCGCCGACGTTTCCGGAAAATGGGCGGCGAAGACCGTCGCATCCGTTTCAGCCGCCCGGTCCAACAGCCAGCGCCGCGAATCACGCGCCTGGGCCTGATCAAGGCAGAACATCGAATTCCACTCTGGCAAGTGCACCTGGATCGCACTGTGCATGACGTCGCCAGAGAAGAGCGCTGTTTCACCGCGCGACCGCATCTCGATCGCCATATGGCCGAAGCTGTGGCCGAACGTGGGCAGCAAGCGAATGCCGTCGAAAATCTCTTCACCTGCGTCACCCACCGCGCGCGCTTGCCCGGCTTCGATCAGCGGCAGCACGCTGTCTTCGAACACCATCCGCCGCAGTTCGCCTTGAGGCATGGCGAAGAAGTCGCGCTCGCGCTGGTCGAACACATACGTCGCGTTGGGGAAGACGGGCGCCCACCGCCCGTCCTGCCAATGCGTGTTCCAGCCGACATGGTCGACATGCAGGTGTGTCAGCAGCACGTAGTCAACCTGCTCGGGGCGAAAACCGGCGGCTGCAAAACGCTCCATCACTGGATTGTCGAGCCGGTCGAATAATGCGCTGAACGGCCGCGCCTTACCGTTGCCGATGCCGGTATCGACCACGATGGTGAGTCCGTCGACCTGCACGACCCACAGGTGCGTTTTCAGCGGCACCCGGCGGTGGGTCAGATCAAGGCTCTCGGTGGCAAAGCGGTCTTCAAGCGCGCGACCCGCGTCTTCATTCCAGAGAGGGAACAGGCGTTCCGGCGGCAGCGCAAAGTCGGTCTCGTCGACACGCGTGATGGATGCTGCGCCAACGTGATGGACAGGGGAAGCGGATGTCACCAGCATGACGATTCTCCGAAAAATCAGCGGGCGTTGGCAGCGGGCACCCGCCGCGTGGCGATCGTGTAAAGCGCCGCGCTGGCCAGCGCAGACACCCCGCCGACCACCGCAAGCGCCATTCCCAGGCTGGTGCCAGTTTGCCCCAGGCGCTCGTTCAGGTAGCCGACGGACAGGGGGCCGACACCGCCGCTGATCGCGTTGGTCATGAATACCAGCAAGGCAAGCGATCGGCCGCGCATGCGGTTTGGCATGGCAATCTGCAGCGGCACGGGTGCCAACCCCATCGCAATGCTGGCCGCAAATGCGCACATTCCGTACAGCAGCACCGCCACGCCGCTGTTGCTGACGAGCGGCATCGCAATGGCTGCGGGCACCAACACGGCAACAGCGCATGCCGAGAAGCCCAGCACGCGCCGCAAGGCGGTCTCGTCGGTGACGCGCGTGGCCAGCATGCCGGCACATGCGACGCCGAGCATGCCACCGATCATGTAAGCGGGCGCGGCCATCTGGCCGACCACATTCGGCGCAAGACCAAACCGGCGCATCAGCAGCGTTGGAAACCACGCCGCGTGCGAATAGAACAGCGTGATCAGCGCAACATACGCGGCAAAATAGGCGAGGCAGAAACGGTTGCGCACGAACAGCTCGCTCAGCACGTCTTTGAGCGATGGCACCTCGTCTTCGGCGCGTGCAGCGTGGGCCAGCACTTCACGCCGTTGTGGCTCGCGCACGGTCAGGGCAACGAGCGCGGCCAGCACCAGCCCGGGCAGGCCTACTGCAATGAACACTGCTTGCCAAGGCGCGATGTCGTGCGCGGCAAGCCAGGCATTTCCGCCGCCCGCCGCTGCCGCCGACAGCAGCATGCCGCCGCCGAACAGCGCCAGGCCGCCACCCACGTACGGCCCAAGCATGAAGACGCTGCTTGCTCGTGCAACCCGGCGCGGCGCGAAGATGTCGCTGAAGATCGACAGCGCGGCCGGGCTCAATGCTGCTTCGGCAATAGCCGTGCCCGCACGCGCGACCAGCAGCTCCGGAAAATTCGTCGCGAATCCGCAGGCGGTGGTCGAGATGGCCCAGATGGCAATGCACGCGGCGATCAGCTTGACGCGATTGGCCCGATCGACGAGCCGGGCGACAAACACGCCCGCCGTCGCATAGCACATGGTGAACGACAAGCCTTGCAGCAGCCCGATCTGCGTATCGGTCAGCGAGAGTGATTGCTTGATCGGCTGCACCAGAATGCTGACGACCTGCCGATCGAGATACGAGAAGGCAAAGCACACGAAGAACAGCAGGACGATGTAGGCGGGGTGGCCGACATTTGCGGTAATGCTGTGTGGCGGAACGCCGACGGGCGGCTCCGTTGAAAAGGTTTGGCTAGGCATGGTGGGTCTCCGTCTTGTCTTGTTATGTGGTGATGTGAATCGAATGGTTGCCAGCTCAGTCGAGATTGGCTTCCGAGGCGAGCAGTGCAATGCAGTCGCCCGGTTCGACACGTGCAAATGTGCGCATGCACATGACCGTGCCGTCGCCGCGGAACGCGATGTCTTCGGGCGCTGCCCATGGGCGGTGTGGGTCGAAGAGACGCCCCGCCAACTGCCCCGCGCGAACCTGGTTGCCCAGCGCGAAGGTCGGTTCGAACACACCGGCATGCGGCGCGTACACGTAGTGGCGCGCACCTTCCACGCGCAGCAAGCGTGTCTGCTTCGGCGCCGACGCTGCGGGCTCCGTCATCACGCCGAGCCGATGCAGCACACGCTGCAACCCCGCTTCGACGATTGCGAGGTTGCCGGCGTCGCAGCCGGCATGGCCGCCGAACTCGCCGCAGAAGAAGAGCTTGCCGTGGCGCTCGGCGGCCGCGGCGAAGGTCCGGTCTTCGCCAAGCAGATCCATGATCATGGTGTGCGGCGCGCCGAACTCGCGCACCAGATCCAGATACAGCGCGCGTCGTTCCGCTTGTACGGGCGGAGACGCCAGCAGCGTCGGAAGATGGTCGAACGATGCGCCGCCGGCATGAAGGTCGATCACGACATCCGCACGCGGCAGCAGTTCGGTTTCGACATAGTGGGCAATCATCTCGGTCGGCTGCCCGTTGCGCGCACCCGGGAACATGCGGTTGAGGTTGCCCCGGTCGATCGGGGAGGTACGCGAGCCATTGATGAAGGCCGGGAAGTTCAGGCCCGGAATCACGATCAGCCGGCCGCGCATCGCCATCGACGGCAGCCGCTGGAGCAGCTTCATCAGAGCGACGGGGCCTTCGTATTCGTCTCCGTGGTTGCCGCCCGTCAGCAGCACGGTCGGGCCCGTACCTGCGCCGGCGTTGCACACCACAATCGGGATCGGGATATGCCCATACGCGGAGCGGTCGTGCGACCAGGGCAGGCGCAGCGTTCCGGTCTGGAAGCCGATGCGTTCGAAGTCGATGTTGGTGGCGATGAGCGAAGCAGCAGTTGTCATGGCGGCAAGCGTGAAGAAAGGGTGTCTTCACTATCGCCGACGCCGAAAAGCGCGGCCAATGCCGATTTCTGCGGCAGGCGATGCCTTGCAGGCATCGCATCTGGAATCCGCTCCGGGGCTACTGCAATTGCGCGATGAAGCGATTGAGCGCCGCGTTGGTGTGCGCCGAAAGGAAACAGAATTCCAGCGGCAGCGGTACCGAGAGATCGCGCAGTTCGACAAAGCGCACGCGCGCAGGTGGCCGGTGGCGGTTGGCGGCATTGACGATGGCCGCGCCCATGCCAGCAGACACCAGCGACAGGATGGCCGTTTCCGTCGAGGCCTCCTGGCGGATATCCAGCGTGAGCCCGCGTTCGGCACAGGCCGATAGCAGCCGGTCGTAATAGGCCGGATAGATCCGGCGTGGAAACGCGATGAACGGCTTGCCAGCAAGCTCGCTGGCGAGCACGGCGTCTTTGCAGCCGAGAGGCCAACCTTGCGGCACCGCAAGCACGACGTTCTGCTCCAGCACGGGCACGCCCGTGATGCCCTGAGGCAACGTGCCGAGGCGGTAACAGAAGCCGCCGTCGAGCTGGCCCGCCGCAATTGCGTCGAATTGCTCCGGCGTGTTCATCGGGGTGAGTTCGAGCGCGACGTCGGGTGCGGTCTGCTGGAAGGTGCTGAAGGCCTGCGAGACGATGCCGATCCATGCGGCGTTCTCGACAAAGCCGATCCGCAGTTGACCGTGTACGCCGTCTGCAATACGCCGCGCCAGACGGTTTGCCGCGTCGACGCGCGTGAGAATGTCGCGGGCTTCGTCAAGGTATGCCGTGCCCGCGGCCGTCAGCTTCAGGCCGCGCGGCGTGCGCTCGAACAGTGCCGCGCCGATGGCGTCTTCGAGGTCCTGGATCTGTCGCGAGATGGCCGGCTGCGTGACGTGCAACTGCTCCGAGGCAGCCCGCACGCTGCGCAACTCGGCAACAGCGATGAAATAGCGAAGATGCCGAAGCTCCATGATCGTCCCGCGCAGTCAAGTCGTCGGCAATGATAGAGCAGCGCCCGGACGGAATCGACCGGGCGCCGCAGACGCCATACGCGGGACGCAGGACGTGGGATCAGGCGGCCTCGTCCGTGGAAAGTGCAACGGCGTCGAGTTCGCGCATCGCCTCTTCCGGCAACGCAATCGCTGCCGCAGCGAGGTTCTCGCGCAGGTGGGCGACCGACGAGGTGCCCGGGATCACCAGAATGTTCGGTGACCGGTGCAGCAGCCATGCGAGGGCCGTCTGCATGGGAGTCGCGCCGAGCCGCGTCGCCACATCGTTGAGCGTGGACGATTGCAGCCGGTTGAACCCGCCTAGCGGAAAGTACGGGACATACGCGATGCCGTCGGCGGCCAGTGCGTCGATCAGGCCGTCGTCGTTTCGGTGCGCGAGGTTGTAGTGGTTCTGCACGCAGACGATCTCGCAGATCCGCCGCCCTTCCGCGATCTGGTTGGCCGTGACGTTGCTCAGCCCGATGTGCCGCACCAGCCCCTGCCGTTGCAGTTCGGCCAGGGCCGTGAGCGGCGCTTCGATCGATCCTTCGGCGGGGCCATGCGTGTCGAACATGACCCGCAAGTTCACCACGTCCAGAGCATCCAGACCGAGGTTGCGCAGGTTGTCGCGCACGGCTTCGGTCAGCGCCTGCGCTGAAAATGCCGGCAGCCACGCGCCCTGGGCGTCGCGCCTGGCGCCGATCTTGGTGACGATGAGCAGATCGTCGCGATAGGGATGCAAGGCTTCGCGGATCAGTTGATTCGTGATGTGCGGGCCGTAGAAGTCGCTGGTGTCGATGTGATTGACGCCCGAGGCAACGGCTTCACGCAACACCGCAAGCGCCGCGTCGCGGTCCTTGGGCGGGCCGAAGACGCCGGGGCCGGCGAGCTGCATGGCGCCGTAGCCGAGACGATGCACGCGATGGCTGCCGATGGAAAACGTGCCGGCCTGAATGATGGGAGACATGGTCACACTCCTGTGTGAAAGACGAGGTGACGGCAGATTAGGCGCAAGCGCGGTGCGCGATAAGGGGACATAATCCGCACGGGCTGTGCGAAAAGGCGAACAATGCAAGTCGATCTGGGTGATCTGAATGCCTTCGTGGCGGTGGCGCAAGCCAAGGGCTTTCGCGAGGGCGCAAGGCTGATGGGCGCGAGCGCATCGGGGCTGAGCGAGGCGGTGCGTCGGCTTGAGACGCAGCTTGGTGTGCGCCTGCTGAACCGCACGACGCGCAGCGTCTCGCCAACCGAAGCGGGGCAGCGCCTGCTTACCCGCCTGCGGCCGGCCTTGAGCGAGGTGGAAGCCGCGCTGGACGTCGTCAACAATTTCCGCGAAAGACCGGCAGGCACCCTGAAGCTCAATGTGCCGATGAGCGCCGCGCGGCTCGTGCTGCCTGCCATCATCCCGGGCTTTCTTGAGGCCTATCCCGAGATCCGGCTGGAGGTCGTGGCGGAAGAGAGCTTCGTCGACATTCTTGCCGCCGGCTGCGACGCGGGCATCCGTTATGACGAGCGGCTCGAACAGGACATGATCGCCGTTCCGATCGGGCCGCGAACGCAGCGGTTCGCGACGGCGGCGGCACCCGGCTATCTCGATCGACGCGGCCGCCCCACGCATCCGCGCGACCTGTTGGACCACGCCTGCATGCGCGGGCGGTTTGCGAGCGGCGCGATGCCGCCGTGGGAATTCGAGCGTGACGGTGAAGTGGTCAACGTGGACCCGTCGGGCCCGCTGCTCGTCCGTATTGGCGGCGCGACCGATCTTGTCGTGGACGCCGCTGTTGCCGGCGTCGGCGTCGTGCATCTGTACGAAGACTGGCTGCGCCCGCATCTTGCGAGCGGGGCGCTCGAGCCCGTGCTCGAAGATTGGTGGCGGCCGTTTCCCGGGCCGTATCTCTACTATCCGGGGCGACGGCTCGTGCCGGCTCCGCTGCGGGCGTTCATCGATTTCATCAAAGCCGGTTCGGATAAAGACGCGATCTGAGCTTTCGCAGCCGGGGCTCTCGCTAAGGCGTCACTGCTGCAACGAAAAAAACGCCCGCCGGCAGAACCGGTCGGGCGTTTTTTCTTGCGAGCAACAGCGGTGTCAGGCGCGTTGCGGCACGGCGCGCGGCGCACGCTTGGTGTCGTGCGCTTGCACGTCGTCATGTACGTGTTCGACTTCATCCAGATAGCGCGTGTGCCAGCCGCTGGCCACGCCCCAGTGGTAGAAGAACAGTGAGAGCACTGCCACGATGCCCATGTCCCAACCGTAGGGGATGTAGCCGTGGCCGCCGAACTCCGTGCTGCCGCAGTACGACAGCGCGGCGATGGTCGGCAGGTAGGCGATCATCCACCACGCGCCCTTGAGTTCCGTCTTGAAGTCGGGCCAGCCGGCCTTGGCCTGGTAGTAGAAGTACACGGGTAGCGCCACCAGCATCAGCACGATGATCTCGCCCGTCAGCGGCCACTTGGCCCAGTACAGGATGAGCGATGCGCACACAAACGCGAACGGCGCGACGAGCGACAGCCCCGGCAGACGCAGCGGGCGATGCAGTTGCGGCGACGTGCGGCGCAGCGACATCACGCTGATCGGGCCCGTCAGGTAAGAGATGACCGTTGCCACCGAGATGACGGCAGCCAGCGCGCCCCAGCCACGGAAGAAGAACAGGAAGATGAACGACACCGCCAGGTTGAACCACATGGCCGGACGCGACACGCCAAACAGCGGGTGCACGCGGCCGAAGATGGCCGGCATGGTGTTGTTGCGCTCCATCGCGTAGATCATGCGTGTGGTGGTGGCCATGTACGTGCTGCCGGTGCCCGACGGGCTGACGAAGGCGTCGACGTACAGCACGACGGCCAGCCAGTTCAGGTTCAGCGCAATCGCCAGTTGGGCGAACGGCGAGTGGTAATCAATGCCGTGCCAGCCATTGACGAGCGACTCAGGCGGCACCGCGCCCAGGAAGGCCACCTGCAGCGCCACGTAGATCACCGCGGCCAGCAGGATCGAACCGATCACCGCGATGGGCACGTTGCGGCCCGGGTTGCGTGCCTCGCCCGCAAGGTTGATCGGGCTCTGGAAACCGTTGAATGCAAACACGATGCCGCTGGTGGCAATGGCGGTCAGCACCGCAGACCAGCCGTACGGGGCAAAGCCCTGTCCTGCCACGTTCGCGCCCGTGCCCGTGCCCGTGCCCGTGCCAAAGTTGCCCGGGTGAAAGCCCGCTGCAACCAGGGCCACGGCAGTTGCGGCCGGAATGATGAACTTGAAGATCGTGATGGCGTTGTTCGCCTTGGCAAACACCTTCACACCCCAGTAGTTCAGCAGGAAGTACACGACGACGAGCACCGCCGACAACACAAGCCCCGGCGGCGTGAGCTCACCGTGCTGGAACAGCGACTGCGCCCAGGGCCACGGCCAACTGCTCATGTACTGGATGGAGGCCTCGGCCTCGATGGGGATGACGGTGACGATGGCGATCCAGTTGGCCCATGCCGCCACGAAGCCCACCAGTGAGCCATGCGAGTAGCGCGCATAGCGCACCATGCCGCCCGATTCCGGGAACATCGCGCCCAGTTCGGAATACGTCAGGGCAATGGCCAGGATGACGACTGCGCCGATGATCCAGGTGAAGATGGCAGCGGGGCCCGCCACCTTTGCAGCGTGGCCGGCGCCGAACAGCCAGCCGGAACCGATGATCGAGCCCAGCCCGGTCAGCATCAATGCCCAGGCGCCCAGATTGCGTTGTACGTTTTTTTCCAAGAGGAGTCTCCGCCCCGGCGAGTCGGAAGTTCGACAGGGCATCGCGGTTGCTTACCAGTCCGCTTAGTTCTACCGAGGCGACGCTGTTTGGGCGCCGCCCGCCGTCCCATGTGGTGGGTGTCACCAGCCTGGGACATGCGTGTGCCGGATGATGCGTAGCATCAACCGCACCCGTCCGGCCGCGATGAAAGGCAAAACACGGTGTCTGCCTTCCGGGGGGATTCGCGTATAGTCATCGACGGCGTTGTGCGGGGTGCCGCACTTGCCGCCCGATTCCGGAGCCCGCAATGGGGCGCAATGATAGCGAAATCGTGAGCGGTTGCACCGCCTTTTTCATCGTTCCTCGCAGTTTTTTCTCCGCATGGAGTCCTCTTTCGCCACTTCGGTTGCACCTGCGTCACCTGCGCAGTGGCACAGGCGCGTGCTGACGCTGGCGTTTCCCATCGTGCTGGCCAACCTGACGCAGCCGATCCTCTCGGCGGTGGATACCGCCGTGGCCGGGCATCTGCCGGGGCCGGAATACATTGGCGGCGTGGCGCTGGGCGGGGTCTTCTTCAACTTCGTGTTCTGGGGGTTTGGCTTCCTGCGCATGGGCACCACGGGGCTGGTGTCGCAGGCGCACGGCGCGGGCGACACGCAAGCGTTGCGGGCCAGCGTGGTGCGCGCGCTGCTGCTGGCATTCGCCATTGGAGCGGCATTGCTGGTGCTGCAGGTGCCGGCGATCCGCATCACGCTGGCGCTGCTTGGTGCGAGCGAATCCGTCACCCGCATGGCCGAGGTGTATTGCCACACGCGCATCTGGTCGGCGCCGTTTGCGCTGGCCAACTACGTGGTGCTCGGCACGCTGCTCGGGCGCCAGCAGGTGCGGCGTGCTTTGCTGCTGCAGGTGTTCATCAACACCGTGAACATGGTGGCAGTGCTGACCCTGGTGCTGGGGGCTGGCATGGGCGTGGGCGGTATTGGCGCGGCAACGGCGCTGGCTGACATTGCCGGGTTTGGGCTCGGCATGCTGCTGCTCTGGCTGCAACGGCCGATGGGTTTGCCGGCGCTCACGCGCGCCGAATTGCTCGCTCGCGACGCCTGGCGCCGCCTGATGGGCCTGAACACCGACATCTTCCTGCGCACGCTGTGCCTCCTGGCAGCCTTCGGCTGGTTCGCCCACGCGGGCGCCAAGCAGGGCGACGTGGTGCTGGCGGCCAACGCGCTGCTGCTCAACTTCCTGACCTTCATGGCCTACGGGCTGGACGGCTTTGCGCACGCCGCAGAAGCGCTGGTGGGCGCCGCCATGGGCGCGCGGGACCGCGCCGCGCTGCGCATGGCGATTCGCGTGTCGACGTTCTGGTCGGTGCTGGGCGCAGGGCTTTTTGCCGCCGCATACGCGCTGGCGGGCGCCGGCATTATTGGCGTGCTGACCGATCAGGCCGCCGTGCGCGAAGCCGCGCGCCACTATCTGGTGTGGGCGGCACTGCTGCCGATCGTGTCGGTATGGGGCTTTCAGTTTGACGGGGTGTTCATCGGCGCGACGCGCACACGTGAACTGCTGGTGACGATGGCCGTGGCGGCTGCCGCGTTCTGGGGCTTGTCGGTCACGCTGCAGCCGCTGTGGGGCAACCACGGGCTGTGGTTGTCGATGCTGGGGTTTATGGCGTTGCGCGGGCTGATGCTCGGGGTGCTGCTGCCGCGCGTGTGGCGGGCGCCTCAACTGCAGGCAGCCTAGGCAGCATCAAGCTGCAGCGGCTACTGCGCGTATTCCACCACCAGCAACGCCGTCGCCATCGTCTTGCCGGCGTTTGAGATGGCGTGCTGCACATCCCCCGGGTAGCGCGCCGATTCCCCGTGCCGCACCTTCTTCTCACTCGGGCCGGATTGCACGTTCACCGTGCCGCTGAGCACGGAGATGTGCTCCTTCGAGCCCAGCTCGTGCGGCTCTGACGCGAGCACGCCGCCGGGCTGGATCGCCAGTTCATACCATTCAAAGCGCGCCGCCAGGTCCACAGGGCCAAGAATCTTCAATTCGCACTTGCCATCCGGGCTTTTGATGACTGGGATGGAGTGAGCGGGGATGACCGTCACCGCGGGCGCCGCATCGGCCGCGCCTTCGGGCGACAGAAAATCTGCCAGCCCTACGCCAAGCGCGCTGGCCAGGCGCCACAGCACCGCGACGGTCGGGTTGGCCAGATTGCGCTCGACCTGCGAGAGCATGGATTTGGACACGCCCGCGCGCCGCGACAGTTCATCGAGCGACAGCTTGCGCGCCTGGCGCAGCGCTTGCAGCTTGGCACCAACGGCGGGCGGGCCGTCGGCAAGGACATCGGTGGCGGGGGCTTGTGCCATCGGTTGGTATCTTGTAAATTGAACGAATTATTCGATATATCGAACATGTTCGATTTATCGATCAACGCAGTCTACAGGAGCAGCACCATGGGGACAACGCAAGCCAATGCTTCCACCGACGCCTTCTACGCGCACATCCGCCGCGAACTGGAGGCGATCGAGGAAGCCGGTCTCTACAAGACCGAGCGCATCATCACCTCGCCGCAGGGCGCTGTGATCCGCACGGCTGACGGCAAGGAGGTCATCAACCTCTGCGCCAACAACTACCTGGGCTTGTCGTCGCACCCGGAGGTGCTCAAGGCTGCGCACGAAGCGCTCGACACGCACGGTTTCGGCCTCAGTTCGGTGCGCTTCATTTGCGGCACGCAAGACCTGCACAAGACGCTGGAAGCGCGGCTGGCGAAGTTTCTTGGCACGGAAGACACCATCCTCTACGGTTCGGCGTTCGATGCCAACGGTGGCTTGTTCGAAACGCTGCTGGGCGCGGAAGACGCCGTCATCAGCGACGAGCTGAACCACGCGTCCATCATCGATGGCATCCGCCTGTGCAAGGCGCAGCGCTATCGCTACAAGCACAACGATCTGGATGATCTGCGCGCGCAACTGAAGGCGGCCGATGCGGCGGGCGCGCGCTTCAAGCTTGTCTTTACCGACGGCGTGTTCTCGATGGACGGCACCATCGCGCGGCTGGATGAAATCCGCGCCATTTGCGATGAGTTCGGTGCGCTGCTGGGCATTGACGAATGCCATGCCACGGGCTTTCTCGGCAAGCGGGGGCGCGGCTCGCACGAACACCGCGGCGTGTTCGGCAAGATCGACATCATCACCGGCACGCTGGGCAAGGGCCTGGGCGGTGCATCGGGCGGCTTTACGAGTGCGCGCAAGGAGGTGGTGGCACTGCTGCGCCAGCGCTCGCGGCCGTATCTGTTCTCGAACACGGTGGCGCCGTCCATTGTTGGGGCCACCATCAAGGTGCTCGATCTGCTGGAAGCCGACACCGCGCTGCGCGACAAGCTTGAAGACAGCGCGCTGTATTTCCGCCGCAAGATCGTCGAGCTGGGCTTCGATATCAAGCCGGGCGACCATCCCATCGTGCCGATCATGGTGTACGACGCCAAGAAGGCACAGGCCCTGTCCAAGCGCCTGCTGGAGTTGGGCGTGTACGTGGTCGGCTTTTTCTACCCGGTGGTGCCCAAGGGGCAGGCGCGCATCCGCGTGCAGATCAGCGCCGTGCACGAGCGCGCGCAACTCGATGCGGCGCTCAAGGCGTTTGAAACCGCAGGCAAGGAACTGGGGATCATCTGATGAGCACCGGGACCAGCGCGAATTTTGGAACGGCGCCGCGCATTCTCATCATCGGCGCCAACGGGCAATTGGGGACGGAGCTGGCCGCCGCGCTGGCCGAACGCTACGGCACTGGCAACGTCGTGACCAGCGACATGGTGCCCCGGGGCCGCCACCCGCAGATCCGCCACGAAACACTGGATGTGACCGATCGCGGCCAGTTGCGCGAGATCATCGAGCGCCACGGCATTACCCAGATCTATCACCTGGCGGCGGCGCTGTCGGCCGCGGCAGAGCAATCGCCCACGTGGGGCTGGGCGCTCAACATGAATGGCCTGCTGAACGTGCTGGAGGCCGCGCGCAATCATCAGCTTGAGCGCATCTTCTGGCCCAGCTCGATTGCCGCGTTCGGGCCCACCACACCTGCGGACAACACGCCGCAGAGCACGATCATGGAGCCCAAGACCGTCTACGGCATTTCCAAGCTGGCGGGCGAGGGCTGGTGCCGCTGGTATTTCGAGCATTACGGCGTGGATGTGCGCAGCCTGCGTTATCCGGGCCTGATCTCGTACAAGACCGCACCGGGCGGCGGCACGACCGACTACGCCATCGACATCTTCCATTCGGCCGTGAAGGGTGAGCGCTATACGTGCTTCCTTGATCACGACGAGGCGCTCCCCATGATGTATATGCCAGATGCCGTGCGCGCCACCATCGAGTTGATGGAGGCACCGGCCGAGCGCATCACCGAGCGCGGCAGCTACAACCTGGCAGGCGTGAGCTTTACGCCGGAGCAGCTGGCGGCCGAGATCCGCCGGCATCGTCCGTCGTTCGAGGTGGCGTACGCGCCGGATTTCCGCCAGGCGATTGCGGCCAGTTGGCCGAATTCCATCGACGATTCGGTCGCCCGGCGCGATTGGGGCTGGAAGCCCGAATACGGCGTGGCGGAGATGACGACCGACATGCTGCAGAACCTCGCGCACTTGGCTACGCATCCGGCCTAGGCAGCTTTAATTAGGGGAAGTGCGAGTCTTCCCTAGCGCTGTTTTCTGTTTCGCTTCGATCGGTTGTGTTCAACAATGCAGCATGGCCATCACATCTCGTCCCTGCCGCATGTCTTCTTCGACACCCGACCCCGCGCCGCGCCATCGCGACGATCTGCCGCCCGCCAAGCGCACGTGGTGGGTGCCGGTGCTGCGCATGTCGGTGGCGGCCGGCGCGGTGGCGGCCATTCCGCACACGTCGATCCAACTGCCGTTTGCCGACGGTGCCTGGATGCTGCATATGGCGGCGGGCATCATCTTCATGGTGGGCGCCATCGACAGCCTGTTCCTCTTTGCCATGCGCCATAAGCCCTGAAGGGGCGCATCGGTCATCTATCCGCTGCCGGCCTGCCGCTAATGTGGCGCCTGCCGCGCTCGCTCGGTAAGTTTTAAAACAGGTTGTAAAAACGTTCAGTGGACAACCGACGGCATGACCGGGCCTGCCGTCACACGCCGCGAATTCGTAACTGAATCGTTACAGAAATGGAGTGGATTTGCGGCGTCGCACCAATCGATGCCACCGCCCAGCGATCCTTTGCCACAGTGGGTTTTCACCGCCTTCCTCATGACCGCATTTGTGCCGCAAGTGTAAGCAGATGTTGCGCTGCACGTAGGTGGCCCGATGCTTGCTCTATGTCGTGCGGTCACTCTGCATGTGCAAGGCATTTCCGCCACATGCAGAACATGTTCTTCCAATAAGCGAATCCGGAACCGGATTGGTCCCCACGGCACCACGGTTTCCACGGCATTCGCAATTCGCTTCTCCAGATCCGGCACATCGCCGGTGGCAGGGCGCTTCTCTCGGACGGTCCCGGGGTTTCGACGGTCACATGCGTGCTCGCCCGCAGCGGCTGGCCTGCGCGCGCCTGACCGGAATCGCTTCACAAGAAAACGAGGAAACCATGAAAGCAGTCCTGCTGGAGAATCATCCGTTGCTACGAGCCGGACTTGCGCAGTTGCTCGCGCATCCCACCCTTGGCCTGGAGGTCGTTGCCCCGGCATTGCCTGCGGGCATCCCCGGCGAACTGCACGCGTTCGATGAGCGAGCCGATCTGCTCGTCATCGGGCTGGACGAGGCCGAGGGCCCGATCAACGCTGGTCAATTCGCTGCCCAATTGCGCGAGGCCATCGATGCCAGCGAGGCCAGCCGCGTGGTGCTGCTCGCCGCAAGCCTGTCTGCTGAGGAAGCGCACGTCGCCATGACGTGCGGTGTGGACGCCTACTGCGCCAAATCGCAATCGCCCGAAGTCTTGCTGGCCACGCTGCGGCTGGTGCTGGCCGGCGGCCAGTCGTATCCGGCGTTGATGCCGCGTGCGGCGAATGCAGTCATGCCGATGCTCTCGCTGGATGCATCGGAAGCGGCGCAGCGGCTGAATGTTTCGCTGCGACAGTACGAAGTGCTGGTGTTGCTGTCGCGCGGTCACTCCGTCAAGGGTGTCGGCCGCCTGCTGGGCATTTCGGAGGCCACCGTCAAGACGCACGCGTGCACGCTGTATCGACGCCTGAACGTGCGCAACAAGAGCGAAGCGGTGTACGCCGCCATGCGCCTGGGGATTCCACTGGAACTGCAGGGCGGGGCTGCCGCCACCATCAGCGCTGCATCTGCGCACACATCGGTCCAGGTGTCTGGAGATGCGCAAGACGCAGATGTGTTCGTGCAAACCGCTGCACGCACACCGACTCCGCTCCAGGCCGGCGCACCGGCCCGAGACGCGGTGATGGCGTCTTCATCCCCCCAGCCGGGAGCGTCCGAGCGGACCACCACATCGGTGACTGCTTCGGGCGCTGAACTGGGCGCCGAATCGCGCTGGGCCGCCATGACACGGGCCTTTGGGGGCGTGACGCCTGCCAAGCCGATGCGCGCCCCGGTGCGCACCGCCAACGGTACGGCCCGCCTCGGCTGACTCAGCCCGGTCAACTCTTCATGCAATGCGGATGGCGTGCGCCCGCACGCGCCGCCCACTGGACATGACAACAATGACAACCCACGAGCCAATCTCCTGGAGCCTGCCGGCCGAGCGCAACAGCGCGGCCGCGGCATGGCATCCTCGCCGCTGCGCGATTGCTGCCGCCACCGTTGTGGTGGTCGGCACGGTGCCGATGATCGCGCACGCCGCGACCGACGATGCTTCCAACGCGGCCACGCGCCGCTTGATCGATACGCAACTGACCGACGCCGCGGCCAAGGGCCCGGCCACGTTTGCATCCACGACCGTCATCGCCGGCGGTGATGGCGTGCCGGCGTCTCCGGCCAACACGCTCCTTGTTGCGCAACAGGCGGTGCCGCCTGCGGATTCATCCGTCACGACATCGCCCGCGGCAACCGCGCCGGCTGCCACGTCGCCGATGCCTGCTGTTGAGGCGGCGCCCCCGGCGCCACCATCTGCGCCGCCGTCGCCCACGGTGATCCTGCCGCCAGGCGCCCCCGCACCGGATACGGCTGCACAGGCGCCCGCCGTGCCTTCGGGCCCGAGCGCTCAAGGCCCCGGCGCGCTCGAACCGCTGCCGGTGTCGCCAGAAGCGGCCAATGCAGCAGCGACCCACGCCGCCGGCAATGCGCCTGACAATGCGCCCGTCGGCCCGATGCCGACCGACCGCCAGGCCTTCCACGATGAGGTCATGCGCGAGTCGCGCGAGGGCGCTGCCACGTTGGCGCAAGAGCACCTGCGCCAGCACCCGGACTGGTTCAAGGAAAGCGAATCGTGGCACGTTGACCATGCCGCCGCCGCGCAGCGCATCCGCTGGGGGCGTCAGCAGTTGAAGGTCATCAACGGGCCGGAACGCTTCGTCATCATCGATCAGGCTGTAGCCGAGATCGAGGCGCTGCTCAAGAAGGTGCCCGATACGCCAGAAAACGCAGAGTTCCGCCAGCAGATCGTGGCGGACGAAGTGGTGGCACTGGCTTCGCGCGGGCGCATGAAAGATGCCGTCAAGCGCTACGAAGCCATGTCGCAGACGGGCAAGGTGCCCGCCTACACGCGCGTGGCCGCGGGGGATGCCTATGCGTATCTCGATACGCCCGACAAGGCCGCAGATGCCTACGCCCGCGCGCTCAAGGATGCCAGCCCTGGCGAGATCGAAACCGGCGACGTTCAGGAAGGCCTGTTCTACGCCATGCTCGACACCGGGCGTTTTGAAGAGGCTCGCGCGCTGCTCGACAAGATGAAGGCCGACAACCCGGAATACGTGCGCCTGGCGCCCGAAGCCGGTACGCCCAATCCCGATTACTCGCGCATCAAGCGTCTGGAAGCGCAGTACCTGATCCTGACGGGCCGCACCCACCAGGGCATTGCCGAGCTGGACAAGTGGCGCCACGAAGCACCGTTCGCCGCATCGCTCGTCAGCGCACGTGCCGACGGCGCGATGGTGCAGACCGAGCCGTACCGCTCGCGCGACATGTACAAGACCGCGCTGGCCGAGCATCCGGATGACCTGAGCGTGGTGGCCGGCTATGGCCGTGCATCGCTGGCAGTGGACGACCTGAAGACCGCGAAGGATGTCGCCAACGGGCTGGACGAGCGCTTTCCGGAGAACGGCTCCGTGCGTGCGCTGCGCAGGGATCTGGACGTCTATCAGAGCCCGCAGCTCATCATTCAGTCAACGGCGGACAAGGGCAATTCGGCGTTCGCCAACAACGAGTACGGTATCGACACCAAGGCCTACAGCGGCCCGTTTGCCGATCACTATCGACTGTTCTTCCACAACTTTGCCGGCCGCGCGCAGTTTGACGGCGCATCGCAGAGCCGTGTGCGCAACGGCGCGGGCCTGCAGTGGTTCGACACCGGCGTCGAGGTGAACGGCGAGGTGCACCAATCGGTTGGCGCGGTGGGCAAGACCGGCGGCACCCTGGATGCAGCGTGGATTCCGAGCGACCACTGGAAGGTGTCGGGCATGGTCACCAACGACGACCTGGAAGTGCCCTACAAGGCGTACCAGGTGGGCGTGACCGGCAAGACCGTCAGCGGCAACGTGCGCTACACCTGGGACGAAACGCGCTACGCCTCGCTCACGTATGGCGTGTCGCGCTACACCGACGACAACCTGCGCCAGCGCGTGGGAGCCAACTTCTATCAGCAGGTGTTCACCTCGCCGCGGCACACCATCGGCGTGCTGTTCGGGGCCGATACCAGCCGCAACACGATGACGGGCCTGAACTACTTCAGCCCATCGCGCGACTACAGCGGCCAGGCCACGGCCATCTGGTCGTGGACGCCCTGGCGCTACGCCGACAAGTCGTTCACGCAGCGCGTGTACCTGACCGGCGGCATGTACAACCAGCAGTCGTTCGGCAGCAGCCCGATGTACGAAGCGCGGCTGGAGCACGTGTGGCAAATCAATCGCAAGACGCAGGTGTCTTACGGCATCGGCTTTGGTCGCCATAGCTATGACGGCCAGCCTGAGAACCGCAAGTTCCTGTACCTGAACCTCAACATTCCGCTGTGATGCCCATGCAAGCTCTCCGACAACCGTCATTGCGACGATTCTTCGCCTGGATGGCACCGAGACTGGCGCTGGCCCTGACGTTGGCTTTCCTTGCTGCCGTTCGGTCTGCCGCCGCCGTTCAGGTGGACTTCCTGCCCAAGCCCGATCCGGACGATGGCAAGACGTTCCGCGTGCTGTGCTTTCACGACATCCGCGACAACCTGCGCGCCAGCTTCGAGACGTTGCCCGATGGGTTTGCCGTCGACACCAAGATGCTGACGAACATGTTCAGTTGGATCCAGGCCAACGGCTACCACCCGGTCACGCTCGCGCAGATCGACGAGGCGCGCCATGGCGGCAAGCCGCTGCCCAAGCGCCCGCTCCTGCTGACGTTCGATGACGGCTATGAAAGTCACTACACAAAGGTCTTCCCGCTGCTCAAGCAGTTCCGCTTTCCGGCGGTGTTCGGGCTGGTAACGGAGTGGACCAACGCACCCCAGGGATCGAAGGTCAAGCTGTCGGACAAGCAGATCGTGCCGCGGGACTTCTTCATGAACTGGAACCAGATCCGCGAGATGCAGGCCTCCGGCCTGGCAGAGTTCGCCACCCACACGGCAGATATGCACCACGGCGCGCTGGGCAACCCCCAGGGTAACGAGATGCCGGCGGCGACCACGCATGAATATCTGCGCAATCTGGGCCGCTATGAGACCGATGACGAATACCGCAAGCGTGTGCATGCTGACCTGCAGCGCAGCATCGACCTGATCCAGAAGAACACGGGTACCAAGGTGCAGACGGTGGTGTGGCCGTATGGTGCCCACAACCAGATGCTCGACCAGGAGGCCGCCAACGTGGGCCTGAAGTACATGCTCACGCTGGAGCCGGGTCCGAACACGCCGGACGTGCCGCTCACCGCCATCCGCCGAAGCCTGATGGGCTACGACACCAACACCGGCGATCTGGAGCGTTCGCTGCGCGAGCCCGTGACTCATCACGGCGAGATCAACCCCGTGCAGCGCGTGGTGCAGGTCGACATGGATTACATCTACGACCCGGACCCGAAGCAGCAGGAAGCGAACCTCGGCAAGCTGATCGACCGCATCAAGGACTTGGCGCCGCGTGTGGTCTACCTGCAGGCCTTCGCCGATCCGAAGGGCAACGGCGCCGTGGACGCTGTGTACTTCCCGAACCGGCACATGCCGATGCGTGCGGACCTGTTCTCGCGCGTGTCGTGGCAGTTGAAGACGCGAGCAAAGGTGGAGGTGTACGCCTGGCTGCCGATGCTGTCGTACAAGCTGCCGGCCAACAACCCGGCCGCCACGCACCTGGTGCAGTCGTTGCCGGGCGCGCCGCAGAAGCCGGGCACCGTCAAGCCGCCGCGACTGTCGCCGTTCGATCCGCAGGCACGCCAGATGATCCGCGACATCTATGAGGACCTGGCCAAGAACTCGATCATCGACGGCGTGCTCTTCCACGACGACGGCGTGCTCGACGACTACGAAGATGCCAGCCCCGCCGCGCTCAAGGCCTACGAGGCCATGGGCCTGCCCGGCGATATCAACAAGATCCGCCAGTCGCCGGAGTTGATGCAGAAGTGGTCGAAGGCCAAGACCGCTGCGCTGATCTCGTTCTCGAAAGAGCTGATCGCGGTGGCGCAGGGCTATCAGAACGGCCGCGACATGCTGACCGCGCGCAACATCTTTTCGGGGCCGGTGCTTGATCCGAAGGCCGAGGCCTGGACGGCGCAGAACTATGACGACTTCCTGGAGGCGTACGACTACGTGGCGCTCGAAGCCATGCCGTACATGGAGGAAGCCAAGGACCCGAAGGACTGGATGAAGAAGCTGACCGCCGCCGTGGCCAAACACAAGGGTGGGCTGAAGAAGACCATCTTCGAGCTGCAGGCGGTGGACTGGCGCAATCAGGACAAGCCGATCCCGACGACCGAACTGCGTGACCAGATGCGCGCGCTGCGCTCGGCAGGTGCTCTGAATTACGGCTACTACCCGGATGATTTCATTGCCGGCCGGCCCGATACCGAGGTGCTGCGTGATGTGATGTCGCTCAAGACGTATATCGAGACGCGCAAGCCGCCCGGCGGCAATACGCGCAGCGTCGAGAAGCTCGACAGCAGTGCTGCCCCGCAGAGCCAACCGCCGAAGGCCAGCGCGACGGGCGCAGACAAGCAGCCCGGGACGACCGAAGCGGCAGCGCTGTCCCACACCAACAAGGCGGGAGGCTGACATGGTGGACGCACTCGCCGCTAAGCGCTGGATCTCGGGCTTTGTCTTTTACTACCCGTTCTTCATGTCGTATTTCTGGATGATCGGCGGGCTGCTGCATTACTTCCTGCTCGAGCGGGGTACGCAGAACGTGCGGCATCCGCTGGCACTCCTGGGGGTGAAGAGCTATCCCAAGGTGTCGATCATCGTGCCCTGCTACAACGAAGAGGCCAATGTGCGCGAGGTGATCAGCCACCTCGCACGCATGCGGTATCCGAACTACGACATCATCGCCGTGAACGACGGCAGTTCTGACCGCACCGGTGAACGCCTGAACGAACTGGCGGCGGAATACCCGCAACTCGTGGTGATCCACCAGTCGTCCAACCAGGGCAAGGCGATTGGCCTCACCACCGCGGCGCAGGTGACCGACGCCGAGTACCTGATGTGCATCGATGGCGATTCGATCCTGGATGTGGATGCGATTGCCTGGATGATCCGCCACCTGATGGAGAACCCGACCATTGGCGCGGTGACGGGCAACCCACGCATCCGCACGCGCTCGACCTTGCTGGGGCGCATGCAGGTGGGCGAGTTCTCGTCGATCGTGGGGCTCATCAAGCGCACGCAGCAGGTCTATGGCCGGCTGCTGACGGTGTCGGGCGTGGTCGTGATGTTCCGCAAGCACGCCATTGAAGATGTCGGCTACTGGAGCAACGACATGCTCACCGAAGACATCGACATCAGCTGGAAGCTGCAGGTGGGCGGCTGGATGATCCGTTATGAGCCGCGCGCACTGTCATGGATCCTGATGCCCGAGACCTTCCGCGGCCTGTACAAGCAGCGCCTGCGCTGGGCCAAGGGCGGCATCCAGGCGCTGATCAAGTACGCGCCGGCCATGGTGAGCCTGCGGCAATCGATGATGTGGCCGATCTTCTTCGAGTACGCACTGTCGGTCGTGTGGGCGTACAACATGCTGATCGTCATCACGTGGTCGGTGCTCGGCTTCTTCATCACCCTGCCACCCGAATGGCGCATGGAAGCCTTCCCGCGCTGGCACGGCACGCTGCTTTTCATCACATGCGTGCTGCAGTTGCTGATCGGCTGCTTTATTGATCGCCGCTACGACGACAACATCCTGCGCTACTTCATCGACACTGTCTGGTATCCGGTTGCGTTCTGGATCCTGAACCTTGTCACCACGGTGGTCGGCTTTCCGGCCGTCGCCTTCCAGCGTACGCGTGCCCGTGCCCGCTGGACCAGCCCTGACCGGGGCATCCAACAACAACAGGGGAATTCGCCATGACCATGCTTGTCATTGATGTTTCGCGAAACTCGATCCGACAGTCGTTCTCAGACAAGGGTGTCGTCGGCACCTTGCACCACGTGCTTTGGTTCCGCATCTTCCGGCCGGTGCTCGTGATTTCGATCTGGGGCCTGCTGGGCCTGTATGTGGGGTACTCCATCAGCAGCGTGGGCCCCAGCGGCCTGCCATTCGAGCAATTGCGCATGTACGGCAACATCATCGCCGGCATGGGCGGGGTGCTCGTGGTGTGGATGATCCTGTCGCGGTTGGACCGCGCCATTCGCCGCAAGCTTGCACGTGCGCCGGCGGTGCCCGCTCCATCCGTCGGGGCTTCCGCCCGCGCGTCGCGGGGGGCGTTGCATGGGCAGCAGCAACCGGCCTGGCAGCGTCCGCGCAACACGCGCCTGCTGGTGGTCGACCACGACGATGACGGCGATATCACCCACGTGCGCTCGTGGCAGGAGTGGGCGGGTCGCCCGGCACCTGCCGGCACCGCCACACCGCCCACGCCGTTCATCCGCAGCCCCGAATACGACCCGGAAGAGCCGGTACTGGGCATGCGCCCCGTCAGCGAGGCGATCGTGCTGGAGAACCTCGACCGCGAAGAGCCTTCGCTGGCACGCGTTGATGCACCTGCACAGCAACCGCGCGACGTGGTGAAGGCCGTGGATGCGGTGACGGCCGATGCCGCCGGCTTTCATCGCTTTGGCTATCGCGGCCGTCTGGGCCGTAACGATTGGATCGAGCCGCAATCGGCCCAATCGCCAGCCCAGACGTACGCGATGCGGCCCGGTATGGCCCGCCATTACGGCAGCGTGACCGCCGTGGTGCATGGCCGTGCTGCAGTGCACGCAGCGGACCGAGCCACTGAACGCCATCGCGCGCTGCATGCATTTGGTGCGCATGCACAACTGGATGATCCGTACGCGCGACTCCAACGCGTCGAACGCATTGACCCGCTGCACGGCTTCGGCCGCCGTGCCAACATCGTCGACGACGACCTGTAAGGTCGCCCCCCAGCGCAGCACTCAGCGCCCCGGTGATGTGAGTCACCGGGGCGCGTTCTTTTGGGCAATTGATTTAGCGCAAACGGAGGAGGACGGACTTTTCTGTGATGCGCAATCGTTGCCGCCGGTGCGCAATACAGCACGGCAAACGGTTGATGCACCGTCATCGCCCATGCGGCCGCGGGCGCCGACGGAAGAAGGATGGAATTGCCCTCTTGAATGCCGCTGCGAGGGTGCCTATGCTGGCTTCTCCTGCAAGCCCAGCTGCTCTCTCCCGGTGTTCTTGGTGGCTCTTGCAGTGCTCATGGTGTCAGTGAAAACCAAGCCCACCCACCGTCACGCATGCCGTGGCCAACAGACAAGCTGGAGCCAACTGTGCTGAGTCCCCATGAATTTGCCGTCCTGCTTCTCGTCAACGACGGCGCCGAATCCGACGACCTGGATCGCGCCGATGTCGAAGCGCTCATCGAGCGACAGCTCGTGACGCTGGAACGCCGTGGCCCCGACCACAGCTATGCCCGGGTAACCCTCCAGGGCTACGTTTTGCTCAAGGCTTCCGGACACGTTCGCACCAGCGGCCGCCGTTCGATGGCCGCGTCTCACTAGACGATCCTTCCTCATTGCGGTGCAGCAAGTCGTTGCCTGGGCGCAAAGTCCAGGACGGCGAGTGATGTGCCTGCGATCGATACAGACAGAAACGCGCTGTTCGTGGCCCAAGCGCACCCGATGCGAGCTTGGCTACTTCCAGTACGGAGGATCGACGTACTGCATGTTTTTCCAGCCCGGCGTGGTGGATGCCTTCGTCGTGCAGCCGCCGTTCTCGCACGACACGCCACCAGTGCGCGTCAACGCCGCACTGGCGCGTGCCCGTCAGCGGCCTGCATCAGGCGTCGACCTCAGCCAGTGCCTTGAGGCCTACCGACAGCATCGCCAGATCGGCCGAGCCGGCCGCGACCTGATCGGCAATCACGCGGTTGTAGCGCGCCAGCGCCTCCTGTCGCGTGCCGCGCCATGTGTCGATGAGGGCATCCGCGCTCGTGCCGGGCGCCGCATCCTGCAAGACGGATTGCGTGAGCCGCCGCCGCAGTTGCCCCAGTTCTTCGAGCAGCGTTGCGCGCGCCAGCATCTGCCAATGCGTTTGCGTCGGCAGGCCGAGGATGCCGCCTTGCAGCCACCCGTAACCCAGCGGTTGGTCGAGGGCAAAGTACACGCGTGCGGCGAGCCGTGCATCGCAGCCGCCGGCGGTCGCAACCTCGGCGATATCGAGCAATGACACACGCGCCGGCACGCCAGTTGCCACGCGCGCCAGTGCTTCCGGCACGCCGGCATCGGTAAAGACCTGCAGCTGCTGCACCGCAGCTTGCGCAGATTCCTCAGGCTGCAGCGCGTCAATCTCGGGTGCGAGCGCATCGACCGCAGACCTGAAGTGCTCGACTGCGGTTGGTACATCCGCCACGCGCCGCCGCAGGAACCACAACGTCGCGCGCTCATGCAACTGCGCGAGCGCCGTGAACAGGGCAGTTTGCGTTTCGTGCGGCACCTGGGCGTCCAGGGCATCGACTTGTTGCCAGAGCGCGTCGAGCCGGTAGACCGCGCGTGCGACGAGGCTTGCCCACACCACGGCAAGCGGCTCTGCGCCGGTTTCTTCGGCCATCCGGTGCACGAAGGTCACGCCGGCCCGGTTGACGAGCGCGTTGGCGTGCATCGTCGCCAGAATCTCGCGACGTAGCGTGTGCCGGGGGATCGATGTAGCGCAACGCGTGTGCAGCGGCTGCGGAAAATAGTCCGGCAGACCATTGGCCACGAAAGGCTGGTCGGGCAGATCGCTGCCCAGCAGCACGTCGTACAGCCACATCTTGCTGTAGGCCATCAGCACGGCGCGTTCGGGCGTGGTCAGGCCGCCGCCGCTTGCCCGGCGGGCGTCGATCTCTTCATCGGCAGGCAGGAACTCGATTGCGCGATTCAGGCGCCCGCCGCGCTCCAGATACCGCATCAGCCGCGCCTCGGGGTCGAGCCACAGCGCCGTGCGCGTGCGCGCAAGTGACAGCGCCTGCGTCTGGAAGTAGTTGTCGCGCAGCACCAGTTCGCCCACCTCGTCGGTCATCTCGGCCAGCAGCGTGTTGCGCTGCTTGAGTGTCATCTCGCCGTCGGTCACGACCAGCCCCAGCAGGATCTTGATGTTGACCTCGTGGTCGGAGCAATCCACGCCGGCGGAGTTGTCGATGGCATCGGTGTTGATGCGCCCGCCATGCTGCGCGTACTCGATGCGGCCGAGCTGCGTGCAGCCCAGGTTGCCGCCCTCGGCCACGACCTTGCAGCGCAGCTCGGCGCCGTTCACGCGCAGGCCATCATTGGCCCGGTCGCCCACCTGTGCATGCGTTTCGGTACTGGCCTTGATGTAGGTGCCAATGCCGCCGTTGTAGAGCAGATCAGCAGGTGCCTTGAGGATGGCGTGCAGCAGGTCGTTCGGCGCCATCTCGGTGGCCGTCACATCCAGCATGGCGCGCACCTCCGGCGTGAGCGCGATCGACTTGACCGTGCGCGGGAATATGCCGCCGCCGGGGCTGATCAGTGCCCGGTCGTAATCGGCCCAGCTTGAACGCGGCAGGTTGAACAGGCGCTCGCGCTCAGCAAAGCTCGTGGCCGCATCGGGCGACGGGTCGAGAAAAATGTGCCGATGGTCAAACGCCGCGAGCAGGCGGATATGGCGCGAGAGCAGCATGCCGTTGCCGAACACATCGCCCGACATGTCGCCCACGCCCACGACGGTGAAGTCCTGCGTCTGCGTATCGACACCCATCTCGCTGAAGTGACGCTTGACCGATTCCCATGCGCCACGCGCGGTGATGGCCATCTTCTTGTGGTCGTAGCCCACCGAGCCGCCCGAAGCGAAGGCGTCGCCGAGCCAGAAGCCATATTCGGCCGAGATGGCGTTGGCGTAGTCGGAGAACGTGGCCGTGCCCTTGTCGGCGGCAACGACCAGGTAGGGATCGTCTTCGTCATAGCGCACGACGTCGCGCGGCGGCACGACGCGGCCGTCGACGTAGTTGTCGGTCAGGTCGAGCAGCCCGCGCAGGAAGGTCTGGTAGCACGCCACGCCTTCGGCCAGATACGCGTCACGGTCGCTGGCCGGCGGCGGTTGCTTGACGACAAAGCCGCCCTTGGAGCCCACCGGCACGATGACGGTGTTCTTGACCATTTGCGCCTTGACCAAGCCGAGCACCTCGGTTCGGAAGTCTTCGCGCCGGTCAGACCAGCGCAAACCACCCCGCGCAACCTTGCCGCCGCGCAGGTGCACGCCTTCTACGCGCGGCGAATACACCCAGATCTCGAACATCGGCTTGGGCTCGGGCAGGCCCGGCACGCGCGCTGGGTCGAACTTGAACGACAGATAGGGCTTGGGCTGCCCCTGTCCGGCATCCGGCAGGCTCTGAAAATAGTTCGTGCGCAACGTGGCTTCCAGCACGCCTAGGAACTGCCGCAGGATGCGGTCTTCATCCAGGTTGGGCACGTCTTCGAGCGCCTCGTCGATCTGCTTGCGCAGCGTTTCGCTCGCGCGCGAACGTTCGGCCTCGGCAAGGGCAGGGTCGAATCGCACCAGGAACAGCCGCACCAGCGCCCGCGCAATCGACGGGTTGCCGTTCAGCGCGCTTTCCATGTACGTATTGCTGAAGGTCGAACCGATCTGGCGGATGTAGCGCGCGTATGCACGCAGGATGCGGACCTCGCGCCAGGTCAGGCCGGCCTGCAGCACGAGGCGGTTGAGATCATCGTTTTCCAGCTCGCCGCTCCAAATGCGCGCGAAGGCGTCTTCAAAGCGTGCGCGGGCTTCGTCCAGATTGACTTCGCTGCCGTCGATGGTCTCCATGCCGAAGTCGTGCATCCAGATGGGGGCGGCATCGGCAGGTTCGATGCAGTAGGGGCGCTCTTCGTTGACGCGCACGCCCAAGTGTTCAAGCATCGGCAGGCTGTGCGACAGCGATGTTGGCTGGCCGGCGCGGTAGATCTTGAAACGCAGCGCACCGGGTGGCGCTTCGAGCGGCCGGTAGAGCTGCATGGTCAGCACGTTGTCCGTGGCATTGGCGCCGAGCAGCGGCTCCATCAGTTCGATGTCGCGCACGGCAAGGCGTGCGGCGTAGTCCTCTCGAAAACCTGCCGGAAACGCGCCGGCATAGCGGCGCAGCAGGCGATTGCCGCGCTCTTCGCCGCCGCGTTCGAGCAGCGCGTCGGCCAGGTCGTCCTGCCAGCGCCGGGCGGCCTGCACGATGCGGTCTTCGAGTTCGGCCACGTCCACGTCGGGCACGTTGCCTGGCTGCGTGCGCACGGTGATGTGGATGCGCGCCAGCATCGATTCCGACAGCAATGGCGTGAACTCCACTGCGGTGCCGTGATACGCCGCCTGCAGCAGACCCTGGATGCGCACGCGCAGATCCGTGTTGAACTTCTCGCGCGGCACGAACACAAGGCACGACACGAAGCGGTCAAACGGATCACGGCGCACGAACAGGCGCGTGCGCTGGCGCTCCTGCAACCGCAGGATGCCGAGTGCGATGTCGTGCAACGCTTCGGCGTCCATCTGGAACAACTCGTCGCGCGGGTATTGCTCCAGGATCGTGACGAGCGTCTTGGCCAGATGCCCGTCGGGAAGGAAGCCCGTGCGTCGGATGACGTCGGCCACCTTGCGGCGCACCAGCGGAATGTCTTCAGCCGGCACCATGTAGACGTTCGACGTGTACATCCCCAGGAAACGCCGCTGCCCACAGACACGGCCCTCGGCGTCAAACAGTTTGATGCCGATGTAGTCGAGATACCCGGGCCGGTGCACGGTGGCCCGCGAGTTGGCCTTGGTGAGGAAGATGGGCTCGGGTGCGTCGATGAACTTGGCCGCGCCCGGTGCCAGGCGCGTCGTGTCCGGCGTGGAGGTGTCGCGCAGCGCTTCACGCAGCACGCCCAGGCCGGTGCCCGGTATGCCGCGCAGGTAATGGCCATCGTCTTGCGTGATCAGTTCGTAATCACGATAACCAAGGAAGGTGAAATGCCGCTCGATCATCCAGGTGAGGAAGGCCTGCGTTTCGGCGATCTCGGCACGTTCCACGTCACCGGTGGAGGGCTGCGCGGCGCGTACGGCCAGCGCATCGATGGCGGCCTGGGCGGCCGTTTGCATGGGCTTCCAGTCTTCCACCGTGGCACGCACGTCGCCAAGTACACGCATGAGGCCGTCGTGCAAAGCCTGCAGGCGGTCCGGTTCGGAGAACCGATCGACCTCGATGTGGATGGTCGATTCGAAGCGGGCTACGCCGTGGGTTTCCCTGTCCGCATCGGCGGGTGTATCGGGCATGTCGCCCGCAAGGGCCGCCGGGCGCTGGACACCGCCGCCGGCCGAGACCGCCACGCGCATGCCTGCGCCATCGCGCTGTACGCGGTAGACCGGGTGGAAGGCGGAATGCAGCGCCAGCCCTTGCCGGTTGATCTCCATGGTCACGGAGTCGAACAGGAACGGCATGTCGTCGTTGACGATTTCAACGACCGTGTGACCGCAGTACCAGCCGTGCTGTTCGAGGCTCGGGTTGTAGACCCGCACGCGCGGTTGCCCCGACACGAATTTCTGGCCCAGTTGCCAGTGCGCCATCGCCGCGCCGTAGAGGTCGGCAACGCTGCGCGAGATCACGTCTTCGGGGTCTGCCAGACCGTAGTAATGCCGCAGGAACGGCTCGAACAGGTCGGCAATATCGGGCGCACGTTCGCGCGCCAGGGCCACTGCATCCGCCATGTGCTGGCGGACCTTGTCTTCGTGCTGGGCAGGCATGAGGCGGCTCCCGAAGAAGGGCTGCCTCATGCTACGCCGCGTGCCCATGGCTGGCAATCAGCGTGCGCGGCGCACGGCTTTTCAGATGCCGCTGTGTGCAGTGCAGCGAGAGAACAGGTGGTTCACTCGCTACTTGCCGCGCGCATCAGCGATGCGTCATCCAGCCTTTACGACGTTGATGCGCAGGGCCGGCTCACCCGCCGCGATGGCCAGCAGGCGGTCCACATTCGGGTGGGCGCCGGGGCGGTTGCGTGCATCGATGGTGTGCTCGGCAAACACGGCCAGGCCGTGCTCGGCGGCCTTGGCGTCGAGCTGCCCGAACGTCTGCTGCAGGTAGTGATACACCGCCACCGAACCTTGCTTGCCCGGCTTGTTTTCGATATCGGCCACCACTGCGCCCTGGCCGTCGACCAGATCGATGCGTTCGATGCCGTCAATGGCGGGCAGTTGGGCGAGGTTGTCCTTGAATACGCTGGTCGGTTGAATCACTGCGGTTGCTCCGTTGGTTGATCAGGCGGGCCGTATGTTAACGGCTCCGGCCCGACCCGCACGAGCTTGCGCGTTCTTCAGCGTTTGGCGCCGGCCTTGTTCACGGCAATGGCTGCCTGGATGAGCGCCTTCAACGCTTTCTCGTTCACCTTGTCGCCCTCGCGGAAATCGATGGCGCGGCGAGTGTTGCCGTCCAGGCTGGAATTGAACAGGCCGGAAGGGTCAGGCACTGAGGCGCCCTTGGCAAACGTCATCTTCACCGTCTGCTTGTAGGCCTCGCCGGTGCAGATCAGGCCATGGTGCGACCACACGGGCACGCTCCATTTCCATTCCTCCACCACGTCGGGATCGGCTGCCCGGATGATGGCGCGCAGGCGGGCGAGCATCTCGCCGCGCCAGTCGCCCAGCTCTGCAATGCGTGCGTCGATCAGTTCGGATGCGGGTGCGGCGGTGTCCTGCGTGCTCTTCTTCATGTGTCTGCCTCCGTGGTGGGCCCAAGCAGAACATTCTGGCAGGAACATGGGCTGGTAGCCACTCGGCAACGGTGGGCGAGATGCCCCATCTGGCCGCGCGCTGAAAAACCGATAAATGCCGTTTTTTTTGCTTTTGGCATCAACAAAAAAATAATTCGCGAGGTAAAAAGAAAATAAAACGGCGCTCAGTTAACGGCGATGAGAAAAATAACTTGAGCGTTTCTGCGCAATTCCCCACTTGAGTGGGGGTGTAAAACGATTTCGCCGGGAATCCAAGTGCAGCAAGGGTAGGCGCCGCAATGCCTGTGCCACGAAAATTCAATGCCGCAATGCCCGGATGGTTGATGCGACAGTCATCGATTGGTCATCTTTCGACTTCAATAATTGCGCCTCCGGAGTTTAGGAAAACATATTGAGGCACCCTTCTTTCAGGGGGTGGCTGAATCGAGAGAATTTCAAATGACCATTCGTCATCGCATTACATTGCTGGTGGTGCTGATGTTTGCCGCGCTGGCGGCCATCGGCGGATACGCGGTCTACCAGACCCGGGGCAGCGCGGCAGAAGTCCGCCAGGTGACGGAGGGCGTGGTGCCAAGCGCGCTGGCATCGGCTGATCTTGTATCGCTCGTCAAGGATGTCCAGCTTGCGACGATGGTGCTGGTGTATGCGCCCGACGGCAACATCGTTGCGCAAGCCCGGGACGACCTGAAGGCCAAGGAAGCGGCGCTGCGCGCTGCGTTGGACGTGCAAGCCAAGCGCGCCAACAGCCACGCGCAGGAAGGCCTGGTTGCACAGGCCAAGGAGAGCGTCGACAGCTACGTCGAGGCCATCCAGCAGACCACCGACATGAAGCTCGCGGGCAAGGACGAGCTGGCACAGGCCTTCTTGTTTGCCAACGTGGCCAGCTACCGCGACGTGCTGGAAAAGATTGTCGAAACGCTGCGCATCGAGAAAAACCGTGAGAAGGACGAGGCCATCGCCGGCCTGAACGGCAAGCTTGCGAACACAGCCACCACCATCGGCGTGGTGAGCGGCGTGGCCATCGTGCTGCTCACCGCCATCGGCATGCTGCTGTATCGCCAGATCACGCGTCCGCTCACGCGAATGCAGGCTGAGATGAGCGAGATCGCCACCAGCCAGGACTTCACGCGCCGTGTGCCGGTGGGCCGCATGGACGAGATCGGCCATTCTGTTGTCGCGTTCAACCAGATGATCGAGAAGATCCAGGAGAACGCCGCGCTGCTCAAGCAGAAGACGGCCGACATCCAGGCGATGCTGCAGAACATGCAGCAGGGCATCCTGACCGTGGTCGATGGCGGCGTGGTGCACGAGGAATACTCGATCTACCTCGAATCGATTTTTGAGACGCAGGAGATCGCCGGCCGCAAGTTGATGGAGCTGATCTTTGCCGATACCAGCCTGGGCGCCGATGCGCTGTCGCAGGTGGAGGCGGCGGTCGATGCCTGCCTTGGGCAGGACATCATCAACTTCGCGTTCAACCAGCATTTGCTGGCGAGCGAGGTGGAAAAGCGCATGCCGGATGGGCGCGTGAAGACGCTCGACCTGACGTGGTCGGCCATTACCGACGAGAGCGACACCATCCTGCGCCTGATGCTGTGCGTGCGCGATGTAACCGAGCTGCGCAAGCTGGCCGCCGAGGCCAGCGAGCAGCGCCGCAACCTGGAGATGATCGGCGAGATCCTGGCGGTGAGCCAGGAGAAGTTCCAGCACTTCATCGACAGCTCCACGACCTTTGTGCACGAGAACGAACGGATCATCCGTCAGTATTCGCAGGCGGACAGCGCGGCCATTGCGGCGCTGTTCCGCAACATGCACACCATCAAGGGCAATGCGCGCACGTACAACCTGCAGCATCTGACCAACGTGGTGCACGAGACCGAGCAGACCTACCACGCGCTGCGCGAACCTGACACCGAACACACATGGGATCAGGACTGGCTGATGGAAGAGCTGACGCGTGTGCGCGAGGCCATCGAAAACTACGCCCGCCTCAATGAGGTGAAGCTCGGCCGCAAGGGCGATGCGGTGTCAGGCCATGCCACGCAAGCCGCTCCCGACGCGATGCTGCGCATTCAAGAAAGCCTGCGCCTGCTGGAATCGGCCAACCCGGGCAGCCTGCACGAACTCGTGGCGATGCGCGATTCGGTCTATCAACTGCTGCGCCTGCTGGGCAGCGAGACGGTGGACGCGCTGTTGTCCGGCGCGTTGCAATCGCTGCCGTCGCTGGCGCAAGAGCTGGGCAAGGAGCCTGTGGCCGTGCGTATCGACGACAACGGCTATCGCGTGCGCACCGAGGCGCGCGGCATCCTGCAGAACGTGTTCATGCACCTGCTTCGCAACTCGATCGACCACGGCATCGAACCGGCGGAAGAGCGTATCGCCCACGGCAAGCCGGCTGCCGGTACGATCGACATCGACGTCGGTGTGGACCAGGGCATGCTCCAGATCACGCTGTGTGACGACGGCCGGGGCCTTGCGCTCGACCGCATCCGCACCATCGCCATGGAGCGCGGCTGGATCGGCGCAGGCCAACACGCGACCGACGAAGACATCGCGCAGTGCATCTTCCGTCCGGGCTTCTCGACCGCCGACAAGGTGACAGAAGTGTCCGGACGCGGCGTCGGCATGGACGCCGTGCTGGAGTTCCTTAAGCGCGAGCATGGCCGCATCGAACTGCGCTTTACCGACGACAACAAGGGTGCTGCGTTTCGCCAGTTCCAGACGGTGGTGTGCCTGCCCGAACGTTTTGCAGTCGACAGCGTGAACGCTGCGCTCGGCGCGCAACCGGCAGTGCGCATGGATCTGGATAAGGAAGCATCGTGATGGGGGCGATTGTTCTGGCCGTAATCACCGGCGGCTCCGTGGCTGGTGTGCTGGTGTGGCTGATCCGGCAACGAAAGGTGAGTGCGATGGCGCGCACCTTGGGCGATGCCGATGGCCGCATCGCTGATCTGTCGGTCGAGCTTGCAAGGCACGCCGCGCTGGTGGAAACGGGCATGCGTGAGGTTGCCGCACTGGAAACCACCGTCGCCCAGATGCGCGATGCCGCTTCCGATCAACTGGAAGTCATCGAGCAACTGCGTACCGAACTGCAGTCGGCCACGGCAGCGAAGGAACAGTGGGCGAGCCGCGCCACGAAGATTGCTGAAGAAGCCGCACGCCTGCGGGGCCTGGCGCTGACGTTCGAGCGCTGGCATGAGCAGATGATCTCGCTCATGGAGCAGAACCACGACATGCACGCGAAGAACCAGGAGCTGCAGTCCATCGTGCGGCATGTCGTGATCGTCTCGCTCAATGCATCCATCGAGGCGGCGCGTGCGGGCACGGCGGGCCGGGGTTTTGCCGTGGTGGCCAGCGAGGTGCGCGCGCTGGCTGCGCGTTCGGAAGAACTGTCGAAGAGCTACCGGAACAGCCTGCACCTGAACGATCTGACCACCACCGCCACGTTCCAGGACATCCAGGCGGGCGGCAAGATGATCACCGCGTCGCTGTCGAGCGTCGAGGCGCTGGCCAGCCAGTTTCAACACCAGCTTCACTAGGCAGGCCCGACGTGATCCGCAGCAACGCACAAGACAGTTTCGATCGCATCTTCCGCAAGGCCGCACGTACGCGGCTCACGCGGCAGCTGGAAGACACCTGCCATATCAGCACCGCGGCCGAAGGTGACACCCTGAGTGGCGAGGACGCCCTCATCCTCACCATCTCGTCCATCGCCTTCCGCCTGCTGCTGGTGTTGCGCTTTGATGACTCCGACGCCACGCGCGCCTACTTCACTGGTGAAGGCACGGGGCGTTCTTTTGAAGAGGCGCGTCTGGAGATCGGTAACCTGTGCTGCGGCGCGCTCAACCAGGAACTGCTGCAGGTGTTTCCCGACCTTGGCATGTCCACGCCCTATGTGGTGAGCGCGCGCTGCCTGCCGTATCTGGACGTGCTCAAGCCAGGCTACGTGGCCGCCTATGCGGTCACCATCAACGACACGGTGCGGGTGGACGCTACCGTGTGCGTGTGTGCCCATGCACCGCTGGATTTCGTGGCCGATGTGAGCGGCGAAGTGGAATCCGGCGGCGAGTTGGAATTGTTTTGATTGGATAGATTGAGAACGAGGAAAGCGTCATGAGCAAGATTCTGGTTGTCGACGATTCGAGCACCGTCCGCGATGAGGTGGCCGGTTTTCTGAAGAAGCACGGTCTGGCGGTGGACACCGCCGTGGACGGCAAGGACGGCCTGGCCAAGATCAAGGCCAACCCCGGCCTCAGACTCGTCATCAGTGACGTGAACATGCCCAACATGGACGGCCTGACTATGGTCGAAAAGGTGCGCGGTGAGCTGGGCAACAAGACGGTCAACGTCATCATGCTCACCACCGAAAGCAGCCCTGCCATGAAAGACCGCGGCAAGGCCGCCGGCGTGAAGGGCTGGATCGTCAAGCCGTTCAAAGGCGATGCAGTGCTGGAGACCTTCAAGAAGTTGGCAAGCTGAAAGACGGGGCGGCACGGCCGGGTGCTTCATGATCAACCCGGCGCTGGAGGGCATGGCGCCCGCGCGATTTTGGAGCCAAACTTGCTTGCCTGAAGCTGGTTTGGCCGAGGGAGCCATCATGCAAGAGCTCGCCTTTCGCACGCTGCTGTACCGCTACTTCTTCTTCGGCTGGCTGTTCAAAGACGCCAGCCGCGGCAACCTGTTCGAGCGCTCGGCCGCGTGGCGTTTCAACCAGGCGCACGCGCACTGGCTGCTGGCCTATATGCGGCGCTGGCTCTGGTGCGGGTTGCTTTTCTACGCCCTGGGCGGCGTGCTGGAACTGGGGCTCAACACGCCGGGCCTGTCGGTGCTGTTCTACGTGCCCAGCGCGTTGAGCGTGCCCGTCAACGTAGTCATTGGGGTGCTGTGGATTGGCCTGAAGGCACTGCCCGGCCCGCTGCGCGAGCGGTAGACGCGTGCGCGGCTAGACCGTGGCCACGAGCAGCTCTTCGGCATTGCGCGGCGGGCGCAGGCCGTCGGCGCGGCCTGCAAAATAGCGGTCCGTCAACATGTCTGCCGAAATGTGCTGGGCATCGCGAAAGCCGTTTTCGCGGGCCAGCGCGAATATTTCGGGCGGCGTGAAGAAGCTGATGAACGGCGTGCCGCTCGCGCGTGCACCTTTCTCCGCCATCTCAAGGCCAGGCCGGACGTCCGGGTCCGCCATCTCCAGCGGCAGCAGGAACGTCATCGCCAGCATCGAGCCCGGCGCAAGCGACGCCACCTGCCGCAGCGTGGCCGCATTCGCTTCTTTCGACAGATACATGCTCACGCCCGTGGACACCACAATGGCCGGCCTGCCCGTATCAAACCCGGCGGCGACCAGCGCATCCTGCCAGGATTCGCGCGCCTCAAAATCCACCGGAACGAAGCGCAGCCAATGCGGAACGCCGAAGCCCAGTTCTTCCAGGCGCTGCCGCTTCCAGGCCTGCGGCCCCGGCTGATCGACCTCAAACACCGTCATGCGCGATGCCACATCGGGCCGGCGCTGCGCAAAGCTGTCCAGCCCCGCCCCGAGAATCACGTACTGGCTCAAACGACGGACTGCCTGCTCGATGACGAGGTCTTCGATAAAGCGCGCACGCGCCACAATGGACGCGCGAAACGGACGCGTGAACTGCGGGTCCATGTCACCGCGTTGTTGCCAGCCGGGTTCTGGGTCCAGCAACTTCAAGCCCACCTCGTCTTCCAGCACGTGCGGCGGTGCATCGCTGTGCACATGCAAGGCGCGCCACAATGCGACGCGCGCTGCGGTGCTGTCGGGGGATGCAGTCTGTGGTTCGTTCATTGCACACACGCCTCCATCGATGGATCAGTCGATCAGGTGATCAATTCGGATGCTGATACTCGGGAAACACAGCAACGGCCTGCACGGGCTGCTTCGTCATGCAGACCTCGAACAGGCGGCTGCCGAGCCACTCGGCCAGCCAGGCCCGCACTGCCGGCAAAGGCTGACCGGCAAACCAGTCCGGCTCTACCGCAGCAAACTGCCGCACGAACGGGAAGATCGCCAGATCCGTTGCGCACGGTGTCGAGCCGCCAAGATAGCGTTGATCCAGCAAGCGTGATTCCAGCGGTATCAGCAGGGCTTCTGTTGCCCGAGCACGGGCCGTCTCGCGGGGCGTGGTCTCGTGCGGATAGCGGTCGGGGTACTTGTAGCGATCGAGCTGGCGTTTGAACTCGCCGTCGTTGGTACGCAGCAGGGCGAGGTTGTCATCGGATTGCGCGCGGCTCCACCAGCCATCGGCGTCGCGTGCGTTGAAGGCCCAGCGCATGATGTCGAGGCTCTCTTCCAGCACGCTGCCGTCTGTCAAATGCAAGACAGGAACAGTGCCCTTGGGAGACAGCGCCAGCAGTTCGGCAGGCTTGTCGCGCATGACGATCTCAAACGTCCGGAAGCGCCGATTGGCCTGCAGCATCGCCAGGCGCGCACGCATGGCGTAGGGGCAGCGGCGATAGCTGTAGAGCAGGGGCAAGTCTTGATGGTCGGACATCGGTGCGAATGCGAGGTGACGGATTTCAAGCGCGTCAGGGTAGCGGATGCATGGGCGCGGCGTGCTAGGCCACCAGGCGTGTGTGGCCCGATCGTCCCGATCGTCCAGACCGCCCCGAGCGCCGCACCGATTGCGGCGGCTGCCCGAACACGCGGATGAACGCGCGCCGCATGCGTTCCGGATCGGCAAAGCCCACGGCGCGCGCGACCTGTTCCAGCGATTCGTCACCGGCTTCCACGCGCGGCCGGGCGATCTCTGCACGGAGCTTTTCGATGGCCTTGGCCGGCGTCTGGCCGGTCTCTGCCACAAAGGCGCGGTCGAACTGCCGGCGGCTCAGGTGGGCGACTTCGGCCAGGCGGTCGACGTCCAGCGCTTCATGCAGGTGTTCGCGCGCATAGCCCAGCGCACGTGCAATGCGGCTCGATGCCGGGTCCAGCTCCAGCAAGGTCGAGAACTGCGATTGCCCGCCGGGCCGCCGGTGGTAGACCACCAGCTCGCGGGCCACGGCGCGCGATACGTCGACCCCCAGGTCTTCCTCAATGAGCGCCAGCGCCAGGTCGATGCCCGACGAGATGCCGGCCGACGTCCAGACCGGCCCGTCGTGAATGAAGATGTGATCGCTCTGCACCTGCACGCGCGGATAGCGCCGCTGCAGCAGCGCTGCCATGCGCCAGTGTGTGGTTGCGCGCCGGCCATCGAGCAGGCCCGCCGCCGCCAGCGCAAAGGCGCCGGAACACACGCTTGTCATGCGTCGCGAATGCTCGGCCGCTTCCCGCACGAAGGCGATCAGCCGCGGCGAGAACGCGTCTTCGCGCGGGCCGTTGCCGCCCGAGATGATCAACGTATCGAAGACCGGATCGTCCAGGCCCTGCGTCTGCATGACGAGGCCGGGCGCGCTCTGCACCAGCGTGCCGCTTTCGGACAGCACGTCGATGCGATATGCCGGCTGCGGCGCGAGTCGATTCGCCACGTCAAAGGCCGTCAGCGGGCCGGTGAAATCGAGCAGGCTGCAGCCCGGAAACACCAAAAAGCCGATTCTGCGCATGATGTCTTGAAATGAGGGATTAACGTCATTTAGGCCTGATGTTGCTCCGCCAGACTGCTGCTGTCAAACGCATTTCTGGAGAAACGATCATGACAACCGCGATGTGCTTACCGGCCACTTCGACGCCCATGTCGCGCCATCACCGCTGGAAGGTGCTGGGTGTGGGCGTGGCGGCCAATGCGAGCTTTTCGGCAGCGTTCTCAGGCATCCCGACGACTGCCGTGTTCATCCGCTCGGCGTATCACCTGGGCAATGCGGAGCTGGGCGTGGCACTGGGCGCGTTGGGACTGGGCATCGCCATCAGCGAGTTGCCGTGGGGCTTGCTGACCGACCGCTGGGGCGACCGCACGGTGCTGCTGACGGGGCTTGGGTTGACCGCGCTGGCGCTGTTCGTGATGGCATGTTGCGTGGCGCCGCTGCATGGCCACGTGCCGCCGCTGGCGTGGCTGGTGGGCGGCATGCTGAGTGTGGGCCTCTTGGGTGGCAGCGTGAACGGATCAAGCGGGCGCGCCGTCATGGGCTGGTTTCGCGAAGGCGAGCGGGGGCTGGCCATGAGCATCCGCCAGACCGCCGTTCCGCTGGGCGGCGGCATTGGCGCCCTGGTGCTGCCGAGCCTGGCCGCGCACGCCGGGTTTGCCGCCGTGTATGGGGTACTGGCGGCGGCGTGTGCGTTGACTGCGGCGCTGACGTGGTTGTGGGTGCATGACGCACCGGACACGGTGAATGCGGTTGCACACACAGCGGCGCCTGGCGGTACGGGCCCGCTGCGCGATCCGACGCTGTTGCGCATGGCCTTGGCCATTGGGCTGCTGTGCGTGCCGCAAGGGGCGGTGGTCGCCTTCGCCACGGTGTTCCTGCGCGACTTTGCGCACGCCAATGTGCTCACGCTCAGCCTGACCATGGCAGCAGTGCAGGGCGGGGCGGCCGTCATGCGCGTTTGGAGCGGGCGCTGGACCGACCGTCACGGCAATCGCCGCGCCTATCTGCTTACCTGCGCGCGGTTGAGCGCCGGGCTGTTTGTCGTGCTGGCCGGCGTGGCGTGGATGACGTCGGCACTGTCGATCGATCTGTCGGTCATGCGCGTTGCGCTGGTAGCGGCCGTGGTGGCGGGCGGCATCTGCGTATCGGCGTGGCATGGCGTGGGCTATACCGAACTGGCCACCTTGGCCGGTGCGCAGCGTGCTGGCACGGCGCTGGGTCTGGGCAACACGGGCGCGTTTGCGGCGCTCGGGATCACATCGCTGTGCCTGCCGCAACTGCTGGCGTGGTCGTCGTGGCCCGTGGTGTGGCTGGTGACAGCGGGGAGCGCGCTGATTGCTTGGCGTGTGCTGCCGGCGGACCGTCAGTAGGCGCGCGCCACGCCAATCCCCTTCGTTTCTTCCTATAGTGACCCGCAGGGCGCCGCCCCGCGCGGGCCTGCAGAACGAAGCAACGCAACGAAACGAGGGGGCCGCCATGGCAGGCTTGGATGCAATCGAGCACGTGGTCGTGCTGATGTTGGAGAACCGGTCGTTCGACAACCTGTTCGGCACGCTGTATTCAAAGAGCGCGGAGTTCGACGGCCTGTCGGGCGAAGAGACGAACCCCGACGGCGGCGGCCAGCCCATCCGCGTATGGACATCGCCCGCGCCGCCCAACGTGATGACGCTGCCCAACCCCGACCCGGGCGAGCTGTTCACCGACATCAACCAGCAGCTCTTCGGTCAGCAGATGCCGCTGGGCCAGACGCCCACCATGCAGGGTTTCACCACCAACTACGCCAAGAACGGTGGCGACCCGCGCGACATCATGCATTTCTTCACGTCGGACCAGGTGCCCGCACTCAGCACGCTGGCGCGCAACTATGCCGTGTGCGATGCGTGGTTTGCCTCGGCGCCGTGCCAGACGTGGCCCAATCGGTTCTTTGTGCACACCGGTACCGCGCACGGTTATCCGAACAATTCGCCGGTGCACTTTCCGTATCTCATGCCGACGCTGTTCAATGTGCTCGACGGCGCGGTGCCCGACGATTGGGCCGTCTATTACCACGACTTCGCGCAGTCGCTCACGCTGACGCGGCTGTGGCTGCATCTGGACCACTTTCACCTGTTCGACGATTTTCTCGACGATGCGTCCAGCGGCAAGCTGCCCTCATACAGCTTTATCGAGCCCCGCTACTTTGCCGATCTCGACTGGCCCAACGATATGCATCCGCCGCACGACGTCGGCTACGGCGATGCGCTCGTCGCGCAGGTGTACAACGCGCTGCGCAGCTCGCCGCAGTGGCATCAGACCATGCTCGTCATCACCTTCGACGAGCACGGTGGCTGTTTCGACCACGTGCCTCCGCCCGCCGTGGTGCCGCCCAGCCCGCCGCAACCGGGGCAGCTCTTCGCGTTCGACCGGCTGGGCGTGCGCGTGCCGGCGGTGGTGGTGTCGCCGTGGATTCCCAAAGGCACGATCTTCCGCTCGACGGTGGCGCAGCCGTACGACCACACCGCCATCATCAAGACACTGCGCGTGCGGTACAACATCCGGACGCCGCTCACCGCCCGCGATGCCAGCGCGCCCAACCTGGGGCAGGTGCTGGAGTTGAGCGCGCCCGATGACAACCGCGAGCCCGTCGTCGCGCGTGCCATGGCTGCGAATCCGGCGGGCTTGCAGGCCGCCCGCAACGCGCCGCTCAATGACTTCCAATGGGCCATGCACGAATCGGCGGCGATGCTGGCGCCGCTGGGCACCGGCATCAGCATCGATGACCACGTGCGCAACTTGTCGACCGATCAACAGCCGCCCGTCCCCGCTGCGCAGAATGCCCAGCAGGCGGCACAGCACATCAAGGATGTGCTCGCGTCGATGGACATGCCGCACGCGGGGCAATGATCGTGAAAGCAGCGCGAATGTTTCACCCGTTGAACGCGCGTACGTGCAGTGTGCGAAGTGCGTTCAGCAGTGCGCTGTATGCGCCGTATATTCAGTACAAACCCGGACATATTGATTAAAGAACGCTGAGTATCTGTCGTTAATTTGGCTAAAGTCGGCGCCCCGTCTGGGCTCGCGACGTTTTGTTCTTAGCAATCCACGGCAGATATGAAGACGCTCTCCATCAAGGCCCGGCTGGCGCTGGTCCTGTTTGTTTTGGCTGTATTCCTGGCGGGCGTCGGCGCGCTCGGGTTGTACGGCAACATGCGCTCCAACAACGCGCTGAAGGAAACCTATTCGAATCAGCTCGCATCCACACGTGCGCTGGGTCAGGCCATTTCTCGGCTGGTGCAAGTCCGTACGGCGCTGGATCGTGCCGTCTATGAAACGGATGACGCGAAGATCGCCGACTTGGTGAAGGCCGCCCGCGAACAGGTCAAGGCAAGCGACGACGGTTGGAATGCCTACAGCGCCCTGCCGTTTGCGACGCCCGAGGAAGAGCAGACCGCCGGCGAGGCCAAGCGCCTGCGCGATGCGTTCTTCAACGACGGCCTGAAGCCGGCTCTGGCGGCGTTCGACCGCCACGATTACGCTGCCGCGCGCCCGCTGGTGCTCGACAAGCTGTACGAACTGTTCGTCCCGTACGCCATCAAGGCCGATCGACTGAGCGCCATTCAAGCTGAGGTGGCCGCTTCGTCCTACGGTAAGGCGCAGTCGTTCTTCGACGGCCTGGTGTGGGCATTCATCATCGTGATTGCCGTGGGTGTGGCGCTGGCGGCTGCGTGCTACCTCGTGCTCTCGCATGCCATCTCGCGCCCGCTTGAAGAGATGCTGGTGCACTTCCATGAGATCTCGGGCGGCAACCTGACCACCAACGTACGCATCCACTCGCGTGACGAGATGGGCCTGCTGATGGAAGGCCTGCAACAGATGCAAGCCAAGCTGAAGGAGACCGTGGTGACGGTGCGTCGCGGCAGCGAGTCGATCGCCTCGGCCACGCAGCAGATCGCAGCGGGCAACACCAATCTGTCGCAGCGCACGGAAGAGCAGGCCAGCTCGCTGGAAGAAACCGCATCGAGCATGGAAGAGCTCACGAGCATCGTGAAGCAGAACGCCGACAACGCGCGTCAGGCGAGCACGCTGGCGGTCAGCGCCTCCGAGATTGCCGTGGAGGGCGGTGCCGTCGTGCAGGATGTGGTAACCACCATGGGCGAGATCAGCGAATCGTCGCGCAAGATCACCGACATCATCGCCGTGATCGAAGGCATTGCGTTCCAGACCAACATCCTGGCGCTCAACGCTGCGGTGGAAGCCGCGCGTGCAGGCGAACAGGGCCGCGGCTTTGCCGTGGTGGCCGGTGAAGTGCGCACGCTGGCGCAGCGCAGTGCGGGTGCCGCGAAGGAGATCAAATCGCTGATCGAAGACTCCGCCACGCGTGTGGAGTCGGGCTCGACACTGGTGGCGCGTGCAGGCAAGACGATGGAAGAGATCGTCGTGGCCGTGAAGCGCGTGACCGACATCATGGGCGAGATCAGCGCGGGCTCGGCTGAGCAAAGCACCGGCATCGAGCAGATCAATGAGGCGGTCACGCAGATGGACGACGTGACGCAGCAGAACGCGGCGCTGGTCGAGCAGGCCGCAGCCGCTGCACAGGCACTGGAGGAACAAGCGGACGAGCTGCGCCGCGCTGTGGCGGTGTTCCGCGTGGCGATGTAACGCACGATTCCTGATGGGTTGCCCTGGCAGCGAAATGGCTGCCGCGGCGCTACACTGCGGGGTCGGCCTTCGGGTCGGCCCCGCTTTGTTTTATGCGGTGCACTCAGAAGCCGCTCATGGTCCTGCCACGCCCCCCGAGCCGCTCGCTACGCGCCATGAGCCGGTTCACATAACGATTATCCGGAGGTGTCATGCGTTTCCAGTGTCGTCGTGTTCCCGTTCGCGCCTTGGTGTCTGCAGCTGTGTTGGCATGCAGCGCTGGCGCGTTCGCTCAGACCATCCCCGCCAGCAAGCCCGCGCCCACCACGCTCACGCCCGAGCAGCAGCGCTATCACGACATCTACAAAGAGCTGGTCGAGATCAACACGACGCATTCGGCCGGTGACACAACCAACGCTGCGCATGCGATGGAAAAGCGCCTGCGCGACGCGGGGTTTGCCGCTGCCGACATACAGGTGCTTGAGCCGTTCCCGAAGAAGGGCAGCCTGGTGCTGCGCTTCAAGGGCAGCGGCGCCAAGAAGCCGATGCTGCTGCTTGCCCACATTGACGTGGTGGAAGCCAAGCGCGAAGACTGGAAGACCGACCCCTTCAAGCTGCAGGAGACTGACGGCTATTTCACCGCGCGTGGCGCGATTGACGACAAGGCGATGGCCTCGGCCTTCGTGTCGGTGCTGGGGCAGCTTAAACAGGAAGGCTTCAAGCCATCGCGCGACATCATCCTGGCGTTGACCACCGATGAGGAGCGCGGCGATGTGCCGACCAACGGCGCGTACTGGATCGTCAACAACAAGCCCGAGCTGGTGAAGGCCGAGTTCGGCATCAACGAAGGCGGTGGTGGCGAGTTGCGCAATGGCAAGCCGGTGCTCCATCGCATTCAGGTGGCCGAGAAGATGTACACGACGTACGAGCTTGAAGTGCGTGACGTGGGCGGCCACAGCTCGGTGCCGACGAAGACGAACCCGATCTATGCGTTGTCAGCCGCGCTGGATCGGTTGGGGGCGTATCAGTTTCCGCTCAAGCTGGCCGACGTGACGCAGACCTACTTCGCACGCAGCGCGCCGCTGGCCACGGGGCAACTGGCGGACGACATGCGTTCGGTCGGCACCGGCAGGCCGGACCAGGCTGCGATCGATCGGCTCTCGGCCATTCCGTTCTACAACGCGCAGTTGCGCACCACCTGCGTGGCCACGATGGTCAATGCCGGCCATGCAGAGAATGCGCTGCCGCAATCGGCCAAGGCCACCGTCAATTGCCGCATCCTGCCGCACGATGATCCGGCCGATATTGATCGTCAGTTGAAGCAGGTGATCGGCAACGAGAAGATCAGCGTGCGCTACGTCAACAAGCCGCTTGCGAGCCCCGCGTCGCCGCTCAATGGCGACCTGGTGAAGACGGTGGAGGCGCTGACGCAGCAGATGTGGAATGTGCCGGTGATTCCGGCGATGAGCACGGGCGCGACCGACAGCCGGTTCATGCGCAATGCGGGCATTCCGATGTATGGCGTGTCGGGGCTGTTTACCGAGCCGGCGGACCTGCGCACGCATGGTCTGGATGAGCGTATCGAGATTGCGCGCTTGTATGACGGGCGGGAGTTTCTTTATCGGCTTGTGAGGCAGTTGGCTGAGTGAGTTGTTGGGCGCTGCGCTTGCTTTTTTTGCGGGCGCGGCTGGTTGGTGCTGGTTTGTGTTGGGTTTCGTCCCCTGCCGGGGCCGACCTACTTTCTTTGTCTTGCCAAAGAAAGGTAGGCAAAGAAAGGCGCGCCCGAGATGGCGACCCACTCCTTGAATTTCTGTCGCAGAGAGGGAGAGGAGGCAAACTCGCTGCGCTCAGACAGCCTCCTCTCTTTTTCCTCCCTGCAACAGAAATTCAAGGCGCCATCCAGGGCAGGGTACGGCCACACCCTCTGCGTGCGGGAGTTGGCGGCACGGCGCGCGTTTTGGGTGGTTACTTCTCAGATGAATCCGCCGTCGGTCATCAAGGTGCGGCCGGTGATCCAGCGGGCGTCGTCGGAGGCCAGGAAGGCGATGGCGTCGGCGATGTCGTCCGGCTCCGCCAGACGGCCCATCGGTGTCGATTCGCGCATGCGCGCTTTGACTTCATCGGGAATCGGGGCGGTCATGTCGGTGCGCGTGAGCGCGGGTGCCACGGCGTTGACGGTGATGTTGCGCGAGCCCAGTTCCACCGCAAACGCGTGGGTGAGGGCGCTGACGGCGGCCTTGCTTGCCGCATACACCGCAAGCCCCGATCGGGGCCGGTACACCAGGCTCGACGACACGTTCACGATATGCCCGCCGCGTGCCGGCACATGCGGCAGCACCGCCTGCGTCACGAGAATCGTCGAGAAGGCATTGGTGCGGAACTGCGCGTCGAATGATGCGAGATCGATGCTGCCGACCAACTGGCTTTCCAGGATGCCGGCGTTGTTGACGAGGATGTCGATGGCGCCGAAGGCCTCGCGCACGGTGCTCACCATTGCGTCGACGGACAGGGCATCGCTCACGTCGGCTTGTACGGCAATGGCTTGTGCGCCGGTGCCGCGGATGGCGTTGACCACGGCGTCGGCTTCCGCAGCGTTGCTGCGATAGACCACGGCCACGCGTGCGCCGTCGGCCGCCAGTCGATGCGCCACGGCGGCGCCAATGCCGCGAGAGCCTCCGGTGACGATAGCCGTGCGACCTGCGAGGCGTTGTGCGGGTGTGGATTGAGTTTGAGACATGCTGTTCTCCTGAGGCGCTGAATGTTTCGGGAGAACAGATTACGAACCGGCGGGCTGATGCGCAGCCCGTTTGGCCGCGACGCGGCGTTCCAGCATTGGAACGAGCGAAGTGCGATCAGCCTTGCTGCCGCTTGCGGTATTCGGCCACTTTGTGGCGGTTGCCGCAGACCGCCATGCTGCACCAGCGGCGCTTGTGCGACTTTGTACGGTCGTAAAACCACAGCGTGCATTCGGGGTGTTCGCATACGCGCACGAGCTGGAAATCGCCCTCGGCTAGCAGGTGCGCGGCGGCTTCGGCCAGCGGCGCCAGGCATTGTTCGACTGAATCGGTCGGGCGCACGCGTTCGACACGCGGGGTGCCGCTTTCCCATACCAGCACTGGATGGCTCGGCGCCTGCCGCAGGAACACGTTGAGCGCATCGGCGCTGGCTGCACGGCCCGCCTTGCGTGCTTCCACCAATGTGCGAATCACCTCGCGCAGGTGCCGCGCCACAGCCAGCAGCACGCCAGGAGGGTAGCGGCCTGCCACCGGCTCAACGAGCCAGCCCGCGCGCACCAGCCAATCGGAGACATCGGCGTCGTTCTGCCAGAAATCGTGCGGGTGGCCGTTGATGTTGGCCACGGTGTTGAGCATGTCCAGGACCGGATCGTCGGCGATCAGCAGGGGCTTATCGGCGGCGGGGGCGGGGGCGGCGGCAGGTGAGGACATGCTGGTCTGCAAGCAAACGGACGGTGGAATTGTAACCAATTTAACGTGATATTCCAGTTACTTGTTGCATGCACGTTTCAACGGCCCAATCCGGTGAAAAGCCCGCCGCATTACCATGTGTCGTCCACGTTTCTTGCCGGAGATGATCATGAGCGCATGGCCCGATGCACGCGTGCTGGAGTTGTTCAATATCGAAGTGCCCATCGTGCTGGGGCCGATGGCGGGTGTGGCCGGCGTGGAGTTGGCGATTGCCGTGGCACGTGGCGGCGGCCTTGGTTCGCTGCCTTGCGCGATGCTCAGCGTCGAGCAGATCCGCCAGCAGGTCGAGCAGTTTCGGGCGGCCGTGCGCGGCCCCGTCAACCTGAATTTCTTCTGCCACACGCCGCCCCAGCCGGACCCCGAGCGCGATGCCAGATGGCGTGCCCATCTGGCGCCCTACTACGCCGAGTTCGGTATCGACTTGAACGCGCAAGCGCCGGCCGTGAACCGCGCGCCGTTCGACGAAGCCACCTGCGCGCTGGTGGAGGAACTGAAGCCGGAGGTGGTGAGCTTCCATTTCGGCCTGCCCTCGACGGCGTTGCAGGCCCGCGTGAAGGCCGCGGGGGCGAAGGTCATCGCCGCCGCCACCACCGTGGAAGAGGCGCGCTGGCTGGAAGCGCGCGGCGTAGACGCCATCATCGCGATGGGCAACGAGGCGGGCGGCCATCGCGGCATGTTCCTCGCCAAGACGATCGAATCGCAGGTCGGCACGTTCGCGCTGGTGCCGCAGGTGGCGGATGCGGTGAAGGTGCCCATCATCGCAGCGGGTGGCATCGGCGATGCGCGCGGTGTGGTGGCGGCGTTGGCGCTGGGGGCATCGGCAGTGCAGATCGGTACCGCCTATATGTTGTCGCCGGAGGCCAAGACTTCGGCCATTCATCGCGCGGCGCTCAAGCAGGCAACGGATGCCGACACCGCCCTCACCAACCTGTTCACCGGACGGCCGGCGCGCGGCATCGTCAACCGGCTGATGCGTGAGATCGGCCCGATGAGCACGTTTGCCCCGGCCTTCCCCACGGCCGGCGGTGCATTGGCGCCGTTGCGCGCCAAGACGGAGCCCACCGGCTCGGGCGATTTCATCAACCTGTGGTCGGGCCAGGCCGGCCGGCTGGCCACGGAAGACTCGGCAGAAGCCATCACGCGGCGCATTGCCGCCCAGGCGCTCGAACGGCTCACCTGAGTTTTTCTGTTGCATCGTCTCCCGCGCGGGCACGCCAGACGGCGTGCCCGTTTTATTTCGCATCACAAATCGGTATGCGAGCGATGGGAAAATTTCATGTAACTTGTGAAATGTAATTTCAAAGGTTACGATGGTTTCGCTGCTGTTTCCCCGAAACCCATCCCGGAGCCTTGCCATGAACGCCCCTGCCCGAACCGCTGATCTGGTTGTCGATGCGTATGCCCCAAGCGCCGTGCGCCACCGCACGGTGGATGTCGAGGGTGTGCGCGTGTTCTATCGGGAGGCCGGCCCCGCCGATGCGCCGACCGTGCTGTTGCTGCACGGTTTTCCCAGCGCGTCGCATATGTTCCGCAACCTCATCCCCCAGTTGGCGGAGCGCTATCACGTGGTGGCGCCGGATTTTCCCGGCTTTGGCCTGACGCAGGTGCCGAGCGGCTTCCGCTACACGTTCGACAACCTGGCGCGCGTGGTAGACGGCTTTACGCAGGCGATCGGTTTGTCGCGTTACGCAATCTACGTGTTCGACTACGGCGCGCCGGTCGGTTGGCGCCTGGCGACGGCGCATCCGGAGCGCATCAGCGCCATCGTCACGCAAAACGGCAACGGCTATGAGGAAGGCCTGGGCGAGGGGCCGTGGGCGCCAGTCAAGGCCTATTGGGACAACCCGGACGAAGCGCATCGCCGTGAGTTGCATGCGATCGTTTCGGATGAGATGACCCAGTGGCAATACCTGAATGGCGTGCCAGACCCGACGCGCGTGGCACCGGATGGCTACCTGCTCGACCAGTATTTTCTGAGCCGCCCGGGCCAGCTCGACATCCAGATGGATCTGTTCCTGGATTACGCGAGCAACGTGGCGCTGTATCCGACACTGCACGCGTACTTTCGCGCGCATCGCCCACCGCTGCTGGCGGTGTGGGGGCGCAATGACACCATCTTCATTCCGCCCGGCGCGGAGGCCTTCAAGCGCGACCTGCCGGAGGCGGAGATCCACTTTGTCGATAGCGGCCACTTTGCGCTGGAGACGCACCATGCGGAAATTGGTGCGCGCATGCTCGACTTTCTTGGTCGCGTGGTGAAGTAACGCGCGGGTTCACGTCATCGGTTGCATGGTGGCTTCCGCGGCAAAGCGCTCGCGCAGGAACGCCACCAGCGCCTTCACCGAAGGCGGCACGCCTGCACGCGATGGATAGAGTGCGTGCAGGTCGGCCGGCTCGGGTGTCCACCCCGGCAGCACCGTGCGCAGGTGGCCACTGTTAAGCGCCGCATGGCAGCAATGCTGCGGCAGGATGGCCAGGCCAAGCCCCGCTATGGCGGCTTCGCGCAGGGCGATGATGTTGTCGCTGGCAAAGCGCGGGCGAATCGGCAGCGCGAGCCGATGGCCGCGCGCATCCTGCAATATCCAATCGCGGCTGCGGGCGAGCGAGCCTTGCCCCAGGCAAGGGAAATCTTCCAGCGCGGCGGGCGTGTCGGGCTCACCCACACGGGCAATCAACGCGGGGCTGGCCACCAGCACGCGCGGCGAGACCACCAGATGCCGCGCCACCACATCGCGTGAGGGCAGCGGCCCCGTGGCTGCGCGGATCGCCACGTCAATGCGCTGCTCGATCAGGTCGACGTAGGTGTTGGACAAGTCCAGCTCGATGCGCAGCTTCGGATGCGCATCGGCAAATTCGGCCAGCCAGCCGGCCACCAGCGTTTCCGCCAGCAGAGGCGACGTGCCGACGCGCAGCACGCCGGCCGGTTCGCTGCGTGCTGCGCCGGCCAGCGCTTCAATGGCCGCTGACGCATCGGCCATGTCGCGCGCGTGCCGATACACCGCTTCGCCCACCGGCGTGACCGATACGCGATGGCTTGAACGCTGCAGCAGCCGCGTGCCGAGCTGCACCTCCAACTCGGCAATGCGCCGGCTCAGACGTGACTTGGGGATGCCCGTGGCGCGCTCGGCAGCGGAAAAACCGCCGGCTTCCACGACGCGCGTGAAGAGGTACAGGTCGTCGAATCGCTTCATGGTGGTACAGGGTTGCGGTCGAATCGCATTGAAGCATAGGCGCTGCCCGGACGTTGTCGCGGGCAATGGATCAGCGCTGTACAGTGTCGCTGGGCGGGGCTGCGCGTGTCGGAATACCGCGCAGACCGGATCGGAGTCTGGCAAGCCTGCGCCCGGCGCGGGCATCAATGCAAGGAGAAGGCATGGACAGGCAAGGCACGCAAACGCAGGGGATGTCCCGCGATCGGCTCGCACGGGTCGAGCGCTTCATCGATGACGCTTACATTGCGACGGGCAAGCTGCCCGGCGCGCTCGTGCAGGTATGGCGGCGCGGCGAACTGGCCTTGAACTCCGTGCTGGGCCTGGCCGACCGCGAGCGCCAGGTGCCGCTGGCCGAAGACTCGATTTTCCGCATCTACTCGATGACCAAGCCCATCACGTCGGTGGCGTTCATGATGCTGGTGGAGGAATGCAAGGTCGCGCTGGACGATCCGGTCAGCAAGTTCATCCCCGCGTGGGCGAACCTGGGCGTGCACGCCGGCGGCTTCATGGAGGGCTTCCAGTCTCGCCCGGTCAAACGCCCCATGCGCATGGTCGACCTGCTGCGCCACACCTCCGGCCTGACCTATGGCTTCCACCAGAACACGAATATCGACGCGGCGTACCGCCGGCTGAAGCTGGGCGACATCGCCACCGATGGCACGCTCGACGAGATGATCGAAAAGCTGGCCGGCGTGCCGCTGGAGTTCTCTCCGGGCGACGCGTGGAACTACTCCGTCTCCACCGATGTGCTCGGCTACCTGGTCGGCAAGATCAGCGGCATCCCGTTCGAGACGTTCCTGAAGGAGCGGATTTTCGACCCGCTCGGCATGGTCGATACGGCCTTTCATGTGCCGGAAGAGAAGGCGTCGCGCTTCTGCGCGTGCTATGCCGTGGGGGCGATGGGGTCGAAGACGGTGTCCGATCGTGGGCCGGTCTTGCAGGACGATCCGCGCGCCAGCCCGTACCTGAAGCCGCCCAGCTTCATTTCCGGTGGTGGTGGTTTGGTTTCCACCGCAGCGGACTACCTGCGCTTCTCACGCATGCTGCTGCAGGGCGGCGAGTTGGATGGCGTGCGCCTGCTGGGGCCGAAAACGCTGGCGTTGATGACGGCCAACCATCTGCCGGGCGGGCGCGACATGTCGAGCCTATCGTCGCCTTCGATGTTCAGCGAGGCAGCCTATGACGGCGTGGGGTTCGGGCTGGGCTTTGCAACCACGATCTCCCAGGCGGCCACGTTGATTCCCGGCAGCACGGGCGATTTCTTCTGGGGCGGCGCGGCCGGCACCTTCTTCTGGGTGGACCCGCAGGAGGATCTGATCGGCCTGTTCCTGACGCAGGTCCTGCCGTCGTCTGCTTACCCCGTGCGTCGGCAATTGCGCACGCTTGTCTATAGCGCGATCACGGATGTAGGTGGCGCGGCGCGTTGAGCGCGCGTTGACCATCAAGGCGGCGGAGCATTCCGCGCCGCCGCCTGATCATCACGTCGATCAAGTGCCGATCAAACGTCGAACCGGACGCCCTGCGCCAGCGGCAGCGCGCCGCTGTAGTTGACGGTGTTGGTGGCGCGGCGCATGTAACCCTTCCATGCGTCCGAGCCGGATTCGCGCCCGCCGCCGGTTTCCTTCTCGCCGCCGAATGCACCGCCGATCTCGGCGCCCGATGTGCCGATGTTGACGTTGGCAATGCCGCAGTCGCTGCCCGCCGACGACATGAAGCGCTCGGCATCGCTCAGGTTTGCCGTGAAGATGGCGGACGACAGGCCCTGCGGCACGCCGTTCTGGATGGCGATGGCCTGCTCGGTGTCGCCGTCATACGTCACGACATAGAGGATCGGTGCGAAGGTCTCGCTTTCCATCACCTTCGTCGGCTTCGGCATTTTGACCAGCGCGGGGCGCACGTACCAGGCGTCGGTGCCCATGTCTTCGCGCACGCGCTCGCCACCCAGTACTTCGCCCCCTTCAGCGCGGGCCTGCGCCAGTGCCTGCTGCATGCCGTCGAAGGCAGCCTGGTCGATCAACGGGCCGACCAGCGTGCCGTCGGCCAGCGGGTCGCCAATCGCAATGCTCTGGTAGATCTTTTCCAGACGGGCGAGGAGTGTGTCGGCCACCGAGCGGTGCACGATCAGGCGGCGCAACGACGTGCAGCGTTGGCCCGCCGTGCCAACGGCGGCAAAGGTGATGGCGCGTGCCGCCAGCTCCAGATCCGCCGAAGGCGTGACGATCATCGCGTTGTTGCCGCCCAGCTCCAGGATCGAGCGGCCAAAGCGTTCCGCCACTTTCACGCCCACCTGACGGCCCATGCGCGTCGAGCCCGTGGCGCTGACGATCGGCACAAGGTGGCTGGCAACCAGCGCCTCACCCACATCGCGCCCGCCGATCAGCAGTTGGCTCAGCCCGGCAGGAATGGCCCCTGGCTTTTCCGCATTGAACGCGTCGACAACCTGCTGCATCAGGTGCTGGCAAGCAATGGCCGTCAGCGGTGTCTTCTCCGACGGCTTCCACACGATGGCGTTGCCGCACACCAGGGCCAGCGCAGCGTTCCACGACCACACCGCCACCGGAAAGTTGAACGCCGAGATGATGCCCACCACCCCCATGGGGTGCCAGGTTTCCATCATGCGGTGCCCAGGGCGCTCGCTGGCGATGGTCAAGCCATGCAGTTGCCGCGACAGACCGACGGCAAAGTCGCAGATGTCGATCATCTCCTGCACTTCGCCCAGGCCCTCGGAGGTGATCTTGCCTGCCTCCAGCGAGACCAGTTCGCCAAGCGCCGCCTTGTGCGTGCGCAGGGCCTCGCCCAAGCGGCGCACCAGTTCTCCGCGCACGGGTGCCGGCACGGTACGCCAGGCCAGATACGCCTGATGCGCACCTTGGACGGCAGCCTCGGCCTCGCTGGCGGTATGCGATTTCACGGTCGCCAAGACCGCGCCATCGCGCGGGGCGCGGCTCGTCCAGTCCGACCCTTCGTAGGCCTTCAGGTCCAGGCCGAGGGCCTTCAGTACGGTCTGCAATCGTGTTCGTGAATCTGACATGGCGCGAATCCTTGCTGTTCTCTCGTGTTCAATCAAAAACTGTTGCGTTGCGGCAGCGCTCAACTCAACGCTCGACGGTGCGGTTCCAGCGCTTGCTCCACTCGGGGCGTTCGGCGTTGATCACGTCCCAGTCCAGGGCAACGGCCGTCTTCAGGATGTTGTTCATCTTGTTCTGCTCGTCCGCCGCCTTGCCCTTGAGCGGCGCCTTGGGGTTGACTGGATTGTAGGAGCCGTTTTCCATGGCGAGCGCCTGGGCCTCGGGGCTGATCAGGTAGTCCGCCAGCTTCTGCGCCAGATCGGCATCCGGGTTGTTGGCCAGCACGCACTGCGCCGTCAGCAGAACGACGGCGCCTTCCTTGGGGGCGACGAATTCCATCGGGATGCCCTTGGACTTCATCAGCTCGACCTGCGTGAGCGTGTAGGGAAACAGCGCGGCATCGCCGGCCTGCATCATCTCCACCACCTTCGACGAGTTGGGGATGTACTCGACCACGTTCGGGCCGATGGTGGTGGGCCATGCCTTGAAGGCCGGATCGACGTTCTTTTCCGTGCCGCCCTTGAGGCGGTTGAACATCAGGAAGGCATCCAGCCCAAACGACGAAGCCGGCATGGATTGCACGACCACCTTGCCCTTGTATTTCGGGTCAGCCAGATCGCCCCACGAGGTCGGCGGCGTCCAGCCCTTGTCGGCAAAGATCTTGGTGCTGTAGGCCAGGCCGGTCAGCCCCATCGACAGGCCCACGGCGTAGTCCCCCTTGAGGTGGGCAATGGCGGGCACGGCCGACAGGTTGGCCGAAGGCTTGAGCTTTTCGCATAGCCCCATGCCGATGGCGCGGAACATGACGCCGTCGTCCAGCGTCATCACGTGCATCTGCGCCTTGCCCTTGGTCGCCTGGGCCTTGGCGAGGATGTCGGTCGAGGTGCCGGGCACGACGACGACCTTGACGTTGTTGGCCTTCTCGAACGGCGGGAATACGAACTGCGTGTAGGTGCGTTCCATGTTGCCGCCGTTCATGCCGATGTACAGCGTCTTGGTTTCGGCGTGGGCGGCGCCGGCGGCGAGCAGCGCGGTTCCGGCAGCCGCTGCAATGATGGACGTGAACGATGTTTTCGCGTGTTTCACAAGCATGGTGGTCTCCTGGGGCATCAAGTGCATCAAGCTGCGGGTTGCAGAAAGCGTTGGATGGAAAAGGGTTCGATCGGCGTGGTGGTGCGGCCTTCGGCAATCAGCTCGGCCATGACATCGCCCACGCCTGGCCCGAGCTGGAAGCCGGCGCCGGCAAAGCCAAAGGCGTGGAACAGGCCGGGGCGGCGGGCACTGGGCCCAATCACGGGCTGGTCGTCGGGCAGGTTGCCTTCCGTGCCGCTCCACGTGCGGATGATGTGGGCGCCTGTGAGTTGCGGCAGCAGGGCAGCCAACTGCGGCAACTGGCGCAGGATCGCCACGTGCGACGAGCGCGCGCGCTGGTCGTCCAACACGTAGCCGCGCCCGCCGCCGAATACCACATTGCCGCGCCGCACTTGGCGGCAGTAGATGCCGCCGCCTTCCACGCCCAGGCTCCAAGGCAGGAAAAACGGCAGCGGCTCGGTCACGCCCATGGTGGGCGGGATGGTGAACATCGGCACGGGCTCGCCCCACTGCGCTGCAAACTGCGCTGCCCAGGCGCCGGCGCAGTTGACGAGCGCGGAGGCTTTGACCTCCAGATCGCGGTCATGCTGCCGTGCATGAATGACGAAGCGGGCGCCATCGTGCTCGACCGATTGCACCGGCGCGTGCTCGCGCACATCGGCGCCTGCCGCGTGCGCCGCGCGCGCAAATGCGGGCGACAGCAGGCGCGGATTGGCCTGCCCGTCTTCAGGGCACAGCGAGCCGCCGACGATCTGATCGCCGCCCATCGGAAAATATTTCTGCAGCGCAGCCTGGCCTTCAATGAGCTGCAACCCGAGGCCAAAGCCCTCGCTGCGTGCTGCATAGCTCGCCAACGATTCCATGTCGGCCACGCTGCGGGCGATCTTGAAGTGCCCGCTGCGCTCGTACTCGGCCTCGGTGCCGATCAACTCGGTCAGACGCCCCCAGATCTGGTGCGAACGCTGGGCCAGCGGCAATTGCTCAATGGAGCGCCCCTGACGCCGCACACCGCCAAAATTGACGCCGCTTGAGCGCGAACCGCACAGGTCGCGCTCGAGCAACGTGACGGCCAGCCCCCGCCGGCGCAGGAACAGCGCGGTGGCGCTGCCCATGATGCCGCCGCCGATGATGGCCACGTCGCACGCAAGCTGCTCACGCATGGTGGCCCTCCGGTTCGCTTGCCTCGGTCACATCCAGCGGTAGCGGCTTGATCGGTGCCTGACCGCGCAGCCGGCCCACCTGTGCCAGCGGAACGGACTGCGCGTGCGCCAGGATTTCCGCTGCCGCTGCGCCGCACATCCGGCCCTGGCAGCGGCCCATGCCCACCCGGCACAGCGCCTTCAGCCGGTTCAGCTCGTGCACGCCGCATTCGGCGGCCGTTTGGCGCAGGGTGCCCGCGGTGACGTTTTCGCAGCGGCAGACCACCAGGTCGTCGCTGGCGTGCGCGGCCCAGTCATCGGGAAAGGGGAAGGCAACTTCCAGCGCGTGGCGGAACCGCTCGATCTTCTGCAGACGCTGGCGCAGCGCAGCCAAGCGATTGGTGTCGACGGTGATTTGCCGATCCTGCAACAGGGCGAGCGCTGCCAATTCGCCCGAGTACTCGGCTGCATCGGCGCCCATGATGCCCGCGCCATCGCCTGCCAGATACACGCCCGCGACCGAGCTGCGCCGCATGGCGTCGATGCGCGGCACATGGCAGCGGTGCAGTGCAGAAAACTCGAACGCGCAGCCCAGCAGATCGGCGAGCTGTGTTTCGGGCCGCAGTGCGTAACCCATGCCCACAGCAGAGCAAGCCGTGCGTTGTTCGCGGCCTGCGCTGTCTTGCCAGACGAGGTGCTCGAACGCCGCATCGCCTTCCGCGCGCAGCAAACGCACGCCGTGATGCATGGGGATGCCGTGCAGCTTGAGCCAGCCCACCAGCGCCATGCCCTTGGCCATGACGCCAGGCTGGCCCAGCATGGCCGGCGCCGCCTTGTAGCGCGCGGTGGCCGGGGCAGTGTCCAGCACCGCCACGACGTTTGCGCCGGCCTTGGCGTACTGGCAGGCCACCAGATACAGCAGCGGGCCGGCGCCTGCAAACACGACGGCATCGCCAATCGCGCAGCCCTGGTACTTGAGCGCGACTTGCGCGCCGCCCAGCGTATAGACGCCCGGCAGTGTCCAACCCGGGATCGGCAGCACACGGTCTGTGGCGCCGGTGGCGACAATCACATCGCGCCACGGCAGGCTGCTGACCGCGCGCGTAGGCACATGCAGCAGGTCGAGCAGATCGGGCTGGGCATTCCACACCAGGGTCTGCGGGTGGTAATCGATCTGTGGCTGGAGCTGGTCAAAGGCGGCATGTACGGCCTGCGCACGCGCGGCTTCGGTGCCGTACAGATCGGCCGCGCTCCGGGCAAAGCCATCCGGCTGGCGGCGATAGATCTGACCGCCGGCGCGCGGAGCTTCATCCAGCACGATGGGCTTGAGGCCGTGCGCCAGCAGCGTCTGCGCCGCACGCACACCTGCCGGCCCCGCACCGATGATGACGGGCGGCAGATCCGCCTGCGACTGGCGCTGCAGCGTGGGGGCGGGTTGCGTCATCACGCGGCTCCCTCGCTGCCAGCCGGTTGCGTGCAGATGTGCATGCCGGGTTCGATCATGGTCTGGCACGCGCGCAGCGATTTGCCATCGGCCAGACGCACCCAGCAGTCCTGGCATGCGCCCATCAGGCAGAAACCGGCGCGCGGCTGCTGGCTGAATTCGTTCAAGCGCAACTGGCGTGTTTGCGTGAGCACGGCCGTCAGGACGGTGTCGCCGGCAAGCGCTTCGGCGGGGCGGCCATCCAGCACAAAGGGCACCGCGGGGCGATTGCGCTCTTTGAGGCGCTGGAGCTGCGCGCGGGCAGATGGATTTGCAGGAGCGTTCATCGTGATCTGTGTCTCAATGCTTGCCGATCAGAATGCGGTCCAGGCCGTAGACCTTGTCCAGCAGCAGCATCAGCGCGAGCGTGAGGAAGACGATCAGCGCCGAGACGGCGGCCATCATCGGGTCGAGCGATTCCGTGGCGTACATGTACATGCGCACCGGCAGCGTGACGGTGGCGGGCGACACCACAAAGATCGACATGGTCAGTTCATCAAAGCTGTTGATGAAGGCCAGCAGCCACCCGCCCGTGATGCCCGGCAGGATCATCGGCAACGTCATGCGGCGGAACACCGTGAAGCTGCTCGCACCCAGCGAATAAGCGGCGTGCTCGACCGAGTGGTCAAAGCCCACCAGCGCTGCCATCACCAGCCGCATGGTGTACGGCGTGACGATCAGTGCATGGGCGAAGATCAGCCAGCCGAAGCTGCCTTGCCCGCCCACCAGCGAGAACATGCGCAGCAGCGCCACGCCCAGCACCAGGTGCGGAATGATCAGCGGTGACAGAAACACGGCTTGCAAATACTGCAGCCCCGGCGCGCGGTAGCGGACGATGGCCATGGCGGCCGGCACTGCCAGCGCGGTAGACAGCGTGGCCGCCGCAAGGCCCAGCCACAGGCTGTTCCAGAACGATTGCACGAAGTCGGGGTGATGCAGCACCTGATCGAACCAGCGCAGCGAGAAATGATGGGTCGGCAGTGTGAGCGTTTCTTCAGGCGTGAAGGCGACGATACACACGATCACCAGCGGTGCCAGCATGAAGATGATGACGAGCGCGTTGAAGATGAGCGCGAGCGGTCCGTTCTTTTGCATGTGCGCTCCTTCAGCCCAGCGTTCTTTTGTAGCGCCCTTCAATCATGCGGTTCCAGCCCAGCATGATGACGAGGTTGGCCGCCAGCAGAATCAGCGCGATGGCTGCGCCCAGCGGCCAGTTCAGTTCGTTCAGGTATTCGTCGTAGATGAGCGTGGCGACCATCTTCACGCGGCGCCCGCCCAGCAGGCCCGGAATGGCGAATGAGCTGGCCGCCAGGCCGAACACGATCAGGCTGCCCGACAGAATGCCCGGCATGACCTGCGGCAGCACCACGCGGCGCAAGGTGGTGAAGTGCGATGCGGACAATGACAGCGCGGCGTTTTCCACCCACGGGTCGAGCTTTTGCAGCGAGGTCCACACCGGGATCACCATGAACGGCAGCATCACGTGCACCAGCGCAATCACGACGGCCGTCTCGTTGTACAGCAGCTTGACCGGGCCGATGCCAACGGCCTTGAACGCGGCGTTGATCAGGCCTTCGGGCCCGAGCAGCATGCTCCAGCCGAAGGCGCGCACCACGACCGAGATCAGCAGCGGCGCCAGAATGACGAGCAGAAAGATCGAACGCCACGGCTTGCGCATCCGGCTCAGGATGTAGGCCTCGGGCGCGCCAATCAGGATGCAGACCAGCGTCACGAGTGCCGAGACGCGCAGCGTGCGCCAGAAGATCTCGTAGTAGTACGGGTCTTGCACCACGTGCAGGTAGTGCACGAACGTGAAGGTGCCCGCAATGGGGCCCTTGTCGGCATCGAACACGTTGAACGACAGGATCACGCTCAGCGCGAGCGGCACGAACAGCATCACGGCAAAGAGGGCCAGCGCTGGGCCGGTCATGCTCCATGGCACCCAGGTCGGTCTGCGGCTCATGCTGCATGCCCCTCGGTACCGATCACGCGGACATAGCGGTCCTGCCAATCCACGCCGACGGTCTGGCCCACTTCGCGCGGGGCATCGCCATCGTTGACGGCGGATACCAGCATCGCGCCGAGCGGCGTGTCGACGGTGTACATCCACTGGTTGCCGAGGAAGAAGCGTTCGGTCACGCGGCCTTCACAGCGGCCGGCGCCGTCGGCGGTGCACGTCATCTTTTCCGGGCGCAGCGCCAGCACAACCTTGCTGCCCACCGGCATGCCCGGCGGCAGCGCGAGTTGCACGGAACCGATCGATGCGCGAAGTTCGCCGTCGGTGCCCGACACCACCGCGGCATGCAGCAGATTGGCCTTGCCGACAAAGGTGGAGATGAACGCATTGCGCGGATGCTCATACACCGCCAGCGGTGTATCCACCTGGGTGATGCGGCCCGCCTCCATGACGACCACGCGATCGCTGATCGACATGGCTTCGGCCTGATCGTGGGTGACCATGATGGTGGTCGTGCCGACCTTGCGCTGGATCTCGCGCAGCTCGAACTGCATCTCTTCGCGCAGCTTGGCGTCCAGGTTCGACAGCGGCTCATCCAGCAGCAGCACCGGCGGCTTGATGACCAGCGCCCGCGCCAGGGCAACGCGCTGGCGCTGGCCGCCCGACAGCTCGCGCGGGTAGCGATCAACGTGCTTGTCCAGGTGCACCAGTGCCAGCGTCTGCATGGCGCGCTCACGGCGCTCTGCTGCGGGGCACTTGCGCATCTCCAGCCCGAATTCCACGTTCTCGCGCACCGTCATGTGCGGGAACAGCGCGTAGGTCTGGAACACGATCCCCAGGCCGCGCGCGTTGGCCTTGGCACGGGTGATGTCCCGGCCGTCCAGCTCGATCGAGCCTTCCGTCACCTCCGCGAAGCCCGCAATCATCTGCAGGGTCGTGGTCTTGCCGCAGCCCGATGGGCCCAGCAGCGAGACGAACTCGCCCTTGTGCACGTTCAGGTTGAAGTCCTGAACGACCCGCAGGTCGCCGTACTGCTTGGAGACATGGTTGAGGCGCAGAAAACTCATCGGTCATCCTTTGCGACTTGGGGGCGTCGCCAGACGCTTCTGTTTGAACAATATGGCTATGCTATTGCAACACCTGTGCCAAAACATCGTTCCAGCCTAGGTGTATACGCTGTAGTTGGAATATTTATCGTATTTATTCCGACTATCGGAATACAATCGATCAACCGAATTCAGTCCGTTCCAGCTTTATGTCCGTAGATTCCGAAGACGATGCGCATCAGCGCAGCGCCATGCACCGCACCTTCCAGATCCTGCGCACCATGGCGGAGCAGCAGCACCAAGGTGTGCGCGTCACCTACCTGGCCAAAACCCTGGGAATGACCCCCGCCACCACGCACCGCCTGCTGCAGGGGCTGACGCAAGAAGGCATGGTCGAGCAGGATCAGCAGAACAAGCTGTACCGGCTGAGCCTGGACCTGTTCTGCCTGGCGGCCCAGGCCGGTGCGGTGAACGACTTGCGCTCGGTCGCCCGGCCGGCCCTGCTGCGGCTGAATGCCAGCCTGGGCGACACAGTGTTGCTGCTGGTGCGCTCGGGCTTTGATGCGGTGTGTCTGGATCGCGTGGAAGGCCAATATCCGATTCGCACCTTCACCGGCGACGTGGGCGGCCGGATCGAACTCGGAGTGGGGCAGGGCGCCCTGGTGATCCTGGCGCACCTGCCCGAGGCCGAGCAGGAGGAGGTGCTGCGCTACAACTTGCCGCGCATCCGGCACTACAGCGTGTACGACGAGGTCTATCTGCGCTCCGAGGTCAGAAAGGCGCGCGAACTCGGCTACAGCGCCAAGACGGACGGGTTGCTCGAAGGCATGGCCGGCATTGCCGTGCCGGTGTTCGATCGCAATGGCAATGTCGTCGCCGCGCTTTCTGTGGGGACGCTCGCCAACCGCCTGAGCGCCGAGCGCCTGCCCATCGTCTACGACATGCTGCTGCGCGAGGCCAATCGGCTGACCACGCAGATCAATCCGTTTGATCCGACGCTGCGCCGGCCCATGCAATCAATGGCCGTGAGCGACACCTATCGCGCCATCTGATCTGACCAGGCGATCATGCGAGCACGCGACCCGGGTTCAGCAAGCCTTGCGGGTCAAGTGCCTGCTTGATGGTCCGCATCAATTGCAGCGCCACCGGCGCCTTGTAATGCGGAAGGTGATCGCGCTTGAGCGAGCCGATGCCATGCTCGGCTGAGATCGAACCGCCAAATCGGTGGACGGACTGGTACACCGCATCGCCAATCGCAGCCTCATGCGCGGCAACGAAGGCCGCGGCATCCGCCCCCGCCGGCGGCTGCACGTTGTAGTGCAGGTTTCCGTCGCCCAGGTGCCCGAAGTTGATGAGCCGCAGCCCGGGCGCCAGAGCCTGCAGTTGCGCATCGGTCTGCGCCACAAAGTCGGGAATGCGCGAGATCGGCACCGAGACATCGTGTTTGATGTTGGGCCCTTCGGCCGCCTGGGCCAGGGTGATGCTCTCGCGGATGTGCCACAGGTCGTGCGCCTGCCGGATGTTCTCGGCGATGATCGCGTCGGTCACGATGCCGTCTTCCATCGCGGTTTCCAGCAGGTGTTCAAACTGCGCCCGGGCGTGCGCCTCTGACTCACTGTCGGAGGCTTCCAGCAAGACGCACCACATCGTGTCGCGCCACATCGGCACGCGCAGATGTGGATAGTGCGAGTCGACCAGCCGGAGCCCTTCCTGGCTCATCACTTCAAAGCCTGTGAGCGCGGCAGACAGATGCCGGTGCGACAAGGCCAGCAACGCCGTGGCTGCTTGCAGCGAAGGCACGGCTGCCCACGCTGTCAACTGCGCGGCCGGTTGCGGATAGAGGCGCAGCGTGGCCGCCGTGATGATGCCCAGCGAGCCCTCGCTGCCGATGAACAGATTGCGCAGGTCATAGCCGGTGTTGTCCTTGCGCAGGCCTAGCAGGCTCTCCCAGATTTGCCCGTCAGCCAGAACAACTTCCAGCCCCAGGCACAGCTCGCGCGCATTGCCATAGCGCAGCACCTGTGTGCCGCCCGCGTTGGTCGCCAGGTTGCCGCCGATCGTGCAACTGCCTTCCGCGCCCAGGCTCAACGGGAACAGCATGCCCGCCTCGCTTGCCACGTCCTGCAGTGACTGGAGTACGCAACCGGCATCCACCGTCATCGTCATGTTGGCCGCGTCGATGGCGCGCACGGTCTGCATGCGGCGCAGGCTCACAACGATCTGCCCGCCGCTGGCATTGGGCACCGAGCCTTCTACGAGGCCCGTATTGCCGCCCTGCGGCACGATGGACGCTCCAGCTTGCGCACACGCGCGCACGACCGCGGCCACTTCCGCCGTACAGCCCGGCCGCACCACGCACCGCGCCTTGCCGCGCACGCGCTGGCGCCAATCGGATTCGTATTCGGCGCAGTCGTCGCCGGTCAGAACATGGGCGGGGCCCACGATGTCGCGCAAGGCCGGAATCAGGTTGTCGGGTGTCATGGCAATGGCGATGAAGGTTGTCAGTTTGAGGGCGCTATCAACGCATGGACAGCGTTACCGCCCCAGCCAGCCGCCGCACGGCCTGCTCGATCTGCGGCACCTCGGGCGCGGCAAACGACAAGCGCATGGTGTTGAGTTGTGCGTTGTCCGGGTAGAACGCCGTGCCCGGCACATAGAGCACCTGCTGCGACACGGCGGCATCAAAGAGCGCTTGCGGGTCGATCGACTGCGCGAACGTCGCCCAGACAAACATGCCGCCTGCCGGCGCGGCGCATTGCACATGGCCATCCAGCTGCGTGGCGATGCCTTGCACCAGGGCCAACATGCGCCGCTGATACTCGATGCGGGCGCGCTGCACCGTGGCTGGATAGCGGCCGCTTGCCAGATAGCGGGCCGCCACCATTTGCGCCAGCGGCGACGTGCACAGATCCACCGTCTGTTTGGCGATGGCGCAACGGCGCAGCAGGCTGCTGTCGGCCAGCATCCAGCCGATCCGCAGCGCGGGAGCAACGGTCTTGGACAGGCTGGAGAGATACACCACCGGGTTCATGCCGTCTGCTGCCAGCCGATCGCCCAAGGCACGCAAGGTTGGAGGCATCGCAGCGGCGTTGCCCTCCGGTGCCTCAAAGCGCAGCTCGCCGTAGGGATCGTCTTCCACCACCCAGAAGCCGTGGGTGCAGGCCAACTGCACGAGGGCTTCGCGCCGCTGTGCAGACAGCAGCGTGCCGCGCGGGTTGGAAAAATTCGGCACCGTGTAGAGCAGCTTGGGGCGCTGCGTGGCGGGCAACCGGTGCAGCAGGTCGGCCAGCGCATCGGTCTGCAGGCCGTGTTCGTCCATCGGCACGGGCACGATACGGGCTTGTGCCAGGCGCAAGGCTTGCAGCGTGGCAGGGTAGGCGGGCACTTCCACCAACACCGTATCGCCGGGTTCGATCAACGCCCGCACCAGCAGGTCAAACGCTTGCTGCGAGCCCGTGGTCACCATCATCTGCTCGGCGCTGGCCTGGATGCCCCGTGCGCCCATCAGCGCTGCGAGGGCCGTGCGAAGAACGGGCAGTCCTTCAGTGGCGCCGTACTGCAGGGCTTGCGCATCGCCCGCCACGGCCTGGGCGGCGGCTTGCGCCAGCCCTTCGGCATCGAACAGACTCGGCGACGGATACCCGCCTGCCAGCGAGATCATCCCCGGCTGGCTGAGGTACGGAAACAGTTCGCGGATGGGTGAGCCGGCCGGGTTTGCAAACGGGGCGGCAAAGCCCGGCATGGCGGCGGGTGTGTGCAGGCCGGTCATGCGGCATCCACGAGGGCCGTGCCGCGCAGCACGGCGCGCACCTGATCGATCGAGCGCTGCTGCGCCGCCTCGTACAAGGCGATTTCGTCATGCACGCGTGCACCCAGCGCAGCCTCAAACGCTTGCTGTGCGGCGTGGGCTTGGTACTGCTTTTGCTCCTCGCCACCCAGGTTGGATTGGAAGATGCCTGCCGCGCTCACCGGCAAGAAGTCTTCATACGTGATGGGATCGGCTTGTACCCAGCCCTTGGCCAGAAGTTCATCCAACGACGCATCGGCCGCCGCTGCGCTGTCGGCGTGTGCATGGCCCGTTGGCGTGAGGGTGTAGCGATAGAACGCCAGCCCTTGCGCACGCAACGCCTCATGGGTATCCGGAAAGGCGCGGAACGCCTGGGCTAGCCGATCTTCGTAGTTGGGTGCGGCACTGCCGGCATTGCCCATGCTGCGCACCTCGGCCAGCAGTTGGTCGTATAGCGCGCGGCCCTTGCGTGTGAGGGCCACACCGCGCTGCTCGATTTCGCCAAAGCGCGCCGTGTGGGCGCCGGCATCGTCGGTAAAGCGCACGGCTTCCTGCAGCGCCTTGAAGCTGGTCTGGCGCAGCAGGATGGGGCAGTTGCGGGGCGGCGGACCTTCCACCACATCTTTGGCGTCCATGCCGCGTGCGGGCATGGCGGCCTGTGCGGCGTCGATGTCGAGCGTGCGCGGCGTCAGGTGGTTGATGTGGGGGCCGCGGAAGCACACCACGTCGGCCACCAGGCGGTGGGCGGCTTGCAGCGCGCGATACGTCTCGGCATCGACCGTGGCGGTGCTGTGCCAGCGGAAGGTCTCCAGCGCCTCGCGCACAAAGGCGTCGGCATCCGCGTCGGCCAGACCGCCGTCAGCTTCGCGTTGGGCGATCAGTTCCAGCACGCGCGGCGTAAAGATCTGCCGTTGCGTCAGGATGGCAGTGGCCTTGTCGCGCAGGGCAGCGTCGGCAATCAGTTCAAGCCGCAGCAGCGACGTGAACACGCGAAACGGATTGGCCAGCAACGCGGCATCGGCCACCGGGCGAAACGCCGTCGAATGCACGGGCACGCCAGCCACCGAAAGATCGTAGTAACCCACCGGCTCCATCCCCATGACGGCAAACAGCCGGCGCAGCGTGGCCAGTTCGGCTGCCGTGCCGACGCGGATGGCGCCGTGGCGCTCGACGTCCAGCCGCTCCAGCTCGCCCGACTGTGCCATCTGCGCGCGCAGCGCGGGCTGGGCGTCCAGCGTGCGAGCGTTGATGTCGGATACCAGCTCGACCAGAGTGCCGTATTGGGGCACTTCTTCGCGGTACATGGCGGACATGGCGCGCGAAAAGCGGGAGCGGATTTCGTTCGCGTGGATGAAGTTCGACGCCGGAGGTTGATGCACAGTGCTCATGACTGAATGGGGTTTGGCAGGGACGAGGCCATGCTAGGTTGGCCAAGGAACGCCGGTCAAACGATAATCCGGCCCTAGGTCATTCCAAACTAGAATGATTGAGCGACTTCTGCACCGCACAACTCCTGCGCCCCATGTTCCTGTCCCGCCGCTTTCTGCCGCCGATGTCCCTGCTATGCGCGTTCGAGGCCGCCGCGCGCCACCAGAGCTTCACGGCTGCCGCTGCCGAGCTGCACCTGACGCAGAGCGCCGTCAGCCGCCAGATCCGCGCGCTGGAAGATCGCCTGGGCGCTGAGCTATTCGTGCGTGAACGCCAGACCGTGCGGCTGAGCGCGGCGGGCCAGGCGTATGCGGAGGAAATCCGCGGTGCGTTGATGCGCATCTCCAGCGCCACGGTCGGGTTCCGCGCCAATCCGCAGGGCGGCAGCTTGAATCTGGCCATCCTGCCGACGTTCGGCACCCGCTGGCTGGCATCGCGCCTGCCGGCGTTTTTTGACGCGCACCCCGGCATCACCATCAATCTGACGACGCGGCTGTCGCAGTTCGACTTTCAACTGGAAGCGGTGGACGCGGCCATCCATTTCGGTACACCGCACTGGCCGGGGGCGGAACTGGCCTTGCTGATGAGCGAAACCGTCGTGCCTGCTTGCAGCCCGGCATTGCTGGCCCGCTACGACTTTGCGCAGCCGCGCGATCTGCTGCATGCGCCGCTGTTGCACCTGGCCTCGCGCCCCGATGCCTGGCCGCGTTGGCTGGCCAGCCACCACGTGACAGGTGCCGAACCCCAGGGCATGCTGTTCGACCAATTTGCCACGGCCGCGCAAGCTGCAGTTGCCGGCCTGGGCGTGGCGTTACTGCCGCGTTTTCTGATCACCCACGAGCTGCAGCAAGGCGACCTGGTGCGGGCGTTGCCGCATGTGCCCGAGATGGAAAGCGCCGAGCGTTACTACCTCGCCTGGCCCACGAGCCGTGCTGACTATCCGCCGCTGCAAGCCCTGCGGACGTGGCTGGTGAAAGCGGCGCAGGATTTCATGTCCACGCAGCCTGCAGAGTGAGGCGCTGCGCTCTCGCAAAGCGCAAAAACACCCGAGGTGCTCAGCGCCGCGATTTCTTTAATGTGTGGCGGCCGTATAAACAGCCGTATCGGCGCTGATGCCGAGGTCACGTCGGAACGTTTCCGGATCGAACCCCTCCTGAACCTGCTGCGCCTCAATCGCGGATTTGGCGCTCTCCATGGCTTGGAGACTGGCCCATTCGACGATGGACACAACGTTGAACTCGACGGTGCCAGGGGGGTGCGTCAGCACTGAGCTTTTCAAGCAACCTGGTTGGGCTGCAAGCAGGTTTCTCGCTTGCTGGATGCGCTCCATGAAAGCCGGCATCGCGGCAGGCGGTACGGCAAAGCGGCTGATGCGGAAAACCGCTGTATGTGAGTCGTAGGAAGCTTGTGCGGATGTCATGCGGAACCTCGTCATTAGGAATGGCTAGGAGATACCGCCGTACTCTAAAATCTCAAGTCAGGTTGAGGTCAAGAGGTTCGCGCATGAAAAAACATCCCTTGGAAGAAATGGGTATTTCGCTCTCGTTGAGCGTGGGAGAGGTATCCCGCCGCAGCGGCGTGCCTGTATCAACACTGCATTTCTACGAAGCCAAGGGCCTCATCGAGAGTCACCGGACGAGCGGCAACCAGCGCCGATATTCGCGCGACGTTTTGCGCCGCGTAGCGTTTGTGCGTGTGGCGCAGCGTGTCGGAATTTCGTTGGCTGAGATAGCGGCCGGGCTGGACAAACTGCCGAAGGGCAGCATTCCGGACCGCGAAGCTTGGTCGCGATTGTCGACGACATGGCGCAGTGATCTCGACGAGCGCATCGCTCAACTCAAGAAGCTGCGCGACACATTGGATGATTGCATCGGCTGTGGCTGCTTGTCGATCGACCGGTGCCGCCTGCGCAATCCGCTGGACAAGTTAGCCCAGGAGGGGGCCGGGCCGCGACGACTGATGATCAAACCTCTGAAATCGTAACGGCGGCAACTTGTGGTGGTGTTCCGCAGGGTGGGTAACGCCGGGCTTTGCTCACGTGGCTGCTGGATGCACGTAATACGGCCGCAGGGGCCTGCCAAGTGGGAACGTTGCACTAACGTTGGTGGCGAGGGACTGCCAAATACGTCCCATCCGTGCGAAGAGTCCGAGCGTGAGCGGGGGCGCAATCAGCGTTCAAAACGCCGTGGCAAGTCATTGATTTTATTACCAAGGAAAGCCCTGATCTGGTGGGAAAAAATCTTCCACCTGAGGGGCGCTCTGCATTTAGAATCAACGGCTTACAAAAAAAACTCCACCATGTCCATCCAACACGCACTGCTGACATCCCTGCTGGAAAAGCCCTCGTCGGGCTACGAGCTTGCTCGACGCTTTGACAAGTCGATGGGCTATTTTTGGAGCGCCACGCATCAGCAGATCTACCGCGAGCTTGGCCGCATGGCCGAGGCTGGCTGGGTGAGCGTGGAAGAAGAGGAGGACAGCCGCAAGAAGACGTACACCGTGCTGCCGCCCGGCCGGGACGAACTCGCACGCTGGGTGCTGGAGCCGACCGTGTCGTCGGACAACCGTGAGGAAGTGCTGGTGAAGCTGCGTGCCGAAGCGGTGATCGGCCCCCTCGGTTTTGCCGACGAGATGCAGCGCCTGATCGAGCAGCACCGCACGCGCCTGAACACCTTCCGCGAGATCGAGAAGCGCGATTTTTCGCGGGCTGATCTCACACGTGCGCAGCAGTTGCAGCACGCGGTGCTTCAGCGCGGCATCGTTTACGAAGAAGGCTGGCTCGCGTGGGCAGACGATGTGCTGCCGTTGCTGGAGCCAGCCCCTGTGACGGCCTGATGGCCTAACTGCTTACACCGTCGTCTTGTCACCCGCCGGAGCGCGCAGGGCTTCGATGTTGTTCAGGCGACGGCGGGCCACTTCGAACTCTTCGGCAAATCGCTTGACGAGTTCTGCCGCCGGCACCACGCGCTTGACCGCGCCCACGCCCTGGCCGGCGCCCCAGATGTCCTTCCATGCCTTGGCCTTTGCGCCGCCGCCCGAGCCGAAGTTCATCTTGCTTGGGTCCGATTCCGGCAGCGCGTCTGGGTCCAGGCCGGCGCCTTCGATGCTCTTGCGCAGGTAGTTGCCGTGCACGCCAGTGAACAGGTTCGTATAGACGATATCGCTGGCGGTGCTTTCCACAATCGCTTGCTTGTAGCCCTCGATCGCGTTGGCTTCTTCGGTGGCGATGAACGCGGATCCGACGTAGGCCAGATCCGCACCGGCTGCCAATGCCGCCAGGATCGCATTGCCGTTGGCGATCGCACCCGACAGCAGCAGCGGGCCGTCAAACCATTCGCGTATCTCGTGGATCAGCGCAAAAGGTGAGGTCGTGCCCGCATGGCCGCCCGCGCCCGCCGCCACCGCGATCAGGCCATCCGCGCCTTTCTCGATCGCTTTCTTCGCAAATTTATTGTTGATGACATCGTGCAACACGATGCCGCCGTAGCTGTGCACCGCGCGGTTCACGTCTTCACGCGCACCCAGCGAGGTGATGACGATGGGCACCTTGTACTTCACGCACAGCGCCAGGTCGTGCTCCAGACGGTCGTTCGACTTGTGCACGATCTGGTTGACGGCAAACGGTGCCGATGGTTTGTCGGGGTGCTGCGCGTCGTATTCGGCCAGCTCCGTCGTGATGCGCTGCAGCCAGGTCTCCAGCAGCTCGGCCGGCCGTGCGTTGAGCGCCGGGAACGAGCCGACCACGCCCGCCTTGCACTGCGCGATCACGAGGTCGGGGTTGGAAATGATGAACAGCGGCGAGCCCACCACGGGCACGGACAGGCGGTTTTGCAGGATCGGGGGCAGCGACATGGCAGTCTCCGTTGGTTTTGGTTGGAATTCGGAATTGGGGGATGGGTATTCAGGCGCCGGCCTTGAGCATGCCGATCTTGTCGCCCAGCTTTGCACCCATGGCAGCGCCGAGTGCCTGCAAGCCGGTGGCGGGGCGGACCATGACTTCGAACTCGACGATCTTGCCTTCAGCGTTGAAGCGCACCATGTCGATGCCCTTGAGCGCCTTGCCGCTCACGTTGGCGCTGAATTCCAGCACCACGCTGGCGCCGTCGTCGGTGGCGAAGCTGCGGTGGTATTCGAAGTCTTCAAAGACGGTGTTGACGGTGCGCAGCACCAGCGTGGTCGCCGTGCGGCCCGGGTAGGGCGTATGCGCCACGGGTGAGCGGAAGACCACGTCGTCGGCGAACAGCCGGTCGAGATCGTCCATGTTGCCGCTGTCGAGCATGGCATGCCAGGCCTCGAGCGTGGCTTGCGCGGGGGCGTTCAATGTCTGGGGAATCGGCTGCGGCATGCTGGCTCCTGAGCAGAAAGTGCAACGGATTGCATCAACGTGGGACGCAACATAGCACAGCCGCGTTTTTCTATGCAACAAGTTGCATAGTGGGGCTATTCGACTTCAGACAAGATCAGCCGGCAGCGTGGTCCGGGTGCTGGGCGCGTACCACGATGACGGTGCGGTGCGACAGGCGCGCCGTGCGCTCGGCCACGCTGCCCAGCAGAAGGCGCGCGAGCCCGTGCTTGCCGTGCGAGCCCACCACGATGGTGTCGGCCTGCCAGCGCTCGGCCTCGTGCTCGAGCGCGTGGCCGATGTCGTCGTCGGTGGAGTCGAGCATCAGCACGCCGGTTTCAGCAGCGGTGCCGTCAGCGTCGAACAGGCGCTGCAATTCGACCAGCGATGCGCTGGCCGTCCGGTGCGCCTCTTCGCGCAACTTGTCGACGCTGTAGATTTCGCGCGACTCCGGCATGGCCGGCGATCCGATCGCCCAGACGACCCGGACCCGGCCGTTGAATGCACGGGCAAGGGCGGCGGCTTCTTCCACCGCCAGGTGGGCTTCATGGGTGCCGTCGAAAGCGGCAAGAATGCGTTGATGCATGGGGCGCTCCGCAGAATCGGAATGGAATGCCTCACTGTAGCAGCGCAGGTGGGCGATGCTGCACCCCGGATGTGCCCGGGTTGCGTCGCATCAAACGGGCGCTGTCGTGCGCGCGGGGTGCGCCAGCAGCAAGTCCAGCAGCCCTTGCGCCGCCACCGACAGGCTGCGTCCGTCGCGCCGGATGACATACAGCGTGCGCACCAGCCCCGGCAGGGGCAGCGGCCGCACCACCAGCTCTGGCAGGCGGAACTGGAACAGCGCCAGCGCGGGAATGACGGTGATGCCCAGGTTGGCCGCCACCAGCGCAGCCGCCGTGGCCAGGTGTTCGACTTCCATGCCGCTGCGCAGCTTGGTCGGGTGCAACGCCGCATCGAGGTATTGCCGGATGCTCGTGTTGCGCGCGAGGTGGATGAACGGCGTATCGACGAGATCGCCCACGGCCAGCGCCTGCTTGCGCGCCAGCGGGTGATCCTGGTGACAGACGAGGTGGAAGTCGTCGGTGCAGAACGGTTGTGCGGCCAGACCCGCCATGTCGGCGCCCATGGCCGCGATGGCGAAGTCCGCCGCGCCGCGCCGGACCATGTCGATGCACGGGTCCGAGAGTTGATCGTGCAGCGCCAGTTGAATGCCCGGATGCTGGGCAGAAAACGCGGCCAGCACGCCCGGCAGAATGCCCGCCGCGATCGACGGCAAGGCGGCCACCGTCACGCGCCCCGTGCGTGCGGCGGCGCGATCGCGCAACTCCGAGAACGTCGCCTCGAAATCAGCCAGCAGGCGCAGCGCCGATTCGGCAAAGGCTTCGCCCTCCGGGGTCAGTTCAACATGGCGCGTGTTGCGGTCGAACAGGCGCACGCCGGCGTCGGCCTCCAGGTTCTGGATCAGCGCGCTGAAGGCCGATTGCGACAAGTGGCACGTCTGTGCCGCCTGCGTGAAGTTCTTGTGCTCGCGCAGCGCGGCAAAGGCGCGGAGCTGCTTGACGGAGAGGTTCATGGCGATGCCGGGCGTGGTGCGCCAGCTTAGCCTGGAATCTCCAGCGTGAGCAGCGCGCTTGCGAGCGACTTGCCATGCGCATCCAGCGCCAGGGATCGCGTCACGCCGCCGGCCAGGGCACCGTGGAGCACGAAGTTGAGCGCGCCAAGCTGCGGCAGCACGTAGCGCTCGACATCGCCGCGAACAAGGTCAGCGAAATGCGCGCGCACGCGCTCGGCCGTGACGTGTTGTTCAAGCAAGGCAAATTCTTCCGTGCATTCCGGACGAAGCGCGATGACGGAGATGCACGAGATGTCGCCCTTGTCGCCGGCGCGGGTGTGGGCGAGGTCGCGGAGGGTGCGGGGCATGTCAGCTCTCCAGAATGTGCACGGCGTGCGGGGCGAGTTCAGCGGGAATCAACGTCGATGCGACGGCGATGATCTCGCGCGCGCTCTTGGTCGCGCCTCCGCCGCCGGACGGGCCGCACGTCAGCAGGGTTTCCACTTCGTTGCCGATGCGTACGGCTTCGGCCATCGACTCGGTGCGCGCGGCCACGCGCACGCGCACTTCATACGGTTCGGCATCGGTGCGGGAAAGGGCAGCGCCGTGCAGTGCATCCACGCCGATCAGTTCAAAGCGCGTTTCCGTCATCTGCACGCCCGTGAGCGCCAATCGCTCGCGCACGATGTCGAGTGCCAGCTTGCCGCGGGCGACCGCGTTCGGGCCGGCATAGCTGATCTGGCCTTCGCCGATGTAGCTGTCGAGATAGCCGATCGACACCTTCAACTGGCCCGTGCGTGGTGTGCCGCTGGCGCCTTCAATGACGACGCGGTCTTTGCCGCCGCCGTGCATGCACACGTTGGAGAAGTCCGCCACCACGTCAGGTGTCAGGTACCGCGCCGGGTCATGGATCTCGTACAGCAACTGCTCCTTGCATGTGGCTTCGGTGACGAGGCCGCCGGCCGTGGCGACCTTGGTGATGAGCACCGAGCCGTCTTCACCGACTTCGCCAATGGGGAAGCCCAGACGTGCGAGGTCGGGTACGTCCTTGATGCCGGGGTCGGCAAAGTAGCCGCCGGTGATTTGCCCCGCGCATTCGAGCAGATGCCCGGCGAGCGTGCCGCAGCCCAGGCGATGCCAGTCGTCCATGCGCCATCCAAACGCATGGATGAGCGGCCCGAGCGCGAGCGCCGGATCGGCCACGCGCCCGGTGATGACGACGTCCGCGCCTTGCGCCAGCGCATCGACAATGCCCTGCGCGCCGAGGTACGCATTGGCCGACACCATGTGTGCCTGCAGCGATGCGACCGGTGCGCCGCCATCCATCAGCGTGAAATCCTGGCCGCGGGCCTGCAGCAGATCGAACACATCGTCGCCGGTCACAGCCGCCACGCGCAGCTTGAGGCCCAGCTCACGTGCGATGTCGCGCGTACGCTCGGCAGCCGCCTGCGGGTTGGCGGCGCCCATGTTGGTGACGATGCGGATGCCGCGTGCCGCGCAGGCGGGCAGCACGGCGCGCATGCGCGCTTCGAGCAGTGGGTCGTAGCCATTCGATGGGTCTTTGCGGCGCACCTGCTGCGCGAGCGCGATGGTGCGCTCGGCCAGGCATTCGAACATCAGCACGTCGATGTCGCCGTGCTCTGCCAGTTCCAGCGCCGGTTCGATGCGGTCGCCCGAATAACCGGCGCCGCCGCCGATGCGGAATGTCTTCAACTCGGTCTTCATGCCATCACCATGGAAGCACGCCCAGCACCACGGCCACTGCAGTCATCAGCAGCGAGGCACCGAACAGGAAGGGGATCGAGAATTTCTGGTGGTCCGCCAGCTCGATACCGCACAGGCCGACCACGAGAAAGGTGGCGGGTGTGAGCGGGCTGACGGGGAAGCCGGTGGTCATCTGGCCGAGCACGGCGGCCTGCGCCACATGCACCGGCGCAACCCCCAGCATCTTCGATGCTTCGGCCACAACGGGCAGCACACCGAAGTAGAACGAATCCGGATCGAACAGCAGCGACAGCGGCATCGACAACACGCCCAGCACCACCGGAATGTGGTGCGCCATGCCGGGCGGAATGAAATCGACCGCCGTCTTCGCCATTGCCGTGAGCATGCCCGACTTGCTCATGATGCCGGTGAACACCCCCGCCGCCAGCAGGATGCTCGCCATCATCAGGGCGGCCTTGGCGTGGGCGTCCACCCGCTGGCGTTGCTCGTCGACGTTGGGGTAGTTGATCAACAGCGCGGCGACCACGCCCAGCATGAACATCACCACCGGATCGACCTTGCCGCTCACCATCACGCCCATCACCACGACGGTGAGGATGAGGTTGATCCAGAAATTGCGTGGGCGGCGCAGCGCTTGTTCCGCGTCCGACAGCGGGCGTGCGACGACTTGCGCGCCGCCGGCTTGGTTGGCCAAGCCCAGGCGTTTTTCCTCATGCTTGCCCAGCAGCCATGCGCACGCAAACACGAAAACGAGCCCCGCAATCTGCACCGGAATCAACGGATTGAAGATGTCCGTGACGGGCATATGCAGCGATGCGGATGCGCGGATCATCGGCCCCGTCCACGGCAGGAAGTTCACGCCGCACGCCATCGACGTCACGCACGCAAGGATGCGGCGGTCCATGCCGAGCCGGTCGTACAGCGGCAGCATGGCGGGAATGGTGATCAGAAACGCCACCGCGCCTGAGCCATCCAGGTGAATGAGCAGCGCCAGCAGCGCCGAGCCCACCACGATGCGCGGCGGGCGGCTGCCCACGGTGCGCAGGATGCGGTCGATGATCGGGTCCAGCATGCCGGCGTCGGTGACGATGCCGAAATACAGGATGGCGAAGATGAACATCCCCGCCACGGGCGCGACGTCCTTGATGCCGCCGATGATGAACTTGCTGGTGTTGAGCCCGAAGCCGCCCACAAGCGCGGCGATGACGGGAATGGCGATGAGCGCGACCAGCGGCGACATGCGTTTGGTCAGGATGACGACAAACAGCGCAACGATGGTCAGCAGCCCGAGCAGTGCGAGCATGGTCTCCTCCGAGTGAGGGGTCGATGGACCCTAGGATTCGGAATCCCTGTTGGCGGGATTTAGGAGCGACTGTAGAAGTTGGTGATCTGCCTGTGAAACAGAATATTTGGATCGATTATGCGGATTCGCCGATCAGTGCCGCCGACGCCGCGCGCCAAATCCCGGCAGAATGTCTCGCATCCCCAATTCCACCCATCCCTGCCGGAGACACCGTGAGCGCTACCCCGACCGTCCTGATCCTCCCCGGCTGGCAGAACTCCGGCGTCGAGCATTGGCAATCGCGCTGGGAACGCCTGCATGGTGATCGCCGTGTCGAACAGCGCGACTGGTTTGCCCCCAAGCGTGCGGATTGGGTGGCCGCGCTGGAAGCCGAAGTCAGCGCGGCGCCCGGCGACGTCATTTTGGTGGCGCACAGCCTGGGCTGCGTGCTGACGGCGCATTGGGCGGCCACGTCGGCTCGTGCTGTGCGGGTGCGCGGGGCCTTGCTGGTTGCTCCACCGCAGCTCGATCGCGCCGACATGCCGCCGGAGCTGGCCGACTTCAGGCCCATTCCGCAACAGCGTTTGCCATTTCCCGCGGTGCTCGTCTTCAGCACCGACGACCCGTTCAGCGACGCAGCGTGGAGCCACAGCCAAGCCGAAACGTGGGGTGCGGAGCCCGTCAACCTGGGCGCGCGCGGCCATATCAATGCCGAATCGGGTCTCGGTGACTGGCCGGAAGCCCGCGCCATCGTCACCAAGTGGATGAAGGACCTCATCTGAAATCGGCGGAATGGGGGGCTTGACCCTGAAGCTTCTTCAGGGTTTTGAATGGAGGCATGAAACCCGATCTCGCCTCCACCCTGCCTGTCGACGACCACGCCACGCCGGAAGCCTCTGGCTGCGGCGGTTGCTGCGGTCATGCGCAACCGGTCGCAAGGGACGCCGCCCAACATGCGCATGATCATGGCCACGATCATCACGGTCACGACCACGACGATCAGGATCACGACCACGCGCCCGAAGCCGCGGCCCCCGTCGATGTCGAGGCACGCGCAGCCGCCACTGGCCGCACCGTCGTGCGCATCGAGCAGATGGATTGCCCGACTGAAGAGCGCATGATCCGCGCCAAGCTCGGCAGCGCCGACGGCGTTGTCGCGCTGGATTTCAACTTGCTGGAGCGTCATCTCACCATCCACCACACCGTTGACGATGTGGCTCCCTTCCTGGAGGCGCTGCGTGCCATCGGCATGGATGGCGAGGTGCTTGAACAGCACGATCGCCTGGCCGCAGCACCTGCGGAACCGGCCCGCATCTCGCGCCGGACGTGGCTGCTCGGTATCGGCGGCGTGACCGCGTTCGGGGCGGAGGCCATCGCCTGGTCGCTTGGCGATCACGCCTGGCCTGTGCTGGCGCTGGCGCTTGCCTCCATCGCCTTGGCGGGTGGGCCGACGCTGCGCAAGGGCTGGATTGCCTTGCGCGCGCTCACGTTCAATATCAACTTCCTGATGGCGGTGGCCGTCATCGGCGCGCTGCTGATCGGCAAGTGGGCCGAAGCCGCCATGGTGATCTTTCTGTTTGCCGTGGCAGAAGCCATTGAGGCGCGCGCGCTGGTGCGTGCTCGCGACGCTGTGCGCGCTCTCACCGCCATCGCGCCAGACACCGCGGAGTTGGCCGATGGTACGGGCGGCTGGCGCGACGTGGCTGTCGACACCGTTGCCGTTGGCGCGCGCCTGCGTGTGCGCACCGGCAGCCGCGTGCCGGTCGACGCGCGCATCGTCAGCGGTCGCGCGGCGCTGGACGAATCGCCCGTCACGGGGGAAAGCCTGCCGGTGGAAAAAGCCGTTGGGGACAGCATCCTCGCCGGCACCATCGTGACCGACGGCGTGGTCGAGGCGCAAGCCACGGCAGTGGCTGCGGACAGCACGCTGGCGCGTATCGCCGGGGCCATCCAGCAAGCGCAATCGCAGCGCGCGCCCACGCAGCGCTTTGTCGACAAGTTCTCTTCGATCTACACGCCCGCAATGATGTTGTTGGCGCTCGCGGTGGCCGTTATCGGCCCGCTGGTCACGGCCGACGGTTGGCTGGCGTGGACGTATCGCGCGCTGGTGCTGCTGGTGATCGCCTGCCCGTGCGCGCTGGTGATCTCCACCCCGGTCACGGTGGTCAGTGGCCTGGCCGCTGCTGCGCGCCGCGGCATCGTCGTGAAGGGCGGTGTGTATCTGGAAAGCGGCCGGCGCCTGCGCGCGCTGGCGCTGGACAAGACCGGCACGCTCACCGCCGGCCGCCCGGTGTTGGATACGGTGATGTTGCCCGACGGCACACGCCGCGCCGTCGCAGATCTGAACGCCGCACCCGACGCCACGCAGTTGCATGCGCTGGCAGTGGCCGCAGCGTTGGATGCCAACACCACGCACCCGATTGCCGTGGCCATCGTGCAGGCCGCTGCGGCGCACGGTGCGGTCGATGCGAATGCGGTGGAAGACCTGTCGGTGCTGCCGGGCCGTGGCGTGGCGGGCACGCTCAACGGTGTGCGCTGGCATCTTGGCAACGCGGCGCTTGTCGCAGAGCGTGGCTTCGACACGTCGGCCTGGCGTGCTGCTGCCGAGTCGTTGCAAGCGGTGGGCATGTCCGCTGTCACGCTGTGCGATGCGAACGGTGTCGTGGCGCTGTTCGGCGTGCGTGACCGCGAGCGCGCCGAAAGCGCCGAAGCCATCTCCGCATTGCGCGCACTGGACGTGACGCCCGTCATGCTCACCGGCGACGACCGCCGCGCCGCACGGGCCATCGCCAAGACGGTCGGCATCGACAACGTGCACGCAGAGCAGCTCCCCGCCGACAAGCAACGCGTGGTGGGCGAGCTGGCCGCACAACACGGCTTCGTCGGCATGGTCGGCGACGGCATCAACGATGCCCCGGCACTTGCGCGTGCCGATATCGGTTTCGCCATGGGCGCCGCCGGTACCGCCACCGCGCTGGAAGCGGCCGACGTGGCCATCATGGACGACGACCCGCGCAAGCTCGCCAGCTTCATCCGCATCAGCCGTCGCACGGTGGCCGTGCTGCGTCAGAACATTGTGCTGGCGCTGGGCATCAAGGCGGTGTTTCTGGCGCTGGCCGTGATGGGCGACGCGACGCTGTGGATGGCGATCTTCGCCGATGTGGGCGCGAGCCTGCTGGTAGTGTTCAACGGCCTGCGCGTGATGCGCACGCGCGCCTGATTTGCCGGCACGCGCGGGGCAACGCGATCAGCGCAAGCCGGTGATGCGCGCGTCTTTCGGGTAGGTGATCTGGTAGTCGGCCGAAAAGCGCGCGCTTTCGCCGGCCGGGATCGTCTGCTCCCATGCGATCACGCCGCGGCGGCGTTCCCAGTTGCGCTTGGCGGGCTCCGGCGAGAAGGTGGAGCGCACCTTGATGTCGTCGGACTGGCTGACCGGCGTGGCTTCCAGGATCTGCACGTCGATCGCGTCACGGTGCCGGTTATGCACCGTGTAGAGCGCCGCCAGCTGGCGCTCGTTGCGGTTGTCGAGCAGGCCCACGCTTCGCTGGAAGGTCTTCGGCGTTTCCACCACTACGTTCACGAGATCGTCACGGCCGAAGGGCAGCGTGACCTTCTGGTCCTCGCCAGCCGGATTCCACTGTGTGCTGCCAACTACCGCGCCATCGCGGCGCAACTGCATGTTGCCTGCGGGCCAGATGCCCTCTGGGCGGTCCACCGTCGCAACGAGGTACGCAGTGGTATCCATGCGCGGGGTGCTGCGTGCCGCCAGTTTGGCGGGCAGCGTTTCGCTGGCCAGCGTGAGGGTGATCTTCTGCGCGTCGGATGGCAGTTCGGCTGCGCCCGGCACATCGAACTCGGTGGCAAACGCGGTCTGGACGGCGTTCACTTCGAACAGCGGTTCGCCATCGGCCTCGCGTTGCTCATTGTTCCGGCTGAATCTGGCCTTAGGCGCTGGCGCCATCGCCGCTGCAGGTGCAGCGGGGTAGGGCATCGCCTGCGGCGGCGGTTGAATATCCAATTGCCACGCGTACGGTTCCGGCCCGCGCGGAGTGTTGCGCGGCTGGCCCGTTGACAGGCGCAGATGCACGCCGCGCCAGTCTTCGCCGGTGGATTGCGCAAGCGTGGCCTGCCGCTCGACAACGACATTCGAGCGCACAGAATCCACACTCGCCTGATACGCCGGACGCCAGCCTGCACGCGAGGTCTGATAGCTGACGCGCAACTCACCGCCGCGCGGTGCCGCCACCGCAATGCGCACCGTGCGCAGCGTGCTGGATGCCGAGCCGTGTGTGCGTTGCAGCGCGTCGAGCTGCGCCTTCAATTCGGCATCGCGCTTCTTCAGTTGTTCCTGGCGGGTAAAGATGTCTTGCGCGTTGCGTGCCAGTGCGTCGGTCGCGCGGCCGAGCGTGGAAAAATCCGTGGCCGGTGCGCGGCCATCGCCGCCGGTGCGTTCGCTCACGGCTTTCAGATAGCTGGCTGACAGTGCATTCGCCTGGATCTGCACGCCAAGCGCGGCGCGCTGGTCTTCCAGCGTGCGGATTTGTGTGTCCAGCGTCGTTCTGGCGCAGCCGCTGCCTTCGCTGGGAATGCTCTCCACGCGCACATCACCCACGCGGATGCTGCTGTCGCTTTCCACACGCAGGCTGTCTGCGTCGAATGTCATCGGCAGGCAGGTCAGTTCTACGGTGCGGGCGCCTGCGGCCACCGTGGCCGTGCGCACGACCGTGGCGCTATCCGGATACAACGTGACATCGGTGATGCGCGAAGGCGTCGCTGCCTGCGCGGTGACTGCCGCGGCAGACGCAATCGCGCCAAGCGCCGCGCAGGCTGCGCGTTGTCGATGCTGGAATCGTGCCGCCGCAGCCGGTTTCGTCTTCATCCGCCTCACCCACGTGTCGTGAAATGCGGCGAGTATCGCACGTCAAAGCGCACGTCAAAGTGATGTGCCCGGCATGGGAAAAGACAGCTCAGCGATGCACGCCGCGAATATGCCGGTGCGCGTGTTCGCCCTCGCCATGTTCGTGGCTGAGGCCGTGATGATTGGCGGCGACGGGCTCTTCGTGCAGCGATTGCAGCACGCCGCACTCAGCCACCGATGCGGCCGTCGTGCAGCGTTGCCCGATCGCCTCGATCTGGCCTTTGAGATCGGTCAGCTCGGCGATGCGCGCTTCAACGTGACGCAGGTGTTCGTCCAGCAGGTTGTTGATCTCTTCGCACGAGGCCTGCGGATTGGCCTGCAACTCGAGCAAGCGGCGGATTTCCGTGTGTGCCATGTCGAGCGACCGACACTTCGCAATGAAGGCCAGCAGCTCGACATGCTCGGGCGTGTAGACGCGGTAATTGTTGGCGGCGCGCGCCGGCGGGGGCAGCAGGCCCTGCGCTTCGTAGAAGCGGATGGTCTCGATGCTGATGCCCGTGCGCTGGGCGAGTTCGCCAATTTTCATACGCGTTGAAAAAAGAATCAGAAAACAGTCGGCTCGGCAGTGACCGCTTCAACGCCCGCGACTTTCAGGCAGGCGTCCAGGCAGGCGCGGCAGGCAGTTGCACAGGCGCTGCAATGGCCTTGGCCGTGATGATCGCATTCTTCCGCGCATTGAGAGCAGATCTCGGCGCAGTCTTCCAGCAGCAGCTCTGCGAATTCGCTGTTGCGCTCCAGGAATTTGCGCGTGAGGGCGCAGTATTCCGCGCAATCCGTGCACAAGCTGATGCAGCGGGCCATGGCTTCGGCGTGGCCATTCTTGCTGCATTCCGTCGCGCAATGAGTGCAAGCGGCCTCGCATGCCTGCAGCGCCTGGATCACACTGGCAAAACGCTTGGCATTCTCTTTCGCGGTCGGACGAGTGGTCATGTCGGTTCTCCTGTGGCAGTGGATGTGCACGCTGGCGCGCTTGGGAAGGGATGAGCCCGGGCAGGGCCCGAGACCCATCTCTCCAATTTAGCAACTCGCGCTCCACAGCGTGAGCCCGACTTGTGCGTTACACCGCTTGCGCCTCGCTTTTGCCGCTGCGCAGCATGCCGTTACCGGCCCGTGCGATCAGGCGATTGACGCCGCCCACCACGGCGCGAATCGATGCCGTTGTCAGGTTGGCATCCACGCCCACGCCGAATACGCTGCCCGCCACGCCCGGTGCGGCCATTTCTGCAAACGCGATGGCATCGGCATTGGCACCCTGGCCCAGCGCGCGTTCCTCGTAATGGTGGATCGACACGGGGGCCGCCAGCACGTGCGACAGCGCATGCACCAGCGCGTCCAGCGGCCCGTTGCCGGTGCCTTCGCAGATGTGCTCGTGGTCGTCAATGTTGACCACCAGACGGATGTGCTGGCTGCCGTCATCGCGCTCGGTCAGGCGGTGCGATACGTAGCCGATCGCGCCGTCGCCGCGCAGATAGGTCTGCTGGAACAGCGCCCAGATGTCGGCGCCCGTGGCTTCGCGGCCGCTCTCATCGGTCAGCTGTTGCACGGTGCTGCTGAATTCCACCTGCAGTCGGCGCGGCATGGCAACGCCATAGCCGGATTCCAGCAGATACGCGATGCCGCCCTTACCCGACTGGCTGTTCACGCGAATGATCGAGTCATACGTGCGGCCCACGTCAGCCGGGTCGATGGGCAGGTAGGGCATTTCCCACAGTGCATCGGGCTTCTGCACCGCAAAGCCCTTCTTGATTGCGTCCTGGTGCGAGCCCGAGAACGCCGTGAACACCAGATCGCCCACGTACGGATGACGCGGATGCACCGGCAGTTGCGTGCACTCTTCGCAGGTACGTGCCACGTCATTGATGTGCGAGAAATCCAGCTCCGGATCCACGCCCTGCGAGTACAGGTTCAACGCAAGCGTGACGAGATCCACGTTGCCGGTGCGCTCGCCATTGCCGAACAGGCAACCTTCCACGCGGTCGGCACCGGCCATCACGGCCAGTTCAGCCGCTGCCACGGCCGTACCGCGGTCATTGTGCGGATGCACGGAGAGGATGATTGAATCGCGACGCGCCAGGTTGCGGTGCATCCATTCGATCTGGTCGGCGTAGATGTTTGGCGTAGCCATCTCCACCGTGGCCGGCAGGTTGAAGATGATCTTGTGCTCGGGCGTCGGCTCCCATACTTCGGTTACCGCGTTGCAAACCTCCAGCGCGAAATCCAGTTCGGTGCCGCTGAACACTTCCGGGCTGTATTGGTACGTCCACTGCGTCTCGGGCATCGTTTCCGCAATCTCGCGGATCAGCTTGGCGCTTTGCATGGCAATGCGCTTGACGCCCTCGCGGTCGGTATTGAACACCGTGCGGCGAAACACCGGCGCGGTTGCGTTGTAGACGTGGATGATGGCGCGCTTGGCGCCGCGCAGCGATTCCATCGTGCGGCGGATGAGGTCTTCGCGCGCCTGCGTGAGCACTTCGATGGCCACGCCGTCGGGAATATGCCCACCTTCAATCAGTTCGCGAACGAAGTCGAAGTCGGTTTGGGAGGCGGCGGGGAAAGCGGCTTCGATTTCCTTGAAGCCGATCTGCACGAGCATCTTGAACATGCGCATCTTGCGCTCGGCGTTCATTGGCTCGAACAGGGCCTGGTTGCCATCGCGCAAATCCGTGCTCATCCAGATCGGGGCACGGGTAATGGTCTTGTTGGGCCAGGTGCGATCGGCGATGGCGATGGCGGGGAAGGGGCGGTATTTGGTGTTGGGGTTCTTCAACATGGTCTGTGCGTCCTAGGAGATCGAGATCGGTTTCGTACAACGGGGACGGCCGCGCGGGCAGCGTCCAGGGTGGCCGGAATCGGGTTTGGGATGTGGCGGCCAGACAGCCACGGGCGCGTGGTCTGGCAACCGATCGGTAGTCGTAGCGAAAGCGGGATCGAGGCAGGCATGAGAGGCTCCAACGATTCGGCGCACAGACTGCGCCACACACAAGGTCCGTCGCCGGTTACGGCACGGACCGGTCAAATACCGGAACGAGGGGGAAGAGAGATCTACGCGCTTACACGCGTAGTAGAGAAGCGGATAGCAGACCGCGCACGCACGAGAGGGTGCGGGCAGGAGCGGTTGGGAGGGTGGTCTGCTGGAAGTGCATGCGGCGATACTGATGGGGAAGGCGGGGTGTTGTCAAGCTGGCTGGGCGGGTTCTGGACGGTTTTTTGGGGCAGATGAAACGCCGGGTCGAGAGCCGACGAAAACGTGTGCCACCCGCTAGGAACCATGTGACGTGGGCGCCAGCAGAACCCATCCGAACCTGCTTTAATACACCCCGTCCATGCCGCCCGCCCGCTATATCAAAGGGGCTATAACGGCAAGACTCCCTCACGCCCCACAAGGAGAATCCCCCAATGGTCACGTTGAACATCAACGGCAAACCAGTGGAAGTTGATGCTGATCCGTCGACGCCGCTGCTCTGGGCGCTGCGCGACAACCTCGGTCTGACTGGCACGAAGTTCGGTTGCGGTGTTGCCTCGTGCGGCGCCTGCACGGTGCACCTGAACGGCCAGCCCACGCGCAGTTGCGTGCTGCCGATCTCTGCGGTGGCCGGCCAGCAGATCACCACGTCTGAACACATCGCCGATGACAAGGTCGGCAAGGCCGTGCTCGATGCGTGGGTCAAACACGATGTGGCGCAATGCGGCTACTGCCAGAGCGGCCAGATGATGAGCGCGGTGGGTTTGCTGCGCACCAAGAAGAAGCCGACCGACGCCGATATCGATAGCGCGATGGCCGGTAACCTGTGCCGCTGCGCGACGTACCAACGCATTCGCGCGGCCATTCACGATGCAGCGAAATCGCTGGCCTGAGCCCCACCGGAGAATTCACGATGCGTATTCGAAATCTTGAAGCGCTGGCCGGTGGCGGCGCGCAACATCAACCGGCGTCTGCGGATGCTGGTTCGGCAACGTTTGATCGCCGCAGCTTTCTGAAACTCACGACGCTGGCCGGCAGCGGCCTGGCGCTGGGTGTGGCTCCGATGCTGGCCGGCGCGCAGGACGCCAAGGCCAAGCCGCCTTCACCGCCGCAGGCGTTCATCATCATCGCGCCGGATAACACAGTCACCGTGGCGGTCAACCGGCTTGAGTTCGGTCAGGGCGTGCACACGGCATTGCCGATGGCGCTGGCCGAAGAGCTCGACGTGGACTGGCGCAACGTGCGCGGCATGCTGGCGCCTGCAGCCGACGCGTACAAGGACCCGGGCTTCGGTATTCAGATGACGGGCGGTTCGACCGCGCTGAACCACTCGTTCCAGCAATACCGCGAGTTGGGCGGCCGGGCACGTGCGATGTTGATCTCGGCGGCGGCGGAACGCTGGAAGGTTGATCCGTCGACATGCCGCACGGCCAATGGCGTGGTCACATCTGGCAGCCACCGCGCCACGTATGGCGAACTGGCCCAGGCGGCGATGGCGCTGCCCGTGCCCGCGCAGGTCACGCTGAAGAACCCGTCGCAGTTCCGCATTGTCGGCAAGCCGACGCCACGTCTGGATGCACGTGCGAAGCTCGACAGCTCGCTCAAATTTGGCCTCGACACGCGCCTGCCCAACATGAAGGTCGCCGTGTTGGCCCGCCCGCCGCGCTTTGGCGGCAAGGTGGCCAAGTACGACGTGGCTGCGGCCAAGTCAGTGAAGGGCGTGGTCGATGTGCTTCAGATCCCGACCGATCGGGGCGGCACGGGCGTGGCCGTCATTGCTGACGGGTACTGGCCCGCCAAGCAGGGCCGTGACGCGCTGCAAGTCACGTGGGAAGACGCAGGCTCGACGGTGTCCACGCCCGCGCTGATGGCGGAGTACAAGAAGCTCGCCGGCCAACCCGGCACGGTGGCCAAGGCTGCCGACATGAGCGCAATCCAATCTGCCGCCACGCGCATCCAGGCCGATTACGAATTCCCGTACCTCGCGCACGCGCCGATGGAGCCGCTGAACTGCACGATCGATCTGCAGAAAGACGGTGGCAAGACCACGGGCGCGAAGGTGTGGGTGGGCTCGCAGTTCCAGACCATCGACCAGGGCGCAATCGCCAAGGTGCTCGGCGTATCGCCCGAGAAGATCGAGCTGAACACGATGATGGCGGGCGGCGGCTTTGGCCGGCGCGCGATCACCACGTCGGACTACGTAGTGGAAGCGGCCAACGTGGCGAAGGCCTATGCGGCAGCCGGGCACAACGGCCCCGTCAAGGTGATCTGGAGCCGCGAAGACGACATCCGCGGTGGTTACTACCGCCCGATGCATCTGCACCGCGTCAACGTGGGCGTGGATAACAGCGGCAAGGTCGTCGGCTGGGACCACGTGATCGTCGGTCAGTCGATCCTCAAGGGCACGCCGTTCGAGGCCTTCATGGTCAAGAACGGTGTGGATGAAACCATGGTCGAGGGCGTGGTCGAAAACGACTACGGCTTCCCGATGCAATTGACGGTGCATCACCCGGACGTGAACGTGCCGGTGCTGTGGTGGCGTTCCGTGGGCCACACGCATACGGCCTACGTGATGGAAACGATGGTCGACGAGGTTGCGCACGCGGCCAAGCAAGACCCCGTGGCCTTCCGCCTTGCGCGCTTTACCGGCAAAGAACACGAACGCCATCGTGCGGCGCTGCAACTCGCCGTCGACAAGTCCGGCTACGGCAAGCGCAAGCTGCCCAAGGGCCAGGCCTGGGGCGTGGCGGTGCATGCGTCGTTCGAATCTGTGGTGGCGTATGTGGTTGAGGTGTCGGTCGACCAGGGCAAGCCGCGCGTGCATCGAGTCACGGCCGGCGTGCATGCCAACCGCGTGGTCAACCCGATGGGCGCGGAAGCGCAGATCCAGGGTGCGTGCGTGTTCGGTCTGGCGATGATTCAACCCGGCTTTGCCATCGACATCGAGAACGGCGCCACCAAGAACAGCAACTTCACCGATTTCCCGCCCGTGCGCATGCCGGACGCGCCGCCGGTGAACGTGTTCTTCGTGCCGTCGGAAGACAACCCGACCGGTCTGGGCGAGCCCGGCACGCCGCCGATTGCACCGGCGGTAGCCAACGCGTTGTTCACCCTGACCGGCAAGCGTCAGCGCAAGCTGCCGTTCGACACGGTCTAGTTGCCATCATCGCGTGATGTGATGGAAGCCGGCATGCAGTCATGTGTGCCGGCTTTCTTGTTCTTGCAGCCGTATCCGCTCAGTTTTGCGGACCGATTCTTGCGTCCGCGATTGCGTTGTTCACCCACCGGAGGAGCATGTCATGGCATTGAATATCCTGTACACCGCCCACGCCAAAGCCACAGGCGGCCGCAACGGCCACACACAGACCGAAGATGGCCAGGTCTCGCACGACTTGTCGGTGCCCAAGGCCATGGGCGGCCCCGGCAAGCCCAACACCACCACGCCTGAAGACCTGTTTGCCGCCGGCTATGCCGCCTGCTTTGGCTCGGCGTGCGACTTCGTCGCGAAGAGCATGCTCAAGCTCAATCCGAGCAACATCGAGATCCACTGCGATGTGGGTATCGGTACGCGGGAGGAGGGCGGTTTCGGTCTGAAGGTGGGCCTGACCGCACGGATCAGCGGTCTGTCGCAAGCCGATGCCGAGAAACTGGTGGCCCAGGCGCATCAGGTGTGCCCGTATTCGAACGCCACGCGTAACAACGTGGAAGTCACCCTCAAGACCGAGGTGGTCTGATGCAGCAGCGGCCTGTTGTTGGTGTGTTGCTGGCCGCAGGCCGCGGCAGCCGTTTTGATGCGGCGTGCGTGGCCAACAAGCTGCTTGCCCCGCTGCCCGACGGAACCCCTGTGGCGGTCCAGGCCGCGCGCCATCTGAAGCAGGCATTGGGTGACGTGGTGGCAGTAGTGCCCGCCGCTGCTACGCATGGCGCGCAGGTCGATCAGTTGGCCGCGCTACTGGGCGAAGCAGGCTGCGAAGTCCTGCGCTGTGCTGATGCTGCTCGTGGCATGGGCGCCAGCCTGGCAGGCGGTGTGGCCGCGCGCCCGCAAGCCGGCGGGTGGATCATCGCCCTGGCCGACATGCCGTGGATTGCACCCGAGACCATCACCCAAGTTGCCAACGCACTTGACTCGCACTCTTGTGTGGCGCCCTTTCACGCCGGGCAGCGGGGCCACCCCATCGGCTTCGGCGCCGACTTCTTCGCTGGCCTGACGTCGCTCGACGGCGACGAGGGCGCTCGGCGGCTGATCGATCCCGCCAAGCTCGTCCGCATTGACTCCGATGACGCGGGCATCCTGCGCGATGTCGACACGCCCGCCGATCTGGCTCCGTGATCGAATGGGGTTGACTTACAACGAAGCGCCGCCGTACTCGCCTGCCAGAAATGCTCCATACAGCGCGCACGCACGGCGCATGTCGGTCCAATGCATGCGGCGATCGCCCCTCGGCTGAGTGCCGCAGTTTTCGGCGCGTGTGTCGATCTCAAACATTCGATTTCGACAGTGTGAGGGCCGGGTTTTGAGGCCGGTGCATGTGGTGCTGCTGCGATTGGTCAACAAACTCTGAGACGCTTGATTCGCTCCCGATACCGGCTTGTCCAGTGTCTTTGGACGTTGAGCAGCGGTACCCCGACAGCGCCAGAGAATTGATACTTTGCGCCTGCAGTGGCGGCGTGTAAGGTATCGATTGGTTTCGGATACAGCGACCACAGCAAGACTTCTCGCGCGAGCTGAATCGAGAACAACAATACGGATGGCGCCTTCCACCCATGACACGCGATTTGCGCGCCGCACACGCTAACTCCCACCGCGAGATGCTCAAGGTCGTCATTGCGACGTCGCTGGTCACCTGTCTTGAGCTGTTCGACTTCACGGTGTTCAGCTACTTCGCTGTGATGATCGGAGACCAGTTCTTTCCGGCCACCGATCCGATGACGTCGCTGTTGTTGGCAGTCGGTACCTTTGGCGTCGGCTTCTTCATGCGACCGCTCGGTGCCATGGTGATCGGCGCTTACGCCGACCGGGTCAGCCGCCGAGCCGCCATGACGATCACCATCTGGCTGACTGCCATCGGGACGGCCGCGATTGCCGTATGTCCGCCGTTTGCAGTGATTGGCGTGGCGGCACCGTTCATCATCATCGTCGGGCGGTTGCTGCAAGGCTTTGCCGCCGGCGGTGAAGTGGGGACGGCCGTGACGTTCGCGATGGAAGCTGCGCCACCATCACGAAGCGGGATTCTGGTCAGTTGGCAATACGCCAGTCAGGCTGCGGCCGCGTTGCTTGGCGCGTTGCTCGGCACACTGCTCACGAGCACGATGTCGCCGGCAAGCCTGACGCAGTGGGGTTGGCGCATCCCTTTTCTGATCGGGTTGTCGATCGTGCCCGCTGGTCTGTACCTGCGTCGTCGGCTTGTCGATAGTCCCGTTCCTGCCGCCTCCAATCGCGGCACTGCCATACCGTTTGTCGAACTGTGCCGGGAGCACGGCGGCACGCTGGCGCTGGCCACATTGGCGAAAATCTGGAGCACGGTACCGGTCTACGCAGTCATTACGTATATGCCGAGCTACGTGACGCGGGTGTTGCACATGCCCCCCATCATCGGGTTCATGTCGTCGACGTTATCGACGTTGCTGTTGGTGGTGGTGTCGCCGCTGTCGGGCCTGCTGGCAGACCGGTTACCACGCCGCAAGCCAATGGTGCTCATCACATCGGGCACGACGGCGGTCCTGGCGTACCCGGTCTTCGCGATGATGACGCATGCACAGAGTCCGCGGGCCGTCCTGCTCGGCTCTGCGGTGATCAGCGTCTTGCTGGCGCTTGGCACCAGCATCGGCGCGTTGCTTGTTCTTGAAGCGTTTCCGGCGCGGGTGCGTGCCAGCGGCTTTGCGATCTCGCATGCCCTGGGCGTCACGCTGTTTGGCGGCACCGCGCAATTCATCATCACCGGGCTGATCAAGTGGACGGGTGACCCGGTATCCGCTGCCTGGTATGTGGCGCCCGCATGCCTGGTGAGCTTCGTTGCCGTGCTCGCGTTCAAGGAGCGCCGCGCTGCGGCCTGAAACCGCTGCTTATGTACTGATTGCAATCGGCTCGTTGCGCGAAACCTTTGGCCGCGCGTAAGACGTTTTGCCGGACAGCGCCCGGAAGTCTTGCGGTGCCATGTCGTATGCACGACGGAACGCGCGCGTGAAATCGGACGAACTCTTGAAGCCAAGCCCGAACGCGATGTCTGTCACGGTCAGGTAGGGGTGCCGGACCAGTTCGCTTGCCGCCTCGCGCAGACGCAGGTGGCGGATGTAGGCACCCAGGCCGCCCTCGTGCTGAAACAGGCGATACAACGTCTGGCGAGGCAGTTGTAGCGCCTGTAGCACGCTCTCTGGCGAAAGGTCTTCCTGACGCAGATGGGCTTGAATGTAGCGCCGCACGCGACCGAACATGGCAGCCCGCGCTGCCGCGCGCGCATTGCCGCTCAGTTGGGCTTGCTTGCCGAATGCAGAGACCATGAGTTGCGTGCTCGTGCGAATGGCATTGCCCGCCGCGTGTGCGCTCATGTCTGCAATGTTCTGACTGAGTGCGATCACGTTCTCGAAGATCAGTTGCGTGAGCGGCGTCGTGTTCGCGATCACGCGGCCGTGGATGGCTTCGGGGTCGGGAAAGATCTCTCCGACCAGTGCGCCCGGCACAAAGATGGTGGCGACCCGGCAAGCGCTGCGCTGCATGCGCACAGGCTGGCCCATGTGCAGTGTGAGGATGCTGCCAGCCGTCGGCATGTTGCCGCGCGACGAAGACGAACGCACGGCGACATCAGTGACACCGCCTTCCAGAAATACGTGGAACGCGTAGTCGCGGATCGGGTCGGTCGAGATGCGCGCGAGCGAACGGTCCAGCACCATCGCATCGGACCGGCAATTGGTGAACACCAGATCGTCGACCTTGTAGCGATCGATGGCAGCGTGAAACGGCCTCTCAAGATCGGCGCGCGACGGGAGGACGTCGATGACGTGGCCGACCCGCTCTCGCCACGCCAGCAGCGGCTGCTGATGCGTTTGCGTCCGCACGTCGAAGTGGCTGTGAACGATGGAAGATTCACCCGGCGGGCGAACGTCAGGCGTGAGCGTGCACTGTTCCATGCAAGAGAGTTCCGCCCCGTGAGAATTTTGTGGTGCTGCTTTTATGTACGGCTTTTTATGGTTGGGACTGTATCGAAGAAACCGCGCGCAGCGCGGCGCCCCCCACCAAAGGGTGAGGCTCAGGACCAACACCTTGGGCGCAAAGTGACCTTGCAGGCGTTTTATGGCACTGACGATGCTTCTATATGAAGCGCGTTTGTTGTGTGTGATCGCGCCGGAGCAACGGTGCGTATTCGTGCAATTCGCGCGGCGCGATGTCGAACGCGCGACGGAATGCACGCGTAAAGCTCGACGCATCGTTGAACCCCAATCCCGAGGCAACGTCCTGTATGCCCCGGTGCGGCAGGCGCACCAACTCGTCGGCCGCCATCCGCAGCCTGCGATTGCGGATATACGCGGCCAGGCCGCCTTCATGCTCGAAGAGTCGATAGACGCTGGCGCGTGAGAAATGCAGCGATGCCAACACGCTTTCAGGCGACAGATTCGGATCACGCAGATGCATTTCCACATGCCGCCGCACCTTGCCATAGACGGCAGCGCGTACCGCCGCGCGGGCGTTGCCGGCAAAGCCCGCCTGCTGGGCGAAGGCCGCAAGGATCAGCTCCACCGCCGTGAGAAAAGACTGATGCGCTTCTTCCTTATTCAGCCCAACGATTTGCCGCCTGAGCGCGATGACATGCTCGATCAGCAGGCGCGTCAGCGGGGTGGCGGCGTGAATCCAGCGGCCATGTAGCGACGCCGCATCAGGAAACAACTGTTCCACCAGCGCGCGCGGCACAAAAAGAAGAAGGAGCCGGCCCTCAAAGCTTCGGATGGTGCAGGGCTGATCCATGTCCAGTGCGAGGATGCTTGGCACGCCCGGAACGGGCTGCGTTTCAGTGCGCGGCTTGTTGCCCAGAAACTGCGACGGCGGCCCTTCAAGAAAGATGCTGAACGTGACATCGCGAACGCTCTCGGTCGAGACCCGACCCAACGATCGCACGGCCAGATTTGGCGCGGTGAGAAAGTCGATGAGGCTCAGGTTGTCGATCGTGTAGCGGGACAGTGATGCATCAAACGTATCCTCGGCTTGCTTGCCCGGAGGCCGTATGTCGTAGACCGGGCTCATCCGCTCCTGCCATGCCAGAAAGCTTTTTCGTGCGTCGCCTTGAACGCTGAAATCGCTGTGCACGATGCCGGGCGCGAGCGTCGGTTGCCCGGGCAACAACAGGCGGCTGAGTGGTGGCGCAGTGTGGAGCGCATCGTCGTTCAATGCAGCGCGCATCGCGGAGTCTCGAAATCGGCCCACCATGGCGGCGCGTCACACGGCAGGCGAACGTCAGCCGTGAGCGGGCAGTGTTTCATGCAAGAGCGTCCCCGTCCCGTGAGTATTTTGTGGTGCTGCTTTTATGTACCGCTTTTTATCGCTGGGACTGTATCGAATAAATCGCGTGCGACGCAGCGCTCCCCCACAAAGGGTGAGGCACGGGACCAACACTCCGCAGTGCTTGGCGGCACCTAACGGCGCTGCACCAGCGCATCCTCCATCAATCCGGTCACCTCTTCCAAGGTGCGATCGCGCGGCAAGCTGTGGTAGCGCACCGCAATGGTGCGTGCTGCGTCACGGTATTTTGGATTGCCCAACAGATCGTGGAGCACCGCGCGGAATCCGGTCTCCACATACGCGGGCAGGATGCCAAGGCCTGCGCCCATGGCGGCCACGCGCTCGGTGACCATCAGTTGCTCGATGTGCTGCGGGAGCAGCAGCATCGGCAAACCGGCCAGCAAGCAGTTCAATGCCGTGCCGTGGCCCGCGTGGGTGATGGCCAGCGTGCAGCCGGCAAGCAAGGGGAGCAGCCGGACGGGCTGCCGATAGAGCCGCAGGCCGCGGTGGCGGTTTGCCGTCTCCGTGCTGAGGTCGGGGATGACCGCAATCACTTCGGCGTCGGAGGCTTCCAGCGCTGTCAGCACGGTATCGAGCCAGGGCTGCACTTGCAGATACACGAAGACGTGCGGCTTGTCGGGTTGCTGCCATTGCACGCGTTCGCCCGTGTCCGGCTCGGGTATCGGGCCGAGAAAGGTGGTGCCAGGCGGCCGCAACAGGGCGTAGTGGTCCAGCTCCGGTAGCGTCAACAGCCGGGTGTGGTCAGCGGTGAGTAACGTCGTGAGCGGTTGTGGCAAATCGAACAACGCTTGGATGTTGCGCTCCACCGCAGCCTGCGTTTGCGCGCGCGCTTCAGCGTTGCTCGCTTCCCAGGGGCGGAAACACGGTGCCGGAGAGAGCGTGGGCGGGATGGTAAAGCCAGTGCCGACCTGGACAGTGCCGATGCCTGCGCGCTTGGCGGCCAGGAGCGCAAGCGGCGCGTGGTCGACCACGACCAGATCCGGTTGGAGCGTGGCATACAGGTACTGCCAGGCTTGCACCATGCCCCCCAGAAGATCGGGCTGCGTGGCGCCATAGGTGGCGAGAATGTCGGCGTAGGTCGCAATCTCGCGGCCCAGCGTTGTGACGTTCGTCGGCGTTGGGCAGGCAAACCAGCGAATGCCGTGAGGCGCCAGATAGCGCTGGGCCGAGGCCATCGATTTCAGCCCGAACACCACCTCGTGGCCACGCGCTTGTAGCGCCAGGGCAATCGGCAGCAGGCGCCACAGATGCCCATGGTTCTCACCCAACTCCCACGCAAAAATGATCCGGCTCATGCACGGTCCTGGTGCGTGGTGGTGCGCGTTGGCGTCGCGGGAGTGCGTGGGTGCATGCAAAGGGTTCCGGGCGATGGCGCTCGGATCTTATCGATATTTCCACGCCGCGCGGAACTTTTCAAAAACTGAGACGCACGGTCAAGACTGGCCCAAAAAAAATCGTCACTATCGGGTCCGACACACATGTGTCAGCAGTCCGGGGGGAGTCGGTAGCGGCTCAGGGCTGTCGGTCAAACGCTCGCGTGCGGCATCCGGTGCCGCGTCAGAACAGAGCCAGCCGGCAGGTTTGCCTGATCCAAGAACGTGGCTTGCAGAGGCGCGCAGAACATAACAGCGCCATTTGCCGGAACGTACCGGATTGCGAAACGGGGAAGTCGTTCGACGCAAGCAAACCGCACAGTGTTGAGGCTCGGGGGAAACCGACAGGCAGACCTTGAGCCTCAACACCTGTGGCGGGGCGCCGCTCGAATTGGCCGTTCAACCGCCTATCTCAGGTACGAAAACAATGGCTCAACGCAATCAGTTTCCTAAACAGAGCACCTTGACGCTGGCAATCGCGGCAGCGCTCTCCAGCATGGTCCCGGCCATCGCTGCGGCCGATACGACCGTCAGCACTGCGCTCACCACCTCGCAGTTCTGGGGCGCCGGCAACTACACGGTAACCAGCAGCGGCAGCGTTTCGAGCGCTGGCACTGCGCTGGGGACCGATGGCACGCTCGGCACGCTCAGCAACAGCGGCTCGATCGTCGGGAGCAATGCCGGAATTTCCTCTTACGGTGGCTCGATCGATACGTTGAACAACGCGGCCGGCGGCGTTATCGGTGCGATCGGCCAGGCGGGGGGCAACGGCAAGGCCGGCGGAATCATAATGCCGCCTCCCATGCCGCCAATGCCGGGGCCCGGCGGGGCAGGGAGTGGGGGCGAAAACGCGTTTGGCCTGGCGGCAAGCAACATCACCACGCTGAACAACAACGGCACGATCATGGGCGTCGGCGGTAACGGCGGCGCCGGCGGTTCTGGCGTGCCCGGCGGTGTAGGCGGCGCTGGCGGTAGCGGCACGGGCCTGATCAACAGCGCGCTGATCACGACGCTGAACAACGGGGGCACCATCCTTGGCCAGGGTGGCAACGGTGGCGCTGGCGGCACGGGCGCTGCCGGCGGCGGCGGCGGCAACGGCTTCGGCATTCAGAACCAAGGGACCATCGTCTCGCTCAGCAACACCGGCATCATCAGCGGAACCGGCGGCACCAACGGAACCGGCACCAATGGCGCGGGTACGGGTAGCGGCTTAGGCATTTCCAACAGCGGTGCGATCACCACGCTGAACAACGCTGCGAGCGGCATTATCCAAGGTGGTGTGAACGGCATCCTCAACGGTGCCGCGATCGGTACGTTGACGAACAGCGGCACCATCAGTGGTACCAGTGCCAACTCCGTTGGCGTCGCAAACTACGGCGGTACGATCATCGGGTTGACCAACAACGCGAGCGGCCTCATTAGCGGTGGCATCGAAGGTATCAACAATTTCGGCACGATCCAGACGCTGAGCAACAGCGGCACCATTCTTGGCCTCCCCTCGGGCACCGGTCCCCAGAATGCCGGCGTTTTCAACGGGGGCTCGATCGGTTCGCTCACCAATAGCGGCAGCATCAGTGGTGGCGGTGTCGGCGTCAGCAACGAAGGAACGATCAACTCGCTGACCAACAGCGGTGTGATCAGCGGTCGCGCCCCAGGCCTCTACAACACACGCACGATCGGCGCGCTGGTCAACCGCGGAACGATCAGCGGTGGCACAGTGGGCACCATGCCCTTTGTCGCCGGCATTCTCAACGGCGGGACGATCGGCGCGCTGGACAACAGCGGCACCATCACCGGCGCTGGCAATGCCATCAACAACGCCGGGTCGATCGGCCCGATCACCAACTCAGGCGTGATTGCCGGCAATATCACGAACGGGAGCCCTCAAGATCTGAACATCAATGGTGGAACGGGCACGACATTCGGCACCCTGACCGGCTTTGGCGGAACGATCGGTAGCATCGTCAGCCCCAGCGCGGGCGTCGTATTCGCTTCGGGCAACCTGGTGCTGAATGACAACATCGGTGTCGTGCTCCCCTCTCCCATCAACCCGGCCAGCGTTCGCACGGCCCGTGCCGCCTCCACCGGTTCGGTGGCGGTGAGCAACACGGGCGCGGTCCTGCAAGTCAACAACCCGATCACCATTACCGGCACCTACAGCCAGAGTGCGGCCGGTACGCTGCAGATTGGCGTGAACACTGGTGCGGTGACCAACGGCTCGCTCACCGGCGACAGTGGCTACGGTCGACTGGTGGTTTCGGGTGCAGTGAATCTTGCCGCGGGTTCGGCCGTTTCGTTTGCGCAGGTCAATCCGTATCCGTTTGCCGCGGGTCAGCGTTATGTGATCGTCGATGCGTCCAGCACCGGCACCAACTACAACGAAGGCACGCTGCGGTATGGGATCCGCGGCTACAACAGTGTCCTGACAGGCACCAACGTTACAGCCAACGGCCGCAGCGATCTGGTGGTGACCGTGGTCAGCGCAGATCTGATCCCGACCACGAGCCCCACGCCGGCACCTGCGCCGGCACCTGCTCCGGCTCCCGCGCCTGCACCGGTCCCCAGCCTGGCGACTGTGCCGAACGCCCAAGCGGCGCTCACGGGTCTGTCGCAGTACACGGGCATCAGCGATCCGGGTCTGCTGAACCTGTACAACGCCTCGATGGCGCTGAACCTGGGCAGCAGCGACGCCGCCAACCACGCCGGCAAGCAACTGAACCCGGTGTCGCAGGGGTCGACGGCCCAGGCCGCACTGGCACCGACGCTGGATGTGCTCAACATCATCTCCACGCATGCCGACAGCATGCGCCTTGCCCAGGCCGGTGGCCTGAGCGGTGTTTCGACCGGTGAAGCGGCTCCGGCATGGGGCGTGTGGGGCCAGGCATTTGGCGGCCACGCACACCAGGGCCAGCGCGATCAGGTGGACGGCTACAGCGCCAACTTCGGCGGCTTGCTGTTCGGCGTCGATCACGCGGTCAGCGACGCATGGCGTGCGGGCGGTGTGTTCAGCTACAGCAACGCCAAGATCAGCAACACGGGCGACACCGATGGCAACTCGACGCGTGTGAATTCGTTCGGCCTGATGGGCTACGCCAGCTACACGGGCAGCCCGTGGTATGCAAACTTGTCAGCGGGTGCCGTGCAGCAGCACTACGACACCACCCGCGCCGTCAACTTTGCCGGCTTCTCGGGCAACGCCAATGGCAGCTTCAGCGGCACGCAGTACGTGGCGCGAGCAGAAGCCGGTTACCCGTTCGCCACGGCTGTTGCCACGGTTACGCCGCTGGCAAGCCTGACGTATGGTTACCTGCGCCAGAACGGCTACACCGAATCGGGGGGCAATGGCGCGGCGCTATCGGTGGGCGCGTCGCACACGACGTCGGTTACCAGCGACCTTGGCGTGAAGTTCTCGCGCGAGCTCGCAACCTCGTACGGCACGCTCGTGCCGGAACTGCAGGTCGCATGGCGCCATGAGTACAACAACACGCGCACTCAGACGCAGGCCAGCTTTGCGGCAGACCCGACGGGCCAGACCAGCTTCACGTCGTTGGGTGCCAGCCCAGTGACGGATTCGGCTGTGCTCTCTGCCGGTGTCAAGTTGCTGCGTGCGAACAACCTGAGCATCAGCGCGCGCTACTCGCTGCAAGTGGGTAGCGGGTACGTGTCGCATGCCGGCAGCCTGCAACTGCGTCAGTTGTTCTAACGACTTGAAGTGATACGCCAATGGCGCGCCTCCCGAAAGGGAGAGCGCGCTCATTGCTTTATGGGGTGGTAGACGCGTCCCCCATCAAACAATGAGCACCCGGTTGCATCAACGCTCTCGCTCGGTGGGCGCGGACTCTTTCCGGTAACCAACTGAGCGCGCGCTATGAGCCGCAGGCGGGCAGGGGTTTTCGTTTTGCAGACGGGCAGCGTGCGTCTGCGCCAGTTGTTCTAAGCAGGGAAAAGAGGTACCGAAGAGCGCGTTTTCTTGCGGGAAGGCGCGCCTTTCCTTCTAGTACGATCACGCTCTTACTCTCATCGAGTGAGCCCTTGGAGTCCCGCATGTCGAGCGCGCCCAATACAGATCCAATCAGCATTCCCGAAGCGCTCAACCGTGCACATGCGCACTGGAACGCAGGCCAGGCGGCGGAAGCGGAAATCTATTGCCAGCATGTGCTGGCCGCATGGCCGGGCCAGGCCGATGCCCTGCATCTGCTCGGGCTCATGGCGCATGCCTACGGCAACCTGGATCTGGCCATTGCCCACCTGCGCCAGGCTTGCATGGCACCACGTGCGCCCGCCATCTACGCAAGCAACCTCGCAGAGATGTATCGCCAGAAGGGCATGCTGGCTGAAGGACAGGAAGCTGCCGAACGCGCGGTGGCACTGGACCCATCGCTCGTTCCGGGCTGGAGCAATCTCGGCATCCTGTTGCAGGAAGCAGGCAAGCTGGAGCAGAGCCTCGCATGTCTGGAACGGGTTGTGAAGCTCACGCCTGATGCACCCGAGGCGCACAACAATCTGGCCAATACGTATCGACGGTTGGACAGGCTCGGCCAAGCCGAGCAGCACTACCGCCAGGCGTTGGCGCTGAACCCGCACTATGCCGAGGCACACAGCAATCTCGCTTTCCTGCTGACCGCGCAAGGGCAGTACGACCAGGCTGCCGCAGAAGCGCGCCTGGCCATCGAGCTCAACCCGCGTCTGATCGATGCCTACTTGAACCTGGCCGATGTGGAGGTGACGCGCCATCGGCATGCCGCAGCGCTCCAGGTGCTGGACGCGTTGCAGGCCTTCGCGCCACAGCATCCCGCCGGTTTGACCGCCCGTGCGAAAGCGTTGATGCAACTTGAGCGCCTGGACGCCGCCCTCGCTTGCGCGCAGCAAGCCATGACATTGGCGCCGCGCAGTGCCGAAGCCCATCACGCACTGGCGCAGGTGCTTCAGGCGCAGGGCAAAGCCGACGAGGCGCTCGCGCATTTCGAGCAGGCCGCAACGTTGCCAGGCACGGTGGCCGAAGAGGCGTTGGTGGGAAGCGCCACGCTTTGGATGGAATCCGGTCAGAAGGAGGCCGCTCGGGCAGCCTTCGATCGGGCGCTGTCGATGTATCCCGGTTCCATTCGAGTGCTCACGGCTCGCGCCGAGGCTAAGACATTCCGTGCTGACGATCCGGATGTCGGGGCCATTGAAGGCTGGCTTGCCAACGAAACACCGAAGCCGCTGAACGAACGCATCTCGGCGCATTTCGCGTTGGGCAAGGCCTATCTCGACCTGCACGATGCGCCGCGCGCCTTCGTGCACCTGCATAACGCGAACCAGCGCAAGCGTGCGACGTTTAGCTACGACGCCAGGGCGACCCGGCAATGGATGCAGCGCATCTCTGAAGTCTTCACCGCCGAACGGATGGAGCGCCTGGCTCCCGCTGGCACGCAGTCTGACCTGCCGGTATTCATCATCGGCATGCCGCGCTCTGGTACCACGCTGGTCGAGCAGATCCTGTCGTCGCACTCGCAGGTCATGGGTGCGGGCGAGCTTTCAGCGCTGCGGCAGGTGGTGGAGGGCGCCGGTCTGTTTCCCGACATCGCGCAGGTGCTGACCCCGGAGGACATGCAGCGCATGGGCCGAACCTACCTGAACCGTATCGAACCGTTGGCACAAGGTCGGCGACGCCTGATCGACAAGATGCCGGGCAATTTCATCTATGCGGGGCTGATTCCGCTGATCCTGCCGGGCGCGCGCATCATCCATTGCCGGCGCGATCCGGTGGACACGTGCCTATCGTGCTACACCAAGCAATTCGGCGGTGAACAGCCGTTCGCCTACGATCTGGCGGAGCTTGGTGCGTTCTACACCGACTATCAGAAGCTGATGGCCCATTGGGCCCAGGTCCTGCCAACCGATCGATTCATCGAAGTGGACTATGAGCACGTGGTGGATGACCTGGAAGGCGAAGCAAAACGCCTGGTCAGCTTCCTCGGTCTGCCTTGGGAAGACGCTTGCCTGCAGTTCCACGCAAATGACCGCGTAGTGCGCACCGCCAGCGTCAACCAGGTGCGCCAACCGATCTACACCACATCCAAGGGACGCTGGCAGAAGTACGCCGATCATCTTGGCCCGTTGCTCGCCGCACTCGGGATGAGCGCGCCGTGAATGACGTCGATGTCGCCACGGTGGAACGCCAAGGCCGCGCCCTGCTGGCCGACGGACGCCTGAACGAGGCCGAGGCGCTGGTGCGGCCATGGCTGGCATCCGGCACCGGGCCGTTGATCTTGTGGCAGGTGCTGGCCGACACGATTCGCCCGCAAGGCAAGATTGCCGAGACGCAGGCCATTCAAGAGATGCTGGTGGCCAACATGCCAGGCAATCTCACCGCGCGCTTCAATCTGGCCGAAACGCTGCTGCTGCAAGGCGACTTTGAGCGCGGCTGGCGCGAGTACCACCATCGCTACGGCATGCCGCACACCGCGGCCATCGAGCGCAAAGTCCAACGTCCGCGCTGGGACGGTCGCCCCATTCCCGGCAAGACGCTGCTGATCCATGACGAGCAGGGCTACGGCGATACGTTCCAGTTCCTGCGCATGGTGCGCTGGGCAAAGGAGCGCAGCGGCGCGCGCGTCATCCTGGAGGTGAACGCGGAAAGCGCATCGCTGGCCAGCCGTTACGAAGGCTTTGATGCACTGACGGCGCGCGGCCAATTGCCGCCCGCATTCGACGTGCATTGCGAGCTGATGAGCCTGCCGATGGTGATGGGCCTGAAGCTGTCTGATTTGCCCGGTGCCACCCCGTATCTGTCGGCGGACCCGCAACGCGTTGCCAAGTGGCAGGCGCGCCTGGCCGGGTTGCCGCGCCCGCTGGTGGCGCTGGTCTGGGCGGGGCGCCCCACGCACGTCAACGATGCGAATCGCTCGATGAAGCTGGCGGACCTCGCACCGTTGGGCAGGCCCGATGTCACGTTCCTTGCCATCCAGAAAGGTCCGGCCGCACAACAGGCCGCGTCGCCACCGCCCGGTATGTCGATGGTGTCGCTCAGCGACGAGATCCAGGACTTTGAAGACACTGCCGCCATTCTCGCCGTGGCCGATCTGCTGATCTCGGTGGATTCGTCGCCGGTGCATCTGGCAGGCGCCCTCGGTCGCCCCGCATGGGTGATGCTGCCGCTCGTGCCGGACTGGCGCTGGCTGCTCGAACGCAACGACACGCCGTGGTACCCGAGCGTGCGCCTGTTCCGCCAGCCGTCTCTCGGCGATTGGGGCAGCGTCATGGGCACCATGGCGCAGGCGCTGGCACAACTCGCGGGCGTACACGCATGACTGCTCTGTCGCCTCTCACATCAAAGGTTTTGACGGCGATGTTCGCTGTGCTTCTGGTTGTGCTTTGCAGCCTGCTGTCCGACTGCACGACGCTGGACCGCGATGCCCACGCCGATGCGCTGGCGGCTCCGTTCCAACTGCATCGTGAGCAAGTGAAGACGGAGCACTTCGTATTGACTGCTTTCGTGCGCATGACGCGCGCAGACCAGCCGCTCACTGTCTACATCGAGGGCGATGGCCTAGCCTGGATTTCCCGCACGGAGCCATCGGCCGATCCGACTCCGCGCATGGCCACTGCTCTTGCGCTGGCAGCAGCAGACCCGACACCGAACGTCGTGTATCTCGCCCGCCCCTGCCAGTTCACCCCGATGGCGTTGAACCCGCTGTGTGCTGTGCCGTACTGGACCAGCAAGCGGTTCGCACCGGAAGTCGTGGCATCCATGGACGAGGCCGTGAGCCGGTTCGCAGCGAAGGTGCCTGGCCAGCCCGTTCACCTCGTCGGCTATTCGGGTGGCGGCGCGGTGGCTGTGCTGGTTGCGGCACGGCGCGCGGACATCGCATCCATCCGCACTGTGGCAGGCAACCTCGATACAGAGTTCGTCAACCGCCTGCACGACGTCTCGGCGATGCCGGAATCGCTGAACCCGATCGATGCGGCGTCGCGTGTGGCAATGGTTCCGCAACTGCATTTCAGCGGCGCGGACGACACCGTGGTGCCACCGGAAGTGGCGCAGCGTTTTGTGCGGGCGACCGGCGGCCGATGTGCACAGGCCAACATCGTGCCGGGCCTGGACCACAGCGGCGACTGGGCCGGGCAATGGCCGGCGATGCTGCCGTTGGCACCCGTCTGCAAAGCACGCTAAGGAGCAATGCATGCAACCGGTTCCATCCACGCTCTGGCTGACGGGGCTCAGCGCCGCCGGCAAGACCACAGTGGCCCTGGCCGTGGCCGAGTCGCTCACAGCACGAGGCGTGCCGTGCCGCGTGCTCGACGGTGATGCCGTGCGTAAGCAGCTCTGCTCGGATCTTGGATTCTCCCGGGCCGATCGCAGCGAAAACGTGCGCCGTGTGGCGCAATGGTGTGCGCAGATCAACAACACCGGCACGTGGGCAATTGCCGCCCTGATCTCGCCCTACCGCGATGACCGCGAGCGTGCCCGACAGATTGTCGGCGCATCGCGCTTTCATGAGGTGCATGTCGCGACACCGCTGTCCGTGTGCGAAGCGCGTGACCCGAAAGGGCTATACAGGAGTGCGCGCGCTGGAGCGATCTCCAACTTTACCGGCATCAGCGATATCTATGAGCCGCCCCAGGCTCCGGCGTTGTCGATTGATACCGGTCGGCAGTCGATGGAGGCATGTGTCGCAGCCACACTGGCGTTGCTTGGGATGACCATCGCAAGCGCCAGGCCCGCGGCGCGCCTCGCGTAGGGGCGCAACCTTGTTTGGCGGACGAGTTGCCCATGCCGTGAGGAACTGATTCCGGTGTAGGGTCAAACTTGGTCCGTCTCGTCGTCGATAGACAAGCCCTGGCGGCGCATCGTACTGGGCGCCACGCCATACCAGCGCTTGAAGGCCTGCGAGAAGGTGGACAAGTCGGCGAAGCCAAGCCGCTCCGCGATCTCACCGAGCGCCAGTTCACCCTCCCTGAGCAGCGCCTCGGCCATCGCACCGCGTGATTCGGCCAGTAACGCTCTGAAGGTTGTGCCTTCATCGTGCAGCCGACGCTTGAGCGTGCGTTCGCTGGTGTTCATCAGGCGGGCCATGCTGCTTAGCGTGGAGAGCGTGGTGCCGGGCGCGGCGCCCAAGTAATGGCGGATCATCGCCGCCGTGCCCACACGTAAGCGCCGCTCTTCAATGAGACGACTGCACATCTGCTCGCACATCGAAGCCGTGATGGGGTTGGCGTGTGGCAGCGGCCGGCTCAGAAATGATCGGTCGAACGCAAGACTGTTGACGTGCGCTGAATATTCCGGCTCCGCGGCGAAGAGCGTCCTGCGCACCGGAGAAGGCCCACGCGCGAGCGGGGGCCTGGCCCTGAGCGTAAAGCGAGACAGTGCGAAGTCATCTCCCCCGATTTCCTGCAGCAAGACCGCGGCGGCGGCCATGTCGCGCTCCACAACAAAACGCTTCACCTCATCGGCAAGTTCCGGCTCGCCAAAACTCAGCACGGCGAGACGGCCTTCTTCGTGATACGTGATCACGGTAAATGCGTAGGTGAGCGGCAGGAAACGCAACGCCAACGCCATGGCATCGCCTGCCGTGGCGCTGCTGATCAGGCCGTAGCCCCACACCCCATACGCCGAAAAGTGGTAGCGCAGCCCCAGCTCCAGTCCGAGCCCTGGCGGATGCTTCAACAGGCGCAGCAGGTTGCCGACCACGCGCAGCTCCTGCGCAGCGGTCAGCTCCACATTCGGGTCGGACAGTTGGGCCAGCGACAGCTGCGTGCCGGCCAGCAGCTTTGCCGGCGAAAGCCCGCGCTCCTGCCCGAAATCGACCAGTAAGCGTGCGCTGGCTGGGCTCCGAGTGAACTCCCAGAAACGCATACGGAGAAACCCTTGGGACGTGTCATTTGGCCCAAATACTAAAACAGTTGTCCCCGCGCGCCATTGGTGTTTTCCCATGCCGGAAGCAACATCAAGCGCATCCGATATGCCGCCCCGGTGGCGTTGCAACACCCGCTCCCAGGAAGACCCGGATCTTCCCGAGCCCGCGGGCGCCAGCCTTGCACGTCGGATCGCCAAGCGGCTGGCGGCTCACAGCGCTTGGCTCAAAAGACATTGTGGAGACAACAACATGGGCAACATCTTCGACTACGTCATTGTGGGCGGCGGGTCCGCCGGCAGCGTCGTGGCAGGGCGACTTACTGAAGACCCGCAGGTGACGGTCTGCGTTTTGGAGGCGGGCGGTGGCGGCAGCGAACTCGTCATCAACGTCCCGACCGGCGCCGTTGCGATGCTGCCGACCAAGCTCAACAACTGGGCATTCGAGACCGTGCCCCAGCCCGGACTGGGCGGGCGCAGGGGATATCAACCGCGAGGTAAGGCATTGGGTGGCTCATCGGCGATCAACGCGATGGTCTACATACGCGGGCATCGCAATGACTACGACGACTGGGCCGCGCGCGGCAATGTCGGCTGGTCTTATGAAGACGTGCTGCCGTATTTCCGGCTCAGCGAGCACAACGAGCGGCTCGACAACGCATGGCATGGCCGGGACGGCCCGCTCTGGGTCAGCGACCTGCGCTCCGACAACCCCTTCCAAGCACGCTACCTGGAAGCCGCACGCCAAGCAGGGCTGCCGCTGACGGATGACTTCAACGGTGCAGAACAGGAAGGCGTCGGCATTTACCAGGTGACGCAAAAGCACGGTGAGCGGTGGAGCGCAGCACGCGCCTACCTGTTGCCGCACCTCGGGCGGCGAGACAACCTGAGCGTCAAGACGCACGCCCAAGTCCAGCGCATCCTGTTCGAGGGCAAGCGGGCCGTGGGCGTTGAAATCCTGCAAGGCGGCCAGCTTCACACCGTGCGGGCACGCCGCGAAGTGGTGCTGGCCGCCGGCGCATTCCAGACCCCCCAGTTGCTGATGCTCTCCGGCATCGGCCCTTGTGATGAACTGGATCGTCTCGGCATTCAGACGCGCGCGCATCTGCCGGGGGTGGGCAAGAACTTGCAAGACCATCCGGACTTCATCTTCGGTTACCGGGCGCGCAGCCTCGACACGATGGGCGTGTCGCTCGGTGGCGGCCTGCGCATGCTGAAAGAGATCCGACGATTCCGCCAGGAACGGCGAGGCGCGCTCACGTCAAACTTTGCCGAAGGTGGTGGCTTTCTCAAGACCCGTGCCGGGCTCGCGATGCCCGACGTCCAGCTCCATTTTGTCGTCGCGCTGGTGGACGACCATGCGCGGTCGTTTCATCTGGGTCATGGGCTGTCTTGCCATGTCTGCCTGCTGCGTCCGCGCAGCCGCGGCTCCGTCACCCTGCAGAGCAACAACCCCCAGGACGCGCCGCTGATCGACCCCGCGTTCTTTCAGGATCCGCAGGATCTCGAAGACATGGTGGCGGGCTTCAAGCTCACGCGCAGGCTGATGCAGGCACCCGCGCTGGCTGAATGGATCACGAAGGATGTGTTCACCGCCAACGTGAACACCGACGATGAGATTCGCGAGGTCCTGCGGCAGCGCACTGACACCGTCTACCACCCGGTCGGCACATGCCGGATGGGCAACGACCCGCACGCCGTCGTGGACCCTCAACTACGCGTGCGCGGTGTGGAGGGCCTGCGCATCGTTGATGCCTCCGTCATGCCCACGCTCATCGGCGGCAACACCAACGCGCCGACGATCATGATTGCCGAGAAGGCGGTCGACATGATGCGGGGCCGCAGCCGGGTGCAGTCGACGCCCCGCGAAGCGGTCTCCATGCCCGCGCAGTTCCAATTCGATGCCTCGAAGGAAGCCAGCCATGCGTTCAGCTAACCCCACCCGCCCTTCCGACGCGGCAACACCGCATGCAGCCATCATCATCGGATCGGGCTTTGCCGGCATTGGCATGGCCGTGGCGTTCAAGCAGGCAGGGCTGCACGACTTCGTCATCCTTGAGCGGGCGCATGACGTTGGCGGCGTCTGGCGCGACAACAGTTATCCGGGGGCGGCGTGCGACGTGCCCTCACACCTGTATTCCTTCTCTTTCGAGCCCAACCCGAACTGGTCGCGCACCTTTGCGCCTCAAGCGGAAATCCATGCGTACCTGCAGCATTGCGCGCGCAAATACGCCGTCGAACCGCACATCAGATTTGGCGCCGAAGTCGCGTGTGCGGAATATGACGAACAGCATTCGTTCTGGCGGGTCACGCTACGGGATGGGACAACGCTCAGCGCGAACCTCCTCGTCAGCGGCACTGGGCAGTTGAGCCGTCCCGCCTTCCCGCAATTGCCGGGCATGGAAACCTTCAAGGGGCACACCTTCCACTCCGCGCACTGGGATCACGGCTATGCGCTGTCAGGCAAGCGCGTCGCGGTGGTGGGAACGGGCGCTTCGGCTATCCAGTTCGTGCCGGCCATCGCAGATGCCGTGCAGCAACTCGCGGTCTTCCAGCGCTCGCCGGCCTACATCATGCCCCGCCCCGATCGCGCTTATCGGCCTTGGGAGAAAGCAGTGTTCCGGGCGCTGCCATGGGCGATGAAGCTGCACCGCGCCATGATCTACACGCGCTATGAATCTCGCGCCCTGGCGTTCACGCGCTTCAAGGGGCTTATGCGACTGGCGGTGGGCGTGCCGTTCCGGCGGCTGCTCTCAAAACAGGTTCCCGACGCTGCGCTGCGCGCCAAGCTCAAGCCCGACTATCCGATCGGCTGCAAGCGCATCCTGCTCTCAAGCGAATACCTCGCGGCCATGAGCAAGCCGAACGTTCACCTGGTGACCGACGGCATCCGCAGGGTCACCCCAGAGGGCATCGAAACCGTTGACGGCACGCACCACCAAGTCGATGCCATCATCTACGGCACAGGCTTTGCCGCCACCGAATTCCTCTCGCCCATGCGAATCACCGGACGCGCCGGTCTGGACCTGAACGATGCCTGGCGACGCGGGGCAGAGGCGTACCTCGGCTTGACCGTGCCGGGCTTTCCAAACTTCTTCATGCTGTACGGCCCGAACACGAATCTTGGGCACAACTCCATCGTCTACATGCTGGAGAGCCAGATCGCTCACGTCATCCGCTGCTGCAAGGCGATGACGGCCACCCATACGACCAGCATCGAAACGGATGCGCGCCGCTACCGGCGTTTCAATACACACATTCAGCAGCGCCTGGCCAAATCCGTCTGGAGCGGGTGCAAGAGCTGGTACGTGGATGCCAGCGGGCACAACAGCACCAATTGGCCCGGCTTCACGTTGACCTATCGCTGGCTGACCCGGTTTTCCAGCCTGCAGGCATACCGCCTGACACGAGCACTGCCGGGACCGATGGGCCTGACCGCTGGCGTTGCCGTAGCCGAACCACCAGGGTGGTGGGAAGCGGCCAACGCATGGTTCCTGCGTAACTTCCTGCGCATCGGTTTTCGCTCGCTCATCGGCCCGCCTTTTGGTGTCACCGTGCAGCGCAGCTTCGTGCGCCTGCTTTCCCCGCTCATGCCCGGTGCGAGCGGGGTGATCCGCTACCGGAACTTGGTCAGCAACGTGCCGGTAGAAGTTGTTGCGCCCAAGCGCGGTGAAACCGAAGGCGCCATGCTCTACCTGCATGGCGGCGCTTTTTGCCTGGGAAGCCCGGGCACGCACCGCAGCATCACGACCCTCCTGGCGGTCGAATCGGGCATGCCGGTCTGCGTGCCCAACTACCGGCTTGCGCCCGAGCACCCGTACCCTGCCGCGCTGCACGATGCGCTCGCGTGCTACGACGCGCTGCGCAGCCAGGGCTATGCCGCAGAGAAGATCGTCGTCGCGGGCGATTCTGCCGGTGGCGCACTGGCCCTGGCACTGGCGCTTGCACTGCGGGAGCGTGGCGATGCCGCTCCTGCAGGCCTGCTGCTGATCTCACCCGTGACCGATGCCACGTTGAGCGGCGACACGCTGGTGTCTCAGCGGACCCGCGATCCAATGATCCGCCGCGGTTGGCTCGAACAAGGATTGCGCTGGTACCAGGCACCCGCCGGAGCGGCTGAGCACACGCCGCTCAAGGTGGATTTGCGTGGCCTCCCGCCCATGCTGATTCAAGTTGGCGAACACGAAGTGCTGCGCTCGGATGCCACCCGGCTGGCAGACCACGCTGCGGGCTGCGGTGTGCCGTGCCGCATCGAGGTCCACGCTGCGCGCTGGCATGTCTTTCACCTTCAATCGTTTTATCTGCGCTCCGCAGTTGAGGCACTGCGCACGCTCGCAGATTTTGCCCGCGAGCGGATAGCGAGCGGGGCAAGCGTCGCACGTGCCGATGTGCCGCCGCTTGGATGACCAGGCATGGGGCGTATCACACCGAAGCCGCGACACGGCGCACTGATTTCCGGCGACCAGGCAAGCCAGACACGCGAGCGGATCGTGGCTTACGCCTTGAAAGCCTTTAACGAGGTCGGCGTGGCGGGCGTTACAACAACGGGCCTCTGTGCGGGGCTCGGCATGAGCCCCGGCCATTTTTACTACTACTTTCGCGGTAAGGAAGCGGTCGTGCTGCATCTCTTCGGTCGCTTCAAGCGCGATATGCAGGCGCAGCTGTTTGTTCGTCCAGGTGGCCCGTTGTCGGGCGCGTACTTAGCCAAACGCCTTCTCAAGGTTCTCGATTGCGTCTGGGAATATCGTTTTCTTTACCGGGACATGAACGGGCTGATTGCATCAAGCCGGACGCTTGAGCGAGGATTCAAGGAACTGGTTGACCAAAGCGTGCACGCTCTGAGCGGCGCGCTTTGCGTAGACCGATCTGAGCATCAGGGTGGGCCGCGCCTGGCTCAACTGGAAACTGCTTGCCGCTGCGCGGTCATCGTGGCGACGTATTGGCTGTCATTCCAGTTCTTGCAAAACGCCAGGCAATTCAATGACCGGAGCGTCATGACGCGCTCGTTTCACGCGGCACGTGACCAAATATTGGCATTGCTGCGGCCGTTTCTGCCGACAAAGCTGGACGGCGCCTGCGGTGCGGGCTTGAAAGAGGCGCCCTCTATGCTACGTAACGGCATTGCTTGATATGGACGTCATTGCTGACGCATTCTCCATCTCGTCGATTCGTTTCGGTTCGGATACGCCGGACCCGGTAAGGCTCTACGGGTGGCCTCAGCGCCCCGTATCTCGAACCAATCGATCACTGAGGGACTTGATTAGTTCCGGATACACGTAGTTGATTAGTTCCGGATACTGGCTTGCCTAGTGGGTTTGGAGGCCGTGCAATGCCACGTGAGCAATGCTAGAAAACCGACCCCTCACGCTTGCAGCGTGGGAAGAGGGATCATTGATTAGTTTCGGATACAGCGGTTTCTTCGAACACGGAGCAGTACGGTTTCTGCTAAAACCGAGATGAAAGGCGCCGTCCAGCTCGTGGGCCGTGCCCCTTCGCGGACAACATGAACAGCGGAGTGCAAGTGCCATGAAGCCGACTTTCAAGGAACGACAGGAACTCAGGAAGGAGTTCGCCGACGACGTTGACAGGATGCTGCTATGCCTGCAGGAAGCCGGTTTCGAGGCATCCGACGACGACACTGTTCGAGCTTGGTCGGAGTATTCCGACGACAACTGTGCTGGTTGGCTGGCGCTTCCAGAGGACGATGCGCCACTACGTGAGATTCTGCTTAAGCACTTGCTGAGTGCCAAATCACGAGCCGTTTGGCGCGTCATTGGGAGCAAAGCAACCGACGGCGGTGATGATCTTATCGTCCGGCTGCCGTCCGAACTGTTTGAACGGTTGGGTTGGAAGATCGGTGACGAGTTGTCGATTGAAAGGGTTGATCCGGACACTTTGCTGCTGCGGCGAGCGTAGCTCGAGCGTCGTACCGGATCCCGTAGGCACAAGGAAGTATGTACCGCAACAAACTGATCACGCGGAAGTGAATGCGGTCCGCTGCGGCTTCGATTCCGTGTTTGGCGAGTCGTGGCTTGCTAGCCCGCTGACGAGGCGTCGCGGTTCTTGTCAGCATGAGTGGGTTAAATGTTGAGACTGGGGCAATGGTCTCGAACCACTGACCGCGCCCGAGGGCAACTGTAGACGCCTACGTGATCCATCTTGCCGTCAAGAAGACACTATCGAAACTCGGGAGTACCGCTGGCACTAGCGAGCCAGTACTAACTGCTTGGATACCTATCGCAGCAGGCCAGGCGATCGGGTCAGCGGGGGCCCACAAACCTCAACAAGGTTAGGCCGCCAATCAGTCCGCTGGCGGCGCCCATTAACAGCAAGGAGGCCTGCTGTACAACCTGTATGCCTGAGTAGGTTAACACCAGCGAGAGCAACAGGCATGCAGCGATAGCGATGCCGTAACGCTTCCATTGAAAGCGATAGGGATCAAGATCATGAATGGTTCGCTCCACCTGCTCAATATTCTCCCTCTCGTGACGAAGGATCATCTCAAGATCAAGCGTTCTATCTCCTTCCGCTATTGTTACGGAAGATTTGTGCAGCCCGCGCTGATAGATGGCATCCATGACTAGTCTCCTAGACGGAATACCAGATAGGTTGTGCCAGCGCTTCATCTCGACACCGTACGCTCGGAGCATCAAGCAAGAAATGCGAGGCCGACGCAGAACCTGCATGTAGCGCCCGTCGAGGAGTGCGAGCCATTCGTCGCGCTTCTCATCGGGCTCGATGATGATGATGCGCTCCGCAGCTGGATAACTCGCCTCCGAAACCCACGCAGCTATCGCGGGTTGCTCATGAGCTCGCATGAATGCAACTCGATGCTTGCCTTCGTGAGCGGTAAAAATTCCGAGCGGTCTGTGCCAGACATAGAGTGCATTGCTCGTTGAGCCGAAGTCCTGCGCATACAAGGCTATGCGCTCCGCGACTCTATGTGCCGGCACATCCTCAGGGTACCCTTTAATACTCGCGCCTAGAACAAACCGAGGGTCGACGTAGGCTTGAAACGGTTGCCCGTTGCGTCCTTCCCAATCCAGAAAAGGAACTGCTAAGCGCAGCAGCTCATCGCCCCAATAGGCGCAAGTGCCATGGTCCCCCATCCAGTCGTCGAGATATGGCTGGCCGACGTAGCCACGCGCATGCCGATCCATCTCAAGCTTCAGCTTGCACAACGCCGCAGACGCTCGCTCCATTGCCTCGGAAACCTCTAACGCGAGGCACTTCTTATCGCTGTCGTTCGCCATAGATAAGTTGCGTAGAGAACCGGTTAGGCACAGTCCATCAAGTCGAGTTTCTTCCTGTCAGTAAACTTGCAGCGACGGGATGATGCATCGGTCGCAGCCTAATAAATCGATAGCCAGCAATCCTTCGATCGATAGGCCGAACGAAGTTCGCGCAGAAAATTGAGGCGCAGCCTTCTTTCCCTTGAAAGCTTTTTTAGAGCAACTGGAAGCTTGCGCCGGTTCCCTCGACAGAAGAGCAGACTGCGTACCTCTTCGGAGGGAAACACCAGGTGCGATACACGCAGCGATTTTTGGTCACGTAGCGGCGCGGTGACGAACATCCGCCAGGGGTGCATGTCTAGCAGGACTCCTGCCTCGTACGGCGGCGGGAAGTTTGCTCCAACTGATTGTTGCGGATCTCCACGCCATTCAAGCACCAAGATCACGCCGTCATCCTCATGGATATTGCGCCGGTAGCCGCCGCGTGCGTCATAGCAATTCAAGCCATTGTCGGCGTTCCGGGGAAAAGTGGAAGCAGGAACGAATCTACCGCTCCGAATGATGTTTAAGGCTTGCGTCAACCCGGTGTGATGAAAGAGCTGCATTGGCTTGCAAAAACGAATTGTGTTGCGATGTCGAAAAAACATGCTTCGATATTGTCTAGCACGCTGGTCCGGAGATCAGGCTCAGACAACGCTTTACTTGCGGGCCGTAACCGTCTGCCGCTGCTACGTATTCAACAAGACCGTGGGAACATACCTCCCGTCTATCCAATCGTAGAGTTGAATGGTGCCAAGACCGTTTAGACGATGTCCTAGTACCATCGCAAACACTGATGGGGCTTTTACCAAGAGGTGCAGCTTCGATAGCGCATGCTCGGATCGGAACTGAGTCAAGGCGGATTTGGCCTCAGCCACGGCGAGGTTCAATACCGCCATCTCGTCAATGGTCTTGGTGCTCTCCAATACCAGCCTTGGTGAGCGAGTCGGATCTACGGCGGAAATAGAACCGATGTCCGCCCCGACGGGGGTGGGGAAACCGATGCAGACGATACGCTCTTGATGGTCTTCGTGTGGACCTGATAGCGTCACATTGAAGAACGTGCCATCAGAGCGTTTGTGCAGATCCGTGCGGTACTGAAAGCCATTGTGATCAATCACTAGTGTGAACCCGCGCGTCGCGCTGAAGGCATACCCCAGCGCACAGGCCGTAGACATTCGATGCTTACCGTCAAGTGCGACGCCTCTGCGTAGAGTGCTGTCCTTGACGAAGTCCCCGATTGTTGTCGCTGCAGTTGACAGCGCATGCCAATCGACCGCGGAAAGGGTGCCCCGGGCGGGGCCATCGAAGTTGCTGATGTCGAGACCAAGTTCTTGGAACGCCGTCGAACCGTTGGGAAGGTAGACCTTACACGGAGTCGAGGTCCATCTTGTGCTGTCACCGCCGAGCACATCGCAGATGTCTGCTTCGATCGCCCTCCGATATACAGGTCCAGACGACGAGCGCGCGATGTGTGCTTTGCAGTTGTCGCGGAGCCGCCCTACCTGCTTTCCACTCAGATCTGTGTGCGGCAAGTGCTTTTCCAACTCTCCCGAAAACGCGGAGTCAGCGTGCTCGGCGGCGAACGATATGAAGTCAACGCGGTCAAGAGCGAAAGCAGCGAGATCAGCGCGGACTTTCTTTTCCATGCACCAGTCGAGCACCTCCTGCCGCCCGTTCGCCAAGATGACAGAGTCAGGCGGATAAGAGGACCCAACGCCCCGCAGCCGAGAGATCTTTGACAACAAGGGCGCCGTTACAGAGTTGTAGTCCCGGCAGACCAATGCAAAGCGCACGTATTCGCTGGGGGAGGTTTCGAAGACGTTCTTGAACCGCTCGATCTCTTTCCAGAACTCGGACGCGGTGAGCGCGTAGTTTTTTGCTTCGTACATCACCCGATGAATGCCACCAGCCGGCGCGAAGTAGCAAACCTCCACGTCGCCGATGGCTTCGCTCACCACGTGGCTGAACGCGCCTTGCGCTAGCCAAGAGGGCAGGTGTTGCAACACAAACGCATCTTGGTATTCGAAGCCCACGCGCGCAGTCGCACCGCCCGTCGATTCCTTCTCCAGCAGTCCTGCACTCATGCTTGGTTCTCCATATCCAGTTTGGACCGATGCACGCTACCGTCCGGCAAGTAGGTATGGGCGCTGCCTTCCAGTTCACCTCGATTGATGCGAAAAATGAGCAGCACAACAAAGTTGGCTCCGACGGCTGCGTTCGTAGCCAGCTCTCTCATGGTGGTGTGGTCTCGCATACTCGGCTGCACGCTGAACAGCGGGTGGGTGTGCCACTCGCCCAAGTAGTTGAATCGAGTGAAGTCGTTGCCGTTGATACGGCAGAATTCCTTGATTGCCTTCAACGCACCAGTCACACTCCGCACGAAAGATGCGATGGCCCCAGGTTTCTGTACTGTCACCGCTCTCACGACAAAGTGATTCACGCCAACGTGTTCCCCCATCAGCACGCCACCGCACTCTCGATCGCCTGCTTTGCTCATGGCGTGATGCAACTCGGCCTGCACGTCAATAGGAACTGTTATCCGCAGCACCGCCGGGTGTCTCCATAGCCTTAGTGAGCTCGGCCAGGTCTGCCGCCTCATCTGCTGTTAGCTGCTGGGACTCGGGGACCGGTTGAAGAGCTCCCGAAGAGTCAATCGGAATCGTGTCGAACGGGCACCGAAACTCCCAGTACTTTCGAAATCCCATGAGGTAAGCCGCTACGGGATAGGCGGTCACTTCATTGGCACACTGGATGTCCAATGCAAACTGCGTCATCGCTGCTGCTAGTGCCATCACATCCGCATCGGATGCGACATATGTCCTGCCCTCGGCCTCGAGGCCGTAGTCTTTGGCTGAGCCTTCTGGAACTGGCGCCATGGTTCCCATGACACCGTGGATATGCGATCGAACACTCAGCGGGTCAGCATCCAATCCTGGCCTACTGCGGGCCATCAAGGCACCCCCACCCCCGCCGAATATCTCGCCCCAGACCATGGGGAGTTTGCAGCGCTTAGCAATTGCTGCGAGTGTCACAAACGCCCGAGGGTCGGCGGTAGCATCGACCAGCATGTTGCATGTGGCCAAATCCGATGCCAGTTGCGATAGAAGTTGCGGATTCTCCTGACCTGCAACCCGGAAGTTGCGGGTCGCGACGTCGACACCAACTGCGATTCGCTTCAACTCACGTTCGGTCGCTTCGACCTTCGAGAAGCCAACGTCGAACCAGTTGAGCTCGTTGCGCACCAAGTTATCCGGGGCCAAGACGTCATCGTCAACCAGGAGGAAGCGTCGCACGCCGGCACGGGCCAGTGACACCGCAATCTTGCTGCCCAGCGACCCCAGACCAACAACGGCAACGCTCAGGTCAGCGAGCCTGCCGTACGCCTCGGGAAGTCTCTCGACTGCATCGCTGGCGAGATCCACGGGCGTATATTTGATAAGGGTAGGCTCGTCCCCGCCTGTCAAAACGAACGCACGCATCTCGCCCGTGGTGTCGTGCAGGAGCAGCGGCCGAAGTTGATCGCTCAGGGGCGTGCTCCAGGGCCACGCTGGCCCCAGGATCGTTTTCAACGAGTTGAGGTCTTTGACCTGTCTAACTTCTTCGATAGATGTCACCGGCACAACCCAACCAGACCACTCGAAGCGCTCGGCGGCGAAAGCTTGTGGTACGTCGGGGATGGGCTTGGGGGGAGAACCAAAGGCAGTCGGCACAGCGACAGCGCCCTCACGGCAGTACGTTATGACGACCTTTAGCTGCTGCGGCTCACCAGGCGGGGAGCCTGCAAGTGCATGTCGCATGCCTTGCGTGACGAGGAGTCGACGGTCTACTCCTCGTAGGTCTTGCCCCCGCGTTGAGGTATGGCGCGATGGTGGAGCGCCATACCTCGGTTGAAGTATTGCCATTACTTCGCCCCACAGGAGAGTGTTGGCACTGCGCACCAGATCGACGCCGGTAATATCAGTGTGCCAGTTGTCGGGGCCGTATTGCAGGCAGAGTACGCCGGAGCCCCCATATTGATGTCGGCTCCAGTGTTCCCCCGCCTTCTGAGGTCGAATGAAGGCAGGTACGTCTGGGAACATATCCGGGTACACCAGCGTGCCATTGAAACTGCCGACGGCCAACTGCAAATTGAAGTTAGCGCACAGTTCGCCGGCGACGGTTTTACCCCAGCCGTGCAAGGTAAACCCGGGCGTGGAGCGACCATGGTCAGTCAGCAGGCGCTGCTCGCGCGCCATGCGTTTGGGTTGGTCCTGGAGTAGCGCCATCAGGCGAAGCCCGCTGGTTTGTTAGGGTAGACCGGAGTGGGCGGGAAGCTCAGCCCAACCCCCGCGGCAGGGCGCAGCAACGAATTGGCTAGACCCGTGGCCGATTTCTTTGCAGCGGATGCTGGGAAGCGCGCTCCAAGCACTTGGCGCCATAGTTTCAGCGCTGCGTCGTCGTCAGCCTGGTCCTTTGCTTGGCGAGCAAGGGACGCTTGCTCTTTGACCTTGTCGTAGAACGTCTTGAACTCTTCTGCAGTGACAGCCGAGAAGACGTTGTTGCCTGGTACGCCTGGGTCCTCAAGGTGCGGCACGGCACCCAAAATGGCGTAGTAACCGTAGGAGTCGCGAATGGCCTCCAAGAGCGTGACAAACAGTGACTCGTAGCTCGTGTCAGTGCAGCTCATGTGCTTTTCGACCAAGCATTCCAGAATGAAGCCCTTGGGGCGTTTCAGGTCAGCAAGATGCACACGTCGCCACCACTTGAACAGCTTCACGAGGGGCTTGAAGCGCCCATCTGCTCGCGCGTTAGCGTCGACCGTCCATTGCGTATGCGCTGGTGGGTTAGTGGGTAGCCATGTCTTCAGATGAATGTCCGGAATGAGGTAGGCGTCGCCGTCCTCGATCACCGGCACAACGTCCATGTCCACGGCAGTCAGCTTTACGTTGATCGATCGCCGATTGACCGTCAGGTTCGTGTAGCCCGCATCTCGCAACGCGTTGTATACCGCGTCCAACACAACCTGCGGTTCGTCGTCTTCGGTGTGGTCCGTGACAGCAATGATGTCGACATCGGGTCGTTGAAGTTCGCCGCCAACAGTTGTTGGGCGGATTGCTGTGTCGCGTTTATAGGAGCCAGAGAGGAAGGTTTCGACATGGACGTCGCCGAACTCTTCGTGCTCTGCCAAAGCTGTGCGTAGCGTATTGTGTGCACTCGAGCATGCTGCAACGGTTGAGGACGATGGCTCAATGTCTTTGAGCATGTCGAGAAACTGCTGCTGGGTCGTCATGCTTCGCCTCCTTAGACTTGGCGAATTGCATGCGGACCGTCCTTGCGGAAAAGTCCGTTGTCCGACACAAGGCTTCGGCTTGCGCTTATTTCATCCAGAACCCATGCCGCCTCTTCGTACCGCACAACCAAAACTTGTGGGGCGGTTGTGCGGGGCACTGCACGCTGCGTGACGTCAACTACCAAATCACGCAGGACAAGGACGTGGAACGCAGAGAACCCCATGTATGTGGCATCGAGGAGCCAGTGTGCTCGCAGATCATCTCCCACAATGCAGCGATAAAACTCGATCCGTGCAAGCGCTTCGTGGAGGCGCTCGTAGTCTTCACGAGAGCCATCGTGAATCGTCACGCGTACTAGAAATTTGCCCATGAATCTACTCTTCTGTTCGAAATGAAGTTCAAAAGTCACAGAGCGAACGCAGGGTGCACGTCACATAGAAAGTGCTGGAATTTCCTGCGATCGAAACGTAGAATCGAGCTTGAAGAGTGCAGTGCATCAAAAAGGTGATGGCGAAAGAAACCCTTCCCAGAAGGGAATAAAGTTCGCGAGAAGGCGTCGATTGTTGACGCAATCAACACCTTCTACTGCTGCTTCAAGCTGTGCCTCGGGCCCAAGCAGCGCGTCCTTGTCTAGGGGAGTGTGCACTGCTTGGGCCTTCTCTTTTTCACTGGCGGCACCGGTATCGGCGATTACCGGGCGCCATGCGCAGGTAACTTCATCTGCTACCTCCAGTACAGTCGCGACCCCTAGATGCAGGGTGTCAGGGCAGGGTTGCCACTAAGTATAGTGGATCAATCGACCTTGACCAGACTTGACAGAAGGCGGCAACGCCCCTTTTTTTACACCGAGTGATAGGCGTTAAACCCCGCGAATCCATAATTCACAAGGGTTTTTCCTAAGTAATCAGGTGTTAATTGTTATTAACTCTGTTATTAAAATAAAAATTTCTATCAGTTTTGTTTTCCGATAGCCAATCATGTTGTCGCGAAGATGATAGTTTGCTGCTATGCAGCATAAACCCCGGCGCCGCTAGGCGATCATGGTGATGGGAGTGGGTGCACGCTCGCCGGCAGGGGCAGGGGCAGGGGCAGGGGCAGGGGCAGGGGCAGGGGCAGGGGCCAAGCCAAAAAACAGCAATGACGACACTCGACGGGCAAGGCCGGTCCGCCAGTCTCTTAACTGTGGTTGTCATTCGCCGGCGGCTGATAGTGCGATAGCTCCCATGGAGCTTTGCCATGCCACTTGCGGTAGACGCCCCTCAACCGCTCCTGGCGGTAGCCATCGAAGTCATGCTGGTACATGCAACCACACCAATCCACAAGTCCCGATTCTCTTGAACTCTTTGTAGCTTCTGCTCTGAAGCAGGAGCCTCCGTGTTGCAATTTGCGGCAACGGGTGAAGTCAGTGTGGGCGCATACTCGATCCGAGACAGAGCGACTTGCAGAACAGCAACGGCCGTCGGGTGCGGGGCGGCCATCGGGCGCTCAAAGTAACGTAACAGGCGAAGTAGTAGAGCTTCTGAGCGAAGCCACATGTCAAGTCTTACGTCTTCAAATCCGTTGGAAAGCGCCGCCGTGCAATCTCTTATCAGAGCTGCCATCCTGAGCTTGCGGGTCTCAGACACATAGCCTCGCTCGTGCAACGTTTTAGCCGTTGTATCCAATGCACTGTGACAGGACGTGCCCTGCAGGAGCTCTAGGCACGTCTCGGCGAGGCTTAGACTATTGCGCTTCCGCCCCCGATTGGCGGCTGCGAGGAACATCAGCTCGCTAGCGCTGCAATTCGCAACGAGTCTCAATTGACATTGATGTACTGGGCACCTTGTCAGGAACGGGATGCAATGCAGAGTGAGGGAGCAACGCCTACCAGTAAGCTCGCGATTCAATCTCGAACATTCCGGGCATTCCAATCCGTAGCGATTCCCGACCTGTAAATGGATTGGTGGTAAGGGGCAACTCACTCGACAGCGCTTGCCATTACAAACTTGCTCTGCAAGCGTTGCAGCCGAAGAGGCAGAGAGGCAACCCGCATAGAACGGGAAAAGAGTGCGCTCAGCTAAAACTTGGGCCGCCTCGCCATAGCACCGGTTGGTCAAGTCACAGAACAACTGCAGTCGACAGGGTGCTGTTTGTAGAAGAGGTGCCCCGCGTAGCAACACTTGGCTACGAAGTTGCCGCACTCCGGAATCTGTTGTGGTGGCAGCCAGTGTCATGAGAAGGCTGAATGGCGTCTCGAGGGCGGCGGCGGTATACAGGGTTCGGAGCATAGGGTGCCTACCTAGGAGCCAACAGTGGCGCGGGGTGCGTTGACGCCAACTGCCGAACACCGAGCCAGTCACCGTATCGAACTAGACTAGATCCCCGGTACTGACCCCCCATTCCGATCTGCCGAATTGCGTTGATATCGCCTTCGTGCAGAGCGAGCGCTTTCTTGCCGTACGTATGGAATGTGTCGGCGTTGAGCTTTTTTACGTCGAGTGACAAGAGTTGCAGCGAGATGCTGCTTAGCGCCGTTGCAAGGAGGCCGGGATACCCAAACGTCAAGTCGTAAGCGGCGGCAGGCAGCCATTCAGGCATCGTGGCAATGCCGGCGACCCGGAGCGTGGCATCGAACTGAGCTTTGCAAACCGCCTTCCAGTGGTCTTCCTCAGCCCGTCCCGAGCGTGTGATCTCGAATAGGCCCTGCGGTGCCAAGGCTCCGGCGACACTTGGGAGCTGAGATAAGCCACATATCACGGCTCCCGGGGTTGCAAGGCATAACACAGGGATGCCCGTGGTTCGCGTGAATTGAGCAAGTGCTTCCCACGTTGCGTGGGCGGCTTTGCCGGTGGAGGTTTCGGTGCCAATTCCCTCGACGATAAGCAAACCAAGGTTAGACACTACGCCGAGCGCGGTGACCACTGCCACAGCGTCGGTGTCCCGAAACTGCGGGCTTCGAATACGGTTGGCATATGCTGTATTGAGAACTGTGTCGAATGCGCCTAAGAATCCCTGCGCAAACCCCGACAACTTACCTTCGATTGGCCACTGCATGCGCAGGGATCGAAGTTGAGCGTACTCGCAAAAGCCGTTGTTCGTTTGCAAGCGATTCATTACGCAGCCCCGCCCCACAACTGATTCGACGATATCGGCAAGGCGGCGTCGCCCCATGCGAACCGGCGCGGCAACTGCTATGCCGCGCGGACGTGCTCGCGGTCCCAGCCCAAATCGAGACGGGGGTGTGGCGCTATTTCTTGTTGGTCGATCATGCAAGAAGAGGTTTGCCGCAATGGTGTGGTCCCGATAGTCGGGCATGCGTAGATCCCTATCCATATAGGAGGCACGCACTTGAGCAACAACGGCGCTCACAATGCCCGCAGAGTTGGCGCTAGGAACGTAGATGTTGGATGCTTGGCGCATGATGGTCTCTTCGCGCGAGGAGCGGCTGTAGCTGCTTGTGGCTTTTTGATCCATGAGCCGCATGGCCTGAGATAGCTTTGGGACCGCTGGCATGTTGTCCAGCAGAGGGTTGCCCGGGGCCACCAAGCCATCTGAACCACCAACATCTAGATTTGCCAGCGAGGATGTTCCTTTCATGCCAGAGCCTTATTTAAGGTGACTGTCCGTGATTGGCCTGTTGAGTGGATTTGTGCGCGCTTTTTTATTGCATACGCAACGTTGCCTGCGACCGTGTCTGGGCAGGAATCCCTGTCGTACCAAGGCTTCAGCAGAGTGCGCCGACGACTGCTTAAATCGTCGAGGCGAGTATATGTTCAGAAAAAAATAAAAAGCGTGACTCAGAGTCTCATTTTCAAAATGAGACAAATAAAGTCCCGAACGGTGTACTAAACTCATATCATTGGAGCTGCGACACCCATATCCGAAAAATGGGCACATGTGCCTAATGTTTGCAAATGTATGTTCCAATAATCGGACGTCGATATGCTTATCAAGACATTGATTTATATGAGTTTATTTCCCCGCGTGAAATTAAAGGTGTCGTGCCGTGCGTAATCTATTGGGTGCCATCAAAACGCGCAGTTCGGCGACGGCGAAACGGGGGCGAAGGCGTTTTCGCGTCGCCGTCAGTGAGCTCTCTACGTACCTTGCTGCTCCGCCGGTAAGAATTTCCGGAACATCGGTGTGGGTGTTCGGCAAGCCGAGCGCCGCAGTACTTCGGTGGGTCCGGGCGGGCGGCACCGAGTTCAGGATTCGGATGCAGCGAGGGGAGTCTTTTGTCGTTCTCGGTCTGGAGCAAGTCGCCGCTCTATTCGCTGGGGCGCCTTCGCAACAAGTCGCGGGCAAGCTACTTGCGCGGCTGCCATTACTTCCACTGTCGATGTTTAGGCCAGCCAGAAGGGAGGTTCGCATCCGATGCGTTCCTCGCGTCCCGAAGTGAACAGCAGGTGGAGCGGCTGGAATGGAAAACTCAGCTTCTGGACGGTACTAATTCCGCTGTAAGGTCACTCGCGCCGAAGATAAGTCAAAGTTAGCGGAAATTTTCTGCCGAGGAATGGGATGGCATAGTAGTCCGCGCTCAGCATCTTCTTGGCTTCAGGATGCAATCCGCTATGATTCGATTTCAAAAACCCTCATGAGGATCGGTCATGGCGACATACAAAGAGTTGTTGGCTCAGAAGGCAAAGTTGGAAGAGCAGCTCGAGAGCGCGCGTGTCAAGGAGCTCCAGACTGTGATTGAACAAGTCCGTCAGGTCGTGGCTGAGTATGGACTGACCGCAGAGGATCTCGGTCTTGCTTCTCGACGCGGTCGGGTTGCAGCGAAGAAGGCAACCGTTGCACCGAAGTATCGCGATCCGAAGACGGGCGCTACTTGGTCGGGACGCGGTCGCGCTCCAGCATGGATCGGCAAGAATCGGGATAGGTTCTTGATTGCCTGACCTCGCGACTAGCAACTTGTCAACGAAGTGGCCGAACAGTGTGGGTTGGTGCTGAGATGCATTGACCTACCCCTCGGATATAGCCTGACCCCTGAAAGGGGCACGATCATTGATAGCGCGCCAACCACGCAACCGTGAGAGGATCGCTTTGATCCAAGCCACCTTTCATAGTCTTGTGATGGCGTGCAAATCAGATTAGTGACATGTGATGCCTTTTTGCACCGGCACGCCCTTGCATACACTGGACACTGGCTTGCTGAGTGGATCGTTCTCGGTCGAGAACTGGATTGGGGCCACGTTCAATGTGGCAAGCAGCCTTTGAAGCTGCAATATCAAGAAGGGTACGACCACGAGCGTTAATTCGTCTCTATCTGCTCGAAGCCGTGTCGTTGATAAACGCGACACGGCAGCGAGCGTGAACCGAATTTGAACGCTCAAGCTGCCTGTCTCAGACGCAGCTTGGCCAACATTGATGCTGGACGCCAGCCTGCTCATGCAGCGCCTCGGCCGCCGCTGCGGCTTCCTCTCCCAACGCGGCATTGCGTTGAGTGACTTCATCCAACCGGCTGATCGCGCGATGGATCTCTTCAATGTCGCCTGTCTGTTCCGTCCATGCCGCCGACATCGCGGCATTCGTCTTTGCGACATGGGTCATTGCTTCGGAAATGCCCCGCATAGCGCGCCCGACGACATCCATGTGCTTTGCACCCAACTGCGCGGTGGCAGTCGAGTGGTGGGTCAGCTTGCGGATGTCCTTGGCTGCTTCCGACGCGCGTTGCGCGAGGCTGCGGACTTCGCCGGCGACGACAGCAAAGCCTCGCCCGGCCCCGCCAGCCCTGGCGGCTTCAATCGCCGCGTTCAAGGCAAGGATATTGGTCTGGAATGCAATGTCGTCGATGAGCGTTGTGATATCCGATATTTTTCCCGCGCAGTCGATGATTTCCTGCACGGTGGCGAGCATCTGCGCTGTGGCGGTGTCTCCCTCGGCAACGGCTTTTGCCGCGCCGCCAGCCAGGTTGACCGCTTCCTGTGCGTGGCCTGCGTTCTGACGGTTCAACGCGGCCAGCGCTTCCATCGTGCTGGCGGTTTCTTCCAGGGATGCAGCCTGTTCCTCTGTCCGCACAGAAAGATCGCTATTACCTTTGGCAATCTGCGCTGCAGCCGAAATGATCGAATCGCTCGACGCATGTATGCCGCGTGCAACGCTGGCGAGCTGAGCGTCCATTTGTGCCAGGGCCTGCAGTAGCTCGCTAAACTCGTCGTCTGTGGTGGCGACGATGTCGTTCTCAAGGTAGCCGTCGGCAATGCGACGAGCCACCGCAATGCAGGCATCGAGCGGCCGGGAAATCGCACGAACCAGCGAGATGCCGATCAGCAAGGCGGTTAGAAGCGCAAGCGCGACGCCGACGGCGCACATCCGCATCATGCTTCGAGAGGTGTTTGCACCCGCTTCCGCTGTCTGCCGCACATGCTCGGTCTTGACCGTCGCGATGCGATCTACGCCTGAGTAAATCACCTGACTAGCACCTGCAAGTGCATCGAGCAGTTGGCGGGAGCGCTCGATATCCCCTTTCTCGAGCGCCTCACTTGCCTTGACGGACAGGGGGATGAACTCGCTGATTGCAGCGTCGACGCGTCGAGCGATATCGCGCTCCTCCGCCGATACGGCCTGCGCAGGAAAGTAGCGCTGCCATGCCGCCGTTAGCGCTTTTCCGGTCTCGGCCAACCGTGAAATCATCGCTGTCTTCTCGCCGGCATTCGGCAGCCCTGGCATGCGCATGAGCCCCAGACGGATGCGGAGTGCGGAGCTTTCGACCACGGCCAGATCGGCGATGGGTGCCGTGTCTTCCACGTACATGTTGCGCATGTCGCTGCTCAGGACCCACATCCCTCGCGCCCCGATCAAACCGACGATCACGATCAGGATTGCGCACGACCCAAGTGCGATGACGATTCTGGAGCGGATGTTTCGAGAAGCCATTTTCATGGAAGCGCTGACAAGGCGTTCGCGGGCATTGGATGCGGGCTGTGCAGCCCGATCGGAATGCTTGTTCTTAGGGAAACCTCTCGCTGCGAGGTCACAGGCCGACGTGCTGATGGGCGGCGCAATGCATCGCCTGGCCGCCCGCTTGAGGTTAGAACGTGTGGCGAATCCCTGCCGTTACCGCAGTCTGCGTTGCATTGCGACCCGGTGCGCCGCCGATGATGCCGGGGTTATACATGTTCGACGCACGAAGGTTGGCTACGTACGCGTACAGGTCGGTACGTTTGGACAGGAAGTAGTCAACGCCAGCATTGAACTGCGTGAGTCGGCCCTGTGCCCCGGCACCCACGAATGCGTAGCGCGACTGCAGCACTGCGCCGATCAGTTCCAGGTTCGGCAGCACCCAGTAGTTCACCCCCAGGTCGAAGACATTGGTGGCGTTGTTGTTGGAACCCGCGGCGGAAAATGCGCCGGAACTGGCCGCACTCGTCAACGTGGTGGCAAACGGCGCGGCCGTACCTGCAAAGCGGGCCAGCGGTTGCAGCGTGCGAGACCACGAGAAGTAGACGCGTGTCTTGTCGAATCGATAGCTTGTGCCCACCATCCACGTACGGACACAGACGTTTCCTGCGTTACCGAATGCGGGGTTGCATCCGGCTGCTGACGCGGCCCCTGCGTCGCTGGAAGTGTTTGTTGCTGCCGTACCCGTTCCCAGGCCCGATTGCCAGTAGCCGAAACCCAAGCCGAATCCGCCGGCGGTGTAGTTCGCCCCAAAACCAAACGACTGCCCGGCGGCCATCGAGCCGGCGGTCTCGCCGAACGCGTAGGTCACGTTGGCCGTGAATCCACCCCAGTTAGGGGTGTCGTAACGCACCGAATTGTTCGAACGATTGCCGCCGACGCGGTCGAGGTTGTTGTCGTGCACGCCATTGATGAACGTGCCGAAGTTGTAGACGCTCGCATACCACGTGGCGATCTCATCAATGTAGTCTTTGCGGCGACCCAGTTGGACTGTGCCGAAGTTGCCCGACAGCCCGACGACCGACGTGCGTCCGAGCGGCAGTCCGCCCTGGGTGGACGCGCCGTTGTCCAGCGTGATACCGCCCTCCAGAATGAATATGGCCTTCATGCCGCCGCCCAGGTCCTCTGTGCCGCGCATGCCCCAGCGGGATTGCTGCAGGTTGCCGCTGTCCACACCGATGCGGGCGCCTGTGCCGTTTGTGCCGGCGACCTTGCTGGCATAGGTCACACCGCTGTCCAGCAAGCCGTACAGCGTGACGCTGGATTGTGCGCGGGCGCCTGTGGTGCAAAGGCCAAGTCCGCTGGCCACTAGAAGTGCCGTCCGAATGGTTCGATAGTGCATGGTGATTGCTCCCCTTTTTGTGTCGTACATCCCATTGAAAAATCGGTTGATCGCAAGCGACCTGTCAGCGTGAAGACAAAGCGTCTCCCTGGGTGCTTCGCCTGGCGAAGCGCCCCATAAATCGGCAAAACGGAAATGTGAAAGGCGCGCTAGTTCGTCGCGGCTTGTGTTGTGGGGGGCGGTCTCAAGCTGACGAGCGACGCGTTTGGAACAATCGGCAATACGACGTGCGACGCAAAGTCCGCCCCCACATGGACTGTGTTGAGCGCGATGCGGGGCGCACGTGCGAGCGCAGGCGGCTCGCCGCTATTCGGGTTGACGTCGAAATGCGGGAAGTTGCTGCTCGAGATGTCGAGCCGGATGCGGTGCCCTTGCTTGAACAGATTGGCCGTCGCAAATGGCTCGATCGTGATTGAGAAAATGCGGTGCCGTTCCAGCATTTCCGGTTCGGACCACGACCGGTGGAAGCGGCAGCGGAAGATGCCGTCGGTGATGTTCATCGCATAGCCCTGCGGATAGTCGTCATTGGGCGGGCAGACATCGATCAGCTTGGCGGTGAAGTCTGTATCCGGTGCATCGGAGGCGACCCAGAGCTTCACCTCGATCGGCCCGATGACGGCAACGTCTTCTTCCAGGACCGGGGTCTGGAATACCAGTACGTCGGGCCGTGCGGCCAGCGGCATGCCGGTGTCGTCTGCACCAAAAAACCGTGCTGTCTCCCGTTGATCGAACGCGCCGCCCTCGAATACCGGCGCACCCGATGTGAGTGCGCCACCGATGGTCGGCACGGGGTTCGACGGGTCGAAGGCGTATGAAATGACGGCGCCGGTTTCTGCGGGTCGCTCGGTCGACAGCGTGCCGTCTGCGTGGCAGTAGTACGGCGTGCGCTGCGTTTGCGGCAATGGCCACTGAGGCGATTCGATCCAGCGGCCGCCGTGTTGCATGCGTCCCTGGGTGTTGCGCCTGCCACTACCCCCACCCATAAGAAAGATGCGCACCACCGGGTCCGCCAGGTCCACCGTGGTGGCTGGCGACTGCGGCTTCAACCACCGATCGAACCAGCGCGCACGGAAGGCGAGCCAATCGCTGTCGATCTGTCCTTCGATCACCGCCGAGGGGCCGAAGTCCACGTCGCCGCTGAAAGGCGTGTTGCGATCTCCGTGCAGCCACGGCCCCATGATCAGGTACGCCGGCGCCGCAGGCGTGTCGGACAGCGCGGCGAAGTTGTCCAGCGTGCTGCGGACATAGGCGTCGTACCAGCTCGACATCATCACGGTCGGCACGCGCGTCATCGTGTCGTAATAGCCTTGCGCGTAGATACCTGACTGCTTCCAGTAGTCGTCGAAGGCATCCTTGGTCCACTGCTCGAACAGATAGGCTTCGTATTCCGGTACGGCGGCGAGTGGCGAATGCCCCGGACGCCACGGCATGCGGCCAAACCATTCGCGCAGGTCCTGCGCATCGAGTGCGGCAGCCACGACGGGACTGCGCAATGCGGGCCCGCTCGTATGTGCACGATTGAATGCCCAAGTGGCTTGCTTCAACTCGAACGCGCCGCCCTGGCGGATGCCGCAGTGATAGCCATTCGAGAAGCCGCCGGAATCCATCACCATGCAGGCGAGTCCCGGCGGGTTCAGGCAGGCGGCGGCCAACTGGGTGTGCGCCGCGTATGAGAGCCCCATGGTGCCGATCTTGCCGTTCGACCACGGTTGCTGTGTCATCCAGGCCATCGCGTCGAAGCCGTCTTCCCCTTCGGAGATGTATTTGGTGAAGACGCCTTCGGAGTCGTAGCGGCCCCGGCAGTCTTGCATCACGACCGCGTAACCGCGCGCTGCGAAGTAGCGGGCGATGTCGGCCCGGTTTGCAGGCGGACGGCCGTGATGCACTTCGGAACGCGAGACTTCCCGTTTGCCATAGGGCGTACGTTCGAGAATGATGGGCAGCGGAGCATCGGTGCCGATGTGGTAACCGTCCGGCAGGTACACGTCGGTCGCAAGGCGCACACCGTCGCGCATCGCCACCATCACGTTGCCGAGTGTCGGAGTGGCTTCCGACGCTGCTGTGCAGGCGCCGGAATTGGAGGGTTCTTTCATGGTCGTTGGAGTTCGGTGAAGAGCAGGGAGGTACGTTCCATCTTGTTCGGCCGAAACACCACGCCGTTGCGGGTGGCCCAGTAGTTGATGGGGAAGTAGAGCGGCACGATGGCGACGTCCTGGAAGCCCGCATAGGCGGCTTCCCGCAGCAGCCGGTCGCGCTGCTGGGCATCGAAGCTCTGCGCAGCCTGCGCAAGGAGTCTGTCGACCACCGGGTTCGAGTAACGCGTGCGGTTGAAAGCACCCGTACCCAAGTCCCGGTCATAGCTCGCGATGACATTGGTGAGGCCGTTGGCCGAGTCGCTCGTGCTATTGCCGAAACTGAAGATGAATGCGCTGTAGCTGCGTTTGGCCGCGGCGCCCGCATAGACGTTGTAGGGCTGTGTCACGACGTTCCTGATCGTGATGCCGCCACGCGCAAGCATTGAGCCGAGCGCCTGCCCGAGGTCGCTGTCGCCGGCAAAGCGGTCATTGGACGAATGCAAAGTCAACCCGAATCCGCCGGGGTAGCCTGCCTGAGCGAGCAGCTTGCGTGCACCCGCCGGATCGTAGCGTTGCGGGTGCAGGCGCGGGTCGTAACCGCCGAGGCCTTCGGGCACGAGCTGACCGGCGGGCATGCCGGCACCAGGCAGCAGATGCTGTGTGATGGCCCCGCGGTCAATCATCATCGAGATGGCCAGTCGCACGCGCCTGTCGCGCAATGGGTTCGAGGCGATCGGGTCGCCATGCGCGTCGCTGATGAAGGGCGAGTTCTCCCGCGACGAATCGAGCGCCAGATAGATGAGGCGTGCCGATGCCGACGATACAAGTGTGACGCCAGGTGCGCGGCGCAGCCGGTCCAGTGTGATGGGCGGCACGTTGTCGATCAGGTCCACCGCACCCGAGAGCAACAACGACAGCCGAGACGCATCGTTTGAGACATAGCGGATCGTGCAGGTGTCGAACGGTGGTCGCGCACCCCAGTAGAAGTCGTTGCGTATCAACTCCACGCGATCGCCGGGAATCCAGCGCTTCAAGCGGTACGGGCCCGTACCGACTGCGACGGCCGGTGAGCTGTAGTCGCTGCTTGAATGGCCGGTTGCCGCATGTTGCGACACGATGTAGACCATGCCGACCTGCTCGACGAGTGCCGGTGATGGTGTGACCGTGCGGATGCGCACGGTGAGCGGTGTCGGCGTCTCAATGCGCACGATGTTGGCCACCGCGCCGCTGAACGGCGCGGGGCTGTTCGGCACATTGCGAGCACGCTGCAGCGAGAAGGCGACGTCTGCCGAGGTGAACGGCGAACCGTCCTGGAACCGGACGCCTGGGCGTAGCGCGAACTCCCACGTCATGGGGTCGATTGCCCGCCACGACACCGCCAGGCCGGGATGGATCTGCAGGTTGTCGTCCTGCGAAACCAGCCGCTCGAAGACGTTCTCTGCCGATTGGATGTTGTTGGCTGTGCGCGAGAACAGCGGATCCATAGACGACGGCTCGGACGTGACGGCCATCGTGAGCGTGCGGGCCTGCGCCGCATTGCCGCCGAGTGCAGTCAAGCACGCCCATGTGCACAGCAGGAAAGCGATTCGCTTCATTGCGCCTCCTGCACCAAGTGACAGGCCGTCAGATGCGCCTTGCCGGTCGCGCGCAGTACCGGACGTTCCACCCGGCAGCGCGGCATGGCATGCGGGCAGCGCGGATGGAAGTGACACCCCTCCGGCGGCGAAAGCGGTGAGGGAATCTCGCCCTTGATCGATTCAAAACGCCGTTTGCGGTTCGACAGGCGCGGCACCTGATCGAGCAGCGCGATGGTGTACGGATGCTCCGGGTTCCCAAACAGCGTTTCCGTCGGTGCCGTCTCCACGATGCGGCCGAGGTACATGACAGCGACGCGGTCGCTGATGTGTTCGACGACACCAAGATCGTGGCTGATGAACAGATAGGTCAGCCCCAAGTCCTTCCGCAGTTGCATGAAGAGGTTGATGATCTGCGCTTGAATCGAAACATCGAGGGCGGCGATCGACTCGTCGCAGATCAGAAAATCGGGCTTGACCGCGAGCGCCCGGCCAATGCCGATGCGCTGCCGCTGACCACCGGAGAACTGGTGTGGAAAGCGCTGACGAAAGTCCGGATTGAGGCCGACGCGCTGCATCACTTCCACGACGTAGTCGTCGAGATGCCGGCGTGCAACGATGCCGTGCACGAGCGGTGCTTCGCCAATGATGTCGCGCACGCGCTTGCGCGGGTTCAGCGACGACAGTGGGTCCTGGAACACCATCTGTGTCGCGAGCCGGTGAAGCATTGGCTGGTTTGTCGACGGTGTCGAATCGGCTTCATACGTCTGAATCCGTCCTTCGGACGGCGGCACGATGCCGGCCAGCATGCGACCGAGCGTCGACTTCCCACAGCCGGACTCGCCCACCAGGCCGACGACTTCGCCGCGGCGGATGGTCAGGCTCACCTGATCCACGGCATGCACGGTTTGTTCCGAGACCTTCGCGCCCAACCAACCGGCTATCTTCTCGGCGTAATTGAGGCGACGGACGAATCGGCGTGAAACATGTTCGGCGACGATCAGCGGCGCGGCCTGGGGGGCGTCCATGAGGAGGGCGTCCATGCGGGGCGCGTTCATGCTTGGGCTCCTGCGCGCGGGTTATGCGGATGAACGCTGCGCGGATGGAAGCAGCGGAACGCGTGGGTCTCGCTGCCTTGCACAGTGGGTTCCTGGGTCAGGCAGATGTCGGTGGCATGGCGGCACCGGGGCGCGAAGGCGCAGCCTGCGGGCAGTTTCAGCGCGGACGGTGCGATGCCGGGAATCTGATGCAATGGCTCGCCGCGCCGTACGTTTTCCGGCACCGAGCCGAGCAGCCCGATCGTGTAAGGGTGGCGCGCGCGCGTGAGAATCGTGTCGATGTCGCCCGTCTCGACCACGCGGCCTGCGTACATCACGCAGATGCGGTCAGCCAGTCCCGCCACGACGGCCAGATCGTGGCTCACCCACACCATCGCGGTATTGGAGCGTGCGCAGAGTTTCTGCATCTCAGCCAGGATCTGCGCCTGGATCGTTACGTCGAGCGCCGTGGTGGGTTCGTCGGCGATGATCAGCTCCGGCTCATGCAGCATGGCAATGGCAATGGCCACGCGCTGCCGCATGCCCCCCGACAACTGATGTGGGTAGACCGACAGCCGCTCATCAGGCGAGGGGATGCCCACCGCCGTGAGCGCATGGCGGGCGCGTTCGCGCGCCGCTGCCCGTGACACGTTGGCGTGTGCACGTACCGCTTCGATCATCTGGGTGTCGATACGCAGTACCGGATTCAGGGTCATCATCGGATCCTGAAAGATCATGGCGATCCGGTTGCCCCGTAGTTGACGTAGAGCTTCGGGGGTGAGCTGGGTCAGGTCGGTGCCCTTGAACAGCACGCGCCCGCCGACGATGCGGCCCGGCGCATCGATCAGTCCCAGGATCGAGAACCCGGTGATTGATTTGCCGGAACCGGATTCGCCGACCAGGCCGACGATCTCGCCGGGGCGGATGTCGAAGCTGACGTCGTCGACCGCTTTGGCGACACCGGCATCGGTAAAGAAGTGCGTGCGTAGATGCTGCACGGACAGGGTTGGCGTAAGCATGGCGTGTCCTACTTCTGCAGACGAGGGTTGAGCGCTTCGCGCACGCTGTCACCGACGATGTTCATGCTGAACACCAGCGACAGCAGTAGAAGCCCCGGAAAGACGCTGATCCAGTAGTAACCCGCGATGAGTTGCTGATAGCCGTTTGCAATCAGCAGCCCCAACGAAGGTTGCGTGGCCGGCAAGCCAATGCCAAGGAAGCTGAGCGTCGCTTCGGCAGAGATGGCCGCCGCGACCTGCACTAGCCCGATGACAATGACCGGCGGCAAGCAATTCGGCAGCAGTTGGCTGAAGAGTGCGCGCCGGTGGCTGAAGCCCAGGCACAGCGCGGCCTCCATATATTCCTTGCGGCGTTCGACGCTGGCCACGGCACGCACTGTCCGCGCGAAGTAGGCCCATTGCACGACCACGAGCGCCAGGACAACCTTATCGACGCCCTGTCCGAGAATGGCGAGCATCATCAGCGCGACGAGAATGGTGGGAAAGCCCAGCATGACGTCGACGGCGCGCATGATGAGCGAGTCGATATGGCCGCCGAAGTATGCGGCGATCAGCCCCAGCGTCGTGCCCAGCGCCATCGCGAACAGCCCGCTTGTCAGGCCAACGCCCAGGCTTGTGCGCAAGCCGTACATCATGGCGGCGAGCATGTCGCGTCCCAGGGCGTCGCTGCCGAGCAGGTACAGGTGCCCGGTTGCGCCGCGCATGCCGGGGGCGAGCCGGCCGTCGACGATGTTCAGCGCCGCTAGGTCATAGGGATTCTGTTGCGCAAGCCATGGAGCGAAGACCGCGACGGCAACGAGTGCGAGGCAGATTAGCGTCGCCAGGGCGACCATGGGCCGCCCGAACATGCTGCGCAGCACGATGCCCAACGTACTGTTGCCCTCGGGCCACCAGGATGGCGTGGCCGATCGGACAAACGGGAAGGTGGCTTTCATGCGGCCTCCAGGCGAACGCGCGGATCCAGCACCGAGTAGATGATGTCGACCAGGAGGTTGAGCACGGTAAACATCGTGACGACGATCAGCAGGTAGGCGACCACGACCGGCCGGTCGAGCTTCATGATGCTGTCGATGATCAGCTTGCCGACGCCTGGCCAGGCAAAGATCGATTCGGTCACCGTGGCGAAGGCGATCAATGAGCCGAACTCCATTCCGACCACGGTCACGATCGGGATCATGATGTTCTTGAGCACATGCACGAAGATCACGCGGTGCTCTCGCAGCCCTTTGGCGCGGGCGAACTTCACGTAGTCGAGCGGCAGCGTTTCACGCACGCCGGCGCGGGTCAGTCGCGTCACGAGCGACATCTTGAACAGCGAGAGATTGAGCGCGGGCAGAAGCAGGTGGGTGACGCCGTCCCATGTCGCCAGGCTGGTGTGGATGCCCAGCACCGTGCCGAGTTCGCCGCGGCCCGCCGAAGGCAGCCAGCCGAGCGCGACGGAGAAGATCAGCACCAGCATCGTGCCCTGCCAGAAATTCGGCAGGCTGAAGCCGAGGATGGATCCGGTCATCACGGTGCGGTCCAGCGCTGAATTCGCTTTGAGCCCGGCCAGCAGACCGAGCGGCACGCCGACCAGCAGCGACAGCACTAGGGCGATGAGCGCCAGTTCCAGCGTGGCGGGCAGCCGTTCGAGAATCAATTGGATCGACGGCTGGTTGAACACAAACGAGTGCCCAAGATCGCCATGCAACGCGTGGCCGATGAAGTGGAGGTACTGCTGCCACATCGGTAGGTCGAGTCCGAGCGAGTGGGTTGCCTGGGCAATCTCGGCGGGGCTGGCGTCTGCCGGCACGAGGATCTGAATCGGATCTCCGATGGCAAACACCCCAAAGAACACCAGCACCGATGTGAACAGCAGCACGCCAATGCTCTGCACGAGCCGCCGTATGGTGAATGCGATCATTGCCTCTCTGACCTCAACTGATGAGAATGTCCACCCGCACCGACGGGCCCCTGATTCCCCGACTGCCGGACGTGCGTAATCATTGGGCTGATAAAAGCAACCTGCAACCTTATGCAGATCTGAGATAGCGTTATGCGAGGATTGCCATGAACCTGAAGCAACTGGAAGCTTTTGTCGCCATTGCCACCCTGAGTACAACGACCGCAGCGGCGCAGCGCTTGGGCATCTCTCAATCGGCAGTCAGCCGCCTGCTGGCCCAGTTGGAGGCGCATCTGGGGCTGAATCTTTTCGTACGCGAGCAAGGGCGCCTGACGCCAACGCGCGAAGGCACCGCACTGGTGCAGGAGGCGGAGACGATCGTCCAGGCGGCTAAATGCCTGGAGCGCCATGCGCGGCAATTGCAGCTTGGGGGTATGCGGCGCAAGCTGGTGCGCATCATGGTGCCGAATACGATCGCACAGCATCTGCTGCCCACGGTGATCGAACGGTTCTACGCCAAGCACGATGATGCGGTGCTGGAGGTGTTCTCCGGCACGTACGATCAGTCGGAGCGCGCACTGCTGAGCCGCGAGGTTGACCTGGCTCTAGTGCGCTTGCCGATGGGGTTGCCCGGCTTCCGGGTGCGCCACGAATTCGAGGGCGAGTCCGTCTGCGTCATGGCGAAGAATCATCCGTTGGCCACCTTGGAGTCGGTCAGCACGCGCGATCTCGACGGCGTGCCGCTGGTGCTGCTGTGGGGCCGTAGCCAGCTACGTCACGAGGTGGATATGGTGTTCCGGCGCGCCCATATCACGCCCCAGATCGTGGCGGAGGTGCATTCGATCGGCGTGGCATGCTCAATGGCCTCGCGCGGGATTGGGGTGACGATCGTCAACCGGCTGCTTGCCAACTGCTGCGATACCGAGTCGTTCACGATGCGGCCTTTCCATCCGGTCATTCGCTTCCGTTCTGGCATTGCCTCTTTGGATGCCGAACCGCTTAGCCCGACCTGCGTCGCCTTGGCAGAGGAGTTGGCGGAAGCACTGCAACATCCGCTTTCGCAAAAGGTGGGCGGTCCATCCGCCGGTGGGGAAGCCGTGCTCGCTTCCCAATAGATCGAGCGAAAACATGGATGTCGCCGATCTCTAGCAAGAGATTCTGGTCATGACAACCATTGATGCGGCGGTGTGGGATTCATGATTGGCTTGTAGGGTTTTACCCTTAAGCGAAAGCAATGTTCTTGACGACTTGACGACTTGACGACTTGACAAGCAAATCTTAAATTTCCGTCATCGGTTTTTTGGCAACCCACGGCAACATTGCCGTGCTACATATGGAAGGCTATGCAGCCGCCGAACTTGCGTTCATCGCCAGTTCGTGGGCTTTTTATTGGTTCATCGAGGAATACCGGGGAACGCGGCGCGGATCTTGAGGAAGAAGTATTCCTCGTCGCGGTACCCGTAAGCCCGACGTTTGATGACCTTGATGGTGTTGTTGACGCCTTCGACGACGCTGGTGTTGAGCGGGTGGCGGCAGCGGGCCAGAATGCCATGCCAGTAAGCAATTAGGTCTGCTTCCCCTTTCGCGATGGCGGCGTCTCCATTGTCCGCATCAAAGCTGCCGTTCAAGATCAAGCTGCGTGAAAACGCCTTGCGCAAATGTGGTGCCACCCGCTCGACGCCCGGTGGCCGCGCATCGGGTCGCGCAACACCTTTGGTCACATGGAGATCGGCTATTCCGAGTCGGTCGAGCTCCACTGCGAGATAGGAAAAGGTCTCGACCGGTGTCGAATCGCCCATGGCATGAAGCGTCATGCTTGGGTCCATGCAATAGCCCACGCGTTGCCACCCGGAAGGTCGACCACCGCAGCCGCTACCTCCAGCGGGAAGCGAGCGCGATTGGCAATTGACCCACCATATTGATCGGTACGGATGTTCGAGCCATCCCGAAGGAATTGGTCAAGCAAGTATCCCGAACTGCCATGAATTTCTACGCTGTCGAAGCCCGCCGCATCGGCGTTTTGGGCGGCCCTGCGGAATTGGTTGACCACATCGACAATCTCCTCGCTGCCGGGGGGCGCGGAGCTTTGATCCCCTGGCCGTCGCTCCGCTTAGGCCGAGCAAACTTTCTGCACCACGAAAGTGATCTGTGGCAAGGTTTAGATTGCGGCTTGATGCGTTCCGCCGGACGTCGCTTCTGTCTGGAAGCGCATTAGGTCTATCGGTTTAGCGATTCGTTCAAGCCCGTCGTATCGGGTTGCCGCCGAGGCAAGGAATCGCTCTACCTGGCGATAAGATGCTACGGAATCTGCAAACTTAGGGCTTGCGCAGCACGAGACACGTGCGGCCGCCCAAGGACTTACCCTGCCTTTCAGCCAGGATTCAGCTTCCGTTCAGGTTTGCCTTCAAACAATAGCGGCAATGACAGGTCGTGGTTGAGCCGCCGCATGAAACCCGCTTTCCGCTCTCTTCTTCTGCAAGTCCATCGCTACTCCGGTTTAACAATCGGGTTCGTGATCCTTCTGATCGCGGTGACGGGCGTGTCGATTGTGTACCGACCCGAGCTAGAGCCAATGCTTAGTCGCGATCTGCTGACGGTGCCGACCTGCACGGACCGCGTGCCGCTGGACACGCTGGTGGCCAATGCGGGGACCTCACGCCCATCCGCAACGTTCGACTACATCAGGCTGATTGCCGGTAACCCCGAAGCACCTCGCATGCCTTCCGCGATGGTTCGCTTCACCGACCAACATTTTGTCTACCTGAATCCGTGCACCGGCGCGGTGTTGGGCGATCGCGCGCGCTATGGTGGCCTGCTTGGCACCATCGAGCAGATTCATCGCTTTCGATTCATGAAGAATGGCAGCCTTATTACTGGCACGAGCGCGCTCCTGTTCTGCCTGCTACTCATTGGAGGCGGCCTCGTACTCTGGTGGCCGCGCACGCGCAGCGGCTGGCGGCATGCATTCACGCTTCGGTCCGGCGCTGGGCGCACCGTGTCTTCGTTTCACCTGCATCGGGTTGCGGGTGTGTGTGCAAGTACGATTCTGCTGTCAATGGTGCTGAGCGGTCTGCCACAGGCGTTCGATTGGTACGCACACGGTGTGTATGCGATCGTTGGGTCGCCTGCACCCGCAAAACCTCCGAGATCGGCTGTGCCCACGAGCGGCGCTACACGCTTGCCGCTCGAAAGCTTCTGGCGTACCGCACAGAGGCTCTCGCCACAACCGCAGGACGCCCTGCTGCATATTCCGCAGCAGGCTAGCGCTCCGGTGGACATGTACCTGATCGCTCGAGATGCTCCCCATCCGAATGCGCGCACGATGCTGTTCTTGGACGCGTACACAGGGAAAGTGTTGCGGTTTACCCCATACGCGCAGAGCAGTCTTGGGCACAAGCTCTATTTCTGGATGTTGTCATGGCACACCGGTCTGGTCGGTGGCGTGCTCGGGAAACTCCTACTGATGTTTGGTGCGCTTTGTGTTCCGATACTGGCCTACACGGGCACCCACAATTATCTGCGCCGGCTGAGACGGTCGGCATCCAACCAGGGGCGTCTGCTGGTGCGCGTAGCGAGGAAGACGACCGAGACTGAAGGGGTGTGCGCGTTCGAACTGAATCACCCGACGGGCAGGAACCTGCCGCGCTTCTCAGCCGGTGCGCACATCGACGTGCACCTCAATGAAAGTTTGGTGCGCCAGTATTCTCTGTGCAACAACCCGTGGGAGAGGCACCGTTACCTGATTGCGGTGCTGCGCACCGACCCATCGCGCGGTGGGTCGATGGCCATGCACGATCGCATAAAGGAGGGCGACGTGCTCGAGATCGGAATGCCGGTCAACCGATTTGCGCTCAATGAATCGGCGCCCCGATCATTGCTGTTCGCGGGCGGTATCGGCATTACGCCGATTCTCAGCATGGCGGAACGCCTCGCGCAACGTGGTGCCGACCTTGAAATGCACTACTGCGCGCGTTCACGATCGCGTGCCGCGTTCCTTCAGCGCCTTTCGCAGGCATCTTTCGCTCAGCGCGTGACATGCTATTTCAGCGACGGACCCGTGGATCAGCGTATCGACATCGAATGCGTGCTCGATAGTCAACCGGCGGGAACGCACCTGTATGTATGCGGCCCCAGCGGATTCATCCACGCAGTGCTGTCTGCAGCGCGTCGACGCGGGTGGCCTGAGCAGCAACTGCACTGCGAGCGCTTTGCGTCGGACACGGACCAACTGGCGGAAGCCCGCGCATTCAACGTCCAGCTTGCGAGCACCGGCGAGATCTACCGGATTCCGCAAGACAGGACGGTGACCGCGCTCCTGGCCGAACACGGCATCAAGATTCCGACATCGTGCGAGAGCGGCATCTGCGGTACCTGCGTGACACGCGTGCTTGCCGGTGACGTTGAACATCGCGATTGCGTGTTGACGGATGTGCAGCGAGAGCGCAACGAACATTTCACGCCGTGCTGCTCTCGGGCGAAGAGCGATCTCCTGATTTTGGACATTTAATTGAACGGCCGATTCCGGTTCGGTGCGCCGTTTGAATCATCCCCTGACGCAATCTTGACGAGACGCCTATGCCCTCCCATACGCTCCTAACATTTGGCCGCCTGTTCGCCATGGCTGTCGCGCTAACGACATCACTTTATGCAGGTATTGCCAGCGCTGCCGAGCCGCCCGACACCGGGCGCGCTTCGCTGGTCATTACGTACCAAGCGACGCCCGCGAATCGATCCGCATTGCGTCACGAGATGGAGCAGTCGACAGCACACGAGTTGGAACGATTGAGGCGCGAACGGCGGATCAGTCAGTACAACGTGCTATTCAACCGCTACGCCGATTCAGAAAACTGGGATGCCATGGTGCTGCTTACGTTTGCGACGCCGGATGACCTGTATCGCTGGCGCGAGGTTGAACGCACGCATCCCGCAGCCCTTTCTGAGAAGACAGTGGCATTAACGACCTCGATCCAGACGACGGTCGTCGACACTAAGCGAATGCGGGCACTGGACACGAAGTTGCCCCATGCTGTGTATGTGGTCATTCCATACAAGACCCTGGTTTCTCCCGATGAATACGAGAAATATGCAGACGGCTATGTCATTCCACAGTTCCAGGGCTGGATGGAAGAGGGTGTGCTGACGGGATACTCGCTCTACACGAGTCGATTTCCGGCCGGTCGACCATGGAACGCGATGGTCGTGCTGCAGTACAAGGACGAAACGGCGTTGAGTGCGCGTGAGGCTGTTGTCACCAAGGTCCGAGAGCGCCTGAAGAGCAACGCGGAATGGAAAGCCATCAGCGACAGCAAGAAGAGCGTACGCACCGAGCAGCAAGTGGTGGTGGCTGATTGCATCGGGACGCATCAATAGGCAACTGACCTGACCCATACGGAGCATCAAATGAAAGCGCTCGCCTTTGCCCTGGTGTCCACTGGTCTGCTTATGGGCCTAGCGGCTGCCCACGTGGGAGCCGAAACCATTGCCGCTGAGTCCGGCGCGCCGGCTGCGTCGCAGCGGATTGTTCTGCTTGTTGACGAGATCAAGGCCATCCGCAATTTTCCGGTGGTTCTGGCAGAGCGGCTTGGGTATCTGAACGACGGTAAAACCACCGTGACTGTCATGAACATCCGTGACGACGTATCGACCGCCGAGATGCTGAAGGATGGCCGCATCGATGCGGTGATGGCCTACTACCACCACAACGTGGTCAATCAGTCGCGTGGCATCGATACCGAGGCTGTGGTCACGTTGGGAGTCACGCCGGGCGCGAAGGTGCTGGTAGCGAATCAGGCGAAAGAGAAGTACCGGAGCCTAGTCGATCTCAAGGGCGCACGCTTTATTGCCGGTGGCGCTGGTTCATCGAAGAGCACGCTGGCGAACGCACTGGTGCTGGCGGGGGGACACGGCGTTGATGACTACACGCGGCTCGGAACGGACGGGAAAGAGAAAAACATCGAGGCGCTGCGCGATGGGCGGGCAGAGTTCGTTGTTGCGCCGACGCCGGACGGAGACGTCTATGAGTCGAAAGGTGTAGCGACCGTGTTTGCGGATTTGACGACCGTTGAAGGAACGCGTCGGAATTTTGGTGCGCTGTTCCCTTCGAGCACGATCTATATGTCGAGCGCGCGCGTGCAGGCGCATCCGGAGATTGCCCGGCATCTCGCCAGCGCGTTTGTGCGCACGCTGCTGTACATCAACACGCACACGCCGGAGCAGATTCTGGCGGTCATTCCGCCGGAGATCAGCGGCAAGGACCGGGCCGCGTATCTGAAGGTGTTAAAGGAGGAAATCCCGATGTTCGCTAACAATGGGCGCATGCCGGAAGACGGCGCGACCAAGGAGTGGCAGGTGCTGACGGCGGCCAATGCCGCCTACGCGCCCGTGAAGGTCGATCGGACCTATACCAACGTATTCGTCGACGAAGCGCTGAAAGCATTGCGTTGACGATTGATGCACCCTGCAAAGAAAGCGAGGACATGGTCGATGCCGTTGTCACGCGTTGTGCGTACCGTTGGGCTTTCTGTCGCGCTGGGGCTGGTCGCTGTGCCGGCCTGCGCCGCGCTTCCCGACGAAATCCAGGTGTATACCGGCGATATCAATGCGCCGGGCGAATTTGGCCTGGAGATGCATCTGAACACCACCCCCAGCGGCATTGGGGAGCCGTCTTACCCCGGCGAGGTCACGACACCCCATGGTTGGCGTGCCACCGCTGAGTTCTCCTATGGATTGACGCCGTCGCTCGAACTCGGGGTGTATCTCCCGACCGCGCTCACGCGGGACAACACGTACTACGTCACCGGCCCCAAGCTGCGCATGAAATGGATGCCCGTGCGCCCGGAAAATGGCGTTGGCCGGTTTGCTGGCCTCAATGTGGAGCTGGCCCATGTGGCCTCGCGGTTCGAACAGTCTCAGCAGGCGGTGGAACTGCGTCCGATCTATGGGTATCAGAACGAGCAGTGGCTATGGGCCGTCAACCCGGTACTCGATTGGAATCTGAGCGGGCCGGATCGCAGCGGCGCACCTGAGGTGGCGCCTGCGTTCAAGATTGCCCGTACGGTGGCGACCGGCGTGCGTGCCGGGGTGGAGTACTACGCCGGGCTGGGCCGCATCAATCATATGGCCCCATTGCACGAGCAGCAGCACACTGTCTTTCTGGCATTCGACGTGGATCGCAAACCGTTTGTCTTCAACGTCGGCGTCGGCCGAGGCTTGACCCGCGCGACCGACCGCTGGACGATCAAATGGATTCTCGAAATTCCATTCATCTGATCGAAGCCGCATCCGATATCGCGCGGTTGAAGTCGCTGGTCGGAATGAAGACAAGAATCTTCAAACCAGACTGGTTCACTTGGTCAGAGAACGATAGCTGCACCTCTGCACCAATGCGATCCGTTACTGCCTTTACGATGGCGAGTCCCAGACCAGAGCCCATCGGGTTGTTGCCTAACGTGCGATAGAAGGGCGAAAAGACCAGTTCGCGCTCGCTCAACGGAATGCCTGGGCCCGTGTCCTCTACACATAGCACGGCGCGCTGATCTTCCAGATTGACCGAGAGGTTGACCCGGCCACCCACCGGTGTAAATCGGATGGCGTTGTCCACCAGATTTCTGATCATGGTGATCATGTCCACCTCACTCGCCCAGACCTGAGCGTCCTGGGCGCCTTCGACGCCAATATCGATCTGCTTGGCTTCGGCAAGCGGTATGAGATCTTCCAGAACCCGGCGATAGACGGCCTGAACGGAAACGGGAGCCTTTAACTGCTCCACGGACGATTGCGCTTTGGCCATACTTAGCAGTTGCCCCAGCAAATTCCGGCTTCGCTCGATGCCCTGGCGCAAAGTCCCTAACCGTTCGCGTCCGACAGCGGACATGTCTGCTTCTGCAAGTCGTTCGGCCTGTAGTGACAAGGCCGTCAAAGGTGATCGCAGTTCGTGCGCGGCGTCCGCGACGAAGCGCCGTTGTGCCTCCATCGACTGCGACACGCGAGCGAGCATGCGGTTGATTGCGACCACAAACGGACGCACTTCGGTTGGCAGATGTTCTTCGTCCACGGGGTGCAGATCCCTTTCGCCGCGCTGGTCAATCTCGCTCGATAGCCCCGCAATCGGTCGGAACATCTGGCGCACGAGGTTAGCGACAACCAGCAGCAAGACAGGTACCAGGACAAGGAACGGCATCACGGTACGAAATGCACTGCCTCGCGCGATTTCATCTCGGAAGCCGACTTCCTGGGCGACTGCGATTCGCTCGCTGCGGGACGTAGTTTTCACCAACACGCGAAACATTTCTCCGCCCGCGTTCAGCGTTTGAAGGCCTTCCGGCAGGGATGTCGCCAAGGGAAGGGCGCCGCCTTCATCTACGGCGATCGATGCCTGATTGCCGTCGCCCAATCGTTGGACGATGACGCGTGACTCTTCATCGACGCCCTTTGTGGTTGTCTCGTTGCTGAGGAAGTCCGGCGAGAGCCGTTGGTGATCCATCAACGCCGCAACCTGGCGCAGCATATCGTCTTGGAGTTCGTGCGCCTCGTCCAGCGCGGACCAAAACGAGAAGCCCCCCGCAATGAGTGCGACGACGAAGATTGCGAGAGCGAGCGCAAAGGAGAGTTTGAGCTGAACCGATTCGTTCAGCCGCCTTTGGAGACCATCCATCCCACCCCCCTCACGTTCTTGATGACCTCTTTTCCCAGCTTGCGCCGTAGCGTGTGGATGAGAAACTCGATTGCATTGCTTTCGACTTCTTCTCCCCAGCCGTAAATGCGATCCTCTAGTTCACTACGGGAGAGAATCGCTCCCGGCCGTACGAGCAAGGCTTGCAAGAGTGCAAACTCGCGATTGGAAAGCTGTACCGGAGAGCCTCCGCTGACCACGGCTTCTCGCGTGCTGGGGTCGAGCGACAATGTGCCATTGCTCAGGACGGGGCTCGCATTGCCGCTCTTGCGTCGCTGCACGGCGCGCATTCTGGCAAGGAGTTCAGCCATCTCGAACGGCTTGAGCACGTAGTCGTCCGCGCCGCCGTCTAGACCGCGAAGCCGGTCATCCAGGCCGTCGCGAGCAGTGATGACGAGCAGGGGAATGGGGTTGCCGCCGTTGCGAATGGCCGCGAGCACCTGCAGTCCATCCTTGCCCGGCAGGCCGAGATCGAGCAATACGAGGTCGTAATGTTGATAGCTCAGCGTTGTGAGCGCAGTCTGTCCGTTCTTGACCCAATCGACAGCGTAAGAGGCGTCTTTTAACGCCTCCTGAACTGCCTCGCCGATCATGGGGTCGTCTTCCACCAGCATTACCCGCATCGATTCTCCGTGCGATTGCAGCGCCGCTCAGTGTGCAGTGCTGGCAGCCTTCTGCCGCAGCAGAAAGACGGCGGCCAGGATAAATCCGACAAGGGCGGCCGAAGCCGAATAGCGGCTGAGTGCCAAGCCGCCCGCGCTCAGCGGTTTATCCAGGAAGTCACCCACCACGGCGCCTAGCGGGCGGGTCAGGATAAACGCCGCCCAGAACAGCAGCGTGCGCGATACGCTCGTCCGGTAGTAGGCCACCACGACCAACGCCAGCAGCGCACCGAATACGATGGCGGCACCCGTGTACCCCAGGCCTGCCGAGTCGGCGGTCCAGTCGCCCAGCGCTGTCCCCAACGTCTGCGAGAACATGATCGTCACCCAGTAGAACGCCTCCGCCTTTGGCGTGCTGACGGTGCTGACCGAGATGGAGCCGAGGGTGCGATGCCAGAGCATGAGTGAGCCCAGCAGTAGAAGCAGCAGCAGGGTCGAACCACCAGCGTATCCGATGCCGAGCGACCGGTCCGCAAAATCGGCTAGCGTGGTGCCGACCGTGGTGGTGGCGATGATGGTGGTCCAGTAGATGAAAGGGTGGAACGCCTTGGCCTTGATCTGCGCGATTACCAGTGCCAGGAAGATCACCGCAAAGATGCCCGTGCTGAGCAGGTAGCCCAAGTTCATGGACATCGAGACTGCATCGCCGCCGGTTTCTCCAAGGGTCGTTGCTGCGATCTTGATGATCCAAAACCCAAGCGTGACCTCGGGGACCTTGGCCAGGGCGGTACCTGTTTTGTTGAGGGGTCTGCTGACGGGCATCGTTCTGGTCTCCGCAAGTTCAGGTGATTGATGGTGTGATTGATTCCAGTTGGCAAGCTTGCGCTGCCAGACTTAGCTCTTTCATAGGCAGGTTCCGTGCCTTGTGCATGCGCGACCCCAAAAAACCGCGTGCAAATCGTTCTCTAAGTACCAAACCGGATTGCAATTGCCCGCCAAGCAATCATCATCCTGAAGAGTGGCTTTGCGTACGCTTGTGCGGCGTGTGAATCGCAAGGATGGTCTTGTGTCAGGGGCGTCGTATGAAGGCATTGATTGTTGAGGATCAAGATCGCTTGGGCCGATTCCTTCAGCAAGGACTGACGGAGTGCTCATACACCGTCATGTTGGTCCGGACGTGCGCCGCTGCCACCGATGCCATCGTGGAGTCCTCTTACGACGTAGTGATCCTCGATTTGGGGCTGCCGGATGGGGATGGTCTCGATCTGCTTCGCACCTGGCGCAAGGGTGGCTTCCAGGAGCCGGTGTTGATTCTGAGCGCGCGTGACGGCGTACAAGATCGCGTGAAGGGTCTGGACATTGGCGCTGACGATTACCTCGCTAAGCCGTTCAGCCTCGAAGAGTTGCTGGCGCGCGTGCGTTCGTTGGTCCGTCGCCATTCCGCCGTGAAACAAGTGGTGCTTGAACATGGTGGCATCTGCCTGGATCTGCTCAGTCATACCGTCACACTCAACGGCAAGGCGGTGGATCTGACCAGCCGGGAGTACGCTCTGCTCGAAGTGTTCATGCAGAACCAGGGGCGCATACTGCCGCGCACGTTGATCTCGGAGAAGATCTGGTCAGCACACTACGATGTGGATACGAATCTGCTTGACGTCTACATGAGCCGACTGCGTGCCAAGCTGGAAGTACCGGGCAAGCCGCTTTTCAAGACGGTGCGTGGTGTGGGGTACCAGCTCCTTTGACGCCTGGTGGCGTGCGAAACCGGTCTAAGCCAGCGCCCCGGTTATTCGCAGCCACGTGCATCACCGGATGCACTCAGCTGCCGTCTGGTCATGTCGACTTGCCGGGCGCGCAGCGGCAGCATGATCCCCTGATCCAGAACGATCTGCTGTCCCTCACGACTCAACATGAATCGCACGAACTCCCGCAGCGCAGGCGCAATCGGCTGCCCCGGCTTGCGCGACAGCAGGATGGTTCCAACCCTGGCCAACGGGTATCGGCCAAGCGACACGTTTTCATCAGAGGGCGCGATGGCTTCACCGCCTTCCGCAATGGCGATCGCTTTCACGCCGGCTGCGAGATGCCCCAGTCCTGTAAAGCCAACTGCATAGGGATCTGCGGCGACCTGATTCGGCACATCGGTCTCTTTGCCGTCAGCGCGGAGGTCGTCCCGCCATTGGCCGTTCAGGGGACCGACGCTGAGCACGGCGTCCTGCATAAAGATGGCCCGTGCAGATGGCTCTTTGCCAAGCCATGCCGCAGCACCTACCACGTGCACCGGCTTGTCTGACCAACCTGCTACGCCAAGATCGCCCCAGGTGTGAACCGCATCGTGGCCACGCAATCGGCGTTGGGAAAACACGGCGTCCAGCTGGGCAAGCGTCAGAGCTTGAACAGGATTGGATGCATTGACGATCACGCCGACCGCATCGATGAAACCAAAGTGGCGCCAGGAGCCGCCTACGACCGGTATGGGTACGGCATCCATGCCGTGTGAGCGCAGGTATGCGGAGGTGTCTGCAGGGCTGAGGTCTCGTGAGACGAAGGCAAAGTCGCTCTGCGCATCGAGGAACCGCTGTAGGGACGGGTTCAACCGCCCTTGTGGCGCCAGATAGGGTGGTGGCGTGCGAAGGTGCACACCCGGGTGCCGCTCCTGGAAGGCCGCGATCCAGCGGTTCGTCAGATCCGGCAGGATGGCGGGCACACTTCCGTCGAAGGTGCCCTGCAGAGGTTGAGGGAGACACGGCTGGTACGTTGGCAGTGCGTCGTCCAGGGGCGGCTGAAATGCCTCTTTCGCCGGCAATGGCACTGCGTTGCCGGTTTGACCCGACGCCGCCTCGGCTGCGAAGCCGAACAACACGAAGAGAAGTGCGCCGAGGTAGCGAAGCCCGGGGGTTCTACGCAGCGTGACGCGCTGATCGCTTGCCATCATGCATGTCACTCGAGGGCCGATAGGCGCTGTAGTTCTTCCGCGCACTCGCGCGCATTCAGCGGCAGGTAGCCGAGCCCCTCGTTCGCGATCTCCTGCTGCCCCTCGTACGACAGCATCAAGCGTAGATATTCTCGGGCGACGGGGTCGACTTTCTGCTGCGCATCGGTGCGCAGGTAGATCAAGAGATGGCGATCCAACGGATAGCGGTTGGCGATGACGTCCTCCCGCGTTCCGCTGGATGGCGCATCCCCCTCACGTTCCGACAGCGGTACCACCCTGACGCCGGAGACACCACGGTTGATGGCGGCAAAGCCGATGGCCAGCGGGTCTGCAGCGACGCATGCAACAACGTCTCGGGACTGCGGGAAGGCCACAAAACCGCCGGCGAACGGTCCGCCGCCCAGGCGATGCAGCATGAGCGTGCCAAGCGCCGTCGATGGTGCAAGCCCGCACAGATGGATGGGGTGGGAAGCCCATTCGCCGCTCAACCCCAACTGACCCCACGTAGCAACGCCATGCTGCGAGACCGCGAACACACGGGGCAGCTGCTCCATGCTGATGCGGGGCAATGGATTCTGCGCGCCCACGAAAATGGCCAACGGCGCCGACAACGCAGCGGGATTGAGCGAATCATGGGCAACCTTGAACATGACCGGTGTGGTTCCGGTCTGCTTCTCGTAGTCCGCCAGCTCCGCATCGGAGAACTCGGCGCCCATGGGGGCAAGCAGGGATGCACCGCGTGCCAGTGCGCCCGGCGCCGTGCGGGTCCCCTTGAGGATCAGCTCGAACTTGAACTCAGGATGGAAGCTCTGAAAGAGCGCATTGATCCTGGCAAGCATGCCTTGCATGTCGTTGTACCCGATGATCCGGATGACACCGTCGGCATTCTGGTAAGACGCGCCTGCGGGGGCCTGTAGTGGGGTGGGCGCGAAGTGCGGCAATGGCGTGTCGACCGCCGATTGTGCCTCGATCGCCATGGCAGATGCGACTGACGCGATCAGTGCGGCGCCAAGAGCAATCGCGAATCGAGCGCGGTGAACCGTTCGCCGGATTGCGAATACAGGTTGCATGGTCATCCTTGCTGCCTCTTAACGCTGTCGCGCAGCGTGCGGGCGGTTGGCTGGGCCCACTACGCTACGAAAGCGCAAGCCGATGCCGGTGTCCGGGTATCCATATTGCGGCCGCGATTCAAGTGGTCGTCAATTTCCGCCGCGCAGCCCAGCATCCGGGGGTAGAGGAAGATCGTGAATGCCGCTGTCTCCAGTTCTTGCGCCCCGATGGTTCCGGCCTGCAGCGGTTTCCAGAGCATCTTCAGCAACAAGGCCGCAATGACCGCATCGACATTGACGCAGTAGACGTTGCGCGACAGGCCAGCCGCATACAGTTGCTGCACGAGTTGTCGATAGAACTGGTGGAACACGTTGGTCTCATCGCGGACCTCAAGCAACTGGGCGATGAAGACTTCGCGTGGATCGTGATTGACTGGCTTGTCCTTGAACACCGGATGGTTGACCCCGGGCAGTTTGGCGATGTCCAGGCTGCCTTGTGCCTTCTTCTGATGCTTGTAGTCCGCATAGCGATTCACTGCCTTGACGGCCAGCGCTTGCAGGTCGACGCCATGGTCGGGCCGGCCAGGGTCTTGCAGGCCGCTGTCCTTGAATTGCTCGACCAAGTAGGCAATGCCTTCATAGCCGTTGCCGCCGTGTGCATAGCCTGTATGCGTGAGAAATCCGATGAGTGCCTTGTTCAATTGCACCCGTTCAGGTTGTTCTGGTCCATCGGCGGATACTGCGCCCTTTGCACCCTGTGCCGAGATGGCACCCGGTCCGTTGGTAAGCAACAACCCGACCAGTGTCTCGAAGGAAAACAGGTCCTCTGCGGTGGGTTGTTCGCCAAGCAGTGCCGCGAAGGCGATTTCGCCGAGGCTCAGTGAACCGATCAAGGTCGCCTCGTCGATGCCGGCAAAGCGAAACAGAGCGTGCATCGCCGCGTCGGCAGAGGCGCCGATCAAGGTGCCGAACAGTTGCAGCCACCAGGGGAAGCTCAGGGCCGTTGTTCGCGAGATGCGCTTGCGAGAAAGCGGGCCCCAGGCGAGCGTCGCGGATACCGCCGCCAACACGGCGGCCTCGGTTGGATGCCCTGGCATGCTCTTGAGCCAGCGGAGGAAGACCGAGCGGCCACCGCGTGCCTCAATGCCTGCAATTAGGGCTTCTGCTTTGGCGTCCGGCGCATCGCCTGTCAACCCGGCTTGGTTGCCGGCGTCGATGCTTGCGACATCGAAGCTTTCGCTGAGCGAGGCGCCGAATTCCATCCCCAGGCCTGCAGCGTGGAACCGTTCCAGCATGAGCGCGAGCGCATGGCGAGCGGCTTGCTGGGACCTTGGACCGATGATGGTGGCCGCCGCTGCAAGCACTGTGTTCGGCGGGTTGCCGGCTTCCCGGCTGGCTTGCGCTGCGGCAAGCGCCGGCGAGCCATGCAGGTTGACGTAGGCGGCGATCGATGCGGCGATCAACTTCAGGTCGTTCTCTCCGCCGACGTCATGCACCAGTGCCAGTGCGACGTTGGATTCCAGGGGATGCGTCGCGGCATCGAGCATGCTCGTGCCGTGCAGGCTGCTGACCTGCGTTTTCGGATCCATTTGCGACGCCCCGGAGGCATCTTTCATCGACTGGCGTGGCGTGACGCAGCCGATCTGCGTATTGAGCCGGGCAATCTCTTCGTTGTAGGGGGCGGGGGCCTGCACCGCCGGCGGGCGCAGCGCGTCGGGCAGGTCCAGCCCCTCGTCAGAGCCGAACCACGGTTTGAGCGCCAAGTTTCCTTCGGCCGGGAAGTCCGGCAACGTCGCGTTGGCGCGCATGACCGCTGTCAGCGCGGCGGGAATGTGGGCGATGTTGGTCACCACCGCACCCTTGGCCGAGACGACTGGATGATCCGGCGTGAAGATCGCATCCACACCGAACTTGTCCATGAACCAGCGTTCCTTTGCCTGGGCATCGTCATTGCCGCCGGCCATGGCACCTGCGTGCCCAACGGCGCGGGTGAGCTTGCTCTTCCATCGGCCCACGACGCACGCGACCACCGGTTTCGTGAAGGTCGCGTCCAGTTCATAGTAGCCGCCGGGCTCGCAGTAGAGCACCGCCGCCTTGCTGCGTGCATCGTTGGCCAGTGCGAACGCAAACTCGGGCGCGGCATAGTGGATGTAGACGTCCTTCCCGCTGGAAACGACGGTCGTGGTGCCCCACCCGCTCATGCGCAGGTATTGCGCGATCGTCGTGGAAAAGCCGCCCGAGTTGGAGAAGATCGCGATCGAGCCTGGCCGCAGCGAATGGCCGGGCTGGTCACCGCCGAGTGCACCGCCGATGCGAACCTGGTTCCACGAATCGGCCACGCCCAGGCCGTTGGCACCGAAGATGTCGATGCCGTTTTGCTGGCCCATGGCGCGGATTTCCCGCGCGTCGCGTACGGCGATCTTCTCGGTGATGATGAAAATCTTGCGGAGGTCGGGGTTCACGCGGACCAGCTCGGCCACGCCATCGCGTGCGGCCGAGGGCGGCAGATAGACGACGCCGCAGTTGAAGCGATGGCCGTCGGCCAGCGCGTCACGCACGTTGTTGTAGACGGGGATGTCACCGATGGGTGTTGGCAACACGGCACCGCCCTTGCCGGGGGCCGTGCCGCACACCACATTGCCGCCCGAGAATGCGTGGCTGATGGGCGTCACCGCCTTCGATTCGCCACCCAGGATATTGAGCACGCAAACCCGGTCTTCACGAGAGGCGATCTCCGCCAGGGAGCTGATGCCAACGTAGTACTTGAAGGGGCCGATGCCCGGTCGATGGAGGCTGCTATGCATGGTCGGTTCCGATCAGGCCGGCGTCATGTTTGGGGCGCGAATGCCAAGGCGCTGCGCGATCTGTCCCCGCCCGCCGGCGCGCATCCATTGGTCGACCTGTTTGGCGTACTGGATCACCTCGCTGATGTCGGAGTCGTAGCCAAACAGGCGGTAGGGCAGGCCGAGCGCATCGCAGGTATCGCGCAGCGCGCCCATGCCGCGCACCAGATTCGGTCCACCCCGCCCCAGGACCACATAGAGCGGGGTCGCCCCTTGCGTGCTGAAGTGTTCGCGCAGCGCGTCTGCCATCGCGCGCAGGGTCTCGAAGATGTCGGTGTTGTTGCTTTTTCCGCCGATGATGAATAGCACGTTGCTCTGGCTGAGCCAGTGCTTGAAGCAGATGCGTGCCACCTCTTTCATCTTCTCGTAGGGTGGATTGCCACCGAAGTCGGAACTGATGATGGCGCTATCGCCCAGCATCTCGGTGACCAGCGAATTGGCTCCGCCGCCAAAGGTTGGCGCGAGCACCGTGCCCTTGTCGTTGATGACATAGACATCGCTTTGCCCCTGATGGGTGCGCAGCAGGTTGATCTCCTGCTCGAAGTCGGAGTAATCCGCCGCGAATAGATGCGTGGGCAGTTGCAGGCGCAGCCAGCGCGGATCATCGCGATCGAATCCGCACTTGAAGTCGCAGGCGATGGGCGTGAGACGGCCGCCTGCGTCGGCGCGCATGCGGATCGGATTGAGTTCCAGCGTGGTCATGCCGAAGTTGTGGAAGAGCTCCCACAGCTTGGGCAACTGCTGGACCAGCGGCGAGATGATCTCGGTGGGGGCGCCAATCTCGGCCAACGCGTTTGCAACGACAAACGACTTCAGCCCTGTCAGCGGGTCAAACGGCACCATGGCGACGTGTCGCCTGTCGATCTCCTCGATGTCCATGCCGCCCATGTGCGAGAGGGTCATGGTCGGCGCCCGGAAATGCGTTGAATCGGTGATCGAGAAGTAGACCTCGTACTCAGCCGGGACGCCGGCCTCGAAGGTCACACCGTTGGCCTTCGCTCGCACATTGCCGACAGCGTGCTCGGCAAAGTACAAACGCTCCTTTTCGGCGAGCGCCGTGCGCAGGTCGGCGGCACGCCCCAACAGTCCCGCTTTTCCTTTCTTGCCGATCCCGCCCTTGAACACCGGTTTGATGAAGATGAGACCGTGGCGATCGAGCAGAGACCGGATGGCTTCCTCGCTGGCATCGGGGCCGAGGACCTCGGTTGCGGGAAAGCCCGCGAACTCGAGCAGGCGTGCGCCATGCAACATGCCAGTGATTTGCATCAGGAAACCTCTTTTCGTGTCGGAGAGCCTGCGGCGTGTTAGCGGGCATCGTTGGTGACGCCGCAGGCTTTCGTGGCTGCCGCTTACTGATCCAGCTTCTTCAACTCCTCCTTCACGACTTCAGGTTGCAACGGAATGAACACGCGCTCGTTGGCCACCGCCTGCTGGCCTTCCTGGCTCAGCACCAGCTTCAGGAATTCCTTGACCTTGGGCTCCAGCGGCTTGCCGGGGGCCTTGTTGACGTAGATGTAGACGTAGCGGCTGAACGGGTACTTGTGCGCATAGACGCTCTCCACCGTCGGCGCATAGCAGGTGCCGCCTTGCGTGGAAGAGAGCTTCAGGACCTTCACGTTGGGCGTGACGTTCGCCATCAGCGCGTAGGTCAGGCCGCCCGGGTGCGTGGCCATGTCTTCCGCTGCCACGGTAAAGGCATGCGTGAAGCCCTTGCCTTTGACGAACTGGATGTTGTCTTTGTACTCGCCACCCTTCATGGCGACTTCCTTGAAGTACTGCTCGATCCCGTTGACGGGTTTCAGGCCATAGAGATGAATGGGGCGGGACGCCCATTCACCCGTGGCGCCCAGGTCGCCCCAGGTGTTGACTTCCTTGTAGCCGAGCTTGCGGGTCTTCGAATAGATGGCATCGAGTTGCGGCAGGCTCAGGCAGTCGATCGGGTTGTCCTTGTCGACCAAGATGATGCTGGCTGCGGTCTTGCCCAGCGAGCCGACGCTGCCCGTCGCGACCTTGATCTCAAGCGGCTCATAGCCGAATTTGTCGACGAAGGCTTTGCGCTCGGCAGGGAACATCTCACGGCCGACGGGTGCCAGCTCGCCCTTGCCCGAGACCAGGCCCGGTGCACCCGCACCGGAAGCGCGCAGATCCATCGTCAGCGACAGGCGCGGGTACTGCTTGCGATAGATCTTGGTCCACTCCATCACCATCTCATCCATGATGTCGGCGCCGACGATATTCAGCTCCTCTTCCGGCTTGCTTTCGACCGGGCCCGGGTTCCACTTCGGAATCGATGGGTCGGCCTTGAGCGAATGTTCCGGTGCGGCGTACTTCAGTGCATGGGCGGGTACCGCGCTCAGTGCGCAGATGGCCGCTGCGATGCTGACGGCCAATGTGGCTGTCCTTGTCATGGATGTCTCCTAAGTGTGGGTGTCAGCGCTCAGTCGGGCGTGATCGTCTCTACCTTATGAGACGCACCCGAATGCAGGATGAATGTGACCTGAAGATTCGTTCAGGATCGGACGGGGCAAACGTGCAATGTGCGCACGTCTGCCACCGCGGTCTGATTACAAGTCGAACTTGACGTTGAACTTGATGGTGCGGTCCATGCCGATGCCGTAGGTGCCGGTCGTCACGGAGTTCCAGTAGCGCTTGTTGGCGAGGTTGTCGATCGCGAGCTGGAACGTCGTCCGGCGCCCCTGGATGCGGGTGGTGTAGCTGGCGCCGATGTTGTACAGGCTGTAGCCCGGGATGTAGCCCTGGTCCTGCGCGTTGACCGGCCGTTTCGAGATCAGCGCAACGCCGCCGCGCAGCGTCAAGCCCGGTACTGCGGCTGGGCTGTACGACACGCCGACGTTGCCGGTCCAGTCGGGCGTGTTCTCGGGCGCCATACCGTTGATCAGCGGCTGGTTAGGCGCCTCCTGCCGAGCCTTCAGACGCAGCACTGCCGCGTGGATGCGCCAGGCGCGGTTGATTTCGTAGGTTGCTGTTGCCTCGACACCCTTGTACGAGAGGTCACCGCTGTAGCCAAAGATGTTGGTGACCGGGTCGGTGACGGCGTTGCCGCGCGTGATCTCGAAGTACGATGCGCTGACCGACAGTCCCTTGAAGTAGGAATCGCGGATGCCGAATTCCTTCTGCTTCGAGATGGCCGGCGCCAGGATCACGTTCGCATTTGCGGCATTCGCGGGCGCTGTGCCGCCAGCTTCCAGACCCTGCATGTAGCTGGCAAACAGCGTGGTGGTCGGCAGCACGTCAAACAGCACGCCATACGCCGGCGAGAACACATGGTTTTGCGACGTGACGGAGCCGGATTCCTCCGTGTCGAGCACCTGGCGTGCTCCCACCAGCAGCTTCAGCCGCTTGGTGAGCGCGATCGTGTCGTAGGCATACACGGCCGCGTCGGTACTTGTCTGCGACGGGCTGGTCACCCCAGGCTTGGTGTAGACCGGCGGGTTGAGCACGATTGGGTCAAAGATGTTCTGGCGCTGCGGCAGCGTCATGTTCTGCACGTCCGCCGCCAGCGAATAGCGCGACGTGCGCGAGACGCCCAGGGTGAGGTCGTGCGTGATGGGCCCGGTCGCAAAATGGCCCAGCACCTCGGTGCGGATGAAGGTGTTGCGATACTCGTTGGTAACCGGCTGCACGTTCACCAGGCCGTTGGCGCCGGTGTTCAGGTCGTAGCCCGAGATACGCACGGTGGTGCGATGGCGGTGCGAGCCCGAATAGCCGAGCTGGGTGAAGACCTTCCAGTCGTCGCTGATCTGGTAGTCGGCGCGGCCCTGCCAGTTGAAGGTCTCGGGGGTGTACAGATCCCACCGGCCGGAGAGCAGGTTGCGCGGGTCCGGCACGGGCGTGATCGGCACGACGCCGTTGACGGCCGGCTTGAGGGAGATGCCCGCCTGCTCGGGCACCTGGCGGCGGTAGTACTCGAAGTCGCTCTGGAAGGTGAGCCGCGACGTGGCCTTCAGGTCTAGGCCGAGGCTGACGAACTCGCCATCGCCGCCCAGGTCGTGGACGCCGTTCTCGTAGTGCGTGGCCGATGCGTTCAGCCGCACGCCAAGCTGTTTTTCCGGGCCGTAGCGCCGGCCGATGTCGATGCTGCCGCCGTACTGCCCGAACGTGTTGCCGGCAAGGCCAAACGTTGTGACATCCTGGTCGCCCGCGCGCTTGGTGACGAAGTTGATGATGCCGGCCGGGCTGGCGATCCCGAACATGAGCGCGTTGGCGCCCTTGAGCGTTTCGACGCGCTCCTTGTTCTCGGTCGGGTTGGTGATGACGCCGGTCACCGGCAGGCCGCCGTCGAGCCGGTAGTTCGAGAACAGGTTGAGCTTGATGCCGCGAATGGCGAACGCATCGTTGGCGCTGCCAGACGAGTTGGTCGACACCACACCGGCCACGTTCTTGATCGCCTCTGAATACCCTTCCTGCGTCTGGCTCAGCGCGTGGCCGGACGATACCTCCTTGGTCATCGGCAGGCTTTGCTCGTTGGCTAGCTCGGGCTTGTTGTATTCCTTGATGGCGTCGTTGCGCGGGGTCACGCCCGCGGCAGCGTACGGGGCATCCAGCCCGGACGCGATCGAAATGCGTTCGCGCAAACCGCTGGCGATGCGCTCGGCCTGCTTGCGCAACGCCTCGGGGTCGGTGCGGGACGAATACGGAAACACGACAGCCAGTACGCCGATCGTGGTTCCCACCGCGTCCTTGACTGGCACCTTCCATTCATAGCGGGAGCCACGTGCATCGACAGCCCCGTGTGGTGTGCCGCTTTCGATGACGGCAAGATCACCGGGCTCCGCTGGCTTGCCATATCGGCCAATATTGGAGGCGGTGATGGGGTAGCCTGAGACCTTCGCTGTACGCGCGTGCAGTGCCAGAACCTCCACCCCCGGGTATTTTTCAAGCGCGTCGTCAATCAGGAACTGCGCGTAGGACTCGGTGGGGATGCGCTCGTCGAGCTGCATCGGCGCCGTCAGGCTTTCAGGATCCAGAATGCGACGGCTGAGGTCATTGCGGTATTGCGCGGCCTGACGCAGCAGGGCGTCTTCATCGGTGCCGGGGGCATAGGGGAATGTCAGTTCCGCAATGCCAATGGGCCGCCGGCTGATGTCGAACAGAGGTAGTGTCACCTCGACGTTCTGGTCTCCCTTGCGGTTGATCTCGACCATGGCCCGTCCGGTGCGGAACACGGTCACATCTTCGGGGCTGGACGGCGTGCCCACGAGCGCGGGCGTTTTCGATGCCACGATGGTGCTCCGCGATGCATCGGGCATCGTAGCGTGCAGCTCGATACCGATCAGCTCCGGATGCAGGCGTGCATAACTGTCGACGAGATACTGCGCATAGGATTGCGCACCGTCTTTGCGATCGACCCGGCTGTCCTGCGCGCTGGACGCTTGTGCGTCTGCGGCCAGCGCCCGCATTTGCGGGATCGCCAACAGGATGGCCAGGGCCAGGGTTGTCTTGGCCAGCTTCATATTGTCTCCACCTTTATTTTGCCCGGCCTGTCGTGTCGGCCTGGTGCGTGTTGGTACTGCCTGACCGATGCCACCGCGGGCACCGGCCTGTTTCAGCAGATCCGTGGCTTGGTCAGTTGCCGCGCCCCTCCACCAAGGCACGTGCCGCGGTCACCTGCGATGCACGCAGCGGGACGTAACGCGCGTGGTCGAGCACCACCTGTTGCCCCTCGCGGCTGAGCACAAACTTCAGGAACTCCTCCAGCGCCGGGGGCAGTGGCTTGCCCGGTGCCTTGTTGGTGTTGAAGTAGGTCAGGCGGCTGAGCGGATAGGTGGCCAGGGCGACGTTCTCGTAGGTCGGGGCTTGCGGGGTGTCACCCGCTTTCTCGACCAGCGGCACGAGCTTGACGGGCGCATCCATGTAGGCCATGCCCGAATACCCGATGGCGTATTTGTCTGCGGCGACGTCCTTGGCCATGGGGAACACGAGCTTCTCGAACTTGACGCCATCGCGCCATTCGCCGCGCTTGCCGTCGGCGCTCAGCACACGCTGCCGCACGAACTCTTCAAAGCCGTTCCAGGGGCGGATGCCGTACAGGTTGATCGGCTTGTCGGCCCATTCGCCGGTCAGTCCCAGATCGCCCCACTTGGTGATGGCGGCACCGCCACGGGCATGCGTGGACGAGTACATCTGGTCGAGCTGCTTGAAGGTGATCTGCTCGATCGGGTTGTCCTTGTTGACGAAGAAGGCGACGGTGTCGAGCGCGCCAAAGTGCCGGTACGAGCCGCCCGAGATCGGCACGCTCAGCGGGTCGTAGTTGAACTTCGCCTTGAACTTGCTGATGTCATCCGGCTTGAGCTCGCGCGAGACGAAGACGAAGTCCAGGTCGCCCTTGATCAGCTCGATGGCCCCCAGGCTGCCGGCATACGGTGGCGAGATCGACAGGTTGACGTCGGGGTAGTAGCTCTTGAACTTCTCCATCCACTTCTGGGCTAGGACCACCATCACGTCGGAGGCCGCGCCCTTGAAGGTACCGCTGATCTTGATGTCGCGGCGCGGCTGATAGGACGGCAGTTGTGCATCCAGCGTCGGCTGCAGCACTTCCGGTGCCGGTAGATCGCGTCCGTGTTCCACCCCCGCCTTGGCCTGCGCTTCGGTCTGCGGCTTGTTCGTCGGGGTGGTCGGCGTCACCCACATCAGCATGGGGGTCGCGCCCTGTTGCGCCTGGGCGTGGGCCGGCAAGAGCGCCGCCAGCGATGCGGCTGCAGCCAGCGCTGTGGCGGCGAGCTTGATGGATGTCTTCATGGTCTTGGTCTCCTCTCGTGTTGTCGTTCTATCGGTGTTTGTGTCCGCCTTCCAGCTCACCGCAGCTTGGCAAGCTCTTCCTTCACCTCTTGCGCGGTCAGGGGGTAGTAGCCGGAGTACAGGATGGGCTCCTGCCCCTGCCGGCTGAGCACGTAGCGCAAGAATTCTTTGGTGGCTGCAGGCAGCGGCTCGCCCAGGTTATGCCGCAGGCGGATGTACATGTAGCGCGTGAGCGGGTAGCGGCCCGTCGACGCCGTTTCGTGCGTCCCGGCCACGGCTTGGCTGCCTGCGTCGCGCGCCACCGGTACTGTCTTGAGCCCCGGGCCGCCATCCTCGAAGCCGCCAAAGCCCATGGCGGCCGTGTCGGCTGCGATGGCTTTCGCGGTGTCGGCCACGGAGGCTTCGTGCACGGTGTTGCTCCAGGCGCCGCCCTTGAGCGCCATGATCTGCATCGACATGGCGTTCGGCGTCGCCAGAGGCGGTACATCGAGTTTGATTGGGCGATCGGCCCATTCACCCGTCAGGCCAAGCTGGCCCCAGCGCGTGATGGTGGGCGAGTTGCCGAAGATGCCGGCCAACTGCTGCATCGTGAGGTGCTCGATCGGATTGCTGGCATTCACGAAGACCGCCTGGGCAGTGGTGCGCTGCTGGGTATCGAACCCGCCGCGTGCGACGCGGATCTCGAACGGCTCGCGTCCGGCATTCAGTTGGCCGAACGATGCCTTCTCTTCGGGCCAGAGCTCGCGGCCCATGGGTGCCAGATCCGTTTCCCCGGCCATCAAGGCATGGAAGCCGTTCAGCGTGCCGAGGTGCTCCCAGCGGTCGCCCTTGCGAACGCCGGGCTGCAGCGTGTGGAAGTCGTGCATCCATCGCTCCATCAGCGATTTCATGCCATCGCTGCCGATGCTGCGAATCTCACCCTTGAGCGGTGCGCCGGCAACGTAGCGGGGCAGCGCTGGGTCTAGCGTGGCGCGGTAGCCGTCCAGCTTGGGCAGCTCCTGCGCGATGGCGTCGGCGGGCAGCGGCGCAAAGCCGGGCTGGCGCGCTGCGATCTGCTGCCCCGCAGGGCTCAACGCAAAGCTGACGAATTCCAGCACCGCCGGAGGCAGCGGCGAATCCGGCCGCTTGTTGAATGCCAGGAAAACGGGTTTACCGTCGTGCTGCGCCACGCGCAAGAGCACCGGCGTCTTCATCATGTCGCCGGCAAACTGGTGCGCGTAGGGCGCGAGCTCGGCTGGCAGGGGTGGGCGCGTCATCGGCGCGACGTCTGCGAGTTCGAACATCAGCGCGCCGATGGCGGCGGCATCACCCACATGCTGCCAACGCGGGCCTCGGGAGATGCCGGGCTGTTGCTGGTGCAAGGCCTGCAGCCAAGCGTTCATCAACGGGCCCATCTCGTGGCTGCCGATGCTGGAGACCGTCGTGATGTTGGTGCCGGTGCCGGGCTGTGCGGAGACGGCAGCGGTCGCGCTGGCGGTGCCGGTCAGCAATGTGGCTACCAGCAGCGGGCCGAACGCGCTTTTGAACCTCGGCATCATGGGTCGATCTCCTCAAGCGCCGGCGTGGCTGCAATGCGGGTCTGCAGTTCGTCGCGCAGTGCAACGGCGTGGGTGGTCAGGGCCTTTGCGTCCTGACCGCTACCGTAGGCGTAGCCGACGTTCAGTGTCCCGATTGCGATGCCGCTGCGGTTGCGGATCGGCAGGTCGACGCCAAAGCGCTTGCCGTTCGAGTACACGCCGGTGATGGGCGCGGTGGCATCCAGCACCTTCATGTCGTCTGCGTCCGCCTTTTTGCCATGGCGCCCGAAGGTGGAGCCCAGCAGGACCAGGTCGCCCTTGGGCTGGACCCGTGCGCGCAAGGCCAGCACCGTCACTTCCGGGTGACGTTGAAGGGCTTCTTCGACCAGGGTCTGCGCGCGGGACTTGGTGGTCACCAGCGGCGCGAACGGGTAGGGGTCCATCAGATTGGCGAGGCTGAGGATGCGCCGCGACAGGGCGTCGCGGATGACGCCGGCAATACGCTCGAATTCGGCATGGTTGCCGCCGACCGGATACCGCCACACCAGGCCGAGACTGCCCACGGTCTGGCCGCCGACATCGCGCAATGGCAGCTCGATTTCGATGCGCTTGTTGCCCTGATCCATGGCGACGTGTGGATTGCCAGTGGCGATCACATCGAGGTCATCCGCATCAGCGGGCTTGCCGATGCGTCCGATGTTGGAGGCAATGACGACGTTGTCGGCTGCATTGGGTGGGGTCACGTGCATCACCACGGCCCGGAGATCGGGATGCTGGGCGACGGTGCGGTCGACGAGTTCCTGTGCGTAGCTTTTCACCGGGAACGATGCCGGCAGCTGTGCAAGCGCTGCCGATGCGCCAACGAGCGCCAGGGCAGCAACGGCGCATTTCGGGACCCTCGCGGCCAGGACTCGGGCTCTTGTTGTGTCGATCTTCATGATGAGGTCTGTTGGTTGGGCGCCAGCCGGAAACGTGGGGGCGAGGTTCGCCGGTCTTCAGCGAACCCCACCGGACTCAGTGCGTGTCCTGCAGAGGCGCCGGGCGCCACTTGGCCAGGCGCGTTTCCACCATCGTCATCAGGTATTCCGCCGCCAGCGCGACGACCATGATGATGACGATCGCCGCGTACATGCCGGCCGCGTCGAACGAGCCTTTCGCGATGTTGATCAGCAGGCCGATGCCGTAACGCGCGCCCACGAACTCGCCCACGATGGCGCCGACGATGGCAAAGCCGAAGCTGACGTGCAGCGAGGCGAAGATCCAGCTCATGGCCGACGGAATGACCACCGAGCGCGTCAGTTGCCAGCCGCGTGCGCCCAGGATCTGCGCATTGGCCAGCAGGTTGCGGTCGGCTTCACGCACGCCCTGGAAGGCGTTGGCAAACACCACGAAGAACACCATCACGAACGACAGCGCCACCTTGGAGGTCAGACCCAGCCCGAAAATCATGATGAAGATCGGTGCGAGCACCACGCGCGGCACCGAGTTGATCACCTTGATGTAGACCGAGAAAATGTCGGACAGCATGCGGTTGCGCCCCAGCGCAATGCCCGCGATGATGCCTGCCACCGCGCCAGTGATGAAGCCCAGCATCGACTCTTCCATGGTCACCCACAGGTGGTACCACAGCGGACCGTCAGAGGTGCCTTCGGTCAGCCAGGTATAGAGGCGCGACACGATTTCCGATGGCTTGGAGAAGAAGAACTCGTCGATCAGCTTCATGCGGACCAGCACTTCCCAGCCGCCCAGGAAGACGATGAGAATGAAGTAGCGCCAGAAGTAGACGGTTTGCTTGCGGCGCTTGGCGCTGCGCGCGGCTGCAGCTTCAATCTCCGCTGAGGATGGGACGGAGACCCCGACCGGGGGCTTGAGAGTTGCTTGACTGTTCATGCGGCCTCCTTCGCCACGCGCGCTTCTTCCTGCGAGGCACCACGTTGTACTTCTTCACGCAGGTCATTCCAGATCGTGCGCGAGATATCGATGAATTGTTCGTCGTAGCGGATTTCGCTTGCGACGCGCGGGCGCGGGATGTCGATCGGGTAGACCGACTTGACGGTGGCCGGGCCCGACGTCAGCACATACACCTTGTCTGCCAGGGTGATGGCTTCCTCCAGGTCATGCGTGACGAACACCACGGAGGCCTTCGATTGCGACCACAGGCGCAGCAACTCGTCATGCATCAGCACGCGGGTCTGCACGTCCAGCGCGGAGAACGGCTCGTCCATCAGCAAGATCTGCGGGCCGTTGATGAAGGTCTGCGCCAGCGAAACCCGCTTGCGCATGCCGCCCGAGAGCTGGTGCGGGAACTTGGTCTCGTGCCCGGTTAGGTTCACGCGCGCCAGCCATTGACGGGCGCTGGCGTACGCTTCTTCCTTCGACACACCGCGAAACAGCGGCCCGGCGACGACGTTGTCGATCACGCTGCGCCACGGAAAGAGCGCGTCGGTTTGGAAGGCGAACCCGATGCGGTTGTCGATGCCGTCGATCGGGCCGCCGAACAGGCGTACCTCGCCGGCGGAGGGTTTGGCCAGGCCGGTGATGAGGTTCAGCGTGGTGGACTTGCCGCAGCCGGTCGGGCCGACAACGGCAACGAACTCGCCGCGTTCGACGGTCATCGTGAAATCCCGGATGGCCGTCATCGACTTGCCGTCGGGCGTCAGGAAGCGACGGCTGACGTTGATCAGCTCGATGGCTGGATTGGAGGTGGTCGTTGCCATTGCTGCACCCATGATCACTTCACCTTCGCGACAAACTCGGTCGTGTAGGTCTTCGACAGGTCGATCTTCTTGCCCTTCACGTTTGGAGCGAAGGTGCTCAGCACAGACAACACCGTTTCCGGACCGCCCTTTGGCATCACGCCGTCAGCCGTAAACATGGCCTTGCCGCCTTCCAGCGCTTTGATGTAGCCCTCTTTGTCACCCACGTAGAAGTCCTTGGGCATCTTCTCGGCAATCTCTGCCGCACTGTGGGTATTGATGAAGCGCAGCGTCTTCACAAAGGCGTTGGCGAGCTTCTGCACGATGGGCTTGTTCTTCTCGACCCAGTCCGTCGGCATGTACAGCGAGGCGGCCGGGTACGTGCCGCCCAGCGCTTCCTTGGTCTTCTCGGCCGTGCGCAGGTCGACCAGGACACGTGCTTCACCGGTCTTGAGCAGGCGCGTAATGGTGGGCTCGGTCGTCATGCCGGCCTGAATCTTGTCCTGCTGCATGGCCATGATGAATGTCGTGCCGGCGCCCACCGGCAGCGAGGTGAACTGACCGAGCGGCACGCCAGCCTTGACCATCAGGTACTGGGTCAGGAAGTTGGTGGACGAACCGAGGCCCGTCACGCCCATCGTCTTGCCTTTCAGGTCGGCCATGCTCTTGACCTGTGGGTGCTTGTTCGACACCAGCTCAACCTCGCCAGGCGCGTGGGCCATCTGCACGACCGACTCAATGTATTTGCCCTTGGCCTGCAGGTCGACGCAGTGGTCGTAGAAGCCGACCACGCCCTGCACGGCACCGGCCAGCATCTCGTTCTCGGCATCGACGCCGGCGCCTTCATTGAGCAACTCGACGTTCAGGCCTTCTTCCTTGAAGTAACCCAGGCCTTCCGCCAGCTTGGCGGGCAGGTAGATGATCTTTTCGTAGCCGCCAACCATCAGCGTGATCTTGTCGGCCGCCTGCGCGGCGGGGGCTACTGCCAGCATGGCAGCAGCTGCAGCGGCGGACAGCAAGAGTTTGTCTCGGATTTTCATGACTTATGGGTCCTTAGGTTGCAAGGGGTCTCGTGGTGGTCGGTGTATTCCAACCGTGCCCATACACTAGACAGCCAGCCTGTCTCGAACGTGAACCGATTCTGAAAGCGCGTTCAGGTCACGTTGGATTTGGGGGTGGGTTTTCCCTAGAGGCCGATGCCGCGCGAAGGCTGCCAGCGCAACCGTATAGGCGGACGAGCATCAACCGCGTGTTGGATTGTTTTGGAATGAACGTCGCTCAGAGGCAGCTAAGGGGCGGTCGCGTGCAAGGACGCTGATGGCGGAGCGTCGCTCAAGCTGAGTCGATCGATGCGTGCAGCAAAGGTTTGCGTTGCGAGGGAGATCGACTTACCGAACCTGACCCACGCGGGCTGTATCACGCCGCAGGCGCGGCGGGGATCTCGATCACGACACGCAGGCCGCGGCCGACGTCTCGGCTGGTCGCCCAGATCTTTCCTTTGTGCATCGCCACAATGCTGCGGCAGATGGCCAGGCCCAGGCCGCTGCCGCGCTGATCCTGCTCGGGTGAGGGTAGGCGGACGAACCGTTCAAAAATGCGCTCACACTCCTCGGGAGTGAGGCCGGGGCCTTCGTCAACCATGCTGATGCGCCAGGTGCCAGCCGTCAGTGTCGAGTCGACGTAGACCACGCCGCCCTGGGGGCTGACTCTCAGGGCGTTGGTCAGCAGGTTCAGCAGGACCTGCCGAATACGCGGTCCGTCGATGTTGACCTCGCCATCGCCGCGGTGCGACCAGGCGAAGACTTTGCCGCCGTGTTCGGCCAACGCCGAAGCGTCCTGTCCGAATGTGTTCAGCAGCGCGGCCGGAGACTGCGCCCGCAGCTCGACAAGGACTGCACCGGCATCTGCGCGAGAGAGGAACAGCAGCTCATCGATGATGCGGTTGACGCGGCCGAGCTCTTCCAGGATGACGGCCACCGAATCCCGCTGCTGCAGCGTCAAGCCCTCACTGACAATCAATCGCTCGGCGTGGAGCGCCACCAGTGACATGGGCGTCTTGAGCTCGTGCGATGCCTCCGCTGCAAAACGCCGGATCTCGGCAAACGACATCTCCAGCCGATCGAACATCTGATTCAGGAACGTCGACAACTGCGCAATCTCGTCCTTCACGTCTCCCACGGGAATGCGTTGGCTGAGATCGTCTGAGCGGATGCGGTTTGCGGTGGCCTGGATCATGCGTACGGGGCGCAGTATCAGCCGACTCAAGCCGTAGCCCACCGCCACGCTGATCACCAGCGCCGTGCCAAGCAAGCCGAAGAAGACCAGCCGATAGCCCGCCATCAGGTCTTTCACGGGCGCCAGCGGCGTCGCCACGATGACATCGAACGGCGCGAGCTGGAACTCGCTCACTCGCACTTCGCCGATCGTATCGATGCCGATCGAGTACGCGCGCTCCCCCGCAATGTCGGGAATGGACTGTCCGTGCAGGTTGCTCGACTTGAAGAACCGGTTGGTCATCGGGCCATGCATGTCGATGTAGAACAGCGACGACGCAGATTCCGTGGCCTGGCGGATGCGGTCGTCGATTTCCGGCGGCGTCAGCTTGGCGTAGTCCCTGCCCAGGGTGGCCTTGAGATGCTTGAACTGCGCCTCGTTGAGCTCATCGAGCTGCTTGATGAGGTAGCGGTCGAGCAGGAAGTGGCCGGCAATGAAGAGGCAGGCGAGCGTTGCCGTGACGGTAATGGCATACCAGAGGGTGATGCGGCTGCCGATCGACTTCATGCGGGTGCTCCAGGCTCATAGCGATAGCGCAAGCATCGCGTTGTCTGGTGATGCTATTCGATCCCGCGCCGCGCTTGCTGAATGAATTTTAAGGATCACTACAGGAAGCGTACAGAGTCCCCCCCTAGACTCGGCTCACGCTTCCACCGATCGGATGCGATCAATGACATCTCAAGAACGGAGACACCCATGAGCAAGTTCTTCAAGTTGGCGCTGGCAACAGCACTTACCGGCATGGCCGCTTTGAGCAGCATGCCTTCCTGGGCAGACAAGAACTGGACACCGCCGGCTAACAAGATCTACGGCCAGCAACTGTCCGACGAGACGATGTCCAAGCATCCGGAGTTGCTGAGCATTACGCTGCACGGCACGCCGCCGGGCCAGACCGATATCTTTACGATGTTTGCGGGCTCCTACCCTGAGCGTATCGGCAACGCCGACGATCCGGATGACATCGACGTGATCAAGAAGGGCATCACCATCGTCGACCCGCGCTGGAACCGCACCAAGGACAACCCCAAGAAGTTCGTCGTGCTCATGCCCATGCGCGATGCCAAGGGCAACAACATCGGCCTGGTCGTCTACGCGTTCAAGAACCCGCCGGCCAACCCGAACACCAGCAGCCAGGAAATGGCCTTCCTGAAGAAGTCGAACGCACTGCGGGACGCACTGGCCAAGAAGATCCCGAGCTACGACGCCCTGTTCGACCAGGCCAAATAAAGCGGCGCACCGCACTTGCGAAGGTAGAAGACCCCTATGAAAGCGAACATTCGCACGGTCGCCACCGTCCTGGCGCTCGCAGCATCGACGTTGCTGTCCAACGTTGCCGTGGCGGGCGAACCGCTGCGCCTGCTCAGCCGCACCGATCTGCCCGGGTACGACGGCGATTTCGACCACTTCGGTGCCGACATCAAGGGCAACCGGCTGTTTCTGGCCGGCGAGGATGGCGGGACATTGGAGGTCTTCGACCTGCGCAGCGGCGCACACCTGAAGACCGTCAAGGGCATGGAGACGCCGCACGCCATCCACTACGAACCGAAGTCCAACCGGCTGTTTGTCAGCAACAGCGGCGCGAGCCTGAGTAAGGTGTTGGACGGCAAGAGCTACGCCGTGACGGGCACCGTCAAGCTGACGCCGGGTGCGGACGTCATGAGTTATGACGCCTCGTCGCGGCGCCTGTGGTTTGTCACCGGCGGAAAGAACGCGCCCACCAAGATGACCAAGACCCTGGTAACGCAGGTGGACGTGGACTCGGGCAAGACGCTGGGCGAAACCACGTTCGATACCGACTTCACCGAAGGCATCGTGGTGGAGCAGGCCGGATCGCGTGTCTTCATCAACGTGGCTGGAAAGGGCGAGATTGCCGTGCTCGACAAGAAAACCGGCCAGCCGCTGGCGACCTGGCAAGTCAAGGAAGGTAAGGACAACTCCCAGATCGACCTCGACGAGAAGAACAAGCGATTGTTCGTCATCACGCGCAAGCCGTTCAAGCTCGTGGTGATCAACACGGAAACCGGTCAGTCGGTAGCGAGCTTCGATGCGCCGGGCCGTACCAACGGCATGATGTTTGACGCGAAGAACCATCGCATCTACGCCGCCGGTGATGACTACGTTGCCGTGTTCCAGCAGCGCGATGCCGATCACTACGAAGAGATCGCGCGTGTGCCGTCGGAAAAGGGTGCAAAGACGGCGTTCCTGGTGCCCGAACTGCAACGGCTGTACGTGGCCGTTGGCGGCTCCGCGCAGACCAAGGCCGGCTTGCTGCGATACGAAGTGATGCCCGGCGATGTGAAGTAACGCACGGGTCGTGTCGGGCGCATCGCTGTAGGCCTCCGTGGTCGGGAGCGCTGCGCCCACTGCATGCCCTTCGTGCACGCTCTCAAACATCCGCAATGCTGCGACGTCCTCCCCGTCTGTTGGCGCAGATCGTCTTCCTGTTTCTGGGCGTCACAGCCGCCCCGGCGCACGCCATCGACTTGGTCGAATCCTGGCAGGCCGCGCGCGCGAACGATGCCGCGCTGATGGCGTCGCAGGCTGCGCTGCGTGCCGCCCAAGAAAAGGTGGCGCAGGGCGATGCGCTGATGGCTTCGCATGTTGACCTGACAGCCAACGCGGGGCAGGCGGGTCAAGACTATCGGCCGGGCGTGCAAACCGCCTCGCATCCGGCGTCCTATACGAGCGGCCAAAGCTACGGAACGAGTGTTGTCTGGAGCAAGCCGTTGTACGACGCAAGCGCGAACTTTGCACGAGAACGCTTGTATCGCGAAGCTGAACAGGCGCGGATTCAATATCAGCAGATCGAACAGGACCTCATGCTCCGGGTTGCGCGCAGCTACTTCGACGTGCTGGTCGCCCGTGAGAACGTTGCGCTGGCGGACACCCAGGCGCAAGCCATCCGTGAGCAACTGGAGCTGGCCAAACAATCGTATGCGCTGGGCTTAGGCACGGCCAGCGATACCGATGATGCCCAGGCGCGGCAAGACAGTGTTGAGGCGGCACAGATTGCCAACACGAACGATCTCACCAACAAGTCGGATGCGTTTGCCGTGTTGACCGGGGTGGATTCGCAGCACCTTGCACCGATCTCGCGGGGGTTCTCAGCGACCGAGTTGCCGCCGGGCACGCTGGATCTCTGGCTTGACCAGACTCGGCGCAGCAATCCCAATGTTCGCCAGCTTGAGCTGGGCGTGGAGATCGCCGAGCTGTCCAGCGACCAGTACACCTGGCGCGGTGCGCCGGTCATCGCTGCGGTAGCCAGTGTGGGACGGCAATACGAGGCGGGCAGCATTTCGACGTCTGGTGGCCGTGATGCCCTCACGGCCGGAAGTATCGGTCTGCGCCTGACGATCCCGCTCGTCGATGGCGGCACCAGGCAGTCCTTGTTGCGCCAATCGATGGCGTTCAAGGATCAGCAACGCTACGCGCTGGAAGCGGGATTGCGCGAAGCGCAACGTGCCACGCGCCAGTTCTTTGCCAGCCTCCGGGATGGTGCTCAGCGCATTCGGGCGCTGGACCGCGCCCGGGTCTCCGGCGAGTCGTCGGTGCGGTCGAGCAAGGTGGGGCAGGAGGTAGGCGTGCGCACCATCATCGACGTGCTCAACGCCGAGCAGAACTACTACCAGACGCTCTACAACCTGACCGCCGCCCGCTCCGACTACCTGTTTGCGCGCCTGCAACTGGCCGCCTCAGCCGGCGCGTTGGACGACGCGGTGCTGGCGCAGGTCAATGCCGCGCTCAATCCAGCCCAATGAGAAGCGAACCATGACGCTAAACAAGCCCTGGATGTTACGCGGCGCGTTCGCTCTGGGAGCCATAGGGCTGGTGACCGTGTTGATGCAGGTCGCCGTCTTCGGCAGAAAGTCCGATGCGGCGCAAGCGTCCTCCAAGCCGCCGCCACTGGTCAGTGTGGTACAGGCCGAGGCGCGCGACCTTCCCGTCAAACTGTCCGCGCATGGGCACGTGGTGCCGCTCAATCAGGTCGATGTGCGCCCGCAGGTGGGCGGAACGGTGCGCGGCATCCATTTTCGAGAGGGGGATGAAGTCAAGGCGGGGCAGTTGCTGTTCACAATCGACGCGAGCGACGTCACCGCGCAACTGGAGCGTTCCCAAGCCAGCGCGGCGCAGATCGAGGCGCAGGTGGATGAGGCGGAACGTGATCTGGCCCGCATTAAGCAACTGGCAAAGCTTCGGTACTACTCGACCAGTGCGGTCGACACCAGCGCCAGCAAGCTCGAATCATTGAAGGCGCAGCACAAGGCCGTCCAGGCGGAAGTTGCAAGCTCCAGGCTGCAGGTGGAGCGCACGCGCATTGCGGCCCCCATGACTGGGCTGACCGGCGCGCTTGCGGTGCACCCGGGGAGCCTCGCGCAGACGGCGGCTGCGGTGCCGCTGGTTACGGTTGTGCAGATCGACCCGATCGGCGTGGAGTTTTCGCTGCCGGAATCGCAACTGGCGCGGCTGCTGGATGCGCGCGCCGCCGGCACCGTCCGTATCGAATTGCAGACGCCGGATGGCAAACGGCTGCCCGGCTCGCTTGTTTTCGTCAACAACACCGTCAATACCGACAGCGGCACGATCACGCTCAAGGCGTCGTTCCCGAATGGAACGCGCTCGCTCTGGCCGGGCGCCTACGTGGAGCTTGTCATCGACGCCGGTGTCAGCCGTGGCGCGATCGTGCTGCCGCCGCAGGCGCTGCTTGAAGGGCCGCAGGGCCGCTTCGTCTATGTGCTCGATCAGGACAACAAGGCGCAGGTGCGGCCGGTGGGGTTGCTCCGCCTGCAGGACCAGATGGCCGTGGTCGACGGCCTCAGAGGCGGGGAGCGCGTGGTTGCCGAGGGGCAGACTGGCCTCAAGCCGGGCGCCCCGGTTCGCATTGCGGTCCGTACGGGCAAGGATGCGTGATGCGGCTATCCGAGGCTTGCCTGAGGCGCCCCATCGCGACGATGCTGTTCTGGATCAGCGTGCTAGTCGCGGGCGTGGTCTGCTGGATGCAGCTGCCGATCTCGGCTTTGCCGCAGTACGACACGCCAACGCTGGAAGTTAGCGCCAAGCTGCCCGGAGCGAGTCCGCAGAACATGGCCAGTTCGATAGCGACTCCGCTGGAGAAACAGTTCTCGGCGATCCCCGGCCTCGTGATGACCACATCATCGAGCATCCAGGGCGAAACCAAGATCCAGCTGGAGTTCGACGCCAGCCGCGACATCGACTCGGCCGCCGCCGATGTGCAAGCCGCGCTGTTCCGAGCCACGCGCTCGCTGCCGAGCGAGCTGCCGGCGCCGCCTTCATACAAGAAGGTGAATCCGGCCGATATGCCGATCCTGCTCGTCGGCCTGAGTTCACCGGCGCTGTCGTTGTCCGACCTCAACGCCTACAGCGACAACGTCGTGGTGCCGGCGTTGTCTGCAATCAAGGGCGTGGCGCAAGTGCAGGTGACCGGGCAGAAGCGCTACGCCGTGCGCATTCAGGCCGATCCGGCGCGGCTGTCTGCGCTGGACCTGACGCTGGCGGAACTGGCGGCCGCGCTGAAGAACGCCAACTCCAACGCGCCCATCGGCCAGCTCGACAACCAGCGTCAGATGCTGACCGTGCAGATCAGCGGCAACCTACGGCACGCTGCCGATTTCGCCCAGATTGTGGTCGCGAACCGGCAGGGTCGTGTCTTGCGCTTGAGCGATGTGGCTGACGTGCGCGACAGCATCGAGAACGTGCAGAACGTCAGCACGCTCGACGGCAAGCCATCGATCCTGCTGTCGGTGCAGCGGCAACCGGATGCCAACACGGTCGCGGTGGTCGACGCCGTGCACTTGCTGCTGCCAAAGCTGCAGGCTGCGCTACCGGCGTCCATCTCGATCGAGACGCGTGGCGACCGCTCGACCTCGATCCGCGAGGCCATCCACGACGTCAACCTCACGATGCTGCTGGCGATCGCGCTGGTCGTGATGGTGATGCTGCTCTTCCTGCGTCGGGTTGCGATCACGCTGGTGCCTGCCGTGAGCGTGCCGCTGTCGCTGTTCGCCACCTTCGGGCTGATGGCGGCGTGCGGCCTGAGTCTGGACAACATCTCGCTGATGGGGCTGACGATTGCGGTCGGCCTCGTCGTCGACGATGCGATCGTCGTGCTCGAAGCGATCATCCGCCAGATCGAAGAGGGCATGACGCCACGCGAAGCCGCGGCGGCCGGCGTGAAGGAAGTGGGCTTCACGGTGATGTCGATCTCGATCTCGCTGGTGGCGGTCTTCATTCCGATCTTCTTCATGCCCGGCACGATCGGCCGGCTGTTTCACGAGTTCGCGATTGTCGTGTCGCTGGCGATCCTGGTGTCGGCAGCGGTGGCGTTGACGTTGATCCCCTTGCTGGTGCCGCTGGTGATGCGTATGCCGGGCACGCATGGCGAAGCGGGACGCTGGAGCCGCTTCTTCGAAGCCGCGTTCGATCGCAGCGCCGCGGGGTATGCGCGTGTGCTCGACGTCGCGTTGCGGCACCGTGCCATCGTGCTGGCCATTGGTGCGGCAACCTTTGCTGTCACCGCCTGGCTGTACGTTGACGCGCCGAAGGGGTTCTTCCCCCGCGAAGATATCGGGCAAGTGATCGCGAACGTCGACGCACCGGAAGACATGTCGTTCGCAGGCCGGCTGGCCGTGATGAAACAGATCGAAAAGGCCATCCTCAACGACGCCAGTGTGGCCGCCGTGACGACCAAGGTGGATCACGACACGACGCAGCTGGTGATCGATCTGAAAGACCGCAACCAGCGGCTACCGCTGGACGAGGTGCTCGCGCAGCTGCGTCAGTCCACATCGTTCCTGCCCAGTATCCGGGTGTACTTCAGCCCGGTGCAGAACCTGCGTGTAGGCGGGCGCACGTCCAAGAGCACCTATCAATACACACTACAGTCGGTCGGTGCCAATGAGCTGGACGTTTGGGCCAGCAAACTGGTCGAAGCGTTACGTCACTCCAATGTGCTGGTCGGCGTGAACAGCGACTACCAGAAGAACGGCCTCGAAGCGCAACTGCAGGTGGATCGGGAAAAGGCGTCGCAGCTTGGGATCGACATGGCGACGCTGCGCAACACGCTGTATGGCGCGTTCGGCAGTCGACAGGTCTCGACCATCTATGCGCCGGAAGACAGCTACCAGGTGATTCTCGAAGTCGTTGATGCGAAGCGGCGGGACGAGAACGACCTCCTGGCGATCGAGGTGCGCAGCGCAACCGGCAAGACCGTGCCGCTGAGCGCATTCGCCACCGTCACGCGCAGCAAGGGCGTGATTGCCGTCAATCACCAAGCGCAGTTGCCGGCGGTGACGCTGTCATTCGAGTTGGCTGCCGGCAAGTCGCTGTCGGACGCCGCTGTCGCGATTGCTTCCGCGCAGCAGGCGTTGAAGATGCCGGCCACCGTCTTCGGTGCGTTCGGCGGGCAGGCAGCACTGTTCCAGCAATCACAGACGACGCAGCTTTGGCTGATCGTGATTGCCGTTGCTGTCATCTATGTGATCCTCGGCATGCTGTACGAGAGCTGGATTCACCCGGTGACGATTCTGCTCGGGATTCCCTCTGCCGCGCTTGGCGCGCTGCTTGCGCTGCGATTCGCGGGGATGGAGGTCAGCTTCATCGCCATGATCGGCATCCTGCTGTTGATCGGGATCGTGAAGAAGAACGCCATCATGATGATCGACTTTGCGATCGGGGTCCGCCGCGATGAGGGCCTGGGCGCGGAAGACGCCATCCGCAAGGCCTGCATGCTGCGCTTCCGCCCGATCATGATGACGACGCTGTGCGCGTTGATGGGCGTGCTGCCCATCGCCCTCGGCATCGGTGCAGGGGCTGAACTGCGCCAACCACTCGGCGTCTCGATCGTGGGGGGGCTGCTGCTCTCTCAACTGATCACGCTGTTCATCACCCCGGTGCTGTACCTCTGGTTCGACGCGCTTGGCGCATCGCGCGCGCGACCGAAGCCGATGTCTGCGATTGCTCCCCAATCCTGAGCGGACTCACCCCATTCTTTCAACCAAACAAGAGACGTTTATGCACAAGCCATTTCCGAGCAGCGCGAGGGCGCGCATGCGCCGTACCGTGCGCTGGTTGGCGCTGATTGCGGCAGCCACAATCGCAGGACCTGTGTTGGCGCAGGGCGGGCCACCCATGGTGACCGACGATCCGGAAACGCCTGGCGACGGCCATTGGGAGATCAACCTCGGCGCGATCGCAACCCGCACACACGGGCGCCTGGAAATCGCGGCGCCCGATGCGGACATCAATTACGGTTGGGGTGACCACATCCAACTCAAGGCCGACGTGCCATGGGTCTTTGCCCGCGACGATGGCCAGCGCTGGAAGTCGGGGCTTGGCAGCGGCAACTTCGGCGTGAAATGGCGCTTCATCGATCAGGAACAGGCGGGCTTCTCGATGTCGACCTATCCGCAGTACACCCGCAGCATGCTGGATTCATCTACGCGGCGCGGCATTACTGGCAGCGGGCATGAGTTCTTCCTGCCGCTTGAGGTTGCTACTGATGTCGGTGGTTTCGGGGTCTCGACCGAGGTAGGCCGCAACTTCGTTTCCGGTGGCGGAGACAACCAGTGGGTTGCAGGCATCGTGGCCGGCCACGCCTGCGGCGAAGGGCGCGAGTGCATTGCCGAGGTGCGTAGGACACAGGCGCCCGGCACACACCTCACGCTCTTGAACCTCGGCATGCATTGGAAGATCAATGACACCTACACGCTGCTGGGCGCAGTCGGGCGCGAGTTCGGCACTTCCTCCGATGACAAGCGGCAAGTCCTGGTTTATCTGGGCGTGCAGATTACCCGATAGGGTGTTCAACGTTGTGCATTGGATGAATGGATAAATTGCTGATCGACGACCAGCTATGGGCGTCGATCGAATCGCTTCTGCCGCCCGCGAAACCACGGCGTTTCCGCTATCCAGGGCGCAGACCGCTTGCAGACCGGATCGTTTTGACGGGAATCCTGTTGGTGCTCAAGACCGGTATTCGTTGGAACCAGCTGCCAATGGAAATGGGTTGCGGATCGGGGGTCAGTTGCTGGCGTCGGCTGCGCGAGTTGCAGCGGGCCGGCGTGTGGGACCGACTGCACGCGGCCTTGTTGGCGCATGTGGGTGTTGCTGAGCGGATTGATTTTTCGCGGGTGGCTTCCGACACCTTTGTGGCTCGGGGCGCCGGATCGCTCTGAAACATGCGGTTGCTGCCCAGACGGCGCGCTACGGAATACCAGAACGCGTTCGGCGAGAGCGCGTGCTCTCGCCGAGGGCTTCACGGAAATCGATGTGCGCCTTGCCGTGGCCCGATGGTCAAGGTCAGCTCAGCGAATTGAAGGTCTTGAGCAATGCCGCCACGGCCGCGTTGCACTCTGTGGAATTTTGCGGATTGGCCCGTAGCGCCTCCAATGCCCGGTCGATGGCTTTATCCAGAAGGTGCCAGTCGTCGGGGGCACGGGGTTTCAAGCCGGCTTCAGCCGAGTCCCAGGCGACCTCGAGATCCTTGATGCGGGTCTTGGCCGCTGCCAAGTTTCCCTCGTCCACGAAGTTGGCCACATCAGCGGCGATGATGCGGAACGAGGTTAAATCCCCTAGCTTGGATGCCGTGTGCACTGCGGACGGTGTGCCCGCGCCCGCTGCGTTCGCGTCGGTCGACTTCGAGCATCCTGTCCCAAGCAACAGAAAAACCAAGGTCGTCGCAGCGGCGGCGGAGCGGGCGATTGAACAATGAATATGGCGCATGAGCTTTTCCTTGAAAGTGGCAGTGCGGGTTATTCGGTGGCTTGAGCGTTTCTGATACGGTTCACGTTGAACTGAGCGACGGCGACCAGCATGACGATCACGGTTAGAAAGAGGGCGCTAGTCCTGGGCGCTCCCATGCCGAGGCCGCCGTAGGTTTTTGCTTGGGTCAGCAGGTCACCGAGTGCTGCACCGAAGGGACGTGTCAGTACATAAGCGACCCAAAAAGTCAGCACGACGTTGCCCCCGCTGAGCCATGCGACATAGGTGATGGCAATCATTGCGCCGAACGACACAGCACCCCAGGCAAAGCCGAGTCCTAGCGCTTCGGTTGCCAGATCGCCAGCGGCGGTCCCGAGCGCGAATGTGCAAAGAATGGCGCTCCAGTAAAAGAGCTCCCGCCTGCGCGTGACGATGTCCTGGATGGACAGAGTGTGTTCCGACCGGTACCAGGCTCCAAAAATGGCGATAAGCAAGGTGGCGAAGACCGGGGTGCTGAGATAGAGGCTGACCCCCAGGCCGTCGGTCAGTAGATCCGTGATCTGGGTGCCGACCACGCTTACCAAGACGACGGATAACCAATAGATCCACGGGGTGTAGCGCTTCGTGCGCAACTGCGCCATCAGGGCTGCAGCCAGCAGTGTCCCCATCACCAAGCGGGTCACGCCTTGGCCCAGACCGGCGTTGACCGCGAGGAAGTCGGCGGTCGTTTCTCCGACGGTGGTGGACAGGATCTTGATCACCCAGAATGAGAGAGTGACCTCAGGAACCTTGCTGAGCCAATGCTTGGATTGGGGCGTTTTCAGCGCATTCACGGTACGTTTCTCCCGCTGGTTTGTATCCATTGCGGGTAGTCTGAATGGCAAAACATAGATGAGGCATAGGGCTCCGCTCTGCAACTAACATGCAGCCAGACGGCTTCAAATCGATGGCTGGAGGCCAACGACAATGAACATCGAAGCTGTTGGTTCTGTAGTCGCAGATCATGAAACGGTTTGCGGCATTGAATTGCAGCGGGAGGATGATCCGATGGGAAGCATGTAGTTCGACGATGCTGTCGAGATTCAATCAACGCTGAACCGGTAGGTCAGGATTTGCAGGCCTTCCCGGCCGAGTTGCTCGGTCAACGTTGAACTCGTGGTTCGCTTAACTTTGAACTATCCGCGTTTTGGTTCACGTAACTCTGAGTTTTCGCGGATGCCCGTCGGCCCCGGACATCCTGATACAACCTCTCCGGAAATCCGACGCACTAGGCGAGCGCAAGTCCCAAGCTGTCTGGCACGCTCTCGGGATCGAAACAGTGGAAGAGAGCAGGGATTAGCCGACAACTGAGTGTGGAACTGTCCATGCCGCACAGCAAAAGAGGCTAGGCTTCGTATTTCGTCAACTGCTCGCTGCGGCCCGCGATGCGAAACATGCGTATTCCCCCAATGAAGGCGATCATCGCATTCGAATCCGTCGCGCGGACGAAGAGCGTGAATCGCGCGTCCGAAGAGCTTGGCCTGACAGCCTCGGCTGTCAGCCACCAGATCAGCAATCTGGAGGCGGCGATTGGCCAGCCATTGTTCTTCCGGCAAGGGCGCGGCTTAGTACTGACGCCCGTAGGTGAGCAGTACTTGCGTGACATCACGGGGGCGCTTGCCGACTTGGGCCGCGCCACTGAGCGCGCCTCCAACCGCGCCGAAGTTGAGATCTTGCGCGTGCACTCCAGCCCCAGCTTCGGCCTGATGTGGCTATTGCCCCGGCTCGCGGCATTCCAGGAGGATCACAGCGACATTCGGTTGAACGTGTCGTGTTCGTATGAAGACGTCTCGTTCACCAGCGGGTTCTACGACCTCGACATCCGCTACGGACACGCGCATTGGCGCGACGTGCAGATCAGGACGCTGCGCACCGAGCACATCGCTCCGCTGGCCTCACCGGCATACCTCGAACGGCACCCCGTGCAGTCGCCGCAAGACTTGCTCGCGCATCGGCTCATTCGGTCGGAGACGCCGATCGTGCAGTGGCAGCAGTGGTTTGCACGCGTTGGCGTCGAGCACATGCACGTGTCGTTCGACTTCGCCTTCGACCGTTCGTACATGTCGCTCGAGACTGCGGCGCTCGGCCTGGGCGTGGCGCTGGAAAGCACGTTGCTCGCATCGGTCCTGATCGACCAGGGCCGGCTCGTGCCGGTATTTGGCAAGGACCACGCGCTGGAGGTGGCGGGCCACCATATCGTCTTCCCACCCCAGAATGCCGAACTGCCGCGCGTGGCGCGCTTTCTCGCCTGGGTCGACCGGCAGGTCAAAACAGCACCGGGCGCCTAGCTTGCCGGGGCGCGATGGTGCGCCGCACCAGTGGCATGCCCGGCTTCATCTGAAAATTTCTCAGCCATAGTTGAATCCAACTGCGTTGATCGAATCGCCTGCTGGCACAACACTGCAGCCAACAAGATTCCAACAGCCAGGAGACAACGATGTTGCTCGAGAACAAGGTGGTGATCGTGACCGGTGCGGCTTCGCCGCGCGGTATTGGCAAGGCGACGGCAAAGGCGCTTGCCGCACACGGTGCCCGGGTCGTGGTGCTGGATCTGCGGCTTGAAGATGCGGAGCAAGCTGCACGTGATCTGGGTGAAGGACACCTCGGCTTCGCTTGCGATGTGACCGATCGCAGCGCGTGCGATGCCGCTGTACAGGCAGTTCTCACTAAATATGACCGAATTGACGGTCTCATCAATAACGCCGGTATCACGCAGCCGCTTCGCACGCTCGACATTCAAGCGGGCAATTTCGATGCGGTGCTGGACGTGAACCTGCGCGGCACGCTGTACATGTCGCAAGCCGTGTTGCCGCACATGAAGGCGCACAAGCGCGGCAGCATCGTCTGCATGTCGTCGGTATCTGCGCAGCGCGGCGGCGGCATCTTCGGCGGTCCGCACTACAGCGCTGCAAAGGCCGGCGTACTGGGCCTTGCCAAGGCCATGGCCCGGGAATTCGGCGGCGACAATGTCCGCGTCAATTCCATCACACCAGGGCTCATCCAGACCGACATCACCGGTGACAAGCTCACGCCCGAGATGCGCACCGAGATCATCAAGGGTATCCCCCTTGGCCGGCTCGGTGATGCTGCGGACGTTGCCAATGCGTGCTTGTTCCTCATCAGTGATCTGTCTGCTTACATGACAGGCATCACGCTCGACGTGAACGGCGGCATGCTGATTCACTAAACGACGCAACCTTCATCGCCACGGCTCGCATATCCGTGGCCTTCTTCGAGACACATGCACCCGGGTCCACCCGGGGCACATGGTAGGAGACACCATGACCACGAAGCTTGCTTCGCCCCTGCCGGGCGATGAGTTGGCGCGCACCGATGCGGCCACGTTCGAGTCCCGCACCTACGCCAAGGTCGCGCGCCGGCTCATTCCGTTCCTGATGATCTGTTATCTGGGTGCCTACCTTGATCGCGTCAACGTGGGGTTCGCCAAGCTGCAGATGCTCAACGACCTGCGTTTCAGCGAGACGGTGTATGGCCTGGGAGCTGGCATCTTCTTTCTCGGCTACTTCCTGTTTGAAGTGCCGAGCAATGTGATCCTGCACAAGGTCGGCGCGCGCAACATGCTGACGTGGGCCGCCATCTCGGCAGGCTTTGCCTTCGTGAGCACGCCGACGTCGTTCTACGTGCTGCGCTTTCTGCTCGGGGTGGCCGAAGCCGGTTTCGCACCCGGCGTCATCCTGTACATGACGTACTGGTTTCCGTCACAGCGCCGGGCCAAGGCACTGTCGATGTTCTTCATGGCCATTCCACTGGCTGGCATCGTCGGGGGGCCGCTGTCTGGCTACATCCTGCACACCTTTCACGATGTGGCGGGGTTGGCTGGGTGGAAGTGGCTGTTTCTGATCGAGGCTTTGCCGTCGCTGCTGCTGGGCGTGGCCATCCTGCTCTATCTGGACAACGGCATCGCCCAGGCCAAGTGGCTGACCGACGCAGAAAAGGCGCTGCTTGAGCGCAACGTCGCCGGTGACAACGCGCAGAAGACCGCGCATGGGTCGGTGGGCGCCTTCATCGCAGACCGCCGCCTGTGGCTGCTGGCCGCCATCTACTTCTGCGTGGTGCTGGGGCAATACGGGCTGACGTTCTGGCTGCCGACCCTGATCCGCAAGGCTGGCGTGGCCGATCCGCTGTGGGTGGGCGTGTTCACCGCGGTGCCGTACATCTGCGCCATCGTCGCGCTGCCCCTGGTCGGCATGAGCGCAGACCGCCGCCGCGAGCGCCGCCTGCATCTTGCCGTGCCGATGCTGGTGGCTGCCGCCGGGTTCGCTGCGCTGCCGTTAATTGGCAACGTGGGCGCAGCACTGGTGTGCCTGAGCATTGCTGCCGCCGGGATCCTGTCTTCGTCGTCGCAGTTCTGGTCGTTGCCCACGGCCATGCTGGGCGGCATGTCGGCCGCTGCGGGCATCGCTGCGGTCAACTGCTTCGCCAATCTTGCCGGATTCTTCTCGCCGGCCATCGTCGGGTGGCTTAACGACCTGACGGGTAAATCAACGGCTGGGCTGATCTTCATTTCCTCGGCCATCGTGCTTGGCGCTGTGCTGGTGTTCTTCGTGCCGGCCAAGGTCGTCAACCGTTGAGTCGGTGACTGTCTCTGCCTCGTGCTTCCCGCTTCATCACAGGAACCATCATGACTTCCACATCATTGCCCCCAACTGACGCCGTGCCCCTGGCCGAGCGCGCTTACCGAATCCGCCGCAACGCCCTGCTGATGGGCGAAGTGCAGGGCCAGGGCTATATCGGGCAGGCGCTCGACATCGCCGACGTGCTGGCCGTCGCTTACTTCGGCGCCATGCGCTATCGGCCAGAAGACCCCGACTGGGAAGGCCGCGACCGCTTCCTGCTCTCCAACGGCCACTATGCGATCGCGCTCTACGCCGCATTGCTCGAAGCCGGAATCCTGCCCGCCGAGGAACTGGAGACGTACGGCAGTGACGACAGCCGCCTGCCAATGTCCGGCATGGCCAGCTATACGCCCGGTATGGAGATGTCCGGCGGCTCGCTCGGCCAGGGGCTCACGATTGCCGTCGGCCGCTGCCTCGGGCTCAAACGCAAGGGCTCCGACGCGTTTGTCTACACGCTGTTCTCAGATGGCGAGCTGGATGAAGGCGCCGTATGGGAAGGCCTGCTGTCGGCCGCGCACTGGAAGCTGGACAACCTCATCGCCGTGGTTGACGTGAACAACCAGCAGGCCGACGGCCCATCGACGCAGATCATGGCGTTCGAGCCCCTGTTGCCCAAGCTGGAGGCGTTTGGCTGGTTCACGCAGCGCGTGGACGGCAACGACATCGATGCAGTTAAGGTGGCGTTCGATGCTGCACGCACGCACAAGGGTGCTCAGCCGCGCATGATCATCTGCGATACCCGCATGGGTTGCGGTGTTCCGTTCCTGGAGCAGCGCGAAAAGAATCACTTCATCCGCGTTGACGCGCACGAATGGCAGCTCGCGCTGCAAGCACTGGAAGCCGGGAGGACCGCATGAGCAGCACCGTCATCAACAAGCCCAAGCTGAAGACCTCGGCCATGATCGCCTCCATTGCGGGCGAGGGCCAGGCGACACGCCCGGCGCCGTTCGGCCATGCGCTGGCCGAGCTGGCACGCGTGAAGCAGAACGTCGTCGGCATGACGGCAGACCTGGGCAAGTACACCGATCTGCACATCTTCGCGAAGGAATTTCCGGACCGTTATTACCAGATGGGCATGGCCGAGCAGCTACTCATGGGTGCCGCCGCCGGGCTGGCCAACGAAGGCGCCCAGCCGTTTGTGACGACCTACGCTGTCTTCGCGACGCGTCGTGCATACGACTTCATGCATCAGACGATTGCTGAAGACAATCTCGACGTGAAGATTGTCTGCGCGCTGCCAGGCCTGACGACGGGCTATGGCCCCAGCCACCAGGCCGCCGAAGATCTCGCACTGATGCGTGCCATGCCGAACATGACCGTCATCGATCCGTGCGACGCGCTGGAGATCGAGCAGATGGTGCCGGCTATTGCCGCCCATGCCGGCCCCGTCTATGCGCGCCTGCTGCGCGGCAACGTGCCCGTGGTGCTCGACGAATACGGCTATCAGTTCGAGCTGGGCAAGGCCAAGCTGCTGCGCGACGGCGCCGAAGTGCTCGTCATTTCGTCGGGCATCATGACGATGCGTGCGCTGGAAGTGGCCAAGGCGCTGCAGGGCGACGGCATTGGCGTGGGCGTGCTGCACGTACCGACGATCAAACCGCTCGATACCGAGACGATCCTACGTGAGGCACGGCGCTCTGGCCGGCTCGTGGTGGTAGCAGAGAACCACACCGTGATCGGCGGCTTGGGCGAAGCGGTTGCCGGCACGTTGATGCGGGCTGGCGTGAGTGTGCCGTTCCGCCAAGTCGGGCTGCCGGACGCATTTCTCGATGCCGGTGCACTTCCCACCCTGCATGATCGCTATGGGATTTCCACGAACGTCATGGCATCGACCATTCGCGGTTGGATAGGCTAAAAGCGCGGTGAGCGTGCGGTATAGCAGGCACTAAGGAAAGGCTTCTCTGGGACTCTACGCCGCGGCTAATCCTGGAGAAACCGAGGCGTTCATCCGCGCGGACACACCGGTGCGATGCCCACGTGCATCACACTGACGGCCGCTCGGCGGATGTAACGCCGGCACGCGAACGTGCTCTCTTGCGGATTTGCAAATAAGAGTTCTGTAGATACCCCAGGGACTCGACACAGTCCCATAGCTGAAGCCTCACGCATGACCAGGCTCGCTTCCGTCGCCAGCGGCTCAGTGAAGCGATCGCTTTGCACCTATCCATTCAGTCTCTTCGTCAAAAACGCGACGAAGGAGCGGATGCGTGACGAGAGCTGATGCCGTTACGACTAACGGACCGGGGCCGCTGCGTGCGGCACCAGTTCGGTTACATCGCGGTGCGGTGGCGTGCCGAACTGCCTCGCATATTCCCGGTTGAATTGGGAGGGACTTTCATAGCCCACCTCGTAGGCAACTGTCGACGCATTCAAGCCCTTGACCAACATCAACCTTCGAGCCTCGGTCAGCCGCAGCCACTTCTGGAACTGCAGCGGACTCATCGATGTGAGGCGCTTGAAGTGGTGGTGGAAGCGGGACACGCTCATGCCCACTCGGGCGGCGAGTTCAACGATGCGCAGGGGCTCACGAAAATGGTTTTTTAGCCAGTCGATGGCCAGCGCGATGCTCTGGTTCTGATCGGCAATGGAAGCCATCTGCCACACGTGGCTCTTAACGTCGCTGCAAAGTAAGCGATAAAAGATCTCGCGCTGTAGCAGTGGAGCAAGGACCGGCAATAACTCGGGCTCGTCCAACAGCCCGACCAGTCGATCCAACGCAGACAGTAGCCCTGCTGTCGTCTTGCCCAACACGATGCCCGGACCGTTGGCCGTCCGCTCTCGAGGATGCTGCAGGCCGGTCTCCACGACTATGTCACTGATCGCACGCGTGTCGAGTCGTAACACCACGCTTAGGAACGGCAAGTCGAGCGACGCCTGCGCCACATTCATCGCCACTGGCAAGTCCAACGACGTGAGCAAAAAGCGATGCCTGTCGTACGCGTAGACCTCGGAGCCCAGCCACGTTTGCTTCACGCCCTGAACCGGCACCGCGATGGCGGGTTCCATCAGGCAATCGAAGGGCGAATCAGCGTGTGTGTGCCGGTGCAACGTCAGGCCTGCAATCGCAGGCCTGTACTGCTCGGCGTCGCCAGTCCAACGCGCGATTCGCGCTGCCAAGCGGCGTCGATTTGTCTCGAAGTCGTCGTCCATGGGCCCAACTCTAAGCGTACGCTCCGGCTCCATCAACAAGGTTGGTCTGATGCCAGGAGGATTAGGCAATTTTTCGGGAGCATCCACCTTCCGCGACCGATGGCGTCGGGCCAAACTGCATTACATGCACGACGGGTGTCGTGCCAAGCGTGATCGCCGTTCTGAATGCTGCAAAGGAATTCTGATGAAAGCCCATGTGTACCGCCGAAATGGCGAACCGACCGAAGTGCTTCGTCTCGAAGACATCGCCGTCCCGCCGCAACCCGGTCCCAATGAAGTCACAGTCCGCATCACCAAGCGCATGGTGCATCCGATCGACGACTTGATGGTGCGCGGCTACATTCCCTCGCCGATCCCTGCCGAGGGAATTGTCCCCGGCGGCGACGGTGTCGGTGTCGTTGAACAGGTGGGTGCGGACGTCGATCCCGCCACCGGCATCAAGGCGGGTCAGCGAGTGATGCTCTTCCCGGCGCAGGGTACGTGGTCGGAGCGCGTGGTCGCACCCGCCATGGCCGTCATTCCGGTCCCGGATGATGTCAGCGATGCGATCGCGTGCCAGATTGCCATCAATGGCATCACCGCGATCGTGCTCATGCGTGCGGCACTGGCTGCCTCCGGCGGCGCGCCGTTGCTAGTCACGGCCGCCGGCTCCGGTGTCGGCCGCAACCTGATCGCGCTGGCACAGATGCGCGGTGCCAAGGCCATCGCGCTGGTGCGCAGCGATGCGGGTGCAGCGATCCTGGCGCCCAGCGTTCCCGGCGTTTCCGTCGTCAGCTCGGAGCACGACGGATGGGCAGCCAAGGTGACCGCCGCAGGCGGGCAGGCCCCGGCCGTGGCGATCGATCCGATCGGCGGGGAGATGAGCGCCCAGCTCCTGAACGTGCTCGCCGATGGTGGCACCTTACTGACATATGGTGGCCTCGACCCGCGCCCTTCGACGATCTCTACGATCTCCGTGACGTTTCGGCAACAGACGTTGAGGGGTCTGAACGCCTATGGCTGGCTTGCGAGCACGCCGGCGCAACGTGCGTCCGACATCGTCGACCTGTTCGAACTGGCGCGCCGAGCACCGCAGAACTTTGCTGAATACCGCGAGTTCGCTTTCACGCAAGCGACTGAAGCGCTTGCTGCGGCCCACGCGACGCCGCGACGCGGGGCGACGATCTTGACCTCGGGAACTTGAATCATGCAGCAGCTCTTCCCTGACCTCTGGCAGACGCAAACAGAACACCCGTTCCAAGGCGTCACCTCGCACGCCTATCTGCTGACGCGGCCGGAAGGCAACATCCTGTTTTACGGCACCGGTGTCTTGGAGGAGCTGCAGCCGATCAAGGATCTGGGCGGGATCGTCCGCCAGTACCTGTCCCACCGGGACGAGGCCGGGCCGGCACTGGCAACGATCAAGCAGACGTTCGGGTCGGCCCTGTGCTGCCACAAGCTGGAGGTCGAGGCCATCAAGTCGTACTGCCCAATCGACGTGACCTTCGACGCGCGCGAGACGCACCTGGGCAACATCGAGGTCATTCCGACGCCTGGGCACACCTCGGGCAGCACCTGCTTCATGTACCGCTCGCCGCACGGCAAGACCTATCTCTTCACCGGTGATTCGCTCTTCCCCAAGGGGCAGTCTTGGGGAACGCTGATCTGGCCCTTCTCGGGAGGACGAAAATCCAGTCTCAGAGCCAGTCTTGGCCTGTTGCGCGAACTCGATCCCGACGTGGTGATTGCCAGCGCATGCCAGGGGCCAACGCCCGTCCCGATGACCTTCGCGGATCAATGGCACGCCATCGTGGACGGGGCTATTGAACGGCTATAGCCATACGGCCGCCTGGATCCGATGGTATTTGGTACCGTCGCGAATTTCGTTGACGATACCAATCATGCGGGTCGACCACTCAGGGGCCCCGGATAAGGTAGGTCACGATGGCAGAGCACGAGACTTGGATGGCTAAGGGAGTGCTGCGCACGCTCGCACCTTCATTGACAAGCCGCAGCAAGTTGCGAATCTTGCGTATGATGATTCTCCGATTAACCGTGATGAGTCTGCCGCATCGCGAGTAAGCACATTCTTCCTGGAGAGCCGACACAGAAGCCGATAGCACATGAGGCCAGAGAACTTCAACGACTTGTACGCCTTCCTTGTCGTCGCGCGGGAAAGCAGCTTTACGAAGGCCGCAAATGAGATGGGGATGACATCGTCAGCCCTTAGCCAAAGGATCTCGGCGCTTGAGGCAAGACTTGGCGTCCGCCTGCTTTCTCGAACCACTCGCAGCGTCGCGCCGACTACAGCAGGCGAACGGTTGCTGCAGAAGCTCTCCTCAGGCTTCGGTTCCATCGAGAACGAACTGGAAGCGCTCCAGGAACTCCGTGACCGGCCTGCGGGCGCCGTCCGCCTTACTACCGTGGGCCACGCTGCCGAGACTGTCCTCTGGCCCAAGCTCCTGCCTTTGATCAAGGCATACCCGGAGATTCAGGTCGAGATCTCGGTAGACTACCGCCTGGTCGACATTGTGGCTGAGCGCTTCGACGCCGGCGTGCGGCTTGGCGGACTCATCGACAAGGATATGGTTGCGATCCGGATTAGCCCGGACAAGCGAATGGCGGTTGTCGCAACGACCGACTACTTCTGCGATCACGAGGTTCCGAGGCACCCTTCTGAACTCGGCTCGCATACCTGCATCAACCTTCGACTTCCTTCTACGGGAGCCTTGCTGCCGTGGTCTTTCGAACGAGACGGTGTAGTGCTCAGCGTGCCAGTGGCGGGCCAATACATATTCAACGGCAGCGGCCTCGTGCTTCAGGCAGTGCTCAGCGGCGCTGGCATCGGGTGTGTGCCTGAGGACATCGCAGAAGAGCACGTTCGCGCTGGGCACCTCGTGCGGATTCTTGAGGACTGGTGCAAGCCGCTCGATGGGTACTACCTCTACTATCCAAGCCGCCGGCAACCCAGCCGCGCCTTCCAACTGCTGGTCGACGCGCTAAAGCACCGGACGCCGTAGTGCCTGGCTACTTCTGGCCCGAAAGCGCCTTGAAGACCTCGGCGTCCCGTCCCTTGGAGATGTTTGGCGCCAGCCGCATGAGCAGGCTGCGTACCGAGGTGACCACTCCGCCAGCGAGCTCGATCTGTCGGATGGCTGCAGCTTCCGTGCGGGCCGAGCGGCTTCCAACGGCATCCATGGGCACATGTACCTTGTAACCGGCGGCCAGTGCATCGAGAGCTGTCAGGAGGACAACCGTCTCCACTGTGAAGCCCGAGACAATGAGCGTTGGCCGAGCGTTGTCCTTCAATCTCTGGACGAAGCTGGCGTCCATGAATGGATTCGTGAAGATACGTGAGAATGTGTTGTCCTCGTTCGCATAGTCGGCGAACTCAGGGATCACACGTCCTGCTTTGCCTCCAACCGGAACGACGCAGAATGTCATGGGGATTCCCAGCTTTGAGGCAGCGGTGGCCAGAACGCCCGCGGATGAGGAGAGTGACGTCGGACTTACGGTCTCTGAACTCGCTACCAACTCAGGCACCAGATCAGCGAACACCATCTGGACTTCCCCAACCTGCGGACGCGCTGCGAGCAGGAAAACGGAGGCAGATGGACTTGACGACCCAACTTGGTCACTCTGCGGGCTCGCAATAGCTCTGGCTCCGCCAGCGGCAAGGGCGAGCGCCCCGATGCCCGTTGTTAGGCAAAGGCGCCTGCCTTGACTTTCGACGAGGGCAGTTTGGTTATTCATGACTTTGTCCGTGGCAAAAGCTTGACCATAGTCTCTCGTGTCCCGGCGTAAAAGGCACCGCCAACGGATGGCCCTGTAAGCTGTGCTAAACAGTCGGTCGGCTGACGTGGGGGGCAGCCGTATTCCGCGCTATACGTTGATTTCCCGTCTGGCCAAGCGGCAGGCATTTCAGAGAGCTGCGCCGTTCAACGCGTCAGCCGTTGACTGCGGGAACGCCTTCCATGATGTAGACGCGCGACTTCCCCGCGCGCTGGCGAATCGGTTTGAGCGCCTCGTAAGCCGGCGATCGATACCACGCCTGCGCGCGCTCCAGACTATCGAACTCGATGATGACGACCACGCCTTTGGGAGCCGGCCCCTCCAACGCCTCCAATGTGCCCCCGCGGGCAATGAAACGGCCACCGAACGGTTTCAGCGTGGATTCCACACGCTCGCTATACGGCCTGATGGCCCCTGGCACAGTCGGCTCAAACTCGGCAACGTAGTAGGCGCGAGGCATGTCTGGCTTCTCGGCCCGCGTTTGGCCGTGCAATGGCGCGGCAAGCAGAATGGCCAGCGCACCGAGCGTACGTACGCCCACAGGAATGGCTAGGGATCTCACCGTCGGTTCTCCGTGTCGGTTGGCGATGTGCCGGGCGCATCAACAACGACCTTACTGTGGCAAATGCGCCTGTAGCGCGGCTTGCGCGCGCTGGCTGGCATCGGCGCTGACCGTGTCCGCGAGGATCTGTGCTACGTGCCGCAACTGCCGGGCGGAGACGCCTACATTCATGCTTAGGCGCATGTGGGCCTGCAATTGGGGCTCCACGCCTGACATGGCTGCCAGTGCGGCGACCGTGGCGATCTCACGATCTTTCCAGTCGAGGTTGTCGCGGGCAAAGATGTCGCCGAACAGATGGGTTTTCAAATACTGGTCGATGGCCGGGGCAAAGTCGAACAAGGCACCTTTGACTGGCGCGCCGGCGAGCTTGGTCTGGTTGGCGGTGCCAGCGGCCAGAAGAGCCGCGCCCTGGGGGACCGGGCCAGCGTCCCGGCCGGGAGCATCTTCGATGCCCCGGTCCTTGCGGGTCTGAAGCACACGCATGAGCTCGGAGAGCGCATTGAGGCTGCGCGGGAACCCCGCGTAGGCGTACATCTGCACCAGAATTTCCTTGCAGTCGCTCACAGTCAAGCCGGCATCCAGCCCACGGATCAAGGCAGCATTCAGGCCGGGCATATTGCCAATGGCGGCGTGAGCCGCGATCGGGACGATGGCCTGTTGTCTAGGCTGCAGGGCGGTTGCGTTGGTTCCGGTCGTCATGGGGATGAGGGGATCGTCGGGGGGATGAGGGAGCGTTGCTGCATCAGCGCCCATGCTCTTCACGCCGAGCGCTAGTGCCAATGTCAGGATGCTGGTATGCGCCACGTTGTCACTCGCCAGGTGGCTGCCAGTACGCCTTCGCGCCGAGTACAACAGGATCGACGTCCAGGAAGGTGCGAGAGGTCACCATGATCTGTGTGGCTTCGAAGAACGCGCGGAAATGCGGCGTCTCTCGGTGCGCGGCGTACGTCGCCTCGTCCTTGTACATTTCGAAGACGAGAAACCGGTTCGGGTGCGCCTTCATCGCGACCGCGTAGAGGGTATAGACGCCCGGTTCCAGGCGCACGGAAGCGGACACGCTCCGTTCAAGCACGGTTTTGAATTCGGTCAAACGCTGCGGATCGACTTCGAGCTGCGCGATGCGCACGTACGGCGCGCCGGCGCTTTGGGGGTGGTCAGTCGCGGTCCAAAGACCCGGATTTTGCATGGCGGCGTCTCCCGAGTGTGGGTGGGGTGTCTGTGCGGCGGCGATCTGCATGGCAGAGCACCCCAGCAAGATCAAAGCGGCGCGCAGCCATGCGCCAGCGACGGACAATACCGGCTTCAAGGCTGGCCTCGTTGTGTGAGTTTGTCCCAGTTGGCATACGCAAATTTCCGCTTGTCTTCGTCGCCAAGCGGCAGCGTTTCGACAAAGCGCCGAGCATCCGCACCGGGGCGGTACTGGTATGGGAAATCGGTCGAAAACAGAATCCGGTCGGGGCCCACCAGTTCGATCGCCTGGCGCAGGTACGCCGTGCTGAACATGCCGCTGGCGGTTAGGTAGAGGTGGTCGCGGACGTATTCGACAAATGGGCGGTTCACTGTCGATACCCGATCGAGCATGGTCAGGCGCTCCAGATAGAACATCACGAGTTCGCCCCAATGGCCGAGGATCACCTGAAGACCCGGATGCCGGTCGAACACACCGGAGACAACCATGCGCACGAACTGCATGCCCGCTTCGTAGTGCCACCCGATACCGAAGGTCGATAGGGCGAGATCTATAGGCGCGCCGAGGCCAGCGTAGTAAGCGTCGCGTACGCCGGCTTGCGGAATCTGCGGATGAATCAGCAATGGCAGGCCGAGTGCTGCCGCGCAGGCAAACATCGGTTCGAACATCGCGTGGTCGAGGTTCTTCTCACCGACACGGCCGTAGACGATGGCACCCTTGCAACCGAGTTGTTCGACGCAGCGCTGCAACTCTTGCGCAGTGTCTTCGCCGTCGGCAAACGGCAAGACGGCCAGAGCCTGAAAGCGCGAAGGATTGGCCGTAACAGTCTCCGCCAGGAGATCGTTCACGCGTCGCGCTAGCTCGATGCCGTGATGCCCGAGATTGTTCAGCCCCGGCGTGGTGAGCGAGAGCACTTGCACGTCGACGCCGGTTTCGTCCATCAGCGCCAACCGCTGCTCGGCCAGGTCGGCCAGCCGTTCGCCAATCTGGCCAGCATTCAGGGCGAGCGTGCCATCGTCGCCACCGGGAAGCGTGCTCCACGCCTTCCGTACGGCTTCGGGCAACACATGTTCTTCGATGGCGGTGATTTTCATGTCAGGCCGTGCCTGTCAGTTGCTTGACCAGCGCCTCACCAACGCCGTGCGCCGATGCGGGGTTCTGCCCGGTGATCAAGCGGCCGTCCACGACCACGTTGGCCGTCCAGTTGGGGGCGGGCTGATGCAGCGCGCCGCGCTGCTTGAGTGTCGTCGCCAGCAGGTAGGGCACGACGTGGGTGTACTTGACCTCGGCTTCTTCCTCGTCAGTAAACGCGGCGACCTTCTTGCCCGCAACGAGATGGCCGCCGTCCGAAAGCGTCGCATTCACGAGCGCGGCGGGGCCATGGCAGACGGCCGACACGATGCCGCCCGCTTCGTAGATGGTGCGAATGACGTGCTGCACAGCGGCGCTATCGGCAAAGTCCCACATGGTGCCGTGGCCGCCTGCGAAGAACACGGCCGAGTAGCGCGATGGGTCCACCTCGCTGAGCACGAGCGAATGCGCGAGCGCCTCCCGGAACGTGGCGTCATGCCAGAAACGATCGTTGACCGGATCGCTGAGATCGAAGAAGTCGATCGGAGGGTGTCCGCCACGGATCGATGCGATTTCGGTTGCAATGCCGGCCTCGCGAAAGACTTCCAGCGGGTGCGTCAGCTCAACCATGGCAAAGCCGGTGGGCTCACCACTGTCGCCGCGGATCGGGTGGCTGGTGACAACGCACAGAATGGGCTTGATGGTCGCGCTCATGCAGCGGCTCCTGAATGTTTGAGAGAGGCCATGTCGATTACGAAGCGATATTTCACGTCACTCTTCAGCAGGCGCTCATACGCTTCGTCGATCTGTTGGATGGCAATGACTTCAACGTCGGAGACGATGCCGTGCTGCCCGCAGAAGTCGAGCATCTGTTGGGTTTCCGGCACGCCGCCAATGAAGGAGCCGGAGATGGCACGGCGGCCACGCACAACGCCTCCGGCATTCACCGGTGTGCCGAGCGGGCCCAGGTAGCCCACCAGCACGAGCACGCCTTCGAGCGCCAGCGTCGGCATATAGGGGTTGACGTCGTGGTCGTAGGGCACTGTGTCGATGATCACGTCGAACCGGTTTGCCACGGCGGCCATCTGGGGGGGATCGGTCGATAGCACGACGTGATCGGCGCCAAGCCGGAAGGCGTCCTCTTCCTTGCCCGGCGAACGCGTGAACAGCGACACATCGGCGCCGAGCGCCTTGGCGAGCTTCAACGCCATGTGACCCAGCCCGCCCAGACCGATCACCGCAACCTTGCTGCCTAGGCCCACATTCCAGCGATGCAGGGGCGACCATGTGGTGATGCCGGCGCACAGGAGCGGCGCCGCACCGGTCGGGTCCAGTCCATTCGGAACAGAGAGCACAAACTTGTCGCGGACGACGATCGAATCCGAATAGCCGCCAAAGGTGACGGAACCGTCATGCCGGTCGATGCCGTTGTAGGTGAAGGTGGGGCCCTCTGCGCAGTCCTGCTCCCAGCCTTTCAGGCAAGGCTGGCAATGCTGGCACGAATCCACCATGCAGCCGACGCCAACCATGTCTCCGGCCTTGAAGCGGGTCACCTCGCTACCCACCTGCCGGACCCTGCCGATGATCTCGTGGCCCGGTACGATTGGATACGTTGTGAAGCCGCCGTGGTTTCGCGCCAGGTGCAGATCGGTATGGCACACCCCGCAGAACAGGATGTCGATAACAACATCATCCGCGCGGGGCGCTCGGCGCTCGAAGGCGAAGGGCGCGAGCCCGCTGGTGGCCGATGATGCAGCGTAGCCTGAAACGTTCATGGGGGGCTCCGAAGAAAAGGTCAGGAATTGCCCGGTGCGAAGAGCAGTTGCCAGCCCGTGAAGGGGCCGAGCGGGATCACGTCCCAGCCGATGAGGCCGGCCTTGGCGAGCGGAAATTCATTCAGCGCGGCGCGTACGGCTTCAACCGAGTCGGCCTCGGCAATCAGGGCAACGCCCGGGCGGTCCTGACGGAAGTAGAAGTCGCGCACGATGCCGCCGGTGTACAGCTTCCAGGCATGGCGGGTTTCGTCGTGCATGTGCGGTTGGTATTGCTCCAGGGTGGCGCCGGGTTGCGGAATGTCGAGGCAGAGGAATTTCATGGGAAGAGGTTCCTGTGGATATGCGAATTGGTATCAGGCCGGCTGTAGCCGGCGCAGCGTCTCGGCCACGCGCTGCCCGAGGTAGGCGGCGGTGTTGAGATCGCTCTGGATGGGGGTGTCGTCGGGACCCTGGTCGCCATTGGATTGCGCCATCGCGCCGAGCCAACTTCCCAGGCGGTTGAGGTCATGCACCGTGCCCCGGCTGCTGTCGTTGCCAGGCTTCAGGTCCAGCCCCACCCACAACATGCCGTGCTGTGCAGCAAACAGCGCCATTGAGATCAGCGAGTGCAGCTTGTCACCGTTCTGCGCCCCCGAATTGGTGAAGCCGGCTGCGACCTTGTTGCGCCACTTCATGTCGATCCAGGCGCGCTTGGTCGAGTCTTCGCAGAACTGCTTGAAGCGCGCGCTGGGGGCGCCGTTGTAGGTGGGCGCGCCAAAGATGATGGCGTCGCTTGCTTCTAGCGTGTCCCAGGGGATATTGCTTTCCGCGACGGGGATCAACTGCGCCACGGCGCCAGTGACACGGCGCACACCATCCGCCACGCTGTTGGCTTGCCGCGCGGTGTGGCCGTAGCCGCTGTCATACACGATCGAAATCTGCATCGGCATGTTGTTGAGGACGAAGAGGACATGAAGAGAGGCGCCTGCAGGTGCCCCGCTTCGGGTGGTGAGACGATGCTACTGTGGAGGGGCATGCTCTAGTGGCGACGGTTTTTCCCACCTTTGTAGAACTGAGTGCTACCAAACGAGCGCTTTGAACGGTTATGGTTGGCACGCGTATGCCAAAGGCGCGCATGCAATCTTTGAAGGGGGTGTGGTCATGAAAACCGACATGCGCGGCCGGCTGGACGGCGTTGCCGTCTTCGTGGAAGCGGTGGAGGCTGGCGGTTTTGCGCGTGCTGCCGAACGGCTTGCACTTTCACGCTCGGCGGTGGGCAAAGCGATTGCCCGGTTGGAGACGCGCCTTGGCGTGCGGCTTTTCCACCGCACGACCCGCACCCAAAACCTGACCGAGGACGGCCAGATCTACTACGAGCGTTGCTTGCGCGCCATCGAGGAGTTGCGCGCGGCCGAATCATTACTTGACTCCGGCAAGCAGGAAGTGGCCGGGCGTCTGCGCGTGACGATGCCGGTGCTGTTCGGCCGCTACTGTGTTGCGCCGATCCTGCTCGAGTTTGCCCGTCAGCATCCCAAGCTGGAGCTGGAACTGAGCTTCAGCGACAGGCCCGTCGACATGATCGCCGAAGGTTTTGATCTGGGCATCCGCAACGGCGCGCTGGGCGAGGCCACGGGATTGTGTGCACGCCCGCTCGCCACCCAGCCAAAAGTCTTGTGCGCGGCGCCCGCCTACCTCGAGAAGCGTGGCCAGCCGGACACGATTGAGGCGCTGGCCAACCACGACGTGCTGATTCACTGGCGCACCGGCCACCCGTATCCGTGGCTGCTGCCCGATACCGATGGCCGCCTGACTGAAGTTCGGCTTGCCTCGCGGTTGCGGTTCGATGACCTGGAGGTCACCGCCGACGCGGCGGTAGCCGCCATGGGCATCACGTGGCTGCCGCATTGGCTGGTGTGCCATCGCATTGACGCGGGCGCACTGACAGTGCTGTGGGAGGATCGACCGGCCGCGTCCATGGACACTCATGCCATTTGGCCGGCAACGGATTACATGCCGCTGCGCGTACGCCTGTCCATCGACACCCTGGTGGAGAACCTGCCGCACGCAAAGGGTGTGCAAGCGCCCATCGTGCATCCGGGTTGGCAGGCGCAACAACGTGTCACGGCAGGTCCAGCATTATCCTCAGGACGGGGGAGGCGCCGTACCCGTTGAGATGGGTAAGTTCAGGGCACGCTTGCTCGCTGCACTCATGCGCGAATGATGGTGACAGAAACTGTCCTCACGGGTAGTTAGAGTGGGCTCCACCACGCTGGGAGCGTCGAAGGGCGCCTCGCGTGATGATCTCGATGAGGAATTGAACATGCCCACATTTGAACCGCTTGATCCTGATTTTCCGGTTGCCCGGCAGGTGGAAATCGACGCAGGCCCTATTGTTATGGTCAACCTATGCACGATGGCGCCCGAGGATGAGGACGCATTTCTGGCTGCGTGGACCAGTGATGCCCGTTTCATGAAGCTTCAGCCCGGCTTCATTTCCACGCAGCTGCACCGCGCCCTCGGCGCCAACCCGACGTATTTCAATTACGCGGTTTTCGACAGCGTGGCAGCGTGGCGCGACGCCTTCAACCATCCCGAATTCCGCGAGCGCCTCCGAGCGCATCCTGCCTCTGTGATCGCGCGGCCGCACCTGTTTGAAAAGGTCGCCGTGCCAGACCTTTGCACGGCGTAACGCTCGGGGGGGCGACACGTATGCAACGTATTCAATACAACAGATACGGCGGGCCGGAATGCATGGCGATCGGCGCGTTCGAGCTTTTCCCTCCAGGGCCAGGGGAGGTGGCCGTCCGTGTCAAGTTCGCTGCGATCAACCCCATCGATTGGAAGCTGCGCAATGGGCAGATGAAGATCGTGACGGGCCGCGTGTTTCCGCGGGGCATGGGGATGGACTTTTCCGGAGCTGTCATGGCTGTCGGCCAGGGCGTGACACGCTTTCGGTTAGGCGACCCGGTGTTCGGGCTCGCCCGCTTCAAGGAAAGCGGCGCGTTGGCGCAGGCAGTGGTTACGAAGGAAGGCTTTATTGCAAGGAAACCGGACAACGTTTCCTTCGAGCAAGCCGCGTGTCTTGGTACACCAGGGGTCACCGCGTGGAATGGCCTGAATGACAAGGCCAAGCTGAAGGCGGGGCAACGCGTTTTCATCAACGGTTGCGCCGGCGCCGTGGGCGAGGCGGCAGTGCAGATCGCTAGGCTTTTTGGCGCGGAAGTCTGGGGCCGTTGCAGCGCGCGCGATATGGACCGCGCCAGGGCGCTCGGTGTGCACCGTGTCTACGACTATCGGGCCACGAGGCTGTCGGACATCGGCGAGCGTTTCGATGTTGTGTACGACACGTCCGCCACAATGCCCGTGTCCGAAGGCGTTGCGCTGGTGCGGCCCGGCGGCGTGTTTCTCGATCTGAACCCGAGCCCGGCCAAGCTGATGCGTGCGCTTGTCGACTGGCGCTTGAAGCCGGTGATTGGCTCGCCTCGGGCAGACATTCTCGACCGAATCTCTGCGGCTGCGGCGGAGCAGCGATTCCAGATCCCGGTGGGAAACACTGTTCCGCTAAGCGGCGCCATTCAGCTGATCACCGAACTCGAGGCCGGGCGGAAGCTCGGCGGCAAAGGTCTCGTGGCCATGGAGTGAATGTGTCGAGAAGCCATCGGCTGTTTGATCTGATGCAAGTGTTACGCTGGCACCGACGCACGGTGTCTGGGCAAACGCTCGCGCGCGAGCTGGGCGTGTCGCTTCGCACAATCCGCCGCGATGTGGCGACGCTCCAGGGTATGGGGGCCCATATCGACGCCGAGCCCGGGGTGGGGTACCTCCTGCGGCCGGGCTTTGTTCTGCCGCCCCTGTCGTTCACTGAAGAAGAGATACAGGCCTTAGTGATCGGCGCGCAGTGGGTCAGCCGTCAGACAGATGACGCCCTCGCCCGTGCGATCAAGAACGTGCTTGCCAAGATCTATGCCGTTCTGCCACAGGAGATGTGGGTGGCCTTTGATGACGACACGGTATACGTTGGACACCCGCAAAGGCTCGTCGGGCCGGTGGACCTGAGTGCGCTCAGGCGCGCGCTCCGGGAACAGCGCAAGGTCCGCATCAACTTGAGCGATGCACTCGCTCGGATTCCAGAGCAAATTATCTGGCCGATCATGCTTGGCTTTGTCGATGGAAGACGATTCATTGCGGCCTGGTGCGAATCGGATGGTGAATATCGTGTGATCGGCTTGGACGATATCGTCACGGCAGAAGTTCTCGTCGATCGCTACACGCAAAGTCGGCACCAACTCGTGAAGGAGTGGCGCAGCCGGGAGATTCGGCCGTGTAACAGCCAGGGTGAAGTTTGCTGAGGGTTTAACGTTTTGAAACTCAGCTAGGGCGTTTCGAGGGTATTGCCGGGCGGTCGGGCACGTACCGACCAAGGCGACGCTTTGATCTGTCGGTCCGGTGCGTGCACCAGGGTAGTGATGTCATCCTGCTCCCCAAGTCCATGCACCAATACTTGCGGCAAGCGTTTCAGACGACAGCGCTGAACGACGCCTATGGCGCAGAGTTGGAACGTGCCCGATGCACAGTAGGACACGTTCTCGCCAGCATGATCCAAGCGGGGTGGGATAGCGTCGCTCGAACTGATCCGAGGGCAATTTTTTCCTTGGCACGGGCTCGAAATAGGTTTCACGCATGCTGCGACGCAGCATCGCTCGATATGACAGTTGTAGGCGCGCATGCTCACGATCTCTGATTAGTTTCGGATACGCCTCGCCCCGTCAGGCTTTGCAGCTCACACGCGCACGCTGTATCCCAAACTAATCGACCATCGTATCCGCAACTAATCGAACGCTTCATCACTTCAACTCCGGTCGACACAACTTGTCCACAGCAATGCGCACACCGCTTGCAGAACCCACCGCAAGCGGTTGACGCGCAAGGGTTTGTTGCACGATGTAACAGCCCCAGCCGATGTGGATAACTCCAACGGCACGCACACGTTTTACGTGATCTGCACGTTTGCACAAACCCGTCAAGCCCTTTTGTGACTTGGGTCTCCGCCGTTTGCGCCGGTTATGCACAGAACATGTGGATAACTCTGTGGGAAACACCATCCGGCCCGCGTGGCGACGGGTTTTGATCGGCGCTGCTTGCGAATGTGGCAGGGGATTGTCGGGAGAGGTCGGTCTGCACATTGCAACGATTGATTACAACTTGAAACAGCAAGTTGAGCGCCCGTTAGCCAGACTGCCGGTACGCGATGGCTTGATCGCGACCGACGCATTCGAGGAGAAGAACATGGTTCGGGTACTGACGATTCTGCTGGCCGGTGCCACGCTGCTGACGGCAACCGGCTGTGCCGACATGACGGCACGTCAACGCAATACCGCCATTGGTGCGGGTGTGGGCGGCTTGGCCGGCGCTGCTTTGATTGGCGGCCCGGGTGCCACGCTGGGCGGCGCCGCACTGGGCGGCCTGGTGGGCAACGTATCGACGCGTTGATTTCGATTCGACCTGAGCGTCGCCCTAAAAGAAACGGACCCGGGGTTGAACCCTTGGGTCCGTTTTTTTATGCCTGTGCGCGGCTTCGACTGCGCAGCAAATCTTCCAGTGCCGACACTTCCAGCGGTCGCCCAAACAGGAAGCCTTGCACCTCGTCGCATGCATGCGCGGACAAGAAAGCCGATTGCTCGGGGGTTTCCACACCCTCGGCCGTGACGGTCATGTTCAGTGCGCGGGCCATCGCGATGATGGTCTTGGTGAGCGCCACGCAGTCGGCCACCCCGGGTACGCCGCTGATGAATGATCGATCGATCTTGATGTTGTGGATCGGCAAGCTGCGCAGATACGACAGCGACGAGAACCCGATGCCGAAATCATCGAGCGAGATACGCACGCCCCGCGCGGCCAGACTCATCAGCAAACGCTGTGTCGATTGCCGGTCGGCCAGCAGCACGCTTTCCGTCAATTCCAGCTCCAGCCGGCCCGGCGCCATGCCTGAGGCCTTGAGCGCTTCATCGACGTCACGCTCGATCACGCCGGCATCGCACTGCCGCGCGGACACATTCACCGCCATGCGCCCCGTGAAGCCGAACTTGCGCGCCCATGCCTCGCCCTGCGCGCAGGCTTGCATGAGCGCCCAGCGGCCGAGTTCGAGGATGTAGCCCGACTCCTCGGCCACGTCGATGAACTCGGTGGGCGACACCGCGCCCAGCTCGGGGTCGGACCACCGCATCAGCGCTTCAACTGCCACCAGTTCGCCCGAGTCCAGCGCGTACTTGGGCTGATACACCAGCCGCACCTGCCCGCGCCCCAGCGCACGCCGCATGCGCTCGTTGAGGGTGAAGCGACGCAGCATCTGTGTTTCCAGCGCGCGCGAATACCGGGTGATGCGGTTACGGCCGTTTTCCTTGGCGCGGTACATGGCGGCTTCTGCATGGCTGACCAGCGAGGCCGCATCGGCGCCGTCTTCCGGGTAGGCCGCCACGCCAATGCTGGCGGACAGATGCACCTCGCGTTCGCCGCCGGTAAAGGGGCGGGCCAGCGCTTCGAGCACCTGTTGTGCGAGCGTGTCGGCGGCGGTCGGGTCATCGATGGCCACGCAGAACTGGTCGCCTCCCAGGCGGGCCAGCAGCGCGCGCTGGCCCGCCTGGCCGCGGATGCGCTGCGCCGCCATGTTCAGCACCTGGTTGCCCACGTGGTGCCCCATCGCCTCGTTCACGGTTTTGAAGTGGTCCAGCCCGATATACAGCAGCGCGGATTCGCCAGTGGACGGCAGCGTCAGCCGCGCATCGAGCCGCTCGATGAACGCCGCCCGATTGGGTAGGCCCGTGAGCGAATCCTTGGTCTCCAGCAGGCGAAGTTGCTCGTAGGCGGAGCGCTCGGCCGTGATGTCGGTAAAGATGACCAGCACCGCGTGCGGTGACGCGCTGTCTGGGGAGAACATCGGCAGCACAGATTCACGCAGCCACACGATCTGCCCATTGCCGGCCGGTACGCCCACCACGACGTTGCTGATCGCGCGCCCCGTGCGGGCGGCCAGCGTGGAGGGCCACGCGGCGCGCGGCAGGATGGCGCCGTCTTCGCCCAACATCATGTCGTTCAGTGCCACACGCGGGCGGCCTTTCCATGACGGGCCCGACATGCGCAGGATCTCGGCCGCGCTGCGGTTGTACGACAGCACGCGGCCATCGGTGGACAGCGTCAGCACGCCCTCGCTCAAATGATTGACGACCAGCCGGTACTGATCGCGCAGCTCGCGGGACTGGCGATATTCGTTCTCCAGGCGCAGCAGCTTGACCAACGCGGCGATGTAGCGGCCGCACTCCGCGCGCAGCGTTGAGTCGTCGGGCGGGTTGGCCGTTGGGAAGAAGAGGCAGAGCAGATCATCGGCGACGGCCATGCCGCCATGCTGGGCCGGGATGCGGCACAGCCATGTCGGCTGCGCGGTATCCAACACGCGGACGAGCGCTTCGCGCAAAGCCGTGGGTGCGTTCGCCTCGCGAACCAGTTCGATGGGCGCCAGCTCATTGAGCAGCGGCGCGATGCGGGCCAGTTCGATATCGAACTCACCCTGTGCTGCGGTGGGCAGGTGCGCCGCATGATCGTCGCGCAATGCCAGCTTCGCACGGGCGCGCTGCGTGCCATAGAGCCTCGCGCGCCCGGAGACGACACGCACTACCACGCACAGCGCCGACGGCAACGCCGCTTCCAGCGCCCGCAGCGCCGCATGCAGCCGCTCGCCCAGCGAGGCGGCGGACGGCAGCGTGGAAAGCAGATGGTCGAGATGCTCGTGCGGCAGCGCTGCACCAATGGCCTCGGCGCTCAGCACGCGTTCGCCAGCCTTGCCCGGCAGCTGCGCATCGAGCGGCAGCGGCAATCCGTGCACGACAACCTGCCGCGCCGGCAGCCCATCAAAGCGGGTTGGCGTAACCGTCAGCCGAACGCTGATCACCTCGTTGGCATCGCCTGCGGAAAGGGCCGAGACAAGTTGTGCTGCCGAAATGACCCCGGCATCGGGCTGGCTGACATCGGCGTCTGCGCTGGTATGCGTCTCCAGCCACGCGGGCACGTCCTGGAAGAAGCGCGAGAAGGGCTCGCCGAGCAGTTGATCGGACGAAAGCGCCCGCACCATGCAAACGCCGGCTGCATTGGCAAAGACGATGCGGCCTTCGAGCACCACATAGAGCGGAACCGGAAGGCTTTGCGCCGACAACGGGTAGGAAATTTCGTCTGGCATCCCACGCTCCAACCTGAGGTATTGCCCGACATCTCACTCAGCATGAACTTCTGGCCAGGCTGACCGCGAGAACGCGCCGGCTCCGGAAGTCGGGGCAATGCTCTTCATGATGCGCAAAAGTCGTGCGCGGCGCAAAGCCTAGTTTGTGGCTGATACAACACACGAGAATTCGCCTTGCCGGTCGCGCTCCAGTTTGTTTGCGGCGCGGGTTTCAAAACGGTTTGCTCCGGTTCGGCCGCAGTCGGTTCTATTTCAGTATCCGAGCCATCCCCATCTTCGTGCGCGGCGAAATACCGATCGGTCCAGCGATGCATCAGTGCCAATCCGATTGCACACATCAAAACGCATGTTCCCATTGTCAGGCTGAAATCAGCGCTGATCCGTTCGACTGAACGTTGCGGAAAGAAAACGGGAGGCGTCGAAAAACAGGGTGCCGATCAGTGCGCCAAAGGCCAAAAGCAGATAGTAAAAATGGCATGGCAAGGGCGAATTCATCGTTGTCTCATCCAGCTGCAACCAAGAAAGGTGGCGCATTGAATCGTTTTACCGGGCGCTCAAATGAACATGCCAGTGCGGTTGCAATCGCGGTGCAACGGCATGCCCGGCATCCAGCAGCTTGCGTATGAATTGATATTGCGTTTGCTGTACTGCTGCGATGCCGCAGATTGCCGCTTGGAGCAAGAACCGGAATTGCGGGACCCGGCAGCGCTTGCTATGGTGGTGGCACTGAAATGCAGCGCGATACCGGCTTGCGGCCTTGCATGATCGCGCACGCGAATCCGATGCGCCAATCTGGCTTTCGGGTTGAAACCTGGGCATCTGGTGTGCCACGAGTTGATTTTTGGCCTAGTGGCGCGTTTGAAGGGGCATGATCAAAAACGTTGAAATTTGATTTCAGTTATGAATACAATTGATCTAATATCTGGTCCACACCAGATTTCACACCAGACTTTATTGGGAGCGCATATGGCGACATACAAGGAATTGGTTGCACAAAAGGCCAAACTCGAAGAGCAGATCGAAACTGCGCGTGCCAAGGAACTGGAAGCGGTTATCCAGCAAGTGCGCCAGACGGTTGTCGAATATGGCCTGACGGCTGAAGACCTGGGCTTGGCTCAGCGTCGCGGCCGCCGTGCTGGTGCGAAGGCGCCGGTGCCGGCCAAGTACCGTGACCCGAAGACGGGCGCGACGTGGTCCGGCCGCGGCCGTGCCCCGGCCTGGATCGGCAAGAACCGCGATAAATTCCTGATCGCCTGATCTTCCAGGCCCTGCCTGGCGCGCGCGCAAGCGTGCAACGCAAATGGCCCACCCGCCCGGTGGGCCATTTGCGTTGCTGCGCGTGATGATCGTTCCTGTATAACAATGGCATGACGCCCCGCCTGCCCAAATACCTCGAACTGGCCGACCGCATTCGGCTCGACATCCTGCACGGAACCTTGCCGGCGGGCAGCATCGCGCCCAGCGAGAACGAAGTCGCCCAGCGCTACGGCGTATCCCGTTTGACGGCGCGCCGGACTCTGAACGAACTCGCGGCGCGCGGGCTGCTTCGGCGCTCGCGGGGGCAGCGTAGCGTGGTGCTCGATCGTGTGGGGCCGCATCGGCCAGTGCTGTACGCGCCAGGCCAGTCCGACGCTGCGCTGGAATACGTGCCGGGGGCCGTCTATACGGTCAGCGCATTTCGATTGGAGTTGGCCGACGAGACCGTGGCCGCCGCGCTCGACCTGGCGGTGGGGGCGCAAGTGGCGTTTGTCGAGCGCCGAGCCCAGGTGGAGGGGCAACCCATCATGCTGCTGCGTACTTGGCTGACGTCGCGGTTGGCCGCGATGCTTGAGGCGCGCGACTTTGAAGATCGCCTGTTCGTGCAGGTCTTCCAGCGCGCCAATCTGACCATCGCGCGCTCGCGCGAGGCGCCACTGGCCTGTGTGGCCGATGCCCACCAGGCCGCGCAGCTCGGCGTGGAAGCCGGCGTGCCGCTGGTCCGTGTGCGACGCATCGGCTACAGCGTGGCTGATGTGCCGATCTCCCTCACCTACTGCGATTTTTCCCCTGAGCGCTACACGCGCGAAGTCGACATCCGCGTGCTCCAAAACGACTGAAAGCGCACTGCGCCAGACCGGTGCAGAAACGGCGCCACACACCCCGCGATGGGGACTTGTCCGCCTAAAGTATTCAAGCTAGTCTGCGCCCCTTCCCCAGAAAACATATTTATTTGTGAAGCGACGCTTTGCCGACAGCGTATTGGCACGGCTGTTGCATTCACCGCGCCATCTCAGCAGCAGCGGGTTGAGCCACCTGCCGCCTCAACGCTGATTCAGTCGATTCAACACATCGGAACCAAGAGGGAGAAATCAACAATGCAACTCAAGCGACGTTTTGCGCTGGCCGTGCTGGCCGCCGCCGCAGGCCTGACCGCAGGCGCGGCGCAGGCCCAATCGTCTGTGACGCTGTACGGCCAGGTGGATGCCTGGGCGGGCGCCACCAAGAACCTGGGCCAGGACCGCGCCTGGGGTGTCAATTCGGGCGGCATGTCGACGTCGTACTGGGGCATGAAGGGCAGCGAAGATCTGGGCAATGGCCTGAAGGCGATCTTCACCCTGGAAGCGTTCTTCCGCCCCGATACGGGCAAGTCCGGCCGCTTTGATGGCGACCACTTCTTCGCACGTAATTCGTTTGTCGGTCTGCAGTCGAACAGCTGGGGCTCGATCAAGCTCGGCCGTAACACCCCGCCGTACTTCGTTTCGACGATCCTGTTTAACCCGTTCATCGATTCGTACACGTTCTCGCCGATGGTGTTCCACACCTACCTCGGCAACGGCCGTTCGGGCGCCGCGGGCATCTCGGGTCTGGTCGGGGATTCGGGTTGGGACAACTCGATCATGTATTCCACGCCGGACATGGGCGGCCTGACGGCCAACCTGATCTACGGCGCGGGCGAGCAAGCCGGCCACAACGGTCAGAACAAGTGGGGCGGTAGCCTGCTGTACTTCCGCGGCAATTTTGCGGCCACGGCGGCATTCCAGCAGGTGCGCTACGACGGCGCGCCTGGCGATCTGAACAGCCTGGTGGCCGGCTTCTCGCGCCAGACGGCGGGGCAGTTGGGCGCCACGTATGACTTTGGCGTGGTCAAGCTGTACGGCCAATACCAGTACATCAAGAACACGATCAGCACCGGCGACGCGAAGAGCAACGGCGGCCAGCTGGGCGTGTCGATTCCGGTGGGCCCGGGCGCCGTGCTGGCATCGTATGCCTACACGAAGACCTCGGGTGCGGCTGACGTGAAGCGCAACACCTGGGCGGTGGGCTACGACTATTCGCTGTCCAAGCGCACCGATGTGTATGCGGCGTACTTCCGTGACAAGGTGTCGGACCTGTCGACGGCCGACACCTTTGGTGTAGGCATCCGCGCAAAGTTCTAAGCCTTTCGCGTTCTGCTTTTCCTTGTCACCGCCCCCGTCTCGACAGCGTGGGCGGGCATTTGCAACGGCGTCCGGAGTCCGGGCGCCGTTTTTTGTTGTGCGGAAAAGCCGAAAGGGCGGCGGCGTCAGCCTGTGCGGGCCAGGCGCAACGGCGGCGAGAGCGGCGATGGGGCCTCCGCTCCAATGTTCGGATGATTCAGCAGCATGGCGCCGCGCTGCGTGGCAACGAAGACGGCCTCGGTACGGCTGCGCACTTCCAGCCGGCGATACAGCGCGTTGATATGCGCCTTGGTTGTCGCCTCGGAAATACTCAGCATGCGGCTGATGGTTTTGACCGGATGCCCGCGCGAGAGCAAGACGAGAATCTCATATTGCCGCTGCGTCAGGCCGAGCAACGCGCCATCGTCATTACCGTTGGCAGAACCTGCCGCAATGGCTTCAGGCCGTGTCAGCACGATCGACGCCGGCACATAACGGCCGCCGGCGAGCACCAGTTCCAATGCCGCTGCAATCAATTTGCCGGAATAGCTTTTCAGCAGATATGCCGAGACATTCAATTGCATCAGCGTACGCACGTGCGCAGCGGAATCGGTTTCGCCGAGTACGGCGACATGCCGGGGATGCGGCTGTTGCAATAGCCGGGAGAGGGCCGGCAGATCGTCGATGCCGGGTAAGGGCAGGCCGATCAGGGCCAGTTCGGCGTCCGCATGCGCCGCGAGATTTTCAAAGAGGGCTTCGTCCGGCTCGACGCTGACCACTTCGGTAATGGCCGGCAAGGATTGCAACACGTGGGTCGCGCCGGCACGCACCAAAGGGTGTGCCTCCACTACGATTGATTTCACTGCGCCGCCTGTCTGGTTATGGTTTGTTTGCCCATTTCCGGAATCAGCTTGTTGCCGCGCCTTTTTGGACCACTGGGTCCAAAATCAATGCAGCCGTGCTTGTGGAAAATGCTTCTGGCGTGCGGTCTCGGTATATTCCCCGTTCAACCGGCAGTCACCGCAGTGCGGTGCCGCCGGGCCGAAACCTTGGCACGCCATTCAGGCGCAATTTCCTTCCGGTTTTTCTTGTTTATGTCGCCAGGCGCGGAGGATTAACCCCGCCAAAATCGCAGAATAAATCCCCAGCATGCTTGTTGCACCCATCAATGGGATGTAAACCTTTTTGTTTACCCCGATCGGTGGTGTGCTAGACCCCCCTATAGATAGCAGGATCAGACAGCAGCAGCTAGCCCCACTTCACGCCCATTGACGTAAGCGTAAAGCGGGGCTTTTGTACCCAAAAAACGTGTTGTAGTGGCTTATTGCGCGACGACCGAGAAGCGTGGCATCGACAGCGGTTGCTTGCCGTCGCGGCCGTAGGGTGTGCCGCCGCCGTTGTTGGCAGCATGCAGGACGGACAGCGCGTTTTGCGTGGCGCGCAGGCGCAGGTCGATCAGGGTGCCGTTGTCGATGTTGCGCTGGCGCAGCAGGCGGGCCAGGGCCAGGTTTTCGTCGAACAGGCGGCTGGCGGTTTCATCGGTGCGCAGGTATTTGACCAGCCCGTACGGATCGGCGCCGCCGTGCTGGGCCCACCACAGGCGGCGGTCACGGTCGGCTTCGCCCAACGCGGCGAGTTGCTTCTGCTTGGTCTGGGTGATGCGTTCGAGCTCGACCATGTCGCCGTCGCGCAACGCCTGCGCTTCGGCATCCAGGGTGAGGGTGGCTGCGCGCAGCAGTTCCTGCTCGTCGGCAAGGGTGCGGATCAGCAGTGTGTTGTCCATGGTAGGGCCTATTCCCGTATGAAACGTGCGCGCGTTGGCCCAAGCGGGGGCCAGATGCGCGAAGGGCGTCGCCGCAAAGGGTGATTCCCTTTGCAAGACGCGCCGACAAAGCAGATGGCCCCCGCTTGGGCCAACCCGGAGGGCAATGACGATACGGGCCGCATGGCGTCGTTGCGACCGACTTGCTTGGCTGGCCAAGCGGCGCCGGTCGCGCCTAGCCCTACAGCCCGTATCGACATTGCGCGCACACGTTTCATACGGGAATAGGCCCTGAACCTCAGGCTGGGAAGCTTGGGCAGCCGCCGGCCGGCACGCCGCCCCGCCGCGATCAGTCGAGGGTCGGAAACCCTCGGACCGGCGGCGTCAGAAAATACAGGGGACGGACGACGGGAAAGCCCCGTCAGACCTTCTTGGATCGCGTGGAGAGCAGCGATTGCGCGTCGGAAAGCGCCGCATCGGCGATTTTGCCGGCGTCCATCTTGAGCGTGCCGTTCTGAATGGCACTGCGGATCTGCTCGACGCGTGCCGCGTCGAAGTCGCCGCTGCCCACTTGGCGCGAGACTTGTTGGACCGACAGCGACGGCGAATCGCCGGTGTGGCGCGTGGTGCCCGAAGCCGTCGTAGCGGCCGGGGACGAGCCGGTCGCGCGCGTCGACCCGGACGCAGCGTCCTTGGTCGGCGCAACGGCCGGCGTGTTGTTCACGATATGGTTGATTTTCACGGGTGTCTCCGAAGAGCGCGTTCATCCTATCACCCATAACGGCCAACCCCGGCTCAAACTTTAGCGGCAGGTATCGATAACGCATCACGGTTAAAAGTGATCAGTCGTTATCAATTTTGTCTTAAAACTGGATCGCCACGACGCCAGCAGACTGTGCAATGCCGGAAACGACATTGCCGTTGGCGGTGCGCACCTGCGCCACCTGGCCCACGGCCGCCTGGTTCAAGGCGCGACCGTCGCTGCTGACCTGGAAGCCCCCGCCCTCGGCGATGAGCTTGACGGTCTGGCCTGCCTGTACGGCAACCGGCAGGCGCAGGCTTTCGGCGCGCAGCGGCTGGTTGGCGGCCACGCTGGTGAGCAGTACACGCCCCACCACATCGGCCGGCTGCTGCACGACCGAGGCCGGCAGCATCGAAAGATCGCCCGTCCGGGCTTCCAGATCGCCCATGTCGAGCGTCTTGCCCGGCGGGAGCTGGTGCGAGGCGACGTAATACGTCCCAGTGATCTGGATCGTGGCCGGCACCCAGGCCGCCCAGGCATGCGGCGAACGGCAGCGCACGCCCACTTGTATCCGGCCGCGCAGTCGGTTCGCCGCCGGGAGCATCAGGTCGATCTGGTCACAGGGCTGGTTGGCCACGCGGGCATCCACCGGGCCGACTTCCACCGACGCACGTGGCGCTCCCGTCTCATTCGTGCCGCCAAGGATGTCCAGTTGCGACTGCAGTTGTTGCTGAATCTGCATCTGGATGGCGTTCGGCCCCTGGATGGTGGTGGGCTGCACGGGCTGTTGCACGGCTTGGGCCGGCGGATAGCCGACGCGCACCACGCCCTGTGCGTGCGCCAGGATCGGGTGCACGACGCTGGCCAGCAGGCCCAGCGCCAGGATCAACAACAGCTTGCGCTGGCGCCCAGCCAGCGGCATGGCCGTGGCGGCAGGTCGGGTCGGGTGGTGCGCGCTGCGTGCAAACCGCGTGGACATGGAGAGCCCCTTCATCAAAAGTCCGGTGAAGTTTAGCCACGCGTGCGCGAGCGCCAAATGCGGAAATGTCGGCCAATCCCCCCCTTATTCGGACGAATGGTCTTGCACACCGGCCCCTAGACTTTGCAACGTGGTGAAGTCCCTGGCGTTGTGCGGTTCCTGGCCGTACAGCCTGTCCCGGTAGGTGGCGAGGTTGCTCGTTCTTCGGCCAGATATCGGATTCGCAGACAGGTCTTTTCCACTGAGGTCGCATGACGGCAACTCAGCAAGACAAGCGGTTCAGCGGTTTTGGAGACGGCATCGGCGGTTTTGAAGGGGCCGCTGATGCCGAGTTCTCCGGCCGAAGGGAACACGCAATACAGAACGCAACCCCGGCGGGTGGCAGCAGTAACCAGGGCGCCACGCGCAAGGAATGACAGACATGGTCGACAAGCTGGATCAGTTGTTCGGTTTTCAGGAGCAGGCGCTGCACTTGCGCTCGCAGCGTCACCAGATCCTGGCCTCGAACATTGCCAACGCCGATACACCCAACTACAAGGCGCGCGACTTCGATTTTCAGTCGGCGCTGCAGAAAGCGGTCGGCCAGCAAAGCGGTAACAGCCTGCCGATGACGGCAACGGCTTCAGGCCACCTGACAGTGGATGGCGCACCGGCCGGCGATGTGTCGCTGATGCAGGCGTCGCTGTCGCAGCAGACCAAGGCGCTGCAGGGCGAAGTGCAGTACCGCACGTCGCAGCAGCCGTCCATCGATGGCAACACGGTGGACATGGATGGCGAGCGCATGCGCTTTGCCGATAACACCGTGCGCTACGAGGCCGATCTGAGCATCGTGACGCAGAAGATCAAGTCGATGCTGGCAGCGATTCAGAACAGCTAGCGCGGACGTAGCAAGAGCAGCAAGAGCAGCAGACAGGCATTAAGACGACCGCGCAGCAATCACGCGCGGCGAAAGAGGGGCGGGAACTGTGTGGCGCTCCGGGCCGGGAAATATCGGTCCGGAGCAAGCCGCCATACAGAACAACCGGAACGGTCCGGCAGCAGTGCCGGCAACAGTGTTTGAAGACATCGGAATCAACATGTCGCTATTCAAGGTGATGGATGTAGCGGGCAGCGCGCTCACCGCGCAGTCCAAGCGCATGAACGTGGTCGCCTCCAACCTGGCCAACGCCGAAAGCGTGACGGGCCCGGACGGCAAGGCGTACCGCGCCAAGCAAGTGGTGTTCTCGCCCGTGCAGGAGTCTGACGATTACGCCACCGGCGTGTCGGTCGACCGCGTGGTCGAAGACACCGTCACCCCCATGAAGCGCATGCACCAGCCGGGCAACCCGCTGGCCGATGCCGACGGCTACGTGACCATGCCGAACGTCGATGTGGTGGACGAAATGGTCAACATGATTTCTGCGTCGCGCTCGTACCAGGCCAACGTGGAAGTCGCCAACACCACCAAGACGATGGCCTCCAAGGCTCTGACCCTGGGCCAGTAAGCGGCTCTATTCATCGCGAGACACGAACATGACCGTCAGCTCAACAACCAACACGACCAGCGCCGCGAGCACGACCTCCGGCAACCAGCTTGCCATCACCAACGGCGGCGACCTGCAGAACACGTTCATGAAGCTGCTCGTTGCGCAGTTGCAGAACCAGGATCCGCTCAACCCGATGGACAACTCGCAGATGACCTCGCAGCTTGCGCAGATCAACACTGTGAACGGTATCCAGCAGTTGAACACCACGATGTCGAGCATGCTCACGCAGAACGCGACAACGCAGGCGTCGTCGATGATCGGCCGCACCGTGCAGGTGCCGACCAACAATCTGACGCTGGCCTCGGGCGCTGCCAACTTCGGCGTCTCGGTGCCCAACGGCGCCGACGATGTCGTCGTCACGATCACGAACGCCGCGGGCGTGGCGGTGCGCACCGTCGACCTCGGCCAGATGGCGGCCGGCAGTGGCAACTACACGTGGAACGGCAAGGACGACAAGGGCAACCAGCTCGCCGACGGTGCCTATTCCATCAAGGTGTCGGCCACGCAGGGTGGGAAGGTGGTCACGGGTAACGCGCTGGGCATCGACAAGGTGGCCGGCGTCACTATCAACAACGGCACGATGCAACTGGTGTTGGCGTCTGGCGGAACCGCCAAGCTGTCCGACGTTGCATCGATTCAGTAATTACGGGTCAACTGCGGGCAGACCCCGCGCTTTTATCTTCTACGGGAGAACACTATGGGATTCCAGCAAGGCCTGAGCGGTCTCGACGCCGCCTCTGCAAACCTCGACGTGATCGGCAGCAACGTGGCAAACGCCAACACTGTCGGCTACAAGAAATCGACCGCCGAGTTTGGCGACGTGTACGCACGCTCGCTGGTGGGGGCGTCCGACAACCAGATCGGCCAGGGCGTGAGCGTGACCAAGGTGTCGCAGTCGTTCACGCAGGGCAACGTGACAAACACCGGCAACCCGCTGGACATCGCCATCAACGGCACGGGCTTCTACCGCATGGTCGACCCGTCCAGCGGCCAGGTGTCGTACACGCGTAACGGCCAGTTCCAGACCGACAAGAACGGCTTCATCATCTCGGCCACCGGCCAGAATCTGACCGGCTACGGTGTGGACTCCACCGGCAAGGTCAACACGGCCGTGCTGACCAACCTGAAGATTCCCGTCAACGACCTGGCGCCGCTGGCCACCACCAACACCGCGTTCGGCGTGAACCTGGATGCCGCCGCCACGGTGCCGACCACCACGCCGTTCTCGCCCACCAACTCGGCCACGTTCAACCACTCCGTTTCGGAACAGGTGTACGACGGCACGGGCACGGCCCACATGCTGACCAACTACTACGTGCGCACCGCCGCAGGCTGGGATGTGTACTCGCAAGTGGACGGCAACAACCCGACCGGCGGCAACCCGGTGACGTCGCTCACGTTCAACAGCAGCGGCCAGCTGACTTCCACGCCGAGCAAGATCGCCACGGCCTTCCCCGGCATGAGCATCGCCAGCATGGATTTCACGGGCACCACGCAGTACGGCGGCGGCTACAACGACACCGCCCCGGGCGTGACGCAAGACGGTTACGCCACCGGCCGCCTGGCCAGCTATGCGGTCGGTACCGATGGCACCGTCACCGCGCGCTACTCCAACGGCCGCACGGCAACGCTGGGCCAGGTTGCCATGGCCAACTTCAAGTCGCCGGAAGGTCTGCAGAACATCGGTGGCAACCAGTGGGTGGAAACGTCCAACTCGGGCGCCCCCAACCTGGGTACGCCGGGCATGGGTTCGTTCGGCCTGCTGCAGTCGTCGGCGGTGGAGCAATCCAACGTGGACCTGTCTGCCGAGCTGGTCAACATGATCATTGCCCAGCGCTCGTATCAAGCCAACGCGCAGACCATCAAGACGCAGGACACCATCCTGCAGACCCTGGTGACGATGTAATCGTCGTTGCCCGAAGCTGACTGACCGCACACCAAGGACACTCGTATGGACCGCTCGATCTACGTGTCGATGACTGGCGTAAAGCACCTGTTCGATCAACAGGCTGCCAGCGCCAACAATCTCGCCAACGCCAGCACCACCGGCTTCAAGGCGCAGATCGACGCGTTCCATACGGTGGGTGTGCAAGGCGATGGCTCGCCCACGCGCAGCTATGTGATGGCATCGGCTATCGGTACGGACCTCGCGCCTGGCCCGATCGAGACCACGGGCCGCAGCCTGGACGTGGCCATCGACGGGCAAGGCTTCTTTGCCGTGCAGACGCCCGATGGCGGCGAGGCTTACACCCGCGCCGGTACGTTCCAGCTCGGTCCTGACGGCACGATCCAGACGCTCTCCGGCCAGCCGGTGCTGGGCGACGGCGGCCCGATCACGCTGCCGCCCGACACCACGGTGCAGTTTGCCAAGGACGGCACGGTCAACGCGATCAGCGCGGACAGCCGTACGCCGCCCGTGTCGCTGGGCCGTCTGAAGCTGGTGAGCATCGACCCGTCGAACATCGACCGCGGCGCCGACGGCCTGTTCCGCCAGCGCGACGGCCAGGACGCCGATGTGGATGAAAAAGTTCGTGTGACAGGCGGGGCGCTGGAGGGCAGCAACGTCAACCTGACCGACTCGCTGGTCAACATGATCGAAATCTCGCGCCAACTGGAAATGCAGATGAAGTCGCTGCACACGAGCGACACGAACGCCCAGTCGGCCAATGAACTGCTGCGCCACGCCTGAACGGCCGGCGCAATGAATTGAATCAACCAAGGACTCGAACATGATTCGCTCCCTGTGGATTTCCAAAACCGGGATGGACGCCCAGCAATCGCAGCTGGATGTCATCTCGAACAACCTGGCGAACGTCAACACGACGGGCTTCAAGCGCTCGCGCGCCGTGTTCGAAGACTTGCTGTATCAGAACGTGCGCGAGCCGGGTGCGCAGTCGTCGCAGCAGACCACGCTGCCTTCGGGCATGCAGATCGGTACGGGTACGCGCATCGTCGCCACCGAGCGTCTGCACACGCAGGGCAACCTGCAGCAGACGGGCAACTCGACTGACGTGGCCATCAACGGCAACGGCTTCTTCCAGGTGCAGATGCCCGACGGCACGCTGGCCTACACGCGTGACGGTAGCTTTCAGATCAACGCGCAGGGGCAGCTCGTGACCTCGAGCGGTTACCCGGTCCAGCCGGCCGTGACGGTGCCGCAGAACGCCACCAGCCTGACCATCGGCAAGGACGGCGTTGTGACGGTCACCACGCCGGGCGCGGTCAACAACACGCAGGTGGGCACGTTCCAGTTGGCCAACTTCATCAACCCGGCCGGCCTGCGCAGCATGGGCGAAAACCTGTACGCCGAAACCGAAGCGTCGGGCACGGCCAACCTGGCCAACCCGGGCTCGAATGGCGTGGGCGCGCTCAATCAGAACTACGTTGAAACGTCCAACGTGAACGTGGTGGAAGAAATGGTCAACATGATCCAGACGCAGCGTGCGTATGAGATCAACAGCAAGTCGGTCCAGACGTCGGACCAGATGCTGGAGAAGCTGTCTCAGCTTTGAGCTGACGGCGCAGTTTTTGAGGATGTAGTGCGATGCATACCCCCCCGGTTTACTCGCTCCAGAATGGCAAGCACAGCGGCCGCGCTGTGTCTGCTGTTCGAGTCGTTCGATTGGCCGTGCTTGGCACGGCCGCCTTGCTCGCTACGGCGTGCGGCATGCTGCCGCCGCCGGCCCCGATCGTGCAGGGTCCGACAACCGCGCGCCCACCGATGCCGGTGATGGCGCCGCGCCAGAACGGGGCGATCTACCAGGAAGTGGCATCGGGCAGTGGTGGTTTCCGCGGGATGTTTGAAGACCGCCGCGCCCACATGGTGGGCGACACGATCACGATCGTGATCACCGAGAACACGGCGGCCAGCAAGCAGACCTCCGGCAGCGTCAACCGCACGGGCAGCATGAGCGCTTCGGTGCCGACCTTCGCCGGCATGAACGCTGGCGTGCTCTCGCTGCTGGGTGTGTCGGCCAGCGACGCCAACAAGTTCGACAGCAAGGGCGCCAACGGTGCGCAGAACAACTTCACGGCCACGATTACCGTGACCGTGGTGGAAGTGCTGGGCAACGGCAACCTGGTGGTCAGCGGCGAGAAGCAGATGGCCGTGGGCCAGGGCACCGAGTCGATCAAGTTCTCCGGCGTGGTCAACCCGACCACCGTCAACAATCAAAACACCGTGCTGTCCACCCAGGTGGCGGACGCACGCATGGAATACCGCGGCACGGGCTATGTGGCCGAGTCGCAGCAGATGGGCTGGCTGTCGCGGTTCTTCCTGACCGTGTCACCGTTCTAAGGGATCTGCCATGACTTTGCATCGAACGAGGTTGTATCGAACCCTTGGCGCGGCCCTGGTGGCACTGAGCGCAATCTCGGCGGTTGTTCCGACAACGGCACACGCGGATCGCATCAAGGATCTGACCACCGTTGCCGGCGTGCGCGACAACGCGCTGATCGGCTACGGCCTTGTCGTCGGCCTGGACGGCAGCGGCGACCAGACCACACAAACCCCGTTCACGGTCCAGAGCTTCAACAACATGCTCACGCAGTTCGGCATCAATGTGCCGGCCGGCGCGAGCATCCAGCTCAAGAACACCGCCGCCGTGGTGGTGACGGCCACGCTGCCTGCCTTTGTGCGGCCAGGCCAGACCATCGACGTGACGGTGTCGTCCATCGGTAACGCCAAGAGCCTGCGTGGTGGCACGCTGCTGCTCACGCCGCTCAAGGGCGTGGATGGCCAACTTTACGCATTGGCACAAGGCAACGTGGTGATTGGCGGCGCGGGCGCATCTGCCAATGGCAGCAAGGTGCAGATCAACCAGCTCGGCGCTGGCCGAATCGCCAATGGCGCCACGGTGGAGCGCGCCGTGCAGGCCACGGTGGGCGAGGCGGGCAGTATCCAGCTCGATACCGGCACGACGGATTTCGGCACCGTGCAGAACATCGTCACGGCCATCAACAAGCAGTTCGGCTCGGATACGGCGCAAGCCGCGGACGGCCGCACGGTCAACGTGCGCGCACCGGCCCTGGCGTCGGACCGCGTCGGTTTCCTGGCCAAGCTCCAGAACATTGACGTGACGCCGGCGCTGGCCGCCGCACGTGTGGTGATCAACGCCCGCACGGGCTCGGTGGTCATGAACCAGCTCGTCAAGCTCGAGCCCTGCGCGGTGGCGCACGGCAGCCTGTCGGTCACCATCAGCACAGATCCGGTCGTGAGCCAGCCGGCGCCGTTCTCGCAAGGGCAGACGGTGGCCGCAGCGCGCTCGAACATCGAGGTCAAGCAGCAAGGCGGCAGCCTTATCAACGTGAAGGGCGGCACCAATCTGGCGGACGTGGTCAAGGCCATCAACGCGATTGGCGCCAACCCGCAAGACCTGATCTCGATCCTGCAGGCGATGAAGGCGGCCAATGCGCTGCGCGCCGATCTGGAAATCATCTGACGCTGGGGAGGCCACGATGAACCAAACCGACCTCACCAGCCGCCTGGCGCTCGATTCCAAGGGTTTCGAGTCGCTCAAGCAAACGGCGCGTACCGACCCGACCGGCGCCGCCAAGACCGTCGCCAAGCAGTTCGACGCGATCTTCGTGAACATGATGCTCAAGCAGATGCGCGATGCAACGCCGCAGAACGGGCCGCTCGATTCGTCGTCGAGCAAGATGTACACGTCGATGCTCGATCAGCAGCTTTCGCAGACCATGGCCTCGCGCGGCGTGGGCGTGGCAGACCAGCTTCTGAAGCAGATGCTGCGTCAGGCCACGCATGTGAACCCGGATGCGGGCGGCAAGGTGAACACCGCCCTGTCCAACACGACGGCCACCAATACCGCGCTGCCAGGTGCTGCCGGCTCCACGAGCGATGCCGCCAAGGCCATCGCCCGCTCGTCGCTCAACAGCATGGCCGCGGCCGTCGCGCCAGGCACGGAAGACGACGGTTCGGGCATCAGCACTGTGCCGCGCCCGGGCTTGGAAGAACGCGTGCAACGTGCACTGGCCGCCCTGCGCAAGCAGGCGGATGCGCAGGCGCAGACCCCGAGCGCGCCGCCCGACGTTGACCTGTCGACGGTGGCGTCTGAGCCGCGCGGCGAGCGCATGACCAGCTTCTACAACAAGCTGATCGGCCACGCATCGCAGGCCGCGCAGGAAACCGGCATTCCGGCCAACTTCATGATCGGCCATGCCGCGCTGGAATCCGGCTGGGGCCGTCGCGAGATCAAGGCAAAGGACGGCACGAACACGCACAACCTGTTCGGCATCAAGGCCGGTGGCTCGTGGGCCGGCAAGACCGCCACGGTGACGACCACCGAATACATTGGCGGCGTCGCCCATAAGGTCCAGGAGAAATTCCGCGCCTACAGCTCATATGCCGAGGCGTTCAAGGACTACGCCAACCTGCTGGCCAACAACCCGCGCTACAGCAACGTTGTGGCGGCCGGCAACGGCAACGACGCGGCATCGTTCGCCAAGGGCTTGCAGCGCGCGGGCTACGCCACCGATCCGAACTACGCCCACAAGATCATGGCGGTGCTCAAGCAGATCGTTTGAGTGATCCAAGAAGCATATTTTGGCGACGACGGCCGGCTCAAGTTTGCGCTTGTCCGGCCGATGTTGTTTCTAGAGCTTATTTCGGCGGCGTCATGCTGCCCGCACCGAGACAACTATGAGCAGCTCCCTTCTGAATATTGGCGCGTCCGGCCTGCGGGTTGCCGATATCAACCTGCAAGTGACCGGCAACAACATTGCCAACGCCAGCACCCCCGGCTATTCACGCCAGGAAGCCGTGCAGACGGAAAACATTCCGCTGTACGCCGGCGTGGGCTATCTCGGCCAGGGCGCCAATGTCACGACAGTCAAGCGCATCTACGACCAGTTCCTGACTGCGCAGGTACAAAGCGGCCAGGCTTCGACCAGCGCGGCCGACCAGCTCAACAGCCTGGTGTCGGGCCTGAGCAAGTACATGTCGGACAGCAACAGCGGCCTGACTTCGTCGCTCACCAGTTTCTTCAATGCCGCCGATGGCCTGGCCTCCAAGCCGTCGGATACCACCGCTCGCCAGGTTTTCCTGAACGCGGCCGCGGGCCTGCAAAGCCGCTTCAATTCGATTGCCGGGCAGCTGAGTTCGCTCAGCAACCAGGTCAATACGCAGGTGCAGACGCAGATCAGCTCGGTCAATGGCACCGCGCAGCAGATCGCTTCGTTGAATGATCAGATTTCCAAGGCGGAAGCGTCGACCGGCCAGCCGGCCAATGATCTGCGTGACCAGCGCGACCAGCTCGTGCAGACGCTCAACCAGTCGATCAAGGCGAGCGTGGTGCAGACCGGCGACGGCCAGTTCAACATCTACGTGGGCAACGGCCAGGCGCTGGTGCAGGGCAATCAGAGCTACCAGTTGACGGCGGTGCCGTCGCAGTACGATCCGACGCAACTGTCGGTGGGGTACAAGAGCCCGGGCGGCACGGTCAACATCGACGACAGCCAGCTCGGCGGCGGTGCGCTGGGCGGCCTGATGGACTTCCGCAGCAACACGCTCATTCCGGCGCAGAACAGCCTGGGCCGCCTGGCCACGGCCGTGACGGCCGACGTGAATGCGCAGAACAAGCTCGGCATGGACGCCAACGGCAAGATGGGCACGGACCTCTTCTCCGTGGCCAGCCCGAGCGTTGCACCCAGCACCAACAACACCGGCAGCGGCACGCTCACTGCCAGCATCACCAACGCCAATGCGGGGCAAGGCTACGACTATCAGGTCAAGTACCAGGGCGGCGCCTACACCGTTTCGCACTATCCGGACGGCTCCGCCTCTGTAACGGTGTCGAGCTGGCCGACCACGATTGACGGCGTCACGCTGAACCTGTCGGGCACGATGAACAGCGGCGATTCCTTCCTGGTGCGTCCGACCGCCAACGCGGCCGCCACCATGCAGACGCTCACCACCGACTACCACAACGTGGCCGCGGCCTCGCCCGTGGTGCTCAACCAGGGCAGCAACAACACGGGCAGTACCACGGTGTCGTCGTTGGGCGTGGACAGCACGTATGCCGGTTCGCCGCTCACCTCGCCAATCAACCTGACGTACAGCTCGGCCGTCGGCGGCTCGCTGTCGGGGTTCCCGGGCAGTGTGACGGTCACGGCGGGCGGCACGTCCACCACGTACACGGGCGGCACGGCGCCGTACACGCAGGGCGCGACGTATGCGTTCAACGGCGTGCAGATGACGCTTTCGGGCTCGCCCGGCAATGGCGACACGTTCACCATTTCGGCCAACACCGCCAACAGCACCGACAACGGCAACGCCAGCGCGCTGGCCAAGCTGCGCAACAGCAACCTGCTTGACGGCGGCACGACGTCGATCGGCACGGCGTGGAACAACCTCGTCACCCAGGTGGGTGTGCAGGCCAACCGGGCCAGCACCAACCTGACCTCGCAGAAGGCGCTGCTGGCCAGCTCCACGCAACAGCAGCAGTCGGTTTCCGGGGTGAACCTCGATGACGAGGCGATGAACCTGATGAAGTATCAGCAGGCCTACCAGGCCTCGGCCAAGGTGATGCAGACGGCCAATTCGCTGTTTGCCAGCTTGCTGTCGATTGCCGGCGGCTGATCGGGGCGGCTGAAGAAATCGCCCCGCCTGCCGATAACGTCCTAAAGCCCTACCGTCCGGACCGATCATGCGAGTCAGTACCGCCCAATTCTTTGCAGCGTCTTCCGCTTCGATGCAGAACACGCAATCGAACCTGCTCACGTTGCAGCAGCAGATTGCGAGCGGCATCGCGCTCAACAGCGCGGGCGACAACCCCAGCGCGTTTGGTCAGATGGCGCAACTGCAGCAAACGCAGGACGCCAACGATCAATACCAAGCCAATCGCGACGCCACCGACGCGCGTCTGACCAACGTGTCTTCGGCGCTGACCAACCTGGTGACCACGCTGCAGCAGGGCAAGCAGACATTGGTGGGGGCCAACACCTCGCTGATGACGGATTCGCAGCGCATTGGTGTGCTGGCGCAGGTCAAGCAGCAGTACCAGCAGTTGCTGTCGACGGCCAACCAGCGCGATGCCGCAGGCGTGGCCCTGTTTGGCGGCGCCAACGGCACGACCGATCCTTTCACGAATACCAGCGGTTCCGTGCAGTACGTTGGTAGCGGCCAGCCGCCCACGGTGCAGGTGTCACAGAACATTTCGATGCCGAATTCGGTGTCGGGCGATTCGGTGTTCGTGCGCATCCCCAACTCGGATACGTCCAACCCGAACACCAACCAGAGCATCTTCAAGACGTACGAGAACCTGATCTCGGCGCTGTCGACCCCGATCAGCGCGGCCACCCAGGCCACCGACGTCGCGAACCTGCAAAAGGCCGTGCAGACGGCGCAGGGCAATCTGGACAACGCCTATCAGGTCGCCCTGCAAGCGCAGGTGACGGTGGGCACTCAGCAAGCGCAGATCACCACGCTCAACAGCAGCGGCTCGAACTACGGCGAGCAGTTGAAGGAGCAGATCTCGAAGCTGCAATCGGTGGACTACACCACCGCCATTTCGCAGTTTTCTCAGCAGCAGGTGTCGCTGCAGGCCGCGCAGAAGACGTTCACGGCAATGCAGGGCATGTCGCTGTTCCAGTACATCAATCCGTGATCTGTCGCGGGCAGACGGTGGGGTGGCGCGGCGTATCATGTCGGCTAACCTACCGTCAGGACTGGTCATGCCTATCCAGTATCTTCGCCGCCTGACCAGCCCGGAACGCTCAGAGGATGCCAACCGGCGCCTCGGTCAGTCGCTGGCCTTCGTGGCGGGCGCCGCCAACGCAGGCGGATTCCTCGCCGTCAAGCAATACACCTCCCACATGTCCGGCATCGTCTCGGCGATGGCCGACTCGCTCGTGCTGGGCGATATTGTCCTTGTGCTCGCCGGCTTCGCCTCGCTGCTGGCATTCCTTTGCGGTGCCGCCTGCACGGCGGTGCTCGTCAACTGGGGCCGCCGGCGCAGCACGCAGAGCGAATTCGCGTTGCCGCTCATGCTCGAAGCCGCGCTGTTGTTGCTGTTCGGCCTGATGGGGACATCGCTGGGGCAATACCGTGTCGTGTTCGTGCCGGCCACCGTGGCACTGCTGTGTTTCCTGATGGGGCTGCAGAACGCCATCATCACCAAGATTTCGAAAGCGGAAATCCGCACCACGCACGTGACCGGCCTGGCCACCGATATCGGCATCGAAGTGGGCAAGGCGCTCTACTGGAACCACGGGCACCGCAACCTGCCGGCCGTCGTAGCCAATCGGCCCAAGCTGCGATTGTTGGCGTCGTTGCTGGGGATGTTCTTCGTGGGCGGCGTGGCGGGCGCGTTGGGCTTCAAGTATCTGGGTTATGCCGCCACGATTCCGCTGGCGTCCATCCTGATGCTGCTGGCCGTTGTGCCAGTGGTGGATGATTTGCTGGCGCGTCGTCGGTAAACGGGCCCGGGCTGCATCGGCCCGGGCGTGCGCAGCGGCGCTCCCCTCAGCCTATTTCCCGCCGGCATACCTCGTGCAGTGTATTCAGGCGCCGCACCGGATTGACCACGAACGGATTCGTTTCGTCCCAGGCGTAGCCCGCCAGGATGGCGCTGATCATGCGGCGGATGCCTGGAGAATGTCGTGGGTGGAAGATGATGTCCTGTAGCTCGCCCGAGTACCACCGGTCGACGAAGGCGCGGAACGTATCGACGCCTTTGCGTAGCGGCTTGTCGTAATCGGCAAGCCAATCGACGGTTTCGCCGTTGAGTTGGCGTACGAGGACGCGCGTCGCCAGGTCCGCCGAGCGCAATGCGATCGTTACGCCTGACGAGAACACCGGGTCCAGGAACTCGCCCGCATTGCCCAGCAACGCATAGCCTGGCCCATAGAGGCGCTCTACATTGGCCGCGTAGCCACCGATCTGTCGCACGGGCATGAGGAACGGCGCGTCGCCAATCAGCGCTGCGATATTCGGTTCGGCCTGGATCAGCTTGCGCAAGGTCGCTTCGCGCTCTGCCTCCGGCACGTCGAGGAAACTCGCTTCGGCTACGCAGCCGACTGACGAGCGACCGTTGGCCAGCGGGATCATCCAGTACCAGACATCGCGCCGCTCGGGGTGAACGGCGATGCAGATCTTGTCGCGATCGGTGCTGCCGGCGGGCAAGGCGTCGCGCACGTGCGTGAACAGCGCCGCACGGGTTGGCATGCGGGTCGGCGCTTCAAGATTCAGCAGGCGCGGTAGCACGCGGCCAAAGCCGCTTGCGTCTAGCACGAAGCGGGCATGAACGGCATAAGCGTTCCCGGCTTCGTCTTCAACTTCCAGCACAGGCGCATCGCCCGGCTGCATCGCGCGCACGGTGTGGCCGAAGCGAACGTCGGCGCCTTGTTCGGCGGCGCTTTTGATCAGTGTTTGATCAAACACCGCGCGTTCAACCTGATACGTGGTGCCCCAGCCAGTGGAATGCTTGTCTCGGAAATCGAAGGAGGCGTGCTTGTCCTGATGTACGAAATACGCCCCGTTCTTGTACTGGAATCCTGCTTCCACAACCGCTTGCAGCATGCCCGCCGCTTCAAGGTAGGCCATGCTTTGGGGCAGCAGGCTTTCGCCAATGGAGAAGCGCGGGAAGTGCTGGCGTTCGAGCACCAGCACATTGCGCCCGGCGCGCTGCAGCAAGGCTGCTGCTACCGCGCCTGAAGGGCCCGCGCCAATGATGGCGACGTCAACATGTTCGTGCTTTTCGATTGCTTGGGTAGTTGTGTGCATTATCGGTTGTGATTTTCGTTGTCTTTTCGCGGCCGGCCGAGATAACGCACGAGATTACGTCTTCCCAAACGCTTTGAAAACCGGCGATCGATGTCGGTACAATGCGCCAGCCTTGAAAACCCGTTTTGATTTTCAGACCAACACCATTCATCCATGGATACCACTTCAACGCCTGCGCATATCGGATCGTTTGTTCCGGAAACCGCCTTCGGCATCTGGTTTCTGCGCACGTATACGTGGGAGCACCATGTGCTGCGTGTTGCAATCAATGACCTCAAACGTCTGATCACCAAACCGCTGCCTGCCGCGCCGGTCCTGGTGGATGTGGGGTGCGGACAGGGCATTTCCTTTCGGTTGTTGGAGCAAGCGTTTGCCCCGCAACGGATTGTCGGGGTGGACTGCCATGCGCCTTCGCTGGAGGCGTCCCGTAGGGCGGCCCGTGCCATCGGCACGCCGGTCGACATCCTGCATGCCGATTGCGCGGCGCTGCCCTTGCCTGATGCCTGCGCAGATATCGTGTTCTGCCACCAGACGTTTCATCATCTTGTCGAACAGGAGCGCGCATTGGCGGAGTTCCGCCGCGTATTGAAGCCAGGCGGCGTGCTGCTGTTCGCTGAATCGACCGACGCGTATATCAAGTCGTGGGTCATCCGGTTGCTGTTCCGTCATCCGATGCATGTGCAAAAGAGCGCGGACGGGTATCTGCAAATGCTGCGTGCGGGCGGTTTCGATTTTGACCAACGTAACGTGTCGCTACCGTATCTCTGGTGGAGCAGGGCGGCGGATTTCGGCTTGTTTGAACGCCTGGGCTTGCACCATCCGAAGCCGGGCAAGCGGCGCGAGACGCTCGTCAATGTCGCCGCCACCAAGTTGGCTGCCTGAGGGGTCGCCGACCGATCTCTCTGGCCGGCGGCGCCCGCTGGCCACTACTTCTTCAGGGTTACAACCTCGCCCTTCAGTGCAACGCCCGACATGAGCGCGCCCGAACCGCAGGTGAACTCCGTGGCGCTCTCGGTCAGCTTGTTCTTATAGTTGCTCTTGATATTGATGACCGCGTTGCCACCCAACTGGCGCGCACGTTCCTGCAGCGCCAGCACGGCAGACAGGAACACATACTGGCACGCCGCTTCATCGCTGCGGCCGACGCCATTGGTCTTCTTGTTGGTGGCAATCTCGCCCATCGATTTCTCGACCGCCGCGTGCTTCTGGCCGGCGAAGACGAGCGCGATATCGCTGCCCACCTTGTCGGAACCTTCGCTCTTAAGGGCCGCATCGAGCGAGTACGCCTCGACATCGTTGCGGGCAAACGCGGCGGTGCTCACCGTGGCAACGCACAGCACGGCCAGCATCAGGTGACGCTTCATTCCAGACTCCTGTAACGAGTGTGAGTGGGTGCGGACGACGAACGCCGATTACTTGGCCGCCTCGACCGTGACCAACTCGCCGCTCACGCGCAATGCCGCCGATACGCCACTGACACCGCAGGTGTAGTTGTTCACGTCGTTGCTCTCGGTCGAGTGGAACCACGTCTTGATGTTGATGACGGCATTGGCGCCACGGTCGTGCGCGGCGCTTGCGAGCTGGCGCAGGGCATCGGCCAGCGTGGCGTTGCAGATTTCGACCTCCGTGGCGGTCTTGCGTGCCGGGTGGGACGACTTCGTGACTTCACCCAGGCTGGACACCACTGCCGGGTGCGCCTGGTTGCCGAAGTAGAGCGCCACGCCGGGGGCGAATTGCTGCGATTGCAGCACGGGCTGGATCGGGTACGTCATGACTTCTGTGCGCGCGTGTGCAACCTGCGTGAGCATGGCAAGCGCGCTGGCGGCCAGCAGTAGTTGTTTCTTCATTGAGAGCACTCCTGTCTTCTTATTGCGTTGAGAAAATCGCCGAGGATGGTGTCAGATCACGGCGTCGAACATCAGCCCGGCGCAACTGCCGCCGAACCCAAAGGAAATCGATAGCGCACGCTCGATGCGAGCGGCACGCGATTGGCGCACCAACGGCAGGCCGACAACCGCGGGGTCGAGTGTTTCGATACCGGCCGAACCCGCAATGAAGCCGTCTCGCATCATCAACAAGGTATAGATGGCTTCCTGCGCGCCCGCCGCCCCCGGGGGATGTCCGGTGAGGGCCTTGGTGGATGAGAACGGCGGCATGGCGGTACCAAATACGGTTTGCAGGGCAAGCAGCTCTTCCACGTCGCCAGAGGGTGTGGATGGGCCGTGCGTATTGATGTAGTCAGGGCGGGTGCCGGCATCATCCACTGCGCTCTGGATTGCACGCGCAATGCCCGGTGCACGCGGCGATACCATCGAGCCGACGTCGGTGCTCTGCCCGAAGCCGGTCAGTTCCGCATAGATCCGGGCGCCACGGGCGCGTGCGTGCGTAAGCGATTCCAGCACCAGCATGCCGGCGCCGGAAGCCAGCACGAAGCCGTCGCGTGCCACATCGTACGGGCGTGATGCGCGCTCGGGCGCGTGCGCCGGTGCACGCGACAGCGCGCCCATGGCATCGAAGAACATGGCATAGCTGTCGTGTAGTTCTTCAGCACCGCCGGCCAGCATGATGTCTTGCTGCCCTGAGCGGATCCATTGCGCAGCCTGACCAATCGCCAGCGCCGACGTAGTGCACGCCGATGACGGTGAGTAGCTGATGCCGCCAAACCCGAACACCTGCGCAAGGTTGGCCGACACCGTACTGCTCATCACCTGCGGCACGATATAGGGCGATGCCCGTTCCACGCCGCGCGCACGTACGGCGTCCAGTGCGATGTCATACGCGGCCAATGCACCGCTACCGGAGCCTGCCACCAAGCCCGCGCGCGGCGTCTGCAGAGCCGTCGATTCCAGTCCAGCATCGCCGATGGCGTTGCGTGCCGCGTGGCACGCCATGCGCGCGGTCTCGCCCATGAAGCGTTCGAACTTGCGTGCAAACGGCGGAGCGCCCTCAACTGAGGCCAAGCCTGCGATCTGGCTCGACAGCCCCAGCGCCTGCCAGGCCGGAACGTGCGAGAGGCCCGAGCGGCCGTCGCGCAGCGCCGCAGAAACCCCATCCAGCGTGTTACCCAGGCAACTTACGATACCCAGGCCCGTCACGACCACGCGTTCCGGTGCAGCCAAGGGGCGCGAAGTGCTAAGCGACATCAGGCAGCGCGCTTGAAGATCAGCGACGTGTTGATGCCGCCAAACGCGAAGTTGTTGCTCATCACGTGCTCGGTATCAAGGGTGCGCGCGCTGCCGGCGATGTAGTCGAGCGGTGCACAGGCCGGGTCGACGTTCTCGAGGTTGAGCGTGGGCGCGTACCAGTTGCGCTTCATCATCTCGATGGTCCACCACGCTTCAATGGCGCCGCATGCGCCCAGCGTATGACCGATATAGCTCTTGAGCGAACTGATCGGCATCGTGGGGCGGAAGACCTCGGCCGTGGCCAGGCTCTCGGCCACGTCACCGAGGTCTGTGGATGTGCCGTGCGCGTTGACGTAGCCGATGGCGTCCTGCGGCAGGCGTGCATCCTGCAGCGCCAGGCGCATGGCCTGGCTCATGGTGGCCGCGGTAGGTTGCGTCATGTGTGCACCGTCGGAATTGCAGCCGAAACCGACGACCTCGGCATGGATGCGCGCGCCGCGCGCGCGGGCGTGGTCGTAGTCTTCCAGCACCAGCGTGGCTGCGCCTTCGCCCACGACCAAACCATCGCGGGCTTTGTCGAACGGGCGAGGCGTGAGGTGCGGCTCATCATTGCGCGTGCTGGTGGCGTACAGGGTGTCGAATACAGCCACGGCTGGTGCGGACAGTTCCTCGGCGCCGCCGGCCAGCATCATCGTCTGTTTGCCGGTCGCGATGGCTTCATAGGCATAGCCGATCGCCTGGCTGCCCGATGCGCACGCGCACGATGTGGGAATGACTCGGCCCTTCAAATCCCAGAACAGCCCGACGTTGACCGCCGTCGTGTGCGGCATCATCTGCACGTAGCTGTTGGATGTGACGCCCTGCATCGAGCCCGTGTCCAGCATGTTGCCGAACGCGCGGATGGGCTGCACCGAGCCTGACGACGAGCCATACGCCACGCCCATGCGGCCATCGGCGATGGAGGTGTCTCCCGCCAAGCCTGCATCGGCCAGGGCCAGCTCGCTTGCGCGCACGGCGTACACCGAGACAGGTCCCATTGAACGGGTCTTCTTGCGTGGGTACTCCGCCGGTGTGGTGAAGGCCGGCAGCGGGCACGCCAGCCGCGCGTGCAGCGTGTCGAAGTAATCCCACTCCGGCATACGCCGAACGGCATTGCGGCCCTGTTCGAGGGCCGATTGGATTTCACTCCACTCAGAGCCGAGGGCGGTAACACCGCCCATGCCGGTGACGACAACCCGTTTCATCAGATCATCCCGCCGTTGACACCGATGACCTGGCGCGTGACGTACGACGCCGCATCCGACATCAAAAAGCCCACCACCGCAGCCACCTCGGCTGGCTGGCCGACGCGCTGCATCGGTACCGTCTGGAGTGCGTGGTCCAGGTGTTCGACGTGGGACAGCATCTCGGTTTCGACCAGACCCGGGGCTACGCAGTTGACGGTGATGTTGCGTGAAGCCAGTTCCACTGCCAGGGCCTTCGTTGCACCAATCAGGCCGGCCTTGGCCGCGCTGTAATTGACCTGCCCTCGATTGCCCATCACGCCCGAGACCGATGCGATGGTGACGATGCGCCCCCCCTTGCGTGCACGCACCATTGGCATGGTGAGTGGGTGCAGGACGTTGTAGAAACCGTCCAGGCCGGTTTCGAGCACGATGTCCCAGTCTTCGTCCGTCAGGGCGGGGAAGGCGGCATCGCGGGTGACACCCGCGCACAAAACGATGCCGTAGTAGGCACCGTGCGCTTCGACGTCGGCCTCGAGCTGCGTACGGCAGGCGTTGCGGTCGCGTACATCGAACTGGAGCACGCGGGCCTTACCTGCATTCGCACCCTGCGCCTGGATACCGGCGACAACGGCATCGGCCTCGTTGCGGCCACTGCGGCAATGCACCGAGACGTCAAACCCGTCGGATGCGAGCTGATAGGCGATGGCGCGGCCGATGCCACGGCTTGCGCCCGTCACAAGAACACGGCGGCTCATATCGTGAGACTCCCTTCGATGAATGCTTGAAAATCGGTCGGCTGGTAAACCTTGATGATGGCGTGGGCCAGGGGCTGTCCGCCCGCACTGATTGTGCACTCGTACGCGCCATGACCCTCGGCACCGCGCAACAGCTCGCGTGCCTCCACGCGCAACGGCTTGCCTTGTTCAAACGCGGGAACGCTGGCCTCGTACTTGCGCGAACCAAGCAGCACGCCGGGCCGCGCTGGTTGACCAGCGCGCGTCGAAAGCAGGCCGACATGTGCTGCAATGGCCTGCGCCATCAGCTCAATGCCGATCCACGCGGGCATGTTGCCGCGGGTGTCGGCATACCAGGCGGCAGGGTCGACATGTGCAACCGCCGCAAGAAATTCGTCATCCCAGGATTCGACGCCTGCGAGCAGCAACATCGTGCCGCGATGCGGCAGGATCGATTCGATGGGAGCCAAGGGGAAAGCAGCCCTCACTTCGGTATCAGTCATGCTCATCCCTGCCCCAGGATCAGGCTGGCGTTACTGCCGCCAAAAGCAAACGAGTTGCTCATTACGTACCGGCCGGCGCCCAGGCGGCGGGTGTCTTCGATCAGATCGAGCGTGGGCAGAGCGGGGTCGGCTTCGCCATCCCAGAGGTGGCGCGGCAGGGTGATGCCTTCATCGGCGAGCGTCAGCCATGCGAAGCCGAGTTCGGTGGCGCCTGCGGCGCCCAGCGTGTGCCCCGTCAGCGGCTTGGTGCCGCTGGTTGGCACGCCCGCTGGAAAGACGTGCGCCATCAGATGCGCTTCCATCTCATCGTTCTTGCGGGTGGCGGTGGCGTGCAGGTTGACGTAGCCGATGGCGCTGGCATCGATGCCGGCATCCGCCAAGGCGGCGCGCAGGGCGCTCTCAGCGCCGGCGCCGGTCGGGTCGGGCGCAGAAATGTGGTGGGCATCGCTCGACTCCCCCACACCCGCCAGCCGTACGGGGCCGCGTTCACGTGTCATCAGGAATACGGCCGCCCCTTCGCCGATATTGATACCGGCACGGTTGCGGCTCATGGGGTTGGTGCGCGCGGCGCTGGTCGATTCCAGCGAGGCAAAGCCCTGCAGCGTCAACTCACATAGCGAATCCGCACCCCCCACGACCACTGCGTCACACAGGCCTAGTTGCAGCAACCGGCGGGCCGAGGCGAAAGCCTTGGCGCTCGATGTGCAAGCGGTGGATACCGTATAAGCCGGACCAGTGGTGCCAAGTGCCGCAGCGGCGAACGGTGCCAGCGTGCCGATTTCCATTTGGCGATAGTCGAACGCGCGGGGAAGATTGCCGTGTTCTTTTGCATGGCGCAGCGCCGCCTCGGCAGCGTCGATGCCCGACGTGCTGGTCCCGAGGACGATGCCAATCCGGTGCGGGCCATACTGGGTGCGGGCCTGGTCCACCACGGGTTGAATCTGCGCGAGCGCGGCAAGCAGCAACCGGTTGTTGCGACAGTCGTAGGCGGACAAGTGCGCGGGCGGTTCGATCTCGAGTGCAGCCAAGGCGCGTCCGATCATGCCCGTTGAACCTTCCGGCCGGTCGACCGCCCCCATGCCAGGCGCATGCCCGGCTGCCAAGTTGCGGCGGATGGAATTCACGTCATCACCCAGCGCATTGACCATGCCGAGCGCATGCAGATAAACAGGAGAAGCGGTCATGATGGTCGATGTCTTACGTTGGGCATTCCGAGCGGCGCCAACGCAACCGCAATGACAATGCCCAGGGCAAGTGTCATGCCGAAGCTGCGCAGCACCGGCATGCCACTTGTACCCAGCAGGCCGAACGAGAGCAGCGTGGTGGACGCCGACAGCAACACGCCAACCCATACGCCACCAATATCCGCGCGCTGCCGCGCACAACCTTCGCGCAGGAACACAGCGTAGTTGGCGCCGACGCCCAGCACCAGCATCAGGGCTAGCCAATGGAACAGGTTTAGCGGAATGCCCGCGTAGCCATACACAGCAAACGTGATGCCGACAGCGCAGACGACCGGCAAGGTCACGCGCACACCGGCGGCCACGCCATAGCGCACGCAGAACAGCATGAGGATCAGGCTGAGCGCCCCAGCCAGCCACCAACCGCTATCGATGCGGTACGTGGCGAACAGGCGCGCGACGCTGGCGGGTTTGTCGACGAAGCGGATACCAGGGGTGGCATCGGCCAGTGCCGCCAACGCGGGCAACTGCGCCGACGTGACACCGGTCGGGATGACGATGGCGGCAAACATGCGCGGCGCACCGGCGCTCGACACTTGGCCTAACCAGAGGTGGCGATAGGGCTGCGACCAAGGCATCGCTAGCCATGCATCCACCGTAAGCGGGGCACTCGGAGGGGTTTCAAATGCAGTCACGTACTTGGCGGCGATCTCGGGCCGAAAGCCAGCGTCCGTCAAGGTCGCGCGCAGGGCTTGCGGGTCAGCAGACACGCGTTTGCTCAGGCGGGCGCGGTCTTCCGCTTGTTGATGAGCGGAAGGCACGAACTGGGTGACTGATTGCACGCCTTTGAGCGAGGCACCTGCAATCGGCAGCTCCAGCTTGTGTTGCAGTGTTTCAGCACGTTGCAACACCTGCTCGGTGGAGTCGCCCTTCACAACGAAAAATTGGGTGCTGTTTTCTACGCCGATGGTTTCGCGCACGAAGGCCTCTTGTCGTGCCAGATCGGGGTCGCGCTGGATCAGCAGGTGGATGTCGTCGTCGCTGGTCAGGCGTAGCCATCCGGGCACGGCGGCCGCCGCAATGAGTGCCAGGCAAACCCAAGCACCCCGTCGCGTCAGTGCTGCCTGCCAGCGGCCCAGCCAACGCGCGGCGCGATCGTAGGTGCGGTATGGCTGTCGCTGCGCATTCGTCAGCAGTGCAGGCAACAGCGATGCCACTGACAAAAAGGCCGCTCCGATCCCAGCGATGGCAAAGCACGCAATCTGGCGCAGCGCCGGAAATGGCACGCCAACCAGGATCGCGTAGCCGAGCAGGCTTGTTGCAAGCGCCACCAGCAGTGCCGGCCGTACCTCGCGCGCGCTGCGTCGCGCGTCTTGCCCCTGGGCACCGAGGTGGCCGACGAAGTACTGAATGGAGTAATCCACCGCCTCGCCGATCAGGCTGGCACCGAATACGAGCGTGAGGAGGTGCAGCTTTCCAAAGACCAGCATCGTTGCGGCCAACGCAAACACGATCCCAATGCCCGTGGACAGGAACCCGAGCAGCAGAAAGCGCGGCGAGCGGAAGACCCACAACATCAGCAAAGCGATACCGAGTGTCGAGATGATGCCGATGCGATGCAGTTCCTGTTCCGAAGCGCTGCGCGCAGCGGCGGCATAGAAAACGGCGCCGGTGCGCACCAGAGTGACGTCCGGAAAGGTACGCGCCAATGATTGCTCAGCCTGTGCGACAGCGGTGCGGACGTCGGCCTGGGTTTGCCCATCGTAGGCAGAAGCGGCCAGCGTGCTGGTGACCAAGACGCTGGTGGTGTCACCGCGCCGGGTGATCAGCAGGTTGTCTTCCAGTTCGAGCCGCGTGGCGGCCAGCGGCAGGCCCGCCAGCCAGTGGCTGAGCCAGCCGAATGGGTCGTCAGCCAGCGGTGCGCTCAGACCGGCTTCGACCGGCGCGTACAGCCTTTGCGCGAGCAGTGTGGGCAGCGCGGTGGATGTGTCATCCAGTGCCGCGCGGTCTGCGGCGCTCAGCAGGCCGAATCGGTAAGGCAGATAGAAGCGGGTGATCTGCGCGGTATCGAATGGCGGCAACTGGGCAATCACGGTGCGAAGAGACTTGCTGCGCTTGAGTTGCGAACCAAACTGCATGGCAGCCGCTTTTGCATGGTCAGCGTTGCGGCTACTGAGCAGGAAGACCGCGCGGTCACCCAGTGATGCCGCCAGCGTATCGACAGCCTTTTCCGCAACCGGGTCGGCCTCGGTGTCCGGCAGCAACGACAGCAGGTTCGTTTGCAACGCCGTACCGTCGTGCAGGCGCAGGCCGCAATAGAGCAGGGCGGCCAGCACGACCGCCAGCCAGCCGAGCCGGATGCCCCACATTCGTCGGACAGAGAGGGCCGGCCGATGCAACCCCAGCTCCAGCGTCATCAGGGCGCTCCCAGCAGCGTGCGCTCGGCAGCGCTGGGCGCTTCCACACGCGTGCTGCCCGTGAACTCGATGCGTGTTTCATCGCCATTGGCTGACTGGATGCGGATACTCCGCACGTAGGTGTCGCCCGACAGATCCAGCCCGCGCAGTGCCTGTGCCAATTGCGGCTGGGCTGGGGTCAACTTCAGATGCCAGCGGCTGACGTTGCCTTGTGCATTGACGTTGAACTGGGAGTAGAGCGCGGACAGGTCGCCCGTGAGCATCGCGCGCATCATGCGCGAGACCTGCGCTACACCAGCGGCGTTGCGCGCGCCACGCGTCGGCCGGTCGTTGGCATCCAGCACGGTGACACCCGAGTCGGTCATCACATACGTCATGCGGGTCGGCTGCTCGATGCGCCAGACTGCGCCCAGATCGCGCAAGAACAGCAGCGTGCCGCTGCTTACCAGCGGCTTCTGCATGGCCTGCAGCGATTGCGTTTGTACGAACTGCGCGCGTATGCCACGTGCCTGTGCCAATTGCGCAGCGACTTGCGAGACGAGTGTGCTGCCCGGCGATACTTCGCTCGGTGTCGCGCTGGCGAGTGTGCACGTCCCCAGCATCAGCGCGGTAATCCACGCGCGCACGATAGCGTTCAGCCCAACCATGCGCGCTCCACACGTTCGATCATCACGGGCGGCGAGACGAACTGCAGTTCTCCGGTGCCGGCGCATACAGCTACCTGCGTGGTGGTTCCCTTGGTCAGCCGGGTGCCGGATGCGCAATCGACGATCTCGTAGCCGATCTTCAGGCGGTTCTCGTACTCCAGCAGCGTTGCGCGCACCTCGATCTGTTGGCCGTAGGTTGCCGGCTTGATGTACTTCAGGTGTGCTTCGACAACGGGCCATAGGTAGCCGGAGTCGCGCATCTCGCGGTAATCGTAGTCGAAGCGGCGCAGCAGCGCGGCACGGCCGATCTCGAAGTACTTCAGGTAGTGACCATGCCAGCAGACGTCCATGGCGTCGACGTCGTGAAACGGCACCTCAACCTGGGCGCTGGCGGCCAGTGGCGGCAGGTCGCGGGAAGTCATGCTGGCATTTCCTGTTGGTTGTCTGCGTTGGTGAGCAGGCCACGCTCGATGGCGAGCGTCAGTGTGCGCAGATCGGCTTCCAGTGGGCGGTCTTCGCTCACGAATGCCGACATGGCGCTGATACGCTCCACGAACGCCTGCACGGGTGCCGGCACCTGCGTGTACGGGTCAAGCTGACAGCGCAGTCGCACTGCCTGGACAGCTGCGAGCGTATGCGCGGCTGCCACCTGTTCCGTTAGCTCCAGCACGCGCAGGCAATCACGCGCGGCAATCGTGCCCATGCTGACCTTGTCCTGGTTATGCGCTTCCGTTGATCGCGAGAAGACGCTGGCCGGCATGGTGTGCTTGAGCGCTTCGGCCGTCCAGGCTGATGACGAGATCTGCACGGCTTTGAAACCGTGGTTGATCGGTGCACGCTCGGCGGTGGCGCCCGACAGGTTGCGCGGCAAGCCGTTGTTGAATTTGTCGTCGACCAGGAGCGCCAACTGGCGGTCCATCAGGTCGGCCAGGTTGGCAATGGCTGTCTTGAGCGCGTCCATCGCGAACGCGATGTGCCCACCATAGAAGTTGCCGCCGTGCAGGATCTCCTCTGCGTCGGGATCGACCAGCGGATTGTCGTTGGCGCTGTTGAGTTCGTTCTCGATGTCGCGGCGGATCCACGACTGCGCGTCGCGCGCCACGCCGATCACGTGCGGAGCGCAGCGGATCGAATAGCGATCTTGCACGCGGTGCGCCGAAGCGTCATCCCAGTCGGCCAGATCCGCGCGAATCCATCCGGCAACTTCCGCCTGCCCCGCATGTGGCTTGGCCGCGAAGATGGTCGGGTGGAAGTGCGCAGCGCGCCCATCGAGTGCCACCGTGGCCAAGGCCGTCAGTCGAGAAGACAGGCGAATCAGTTGCTCTGCGCGGGCGTAGGCCAGACACGCCAGACCAGTCATGACCGCAGTGCCGTTCATCAGCGCAAGCCCCTCTTTCGGGGCCAGGGTGATGGGCGAGTGGCCGATCTGGTGCCACACGCCGGCGGCGGGCTGCACATGGTTGTTGAAAAGCACGTCGCGCTCGCCGACCAGCGTGGCAGCCACGTACGACAGGGGCGTCAGGTCACCGCTGGCGCCCACCGATCCCTCGGCCGGAATGCGCGGCAGGATGCGGTGGTTGATCAGGTCAGCCAGGCGCTGCAGCAGCACATACCGCACACCCGAATAGCCGTGGGCCAGCGAGTTCAGTCGTGCAGCCACCACGGCCAGCGTTTCAGCCGGCTCCAGGTGGCGGCCCATGCCGCAACCGTGATAGCGCGTGAGCTGCAGCGGCAGAGCTTCAACCAGCGCCATCGGCACACTTACTTGGCACGCATCGCCGTAGCCTGTGTTGACGCCGTAGATGGTTGCGCCTTCGGCCAGCCGTTGGCACAGGAACTGCGCACCACGTTCGATGCGATCGCGCCACGCGGCATCGGTGCAGAGCGAAACCGGCTGCTGGTCGCGCGCAATGGCAACGACGTCTTCAATCGTCAGATGACGGTTGCCGATGACAACGCCGAGCCGTTGGGCGGGCGCATTGACTTGCGCGGGCACGTTCAAATCGTGTTCAGCCATGGGCGTCCATGTTCTTGGTGGCGTTGGGGCGCGCCCAAAAATCGAAAAAATTGAACCATTGGAAAGGGGCCTTGCGGCAATAGTGTTCCAGCCGCTCTGCGTAACGCTGGGCCAATGCGCCAAGGTGGCGTGCGCGCTCGGCACGCGGTAGCGCAACGTGCTCGGCAAATGGCTCGAAATACAGGGTATGGTCCTGTCCCGTCTTTAGGCAAAAGAACAGGTACACCGGGCAGCCCAGCGCGTGTGCCAGAACGTATGGACCCTGTGCGAATTGTGCAGGCGCGCCCAGAAAGCGGGCCTCCACCGTGCGGCCGGATTCGTGTGCGGGCACCCGGTCGCCCACGATCACCAGCAGTTCGCCGGCGTCGATGCGCTCTTGCATCAGCATGGCTGTGGCTGGGCCGAAGTCGGTCACTTGCATCAGGTGCGAGACGACATCCGGATGCGCTTGTGCCAGCACGTGGTTAAAGCGCTGCGCATGCTCGGTGTAGACCACCGCCGTTACCTTGGCGAGGCCATTGCGGGCAGCCAGCGCGCGCGTCATTTCCAGGTTGCCCAGGTGCGCGCCAATGACCAGTGCGCCACGACCGCTGGCAACGAGTGCTTCGAATGCGGTCGGGTCGTCAAAGCGCACGCGTTCATTTTTGACCTGCCCCGACCATGCGGCCAGCTTGTCCAGCCCCGACTGCGCAAACGCGATCATGTGGCGGTATGCACTAAGCCAACCCGGTTGCGGCATGCCTGTACCCGGCGACACCGAATGCAAGCGGGTGAAGTACTGCCGCGATGCCTCTCGCGCCGCACGCCCGGTTATCAGGAAATACGCGACGATCGGGTATAGCCACAACGAAGTGAGGCGTGTGCCGAACAGGCGGCAGCTCAGCGCAAGAAGTTGCATGCCGAACTGGCTCCCACGCTCGGCCACGCGCCACCAACCTTGTGTCGTGGTTGATGCCGAAGAATGACGCCAGCGCGGCAAGCATTTTCCGGCCAGCAGCATCGGAAAACGCAGCAGCATGCCGGCCACCAGCCGCGTGTGGCTCTTGCTGATGCGGATGTTGTCCCACAGCACGTCAAAGTGCGACAGCCCGCCGCGTTCATACGTCACGCGCGTGGGCAGCGTGATGATGCGCGCCCGGCGCCAGTGCAGGCGTACCAGAATCTCGATATCGAAATCCATGCGGGTGGGCAGCGCCACGTCATCCATCAGCTTGCACGCCAGCGCCAACGGGTAGATGCGGAAGCCACACATCGAATCCCGGATGTCGAATGACAGCGTTTCGATCCACACCCACACGTGCGTGAGGTAGCGGCCGTACAGGCGCGACCTGGGCACGCTTTCGTCGTAGACCGGGCGGCCGAGGATGATGGCGTCGGGCGCGGAAATGGCGGCGGCAAGAAAGCGAGGTACGTCGCCCGCATCGTGCTGGCCGTCGGCGTCGATCTGCAGGGCGTGGGTATAGCCGGCAGCGTAGGCCGCACGCAGACCGGCCATCACAGCTGCGCCCTTGCCGCCGTTTTCCGGTAGCCGCAGCAGCGTGACTTGTTGTGCGTACTGCTGTGCGAGCGCGGCCAGCACGGATTGCGTGGCCGCGTTGCTGCCGTCGTCGACGATGAGGACCGGCAGCCCGTGGACCAACAGGTTTGCGACGGTGTTGCCGATCGCATCCTTGTGGTTGTAGATCGGGATGACGATGACCGTGTTCGGGCTCACACAGCCTCCCGATGGACCAGTACGCCCGAGGCGCAATCACGGGCGCCGAGTCGGGCAGTGAAGCGTACGCGGCTGCGATCCGGCTCGTGCACGAGGCGCAGCGACACCACGGCCCCCGGAGGTACCGGCGCCATGAACTTCAGTTGGTCGATTGACGTAATCGTACGTACCGCGCTGTTACGGGCAGCGGCCAGGCTCACGGTCCAGTCGATGAGCACCACGCCGGGCAGGATCGGGAGGCCAGGAAAGTGGCCCGCGAAATGCACGAGATCGTGGCTGACGCGCAGCTCGTAGTGATCGCTGTCGGCATCGCTCACATGGGAGAGCGTTTCGAAGCCCTCGGCGCCCGGCCGGAACGCAGCGGCCACGGTTGCCGCGGGCAATTTGCCGCGCGCGTCTATCGGCATGGCCATGCAGAAGCGCCAGCGGCGCGGGATCAACGTGGGCTCGGTGTAGGCGGACAGGTGCCGGCGCAGCGTCTTGGCCAGCGCCACGCGGCCCTGCGCGCGCAGCGCCTGCGCTCCAGCCGGCGTGAGTGCGACCAGCGCGCCCAATCGGTCGCGTGACATCCCCGTTAGCAACGTTGCCGCTGCCCGCGCCACAAACGGATGCTCACCCAACCACGCTTCGACTTCTGGCAGCGAGACACGCTTGCCGTCAACCTTGACGACGCGGTCCAATCTGCCGCGCAGGACGAAGCGGCCACTGTCGTCAAACGCGATCGCGTCATCGGTGCGGTGCCATTCACGGTGGGGTAGATGCGGCGAGCGTACGGCAAGCGCGCCGTCGTCTTCCTGGCGGACTTCGATGCTGCCGAACGGCTGCCATGCATGGGAGCGGTCCTGACGGCGCCAGGCGATGCCGCCGGTTTCCGTGCTGCCGAACACTTCGATGGGTGCACTTCCATGTGCATCTGCAAACGCCGTTGCTGCAGCCGCATCCAATGGGCCACCAGACGAAAACACGGTTGGGAGTGCCGGCAGCGTATCGAAACCCGAAAGCAACGGCCATCGCGCCAGTTGGGTCGGGCTGGAGACCAACGCGGCAGCGGGTTGCAACATCAGGGCACGCTGCAATGCGGAGGGTTCGGTAACGGTCTGCCGACTGAATGCGCGCCCGGCGGCCAACGGCCAGAACACGCGGAACAGCAGCCCATAAATATGGTGGTGGGGCACGCTGGCCAGCACCACGCCGCTGCCCATCTGCGGACCCCACTGCTGTTCAAGTGTTAAGACTTCCGCATCGAATTGCGCGAGCGTCTTACGGATAGGCTTGGGTGCGCCGGTGCTACCTGAGGTGTACAGCGTGATCGGTACATCCGGATGGATTGTGTTGAGCGTCGCGCCTTCGGTATGCGCGCCGATGGTCGGGAGGTCGGTATCGGTGATGAGCACGTCGTACGCGTCTGCCAGCGTGCCGAGATAGGCAGGCGCGGCGCTGGCGGGAATCACGACATGCTTACCGCATGCAAACAACGCAAACAGCGCGCACGTGAAATCGAACGGATCGTCGACGCACAGCGCGTAGCGTGTCGCCTGCTGGCCAGCGAACACCGCTGAGCAGGCCGCTACACGGGCACGAAAGACGCCGGATGTTATGGATTGCCGGCCATCGGCGCAGATGGCAGTGTCAACAGGCTGCGCAGCCGACAGCAGGGCGTGGAGGGCAATCATGTCGCCTCCGACGGCAGGGCGTGCGGGCGCACAATCCAATGACGGAACGCCATTTCCGCTACAACCAACACACCGACCAAGACGTAAGCGATCACGCCGTTGTACAACGCCCATGCACCGCGCGACCAGTACAGGGCCGCGATCATTGCCGTCACTCCGTTGAGTGCGAAGAAAACGCACCACGCCTGCGTGACGCGCCGCGTATAGCAAACGGCGCGCGGCTGCAGGTCGGGCAGGCGCATGCGCGCAAACTTTTCGATCATGGAAGGGCCCGAGCGAAGGGTAGCTGCAAAGCTCAGCAACAGCCCAGCATTGACCAGCGCCGGATACAGGCGCAGCAGCAATTCGCTATCCGTGATGGCGACGGCGGCGGACATGCAAGTCAGCGTTCCCGCAGTCAGCCAATCCAGCGGCGTGAGCTGGCGCAGCAGCGTCGATACGCTGCCCGCGCCGATCCACCGCTGCATCCAGAGCAACGCCAGCAGCGCGATGCCGGCGTAGCGCGGTGTGCCGAAATGCCATGCCCCGATCAGCACCAGCGGATACGCAATCTTCAGCGCCGCTTGAGCGGCGCCACGCGCCCACTTGGGCAGTGCCAGGGGGTGGCGTGCAGGTTGCGCCTGCATCCGCTTATGCCGCGAGCAGCGATTCGACTGCGCCGATGACGTCGCCCACCGTGCGTACCGTCTTGAATTCTTCGGGCTTGATGCGGCGTCCTGTCATTTCCTGCAGCTTGATTGCCAGATCGACTGCATCGATGCTGTCCAGATCCAGCTCTTCAAATAGATGTGCTTCGGGCGTGACGCGCGCCGGATCGATATCGAAGTTCTCTTTGAAAATGACGCGGATGCGCTCGAGGATCTCAGTGTCCGTCATGATTTTTTTTCTCCCTGTGCCTGCCGGTGCCAATGCCCGGGCGATTATTGTTGGCTCTTCACCAGTGCGGCGAGTGTGTTAATCGAGCGGAAATGCTCGCGCGTATGTTCGTCATTGGCGGCAATCGTCAATTGGTAACGCTTGCGCAGCACGATGCCGATTTCCAGTGCGTCAATGGAATCCAGGCCAATACCGTTCGTATCAAAGAGCGGGGCATCGTCGTCGATGTCCGCTGGCGTCATATCTTCCAGATCGAGCGCTTCGATAAGAAGTTGCTTAATTTCGAGCTTCAAAGAATCCATGTTGCAGAAGATGATCGGTGATGTGGGTTTCGACGCCGGTGGTAAGTGCACGTGCGGCGAGCGCCGGCGGCGAGCCATCGGGTACGTATTGCGCGACGCTGATAGGCGGCAGCACGGCGACCTTCATGCAGAAGGCGCGTGGTGGCACGTCGTACCAACGCATGGTTTTGGTAAAGGCGGGCGGGTCGCAATCCATCAGCACGGGCACGATGGGGACCCCCACGTTGAGCGCCATATGTGCGAAGCCGCGTGAGAATGGATGCAACCGATCCTTGGCCGGACTGCGCGTGCCTTCCGGGAAGATGATCATGGTGTACCCCGCGGCCAACTGGCGCGCGCTCGCCTCTACCAGTTCGGTCGGGTCTGCGTTGCTGATGTATTCGGCGGCACGCACGATGCCCCAGAAGCACGGGTTACCCCAGTGGGCGTTCTTCACCACGCAGCAGGCTGACGGAGTCAGCGCCAGGAGCACCATCACGTCCAGGTAGGTCGGGTGGTTGGCCACCACGATGGCGGGTCGGCGCGCACGCAGCTCCTCCGCACCTTGCACATCCAGCCTCATCACACCGAGCCATTGGAGCGCGCGAACCAGCGTACGGAAGAACCAATGGATAACGAACGTGACAGTGCGTTGGCGCGATGCCCGGTGCGGCCACAGCCAAGCCAAGGGAAATACGACGACGGAGAACAGCACCCCGCAGACGCCGAAGACGGTAAAGGCCAGCCCCGTTGCCACCAAGCGCCATGCCAAGTTGAGGCGGGCGCTCAGTGTGCTTGCCATGGGCCCTCGCGCCATTGCCACGTCCAGCTGCCGTCTGCGTGTTGCCAGGCGCCGGAGGTGCGGGATGACAGGCAGTGCAGAACGGCCTGGCTTTGCGTTGTCGTGACATTTGCCGCTTGCCCGCCCGCTGTCGCGGGGCCATGCGAACACACCAACGAGGCACTGGCCGAACCGTCGAGCAGTACGGCTAGCGCGCACGTATCCACCTCATCGGCCACGGAGCCGAAGCGCGCATCGGCGGGTTCATCGGCGTAGACCAGCAGCACCGGTGAAGCAGGGTCCGATGCGTACTGGGCATGCGCTTCCAGCAGAGCGAGCCCCAGCGTAGCCGGGCCGGCCGACACGGCGATGGCAGGCGAGGTGTCGCCGCGCGCAATGCCAAATACGCCGCTCATGGCGTTGAGTACAGACAGGCTGAATGCGGTGGGGGAGACCGGGGCGGCGTTCTCGATGTCGGCCAGGATGCCGGCCGTGCGGCGCAATTCGCCATGCCGGGAGGCAAAGACGACACGCGCGCGTGGGACATCGGCAGCGCAATCGTGTGCGACCTTCAGCGCGCTTTTAGAGAGCGTGCTCAGACGCCGCCGAACCATCGGTTCAATAAAACCGATTTCCGGAGACGATATTGAATCAGCACCAATGGCAGGCCAGCAGGACCAGCGAGCAACCGGGATTGTCCAGTGCAAATCGGGCATATCGGTGTTCGCATGTGGAGCACTGCCAGTGGCCGCAGTGTGTGCGGCGCCCGGCGCGGGGCTGGCTGTCGCGCATCAACGCAACACTTGCCTCACCCGATTCGCTCTCATTGTTTTCGATTGATCTGGGTGAATGCGCGGGCCGTTATTCTCAGCCGATTTTGTCTTTCAAAGCGCTTGCTATTCCCCAACCCTGGGGCCGAATCATACTGAAAAGTCCCCTAGGAAAACAACCGCTTGCTTGACTTCGTGTCACATGCGCGACGCTGGCGAGAATGCGCGAGGAATGTGACAAAACAGGACGGCGTCGTTCGCGCGGTTATTGAAGTGATGGCGCTTGAATGGATTCCCCCATGTAGAGGGGTATTGAAACCGCCGTTTTAATTTGTTCGGATTATGGGCGAGGTTGGCCCGATGACGGGGGTGTACTGAACTGGCTGAACGCCCGCCCACCCAGGTCCAGTGCATCCATCACAGACCGCTCCACCACCGGCGCCAACGACGTCATCATCACCATGACCAGCATCAGCCCCACCACGAGCGTGGCGGCGATGCCCACGGCAAACGGGTTGAGCGCCTGCGCCGTGCGCGAGAGCACGGCAAAGCCGAGGTTGACGATCATCATGATCGCGATGATGGGCAGGGCGATGCGCAGGGCTAGCGCAAACACGATCGTGCCGCCGCCGGCCAGCGTCTGCCAACCCGCGTTGCCCAGCGGCGCTGCCGAGACGGGCAGGGCGGTGAAGCTGTCGAACAACGCGTGCAGCAGCACGAGATGGCCGTCACCTGCAATGAACGCGGTAACGGCCGTGAGGCTGAGGAAGCGGCCGAGGAGCATGCTGCTCTCGGTTTGCGTCGGGTCGAGCAGCGAGGCGAAACCCAGGCCTATCTGCACCGACATCACTTCGCCGGCACCACTGACGGCCGAGAACACGAGCTGCACGCAAAAGCCCAGCGCCAGCCCGATCAACACCTGCACCAGCGTGATCCACAGCCCTTCGTATGAGCCCACCGACACGCCTGCGGGCACCGGCAGCATGGGCGCCAGCGCCACCGTGATGACCACGCCAAATGCCACCTTGATCGACGTCGGGATCTCGGTATTGGCAAACGGGGGCGCAATGGCGATGAACGCCAGCACGCGCACCAGCGGCCACCAGTACATGGCGATCCAGCCGTTGAGCTGCGTGGCGGTGAATTGGATCATCGTTGATTTGGCGGCTGCGTCAGCTCGGTGTCGTCAATTCACGTAGTTGGGGATATTGGTCAGCACGCCGCGCGTGTAGTCGACGATTACGGCGACGATCCACGGGCCGGCCAGCACCATCGTGGCCGCGACGGCCAGCAGCTTGGGGATGAACGACAGCGTCTGCTCGTTGAGCTGCGTGGCGGCCTGGAATACTGCCACCAGCAGGCCGACGACGAGCGACACCAGCAACATCGGCGCGCCCACCATCATGGCGACCTGCATGGCCTGGCGGGCCATATCCAGAACGTACTCGGGTGTCATGTCGGTTTCCTCTTGACGCTTATTGCACGAAGCTCTGCGCCAGCGAGCCCAGCAGCAGGTGCCAGCCATCCACCAGCACGAACAGCATGATCTTGAACGGCAGCGAGAAGATCGACGGCGTGACCATCATCATCCCCATCGACATCAGCACCGCCGCCACCACGATGTCGATCACCAGGAACGGGATGAAGATGGCAAACCCGATCTGGAATGCGCTCTTCAGCTCGCTTGTGACGAAGGCGGGGATGAGCGCGCGCATGGGCGTTTGCTCGGGCGAGGCAATGGCCGGCATGTTGCCCATCTTGACGAACAGGGCGAGGTCCGGCTCGCGCGTCTGCTTGAGCATGAACTGGCGCAGCGGCGTGGCTGCCGTGTCCATGGCCTGTTCGACGGTGATCTTGTTGTCACGCAGCGGCACGTAGGCGTCGGTGTAGACCTTGTCGAGCACCGGCGACATGACGAAGAACGTGAGGAACAGCGCCAGCCCGATCAGCACCTGGTTGGGCGGCGTGGTTTGCGTGCCCAGCGCATGGCGCAGCAATGACAGCACGATGATGATGCGCGTGAAGCTGCTCATCATCAGGATGATCGCCGGCAGAAACCCGAGCGAGGTCAGGAAGACCAGCGTCTGGACGGGCAGCGAATAGCTTTGGCCCCCGGCGGTGCCCGTGAGCAGCGGCAGGCCGGGTTGCGCCTGTGCGAACACGGCGGGCGCGGCGCCCAGCAGTGCCATTGCGATCAGGCAACGGAAGAATGTGCCCGCGTTCATTCCGACTTCCCCGTCAGATGACGTTTGAGCTGGATGGACAGCGCGTCGGCAAAGCGGGGCGGCTTGCCGGAGTTGGAAGAGCCGTCTCCGGATTGGTCGTCCGGCGCGGAAGCAGCTTCTGCGGGGCGCGGCAGCGTGTGGAGCGTCTGCACGTGCTGCTGAGTCACGCCCAACACGAGCCACGTGCCTTCCACATCGACGACGACGACCTTCTCGCGGGCGCCCAGCATCTGCTGTGCAACCACGGTGATCACCTGGCTGCGGCGCCGGCCTAAACCTGCGGGGCCCATGCCCGCGCGCTGCTGCAGACGGCGCAGCAGCCAGCCGGCCGCCACGATCATCGCCAACACTACAAACAGCCCGCCTAGGGTGCGGGCCCAATCCACTGCATGGTTCATTTCAACACCTTGCCCGGGGGGAGCACTGGTTGCTGTCAGGGTGCCGATTGACGGCGCACTTGTGTGGCTTATCGGTTCAACTTACGGATACGTTCCGACGGCGTAATGATGTCGGTGAGGCGGATACCGAACTTCTCGTTGACCACCACCACTTCACCTTGGGCGATCAGGTAGCCGTTGACAAGTACATCCATCGGCTCACCGGCCAGTGCGTCGAGTTCCACCACCGAACCTTGCGCGAGTTGCAGCAGGTTCTTGATGGGCACCTTGGTGCGACCCAGCTCCACCGTCAACTGCACGGGGATGTCCAGGATCATGTCGATGTCTTGGCGTTGGGCGCCGCCCAGGCCGTCGGCCGTCAGGGGCTTGAACACCGTGCTGGATTCGGCGGCGGGCGCGGGAGCCGGCGGGTTGGCCGCAGCACGCTGCGCGGCTTCCAGGGCCATGGCCTCTTCCATCGTCATCTCGACATCGATGTCGTCGGCGTTGGCTTCGGGGTTCATGGTCGGTTCAGTTGTCATCGTCAGACTCCGTGGCAGACTCGCTGCCGCTCATATTCAGCATGCGGTTGACCCGCAGCGCGTATTGGCCGTTGAACGTGCCGTAGTTGCATTCCATGACGGGCACGCCGTCTACCTTGGCGGTCACGCAGTCATCCAGCTCCAGCGGAATGACGTCGCCCACCTTCATGTTCAGGATGTCGGACACCTGCACCTTGGCCGTAGCGAGGTCGGCAATCAGCTCCACCTCGGCGGTCTGCACCTGTTGCGACAGCAGCCGCAGCCAGCGCTTGTCCACTTCCAGCGCTTCACCCTGGATGGCGGAGGTGAGCCGGTCGCGGATCGGCTCGATCATGGTGTACGGCATGCAGATGTGCACGTCGCCGCCGTTGCTGCCCAGCTCGATGCTGAAGCTGGTGGTGATCACCACTTCATTGGGCGTGGCCACGTTGGCGAACTCGGTGTGCATTTCCATGCGCAGGAATTCAAAATCGATCGGGTAGACCGGCTGCCACGCCTTGGCGTAGTGCTCGAACACAAGCTGCAGCATGCGCTGGATGATGCGCTGCTCCACGTCGGTAAAGTCGCGGCCTTCCACGCGCATGTGGAAGCGCCCGTCACCACCGAACAGGTTGTCGACCACCAGGAAGATGAGGTTGGGGTCGAACACGAACAACGCCGTGCCGCGCAGCGGCTTGACGTGCACAAGGTTGAGCGAGGTCGGCACCACCAGGTTGCGGATGAACTCGCTGTACTTCTGCACCTTCACCGGCCCGACGGAGATTTCCGCGTTGCGCCGCATGAAGTTGAACAGCCCGATGCGCCAGTTGCGTGCGAACCGCTCGTTGATGATTTCCAGCGTGGGCATGCGCCCACGGACGATGCGCTCCTGCGAGCCCAGGTTGTACGAGCGTATGCCTGAGGGGTCGGCGGCTTCGACAGGGTCGTCGTCCGCGTCATCGGACACGCCCTTCAGGAGCGCGTCGATTTCCTCCTGGGAAAGAAACTCTTCCTTGAGCATGTCACTGGATCACAAAGTTGGTGAACAAGACATCAGCGACCGGCGATTCCTTGCCGACAGCCTTGAAGACGTGTTCGCACAGTTCAACGATTTCCTTGGACAGCTTGACCTTGCCCTCCGCCGGATACAGCTCGGTGGGCGTCTTGCTGGCCAGCAGCATCAGGACCTTGCTGCGCAACTCGGGCGTATAGGTCTTGATCTCTTCTTCGGCATGCTTGTCGAAGCTCTTGAACGTAATGCCGATCTGCAGGTAACGGTCGTTGCCTTCTTCAGGCTGCAGATTGACGGTCAGGGTTTCCATGGCCACGAACACCGGCTCTTTGGGCTTGGGTGGTGCTGCGGGGCCGGATGCGGCGTGATTGCCGCCTCCGAGGAAGAACCAGGCAGCGCCGCCGCCCATGCCGGCGAGCAGGAGCACGATCAGGATGATCAGCAGCAGCTTGGTGGAGCCGCCCTTTGCTGGGGCGGGGGCGGTAGTGGCGGCAGCGGCTTCGGCCATGGGGATCACTCGGGGACTAGGGGGGGGGTGGGCTTTCCCGGCTCGCGTCGCGCAAGACACCGTAAAACAACGCAAAGCACAGAGTCGGGTTCTCGGATGGCATTCTTCCCCACCTCTGTCCAGCTCATTCCAGCAAGAAACGTGGTCAATCCCGCTTATCTCGGGCGTTTGCGATGTGAAGGGTGGGACGGTATGAGCGCTGAAAGTGATTATCGAGGCACTTTTGTGTGCCGATTACGTTGCGCCGGGCGCTTTACCCGTCGCGTCGCTCGCCGGCTCCGCCGCAAAAGTGACGTTGCCCGAAAGATTTGCCCGCACTTGCCGTTGTAATGAAGGAATGCGCCGGCACGGTCCGGCCTTGCATACCTGCGTTGCCTTGCCGGAAGCCGCCTTGAATTCCTTGCCCTTTTCCACCCGTATTGACCTTGCGCTCGTCGATGCCGAGGGCTTGCCGGCCGACTGTCCTGCGCGCGGCGAGCCGCCGGGCTTCTGCCCGAAGCTGGACCTGCTGTCGATGGTCAACGCGCTGACGGAGGGCATCCTGGTGTGCGGAACAGACCGCCGCGTCACCTACGCCAATCCGAGTGCCGCACGGCTGCTGGGTTTGCCGGTGGAAGCGCTGGTGGGGCGCTTGCTGCCCACGGTCGTCAACGCCGCGGTGGATGAATTCGATGCGTCTATCCACGAGGCCGACTGGCCTGATCAGGATGTGATCGCCGAAGGGCAGCCGCAGTTGAACCAGATTTTCGGGATGCACTGCGTGGATGGCCGCACGGTGTGGGTTTCCAGCAACTGGACGCCGCTGTATGCCGATGGCGGTCATTCGATGACGGCCTCGCCGCGGGCATCGGAAGCCGGTGCGAGGCCATATTCGGTGCTGGTGTCGCTGGTCGACATCACGCAGATCCGCGAAGCCCAGCAGCGCATCCGGCATCTGGCCACGCACGATACGCTGACGGGTCTGCTGAACCGCTCCGCGCTGGAAGACCGTCTGGAGCACGCGCTGGCGATCGCGCGCCGCAACCGCTCGCGCGTCTCGGTCATGTTCCTCGACCTGGATCGTTTCAAGAACGTCAACGACACGCTGGGCCACCAGTTTGGCGACATGCTGTTGCGCGAAGTGGCGGCCCGCCTGCAGGCTTGTGCGCGCGAAGCCGACACCGTGGCCCGCCTGGGCGGCGATGAATTTGTCGTCATGCTCGAAGCGCTCGACGGGCTGGGCACGCGGCGCGTGGCCGAGCGCATTCTCTCGGCCATCAGCGCGCCGTTCCATATTGAGGGGCAGGAGCTGTATCTGGGCGTGTCGATCGGGATTGCCGTGGCGCCGCACGACGGCGACGACCCGAACACGCTGCTGCGCAAGGCCGACGCCGCCATGTACCTGGCAAAAGAGCGCGGCCGCAACAATTTCCAGACCTTTACGAGCGACCTGGACGACCGCGTCTCGCGCCGCTTCCGCATTGAATCGGGCTTGCGCCGCGCGAGCGACCGCAACGAGTTCTACGCCGACTACCAGCCGCGTGTGGACGTCAAGAGCGGCCGTATCGTCGGCGTGGAAGCGCTCATCCGCTGGAATTCGGCCGATTTCGGCCACATGATGCCCGGCCAGTTCATTCAGGACGCCGAAGAAACCGGCCTGATCGTCGAGATCGACCGCTGGATTCTGCGCGCTGCTTGCGACCAGCTTGCACGCTGGCGCCGCATCGGGCTGCCGGACTTGCGCATGTCGATCAACCTCTCGGGCCAGGCATTCAGCTCTGGGCAGTTGAGCGGGATGGTGCGTGGCGCGCTATCGACCAGTGGCTTGCCCGGCAATGCGGTGGAACTGGAGATGACCGAAGGCATTCTGATTCGCGACGATCCGTCATTGCATGCGTTGCTGACCGAGCTGCGCGCGATGGGCGTATCGCTGGCGCTGGACGATTTCGGTACTGGTTATTCATCGCTGTCGTATCTGCACCGCTTCCCGATCGATACGTTGAAGATCGACCGTTCGTTCGTGCAAGACCTGCCGCACGTGGCAGAGCGCGCGGCCATCACGCGGGCCATCATCATGATGGCGCAGGCCATGGGCATGAAGACCGTGGCCGAAGGCGTGGAGACCACCGGGCAACTCGAATTTCTGCGCGAAGTCGGCTGCGACGAGTTTCAGGGCTATCTGCTCACGCGGCCGCTGGAGCCGGCTGCGGTACAGGACCTCGTACGCGAGAACGCGCGCCGCTACGGCGAGCGTGTCCCCCGGTTTCTATAAGTCTTGAGTCTATTCAGGGTGTCCCGGAAAGCGTAGCGAGCGGCCTGAGGTTGGTGGGAGAAGCGCAGCCGTACATGTGTACGGCGAGCATCGCACCGCCAAGATCGGGCCGCGCAGTAGCTTTACGGGACACCCTAGAGTTGCAGGCCGTTGCTGACCACGTACATGGTCAGCTCGGCGTTGTTGCGCAGCTTCATCTTCGAGAGCACGCGCCCCCGATACACGCTGACCGTCTTGACGCTGATCTGCAGTGCCTCGGCAATCTCGCCCAACGTGCGGCCGGAGCCGAGCATGCGCAGCGTCTGGAATTCGCGGTCGGAAAGAATGTCGTGGCGGGGCTTGTCCCAGTCGACATTCAGGTTGTCGGCAAGTACCTCCACGAGGTCCGAAGGCAGGTATTTCTTGCCCTTGGAGATGGCGTTGACGGCGGCCAGCAACTGCGGCTGGCTGGCGTCCATCGGCAGATAGCCGGCGGCGCCCGCCTTGAGTGCCCGTACGGCAAGCAGAGCTTCAGGATGGCGGCCCAGTGCCAGCACGGCCAGGCGGGCATGCTGCTGGCGCACGGTCTTGATGGTCTGGAATTCGTCTCCGGTGGCCGATTCCACCGAGAAGAGCATGACGTCCCACTCGCGCTGCGCGAGCAGGTCGTTATTGGCATCGCGCAGGTCCGGCACGGCCTCGATCTGCCGGGCCAGGCGCGAATCCTTGAGGATCTGGCGCAGGCCGACACGGGCAATATCGTGCGGTTCGACGATCAGGACATTGAGCATGGTGGGTGTTGCGGGTCAAACGCGGGCTCGCATCGAGCTCTTCTTTCCGCCCGCAGGCCTTCCGGCCGAACTGGCGGGCTTGCAACTCCCCATCTGTGCACTGTGTGGCGCTCTATATATAGAGGGATGCTGGCGCCTATGAACTGGTCGAACGAGTATAGCCGAGGGTCTGCAGGCCAAGAAGCAGGCTTGCCGCCTCTTTTGGAGGGGGTGTCGAAAGTCAGGCGCCCGCAAGCCCAAACCGCCGCCGACGCACAAATTTGTCAAGGCGACCCTAAACTTTCCTCAGAGGCCACCGATAACCTGAGTACAACGCAGACCTGATCCCCTTCAAGTTGCAGGTCACGTTGCCCGGCCTAGCCGGAATTAGCAAACACGGGCAACAAACCATCGGGAAACTTAGGAGCCGTCATGTCCCTCAGCCTCAATACCAACATCTCGTCCCTGCAAACGCAGCAAGCTCTGTCGCAATCGCAGTCCGCTCTGCAAACGTCGCTGCAACGTCTGTCGACCGGCCTGCGCGTGAACAGCGCGAAGGACGATGCCGCTGCATATGCTGTGGCTTCCAGCCTGACGACCACGCTGAACTCGCAAACCCAAGGTATCCAGAACGCCAACAACGCACAGTCGTACCTGCAAACGGCTGACTCGTACCTGGGCCAGGTTGAAAACAACCTGCAACGTATGCGCCAACTGGCTGTGGAAGCCAACAACGGCGGTCTGTCGACCACCGACCAGGCCAACCTGGACAAGGAATACCAACAGCTGGCCACGGCCAACAAGAACATCGAGACGAACGCCAACTACAACGGCGCCAAGCTGTTCGATGGTTCGGTGACCTCGACCACGTTCCAGTACGGCCAAAGCGCATCGACCGACGTCGCTACCGTGACCAACGCCAACCTGGCGAGCTTCGGCACGCTGTCGAGCACGAGCGTGACCTCGACTGCCAACGCAACGGCAGCTCAGGCGGCCATCGATACCGATCTGGCCAGCCTGAAGTCGGCCCGCGCCAGCCTCGGTGCACAGCAAAGCGGTCTGAGCTCGACCATCAACACGCTGACCTCGTCGAACACCGCCCTGTCGGCTGCCAAGTCGGCCATGGTCGATACGGACTACGCGTCGGAAACGTCGAACATGACTCGCCAGAACATCCTGCAGCAAGCGGGTACGGCGATGCTGGCGCAAGCCAACTCGGCGCCGAACAGCATCCTGAGCCTGCTGAAGGGTTAATCAGTAAGTTGGATGCAGCCCAGCCGCTTCGCGATTGGGTCAAGGGCCGGCGTTCCTCGGGGCGTCGGCCTTTTTTCTTTTGTCGGATACCCCCCTTTTTCGTGGGTGGCGCCTGCATAACCTGCCCTAAAGAAGCTGCAACCCGTGCCGTTGTGTAGAGAGACTTCCGCCGGCGCAGATGCTTATCGGACCCGATCATGGCGACTACCACTACCACCTCCTCAACCAGCAATTACGTTCCGCCGATCTCCATTCCCGGCATCGGGACGAGCATCGACGTCAATTCGCTGGTGACCAGCCTCATGAAGGTGGAGAGCCAGCCGCTGACGCAACTGCAGACGCAGCAAAGCTCGTACCAGACGCAGCTGTCGGCCGTGGGCTCGCTCAAGAGTGCGCTGTCGACCTTCCAGACCGCGCTATCGAACCTGACCAACGCGTCGAACTACAGCGCGATGAAGGCCGGCGGCTACGACACCTCGATGCTGAGTGCGTCGGTGACGGGCTCGGCGCCTGCAGGTTCCTACGCGGTCAATGTCACGCAGCTTGCGCAATCGCAGGTTCTGGCGGCGCAGGGGCAGACGTCCACTACGACGGCCATCGGCAGCGGCACCTCGACCACGATTTCGTTCTCGTTCGGCTCGGTGTCGGGCGGCTCGTTCTCGGGCGGCAAGTACACCGGTTCGACGTTCACGCAGAACGGCAACCTGGCGGGTGGCTCGATCACGATCGATTCGTCCAACAACACGCTCGCGGGTATCCGTGATGCGATCAACTCGGCCAACGTGGGTGTGTCGGCCAGCATCGTGAACGACGGCAGCGGCAGCCCGTACCGTCTGGTGCTGACGTCGACCGCGGGCGGCTCCAGCTCGGAGATGAAGATTTCGGTGTCGGGCGACTCGACGCTGCAATCGCTGCTCTCGCAAGACCCGGCAGGCACGCAGAACATGACCGAGGTGACCACGGGCCAGAACGCCCTCGCCACCATCAACGGCATTGCCGTGCAGAGCCCGACCAACACGTTGTCGAACGTGGTGGACGGCACATCGTTCACGCTGTCCAAGACGGGCAGCACCAACGTGACGGTAGCCAACGACCCGACCGCCACCACCACCGCCGTCACCAACTTTGTGAACGGCTACAACGCGTTGCGCACGCAACTGAATTCGCTCACCAACATCGACACCGCCAACAGCGCCAACAATGGGCCGCTGGCGGGCGATGTGAGCACCAAGACGCTCATCAACCAGATTACCGACGTGCTCGGCCAAGCGGTTGGCAACGGCAATTACCAGTCGCTGGGCAGCGTGGGCGTGACGATGAATTCCGACGGCACGCTGTCGGTTGACAACACCAAGCTGTCGGCTGCCGTTGCAAAGTCGCCCAGCCAGGTAGCCGGTCTGTTTGCCGGTACCGGCACGGCCACCGATTCACTGGTCAGCGTGCCGACGTTCTCGGATTCCACGCAGGCCGGCAGCTACGCTCTCAACGTGACGCGGTTGGCCACGCAGGGCACGCTCACGGGTTCGGCCGCCGCCAGCACGACCATCACGGCGGGTGTGAACGACACGCTCGCGTTCAACATCAGCGGCATGTCCATCAACGTGACGTTGGCGGCCGGCAGTTACACCGCGGCGACGCTGGCTGCGCAGATCCAAAGCCAGATCAACGCATCGACGACGCTGCAGAACGCGAAGGTTAACGCTTCGGTGTCGGCCAATGCCGGCGGCGTGCTGAGCGTAACCGATAGCCAGTTCGGCTCGGTGTCGGCGGTATCGGTGTCGGGCAATGGCGCTTCATCGCTCTTCGGCGCGAGCCCAACGGCCACCAACGGTGTGGATGTGCAAGGCACGATCAACGGCGTTGCTGCAACCGGTTCGGGACAGAACCTCTATGGCATCAGCGGTTCCGCCACCGACGGCTTGACCGTGCAGGTGGCCGGCGGCCCGCTGGGCGCCCGTGGCACGGTCACGGTGCAGCGCGGTTACGCTGCCCAGCTCAACACGGTGATGACCAACCTGCTGTCGTCCAGCGGCATGGTGCAGAACGAGACGGACTCGATCAACAGTTCGCTCACCTCGCTTGCCAGCCAGATCACCGCCATGCAGACGCGGCTGGATAACAAGCAGGCGCTGTACTACACGCAGTTCAACGCGTTGTCGGCAGCGGTGGCGAGCATGACGAACACAAGCAATTACCTGACGACGCAGCTCGCGGCCATCACGAAGCAGACCTCGAGCAGCAACTAAGCCAGGTTCAGGTTTAGAGCACAACCCAAAACAAACAGACTACAGCGAGGACCTTTTCCATGTACGCTGCACGCCGTGCCATCGGTGCCTATGCGCAAGTCGGCATCGAGACGTCCGTGGTAGACGCCAATCCGCACCGCCTGATCGCCATGCTGTTTGAAGGCGCGCGCGCCGCCATCAACCTGGCCGGCGCCGCCATCCAGCGCGGTGATGTGCTGGCCAAGGTGCGGGCGTTCGACAAGGCCATCTCGATCATCGGCCAGGGCCTGCAGGCCAGCCTCGATCACCAGCGCGGCGGCGACATCGCCGTGCAACTGAACAATCTGTACGACTACATGCTGCGCCGCTTGCTGCTGGCCAACGGCAACAACGATCTGACGATCCTCGCTGAAGTGGACGCCTTGCTCGTCCCGCTGCAGGATGCGTGGCTCGCCATTGGCCAGATGGGCCAGCCTGGCGCCGCCGTGGCGAACAGCCACCTGAGCGTTGTGAGCTGATTGCCGGACGTTGGCAGTAAAGCGACCTTTGACTGAATTCGGCCCAACTGGAGCCAATATGCACCGCAACATCCCGATCAAGGACAGCGAAAGTCTGTTCACCTGCTACGAAGCCATCGCACGCCTGACCGCCGAAATGGTCAGCGCGGCCGAAGTGGGTAACTGGGACGTCGTCAGCACGCTTGAACGCGAGAGCGCCACCTATGTGGATGCACTGCGCCGTTCCGAGCCGCATCCGCAGCTCTCGCGTGCGGACGTGGAGCGCAAGCGCGCGCTGCTGGTACGCATTCTGGAAGATGACGCCCGCGTGCGCGCCATGGTGTATCCGCGCCTGGACCGCCTGCAAAAGCGCATCGACACGGCACGCCGTGCCACCACCGCAAGCAACGCTTACGGCAGCATGGCGCGTTATTGAGGCGAAGCGTCTTGCAGTTGTTTTGACAGCGTCAGATAGTGCTCGGACTTGCGTGCGAGCGCGTGACTCTGCATCTGGTACACGATCGCCAGTTGCTGGGCAGCGAGGAAGCTGCCCCGCCCGACGACGCTGCCGTCCATCTCCGGCTGATCGCCGATCTCAAGGCAGCGGTTGAAGACCTGTTCTGCCAGCGGTAGCCACCGGGCGGCCGCCTCATCAGGGTGTTTGGCCGCCGCATCCAGCAAGACCAATCCCAGTGCAAAGCAAAGGTCCGGAAAATCTGGCCACGTCTGGATGGCGACATCGCCTTGCGCGAGCGCTTCTTCAACGCGATCGGCCTTGCCCAGGCTGTACACATAGCGCAGCGTCAGGTTGCGGCGGTACGGCGCATCAGGCGGCGCCAGGCTGAAGGCGCGCGCGTAGTAATTCACGGCCTTTGCGTAGTCTTCGTGATGCAGCTCGGTTTCCTTGCCGAGCTGATACAGCACATACGGGTCGTCCGGCCGATGCGCGAGTTCATCGAGCAGCAGTTGCGTGTTGCGCTCGCCTTTCTTTTGCATCTTGGCCGCGGTATAGCCGTCGTGGCGGATCACGATGGGCACGCGCGCCGCAGGCAATGACGATACCGGCTGCTCGTGAATGCGCCCCGTGTAGTGCACGCCACGGGGCAGCACTCGCGGGATCCACGCAATCAGCTGGCTGGCAGCTTCGGCGTCGTCGGTATCGTTCTTGACGCATACCACGCCGACAGCCGGCTCCGCACCGCTGAGCGTGCGCAGATGTTCACCGCCGCTTTCCAGCCATTCGTCAGCGTCGAGGATCAGGTTCCAGTCGGCGTTGGCTGCCTGCAGTGCGGTGTTGCGCGCAGCTGAAAAATCGTTTGTCCAGGCCATGTGGCTGACGAGCGCGCCGCACGACTGGGCAATGACCACGGTGTCGTCCGTGGAGCCTGTATCCAGCACCACCATGCGATCGACAAACGGCTTCGCGCTGAGCAGGCAGCGCGCAATGCTGGCGGCTTCATTGCGGGCGATGACGACCAACGCCACATCGGCGGAAGCGGACGGGGCGCTCATTCGCGGTCATCCGCCGTGGCGAGGGCGTCGAGCAGCTTGCGCAGCACGTTGCGCGTGGCGCCAATTTCATCAAGTTCCAGCGGAATCTTGCAGGCAAGGGCTTCGGGCACCTTGGCAGCGCGCTCGCGTAGCGCGCGGCCGGCATCGGTCAGCTCGATGACGACGCGGCGCTGGTCATCGGGATCGCGCGTGCGGGTGACGAGGCCCTGTTCTTCCAGACGCTTGAGCAGCGGCGTCAGCGTGCCCGTATCGAGGTACAGCGTGCGGCCGAGGTCACCCACGGCGCACGGCGCCTGCTGCCAGCACGCCAGCATCACGAGGTATTGCGGATAGGTCAGGCCCAGTTCATCCAGCAGCGGGCGGTAGAGGCGCGTCAGCAGATGGCCGGCGGCATACAAAGGAAAGCAAAGCTGCTGATCGAGCGCCAGCACGTCGTTCACGGAAAACTCCCGGGGGGACGGTCTGGCGCCCGAGCGGCGAATGCCGCATCGGCCCGAAAAGGGCTAAGCAAGGCTCAGCGCGTGACCGTGTTCAATTGGACGTCAATATTGCCACGGACGGCATGCGAATAGGGGCATACACCGTGTGCGGCGGTCACAAGCGCCTCCGCCGTCGCCTGATCCACGCCGCCCAGGGTGGCATTCAGCGACACTGTCAACGCAAACCCGCCATCCTCGCGCGGGCCGATGCCCACCGTGGCGGTCACCGAGGTTGATGCCAGCTTGATCTGCTTGCCACGTGCAACATGCAGCACAGCGTTTTCAAAGCAGGCGGCATAACCGGCGGCAAAGAGCTGCTCGGGGTTCGTGGCGGCACCACCTGCACCGCCGAGTTCGCGCGGCAGCGACAGGGGCAGATCCAGCGTGCCATCGGCGCTGCGAACATGGCCGGCACGGCCGCCTTCAGCGGTGACTTGGGTCTGGTAGAGCGTCTTCATGGTCGGGTCCTCTTATTTGGGAAGCCCGGTCGGCGACATGTCGGCCGGGAGATCGATCCTAAAATCGATGACGCAATTATATTGCACACAATATAAATAGCAAGGACAACCAGAAACCCTTTTCCGGAACGTGGAAAAGGGCGGAAGAGCGTGATCTCAGATCGACATGCTCATGATGCTTTGGTACGCCGAGACCAGCTTGTTGCGCACCTGCACGGCAGTCTGCATGTCGATGTTGGCCTTCTGCAGCGAGAGCATCACATCGTGCAGGTCGACGTCGTTGTTGCCCATCTCAAAGCTGCGCGAAATGGCTTCGGCCTTCTGCTGCGAAGCGTCGACACGGTCCAGCGACGACTTGAACACGGAGCCGAAGTCGACACTGGGTTTGCCGGCATCGCCGCTGGCGGTGCTGCCGCCGACGGCGCTTGCCGGTGCCAGCACGCTGTTCATCAGGGAGACCACGGAATTGGCGTTGGAGAGGTCCATGTTGGCGCGATCAGTGACTCAGGGGAATTTGGCGAGCGTTTCGAGCTCCGACACGAAGCGGACTTCACGGCCGGCCGGCACCGCTATGTCCATCGGGATCGGCGTGACGACGATGGTGTGATGCGGAATGGCGGCATCGTCGTCGAGCACCAGAAACTCGGTTTCGGCAAAGCCGTGCGCGTGGTGGAAGACCTGAAGCGGTGCGCGGCGCAGGGTGGCGTACTTGGGCGGCTCGGGCTTGAACGGGTCGAGCTTGGTCAAGTATTCGAACGCAGCATTGACGCGGTACAGGTCATACGGCGCGGGCAGATCGGACACTTCACCCAGCGCGCGAACGCGGTTGGCGATGTAATAGTTGTCGATCCAATTGCCGCCTTCATGCGTGCGCAGGCGCAGCGCAACCTTCATGCGTGCCAGCACGAACTGGTTGATGGCGTTCAGCCACTCCGGGCGCTCGGCTGCCGGCAGCGTGTGCGCGAACTTGCCGAACAGGTATTCCAGACCGCCGCGATAGCGGTCCCACGCATGCTTCACTTCTTCGTTGCCGGCCTGGGCGCGGGTCTCGTCGGCAAAGTAGCGTGAGACCGACCGGTAGAACGGCGTCTTGCTGAAATACACCGCGCTGGAGCCGAGCATTTCTGCCGCGTGCACGAAGGCGTAGAACGCGTGTTCCGGCGCGCTGAAGTAGATGCGGTCCATCACCTCGCGGCGTGCCAGGTAGATCTCCGGAAACAGGTGGTGCGACAAGACCAGCGCCAGCAGCTTGGCGTAGTCGTGCTGCTCGATCAGGTAGTTGTCGTCCTGCCGATAGAACGCGGTGACATCCTGCCGCGTCGGCAGGTCGTGAATGAACCACGGCGCAAAGATGACATCCACGCCCGGGTTGCGCTCGAAGATGTCGATGTTGTTGTTGATCTCGGCCAGGATCGGCAGGTCATCATCGGCGTGGTAGAGCACGTACTTGCCCTGCGCGCTGCGATAGAGCTGGTTCAGGTTTTCTGCCGAGCCCAGGTTGGACGGGCGGCGGAAATACCGGATGTTCAGCTTGTCCTGATAGCGGCCGACGACCTCTTCGGTGGCATCGGTCGAGCAGTTGTCGCCGATCAGCAGTTCGTAGCTGAACTTCAGTTCGCCGATCTGCGAGACCAGTTCTGCGAGCAGGTTGTCGAGATAGCGCGCACGGTTGTAGGTCGGGATGCAGACGCTCAGCGCGACCTGCTGGATGACCGCGTCGTGCTTCACGGGCGCAACGTCCTGCAGCGCTTCCGGTTGGATTGCTTCGATCTCACTCATGGATGAACTCGCGCCAGTTGAGGGTCTGAGGGCACATGTACTGCTTGCCGGCCGGGCCATGATTGGCAATCAGGTCCAGGCTGCTGACAAACGGGGTGAACGCGCCATGCAGTTGCGGATACGGCCGCATGGCGTAGTTCATGTATTCGACGGCGATGCCGTGCTGCTCGAACTCGGCATGGGCCAGGTAATTCTTGGCACCGTGTCCGGTGATGTAGGTATCGCCTTGCAGCTTCTGCACGATGGCCAGCACACGGTCCGTATTGCGGCCGGGAATGTCCAGTTCAGGCGAATCGACAAACTTGCGGTCCAGCTCGATACCCAGGTAGCGGCATACCGCGCGCATGGACGCCAGTGCCAGCTCGCCCATGTTGGGGTAGTCGGCTTCGTACACGGAGCGCACCAGCGTCAGCATGTCGCTTGCGTGCGGCGCGGCCTCGTAGGTCTGCTCCAGCATGCGCAGATGCTGCGCGCGCCAGTCAACGTTGGTCGCGGGTTTGACTTCATCGATGCGCGCGCCGAGGTGGAACTTCTCCAGCGGCACCGTCATCCAGCGCGTGCCGGCCGGCTCCTTGATCTGTACGCGGTTGGTGAAGCTGCCCTTGGAGAACTGCACGTCGGCGTAATTGACGAGCACGTCGGCCAGCATGATCTGCTCAAGCAGGCCGACCCACGGGAACAGCATCGGTTGTGTGATCACGACCTTCATGACGCCAGCATCCGTTCCATGAGAACAACGTCGTGCCAGCGGTTGTCTTGCAGGTAGTGGCCGGCCAACGTGCCGATGGTCCGGAAGTCGAGCTTCTCGTACAGCGCGATGGCGCGTGTGTTTTCGGCCAGCACTTCCAGCGTGATCTTGCGCAGGCACAGCGTTTCGGCGGCGTAGGCAAATGCGGCTTCGCATGCAGCGCGCCCGTGGCCCTTGCCTTGCGCGGACGACGCCAGGCAGATACCGAGGGACGCGTGCCTGTTCACCGCATCGATGTGGTTCAACTGCAGGTAGCCCAGCACGCTGTCATCTGCCTGACTGGCAATGACAAAGAGCACCAGGTCGCTCTGCTTGGATTTCGCGATCAGCCAGTCGCGCACGCTCGCGGCCGAGTTTGGCCGTGGGCGTGTCATGAGCTGCAACTGCGTTGGAACGTCGTTGCGTAGCGGCAGCAGTTGCGCGATGTCGCTCTCGCGCCATTCCCGAAGGACGAGTGAGCCGCGCGCGATCATGGCTGGAAGCGGAAATAGCGGAAGCGATTCGGATACGCGGCTTCCACCGTGTGCCGCACTTCATCGGCAATGACTGGATTGACGGCCAGGTACACCACCTCAACCTCGTCCGGAATGCTGTCCAGCGCCACAACCGGCTTGCCCGCCAGGGAGGACCCTTGCAGGTACGGGTTCTGATCAACAAACGCGCGCAGGGCGTGCGGCTGTTGCAGGTTGCTTGCGGTGTAGGCGCCATAGAAACCGGCGCCATAGATCACGGCGGGCGCGTTGCCGTGCTGCGTTTCAAAATCCGTCAGATGGCTGGAGGCTTGCTGCCAGAAGCGGGCAAGCTTGTTGGCTGCGCTCTGTGTGTCGGCCAACGCTTGCGCATCGAGCGCCGGCGCGACTTTGTTGTCGCCAGGACGGCGCACGGCGGTCACGACGAATGCGCCACGGTGGCTTTGCGCATCGGCCTCGAGTAGGTCAAACCCGTGGTTGGCCAGCAGCGTCTGCAGCGACGTGTGCGTGAAGTGGTTGACGTGATCGGCCACCAGAAAGTCCACCGAGTTGGTGAACGTGTTCGGCACGATGGCGTACAGGCGGCCGCCGTCGCGCAGCAGGCCGTGGATGTTGCGCAGCGCAGTCGCTAGGTCGGGGATGTGCTCCAGCGAGAAGAACGAGGTGACGACATCGAACGAACGCTGCCATGCCGACGGGATCGTGTAGGTGGCCCATTGCTCGGGGCGCAGGAATTTTTCCCAGAAGCCGACGTAGCGGTCGCTGATGTCGAACAGGTGGACGTCCACATCCGGGCGCTGCTGCTTCAGCAGGCGCATGGTCGCGCTCTTTGCGCACCCGAAGTCGACCACGCGCGCACCTTCGGCCAGCACCACCTTGCGCTGGAGCGTGGCGACCTGGTGATCGGCACGGAAGATCTTCTGGCCGTTCTCGACGGCGTAGATCTGGTCTTCTTCCTCGCTGTTGACGAGGATGTCGTACTCGGTGTCGTAGAAGCTGCCGTTGTCACACAGCTCGACGGTCTGGATGTGACCGCATGCGGCACAGCAGAAGACCTCCAGCGTGCCGTCCATGGCGCGGCGCAGGGAAGACAGCGAGCTTTGCGGCGTTGCGCGGTAAATCGGTTCTGGCAGCGGTTGCTGGCAGACGTTGCAGGGCAGTGCACCTTGGGTCATGGTCAGGCTTCCACGGAGAGTTCGGGGTGAACGGTACGGAAGTCGACGCCATTGGCGTACGAGCCCTTCCAACCGTGCGAGCGCCCGGTCGGCTCGCAGAAATTGAAGTAGCGGAACTGCATCGACCAGCGCGAGCGCTGGCTCGTGTTGTGGCCGGAGGCGTGCAGCACCAGGAAGTCGACCATCACCAGATCGCCCGGCTTGGTCAGCGGTTGCACATGCGGATAGCGCGCGAGGTAGCTCGCCTCGTCCTTGATCAGCAATGCATAGGCGCCTTGCTTGCCGGCGTTGTCCGGGTCCGCGCTGAAGACGGGCAGCGGGCCTTCTACGTGCGAGCCGGGGCAGAACTCCACTGGCCCGATCTCGGGCGTGATCTCCACCAGCGGGCTCCAGAACACCACGCCGTCAAGGCTGCGCAACTGGGCGGGATATTCCTGATGCCAGTTGGCGCGAAATTTCTCTTCACGCGGGTTGTCGATGCGGATGCCGGAGCCAGCGTGCGCAATGCCCGGCAGTGCGCCGGGACGCGCGATCCGAACGAGCTGCTCATGGCGCTCGTCGCCCAGCAGGCGGACAAACGCGGGGATCTGCTTGACGGCGTCGTACACCTCGGCGCCGTATTTGCGATTGGCTTGGATGACGGCCTGATAACCGTCGTCGAATCGTTCCGGCGCAAACGGTGCGCGCTCGATGTCGAGACGGTATTTGTCGATCACCAGACCGATGATGTCGTAGATCGCTCGCTGAATCGGCTCCACCTGCGACGGCGCGTAAAAGTCGCGCAGGATCAGCAGGCCGTCACGCTGGAAGGTCTCGATCTGATCGGGGCTCAGGATGCCAGGCATGCCAGCTTCTCCTGATGTTCGCGCACGAGATCGAGCACCACGTTGCACACCGTCTCGATGTTCTCGCTCGACATGTCGTGATACGACGGCAGGTTGATGGCGCGCTTGGCAATCGCGTAGCTGTTGGGCGCGTTGTGGCGTGCAGTGGCGGCAGACGTGCCGAACAACTCGGTCTCGCTCAGCGGATAGAAGAACACGCGTGCATCGATGCCGCGGCGCGAGAACGCGGCCAGCAGGCCATCGCGCGTAATGCCCAGCGCTTCGTCAAACACCACGGTGGGCATCCAGTAGCTGTTGAGCGTGCCGGGTGCTTCGGGGTTCAGTGCAAGGCCGGCAACGCTGCCAAGGTGCGCCTGATACTCGGCAAAGATCTCGCGCTTACGTGCAACCAGTGCATCGATGCGCTCGAGCTGCGCGCAGCCGATGGCGGCCTGCACGTTGGAAATGCGGTACTTGAAACCGATGAAGTCAGACCAGAATTGTTTGCCGCCCGGCACGCGGCCATGGTTGTTCAACGTCATCACGCGGTCGTACAGCGCGCGGTCGTTCGTGACGAACATGCCGCCTTCGCCCGTCGTCATGGTCTTGGTGCCATGAAACGAGAACGTGCCGAAGATGCCTTGCGCGCCCGTTGCATGCCCGTGCCAGCGCGAGCCAATGGCTTCGGCTGCGTCTTCGATAACAGGAATGCCGTGGCGCTTGCCGATGTCCAGCAGGCGGTCCATCTCGCACAGGTTGCCGTAGAGGTGCGTGGCGATGATCGCTTTCGTGCGCGGCGTAATGGCCGCTTCCACGAGCACCGGGTCCAGGCACCATGTGTCCGGCAGGATGTCGACAAACACCGGCGTGGCGCCCACGTAAGTGATGGGCGATGCCGTAGCGATCCAGTTGGTGTCGGCCAGGATCACCTCATCGCCGGCGCCGATGCCGAGGGCTGCCAGGCCCATGTGCATGGCACCCGTGCAGCTTGATGTGGCAATGGCGTATTGCGTGCCGACAAACTCGGCAAACTGCTTTTCAAAGCGGTTGATGTAGGCGTAGCACTGGTCGCCCCAGCCGTTGCGTGCGGCGTCGGTGGCGTATTCGACTTCCAGCTCGGTGATCGACGGCTTGGAGTACAGAATCTTCTGGGTCATGGCTGTTCCTGCAGTTCAGGATTCAGGGCCCGCAACGTGATGCCCGCAAACGCGTCGGTCAGCGGCGGATGGTTGCGGTCCCGGTCGGAGCATTCGGTAATGTCGAGCGGCCAGGCGATGCCTAAGCGGCTGTCGGTCGGGTTGAGCCCGTCTTCGGCGGCTTGCGCGTATGGCGTCGAGGTCAGATACAGCAACTCGCAATCGTCTTCCAGCGCCTGGAAGCCGTGGGCGAACCCGCGCGGCACCAGCAGGCTGTTGTGGCGTTCGGCTGACAACTCCACCGCATGCCATTGCAGGAACGTTGGCGAACCCGCACGCAGGTCAACGGCCACATCGAACACACGGCCACGCACGCAGCTCACGAGTTTGATCTCGGCATGCGGCGGGTATTGAAAGTGCAGACCGCGCACGGTGCCGCGCTTGGCCGAATAGGAATGGTTGATTTGCGCGACCGGGCTGTCGAAGCCGGCGGCGGCCAGTTCCTCTGCACAGAAGAAGCGGGTGAAGTACCCGCGATGGTCACCCATGACCTTGCGGGTGATTTCAACCACGCCGGCCAGAGGTGTCGGTTGGATGGTGAAACGGCTCATGCGGCGCTCCTGGATGTGGCAGCAGACGCGACGGCGGTGAAGCGGTCGATCTGCTGGTCACAGAGCGCGCGTGCGCTCGCCGTCTTTTCATGCAGATGCCGATACCACGCGGCGGTCTGTTCCAGCGCGGTCTCGAACGGCCACGCCGTCTGCCAGCCTAGCTGCTGGCGTGCCCGGCTGGCGTCGAGATGCAGCATGCCGGCCTCGTGCTTGCCGGTGGCGGCATTGGCGTCCAGTTGCCAGATCAGCGCGGGCCAATGATGTTGCAAGCCTTGCAAGACCTGTTCGACCGTGCGCGTGGCGGCGCTGTCCGGGCCGAAATTCCAGGCGGTGGCGCAGGCTGCGTCACCGGCCAGCAGCCGTTGCGCGAGCACCAGGTAACCATGCAGGCAATCCAGAACGTGCTGCCACGGCCGCGTAGCGTGCGGCGAGCGGATGATCAGCGGGGTACCGGCACGCATCGCGCGCTCGGCATCGGGGATGAGCCGGTCTTCCGACCAGTCGCCGCCGCCGATCACATTGCCTGCGCGGCCCGTGGCCAGCAGCGGGCCGTTGGCGAAGAAGGCACGCCGGTAGCTTGCGGCGACCAGTTCGGCGCAGGCCTTCGATGCGCTGTACGGGTCATGGCCGCCGAGCGCATCGGTCTCGCGATAGCCCCAGGCCCACTCGCGGTTGTCGTAGCACTTGTCGGTGGTGGCCACCACGATGGCAGCCAGGTTCGTGCAGCCGCGCGCGGCCTCCAGCACGTTCACCGTACCCATCACATTGGTGGCATAGGTGCCGGCCGGGTCGTTGTACGACGCGCGCACGAGCGGTTGCGCCGCGAGATGGAACACCACATCGGGCCGCGCTGCTGTCATCGCGGTACGCAGGGCGTCCGCATCGCGGATATCCGCCAGCGTGTGACCGGCCAATGCAGGTTCCACGTCAGCAGCCGTGAACAGATTCGGCGTTGTTTCCGGGGCCAGGCTGTAGCCGTACACTTCGGCGCCAAGCTGGCGCAGCCACAGCGCAAGCCAGCTGCCCTTGAAACCGGTATGCCCGGTCAGAAAGACGCGCTTGCCAGCCCACGCGCGCGGGTCGAGCGTCACCACTTTTTCCACGGTGCACTCCCCGCTTGCCAAAGGGCTTCCAGACTGTTCTTGTCGCGCAGCGTGTCCATCGGCTGCCAGAAGCCGTGGTGCTCGAACGTGTTCAGTTCGCCCATCTCGGCCAGGCGTGCCATTGGCGCGCCTTCCCACGGCGTGTCTTCGGTTGCGATGTATTCGATCACCGACGGATTGAGCACGAAGAAGCCGCCGTTGATCCAGCTGCCGCCGTCGCCGGGCGGCTTTTCAGTAAAGCCGGTCACGCGTGCGCCGTCGCGCTGGAGCATGCCGTAGCGGCCAGGCGGCTGCACGGCCGTCACGGTGGCCATCTTGCCGTGCTCGCGGTGGAAGGCGATCTTGCTGGTGATGTCGATGTCGGACACGCCGTCGCCGTAGGTGAAGCAGAACGGCTCGTTCGGGTCCAGATAGGCGGCCACGCGCTTCAGGCGCCCGCCGGTCTGCGATTGCTCGCCCGTGTCGACCAGCGTGACGCGCCAGGGCTCGGCGTGGCGTTCGTGCACAGTCACTTCGTTCTTCGACATATCGAACGTCACGTCCGACATGTGCAGGAAGTAGTTGGCGAAGTACTCCTTGATCACGTAGCCCTTGTAGCCGAGGCAGATGATGAAATCGTTGATGCCGTGGGCGGCATAGATCTTCATGATGTGCCACAGGATCGGGCGGCCACCAATCTCGATCATCGGCTTGGGCCGCAGGTGAGATTCCTCGCTGATGCGCGTGCCGAGGCCCCCGGCCAGGATGACTGTCTTCATGATTGCGTGCTCATGCGGCGGCGGCTGCGCTGCGTTCCTGCATCTGCCGCGCGAGGTCGGAATATTGGTTCGACTTGATGGCCAGCGTGTCGGCCAGGGCGCGGTAGGTCAGCGCCAGGTACTTTGCGGCGGCAAAGCTGCCGCGCCCGAACACGGCGGCGTCCAGCTTGGGCTGCTCGCCAATCTCCAGGCACTTGAGGAAGGCGTTTTCCGCCATCGGCAGCCACTGTTTCTCGGCCTCGGCCGGGTGTTTTGCGGCGGCTTCAAACATCAGGTGGCCGAGCAGGTAGAAGTAGTCTGGCGAGCCGGACCATTCGTCCATCCACTCACCGGCAAGGGTGATGGCCTCGTCCAGTTGCCCGGTCTGGCTCAGGCAGGCCAGCAGGCAGATACACAGGTCGTGCCGATAGGGCGACTGCTTGGGTGCCGTCGCCACGGCGCGCCGGTAATGCGTTGCGGCCTGGGCGGCGTCGCCCTGGTTGATCTGGAAATCCTTGCCGAGCTGGTAGAGCACGTACGGATCGTCCGGGCGCGCGGCCAGCTCCAGCTGCAGCAGGGTGTGGTTGCGTCCGCGCTTCTTGTCGAGCTTGACGTCCAGGTAGCCGTCGTGGCCGATCACCAGCGGCAGGCGCACCCGTTGCAGGTCGGCATCGGGCTGCTCGTGGATACGGCCCTTGTAGCGCACGCCGCGCGGCAGCAGGCGCGCGATCCAGCTGTTGGATTGCTCCACCTTGCCCGAGACTTCAAACCCGCTGCGGATGCACACCACGCCCAGCAACGGGCCGAAGGTGCAGGCGTCGCGCAGCTCGTCCGTGCCGCTTTCAATCCATTCGTCGGCGTCCAGCACGAGGTTCCAGTCCGCATTGGCGGCGTCCAGCGCGGCATTGCGGGCGGCGGAAAAATCATCCACCCACGTGAAATGGTGCACCTGGGCACCGCACGCCTTGGCAATCGCCACGGTGTCGTCGGTCGAGCCGGTATCCAGCACGATCATGCGATCGACGTGCCGCTTGGCGCTCATCAGGCAGCGTTCGATGCAGGCGGCCTCGTCGCGGGCGATGACGACCAGCGCAAGACTGCCCCGGGCGGGCTTGGCGCGGTGTTTAGCGTGTTTGGACATGCGGCGCGAAGAAAAAGAAGCCTAGAAAAAGTGACGTCAGATCGACATGCTCATGATGCTCTGGTACGCCGAGACGAACTTGTTGCGCACCTGCACCGCGGTCTGCATGTCGATGTTGGCTTTCTGCAGCGAGAGCATCACGTCGTGCAGATCCACGTCGTTGTTGCCCATTTCGAAGCTGCGCGAAACGGATTCAGCCTTCTGCTGCGACGCGTCGACCCGGTCCAGCGACGACTTGAGCACCGCGCCGAAGTCAACGCTGACCTTGGCGCCGTCGCCAGAGGCCGCGCCGCCCGCGCCAATGCCGCCCACCGTGCTGGACGGTGCCAGCACGCTGTTCATCAGCGAGACCACTGAATTGGCGTTTGTAATATCCATGTGAAGAAAGCTCCTCTTTGCTCTGTCTTGCTTGCGGCGCCGTTGCTTAGCTGCCTGGGCCGGCTTTCTTGAGGGCTTTCCGCCCCGGCCGGTTGGTCGCTATGGCGCCACGGTGATGCAAAGGTAGCCGCCCGCCCGCGGTTCCCAAGCGCCCAAAAGAACGGGAAAAGGCCCTCTTCTTGCCGATTTGCTTGCGCACCCACTGCCGATAATGGCAACCACGGAGCCATGCCCAGACATTGGGTGAGCGCTCAAGCAACGTAGTCAGTCAGGAGATTTGGGATGCCAACGACAGCCGATTCGGTTGCTGTCGCCGACACGCTCGGTACGGTGGATATGCCGGCGGTGGGCCAGGGCGCGATGACGCGTCAGAAAGCGGGAGGTGCAGGTGCGCTGGGCGCCCTGGGCCCGCTCGGCCGTCTGTCGCCGCGTCTGCTGATGATGATCGGCGGTGCCGCGCTGGTGGCCGTCATTGCCGCCGCGATGCTGTGGAGCCGTGCGCCGGACTACCGCGTCCTGTACAGCAATGTGTCCGACAGCGACGGTGGGGCGATCATCGCTGCGCTGCAGCAAATGAACGTGCCGTATCGCTTTGCCGAAGGCGGCACCGCCATCATGGTGCCCGAGACGAGCGTGCATGAAGCCCGTCTGAAGCTCGCTTCGCAAGGTCTGCCCAAGGGTGGCCAAGCCGGTTTCGAGCTGATGGAGAACCAGAAATTCGGCACCAGCCAGTTTGCCGAGCAAGTCAATTACCAGCGCGCCCTGGAAGGCGAGCTGGCCCGCACCATCCAGGCCATGCAGGAGGTGCAGTCCGCCCGCGTGCATCTGGCCATGACCAAGCCGTCGGTGTTCGTGCGTGAGCAGGCCAAGCCCAGCGCGTCGGTGCTGCTCAAGCTGTATCCGGGCCGCATGCTTGACCGCTCGCAGGTGCAGGCCATTGGCCACCTGGTGTCGAGCAGCGTGCCGAACCTGCCGCTGGCCAACGTGACGGTGGTCGACCAATCGGGCCGCCTGCTGTCGTCGTCGTTCCAGGACACCGCCTCGGGCCTCGACCCGACGCAACTGAGCTACGTGCGCGACGTCGAGCAGGGTTATATCAAGCGTATCGAAGCCATCCTGGGCCCCGTGGTGGGCGAAGACAACGTGCGTGCGCAGGTGACGGCCGACGTCGATCTGGACAACACCGAGCAGATGGCCGAGACGTATCGTCCGAACCAGGACCCGGCCAACGCAGCCGTGCGCAGCACGCACACCGCTGAAGCCACGCAGAACAAGGCCGACGCACAGGGCGGCGTGCCCGGTGCGCTGTCCAACCAACCGCCAACCGCACCGCGCATGTTGCCGACCGCACCGGCTCCGGCCTCGGCGTCGCAACCGGCCGCAACCGGCCCGAATGGTCAACCGCAACAAGCGGCGGCTGCCAACACGAGCGGTACCGCAACCAGCGGCAATTCGTCGAGCACCCGCGACACCACGACCAATTACGAAGTCGACAAGACCGTGCGCCGCACCCGCGCCGCAGTGGGCACCGTGCGCCGCCTGTCGGTGGCCGTGGTGGTCAACTACCGTGGCGACGGCAAGACCTGGAAGCCGTTGTCGCAAGCCGAGATGGCCAATCTCAACGCGCTGGTCAAGGATGCCGTGGGTTTTGACGCCAAGCGCGGCGACTCCGTGAACGTGGTCAACAGCCAATTCTCTGGCACGCTGCCGATGGCCAAGGACGACCTGCCGCTGTGGAAGCAGCCGGAGATGATCCAGTACGCCATCCAGGCCGCCAAGTATCTGGCGCTGGCAATCGGCTTCCTGATCCTGGTGTTCGCTGTGATCCGCCCGGCGATCCGCTCGATGGGCAAGAAGGCCGAGGCAGCCACGCCCACCTTCGTCGGCCGTGAAGGCGAAGATCCGAACGCTCCGATCATCACCGGTGCCGCGGCTTCGGCCGGGCCTGAGCTGGAAGGCCCGGCGGCTGCCGGCGCCGATTCCGAAGATATGCCGGACGCGCTGCCGCAACTCAAGAACAACGACTTCGAGAAGAAGCTCGAGACCATGCGCCGCGTGGCGCAGAGCAATCCGCGCGCAGTCGCGGCCGTCATCAAACAATGGGTGAGTAACGAATGAGCGCCGAAGGACTCCAACGCAGCGCCATCCTCATGATGTCGCTGGGCGAAAGCGAAGCCGCCGAAGTGCTCAAGCACCTGGGCCCGCGCGAAGTGCAGAAGCTGGGCGCCACCATGGCCGCGCTGAAGAACGTGTCGCGCGAGCGTGTGCTGGACGCCTTTGACGCGTTCTTCATCGAAGCCGAAGACCTGCCGCTGGACGTGGATTCCAACGAGTACATCCGCACCGTCTTCCGCAAGGCACTGGGCGACGACCGCGCCGCCAACATCATCGACCGCATTCTGTCGGGCGGTGACACCAGCGGCATTGAAGGCCTCAAGTGGATGGATGCATCGTCGGTGGCGGAGCTGATCCGCAACGAACACCCGCAGATCATCGCCACGATCCTGGTGCACCTGGATCGCGATCAGGCATCGGAAATCCTGACCTATTTCACCGAGCGCCTGCGCAACGACACCATCCTGCGTATCGCCACGCTCGACGGCATCCAGCCCAGCGCCCTGCGTGAGCTGAACGACGTGCTGACCAAGCTGCTGCAAGGCAACGACCATCGCAAGAAGAACGCGATGGGCGGCGTGCTCACGGCAGCGGAAATCCTCAACCTGGTGCCGAGCGCCGTGGAAAGCTCCGTCATCGAAGGCGTGCGCTCGCGCGATCCGGAACTGGCCGACGCCATCGTCGAGAAGATGTTTGTGTTCGACAACCTGATCGATCTGGACGGCCGTGCGCTGCAGACGCTGCTGCGTGAGATCAGCCAGGACGTTCTGGTGGTGGCCCTCAAGGGCGCCAAGCAGGAGTTCCGCGACAAGGTGTTCGCCAACATGTCGCAGCGTGCCGGCACGATGCTCAAGGAAGAGCTGGAAGTGCTCGGCCCGGTCAAGGTGTCGGAAGTCGAAGCGCAACAAAAGGAAATCCTGGTCGTTGCGCGCCGCCTGGCCGACGAAGGCGAGATCACGATCGGCCGCAAGGCGGAGGACGCTTATGTCTGACCGCACTGGTTGCCATGTTGTGACGGAGCGCTGAGATGCCGCGCCCGCCGATCATCCCGCGCGATACGCTGGTCAACTGCCAGCCGTGGGAGCCGACCGACTTCGAGCGACAGGCAGCGCTGGCCGCCGCTGCAGCCGCGCCGCCCCCGCCGCCGCCCGAGCCTGAAGAGCCGCCGATTTCCGAAGAGGAATGGCAGGCCGCGCTTGACGCGGAGCTTGCCACCGCTCGCGACGAAGGCCGCCGCGATGGCTTTGCGCAAGGCTTTCAGGATGGCTTTGAACAAGGCCGCCGCCAGGGTGAGGAAGACTCAAAGCACATCGCCACGCTGATGCAATCCGTGCGCGATGCGATCGACCAACTGAACGGCAGCGTTGCCGAAGAGCTGGTCGATCTGGCGCTGCAATTGGCGCAGCAGTTTCTGCGCGGCGCGCTGCATGCGCAGCCCGAACGCATCCTGCCGCTGATTCGCGAAGTGCTGGGCGACGCGCCCACCGCACCGGCGCCCGCCATGCTGCGCGTGCATGCCGATGATGCAGAGCTGATCCGCCAGATGCTGGGCACTGAGCTGGCCGCCGCCGGCTGGACGCTCATCGTCGATGCGGCCATCGAGCGCGGCGGCTGCCGCGTGCAGACCCGCTTTGGCGAAACCGATGCCACGCTGCAAACCCGCTGGGCCGAACTGACCCGCGCGCTGGGCCGCGATACGGCATGGCTTGCCAGCGAGCGCGCGGAAGCCGAACGCGTGGCAGGGGGCGCACTCCATGTCGCTTGAGACCATGCAGCCGGCAGCGCAGAACACCGCCAACAACCCCAACGTGCGCATGTGGCAAACCCACCTGCAGCAGACCGCGCTGCGTGCGCGTCTGGCACGCCCGGTGGTGACATGCGGCAAGCTCACGCGTGTGGCCGGCCTGGTCATGGAAGCCGTGGGCCTGAAGCTACCGGTGGGCAGCGCCTGTCGCGTGGAACTGCCGCACGGCCGGCACGTGCTGGCCGAAGTGGTGGGCTTTGCCGAAGAGCGCGCCTTCCTGATGCCGCAAACCGATCTGGTGGGCGTGGTGCCCGGCGCGCGCGTGTTTCCGCTGGAGCCGCAACGCCTGCCGGTGACCAGCGAAGACGGCGCCAACCCGACGATTTCACACAGCAAGTTCCTGCCCGTGGGTCCGCGCCTGCTGGGCCGTGTGGTGGACGCCAACGGCGAGCCACTCGACGGCAAGGGGCCGCTGGGGGCGCATGAAGACCTGGCCTGGGGCACATTGAACCCGGCACCGCTGAACCCGCTCAAGCGCAAGCCGATCGAGCATGTGCTCGACGTGGGCGTGCGCGCCATCAACGGTCTGCTGACCGTCGGCCAGGGCCAGCGTCTGGGTCTGTTCGCCGGCTCCGGCGTGGGTAAGAGCGTGTTGCTGGGCATGATGGCCCGCTACACCGAAGCCGACGTGGTGGTGGTGGGGCTGATCGGCGAGCGCGGCCGCGAAGTGAAGGAATTCATTGACGAGATTCTTGGCGACGAAGGCATGGCACGCTCGGCCGTGGTGGCCGCGCCGGCCGACACCTCGCCATTGATGCGCCTGCAGGGCGCCGCTTACGCCCACACCATTGCCGAGTACTTCCGCGACCGCGGCTGCAACGTGCTGCTGATCGTCGATTCACTCACGCGCTATGCCATGGCGCAGCGCGAGATCGCCCTGGCCATCGGAGAGCCGCCGGCCACGAAGGGCTATCCGCCCTCGGCGTTTGCCAAGCTGCCCGCGCTGGTCGAGCGTGCCGGTAACGGCATGGTGGATGCCAACGGGCGCGGCGGCTCCATCACCGCGTTTTACACCGTGCTGGCCGAAGGCGATGACCAGCAGGATCCGATTGCCGATGCGGCGCGTGCCATTCTGGACGGTCACTTCGTGCTTTCGCGCAAGCTGGCCGAGCAGGGCCACTACCCCGCCATCGATATCGAACAGTCGATCAGCCGCGTGATGTCGGCCATCGTGCCGCGCGAGCAGCTCGACACGGCCCGCCGCTTCAAGCAGCTCTATGCCCGCTACCAGCGCAACCGAGACCTGATTGCCGTGGGCGCTTACGCGCGTGGCAGCGACCCGGTGACCGACCAGGCCATCGCGCGCTACCCCGACATGGAAGCGTTCCTGCAGCAGGGCATGTTCGAAAACGAAAGCCGCGAGCACACGCTGGAGAAGATGCAGGGAGTGCTCGCGTGATGTGCTCGCTTAACACTGTGAAACCGCAGGCGTTGCGCAAGCCGGAGGCTAAAGCCGCCGGGTTTGCGTCCGATGGGTTGATGTAACGGGAAGCTGGAGGGTCTACCGATGACCACCATGAACAAGCCGTTCCGCCTCGAAACTGTGCTGGAACTGGCCCAGAAGGACACCGAGAAAGCCACGCAGGAAGTCGGCCGCCTGATGAACACGCGCGAGGCTGCCACGCAAAAGCTGGCGCTGCTGTCCGACTACCGCAACAACTACCACCAGCAGATGCTGAGCACCGCCGAAGGCGGCATGGACATCACGCGCCTGCGCAACTACGCGGCCTTTATCGACCGCCTGGGCAATGCCGTGCATCAGCAGAAGGGCACCATCAACTCGCTGGAGCAGCAGCTTGCAATGAGCCGTGCCAACTGGCTGGAAAAGCAGCGCCGCGAGCAGTCGTTCGACATCCTGCGCCAGCGCCATATTGAAGAGCAGCGCCTGGACGAAGAACGCCGTGCCCAGCGCGACAACGATGAACACGCCGCCAAGGTGATCCGCATGCGTGCGGCGCAGGGCGGCAATTGAAGACCAACGCGAACACGCAGTCGCAAGATGGAGTCAACGTGGGCTTGAGTGCCACCCCCAATGCCGCCGCCAAGGACCTGGGCGCCATGCTGTCGGCCGGCAACACCGCCGCCGCCGATAAGACACAGGCCTCCTCGTCGGGCACCGATACCTTCGGCAACCTGTTGTCGGACCGACTGGCCCAGGACGCCGCGCGCCGTCGCGCCGATGCGCAATCCGCCGCCGACGATGCCGGCCGCCGTGCCGATATCGCCCGCAAGGACGTCGCACGCAACGGCGCCGCGCGCAACGATCAGGATGCCAATCCGGCCGATGCCAACACGCCGGCGCAGGCCAATACCACGCCGGCCAGCAGCACCGCCGATACGGCCAGCGCCAAGCCGGCGCAGTCTGCAGCCAAGGATCTCGATACCGCGGCACAGCAGGCCGTGGTTGACCCGGCTGCACAACTGGCTGCCCAGATCGAGGCCGCACGCCAGGCCGCGCAGCAGGCCGCAGTTGCGCAACAACCGGTTGCCCAGCCCGCTGCCCAATCGAATACCAACGCCGATGCCGACGCGACGACGCCGGTCGCGAGCAAATCGTCCGCAAATGACGCCGCCGCACTGGCCGCCGCAAATGCTGCAGCCAACGGGACGCAGGGCGCCGCTGACCCGGCCACGACGGCACAAGCCGGCCAAGCCGGATTGCCCGCCGCCAAGGACGCCAAAGCCAACGCCGCAAACACGCCGACGCCGCCCGCCACCGCGCTGCCCGACAGCGGCACGCTGGCCCAGACCATGGCCCGCACGCGCGCCGTTGCCGACAACACGCCGGCCACCGTGCGCCAACTCGGCAGCACGTCGTCTGCACAGGGCACCAATGCCGACCGCGGCCTGCCGCGCCGCACCGACCTGAACGCACACAGCACCGTCGCGCAACCGGCAACCGCCGCCGTGACCGATGCCACCAGCCACGCCAGCAATGGCGGTAACAGCGGCAATACGGACAACGCTGGCACGCAAGCCAATGCGCAGGGCAACGGTATGCAGTTCCAGGGCGTGCTGTCGCGTGCCAATGGCGACGTCGGCATGGCCGCACCGACCTTTGCGGTGGGTGGCGCCAACACAACCGCTGCAGCAGGAGCATCGATCACGCCGCAGCAAGTCCATACGCTGCCCACCTTTGGCGATGCTGCATGGCCGCAGAGCATGGCCAGCCAGCTCGCGTTCATGCAGGTGCATCGCCAATCGTCAGCCGAGCTGCAGTTGAACCCGGCCGAGCTGGGCGGCATGCACGTCAAGCTGGAAGTGGACAACGGCGCCGTCAACGCAAGCTTTGTCTGCCAGCACCAGGCCGTGGCCGAACTCGTTCAGGACGCCATGCCGCGCCTGCGCGACGCCATGCAGCAAGGCGGGATGCAGCTTGCGCAAACGTCCGTCAGCACGGGTGACTTCAGCCAGCAGCAGAGCGCATCGCAAGGCTCGTCGGCGCAAAACCAAGGCAGCGGTTCGGGCAACGGGGGCAGCGGCAGCCGCTATGGCAGCGGCGGCTCGCAAGACCGCGCCGATACGTCGACGGTGGCGCCGCGCCGTGTTTCCAGCCACGAAGGCGCGATCGATACATTCGCGTGACGATTACCGGCGGTGCCTAAAGTTTGATGCCAGCCGGCCGTTAGTACGCAGGAGTGCCATGCATAAATGGCCAGCCGCAAGGCAACGAAAGAAGGACGGGAAATAACAACGCGAGCACGCCGCGCATACGTTTGATGCGGCAGCGTTGCAAATGAATAACAAGGGGGTCAAGTCCGACTGGCGAAGAAGGGATCAAACGGGGATCATTTCGCCACATCCGTCCACGGGCGGATGCACACGGACCGATGCGGGGTGTCCGAGCCGGGGGGCTGGCGCACCGCATGTTTGCCGTACTTACGGGAGAGCGCACCGCGAGGTGCGCTTTTTGTTTTTGTGTGCGGGCTTCGTCGTTGAGCCGCTACGTGGAGAAGCCTCAGGCGCCCGCCTCGGCCGTTGCCAGTGTGGCGGGCGTGACCGACACCACGTGCTCCACGCCGTAGCCGCGTGCCACCCACGCATCGATACCGCCATGCAGCGGACGCACGCGCTTGAAGCCACGTCCCATCAGCGTGCGCGCCAGCATTACGGCAGACGCCTCGTTGGGGCAGGCGCAGTAGATGATGATCTCGCGGTCGGGGCCATCGATCTCGATCGCGCGGTGGCTGGCGGACATGTCGTACAGCATCGCCCCCGGAATGCGTTGCGGCTGCAGCATGCGCGAGCTGTCGGCGCGCACGTCGATGATGACGGGGGCCGCGCCTGATTCGATGAGTGCGTGCAGCTCATCGGGCGAAATGCGCGCCATCTCCAGCATTTTGCGGAAGCGCCAGCGCTGCAGCCAGCGCGCTGCCACATACACCGCTGCAAGCAACGCGATCAGCAGTACGGCACGCGTGCCGAGCTGGTCGAGCTGGCGCAGCGCCTGGTCGATGCTGTCATGCGCCACGCGGCCCAGCATCAGCCAGAGCGTTGCCCAAGCTGCCGAGCCCACGAGGTTGTACAGCGCGAACGTGCTGAACGGCGTGCGCATTGTGCCCAGCAGCGCAGACGACACCGTCGACAAACCCGGAACGAACTTCGCAATCAGCAGCATCGGCGCGCCCCAGCGTTCGAACTGCGTGCGCGTGCGCCGTACACAGGAATCGGGCGACAGCGAGACGCGGCACAGCAGTGCCATGACGTGCCGGCCATAGCGCTTGCCTGCGAAGTACCACAGGCCGTCGCCCAGGAGTGCGCCTGACACGGCGGCGGGCGCCAGCTCCATCAGGTGGAGCGGTCCATTGAACGTGAGCGCGCCGGCCACCAGCAGCGTCGGCACGGCCGGCAGCGGTGCACCGGCTTGCGTCAGCAGCACATTGAGGAACACGGCAAACGCGCCGTATTCGGCGATCAGGGGAAACAGGTCATGCATGGCAGGAGGGGCGCGGCGGGGGGGCGAAAGCGTCCGCCAAGTTACCGCATTCCGGCGCCGCCCGATAGCCATGTCACCGGAATGCGCTCGGTGATATGGGGTTCGTGTGGAATTGGCGTGACAATGAACGCTTCATACCGCTTCTGAATCCTGTCGCCATGTCTTCTGCAATGCCCATCGACGCTGCCCCTTCCGTGCATGAATCTGGTGCCATCGCCATTCGTCCGGCTACCGTGGCGGATTTGCCGACCATCGTCGGCATCTACGCACATCACGTGCAGACCGGCACCGCCAGCTTTGAGATCGACGCCCCCGATCTGGCCGAGATGACGCGCCGCTTTCACGTACTGCAGGATGCCGGCATGCCCTACGTTGTGGCCGAAGCCGGCGGTGTGCTGCTCGGCTACGCGTATGCCGGCCCGCATCGTGCTCGGCCCGCATATCGCCATACGGTGGAAGACTCCATCTATCTTGACACTGCAGCGCAAGGGCGGGGCGTTGGGACGTTGCTGCTGGAGGCGCTCATCCGGGAATGCCAGACGCGCGGTTTCAAGCAGATGGTGGCGGTGGTGGGCGGCGGCCGCGAAAACCCGGGATCAGCCAAGTTGCACGCGCGCTGCGGGTTTCGGGAAGTGGGCGTGCTGGAGGCGGTGGGCTACAAGTTTGGACGCTGGCTGGATTGTTTGCTGATGCAGAGAGTCTTGTGAGGTGAGGGCGCTAGCTGAACCAATCAAAGAGGTTCAGCGAAAAACCAAATTAGTCGAGAAGGCCAGCGTTGACTCCTCCGGAACGCATCACAGTTTTGAGCCCAATTCAGAGGCTATTGGTCACTGCGCTCAATCGATGATGTCGGCGCAGGCGTCAGTGGGCGCGGCCGCCACATGCCCGACCAGCGGCACCATCTTCAGGCCCGCAGATGCCACGCGGCACGGCGCGGCCACTACGCCGCAGCCCGAAAGGAGAGCAACACCAAGCAAGGACACAGCGAGCAGAAGGCGTTTCATCGTGGGTGGGTTTGAAAGCGAATGCCGGGCAGTGTGACACAGAGTCATTCGCCAACCTGTGCGCGTTTGTATCGGGAAATGACAATCTGTGCGGGTCTCAAAACCATGATGCGATGCATCAGAGCACAACAATAAAATCCGTTCGAAAGCCGTACAACGCTGACTTTGGGTGAAAAAGTCACATTCTTTGTTTGCGCAAATTTTCCTGCCAGCCTTTTCTCCAGGCCGCAAATCCACTGTTGATGCGGGTTTTCCCGTAATTTCACATATCGCAACAATAAATTGTCTGTCGCGACATTTATTGTCTGAACAGCCTCGCCTACGATGACTCCATCGAATGCGGCGCCGCAGCGAAAAAGAAGATCCAGGAAATGCCCGGATCACCTGCCTGACGCGCTGCGCCCATCTGGAGAAGACATCATGAAAGCCCAACGCACCCTGATCGCTGCCTTGATCGCCCTGGCAAGCGTGCCGGCACTGGCCGCAGCCAAGTTTGACGTGTACACGCAAGGTGCTGCGCAAATCAGCCAACGCTTCGACGTGTACTCGGACGGCGCCAAGGCTGGCGACAAGTTCGACCCGTACACCCAAGGCGCCAAGGCCGGCGACAAGTTCGATCCGTACACCCAAGGCGCCAAGGCCGGCAGCAAGTTTGATCCGTACACCGAAGGCGCACTGGCCCGTGCCGGCAAGTTCGATACCTATACCGAAGGCGCCAAGGCCGGCAGCAAGTTTGATCCGTACACCGAAGGCGCACTGGCCCGTGCCGGCAAGTTCGATACCTATACCGAAGGCGCCAAGGCCGGCAGCAAGTTTGATCCGTACACCGAAGGCGCGCTGGCCCGTGCCGGCAAGTTCGATACCTACACCGAAGGCGCCGTGGCCTGAGCCTGGTTCCTCCCGCAAAGACGCCCGCACACTGCGGGCGTTTTTGTTTGTGTCACCGGGAAGCGCGATGATTGCGAACCGAGTTGCCATTGCGGCGTCTCACTGTCATCGCAACCAGGAAGCCATGATGATTCGTTTCCGTCGTCCGCCCCGCTCCCTTCTGTGCTTTACGCTGGCCGCGGTCGCCATGCTGGCCGGCTGTGCGACCGTAACGCCGGGCCCATTCCAGATCACTGTGCGCGATGCCGACGACACGGTGTTGGAGCAATTCCAGTTCCAGGCCGGCTCGCAGGGGTCGCTGGAGACCGCCATGATCGGCATGTGCCGCGTGTATCCGGAAGCCACCGTCATCGCAGAGCAGCTCTCAACGCACGAGCGCCTGCAGGAACGCTGCAAGCGTTCGTTTGCTTCAATGCTCTCGCCGTCCTGATGCTGCGCTGAAGCGGCTACCATGTCGCCTCATCGGCTGGCGTTGCCGGCCTTGTGTGAACATCCCGAGCACGCACCTGAGGCGCATGTGAACCAGCAAGACAAGTCCTCCGAGATTTCCCAGGTTTCCCGCTTTGCGGCGACACGGCCGCGCCTGCTGTCTGCGTTTGCGCTGGGCGCCGTTGCGGTCGCTGTTGTGCCAGCGCACGGATGGCTTGCGCGTCTGTTGCTCGGCTGGGACATCGCCGTGTGGGCGTACCTCCTCCTGATCACGGTGATGATGCTGCGTGCAGACCCACACCGCATCCGCGCCGTCGCCCGCCGTGAAGACGAGCGTACCTCGGCCGTGCTGGCGGTGGTCTGCCTCGGTGTGGTGGCCAGCATGGTGGCCATTGCGTTTGAACTCGCGACAGCCAAGTCGGCGGGGCATGCGCAGACGTCGCACTACGTGTTCACCGGTATCACGGTGCTGGGCGCGTGGCTCATGGTGCCGATGATGTTCACGGTGCACTACGCGCATCTGTATTACCGTGCGCCCCACGAGCCGCCGCTGCAGTTTCCCGACGAGCAGCTTGACCCCGATTACTGGGATTTCCTCTACTTCTCCTTTACGATCGCGGTCGCCAGTCAGACGGCCGATATCGGCATTCGCTCGCGTGCAATGCGGCGAGCGGTGCTGGGGCAATCGCTGCTGTCGTTCTTCTTCAATACGAGCATCCTCGCGCTCTCCATCAACATTGCTGCCGGCCTGTTTTCATGACGATGCTGCCTCCCGAGCTTTCTCCCAGCGCACCCACTCGCTCCATCAACGCCATCAGCTACGTGCTGGTGGCGGCCATGATTGCGGCAGTGCTGTGGCTGCATCTGTTGCCGGCCGCGATTGCCGGCTTCCTCGTCTATGCGTTGGCGCGCAAGCTGGAGGCGCGCTTGCGCGAGCGCAGCAGGCTGTCGCAGCGCGCGAAGGCGACTGCGGTGATCTGCGTGTCCGTGATCGCCGCGCTCATTCTTGCGGGGCTTGGCATCGGGATCGGCCGCCTGGTGGAGCACGGGCATGGGCTCGAAGGCATGCTCACGCGCATTGCCGACGTGCTCGACAACGTGCGGGAATCGTTGCCGGCGGCGGTGGTCGCTTACGTTCCGCAGTCGGTGACTGAGCTGCGCGTCCAGCTCGTGCAGATGATCAAGGAGCACGGCCATCAGGTGTCGACCCTCGGTATCGACGGGTTGCGTGCCAGCGCACTGATGCTGGTCGGGCTGATCCTGGGGACGATGGTGGCGTGGTCGGACACGCTTGATCCCGAGCACCACAAGCCGCTGGCCGCAGCACTGGTGAACCGGCTGAGCCGGCTGACCGACGCATTCGAGGCGGTGGTCTTTGCGCAGGTGAAGATCTCCGCGCTCAACACGGCGCTCGCCGCCATCTACCTGTTGGGCGCGCTGCCGCTGTTCGGTCAGCACGTGCCGTATTCCAAATCGCTGATCCTGCTGACCTTCGTGGCGGGGCTGATTCCGGTGGCGGGCAACCTCATCTCGAACACGGCCATCGTGGTGATGAGCGTGACCGCCTCATTGGAGCTGGCGGTGGCGTCGCTCATCTTTCTGGTGGTAGTGCACAAGCTGGAGTACTTCGTGAACGCGCGCATCATCGGCAGCCGCATCGATGCGCGCGCGTGGGAGCTGATCCTCGCGCTGATCGTGATGGAAGCGCTGTTTGGCGTGGGCGGCGTGATTGCCGCGCCGGTGGTCTACGCCTATATGAAGCGTGAGTTGACGGACGCCGGGCTGATCGGCTGAGACATCTCTTCGGTTGAGGTGCGGGGTGACCCGCCAGCGCCCCCGCGCTGACGGCATCGGCAGAAAAGAGCGCGCCCTACGGGACGAGGGGCGCGCAATAACTCGCTGACCGAGAGACGTCAGCGAGCCGAGGGTCGGTACACGGGGACGAAGCGGGCGGCGGGCGCGTGGCGTTGCCGGTGACATCCACGGCTTCGGACGTGACGAAGCAGCAGACGACCCGGTCGTCGAGCAAGGCCTGATAAAAAAGGTCTCCCATCGCGCGGCATAGCGTTCCCGTTAGCAGGATCATCATGGCTCCCCTCCCGTGTTGGCCGGTGTGCAGCATCGTGGACGCTGGTCATCGGTTCAGTTTGCGGATCGTTGTGCGTGTGAAGTTGCTCACGCAGCGGGTTCCGTCAGGCTGTCGGCACTGGCGCCTTGCGCTTGCTTCCGGCGTCGTGTTGCAGTCCATGCTGGCGAGTATAGAAAGCGTCTCCTGAGCGGCCATGCTCCGAACGGAGTAGCCCCGCGCGCGAAAATGGCTAACACGTTAGCTGCCTGCCAGGGCAAGCTGGACAAGGGTTTGCGGGAAGAAGGTCGGTGTTTTGGTGGAAATGGCGCCGCGCGGGCTGACGTTTTTGCCCCGACAGCAAATTGTCTGGTTTGCGTTAATCGTTGTCGAATTTGCGGTAACACGCCTGCACCGTTTAGGCGCAAGATTGAGCGCTTCCTCGCCTCATCCTCGTTACCTCAAACCATCATGCAAACCACCGCAAACGGCACGGCCGCTGCATCGGCAGCCCCCGCCGCGCAGGCCGACAAGACCGGCTTTGGCGTGATTGGCGCCATCAGCTTCGCGCACTTCCTCAACGACATGATGCAGTCGTTGATCCTGGCGATCTATCCGCTGCTCAAGGGCAACTTCCACCTCGATTTCTCGCAGATCGGGCTGATCACGCTCACGTACCAGATCACGGCGTCGCTGCTGCAGCCGATGGTCGGGCTGTATACCGACAAGCATCCGAAGCCGTATTCGCTGTCGGTGGGCATGGGCTTCACGCTGGTGGGGCTGGTGCTGCTGTCGGTGGCGCCCAACTTTGGCACCGTGCTGCTGGCGGCGGCGCTGGTGGGCACGGGCTCGTCGATCTTCCATCCGGAATCGTCGCGCGTGGCGCGTATGGCGTCGGGCGGCCGGCATGGGCTGGCGCAGTCGCTGTTCCAGGTGGGCGGCAATGTGGGCAGCGCGATGGGTCCGCTGCTCGCGGCAATCATCATCATGCCGTATGGGCAGCACAGCCTGGCGTGGTTCTCGATCGCGGCCCTGATCGCCATCTTCGTGCTTTATCACGTAGGCGGCTGGTACAAGCGTGAACGTGCCGCAGGCCATGGCCGCAAGGCGGGCGGCCGGGCGCATGCCGCGGTCAGGCTGCCGGGCAAGCAGGTGGCGTTTGCGATGACGCTGCTGGTCGTGCTGCTGTTCTCCAAGTACTTCTATCTGGCGAGCCTGAACAGCTATTACACGTTTTTCCTGATCACCAAGTTCCACCTGTCGGCGCAGACGTCGCAGCTGTTCCTCTTCCTCTTCCTGTTCTCGGTGGCGGTCGGCACGATCGTGGGCGGGCCGATTGGTGATCGGGTGGGCCGCAAGGTCGTGATCTGGGTGTCGATCCTGGGCGTGGCGCCGTTCACGCTGCTGCTGCCGTACGCCAACCTGTTCTGGACCGCCGTGCTGACGGTGATCATCGGGCTGGTGCTGGCCTCGGCGTTCTCGGCCATCCTCGTGTATGCGCAGGAGCTGATTCCCGGCAAGGTCGGGATGGTGTCGGGCCTGTTCTTCGGATTCGCGTTCGGGCTGGGCGGCATTGGCGCCGCGGTGCTCGGCAAGCTGGCTGACGCAACCGACATCTACAACGTCTATCACCTCTGCTCGTTCCTGCCGCTCATCGGCCTGCTGACGGTGTTCCTGCCGGATATCGAGCGCAAGCGCCGGCAGGCGGCGTAACGCGCCGCATACGGCATACAGACACAGCGCGGCGGACGTCCCCTCCAGGACGCTCCGCCGCTTTGCTTTGGGCGTTACTTCTCGATGGCGTGGGTCTGGCCAGGCCACACGCCGGTCATCTCGATCTCGCGCCGGCCGGTCAGCCATTGGCCTAGCGGGCTGGGCCAGTTGAACGAGTAGTTGTCACTGTTCACCACGCCCTGGAACTTCACGTCCACCTGGATATTGGTGGCGTTGAGCGGGATGTTCGCGACCGTCTTGGAGATGCCGCCGCTGAGCGAGAACTCGTCGCTGCGCGGGCCTTGCGGCGTGTTGTAGCGCAGCTTGATGTGCGTGACGTACGTGCAGCCCGGCTTGTTGTTGAAGTAGATCTCGAAGCCGCCCAGGCGCGTGATCCAGTTCGGGATCAGCAGGTTGCCGTCGAACGAAGCAAACGTGTAGGCCACCGGAATGGGCGCCGGCGCCTGCTTGCCCGGCTCGAACGGCCACAGGTGCTGATCGACGCTCTTGGTCTGGTTGACCGACACGAACGACCCCTTGCCCGTCGCGCTGCCGAGCATGTCATGCACGGCACCCGCCGAGCCCGTGATCGAGAACGACGAGTTGTTGTCTTGCGAACCCACGTTCAGCCCGCTGTTGGCCAGGATCACGCTGGTCACCACGCCGAAGCCCTGCGCGATGTTGCCGCCCGAGCCCATGCTGACCGACTGTGCCTGCTCGGCCAGCCACTTGATTGTCTCGGGCCGCGTGAGCTGCGTCAGGTCGTTGATGTACGACTCCGAGGCAATGCCGAATTCCGAGGCGATCGATCCGACCGACGAGAACTCCCATTTCACTTCCACGCCCGCGTTGATCTTGGTGCCGCTTTCAGGATCGGTGGCCGAGCCATCGAGCTTGACGTTGGTCTCCGTGCGGTGGACGTTGTTGGTCGACAGCTTCCATTGATTGGGGACGGTGCGCGTGTTGACTGCCACGCCCGGCGTTTCCGGCTTGACGGGTGTGAAGTCGCCGGTGTCGGGCGACACAAAACCGACGGCGCCGGGTCTGATGGTGGGGGCGAGCGTCCAGTTGCCCCAGTAAGCCGCGCGGCCATTGCGGATGAGGTCAGTGAAGGCGCGATTCCATTGCATGGTTGCACTCCAGGTGTGAGGTTGTGCTGCGAGTCAGCGGGGTTGCGCGATGGCCTCCATCGCCGCGTGGCGACGGGCAGGGCGCGAGGGCACTGTCTCAAACGGGCTGGCGCCTGTTAATGCAGCAGAAGACCTGGGGCAGATGGCATGGGCGCAGGCACGGGCAGGCCGCTCTGCCTGAAATCACGCAAGCCGCGCGAGCCCTAGCGCCAATCCCAACCCGATCAGGATCACGCCGATCACGCGGTCCACGATGCGTTGCCGTGCCAGCAGCGAACGTCGCAACGCACCTGACGCAAACACCGCCGCCACCAACGCAAACCACACCGCGTGCGCCGCCGACATGAACACGCCATAGCCGAACTGCGCGGCCAGCGGCGTGCCCGCGTGAACAACCTGCGTGTACGTGCTGACCACGAACAACGTCGTTTTTGGATTGAGCGCATTGGTGAGAAATCCCATGCGCAGCGCGGCGAGGGTCGATAGCGTCGGCGTGCTGGTGCCGTGGGCGGTTGCCTCACCGTTGGGCAACGCCTTGGCCGACAGCGTCTTCCAGCCAATCCACACCAGGTACGCCGCGCCCACCAGCTTGATGCCCTGCAGAAGCGCCGGAGCATGCGCAATCAGCAGCCCCACGCCAAACATCGTGTAGAACACGTGCACCTGTACGCCCAGCGCAATGCCCAACGCGCAGAGCACGCCGGCGCGCCGCCCATGCAGCAGGCTGTTGCGCGTGACCATGGCAAAGTCCGCGCCTGGACTGATGACGGCCAGGATAGTGATGACGGCAACAGCAAGGAGTTCGGTCATGTCAGGTGCGCAGTCGCAAAGTGAGGAAGCGCCGATTCTGGATGGGTCCGTCATCGCTGAAAATCGATTTATGATGCCGTTTTTCGGTGAGAAAATCTGACAGATGACCCTGCCTCCGCTGAACACCCTGCGTGTGTTTGAAGCTGCCGCCCGGCATGGCAGCTTTGTGCGCGCGGCGCAAGAGTTGCACGTTACGCACGGCGCTGTGAGCCGGCAGATACGGCAGCTTGAGGTGTCGTTAGGGGTAGCTTTGTTTGAGCGGCGCAACCGCGCGGTCTTCTTGACGCCTGCGGGCGAGCAGTTGCACGCGGCTGCCACTGATGCGTTCGCGATTCTCACAGATAGCATTGACCGTATTGCCCGTCGGGCCACATCTTCAGCGCTGGTGGTGTCCTGCGAGCCGACGCTGGCGATGCGGTGGCTGATCCCGCGGCTGTCGCGCTTTCAGGCGCGGCATCCGGCCATCCAGGTGCATCTGTTTGCGGCGGGTGGCCCCATCGATTTCGCACGCACCGGTGCGGACGTCGCATTGCGCCGCGATGACTTTGCATGGCCCGCACACGTGCATGCGGCGCCCATCTGCGATGAGTGGATCGGCCCGGTGCACGCCCCGCAAGCGGATATCGCCGTGCGCCGACGGCTGCTGCACACGGCCACGCGCCCCGATGCATGGCAGGCATGGTGGCGGGCCAGCGGCATGGTGCGGCCGCGTGGTCGGTTGCCCGAGGCGCGCTACGAACATTTCTATCTGAGCTTGCAGGCAGCCCTGGCGGGGCAGGGCACGGCCATCGCATCAAAGCTGATGGCCGGTGATGACCTGAAAGATGGGCGGCTGATCGCGCCCGAAGGGTTCCGGCGTGACGGCTCGGGCTATTACCTGCTGGCCGATGCGCCTATTGCTGACGACAGCGCGGCCGGCGCGTGGCTCGCCTGGTTGCGCGAAGAGACGGCCGTCACGCTTGCGGATTAACGCACGGCGGCTTACGCCGCTGCGTGCCCGCCACCCAGGATGCCGCGAATAGCGGCCAGATATGCCTCGCCAACGGCCCGGTTGAGCGGTCGCGCGCGCGGTGTCGCCCGCTTGCGCGGCGGCGGCGTCAGGCCCAGCGTGCGGCAGACTTCCGACGCATATGGCTGCCCGCGGCCGTCCATGCGCAACACGACTTCGTTCAGCGCCTGTTCACCCAGGCGCTCGCGCAGCCAGAGCACCGTCTGGCGGTCGTACTCGTTTTCGATGCGGATCAGGTCGTCCATGGCAAGTGCTGTATAAATTCACAGTTACTGTAAATATATACAGGTATCCACAGATTTCAAGGACGATGTTGCGGGCGCGCTGCATCACCGCGACGGGCGCCTCAGTCGACCCGGTACACGCCGTATTCGTCCACCTGCACCCGCCCATCAGTCTGCAGTTCGGCCAGGTGCTGCGAAATCGTGTGGGTTTCCGCGCTGACGACCCACAACGTCTCGTAGCCCGGGGGATACAGCAGGCGTTGCTCCACCAATTGCGCGAGTGTCTTGGGGGATTCGCGCAGCATGGCCAGCAGGCGCTGTTCGCGTTCATCGAGCTTGGCCGTATACGCCGCCAGGTCGCGCAGAAAGTGCTCGCGGTCGGTGTAGACGCCGCGATGGTGCGACGTGACCCACACCTTGGCCGGAATGTCTGGCAGGCGCGCCAAACTGCGGCGGAAATCACGCAGGCTTGAGCAGGCGTCGCCGTAGTAGGGGCCGAAGCCGGTCAGGTCGATATCGCTGATGAACGCCACGCCTTCGGGCTCGACCAGCAGAACGGTGTGGCCGGCGGTGTGCCCCGGCATGTGAAACGCGCGGACGTGCGTATCGCCCAGGTCCCACTGCGCGCCGTCTTCATAGCCCAGCGCATCGGGGCGGGGGGCATAAAAGAACTCGCGCTGCAGTTTCTCCAGCATGGCCGGGGCGGTTGCCTCGTCCAGGCCGTACGTGGTGACCATGCCGTCCCAGCTGCGGGCGGCGGCCAGATCGGCTTCATGCACGTACACCGTCGCGCGGGGCAGCCGGTGCAGACCCGCCATGTGGTCTTCATGCACGTGGCCCATCACCACCAGCTCGGTCGCGTCGAATTCGGGGCCGATGTGGTTGGAGACGAGCGGTGTGTCGAACGCGGCCAGCGTGTCGGAGCCGCGGATGACGACCTGGTTGCCGTCGGGATATTTCCCGCTTTTCTCGCCAAAGAACACCGACACGCGGCCGAAGTCGGCGCGCGCCGTCGTTGCGTGGGGCAGGGTCGCCATCTCGCTTGCTCCGTGTGGCTCGGCCGGTGTCAGACCGTCATGCCGCCATCAACGACGATGCACTCGCCGTTGGTGTAGCTCGCTGCATCCGACACGAGGTAAAGCACCGTGCCGGCCATCTCGCGCGGCTCGGCGTGGCGGCGCATCGGGATCTCGCTGATCCACCGGTCATACGTGGCCTTGTCTTCAAACAGGGCCCCCGCGAACTTGGTCTTCGTCAGGCCCGGCAGCAGCGCGTTGACGCGAATGCCGAACGGCCCGCATTCCTTGGCGAAGGCGCGCGTCATGTGGGCCACGGCGGCCTTGGTGATGGAGTAGATGCCCTGCTTGTCGCCCGGGTGCAGCGCATTGACCGACGCGGTATTGACGATCGCGCCGCCGCCCTGCGCCTTCATCATCTTGCCGGCTTCGACCGACATGAAGAAGTAGCCGCGGATGTTCACCTCCACGGTCTTCTCATAGGCCGCCAGATCCGTGTCGAGGATGTGGCCGAAGTGCGGGTTGGCCGCCGCGTTGTTGATGAGGATGTCGAGCCGGCCGTGCTTGCGGCGGATGGTGTCGAACGCCGCCGCAATGTCTTCCATGCGGCCGACGTGGCAGGCGAGGGCTTCTGCTTTACCGCCGGCTTCGCGGATGCGTTCTGCCACGACTTCGCAGTCGGCCAGCTTGCGGCTCGACACGATCACGTGCGCGCCTTGTTCTGCAAGCAGCTTGGCAATCTCTTCGCCAATACCTCGGCTGGCGCCGGTGACCAGGGCGATCTTTCCGGTCAGGTCGAACAGGTTCGTGCTCATGGTGTGCTCCTCCAATGGTTGTGTGTTGTGGGCGTTCGCCTGGGCGATCAGCCGTATGTCTGGAATGCGCGTCGCGCCGGGTCGTCCAGATGCGGTACGCCGTTGAAGGTGGCCAACTGGAACGATTCGGCGTTGAAGAAATACTGCGAGACGCTGCTGTTGCGGATCTGCAGGTTCAGCGCAATGGCGCTGGTGGGCGGTGCGGCCAGCACCTGCTGCGCGGTCACCGCAATGGGGCCGCCGGAACTGATCGCCAGCACACGCTGCCCGCCGCCGGCCTGGATGGCCGCGCGCGCATCGGCCACGCGCTGCTGGAAGGCGGCCCAGGTCTCTGGCAGCGGCCCGCGAATCTTGTCGTCCGACCACAGATGCAGCACCTGCTTGAGCGCCCGGTAGTGATCGCGCATCGAGCCCGACGCCAACTCTGTCAGCTCCGGAAAATCTTCGCCGAGCGCGGCAAAGAGCCCCTGGAAGTCGTATTCATTCAGCCCGGCGTGCTGCTCATACGTTGTGCCCGACATGCCCATGCCCCGCAGGATGCCGCCGACGGTCTGCTCATGGCGGCGCAATGTGCCGCAGATGACGCGATCAAAAACGATGTCCTGCCGCGCGAAATATTCGCCGAGCCAGACGCTCTGCTGCTCGCCGCGTTCGGAGAGCCGATCGTAATCTGTCGCGCCAAACGAGGCTTGTCCGTGCCGTACGAGATAAAGCTCCGCCATCGTCTGCTCGCCAAATCAAAGGGGGATCAGATTAGCGGGGCGTGCATTATTTGTGAAATTTATTCTTTGAATGACCGGTAATGCATGCAATGAATAGTTGGGCCGGTGCTTGATCGCGCCTCCCGGCGCCACTGCATGACTCGTCTGCCAGGACAAGCTGCGGGTGACACCCGTGCGCCTCGCGCAACATCGCTGCCCCCGCAAGCACCGATCTTGTGTGTAATGGCCGTTTTGCCACTCCGCTACAAAGGTCCCGTATGAAACCATCCCGCCTTGCCGTTGCTGCGCTGCTGCTGTGTGCCTCAGGTTTGTCCTCCGCTGCCGATGCCAATCCCAAGGTGCTGTCCGCCGCAGAGGGTTACCGTGGCGACGCACTGCACCTGCTTGAGCGCTTGGTGAATATCGATTCGGGAACGGGCAACGAGGCGGGGCTTAGCCAGATGGGCAGCATCGTCACCGATGAACTGCGCAAGGCCGGCGCCCAGGTGGAAACGGTGCCCGCCGCGCCGGCAGTGGGCAACAACATCCTCGCTACCTGGAAGGGCACTGGGAAGACGCGCATTCTGCTGATGGCCCATATGGACACCGTCTTCAAAGACGGCACGGCTCGCGCCAAGCCGTTCACCATCAAGGACAAGCGCGCCTACGGCCCCGGCGTGATGGACGACAAGGGCGGAGTGGTGGCGGGCTTGTACGCGATGAAGATTCTGCAGCAGCTCGACTTCAGGCAGTACGGGCAAGTCACGCTGCTGCTCAACACCAACGAGGAAACCGGCTCAAAGGGCACGCGCGCGTTGATCGAGCGCGAGGCCAAACAGCATGACGTGACGCTCAACCTGGAGCCTGGCCGGCCCGCCGATGGGCTGGTCGTGTGGCGCAAGGGCAGCGGCACGGCGGAGATCGACATCAAAGGCAAGGCCGCGCACGCCGGTGTGGCACCCGAGTCGGGTCGCAACGCCGCCAACGAATTGGCGCACCAGGTGTTGCAGCTCGGCAAGCTGGGCGACAGCGCCAAGCAGACGACCTTCAACGTGACCGTGCTCAAGGCGGGCGACGCAACCAACGTCATTCCCGACCATGCAACGGCCTATGCAGACGTGCGCGTGGCCGTGCCGGAGGAGTTCGACCGCGTGGAACGCGACATGACGCGCGTGTCGGCCAACAAGCTGATCCCCGATACGGAAGTGAAGACCTCGCTGGTGCGCGGCTTCCCCCCGATGCCGCGCAATGCCGCGTCGGACCAGCTCGCCGCCAAGGCGCAAGCCATCTACGGTGAGATCGGGCGCAAGCTGACGCTTGAAGGCAGCGGCGGCGCGGCCGATTCCAGCCTGTCGGCCGGTGTCGGCACGCCCACGCTCGATGGCTTCGGCATCGTTGGCGGCGGCATCCACACGCCGGAGGAATACGCAGAAGTAGAGAGCGTCGTGCCGCGCCTCTATCTGCTGTCGCGCATGATCATGGAGCTTGCCGCGAGCAAGTAAGCTCCACGCCGGCGGTACGCAACAAAGGGTGGGTGACAGAGCGGTGCTGTCACCCGTTTTGTTTTGCTGGCAGTGCCAGTGCTGGGCGCGGAGTTGGGGCGGCGTCTGCGCATGTGCGCGCGGCAGCGCAAGGCCACACTAGATGTAAACGACCACATCCCGCGCCCCGCCTTGCCCGGCCGATGTGCTATCGTCGCCGCCACGAAAAATTAACAAATTCCGGGTATGCACGACGTCGTCATCAGCGGCACGGGCCTGTGGGTCGCGCCCGAGGTCATCACCAACGAGGAGCTGGTCGCCTCCTACAACGCTTACGCGCAGCTCTACAACGCGCAGCACGCCACGGCGATTGCCGCAGGCGAGCTGACGGCGCTGGCGGAGTCGTCGGCGGAGTTCATCGAGAAGGCTTCGGGTATTCGCCAGCGCTACGTGATCGACAAGGCCGGCGTGCTGGACCCGACGCGTATGCGCCCGCATCTGACGCGGCGCCCCGATGATGCGCTGTCGCTGCAAGCCGAGATTGGCGTGGCGGCCGCGCGCGATGCATTGGCCGCTGCCGGCCGCGATGCCGCCGACGTCGACATGCTGCTGTGCGCGACGTCCAACTTCCAGCGTCCGTATCCGGCACTGGGCGTAGAGATTCAGAACGGCATTGGCGCGGGCGGCTACGCGTTCGACATGAACGTCGCGTGCTCGTCAGCCACATTCGGGCTGGAACAGGCCATCAATGCCGTGCGCAGCGGCACGGCGCGCGCCGCGCTGGTGGTGAGCCCGGAAATCACCTCCGGCCACCTCGATTGGAAAGACCGCGACTGCCACTTCATCTTCGGTGACGTGTGCACCGCCGTGTTGGTCGAACGGGCAGAAGACACGCGCTCCGCCGATGCCTGGCGCGTGCTCGGCACCAAATGCGCGACGAGCTTTTCCAACAACATCCGCAACAACGCCGGCTATCTCTCGCGCAGCGAAGACCGCAACCCGGAGGACCGCGATCAGCTCTTCCGCCAGGAAGGCCGCAAGGTCTTCAAGGAAGTCTGCCCGATGGCCGCCGAACACATTGCTGGCCATCTGCAGCAACTGGGCCATGTCCCGGCCGACGTGCGCCGCTTCTGGCTGCATCAAGCCAACCTGGCGATGAATCAGCTGATCGGCAAGCGCCTGCTTGGGCACGATGCGTCGGCGGACGAGGCGCCGGTCATCCTGGATGAGTTTGCCAACACCGCATCAGCGGGTTCCATCATCGCGTTCCACCGTCATCGTGCCGACCTGAAGTCCGGCGACCTGGGCATGATCTGCTCGTTTGGTGCGGGCTATTCGATCGGCAGCGTGGCGGTACAGAAGCAGTAATCGACTGGCGTCGACATCAACCGGCGGGCGACACTCAGGTTTGACCGGGTAGCGTCGCCCCGAAAAAATCCAGCGCCCGGCGCACGGCTTGGGCATGCACCGCATCACGATCCACGCCGGGGTTGTCGTTGCACAGCAGCGGCACATGGGCGGCACCGCCGGGCAGGCAGGTATCCATGAACGTGTAATGCGACGCGCCTGGCACCAGCAGCAGATCCGCCTTGGGCAGCAGTTTGGCGACACGGCGCACGTTGGTGTCGATGGGCACGGTGGTATCCGCATCTCCGGCCATCAGAGAGACCGGGATGGTGATGTTGCCGAGCGACGTGGCATCCATCGCCATGCCGATTGCAGGCGCCATCGCAAAGACGGCCTTGATGCGTGCATCGCGATAGGACGCACCGGAGCGGGCGAGCGATGCTTCCGTTTGCGGTGTCCTTGTTGTGTCAGCTGTGGGGTTGACCTGCGCACGGGCCATCTCTGGCGGATGGCAAATCGCATCGGCCTGCGGCGAGCCGCAGAACGCCATGAATGCCGGGACATCCGTGCGCGCGCCGGCCAGCTCCAGCACCGTATACCCGCCCAACGAAAAGCCCACTGCGCCGATGCGCGTGCGGTCGACATGCGCGCCCAATACGGGATCGGCGAGAACGCCATCCAGTACTTCACTCACATCGGTGGCGCGCTCCCACCACAGCATGAAGCCGTCGTGCGTGAGCGGTTCCAGCGCCGTGTTGCCCGGGTGGTTCACGCCCGCGACGATGTAGCCGTTCGCTGCCAGCGCAGCGGCCATCCAATCGAGGCTTCCGGCCGTGCCGCCAGTGCCGTGTGAAAGCACCAGCAGCGGATATTGCGCATGCGTTGACGCGACCGGCGCTTCGCCCGCAGAGGGTTGCATGCGGAACGGCGACCGGCCTAGTGCATCGATGTTGTGCGAAACCTCCGGCACAGAAACGTCCGCCGGATACCAGACGTTGGTGATGAGCGCGTGCGTGAGCGCCCCGCGCCAGTGGCGTTCAGCCTGAGGGTGGAACGCGCGGGTGGTTTCGCCCACGTGATAAGGCGTAGCGGACGCGTCTGCCGAACCGGCATAAGCTGCGCCCATGACGAAGGCCGCTAGTGCGGCGGCAAGGCAACGATGCAGCATCTTTACTCCTTGCGGATGGGGATCATCAGATCGGTCACGCAGGCGCGCGGCGGATGGTGCCGCCCTGGGCTGCGATACAACTCAAGCGCCGGCCGGTCGTCCGGATCGAAGCCGTAGCTTGGGAGGCAGCCGCCGTAGAGCGCCTGCATGGTGGGCGCGATCAGCGCGTAAGGGCCGATCAGCTGGTGGCAAGCGTAGAGGCCGCCTTCGATGCGCATCGGCAGCAAGCGGCCGGTCATGGCGCGCGGCGCATCGAGGATGACGCCCGCGAAGTACTCGAACGAGCCGGGCGTTTCCGGATCGCCATAGCAGACGCCAATGCGGTCGGGCGCATCCGCCGATTCCATATCGATGCCGAGCAGTTGCCGCAGCATGACGAACGTCTGACGGATGGTTGCGACGGGGCCGTCGTGGCGCAGGCAGAGTGCGTGCAGAGGCGGCTGCTCGATCAGTTCGATGGGCGGCAGGTCTGCGGTATCTGCGCTGCGCACATTCAACGCCTGCTGCCGGCTCTGGAACGCGCGCGGGCTTACGCCGGTGAATTCGCGAAAGGCACGGGCGAATGCCTGCGGGCTGCCATAGCCGACATTCAGGGCGACATCGGTGACGGAATCTTCTGCGCCGCTCAAACGCTGCGCAGCCTGCGCCAGCCGCATGCGCTGGACGGTCTCGAACACGCCTTCACCAGTGAGCGCCCGGTAGATGCGATGAAAGTGAAACGGCGACAGGTGCGCCACCGCCGCCAGGCTCTGCACCGTGTGCGGGGCGGCTGGGTCGGCCAGGATCGCTTCGATCACGTGGGCGATGCGGCGGTGGTAGTCGTGTTCAGTGCGCGGCTTCATGCGGCAAAGCATAGTCGCCCGGCACGCTTCGCGCGGTGCAGCGATTGCGCAAATGTGCGCGTATGGCTATCGCGCGGCCGTGGCCCGCAGGGCGGATGCGAACGTGCGCAGCGCCTTCTTCGCCACAGGATCGGTCAAGCGGGAATGCAGCACCACGCTGCGCGATGGGAGCCGAGGCAGGCCGAGCGCTTCGCCCATGTCCACCGTGCCCGGTGGCGCAACGCGGCGGCTGAGCGCCGCCACGGCCAACCCCGCTGCCACGGCTGCCCCGATGGTGGCCACGCCGCCGCCCACAAACACCTCCTGCCAGGCAATGCCCGCAGCTTCCAGCGTGGCGACTGCCATCTGCCGTATGCGGCACGTGTCAGCTTGATTCGCCAGGCGAATGGGCTCGCCGGCACGGTGCTCGAAGTCGGGCGCGGCCAGCCAGCCGAACGGTTCTTCCATGAGGACGTCGCCGTCGGTGCGGCGGTTGTCGTGGCGCAGCACGATGGCCGCATCCAACGCGCCGCTCTCGAAAATCTCGAGGATCTCCCACGAACTGGCGATACGGATCTCCAGCGTCAACGCGGGTTCGGCCAGGCCCATCTGGCGCAGCAGGCGTGGCAGCTCGGCCCCAACAATGTGATGGCTGATCCCGACCGACAGCCGTCGCCGTTCCAGGCCAAACGCGCCGATCGCGCCGTCGTGCGCGGCCACCAGCTCGCGCGCCGCTGCCAGAAAGGCTGCGCCATCCTGCGACAGCCGCACGAGGCGCGGCGTGCGTTCCAGAAGCCGGCGGCCGAGTGCATCTTCCAGCCGTTTGATCTTCAGGCTCACGGCGGATTGCGTGGAGTCCATGGCCTCCGCCGCGCGCGTGAAGCTCTTTAGATCGGCGGTCAGCACGAAAGCCTGGACGGCCTCCAGATCCAGCATCTTCATGGCTCAGTCATTTTGAAATCGAATGATTGAAATATCTTAGGATGCCTTTTTTCAATGATCAATGTGAGGCATTCTGTGGTCACTGCAAACCACGGAGCCCACCATGCCTCTCGTTCAAGTGTCGCTGCGGCGCGGCAAGCCTGCCGCTTATCACCAGGCCATTTTCGATGGCGTCTATCGCGCGATGCGCGAGACGTTCAACGTGCCCGAAGACGATCGCTTCATGATGCTCACCGAGCACGACGCGAGCACCTTCAGCGTCAGTCCGACCTACTTCGGCATCGCGCGCAGCGACGACGTTGTGATCATCCAGATCACCGCCAACAACACGCGCAACCTGGAGCAGAAGCAGGCGCTCTATCGCCGCATCGTCGAGCTGCTGGGCGACAAGCCCGGCATACGGCCCGAAGATGTGTTCATCAATCTGGTGGAGGTGCTGCCCGAGAACTGGTCGTTCGGCAACGGACTCGCGCAGTACGCGCAATGACGCCGCGCCAGGCGCTTCTGGCGTACCTGGGCGGCGTGTTGTGGGCGGCAGTGTTGATCGTTGGCGCCGCGGTCACGTTGGCGGCCGTCACGCGCGACGTATTGCAGAGGCTCAGTCCTTGAGCGAATTGCCGAGCATGTCGAGCAGGAACTGCGTGCCGCGCTCACGCGATCCGGAATCGTCGTAGCCATCCAGGAAGGCGCCCTGCTCGGTCATCACGAGGTGCGTGCCGCCCGAACCGTCCTTCGGCTCACGCAATTCCAGCGTGGCCAGCGAGGCGGAAATCTTGCGGTCGTCGAGGTGCATCACGTACGAATAGACGACGCGCTCGTTGGGGATGACGTCGTGATACAGCGCTTCAAAGCTGGACACGACACCGCTGTCCCACCGGCCCTTGACGACTTCGCGGCCGCCGGGCGTGGCATCCATCTCACGCACGAGCAGCGTGTAGCCGTTGCCGCCGGCAAACCACTTGGCCTTGGCGGCAGGGTCGGTCAGCGCCTTGAATACGCGTGAGCGTGGTGCGTCGTATGTGCGCTCCACCGTAAAGGTCGCATGCACGACCGAACGCTGAATGCCCTCGGCCAGCGGGATGCTTGCGGCTTCGCGCTCGAGCTTGTCGAGCGTCTGTTTCCAGCCTTCGGGCGCGCCCTTGATCATCATCTCGGCAATCGGGGCGAGCGGCGTGTGGGTTTGCGTGACTTCCATGCGTGTGCCACCGCATTCCTCAGCAAAGGTGACGACGGTGTGGGCGTTCATCAGCGGGCGGTTGTCGCCGTCCACGACGTTCATGTCGATGACCAGGCGCGCATTGGGCACGATCTCAAGAAAGTGGCCGCGCGACCAGTGGTCTTGCCCCTCGGGCGAGCGCATGCATACGTCGAACTTGCCGCCCACGCGAAACTCCACCGTCGCGTCGGGCACCGTGAAATGCGTCGGGCAGAACCAGCGTTTGATGTGGTCGGCGGTGCTCCAGGCCTTGAAGACCCAGTCGCGGGATACGGGGAAGGTGCGCGAGATTACGAGGGGGCGCAGGGTCGTGCCGGCGGGGCTGTCAATGGTCGTCGTCATGCGGGTCTCCTTGGGTTTTGAGGGTGTCCAGATAGGCGCCGAGGCGGTCGAAGTGCTGTTCCCACTCCAGGCGCCGCTGGTTGATCCACTGCTCTGCGAGGCTCAGCGCCTCGGGTTCGATACGGCACGTACGCACGCGGCCCACCTTTTCCGATCGCACGAGACCGGAGTTCTCCAGCACTGAGAGGTGCTGCATCACGGCAGGCAACGAGATATCGAGGGGTTGGGCGAGTTCGCTCACAGACGCAGGCCCGCGCACAAGCTGCACCAGCATTGCGCGCCGGTTGCCGTCTGCCAGCGCCTGGAAGGCGAGATCGAGGGAGGTGTCATTGTTAAGCATGTGGTTAACTATAGCGACCCTGAATAGTTAAGCAAGTACTTTATCTTTGCGTCGTTGACACGTCGGTTGACAGGCCGATTTAGTTCGCATACAAAGTAAAAACTTCGTATGCGAACTAAATCGGCGCAATGAACAGCACACCCCAAACCATTCCCGCCACCGACGGCTACCCGCTGGGCGCCATGCTCTGGACGGCCGCTGGCACGCCGCAGGGCGTGGTGGTCATGCATCCGGCCACGGGCGTGCCGCAACGCATCTATCAAGCCTTTGCCAAGTTCCTGGCGGAACGCGGGTTTCATGCCATCACGTATGACTACCGCGGCATCGGTGCATCCCGACCGAAGAGCCTGCGCCGCTTTGCTGCCCGCATGCGCGATTGGGCGCTGCTCGACGCCGAAGGCGTGATGCGATGGGCAAGGGCACGTTACCCGGCGCTGTCGCAACTGGCAGTCGGGCATTCGGTGGGCGGCCACGCCATCGGCCTGTGCTGTGCAGACTGGGATGTCGCGGGCGTTGTTCAGGTGGCCTGCCACACGGGCAACTCGCGCTTCATCCGCCAACGCGGCGAACGCTGGCGCGTGGAGCTGATCCTGCGCGGCGTTGGGCCACTGATGGCGCGGCTGATTGGCTACGTACCCGGCAAGCGCCTGGGTCTGGGCGAAGACCTGCCCGGCGGCGTCGCCATCGAATGGGGCGCATGGGCCGGCATGCAGCGCTACTTCTTCGATGACCCGACGCTCGGCGCCATCGAGCGCTTCAACCGCGTGACGCATCCCGTGCTCGTCTACGGTTTTGACGACGACCCGTGGGCCACGCCCGCCGCCATCAACGCGTTGACGATGCACTTCACGAACACGTGGGTCGAGCGCCGGCAGATTGCGCCCGCGCAGGCCGGCGGCGCGGTGGGGCACATGGGCTTCTTCCGCGCGCAGTTTGCTGCCACGCTGTGGCCAGGTCTGGTGGATTGGCTGAGCGAGCGCGCTGCAACCACGCGCCCTGAAGCGGTGGCTGCATGACCGCACCAGACCGTCGCCTTGTCTATCTGATCAGCGTCGGGCAACGACGCTTGCAGCGCTGGATTCAAACGCGCACCGCGGAGGGCGTGACCGCAGCGCAATCCGGCCTGCTGTTCTTCCTGGAGAAGAACGACGGCGCGTTGATGCGCGAAGCCGGCGCCGCGTTGGATCTCGGCCCCTCCGCCATGAGTGGCTTGGTCGATCGCACCGCCGACGCCGGCCTGATCGAGCGCCGCGCCGATGCCAAGGATGGCCGCGCGTGGCAGCTCTGGATTACGCCCGCCGGCCGTGAAGCCTTGGCACAAACACGCACCGGCCTGGCCGAACTGAACGCGCGGCTGACCGAAGGCTTTACCGACGCCGAGATCGATGTTGTCGCACGCTGGCTCGCCAGCCTGCAAAGCAAATTCCCCACCGGAGACGAGCAATGACTGAACACATCCAGAGCCGCACCGCCGATGGCGTGCTGACGCTCACCCTGGCACGCGCTGACAAGAAGAACGCCATGACCGATGCGATGTATGGCGCGCTGGCCGATGCGCTGGACGCCGCCGAGCGCGACAAGACCGTGCGCGTGGTGCTGCTGCGCGCTGAAGGCGACATGTTCTCCGCCGGCAACGACATCGGCGAATTCGCATCGATTGCCATGTCGGGCGGCAAGGGCGATGGCGAGCGCAACGTCATCCGCTTCCTGCATGCACTGGCGCGCGCCACGCGCCCGCTGGTGGCAGCTGTGCAGGGCCGCGCGGTCGGCATCGGCACAACCATGCTGCTCCATTGCGACTTCGTGCTCTTGGCGGACAACGCGCAGCTTTCCACGCCGTTCGTCAATCTGGCGCTGGTGCCTGAGGCGGCGTCGAGCCTGCTGATGCCCGCGCGCCTGGGCCATGTGCGCGCGTTCGAGATGTTCGCGCTGGGCGATGCGGTGAGCGCGGAATCGGCACTCGCATGGGGCTTGGCGAATCGGGTGGTGCCGTTGTATCAGCTCGGCACGGAGGCGGAGGCCATTGCGGCGCGGTTGGCGCGCCAGCCGCTGGGCGCCCTGACCGAAACCAAGCGCCTGATGCGCGATGCCGAACTGCTCAAGCAGCAGATGGATGTCGAGAGCGCCTGCTTTGCGCAGCGCTTGAAATCTCCGGAGGCGCATGAAGCCTTCCGGGCGTTTGTCGATCGACGGCCGCCCAATTTCAACGCCGTGGCGCACTGAGCGCGGCGGTGTCTCCTTCGGCGGCCCTGGTCCGGCCGCCTTTTTTCATTCAAACCGCCAATCGCCCCTGCGTGGCCGCCACGGAAATCGTCGCTTCCATACCGGCGGTAAAGCGTAGGTAATCGGCTTCCATGCCGTCGGAAAAGATCACACCGTTCTCAGGCATGCGCGAGCGCAGCTTGAGCGGTTGATCCGCATCCACATGCCCGAACACGAGCGTGGCCTGCGATGCACGGCTCGGAAACGGCTCGCGCACGGCGAACGTCAGTTGCGGAGCGTCCCACGGTTCGGGCGCGTAGTGGAAGTCATCGCCGCCCGCATGCATGGCGCGCGCGACGCCCATCGAGCCGGTCACGATGCTCTTCAGCCACGCCGTTGAACCCAACCCCGTGGCGACGATGATCCCCGACGACGATTGCGCTTCGCGCCGGTCGCCTACCTCGATTTCGTACAGCGCAGACGCATGCGTGCGTGGCCCGATGAAGAGATCGTTGACGGCACGCAGCACCTGCCCGTCGGACAGACGTGCTTCGGCCATCGTCACGGCCTTGGTGGGGCGCTTGTCGCGTGCCACGTCGGTCAGCACGGTGCCGAGGTCTTTCGGCTCAAAGGGCAGTAGCACGCCGTCCCAGCGGCCGGGCTCGGGGTTCAGGCCGATCAGCGGCTGGCCGTCGAGATACTTCATCGAGTTGGCGACCAGCCCGTCTTGGCCGAGTGCCACCACGATGTCGTCCGGCGCAAAGATGAAGTTGGGCAGGTAGCCGCGGTCCACCACCTGGTAGCGGCCCCACGTTTCCAGCGCGCGCACCGTGATCTCCAGGCTGCGCGCGTAGGCGGCGTTCTCGGCCAGGTAGTCGGAAAAATCGGCGCCCAGGTGTTCGAGATAGAACTTTGCCTGCGCCAGCGTGTGGTGGCGCGCCACCAGCTCTTCAAGCCGGGTGCGGCGCGTCACCAGCACGACCTTGCGGCCATCGGTGCTCATGATGCAGCCCTGCCTGTGGTGCCGATTGTGCCGGTGGAGGCGTTCATCAGCCCTTGCAGCAGTTCTGGCGACACGTTGAGCTGGCCGATGCGTTCGGCACGTTCGGCAATGCCGCCAAAGGCCTGTGCGATGAGCTGACCAGGCTGCATGCCGGCCGCAGCAAGCACGTTGACGATGCGCGGGTCGGCCTTTTCCAGCGCCTGCATGACGGCGGCCACGCGATAGGCCTCGGCTTCGGCCAGCGTGCGGCTGTTCTCGGCTTGGCCGGCCACGAAGGCCTTGCGCTGACCTTCGAGTTCCACATCGGCGGCCATCTGCTCGTTGCGCAGGGCATTCTCCTTGCGCATCAAGGTGGCCTTGGCTTCCATCTGCGTCTCGCGAATCTGGCGCTTCTTCTGCTCGACGGCGATGTCGGTGTCCAGCTCGTTCTGGCGGATGGCGCGTTCGTTTTCCACGGCCGACATGCGGCGCAAATAGACGGCGTCGTCCGCGGCCTTGAGGTTGGACTCGCGTGCCTCGGCTTCCAGCGCGCGGGCGATGTCGGGCGTCGGCTTGACCGCCATGACCGACACGCCCAGGATCTCCAGCCCCAACGCTGCAATTTCAGGCTGTGCGGCCAGTTCAGCTTGTGCGGTGCGCGCGATGGCCGCCGATGCGCGCAGCGCCGCCTTCAGTTCCATCGCCTGCACGGCCTGCTGCACGATCACCTCCACTTGCTGCGCCACGCGGTCGCCCAAACGCTTCGGGTCTTCCGATACATAGCTCTGGCCATTCTTGGCGAGCGAGAAATCCATCATCGCGGCGGTGCGGCGCGGGTCGCTGATGCGGTACGTCACCTGGCCCTGCACGGTCACGCTCTGGAAATCGGCCGTCACCAGCTCAAGGATGAACGGGCGGTCCTGGCTGGCCACCGGCACGGCCACCAGCGTGGTCGTCGGGCCGTAATAGAAGAACGACAGGCCCGAGCCTTCGCGCACAACCTTGCCGGCACGGAACTGCATGAGGTGAACGGTGGGCTGCGACTTGATGAAACGGATGCCAAACATGATGACCCCCTTTGTGTTGTGAGTTGTACAGTACAACTTGTATGGGTTGGACAATACAACTTACTATTGAGGCCGTCAAGAAATTTGTGACCCGCCATGGCCACCCGATCTTCCGTCAAGACCTTTCCGCTACCGTTCACCACTGTGGATGTCGTCATCTTCACGGTGCTGGATGACGTATTGCGCGTGCTGCTCGTTCAGCGGCCCAATGCCGAAGGGGAGCCCTTTCCCGGCGCATGGGCGCTGCCCGGCGGATATGTCGATACGGCCGTCGATGCCACGCTGGAAGACTGCGCGCGCCGCAAGCTGCTGGAGAAAACCGGCGTGGGCAGCCCGTATTTGGAGCAGTTGGGCAGTTGGGGCGGGGCCGCGCGTGACCCGCGCGGCTGGTCGGCCACGCATGTCTACTTTGCGTTGATACCTGCGCAGGGCGTCGTGCTTGCCAAGGGCGCCAATGCGGCCGACGTGGCGTGGTATGCGGTGGACGACGTACTGCGCGCACCTGAACTGGCCTTCGACCACGCGGCAATCCTGCGCACTGCCGTCGAGCGTTTGCGCAGCAAGGTCGAATACACATCGTTGCCGGCGTTTTTGCTGGCCGAGCCGTTCTCGCTACCGCAGTTGCAGCGCATGTACGAGATCGTGCTCGGTCGCCCGGTCGATAAAAGCGGCTTCCGCACCCGAATGCTGTCGGCCAATTTTTTGGAAGAGGCGGGTTTGGCAGAAGGCGATTCGTATCGCCCCGCCAAGGGCTACCGCCTGATTGACCGCAGCGCGCCGGTCGTCTTCCCGCGCACCTTCAGCCCGCGCGCGGGGGATTCAAATACCTGAGCGGGGTAACGGGTGCCGTGACAGAGGGGGCAGCGCACCAGGCTAAGGTTGTTCGTCGTCTTCCAAAGAAAATCGCTGCGCCGCGCGCGTGCCGTTGCGCACGGTCTCGTCAACCACTCCGCGGTGCACGAGCTTGTGTCCGCGGTCGGGCGCTACCGTTGGCTGTCCGTGGCTGCGGCGGCTGTCGATGCCGGCAATCGGCGCTTCCGGATCAGGCTCGGGCCTGGTGTTGGCCAGCGACGCGTTGGAATAGATGACGTTGTCTTGCCACAGCGATGAGTCTTTGACCGCCGCCTGGCTTTTGCCGTCCGTGTCGATCGTGCTGCCGGAGGCTTCGGTGCCGGCGGCGTCTACAGAGCGGATGCGCTGTGATGCCTGCTGCACGGGGTCGGCCGGGCTGGGGCCTTGAACATAGGTGGTGCCTGCCTTGCCGGCTTCTTGCAGCGGCGGGCGGGCAGAACAGAACTTGTCGGAGGGCATGACGTGCTCCTGAGTGGGGCTCCTGAGTGAGAGCAGACGGCAAACCTGCCGCAACCGTCATGCCAGCGCAGCGTCTATGCGCGCTTGCGGGTGGGCCGTTTGCCTGCCTCCTGCAGGAACGCCACCGCACGCGGTTCCGTTGCGTACGCGCTATTGATGCGCACCCATGGCGATACCTCCAGGTTCGGGCGGAAGTAATGCCCGGGCGCCAACGTCACGCCGTGCTTTTCGGCGGTGGCCGCCAGATCGCGCGAGTCCTCAACATGCGGCACACGTGCCCACAGGAAGTTGCCGCCAGAGGGATGGTGAAACACTTCCCAGCCCGCATCGGCCAGCACATCGAGCGACGCGATGACGGAGTCACCCGCGCGCTGGCGCAGCCGCTCCACATATTTGCGATAGGCGCCGCGCTCCAGCAACGTGCTCACCACGGCCTCGGCAAAACGCGAGCCGCCCACGCTGGTGAGCATCTTCACGTTGGTCAGGTCATGCACCAGCTCGCGCTTGGCAATCAGGTAGCCCACCGGCAGCGACGCCGACACCGTCTTCGAAAATCCGCCCACGTAGATCACCTGGTCGAGCTGGTCCAGCGTTGCCAGCCGCGCGGTGGGGTCGGCCTGCAGGTCGGCAAAGATGTCGTCTTCCAGAAACGTGAAGCCGTGGCGCCGCGCCAGCTCAAGCAGCCGAAACGCGACCGGTGGCGACACGACCGAGCCGGTCGGATTCTGCAGCACGCTGTTGATGAAGAACAGCTTGGGCCGGTGTTCGCGCAGCATCGCTTCCGTGACTTCCACGTCGGGCCCATCGCTCCTGCGCGGAATGCCGACCAGCTTCACACCATGCAAACGCAGTAGGCCGAACACGGTGTAGTAGCCCGGGTCTTCCACAAACACCGTGTCGCCGGGTTTGAGCAGGTGCCGCATCACAAGGTCGATCGCCTGGCTCGTGCCGGCGGTGATCAACACATTGGGCAGTTCCGCCTGGATACCAAGCTGGCGTGCTCGCATCATGACCTGATGGCGCAGCGCCATGTTGCCAAGCGGCGAGGAGTAGTCGATCACCGCGTGTGTATCGGTGCGAGACACCTGGCGGATGGCCTGCGTCAGGCCGTCGACATCGCGCCAGTCGGCCGGCACAAAGCCGCCGCCGAGCTTGAGCATGCCGTCGGGGTAACTGAACTGCTCGAAGATGTGTTTGGACTCAGCCTCTGCGCGGCGTGGGTCTGACCAGCCGCGCCCGTCGCGGCCGGTCAGGTTGCTCTCGGCCACATAGAAGCCGGAGCCGTGGCGCGAGTCCAGCAGGCCCAGGGAGACCAATCGATCATAGGCTTCGATCACGGGGAAGCGGCTGATGCCGTAGTCGGCCGCCAGTTGCCGGATCGACGGCAGCTTGGCGCCGGGGCGCACGTCGTTGTCTCGGATCCATGCCTGCACGCCGGCCACGATCTGGTCGGCAATCGGTACGCGGGTGGTGGCATCGATGAGAAGTTTCATGGCGTGAAGGCTGATCTGGAAGCTTCTGAACAGATGCGAGCAACTGTTCAGTACTGTTCAGGCATTGTAGCCAAACGCGCCGGAACGCGATGGTGCGGATCGCCACGCGGCGGGCCGCATTCTCCGCGGGACGATGCGCCGGGCTGGCTCCGTGAAAAAGGGGAGCCGGCCCTTTCTTTCGCGCGTTTTGAGGCCGCATTCGGAAGCCCACCGAATACAAGCGACTGCGGCGATACTGGCGCCTTACGCCCGGCGCATACAAATCGGGCGAAGGCCATGCACCTTCAAAGGAGAGGAGACAAATGCGTACGTCGTTCAAGCGTCGTGGAGCCGTCATCGGGCGGCTGTTGCGCCTGGCCATTGCGGTTGTGGTGTTGGTGGCCGCTTACGTGGCGTTCAACACGTGGCGGCACAGCTCGCGCCAGCTCGATGTGCCCGCTGTCACGCCGGTCGCAGTGGACGGGCCGGCCGCTGCGGCGCACCTGGCCGAAGCCGTACGCGCACGCACCGTATCGAGCGCGACCGATGCGCAACTGAACGCCGACCAGTTCCGCCAGTTGCACGCCATGCTCGAGGCGCGCTATCCCAAGGCACATGCCGTGCTGCAGCGTGAGCAAGTGGGCGACTTTGCGTTGCTCTACACCTGGAAGGGCTCCGACCCGTCGCTAAAGCCCGTCATGCTGATGGCGCACCAAGACGTCGTGCCCATCGCCCCCGGCACCGAAGGCGACTGGACCCAGCCGCCCTTCGACGGCGTGGTGAAAGACGGCATGGTCTGGGGCCGTGGCGCGTGGGACGACAAGGGCAACCTGATCTCGCAGATGGAGGCCATCGAGTTGCTGGCCGCGAGTGGTTTCAAACCGCGCCGCACCATCCACCTGGCCTTTGGCGCCGATGAGGAAGTGGGCGGCGAGCGCGGTGCCAAGCAGATCGCCGCGCTGCTCAAGTCGCGCGGTGAGCGTCTCGACTTCGTGATCGACGAAGGCCTGTTGATTACCGAAGGCGTGCTGCCGGGGCTCACCAAACCAGCGGCGCTGATCGGCGTGGCAGAGAAGGGCTTTCTCTCAGTGCAACTCAAGGTCGGGGCCACGCCGGGGCATTCGTCGATGCCGCCGCCGCACGGGCAGAGCGCCATCGCCATGATGAGCGCCACGCTCAAGCGGCTGGATGACGATCAATTGCCCGCCGGCATTCGCGGTGTTGCACAGGAGATGTTTGCAACGCTAGCGCCAGAGATGCAGGGTTTCAGCCGCGTGGCGCTGTCCAACCTGTGGCTGTTCGGGCCGCTGGTGCAGAAGCAGCTGGAAGCGTCGGCCAGTTCCAACGCCATGCTGCGCACCACCACTGCGCTGACCATCGTGCAGGCCGGCAACAAGGACAACGTGCTGCCCGGCCGCGCCGAGGCGACGGTCAACTTCCGTCTGCTACCCGGCGACACCATCGCCTCCGTTACCGCGCACGTCGAAGATGCCGCCAAGGCGGCCGCGCCCAACGGCAAGTTCGAACTGAGCCGGCTGCCCGGTTCGAGCGAGGCCTCGCCGGTGTCGCCCACGCAATCGGCGTCGTATCAGTTGATCAACAAGACGGTGCGCGAGCTGTTTCCGGGCACGGTCGTGGCGCCCGGGCTGATGATCGGGGCGACCGATTCGCGCCACATGATCGAGATTGCCGACCATGTCTATCGGTTCTCGCCGGTGCGCGCCAAGCCGGAAGACTTGCCGCGCTTTCACGGCACCAACGAGCGGATCACCGAGGCCAACCTGGTGGAGCTGATCCGGTTCTACCACCGGTTGGTGCAGCAGGCAGCCGGGGCTTGATGTCAGTGCGAGGCCGCCAGCAGCGTGTCGATGTGCGCGTCGTTGGTGGCTTCGGGGCGGCGCAGTTGCGTGCTGCGGCTGCCGTCTACTGAGATGGCTGTGTCGCCGTGCACGGTCACGCGGCGTACCAGGCGCGGCTGGTTGCCGTAATCGTTGATGGCGTAGTGCTGCGTGGCACGGTTGTCCCAGATGGCGACGTCGTGCTGGCGCCATTGCCAGCGCACGGTGTTGTCGAGCCGCGTCACGCGATTCTGCAGTAACTCGAACAGCCGCGTCGATTCGCTGCCCGCCACGCCGGTGAAGCGCTTGACGAAGTGGCCGAGCAGCAGGGCGCGTTCGCTGGTCTCGGGGTGCACGTGCACCACCGGGTGCGAGGCTTCATATACCGAGGCGGTAAATACCTCGTGGTGATGCCGCAGGCGCGCACCGTCGATCTGCGTGCGCTCGGCGCCGTAGTCGTAATCGTTGGTGTGCACGGCCCAGAGTTGCTCGGCAAGCTGCTTGAGCGGGTCGGGCAACAGCTCGTAGGCGCGGGCGGTGTTGGCCCAGACGGTGTCGCCGCCGTAAGCGGGAATCGTCACCGCGCGCAGGATCGATACCTTCGGAAACGCATCCAGAAACGTCACGTCGGTGTGCCAGGAATCGGCGCGGCCGCCGCCCTTTGACGCGTCGAGTTCAAACAGTTGCGTGCCGGTGGGCGCCGGCACGGTCGGGTGGGCGACGATGCGGCCGAAGCGCTTGCCGAAGGCCTGGTGCCGGTCGTCGTCCAGATGCTGCTGGTCGCGAAAGAACAACACCTTGTATTTGAGCAGCGCGGCATACAGGCTCGCGAACGCGTCTTCCGTCAGTTCCGCGCCAAGCTTGAGGTCGAGAACCTCCCCGCCGATGTGGCCGGCCACCCGGCGTATGCGCAGGGCGCCAAACGTGGGGTCGATGGCGGCGTTGTGGTCGTATGGCATGGCGGCTCCGGCAGGAATGGCGATGGACCATGCTAGCCAGCCGGCGCCCAACGGAAAACGAACGGTTTGACATATCCAAATGCAGTTCTGTCCGTCATTGCACTGAACTGTTCGCGAAAGATGCTGAACAGTTCAGCCAAACTGTTCACAACTGTTCATGTCAACGGCTTGAACTGCCGCGCAAGATGGAACCGTGCCGATCCGCAGTCCCCATAAAAATCCACCACGAACCCCGGCACAGGAGTCTCAATCATGCGCGAAATCAGAATCTTCGAACTGGACCGGCCGGGCGTGCCGGTGAGCTGGCGGTCGGCACGGGCCCAAACCATCGCCGCACAAGCCGGGCTGTTGTGGGTCACGCAAGAGCATCAGCGGCAGGACATCTGGCTCAAGCCAGGCCAGTCGATCGACGTACCGGCGGGCGTGCGCTTCTGGCTCTCCGGTGAACCGGTCGAAGGTACGCCGGCGCGCTTTGCCGTGACCGAAGACATCAACGCCCCGCGCCGCCTGCTGCGCTTCATCGGTCTGCTGGTGGTGGCTGCGTATCGGCAGATTCTGCGTGACGACGGGCAGGATGCTGCGCGTACGCCGTCGGCACAGCGGATTGGCACCTAAGCCGTGCGTCAAGCCGGAAACACGAGCCGGAACTCGGTCCGCCCACCCGGCGGGCTGCTGGCCTGCACGCTACCGCCGTGCAGGTCCATGATGGTCTTGACGATAGCCAATCCCAGGCCAGTGGACTGGCTTGATTGCGCACCAGACTGCGCCCGCGAGGGGTCGCCCCGATAGAACCGCTCGAACAGAAGCGGCAGGGCGGGGGCCGGAATGCCTGCCCCGGGGTTGCCCACGGTAATTGCGATGCCCTGCGGCATCAACTCGATTGCTACGTCGATGCGCGCTCCGGCGGGCGTGTGACGTAGCGCGTTGTCGAGCAGGTTGTTGATCGCCCGGCGCAGCAACGTGGCGTCCGCGCGCAGTTGCGCATCGCCGCGCACGTCGATGGTGATGTCACGATCAGCCGCCACCGCCTCGAAGTAGTCGACCAGCACTTGCACCTCGTGGCGCGCATCCAGCGGCGCGATGGACAGCGCCACACGGGCATGGTCGGCGCGTGCCAGGAACAGCATGTCTTCGATCATGTGCGACAGGCGCGCGTATTCCTCCAGGTTGGATTCGAGCACGCTGCGGTATTCCTCGACCGTGCGCGGGTGGGCGAGCGTGACTTCTGTCTGGCCTACCAGGTTGGCCAGCGGCGTGCGGAAATCATGCGCCAGGTCTGCCGAGAACTGCGAGAGCCGCGCAAAGCCATCCTGCAGGCGCGTGAGCATGGCGTTGAGTGAAGCCAGCAAGTCGGCCAACTCACGCGGCGCCCCCTGCAGCGTGAGACGCGTATCGAGCTGGCTCGGCACCACGGCCGCTGCCTGATTGCCGATGCGTGCCAACCCGCGCAGCGTGCCGCGCACGAGCAGCAGGCTCAGCAGCGCCACCGCAGCCACACCGCCAAGCACTGCAAACACGATGTGGCGCTGGTACTTGGTGAGCAGTGCTGCACGGCTGTCGCCATCCTGCGCCACCAGCACGATGACTTTTGCAGAGTTCTGCCCCAGCCATGCCTCCGCGGCTACGGCGCGCGATGCCATGCCCGTCATCGACGTCCATGTGTGTACGGCAGACTCCGATGGCGATACCGCAGCCCCAACCACGGGCGGCATCGTCACCTGTTCGCCCTCGGGGTTCACCTCAACCAGCGTGCGGCCTTCGGGCGTGGCAATGCGCAGGATCAACCCATCGTGGCCCGACACCACATCGGTGTAGCGGTGCGCGGTGCGCGCCAGATCGTCGGCGTTGAGCGCCTCGCTGGCCAGGTGGCGCAGTTGCGTGATCTTGCCGAGCAGCATCGCATCGTCAGCCACGCGCAGTTGCGCGTTGAGCGCGAAGTACAGATACGTGCCGGCTGCCGTGAGCGTGACCGATGTCACCACCACAAACGCCAGCACGAGCCTGCTGGCAAGCGACGCGGGCCAGCGCATCAGCGGCCTCATCAGCGATCCACCGCGTCCAGCACGTAGCCCATGCCGCGCAACGTGTGGATCAGCTTGTGCTCGAATGGGTCGTCCACCTTGGCGCGCAGCCGCCGGATCGACACATCCACCACGTTGGTGTTGCTGTCGAAATTCACATCCCACACCTGAGAGGCGATCAGCGATCGCGATAGCACCTCCCCCGTGCGGCGCGCCAGCAGATGCAGCAGCGCGTATTCCTTGGCGGTCAGGTCGATGCGTTGTCCTGCACGCGTCACGCGGCGCTTGATCGTGTCGATCGTCAGGTCGGCAATTTCGAGGATCTCGCTTTCGCGCAGCGGGCCGCGCCGCAGGATGGTGCGCACGCGCGCCACCAGCTCGGCAAAGGCGAAGGGTTTGACGAGGTAATCGTCTGCGCCCAGTTCGAGGCCTTTCAGGCGGTCGGCCAGTTCGTCGCGTGCGGTCAGGCACAGCACCGGCGTGCTCTTGCGGCGGCGCAGTTCCTGCAGCACCTGCCAGCCGTCCATGCCCGGCAGCATGACGTCCAGCACGATCAGGTCGTAGTCATGCTCCATGGCCTGGAACAGACCATCGGGGCCCGTGCGGGCAAGGTCAGCCACAAAGCCGGATTCCGTCAGGCCCTTGAGCAGGTAGTCGCCCGCTTTGGGCTCGTCTTCAACAATCAGCAGTCGCATGATGAAAAGTGGCGTGCGCTTGATGCATCCGCCAGTGCCGCCACGATATGCCAAAACCCCAGATGGCGGCACAAAGATGACAAGTTTGTCATCTTCGAGTCATGCCCGCGTGGTGCACCGCTCCCTAGACTGGCCCCACTGACATCGCCCCCTTTCCTGTTTGCTGATGTCAGGCCTTTTGAAGGAGATTCTCATGGCGATTCGATTCCAACGTGTGCTTCCCCTGGCTGCACTGGCCGCGATGCTGGCAACCGGCACGGCCGTGGCCGCGCAAGACAATCACGATGCCTGCTGCGCTCCGCAGATCAAATCGATGTCCGCACCGCTGGCCAAGGCCGGCGCGCGTGACCCGTACACCGATGGCGCCAAGTCCGGTACGCGTGACCCCTACACCGATGGCGGCAAAACCGGCGCCCGCGATCCTTACACGGACGGTGCAGCGCAAACGGTGCTCGATGCCCGCGTCGGCGCTCGCGACCCTTACACCGATGGGAGCCTGAGCAGCCCGCGCAGCCCGGATCCGTACACCGACGGCGCGATTGCGTAATGCCTCGCTTCCAGCGCGCCGGGGCGGCTCTCATCTGCCTTTTGGCTGCCCCGTTGGCCACCGCAGCGGTGACTGACCCCGTCGCTCCGGTGGCGCTTTCTATGCCCGGCGGGCCTGCGGCTGCGTCGTCCGAACGCGTGACGCTGCAGCAAGCCGTTGAACGCGCGGTGCAGTCGCATCCGGCGCTGGCCGCAGCGGGCTATGAAGTGGCCGCCAGTGAAGGGGCGCTCGATCAGGCCCGCCGGCTGCGCAATCCCGAAGCCGCCTTCACGACAGAAGACGTTCGCCGCGACCGCGCCACGATGACGGCACAACTGAATATCCCATTGGAACTGGGGGGCAAGCGTGGTGCACGCACGCGCGCTGCAGAAATCGCCCGAGACGCCACGGCGCAAGATGCCGCCGTGCTGCAGGCCGAGTTGCGTGCGGATGTTACGCGGGCCTTTTTCGACCTGGTGATTGCGCAGGAGCGCCTGGCGCTCGCGCAGGCGTCGGATGCGTTGGCCGCTCAGGCTGAATCCGCAGCCGCGCGGCGCGTGCAGGCGGGCAAGGTGTCGCCGGTGGAGCAGACCAAGGCTGGCGTGGCACGTGCCAGTGCTGCCATCGAACTGCGTGACGCGAAAGCTGAGTTGCTGGTCGCCCAGCGCGCATTGGCGGCCTTCTGGGGCATCGCTTCCATCGCGCCCGAAGCCGACGGTAGTGCGGAGACGTTGCCCGTCGTGCCGCCCGAAGCGCGGCAAGCCACTGGCACCCTGGAAAACACGCCCCGCGCCATCCGCGCCCGTCTGGAGATCGACCGCCGCCAGGCGCTCGCCAACTTGGAGCGCAGCAAGCGCGTGCCCGACGTGACGCTCACGGTGGGCGCCAAGCGCGACAGCGCCGCGAACAACAACATGGCGGTGCTCGGCATTGCCGTGCCTTTGCCGCTGTTCGACCGCAACCAGGGCAGCCAGCTCGAAGCACAGCGTTTGGCCGACAAGGCGTTTGAAGACTATCGCGCCCTGCAGCTTGAGCAGAACGCCACGCTCGCGCAGGACGTGGCGCGGCTCGACGCGGCCCGCGCCGCCGTGCAGTCGCTGCGGCAAGACGTGTTGCCCGGTGCGCAGCGCGCGTATGACGCCGCACGCATTGGCTTTGATGCCGGCAAATTCAATTTCCTCGATGTGCTGGACGCCCAGCGCACGCTGTTCCAGGCGCGCGCGCAATACCTGGCCGCGCTGTCCCGCGCGCATCAGGCGGCCGCCGGTATCGATCGCATCCTCGGCCGGTAGTGCGGCCTCTTTCTTTCTGCTGACATGACACTTCCACCGCAACAACGGCGCGCCATCGCGCTCATCGTCGTGCTTGGGGCGCTGGCCGCTGCCGGGCTGTGGTTCGGCATGGGTGCGCGCCAGGCTGCGACGTCTGAGGCCGAGGCGGCACCTGCACCGGCCGCCACCGAGCAGGCCGAGGCGTCCCACGCCGAAACGCTTGCCATGACGGCCGACGCCATCGCCAATGCAAAGATCGGCGTGGAAACCGCAGGTGCCGCCGAGCTGCGAACAGAGGTTGTCCTGCCCGGCGAAATTCGCCTGAACGAAGATCGCACCGCGCACGTGGTGCCGCGCGTGGCGGGCGTCGCCGAGAAGGTAGCGGTGGAGCTGGGCCAACCGGTGGCACGCGGCCAACTGCTGGCCGTGCTGTCCAGCCCCGCGCTGTCGGATCAACGCAGCGAACTACAGGCGGCCCAGCAACGCCTTGCACTCGCGCAGGAAACGCACGCGCGCGAAAAGCGCTTGTGGGAGCAAGGCATTGCCGCCGAACAGGATTACCAGCAGGCGCGTACATCGCTACAGGAAGCCCGCATTGCGGCGGACAACGCCCGCCAGAAGCTGACGGCCATTGGTGCCGCACCGGCGGGTTCAGCGTTGAATCGCTTCGAGCTGCGTGCGCCGTTTGATGGCGTGGTGGTCGCCAAGCATTTGTCGCAGGGCGAAGCGGTGCAGGCAGAAACGGCCGTCTTTACCGTGGCTGATCTGCGCACCGTGTGGGCGGATTTCTCCGTTACTGCCAAGGATCTGGAGGCGGTCACCGCCAACGCGTTGGCCACCGTGCGCGCCACGGCCACCAGCACCGCCGTGCAAGGCAAGGTCTCGTACGTTGGCGCATTGCTGGGCGAGCAGACGCGCACCGCGCCCGCCCGCGTGACGCTCGACAACCCCAAGCTGGCATGGCGCCCGGGCATGTTCGTCAACGTGTCGGTTGAATCGGGACGTGTGCAGGTGCCCGTGGCGGTGCGCGCCGATGCCGTGCAGACTGTGGATGACAAGCCATCGGTATTCGTGCCCGTGCCGACCGGCTTTGAAGTGCGTCCCGTCAAGACAGGCCGCACTGACGGTACCTGGACGGAAATCCTGGAGGGCCTGCCCGCCGGCACGCACTACGCCGCAGCCAACAGCTACGTGCTGAAGGCCGAAGCCGGCAAGTCCGCCGACCACGGCCACTAAAAGGAGGCGCCATGTTTGAACGCCTCTTGCGCACCGTCATCGCTCAGCGCTGGCTGGTGCTGCTGGCCGTGCTGGCCGCCGCCGCGTTCGGCGCGTACAGCTACACGCGCCTGTCCATCGATGCGGTGCCTGACATCACCAACGTGCAGGTGCAGATCAACACCCCGGCGCCCGGTTACTCGCCGTTGGAGACCGAGCAGCGCATCACCTATGCGCTGGAAACCGCCATGGCCGGCTTGCCGAAGCTGGAGCAGACGCGCTCGCTCTCGCGCTACGGCCTGTCGCAGGTGACGGTGATCTTCAAGGAAGGCACCGACATCTACTTCGCGCGCCAACTGGTGAGCGAGCGCCTGCAGGCTGCGAAGGAGCAGTTGCCCGATGGCATCTCGCCCAGCATGGGGCCCGTCTCCACTGGCCTGGGCGAAATCTACCTGTGGACGGTGGAGGCCGATGCCAACGCACGCAAGCCCGACGGCACTGTCTACACCCCCGCAGATTTGCGCGAGTTGCAGGACTGGGTGATTCGTCCGCAGATCCGCAACGTGCCGGGCGTGACGGAAGTGAACACCATCGGTGGCTTCGCAAAGGAATTCCTGGTGGCAACAAGCCCGGAACGCCTGGCTTCGTACAAGCTCACCTTGGCCGATGTGGTGGCCGCGCTTGAGCGCAACAATGCAAACATCGGCGCCGGTTATATCGAACGCAAGGGTGAGCAATACCTTGTGCGCGCGCCCGGGCAGTTGCGCGATGCGGCCGACATCGGCAACGTGGTGCTCGCCAGCCCCAACGGCACGCCGGTGCGCTTGCGTGACGTCGCCACCATCGAAAGCGGCAGTGAGCTGCGCACGGGCGCCGCCACCAGCAACGGGCGCGAGGTGGTGCTTGGCACGGCGTTTCTGTTGATGGGTGAGAACAGCCGCACCGTTTCGCAGGCCGTGGACAAGCGCATGCTGGAAATTCGCAAGACGCTGCCGGCGGGCGTTCGCGTGGAGTCTGTGTACGACCGTACGGTGCTCGTCGACAAGGCCATCGCCACGGTCAAGAAAAACCTGCTGGAAGGCGCCATTTTGGTGATGGCGGTGCTGTTCCTCTTCCTAGGCAACCTGCGTGCAGCCGTGTTGACGGCGTTGGTGATTCCGCTGTCGATGCTGATGACGTTCAGCGGCATGGTGTCGGCCAAGGTGAGCGCCAACCTGATGAGTCTTGGCGCGCTGGACTTCGGCATCATCGTTGACGGCGCCGTGGTGATCGTCGAGAACTGCGTGCGGCGCCTTGCGCATGCGCAGGAATCGCGCGGTCGGCCGCTCACGCGCGCCGAGCGTTTCGAAGAGGTGTTTGAAGCGGCCCGCGAGGCACGCCGCCCACTGCTGTATGGCCAGCTCATCATCATGGTGGTTTACCTGCCGATCTTTGCGCTCTCGGGTGTAGAGGGCAAGATGTTCCACCCGATGGCGATCACGGTGGTGCTGGCCTTGGCGGCGGCCATGATCCTCTCCATCACGTTTGTGCCGGCGGCCGTGGCCTTGTTCATTGGCGAGCGCGTGGCCGAGAAAGAGAACCGCCTGATGGGCTGGGCGCGCCGCATGTACGCGCCGTTGCTCGAACGCGTCTTGGCCGCGCCGGCCGTGGTTTTGACGTTTGCAGCGGTGGCCGTATCGGTCTCGCTGGTGGCTGCCACCCGCCTGGGCGCGGAGTTCGTCCCCAACCTGAACGAGGGCGATTTTTCCATTCAGGCGATGCGCGTGCCGGGCACGGGCCTCGCGCAATCGCTGGACATGCAGATGCAGATCGAGCGCGCGCTCAAGGCGAAGTTTCCCGAGATCGAGCGTGTCTTCGCGCGCACCGGAACGGCGGAAGTCGCGACCGACGTGATGCCGCCCAGCATCTCCGACGGCTACATCATGCTCAAGCCCGAGCGTGACTGGCCCGCCGGCCCCGATGGCAAACGCCGCAACCGTGACCAATTGCTGGCCGACATTCGTGCCACGGTGGAAGCACTGCCCGGCAATGCATACGAGTTCTCGCAGCCGATTCAGTTGCGCTTCAACGAACTGATCTCCGGCGTTCGCAGCGATGTGGCGGTCAAGCTCTTCGGCGACGACATGGGCGTGCTGGAAGCGCAGGCCAGGATGATTGCAGCGCAGCTCGGCAAGCTGACAGGCGCAACGGAGGTGAAGATCGAACAGACCGGCGGACTGCCTTTCCTGAACGTCGACATCGATCGTGACAAGGCTGCACGCTACGGCCTCTCCATCGGGGCGATTCAGGACACGGTGTCCGCGGCCATCGGCGGCAAGGATGCGGGCACGGTATTCCAGGGCGACCGTCGTTTCGGCATTGTCGTGCGCCTGCCGGAAACCTCACGCAGCGACCCCGCTGCGCTGGGCCGCTTGCCGTTGGCGTTGCCGAACGGTCAGGGCTACGTGCCGCTGTCGGATGTCGCTACGCTCAATGAAGTCACGGGCCCCAACCAGGTCAGCCGCGAAGATGGCAAGCGCCGCATCGTCGTCAGTGCCAATGTGCGCGGGCGCGACATTGCCTCCTTCGTTGAAGAAGCGCAGGCAGTGCTCGATGCGCAGGTGCGTCTGCCGGCCGGTTACTGGATGGCGTGGGGCGGGCAGTTCGAGCAGTTGCAGTCGGCTACCGAGCGTCTGCAGATCGTGGTGCCGCTGGCGCTGGCCATGGTGCTCACGCTGCTGTTCATGATGTTCGGCAACCTGAAGGATGGTTTGCTCGTGTTCTCGGGCATTCCGTTCGCACTGTCGGGCGGGATTCTGGCGCTGGCGCTGCGCGGCATTCCGCTGTCGATTTCAGCGGCGGTGGGTTTCATTGCGCTGTCGGGCGTGGCGGTGCTCAACGGGCTGGTGATGCTGAGCTTTATCCGCAGCCTGCGCGAGAGTGGCCAGTCGGTCGACGAGGCGGTGCGTGAGGGTGCGCTCACACGCTTGCGCCCCGTGCTGATGACGGCGCTGGTGGCGTCGCTCGGTTTCGTGCCGATGGCGCTGGCAACCGGCACGGGCGCGGAGGTGCAGCGTCCGCTGGCGACGGTGGTGATCGGGGGGATTCTGTCGTCGACGGCGCTGACGCTGCTGGTGCTGCCGGTGCTGTACCGGCTGGCCTATCGGCGGGAGGATGGGCGAGAAGGCGCCACGGCGCAGGCAGATTCGGCAGTGCCGTCCGCTGCGCCGTGACGGCGGCGCTTATTCCGCTTGCAGTGCGGCGATGATCTTTTCGGCGTGGGCCTTGAGCTTGTCGCTCTCGGCCTGCACGCGGGCGTGCGGTTGCAGCGGGGTATCGCTGTAGCGCGGCAGCACGTGAAAGTGCACGTGCGGCACCGTCTGCCCGGCAGCGCTGCCATTGAGCTGGAAGACCGCGATACCCGGCGGCGTAAACGCAGCACGCACGGCGCGCGCCAGCTTGCGCGTGGTGCGGATGGCGGCCGACGCGGCATCGTCCGACAGGTCGAACAGCTCGGCCGCGCCTTCCTTGGGCAGCACGAGCACGTGACCGTCGGCTTGCGGCATGATGTCCATGAAAGCGATGGTGTGGTCGTCTTCGTACACCTTGATGCAAGGCAGTTCGCCGCGCAGGATCTTGGCGAAGATGTTCTGGTCGTCGTAAGTCGCGTCAGGCATGGGTGTCTCCAGTAAGCGGGAAATGCACGGGAAAGCGCTGCGCGAAAGTATATAGGCGACCGGCGGCGACGCGCGTGGCGCAGGTTTGGCACAGATCAAGCCGGCCTGTCGTCAACCGACAGCGGCGCAGCCACGTGTTCTAGCGGCTTGCGTTCGGCAGCCGTCCCCCAGCAAGCCTGCACAGCGGCCGCAAGCAGCATCAGCACCGCGCCGAACGCGTAGCCACCGAACACGGCACCGCGCGAGTGCGTATCGATCAGCCAGCCGAACAGCGCAGGCCCGGCCACGCCGCCAAGCCCCGTGCCCACGGCATAGAACAGCGCGATGGCCAGCGCGCGCACCTCCAGCGGAAAGGTTTCGCTCACCGTCAGGTACGCCGAGCTGGCGGCGGCCGACGCAAAGAAGAACACCACGGTCCACGCGATGGTCTGTGTAGTGCCATCCAGCACACCCGCCTTGAACAGCGCGCCACTGACTAGCAAGAGCACCCCGCTGATGGCGTAGGTCGCGGCAATCATCGTGCGCCGGCCGACCACGTCAAACAGCCGCCCAAGCAGCAGCGGCCCAAGAAAATTGCCCAGCGCGAACGGCAGCAGGTATGTGCCGACCTTCGTTGCGGGCACGTCATAGAAATCCGTCAGCACCAGCGCGTAGGTGAAGAAAATCGCGTTGTAGAAAAACGCCTGCGCCGCCATCAGCGCGAGGCCCACCAGCGCGCGTTGCCGGTGCTGCACGAACAGCACGCGTGCGACTTCCATCAAACGTGGATGGCCGCGGCGGCGCATGCGCAATGCGGGCAGCGGAGCGGTATCGAAGCGATGGCCGCGTGTGGCGATTTCGCTTTCGATGTTCTGCACGATGGTCTGCGCTTCTTCGTGCCGGCCGCGCGTGATGAGCCAGCGTGGGCTTTCCGGAATCCAGAAACGCATCACCAGAATGATGAGCCCCAGCAGGGCGCCGATGAAGAAGCACAGCCGCCAGCCGGTATCGATGCTCATGTGCGCTGGGTCCAGCAGCCACAACGATGCACCTGCGCCCAACGCGGCACCGATCCAGAACGTGCCGTTGATGGCGAGGTCGGTCCAGCCGCGCACGCGTGCCGGCGTCAGTTCCTGAATGGTCGAGTTGATGGCCGCGTATTCGCCACCGATGCCTGCACCTGTGAGCACGCGAAACACGACGAGGCTGGCGAAGCTCCACGAAAATGCCGTGGCCAGCGTGGCCAGGATGTAGACGCCCAACGTGATGAAGAACAGCTTGCGGCGGCCCAGTCGATCCGTCATCCAGCCGAACAGCAGTGCGCCGAACACCGCACCGACCAGGTAGGCGCTGCTGGCAATGCCTACCTGCGCGTTGGTGAGATGCAGCGTGGGGCTTTGCTTGAGCGCGCCGGCCACGGCGCCGGCCAGCGTCACCTCCAGGCCGTCGAGCAACCATGTAATGCCCAGCGCAATGACCACGCGCGTGTGAAAGCGGCTCCACGGCAGGCGATCGAGCCGGCCGGGCAGGTCGGATGTATGAAAGGCTGGCGATTCGGGCATCGCGGCGCACTCAAAGTCGAATGCGCTCGATGCAGCACGAATTATTCCCGCGACGGCGCCGCCGAACCTTCAGACGGTGCGCCCGCGAGCAGTGTGTCTTCAAAGAAGCGGCGGCGCGCGTCCTTGTCGGGTTTGCTGCCCTGGTGCCAGAGCGTGGCCTCCGATAGCTGGTAGGCGTACAGCATGAAGGCGCGCGTCTTGGCATCCTTGCGCGCAAAGCCGATCGCCTGGAAATGCTGGACGTAATAGTCCATACGATGCTCGTCGACGGCTTCGACGGCTTCTTGCGCCATCGGGTCGCGCCTCGCCCAGGCACGGATAGCAAATTCGATCATGGCCGTGCGGCGGGCGCTGCGTCCGCGAAACGGCAGCGCGAGCAGATCGCGCACGAGCCCCTGCACCGACGGATTTTGCCGCTCCAGCTTGGGACCCACGCGCGTGCGCTCGCTCCAGTCCTGCAATACCTGGTGCAGCAGGTCGTCGCGGTTCTTGAAGTGCCAGTAGAAGCTGCCGCGCGTAACGTCCAACTGCTTGGCGAGCACGTCCACGCGCACGGCATCAATGCTCTTTGTCACGAGCAGATCGGTGGCGGCGCGCACCCAGTCGTCAGGCGTGAGCTGTGCACGCGGCGCGGCGGGGGAGGCGGAATCGGCATCGACTGCGACGGCTTCGTCGTGTTCGTCGATCTGCGGGGATGACTTTGGCATGAAGGCGGATTCTAGCCCCGCTGACGAGGCTGTCCAGCGCTTAAATCGTGCTGAGGCCCCCAGGTTTGCGCGGGTTGACACGGCAACAAACGCACTCCTACCATGCACATACGTTTGTGTATGGAAGGATCGAGCTACCGTAAGCCTTGGTTTGCGGTTTAGTGCAAGAACCATGCTCGACGATGCCTTCTGCACGGCGTCAAACGATAAGACATCAGGAGACATTTGCATGAAGGCATTCCGACTCGCGCTGTGCGCGGCGGCAGCAGTTGGCACATTCGCGGGCGCATTTTGCCCGAGCACCGTCCACGCCGAGACCGTCAAGATCGCGTGGATCGATCCGCTATCCGGGCTGATGGGGGCGCTTGGCCAGAACCAGCTGCGCAGCTGGCAATACGCGGCCGATCTGGCCAACCAGCAGAACTGGAGCGGCAACGGCACCAAGTTTGAAGTCGTCGGCTTTGACAACAAGGTGTCGCCGCAAGAAAGCCTGACGATCCTCAAGCAGATCACCGACCAGGGCATCCGCTACGTCGCGCAGGGCGACGGCTCCAGCGTGGGCATGGCGCTGCAGGACGCCATCGCCAAGTACAACGACCGCAACCCGGGCAAAGAGATCATCTATCTCAACTACGCTGCGGTCGATCCGGACATGACGAACAACAAGTGCAACTACTGGCACTTCCGTCTGGACGCCAACTCCGACATGAAGATGGAGGCCCTGACGAGCTATCTCGCCAAGGACCAGAACATCAAGAAGGTCTATCTTCTGAACCAGAACTACTCGTTCGGCCACCAGGTGGCGCGCGCGGCCAAGGAATATCTCAAGCGCAAGCGTCCGGATATCCAGGTGGTGGGTGAAGATCTGCACCCGCTCGCGCAGGTGAAGGACTTCTCGCCGTATGTCGCGAAGATTCGTGCTTCCGGCGCCGATACGGTCATCACCGGCAACTGGGGGAGCGATCTGGCACTGCTGATCCGCGCATCGAAGGATGCGGGGCTGACCACCAATTTCTATACGTACTATGCAGGCACCACCGGTGTGCCCACGGCGATGGGGGCCTCCGGCGCAGACCGCGTGAAGGTCATCAGCTACTTCGCGCCGAACGACGGCAACCCGAAGACGAGCGCCGTGCTCGACGGCTTCAAGAAGAAGTACAACGACGACTTCTTCAACGCCGATGTCTACACCGGCATCGCCTTCCTGGCCAAGGCCATCAAGACCAGCGGTTCAGCCGAGCCTGCCAAGGTGGCCAAGGTGATGGAAGGCATGACGGTCGATGGCCTCAATGGCCCGATCGAAATGCGCAAGACCGACCACCAGGCGCAGCAGACGCTGTACGTGACCACCTGGGTGAAGGCCGACGGCAAAAAGATCAAGTACGACCAGGAAAACACCGGCTATGGCTGGCGTACCGACGTCACGCTGGAGCCGCACCTTGCGGCCCAGCCGACGTCGTGCCAGATGAAGCGTCCGGCGTCGTAACCGCGTGATGGTGGTGTTCCCGGCCTAGACCGGGGACACCACCCCCGTGCCCGCCAGGTGCCCACGGGCGTTCTCTAGAAAGCGATCCACCGTGGCCTGCACCGATTCCGGCGACCAGCCGGCAATGTGCGGCGTCAGCACGACCTGCTCTAGATCCAGCAGCCCGGCCGGCGGCTTGGGCTCGCTCTCATACACATCCAGCCCCGCGCCCCCCAGCTTGCCTGAGCGGATGGCCGCTTCCAGCGCCGCCGTATCCACCACGCTGCCGCGCGCGATGTTGACCACGTAGCCGTTCGGGCCCAGCGCTTCCAGGATCGTCTGGTTGACGAGGTGCTTGGTCTGCGCGCCGCCCGGCGTGGCAACGATCAGAAAGTCGGCCCACTCGGCCATGTCCTTGAGCGCGTCGAAGTAGCGGTACGACACCCCGTCGCGTGGCTTGCGGTTGTGATAACCGATCTGCATGTCGAAGCCCGCAGCACGGCGTGCGATCTGCAGCCCGATGGTGCCCAGACCAACGATGCCCAGGCGCTTGCCGCAAACACCCGGTTGCAGCGGAATGTCGTCGCGCCAGACGCCGTTGCGTGTGGATCGATCCAGCTTGGGAATCCCTCGCACGGTGGCCAGCAGCAAGCCAAAGGCGTGGTCGGCCACGCAGGCGTCGTTGGTGCCGGCGCCGTTGGCAACCGCTACGCCACGGGCGCGGGCGGCCTCCACATCGATGTTCTCGTAGCCAGCGCCCAGCGCGCAGGCCAGTTCCAGCTTGGGCATCGCGGCAATTTCCGCTCCGGTCAGGCCCGTCGAGCCATTGGTCAGCACGATGCGAACTGCTTGCCCGTCGCGCGCGATGGCGGCATCGCGTTCGGCGCGGGTCGGTGCATGGATGACGTGAAAATGTTCAGCGATCTGCGCCACGTTATCGGGCGTCATCGCAATGAGGAGCAGCAGGGTCGGTTGCATGGTCAGGAGAGGAGGCGGGCCGCATGAATGGGGCAAGGCCCCGTCGGCAAGGAGGTGCGTCGCACGGCGCTTGACGATGATAACGTGCGCCCCGCCGCCTTGCTGAAAGCCACGGCCGTCATGCGGTTACACCCCGTTACCGATGAGCGGGTTTGGTTGCACGGGTTTGTAGGGCTGCGGCATAGACTTTGCGGCAAGAGGCGCATGGCCGCAGGCCGCAGAGCAGACTGCTGGTCCGGCCCAGACGCCTTGTTCACAAGACGGGATTGATCATGCAAGCAACGAACAAGTCGGACCGTGCAGGGCGCGTAGCGCGTTGGGTGACAGTGGCCACATTGGCTGCCGTGGCAGCGGGGCTGACAGGCTGCGTGACGGCGCCGGCGTACCCCGGTTATGGCGCGGGCTATGGCGCGGGTTATGCCGCGGGCAGCAATGCTTACGGCAACAGCACCGGCCCGACCACCTACAGCAGCGGCTATGCCAGCGGGTACGACAACACGTATAACAACGGCTACGGCAGCTATGATCCGAACGCGCCGCAGCCCTATCCGCAGCAGCCGGCGCCGACCTATTCGCAGCCACAGCCGACTTACTCGCAACCGAACTATTCGCCGTATCCGAACAACGGCGATCAGTCTTATCAAGCGCCCGCGGATAACCGTTACGGCGTTGTTGAATACGTCGAAGCGGTGCCCGTGCGCGGCCAGTCGAGCGGCGTAGGTGCGGTACTCGGCGGTGTGGTGGGCGGCTTGCTTGGTCACCAGGTTGGTGGCGGCCGCGGCAACACCGTGGCCACCATCGGCGGCGCGGTGGCGGGCGCCATGGCGGGCAACGCCGTGGAAGGCAATACGGTGGTCGGCCAGACTTATCGCGTGACCATGCGGCTGAACGACAACTCGCGCGTGACGCTCACGCAAAACAACCCGAACGGATTGCGCGTGGGTGATCGCGCCCGCATCGAAAACAACATGGCAGTGCCTTACTAGCCACATCCTGCATGGGGCCGCCCGCGTGGGCTTCAGAAACGGAGCGGGTCGGCCGATATAGCGGAGGCAATAACCCGCCGTGACTGCCATGCTCAATCGACTTTCCATCCGTTTCCGACTCAACGCAGCGCTGGCGCTGCTCGCTTTGCTGCTGGCGATTACCGGCACCATTGGCGTGATCGGGATGCGCGCCTCCGACGCGAATATCAATGAGGTCTACACCAATCAGCTCGCTTCGGCGTCGCTGATGGGCAAGGCGCAGCTGAATGCAGCGATCGTGCGTACGACGCTTGATCGGGCGGTCTTCCATCCGGATGCGGCCGACGTGCCGGCCATCATCGAAAAGGCCAACGCTTACCGCGCCAAGTCTGAGGGGGCGTGGAAGCAATACAAGGCGCTGCCCATGAACGCGGAGGAAGCACGCCTGGCCGCCGACGTTGAAGCCAAGCGCACAGCGTTGTTCCGCGATGGCGTCGAACCGCTGATGAGCGCCCTGCGCGCGCACGATACCGCCGCCGCAGATAAAGTGGTCATGACCATCATCCCGCCGCAGTTCGTGGCACTGTCTGCTGCGGTGGACGCACTGGATCGCAGCCAGGCCGAGCAGGCCAAGACCGCCTACGAAGGCGCGGTCGCCCGCTCGCACGCGTTTCTGATGCTGATCGTTGGCGCCATCGTGGTGGGCATTGCTGCGGCACTGGGCTGCGCATTCGGTCTGCACCGCGCGATTTCGGTGCCGCTGTCGAAGATGCTGGGCCACTTCAGCGCGATCTCGAACGGCAACCTGACCGAGCGCATTACCGTCAGCAGTAAGGACGAAATGGGCGCGCTCACGCAAGGTCTCATCGACATGCAGCACGGGCTGATCCGTACCATCGTGACGATGCGCGGCGGCAGCGAATCCATCGCCAGCGCCACCAAGCAGATTGCGGCCGGCAACATGGATCTGTCGCAACGCACGGAAGAACAGGCCTCGTCGCTGGAAGAAACCGCGTCGAGCATGGAAGAGCTGACCAGCATCGTGCGCCAGAACGCCGATAACGCACGACAGGCCAGCCAGCTTGCGGGCAACGCGTCGGACATCGCCGTCAAGGGCGGTGAGGTGGTGGGCCGCGTGATCGAGACGATGTCGGGCATCAACGACAGCAGCAAGAAGATCGCCGACATCATCGGCGTGATTGAAGGCATTGCGTTTCAGACCAACATCCTCGCGTTGAATGCGGCGGTGGAAGCCGCTCGCGCAGGCGAACAGGGGCGCGGTTTTGCGGTGGTGGCGGGTGAGGTGCGCAGCCTGGCGCAGCGCTCGGCCACGGCGGCCAAGGAGATCAAGGAGTTGATCAGCGATTCGGTTGGCCGCGTTGAGAACGGCTCGACGCTGGTGACCGAAGCTGGCGCGGTGATTGACGAAGTGGTTGTGGCAGTCAAGCGCGTGACCGACATCATGGGCGAAATCAGTTCCGCATCGGACGAACAAAGCGCCGGTATCGAGCAAGTCAACCAGGCCGTCACACAGATGGACGAAGTGACCCAGCAGAACGCCGCGCTGGTGGAAGAGGCAGCGGCTGCTGCGCAATCGCTGGAAGAGCAGGCCGGCGTGCTGCGTGAAGCGGTGGCGTCGTTCCGCTTGCCGGCGGCCGGTGCTCACGCTGAGCCCGTGATGGCGCCCGTGGCCGCAAAGGCGGCGCCCGCTGCGTCGGCTACATCGGCCGCATTGACCGTTTCCAGCCCGGTCGCTAAACCGGTTGCACGCAGACCTGCCGTGGCGACGGCGCGTGCGGCCGGCAAGCGCCCCGCTGCGCCGGTCAAGTCGGCCGCTGTGCCAGTTCAAAGCGCGAAGGTAGCGCCTGCCGTGGCAGCCGAGCCCAAACCTGGCAAGCTTGCCTTGGCTGCGGCCTCCAGCGATGCCGACGACTGGGAACAGTTCTGACGCACAAGCCGACACACTCCTCCCAACAAGCCGCGCCCTGAGCGCGGCTTTGTGTTTCAGCGCTGTAACCGATTTGCTGGATTGCTTGGGCCGATGTTGTCAGCCCGGGCTGCGATTCGCGCAGCAACGTCGCGCGCGCGTGGCAAGACAACCCGGCCGGTACGCCTGCGGCCTGCCGTTCGTCATGCCGATCCTTTGCGCATAAGGCTTCGCGACCCGCCCCATGTTGCGCACCGCCGCGCATGGGGCAACATCCCACCGTGCCTGTCAGACGGGCTGCCTGCTCGCCTAACCCAAACACCCTGCACTTGACCGTTCAACGCCTCCGTCATTCGTAGGGAGGCCTTGTACGCTGCCCGGACGACTGTCCCACCCCATCGGATGGCGTTGCATGCCGTGGCGTTGATATTGCTCCCCCCACCGCCCGCGTCTTGCGTTCACCCATGCAACAACCCGGCGCACCCGGCACGTGTCTGAAGGCGTATGTGGTGCGTTGCACCGCATAACCGCGCGCCTCGGCGGGCGTTGGTATGGTCCTCGCGTTCCTCCTCGCGGGAAGCAGGCTAGAGGGCGACGCATCCACCCGATCGACAGCAGGTAAGCGGGACGGATGCCACGGCGCAACGCGGTTGCGCCGGACGTCGAAGAAGACCTTTGGGGGAAGCATGAGTGCCACAGCGCAAGGCGGGGGGTACGCCGGACACTGGCGACGCGCCCGTAGGGTGGGAGCAGGGGAGCAGCCATGAGCGATCTGCCATGGGAGCTTTACCTGGCATTGCTCAATACCTTGACGGTGGCGACCACGCTCGTCATCTTCATCAGCACCGCCGACGATTTCTTCCTGGATGCCTTCTACTGGGTGCGGGAGCTGTGGCTCTGGCCGCAGCGCGGGCGCACGCCGGTCACGATCTCGGCGCAATCGCTGCGCGAGCGCGAAGAGCAGTGGCTCGCCATCATGGTGCCGGCGTGGAAGGAGTACGACGTCATCGCCAAGATGGTCGAGAACACTCTGGCGACGATGGAGTACACGCGCTTCATCATCTTTGCCGGCGCGTACCGCAACGATGCGGAGACCACCACCGAAGTCGAGCGCATGGTGCGCCGCTATCCCGGCCGCGTGGTGCGCGCAGCCGTCACGCACGATGGCCCGACGTGCAAGGCCGACTGCCTGAACACCATCATCCAGACCATCATCCGGCACGAGGCAGGCCACGGCATCCGCTTTGCGGGCGTGATCATGCATGACTGTGAAGACGTGATCCACCCGCTGGAGCTGAAGTACTTCAACTACTTCATCCGCGATCAGGATCTCGTGCAGTTGCCGGTGCTATCGCTTGAGCGCAAGTGGTACGAGTGGGTGGCCGGTACGTACATGGATGACTTTTCCGAGACGCACCAGAAAGACCTGGTGGCGCGCCAGGCACTGACCGGCACGGTGCCTGGGGCCGGTGTTGCGCTGTGCTACAGCCGCCGCGCGATCGAAGCGGTGATGAAGGTGCGCGGCGATTCTCCGTTCAACACCAGCACGCTCACCGAAGACTACGACTTCAGTTTCCGACTGCGGGAACTCGGCATGCGTGAAGCATTCGTGCATTTCCCGATCTGCGAGAACGCAGAACCGGCTGAAGACGCCCAGGGCAAGACGCGCACACGCTGGCGCTTTGGGCGGCGCAAGGGCGCACGCCCGCAACTGCTGGCCACGCGCGAGTACTTTCCGAGCACGTTCCGCACGGCGTACCGCCAGCGCGCGCGCTGGGTGCTCGGCATTGCGTTTCAGGGTTGGTTGCAGATGGGCTGGAACGGCAACCTCATCACCCGCTACATGTTCTTCCGGGACCGCAAGGGCGTGCTGACGGCGCTGTTCTCGATCCTGGCCTACGTGCTGTCGCTGAACTATCTGGCGCTGGCAGCGTTGATGTCAAAAGGCTTGGTCACCATTCCGGACGGCACTTTCGTGGTCGGCAGCATCTGGATGCAGGATCTGCTGGCTGTGAATGCAGCGCTGCTCGTCAATCGGCTGGCGCAGCGCGTGTACTTTGTCGGGCGGCTCAACGGCGCGCTGCAAGGCGTGCTGTGTTTGCCCAGGCTGGTGGTGAACAACTTCATCAACTTTTTCTCGGTATGCCGCGCGTGGAAGATCTTCCTGATCTACTGCCTGACCGGCAAGCCTATCGCCTGGGACAAGACGCAGCACACCTATCTGTCGAACGACGCACTGGGCCGTACGCGCTGCAAGCTGGGCGAGACGCTCATCAAGTGGGAAGTGCTCACGCAGGAGCAGTTGGATGCCGCACTCGCCATCCAGCGCCAAACCGGACGCCGGCTTGGGCAAGTGCTGATCGAGCAGGGCCTGGTGACGCCCGACACGCTGGCCGATGCACTGGCCGAGCAGGTCGACCTGCCGCGCGTGAGCCTGACCAACGTCGTGCTCGGTGCGCTTGCCGATTGCCTGCCGCGTGACTTGGCAGTACGGCATCACGTGGTGCCGTTCTCGATTGGCGAAGACGGCTCGCTCAACATCGCCGTGTCGGAGTTGCCCGACGGCGCAGTGCTGGAAGAGCTGGCCCATGCGGCCGGCCGCAAGGTCGCGTGCTTCATGGCGTGCGATCACGAAATGTCGGCCGAGCTGGCGCAGATGGCCGACCCCAACCGCCGTACCACGGTCGTGTTTGGCCCGGCGGCGCATTCGGCCATGCTGGCCGTCGAATCCATGACGGGCGCCGGCCCAGGTGTTGCAGCCGGCACGGCACCCGCACCCGAGGCTTCCACCATCCCCCCGATTCCTGTGCCGCCGGACCTGCCCCCTGGGCCAGACCCGCGGCCGAACCCATCTGTTGCGGGAGGTGTGGCATGACACACGAGAGAGTCAACCGTTTAACCGTGCGCCATCTGCGCTGGCCGATTGCTGCGGCAGTGTGGGCGTTGTGTCATGGCGTATCACTGGCAGAGCAACCTGCGCCGTTGCAGCCCGATGCCTACTTTCGCGCCGATCGCGCTTATCACGCCATCGATGGCAACAAGCTCGACGATGCCGAAGCCGCCACGCGTGCGGCATTGGCCGTGCAGCCTGACAGCCTGCAACTGAACCTGCTGCTGCTGGATGTGCTCACCCGCAAGGGCCAGTTGGATGCGGCACGCGCGCAGGCCGATGCGTTGCTGCAGAAGTATCCCGACGAGCCACGCGTGTACGCCCAGCACGGGTTCCTGGCGCAGAAGGCCAACGACCCCGCCGTCGCTGAACGAGACTTTGCGCGCGCCGTGCAAGGCACCGACTGGACCGCGCAGGAGCAGCGCAACCTGCATCTGGCCTGGTCGGACAGCGCGTATTCCGCCAAGCATCCGCAGGCTGCCCTCGATGCGCTCAGCGGCATGAAGGACGTCCCCGATGCCGACGTGCAAGTGCGTCTCGCGCAGTCACGCCTGCAATTGGGCGACCGGGATGGCGCAACCCAGGCTGCCACGCTGGCCGCCGAACACGCTACGGACCCGGCGCGCCAGCGCTACGCCAAGGCGCTGCTCGCCCAGGCAATGGCGCCCGAAGCGCAGGGCGACGCCACGTCCGCCAATGATCCGCGCGTGATCGGCCAGCGTGAGTTGAACGAGGCTTACAGCCATCTGCGTGCGCGTGACGACCGCGCTGCATTGGCAGCGTTCCAGCGCGGCTTCGCCACGGGCGAGGGTAACTGGACCCACTACGCCGATGCCGCCTACGCAGCAAAGCGGCTGGGCGACAACCCGACTGCCATCAAGCTCTTCCGAGAGAGCCTCGACCATGCCGACGCCGATGCCAAGAGCGACCGCGGTGGCAATGGAGACGACCGCCTTCCACCGGATCGCCGCTTCGGCTACCGGCGTGAAGTCGAGCAGATGCAGCGCACGTTCGGCATGGTTCTCTCTGGCGCGTATCAAACGTCTGCATTCGGTTTGCCCAACACGGTCAGCGCGGGGCAGGCTGGCGCAGAGGTGTACTGGCAACCGCCCGGTATCGGCTACCGCGACGGCAGCATCTTCCAGCTCTTCGTACGCGGCTACGACAGCGTGTACGACCGCAACGGCAACACGGGTCTGCCGACCGCGCAGGGCTCGGTGGGCGCACGCTACAAGCCGATCAAGGACATCAACCTGGTGTTCACCGCCGAGCGTCTCTTCCGCATCGGGCAACTGACCACCAACGATACTTTGCTGCGCATCGGCTTCTCGACCGACCAGGGGCTCGACCTGCAGGTCACCAAGCCGCGCTGGCAGACGTGGCAGGTGTTTGGCGAGGGCGCGTACTTCCTCAACCAGGGCCGCATGATCGTCAGCACGGAAATGCGCTACGGACACACGTGGTTACTTAACTCGATCAGCGATCGCCTGACGGTCTATCCGCATATCGTGCTGGCGGGCGATCACGACAACAAGGCGATCGATCAGCGGCTCGCACTGGGTGTCGGCCCAGGCATCAACTTCCGCTACTGGTTTCGCGAGTCGCACTACGCAGCGCCGGCCAGTTGGCTGGATTTGACCGTGCAATACCGCTTGCCATTGACGCACGCGGATCGAGCAAAGGGGGTGGTCGCGCGAGCCATTCTTTGGTTCTAAGTCAGTCCTGGATTCAAGCAGACCCCAGTCAGAGGTGTCGCAGATGAAACGTTTTTGACCGCCGAGGGAAACGGGTAACAAAGAGGAGTTGCAGCGGCATCCGAAGGATGGCGTCGCAGCGCCATGGCGAGTCAAAGCGGGACAGTTGGCACGGCCTTCGCTCAATGGCGAAGTCTGCGCCGACGTCAGAAGCGACACGTTCGTCGTCGCGCTTTTGCATGCGCCGATGCAGACGACTGGGGGGAATCATGACAGGGAAAATTTTGACCGTGTTCGGCACGCGCCCGGAGGCCATCAAGATGGCGCCGCTGGTGCAGGCATTGCAGGCCGAGGCAGGCTTTACCTCGGCGGTGTGCGTGAGCGCGCAGCACCGGCAGATGCTGGATCAAGTGCTGGAACTCTTCGGCATCGTGCCGGAGTTTGACCTCAACCTGATGCGGCCTGGGCAGACGTTATCCGACATCACGTCCAACGTGTTGGGCGGCATCGACGGCGTGCTCGATGCCTACAAGCCCGATGCCGTGCTCGTCCACGGCGACACGACGACCACGCTGGCGGCAAGCCTCGCGGCGTTCTACCGGCGCATTCCGGTCGGGCATGTGGAAGCAGGCTTGCGTACCGGCAACATCTGGTCGCCATGGCCGGAAGAGCTGAACCGGCGCGTCACCGATTCCGTGACGACCTGGCACTTCGCGCCCACGGCCGAATCGCGCCAGAACCTGCTGGACGAGGGCATCGACCCGGAGCAGGTCACGCTGACCGGCAACACCGTCATCGATGCGCTGCTGGCCGTGAAGCAGCGGCTGGACGACGACGCCACGCTGTCAGCCCAGATGGCGGCGCGCTATCCGTTCCTGGAGGCCGGGCGTCGGATGATCCTGGTGACGGGCCATCGCCGCGAGAACTTCGGCGAGCCGTTCGAGAACTTCTGCGTTGCGCTGCGCCTGCTGGCGGCGCGTCATCCGGATGTGCAGGTTGTGTATCCGGTGCACCTGAACCCGAACGTGCAGCAGCCGGTCAACGCCATCCTTTCCGGCCACGACAACGTTCACCTGATTGCGCCGCAGGACTACCTGCCGTTCGTCTACCTGATGGATCGGGCGTACCTGATCGTTACCGATTCCGGCGGCATTCAGGAAGAGGCGCCCGCGCTGGGCAAACCGGTGCTGGTGACGCGCGACACCACCGAGCGGCCTGAGGCCGTGGCATCGGGCACCGCGCGGCTGGTCGGCACCGATACGCAACGCATCGTCGATGAAGCAGAAACGCTGCTCAACAACGCCGCCGAATACGAGCGCATGGCGCAAGCCCACAACCCTTATGGCGACGGCCAGGCCTGCCGGCGCATTGTCGATGCGCTGAAGAAGGCCTTTGCCACGCAGCCGCAGAAGGTGGCGCGCGGTCCGCAACTCATTCGCAAACCGGCCACCGAGGCCGAAATCATCGATCTGGAAGCGGCGCGTGCCACCGCGCAAGGGTCGTCAACGCAGCACCGCCTGAACGGTTAGGAGGCTTTGATGAAAGCGAAGCAAATCGGGGGCGGCGTGTTGGTTGCCTCCGCACTTGTTGCCGGGTGGCTGATCGTGACGCCGCCGTGGGCTGGTGATGGCGGCGTACCCGCCATCGTGACCGGCGCGACGGGCCAGGGCAGCCCCAGTATCGACACAGACAAGAAAGCCCCAGCGCCCGCGTCGTCCAGGGCGACCGCCACGGCTGCGCCACCCATGCAGCCCACCGTTGTGGCAGCAGTCACACCCAGGCCCGTGACTGGAGGCGCGCGCGCCTACGGCTACGGCGTCATGGATGAGAACGGACAGGTCATTCCACCGCCACGCCCGGCAGTGATGACCGAAGTCCGCCCCGGCACGCCGGAAAACGAGACGGCAGGTACAGACCGTGGCCACGATCGTGGCCCCAACTTCAACCTCGGGCTCTACCGCCAAGCGGACGGCTCGTTCTATCGCCCATGATTGCCATGAGTCGGAGAGTCATCATGAAGACATTGCTACGTAAGTTCCTGTGCGCGCTCGTCTTTGCGGGCGGCCTGCTCGGCATCTCGCTGACAGCGCCAGCGCAGGCTGCCACCTGCACGATCGGGCTCGGGTCCATCTGCGTGACGGTGGCGGGAACGACAACCAGTACGCCAGCCCCGATGCTGGTGCTGTACGACGCCCCGCCAAACGACCAGTACACCAACCTGGGCAAGGCGTACGCGATCATGCTGTACAACCTGCTCGCGCACTTCAACACCACCATCACGATGCTGCCCGTGCAGAACTACACGGCTGGCATGACCGAGCAGTACACCGCCATCTTCTACATGGGGAGTTACTACAACAACCCCATACCGGCGGCGTTCCTGTCGGATGTGACCACCACGCAGAAGACCGTGGTCTGGTTCAAGTACAACCTGTGGGAACTTGCCTGGAACACGGCGTATCCGTTCACCTCGCGTTACGGCATCAATTTTGTCGGTCTGCGCGGCATGAACTCGGCACCGTCGGCCACTACACCAAATCCGGGGTTCTTCGATACGGTGTCGTACAAGAGCCAGACCATGACCAAGTACTACGCCTTCAATGCCACGACCGGCGCCATCAGCGCTGATCCGGACATTGGCGTGACCTCGGTGGCTGATCCCACCAAGGCGAGCAGTGTGGTGACGATCACCAATTCCGTTACGCAGGAGACCGCCCCGTACATCATGCACTCGGGCAACTTCTGGTACGTGGCCGACATGCCGTTCTCGTATATCGGCCCACGCGACCGCTACCTGGCGATGTGCGACATGCTGCATGACATCCTGGGTACCAATGCGCCCACCCTGCACCGCGCGCTGGTGCGCCTGGAAGATGTCAACGCCACCAATACCGTGAAGTCCATCAACACGCTGACGGACTATCTGTACAGCTTGAAGATTCCGTTCTCGATCGCCACCATCCCGCTGTACACGGACCCGAACGGCGTCTACAACGGCGGCGTGTCGCAGACGATCCACCTGGTCAACGCGACGGGGCTCAAATCAGCGCTCAACCATGCGTTGCCACGTGGGGGGAAGATCCTGATGCACGGCTACACGCACCAGTACAGCAACATCCCGAACCTTATCAACGCGGTCAGCGCGAACGACTTCGAGTTCTGGCTCGCTACGCAGAACCGGCCTGTGAACGAAGATTCAACGCAATGGGCAGCAGGGCGATTGTCTTCCGGGCTGCTGGAGTTCCAGCTCAATGGCTACGCGCCGTTCGCCTGGGAGGCGCCGCACTATCAATCGTCTCCGCTGTCGATCAAGGCGGTGCCGCAGTACTTCAAGAACACCTATCAGCGCGTGGTGTATTACACGTCGGATAACCCGCAGACCTTGAACTCGACCACCGCAGGACATGATTTTTCGGTTGGCCAGTTCTTCCCCTACATCATTCAGAAGGACTACTACAACCAGCGCATCATTCCGGAAAACCTGGGCAACGTGGAATACAACATCTGCAATATCGATCCGTCGTCATGCCTGACGTACACCGCACAGGACATCCTGACCAACGCGACGTATGCACAGGTGGTACGCGACGGCTTTGCCTCGTTCTTCTTCCATCCGTTCTGGCTGGAGCCCGATCTTGGCACGCCGGGCTATACCGACTTCCAGACCATCATCACAGGTATCACCAGCATGGGGTACACCTGGGTTGACGCTAGCACGGTGAAGTGACGATGTGCCGGATGCGCTTGTTACTGGCGACTGTCATGCTGGCATTGAGCGCATCCTCTGAGGCCGCAGGGTCGGTGGGCGCCATGCCCGCCGGCCCTGTGCCGTTGTATGGCGTGACGGTTGACGCTGTGGACAACGTGCCTGCCGTGGTGGACGCGCTGTCGCACCTCTCGCGCACGCCCACGGTGCGCGTCGTCTTTGATGAAGGCATGGACGCGCCGCATTACGTTGGGGCGGTGGCGGCCATCCGGGACGTCGCGTATGTGATGGGCGAACTGGTGGATTCCTCCACACTCAAGCAATACACCACACCGCAACTGCGCGAGCGTGCCGCCGCTTACCTGCACACGCTCGGCAGCAATGTCGACGTCTGGGAAATCGGCAACGAGATCAACGGCGAGTGGACCGGCCCCACACGCGACGTGATCGACAAGACCATGGCGGCCTATGAAGTCATCAGAGCCGGCGGCGGCCGCACGGCGCTCACGCTGTACTACAACGAGGGCTGCGCCGAGCAGCCGTCACGCGCGATGTTCGAGTGGGTGCAACGTAATGTGCCGCTGCGCTTGCGCGATGGGCTCGACTACGTCTTCATCAGCTTCTATGAAGACGATTGCAAGATCGCACCGCCCGATTGGAACGCAGTGTTCACCAGGCTAGGCGGACTGTTTCCGCACGCCGCTTTGGGGTTTGGAGAAGTCGGGACGCGGCATGCCGTACGCAAGCCGGCGCTCGTCGCGCACTACTACGGGCTCGCGGTCACGCATCCTCGCTTTGTCGGCGGCTACTTCTGGTGGTACTTCCGGCAAGACATGGTGCCGCGCTCAAGGCCGCTATGGCGCAGCCTCGATGCGGCGTTCCTGAGCATGCCCGTGGCGGTCAGCCGCTAGCTCGCGCGCTGACGCGTTGGGTGTTAGCCGTTGATTTGCGGTCTGCCAGGTCTTCGGGTTCAACCGGCTCGCCGTCACGACGCACCAGCTGGATCGTGCGCGTGGGCAGCGCGAACGAGGTACCGAGATTCTCCAGCCCTTCCAGGATCGTCAGGTTGATGCGCTGCTGGATGTCCATGTACAGGTTGAAGTCCGGATCGGTCACGAAATACACGACCTCGAAGTTCAGAGCGTTCTCGCCAAACTCCTTGAAGTGCGCGCGATCAAACCGCGTGTTGCCGGCGGCTTCCACCGCACGGCGCACGATGTCCGGAATTTTCTGCAGCTGCGCGGCGCGCGCATCGTAGGTCACCCCGAAGGTGAAGACGATGCGTCGTTCCGACATCCGTTTGTAATTGTGAATCGTGCTCTTGAGCAGCGCCGTGTTGGAAGCGATGATCTCTTCGCCCGACAGGCTGCGGATGCGTGTGGTCTTGAGGCCCACGTGCTGCACCGTGCCGGCAATCGATTCGAAGACGATGAAGTCTCCGATCTCGAACGGCTTATCCAGCCCGATGGCGAGCGAGGCAAACAGGTCACTCAGGATGCTTTGCACCGCCAGCGCCACCGCCACGCCGCCCACACCCAGGCTGGCAACGAAGGCCGTGATGTTGACGCCCACGTTGGCCAGAATGGCCAGCAGCAGCATTGACCACAGCGTAAACCGCAGCACCCACGCCGTCATTGATGTGATCACGGGGTTGCGCGTGGCGTGGGTCTGCGTCGACAGCCGATCACGCGCCCATAGCTTCACGCCGCGATTGAGCCACAGGGCAATCTGGAAACCGATGATGACGAACCAGATGTGGTCGAGCTTGTTGGCAATGCGCGTTGGCAGATCGATGAAGTACGAACCTGCGAGCAATGCGGCCAGCGCAATGAACACCGGATGCGTATCGCGTAGCACCGCCGTGACGAGAATGTCGAAGCGGTAGCCCGTCCGGCGGGCACGCGCGTCAAACCGGTTGCAGATCAGGTGCAAGACGCTGGACAGCACCACATATGCAGCGATTACTGTCAATGCGGCGGCGGCCCAATCGCGGGCCGGCACGCGCAGGAAGGTGTGGGCGTTGAGCCACTCCATGGACATCTCCGTGCAGATAACACGGATGCTGCGCCGCACATAGCGTGCCTGCCCTTATTGCCGCAGCGTTGCCTTCGGCTCGGCGTCGGTCGGCACGCACACGCGGTTGCGACCCTGTCGCTTGGCTTCCATCAGGCCGAGATCGGCATCGGCCAAAAGGCGTGCCAGGTCTTGCCCGGGGCGCAGCGGTGCGGCGCCTACGCTCACTGTCAGCGGCCCCACGGGCGTTTGCGTGCCGGCCACCGCCGTCTTGAGCCGCTCGACCACGGCAAGCGCGCCAGTCAGCCCGCAGCCCGGCAGCAGCACGGCAAACTCATCCCCACCCAGACGGCCGAACAGGTCGGCCGGGCGCAGCACGCCCGCCAAGGCATCAGACAGCGCGACGAGTGCCTCGTCGCCGGCGGCATGTCCCCACGTATCGTTGATGGATTTGAAGTGATCGACGTCGAGGTAGAGCGCGCACAGCGGCTCGGCATGATGCTGCGCACGTTCGACCGCAAAGGTGCCCAGTTCGAAGAAGCGTTGCCGCGCGAGCATACCGGTCAGGTGGTCGGTGTTGGCGCGATCGGCCAGGCTGCGTTCGGCCGCAAAGTGCCGCGCCATGGCGCGCAGCAGGTAGTGGTGAATGACGGCGGCCGCAGCAATGCAGATTGGCAGATAGAGCACCAGCCCCAGCCAGCCGTGGTGGATTGCTGTGGCGGGTTCTGGCGCGATCAGCAGGGCAACGATAGGCCCGGCCGTGCACAGCGCCATGGCAATGCAGAAATCGCGCCGGTTGAGCCACGCGGGGCTGGTGGCAAGCGGCATCAGATAGAACGCCGGCAGGACCCATTGGAGCCCCGCCTGATGACCGAACGCGATGATGGCCACTTCCTCTGCCAGCAGGTGCGTTAGCGCCAGCAGCCCCCACATGCCGGTGTGCCGATACCGCTGTGCGACCACCACGATCGCCATCAGCAGCAGGAGCAGCGCGAGCAGCGGCCCCGGCCGATGCAGCAGCCCGACTGACCAGCCCAGCACGATTGCGAAGGCGTAACCGAGCACGCCGCATTTGCTCAGCGCGATGATCATCGGCACAAAATGGCGCGCCTGATAGTCACGCGAGGGTGTGCGTGCGTCGGGCAGGTCGGAGGCGGTAGGCAGGTTCGCGCTCAAGGCAGGGCAAGAGAGACCCTCTGGCGCGACGGGATGATGCGGGCGCGGGCGGGGCCGAATTGCGCAACAAAGCGCGCATTCTAATGGCGGCAGGCAACCCCGTGCGCGGATTTTTAGTGGGGGGAATCCCGCAATGTGTGTCTCAGCCTGCCAGCACTTGCCACACCAGCCACACATTGGCGACGCTGATGACGATGAATAGCCCCCACGCCAGCCAAGACGTTAACCGACTGTTAACAAATACCCCCATCAGCGTGCGATCGCCCGTCATGCGGATCAGCGGAAGCATCGCAAACGGCAGTTGCAGGCCGAGCACCACCTGGCTGATGACAAGCAGTTTGCCGATGGCGTGGTCGCCCAGCATCGCCACGCCGATGAACGCGGGGATCAGCGCCAGTGCCCGCGTGATCAACCGCCGCTGCCAGCAGGGGATGCGCAAGTCGAGGAACCCCTCCATCAGGACCTGCCCCGCGATGGTGCCGGTAAAGGTCGAGCTTTGCCCCGCCGCCAGCAACGCGATGCCAAACAGCAGCCCGGCCAGCGCCGTTCCGACGATGGGCTCCAGCAGGTGGTAGGCGTCTTCGATGTCGGCCACGTTCTGATGGCCGTGCGCGTTGAATGCCGCTGCCGCCAGGATCAGGATCGCGCCGTTCACGAGCAGCGCGAGGCTCAGCGACGCGATGGTGTCCAGCCGCGACAGGCCGATTGCCTCGCGCTTGGCATCCTCGGTGTTCGCCGTCATGCGCGTCTGCACGATGGACGAGTGCAGGTACAGGTTGTGCGGCATCACCGTGGCGCCGAGGATGCCGATGGCCAGATACAGCGGCTCGCGCTGGCTCACGGCCTGCCACGAGGGCATCAACCCGGCCGCTACCGAAGGCCAGTGCGGCTTGATGAGCACGAGTTCAACGAAGTAGCACAGCCCAATCGTGAGAATGAGCCCCAGCACGATGGCTTCCAGTTGGCGAAAGTTTTTACCCTTCAGGCCCAGCACGATCAGCGTGTCCAGCGCGGTGAGCGCCACGCCCCAAAGGATCGGCACGCCCAGCAGCAGGTGGAAGGCCAGCGCGCAGCCCAGTACCTCAGCCAGGTCGCACGCAATGATGGACAGCTCTGCCAGCAGCCATTGCACGCGCAATGCGCCAGGCTGATAGCGGTTGCGAGAGGCGCGCGCCAGGTCCATGCCGGTGACGATGCCCAGTCGTGCCGACAGGCACTGCAGCACCATGGCCGCCAGGCTGGAGAGCACGACCACGAACAGCAACGCATAGCCGTAACGTGAACCGGCTTCAATGTCGGTCGCCCAGTTGCCCGGGTCCATATAGCCGACCGACACCAGCAGCCCCGGCCCCGCAAAGCGCAGCAGCTTCTTCCACAGCGGCAGGCCGGGCGGCACGGCGACGGTGCCGCGCACCTCGGATGGACAGAACGGCGCGGTGGCGGTCGTGGGCAGGCGGAACATGCGCGTGTGACTAAGGAAAACGCAATCGGAATTCCGGAATGATAGCTAAACGCCACGCTGCACGCCTGGAACCGCGCCCGATATGTGTTGGTGGGGCGACTTTCTCGTCACGTGTCTCCACACATTTAAGGCAAAGCTCAGTCCGTTGCGGTAGATTTCGAGCTTCGCCGGCGCCTGTTTCCACGCGCCGGTTGTCCGTTTACCGTCATTACCGCCGCCGAGACTCCCGCGCATGAACGCCATCCTCCTTATCGAAGACGATTTGCCGTTGGGCACGGCGCTGGCCCGCGCGCTGCGTCAGGCCGGCTACAACGCGACCTGGGTGCGCCGCCTGGTCGACGCGCAGAAATGGATCACCACCAACACCTTCGAAGCCATCGTGCTCGATCTCGGGTTGCCCGATGGTGAGGGCCATACCTTCCTGGAAGAACTGCGGGCCGCGCACAGCGACGTGCCTGTCATCATTGCCAGCGCGCGCGATGCGCTGTCCGAACGTCTCAAGGGGCTGGATTCCGGCGCGGATGACTTTCTCGTCAAGCCGTTCCCCGTGGATGAGCTCATCGCCCGCCTGCGCGCCGTGCTGCGTCGGCATGCGGGGCAGAGCACCAACCAGTGGAACGTCGGCAACCTGGTGGTGGAGCCCTCGCAGAAGCGCGTGACGCAAGAGGGCCAGGTCATCGAACTGACCCCGCGCGAATACCAACTGCTGCTTGAACTTGTGCGCCGCGCGCACCGCTGGGTGCCGCGCGAAACGCTCATGGACGCGCTCTACCGTGAGGGCGACAGCGTGAGCGCCAACGCGCTGGAAGTCGTCATCCACCACCTGCGCCGCAAGCTCGGCAACGAAACCATCCAGACCATTCGCGGTGTCGGCTACATGATCGGCGGCAACCGCGGGGCCGCCCAATGAAGCTGGCGGTTCCAGCCATCCTGCGGGTTCGCTCGCTGTCGTTCCGCCTGTATGTGCTGATCCTGCTCGCGCTGGTGTTGATGCTGCTGGTGCAGCTCGTCATCGCGCATCTGGAAATCTCGCGCACCAACAGCCGCCAGGTGGTGAGCGACCTGCGCATGTCGGCGCAGGCCTATGCGGACCTCACCACGCTCAACATGGACGACGTGCCGCGCCGCGAAGAATTCCTGCGCCGGCTCACCGACATCAAGCTGGGCCTGTCGCTGCCCAACATCCTGCCGGGCGAATTCCGCTACGTGCTGTGCGATCGTGCCGGCCACGTCATCACCGCCTTCCCCGGTGCCCCCACCATGCCGTGCGGCAAGGCGCACGACACCGTCGTCGAGATCATGCTGGAGGGCAAGCCGTGGCGCAGCTATACGGTCGACAGCGTCGACGGCAAGATCTCGGCCACCGTGGCGCAGCCCCTGACCGCCTACGAACGTGCCATTCGCGACCTGTTCGAGGAGGTGGCGGTGGCGCTGGCCATTCTGGCGAGCGCGTTGATGGTGATGGTTGGTTGGGCAGCGCACCAGGGTCTCAAGCCGCTGCGCACGCTCACGCGCCAGGTTGAGGCGCGTGACTCTGCCGACCTCGACCCCGTGCAGAGCGTCGAGCACGCCGAGCTGAAACCGCTGGTCGATGCCTTGAACGGACTGTTCGCGCGTGTGCGTCGCGGCATCGAGGCGGACCGCCGTTTCTTTGCCGATGCCGCGCACGAACTGCGCACGCCGCTAGCCGCCATTCAGGCGCAGGCGTATGTCGTGTCGCATTCCGATAGCGAAGACGATCGTTCTACCGCGCTGCGTGAGTTCGACCGCGGCATTTCACGCGCAACGCAGTCACTCGCCAAGCTGCTTGCCATTGCGCGGCTGGATGCGCGCCGCGTGGAGGCGCAGCTTGCCCAGGGCGCGTTGTCGGACCTGGCGGGCTGTGCACGCAGCGGCGTGATCCAGCAGGCCTCGCGCGCAGAGCGTCGCAACATCACGCTGTCGTACGACGGCGCCAACCAGGCGTGGGTGTCGGTTTCGCATGAAGACGCTGCGACGCTGGTGGAAAACGTACTCGACAACGCCGTGCGCGAAACGCCCAACGGCGGCGAGGTGCGCTTGGCCGTCAAGCGCATCGAGCAGGCGGGCGTGCCGATGGTCGAGCTGCGCATTGAAGACTCCGGCCCCGGTATCCCGCCCGACGAGCGCGATCGCGTATTCGAGCGTTTCTACCGTCCGCGCACCAGCCAGTCGCAGGGCAGCGGCCTGGGCTTGGCGATCGTGCGCCGTATCGTGGAATTGGGGAATGGCTCGGTGGCCATCGAAGACGGCCTCGCCCATGCGGACGGCAGAGGCTGCGCGATCGTGATCCGCCTGCCGGCGCTGGATTCCGCGCCCGAGCCGATCGAGCCCGACGATGCGCCTCCCGGCATGGCCGACACGCCCAGCCACTGATTGGCGCACTGGCCGTGCCGTCCACCGGCCGCTGATCAATAACCGACCGTGAAGCGCTGGCGCGGGTGCGCCGGCTTTTCGGTTTCGTCGAGGAAGGCGATGGCGTAGTCCTCCATCGAAATCCACGGCTTGCCATTGGCATCCACCAGCAGCGAATCCTTGCCGACGCGGAAGTGGCCCGTGCGCTCGCCCGGCTCGAAGATGGCCGACGGCGACACGAACGTCCAGTTCAGCTCGGTTTCTTTGCGCAGCGCGTTTAGGAAATCACGCCCGGCCGACGCCTCGTCAAAGTACTCCTTGGGGAACTGCGGCGTGTCGATCAGTGCCACGCCCGGGGCCACTTCCAGGCTGCCGGCGCCACCCACCACCAGCAGACGCGGCACGGCCGCCTTCTTCACCGCACCGACGATCTGGTCGGCGCTAGCCTGCAGAAAGCGCACCGTGCTGTAGGCCACATCGTTGCCAGCGAGTGCGGCCACGAGGCCAGCCTGGTCGGCCACATCCACATCTTTGGCGGTCAGCCCCGCACGTGCAGGCAGCTTGGACGCCGTGCGCGCAATGGCTGTCACCTGGTGGCCGCGGCGCAGTGCTTCGTCGATCAGGCGGGTGCCCACGCGCCCCGTGGCGCCGATGATTGCGATCTTCATAGTCAACTCCTTATGGAATGGTTTGAGCGGTTGAAACGTTATATGTAATTAATGCAGTTACATATAGGGGTAAAAAAATAGACCGACGTAGTGGCCTGGCTAGGCTCGACGGCGACGGCGTTGTGCGTGTCCCACCTCGTTGAGGATGCTGGCGATGGTTTGCGCGGCAAGCTCGGCTTCCAACGCGGCTTGCGCGCGCTCCGTCACGCGCTCCAGCACGCCGGTGATCTCGCGGCCGACCTCGCACGCCGGGTTGGGTGCATTGGGCGGCAGCGCAATCAGCACCGGAGATTCCACCACACGAAAGACGTCCAGCAGCGTGATGCGGTCTGCCGGTCGTGCCAGCGTGGCGCCGCCCGTCGCGCCCATCTGCGAGGTGACAAAGCCGGCGTCGGCCAACTGCGCCACCAGACGCCGGATGAGCGCTGGGTTGGTTCCCACGCTGCCCGCGATCAGCGACGACGGCACCGGCCCCTCCGCGCTGGCAAGCAGGGTGAGGATATGCACGGCGACGGCGAAGCGGCTGCTGGTGGACATGGTGGTGAATGCAAAAGTGTAACCATGGTAGATACACTTTGACGCGCGGTCAACCCCGTGGCACGCGTGCGCTTCAGAAGGCAGAGGCCAGTGCGGTGGCCCGTGCTTTGGCATCTGCCTTGGCGGCCGCCAGCACATCGGGCGTGATGAGCGTGGGCGCTGCACTGATCTCGGCCACGTCTTCAATGCCCAGGAAGCGCAGCCAGCGGCGCAGATAAGGTTTCTGGAAATCGTCCGGCGATTCGCTCGCGCCTTCAGTGTGCGCGGCGTAAGCACCGGCGCTGGCGTAGATGAGGGCCGCCTTCTTGCCCGAGAGCAGCGCCTGATAGCCCGTCGCCGGCGACCAACTCCAGTTCTGCCCCGGCAGCGTCACCACATCAATGAAGTGCTTGAGCCGATAGGGCACTCCAAAATTCCACATCGGTACAGAGAATAGATAGTGGTCTGCCGCGTTGAAACGCTGCGACAGCGCCACCGCACGCTGCCATTGCGCCTGCTGTTCCGCCGTGGCGTTCTGGGTGCGCAGGACCGCAAACTTGGCGCCGATCATGTCGGCGTCGAATTCGGGCAGGTCGATGCCCTTGCTCCACAAGTCGATCGTGTCGATCTCGTGGCCTGGGTGCGCGGTGCGGTAGGCGTCGAGAAACTGCTTTGCCACGTCGATGGAATGGGACAGCGCTTTCATGGGCGAGGCTTCGATATAGAGCAGGCGGGTCATGATGGGCTCCAGGTGCGGTCTTACGCCGCGTTGAAGAAATTGAGGCCGACGGTGCCTGCAATCACCAGCCCGATGCAGGCCAGGCGCGCGGGCTGCATGCTCTCGCCAAACAGCACGATGCCGAGCACGGTCACCCCCACCGAGCCGATGCCCGTCCAGACCGCATAGGCGGTGCCGGCGGGCAGGCCGCGCATGGCATGCGTAAGCAGGAAGACGCTGGCAAGCGCCGTCACGATGCCGAGCACGCTGGGGATGGGGCGCGTCCACCCCTGCGCGAACTTGAGCGAGATCGCCATGGCGATCTCCACTGCGCCGGCTGCCAGCAGCCAAAGCCAAGCGGTTTGAGGCATGGAGCCTCCCAGGGGAATGTCCGCTGCCCGGGCGGCAAGCGGATGCGTTGCGATGCACCCAGAGTAAGGATGGGGCGACGCGGCAACAAGTACGCACCTCGAGGTAACCACTAGGAACGGTGCGGGTATGGCGCGTGGGCCATCGTTCCTCGTTGCGCATGTGCTTCACCCCGGCCGCGTTGCGGGGCGGCACGATTGGCGGTACGGTCACGCGTATCCCAATCGTGTTCCGGAGGCCCCATGGCGGACAACATGGCCCCGTCCTCATCTCCATCGCCGGAAGGCCGCCCTGAAGGCACCACTGGCGCTTGCCCTTCCACGCGCGCGCTGGAACTGGTGGCCGGCAAATGGGCGCTGCGCATCTTCCCGGCACTGGAAAACGGCCCCGTGCGCAACAACGAACTCCTGCGCCGCGTGGGCAACGGCATCTCGCAGAAAATGCTCACGCAAACGCTGCGCGAGCTGGAAGCCAACGGCCTCATCCTGCGCACCATCTACGACAGCGTTCCGCCGCACGTCGAATACCGGCTCAGCCCGCTGGGCGAATCCCTCAACCGCACGTTCGTCGGCTTGGACGACTGGGTGCGCGCGCATTGGCCCGAAATGGAACGGATTCGAAAAAGCCAGGTCGATTCCGATTGACATCTGCGCGATCTGCCTGACGTTGTGTGCAGATGCAGCATTTTTCCGATAGTATTCGGGGCCCATGTTTGTGACGACTCTCTTCTCTGCCTTGCCGACGTTGTCTCGCGCCACTGCGCGGGGCGTGCTGTCGCGCGTGCGCGGCGTACGTTGGATCGTCACGATCTGGTGCCTGTTGTTTACGGTCTCGGTGTTCTCGGCCACGCATTTTCCTGATGGCCAGGCTGCGGACGACGCGCTGGAAGCCATCGAAGCCGTGGTCGACGATATCCCGGGCGATGCACTGCCGGCAGCCAAATCCAACAAGGGTTTCGAGCGCGCCATCAAGGTCGCACTCGGCAAGGCGGTCAAGCAGCCCGGCCAGTGCTTCAGCGTTGAACATTGGGTTGCGCATGCATCCGATGCGCCGGACATGCCCACGAGCAGCGCCGCCGCCCCTGATCACCCCAGCGATGCGCCGGAACTCTGGCTGCCGCCGCCGCCCATGGCGTTGATGCCCGGCTTGCGTGTCGCGCGCGTCCGCGTCTCTCTTCCCCCGTTCCAGGCTGGCCCCACGCCGGCCCCCATGCTGCGTCCGCCCGCACGCGTCTGATCTCCGGCATTCGCCGGAAACCATCCCTTTGAGTTGCTAGTGCTGCGCCAACTGGTCTGTTGACCGGCTGGACGTTCGCGCTTGCCTGTTCTTCTTTTTCAGGATGATTTCGGATGTTGTCCAATCAGGATGCGGCCACCCCGCGCCCCGCAGCGGGTGCGCGCGCGTCGCGACGTGCTGTTCTTTCCGCTGTGCTGGCTGCAATGGCCGTCCACGCCAACGCCGCGCCCCCGGCACCTTCGCCACGTGGTGCCCAGACCGGCACCGCACGGGCTGACGAGGCGCTCCCGCAGCCGCGCTACACCTTGCCGCAGTTGCTGGAGCTGGCCCGCGCCAACCACCCGGCGCTCGCCGCTTCGCAGGCCCAGGTGCAGGCTGCGCAGGCGGGCATCGCCACTGCGCGCGCTTGGCCCAACCCCGAGGTGGAAGCCATGGCCGGCCGCCAGCGTGCCCGCGTGCCGGGTGCGGCGGAAGGCCGCACGAATAGCGTGTCGATCACGCAAAAGCTCGATTTGCCGTGGCAGCGCGCCGCTCGCAAGCAAGCCGCCGATGCTGCGTACGAAGCGTCGCAGGCGACCGCCCGATCCCAGGCGCGCGATGTGGAAGCCGATCTCAAGCTGCGTTTCTACGACGTGGTGCGCCGCGAAGCCGAGCAACGCAACGCGCGCGAAGACGTGACGCTGGTCGAGCAGATTCGCCGTGGCGTGGCTGTGCGAGTGGAAACCGGCGAAGCCCCGCGCTATGAACTCATCCGTGGCGACGCAGAGCTGCTCAACGCGCAGCGCAACGAACAGGCCGCCGCACTGCGTGTGCAACAGGCGCTGGCAGAACTGCGCCGCGCCGTGGGTGCCGATCTGCCGCTGACGTTCGATGTCGATGCCGGAGCAGAGACGCCCTCTGTGGCGCATCTGCCGCCGTTGGCCGATCTGGTCAGTACGGTTCTCGCCACGCATCCGGAGTTGGAAGCCGACCGCGCCGCCGTGCGCGAGGCCGAGGCCCGGCTGGCGCACGAGCGCAGCCAGCGTTGGCCGTCGCTTGCGCTGCGCGGGTCGGTCGATCGTCAGCCCGACCTGCAGGACAGCCGCGTGGGCCTGGTGATGTCGATTCCGCTCTTCGACCGACGTGAAGGCCCGGTGGGCGAAGCCGTGGCCGCCCGTGAACGTGCTCGCGCCATGTTGCGCGACCGCGAGTTGCGTGTGCGCCAGGCGGTGGAATCCGCCTATCGCCAATACGAGATTGCGGAGTCGCAAGTCAGCGCGCTCGAATCCGGCGTCATCAAGCAGGCTGAATCGGCGCTGCGCGTGGCCGAAGCCGCATACCGCCACGGCGAGCGCGGGATTCTCGACTACCTCGACGCCCAGCGCGTTTTCCGCCAGGCACGTAACGACCTGATTGCCGCACGCGCCGACCTGCGCACCGCGGCCGTCGAACTCGACCGCCTGCGCCCGGAGGCCCAATGACACGCCCGATCTGCCGCGTTGCCTCCCGAACTTACGAATCCAGCCTCACCATGAACGCACCTTCTTCCTTCTCTTCTTCGATCCGGCTGGCCGGCGTTGCCCTGGCGGCGATGCTGTTGCTGGGCGCCTGCGGCAAAGACGCCGGCAACGATCCCAAGGCCGCGCAACAGGCCACCGACCCGAATCTCGTGGTTGCGCAACCCACGCTGGTGCAGCGCCTGAAGGTGGTGCCGGTCGGCAAGCAGCCGATTGCGGAACGCCTGCGGGTGCCGGGGCAGATCGCATTTGACGAACAACGCGTTGCCCGCATCGGTGCCACCGTCACGGGCCGCGTGACGGAGCTGGTTGCCACGCCGGGCCAAAGCGTCAAGGCGGGCGACATCCTGGCGCAATTGCACAGCACGGAGCTCGGTGCCGCGCAGCTCGCCTATCAGAAGGCCGCTGCGCAGCGCGACTTGCAGGCGCGTGCGTTGGAACGCGCCAAGCTGCTGCTGGCCGCCGACGTGATCGGCTCGGCTGAGCTGCAGAAGCGCCAGAGCGAACTGGCGATGGCCGATGCCGAAGTGCGCGCAGCCGTCGACCAATTGCGCGTGATGGGTGTGTCGCCTGGGACGCTGGCGAAAATGCGCACGGGCGGCATGTCGTCCATCTCGCCCGTGGTGGCCAGCATCAGCGGCACGGTGGTGGAGCGCAAGGTGACGCGCGGCCAGGTGGTGCAGCCGGCCGATGAGCTGTTCACCGTGGCCGATCTGTCGCGCGTGTGGGTGGTGGGCGAAGTGCCTGAGAACGCTGCCGCTGGCGTGCGCGCGGGCCAGGCCGTGGAGATCGACACCGGCGCGGGCGAGCGCATTGTCGGCAAGCTGATCTGGGTGTCGGACATTGTTGACCCGCAAACGCGTACGGTCACGGTGCGCACTGAAGTCGACAACGCGGAGCGTGCGCTCAAGCCGTCGATGTTGGCCACGCTGATCATTCAGTCGCGCCCGGAAGAACGCGTGGTGGTGCCGACCTCCGCCGTGGTGCGTGAAGACAACCGCGACTACGTGTTCGTGCGCACCAGCGATACGAACTACCAGCTCACGCCGGTCAAGCTGGGCGATGAATCGAACGGCGTGCGCCCGGTCGTCTCCGGCGTGCAAGCTGGCCAGCCCATCGTCGTTGAAGGGGGCTTCCATCTGAACAACGAGCGCAAGCGCGCCGAGATGGAGGGCGCATGATCGACGCATTGATTCGCGGCGCGCTCAAGCAGCGGCTCGTGGTGGCCGTGATCGCCGCCGTGCTGCTGTTCTTCGGGTTTGACGCCGCACGCAAGCTCTCGCTTGACGCGTTTCCGGACGTGACCAACGTGCAGGTGCAGATCGCCACGGAAGCGCCGGGGCGCTCGCCGGAAGAAGTCGAGCGCTTTGTGACCGTGCCGGTGGAGATGGCCATGACCGGCCTGCCGGCGCTCACGGAGATGCGTTCGCTCAACAAGCCGGGCCTGTCGCTCATCACGCTCGTCTTCACCGATGAGACCGACGTGTACTTCGCACGCCAGCTTGTGATGGAGCGATTGATCGAGGTGCAGTCTCGCATGCCTGCAGGCGTGACGCCGGTGCTCGGCCCCGTGTCTACGGGCCTGGGCGAGGTGTATCAATACACGCTCGACAAACCGGATGACGGCGACAAGGAGCTCTCGGTCGAGGAACTCACCCAGCGCCGTATCGCGCAGGACTGGGTGGTGCGTCCGCTGCTGCGTTCGATTCAGGGCGTGGCCGAGATCAACTCGCAGGGCGGCTATGAGAAGCAGTATCAGGTGCTCGTCAACCCGGAACGCCTGCGCCACCACAACGTGACGGTCAAGCAGGTGTTCGAGGCGCTGGCCGCCAACAACGCCAACTCCGGCGGTGGCGTGTTGCCGCACTTTGCCGAGCAGTACCTGATCCGCGGCGTGGGCCTGGTGCGTGACACCAACGACATCGGCGCCATCGTGCTCAAGGAGGTCAACGGCACGCCGCTGACGATTCGCGATGTGGCTGAGGTGAAGATTGGCACGGCGGTGCGCGCGGGGGCGGTAGTCAAGAACGGCGTGACGGAATCTGTTGGCGGCGTCGTGATGATGATGCGCGGCGGCAACGCCAAGGAAGTCGTCGCCCGCATCCAGGATCGCGTCAAGGCGATCAACAACGACGGCATGCTGCCAGACGGCCTGAAGATCGTGCCGTACTACGAGCGCTCGGACTTGGTGGATTCGGCATTGCAGACCGTCATCAAGGTGCTGGCCGAAGGCGTGGTGCTGGTGGTGATCGTGCTGCTGCTGTTTCTGGGTGACATCCGTTCGTCGCTTATCGTGGTGGGCACGCTGATCCTCACACCGTTGCTGACGTTCATGGCGATGAACAAGCTCGGCATCTCGGCCAATTTGATGTCACTAGGCGGGTTGGCCATCGCCATCGGCTTGATGGTCGATGGTTCCGTGGTGGTCGTCGAGAACGCCTTTGCACACCTGGCCAAGCCGCGCGACCCGAACGAGAGCCGCGCGCGCGTCATCCTGCATGCCGTGACGGAGGTGGCGACGCCCGTGATCTTTGGCGTGGGCATCATCATCCTGGTGTTCCTGCCGCTGATGACGCTGGAGGGCATGGAAGGCAAGATGTTCGCGCCGCTGGCCTTCACGATTGCCATTGCGCTGTTCTTCTCGCTGGTGCTGTCGCTGACGCTGACGCCGGTGCTGTCGTCGTATCTGCTCAAGCCCAAAGCGCACAAGCATGTGGAAGGCGAACACCGTGACGACCCACACGCCGAACACGACGCGCATGACACGTGGCTGATTCGCAAGATGAAGAAGCCGTATCTGCGGTTGCTGGAGCTGAGCCTGAACAACGGACGTAAGACCGTCATCGTGGCGGTGGCGGTATTTCTCGCCACCGGCGCACTGATGCCGTTCCTGGGCACGGCGTTCATTCCCGAGATGAGGGAAGGCTCGGTGGTGCCTGGCATCAACCGTGCGCCGAACATCTCGCTGGAAGAGTCGATCCGCATGGAGATGGAAGCCATGCGCCTGGTGATGCAGGTGCCGGGCGTGAAGTCGGCGGTCTCGGGTGTGGGCCGTGGTGAATCGCCGGCCGATCCGCAGGGCCAGAATGAATCGACGCCGATCGTGTCATTGAAACCTCGCGACGAATGGCCCAAGGGCTGGAATCAGGACGACATTGCCGAGGCGATGCGCAAGGCGCTGCAGGTGCTGCCCGGCGTGCAGATCGTCATGGCGCAGCCGATCTCCGACCGCGTGGATGAGATGGTGACCGGTGTGCGTTCGGATGTGGCCATCAAGGTGTTTGGCGACGACCTGAACACGCTGCGCGAAAAGGCCGAGGCGATTGCCAAGGTGGCGCAGGGCATCCAGGGCGCGCAGGACATGCGTGTCGAGCGCATTACCGGCCAGCAGTACCTTCAGATCGCAATCGACCGCCAGGCGATTGCGCGTCATGGCCTGAACGCGGCCGACGTGCACAACGTGATCGAAACCGCCATCGGCGGCAAGGAAGCCACGGAGGTCTTCGAAGGCGAGCGCCGCTTCAGCGCGGTGGTGCGCCTGCCGGAAGCGTATCGCGGCAGCGTGGAGGCCATCCGCAACCTGATCGTGGCCGCACCCAACGGGGCACAAGTGCCGTTGGAAAGCATCGCCCGCATTGATGTGACCGACGGCCCCGCGCAGATCAGCCGCGAACTGGGCAAGCGCCGCGTGGTGGTGGGCGTGAACGTGCGTGACCGCGATCTGGGCGGCTTCGTGGCCGAGCTGCAGTCAGCCGTGGCGCAGAAGGTCAAGCTGCCCGAGGGTTACTACCTGGAGTGGGGCGGCCAGTTCCAGAACATGGAACGCGCCATGGGCCACTTGAAGGTGATCGTGCCGATTACGGTGGCCGCCATCTTCTTCCTGCTCTTCCTGCTGTTCAACTCCGTGCGTTACGCCACGCTGATCATCCTGGTGCTGCCGTTTGCATCGGTGGGCGGAATCATCGGGCTGTTCGTCACGGGTGAATACCTGTCCGTGCCGGCATCGGTCGGCTTCGTGGCGCTATGGGGCATCGCGGTGCTCAACGGCGTGGTGCTGGTCAGCACGATCCGCAGCTTGCGCGAACAGGGCATGTCGGTGGAGGAATCCGTGCGGCTTGGCTCGCGCATGCGCTTCCGCCCCGTGATGATGACGGCCACGGTGGCCATGCTGGGTTTGATCCCGTTCCTGTTTGCCACGGGGCCGGGCTCGGAAGTGCAACGGCCGCTGGCCATCGTCGTGATCGGCGGTCTGCTGACCTGCACGCTGCTCACGCTGGTGATGCTGCCCACGCTGTACAAATGGTTTGATGAGGAGTCGAAGGCATGAAGGAAATCCGCATCGTAGTGCGCCCGCAGCTGCTGGAACGCATGCATGAAGCGCTGCGCAGTTGCCCGGGTTTTCCGGGCATGACGGTGGGTGAGGTGAACGCCTATCCACCAGCGGCTTCCCAGGCCGGCGCGCATTCCATCAAGGAGGACCTGACGGAGTTCGTGCCGCGCGTGCGCATCGAGATCGTTGCGTCGGATGCGCTGGCCAGCGTGCTGTTCGAGAGTGCCGTCAAGGTGCTGGAGCACGGCCAGACCGGCGACAGCGCCATCTGGATGACCGACGTGATGCAGGCCACTTTCCTGCATCGCACTGGTTGAGAATCGTGTAACGCGCGCATGAAAAACGGCGGACCCTGTCCGCCGTAAATCAGGAGCCAACGTTGCAACGGGCTGCTTCCCAACACACACGGGAAGCGGCCCATTTGCTTTGGCGCTTACCGCTTGATGTCGGTCAGATGCTTCATGAGACCTTCGTAGCGGAACTTGTGGATCGGACGGTCCATCGACTGCATTTCCTGCAACTGCACCGCTTGCGGACGCAGCGATCCGGTCGGCGTCACAGCCTGGGCACGCAGCGTTGCAACAGCCGGCTGCATGTTCTGGATGCCGACGATCTGGTCATACAGCGCCTTGTCGATGATCTGCGCGTTGTACAGCTGCGTCGCATCGCCGGCGATGTTGGTCGTCGTCGCCTTGTTGGTGATGGTGCCGGCCTGCGCCAGCAGCGCGCTCCACAGCGTCGGGCTGTAGTTGGTCACGTAGTAGTCCAGGCCCGTCGGGTTCGCCAGCACGGCCGAGCATGTCGGCAGGGTGACCTGTGCGGTCTGCTGGTCCAACACCACCGTTTGCGTCTGCGCCAGCCCATCGCCGTAGGCGATCGTGAGCGGGATGTTCCATTGATAGCCGGAATAGACGTTCTTGTTCGGGAACGCCTTCTGCGTGATCGTCAGCACGTTCTGGTTGGTGGCCGGGTTGCACTGCGCATCGATGCTGACCAGCGGCACGCCGGTCTGGCGCACAAAGCTGTCGCCTACCTTGCCGACGGGCTTGCCGCTGGCGGCTTCCAGCTCCGCCCACAGGCGCGGCGGCGTGCCATTGCCGAACTTGTACTTGTTCAGGTAGCTCTGCAGCCCCTTGCGCATGGCATCCTTGCCGACGTAATTCTCGATCATCTGCAAGACATGGCCGCCCTTGTTGTAGGCAAAGCGGTCGAGGAAGTCCATCGAGCCGGCGTCGCTCAGGTTGTGCTGTACCGGTACGGCGGTCGGCTGCAGGTCCAACGTGTAGACGCGCTGCTTGACGGCTGCATAGTCGGCCCAGGTGTTGCCCTGGAACTCGGGATGCAGCGCGATCTTGGTGACGTTCTCGAACCAGTTGGCGAAAGATTCGTTCAACCAGATGTCGTCCCACCAGTCCAGCGTGACGAGGTCGCCAAACCATTGGTGCGCCAGTTCATGCGACACCACAACGAACGAGCGCGCCTTGCCCATCGAGTGGACGGTTGTCGGTGCGCCATCGGGCGGCACCAGCACCTGGTCGGCAAACTCGAAGATGGCGCCCCAGTTCTCCATGCCGCCAAAGCCGGCATTCTTGTTGTCGTAGCTGTCGTTGGCGACGATGGTGTCCATCTTGTCGAACGGCAGCGGGATCTGGAAGTAGTTGTAATAGTGGTTCAGCGCTTCCTTCGTGAACTGCATGCCGGCCACCGCCGAGTGTGCCTCGCCAGGCGGCACCCACCAGCGCAGGCGCATGCTGCTGCCATCGAGCGGGTTGGTGAACTGGTCTTCCAGGATGTCGAACTTGCCGCCGCCGAAGAACAGGAGGTAAGCAGGCATCGACGGCGTCTTGGCAAACGACACCTGCTGATAGCCATCCGGTAGTTTGGTCGCGCCGGTCTGCCTGCCGTTGGCCACGGCCTTCCAGTCGCCCGGAATTTCGGCCGTCACCTCGAAGGTGTTGCGGAAGGCCGGCTCATCCCAGCTCGGGAACCACTCGCGCGCGAAGTTCGACTCGCCTTGCGTGACGATGGCGTCAGAGCTCTCGCCCGTTGCGGCCTGCAGGCCCAGCTTGAAGATGCCTTCAGCCTTGGTGAAGTTGATCGTGCCCGTCCATTCCATATGGAGCACGTAGTTGCCGGGCTTGATGTCTCCGGTCGGGTCGCGCAGATCGTAGAAGGCCCCTTGCGATTGCGGAATCGGCACCAGCACGCGCGATGCGCCGTTGCCCGAGGTGGGCGTGAGCGTCAGGCGCGAGGCGTCGAGCTTCAGGTCGCGCACGGCCAGCGTGACGGCGCCGGTCTGCTTGGTGACCTTGATCTCTACGTCGGCGCGGCCCGAGAAGCTGTTCAGGTCTGCGCTGGGGCGGAACCACAGCTTGTAGTTGACGGGCTTGATGTAGTCCGGCAGTTCCACCGGGGGCACCGATGCATCGACGGCCGGCGCCTGCGCATTGGTGTTGCCTGTATTGGTATTGCCCTGCTGCTGCGAGCCGTTTGCGTCCAGCTTGCCGCCGGCCGGGGTAAGCCCGTCATCTCCGCCGCCGCCGCACGCGGCCAGAATCAGCGCGGCCGCAGCCTGAGCCACAAGTGCCAGCTTGAACGAACGACGTGTCCGGGCGCTGTAGGCGCGTCCGGTGCGTGTCGTGGCCGTACGACGGTGGGTTGTCGAATCCCGCATTGCATTTCTCCTGAGGTGGAAACGAATCGGCGGCCCAGGGCTCAAAAGAAAATGGGGGGCAGGCCGCAGAATCGGGACAAGGAATTACCCGCTTCTTGCGCGGTGCAAATCACAGCCCGCGCACGGGATGCACGGATTCTGGAGGAAACGGCCTGCGAATCGAGACGAAGTTTTTTAAATCACGAGCAAGGGAAGATGCCGGAGAATTTGCAATTTTTGGCATGCGCATACGCAAAGCTGCGGCCACTTCCCGGGGCGCTTGGTGACATCTGCAAAGCGCGTTGAAAAAATGAAATGCGTTTCTCGCTTCGTGAAAATATCTTAAAAATTGAAGCGGCTATTTTTACAACGCCAGATAAAGCAAAACTAAATGCGGGGCGGGATTGGAAAATCCCGTCGGGGAACTTTCTCGGTATTCGGCAAGGTATTGCGCTGCAGCAGCTGAGTGACGATCGCTTGCCTGGGGGTAATCCTTCCGGATGAGGCTGGTGCTGTGCGCGGTGTTACACAAAGCCGTTACGCTTGCAAGGTTTGCGAAGTGTTTTCTGTTTTCCGTAGAGCGATTCATGCAATCCGCGTCCGATAGCGTCAGCAGCCCGGCGGCTGTGGGTGTCAACCTGATCGATTTCTTCGATGTCACCCCCACGTCATTGTGGCTGGAGGATTACAGCGACCTGCACCGCCTCTTTGCCCAATGGCGCGCCGCCGGCGTGACCGATCTGCAGCGCTTTCTGGAAGAGGACGCATCACGCGTGGCGGCGTGTTCCGCCTGCATCAAGGTGCTGCGTGTGAACCGGCGCACGTTGTCCATGTACGCCGCGCCGGATGCCGAAACCCTCACCGCGCGCCTGGCCGACGTACTGCGCGACGACATGCTCGAGGCCCACGTGGGCGAACTCGTTCAGCTCTGGTCTGGCGAGCCGTCGTTCGAGAGCCGCAGCGTCAACTACACGCTCGATGGCCGCCGCCTCGACATCCTGCTCAAGGGCGTTGTCCTGCCCGATCACGACCAGCCGTGGGACCGCGTGCTGGTGGCCGTGGACGACATCACCGAACTCGAAGACGCCCGCCGCCGTGCCGCGGCCAGCCAGCTCTATGCGCGCGGCGTGTTCGAGCACGCGCCGGTGTCGCTGTGGGTGGAGAACTTCAGCACCATCAAGATGCTGCTGGACGAAGTGCGCATGCAGGGCATCACCGATTTCCGCACCTTTACCGACGTGCATCCCGAGTTTGTCGAGCGCTGCATGCAGGAGATCCAGGTGCTCGACGTCAACGGCTTCACGCTGGAGATGTTCAAGGCACGCAACCGCAACGACTTGCTTGCCCGTTTGCCGGAAATCTTTCGCGACGACATGCGCTCGCACTTTCGCGAGCAGTTGATCGACCTGTGGGAAGGCAGGCTCTTCCAGCAGCGCGAGGTGGTCAACTATGGGCTCGATGGCAACACGCTGAACATCCACCTGCAGTTCTCTGTCTTCCCCGGGCGCGAGAAGGATTGGGACATGGTGCTGCTGGCGCTGACCGACATCACCGCGCGCAAGAAGGCTGAGTCGTATCTCGAATATCTCGGCAAGCACGACGTGCTGACCAAGCTGAAGAACCGCTCGTTCTACGTAGACGAGATCAACCGGCTGGAGCGCAAGGGCCCGTTTCCGGTCACGGTCATCATGATCGACCTGAACGACTTGAAGCACGTGAACGACCAACTCGGCCACGCCGCAGGCGACGCGCTGCTGCGCCGCGCCGGCGAGGTGCTCAGCAAGGCCATCGACAAGCCCGCACACGCCGCGCGCATTGGCGGCGATGAGTTTGCCGTGCTACTGCCCGGCGCCGACGCCCAGGCCGGTGCTGCGCTGGTGGAGAGCCTGCGCAAGCTGGTCGAACTCAACAACCAGTTTTATCCGGGCGCGGTGCTCGGCTTTTCCATGGGCTGCGCCACCTGCCACGAAGGCGGGCGTCTGGAAGAAACGCTGCGCGAAGCCGATGTCGCCATGTACGAAGACAAGCGGATCCAGCACGAAGGCGGACGCCCGGCATAACCGCGGCGCTCGGTGCGCGCTGTCCACCGATCCTGGGGCCCGAACGATCTGGCCCCGGTGCTGATGCACAGACAGACTGCGCTGACACCGCCTTTCTTCAGAAGTCAGCCGGTGCAAAAAACCGTTCGTGCAGTTCTCCCAGCCCCAGCGTGCTGATCACCTCGTTCAGCCGCTCGGTCGGGCGGCGGCGCGGCAGGTCTTTGTACTGCGCGATGATCAACTCGTTCTTCATCGAGTGTTCCCACCCGACGAGTTCCGTCACGCTGACCTGATAGCCGTGCGCTTCAAGCTGCAGACAGCGCAGCACGTTGGTGACCTGGCTGCCAAATTCGCGCGTGTGCAGCGGATGGCGCCAGATTTCCGTGAGCGCGTTGCCGAGCGACTTGCCCTTGTTCTTGCGCAGCACGCCGGCCACCTCCGCCTGGCAACACGGCACGAGCACGATGTATTGCGCGTGCTTTTCAAGCGCAAAGCGGATTGCATCGTCCGTGGCGGTATTGCACGCATGCAGTGCGGTCACGATGTCGATGGTGGGCGGCAGCCTGTCAGACGTGATCGATTCCGCCACCGACAGGTTCAGGAACGACATCCCCTTGAAGCCCAGCCGCGCGGCAAGCTCGGTCGACTTGGCGACCAGCTCTTCGCGCGTTTCAATGCCGTAAATGTGCGAGGTGCCATCGCCCGGCTGCTCTTTGCAGAACAGGTCGTACAGGATGAAGCCGAGGTAAGACTTGCCCGCGCCGTGGTCGACCAGCGTGACGTGCCCCTTGGCTTGCTGCACGTCGGCCATCAGCGGCTCGATGAACTGGAACAGGTGATAGACCTGCTTGAGCTTGCGGCGGCTGTCCTGGTTCATCTTGCCGTCGCGCGTCAGGATGTGCAGTTCCTTGAGCAGCTCGATCGACTGGTTGGGGCGGATTTCGTGGGTCTTGTTGGACATCGTCAGGACAGCCTGGGCGACATGCCGCACGGAATGGGATCGGTGCGGCGGCGCGGAGAAAAAGCGGAAAGAGGGCGTCAGTTTACCGAAAAGCGGGGTGGGCGACGGCAAGCGCACCCTAAATGGGCGCCATGCGCGACCTCGTTTGCCCGCGCTCAGACAGGATGTGACAATAGCGCCCCGCTTGTCTGCCCCGCATAAGCCATCCACCCCCGCATGTCCGAAACACCCAACGCCCCCCTCGTTGCCGTCATCGGCGCCGGCCCCGCCGGGCTGATGGCCGCTGAAGTCCTGTCGCGCAACGGTGTGCGCGTGGAGGTGTTCGATGCCATGCCTTCGGCCGGACGCAAATTCCTGCTGGCGGGCATTGGCGGGATGAACATCACGCATTCCGAGCCGATCGACGCGTTTCTCGGCCGCTATCGCACGCGGCGCGATGCGCTGGCGCCGCTTATTGACCGCTTCAGCCCGGATGCGCTGCGCGCCTGGATTCACGGGCTTGGCATCGACACGTTCGTCGGCAGTTCGGGCCGTGTGTTTCCGACCGAGATGAAGGCTGCGCCCTTGCTGCGCGCATGGCTGCATCGGCTGCGCGAGGCCGGCGTGCAGTTGCATATGCGGCATCGCTGGGTGGGGTGGGCAGAGCCATCGGACCACGCGCAGGTGCTGCGCTTTGAAACCACCGATGTTGAACGCCTCGTGCAAGCCGATGCCGTGGTGCTTGCCATGGGCGGCAGCAGTTGGCCGCGCCTGGGCTCTGACGGCGCCTGGGTGCCTTTGTTGCAGGCGCGCAGCGTGCAGGTGCAGCCATTGCGGCCAGCCAACTGCGGGTTCGATGCCGATTGGAGCGCGCATTTCCAGGAGCGCTTTGCGGGGCAGCCGGTCAAGTCGGTCGCCATCGGCTTGCCGTCGGGCGATGGCGGCGCGCTGCAATTCCGCCAGGGCGAGTTCGTCGTCACGCAGACGGGCATTGAAGGCAGCCTCGTCTATGCGTTGTCGGCGCCCATCCGCGATGCGCTGTCCGCAGAGGGCGGCGTGACGATCTGGCTTGACCTTGCGCCGGGCTGGAGCGCGCAACGTGTGAGTGATGAACTGATGCGCCCGCGCGGCGCGCGTTCGATGTCGAGCCATCTGCAAAGCAAGCTGAACATCACGGGCGTGAAGCTCGGGTTGCTGCGCGAGTGCCTGAGCAAGGAGGCATTTGCCGATCTTCCCGAGTTGGCCAAGGCCATCAAGGCGCTGCCGTTGCGGCTCACACGCACCCGGCCCATTGACGAGGCGATCAGCACTGCAGGCGGTGTCGCGTTTGAAGCGTTGGATGCGAAGCTGATGATCGAGCGTCTGCCGGGCGTGTTCTGCGCCGGCGAGATGCTCGATTGGGAAGCGCCGACGGGCGGCTATCTGCTGACGGCGTGTTTTGCGAGCGGCGCTGCCGCGGGGCAGGGCGCGCTCGACTATCTGGCGACGATGGCGCGCTGAATGACTGGCCTATTGGCGTGCCTTCAGGCGCCACAACGACGTCACCTCGGCAACGCGGGCGCGATAGAGTGGGTCGTTTTCATCGGTCGCCTTCGGGTGCTTCGGCTTGATGTCTTCACGGCCCACGACCTGAAGGCCGGCTGCGTCGATTATCGCCAGTAGCGCATCGCGCGTGCGCAGGCCCAGGTGCTCGGCAAAGTCCGACAGGATCAACCAACCTTCGCCGTTGGGCTCCAGGTGTGCGGCCAGCCCATTCAGGAAGCTGCGCAGCATGCGGCTGTCAGGGTCGTAAACGGCGCGCTCGATGGGCGAGCTGGGCCGTGCCGGCAGCCACGGTGGGTTGCACACGATCAGTGGCGCACGCCCTTCGGGAAACAGATCGGCTTCAACAATGTCGACGTGGGTTTGCAGCCCGAGGCGCGCCACGTTCTCACGGGCGCAGGCCAGGGCACGTGGGTCCTGATCCGTGCCGATGACGCGCTTCACGCCGCGTTTGGCCAGCACCGCCGCGAGCACGCCCGTGCCCGTGCCAATGTCGAACGCCAGCGCTTTTGAAGGCAACGGCGCCTTCGCCACCAGATCGATGTATTCGCCACGCACCGGCGAGAACACGCCGTAGTGCGGGTGAATGCGCTCACCTCCGAGCGCGGGAATCTCGACACCTTTCTTGCGCCACTCATGCGCGCCGATCAGGCCCAGCAGCTCACGCAGCGAGACGACGGAGGCGGCGCTGCTCGTGCCGTAGGCCTCCGTGCAGGCTTCGCGCATGTCAGGCGCGCGGCGCAGCGGGATGCCGTAGTCCGCATCCAGAGGGATCAGCAGCATGCCGAGCGTGCGTGCGCGCTGCGATTGCGCCTGCCGGTGCAGGTTGAACGCATCGATGGCAGAGGTGGCTTCCTTGCGCGCCTTGCCGGGTTTGCGATCAGTGCGGCGGGACATGGCCTGCAGCAGTTGGCGCGCGTTCTGGAAATCGCCCTGCCAGAGCAGTGCGGTGCCTTCGCAGGCGAGGCGGTAAGCCGCATCGGCGGTGGTGCGATCGTCCGCAACGACCACGCGCTTGGGCGGCGGATTGCCGGCTTCGGAGCGCCAGAGGACAGTATGGACGGCGTCGCTGCTGGCTTCAGGGCGGTCGTCGGTCCAGGTGAGGGTGGGGTGATCGGTCACGGGGGAAATGGCAGGAAAGCCAGGAGGGTGCGGTAGTGGGCGACACAATACCGCTGTCGGCCTGATCGCACAAATGCGGAGGGGCGACCCGGACGCCCTCCGCGGCAGCGCTGGAGTGACTCGGTTTCGGCGAAGCCCCCATGTCATTAAAGGCCCAATGCCCCGCTCTGCGCTGGAGGATGCGGCACTATATCGCCGGCGAGCCGATTGATCGCCCTGATTCTTCTTCGGAAGTGACGCTTTTGCCACCCAAAGACGACTGTCCGATGGGGCAGGCAGTGTAAACTCCAGCCTTTTTTCGGCACTCGTAGCATGGCGCACGCCCAGCAACGCAGGGCGCTCAGCGGCCCTGCGCTGATCCGCATTCTTGCTCGCCTGACGGACGTCGACGTTTCCGCATCCGCGCAGCCCCTCTCAGACCGGTTGAGCCAATGGCTCAGTTGGACGGATGCCATCACGCTTTCGTCGGCACTGAGCGCGGCACCGCCCGCCATTGCGTCCAGCACGCGGCCCGTCGGCCCGGACGCCGAGACCATCGGTAGCCGTGTCCGCGCAGCGCTGACGAAGTCCATCGCGTCCAGTTGCGCGCCCGATGCCAGGACGGGCCCACGCGCGCCGATCCAGAGCCCCTCGGCGCCGCTGGTGGTCGACTATGCCGATTTTCGGCAGCGCTACGTGCTGATGCAGCAGACGATGGAGCTGGAGATCAGTGAGCTGCGTGGCCGCTTGCGGCGCTTGCTGGCAGCCAGAACGCCCGACCTCGCGCGCCTCGCGGTATTGGACGCCAGCATGGAGCAGGCGCTCGCGGGCCGCGAACGTTCGTTGCTGGGGACCATTCCGTCGATGCTGGGGCCGTACTTCGAGCGCTTGCGCACGGCCGAGCAGCAGCGGCAGGCCGAGTTGCCCGCAGAGGGCCAAGCCACCCAATCCACATCCCGCGCCTGGCTGGATGCGTTCCGCAAGGATATGCAGAGCGTGCTCCTGGCCGAGCTTGATGTTCGTTTTCAACCGGTCGACGGGTTGCTTGCAGCCCTTCGCCCCCGCTAAGCGGGACAGACACCATTCATGTCCAGACTTCACCTGAATCTCATCGTTTTCTTTGTCGGGCTGGCGGCCTTGGGGTGGATTGCCGGCGGTTACCTCGTTGGCGGAAATCTGCTGGCGCTGGCTGTCACGCTTGTGATTGGTGCCGCCTATGTGGCCGGCGCCCTGGAGCTGCGCCGCTATCGCCACGCCACGGGCACGGTCACGCAGGCCGTGGCGGGGCTGTCCGAGCCACCGCCCAAGCTGTCTGCCTGGCTGGAACAGCTGCACCCGAGCCTGCGCAATGCCGTGCGCCTGCGCGTGGAAGGCGAACGCGTTGCACTGCCTGCGCCCGCGTTGACGCCGTATCTGGTGGGCCTGCTGGTGCTGCTCGGCATGCTGGGCACGCTGCTTGGCATGGTGGTGACGCTCAAGGGCACGGGCGCGGCGCTGGAGAGCGCGACGGATTTGCAGGCGATCCGCGCATCGCTTGCTGCCCCGATCAAGGGGTTGGGATTCTCGTTCGGTACCTCGATTGCCGGTGTGGCGACGTCCGCCATGCTGGGGTTGCTCTCGGCGCTGTGCCGGCGCGAGCGGTTGCAGGCAGTCCAGGCGCTCGACGCAAAGATCGCGACCACGCTGCGCATCTATTCGCACGCGCATCAGCGTGAAGAGACGTTCAAGCTTCTGCAGCGGCAATCCGATGTGATGCCCGCGCTGGTTGACCGGCTGCAGGCGATGATGACGTCGCTGGAGCAGCAGGGCGCAGCCAGCAGCGAGCGGCAGATCGCCGCCCAGCAGGCATTTCTCGATAAGACGGAAGCCGCCTACAGCCAGCTTGCTTCCTCGGTTGGCGAGTCCCTGAAGGACAGTGCCGCCGAAAGCGCACGCGTTGCCAGCGCCGCGCTGCAGCCTGTGGTGGAAACGACGATGGCTGGCCTCGCGCGTGAATCGGCCGCGCTGCAGGAGACGGTCACGCACGCAGTGCAGCGTCAGCTCGACGGCCTGTCGACCCGCTTTGAAGCCACGGCCGAGACGGTTTCCGGCATCTGGAACAACGCCTTGTCGGCGCATCAACGCTCCAGCGAAGCGCTGGTTGGCCAGGTCGGCACCTCGCTCGACCGGTTTGCTGAAACATTCGAGCAGCGCTCGGCGCGGTTGCTCGATGGCGTAACGGACCGACTGGACGCCACGGCAGGCGGCTTGGCCGCTGCCTGGCGTGATGCGCTTGCCCGGCAAGAACACGCCCACACCGAACTGGCCGTCCAGAACCAGCGCGCGCTGGAGGCCGCTGCCGCCACGTTCGAGCAACACGCCGTGTCGTTGCAGGATGCGTCGCGCCAGTCGCATGCCGCGCTGCAAGCCGCGCTGGAAGCACGAGACGCGCAACGTCTGGCTGCCTGGACCGAGGCGCTCAGCGCAACGGGCGGGAAGCTGAGTCAGGCGTGGGAGAAAGCGGGCGCCGATACGGCCAATCGTCAACAGGACATCTGCAATGCGCTGGCGCAGACCGCGCGCGATATCGCTTCGCAGCAGGAGGCATCGCGCCAATCGAATGCCACGCTGCAAGCCGCCCTGGAAGCGCGCGACGCGCAACGTTTGGCCGCCTGGACCGATGCACTTGGCGCGATGGGCGCCAAGCTGAGCGAGGTGTGGGAAAAAACAGGCGCCGATACGGCAAGCCGTCAGCAACAGATTTGCGATGCACTGGCGCAAACCGCGCGCGACATCTCTGCGCAAACGCAGGCGCACGCCAACAACACGATCAGCGAGATTTCTCGCCTGGTACAGGCTGCATCGGAAGCGCCCAAGGCTGCGGCCGAAGTGGTGGCCGAGCTGCGCCAGAAGCTGTCCGACAGCATGGTGCGCGATACCGCGATGCTGGACGAGCGTGCGCGCCTGCTTGGCACGCTCGAAACGCTGCTCGACGCCGTCAACCATGCATCGACCGAGCAACGCACAGCGGTGGATGCGCTGGTGGAAACGTCGGCGGATCTGCTGGAGCGCGTGGGCGTGCGGTTCACCGATCGGGTGGAAGCCGAGACCGGCAAGCTCGGCGCGGTGGCCGCGCAGGTGACCGGCAGCGCCGTCGAGGTGGCCAGCCTGGGCGAGGCGTTTGGTGTGGCCGTGCAGCTGTTTGGCGAGTCGAACGACAAGCTTGCGGCGCAACTGCAGCGCATTGAAGCGGCGCTCGACAAGTCGCTCACGCGCAGCGACGAACAGCTTGCCTACTACGTGGCGCAGGCGCGTGAGGTGATCGACCTGAGCATGCTGTCCCAAAAGCAGATTCTGGAAAACCTGCAAAGGCTGGGTGACCAGCGCGCGCTGGCCGGGACCGACGCGGCATGAGTGACGAGATTGACGGCAGCGTAGATGGCGCAGGTGGCATTGAGGCCACCGCACCGGTTTGGGCCGCGTTTGGTGACCTGATGTCGGTGTTGCTGGGCGCGTTTGTGCTAATTCTGGTGGGCGTGATCGGCGTGCAGCTGGAGCTGTCGTCCAAGCTGGAGAGCGAGGTCAAGCAGCGCGAGGCCGAGGCGCAGCGCCGCAAGACGCTGGAGCAGGCGCTTGCTGGCCCGCTGGCGGCCGGGCGCGTGACGCTCGTCAACGGGCGTATCGGCATCAATGGCAATGTGCTGTTCGCGATCAACTCCGATCAGCTGCAGCCCGAGGGCCGCACGCTGATGAAGAGCCTCGCGGGGCCGTTGGCGGCGTATCTCACGTCGCGTGAAGAGATCCTGATGGTGAGCGGGTTTTCCGACGATCAGCAGGTACGTGCCGGCAACCGCTTGTTCGCAGATAACTGGGAGCTGTCCGCCAAGCGCGCCTTGACCGTGACGCGCGCCCTGATTGACGAAGGCATTCCCGCCTCCAGCGTGTTTGCGGCAGCGTTTGGTTCGCAGCAGCCCGTGAGTTCCAATGCGGACGACGTTGGCCGTGCGAAGAACCGGCGTGTGGAGATCGCGCCGGTTCCAAGGCAGGCCGCTTCCAACGGTGGACGCCGTGAGCCGCACTGATTTGTCCACGCAAGCCATGCTCGACAGTTGGCGCGCAAGCGGCGCGGACCGGCTGAACCGCGTGCGCTTTTGCTTCATCGAGGCGCTTCATCGGCGCACGTCCGGTCAAACCGGCGAGGCGCGGCGCATGCTCGAAGCGCGGTTGGGCGAACTCGTCGCGGCCTATGCGGGCGATGTCGATCGCGCGAAGGCGGCGTCCGTTTCGTCCGACTCAGATGCGCCTGCCGGCAGCGCGTTGGCCGAACTGCTGCGTGACATTGCCAGCCGTGAACGCATGGATGTCGGCGACGCTGCGAATGGCGGTTCAGCGCGGCATCTGCACACATTGCCGGACCTGAAGATTCTCGAAGAGGTGCGGGACACCTGGTCCCGCGTCAGCGCCGAAAAACAGTTGCGCGACGCCTTGGAGAAGGTGCCGGTGAATGCGGGTCCGCTGAATTCGAGCAGTCTTGTGCATCGGTCACTGCTATTGATGCGCGAGGTAGCACCCGATTATCTGCGGCAGTTTTTGTCGTATGTCGATGCGCTTTCCTGGCTGGAACGCATGAGCGGGGACGGGGCCGCCGGTGGCCACGAGGCTGCTCGCAGTGGCGGAAAGGCGCGGGGTAAGGCGCGCTAGGAATTCCAGCAGTCCATCAGTCGTATATGTGACATAGGTATCACTGCTGGCTCTTTTGACCAGCAGGCACGCAAAAAAGGGAGCCAAGGCTCCCTTTTTCTTTGCGGCGGTTTCTTGCTGCGATTATCAGCTGTTGACCGCTGCGTCCTTGACCTTTTTCAGCGCGCGGACCTTGACGCGCACGGTTGCCGGTTTGGCTTCGAACCACTGGTCGACGCCGGTAAAGGGGTTCTTGCCGAAGCGGCGCTTGGTTGCCGGCACCTTGACCGACGTCACCTTGAACAGGCCCGGCAGCGTGAATTCGCCGGCGCCCTTCTTGTGCAGCGAAGCCACGATGGTGTTCTCCAGATGGAGCAGCACGGCCTTCACCGCCTTGGCGTCGACGGCAGCTTGTTCAGCCAGATGGCTCACCAGGCTCGCCTTGGTGAACGTGTCCTTCAAAGGCTTGAGGGTCGGCGTCGTTGCAGCAGGCTTCTTTGCCGGCGCGGCCTTTTTAGCCGGCGAGGCCTTCTTTGCAGCGGTCTTGGCAGCGGTCTTGGTTTTGGTGGCCATAGTGAGAATAGATGGTTGGGTAAAGTTGACCATTCAATGGAAGCGACGCCTGTGCAGCGCGCTTCGAGCAAGCATAGCAAAGGTTCGGCACCGTGGAGGCGTTATCTACGCTGTTCGGGGGCCAGGGAACGCTTATTGCATACGGTTTGGTCGTTCATCAACCAGCTGAAGCGTCCCAGGTTCAGCACAGACATGCCCCAACGAAAATCGTCGCGGAGCGTGGTGAGTCCCAGAAACCGCGCGCCCGTGCTCGCCCGGCTGCGTCAATCCAAGATGACGCGTTCGACTCATGCGTACGTTCGCGGCAGCACCGTGAAGTTTTACGAGTGGCTGAGCGAGGTGCAGCCGCACACCTTCCCGGAGGGGCCCGTCATCTGGATTTGCGGCGATTGCCATGTCGGTAACCTCGGCCCCATTGGCGATGCCTCCGGCGCCACGCGCATACAAATCCGGGATCTGGACCAGACGGTGCTTGGTAATCCCGCGCACGACCTGATTCGGCTTGGCGTGTCGCTGGCGACGGCCGCTCGCGGGTCAGACCTCCCGGGCATCGTGACCGCACGAATGGTGGAAGCGCTGATGGCGGGCTATCTGCACGGCATCGATCCGGATGCGGCGCTGCACCTGCCGCCGCGCCCCGCCTCCGTGCGTACCGCCATGAAGGCGGCGACTGCGCGTACGTGGAAACAGTTGGCCCAGGAACGGCTCGATGGCACGTCTCCGTCCATTCCTCTGGGGCGCCATTTTTGGCCGCTCTCTCGCGAAGAACGGCGCGAATTGAAACAACTCGTGAGCCAGCACGAGGTGCTTGCCTTGGTGGCGCGCCTTTACGAGATGCCCGGGGAAGCCTCGGTCAGCATCGTGGATGCGGCGTACTGGGTCAAAGGGTGCAGCTCGCTCGGGCAGCGGCGTTATGCCGCCTTGCTCGCGGTCGACCAGGATCGCGGGCCGCGGTATCGGCTGATCGACATCAAGGAGGCGGGAAAAGCCGCAGCGCCCAGTGCCTCAGCAGGCGAGATGCCCCGGATCAACGGCGAGCGCGTGGTCACAGGTGCGCGCCGTCTCTCTCCCGACCTGGGCGATCGCATGGCATGGGGGCGCATGCTGGGTAGCAGCTTTTTCATGCGCGAACTTCAACCGCAAGATCTGAAGCTGTCTGTCGACAAGCTGGAGCACAAGGACGCCACGGTATTGGCTGCTTATCTGGGCAATATCGTGGGCCTCGCACACGGCAGCCAGATGCCGCGAGATGTCGCCATGGCCTGGCACCGTGAGCTGAAGGCGCGTCACGGACGGTCCATCAATGCGCCGTTCTGGCTGTGGTCTTCGATTGTCGACTTGCTCGGGCTGCACGAGCGCCAGTATCTTGAGCACTGTCGCGCCTGGGCCAATTGATCTGATCTGATCTGATCTGATCTGATCTGATCTGATCTGATCTGATCTGCTGCGCCGCACCCATCTGCGGGCACAAACGCTGCTATCGGCGCTTCCCAGACCTGGCGCGGCTGGCATACCGAAGGCGAGGCCATTCGCGACGGCATGGAACAGGCCCGCTTGCTGCTCACGCATGAGCGGCCTTGAGTTTTGAGCCTGGGCGCTGGGCCTACGGCTAAATTGCGTCGTCTAGCTGGGCAGCGGCCAGACTCGGTTGTCAGCCACCCCATAGAGCGCTTCGCCCGGCGCAACGGGTGCGGTCCACAAGCCCGTGAACTCGCCGAAGGCGGGTAGCAGTGCGCCGGTTGACCCAAAGCGGAAGCACGGCAGCCGGAGCCGATCCTTTCCGCGCCCGCTGATGACAATGCCCGGGTGCACGTGGCCGGCGATGACGTAGCGATTGGCCACCACTTGCGGCTCATGGCATAGGGCGAAGGGGCCGATTGCCCACGGTTCTTCCACCACGTTGAAGCGCAGGTCCGCAGGCGGGTCGCCCGCATGGCGGTCGTGGTTGCCGCGGACCAGCGTGCAGGCTACGTCGGCGTGTCGTGTGCGCCAGGCGACGAGCGCGTCGATTGCTGCGTGCGCCTCGCGGGCGTGGAGCAGATCGCCCAGCCACGCGATATGTGAGACTGGCAATCGCGCCAGCATGGCATCCAGCCGAGCGATCGCCTGGACGGTGCCTCCGGTGGGCACGGGCACGCCGCGCGCACGGAAGGTTGCCGCCTTGCCGAAGTGCGCATCGGCCACCATCAGCATGCGTTGCGCGGGCCACCACAGCGCGCGCTCGGGCAGGAGCCATACGGTCTCGCCCGCGCACTGGATGACGAGGTCTTGGGGAGCGGTCATAGCAGTGGGAGCGGCTTCGATGTCTTGCGTGGCCTGCGGGTGCGGCGGCCGGATTTGCCCGCTGTGTCGGGCGATTCAGTCAAGCGCAACGCGGCCTGTACGTCTGCGTCAATCGCCGGCCGTGTTGCGGCATCCGGGTCGGACGGCTCGGGGCCTGCGGCACGCTCGGCTTCGGCCAGCATGCGCGCGATCCGATCCGCCAGTTTCTCGGTCGAGAGCTGCTCGCGAAAACGCTCCACCATCAACGGAAAGCCGAACGGCGAAGGCCGGGTCAGTGCGCACAGTTCAAGCCGCAAACCGCGCATGCGGATGAGGGCAGATTCAATGCGGTCGAGGTCCAGCTCCTGGCGCAGCACTTCGGTTTCCGCCTGCGAGAGCAGCAGGTTGCCCGGGTCGTGGCGCCGGAAGACTTCATAGAACAGGCCGGACGATGCCTGCAACTGGCGCGTGCTCTTGTGCGCGCCAGGGTAGCCCTGGAACACCAGCCCCGATACGCGTGCGATCTCACGAAAACGGCGTTGCGCCAGTTCTCCGGCGTTGAGGCTGGCCAGCACATCCTGCATGAGCGTGTGGGTGGAAAAGAGTTCGCCGGTGGCCAGCAACGCGGGCCAGTCGATGGGCGTGGCCGACAGGAGTTCGAGGCCGTAGTCGTTGAACGCCAGGGAGAAAGTGGCTGGCGTGCGATTGGCGGCGCGCCAGCCCAGCAAGCTTGCCAGCCCCAGGTGCGCATGCCGCCCGGCAAACGGGTAGAGAAAGAGATGCCAGCCCTCGCGGGAGTGCAGAGTCTCGGCCACCAGCGTTGCCGTGGTGGGCAGCGCAGACCAGCGCGCCTGCAGTTCCAGCAGCGGGCGTGCGGCTTCCATTTCGGGGCTGTCGAAACGCGCATGTGCCGCCGCATCGAGCTGCGCGACCACCGCGTGCGCCAGCTCGGTGGAAAGCGGCATGCGACCACCGTTCCAGCGCGGCACGGCAGCGCGTTTGCCGGTGGCACGCCGCACATAGGCCGTCATGTCCTGCACGCGCACCAGTTCCAGCAGGCGGCCCGCAAACAGAAAGTTGTCGCCGGGGCGCAGCCGCGCAATGAAACCCTCCTCGATCGACCCCAACGCACCGCCGCCGGAAGCACGCCACCAGCGCACCGTCATCGTTGCATCGCTGACGATGGTGCCGATGCTCATGCGGTGCCGCCGTGCGAGCCGTGCATCGGGCACGCGCCAGATGCCATGTTCATCCGGCATGACGCGGTGGTAGTCGGGATATGCGGTGAGCGAGTGGCCGCCCTGCCGCACGAAGTCGAGCGCCCATTGCCACTCGTCGTCGCGCAAATCTCGGTAAGCCCATGCGCGGCGCACTTCCTCCAACAGCGCGTCGGGCACGAAGCCGCCGCCCAGCGCCACCGTCACCAGATGCTGGACCAGCACATCGAGCGGCTTGTGCGGTGAGGTGCGGGCTTCCACCTGGCCCGACATGGCGGCTGCGCGTGCGGCTGCACCTTCCACGAGTTCAAGGCTATGCGTGGGCACCACCGTCACGCGAGAGGGCCGGCCCGGCGCGTGGCCCGATCGCCCGGCACGCTGCAAGAGCCGCGCCACGCCCTTGGGCGAGCCAATCTGCAGTACGCGTTCCACTGGCAGAAAGTCGACGCCCAAATCCAGGCTTGACGTGCAGAACACCGCCTTGAGCATGCCTTGCTTGAGCCCGGTCTCCACCCAGTCACGCGTTGTGCGGTCCAGTGAGCCATGATGCAACGCGATCAACCCCGCCCATTCCGGTCGCGCAGTGATGACGGCCTGGTACCACAGCTCCGCTTGCGAGCGCGTGTTGAGAAACACCAGCGCGGTGCGGGCACTTTCCAGCTCTTCCAGCACGTGGGGCAGCATCGCCATACCCAGGTGCCCGGCCCAAGGAAATCGGCCCACACCATCGGGCAGCAGCGTATCGATCTCCATGCGCTTGGGCAGGTGGCCTTGCACCAGCGTGCCGGCGGTGGGCGCCGCCGCATCGCCCAGTGCATCCATCGCTTCAGCCAGGTTGCCCAGCGTGGCGGAAAGTCCCCACACGACCAGCCCCGGTGACCACGTGCGCAGCCGCGCCAGCGCCAACTGCACCTGCACGCCGCGTTTGTTGCCCACCAGTTCGTGCCATTCATCGACGACGACCACGCGTACAGAGCCGAGGGCTTCACGCGCATCGGCGCGCGCGAGCAGCAACGACAGGCTCTCGGGCGTTGTCACCAGGGCGGTGGGCAAACGGCGTGATTGCGCGGCACGCTCGGCGCTGCCGGTGTCGCCGGTGCGCAGCCCGAGCGTCCAATGCGGCGCCAATGCCTGTGCGGCGTCGGTCAATGCGCGCGTGGTGTCGGCCGCCAGCGCGCGCATGGGCGTGAGCCACAGTACCGACAACGGCGGCGCGCCGCCGCGCCCGCGCACTTGCGCCAACCGTTGCAACGCACCGAGCCAGACGGCATAGGTTTTCCCCGCACCCGTGGTGGCGTGCAGCAGGCCCGATTCGCCGCGCGCCATGGCCGACCACACGGCGCGCTGGAACGGCATTGGCGTCCAGTCGCGCGCGGCAAACCAGGCATCAAGATCGGGCAGGGCAGGTTCGGTCATGACGGCGGCAGCAGGCTTTCCAGCGTCTGCAGCGTATCGGCTTCGGCAATGGGTTTGTCGTGGCGCCAGCGCAGCATGCGCGGAAACCGTACCGCGATGCCGCTCTTGTGGCGCGCGCTGCGTGCAATGCCTTCAAAGCCTAGTTCGAACACCAGGGTGGGCGCTACGCTGCGTACGGGGCCGAAGCTCTCCACCGTGGTCTTGCGGATGAGCGCGTCGACTTGGCGGATCTCTGCGTCGCTCAGGCCGGAGTACGCCTTGGCAAAGGGCACCAGCTTGCGCTCCGGCACGTCGGGCGGTGCATCCCATACGGCGAAGGTGTAGTCGGTATACAGGCTCGCGCGCCGGCCGTGGCCACGCTGCGCATAGATGAGGACGGCATCCACCGAGAACGGATCGATCTTCCACTTCCACCACACGCCCACGTCTTTGGTGCGCCCCACGCCGTAGCGTGCGTCGCGCCGCTTGAGCATCAGCCCTTCGACGCCCAGCTCGCGCGAGGCTTCGCGCTGGTGCGCAAGATGCTGCCAGTCGTCGCCTTGAAGCAACGGAGACAGCTCCAGCGCCGGATGGATGCATTCGGCAATCACGCGTTCAAGTTGCACGCGCCGCTCGCTTTGCGTGCGCTCGCGCAGGTCCTGCCCCTGCCATTCGAGCAGGTCATACGCCAGCAGCACGGCTGGCGCTTCCCGCAGCACGCGCGCGTTCAGCGTCTTGCGACCGATGCGTTGCTGAAGCAGCGCAAAGGGCTGCACGCGGCCCGCTTGCCACACCACGATCTCGCCATCGAGCACGGTGCCTGAGGGCAACACCTCCGCCATGGCGGATAGTTCAGGGAAGCGATCGGTGATGAGTTCCTCGCCGCGCGACCACAGCCATGCGCTGTCGGCGCGGCGTACGAGCTGCGCGCGGATGCCATCCCATTTCCATTCGATTTGCCATTCAGTGGGTGGGCCCAGCAGTGTGTCGAAGGCTTGCGCGTCGGCCTGCAGCGGATGCGCGAGGAAGAACGGATACGGGTGCCCGGTATCGAGTGCGTGGCCATCGACACTGGCATCGGCCAGCAGCGCGCGATAGCGCTCGGCGGTGGGCGCCTGGCCTATGTCGGTATAGCCCATCAGCCGTTGCGCGACGTGCTTGGGGTCGGTGCCGCCCACTTCGGCCAGCGCGCGCGTGACCAGCAGTTTTGACACCCCCACGCGAAACGCTCCCGTGATCAGCTTCATCAACGCCAGTCGCGCATGCAGCGGGAGGCCCCGGCACAGTTCCGCAAGGCGAGGCAGTACCAGCTCGGGGGGCTGACCACGCAATGGCAGCAAACGCGTTTCCATCCACTCGGCCAGGCTGGTGTCGTCTGCATGATCGGCATCGGGCAGGACGAGCGCGATGGTCTCGGCCAAGTCGCCTACGGCTTGGTAGCACTCGTCAAACAGCCAATCCGGCAAGCCGGACGTGGTCTGCGCAAAGCTGGCTAGCACGCGCACGGGCACCAACTGGCGGGGCTTGCCGCCGGCCAGGAAGTAGACCGCCCAGGCGGCGTCGGCATCGGGCGCGGTGCGAAGGTAGGCCACCAGTGCGGCCAACTTGCCGTTGCTCGATGTGGTGGCGTCGAGCTGCGCGTACAGATCGGCAAAGGCTTTCATGGCGCTGGCGTGTCCACTTGCGCGGGCGTGTCGCGTGCCTCGGCTGCATCGCCTTCTTGGCCGTCGTCGCCGTACTCGGTGGCGAAGGCGCGTGCATCGAGGCCGCGCTCGCACAGCCAGCGCACCATCGGGGCCACTTGCCCGTGCGTGACATAGACACGCGTGGCACCCGTGGCATCAATGGCCTGCAGCAAGCCGGGCCAGTCGGCATGATCTGACAGCACGATGCCGCGATCGACGCCGCGCCGCCGACGCGCCCCGCGAAGCTGCATCCAACCGCTGGCAAAGGCATCGGCATAGTCGCCAAAACGGCGCATCCACGGCGTGCGTTGGGCGGAGGGCGGCGCCAGCACCAGAGCGCGTCGCAATTCAGCGCGGGGCACGTCTGCCGCCAGTTGCGTGGGTGGTAGCGCCACGCCCGCGTGCCGATAGGCGGCGTCCAACTGCAGCATGGCGCCGTGCGAAACAATCGGCCCGATGCCGGTATCGAGCCCCGACAGAATGCGCTGGGCCTTGCCGAACGCATAGCAGAACACGACGCTCGTGCGACCCGCTTCGGCATTGCCGCGCCACCATGCGTTGAGCTGCGCAAAGATCTCGGTCTGCGGCCGCCAGTGGTAGATCGGCAGTCCGAATGTGGATTCGGTGATGAATGTGTTGCAGCGCACCGGCTCGAACGGCGTGCAGGTGCGATCCGCCTCGACCTTGTAGTCGCCAGACACCACCCATACGTCGCCGTCGTATTCCAGCCGCACCTGCGCGGACCCGAGTACATGCCCCGCCGGATGAAAGCTCAACCGGACGCCGTGATGGACGATGGATTCGCCGTACAGCAGCGTCTGGAGGGGGATGTCCTCACCCAGGCGCGCACGCAGCACACCCGCACCAGTGGCGGCAGCAAGGTAATGCCGGTGCCCGATGCGGGCGTGGTCACTGTGGGCGTGGGTGATGACGGCACGGTCAACCGGCCGCCAAGGGTCAATGTAGAAGTCGCCTACTGGGCAGTACAGGCCTTTGGGCGTTGTCACGATCAGTTCCGCTGCGCTGGTCATCACTCGCTCTCATTCGAGACCCTTATCAGGTTTTGGCGACAACATTAACGCAATGGCTGCTTATGCGCAGGCGCGCCACGCATGTCGGCCGGGCCGCCGGGGCCTGCGCCGGCACTGGTGCCCGAAGGCCCAGTGATGCCCCAGCCCCGCCCGATCCTGGGGAAGGAGACGCGGCCTGCGGCGTGGAGGGATCAGGCGCGGAGGCCCGCACGGTGTCCGGATATCGCGACAAGGAATGTTTTACGGTCTTCGGTAGGGCCGCCGGAGCGACGTCTGGCGACGCCGGGCGGGGCTCAGTAGGCTGCGCAAGCGAAAGTCCGTTGCCGCCCGTCGATGCCAGGAAGAACAGCCAACCTGCTGCTGTTCGCTTTGTCACTCGTAATGCGTGATGCATGCGTGGCCTCCGTTGCGCTCCCGTGGGCGGAAGCAGCCGGCATGCCAGGGTTCCTCGCCGGGGGCGCGGAGCAGTTGGCTTCCAGGCAGCGGAGGCGGTTGGCCATTTCTTCAATGGTGGGAAAAAAGCACGATCGGGGGAGGGGCTTGGACCGCTGGAAAACCCGCGAGCGTCATTTCTAAATGCTGCGCGGCAGATTTAGAGGTTGATCTGTATCAGCCAGTGAAGGCCCGTATCGGCTTACCGTGGAGTGCTATCAGAAAGAGCCATTCAATAGGCTGAAAACGGGGAAACGTCATGCTTGAACAACAACCAGACGAGGTGGTTGCGGCCGCGCTTTGGGAACTGGAGTCCTCAGTGTCCCGCGCATTGCCCAGAGGAGCGCTCGTCAATTCGGCTCGTGCCAATTGCGGTGGCTATGACGTGGCAGCGAAGTGGGCGATGTCGACAGTCCGTGGCAATCGGCAGGAATGCACGGTAGCGGTGCATTTCAGCTTGGACGAGGCTAAGGCGTACTGCCGATTGAATCACCCAAGACGGGAAGAGATTTGTCGGCGGGTGAGCGAATGGTTGAGCGTCCAGTTGGAATTCCAGGGTGGAGAACAGTGCGCAGACACGGGCTACGACTTGGTACTCACCGCGCCAAGCGCCTTCTTTCTCGATGAGAGAGACGCCATTCGCGTGGGGCGGGAAGACCGGGAACACGATTTTTCGCTCTATCGGGGCGCATCAGTGCCGCCATTGACGTGAGTGGAAGCTCTGTCCAACGGCTGTTGGGTTGTGCCCTTTCCTCCGGCTGGCTTTCTAAACACCGGTTCGTTGTGCGCCGTCAATGCATGGGGTTACGCAGAAGCTACCTTCGAATGGCGGCCCATCAATGTGGGCGCGGGGAAATGCGGGAGGTCTTATGCGCGAGCGGATCAACGAAGCCGAAAGGACTTGTCTACGGGAACTCCAAGATGCGCTGACAGAGACGCTGCCTCGTCGGGCCGTCTTGCGGCTTGAAGGCGATGAACTAGGCGGAATAGATGCACACGCGTGGTGGATAGTGGAAGGCCCGCGAGGCGACAAGCAGGTCAATTCATTTTCATTCCACCTGACGGAGTTGATGCTGCAGGTCTACTTTCACCAGTCCGTTGACGCTCGTGCAAGTACGTGCCGACGATTGAAGGATTGGGCGAACTGGGCGCTTGAGGGCGCAGAAGAGACTGGCGACAACGAGATGGGCTTCGATATCTGCGCGCTTGTACCGGGAGGCATTTTCCGTCCAGCCGTCGATGCACAACGGCCATGACGGCTCGATCGCAAGTCAAGACCGGCTTTGCGTCGGTGTTCAGGGTCTACGCGTTTTATGACTACGTTACACAGCGCACTTTGCATGCTTCAAGACAAGCCCCGCTTCAACGGACACGACCCGCAGCATAGTCGGCGCAATTCGCGACGTTGAGAACAGCTAGCGTCGGGGGCAGGTGCCGTGGTGTGGTTTGTCGCTTGCAAGTGTGGTCCCACTACCGGGAGCATCGTTTGAAAAAGGGGGCGCGGAATCGACGCATGGCGCATTTGTCGTCGCGCTCCCTTTTCGTGGAAAGCGTCGACCCGTATTACGCCGTAGGCGTAACTCGCCAGCAAACGATCTTAGAAAGCACGATTTTTCTGAACACCCGCCTGTGCAACCGTCGCCAAGCCCTGTACGTCCAATATCTGAATTTCGCGATGATTGACTCGCAAAATGCCCTCGCGCGCGAGCGAACTGAAAATTCGGCTCACGGTCTCGAGCTGCATGGCTAGGTGCTCGGCAATCTCTTCCCGACTCATGCGCAGAACAATGTGCCGATCTGAAAAGCCCCGCTCTTTCAGCCGCTCCGAAAGATCGAGCAAGAACACGGCGACGCGCTCCTCCGAGCGCATGGAACCGAGGCAGAGCATCAGGCGTTGTTTGCGGCCGATGCGCGTGCTGAAGATCTGCGTAACCAGTTTTTGAATGGCACTTTCTTGCTGTGCTAGCTCGGCAAGGCGCTTCCACGATACGGCGCATACCTCCGAGTCTTCCAATGCGATTGCGGTTGAGGTTCGGGTATCCGATTCGAATCCGTCCGTGCCGAATATGTCGCCGCTCAGGTAGAAGGCGGCAATCATCTCGCGGCCTTCGGCTGTACCAAGCGTTAGCTTGAACGTGCCGTATTTCACCGCGTAGATTTCATCCAAGGGATCGCCACAGCGGAAGATTGACTCGCCTCTCTTTACCCGGATTTTTCGCTGTGCGATGTCTTCTACCAGCGCCGCCTCACGGGCGTTCAAACCGCGGGAAAGGCAAAGGTGACCGTTTCGACACGTGGTACAGCCTTGAGTGGGGGCGCTATCGGACATGGGACATTGGGGGGAAGACAAAATAGTGTTATCGGCCGTCGCTCACAGAACTTCATGTTGCCAGGTCAAATATCGGATAAATGCCCTCACGCGTATGGTCATTTGCTGTTTGGTGTGGCCGATCATTCGTAGCACCGAAATTCGTTGCACAGGTGTGCCGAGATATCGGGGGAGGGTTGATCCGCGTTAGTGTTTAAGCAGATGCGGCAGGTACTCGGGCGACTTTCTGTCCGCCATCCCTCGCCCGGCACCGGCTCCTCATCTCGATACCAGCCAAGCCTGCGATCGAGGAAATCATGCCAAGGCGCATGCTGCCCGACGGCAACCGACGTGCATGGTTACCCCCAGCCTGACACTCATCCAGGCCTAAGAAGCATTTGCCGTGGGGTGGTTGACGAGGGTCAACCTCCGGAATTTCCCAACGCCAATACTGAAAATGCGAGGTTGTTGCAATGGGCTGGCGGAATGCCAGCCAATCCGCCTTCCTAACGTTGGAGCGTGAAATGGACCACCGTGAGCACGAGCAGCAAGGCGAGCCGTATGGAACCATTTCCCGGTCCAAGCTGGTGTTGATTGGTTTTCTCTTGGTGATTGCGTACTTTCTGTGGACCGAACACCGGGCTCATGTCATCCAGTTCTTGCCGTTCCTTCTGCTCGCCTCGTGTCCCCTCATGCACTTGTTCATGCATGGTGGCCATGGACACGGTCATCACCACGGTAGGCAGCAAGAGCCGGAAGAAGTCGACACCAAAGGAGAGCGGTGATGCAACACGATGCCTCTTTCGGTTACGGTCTGTGGTCGCTGGTGTTCATCAACTCGGCGGTCTTTATCATCTTTGCCTTCAGCTTTACGAAGCCCCAGACCAGCCGCGACTGGCGGTCGTTTGGTGCTTTCTCCGCGTTCATCGTGGCGCTGTTCACCGAGATGTACGGCGTACCGTTGACCATCTACCTGCTCTTGCCGTGGCTCACTGCCAAGTTCCCCGGTGTCGATTTCCTCGCGCATGACTCGGGACACTTGCTTGAGATGATGTTTGGCTGGCGAGCCAACCCGCATTTCGGGGTGTTCCATATCGTCAGCAACGTCCTGATTTTTGGCGGCTTCATCATGCTCGCGTCGGCGTGGCGCGTTCTCTACACCGCGCAGTGCGCCCATCGTCTGGCGATGTCCGGCCTCTATGCCCGTATGCGACACCCTCAGTACGTTGCGTTTGTGTTGATTATGTTTGGCTTCCTGCTCCAGTGGCCGACGATACTTACCGTGCTGATGTTCCCCATCCTGGTGTGGATGTACGTTCGGTTGGCCAAGGAAGAAGAGAAGGAAGCCCTCGCTGAGTTCGGGCGTGAATACGAGGAATACCGAAGCAGAACACCTGCCTTCTTTCCTCATCTTGGCAGCCCACCGGGCGCCAAGGTTCACTAACCGCTACTGCATCAACTGCGGGAGGTTGTAATGAAACCAGTCAAAACAGGCGTGACCTTTGCCGTGACGGTCATGCTGTTCTATGCCCTGTGCGCGCTCGTTTGGTTCGTACTGCCCGAGCCGTTTATGCGATTCATGAGCCAGTTGTTTCACGGCCTTGATTTCCATCGCCTCCAAGCCGAGCCAGCGACACTGGGTGGCACCATCTATGCCGACGTCATCCTCGGTATCTGGGCGTTCCTGGCAGCCATGTTCTTTTCGTGGCTATCCGATGCGTTCGGCTCCAAAAAGGAAGCCTGACACCTTCGGTTACGGTGTGCGACACGGAACCTCCATCATGCGAGCCAAAGAACGTTCGACAGGCAACGACGCCGATACCAGCGAACTGACCCACGACCAGTACGAACGGGAGCTCCATGTCCTGCAAATAGAGTTGGTCAAACTTCAGAAGCACTTCCTCTGCTGCAACGACAAGATACTGGTGGTTTTTGAAGGTAGAGATGCTGCAGGGAAAGACGGCACCATCAAACGTATCGTCGAGCATCTGAGCCCTCGCGAAACGCGCGTTGTCGCCTTGGGTAAGCCGTCCGACCGCGACCGGGGTTCCTGGTACTTCCAGCGTTATGTGGAGCAACTGCCAACCGCCGGCGAGTTCACGCTGTTCAACCGCAGTTGGTACAACCGGGCGGGCGTTGAGCGTGTGATGGGATTCTGTACGGAAGCGGAATACGAGGAGTTCATGGAGTGCGTCTTCGACTTCGAGAAGATGCTAGTCCGCTCGGGAATCCGGCTCATCAAGTATTACCTCGACATCAGCAAGGCGGAACAAAAGCGGCGACTAGCGTCTCGCCGTAAGGACCCTTTGAAGCAGTGGAAGGTCAGCCCAATCGATGACCAAGCCGTCTCGCTTTGGGCTGACTACAGCAAGGCACGAAACGAGATGCTCGAACGAACTGGCGAGGTGGTTCCGTGGAGTGTCGTTCGGGCTGACGACAAGCGCGTTGCTCGCCTGAACGTTATCAAGGATATGCTGCACCGCCTCCACTATGCTGGCAAGGACGACAGCCTGGTCCAGCCCCAGGCCGATATCGTCTTCCCCTATGAATGGAAGCACCTGCAGAGCGGCTCCATCGCCAAATAGCACGGGTCAGACTTCCGTGCGTCTTAAGCGCAGGGCGTTGGAGACGACGGATACTGAACTCAGGCTCATGGCAAGGGCGGCAATCATCGGCGACAGAAGCAGACCTGTCGCGCTGTAGAGCACGCCTGCCGCCAGGGGCACGCCCAACGCGTTGTAGATGAAGGCGAAACCGAGGTTCTGCTTCATGTTTGCGATAGTCGCTTCCGACAGCTGACGCGCTCTGGAAATGCCCCGCAAGTCGCCCTTCACCAACGTGACCTGAGCACTGTTCATTGCAACGTCAGTTCCGGTTCCCATGGCGATGCCAACATCGGCTTTGGCTAGCGCAGGGGCGTCATTGATGCCGTCACCGGCCATGGCCACGACACGGCCTTCACTTTGGAATTTGCTGACCAGAGCGAGTTTGTCGGCGGGCTTGACCTCACCATGGAACTCGTCAATGCCGAGTTTTGCCGCGACAGCCTTGGCAGTTACCACGCCGTCCCCGGTTGCCATCACGACACGGATGCCTTTTTCTTTGAGGCGCTCAAGCGCCTCCGCAGTGGTCGCCTTGATAGGGTCGGATACCGCCAAGAGGCCCGCCAGCGCCCCGTCAACCGCCAGGTACATGACGCTCGCGCCATGGGCGCGCAGTTCATCGCCAGCTTGGCTCATGGCAGTTGTTGATACGCCTTCGGTTTCCATCAGCACGGTGTTGCCTAGCGCAAGCTTCTTCCCGGCCACCGTGCCGCGTACCCCGATGCCTGTGCTCGACTCGAAGTCCTCTGCCTTGTCGAGCGTCAGATTCTGCTGACGCGCCGCTTCTACAATCGTGGCGGCCAATGGATGCTCGCTGCCTTGGTCAAGGCTGGCAGCGAGCCGCAGCACCTCCACGTCAGAAAAGCCGCTGATACCGACACTTCGTTCGAAGGCAGGTTTGCCTTCGGTAAGCGTTCCGGTCTTGTCGACAATGAGCGTATCGACCTTGCGCAAGTTCTCGATGGCTGCCGCATCGCGGAACAGCACGCCGGTCGTCGCCCCTTTGCCGCTGGCCACCATGATGGACATAGGTGTCGCAAGACCAAGGGCGCAAGGGCAGGCAATGATGAGCACGGCGACGGCGTTGATGAGTCCGTATCCCCAGCTTGGCTGCGGCCCGAAGAGGCCCCAGGCGAAAAACGTCAGCACAGCAACAGCGACCACGGCAACCACGAAAACGCCAGCTACCTTGTCGGCCATCCGCTGCATCGGCGCTTTGGACCGCTGCGCCTGAGCGACCATCTGGACAATCTGGGACAGGACGGTTTGGGAGCCAACCTTCTCGGATTCGATGACCAGGCTGCCAGAGGCATTCATCGTGGCGCCAATCACATGGTCGCCTACCCGTTTGGTGATGGGGATGGGCTCGCCTGTAATCATGGACTCGTCAAGCGAGCTGGTGCCTTCAATGATGACACCATCGACGGGAACCTTTTCGCCAGGCCGCACGCGTAGGCGGTCCCCAACGTGCACGTGGCTCAGCGGAACGTCTTCCTCGCTGCCATCCGGGTTGATTCGGCGTGCTGTTTTTGGAGCCAAGCCGAGAAGGGATTTGATGGCCGCCGACGTTTGAGACCGTGCCCTCAATTCAAGTACCTGCCCGACGAGAGTCAGCGAAATGATGACTGCGGCTGCTTCGAAATACACGCCGACGCGGCCGTGGACGGCGAACGTTTCTGGGAATACGCCGGGGGCAATGGTGGCAACGACACTATAGACATACGCTGCACCAGTACCGAGACCGATGAGCGTCCACATATTCGGGCTGCGATGGATGAAGGACTGAGCGCAGCGCTCGAAGAACGGATACCCAGCCCACAGCACAACCGGGGTCGCCAGAGCGAGTTCCACCCAGCTTTGAACAGAAGGCTCCATCCATCTGTACCGATGCCCGAACATGGCCAGGATGAAAACGACTGCCGTAAGTGGCAGGGTCCACCAAAAACGTCTTTGAAAATCGACGAGTTCGGGATTCTCTTCCTCGCTCAATTCCGGGATGACCGGCTCTAGCGTCATCCCGCAGATGGGGCAGTTCCCTGGTCGGTCCTGCCGGATTTGCGGGTGCATCGGGCATGTGTAGATGGTCCCGTCCTCTGCGGGAGCAGGTGCAACGTCGGCAGACGCGGCCACATACCGCGGAGGGTCTGCAACGAACTTGCTTTCGCACTTTTCGCTGCAGAACCGATACGTCTTCCCTTGATGCGCTGCATGAAAGCGCGAGTCGGCGCTGACAGTCATCCCGCACACCGGGTCTTTCTCGGTCAGTCCGGCAGTGGACGCTTGGGGATTGTGGTGGTGGTGCTCAGATGAACCATGAACGACATGCAAGCGACGATCAGGATGCATGTGGTCATGCCCTTGCTCTTCACCATGAAGATGACGCTGCTCTTCCATTGCGCGTACTCCTTTCGGTTCGGGCCGCCTATCTGAGTGGATTCAGCGCACGCGATGTGGCCTTTTACGCATGGTATCGGTGGTACTTTGCCGCTCCCAGCCAAACAGTCTCTTTCCTTGACCCAAAACACATGATGAGCCTTCCCATGGCGGGAAGGTCAATAGCCTGTGGCGCCGTGCGCAGGCCGAAACCGCTGGGTTTGGTTCGAAAGAACTCACTCGGTTCCAGGTAAGGCACTTGCAACAAGAACGGCTGCCACAAGGAGCACAGCCGCCAAGACAACGGCTTCAATGCGCAGCACGGATACGAATCGCCGGCCAACCCGCAACCCGTCAAATTCGCCTGGCTGTTTGAGCGATGCCAAAAGCACCGGCATCTCGAAAAAGCGATTGTGGCCACCGAGAGCCGCTGCGACGAGAACGAATGCAAGCTTCAGGAGCAGCAGCTTTCCGTAGATTGCGCCCAGTAGATTCGCAGGCATGCCGACGCTTCGCCAACCGCTATAAGCACCGGTGAACACCAACACGACAAGCGCATAGGTGGCTGCGTTCGACAGTGTTTGAACATAGTCAGCGCCGTTGGGGCGCTCTGCTGGCGGCACCTCAAGTATCTGTGGCCCCGCGACGCATGCGGCGACATAGACGAGGCCCACCCAGGTACTGATTGCCAGCAGGTGCATCCAATCTACCCAAACCGGCAAGCTGAACGCCCCAGCATCCACAGGGTGTCCGCCGTGGCTGCGTGCCAGCGCGGTTCCAGCAACCCCAACCCATAACGCAGCACGAAGCCCGGGCGATTGCGTCTCCCATGAAACGAACGACAGCGCCGCCACAACAAGCATCAGGACTGTTGCGACTGCCCACGCGTACCCGAACTCCGTTGAGCGCAGCATGGACAGTACGGCTGGCCACGCCTCAAGCAGGGAGGTTTCGGCCATCAGAGCGCAGTGAATCCAGAAATACAGAGCGCTGGCCGCCACGACAACAATGGCGGCAATCCGGAATGTTCTCCCCAGAATCTCTGTGACACCGGCCTGCCACGCTGACGGCTTGCGCTTGAGCCAGCTATCGCTGAGCAACGTACCAACCAGCACCGCAAAACCGAGGTTTTGCAGTGCCGTCAGTCCAAAGCGCGCTATGTTCAGGGCGCCTTCATTCATTACTTCACCGTGAAGCTGTATTGGCCCTTTGTTTTGTGCCCGTCGTGCGTCATGACAGCCCAATTGACCGAATACGTTCCAGCGGCGAGCCTCGGTACGGCCACGGTCAGCACCCGGGGATTGGTGCTGTCGACCTTGGCCTTCTCGGTGGTGACGGTTTTTCCTTTCGCGTCGGTCACGTGCGCCGTACTAAAAGCCGGCTCCAGTTCTTCGTTAAAGGACATGCGCAGCGGGCTGGTGAGCGTTGCCACGGTGCTGCCTGCAGCAGGTTCCGTACTTTCGAGTTTCCCATGGGCAAAGGCGATAGTGGGGGCGATAGCGATGGCTGCGGTCAGGCTCAACAGCGATTGTTTGAGTCGTGCGTTCATGTTGATTATGTAATGGAGGGCCTAAGGGAAATGGGCCGACGCAACAAGCCGCGCCGACAGGTCATGCTTACTGGCTCTTCTGCATCTTGACGACGGTCAGCGCGCCATTGACCTGTTCGGCAACGAAATCAATCTTATCGCCGACGGATACCTGCTGAAGCATGGCAGGGTCCTTGACGCGGAAAACCATCGTCATGGCATCCATACCGAGGTTCTCCAGAGGACCGTGCTTGATGGTCAGCTTACCCGCCGAGGAGTCGACCTTTTTGATTTCGCCGTGCGACATCTTTTCGCTGGCTGGCGCAGTCGCTGTGGCGGCTGTGGCGCCAGCTTCAGCGGCGAACAAGGGTGTCGAGGCCAAGAGCGTGGCAGCAACAAGAATCGGGGTGGCTTTTTTCATGATGAGATAACTCCGGATTAAAGATCGTGAGGCGAACGGGCTGCACACCGCCTAGTTCAATCGCCGAGCAGGGCGCTGGCGCACGCGCGTGCCGCTGTGCGTTTGGGAGGCTTGCATGTCGCCCTGTTCTTGCATCGGTTGGGGGGCGATATGGCAAGGACCGCCAAACTGGCAAGGGCCAGCAAGCGCATCGGAAACATGTGAAACCGGCGGTGGATGCCCGTGAAAGTGAGGCGCCAGCTACATTCTTCTGGCTAAGCGACTTACCCGCCCAGAAAATGGGCACACGTTGGGCGTCAAACGCGAAGGGCTGGCGGACGCTGAAGCCCGTCGGGGACGTGGCTGGAGAAGCCGACGTTCAGGCTAAAGGAGGCCCGAACCACCGAGTCGTCAAGGTGAATGGACAGAGGGAAGGAGAAAGGAACAACAGAGCACAGGGCGCACGCGGCACACCCAGAGCAAGCATGGCCAGCGTGCTTGGCAGATTTCCCGGAGGATTCCGTTGGCGCGGCATGCGAACGTACCAAGCAATGGTCGTCGTCGTCGGCAGCTGCCATTACAACGGCGTCATTCGCATTGTGACTTTGAGTCGTCACTTGAGTGGGGCCATGGCCGCCAAGGACTTCTTTTGCCATCATCGCGGCCGCACTAGCCCCTTGCAGCGGCACGGCCACAATCAAGAGCAGGAGAAGGAAGCGCGTAAGGAAACGAAGCATGGAGCGGCGGCCGCAGCTGGACAGCTGGAGACGCCAGTTTAGCGAATGCGGTGCGCGCTTCCAAGAGAACCGAAAGCGCTGCCCGTGCCTCCTCCATCTGGAGGACGGCGACGCCCCGGTCCCGAGCGGACTACTTCGTCATCATGCCGCCGCCCATACCCATACCGTTCCCCATCATTCCCTGGCCACCCATCATGCCTTGGCCGTCCATCATCGACTGCATCATCTCCTGCATCAGAGCCATGTTTTGGCCCATCATGCCCTGACACCCTTGCATCCGTGTAGTCGCGGCTTTGCCTCTGCCTTTGCCGTTTGATGGTTGCATCCTTCCGGCCATTCCCATGGACTTCTGCATCCCGGTCATGGCTTGCTGCATGACCTGAGCGCGCTCGGCCTGAAGTGCCTGGCGCTCCTCTGGGGTATTTGCCCGGGACATCCGTTCGCGGATTGCGCGCAAGTGGGCAATCTGGGCGTCTGCCTCAGGGTTGCCTTGAGGCGCTGCTGCCGGTGTTTCGGGAACCTCGGGAGCATGATGGACGTTGTGAGCAGCGTCTTTAGCCGGTGTGGCGGAAAAAGCTAGCGGTGCCCAAGCCAAAGCGGTCGCCGCAATAAAAAGAGATACGCTGCATTTCTTCATGATGACCGAGCTCCTTCGTAATTTGGATGAGGCCGAGTGCCCTGTAGCGAATGTAGGCCAGCGTACCGATTTCAAATTGATGCTCGTCAACTGCCGTGCGAACGTGGAGAGTGAACCCTTGACCTTCACCTTCCCGTTGGGGAAAAGTACATCATGAGAATGTCGCTGCTCGACGCGATCGCATGACACGATGACGTCAGCCATCGCGTATCAACTTAAAACGACCGCTGCTAACGTTCCCGCCAAATCGACAGAGATAGCGTGCGCATGCCCCTTCGCCGGCTGTGGATGACCGGCTTTCTCGTAGTTGCTTTCCTGACAGTCCAACTGGCAGCGGCAGCCTACGCCTGCGCGGGAAATCTGTATTCGTTCAGCGCCATGGACGAGATGGCTGGCATGATGGAATCCTGTCCGGAGATGGTGGCGCAGGCGCACAAGAACATCGGGGAGCACGACGGCCTGTGCCTTGAACATTGCAAGCTCAACGATAAGTCTGCTGACCATTTCTCCCCCCAAAGCCCAGCGTTTCTGCCGGTCCTGCTGGGTGTGATTGAACCCACCCCCGTTTCCACGTCTGCCTTCGCAGCATCCTTACGCGAAGGGTCCGTCGCGAGGGCGCCCCCACCGCCGCACGCCATCTTTCACTGTTGTTATCGAACGTAGCCTCCTGAGCGACGCTGTTTAGGTCTGTCTCTTTATATCGAGACAGTCGTCGTTGCTCGCGGAGGTCCTATGTGTTTTTCCCGTCGTCTATTGCGGGTGCTAATCATTGCGCCCGTCATTGGTTTGGCTGTGCCTGCTGTCGCGCAGGCGGAGCCAAACTTCCCACTCTCCCTGGAAGAAGCCGTTGCGCTTGCCACCGCCCGGTCCGCTAACGCGGAAACTTCGCGCGGCTCAGTGGAAGCCGCCTCGCAAATGGCGGTTGCTGCCGGTCAACTGCCAGATCCCGTCCTCAAGTACGGCGTCAACAATGTTCCGCTGAGCGGTCCAGACCAGTACTCCGTCAGTCGGGACTTCATGACCATGCGGTCCATCAGCGTGATGCAAGAGTTCACGCGGGCGGACAAACGCCGCAGACGCTCCGAACGTTTTGAAGCGGAAGCGGCTTCTGCTGAGGCGCAGCGGACTGTGGGTCTTGCCAGCGTTCAGCGGGGCGTCGCTTCTGCGTGGCTTGACCGTTGGTATGCCGAGCAGACCGACGCGCTGCTCAGTCACCACGGCAGTCCTTTTGAACTCGAATTACAGGCGGCGACTGCGGCCTACAGGAGTGGGCGTGGCTCACGCGCCGATGTGCTTGCGGCGGAGATGGAGATTCAAAAGTTGCAAGACCGCCGCGACGAGAACCAGGCCGCCATTGATGCTGCCAAAGCGAACCTCGAGCGGTGGATTGGACCAGCCGGCAATCGGCCTCTTTCAGAGCGCCCGCCCATCGTTGTTCCGCCTCGCATTCAACGGCTAGGCCAGGCCGACATGGACGCGGTGCCGGAGTTGCAGGCGGCTCAACGCGATGTGGCTCTCGCTGAGGCTGATGTGCGCGTTGCAACCGAAGCCCGCAAGCCGGACGTCTCCGTTGAGTTGATGTACAGCCAGCGCGGTCCGGCTTACGCAAACATGGCCTCCATTAACGTCAGCTTCCCCTTGCCATGGGACCGCGCGAACCGCCAAGACCGGGAAGTTGCTGCAAAGCTGGCTAGCGCGGAGGAAGCGCGAGCCAAGTCCGAGGTGATGGCGCGCACGACGCGGGCCGAGATTGCGGCCAAGCTGGCTGAATTGCAGCGCAATCTCGTGAGGCTGCAACGTTACGACGAAAAGATGCTTCCGTTGGCTAAAGCCCAGGTTGACGCTGCGCTGACGGCCTATCGAACGAACAGCGGGCCGTTGCTTGCCGTCGCTCAAGCAAACCACCGCGTGATTGATACGTCGGTGGAACGACTCACGCTTGAAGCCCGGACCGCGAAGCTCTGGTCCGAACTGGCCTACCTCATTCCGCTACCCACCGCGCAGTCCGGCATCGACGCGAAGGAATTCAAATGAAAAAGCATGTTATCGGCGCTGCGGTAGCCGTGCTGCTCGCAGGGGGCGCACTGTACGGGGCATACCAAGTGGGTCTGAAGCACGGCACAAACTCCGCGCAGACCTCCGCAGCAAGTGCAAGCGTGAGCCTTAAGGCTGGCGATGTTGACCCTAAGACAGGTAAGAAGATTCTGTACTGGCACGACCCTATGGTGCCCGCACAGCGCTTCGACAAGCCAGGAAAGTCGCCCTTCATGGATATGCCCTTGGTTCCGGTCTATGAGGATGCTGGTGCAGGCTCGGCCGCAGTCAACGTCGACAGCCGCATCACGCAGAACCTGGGTATCCGGACCGTCGAAGTGAAGTTGGGTAAATTGGATTCGGTGCTGGAAGCGCCCGGTAACGTTGCCATCAACGAACGCGGAATCGAGGTCATTCAAGCGCGTACGACGGGCTTTGTCGAACACGCTTATGCCAAGACTACGCTGGACCCTGTCAAGCGAGGCCAGCCCCTGGTGACCCTCTACGCTCCAGAGTGGGTCGCGGCTCAGGAGGAGTATTTGGCTGTCGCCAGAGCGGGTTCAGAGCTGCACGGCAACCTGCGTGACGCTGCGCTTGCCCGCATGCGGCAAGTCGGCATGACTGAAGGGCAAATTCGGCTCGCTGAAACCACGGGCAAGCTTCAGCCTCGGCTGAGCATCGCAAGCTCAGTCGACGGTGTCATTACCGAGGTCGGTGTCCGGGACGGCATGACAGTCACACCTGGCATGACGCTCTTCCGCGTGGCGGACCTTTCAACGGTATGGGTCGTGGCCGAAGTCCCGGAGAGTCAGGCTTCTGTCGCCAAACCAGGCCAGCCAATTACGGCCACGGCTTCGGCGTTTCCCGGTCAGACGTTGACTGGCAAAGTCGACGCCATCCTTCCGGACGTCAACCCCGCCACGCGCACCCTAAAAGTCCGAATCGAACTGCAAAACAAGAACCGGCAATTGGTGCCCGGGATGTTCGTCAATGTCCGCTTTGGCTCACAGGGCAGTGCAGACAAGCTGCTGGTTCCAACCGAGTCCCTCATTCGCACGGGTAGCCGCACGATTGTCATGGTCGACTCAGGCAATGGTGGTTTCAGTCCCGCCGAGGTCAAAACGGGTGCCGAGGCAAACGGGCAGACAGAGGTCACCGAAGGCTTGAAGGCGGGCCAAAAGGTTGTTGCATCGGGTCAGTTCCTGCTCGATTCGGAGGCCAGTCTGCGGGGTACTGCAACGCGCATGGAAAGCGCATCCGCCCCGGCTGCTGCAGTGGCCGCGCAAGAGCACGAGGGCGTTGGCCGCATTGAAGCCGTGTCTTCGGACGGCATCACGATTTCCCATGGGCCGATTCCGACGCTGAACTGGCGCGCGATGACGATGGAATTCATGGCGCCGCCAACCGGGTTGCCTAAGGACCTGAGGGCCGGGCAGCAAATCCGGTTCCGCTTCCATTTGGATGAGGACGGCATGGCAGTTCTGTCTTCTGTTCAGCCTGTCTCCGCACAGGGAGGGACCAAACCGTGATTGCCCGACTCATTCTTGCGTCCATTCGCAATCGATTCCTGGTGTTGCTGGCGACAGTCATGCTCACTGGGTGGGGCTTGTGGGCGGTCCGTAGCACGCCGCTTGACGCACTGCCAGACTTGTCGGACGTGCAGGTCATCATCCGGACGCCGTTCCCTGGCCAAGCCCCGCAGATTGTGGAGAATCAGGTGACGTATCCCCTGACCACCACGATGCTGTCGGTACCGGGGGCCAAGACCGTTCGCGGCTACTCATTCTTCGGCGATTCGTTCGTTTATGTCTTGTTCGAGGACGGCACCGACCTCTACTGGGCGCGCTCGCGCGTGCTGGAGTATCTCAACCAGGTGCAGTCACGCCTGCCTGCCGGGGCCAAGCCCGCATTGGGCCCGGACGCCACCGGTGTGGGCTGGGTCTACGAGTACGCGTTGGTCGACAAGACCGGCAGCCATGACCTGAGTCAGCTGCGTGCGCTGCAGGATTGGTTCCTGCGCTTCGAGCTGAAATCACTGCCCAACGTGGCCGAGGTCGCCTCCATTGGCGGGATGGTCAAGCAGTTCCAGGTCGTGCTGCAACCCGACCGGATGCGAGCCTACAACCTCTCGCAGGCCAAGGTTCTCGCTGCTCTCAAAGGTGCCAACCAGGAAACAGGCGGTTCGGTACTGGAGCTGGGTGAGGCCGAGTACATGGTGCGGGCCAGTGGCTACCTGAAGACCCTCGATGACTTCCGCCAGATACCCGTAGTGACAAGTGATGCCGGCATACCCGTGCGGCTCGGGGACGTCGCTACGGTGCAGCTGGGGCCGGAAATGCGTCGGGGCATCGCCGAACTCAACGGACAAGGCGAAGTAGCCGGTGGCGTCATCGTCCTGCGGTCCGGCAAGAACGCGTTGGAGACCATTGAGGCGGTCAAGGCCAAGTTGGCGACCCTGCAAAAGAGCTTGCCTGCCGGCGTGGAGATTGTGCCGACTTACGACAGGTCGTCGCTCATCAATCGAGCAGTCGACAACCTGACGCACAAGCTCATCGAGGAATTCATCGTTGTTGCCGTCGTCTGCCTTGCATTCCTGTTTCATCTGCGCTCGGCACTCGTCGCCATCGTTTCGTTGCCGCTTGGCGTGCTGTCCGCCTTCCTGGTGATGCGATACCAAGGGGTCAATGCCAACATCATGTCGCTTGGTGGGATTGCCATTGCGATTGGCGCCATGGTGGATGCTGCCGTCGTCATGATTGAGAACGCGCACAAGCATCTGGAGCGCTGGCATGAAGAGCATCCGGATCAAGGCCTCGACGGGGCGGAGCGCTGGAGAGTGATTGGAGAATCGGCCTCCGAGGTGGGGCCCGCCTTGTTCTTCTCACTGCTGATCATCACGCTTTCCTTCGTCCCGGTCTTCACCCTGGAAGCGCAGGAAGGGCGGCTGTTCTCGCCGCTGGCGTTTACCAAGACCTATTCGATGGCGGCGGCGGCAGGGCTGTCAGTGACGTTGGTCCCGGTGCTCATGGGCTACCTTATTCGAGGAAAGATTCCGCACGAACAGTCCAACCCGCTCAGCCGTTGGCTGATTCGCGCGTATCAGCCGGTCCTTGCGCGCGTTCTTGCCTTTCCGAAGACAACGCTGGTGATTGCCGGTGTCTTGCTGGCGCTGACAGCGTGGCCGGCACTGAAAATTGGTGCGGAGTTCATGCCTCCCATGGACGAGGGCGATTTGTTGTACATGCCGTCAGCACTACCGGGTCTGTCTGCCGGTAAGGCCGCTCAATTGCTCCAGCAGACCGACCGGCTTATCAAGACCGTACCGGAGGTCGCTTCGGTATTCGGCAAGGCTGGGCGCGCCGACACCGCGACGGACCCTGCACCGATGGAGATGTTCGAAACTACGATTCAGTTCAAGCCGCGAGACCAATGGCGGCCTGGCATGACCCCGGACAAGTTGGTGGAGGAGCTTGATCGCACGGTCAAGGTTCCAGGCCTGTCGAACATCTGGGTGCCGCCCATCCGCAACCGTATCGACATGCTGGCCACCGGCATCAAGAGCCCAGTTGGCATCAAGGTATCGGGCGCTGACCTCAAGGAGATTGACCAGCTCACGACCCGAATCGAAGAGGCGGTGAAGCAGGTTCCCGGCGTTACCTCGGCGCTTGCTGAGCGGCTGTCTGGTGGTCGATACATCGACGTCGATATCAATCGTGCAGCGGCCGGTCGCTATGGACTGAACATTGAGGATGTGCAGAGCATCGTGTCTTCGGCCATCGGCGGCGACAACGTCGGTGAGGTGGTCGACGGACTGGCACGTTTCCCCATCAACGTGCGCTATCCCCGTGATTACCGTGACTCGATTGAGCAGTTGCGAGCGCTACCCATCGTGACCGAGCGCGGGCAACAGATTCGACTGTCCGATGTTGCAGATATCCGAGTCGTCCAGGGGCCGCCGATGCTGCGCAGCGAGAACGCTCGCTTGTCCGGTTGGGTCTATGTCGATATCCGGGGGCGCGACTTGCGCTCGGCCGTGAAGGAGATGCAAGGCATTGTGGCCAAGGCTGTCCCGATGCCTCCCGGCTACTCCGTGAGCTGGTCTGGACAGTTCGAATACCTGGAGCGTGCCACCGCAAAGCTGAGCGTCGTGGTTCCATTCACGCTGCTCATCATCTTCGTTTTGCTCTACCTGGTCTTCCAGCGTTTCGAAGAGGCGCTGCTCATCATGGGCACGCTTCCACTGGCCCTGATTGGCGGCTTCTGGCTGCTATACCTGCTTAGATTCAACCTATCAGTTGCCGGCATCGTCGGCTTCCTTGCGCTCGCAGGTGTGGCGGCGGAGTTTGGCGTCATCATGCTTCTTTACCTGAAACAGGCATGGGCAGCGCGTGAGGCGAATGGTGCTGCGGATGTGCAATCCCTTGTCGAAGCGATTGAGGAGGGGGCAGCGTTGCGGGTGCGGCCCAAGGCGATGACTGTCGCGGTCATCCTGGCCGGGCTGATTCCAATCATGTGGTCTCACGGCACGGGTTCAGAGGTGATGCAGCGCATTGCTGCACCCATGCTCGGTGGCATGGTGACCGCCCCCTTGCTGTCGCTATTTGTCGTGCCGGCGGGCTACTTGTTGCTACGTAGGCGCCAACTCAAGAGTGGTTCTTCATAGCCGTCGCCTTCGTGACAACCAATCTTCGGGAAATAAGAAAGCGTGTCCCGAGAGAGGTGCTTGGCAGCGTTAGAGGCGTGATCACCTTGCATCAGGAAGCCCGAGAACGTATAGAGGCGGGCTGAAGGTCGCCGAGGAGCAAGCGCTCCAGATAAAGCCGGCCATTAACCATGAATCACACCGCCGTACCGCAAGGCGATAGCAGTGCACCTCAGTGGCTCAAGATGGTCGTCACCCTGGTCTACCGGGTCTTGTGCGGGCTATTGATACTGGCTGGAATTGCCTTCGTTGCGATGCAACTTTTCCGCCTGCCTATTGAGCGGCAACCGATTCGGTTGCCGCAGTTTTTCGCACAGGGTTTCGGCGTAATGGCGATATCCGACGCATGGCGAATCTGGCTGCTGCGCTTGCCTGTCCCGCATCGCTTTTCGGCGCCCGTTCCATATGGCTACCCCGGGTGGCGGCCCATTCTCCAGGCGCAACTTGTTTGCGGGTGCGTGCTTGTGGCGTTCGGTGTGGCGCTTTTCTTTCTTTGATCCGAATCTCTCCCAGGGCGGCGCCTTCAATGGCGTTAGGCCATTGCGTGCAGCCGTTCACAGCCGCTGATACACGACACCTTGAATCGTGGCCTGCTCTGGCTTGGGTTCTTCGTCAAAGCGCCTCTGCGCTTCTGCAATCGCTTGCGTGTTCTTGTCCGCCCAGGCGACCAGCGCCATCACTGGCTCCAAGAGCGTCCGACCCAGTTCCGTAAGTTCGTAGTCGACGCGCGGGGGGATGGTCGGAAACACCGTCCGCGTGACCAAGCCGTCGCGCTCCAGCCCACGTAGAGTCAGCGTCAGCATGCGCTGCGAGATCCCGTCGATCTCTCGCTTGAGCTCATTGAAGCGCCGAGATCCCCCCTGCAGCGTGGTGATGACGTACAGGCTCCACTTGTCGGCAACGCGATCAAGGATCTTCCGCGTCGCCTGGCAGTCGCGTTCGTTCGGCTTAGGAGAGCCAGGTAGATCGGTGTGACTCAGTGACATACATGTGCCTTCTTGTGGGGATCAGTTAGGAACCATACGATCCTAACTATGCAAAGGTAATTAGGTTCATAAGGATTACCTAGTTCTGATTTTAGCCCATAGGAGCTTGTATGAGTCACATCCTGTTGATCACGTCCAGCCCGCGCGGTGCCGACGGCCTGTCCACGCGCTTCGCCGCCGACCTGGCCCGGCAACTTGCCGACCAGCGCCCGGGCAGCACCCTGACGGTTCGCGACTTGTCGGTCGACCCGCTTCCGCACATTGATGACGGCTACGTCGATGGTCGCGTGACGCCGCCTGAATCGCGCACCCCCGCGCAAATCGAAGCCGTGAAGCTGGCCGAGGCACTGATCGCGGAGCTGGCAGCCGCAGACATCCTTGTCATTGGTTCGGCCATGATCAACTTCGGCCCGCCCACGCAGTTGAAGGCATGGTTCGACTACGTGACCTGGCCGGGCGTGACCTTCAAGTACGGCGGCGATGGCACCGAGGGTCTCGTGAGGGGCAAGAAGGTTTATCTGGTTACGGCCAGCGGCGGCGTCTTCTCCCAGGGTCCCTTCGCACCCATGGATTTCCAGAGCGGCTATCTGAAGCATTTGCTCGGCTTCCTCGGCATGACCGACATCGAGCAACTGCGTATCGAAGGGACAGCTTATGGCCCCGAAGCGGCTGAGGCGGCAATCGCTACGGCGGGCAAAGCGCTGCAATCCTTGCTGACCCAGCCTGCTTGATCGTCCGCACCGATCTGGATTGGGCGCTGGTGAGGATTCCGACCCTTACGGATGGGCCAGCGGATAGCGACGTGGACGTAGATTGGAACGCGAACCAAGCGGCGGACACGACATTCCTTCGGGCCGCTCCCGGCATCGCAAACAGCAGACGAACGACAGAAGCACCATGCTGAAAATCGACCTTTATACCGAGATCACCTGTCCTTGGTGCCTTGTCGGCCAGCATCGGCTCGACAAGGTTCTTGCAGAACGCTTCCCAGAGCTGAATGCGGACATTCATCATCATCCGGTGCTGCTTTTGCCGGATGCGCCGTCCTCTGGACTGTTTATTCCCGATCTGCTTCGCTCGCGCTACGGCGTCACCGACCCCAGTGCCGCCTTCGCCAGACCCGAAGCTGCCGCTCGGGCCTCCGGGCTGAATCTGGACCTCAGATATCAGCTTTACGCCTATCCGACCCAGGCTGCTCATGCGCTCATTCAAGCCGCAGCAGAACGCGGCACGCAGCATCGTCTCGCGGTAGCGATCACTGAGGCCTACTTCCTCAACGCAAAGAACATTGCCGATGTCGATGTGCTTGCAGACATCGCTATCGGCCATGGGTTCGATCACGCAGAGGCTCGCGCCATCGCCTTGGACATGACGCAACACAAGCGTGTCGAGATGGAAGCAGCCAGGTCCGCCGCTGCGGGCGTTCGGTCGGTTCCTCACTTCGTTTTTGGTAATGGACCCGAAATCAATGGCGGCCGCACCGAAGACGAGATTGCTTCGTCCATCAAAGCGGCACTACGCGCCGGCTAGAGCCCATTCCCCTTGATGCGGACTTTGCGACGCTACTTCTGCTCCCAGTAGGATCGCCAATCGGCCACGGTCACCCACAGTGCTGCTCTGAGTTCCGTGTCGGTTAATTCTGCCATTGCAGCTTTGCGAAACCGTGCCGCGCATGGCGTGGTCCTCGTCTACAGCAATATCCCAGCCCGGATGGTTCGATACGCTCGAAACGTCCCGCCGCCCCTCATCCCCTCAGCTAAACTTGCGCGCCGCATCGCGCGCCAGGCCAGAACCGATCCCGCCGAACAGGTCGCCTTCGACGCGCCGCGCCGACGGCAGCACTTGCGCCAGTTGCTCGCGCAGCAACGGCACCCCGCTGGAGCCGCCGGCGAAGAGAATGGTATCGACCGTTTCCGCTGCGACGCCCGCCGTCTTCAGCATCGCCTGCACCGTCGAGACCGTCTTGCCGACCAGCTTCCCAATCGACTGGTCGAAGTCCTCGCGCGTGACGGGCTGCTTCAACTCGGGCGCGATGCGGTGCAGGTCGATCTCCGCCACCGGGGCGTCCGACAGCGCGATCTTCGCGGCTTCCACCTGGATGGCCAGCCAGTGGCCGGCGCGCTCGCGGATCAGGCGGATGAGGCGGTCGAGTTTTTCGGTGTCGGCGGCATCTCGGTAATTGTCCATCACCACCGCCCACGCCTTGCGCGTGTACACGTGGTTGATGGTGTGCCAGCTCGCCAGGTCGAAATACTGGCCGGACGGCATCGCCTTGCCGTTGCGCAGCGTGCTGTTCAGGCCCAGTAGCGGCATCACGTTGGCTAGGCTCAAGGCGCGGTCGAAGTCGGTGCCACCAATGTGAACGCCGCCGTTGGCGAGGATGTCCTCGCGGCGGTCAGGGCGTTTCGCGCGGTCGGGCGACAGGCGCACCAGCGAGAAGTCCGACGTACCGCCGCCAATGTCCGCCACCAGCACAAGTTCTTCACCGCTGATGCCGGCCTCGTAGTCGAACGCGGCGGCGATGGGCTCGTACTGGAAGGCGATCTCGTCGAAGCCGGCGTCGCGCGCGATTTCCGACAGCGTGTCTTCGGCGAGCTGGTCGGCCTTGGGATCTTCGTCGATGAAGAACACCGGGCGGCCCAGCACGGCGCGGCGGAATTCATGGCCGGCGGCGCGCTCGGCGCGCCTCTTGAGTTCGCCGATGAAATGCGCCAGCAGCTTGCGGAAGGGCATGGCCTGGCCCATGACCTCGGTGCTGTCGTCCATCATCGACGTGCCGAGCAGGCTCTTGAGCGAGCGCATCAGGCGCCCCTCGTGGCCGGCAAGATAGTCGGTCAGCGCGGCACGGCCGTAGCTGACCAGCGGGTCTTCGGCGTGAAAGAAGATGACGGAAGGCAGCGTAACCTTGCCGTCTTCGAGCGGCAGCAGGGTGGGTGCGTCCGATCTCAGCCAGCCGACGGTGGAGTTGGACGTGCCGAAATCGACGCCGCAAGCGTTTGACATCATAGGATTGTGGCTTCTCGAGTACAGCGGGAGGCATGCGCCTGCACGGGATATCAGGAGCGGGCGCCACCGGCGAAGGGGCGCTATTGTAATGGCTTTGTGCGACGGATCCCCTCACAGCGCCCGCTGTTACGCGCCGTCATGCGTCAGCGGAACGATTCCATCAATACGTTGCATCGGCCGGTTGAATCCGCAGCCAATTACCGACATTCACGAGAGGCAGCTCTCGGGAAGCAAAGTTACCTGGGGTAGAGGTTTCTTCCCAGCCTGAAAGCAAATTCACGAGACATCTGTTGTCAACTCTTAACCGCTCGAAACGATGGCAGTCCTGCCTGGATGGGTGCGTAGCAGCAGTCTTGCAGCTCATCTAGTTAAGAGCGTGGCACTCACGGCGTTCCAAAAAAATGGCCGGCGAAAGCGCCGGCCAAACGTCCTTGAACCCAGTGACAAGTCAAGGTCGATATGATCTATCGGCGACGCGCCCTAGACGCGTCGCCCTGCCTGATTGGGATGTACTAGAAGCGGTGGCGCACGCCGACCATCGCGCCAGTCTGGTTCTGGCCCGGCATAGTGTTAGCCGTACCGGTCACGCCATAGGTTGCATTTCCCTTGTTGTTCACATAACCAATCAGCGCGTAGGCATCGGTGCGCTTGGACAGCGCGTAGTCCGCGTTCAGCACGAACATCCAGGAGCTGTTGCTGTCGGTACGTGCGTTCGTGTAGTAGGCAGCGCCCGTCAGAGTGAAGGCAGGGGTAAATTTGTAGAGCGCGCCGAGCCAGTAAAGATTGTCGTGGCGTGCCGTGCCGGTCGTGACTTCATCGCGCAGCCAGCGGTAGCCGGCAAATACCTTGGCATCGCCCACCGCGTAAGAAGCGCCAATGGCAGCGCGTTTGGCATCGAGTCCCGATGCGGCGATGGTGCTGCCCTGGTACTGGTCATAGGCGACCCCCACCGAAAGCGGCCCATTTGCGTAAGCGACGCCCGCACCATAGTTCTTGCCCACCTTGAACCTGCCGGGGACTTCACCGCCAAGTCCGGAATTGCTGTCACGCCCGAAGCTATAGAAGCCCGTTGCAGTCAGGCCGCCGAACTTGCCTGTGTATTTGACTGCGTTGTCGGCTCGGCCGTTGAATTGGTTGTCCACCGAATTCAGCGAGTAGTTTGGCCCAACGGCCATCGGGTCGTAAGCCGCGAACAGGTCGTAAAGTGCGTTTTGTTGACGCCCCATCGTGACGGCACCGAAATCGCCCTGCAAGCCGACGTAGGCCTGGCGACCAAACAACCGACCACCCTGCGCAGATTTGCCGGTGTCGATGTCGAAGCCGCTTTCCAATACGAAGATACCCTTCAGGTTATTCCCCAGATCTTCAACGCCACGGATTCCCCAGCGCGATCCGGACAGCCCCCCGGAGGTGAGCCCCGTGACGGAGCCATTCCCGTTGGCGCCGCCGTTCACGTGGCTTTGATAGCTGATGCCGGCGTCAACAATGCCATAGAGCGTGACATTCGAAGACTGCGCGAATGCGGCGGCAGGCAAGGTGCTGGCTGCCATCGTCACGGCGAGGAGAGTTTTTTTCACTGTTAGCCTCAGTTGCTGTTTGAACAAACGAATCTGCGTTGGGGCCTGTCGTGACCTGCTATTGAACGTGCCCCCTAACGCTGAGGCGAGAGAATGCGTCAGTGATGTGACAGCAATAAGTAAACAATCAACGAGGATGTGGATTTAATGTTTCTATTAATGAAACAATTGGCTCCGGTATTGCGCTACTCGAAAAGCAAACTACGACGGGCCCTACCTACAGCATCAAGCGCGGCACACGGCAAGCCGCATAGCTCTCGGCAGCCTTGAGCCCCACGGGCTGATAGCTTCTTTCAACGAGGCCATCGGGCAGGCTATTCAGGCGGAGACAGAGAGCGGTGAGCCTCTCGGAGAACTCGCCCACGCCAGCATTGCTGGGGCATCGAGACAGGTTGCCAAGGCGCTTCGCCGCGCGTCGAATGGTGGCTTGCAGGAATCGCATCAGACTCTCATCCAGATGAAACGCTTGTGTTACCTCCTTGAGTTCTTCGCGGAAGTGCTAAGCAAGGAGGACCGCAAGCGCATTCGACGGCTTGAACAGCTTCAAGACGCGCTCGGAGAATTGAACGACGTGGTCATCGGAGCAGCATACCTGGGGCAAGTCCCGGTTAGCCCGGAGTACGCGGCGGCTTACGACCTGTTCGTCCAGTGGCTGAGGGGTTGCGTTACTTATCCACAAAAGCTGTGAACAAAGCACGCTTCGAGCTCTGTCAACCCGCGTTGGACTTGAATCGGCTCGGTGTGCTCAAACTTTGTGCGCCACGGAAACTGTATATACTGTTTCCAAACACGTCAGAAAGGAGGGGTAAAAAATGGATCTTGAAATGGCAAAGCAAGCAGCAACTGATCAGACTGCGTCCACCAGCGCGACAACGAAGGCGCGCCGTACCAAATCCGTAGCGGGCGCAGATGCACGAGTGGTGAAGCCAAGCTCGACTAAGCGAGCGGCAGCGCCAGCCGCGCAGGAGAAGAACCAGAAGAGCGTGAAGCCGGCCAATGGTGCCGCAGGTTCGGCCGAGGCGGCGGCCTGCCAAAAGCCCAAAAAAACTAAGGTGGTCCGAGATAGCTTCACGATGCCGGAAGAGGACTATCGGAAGCTGGCCGAGCTCAAGGAACGGTGTCTCGCAGGCGGGCAGAAGGTCAAGAAGAGCGAACTGCTGCGGGCCGGACTCGCCTTGCTTGCATCGCTTCCGGCAAAACGCCTGCTGACCGCAGTCGCCAGCGTCGAGTCGGTAAAGACCGGGCGGCCAGCAAAGGGTTGACGCGCCGCGCCCTCCCTTTGTTGGACAGGCCGGCAGAGCGGAGGGCAAAAAAACGCAGCCATCGGGCTGCGCGCGGCGAGAAGGCGGGGTGCGTCTCTCGTCGCGGCGCCAAGTTACACGCGCGTTATGACGGAAATTTTTCACAAACGTGATTTGTCACGAATGTGATTTGAGCCTCCCCTCATTGCCATGCACTCGCTACCCACGGGACAATATCCGGACGGGGAAGCGTGGTGGGGGCAATATGCAGGCGTGGTCGATTCAAGAGTTTCGGGGCTGCTCGATACATGTGATCGCGGTCCTTGGACGGGGGGCCGATTTTCGGTACGCGTACACGGGTTTTGTTTGCGGCCCGAAAGGCGACGACATGTCGTACCCAAAGATGCAGCGGTTCCATCATATCTCTGCCGACTTTGATTCGATGGACGCCGCAATTTCCGCAGGCATGCGGGAAGGCCGGGCACTCGCTCTACGGTGGTTCTCGGCATCCGTTGAGGAGCGAGAGACACCCATCTGACTACCCGGCCTATGCCCTCACCGACCGAGGGCGCTCGCCGAAGACATGTTGACCATCACCATCTCGATTGCGACGGCACGTTGACCCTCCAACTGACCGGCGTTGGGGGTGAACGCACAACCCTCAAAACATCAGTGCGCGGCTGTATAGACGTCGCTGCCGAAGCCCTGCAAGCCGTTCATGCCGGCATAGCCAAGATGCGATAACCCGAACACGTCCTCGATGCTCTTGAGCAGCGCATAGTGGTTGTAGGGCGTGTTGCTGACCGTGCCCGGCTTGATGAAAGGCGAGAGCACCACAGCGCCGACGCGGCCACCGCCAGGACCAGTGAGGCCCGGTGCTACCGAATTCGGACCAGTGGGCTCACCGCAGCAGGCGGAGGTGTCACTCGTATCCGATTCGTCGAAAGTGATGATCAGTAAGCCATCGGACTGGAAGGCCGGCGAGTTGGTGATCTGCGGTACCCAGGTCTGCAGGAAGTGGTTGACCGCCGGCAAGCCGCCCGCGCTCTTGCCGTCGGCGCAGGTTGGCTCGTCATGTCCATCGTTGCAAAGGTTCGGCACGATGAACGAGAACGCGGGTGTGGTCGCAATGCTATTCAGATCGGTGGCCAGAGAATCGAGCCGCACGACATGACTATCGCAGTACGACTGGTGATCGATCACCGAGTGGAAATACATGAACGGGTTGTGGCGTGTTGCGTAGCCGTCAGTCGCGGTGGCGGTCTGGGTGCCGTCCTTGCCATTGAGCGCGGGGTGAGAGCAGGTTGGGCTGCCATCGCGCGTTAGATCGTTGCCCATGTCTTCCATGTAGCCGCGCCAAGCCAAGCCTTTGGCATCCAACTGGCTGGCAATCGTGCCGATGGCGGCAGGATAGACGCAACCGGTACCGGTCACCTGGCCATTGGCATCGGGGCTCATGGTGCCCAGCCAGTCGGTGTAGTACTGGCAGTCAGTCTGTGTTTGCGCGTTGGGTGCCTGCCCGCTGATCATGGTCAGGTAGTTATCGTTGCTGTTGTGGCCGGTACCGTAGTACTGAGTCAGCAGCGCCCCTTGGCTTGTTAGCGTGTTGGCGAGATAAGGTGCCTGACTGCCGGAGCTGAAGGTTTGGGTGTAGCCCTTGTTTTCCAACACGATCACAAAAACGTGGCCGATCCTGTTTGCTGTGGGTGTCACTGGGGACTGCGCGGGTGGCGAGACTGGAGCTGCTGCCGACGACGCCCCGCCAGTTGGGGTGATTGCATCGCTTGCCCCGCCGCAGCCCGCCAGCAGGCATGCAAAGAAGGTTGCGGCGATGCCGCCGGTCAGCCAGTTCAATTTGGAAAGTCGCATGGTTGCCATGATTCAAGGAAGAGGAAAGCCCAACGAGGTGGCGATCGTGCGAAGGGAACTGATGCCAGGAACCCCGCTGATTCCGGGGGCGCTGCCTGTGATGGAGCCCGGGCACACGCCTCCGAACGGACCTTGCGGAACCGAGTAAGCCGGTGCCGTTAAATTCGGCTGTGAGATGAAGTCGAGCGCGTAGGCGATCGAATTGGTGTCCGGCAGGCCTCCACGCGCACCGAGGGGATTGAGTCCGAAGCGCCAAGCCAGTAACTGGTGGATCGAACTCGGGTCAAGCGGCCAATGGCTGACATGCCCGCGCTTGACGCGTGGACCAATCAGCACCATCGGCACACGGAAGCCGAGGTAGCCATCGTTACCTAACTGCGTCTCGGCAGCAGAGACGGGGCGTTTGAATGGCGGCACGTGGTCGAAAAAGCCGCCCCATTCGTCGTACGTGATGATCAGCAGTGTCTTCTGCCATCCGGGGCCGTTACGCACGGCGTCATAGATCTGATTAAGAAACACCTGCCCGTTTCGGATATCTGAGTTCGGGTGATCATCGGCAGATATGCCTTGCGGGTTCTCCCCGGTAAAGCGCGGATCGACGTATGAGAATGCAGGTAGGGTGCCGGCTGCAGCGTCCGTCAAAAACGTCGCGAACGGTTTGGATGTGTTGAGATACTTCGCGCCGAACAGCGCCGTAAAAGGCACGTCGCTGAAGTAATAGTTGGCGGACACACCCTTCTCGGCAAAGCGATCGAAGATTGTCGGCAGCGAGCAGGTTGCATTGGAGTTGTGCAGTCGATCGGTTTCGCCGCACATCAGGTAAAACCGGTTCGGATAGGTTTCCGCCAGAATTCCGCAGTGGTAGCTGTCACAGACTGTCCAATCCCGGGCGGCTGACCCAAAGAAAGATAGATCTTCGGCTTGGTAGTAACCGATGGGGAAGAGGTCGCCGGGCGTCTTGTTTGTGTCCGGCGTCAGCAACCATCCATCCATCTTCCCGCCGTCGAGTTGGATGCGTGCCCCTTCGTAGCTGTGATCCGGATCGGCGAAGCCACAACCCTGAAAACCATACTTGGGATCGGTCGCGAGGCGGAACGAGTTCTGCGGATTGCCAAACGCGTCGATGAACTGGAGCCCAGCCTGCTTTCCGTTGGCACCCGGCAGCCAGCCCAGATAGTGGTCGAACGATCGGTTTTCCATCACCACCAGCACGACGTGGTCGATGCCCGACTGCGCAGGACCGGGCAAGACCGGTGGCACTAACTGTGTTGGCACGGGTGCGCTCCCCGTAGATGAGGCGCCACCCGGATCCCCCGCGAGGCTGCCATCGCCGCCCCCGCCACATGCAGACAAGCCGGCACCGGCGAGCGTCGCGGCCGCCGCACCGAGCAATCGGCGGCGCGTCTGGAAACGCACCGTTGAAATCTCCTGAGTCACGCAACTTCTCCCGCTTATGTATCGCCCTGAAGGCATCCTTAGAACGCGCGGACAGTAGCAGTGGCGCTCGGTCCCTCATGTGACAGGATCGCGGAGTAGAGTCGTGGCTCTTATTCAAACAGCCTGGATGCGGCGCGTGGCGCACATGTTGCCAAGACCGCTGCCAGACTAGGTGCGTGTATGCAACGCCTTGGGGATGGCAGCGAGGTTAAATATCTGGCAGCGGCAGCGGCAGCGGCAGCGGCAGCGGCAGCGGATCGCATTTGGGAGCGAGCGCGTTTTCCGGTCACCCATCATTTCAGAGGAAACGCTCGTCGGTGAACGCGGTCTGGTTCTTCCCGGAGGTCTTCGCGCGATACATCGCACTATCTGCGCGACGCAAGATGGCAGGAATGTCGAGGGGTTCGCCTCGTGCGTCAGTTGAAAACAGATAGATGCCGATGCTGGCCGACACAGAAACAGGATGCCCATCAACGGTTTGAATCGCATTCAGTACCGATTGGACATCATCTGCAATGGCTTGCGCGTCTGTCTTGCGATAAAGGTCGCGCGCCAGAATCACAAACTCGTCGCCTCCCAGGCGGGAGAGCGTATCGCCGCGGCGCATGCGAGCTTGCAAGGCTTGGGCAAAGCGTTGCAGCAGCAAGTCTCCTACTCCGTGCCCATACGCGTCGTTGACCTGTTTGAACCCGTCCAAATCAATGAGCAACAGAGCCGTTCGTTCCGCCTCGCCATCTTGACCACAAAGGACGCGCGCGATGGTCTTCTCAAGGCTTTTGCGATTGCTCAGACCCGTCAAAGGATCAGTAGCGGCTCGCTTCTCGAGCCTGTTGACCAACACTGACAAATATATGGAGGTTGCGGTAACGCCAAAGGCGATGCCCAGCCCGGCGGAAAAATTCTCCTGCCACCACGGTGCCCATCGCATGAGCGCGACAATGCCAGCAAGCGCGACAGTGCAGGAGAGTGCCAACATGCGTTTGCCATGGCGGCACCCTGCGCCTACCAAAAACCAGAAGAAAGCCCAGAGCATGGGCAATGCAATCCGTCCTCCTGCGGCAAGAATCATCACCACTGAAGCCTGGTCCATGACCGTGGTCGTCACTAAGCGCGTACGCGATGGGACGGGCAGTGTGTTGACAGCCCAATACGTACCGACGCTGAATACGACATAAAAAAGACATGCCAGTAGCGTTCGGTATGCCTCAGGCGTTGGTTGGATGAATGCAACGACTGCATAGGCCAGGAGGGGTAGCGGGCCCAGGTAGATCCGCAACAGCGCTTGCTCATATTCCGGCAGCCTTTCAACGGTGCTCAAACGCCGGGCTCCGCTAACGCCAAGTAAGTCTGCCAATCGCATATCAACTCGCAAGCCACAACCTTTCTGGTTTTAGTCGAGTGTAGTTGATGCACAAGCGCTGAAGTTCATCTGCCGATGTAGTTAGTTGGTGGGGTTGCGCACGCGTGCAGACGCGCGCTGTTTACCCGGGATCCAGTCGCGCGTGCGACTCATCTGAAGTGCGAGTTCGTCAGCGATTTCGTCTGATCGCGAGCGCGCCAAGGAGATGCGAGAAAGTGCTGACTATGTGCTCGAAGTGCTTTCCGACGATTCAAATCCCAGCCAACTCGAAGCGGCAAGTTCTGTCGTCGGGCACGCCGTCATTTGTCTCGAAACGGTCGGCGGCGACAGCAGGAGCAGTATCCCAGGCTCTCGTGGAAATAATTTCCGATCCGTTTGGGCGGTCACGCACGCTGCTTTGAAGGAGTACGAGGGACACTGCTCGCAATGCTTGCGGCGCCGCATGGTGTAGCGCTCAACCCGCAGGCGAGGAGCACCATGCTAGAACATCAAGACTGTGGAAATATCTGCTCTTGCAGTTCCAACCATCGCCATCGCGCAATGAGTGAAAGTCGGATACGGATGGGGCATCGAGACTGCGAACAGCGACACCTACCTCTGGCATTGGGGAAATAACCCGGGGTACCGAGCATTTGCCATGGTGTCGCTGTCGTCCCGGAACGGATTCGTCCTCTTTACCAATAGCGAACATGGAATGCCATTGGCCGCGCCGCTTGCGCACTCCACCATTCCGGCAGAGCACGGGGTCTTTCGTTTTTCTATGCTGAGCTGAGTCCCAACGCCGGGATAGAGCGAACGTCCTCTACCAGCCAAAAGGAGACGCCTGAATGAGATGTCCGATTGGCAGAACGTCAGTAGTCTGCGTCGACAAGAATTACGAATTCCTCGTCTCGGTCTCCAGCGAGACGTCGTTTACAGGCGCCCACATTGAGCAGGCACCAACCCTCGTCGGTACTCTAGGTACTGGGAAATTGCACAACCACAAACGTTAACATCATGGATAACCTGTCCAGATGGCCACGTTATGCCTAACGGCACAATTTCTGTGCCGTTAGGCATAACGTGGCCGACGAATAAAGCATAACGTGGCCGGAACACAGGGCTTAGTCTGGCTTGGCGCTAAGCGTTAAAGCATAACTTGGCCCAACGGGACCGAATAAGGCATAACCTGTCCAAACGGATTTCTTCCCGTGGAGGCGCGCGCAATGCGGGTCTCGGGAAGTGGTCGCCATGGAGCCCTCCGAGCTCCTCGTTCGCCACTGGACCGTCTGCGCACAGATCATGACGATGCATCCGGCTGCTCGGCCGCGTTGGACGGGCGGATGGGGTTACGTGCGTACGACTGAATCTTGGGCCCTAATCCAAGTGCGCCCGACCCTGTATTCAGCTCGGGAATTGTGGGCAAGTGGAGCGTAGTCCACTTTGGCGTTCTCTAATAGACAATGACGTTCTCTATTAGACCGCAGGCGCGCAAGTGAACCATGCCGTATCTGCCGCAGTGCTCACACATTGGTACTGACTGGTATTTGCCTGTGGAGAGTTCCAAGGCAAGAATGTCGGCCACCACGTCTGCCGGCAGTTGTTGAAGAATCTTCTTCCACTGCTCAGATGCTTTCGAGGGTGCAACGTGCCCGCGCACGTGCACTTCGATTGCTGTACGTACTGTGCGCTCTATGTCTTTGCGCGCTACCTACCGGTTCTTTCCGATTACCGCCTGGCGGCAGGCAGCCTGTATGCGATTTATCCGCCTGGGCGCCATTTATCGCACAGGGTGCGTGTACTCATCGACTTCCTGGCTGAGCGGTTCGCTCTTGCAAAGCCGACGTGAAGCGGGCTGAAAAGAAAAGTCGCCGTTTATGCGGCGTGGGTGCCTGCTCGATGATGGACGGGGGAGTCTCAAACATCTTGCACCCGCACGCACTCGGCAATGTCGGAGAGGCGCATATGAGCGAGATGATTGAGCAACGCAGTCTCTGCCGCCCCTTCTCTTCCTATCGGAAGTGCGACAGGCTCCGTTGACCGGGCACGTTGAGCGGGGGGGGGCTGTCCAATAAGGTGCGGCGTTCGCAAGAGGGCAGCGAAAGCCGTCTTCCGCTTCCCCAACTTGCCTATGGACGCTGCGGAAGATAGAGGGTAACAAGCACAGACGCACTTTCTATTGCCTCTAGCCAATGCGGTTCTTCCGGTGGAAGCAGCAGAAGATCTCCTGCGCGCATGGTGTGTGTGCCCGAGTTCATACCGAGCTTCAGCACGCCCTCTAGGCACTGTACCGTAATGTCTCCCGGCGCCTGATGGACAGGAATACGGCCGCCTGTAGGCAGCACGAGTCGCATGACTTCAAGGTGCGTCGAGCGGATCAAGGCGACGGATTTTGCTTGCTGGAGTGCAGCGCCCAGTGGGCGGACGTCGATCAGCTCTCCGGGCGCGGCGTGTGGTGTTGCCATGTTCTCTCCTGGTCGTTAAAGCTGCGTCGGTCAAATTGCCCTGCGGGTGAGCATGTTTCGGATCTCGCTGATCGCCTTGGCTGGGTTCAGACCCTTGGGGCACACGTTCGTACAGTTCATGATCGTTCGGCAGCGGAACAGGCGGTAGGGATCGTTGAGGTTGTCCAGGCGCGCGGCAGTGGCCTCGTCGCGCGAATCCAAGAGAAAGCGATACGCCTGCAGCAGGCCAGCTGGGCCGACATACTTGTCGGGATTCCACCAGTACGACGGACATGCGCTTGAGCAGCATGCGCACAGGATGCACTCATAGAGGCCGTCCAATTGGTCGCGTTCCTGAGGTGATTGAAGGCGCTCACGCTCCGGCGGTGCGGTGTCGTTGATCAGGTACGGCTTGATCGAGTGGTATTGCTTGAAGAAATCCGTCATATCCACGATCAGGTCGCGTATGACGGGCAGGCCCGGAAGCGGGCGTAGAACGATATGGCGCGGCAGCTCGTTGAGGTTGGTCGTACAGGCAAGACCGTTCTTGCCGTTGATGTTCATCGCGTCTGAACCGCACACACCCTCCCGGCATGATCTTCGGAAGCTCAGTGTCTGATCCTGCGCCTTGAGGCGAATCAGAACATCCAGCAGCATCCGTTCGTCTGGCTTCAACTCGACGTCAAAGGCCTGCATGTAGGGCTGGACATCTGAATCGGGATCGTAGCGGTAGACCTCGAAAACGCGTGTGTCGCTCATGACGTCTCTCCTTCGGCGCTTGTTTTCCACTGTGAGGCACCGCGCTCTCGTAGCGGGTGCGATGGCGGTTAGGCACTCAGGTGAAATGAGCCTTCGGTTTGATGGGCCATCGCCTCGCTTGTTCTATCTCTATATCAGCGACGAGTAGGTGTGATTGGACACGTGGGCTTGCGAGGTAGGCGTCACGCTAGCGCTCAGCCTAGCCGTATATCGAGACTGAACAGGAGCCTGAAAATGGCGTGCAGCCATCCATCGCCACGGCCTGGAATCGGTCCATATCGAGAATCCGGATGTCTTTGCCGCGCACTTCAAGTAGCCGACGTTGCTGCAGTTTCGTCAGCATTCTGCTAACAGTTTCGAGTTTCAACCCAAGGTAGCTGCCAATTTCCGCGCGCGTCATTTTCAGCGTGAACTGTGTCGACGAAAAACCGCGCGCGCTCCAGCGTTCCGATAAATCGAACAGAAAGGTAGCGACGCGATCCTCCGCTCCCATCGTGCCGAGCAGCCCCATCCATTTGGACCCGCGCACGATCTCGGCGCTGAGCATGCTCAATACGTGCCGCTGAACGATCTTCAGGTCATGGCACAGGCGTTCGAGTCGCTCAAACGGCATCACGCATACCGAGCTGTCTTCCAGTGCGATTGCATCGTAGGCATGCTTGCCGCTGGCGATACCGTCAATGCCAAGCGGATCACCCGACAAAGCGATGCCGACGACCTGTGCGCCTCCCGTCCGATGGATTACGGTTTTGAAGGAGCCGGCACGGATGGCATAGATGCTTTGGAGGCTTCCGCCTCTGCGGTACAGCGCTTGTCCGCGCTTGATCATACGGATGCAGCGCATAGACTCGTTGAGCCGCTCTGCGGCCGATGTGTCGACCGGCTCAGCGGTGCACAGGCGCGCCAATGCACAACTGTTGCAGGTGACGTTCGTCGCCTCAATCTCTTGGCGCGCCTGCGGCAGAAGCGTCTTGCAACAGGCGTCAGGCGCGTGGACGCTGTCGGGTTCGATTGTGGTCAGCATGTTGTCCTCTGTCCACCAGTACTAAGGTCACCGGCACGTGTACGCATCGTTCGCAAATGGTCGAATCATCTGCGCATCAAGCATCCGTTGTGCTGGCCAGATCGACGATCGCGGCCTGCCACAAGACACATTCGCCGGCATTGATTGCGGATGCGGCAGACATTCAGCCGGCCGCTCTCACCGTAAAGTCGATCACGATGTTGCCCGGATCGCGGGTGACATATCCGGCATCCACGCGTGGCCCGTAGTGCCGCTCAATCTGCGCAAGGAGCGGGAGCGGATCATGATCGTTGACAAAGCGCATCACTTCGCCTGGCTCTAGGGCGTCGAGCGCGCCGAAGATGGCCGCGTGCCGGAAACGCTTGGCAATGCCCCGTGCATCGAAGACATGATGCTGGGCGAAGATGGTGCCGATGGCTTTCAAAGTTGGCATGGAAGTTTCTCCTGGAAAGGGTGCCCTCGTGATGGGCTTCATTGGGTTTCAGTGCGATGCCACGGCGCGTCGGGCAACCATCGTTGTGCTCAGCCTGGCGAGCTGCTTTCGATCCAGGCACGCTTGGGCGAACACCAGAACCTGACCTTCTTCGACGGCGATGTGACGACGGTATGCGTCAGCGAAGCTCTCTGCCCAGGCGCGCTCGATCGGCCTGACCTGGCCCTGAGCAATATCGGCAAGGACTGCTCGCAACTGCGCCCAGTTCGCTTCCAGAGATCGATGCTCAGTGAGCAGCGACGCGATCACCTCGACCACCGGCGAACCCCGACGCTGGCCCTCTGCGATCAGCAACGGAAAGAGATCTTCTTCTTCGTCGGCATGATGATGAGGCCCGGCCACGTCGAAGTAACGCATGATGTTTCGGGCCGCCTGCTGCGCCTGTTCGTCCGCACCGTGCGATGGCAGATGTGCCGACAGCTTCGCGAGCGTGGCGCATTGCGCGGCAATACGCTCGTGACAGGCCTTGAGCATTTCGAGCGGCTCGTCGAAAGAGGGTGCCGGTTTGGTTAGTAGACCATCTAGCTTCACTTCGTATCCTTCAGCTTCCTGTTCGGCCTGTCTTGCCGTCGGCCGTGGGTGCGCGGTTTTCAACTTTGCCCGCAGTGATATAACATGCATTGACAATACATCATTTATTTCGACCTTACAACCTCACCGATTCGTCCCCGCTTTACTCCGCACACCGCAGAGCGCTTGTCCACCCGCGAGGTCGTCACGCGCTACCTAGGTGAGCGCGGATCGCCAGTCCGGTCGACTATGCTCGATTTATGACCGAGGTACACAATCTGCTTGAAGAGCGGCTCGGCGTACCATAGAGCAAGGCTAGAGAGGCCGGCTGATCGTCCTTGCAGGCGTGTTGGCCGTTACCGAACATTAAAGTACAGGGCCATGACCGTAACAGAACCGCTCCCATATTTTCGCTACCATCCGGCGCCCCTTGTAACCGGCGCCGGCGCTGCCAGCGAAACGATATGCGCGTGCTGCAAGCAAGCGCGAGGCTACATCTATGTAGGACCGGTCTATTCAGTCAACGATTTGCACGACGCGTTGTGCCCGTGGTGCATCGCCGATGGTTCTGCAGCCAGCAAGCTGGACGCATCTTTCGCTGACTCGTACCCTCTGGCGCGTGCGGGTGTGCCAGCCGAGGTTATAGAAGAGGTGAATCTTCGGACCCCGGGCTATATCTCTTGGCAACAGGAGTGGTGGCTTTCTCACTGCGGCGACGCTTGTGAGTTCCATGGCGATGCCAGTATTCAGGACGTCGAGTCAGCATCCGAGAGCACCAAACAAGCTTGGCTGCTTGAGTACAAACAGGACGAGGCGGCGTGGGGACGGGTTACGGAGGGTTACCAACCAGGTGGTGACTCCGCTCTGTACAAATTCGTTTGTAGGCACTGCAGGCAAGTGCTGCTCGCTTGGGACTTGTGCTGACAGAAGTAAATCATATGCCCCCGATGTCAGCTTCCGGCAAAGAGCAGCCATTCTGTACCGGCCATGAGGTGACACTCATCTATGCCATCCGCCAGTTTTCGTCTAACAGCAATGTATGCCGAGGCCGAAATGCAATCCGTCGCTCGGCGTTACGTTCCTGCCTGCGTTGTGGAGGCGCTTCGCCTTGAGCCGAGCGCGCCATGGTTCTTGGTAAAAACAAAGACAGACGCGGAGCGTGACCTGCTGAGAATGACCGAAACACTCTTAAGCGAGTTCCAGGCAGTGTTTCAGGCACGCGGGTGTCCCGATGACATCGTCCGACGTCTCATGTTCACTTTCCAGTCACTTGAGACCGTGGAGCGAGACTATGGGGGCAACTGGTATTGGGCCTTGAAGTAGTCGACGTTTTAGCGAAGCGGCCTAGTGTCGGCATTGGCCACCAAATGGCGCCGCACAGATCGTAGGAATCGGATGTTATGGACGCCCGATCCGAATAGGGCAATGGGCACCGATGCGGTGAGCATCAGCGTGACTGGCTGGTGCCACAATCGCGGCACGAAAAAGCAGAGCGCGGCAAGGCCGATCAGGCACAGCAGCCATCCCACTTCTGACTCGCAGTTGATGTCGCCGCTGCCGTGGTCGCGCCACGCTACCAGCGTCTGCCAGTTTCCGGGCTCCCTCAAATAGGCGGTCACTGTCATGCCGGCCTCGATGCGAGGCTCGCCGGGCGCGGCGGCGGAATACTCAATGTGGCCGCCGCTTTGGAAGCCGAACAGCGTCACTGGCATGCGGTTCTGCGAGGTCTTGGTAATGCCGAAGACGCGATCGAAGCGGACGGTTTCCAGAGGCATGCTTATTGGCGTTCTGTTGGAACTTGCGGAGTGACGAGGTCGATTTTGACCAGGTAGACCCCGAGCGTGCTCACCTTTTCGGTAACGCTGATCGTGCCGTGCTCCGGCAGAGAAGGTAGGTTCCACAGGGAAGCGCACGTCTTGATCGTGCCGGCGCCGCCCGGGTCGACAAACTGGACGGCGGTATGGCAGCTTTTTGCGCCTCGGACTTTCTCAAATGCGGCTTGGGCGGTGACAACGCGATCTGCAGTGAAGCGGGGAATTGTAGTCGCCCAGGTCCACGTCGTGAAGGCGCCGAACAGCGCAAAGCAAATAAATTGCCCCACTGGGTCGATCCTGCGTTTTGACGAGGTGTCCGACTTTGGGAAATCGAGTACGGCGAACAGCGTTGCGACAATCACCCCTCCGGCCAAGGCGATATAGAACCTTGGAAACAGGGATGGAGCGTAGCAATCGCGCGCAAACAAGAACGCCGGGTAGATAGACAACAACAAAAGGAACAGCAGGGACAGGCCCAGAATTGCTTTGTGTCGCGCGAGCATTTCGTATGTTCAGGCAGGGCAGATATCGCAGAAAGGCAGCAGGATATGCGACATGTTCCAACGGCTGTGTTCGGCCAGGAACGGACGATGGTGAGGGCGGCTGTCAGGCGGGCCCGGAGATGCGACCCAAGTCTAGCGCCGCCGGCCCAGATGGAACCATTCTGGTCTTCGGAGCCGGCAACCTTCCGATACGGTCCGACGAGTGGTTCATGGCGAACCAGGTTGTCGAGATTTTTCTTGCGTTCTGTGTCAACGCGCCATTTCCGAGCTAAGTCGGTTGGCGCCCGGCGCCAGAGCTCTAACTATCAGTCGGGACATCTTTCGGCCAAATTCGGCCCGTTCCTGAGGTCTTGGGGGCTTCCCGGGAAACCAGCGATGAACCGTCTTTTGTGCGCAGCGCGGACGCAAACCGCGAGCCTCCCCCACCGTTTGTAACATCGTCAGGTTGCCACGCCTCGCACCTAAGGTGCTCAACCCATTGATTTGTAAGTGGAACAGAGCCCTACAGATCCTTACAAATTAAAACGGTATCCACTCGGCCGATCGACCAAACTTTCTCCATCAACAGACCACATGCACTGGTCACGGGAGAACGAAGATGAACAACGAGCAACCGAACGTCCAAGGTCAACACTACGCCGGCACGTCGATGGGCCATATGCCACAGTCGCGCCGCATGCATCCGCTGATGGCCGCCGCTGCCGTCGCTGTGATCATCGCGAGCGTCACGGGGGTGGCCGCCATGACGGGCGTGCTGCCCACCTCGAAGGCTATGCATGGCAGCACCGAGGCGAACGTCGCCGCGCAACCGGCCTCCGCACCGCCGGCACTTGCGGCTCCCGGCCAGACGGCAATGCCGAACCAAGCGGCCCCGGCCTATCTGGCACAGCCGGGCGCGGTACACCATGCGGTGCATCGTCCGGCCCCGTCGTATGCGGAACATAACCCGTCGTCTAACGCCGACTATGCGCAACCGCGCCCGGCGGCGAGTCCATATGCCGGTCAGGTGACCGCCGTCACTCCGATCGCCACGCAGCAAGGCAACGAAACCGGTCTGGGCATGATCGGCGGCGCAGTGGTGGGTGGCCTTCTGGGCAATCAAGTCGGCAAGGGCAATGGCCGCACGCTGGCGACCGTCGCCGGCGCGGTGGGTGGCGGCTACGCAGGCCATGAAGCTGAAAACTACTACCACCGCGACACGTCCTACAACGTCAGCGTACGCATGGACAACGGCGCGACACGCAGCTTCACTTATAAGGCCGCACCGGGCTTCCAAGTGGGTGACCGCGTGCACGTGGAAAACGGCAGCCTGGCCGCAGGCTGATCGTTGCACGCTGCCACAGGCAGCACAAAATCGGCCCTCCAGCCGAATGCGGTTCAGTTAAGGGCAGAGCCAGAAACAAGCAAAGAGGCCGCTCCGGCAAATCGGAGCGGCCTTTTTTGTGCCCATAACTTGACGACAAGACGGTCCGCCCTGGTGTGATGGGAGACTAAGAGCAGCTTGTTTGGTGCGTTCCGATTCTTGGCGGCGCTGCCCAAGGACATTCAGGAGCAGCTACAAGCGCTGGGTAAGGGCGAGGCGGACGACCCGACACCGAGTGGTCAGCCCAACATCTTCCGTAGCGACGGACGCGATGCGGTGAGCAAGGTCACGGAACATTCTGCTTCGATTTCATCGAGAGATATTGATTTGTCGGCCATCTTCTCTTGCTCTCACGCCGGCTCCCTGACTCTCACGCGAGTGACCGACGTGACGTTGTAGTTTGATCCGGAATGGCTGCCACTCCACCATTCGAAGTCCAGAGTTCGCTCTTCGGCATGGAAAGAGGGCAGGCGAACCATGGCGTCGCTTGCGGGCCGCGCGATCGCTATTCTGTATTTGAGGTTTCCTTCTGAGTCGTACTTGGACAAAACTACGTGGCCGGGCATTGCGCCGTAGTCGAAATTCCAGATGGCAGCGTCGTCGCAGATCAGCAGTGGTGCTGGCCGAATCTTGTGCCGCCGCGTTGGGTCTGTCGTGAACACAGACCATGCGCTACCGCGTGCGCCAAAGAACTCGGGCTTGAGCAGCTCACGGCAACGCTTCTCCCTACGCTCATCCCAAAATTGGGGCGTCGATTCACTTGGATCTGCCCCTTTTCGGAAGGCCTTTGGTGGATCGAAGTGCTCCGAACGCAGAATGTCCTGCTCGGCAACAACGGGGGTGCCATTTTGGGGTTCGCTCAGTTCGGTGGCCTGCTGCAAGAAAGTGCGCAAAGGGTAGGCAGCCGTGTGTCCGACCCAGTCACCCACCTTCTGGCTTACCAAGTTTCCGTGAAGAAGAAACTGCAAGGCTAGGTTTCTAGGTGGCGGCTTAGGTGTCCAATTGCCGTCTCGCGGCTCCGCTTTGAAGCCGTTGCGGTAGGTGGCGGTCCCGGTCGCCAGCTCACTGCCATCCGAGTCCGACAGCTTCATGTGAACCAGCAGCAAGCCATCCTTTTGTTCGGATTGGACCACCAGCCTAGGCGCTCTTTCGTTTTGAGCTGCCGCTGTAAATCCTGCGTTTAGCGCAACCTCTTGGACCGATTCCTGCCAGTACTCATTTTCGATACCAGGAATGATCGTTCGGAAACCCTCCGACTGGAAGCACTGCTCGATGACGCAGTTGATCCTCACGGTGCCGTAGCCCCATTGGCGGCCCTCGATTAAGGGCTGCTTCGAGTCAATGATCAAAGGTTGCCCGACCGTACCGGTGTACGTCCGCGCCACATGCATCGACGACCATGCGCGGTTCGCGTCGGCCCACGCCTCTGGAATGCGCGTGTTCAATCCGATGACCAGGGTCAGGGCCAATGCCAAAGGCGCAATGATCAGCCACCGGTCAGTGACCAACCACATGAGACCAGCAAGCATCAGGGCTACGCCCACAAGGAAGATGTTGGGGGCAAGGACCACAAGCGCGGGGCCGAGAAATGGGATCACCCCGGCGTAGAGGTCAATATAAGCGAGCGCTAGGACTCCTGCGGCTGTGCCCAAAAGGATGAGCTTCGAATAATCGAAAGGCTCTTTCTGCTCGGGCTTGCTGTCCATTCTTGTTATCGAGATCGGAGCGTCACGCAGCCCCTCGCACTATTGATACGATGTTGCGATGCTATCCGAGGGCTGGGCGTTGTTTGTGCCCCTCGCAAGGAGGGAACGGCCCGTCATAGGTAGTGCGATAAGCGAACGCTCTCGGCCATGAGTCGACATCCGATTCGATTCAATACGGTCGCCCGTACCTGACACCCTTCCTCGCGCTGCTAGAAATGGTCGCGAGTCAGTGATACGTTTCCGACAATGGTCCGATGCTGACCGGTGTTCCCTCGAAGAGGGCGATGGAGATGGATCTGCTGCGAACCCAAGGCAACAAGTTTTCTTCATGACCCTCAAGCACACTGATCGTCGGCAGCCTCAAATGCACAAGTGGTTTCCACTCGTCGCGCTGCTGCTCTCGGTGCTCGCTAGTCCAGTGTGGGCCGACTATACCGTTGATTTCGTGCGCATTTCATGCATCCCGGATGCGCAATTCTTAGACGTCGAGTATCGAGGGATACACAACCCGGCGATCTCCGCGTTGACTGAACACGGCACGGTTCGTCCCGACGTGTTGGCTCGCCATGGATTTTTTTCGCCAAGCAAACTCTCCTACGAATGCTCATTGCCCGACTCGAAGTACACGATCATCGCTACTCAAACTGGCTGGAGTGAACGGGGAATGTGTGGGGCTGCACCAGAGATCTTCCTGAGTCTCCAGAGAAACGGTGAGCCGTTGCTTGAGCGCGTGGTATTTGGGTCAAGTTGCTTCGGTAATCCGTCGGTCACGCGCATCACGATCGAGGATGGAAAGCAGGGTTGGTATTCTCGCGAAGCCGAGGTATGCCTTGCGCGTGGTACCGATGAAACGGCTGGCAAATGTGTATGGTTCTTTGAAGACTACGGCGACTTCAAGAAATTTCCCATACGGCAAGGCGACATTCAACGTCTGCTGCAGTAAGCACAATGCCGGCTATCTTCAGGCGCGCGAACGTGCGGTCGAGGGGGCTGGCGTTTGCATCCAACCATTAAAGAGGGCGGAAAGCACAGAGCTGGAGCTTGCCTGTGCAATCCGAGCCGCAATCGCGCCCAATCGATGAGATCCTCGCTCCTGCTTGCAATGCTGTTGTATGTCTGGCAAGCGGCAACTGCCGCGCCCAGCTACCCCAACACAGAATCCATGCCGGCAGACCTGGTCGACACGCAGTCCGCATGGTATCGAGCCTGCATGGCATCGAAGGATGCGGTCCCGCCTGCGCAGGATCTGCCTTCCGACGCAGAGCGGCAGTCAGCCGCTATCTGCGTGCCGGACGACCTCTACTACGACACAAAGCACCTTCCTCATCGTACTGATGCCGACTGGGCGCGCGTCAGAGCTTGCGCCTTCGCTCAAGACGAGGTAGGCGTGTTGATGATGCTTTACGCAAATGGCTACGGTGTAAAAAGGAGCCCAGCGATTGCGGTGCGATATGCCTGTCTTCTCGGTGGGGCGGCTGCCGAGGAACAGTCGCGGGTTCTTCACCTGTCGATGATGGATGGTAAAAGCGACGGCGCAGAGTTCGATATTTGCGACGATGCAACAAGCGGGTTCATGGCCGGCTATTGCGCGCGTATTGAAGATCGACGGCGTGCTCAAAATCGAACCAAAGTTCTTGCGAAATTTTCGCAAAAATTGAATAAGCGCGAGCGTGGCGCGTTCGAGCAGTTGCAGACTGCGTTGTCTGCGTTTGCTCAGCGGCGTGGCGACCGTGAGACCGACATGACGGGCACTGCCCGTGCCGCCCTTGCCATTCAAGCTAGTGCCGATGAGTACGACGCTTTTGTGAGCCTTCTTGGGAAGGTTGCGGGTGGCACGCTAGAGAGGGCCGACCCGACAAGAGTCAGAGAGCTCGATCTGCAGATGGACCAAGTATTGCACGAAGTCATGTTGTCCAAAGCGATTCGCGCCGACTCCTCAGACAGAATCGGAGATACGACGATCACAAAGGTCGACGTTGCTGAAGCGCAGCGTGCCTGGATCCAATATAGGGGTGCGTGGGTTGAGTTCATCGAGACCCATAGAAGCCCACGCGTAGATCGCGATTCTCTTATCAGCTACCTGACGGCGCGGAGATTGGAGCAGCTTCGAAGCGTGCTCGAAGAGGCGCAGTAGCTCTGCGATTCTGGCAATATTTCGACTCCAATCGAACCCTCTATTCACGCTATGCAGACCGGGAACACGGCGCAGCCGACTCTTCGCACGTACGTGAAACTAGCCGGCTTCTACCTTGTGGCCATCGGTCTGCTTCTTAATGGTTGGAGCACATGGACTGAAGGCACAGTCCTCCTCCGGCCAAAGAACGCCGAGGCATACGTCGCCATGCGCGGGGGTGCGAACGAAGGCTCGTTTTACACCTATGTCGTCAGCAATCTGGCTGTCGGTGCGCTTTTTCTGCTTGCGAGCGTCGTTGTGACTTGGGCGGTCTTCTTCTCTCGGAACTCCGCAACCAAGGCCAAGGTGCTGGAGAGCGTGAACACTCCGCCGGTTAGGAGGCCACGTGTCCCGACGTGGTTTTTCTGGTCCGCGATCATGTTCGTCGTGGGCGTGTTCGTTTATGCGTTTGCTTCCATGCGCTGACGTCGTGGCGCCGCAGCGTGGTCGCTGGCGCAGGTAACGTCATCACCGACCGTTATCGGCCAGGAGCGGCCGTTAAACGACTAAACAACCATAACCTGTCCAAATGGCCACTTTATGCTTAACGGCACAATTTCGTTGATCCACAACGAACATCAATTTGGTGGGACGTACAGGATTTGAACCTGCCTGCCTGCGTCGGTAAACCGTCGCCGCTCGACCCATGAGCTACCGTCCCGCCTTCACTATATCGACCCTTCCTGAGGAAACCCGAGTCGGGACATCCCCCTAGCCGGATCGGCCAGTGCGCTACTCGGGCGGAGGCATCCGGACGCTCTACCCCGGAATGATTCTGCGCTGGCGCAAGTCGTCGAAGATGCGCATGAACATCGCTTCCGTCTCCACGTATTCGTGAAAACCAAAGCGGCGCGCCTTGGAGCCGTCACCGAACATGTCGTAGTCCCATGAGAAGACGAAATCGGCAAAGCGCCACGAAGACACATCGCGGTAGGGCGTGTTCGCCAAACCATGCTTGGCGATCATGCTTTGCCAGAGTGGCGCCTTGTCGGCCATTACGGTGTCGAGCGACAAGGGCAGCGGCGGGGCGACTTCCATCGCAAAGTAGCCGGCGATCTTCGGCCACATTTCGCTCCAGCGGAATAGGTCTCCGTTGTTGATGTTGAAGGCCTGGTTGGCGCAGCGTGGGTCGGTGGCGGCCCACACGGTGGCATGGGCGAGCAGGCTAGCATCGGTCATTTCCAGCAGGTGGTCGTATACACCGGGTTTGCCGGGAAAGCGCAGCGGCAGGCCCAGTTCTTTCGATATCGAAGCGTACACGGCGATGGCCACGGAAAGGTTCATCGGATTGCCCAGCGCAAAGCCGCCCACCACTGACGGGCGGATGGCCGACCATGTCCACGCCTTGCCCACCTGGCGCGCTTCCAGAAAGGTCTGCTGGTCAAACATGAATTCGGGTGGCATGAAATGCGCATCGGTTTCGCGCGCCGGGGTTTTGAACGGCCCGAGGTGACCGCCGTAGACCTTGTAGCCCTGCATCAGGCTGATGTGCGCGAGCTGGGGCGATGCGGCTTCCATGGCGTCGACCACGTTGGTCAGCATGGCGAGGTTGGGCGGCACCAGTTCAGCCCAGGTCGGGCGGTCCTGATAGGCGGCGTAGAAGAGGTGCGTGACGTCGCCAAGTGCGCCGAGCTTGATGCGCGTGTCGGCTGCGTCGAGCAGGTCGACGGCCACATGCCGGATGCGCTCCGTCGATTCCCCGCCGCGGCGCGACAGGCCGACGATGCGCCAGTCGTCCAATGTGGCGAGGTGCTCGATCAGGTTGCGGCCGATCACGCCCTGTGCGCCCACGACGAGCGCGACTTTATTCTGTGCAGTCATGTTGGTGTTGAGTTGAGCCCGAAGCAGCAATGGCAATGGCCACCAGTATGAGAACGGTCGGATCTGTGCGATAGACTGCCGGCAAGCACAACATCTATGAATTGAAATCACAATGTCGCGGCTTGATGTCAATCGCTTTGGCGAGATGGAAGTCTTCGTGCGGGTCGTTGAAGAGGGCGGCTTCTCCGCCGCGGCGCGTGCTTGCCGCATGACGCCGTCGGCGGTGAGCAAACTGGTGGCACGGTTGGAAGCCCGGCTGGGCGCGAGGCTGGTGAACCGCTCCACGCGGCGCTTTCAGCTCACGCCCGAGGGCATGGCGTTCTATGAGCGCAGCGTGACGGTACTGGCCGATCTGGACGAGGCCGAGCGCGAGGCTTCCGCCGGGGCGCAGCCAGCAGGGCGCTTGCGCATCAATTCCAATGTGCCTGTCGGCACGCATTTACTGCTGCCGATCGTGCCGGCGTTTCTGACGTGCCATCCGGAGGTGTCGCTCGACATTGCGCTCACGGATCGCGTGGTCGATCTGCTGGAAGATCGCACCGATGTTGCCCTGCGCAGTGGTCCGCTAAAGAGTTCTCGGCTGGTGGCGCGCAAGCTGGGGCAGACGCGCTTGATGGTGGTGGCGTCGCCTGCCTATCTGGCGCGCGCCGGCATGCCGCGCACGCCGGCTGATTTGGCAAACCACAACTGCCTGGCGTTCAACTACGTTCGCGCCATCAGTGCCTGGCCCTTTATCAAGCGCGGGCGCCGCACCGAATTCACCCCACACGGCAACACGCAGATCAGCGATGGCGAGGCGCTGCGCGCCGTGGCGGTCGCCGGTCTGGGTTTGGCGCGTCTGGCCGAGTTTCAGGTGCGCGCTGACTTGGATGCGGGCCGTCTAGTCCCCGTCCTGGAGGATTACAACCCGGGCGAGACCGAGGACATCCACGCCGTCTATGTCGGTCACGGGGCGCATCTGCCGGCGCGCGTGCGGGCGTTTCTGGATTTCCTGGTCGCCCATGTGAAGGTTGCCTAGGCTTGTGTTTCCCCACGCTGGCAGGGCTCGGCCTTCACATTCGCAAAACCCCTTCAAGTTGCCAAACGCCGTGCCGTTTACCGCCACATAACGTGTGCTTGAACGGGGGAAGACAATGTCGCAGCACGAAGTTGATGAACGGACCAATCTGACAAACAACAACCGTTTTGAACTGTTGCTGTTCCGCCTGGGCGAATCTGCGCGCTCCAATCAGCGCGAGATGTTCGGCATTAACGTGTTCAAGGTGCGCGAGATCATGGTCATGCCGCCTGTGACGCATGTGGCGGATGCCGGCGCCCATATCCTGGGCGCGGTCAATGTGCGCGGCCAGATCATTCCCGTGATTGACCTCGCCAGCGTGATCGGCACCAAGAACGGCAATGCCAACATCCTGCTGATTACCGAATACGCGCGCTCCACCCAAGGCTTTGCGGTGGAAGAAGTGGACGAGATCGTGCGCCTGGAATGGAGCCAGATCTTTCCGGCCGAGGCGAGCGTGGGCAGCAGCAATATCACCAGCCTGGCGCGCCTGGATGGCAACGCCGACAACTCACGCCTGGCCCAGGTGATCGACGTCGAGCAGATTCTGGTGGATGTGTTCCCGACCCGCCGTACCGATCTGGCGCCCGACAATGGCGAGCGTCCGATCAAGCTGCCCCCGGGTGCCAAGCTGCTGGTGGCGGATGATTCGGGCCTTGCACGCTCGCTGATCGCCAACGGTCTGGAAGCGATGGGCACACCGTACGTGATGACCAAGAGCGGCCAGGAAGCGTGGGACACGCTGCAGAACATCGCACGCGATGCCGCACGCGAAGGCAAGACTGTGCGCGACAAGATCGCGCTGGTGCTGACCGATCTGGAAATGCCCGAGATGGACGGGTTCACGCTCACGCGCAAGATCAAAACCGAGCCGGCATTCCAGTCGATTCCGGTGGTGATTCACTCGTCGCTGTCGGGCTCCGCCAACGAAGACCACGTGCGCCGCGTTGGCGCCAACGGCTACGTTGCAAAGTTTGAAGCGAACGAACTCGCGCAGGCCATCGCTTCTGCGCTGGGCTAAACCCTGGAGCCCGGGCGACGTGCAATGCGCCGCCCGGGCTTTTTATCACTTGCGGCTTTGGTGATCGCCGCCAAGCGGGTCGACGACGATCATGGTGCGATCGAGCACACCGTTGTCGTCGAAGAGGGCGTTGAAGTGCGCCTGTTGATGCCCGACGACGTACATCCGGTATGACCACGCCTCCCGCTTCATCAGCGGGTAGTACTGCGTCGGTTCGCGCGGCATGCCAAAGCGCTCCGCCACATCATGCTTGGTCCAGACGCCGGGCCGCGCTTCGTAGATTTCCTTTTCAGTCAGCATCTGCCGGAAGTTGGTGAGCTTGCCGCCCGCGTCAAAGTCTGCGGCATAGACTTCGTGCCCCATCGGCTGCTTGGAATAGATCCAGCGGTGCGTGCCGCCTGCCAACTGATACGTCTCGGTGGGCGTGCCAAACGTCTCGCGTACGGCACTTTCGGGCTGGCCGATCATCTTTTGGGCCGTCTGGATCGGCGAAAGCGCCGCGCATGCGCTCAGCACGAGCGCGGCCGCGCTGATCCATCTGCCTGGTCGCATCTGCATGGTGGTTCTCCGGTGTGTGGCTTGTGCTGATGGTAAACACTTCGGGTGCAGACAATATTCCATCGGCCCTCTGTCCAGCAGTCTCTACAGGCCGTTTTCCACCATTTCCACCACACGCAATGCAATGGCGCCGGTCTGCTCAGGCGGGCGCCCGCGCAACGGCCCATCAATGATGAGCAGGGCCAGCCCATGCACCGCAGACCATGCGAGGTATTCGGCGCCCGGACGGCGTTCGGACGGCAGTACGCCGGCAGCGGTCATCCGGTCGAGCGCCAGGCTTAGCAACTGGAACGGGTTCAGGCCACTATTGCCGGCCTTGGCAGGGTCCGCGTCGTTTTCTACTTCATCGGGCACCGCAAAGGCTGTGCGGAAGAGGCCGGTCTCCGTCTGCGCAAACCGTAGATAACCCACGCCGATGGCGCGTAGCGACGCACGTGCGCGCACATCTTCTGGCCACGTCGGGTCGATGGCATCCAACTCCGCTTCCATGGCGCGCGCCAACGCCGCCAATGCCTCCGCCCGCACGGCTTGTAGCAAGTCCTGCCGCCCCGCGAAGTGCCGGTAGGCGGCATTTGGCACCACGCCCGCGCGGCGCGTGGCTTCGCGCAGCACGATGGCGTCGGGCCCGCCGGCGCGCGCCAGTTCAATGCCGGCGTCAAGCAGCGCACGTCGCAAGTCGCCATGGCGATACGTGGTGCGCACGGGTGGTCGGGGCGGTTCCTGGGTCATGCAATGCAACTCCGCAAGTTCTATGTGGACACCGTCCATTATGTCTGCTATCTTTTGTGGACAGTGTTCACAATTAAACCCTAGGCGCTGTGACGCAAATTTCCAAGCCTTTCGTGCAACAGATGTTTGGAGGCCAACATGACGATTGCCACTACCGCAGCGGACGACGAGGCCCAACTACGTACGTTGATTAACGAGTGGGCTGCCGCCGTCCGCGCCAAGGATGTCGACGCCGTCATACGTCATTACGCACACGATGTGGTGGTCTTCGATGTGACGCCGCCGTTGTTCGTCAAAGGCGTCGACGCATACCGCCGCAACTGGCAAAGCTGGTTCGATGCGCTTGAGGGTCAGGCCGATTTCCAATTCACCGAGCTGCACCTTGAGGTGAGTGGCGATCTGGCCTATTGCTTCAGCGTGAATCGCTTGCGTGCGCGCTATCGGGACGGTGCAAAGCACGATGCGCAGACGCGCGCTACCGTGTGTTTCCGCAAGCGCGATGGCCGTTGGCAAGTCGTACACGAGCATGCCTCAGTGCCGATGCCGGTGCCTGAACCGGCGTGCGGCTGAGCGAGGTTTTCCCCCGACCGCGTGGCGCAATGCGCGGCTTTGCAGTCCCCCAAGTCCACCCCAAGGAGTTGTGATGCAAGTTCAACCGTATCTGTTCTTCGAAGGTCGTTGTGAAGAAGCGCTGGAGTTCTACAAGAAGACGCTTGGTGCCAAGGTCGATGTGGTGATGCACTACAAGGATGCGCCCAAGGACGCACAGCCCACTGCCGAGCAATGCGGCGGCATGGCGCCCCCGCTCGACAAGGTGATGCACGCCGCCTTCCGCGTGGGCGAAACCCAGATTCTGGCGTCCGACGGCATGGCCGGCGGCAAGACGGATTTCAAAGGTTTCGGGTTGTCCGTGAGCGTGCCCGACAACGCCACTGCCGAACGGACATTCAAGGCACTCGGCGATGGCGGTCACGTCACGATGCCGATGTCCGAAACGTTTTTTGCCAATGCGTTCGGCATGGTGACCGACCGCTTCGGCATCACGTGGATGGTGATCGCGCCCAAGCCGATGTAATTGTGGTGCGTGTGAAAACGGCCGCCGCTCGGTGGCCGTTCTACGAAAAATCGTAGGGCGCCTGCCTTGGCGCAGGGCCACGGTCCGGTGCCAGGCTGCGCGATCATCGGCGCCTTACTAATATCAACGAAACCACCCCCTTGGCGACGACCGGCTGTTCTGACCGCGACCCTTTGCACGGCTTGCGCAAAGGCGTCCCTTCACCTGCTGTCCCCATCTGTTGGAGCGCTCTTCATGCTGAAGATCATTGCGATCGTCATCGTCGTCGCGATTGCTGCTGCGCTGGGTTTTGCCGCCACACGCCCGGATACCTTCAAAGTGCAGCGCGAGATCGACATCAAGGCACCGCCCGAAGAAGTGTTCGCCCTGATCAACGATTTTCACCACTGGACGACTTGGTCTCCGTGGGAAAAGCGTGACCCCGCAATGAAGCGCACCTATGGCAGCCCCGCGAGTGGCAAAGGCGCGAACTATGCGTGGGATGGCTCGCGGGAAGTGGGGGCCGGGCGCATGGAGATCGTCGATTCAACGTCGCCCAGCCGCATCCAGATTCAGCTGGATTTCCTGAAGCCCTTCGCGGCGCACAACACTGCGGAATTCACGCTCAAGCCTGCCGGCGATGTGACGCACGTCACCTGGGCCATGTATGGCCCGAGCCCGTTCATCTCCAAGGTGATGGGCCTGTTCTTCAGTATGGACGCGATGATCGGCAAGGACTTTGAAGCCGGTCTCGCCAACCTTAAATCGGCTGCGCAATCCTGATCGACATTCAGGCGCAGCGGCCAATCATAGGAGTGATTCCATGACGCATGGCATCGACGAACGCAAGCGCTGGCTTGCCCTCATCGTGCTCTGTCTGGGCGTGCTGATGATCGTGCTGGATACGACCATCGTGAACGTTGCGCTGCCGTCCATCCAGGCAGACCTGGGCTTTACCGAAACCTCGCTCGTGTGGGTCGTCAACGCCTACATGCTGACCTTTGGCGGCTGCCTGCTGCTGGGTGGCAGGCTGGGAGACCTGTTCGGACATCGCAAGCTGTTCCTGCTGGGGCTGACGTTGTTCACGCTGGCTTCGGCTGCATGCGGGCTGGCGAATTCGCAAGGGCTGCTGATCACGGCGCGCGCCGTGCAGGGGCTGGGCGGTGCAGTGGTGTCGGCGGTGTCGCTGTCGCTGATCATGAACCTGTTCACCTCGCCGGCGGATCGCGCCAAGGCGATGGGGATCTACGGTTTTGTGTGTGCGGGGGGCGGCAGCATCGGCGTGTTGCTCGGTGGCTTGCTGACGAGCACGCTGAGCTGGCACTGGATCTTCCTGGTTAATCTACCGATTGGCGTGGCGGTGTATGCCGCGTGCGTGGCGTTGTTGCCTGCGGGCAAGCCGTTGGCCGATCGCACGAAGCTGGACGTGGCGGGCGCGATTGCCGTGACCGCGTCGCTGATGCTGGCGGTGTATGCGGTCGTGCATGGCAACGAAGCCGGTTGGACATCCACGCAAACGCTGACGCAGCTGGGCATTGCCATTGCGCTGATGATCGCGTTCCTGATCATTGAATCGCGCGTGTCGCATCCGTTGATGCCGCTGCACATGTTCGCGCTGCGCAACGTGGCCACGGCCAACTTGGTGGGCGTGTTGTGGGCGGCGGCGATGTTCGCGTGGTTCTTCATTTCGGCGCTGTACATGCAGCGCGTGCTTGATTACAGCGCCATGCAGGTGGGGCTGGCCTTCCTGCCGGCCAACATCATCATGGCGGTGTTCTCGCTGGGCTTGTCGGCCAAGCTGGTGATGCGCTTTGGCATTCGCGCGCCGCTGTCGTTGGGTTTGCTGGTGGCAGCTGTGGGGCTGGTGCTGTTTGCGCGCGCGCCTGCCGGCGGCAGCTTTGTGCTCGACGTGCTGCCCGGCATGCTGTTGCTGGGCCTGGGCGCCGGTGTGGCATTCAATCCGGTGCTGCTGGCGGCCATGAGTGATGTGGCGCCGGATGAGTCGGGCCTGGCGTCGGGCGTGGTCAACACGTCGTTCATGATGGGCGGTGCGTTAGGCTTGGCCATCCTGGCAAGCTTGGCCGCTGCACGCACCGAAGGTTTGACCGCGGCAGGCGCCGATGCCACGACCGCGCTCAATGGCGGCTACCACCTCGCGTTCCTGTTGGGCGCTGTTGCAGCCCTGCTTGCTTCTGTGTTGGCAGGGGTGTTTGTGCGCACCCGCACGCATGGGGCGGCGCAGGGGGAAGCGTCGTCTGCAGCGCCAATCTAAGTCCGAGAAGGGCAAAGAGGACGCCGGTTTCACCGCATGTCTCAAACGAGGCATGCGGTGAAACCCGTTATTGACCGACCGGTCGGACGGTTTATAATCGATCCATCCAAAACACGGCGCACATGACGTGCCGTGCACATGTCCAGAAAGCGGCCGGAGGATCGCATGTACACCCAAAGCCTCGACCAGCCCGGCGGTCTGCCTACGGAGCAGGAGCTGGCCGCTGCCTCCCAAGGCGAAGCCGATTTGCAGGCGCGCTTTGACGCACGTATCGGCGCCGACCACAAGATCGAGCCGCAAGACTGGATGCCTGCGCCTTACCGCAAGACTTTGCTGCGGCAGATTTCGCAGCACGCGCATTCCGAGGTGGTGGGTATGCTGCCCGAGGGCAACTGGATCAGCCGCGCGCCGTCGCTCAAGCGCAAGGCCATCCTCCTGGCCAAGGTGCAGGATGAAGCGGGCCATGGCCTCTATCTCTATTCCGCCGCAGAAACGCTTGGTAGCTCGCGCGACGAGATGATCGATGCGCTGCACGAAGGTCGCGCGAAGTATTCGTCGATCTTCAATTACCCGACGCTCTCCTGGGCAGACGTGGGCGTGATCGGCTGGCTGGTCGATGGCGCGGCGATCATGAATCAGGTGCCGCTGTGCCGTTGCTCATACGGCCCGTATGCGCGCGCCATGATCCGCATCTGCAAGGAAGAGTCATTTCACCAGCGCCAGGGCTATGAATCTTTGCTGACGATGATGGGCGGCACGCAGGCGCAGCGCGACATGGTGCAGGAATCCGTCAACCGCTGGTGGTTTCCGGTGCTGATGATGTTCGGGCCGCCCGATACTGCATCGCCCAACAGCGCGCAGACCATGGCCTGGGGCATCAAGCGCATCTCGAACGACGATCTGCGGCAACGCTTTGTCGATGCCACCGTCGAGCAGGCGCGCGTGCTGGGCGTGACGCTGCCAGACCCGGGCCTCACGTGGAACGAAGCGCGCGGCCACTACGATTTCTCACCGCTCGATTGGTCTGAGTTCAAGCGTGTGCTGGACGGCCACGGCCCGTGCAACCGCGAGCGCCTTGCCACCCGCAAGCGTGCACACGAAGAAGGCGAATGGGTGCGCGAGGCCGCGCTTGCCTACGCGCGCAAGCGGGCCGAACGCGCCACCGCCAACCAACAAGCTGCCTGAACCGGAAGGAGCCCACCATGCATCAACACGAATGGCCGCTGTGGGAAGTGTTCATCCGCAGCAAGCAGGGTCTGGAGCACAAGCACTGCGGCAGCCTGCACGCGGTGGACGCCAAGCAGGCGCTGCAGATGGCGCGCGATGTGTATACGCGCCGGCAGGAAGGCGTCTCGATCTGGGTTGTGCCATCGGCCGCCATCACCGCCAGCGAACCTGACGACAAGCCGATGCTCTTCGACCCGATGGCCGACAAGATCTATCGGCACCCGACGTTCTATCGGCTGCCCGATGAAGTCAATCACATGTGAGCCGCGGTGATGACTTCCGACGCGCATCTGCAATACATCCTTCGTCTGGCCGACAACGCGCTCATCCTCGGCCAGCGCAACGCGGAATGGACTGGCCATGGTCCGGTGCTGGAAGAAGACATCGCGCTGTCCAACCTGAGTCTTGACCTGATCGGGCAGGCGCGGTTGCTCTACACGCACGCGGGGCAGATTGAAGGCACGCTCACCGGTACGCCGCGCACCGAGGATGACTACGCCTACTGGCGTGCGGAGCCTGCTTTCCGCAATTACACGCTGCTCGAGCTGCCGCATGCGGGGCCAATGGTGGCGACCTCCGCAACCGCGCGCGACTACGCCGTCACCATCGTCCGCCACTTCCTGTACGCCGCATTGATGGTGCCGCTGTGGGAGGCGCTGACGCGTTCGACCGATACCGAACTGGCCGCCATTGCCGCCAAATCGGTGAAGGAGATGCGTTACCACCTCGCCCATACGCGCGACTGGCTCGTGCGCTTCGGTGATGGCACCGACGAATCGCATGCGCGGGCCCAAGCCGCGCTCGATTGGCTGATGCCGTACACCAACGAATACTTCGCTGCGGATGACGTTGAAACTGCCGTGGCCGAGGCCGGCATCTGCGTGCATCCGGCAGACCTGCGCGGCGCATGGGAAGCCACGGTGCGCGACGCATTGGGCGAGGCCACGCTGCGTTGGCCAGAGGCTGGTCCGTATGTCAGCACCGGCAAGCACGGCGTGCATTCCGAGCATATGGGTTATCTGCTGGCCGAGATGCAGGGACTGGCGCGCCAGTATCCGGGGGCATCGTGGTAAGCGAGCGGTTGGACCGCGCCCGTATCGCGCTGGACGCCGTGACCGATCCGGAGATTCCCGTGGTCACGCTCGCCGAGCTTGGCATCCTGCGCGATGTGCAGCTCGACGAAGCCGGCACACTGGTGGCAACGATCACGCCCACGTATTCCGGTTGCCCGGCCATGGAGCAGATTGCCGATGATGTGAGCCGCGCGTTGCAGGCGGCAGACGTGGGTGCGTATCGCGTGCGTTCGGTGCTGTCGCCGGCATGGACAACGGATTGGATCACTGCCGAAGGGCGCCGCAAGCTGCGCGCCTTTGGTATTGCACCGCCGGCACATGTGGCCGAAGTAGATGGCACCCGCCCGATTCGTCTCACGCGCCCAATGCAGGCCGAGCATATCGCCTGCCCGCAATGCGGATCGCACGATACGGTGCTCATCTCCGCCTTCGGTTCGACAGCTTGCAAGGCGCTCTACCGCTGCCGCGCCTGTCGCGAGCCGTTCGACTATTTCAAGCCTTACTAAGCCCTACTAAGCCCCACCGAGCCCGATCGCCATGACTCCGCAATTCCACCCCTTGCGTGTTGCCGAAGTGCGCGGCGAGACGGCCGATACGATTTCGGTGCGCTTTGACGTGCCGAACGATCTGCGTAACGCATACCGCTTTACGCAAGGCCAGTTTCTGACGCTGCGCGTGCCGTCTGGCCAACTGCCCGGACAGGAAGAACTGCGGCGCTCGTATTCCATCTGCTGCGCCGTGCAGGACTACGACGCGCACGGCGAGTTGCGTGTGGCGGTCAAGCGTGTCGATGCGGGGGTCTTCTCCAATCACCTGCACGACCGTATCCGCGTGGGCCAGACGCTCGATGTGTTGCCGCCTGACGGCCGCTTCTACGTACCGCTGGCAGCCGAAAGCGCGCGTCACTATGTGGCCTTTGCGGCTGGCAGCGGCATCACGCCCATCCTGTCGCTGATCAAGACGACGCTGGCGGCCGAGCCGCAGAGCCGCTTCACGCTTGTCTACGGCAACCGCAGCGTCGACAGCATCATTTTTGGCGAAGCGCTCGAAGATTTGAAAGACCGCTACCTCGATCGCTTCGCGCTGTATCACGTGTTGTCGCGGCAGGCGCAAGAGATCGCGCTGTTCAACGGGCGGCTGGACGGTGCGAAGGCGCGCGCTTTTCTGGATACGCTGATCCCGCCCGAGGATATTGATGCCGCCTTCATCTGTGGCCCGTCGACGATGATCGACGCGGTGGAAGCGGCGCTGCTTGAGCGCGGTGTACCGCGCGAGCGCGTGCATGCAGAGCGCTTTGGTGTGCCGGTGGGCGATGCGTCGGCGGCGGCCAGGCCGCGCAAACACGCCGCCATGGCTGGCGATGTCGCGCTGACTGTGGTGCTCGACGGCAAATCGCACGAAGTGCCCATGGCGGGGGATGCCAAGGTGCTCGACAGTGCGTTGAACGCGGGGCTCGATCTGCCCTATGCGTGCAAGGGCGGTGTGTGCTGTACGTGCCGTGCCAAGGTGCTGGAAGGCCGTGTGGAGATGGACAAGAACTTCACACTGGAAGACTGGGAAATCCAGCAGGGGTTTGTGCTGACCTGCCAGGCGCGCCCGCTCACGCAGCGCGTGGTGGTCAGCTATGACGAGCGTTGAACGTCAGCCTTTTCTGCCGCCTGGGCCGCTCAGCCCGTTTTCCAGCATGTCGATCACCATTTCCGCATAGCCCTCGTACGAGAGTGGCCCGTCAGGTTTGAGCCAGGTGAACGTCCAGTTCATCATGCCGAACAGCATCATCGTGATGGGCGTGCGGTTGGCTTCATCCACTTTGTCCGGGTAGGCCGCGCCAAGTTGCCGGCCCACGGCCGCCACTACGTCCCGCTCGCGCGCGAGCACGATGTCGCGCTGCTCCGGCGCCAGGTATTTCACGTCATTGAGCAAAGCAACATGCCGGGTGCGCGACGTAGCGTATTCGGCCAGGAACGTACGGACCAGCAGATGCAGCGTGGCGCGCGCCGAAAGCTTGGCGTGCCGCGCGTCGCTCTCGGCGCGTTCAACCAGATCGGCCAGCCGGCGCGTGTAGCGGTCCAGCAGGTCGAACAGGATGGCTTCCTTGCCTTCGTAGTAGTGATACAGGCGCGATTTGGAGCCGCCGCACGCAGCGGCAAGCTGGTTCATCGACACGCTCGGATAGCTGTCGGCCGCAAAGGCCTCGGCGGCGGTGTCGAGCACGCTTTCGCGGCGCAGTTCGAATTCGTCTTCGTTCTTGACGCGGGACATGGCTGGCGGCACATCGGTTGGATGGCCGCCATGTTAACCGGCTGGGTTGCCGCGTGTCGATGCCGTGTCGATGCATCGTCCACGCATCAAGCCGTTTCGCGCACGGCCAGGAAATCCAGCACAGCGTTCATGAATGCATCCGGCTGCTCCACGTTGGCAAGATGCACGGTGTCCAGCATGTGCAGTTGCGCCCCCGGAATGGCGGCGGCAATTTCCTCGCCGTGGCAGGCGGACGTCACGGTGTCGTGCTGGCCGGCAATGACGAGCGTCGGATGCGTGATCAGCGTGATCGTGCGGCGCAGGTCGGCATCGCGCACCGCTGTCCACCCGCCGATGATGCCCTCGCGCGGCGTCGCCAGCAGCGTGCGGCGGAATGGTTCAACGGCCGGGTCGCGTGCCTCCAGCATGCGTGCCGGAAACCAGTTGCGCAGAAACGTTTCGGCCGTTGCCTGCATGTCGGGCGCCTGCCGAAGCTCTGCAATGGCCTGGTCGAAATACTGCGTCGGTCCGATGTGCGCGGCGGTGTTGGATAGGATCAGCCGATCGATGCGCTCCGGCACATGAATCGCCAGCCACTGCGCCACGATGCCGCCCAGCGACAGCCCCAGCATGTGCACGCGCTGGATGCCCAGCGCATCGAGCAGCTCCACGACGTCACGCCCAAGCCGATCCATCGAGTAGGCACCAGTGGGGGCATCCGAAGCGCCATGGCCGCGCGCGTCGTAGCGCAGCACATGAAAGTGATCGGCTAGGCGCGGCACGGTCACGTCCCACATATGGAGATCGGTGCCGATGGAGTTGGACAGCAGCAGGACGGGCTTGTCCGCCGCGCCGTCGAAGCGATAGGCGATGCGCGTGCCGTCACCGGTGGTGATGAAGGAAAGGTCGTTGCGGGTGGTCATGATGGGCTCCTGAGAAAGACGGTTGAAACGATTGGATGTCGTCATCCTAGAAGCCGAGGTGATTCGTGGATACTATGAAGTTACGACGAACTTTGTAGATTTTGCCGACAATGCAGAACTTCACGCTTCACGAGCTGCAGTGCTTCGACGCGGTGGTCGCCGGCGGCAGCTTTCAGGCGGCCGCCGATCGGCTGCACCGCTCGCACCCTTCCGTGTTTGCGGCGGTCGCCAAGCTGGAGGGGCAACTGGGCTTGAGCCTGCTGGATCGCAGCGGCTATCGCGTGCGCTTGACGGAGGCGGGGCGATCGTTTCATCGCAAGGTGCAGTCCGTGCTGCGTGAGAGCGATGAACTGCGAACCCACGCAAAGCAGCTGGCGATGGGCGAGGAAGCCGAATTGCGCGTGGTGCTGGGTGACCTGTGCCCGCTGCAGCCCGTTTTGGCACTGCTCAGCCAGTTCTTCGGCCAGTGCCCGCAGACGCGCCTGCAATTGCAGTTTGAAGCCGTCACCGGGCCGTGGGAACGCTTGCTGGAAGACGACACCGACCTGATCGTCCACCGCGTACCAAAGGGCGATGTGCGCATGGAATGGATCGACCTGGGCAAGATCGCCATGGTGCCGGTGGTGGCCCCGGGCTTTCTGCCGTTCCCCGTCACGTCATCCATTACGCCACAGCAGATGCAGCGCTTCATGCAGTGCGTCATCAACGATTCCGCGCGGAACCCGCCGGAGCAATCCCACTACGTCATCGAAGGGGCACCGCAGTGCGCCGTGCCCGATCAGTTGATGAAGAAAGAGTTGATCCTCCACGGCATGGCGTGGGGGCATCTGCCGCGTTTCCTGATCGATGCGGAATTGCGCGAAGGGACATTGCTATCGATTGCGGGGCGGCATTTTCCTGGCATGGTGCAGGAGCTGGCGGTTGCGCGACGGCGGGATCAGCCGCACGGGCCGGTCGCCAATCGGCTGTGGGAATTTCTCGGCGACCACGCACCGGTGCTCAAGCCGGCGTTGGGGCGCGTGCCGCGTCAGGCAGGGACGGCCACCAGAAAACGTGGGTAATCCCGCGCCTTGACGGCCCTTCATGCCTCGGCGGGCATGTCCTCTAGTCGACTTGGCGGAGTGCCCGCTGCGCGGTTCCGGGCTATAACGATTCATGCTCGACCCTTCCTCGGGCAAAGGTGGTGAACGATGGCTGCGCATGGCACCGATCAGGTCTTCTCTGGCTCCATTCCCGAGCTGTATGACACGCTGCTGGTCCCGTTGATCTTCGAGCCCTATGCGGTGGACATGGCTGCACGGGCGGCGGCATGTCAGCCGCAGCGCGTACTGGAAGTTGCGGCAGGTACCGGAGCCGTGACGCGCGCACTGGCGCGTGCGTTGCCTGCGACCACCGAGATTGTCGCGACCGACCTGAACTCGCCGATGCTCGATCGCGCGGCCGCCGTGGGCACAGACCGGCCCGTGACATGGCAGCAGGCCGACGCCCAGCAACTGCCGTTTGCCGATGGCTCTTTCGATGTGGTGATCTGCCAGTTTGGCGCGATGTTCTTCCCCGACCGGCCCAGGGCCTTTGCTGAAGCGCGGCGTGTGCTGACACCAGGCGGCAGGCTGCTCTTGAGCGTGTGGGGCCGGATTGAAGACAACGACTTTGCAAATGTGGTGACGAAGGCGCTGGCGAAACGCTTTCCCGAAAATCCGCCGATGTTTCTGGCGCGTACGCCGCATGGTCATTACGACCCGGTGCCTATTCAAGCCGATGCCCGCGCGGGCGGTTTTACCGCAGAGGTCATGTACGACGTTGTCCCAGCGCGCAGCCGGGCAGATACGGCACGCGTGGTGGCCATCGCCTACTGCCAGGGTACGCCGGTGCGAGGCGAACTGGAGGCATTCGGCCCCGATGCACTGACCGATGCCACCGAGGTATGTACCGATGCATTGACGGCCCAGTTCGGCGCGGGCCCGGTCGACGGCAAGATCCAGGCGTTGATGTTCAGCGTGACAGCTTGAGGAGAGCAGGCAGCGGCATCGGCAGCGGCATCGCGTCACGCACCGCAGGCGGCGCAGAGGCGTCGCTGCTCAAGATTCCTGTTGACCCAGGCGCGTACGCGAGGCGTGCCGACGGTTGCGCATCCAGCCGATGGCGCGGCGGCCCATGGCAATGGACGGTAGCTCCACATAGCGATGCAGCAGCATGGCCAACACCAGCGTGAATGCAAGATTGACGGCAAACAGCATCAACTGGGTGCCGATCCATTCGGGCGCCAGCCTGCCCACCAGGCGGTGCGTGGCTTCAATCACGCTCGGGTGCACGAGGTAGAGCGCGTACGACAGCTCACCCAGCCAGACAGCGACGCGCGGCACGCGAAGCTCGCCGCAGTGCTCCATCGCCACCATGCCGATCAACAATGCGCCTGCGGGCAGCCCCCGGGCGAGCAGATCGAACTTGGGAACAGGGCCAACGACCGATATCACGAACGTCGCCACGCCTATCGCCATCAACACCCGCGCGTAGGCCGGCGTGAGACGATGCCGATTTGCCGCATACAGCCACGCCAGCCCCGCGCCCAGCAGGAACTCCAGCACAAGCGGATTGGCTGCCATGGCCTGCAGCGGGGTGGCCCAGTCGTACAGCGCTTCCGGGTTGCGCTGCACGACGCCGCTGTGCCAGAACGGCACGATGATCGTGGTCGTGAATAGCGCCAGTGCCACCAGCCCAAGCGCGCGCCGGCCGAACAGCGCCAGCCCGACCGCACACAGCGCATAAAAAAACACCTCGTAGTTGAGCGACCAGCCCACATACAGCGCCGGATACCCGAAGTACGGCGCATCCACATTCGCCTGCGGCACAAACGCGAGCGAGGTCAGCAGCACGCCCGCCGACACCGGGTTGAGCCACGTGGAATGCAGCACCGACATCAGCCAGTAAGGCGGCGCAAGCCGGAACGCACGCTTGACGAGAAATTCGCTGGCCGGCTCGGGTCCCTTCGGGCCAAGAATGGCGGCCCACGCAATGATGAAGCCGCTGATGACGAAGAACACATCCACACCCACATGCCCGCGCTTGATTACATGCGTGGTCAGCCACGCAAGGGCAGGGATATCGGCATGGGCCAAGGCGAGCCCGGAGTGGTACACCACCACATACAGCGCGGCAAAGCCCCGCAGTGCCTGAATGCTGAGAAGGGAAGACGAAGAACGGTTCACGCAGGATGGACGACCACGGCGCGATCAAGGTTCCGCCGCCGTCGCGTTATCGACAAGCCAATCTGCGTAGCAAGCGGCGTGCCGCGACGTTACTCCGGTGCGCCGCACTTGGCTGCGCGTTCCAGCAAGAGCGCGCGTTCTTGCCGATTGTGTGCAAGCACTGCTGCGCGTTCGTACTCCACGCGAGCCTCCTCCGGGCGGTTGAGGCGCGCTAGAAAATCGGCGCGCACGCTGGGCAACAGGTGGTAGCTGCGCAGTGCCGGTTCGGCCAGCAGCGTATCGACAATCTCGAGCCCCGCCTGCGGGCCATACGCCATGCCCACCGCCACGGCGCGGTTCAGTTCGACGATGGGCGACGGCGTGAGCTGCGCCAGCGCGTCGTACAGCGCAGCAATGCGCGTCCAGTCGGTTTGTTCGGCGGTGCGTGCGCTTGCATGACATGCCGCAATTGCCGCCTGCAGTCCATACGGGCCGAGCCCCCGCCCGCAGGCTTGCGCTTGTGCCAACGCTGCAAAGCCACGCCGGATGAGCAGGTAGTCCCAACGGCTGCGGTCCTGTTCCATCAGCAGGATGGGCCGGCCGCCCGGGCCCACGCGTGCACGCAGGCGCGAGGCCTGAAGCTCCATCAGCGCAAGCAGACCATGCACTTCCGGCTCGCCCGGCATAAGCCCGGCCAGGATGCGGCCCAGGCGCTGCGCCTCTTCACATAGCGTGGGACGCGTCCAGTCGTCACCCGCGGTGGCGGCATAGCCTTCGTTGAAGACGAGATAGATCACCTGCAGCACGGCTGAAAGCCGCTCGGGCAACGCATCGGGCTCGGGCAGCTCGAACGGCACGTGTGCGGCGGCAAGCGTCTTCTTTGCCCGCACGATGCGCTGCGCCACCGTGGGCTCCGGCACCAGAAAGGCCCGGGCGATCTCGTCCGTGGTCAGCCCGCCGAGCAGTCGTAGTGTGAGCGCCACGCGGCCTTCGTGTGGCAGCACCGGATGGCAGGAAATGAAGACCAGGCGGAGCAGGTCGTCGCCGATGGCCTCGTCGCGCGCTGTTTCGGCATCGGCCTGGGCAAGCTCCTGTTCGATCTCCAGCTCGATGGCAAGCAGCGCATGCTTGTGTTCCGCCAGCGTGTGATGGCGCAGCCGGTCAATGGCGCGGTGTTTGGCGGTGGCCGTGAGCCACGCGGCCGGATTGTCGGGGATACCGGATGCTGGCCATTGCTCCAGCGCCGCGACCAGCGCATCCTGCGCCAGCTCTTCGGCCAGCCCCACGTCGCGCAGCAGGCGTGCAAGCCCGGCAATGATCCTGGCCGATTCGATGCGCCACACCGCATCGATGGTGCGGTGAATGGCGAGCGCATCCGGCGTTGAACCGGCCATGACGGCGCCGTTTATTGCTGCTTGGCCGCCAGTTCTGCGCGCAGGCGTTCTTCGCGCTCGCGGGCTTCGGGTGTGAACTCCGCACCAAAATCTTCCGCTTCAAACACGCGGCGGATTTCCAGGCGCACATTGCCGCCGGCATCCAGTGCGGGCCAGCGCTTGACCCACTCCAGTGCTTCTTCTTCCGACTTGACTTGCAACATTGTGTAGCCGGCGATCAGCTCCTTGGCTTCCGCAAACGGGCCATCGATCACCGTCGGCTTGCCATTCTTGAATTCCACGCGTGCGCCGCGCGAGCTGGGGTGCAGCCCTTCGCCGCCCAGCAGCACGCCTGCCTTGGCCAAGTCTTCCATGTACTTGCCCATGGCGGTGAGCAGTTCTTCGCTCGGCATGACGGCGGCTTCGGTGTCTTTGTCGGCCAGACGCAGGATCATGAATCGCATGGTGTTTCTCCTTGAGTTCGATGGGTTTGGAGGCGACGCATGATGTTCGCGCCTCTACTTGCACGTCGAATGAAGGGTGGGCGGAATCGACAGACCTGGCAAACGAAAGTGTAACAACATGTAACGGGAGGGTGCCTGAAGAGCGCGCTGCTGCCGATCAACGGCATTTGACCTCGTAGTCGGCAACGTGCGGCGGGTCGTCCTCCCCTGCGGTGGTCACGGTCAGCTTGCCGGCGGGGCCGGTGTAGCTGAAGTCGCAGTAGGCGAGGCCCGTGCCTGCACAGTTTTCGGTTTCTACCAGACCCTGCTTGACCAGGGCGCTCTGGCGCGGCTCGCCGTTGGGGCCGCCTCGTACAGGCTTCCAGCCCCTGGAGGCGAGTGCCTTGCGGGCCTTGTCGATCGGCATGCCGTAGATGGCCGGTACCTTGGCGCGGCCATGGCAGACGGCATCTTCGTCGGCAATTTTGCTCAGGCGCACCGTGCCGTCAGCGTCGACACGCAAGTCACCGACCGGCGACGCAACCATGTCGCCGTCCCACACGCGCACGGCGCCGCCTTCGAGCGCGGTGAGGGTGCCGATGGCGGTGTCTTCGGCGGATTTGCCGTAGGCCAGCGCGACGAGCTTGTCGTTGTCGAACACGGCCACGTTGCCTTGCGTGATGCTGCAGGTTGCGCTGGTACCGGCTTCCAGACGGCCCGCAAAACTGATGGCGCGATACGTGCCGGAAGAGGCCGAGCCAAGCGGCACATCGGCCATGACCGCCCAGCCTTGTGCCGCCACCTGCTTGGCTGCTGCCGATGCCGGCTTCATGACGACCTGTGGGCAGTCAGCTCGGTCGCTCTTGCTGCCGGTGGCCTTGGGCAGCACGTTCAACGGCTTGATGCGGATGTCCTTTACATCGGAGGCCACGCGCAGGGCGTTCGTTTGTGCCAGCGCTGGCAGCGCGAGTGCCAGGCTGAGTACCAATGCGGCAGCAGGCAAGGTCATCGGCAAAGGGTTCACTGAAGTGCAATTCGGCATGGAGGGCGGTGCATGGGAAGCGGGTTGATCTGACATGATCCACTGCGCATGTGAACCAAGGATTAACAATGCGCCAGGGCCGAACGACTGGTGCATGCGACAGGGCGATTCGGGAATGTGCATTCCCGGGGGAGGGGATGTTTGTGCCGGAGCCAGTCACGGCGGTGCGGGCTGGCGAAGGCCGTGCTCCGACACGGTGCATCAAGCGGCCGCCCCAGCCTGAAGCGGCCACTTGCCCGGACCCGCTAGATGGTGAAGTACTCCGGGCGCAGCCGGCGGGTAATTTCCAACACGGGCAGCACGTGATCCAGGTGCTCCCGCATGGCGCGCACGGCGCGTTTCGGATTGTTGGAAGCGAGGGCGTCGATCACCGCGCGGTGCTCGGCCAGGACCTCGGTCATGCGGCCCTCCAGCGGTAGGGTCAGCAGCCGGTAGCGGTCGATCTGCGTTTTGACTTCCAGGATGATCTGCCAGACGCCGGGGTAGCCCGACAGCTCGGCCAGCGTGGCGTGAAAGGCTTCGTCGGTGCGGAAGAAGCCGCGCCGGTTGCTCTCTCGAACGCATTGCGCCTGCCGTTCGAGCACGACGTTCAGCTTGTGGATGCCTTCGGGCGTCATGCGCTCGGCAGCCTTCTCGATGATGGCGACTTCCAGCGCGCCGCGCACGAGCATGGCTTCTTCCAGCGTATTGAGCGGAATGCGCGACACGAACGTCCCGACGCGGGCCTGGACGTCGATCAGCCCTTCCTCGGCCAACCGCTGGACGGCCTCATGAACGGGGGTACGGCTGGTGCCGAATTCTTCTGCGAGATCCTTCTCGACGATGCGCGTTCCGGGTAGCAGTTCCATCTCGACAATCCGCTCACGCAGCTTCAGATACACGCGTCGGGCGGCGGTCATGGTGGCCTCGTCCTCAGGGGGCGAGGGGAAAGGGCGCGAAGTCATACAGCTCGCAACGAGTTCGGGGGGAAGTGGAAGGGATCGCAACGGCGCGGCCTGAGGTGTCGATGCGGTCAGAGACCAAGGGCAGCGCGGGCACCATGATAGCGGCAAACTCCGCGCACTTGAACTGAGGTGAACCCGGTCACAGCGTCCGGGCGGACGCCGTGACCGGCGCTCAAACCGGTCAGAACCGGTGAATCATGCCGACAGCCACGGTAAGTTGCGACCCGGTTGCCGAAGGCGCGCCGTTCTGGCCATCGCCGATGGACGCCGTGGCATCGATGATGCCCCCCGTGGGCGAGATCGTCTTACCCTTTGCTTTCTGATACGCCTCCAGCAGGTACAGGCCCGTGCGCTTGGAGAAGCTGTAGTACTGCGACAGGTTGAACTGGTGATATGTCGCCGCGTCCGCAATGCCGTTGGCCTTGGTGGCGCGCGTGTACGAATAGCCGGCGGCCAGGTCAAGCGTCGGGGTGGCCTTGTAGTGCAGGACGGCACCGCCGGTATTGAAGATCGCCTCGCTGGCGAACTTGGAGTTCACACCCGGGATGTACTGCACGTTGGAGTACGACACCGACACGTCCCATGCCGGCGAGAACGTGTACGAACCGAGCACGGCAAAGCGCTGTTGCGCCGCCGCCAGTTGGTAGCCGGCGTTGATGGCGGACACGGCCGGCTGGCTGCCGTTGTTGGACAGCGCTGAGTTCGCGCCCCAGGCACCGCCGCCCACCGTCGAGTTGTTCACGCGCATGAAGCCGGCGCCCACGCCGACCGGGCCATTGGCATAGCGCGCGGCAAAGCTCCAGGTGGAACCGTTGCCCACGCTGCCAGGCGTTTCGCCCATGCCGTAGGAGCCGCTGAAGGTCACGCCGCCCAGCGTGGGCGAGGTATAGACCACGGAGTTGTTGACGCGGTAGTTGGTGTCGAGCGAGTCGATATCGCCCGGGTGCGCTCCGTAGAAGCCGGTCAGCCAGTTGATCGGGCTGTACGGGGCCAGGATCGAGAAGTACGCCGTGTACTGGCGGCCCAGCGTGACGGTGCCCAGCTCGCGGTTGGCCAGACCCACGAAGGCCTGGCGGTTGAACATCAGCCCCGAGACCGATTGCGAGCCCGTGTCGCCGTTAAAGCCTTCTTCAAGCACGAACTGCGCGCTGTTGCCGCCGCCCAGGTCTTCGTTGCCCTTGAAGCCGAAGCGGCTACCCGACCAGATGCCGCTGTTCTGCTTGACGACCGAATGGCCGTTCGACGTGGACCCGACCGAGGTCTGGTTGCTCTGATACCCGACCGACACGTCGATGTTGCCGTACAGCGTGACGCTGCTCTGCGCGTACGCTGATCCGGCGATGCCTCCTGTGAGCGCGATCGCTGCCGCGATTGCTACTTGGCTCTTCATGATGACTCCTTCCTTGATGTCGCAGCCGTGGCTGCATGTTGGTTATTCGTTGGGTTGCCTCAGTACACCGGGTGCCCGTTGATCACGCTCGGCAGCCAGGTCGAGAAGAACGGCATGTACGTCACCACGTTGATGGCGGTGAAGATGGCGAGGTAGTAAGGCCAGGCGATCTTGGTGGTCTCGCCAATGGAGACTTCGCCGATGGCGCAACCGACAAACTGCACTGAACCGATGGGCGGATGCACCAGACCCAGCGAGCAGTTGAGCAGCAGCATGATCCCGAACTGCACCGGGCCGACGCCGCAATGCATGGCCATGGGCAGGAACAGCGGCGTGGTGATCAGGATGTGCGCGGCCATGTCGACGAACGTGCCCAGGAACACCTGCAGGACGTTGATGTAGAGCAGCATCAGCCACGGTGCGGCGCTGGTCTGCGTGAGCATCTGCTCGATGGCGTCCGGAATCTCCAGGTAGGCCATCTGGAAGCGCAGCATGTTCGACACGGCAATCAGCAGCAGCACCACGCCCGTGGTCTTGGCGGCGTGGGCCAGCGCACGGCGGAACTTGGTCCACGTCATGGAGCGATAGACGAGCACCGTCAGGCACAGCGAATAGGCGACTGCGATGGCCGCGGCTTCGGTGGCGGTGGCAATGCCCATGGCCACGCACACCAGGATCAGCGCGATCACCATCAGGCCCGGTACTGCGCCCACAAAGGCACGTGCCACGGCAAACCAGCCGGGGAAGGGCGGCAGCTCGGTCGAGCCATCGGCGCGGCGCGGGAAACCGTAGCGCTTGGCTTGCCAGTAGGCGGCGATTAGCACGAAGCCCATGACCCACAGCACCGGCAGCAGCCCCGAGAACAGCAGGTCGCCAATCGACACGCCGCTCACCTGCTGGCCGTTGAGCGAGCCCACGATGCCTTGCGCCGCAAAGGCGTAGATGATCATGTTGGTGGAGGTCGGCATGAGCGCGCCGGCCAGCGAGGCATGCGTGGTCACGTTCACGGCGTAGGCCGCGCTGTAGCCTTCGCGTTTCATCAACGGAATCACCACGCCGCCCATGGCGGACGTGTCGGCGGTGGGCGAGCCCGAGACGCCGCCGAACAGCGTGCAGGCCACCACGTTGGCCATGCCCAGGCCACCGCGGAAGTGCCCCACCAGTGATTGCGCGAAGCGCAGGATGCGGTCTGCAATGCCGCCGTGCAGCATCAGCTCGCCCGACAGGATGAAGAACGGCACGGCCAGGAACGAGAACGCGTTCATGCCCGAGATCATCGATTGCATGGCGGTGGCCGCCGGCAGGCCTTCGTGCAGATACGTCAGCACGCATGACAGGCCGAGCGCGAATGAAACCGGTACGCCCAGCAAGAGAAACGCCAGAAAACTGACGGAGAGAATGGCGAGATCCATGGTGACTTAACTTGCGTCTTGCGCGAACAGCCCGACCAGGCGTTCGAGAGCGAACAGGGCGATGGCGACACTCGCCACGATAGGAATCCAATAGCGAACGGCTTCAGGCAGCCCGAGAATGGGAATACGGTCACCGAACGTGGTTTCGGCCATATCGAAGCAGCCGATGAAGATCACCACGGCAAAGGCGATCAGGCACAGCTTCTGCAGCACGTGTGCAGCGCGCTTGCCGCCTGCGGGCAGGCGTTCCACAAAGGAATCCAGGCCGATATGGCCGCCTTCGCGCACCTTCAGCGCAGCGCCGAACATGGCAATGACCACCACCATGAGCAGGGCGATGGGTTCAACAAAATCCGGCGCGTTGTTGAAGACGTAGCGCATGATCACGCCGTAGAAGACAAGCACGGTCAGCGTGGCCAGGCATGACGCCGCCACAAGCGTGAGCACGAGCGCAAACGCATCGTTGATGCGCTTGAGTAAAGACATCGATTGCATGCTGAACCTGGAGGGAACGCGGTATCGGAGGTGGGCAGGCGGGGCCGGTGTACCAACGACGTACATCGGGAGCCTGCCCGGCGCGGGGCCTGCGGGAAAGTCGCAGGCCCCGCGCTTGAGCGGTGATGCAGGCTTACTTGGTGGCCACGATCGCGTTGACGATGTCCTTCATCTGCGGCGTGGTCTCGTACTTTGTCCAGATCGGCTGCATGGCCTTGACGAAGGCGGCGCGGTCAACCTGCGAAGCCGGCACGATGGTGGCGTTGCCCTTGGTCACGGTTGCCGTGGCGGCCTGCTCGCGCGCGGTCCAGAGCTTGACGTAGTACGGCACGGAGTCGGCAGCTGCCTTGCGGATTGCGGCTTGCTCCTGCGGCGTGAGCGTGTCCCAGATCTTCTTGGAGAAGACGAGCACTTCCGGCGTCATCGCATGCTGCGTTTCGGAGTAGATCTGCGCGACTTCAAAGTGCTTGGTTTCTTCATACGACGGGATGTTGTTTTCCGCCGCATCCACCAGGCCCGTCTTCAGGCCGGTGTAGACCTCGCTGAACGGCATCGGCGTGGGCGTGCCGCCCATGGCCTTGATCTCGTCGACCATCAGGTCCGACGGCTGCACGCGGATCTTCACGCCCTTCATGTCGGCCGGGGTGTGGATGGCCTTCTTGGCGTAGATCGAGCGTGCGCCGCTCTCGTAGAACGTCAGCGCAACGAAGCCCTTGGCGGCAAACGAATCGAGGATCTTCTGGCCGACCGGGCCGTACATCACCTTGCGGAAGTGGTCGATGTCGCGGAACAGGAAGGGCAGCGAAGGAATGACCGATTCGGGAACGATCTCGTTGAATGCCGCGCCGTTGGCACGCACCATGTCGATCGCGCCAATGCGCACCTGGTCGATGGTGTCTTTCTCCGAGCCGAGTGCGCTGTTGCCGAACACCTTGACGGAGTCCTTGCCGTCGGTGGCCTTTTTGATCTCCTCGCCCATGAACTTGACGGCCATGTTGGTGGGGTAGGTGTCGCCGTGCACGTCGGCTACACGGAAGGTGCGCGCGTGCGCAGCGCCGCTTGCGAAGGCGGCCAGCAGCGCGGCGAACAGCAGGGAGGTACGAGCGATTGCGGTAGGGCGTTTCATGATGGATGTATGGGCAGCAGGGTCGGAATAAAAAGGCGCCGGCCAGCGGAACCAGCCGAGCGCGAAGGAGGCGGGTTGCTCAGCGGGCGTCGGTCACGGTGGTGTTGAAGGTCTGTCCTCCGATCACGACGTTCTGCAGCGTGATGTCGTGCACGTTGTAGGCGTAGATCGGCCCAGGCGTGGTGGCGCTTGCGGGGCCCGCCGCCGTGGGCGTGCCGAAGTTGCAGTTCGAGATCGTCACGCCAGTGATGGGCGGAACGGTGGGCACAGGCAGCGCGCCGTTGTAGTCGAACGCCACGGGGCCCTGCGCAACGATGGCCTGGAAGCATGAGCCCGTCAGGCTGACAGTGGTGACGTTGCCGGCGGTTACGTTGGAGATGTTCACGTTCTGCACCAGGGCTGGCCGCGTGCGGATGGCATCGGCTGCAGGCTGGTAGTCGCAGTCGAACGTGATCAGGCCGCCTTGCGAAGCTGACGGGTTGGCTGCGGCCGCCGTCACCACGCCCAGCGGCACCGTGCTGTTGATCGGGCTGCCCGCCAGCATCTTGCTGCCGTAGCCGGCACCCGTGAGGTTCACGCCATTGGGCAGGCTGACGTTGGTGACATAGAAGTTCTTTACGAACCCGCCGCGGTTCATGTTCGTCTTGATGCGGATGGCGATGTTCAGCGAGTTCGTTGCCCAGAACTGATTGAGCATCGCCAGGTTGCGCGCATAGATGTTCTGTACGCCGCCGCCCATTTCGCTGCCCAGCGTGATGCCGCCGTGGCCGCTGTTCATCGTGCAGTTCTGGATGACGTGGTCTTGCGCCGGGCCGTAGCCGGTGTCGAGGTTCTTGCCCGACTTGATGGCGATGCAGTCGTCGCCCGTGTTGAACGTGACGTTTTCGCACAGCACATTGCTGCAGGCGTCGGGGTCGAAGCCGTCGTTGTTGGGGCCAATGCTGTCGACTGTTACGCCACGGATGACCACGTTCGTGCAGTGCACCGGATGGTGCTGCCAGAACGGCGTGTTGACCGTACGGTAGTTCTCCATCAGCACGTTGGTGCAGCCGATGAACTCCACCATGCACGGACGCAGGTAGTGGCCGAGCCCGAAGATGCGCTTCTCGACCGGAACGCCGGCTTCGGACAGCGCGGGCAGGTAGTTCTGGTCTTGCTGCCAGGGCGTCGCCGGATTGGTGAGCAGCGTGTAAAGCGCGCTCGGAATGCCCGGCACCGCGGTCTGCAAGTCGACGTTGTTCGGGTTGCTGTAAGCCTGCGATGGCGTGCTTGAGCTGGCGCAGCCATAGGCGCCGTTGGTGCCCTTGAAGGTCCACCAGCACGTGCTGGTGTTGCCCGTGCCGGCAAATGGCGTCATGGCCTGGCCGTTGAGCACCGAGGTCGCGCCTTCGCCCGTGAGCGCGATGTTGCTGGCGTTGCGTGCGTAGATGGGCGAGCCGTAATTCAGGCAATCGTCGGCCTGCCAGCGGCTGTAGTAGAGCTTGCCGTTGGTGCCGCAGTCGATCGGGCCATCCTTGGCATAGTCCGCCGGATTGGCGCTGAAGTAGATCGTGCAGTTAGCGCTGAGGTGAAAGTTGACGTTGCTCTGCAGCACGATCGGCCCGGCGCAATACCACGTGCCCGACGGCACCACCACGCGCCCGCCGCCGGCTGCGTTGCATGCCGCAATGGCTGCCAGGAACGCCGGGCGCGAATCGAACGCGCCGGGCGCTTGTGTTGCGCCCGCGCCTGAACTGACGGGCGACTTGGTCGGGTCGGTGTAGGGGCTGGTTTGTGCGACAACGCTGCATGGCTGTGCGCCGTACGCCTCGACCTGGAAATCGACTGCCGGGAATGCACTCTGTGCCACGCCTTTCAGCGACGAGATGATGGTGGTAGCCAGGCCGTTCGTGCCCCAGATCGGGTCTGCCTGCACGGGCGCCGTGGGCGTGGTGGCAACTGGTGCTGCGGCGTCGTCGGAGCTGCCGCCACAGGCGCTCACCAGCGCCCCGCCTACGACGGCACCGCCGTAACTCAAAAAGGCACGTCGCGACGGATTGTGCGGGGCGCGTGCATCAGATGCCTGCCGCCGCCGGTTACGGAAGGGCGCTGTCATTGGGTCTCCTCGTCTAGTTTTGTTTGACGTGTCGACCCGGCAGGAGGCTGCGGAATCCGGGCACGTCTTTTGATATATCAGAATTTATGGATTGATATATTAGTGGTCAAGGGCGGGTTTTCCCGATCCCCACCCGCGGGGTACACGGGGCTGCAGCAGCCATGTACCCGCTCGGCGGAGCGTCGCGTCGGGCTCGCTGACATCGCCTGCAAACACGGCTGAGGCAACCAAGGATCGCCCGTTTATCGCCCGCTGTGGATGCTGCTGCGAGCCGGCGCAGCCCATGGCAGTGCGGCATCGGGCCGTCGCGCACCGCATTCAAATAGGCGCGGTATTCCTATGCACTGAATTGCGATTTGATCCAAACGCGATCGAATCTGCATGACTTAAAGAAACGCCCCTGTCACACATCATTCCTACCATGCGAGTGCCAATCGATGTGACCGATTCATTTCATGAATCGCAGCCAATAAAAAGAGCATCGAACGCATTCGCTATCTGAGTCTTTTTGAGAATGTTTTGTCTCGGAGGCTCAGTACGGTTGATCTGTGTCGATGAGAATTGCGATTTTTCGGGCGTCACTTTCATTTCCCTTCGAACGTTGGACCAACCCTGCGAATTGCGACGGCAATCGCTTTGTCTTCTGGGTAGCCTAAAACGTAACGGAGAGAACCATGTCAATGAAAAGTGGGGCCGATCAACAGCAGCTGACGCTGGATGATCTGGCTGCGGTTCCTGAACTGAAGCGCCGGCGATTGCTGCGCATGATGCTGGCTTCGACGGCGGTCGGCCTGTCGGGCGTGCTGAGCGGGTGCGGTGGCGGGGATTCGCCGGACGCCTCAACGGGTTCCAGCTCAACGGGCACCTCGCCAGGGGCGGGCGATCCGGGCACCGGAACGACGACGCCGAAGCTGGGGTCGTCATTTACGCTGGCGGCCTTGCCGGATACGCAATTTTATCCGCGCTATGCATCCGCAAAAATGGGTGGGTTGTATCAAAAGAATTATCCAGCCATCAATCCGCAATTCGATAATCCATTCAAGGCGCAAACGCAATGGATTGCCCAAAATGCAAAGGCGCTGAAACTGGCATTTACCACACACCTTGGCGATATTGTCGACCAGTCCTGGTATTACACTTCTGAAGGTTCGGCGCCGTGGAGCACGAGTACCGATCTGCTCAGCAACAGCCAACTCAGCAACGGCACGGTGACCAAAGAGTGGGAATTGGCCAGCCAGGCAATGCAGGTGCTGGAAAAGGCCAACTGCAACTATTCGATTTGCGCGGGCAACCACGATGTCGGCGCTATCGGCTCGTCGATGCAATGGGGGCCTGACTGGGGCGTTGGCGTCTCCGGCTTCGATAACACCGACGGATACCAGGACGGCGGCAGCCACCGGCAAGGGCTGGTGGAACCCTATCTGAAGGTGTTCCCAACCGCGCGTGCACAACGGCAGGCAACCTTCGGCGGCCGCCATGGCTCGGGCTTTCACGAGTACCACGTCTTCCAGGCGGAAGGGAATCAGTTCCTGGTGCTGTCGATGTCTTGGCGCGCTTCGGACGATGCGATTGCATGGGCCAACTGGGTCATCGCAAAGAACCCCGGCATTCCGGTCATCCTGATTTGCCACCAGCTTGCGGGCATTGGCCCGGACGCTGTTACGGCAGCCGATACGGCGTATTCGAACTACCTGTGGGACAAGCTGATCAAGAATAACGATCAGATTTTCATGGCCGTTTCCGGTCACTATCACGGCTCGTGCAAGATGACGAAGAAAAACGCCGCCGGCAACGACGTCATCTTCATGGTCGTCGATTATCAGATGGCGTATATGGGCGGCAATGGCCTGATGCGCTTGTACGAATTCGACCTGACGAACAACAAGATCATCGCCAGTTCGTTCTCGCCGTGGGTGCCGGTCAAGCCGGAAGCGAGCCTGAATCAGTTCGATTCAGCATGGCTGACGGCAGATAACCAGCACTTCTCGATCGACATCGATTTTGCCAAGCGCTTTGCCGGTTTCAATCCCACCTTCAAGGCCGCAGCCGGCTCGGTGTCGGGCAGCCTGACCGACGTCGCTAAGGGGCTGATTCTCGCGAACTATCACAACCCGCCGCAGGACGCGGGCAAGCCGGCGTCCGGGCCGAACGACTACCCGGTGGTGCCAAACACGCTGGCGCACTGGCGCTTCTACAACACAGCCGCTGCCGAAGGCGAGGCGCTGTCTCCGTATCAGCCGGGCTTCCAGATCAGGGATGTGTCCGTGCCGGGCGATACCACGGTGGGCACGAATCCCATCTCGCTGAACACATGGATGGGCGGGCAACCCGGCGACCTGGTCTGGTCGAAAGACCATCACCCGCTGTCTTCCGCGCCGGGCAGCCTGCAGTTCAAGAACGCCAACCAGACGAGGTCTTCGTATTTCACGACAGACCCCACTTCGGCGCTGAATGTGCAAACGTTTGCCAATGGCTACACCATCGAGGCCTTCGTGAAGATCGACTCGGCCTGGACGGCGCAGAACAACGCGTGGATGGGCATTCTCTATCGGCTTGGCGCACGCAGCGCAGCCACTGGCGTGTCGTGGCCGGGCGATGTCGACCAGGGCGACACGATGGCGATGTTCGCGTTTTCCAACCTGATGGAGTTCCAGTGGGAGGTCATCCCGACCGACAACACCGAGAACCTGGCGTGCTGGTCGGGCGGTGTCTCTGCGGGGCAGTGGCTGCACGTGGCCATCGTCAATGATGGGAAGGGCAGCACGACGATGTATGTGGAAGGCGCCCCCATCCTGCGCAACAACAGCGGGATGGACGGCATCCGCTATGTGGCGAGCACCCAGCAGATGGCGATCGGCTGCGCGCAATACGGCGGCAGCATGGGCAATGGGTTCTTCGGCAGCCTTGGGGAGATGCGGATTGTCGGCGCGCCGCTGCAACCGAACCAGTGGCTGACGGCTCGCGCTTCGTAACGAGAAAACGACTCCCGCCGGAGCGGTACGGCGGGAGCATGCCGATGTGGCGGCCTTTGCAACGTGTTGGCCCGCCCTGGAATTTCGACTCAATTCCGACTCATGCACGCGCAAGAAGCGCGTTTTGCGCTTCATTTCATTGACGATGTTGGCGGCACAGCGTTTCATGTCAGCAAAGCAGCTCTTGCATGGAGACGCACGTGCCACACGAAGACAACGCGGCCCCGATGTACCGAAGCGGAACGGCCGCCCGCATGGCCAAGATGCCTGTATCCACGCTCCGCGTGTGGGAACAGCGCTATGGCGTGATTTCGCCCGCCAAATCGGTATCGGGCCAGCGGTTGTATTCGAGCGAAGACGTCAAGCGCCTGATCCTGCTGCGCTCGCTCGTCAATCAGGGGCACGCGATCGGTGCCATTGCGCATGCCGACAGTGCCGAACTCCAGCAGTTGCTGGAAACCTCCCAGGCCGCTGAAACGTCGGCGCCGGTGCCATCCACCGCGGCAATTTCGCTTGCGGTCTGTGGTGCGTTGCTGGCGGAGCGTGTCCGGCGCAGAAAGAGCACGCTCGCGTCGCTGGGGATCGAGCCTGTCATTGCGCTGCCCGCACTCGACGGTGAGACCCCGCTTGAGCAGTTGCCGCACGCAGACGCATTGATCGTGGAGGCCGCGTCCCTGCATCCGGAGACGGCGGAAGCTGTATTGGCGGCAGCGCGGCGTTCGGGTGCCAGTGCCGTGGGCGTGATCTACAGCTTTGGCACGGTTCGCGCCACCGACATGCTGCGCGCGGCCGGCGTGCGGCTGTATCGGGAGCCCAACGCACACGGCGAACTCGATCAGGTCCTGCAAGAGCTGGCGCAGCTCGTGCGCGTCGACGCGGTCTACGGAAAGCTCGAACCGTTGCGGCGCAATGCGCGCCGGTTTTCGGACCGCCAGCTGGAAATCTTCGCCAACGCATCCCAGACGATTGCCTGCGAGTGCCCCCGGCATCTTGTCGGGCTGATCCGCCAGCTCGACGCGTTCGAGCGTTTCAGCGACGGCTGCGCGGTGCGGTCGGCGCTCGACGAACAACTGCACCGCCATCTTGGGGATGTCGCCAACCGCGCGCGGTTGATGCTCGAAGACGCGATGGAATTCGCCATTCGGGCCGAGACGCTGAATCCACCTGCGAGTTAGCTGCGTATAGGTAGCGTATGCGTCCTATCGTCCTCGCTCGTCAACTCGCCTGAGGCGGCATGGGCGGTGAGCGCACCGCCGATTTTCGGAGGCAACTTCAATGAAACTGACTTTAGATCCGCCCGGATTTGCCGGGGCGGCTGGCAGCGTGCCGCTTTCTGTCCGGATTCGGGAGCGGCTGATGAGTGCCGGCCACCGCTTTCACGCCAATGACAACATCGCCGCCTACCTGCGCGACGGCGAGCTCGATCTGCTCCAGGCCGAGGTCGAGGAGCGCCTGCAGGCTGTGCTGCGCGCGCTGGTCATCGATGTCGAGCAAGACCATAACAGTCGGGAGACGGCTCGCCGCGTGGCCAAGATGTTTGTCCGCGAGGTGTTTGCCGGGCGCTATGTCGAAGCGCCCGAGGTGACGGCATTTCCGAATGCGGAGCGGCTCAACGAACTCATGGTGGTGGGCCCGTTGCGCGTGCGCAGCGCCTGCTCGCACCACCTTTGCCCTGTGATGGGGCGTGCGTGGGTCGGCGTCATGCCACGCAAAGACTCCCAACTGATCGGGCTGTCCAAATATGCCCGGCTGATCGATTGGGTCATGAGCCGCCCCCAGATCCAGGAAGAAGCCATCAAGCAGATTGCCGACTTGCTGGAAGACCGCATGGCGCCCGACGGCCTGGCGGTCGTGCTGGAGGCGGAACACTACTGCATGCACTGGCGCGGCACGAAGGACGACGGGTCGCGCATGGTGAGCAGCGTGATGCGCGGCGTGTTCCTGACCGATCCCAGCCTGCGGCGCGAGTTTCTTGCGCTGCTGCCCGGCCGCCACGGCGGATGAGCGCCCAGCCACCCGAAGAGACATCGCCTTGAAGATTCTTCAGTTTCCTGCGAAGCGCATTGCCGTGATTGGCTCCGGCATTTCCGGGCTGGCGGCAGCGCATTTTCTTGCGAAGCGGCACGCCGTGACGCTGTTCGAGGCCGCACCACGGCTTGGCGGACATACGAATACGGTCGACATCGAGGAGGGCGGTCAGGTCTTCGGCGTCGACACCGGCTTTCTCGTATTCAACGCGCGCACGTATCCGAACCTGATCGCGCTGTTTGACGAGCTTGGCGTCGCCCATTGTGAGAGCGACATGTCGTTCAGCGTATCGGTAGACGGCGGTGCGCTGGAGTGGGCCGGCACCAGCCTGAGCACGGTCTTTGCGCAGCCGCGCAACCTGGTGTCGGCGCGGTTCCTGTCGATGCTGAGCGACATCCTGCGCTTCAACCGGCAAGCGCACGCCAACCTGGCGGTGGCGCGCAATGAGCGCCATAGCCTGGGCGCGCTGCTCGCCGCCGGCCGCTATGGCGAGCCGTTCTGTGCGCACTATCTGTTGCCGATGGCGGCGGCAATCTGGTCCACGCCCAGCCGCGACATCCTGGCGTTCCCCGCGGAAACCTTCCTGCGGTTTTGTCTGAACCACGGCTTGCTGCAGGTCTTCAACCGGCCGCGTTGGCGCACCGTCAAAGGCGGGGCACGCAGCTACGTCCACGCGATTGCGCGCGGGCTGGCAGACGTGCGAGTCGGCACGCCGGTACGCGGCATCCGCCGTGCGGCGGACCATGTCGACGTGCGGACCGACTCCGGCAGCGAGCGCTATGACGCCGTGGTGCTCGCCACACATGCACCGCAGACGCTGCAATTGCTCGACGATGCCACGGGCGACGAGCGCGCCGTGTTGGGCGCATTCCGCTATCAGCCAAACACGGCCTTCCTGCACCGCGATACGCGTCTGCTGCCGCGTCGGCGGCGCGTGTGGTCGGCGTGGAATTATCTCGATGCCTCGCAGGCTGGCACAACCGGGGGGGCGCCGTGCGTCAGTTATCTGCTGAACCAGCTGCAGCCGCTGCCGGTGTCGTCGCCGGTGGTCGTGACCTTGAATCCGTCCGACCCGCCGGCGCCCGAGCTGGAGTATCAGCGCTTCACATACGAGCACCCGGTGTTCGATCAGCCTGCCATCGACGCGCAGGCTCGTTTGCCGGCGCTGCAAGGTCGCGGCCACACCTGGTTCGCGGGCGCCTGGACGGGATACGGGTTCCACGAAGACGGGCTGAAGTCTGCCCTGCGCGTGGTGGCGGACTTCGGCTGCGCCCCCGCATGGGCAAAGGTGGCGTCATGAATGGCGACGCGCAACTTCTTGTCGGCCAGGTTATGCACCGCCGCCTGCGGCCGGTGGCCAACCGCTTTGTCTACCCGGTGTTTGCCGTGCGCGTGAAGCTCTCGGCGCTGGGGCGCCTGACGGGCGCATGGTTTGGGGTGGACTGCCTGCGGCCGCTGTCTTTGCGCGTGCGTGACTATGGCCCGCGAGACGGCACGGATTTGCTCGCCTGGATACGCGGCGTGCTGAGCAGCGCGGGTTTGCCCGCCGATGGCGAGGTCTGGTTGCAGACCTTTCCGCGCATTGCCGGCTGGATGTTCAACCCCGTCTCGTTTTGGTATTGCCACGACGCGGCCGGCACGCTGCGCGCGGTGCTGGCCGAGGTCAACAACACCTTTGGGCAGCACCACAGTTACCTGCTGTGCGCACAGGACGGCGGAGCCATCGGCGCACAAACCGTGCTGACGTGCCTTAAGCAGTTGCATGTCTCGCCCTTTTGCAGGGTCGAGGGTGGTTACCGGTTCCGCTTTACCGAGACGGCGGCAACAGCGCTGGTGCGCATCGATTATCACGACCAAGACGGCCTCTTGCTGCACACCGCCATCGGCGGACGGCTGCAGCCGTTCGATGCGGCTCATCTGCGCCGTGCATTGCTGAAGCAGCCGTTGCTTGCGCTGCAGGTCATCGGCCGCATCCACTGGCAGGCTCTGCGCTTGTGGCTCAAGGGCGTGCCGTTCCTTGGCCGTGATGCCCACGACAGAACTTCTCCGGAGAATTCCCGATGACAGCCTCGCGCTCCCTGGCCTGGGTGCCGCCTCATGTTCCTGCGGCCGGCCGGCTGTTCTTGGCGCTGGCCGGTCGGCTGCGGCACGGCTTCCTTCATCTTGTCACGCCCGATGGCGATGTGCAGATCGGCGATGCCGCGTCGTCGCTGGCAGCGGATCTGCGCATCACCGACTGGCGCGCCTGCGGGCGCATCCTGCGCAGCGGCGATGTGGGTTTTGCCGAGGCCTATCGCGACGGATGGATCGACACGGGCAACCTGCCAAACCTGCTGCGCCTGGCCATCGTCAACGCCGCCACGCTCGATCAGGCGATCTTCGGTAATGCGCTGGCGCGTTCCGTCCTTCGCTTGCGCCACCTGCTGCGCCGGAACAGCCGCCGCGGCAGCCGCCGCAATATCCACTTGCATTACGACCTCGGTAACGATTTCTATCGGCTGTGGCTGGACGAGGGCATGGCGTATTCGTCTGCATGGTTCAACGGCAACCTGCGCCAGGGGTTGGCAGACGCGCAGGCCGCCAAGTACCGGCGCGTGTGCGATCTGCTCAGGGTGGGGCCCGGCATGGAAGTGCTGGAGATCGGCTGCGGATGGGGCGGCCTGATGGAGATGGCCTGCGCGCGCGGTGCGCATGTGCACGGCATCACGCTCTCGGAAGAACAGCGCCGCTACACGGCTGAGCGCCTGGCCGACGAGCCACGGGCCCACGTTGAACTGCGCGACTACCGGGACCTGGATGGTGCTTACGACGCCATCGCCTCCATCGAGATGTTTGAGGCGGTGGGCGAGTCTTATTGGTCGACCTACTTTCAGACGCTGGTGCGCTGCCTGCGCCATGGCGGGCGGGCCCTGGTGCAGAGCATCACCATCGACGAGGCCCACTTCGAGCGCTACCGCGCCGGCACCGATTTCATCCAGCAGTTCATCTTCCCGGGCGGCATGTTGCCCAGCCGGGAGCGCTTTATCAAGCTGGCGGAACAGTACGGCTTGCGTGTGGTCGACCGCCTCGACTTCGGCCGCGACTACGCAGAGACACTGCGCCGCTGGAGCCAGCGTTTCGAAGCCCGGTTGGAATCTGCGCGTGCACTCGGATTCGACGAGCCCTTCATCCGCATCTGGCGGCTCTACTTCGCTTACTGCGAGGCCGGCTTTGACGAGGGCAGGATCGGCGTGTCGCAGTTTCTGCTCGAGCGGGGCTGAGCATGTCGGCGATTGGCGTCGCGCTCGTTGCGCTGGTGTTTCTGGTGGCGGTGTTCAGCGCCGTATGGGCGTGGCAGCTTCGCAGTGGGAACGCCGGCATGGTCGATCCGGTCTGGGCGTTCTCGCTGGGCATGGTGGCATTGCTTTACGCGTGGCTGGGTGCGGGGTCGTTGCCCGCACGTGTGCTGGTCGGCGTAGGAGGCGCAGTGTGGGGAGCGCGCCTTGGCTGGCACCTGTGGCGGCGCAATGCCGGCAAGCCGGAGGACGCGCGCTACCGCAAGTTGCGCGAGGAGTGGGGCAGCGCCGCACCGCGAAACATGTTTGGCTTCTTCCAGTTGCAGGCGGCGGTATCGATGTTTCTGTCGATCGCGTTTGCCGTGCCGAGCTACCGGCCGGATTCACCGAGTGCCCTTGCCATGGCGGCCGCTGTGGCCCTGTGGCTGATTGCGGTGACGGGCGAAGCCCTGGCCGACAGGCAACTGCGCAGTTTTGCGGCGGACCCGGTCAACCGGGGCAAGACCTGCCGAGTGGGCCTGTGGCGCTATTCGCGGCACCCGAACTATTTCTTTGAATGCGTGCACTGGCTGGCCTACGTACCGTTGGCGATCGGCACGCCGTGGGCATGGCTCACGCTGTTGCCACCTGTGGCCATGGCGTGGCTGCTCGTGAAGGTCTCGGGCGTTCCCATGCTCGAAGCCCATATGCGTGCCACGCGTGACGACTATGCCGAATACGCCCGCACAACGAGCGTGTTGATCCCCTGGCCGCCGCGCCACTGATGTACAGACGACATACAGACCCAAGGAGCCCCGACATGACTGCGCTGTCCACGCCGACCCTACCGCCGCAGGCCGCGGCCGATGCACGCGAAGGCTGGCTCATCCAGTGCTGTGAGCGAGGATGGCTGCCGGATTCGCTGGTGCGTGCTGGCATGCGCGCCCTCATGCGCCAGCGTTTGCAAGACGAAGGCCTTCACGACGGCGAACTGCGTTCGCGACGCTTCAACGCGCTGCTGGATGAGTTGCGCGCCAGCCCCATTGCAATCGAGACCGACGCGGCCAATACGCAGCACTATGAATTGCCGCCCGCATTCTTCGAGGCCCATCTGGGCCCGCAGTTGAAGTACTCCTGCGCCCTGTATCCGAGCGGTAATGAAACGCTGGCCGAGGCAGAAGAGGCCATGTTTGCCTGCTATGCCGAACGCGCCGGACTGGCCGACGGCCAGTGCATTCTCGACCTGGGCTGCGGGTGGGGATCGCTGTCGCTATGGATGGCCAAGCGCTATCCCAACGCACGCATTGTGGCGTTGTCGAATTCGCGCGGTCAGCGTAGCTGGATCGAGGCCCGGGCGGCCGAGCGCGGGCTGACGAACCTCAGCGTGCACACGGGAAACATCGTCGATTTCGAATTTGCAGAGATGCCCGAGGGCGGCCGCTTTGACCGTGTGGTGTCGATCGAAATGTTCGAGCACATGAAGAACTACGGCCTGTTGCTGGGCAAGATCGCGCGGTGGATGCGCCCGGATGCGGTGCTGTTCGTGCACATCTTTGCGCATCGCACGCTGGCGTATCACTTTCAGGTGCAGGACGGCACCGACTGGATGTCGAAGTACTTCTTCACCGGCGGCACCATGCCATCGGAAGCGCTGCTGCTGCATTTCCAGGAAGACCTGCGTGTGGCGCGTCACTGGTGGGTCAGCGGCGTGCACTACGCGCGCACGGCGGACCATTGGCTGACCAATCTTGATGCGGCCCGTGACCGGTTGATGCCGGTGTTCGTGCAGACGTATGGCGAGCGCCAGGCCGCCGTGTGGTTTCAGCGGTGGCGCATGTTCTATCTGGCGGTGTCGAGCTTGTTCGGCTATGCCGGCGGCAACGAGTGGGGCGTGGCGCATTACCGGTTCGTCAAGCGCTAGGAAGGGCGGCAGCAGTCAGCGCGGGATGCCCGTTCCGTCGCTGCGCTCACCCATCCATACCAGCAGCGGCATCCATAGCGCCCAGCCGACGGCCAACGCGCCCAGCGTGGGGGCCAACTGCGAAATGTGGGCCGCCCCAAGCGCCGCTCCTGCACGAAACGACAGGGGGCCGGCAATGGCCCCCAGCACCATCGCCAGCCACCACCTGCCGCGCAGCCAACGAAAGAGGACATTCACTTGGATCGCGAACAGTACCCACAGCGCCAGCAGCCAGGGCGGTACGAACCCGGCCCACACGGCCCCGTGCGGATAGGCGATGAGCCCGGAGCGCATCAGGAGCGTCTCCCACGGCGCCGCGAGCACCACCACCCACACCACCAGCCGCCATTCCTGGTACGGCTGGCGGGCCTGCCGCAGATGAAGCGCGAGCAATACGGCGACAAAAACGATGCCGACCCACGCGGCATCGCGCGCGGCACTCAACACACAGACAAACCAGCCGGCTTGTCCGGCTACCGTATAGAGGAGAGCACGATGAGAACGCATCAAAGAGGCCACCGTTGGCTCACCGTGTCAGGTTGGGCACGTCGTTTGGCGGTGTTCACGCTGGCCATCGCCAGCGCTGCCTGCTCCAGCCCACCCCCGAATCCCAACCCGAGGGCTGCCGTGCCGCTGAAGACGGTACCGGTTGATCTGCCGCGCTACATGGGGCGCTGGTATGTCATCGCCAACATTCCGTACTTTGGTGAGCGCGGCAATGTCGGCAGCTATGCCGAATGGTCCCTGCGGCCCGATGGCCGTATTGACGATGCCTATGTCTACCGGCCAGGCAGTTTCGATGCACCGTTCAAACGCATGCAGTTCGTTGATTCGGTGGTGGACGGGAGCGGTGGCGGCGAGTGGCGCGTGCGGTTGTTCTGGCCCATCTACGTCTCGCAGCTGACGCTGTATGTCGACCCGGAATACCGGGTGACGCTGCTCGGCTATCCAGACAAAAGCCTCGGCTGGGTGTTCTCGCGCGACCCCAACATGAGCGATGCCGACTATCGCGCAGCATTGAGCCGTTTCGACGCGATGGGTTATGACATTTCGCGTTTCCGGGGGGTGCCGCAAGTGCCGAGCCAGATCGGGCAACCGGGCTTCCAGTCGCCGGGAGATGCCAACTAGCCGTGCGCGCATCAACGTGACTTGCCCAGGAGGTGACGACGCAGGGACGGGGCGCGCGTGCCGGGTGCCAGCCAGATATCGAAGAAGGCACGCGCAAAGGCGGGATCGTCCACCTCGGTCGTCAGTTGTCCATTGGCGTAGAAGCGTGCACCGCGTCCGGGCAGATACACACCGCACAAGGTGTCGCCCGGCCTGACGTCAGGGAAAGCGGGGGTCATTGCACGCTGCCATTGCGCGAGGGTGTTGTCGGACGGAACGGGCGCCTGGAGCCTGCGAATTTCGTCGATGGCGGTCTCGATGAGCCGGCTCCGTTCGATCGCACGCCGATACGTCACCTCCAAGGCAAAGGGCGCGTCATAGCTGGGTGGGAGTTCTGCGCTCCATAGCTGCGCATCGTAGAGGCAGAACCCGAAAAGGCACAGGGCACCCTTGCCGGAGAGTTGCGGGGAGGGCACCGTGTCGCGGCAGTCCGCCCACGCTCCAACGCTCATAAGCGTACAAAGCGTGAGGATCAGGGCTCGGACGGCGTGAATGCGTTGGGCAGGCATATCGCTAGGGCGTGCGTACATGTAGGTCAAGCGGTGAAGTGTCCGCTTCCAAAGTCTACTGACGGAGCGCGTGACGCGGAAACGCTGGCACAAAGTTTTCTTGATGCAAAACCTGCTCACGATTGACACCGCTGAGCAACACTGAAGTTGAGGCGGCGTAAGCGGATATGCCAACTCAAACCATGTTCATTGGCGGAAATGAGCCGCTTGTTCTGCTGCATTCCGTTGACGCGCTGCGTTGTACAGCGTTTCATGTCGCAAGGAGCGGCATTCACTCTAAGGGGACTTGGATGGCAGATGTGTTGACAACTGCATTTCAATTCGCGAAGCGCGTAAGGCTGCATGGTGGGGGCGTGTTCAAGCGGAGCGGCGTTGTTCTGCGGGCCGCTTCATTGCGCGCGGTGCGCGCGCGCCTGCACTGGTTGGCACCGTTGCTTGCAGGGGCATTCCTGGCGGGCTGTGCGCCAACAAGTCCGCCTGAAGGCATCACGGCGGTCTCGCCGTTCGATCTTCAACGCTATCAGGGGCGCTGGTACGAGCAGGCCAGGCTCGATCATTCGTTCGAGCGGGGCCTGACCGATGTGTCGGCCACGTATCAGCCCCAACCCGATGGCAGCGTTCGCGTGGTCAACCGTGGCTTTGATCTTGCCAAGGGCGAATGGCGCGAGGCCGTGGGCAAAGCGCTGTTCGTGGGCGAGCACGATACCGGTTCGCTGAAGGTGTCATTCTTTGGCCCGTTCTACGGCGGCTATCACGTGGCAGCGCTTGATCCAGCTTATCGCTGGGCCCTGGTTGTCGGGCCTGACCGCAGCTACTGCTGGGTGCTGACACGAGACAAGCATCTCGATCCCGCACAGCGTGAGGCGATCTTTGCGCGTGCGCGTGCGCTCGGCATTGATACGTCCGCGCTGATTTCCGTGCCCCATGAGCGGCAGGACCCGTCTCAGTAGCAGCGAGGGCGCATGCACCACACCAAGGGCGAGTACGAGGCGCAAGACCGTGGCGCCATGTTCCCGAGAGCAATGACATGAACCAGCGTGCGAAGACGCTCCGGCTGGTGCTGGGCGATCAGCTCAACCCGCAGCATTCCTGGTTTGCGCATGTGGACCACGACGTGGTTTACGTGCTGATGGAGGTGCGGCAAGAAACCGACTACGTGCTGCACCATGCACAAAAGATCCTCGCCATCTTTGCAGCCATGCGCGACTTTGCACAGGGGCTGAGAGCCGGCGGCCACCGCGTGCGCTATGTGGCGATCGACGATAAAAGCAACCGCCAGTCCCTGACCGAGAATCTCGCCGCGCTGGCCGGACACTACGGCGCCGAGCGGGTGGAGTGGCAATCCCCGGACGAGTGGCGCGTGGATGCACAGTTGCGCGAATGGGCCGAAGCGCAGTCGCTATCCACGTGCGAAGTCGACACCGAACACTTCCTCACGGGCAGGCATGACCTGGCCACCATGTTTGCAGGCCGCAAGCAGTGGCTGATGGAGCGGTTCTATCGCGAGATGCGCCGCCGCTTTAACGTGCTGCTCGACGACACGGGTGGGCCGGAGAGCGGGCAATGGAATTTCGATCATGACAACCGCAAGCCGTGGCGCGGCACGCCCCCCGAACCTGCCGACGCGCGCCCCGTGCATGACCACCAAGCGTTGTGGCGTACCGTGGAACGCAGCGGCGTGAAATCGTTCGGCGACCCGCTGGCCAGTGAGTTTCGGTGGCCTGTGAACCGCACGGAAGCGCTGGCTTGCCTTGACGCATTTATCGAACAGACGCTGCCGCACTTTGGCGATTTTGAAGACGCCATGAGCAGCAGCCACCAGCGGCTATTCCACTCGCTGCTGTCTTTTTCCCTCAACGTGAAGATGCTGAATCCGCGCGAGGTGGTCGACCGGGCAGAGGCAGCGTATCGGCATGGCAGGGCGCCGTTGCCAGCAGTGGAGGGGTTCATCCGTCAGATTCTAGGCTGGAGGGAATATGTACGCGGCATCTATTGGGCGCAGATGCCCGGATACGCGTCGTGCAACGTGCTGAACCATGATGCGCCGCTGCCATCGTGGTTCTGGAATGGAAAGACCCAGATGCGCTGCCTGCAATTGGCGATTGGCCAGTCGCTGCAAACCGCTCACGCCCATCACATTCAACGCCTCATGGTGATCGGCAACTTCGCCTTGCTGGCAGGACTCTCACCCGACGAGGTGCACCGCTGGTATCTCGGTGTGTATATCGACGCATTCGAATGGGTGGAGCTGCCGAACACGGTGGGCATGAGCCAGTGGGCAGACGGCGGACGCATTGCCACCAAGCCGTATGTCAGCAGTGCCGCTTACCTTTCGCGCATGAGCGATTACTGCAAGGGCTGCCACTACGACAGCAAGCAGCGTGTCGGAGAGCGCGCATGCCCTTACAACGCGTTGTACTGGGATTTCTTCGCACGCCATAGTGATGTGTTCGGCCGCAACCCGCGCCTGGCCCTGGTGTATCGGCAGCTCGCCAAGATGGACACCGAGGAGCGCGATGCACTACGCATGCGTGCAGCCCAGGTGCGCGCGCGGCTTGAAGCGCTATGACGGATGCGGCGGCCCGCACGGCTCAACTGCAATCAGGAGATCAACCCATCATGCGCATCTTGTTGACTGGCGGCACCGGATTGATCGGGCGCGCGCTTTGCCGCCAGTGGCGTGCGCAGGGCCACGATCTGGTTGTCTGGAGCCGCTCGCCTGAACGGGTGGCTCGGCTGTGTGCGGGTGCACGCGGTGTCGCAACGCTGCGTGAGCTGGATGGTGCCGCGCCATTTGATGCGGTGATCAATCTGGCGGGCGCGCCGATTGCCGATCGCCCATGGACGGCTCAGCGGCGGAAGGTGCTATGGCGCAGCCGGGTCGACCTGACGCGGGAACTCGTGGATTGGCTGGGCCGCTGCGAGAAGCGCCCTCGCGTGCTTGTTTCCGGATCTGCCGCCGGCTGGTACGGAGATCGAGGGCAGGAGCCGCTGGATGAAGACAGCCCCCCTGGCGAGCACGACTTCGGCAGTCAGCTGTGCGTCGCATGGGAGGAGGAAGCCCGCCGTGCGGAAGGGCTGGGCATGCGCGTCGTCTTGCTGCGCACGGCGCCCGTGCTGGCGAGTGATGGCGGCATGTTGCCCAGGCTGCGTCTGCCGTTCAGCATGGGACTGGGTGGGCGACTCGGCAGCGGCCAGCAGTGGATGCCGTGGATCCATCTTGACGACGTGGTGGGCCTGATCGATTTTCTCTTGCACCGCACCGATTGCAAGGGCGCCTTCAATGCATGTGCGCCGCATCTTGTCAGCAACGCGGACTTTGCCGGCACGCTGGCGGCTACGCTGCGCCGGCCGATGTTCTTGCCTGTTCCCGCTTGGACATTGCGGATGGCGCTGGGCGAAATGTCAGTGTTGCTGCTGGGCAGCCAACACCTGCAGCCCAGGCGGGCCATGGAGGCCGGCTATCTGTTTCGCTTTCCGCATCTGGAAGCGGCATTGGGTTGCCTGTTGGGGCGCGAGAGACATCCCGCTACCCGGCGCCCCGCAGCATGACTCCAGCGGCGGGCATCGCGCCCGCTGCGCATAGCCGGGTAGTGACCGGTGCCCGAAGGCTCTCGGTCATCTTCGTCAGACCTGCCGCAGGTTGCGCGACGTGACCGCCACCGTGGTGGGGGATTCAGCCAATGCCACAAAGCGGCGTGTTGCGCCATCCAGCGCATCGATGCTGCCCGTTTCTATGTCATAGACCCAGCCGTGCAGATTCATGCGGCCCTGCTCGAGCGCTAGCGCCACAGATAGGCGCGTGCGCGGGTTGGCCAGCTGTGCGACCACGTTTTTGCGAACCATCCTGGGCACTGCATCCAACGCGCACGGGTGTGCGTATATCTTCGAGCGCTCTGTCTTGACATCAACCTGTATGTGCCTGCACTTGATTCCTATCTCATCGAGCATGGGCGGCGTTGACCGCTACCCGTGCGTTTGCCCGGCATTTTTTTGGCTGCAAGGAGGTTGTCGATGCCTGGTGTGACCCGCCGAGCATGGATGGCAGCCGCGTTGGCGAGCCTCGCAGGGTGTTCTGCCCTGGATGTGCTCAACGCAGTGACCAAGTCCGACGCAAGCGTGCCGACGCTGGGGCTGGCCTACGGTCCACACCCGCGCCAGAGATTGGACATTTATCGACCCGTCCGGCCGATGGAAGGGCCGCCCCGTGCGGTTGTGTTCTTCTACGGCGGGTCGTGGCGCGAGGGGGACCGCAAGGATTACGCATTCGTGGGTGAAGCATTGGCCGCAACCGGGGCGATTGCGATGGTTGCCGACTACAGGCTGTATCCGGAGGTGCGCTACCCAGACTTCCTGCTGGACTGCGCAGCCGCCACGGCTTTCGCACGGCGTTGGCTGGATCGGCAGGGCCATGCCGGCTCGCGCTTGTTCGTTGCGGGGCATAGCGCGGGCGCCTACAACGCTGCGATGGTGGCAACCGATAGCCGCTGGCTCGAAGCGCAGGGTCTGCGCATCGAAACGCTGTCGGGCTGGATCGGTATGGCCGGCCCCTACAACTTCCTGCCGATTCAAGCGGCCGATGTGTTGCCCGTGTTCAACCACCCGAACGAAACACCGGATAGCCAGCCGGTGTTCCACGTAAGCCAGGGGTGGCTGCCTCCAGCGTTGCTGCTAACGGGGGAGCACGATGCATACGTGGATGTCCGGCGAAATACGCTGTCACTCGCCGAACGCCTGATGGAGTATCGGCACCCGGTGGAACTCAAGGTCTATCCACGGCTGGACCACAAAACGATCGTGGCCGCGCTGGCTTCGCCGCTGCAGTTTCTGGGGCCTGTGCTTTCCGATGTGGCGCGCTTCGTGGCCAGCGCCTGAGCGCGCCATGCAGCTGTGCAATACAGGGCCGTGAAACGGATTTTCTACGGCGTGCCAGGCTGGCTGAATCGGGAATGTGTTGGAAATTCGGGCTCTGCTGGCCCGGTCAGTCATCCATAGCGGGCCCGTGGTTCTTATACTCGGGCGACGTGATCAAGTTGTGCTGTAAGCCACCGAAGTCCAATGAGCTACACCGTCGTCTGGTTCAAGCGTGACCTGCGGGTGCACGACCATGCTCCGCTTGTCCATGCCGCCCGCCAGGGAAAGGTTCTGTGTCTGTACGTCATCGAGCCAAGCCTCTGGGCTCAGCCCGACGCCGCATCGCAGCACTATCTCTTTATTCAGGAATGCTTGCAGGATCTCGCGCAGCAGCTGCGTGCATGCGGTGTACGGTTGCAGATCGCCGTGGGTGAAGTCACGGAAGTGCTTGCGCGGCTGCATGCGGCAGCGCCCTTCAAGCACTTGGTGTCTCACGAAGAGACGGGCAACGGCCACACATTCGCGCGCGACAAGGCCGTCGCCCGTTGGTGTGTCGATCAGGGCGTCACTTGGCGCGAGTGGCCGCAGCATGGGGTGGTGCGGCGCTTGCCCACCCGGGACGTCTGGCACGACCGCTGGGCCGAACACATGTACGCGCCGCGCGTGGCTGCGCCCGAAGCGGGCAGCCTGAGTGATGTCGCTTTGCCATGGAAGACGATGGATTGGCCTGGGTGCGAGGCACTTGGCCTGGATGCATCTTCGGCACCGCGCCGTCAGCGCGGCGGACGAGCACGCGGCGCTGAGGTGCTGCGCGAATTCCTGGCTGAGCGAAGCCGCCACTATCGAGGCGGCATCTCCTCACCTTTGACGGCGCCAAGCGCATGCTCGCGTCTTTCCCCTTACTTGGCATACGGATGCCTGAGCCTGCGTGAAGTGGTGCAGGGCACAGAGCAACGCCTGCTCCAACTCAAGGGCAACACAGACGACGATGCGGTGTGGCAGCGTAAAGGGCTGTCCGCGTTTGTCAGTCGCCTGCATTGGCATTGCCACTTCATCCAGAAACTGGAATCTGAACCCGCCATCGAGTTCCGCAATGTGCACCGCGGCTACGACGGCCTGCGCGAAGCAGGATGGAACGCGGGCCACTTTGCCGCCCTTGTAGCGGGGCGTACCGGCTGGCCGATGGTGGATGCCTGTGTGGCCATGCTGGGGGAAACCGGTTGGATCAACTTTCGCATGCGGGCCATGCTCGTCTCGGTTGCTTCCTACCCGTTATGGCTGCACTGGCGGCCGGTGGGCCTTTGGCTGGCCCGGCAGTTCATCGACTACGAGCCGGGAATCCACTGGAGCCAGATGCAGATGCAAGCCGGCACCACCGGCATCAACACCACGCGGGTCTACAACCCGATCAAGCAGGCGCAAGACCAGGACCCCCACGGCCGGTTTGTCCGGCGCTGGCTGCCAGCCCTGCGCCGCGTGCCCGATGCGTGGCTCTTGCAGCCGTGGCGCATGCCGCCCGATGTTCAGACCCGCTGTGGTGTGCGGGTTGGCGAAGACATCCCTGTTCCGCTGGTCGATCTTGAGGCGGCAACGCGGCACGCCAAGATGCGCATTCATGCGTTGCGCGCCCGGCCGGAGGTTCGCGCCGCCAATGACGCGATCGTGAAGAGGCATGCCTCCCGCTTGCGCCGCGATCGTGTTGACGCCCCCCGTGGGAATGGGGCTACGTATTCGCAGCTCAGTCTCGACTTGTAAATCCGTCGATGCACAAGAAGCTGAATCTGCCGAGCAAGCACTGCGTGCACTGCGGCTTGCCATTCACCTGGCGCAAGAAGTGGGCAAGGGACTGGGATGCGGTCAAGTATTGCTCCGAGCGTTGCCGCAGGGAAGCCGCGCAAGGCAAGGCACGCGTTGGAGAAGCGCGTTGAGTACCGTCCTGTTCTGGTTCCGCAACGATCTACGGCTGCATGATCAGCCGGCACTGCGTGCAGCGTGCGAGAGCGGGGCCAGGCACCTCGTACCGGTGTACTGCCATGCAGATTACGACGACCTGACGCCCTGGGGTTTTGCACGCGTGGGTGTGCACCGCCGGGCCGTGCTTGCTGCAGCTGTCCGAGACTTGAGGCGCCAGTTGGCCGATCTCGGCAACCCGCTGGTCGAGTGCTGCGGCCCGCCTGGAAAGGTCCTGCCCGCATTGGCGCACGCTATGGGCGCCGCCGCTGTGTTTTGCGAAGACATCGCCGCACCATACGAGCAAGCAGACGTGGCCGAACTGCGAAGTGCGGGGCTGCACGTGCAGACCGTCTGGCAGAGCAGTCTGATGGATCCGCTTGGCCTGCCTTGGCCCGTTCAATCGCTGCCGCGTGTGTTCACAACGTTCAGGCAAGCGATCGAACAAGCGCAGATCCAACCTTCGCAGCCGCTGCCGCCGCCGGCTTATCTTCCGCCACGGCCATTTGGCCTCGTCATTCCGCCGGGCCTGGCGCGTGCGCCCGCTCCCGATGCAGCTGAAATCGCGTCGGCGGATTCGCGCTCGTCGTTTCCGTATGGCAGGCCGGAGTTTGATGGAGGTGAGACGGCAGGCCTTCAGCATCTGGCCAATTACCTGCAGCGCAAGCTGCCTCATACGTACAAGCGCACGCGCAACGCCTTGGCTGGGCTGGACTTCTCCAGCAAATGGTCTGCGTGGCTGGCCAGTGGTGCGTTGTCGCCCCGACGCGTGGTGGCGGAGCTGCAGCGGTTCGAACAGTTGCACGGCAAGAGTGACGGCGGCTATTGGTTGTGGTTCGAGTTGCTGTGGCGAGACTACTTCCGCTTCCTGCATCTTCAGCATGGGGCACGACTGTACCGCGCACGTGGTCTCGCCGATCAACCGCAGCACGCCGAGCGCCCCGATGCCCAGGGCTTCGAGCGCTGGCGTCGTGCATCGACCGGAGAACCGCTTGTCGATGCCGCGATGCGCGAACTGGAGGCCACCGGGTACCTTAGCAACAGGCTCAGGCAGGTGGTCGCCAGCTACCTCGTGCATGATCTGAAAGGCGACTGGCGCGCGGGTGCCGCGTGGTTCGAATCGCAACTCGTAGACTACGACGTCTACAGCAATCAGGGCAATTGGTTGTATATCGCGGGGCGCGGCACAGACCCACGTGGCGGCAGGCGGTTCAATGCCCGCAAGCAGGCCGCTGAATACGATCCCGATGGGTCTTATCTCCGCCTATGGGCGGCGTGATAGTTCTCCGCTAGCTGCCCCGGGGAAGGCGGCTGAACGGCGCGCCGGAAAAAGGCTGAAGGCAATTTGAGCGCCGTGGCTCTTAATGACCGAGTATTCGCAGTCGATTATTCGCAGCGGCCCCCAAGTCAGCACGACATGACTGAGACGTGACGACCGGAAAGAGTGCAGCCTTCGAGAGCCAGAGATTCTGGCAGCAGCGCTGACCACCCTCTTTACGGTTGCCGTGGCCGTCCTTGTGCGCGAGCACTGGTGTTTGTGAGTGGCTCAGGAGAATCTGAACCACTGCGCGGCTTACACCGCGCGACGCACCATCAATTCCTTGATCTTGCCGATGGCCTTGGTCGGGTTCAGACCCTTCGGGCACACATCAACGCAATTCATGATGGTGTGGCAACGGAACAGGCGGTACGGATCTTCCAGATTGTCCAGACGTTCGCTGGTGGCCTGGTCGCGGCTGTCGGCGATGAAGCGATACGCCTGCAGCAGACCGGCCGGGCCGACGAACTTGTCCGGGTTCCACCAGAACGACGGGCACGACGTCGAGCAGCTCGCGCACAGGATGCACTCGTACAGACCGTCGAGCTCTTCGCGCTCTTCCGGCGATTGCAGGCGCTCCTTCTCGGGCGGCGGCTCGTCGTTGATCAGATACGGCTTGATCGAGTGGTACTGGTTGAAGAACTGCGTCATGTCGACGATCAGATCGCGGACCACGGGCAGCCCCGGCAGCGGGCGCAGCACGATCTTCTCGGGCAGCTCACGCATGTTGGTCAGGCAGGCCAGACCATTCTTGCCGTTGATGTTCATGGCGTCGGAGCCGCACACGCCTTCACGGCACGAGCGACGGAACGCGATCGACTCGTCGAGCTTCTTCAGCTTGACCAGCGCGTCGAGCAGCATGCGCTCGTGACCGTCGAGCTCAACCTCGTAGGTCTGCATGCGGGGCGCTGCGTCCTTGTCCGGATCGTAGCGATAGACTTCAAAAATACGCTTCATTTTTGTGGGCCCTTCTTATCCGTTAGAACGTACGCGCCTTGGGCGGCACCGATTCCACCGACAGCGGCTTCAACTGCACGGGCTTGTAGTCGAGGCGGTTGCCTTCGCTGTACCACAGCGAGTGCTTCATCCAGTTTTCGTCGTCGCGGTTCGGGAAGTCGCTGTGTGCGTGTGCGCCGCGCGATTCCTTGCGGGCGGCGGCCGACACCATCGTCGCCTTTGCCACTTCCACCAGGTTGGCCACTTCCAGCGCTTCGACGCGCGCGGTGTTGAACACCTTGGACTTGTCCTTCAGGTGGATGCTGCCAGCGCGCTCGGCCACTTCCAGGATGCGCTCGACGCCTTCATCCATCAGCTTCTGCGTACGGAACACGCCCGCGTGCGACTGCATGTTGCGGCGGATGTCGTTGGCGACGTCCTGCGCGTACTCGCCCGAGCTGGACGAATCGAGCTTGGCCAGGCGCGACAGTGCGCGGTCCGCTGCATCGGCCGGCAACGGCTTGTGCTCGCGGTTCTTCAGGTTCTGCGCAACGATGTGGTTGCCCGCCGACCGGCCGAACACCACCAGGTCGAGCAGCGAGTTCGTGCCCAGGCGGTTGGCGCCGTGCACCGACACGCACGAGCATTCGCCGATCGCGTAGAAGCCGTTGATGACCTCGTTCGGGTTGCCGTTCTTCGGCACCACGACCTGGCCGTGATAGTTCGTCGGAATGCCACCCATCTGGTAGTGGATGGTCGGCACCACAGGAATCGGTTCCTTGATGGCGTCGACGTTGGCGAACTTCAGGCCGATCTCGCGGATCGACGGCAGGCGCTTCATGATGGTCTCGGCGCCGACGTGGGTCAGGTCGAGCAGCACGTAGTCGCCGTTCGGGCCGCAGCCGCGGCCTTCCTTGATTTCCTGATCCATCGAGCGCGACACGAAGTCACGCGGTGCCAGATCCTTCAGCGTCGGGGCATAGCGCTCCATGAAGCGCTCGCCATCCTTGTTACGCAGGATGCCGCCCTCGCCACGCACACCTTCCGTGATCAGCACGCCCGCGCCGGCCACGCCGGTCGGGTGGAACTGCCAGAACTCCATGTCTTCCAGCGGAACACCCGCGCGCGCTGCCATGCCCAGGCCGTCACCGGTGTTGATGAAGGCGTTGGTGGACGCTGCGTAGATGCGGCCTGCACCGCCCGTGGCGAACAGCGTCGTCTTCGCTTCGAGGATGTAGACCTCGCCGGTTTCCATTTCCAGCGCGGTCACGCCCAGCACGTCGCCGTCCTGGTCGCGGATCAGGTCCAGCGCCATCCATTCGACGAAGAAGTGGGTCTTGGCCTTGACGTTACGCTGATACAGCGTGTGCAGCAGCGCGTGGCCGGTACGGTCAGCCGCGGCGCAGGCACGCTGCACGGGCTTCTCGCCGTAGTTCGACGTGTGACCGCCGAACGGACGCTGGTAGATGGTGCCGTCGGCGTTGCGGTCGAACGGCATGCCGAAGTGTTCCAGCTCATAGACCACGTTCGGTGCCTGGCGGCACATGAACTCGATCGCGTCCTGGTCGCCGAGCCAGTCGGAGCCCTTGACGGTGTCGTAGAAGTGATAGTGCCAGTTGTCTTCGCTCATGTTGCCCAGCGAAGCACCGATACCACCCTGCGCCGCAACGGTGTGCGAGCGGGTGGGGAAAACCTTGGACAGCACGGCCACGGAGAGGCCGGCTTCTGCCAGCTGCAGCGATGCGCGCATGCCCGAACCGCCCGCACCGACGATCACGACGTCGAATTTGCGGCGCGGCAGCCCAGTCTTGACTGCGACCATGTCTTAAACCCTCCAGAGAATCTGAGCTGCGTAGCCCGCACAACCAACGAGCCACAGAATCGTCAACACTTGCAGCGTCAAACGCACTGCCACGGGCTTCACGTAGTCCATCCAGATGTCACGGACACCGATCCAGGCGTGATACGTGAGCGACACGAACGCCAGGAACGTCAGCATCTTCATCCACTGGTTGGAGAACAGCCCCGCCCAGCTTTGGTAAGACGTGTCTTTGGAGAGCAGGAACGCAGCCAGCAGCACGACGGTGTAGACCGCCATGATCACGGCGGTGACGCGCTGCGCGAGGAAGTCCTTCAGGCCGTAGTGCGCGCCGACAACGAGGCGCTTGGGACCGATATTGTTATTTGCCATCATTCGACTCCTCAGAACAGGCCGAACAGCTTGGCGCCGAACACGACGGTCAGCAGCAGGCTGACGATCAGCACGCTCACAGCCGACTTGGAGGCCGAAGCCTTGTCGATGCCGATATGCAGATCGAGGATCAGGTAACGGACACCTGCGCAGAAGTGGTGCAGGTATGCCCAGATGAGGGCAAGGACGACAACCTTGGCAAAGCCGTTGGACAGAAGCGCCGTGAACTTGGCGAAACTGATTTCCGACGTGAGACTTTGCTCGAACAAGTACAGCACGAACGGAAGAAGAAGGAACATCAGCGCACCGCTGGCACGGTGCAAGATGGACACCTTACCGGCCCAGGGCAAGCGGTAACGGGCAATGTCGCCCAAACCGATGTTCCTGTAGATGACGGTTCCATTTTCTGAATCGATTGCCACGTGGCCCTCCGAACAGGCTCCAGACACAGATGAAGTTGATGAACTTGGCGCAAAGCTCGTCTTTGTGGGGTACCGGTCTTCGGTGCTCACCCCGAGCTCGCAAGACCGGTAAGCATGAGCGACGCCACCGCTACGAAGGTCAATAGACTGCGCAACCGGAAGTACCAGGCCGGTATTGCCCCCCAACGCGAAAAAACAGCATCCGTCAGCCAGCAGGCTGCCAGCACCAGCGCCATCCTGACGAGCGCAGTGCGCGGCTCGCCACTGGTGGTTACGCCCCAAGCTGCGAGCGATGGAACGACGCTCCAGGCAAGCTGCAAGGCATGCCTGCGCGTGGTGTTTGCCTCGCCAAGCACGAGCCCCCAGTGCACCGCACCTACAAACGATGTAATGGACGCCGCGTACACCACCAGCGAATGCTGGTATTCGCTGCTCCCCGAGGTGTCCCGCAGGCAAAGCCACGCCAACCCGATAAACGGGACGAGGCCGCCGATGCCGAGCAGGACAGCCAGGCTGCGCAAGTATTTCGGCTGCGCACTCATGACTTAGGTGGCACGAGTAGTCGCCCTTGGCCGCCATCCACGCCGATCTGCTGGCCGGTGATCCAAGAGGCTGCAGGACTGAGCAGGAATTCCGCGAGCGCCGCGGTGTCCTCTCCTTGTCCGAGCCGGCCCATCGGGTTCGTCTTGGCGAGTCGCTCCACAACTGCTGGAGCACTTGTCAGGCGAGAAGACATTGCTGATGTGGTCAGCCCCGGATGAATGCAATTGACGCGGATATTGCGGTCTGCATACGTTGCAGCCGCCGACTGCGCAAGCGCTCCGACGGCGGCTTTCGCGCTGGCAATTGCTTCGTGATTCGGGAAGCCGGCAGTGGCGGCAACCGAGCCGATCAAGACCGCGCTTGCGTGCACTCTGTGGCGAACGGCCTGCTGTACAAACAGACGCAACACATTCCACGCCGAGAAAAAATTGGCGTCGAATGCCTGCTTGAGTTCGTCCTCCGCAGTCAGGTGCAGCGGCTTGATGATGATCGACCCGACGCAGTGCACGAGGCCTTCCGGCGCACCAAACTGAGCGACACCGGCCTCGACTGCAAGCTGAGCGCTATTCCGATCCGTAACATCGGCTGGACATATCAGTGTCGGGGCCGACTTGAGCGCGCCAGCAAGCGCTTCCAGCTTGCTCCGGTCTCGTGCAGTCAGCACCAGCGGAATGCCTGCGCTATTCAATCGTCGAGCGAGGGCAGCGCCTACAGCGCCGCTAGCTCCAGTAATCCAAACAAATCCCATGATGACTTCCTGACGTGTGCCCAACTGAACAGCAAAGGCGCAGGGGCAGGGGTCTTTGGAAATATCGCTTGAAGCTGCTCATGGTCACCGTGGCGTGGCGTGGCGTGTCGGAGCGGTTTAGCGCTCAGCCGTGTTGAGCAAGTCTTCTTGACGGACGATTTCTGCAAGCGCGGTCTCAAGCAGTTGTACCGCCCGGTTTGCGACGTTCCCGAGCCGGCGGTGCAGCAGGGCGTCACGTGCCGAGCGGTATATGCACTCATCGCTATAGCGTTGGAACGCGCTGAGTTGGATCACGAGTTCAGCCAAATGCCGCGGGCACTCGCACTGAATCGCCGAGGCGTGACCGGCTAGAGCGGCGAGCGCCTTGTCGTCGAAGCGGCGGGCCGAGCGCCTGCGAGTGTCGGCATTCAATATGTCTGCCCGGCGGAGCGCCGTAGCCCAATCGACAAGCTCTGCGACGAGCGGTTCAGGCTTGGCTTCAGCGTCGGATTGTCGGATTACGCGTATGCCGCCAAGGCCTGCGCGCTCGGTCGCGCGCACTGACGCCTCTGAGCAGATCACGCTGACGGCTTTCGCGTGCACCGCTTCGGCCAGTGCCGCAATGCGTGAAATCGTTTCTTCCTGAAGCGAAGGAACAGAGGCTAGCAGTGCATCCGCCCTCATACCTGTGCGTGCACTTCGAATTGCCTCTTCAAGCGATCTGGGGTGCCCGCAGACACGCATGTGGGCGCAAGCGCAATTAGCGACGTCAAGTGACACTGAGCCTACGATCAGAAGCGAAATGGGCTCAACGTGGGCCGCCTGAACGACGCCAGACGATTCCACTAGCGCCTTCAGAGATTCCGCATTCAAGCTCGCCACGGCACTGATTGGGTGCCCACGATCAACAAGGCCTCTGATCAGGCGCAGGCGTTCTATGTCTTCCTCTGTGTAGAGGCGTTGGCCCGAAGCGCTCTTCGGCGGCGAGACTACAGCGTATCTGCGCTCCCAAATGCGCAGCGTGGATGCTGGCATCCGAGCCAGTTTTGCTGCTTCGCCGCTTCGGTAATGCCTGGGGGCTAATGACTTGTGGAGCCTTTTCACGAGTCCTCCTCATCACCCTTGTAGGGTAATGCCCCGTTACAACGGCGAACAGCGCATTTCTCTACAGCCAACCACAATGCCTGTTGATGAGTCGGAAATGCATCAATATCCATGCTCCCGTCGTCGCGCGCTGAGAGGAGCTCTTCGAACATTCAACCTGGTGATTGCGCTCGCGCTTCCTCTTTCATGAATCCGGATACTGATTCAGACGCTCACGCGATTTGGCTGCACTGTGTAGAGACGAGCTTGGTCCGAGCAACCAGAAGGAAGTCCCTTTGGCGGTCTGACGTGGTTGTCTCACGCCGCACTCAGCCCGATCGGCTGCCACTTGCCATCGGTGTAGCGTTGAAGCTCGTTGTGCCCGAACCGCCAGAGGTGAAGCCAACCGTTTCTGACAAGTTGCCGGACGACGATGTGGTGTTCAATCACCCGGTCAATGGCTTCCTGTGGCGCGTCCACCAGAACAGTCAGCCGAAGCGGCTCATGGACCCAACGCTCTCCGTCATGAAGCGACTGCCGGGATAGGCCGATTCGCAAATCCCCTCCATTGCCTTCAAATACCCCGATTGAGCTGCCGACGACGTTATGCAGGAGTTTGTTGCCGCTCCCCAGATGTTGCGGATCACATGTTGACGCGTGATATTGCCAGTTGATCCAGTGGGTCACGAGCATGGGCGCCGTCAGCAATTGATCGAGCAGGCTACCGTCGGGATCGTTGCGGTGGTCGTAATCATGTAAGAACACGCGTCCGTCGAGCACCGCACCTTGGGTCCGATAACGCGGAGCGATCACGAAGGCCGCATTGCCGGCCAGCCCCCATTCCGGTCGCGTCTGTGCACCGTCGTTGGCGCGCCGCAGGAGCTTGGTCAAGAGTTGATCATGCGGCAAACGTGCATCGACACCCAGCTTGGGCGCACGCTCGCGTCTGACCTGATCGCAAGCGTGTTTCATTGCGTCTTCAAAGCGTGCCCAGCGCTCAAGCGCGGATTCGGACAACAGATCAAGGTCGAAGGCTTCGATCTCGTCGGTTGTCGTGTTATGCAGCGCCGCCACAAATTGCACCCGTGCTGGAATGTCGACGCCCAAGTTGACGAGCTCGGCGCGCACCTTCGGGTCATTGAGGAGCAGGGCCAAGGTGCGGGCATTGACCTCACCGCTTTGGCCACAGCATGCGCCGCAATCCAAAGATGCCGAATGCGCATTGTTGTTCGACTGGCTGCCATGACCGACGAGCACCACTAGCGGGGCCAGATTGTGAGCGAGCCCCATGGCGCGGAGCACGCGCCCCGCCAGGTCAGCTTTTTCACGTGGAGACTGCGATAGCAGTGCAGGTCTGCATACCTTCTTGTACCGGGAGGGCAATCCTGCCAAGTCTGCACGCGCGCGCCGCTGCGTCGACGGACGGACCCACCGCCACAGCGCGCCGGCGTAGCCAACGCCTGCAATCTCGACAAACGAGAACGCACCGCTGGGCCAGCGACTGGATTGATTCAACTGTGCGGCAACCCCGAGACGGGTGCGCCGTGCGCGTGTGACCGTACCGTCAGCAGAGGGTCCGTCTTGGCCTGTACTGAGGTAGACGCTGTCTGCCACCTCCATCGAAGGCGACAGTAAGCCGGGTAGTTGCGGGCGCCGTGCCCCTGTTCCGAGCGGCGTATAGGCAATGGGTATGCCGAAGAATCCCGCGAAGCCCAGCGTCTGGACCGCCGGCCAGACCGCCTCCAAGGAACGCCGCAAGGGTTCGCTGCGGACGTCAATGCAAAACGCTGCTTGTACTTCAATCTCGGAGGGCTCAGGCGCCACGCAGGACGCTCCTACGCGATGCGCTAGCTGGCGCTGGTAACCGGCTTCCAGGGCGTACTGCCAAACCTCGTCGATCAGCAAAGCGTCCTCGGCCTCTGCAAGCGTCGAAGATGCGCGGCGCCAGGCGTTGCGAAGGGTTGAAATGGCGGTCTTCGTGCTGTAGTCGTCATGACACTTCTGCAGAACGGCGCCCCAGGCAAGCCGAATGGCAAGCAACTCACGCAGGTTTGGATCTTCCTTCCCGCTCTGACGAGCTTGCCACCCAAGGTAGGCGCACCAAGATGCCCAGCCATTCACCGTGAGCAATACGGCTTCCAGATAATCTGGCCAGACATCGCTGGGCAGATCCAATTGCTCCAGCGCCCAGTGTTCGGCGTCCCGGAACGTGGGCGGCAGCTCCGCCAGATGCAGCTCAAGGTTCGGAATGCCCATTAGCAAGCCAATGCCGCGATCGTGCCGTAACGTGTCGCGCCAGAAGGCATACAGCCCATCGTTTTTCTGGATAGCCCAGTCCGACTGATTCTCGTCGAAATAAGCGGCGCAACTTTGGCTAACCTGGTGCGTGATTGCCTCGCGCCAAGAAAGCCTCGTATGGCGCAATGGATCGGTGTCAAGTATGTCGATCAGCAACGGCAAACGTGGCGCTGACCAATCGGTGTTGATGGCATTCAGGCATTGGGAAGCCGTCAGACCGGACACTTTGGCGGCGGGCAAGGCAGCAAGCGCATATTCGACGTCGTCTTTGGTGATGCGGCCAGATTGCCACGCTTGGCGCAGGCTTGGACGGCTTGGAAACACCTGGATGCCTCCAAGCACTGCCATCCGGGCTGCCACTTGGCGAACAGGCATGCTCACCCGGCCCCAATGAGGATTGACTGCAATTGCCCGATCTAAAGGCCATGCCGGTGCGATCGCTGCGCATGCTTGTTTGCAGGCGGCTTCCATCTGCTCCAGCCGCGCAGCGTCCGTGTACTTTTCGGCCTCAAGGTTGACGCAGGCTGCGTTATGTTCCGACATCGGGCCGGGACTGTTTAAGGAGGCAATACCGTTGTTCATGTGAACCTCTCTGAGCAGCATTTACTGGTTTGCATTCGCCTTGGCGGCTCGGGCGACTGCGAGGGGGAAGACATCCGAGCGACTTGGCGTCCATTTGGTCGGCCAGGAGCGCAACGCCAAACGGGTATAAAACTCATCCAAGTAAAGGCCCGCATAACAGGCACGGCGCAGAGAAGCCAAAGCGTGGGGAGATGTCTGCAACGCCACCAAGACGCAATGCATGGCAGCCATGCCGAGCAACGCTGCAATGCCGCCACCTGTGTCGGCGTGGTCCGCTATGCCAGTTGGCAAGAGGTGGAGGACGATTGCTGCGCCCATGAGACCCGCAATACTGATCAGGCTTGCGACAAGTCTGGCCAGCAGCATTGCAGCGGTCGAGCCTTCCTTGACGGATGGCAGCCAAAGCAGTGGCGCCCACGCAAGCGCGAGAATGCCGCTCCACCACCAAGGCCAGGGAATCTGATCCACCAGCGCATGAAGAAGGACGACGATGCCGATTGCGATGGCGGGGGCTGCGTACAAACTCAAGCGCGAGCGCTTTTCATGGCCAAGGAGCTGTTCCACGCGAAGCCGATCGACCACCGAGGACGCGGAGAGAAATGCGTGCGCCTTGTAAAGCGAATGGCCGAGGAGGTGAAGCGCTGCCAGTGTGTACAGGCCCAATCCACACTCCATCACCATGAACCCCATCTGCGCCACCGTGGACCAGGCCAGCCGGACCTTAATGCTGATCCGGGTGAGCATGATCAACCCGCCCATGACTGCCGTGGTCAGCCCTACCGTGATCAGCAGCCAGCGAGCCGGCGCGCTCGGGCTGAGCAGCGGGGCAAATCGGATCAGCACATAGCCGCCCAGGTTCACTACACCCGCATGCAGCAATGCCGATACGGGCGTCGGAGCCTCCATGACCTGGATGAGCCATCCGTGCACGGGCAGCAAAGCTGTTCTCAAGATCACACTGACGGCGATGCAGACCGCGCTGACCTGAAGGCTCGCGGATACCCCTTCGTGCGCAATGTGAAGCCATAACTGCGACAGAGAACCGCTGCCTACCTCGTGCCAGGCAAACGCGGCTGCCGTCACCAGGAAGACATCTGCCAACCGGTCTGCCAAACGCTTTTTGTGCGCGGCAAGCATTGCGAACGGTCGGTCCGGGTAAAAGCACAGCAAACGCTGCAACGCGACGCCGATCGTCGCCCATGCTCCGATCAATACCACCCAATGGTCTGCGAGCAGGAGCAGGTGCACAGACGCCAACACCCCGGCAAGCGCGCCGAGATAGCTGCGTTGCCCTTGCTCGCCTTGCAGGTACCGCGCAGAGAACGCGCCGATGCAGGTGCCCAGCAGTTGGACAAGCACGGCCATCCAACCGCCAATCAGGGACAGGCGCAGCCAAGGCGAGAGGGCGGAGCTGCCAAGAGGTTCGCCGGAACTCCACGTCGCCCAGGCCAAAGAGAATATGGCAGCACACAAGGAGATGGCCGACAGTGCGATAAAGCCGTGCCAAAGTGTCGGCGTACTTGCGCGGGCGGACCGAGGAAGGAGGGCGGCCACCCCCATCAAACCTGCCGGCAGGAGTGTCGAAACAGCCGTAAGAACGTGAACGATGTCCATGGGAAGCGCTGGCGAAAATTCGTGTGCCCGCATCTTCTTCTCTGGAAATCATTCTGTAAAATTCAATGATCAGAACGATTTGATATATAAAACAGAATGATCAGGCTGGAGCAGCTTAACTTCCATCACTTGTTCTACTTTTGGCGCGTGGCCAAGTTGGGACACCTCACGCGCGCCGCCCGCGAGCTGCACACCTCCCAGTCGGCGCTTTCCGCTCAGATCCGCCAGTTGGAAGAAAGACTTGGCGATGCCCTATTCAGCCGGGAAGGACGCAGCCTGGTGCTGACCGAGACCGGCCAGGTCGTGCTGTCCTACGCTGAAGACATTTTCGGACTCGGCCAGGAGATGCTCGGAAGATTGGTTGGCCGAAGCGAGGGAATGACGCGACTTCGCGTTGGAAGTGTGGCGACCCTGTCGAGAAACTATCAGGAGAACTGGATCAAGCCGCTCTTGGCTGACCCCGAAGTGCTACTCACCCTGGAATCCGGGGTTCTCGAAGACTTGCTCGGCCGGCTGGTCGAACATCAACTTGACGTTGTGCTCGCCAATGAAAGCGTGCCCACCAATCCGGATCGCCCTCTTCACTGTCAGTATCTTGGTAGTCAATCCATTTCCCTGGTAGGGCCAGCAGCAGTCTGGAAAGGCCGAACCCTGCACATCCCAGAAGATCTTGATGGGCTTGAGATTGCGTTACCTGGGCCGCGCCACGCGCTTAGAACTCAGTTCGACGCTCTGTGCGCGTCAATGGGTGTGGTCCCCCGATTGCGGGCGGAGATAGACGACATGGCCATGCTGCGTCTGATTGCACGTGACAGCGGCTGGTTGGCTGTGTTGCCCGAAGTTGTCGTTCAAGATGAGTTGCGAGCGGGAATCCTGGTGACTGTAGGGCAGTCGACGCAATTGCAGGAACGCTTCTACGCCATCACCACAATACGCAGACATAGGCTTGAAGCGCTCGAGCGATTGCTGTCTCAGCCGGTCTAGGCAGACGCCGGACGTGCGAGATGCACCCAGAGGAATAGGGCGGCCGCGTCGCCCCCGCGGCCGGTTGGAACCCGACTCGGCCACGCGGCTCACGGCACGATCACGATAGGCTCGTCCGGGTGGATCAGCCCGACATTGCGATGTGCGAACTGCGGGTTGATCTGCAGCAACTGCGCCAGGGCTGCCTCGACCTGCTGCTCGTCCGACATGGCCTGGCGTTGCGTATCGGAGACGTGCGCCTCGTGCAACAGCGGAGTGCGATACCGGTCGGCAATGCCGTTGAGTGTATCGCCCGACTGCACCACGTACTCGGAATGCGTGGGCGCGGGTTGCGGGGTGGCCGGTGTGCTGGGAGGCTGGCTGGTTGACGGCGCAGTCGGGCTGGCCGACGACGAGGGCGAGGTGGACGGCGAGGTGGACGGCGAGAGCGACGCGGACGGCGAGACCGATGGCGATGGTGACACCGAAGGCGATGCCGATGCACTCGGTGATGCACTGGGCGACGGCGTGACAGCCGATGTGCCGGGCGGGCGCTTGTTCTTGTCGTCCTGCATGAACAGCGGCTTGATCAGGTTGAATGCATACGCCGACAGCGGCAGCAGCGCGATGGCGATCTTGTGCTTGCTGACAAACTCCGACGCATTCGGAAAGTGCGAACTGAAGCGTGAGAGGCCGAGCGCGCCCGACGACAGCAGCATCGGTACGCCCTTGATGTAGTCGCCACCCGCCAGCTGCGCGGCGCCCAGCAGCATGCCGCCGGTGGCGGCCAGCGTGTCTGCCGAGATATCGAACCCGCGCACCGTGCGGCTGCGCTGCTCAATGTCGATGTTGCGCCCGCGCCCGAGCAGCACGCCGGTGGTGTACGCGATCGACGCCACTGTGCCGCCTGTGGGCAGCACGTACCAGATGGCCGAATCGTGCGCCAGTGTCCACGCCTTGGTCGCCATCGCGTGCGCATACGAGGCCAGCCCCGCGCTGTAACCGCCGATGGCGATCTGTCGGCCCCAATAGCCGAGCTTGGTGCGCGGGTGGCCCAGATGCACCTGCTGCAGCCCGGTGCCGCTGAAGACGGCCTGAATCTGTTTGACCAGATCGGCCGACACGGCCTGCGTGGCATCACTGGCCTGCGTGCGCGTGATTTCCCGATTGCCCAGGCGCTGGTAGATGTTGTGCACGCTCCAGTTGGCTTCGGCAACGAACGTGCGCAGGCGGCCCTCGATCTCTGCCAGGTTGGCCGGTACGGTCTTCTCCGACGTGTGGTCTGGCAGTGCCTTGACCAGCCGGTCGACCATCGTCTGCGTGGCCTGGCTGAAGACGCGTGGGTCTGCGCGCTCGATGGTTGCCATCGTCGCCTGATGCAGCACCTGCGCCGAGCGTCCGACACGCAGCAGCAGCATGGAGGGATTGCTGGCCAGCGAAACGGTATTGGCGCCAGTGCCGGGTATGCCGATCAGCACCGCACCTGCGCCCCCTGCCACGGAGGCACCCACGGTCACCACTTCGCGCGCACGCGTGCCAAGCTTGGGCTTGGCACCCTCCACGCCAAGCGCATTGAGTTCCGCCGATGCCTGTTCGGGTTTGACCAGCATCTTGCGCGCGGTCTGCGTGGTTTCCACGCGCCCGGCACTCTGCGGCTCACCGGACGCGTCCACCGACAGGGCTTTCTCGTTTTCCACCATTTCCCGCCAGGTGGGCAGGGGAGCGGCCTGGTTGCTTGCCGACGCGGGCAGCGCCTTCGCGCCCGCGGGGCGCGCAGCCACGCCCATCTCGGTCGTCCATTGGTCGGCAAACTGGCGGGCGCGTTTTTCTGTCGGACTCAGGTGCCACTTGGCTTCCCACAGCGGTTTAGCAAAGTCGATCTCGGTAGCGCGGGCGCGATTGACGAGCGCGGTCGTGTTGCCGTTGAAGACGCGGTCGATGATCGCGTTGACTTGGCTGTCCGACAGGCTGTACTTCTGCTTGCCCAACCGCGCGATCTCGGCCAGCAGCACCTGGTTCTGGGCATCGTACTGGCTCTTGGAGGGGCGCTCGAACACACGCGTGAGGGCGTCGTCGCCATGCAGCCGGCCTTGGGTGGGCGCGCCGTCTTGCTCAAAGCGCAGCACCATGTCGGCCACGGCGGTGTTCAGCCGCTCGTTGGCGATGGCGTCGGCGCCATTGGTGGCGTACGACACGCCCATGTGCACCCAGGGCAGCGTGGGGCGCTCCAGCACCTGTTCGACGAGCTTGGCGTTGCCCCCGCCCGGCACCGGCTCGAGCACCGTATCCCAGCCGTGGAAGCTGACCATCACGTGGGGTGGCGGCGCATCGGCATGGGTGCTGCCCCATTTCTCAAGCATCGAGAACAGCCGCACGTGGTTGTCGTACGCGTCATTGGTGCGCGCGGTGAAGTGGTCGTTGGTGCCGATCAGCGGCCGCGACGGCGCGAATTCGAGGCGGATGACCACACCGGTCTGCGCCGACAGGTCGAGCCATTTGTCGAGACGCGACTGGTGCAGGTCATCCAGGAACAGCTTCCTCTGATCGGCGCCGCTGCCGGATTTGATCTGTGCATTCGCATGGTCGATGGTGGCGTTGTTCACGTCGATCTGCTTGGCGGCCTGCACAAAGCTTGGGTCCTGTCGCTTGCCGACGGCGGCACGCAGCGAATACGGGTCGACCACGAGCGAGATCACCGGCATGGCGCCGCCCGTTTTCTTGATGAACGCAAGAGCCTTGGCGGGGTCGTCGCGTAGGCGATATGCCCGGCCCATCGGCGCCAACCGCGCCTGGAGCGGGAACTCCGAACGCAGGAACGTGTTGACCATGTGCCGGTCTCCCGTGGCCGCCGCCGAGAACCGCTGTGCGATGCGTTTGCCCGCGAATGGCACGCGGCGCGACACGGTGTTGGCGGCCACATCGCGTGCCACGCGCAGCTTGAGCTTGAGCTTGCGCCAGAGCTGCGCATCGGCCATCACCACCTGGGGCGCGTGGTCTTTGACGGGTTTGAATTCAACATTGCTGGCATAGGGATCGGTCTCCTTGCCGGCCAGCAGTTCGACCTCGTCCAGCGGGCGGGTGAGGTTGCCTAGCTTGGGCGCGTCGGGCGGCAGCGCCGTCGTGGTGGTGCTGGAGAGCACCGGCTGGAACACGCCGATCTCCAGGCCGGCGCCGCTGCGATGCCATGCCTCGAATTGATCGGGCGGCAGACGCGTGAGCAGGAAGTGGGTATCCGAGCCGAAGCTGTCGTGTCCGATTGCCAATTCATTGGCCGGGGTGCCGTTGTGCTGCGTGGCTGCCTTGTTCCGCGCGTCATACCACATGAGGGTATTGCCATCGGGCTCCAGGCGGCCGATGGGCGTATGGCCCCCCAGCTTGCCAGCGTGGTCGGCCGTCTCGTAGACGTAGATGTAATGCGTGCCGGCTTCGAGCTTGCCTTGTTTCGCCAGGTTGCGCAGATGGACGATGTTCGCCCCGCTGTAGTCGAGCGCATGGGCGTCGGACTCGGGCAGCATGCGCGTGTCGGCGTAGGCGTAAGCCGTGGCTTCCAGCGGCGTGCCGGTGGTGACGGGCTCCTCCAGCGTGCGCTGCCGCCATTGCAGAAGCTGCGCAGCGCGCCCGCGCAGGAAGCCGCCGTTGGCCTGCCGGTTCAGTGTGGTGGTGGCCTGTGCAACTTCGCCCGGCTTGAAGGCCGGCATGCCGTATTCGGCCCGCTTCCAGAGCGTGCGTGGTTCCAGGAAGCCGCCCAGTTCCTTGACCGTCTCGGGCTGCACCGAGCTCACCACGAAGCGCACGCCGCGCGGCGCGCTGCGCAGTGTGCGTGCGCCGTGCGTCTGCTGCTTGGCAAAGGCAGCTTCGAGGCTGCGTTCGGGCACGGTAGCCCCGTCCATGGGCGCATCCACGTGGTATGTCCATGTGCCGTCGGTGCCGCGCTTGGCGTGGCCCTTCGGGGCACCGCCTTTCTTGTCGATGACGTAGATGATGTCGCTGTCCTTCGCGGCGCTGGTCGCCTCTTGCACGCTCTTGTAGCGCTTGGCTCCGCCGAGCTGCTCGATGTGCGTGACAACCTCGGCGTCGATCTTGTCGGCCGAAGGCGACAGCACATGCGAGCCGTCATCGCTATTGATGCGCGATGGCCCGCCAAGCGCCTGCAACCGCTCGTACGGCACGGGGCTGATGTAGAAGTCGACGCCCTTGCGTGCGGTGTGCATCGCTGAGTTATCACCACGCACGGCGCGCTTGACGATCTTGGGGACGTTGCTGCCACGCACGGCTTGGGGCGGCGCGAAGGTGCCGTCGTCGCGCAGTTGCGTGGTGGCCACGATGACGGGCGTGCCGTCCGGCTGGCTGGTGCCCTTGAGCGCGATCAGGACGGTGTTGCTGCCCGCCTTGCCGGCCAGATCGCTCAGCCTGGGTACCTCGGCGCCGGGCACGTGCCGCAACGTCCGCAAGTCTTTCACATCGAGCCATTCGGCGGCCTGCGCCGCTTTTTGGGCGCCGGACGCCGTCGCCGGCGCCGGCATGTGCGGTGTGCCGGGCGCCCCGCCGTTCCAGCGCGAGGCGTAGTACTGCACGTAGGTCTGGTCTGGCGCGACGGACGTGCGCATGCTGCCCATGGTCTGCGCCAGGCGCAGGTAGGCCTCTGGGTTGTTCGCATCCCACTGCGCGTAGGCCTGCTCCAGGGGCTGCGGCATCTGCGCGCGGGCGCCGATGTCCACACCGGTTGCGGCCAGCACCTCATCGCGGACGTTGAACGCGTTGCCTTGCGCGCTGGCCTCGCCGGCGAGCAAGGACTGCACGAAGCTGCCCTCGCTGTGGCGTTGCAGGCCCTGCAGATCGAGTTCGGCCTTCACAGCGTGGTCGGCCTCATGGCCCAGCGTGTAGACCAGCGCCCCGGCGTCGTGCGCATTGGCGTCGAGCGTGATGGTCTTGCGCTCGGCATCCACGGCAGAGCCCTGGTTGGGGTGTCCGAGGCGCACCGTCCAGCCGGCGTCTTGCAGCAGGCGCAACTGGCGCGTGAGCGTGTCGGAGGCACCAATCAGTGCGCGGGCGCTGGGCGGCAGCGGTGCGCCGCCAAACGACATCGTCACGCGGTCGGCCGGCGTGGTCTCGTATGTGCCGTCGTGTGGGCGGTATTGCGTGCCGGCGCCGCTGTAGTCGGGCGAGCCGGCCGGGCGTGCCACGGGGCCGCCGAGGTTGCGCGCCGGGTTGGCGGGGTCGATGCCGATCTCGGCAAAGCGCCGGCTGGTGGCTTTCTGCAGTGCGGCGCCGTAATCGAACGGTACGCCGTATTGCGCGGCGGCCTGCTGCGCCAGCACGGTGTCGTGCTGGGCCAAGGAGATCGCGTAGGCGCGGATGCTGCCAAAGCTCTGTTCCGGGCTGGGCGTGCGGCCGATGTCGGTGGCGCCAAATTGCGTGTTGCCGGCGGCAAACCTGTCGATGGCGCTGAGCAGCCGGTCGACCATCGCGGGGGTCGGTTCCGCCGCGGTGGACACGCCGCGCAGCTGCGCCTCGGTCATCGACGGCACGGTGTCGTGGAAGTACTCCGGATGCTGCTGCTGGTAATGCCGCAACGCCTCCACCACGCGGTCCACAGCCGCACGGTCGGTGGCATACACGACGATGTTGTCGGCGCGCGGGCCGGCGGCGTCGGGGCCGGCCGCCTTGGCCGCGTAGATGCCGGGGAAGCGGCCGGGCTGGTCCACCACGCCGCGCACCAGGAAGTCCAGCACGTCGAGCACATGCGACGTCTTTGCGTTGACATAGACGCGCTCGGTGACGGCGTCCGGGTCGACCCGGCCGTCCTCGCGCAGGAAGTGATAGAACGTGGTGCGCGCACGGCCTTCCGTCGGCATTGTGCTGTCAACGAAGGCGCCGTCGGCTTGCGACACGGTGTAGGCCCCTTCGGGGCGCTGTTCTGCCAGTGCGATCAGGCGAGGGAAATAGAACTCGCCCGGCATGGTGTCTTCCGGGCCCGTGACGCCGCCCGTGCGGGCGTACATGCGGTACACCGCGTCGTTACGCAACGCGCCATCTGCACCGTCTGCCTGCACCCTGGCAAGCAGCGCCTGCTGCGACTCGAGTGCCGATTCGGCACCACGCGGCCCCAGTTCGGGCACCACGCGCTGTACCGGCGTGCTGCCCGGGTCGGGCGCCACGCCCGGCATGCGCATGCCAGAAGCAGCCAGGTTGGCTGCCGCCGCCTCGTAGGCCTGCCGTTGCGATGCGCCATGCTGGCGCGCCACACCCATGCCGGCCCCCATGAGCCCGGCCGAGGTGAAGAACTGCACCCAGTCTTCGCCCGTGGCCTGGCCGTTGGATGTCGCCAGGGACTGCCCCTGGTGCAGCATGGCCGCGAGGTTGGTGTTGAGCGCGCCGGTGCCCATCAGTCGATAGGCGAGGGCGCCGCCGCCCAGGAACTGCAGCCCCGCCAGCCGGCGCAGGCGTGCGGGCAGCCTGGCGAGCACGTCCGCCCGGTTGAGCAGCGGGATGGCCTCATTCAGCCGCTGCAAGCGCAGCGTGCCCCGCGTGAGGTCGGCGACGACGCCCGGGTTGCGCGTGACCCCGAACACGGCATTCAGCCGTTGCGCCGCGTTGGCGGTTGCCGCGGGCGACCCATACAGCGCGTGGCTGAGCACGGCGTTGGTGAGGTTGTTCTGGAACGGGCGCAACGCCCAGCGATTGTCATTGAGCAGGCTGATGCGCGCCGCATCTTCCGCGCTGGCACCGCGCGTGATACGCACCGCGTTGATCGCCTCCATGAAGTCGGCGTTGTAGGCGCCCACGCGCGCTGCGGCCACGGCCGTGCGGTTGACGAGCCCGCCCACGCCCGCTGCCCCGCCCAGCACGTTGGCACCCAGGCCCACCCAGTTCCACGGATCGTCGCGCCCCTTGGCGGTGGAAAGCGCTTTGATCGACTGTGCCGCGCCGGCCACGGCGGTCACTGCAAAGTACGCATCGGCCAGGTTCGATAGCACCACGGCCCACAGCGCAGCGGTCTCGGGTTGCACGACGGTGGTGACGATGCCGGCCGCCACCGTCAGGCCGATCTCCAGATCGGTCTTCAGGTGCTCCCAGTTGTACCAGTGGTCGTCGGGCTTGTAGGTCTTCCAGTAACCGTCGTCGGTCATCAGGTTGCCGTTGGCATCGACCACCCAGTGCGGCTGGGCGATCAGCAGGCCGCGATCCAGCCCGCTGTGCGATTGCCAGTCGCCATAGCCGTTGCGCACGGTGGTATCGGCCGGGCCCACGTCGATATAGCGCCCGTCGGTGCCGATGCCCTCCATGATGGCCAGGCGCTTGGCGTCGCCCTTGCCCTCGCGGTTGTCCCACCACTGCATCGACAGCGAGGTAAGTGCCACGGGCGTGGCGCCGCTGGGCGTGTTCACGCCTTCGCCGTGCATGAGCTGACTGGCCACCTGGGCCAGTGTGGTCTTGTGGCCCTTGTGGTCGTAGACGACTTCGTTGCCGTTGTATTCAGCAAACTGGCCGTCGGCCATGGCTTGCTGCTCGTCCAGAGAGCGTGCCGAGTATGTCGGGTCCAGCCCGTATGCCTGACCCACGGCGTTGTACACCTGGGCTTGGCTGGTGACGGTGTGCATGCCGTCCTGCCAGGGCAGCCCGATGGTGTTGCCACTGGCCGTGACGCCGGCGGTGGTGCCCGAGCTCACGCCTGCGGTGTCGGGCGCCCAGTGCAGGTCGTTCTGCAGCCGTGGGCTCGCGTTGGGCGCATTGGGGACCGTGCTGACCGGCGCCGGCGGCTTGGGGGAGTCTTTGAAGCCGGTCTCGCGCCGGATCTCTTTGCTGACGTCGTCGCCGATGTTGTCGCCGAGGATGTCCTGCGTGAGCTGCATCGGGACGTTGTCGTCCTTCACATCTTTCAGCCCGAAATCCTGTCCGGTGACCACGGCCATGCCATCGCCGCCGACAAAGTACGTCGTGTTCAGCCGCGAATCCACCGATTCGGTGCCCAGCCCGCCGTTGTCGAGCGGCTTGAGCATCAGGCCCTCGATCTGCTTGCGCAGGTCGGTCATGTCCTGGTTGCGTGCGCCGCCCGCGGCTGCGTAGATGCGCGACATGGCTTTCAGGTCAGTCACGTCCAGCTTGCCTTGGAACTGGCTGTGGTACAGCGCAGCGGCCAAGTCCGGCGCGACGCCGTTCATCTGATCGGCCGCGGCGTTGGCCTGATCACCCTTGTCCTTGCCGAATACCTGGGCGCCGCTCTGCTGAAACAGCGACTGGGTCTGCGGTGCCTGGATCGTGTCGTCCAGCAGTTGCGCGTAGAAGATCGTGCCCTTGTAGACATCGAGCGACGTGCCCATGGCGGTGAGCCGGCCCTGTGGCGAATCCTTGCCGTCGTTGGCGGCGGTGCACATCATGGGCGCCTGGTCGAGGATGGATTGCAGCGCGCGCTGCTGCAAGCCGGAGATGCTCGCATCGCCCATGACCTGGTCGAACAGCGGGTCACCGGACTGCATGCCGGCGAGCAGGCCCGTGAGCCGTTTGGCCGCCGCCGCGTCGCCCTTGCCCGGGCCACCGTTGGTTTGCAGAGCGTGCGCTGCGATGTGCAGCACCTGTTGCGCGCCAAGCCCCGTCTGCCATTGCTGGAAGCTCGTCAGCAACTGTTTGAACTCGGGCGAGTCCTTGCCGGTGCCGCGCGCCGTCTCCATCTCGGGCGCGATGCCGGCCATGGTGACGGCGTTCTGCGCCTTCCACAGGGTATCGACGTTGTCGGGGTTGAGCTGCCAATCGCCATCTTCGGGTTTGCGGCCGGCGGCTACATTCAACGCCTGGTCGAGGTCGTTGTGATACGACTGCAGGGCGTGCGCGGCAGCGGCTTTGAGGTCCGCGTTGTCGGGCGCCTTGTCAGATTTGGCCTTGGCGTCTTGCCACGCCGCGTAGTCGGTGCGGGCCTGCGTGACCGCGCTGTCCAGAGCCTTCTGGTCGGGCTGGATGTCCTGCTTCATGATGCCGGCCGTGACGCGCAGCACGTCCGGGTCCAGCACGTTCAGCTTGGCGAGGTCCTGGGCCCCGGCATCGACGGGGTCCTGGGTCGGGTCTTGGTAGTAGTCCTCCAGATGCTGTTGCGCAGCCACTGTCAGTGCTGATTGCGTCAGCATCGCCTCGTTTTGTTCGTTGCCGCCGAGCCACGCTCGCGTGGCGGCAATGGCCTCGGGCAGCGTCATGCCGCTGGCCACCAGTTGGCCCAGATGGGCGGTGGTGTCGGGCTGGGCGCCGTCGCGCTGCGTGTCGGGCGTTTTGGCATCGGGCGTTGCTGCCACGTTACCTTTGCGCAGGGCGTTCACGCCGTCCTGCAGGTCCTGTTCGGTAAAAAGCTGGTCGCCGTCGACGTCCTTGGTGGCCTGGTCGATGGGGTCGCTGGGGGGCTGGGGCTGCCCGGCCTTGTCCCCTGTCTTGTCGCCGGTGTTGTCCTGTTGCCGCGCCACGGTCACCGCCTGGGCACGTGCCAGCACCGCTGCCTGGGCCCATGTCTGGTTGCTGATGTCGGCGTTTGCCTTGTCGTTGCGCGCGGCATCGAGCGCCTTCTGCAGGCCGGCCGCATCGGCCGTGCCGCCGCCCAGCGCCTTGTCCAGCGCCGCCTGGGCCTTGGATAGGTGGGCCGCATCGTCCGGCCCGACCGGCACCGTGGGCGGCGATGGCTTCAGGCCGGTGTGCTTCTGCAGCGTTTTAGACAGCGCGCCGTTCGGGTCTTCATCGATGATGGTCTGGTACGGCGCCATCGATGCATTGTTGGCCTTGGCCAGGCCCAGCGTGTCGAACGGTGTGCTGGGCGGCGTATAGCCGTTTTCCTTGTAGCGGTCCTGGTCGGCCTGCGCGTTGTAGAGGAAGGACCGCAGGCTGCCCATGACATGGGCTGCGCCGTCGCTCTTCGGGCCGCCCAGCGCGTTGACGATGCGGCTGATGGGGCCGTAGTAGTCGTCGCGCTTGTCCAGCGTTTGCATGGAGGGGGCGTAGACCTCGGGGTCGCCCGCTTTGATCTTGCTGTCGACCTTGCCCTGCAGGTTTTGCGTGTAGAGCGACTGCGCCAGTTCGGGCGAGGCGCGCTGCACGTCTTCGAGCAGCGCTGCGATGTCGCGCAGTTCGCCAGGCGTGCCCACCTTGGTGATGTTGTCGTGCGTGATGCCGGCGTTCAGCACCGAGTTGACGAGGTCCTTGTACAGCACCGTGTCCTTGTAGCGCGATAGCGCATTGCCTTCGGCCACCAGCGTGTCGTGCGGGTTCTTGCCGCTGGCGTGGGTGATGTCCTGCAGCGCGCCAGACTGGATGTCCTGCGTGCGTGCATCGTCCATCACGCTCGCATAGAGCGGGTCGGTGTTGGCCACGCCGCGCAATTGCTGGGTGAGCGCCTGCGCTGCCTTGAGGTTGCCGTCAGCACCGCCCGACGCGCGTGCGGCCTGCGCCGCGTCAACGATCTCTGCGGCGTGCAGGTCGTTCAACACGCTGGCCGCGTCAGGCTTGCCTTGTGTGCCACTTGCGGCGCTATTGCGTTGCGCGACCAGGCGCTCGGCAAGCAGGCGCCGATCGGTCTGGAGTGGATCAGCACGCCACTGGCTGTCGGGCTGGCCGGCAGCGGTGTTCAGTTCATCGGAAAGGGCGGTGTGGTAGGCCTGCTTGTCGCGCGCCAGCGTGGCCGCGTCGGCATTGGCGGCCTTGTCCTTCTGCCAGGTCTCGAAGGCGGTCTGCGTGGCCTTGACGGTGTCGTCCAGATTGGCGGCCGGCTTGAGCTCGACGTGCAGCGCCTTCACCACGTTGTCGATGGTGGGTTTGGAGAAAATGCCGAGCCAGACGTCCTGCTTGGCAGCATTCTGGATGGGGTCGGCATCGGCCGGGACCTTGCCGTCTGCCACGGCTTTTTCGGCTGCGATGGTCAGGGCGGCTTCGCTCAGGACCGTCTCGTTTTGCTCGCTGCCGCCAAGCTGGGCACGTGCTGCGTTGACGGCTTCGGCCTCGGTCATGCCGCCGTCGAGCCCTGCCTGAATGGCGGCCCGTGCGTCTTGCAGCGTCACGGCTTGCGTGGGCGGGGCCTGGTCGGTTGCCAGCGGTTTGTCGGACAGCGAATGCGTGGCGCTGTCCAGCGTCGTGTTGTCGAACACGTGCGTGAGGCCGACCTGGCTGGCGGCCTGCTCAAGCGCATCGACCTTGGGTTGCGTCGTGGCCGGTGCCGACTTGTTGTGTGCGGCCTGCAGCAGGATGGCGGCCCGCGCAAGCGCATCTCGGCTGACCGCGGGCTGCGTCTGCTGGATTTTCTCAATGGCAGCCTTCAGCGCCGCCGTATCGTCGGGTGCCTTGCCCTGGAGCGCATTCTTCAGGGCCGTCTCGGCATCGGACACATCGCGTGCACTGGGGGGCGGCGGCGGTTGGATGGGCTTGGGGGGCGTCGGGACGCCACCACCGCCGTCGATGGCTCTGAGCATAACGATTCTCCTGGGCAGACTACGAGCACTCGCCCATGATTGCCGCGCTTGCCAAGCACGCCTATTCGGAAAACTCGTAGAAAAGCGTGCGAGACCGGCCGCTCCATGCTGCGGACTACGGGATCCAGTGGCGGTTTCCTGGTCGCGCACACGCTTGTAGCGTTGCGCTTTCTCCGGGTTCTGGCTGAGGGATTCCCATGCGGCCCCGGGGTCCGTGGTTTTGCGAGCTTCGCGCCACATCGCCATCAGCACCTGCGCCGGACGAACAACGCTGGGCGGCTGCGGCGCATACACAACGCGTGCATCTCGGGAGGTTCTGATTCACGCGCGGTTGGCTTGGATCAAAGAACCGACGGACGTACCGGCGGCATAGTCGGCGCGTGTCCACGGTATCCGTAAGGAGCCCCCATGAATGCCCCCGACAATGTTCCCGGTGTCACCCGGCATAGCCTGCTTGAGGACGTGCTCGCCATCGTTACCGGTACGCTGTTCGTGTCGCTCGGCATCACGCTGTTCAAGCAGGGCGGTCTGCTGTCAGGCGGGACGGCCGGCGTGGCCTTTCTGATCCACTACGCCACATCGCTGCCCTTTGGTGTGGTGTTCTTCACCATCAATCTGCCGTTCTATTACCTGGCGGTGCGGCACATGGGTTGGCGCTTCACGCTCAAGACGTTCTGTGCGGTGGCGCTGGTGTCGTGGCTGAGCGAGGTGCACGCGCATTTCGTACAGATGGGGTCGCTCAATCCGCTGTATGCGGGTGTCATTGGCGGCACGTTGATGGGCGTGGGCTTCATCGTCCTGTTTCGGCACCAGGCCAGCCTGGGCGGCGTCAACATCGTCGCGCTGTATCTGCAGGACAAGTACGGCATTCGCGCTGGCAAGCTGCAGATGGCGGTGGATGTGTGCATCGTGCTGGCGTCCCTCGTCGTGGTCAGCCCGATGGCGCTGGCGGCCTCGTTGGTGGGGGCGGTGGCGCTCAACCTCAGCATTGCGTTGAATCATCGGCCCGGTCGCTACCTGGTCACGCAGACTGCCAGCACTGCCGCCGGGCATGTCGGCAGCAACGGCTCGCCGGGTTCCTCAATGGCTTAGCAAGGCATCGGCGCGTTGCGTCGGGCATAGACGGCCTACGTCCCCGGCACGCCCGGCATGTGGAACGCGATGCAGCAGGACTGCGCAGTGTTCACCGAGCCCGTGAACTCCAGCGAGGTGACCGCCAGTTGGCTTGCGGCCATCTCCCTTCGCATTCCCTTCGTATCCCATTCGGTCACGAACGCCACGCCGCTGACATGTCTCACGCAGGCGTAACGTCGTCAGCGTGTGCCAACACGTCCTGGACCCTCGTGTCGACCACAGTTTCCCTTGTGCTGTCCGACGCTGGGTGACATCCGTCGAATTCGCACGTGGGGCGATGAAAAACGCCTCAACGGACGAATCAACGGCACCGGACATTTCCACGTCCAGGCAGTACTCATTCCAATGGGAACCTTGCCTGTGCGGGTTATCCCGAGTTTCGATGGACGCGTGTCTACCCTAGCATGAAGTTCATTTTGAGAACAATTGTTCGTAATACGAACTTCTCGCTTGTCAGTGAAGCGAAGGGATGGTGCTGGTAGAGGCGGTATGCCCTGATCCATTCCTATGAAGCATTGACCGTCCGTTCAAGCCATAGCGCGCCTTGGAGCCTGTTAAAAGCCGGCACGGATTGTTGCGGCTTATCTCTAGGAAGCCCCATGAGTAAATCTATCGTCGACGCACAGAGCATCATCAATGGCAGTCGGTTCGGCCCGTTCCAGTGGCTTATCTTTGGGATGTGTTTTTTTATCGTCCTGTTGGATGGCTTTGACACAGCAGCCATCGGCTTCATTGCGCCATCGCTTGTGTCGGAGTGGGGCATTTCGCGCCCAGCGCTTGCCCCGGTTCTAAGTGCTGCGCTCTTTGGCTTGGCAGTGGGTGCTCTCGTCGCCGGCCCACTTTCAGACCGGATCGGGCGCCGTCTTATGTTGATCGTCTCTGTGCTGGTCTTCGGCGTCGCGTGCCTCGTATCTGCATATGCGAGCAACATCACAAGCCTGATAGCGTTGCGCTTCGTAACCGGTATCGGGCTTGGTGCCGCAATGCCGAACGCAGTGACCCTGATGAGCGAATTCTGTCCTGACAAACGCCGCGCGGTCATTGTGAACCTGATGTTTTGCGGCTTCCCTCTGGGCGCCGCGTTCGGAGGGTTCTTGGCCGCCTGGATGATTCCACATTTCGGCTGGCGTAGTGTTCTCATGCTGGGCGGTCTTGCGCCGCTTGCATTGCTCTTTCTGCTGGTCTTGCATTTGCCGGAGTCTGTTCGCTACATGATTGCGAAGAGCCAATCCGTAGAGAAGATTCGCCGTACGTTGGCGAAGATCAATGTGGCCGCACACGACGCGTCATCGTTCTTCATGACCGAGCAGACCCAGGCCCCATCGGGCCAAGGCGGTATTGCATTGGTTCTGTCCCGATCCTACGTTGTCGGATCCGTCATGCTTTGGTTGGCGTACTTTATGGGGCTGGTGATCTTTTATGCCTCTATCAATTGGATGCCCATTCTCTTGAAGGAGGCCGGGCTCACGCCAAAGGCTGCAACGTTGATTTCTGCGCTCTTCCCGCTGGGCGGCATTGGTGCTGTTCTGTGCGGCGCTCTGATGGACAAATTCAACGCCAATCGGGTGATTGCGACTTGCTACGCGCTCACTGCCCTCACCGTGTATGGCATTGGTCAAGCCGTTGGCAACGTCGGACTGCTCGTTGTTGTTGTTTTTGCTGCCGGCGTTCTGATGAATACAGCGCAGTCGTCTATGCCCGCTCTGGCCGCCGCTTTCTACCCGACGCAAGGTCGGGCTACAGGCGTTGCTTGGATGCTTGGAATTGGGCGGTTTGGTGGCATAGCGGGTTCCTATCTTGTGGCAGAGCTCACTCGCCAACAAGTCGGGTTCAGCGGCATCTTCTCAATCATTGCCATTGCGGGCTTGATCGCGTGTGTCGCCCTCTTCATCAAACAGCGCGCGCTTCCGCAGAAGTTGGCGCCAGCAGGGCTTCGCTCAACCGAGATAGTCGGACACTAAGCTCCCGCTTTTGGAAGTTCCCTTCCTCAAGGAGAGCGTTACCGCGTTTTCCTGGCTGTGATAGGTCTCGACTGCACTGACGGCGCAAGCAAGGCGGCCCCGATTCCGTTAGACTATTAATTGACGCATCAATCGTTGATGCATCATTTGTATCGTCACTCCTCCGTCATGGCCGTCCACACCGCGCTCCCGCACTCCCATACCCAGGTCTTGCCGTTCAAGGAATCGCTCTTGGCGATGATCGGCATTTGCTTTGTCGTGGTTCTGGTCGCCTTCGACCAGACCGTGGTCGGCACAGCGCTGCCCACGGTGGTGGCTGAGCTGAAAGGCTTTGAGCTGTATGCGTGGGTGGCAACGTCGTATCTGTTGACGTCCGTGGTGACGGTGCCAATCTTTGGCCGCCTGGGAGATTTCTACGGGCGCAAGCCGTTTGTGATTGCCTCCATCGTGGTGTTCACGCTGGCGTCGGTCATGTGCGGCATGGCGGGCAGCATGACGTTTTTGGTGTGGTCGCGGGCGCTGCAGGGCATTGGCGGCGGCATGCTGGTTGGCACGGCCTACGCGTGCATTCCCGATCTCTTCCCGGATGCGCGTGCACGTTTGCGCTGGCAGGTAATGCTGAGCGCGTCGTTTGGTATTGCCAACGCCATCGGCCCGACGCTTGGCGGGTGGATGACGCAGGCGTTCGGCTGGCGATCGGTGTTCTACGTGAACATTCCGTTCGGTGTGTTGGGGCTGTGGTTTGCGTGGCGCTTTTTGCCGCATCTGCGTCAGAACGTGCACACCGGGCGTATCCGCCTGGACTGGCAGGGCGCGGTGCTGATCACGGTGGCGCTGGGTGCGCTGCAGTTGTTCGTGGAATGGCTGCCGCGGCATGGCCTGTCGCTGCCGCTGTTTGGTTGGCTGGTGCTGTCGGCCGCGGCATTTGTGGCGCTGTGGTGGTGGGAGCAGCGTGCAGAGCAGCCGCTATTGCCGTTCGACATGCTGCGCAATCCGGCGCTGGCCGCGCTGTTCATGCTGGCGTTGCTGTCGGGCTTCTCGATGTTTGCGGTGCTGTTCTATGCACCGTTGCTGTTCCAGGGCGGGTTTGGCATGTCGCCGCAGGAAGCCGGTCTGGTGATTACGCCGCTGGTGGTGTGCATCACGCTGGGCAGCATCATCAACGGGCGCATCGTCACGCGCATTCCCAATCCCAACGCCATGCTGTATGCCGGCTTTGCGCTGCTGACAGTGGCGGTGGCCGGCATGTCGGTGTCGTCCAAGGGCATGCCGCATACGGTGCTGACGTTGCTGATGCTGCTGGCTGGGCTGGGCCTCGGTTTCGTGCTGCCCAATCTGACCGTGTTTGCACAGCAGACGGCCGGCCGTGCGCATCTGGGCATTGCTACGGCGCTGCTGCAATCGCTGCGCATGGTGGGCGGCATGGTGGGCACGGCGCTGGTCGGCACGCTGGTAAGCGAGCGCTATGCCTCGGGCGTTGCCAATGCGCTAAGCGCTGACAGCGCGATGCAGTGGCTGCGCCAGCTTGCCGATCCCGAAATTCTCATCGATCATGACTCGCAAGCCGCGTTGCTCTCGCAGTTGCATGCTGCCGGCCACGACGGTACGGCGCTGCTCGAAGCCGCGCGACACGTGCTGGTCAGTGCCATCCATATCGGCCTGATCGTGGCGACGGTGGTGGCGCTGATCGGCCTCTGGTATGTGCGCCGCGTGCCGCCCGTGGTGCTGCACCATGTCGAGCCTGTGCAACATACGGAATAGGCGAGACACGCCGGAGCGGTTAGGATGCGCGGTTCCCCAGCAATCTCAGCCCTGATCGATGACCTCTGAACGCGAACGCTTCGCCGTCATGCACCAGTTCGGCCGCACCTATCGTGCGTTCATGGCCGCCTTCGAGGCGCATGTCGGCCAGCCAATGCCGCGCTGGCGCATCCTGCTGGCGCTGCATGACAACACCGGCGGCGGCATGGCCCAGAAGCAGCTCGCCGAGCGACTGCAGATGGACCCTGGCGCGCTTACCCGCCAGCTTAAAGTGCTGGAGCAGCTCGGCTGGATTGAACGCACCACCGATGCGCGCGACAACCGCCTGACCAACGTGTCGCTGTCAGACGCAGGCCTGGCCATCGTGCTCGAATGCATGCCGCGCCGCATCGCCTTCATCAATGCCACGCTCGACGGGCTGCCGGACGACCTCGTCCACGCGCTGTCCGAAGCGCTGGCGCAAATCGAAACGCGCCTGGCCGAAGTGCCGGCGCTGGCCACCGCGGCCTCCACCGCATCCGATATCAAGACCGCAGATCGGCCCGCAGACCGCTAATGCGTGCCGAATGCGTTCCGGAGACAACCATGTCCATGGTGATCAACAGCGCGCTGTACCGAAACGGCAAGCGCGAACGTGACCTTTCCGTCGAGGCCATCAGCGACGTGCTGCACACGCCGGGCTCGTTTGTGTGGCTAGGTTTGCATGAGCCGGACAACGCCATGCTCGACCGCGTGCAGGAGGAATTCGGCCTGCACGATCTCGCCATTGAAGACGCGCGCAACGCGCACCAGCGGCCCAAGCTGGAGCTGTACGGCGACGTGCTGTTCATCGTGCTGAACACCGCGCAAATGGAGGGCGGCAACGTCGTCTTTGGTGAGACACACCTGTTTGTCGGCAGGGACTTTCTCGTCTCGGTGCGGCATGGGCCGTCGGCGTCGTATTCGCCGGTGCGCGAGCGCTGCGAGCGCACGCCGCAACTGCTGGCCAAAGGCGCACCGTTTGCGTTGTACGCGGTGATGGACTTTGTGGTCGACAACTATCAGCCGGTGCTTGAACGCCTGCAAGAAGAGTTCGAGCACATCGAAAGCCAGATCTTTGGCGACACGTTCGATCGCGCTGCCATCGAGCGGCTCTATACGCTCAAGCGCCAGCTTCTGCGGCTGCGCAATGCCGCGTTGCCCGTTGAAGACATTGCCGGCCAACTCGTGCGCCTGCATGACGACGTGGTGCCCAAAGAGCTGCGCGCGTATTTTCGCGATATTGCCGACCATGCGCACCGCGCGGTGGGCGCACTCGACGTGATTCGGGAAATGCTGACCACGGCCATCTCCGTGAACGTGGCGCTGGTGTCGGTCACGCAGAACGACATCGTGAAGCGCCTGGCCGGGTGGGGCGCTATTCTGGCAATTCCAACCGTGGTGTTCAGCAACTACGGCATGAACTTCAAGGGCATGCCGGAGCTGGAGCATCCGGCTGGGTACCCCATCGTGCTGGCGTGCACGGCCACCGCTTGCGTGTGGCTGTATCGCAAGTTGCGCAAATCGGGCTGGATCTAGGAGACACGAGATGGCGCGCTGCTGCTGGGCGGGCGAAGACCCGCTGATGATCGCGTACCACGACACCGAGTGGGGCGTGCCCTCGCACGATGATCGTCACCTCTACGAGATGCTGATCCTGGAGGGCGCGCAGGCCGGTTTGTCGTGGCAGACCATTCTGCGCAAGCGGGCGCGCTACCAGGAAGTGTTCGAGGGGTTTGATGCCGCACGCGTGGCGCGCTTCACGCCGGCACGCATCGAAAAGCTGCTCGCTGATCCCGGCATCGTGCGCAATCGCGCCAAGGTGGAAGGCGCCGTCATCAACGCGCGCAAGGTGCTGGAGCTTCAGGAAGAAATGGGTTCGCTCGACGCATTCCTGTGGGCGTTTGTCGATGGCAAGACCATCGTCAACCGCTGGGACAGCTACCGCGATGCACCCGCAGCGACTGATGCGTCCAAGGCGATGAGCAAGGCGCTGGTCAAGCGCGGTTTCAAGTTCGTCGGCCCGACCATCTGTTATGCCTTCATGCAGGCCACCGGCATGGTCGATGATCATGAAGCCGGGTGCTTTCGCGCCGGGAAGGCATAACGCTCAGGGCCCTTTTTGATGCGGCGAATGTCCGTTATTCTCGCCAGTCCCAACATTGACGGAGTCGTTCTTCATGTCGCTGAATTTTCTCGGCATTGCCGGTAGCCTGCGCCGCAAGTCCACCAACCAGGGTCTGCTGCGCGCAGCGTCCACGCGCGTGCCCGCCGGCGTTGAAATGGACGTGGCCGACCTGACGGATATTCCGTTCTACAACGCCGACATTACGGACAAGCCCGCTTCGGTGGTGCGCGTGCTCGAACAGATCGGGCGCGCCGATGCGCTGGTGCTGGCCTGCCCTGAATACAACTACTCGCTGGCGCCGGCGCTGAAGAACATTCTCGACTGGGCCTCGCGCGAGCCCAACAACGCGTTGCTGGCAGGCAAGCCGGTCGCGATCCTGGGCGCGGGCGGCGGCATGGGCACGTCGCGCGCGCAGTACCACCTGCGTCAGGTGTGCGTGTATCTGGACCTGCATCCGTTGAACAAGCCGGAAGTGTTTGCCAACGCGTTTGCTGGCGGCTTCACCGCCGATGGCGATCTCACAGACGAGCGCATCGCCGGCCTGATCGCCGAGCAGATGCAGGCGCTGGCCAACTGGACGTTGAAGCACAAGGCTTGAATGAAGCCTTGCAGTAGATGAATTACTCGCCGGCGTGCAGCGTGCGGTTGCGCCCGGCGAGCGAGCCCGCCACGAGCGAGGCCAGCGCAATTGCGCTGAACAGCCAGCCCATCACGGCCCAGCTGCCGGTCAGATCGTGCAGCACCCCCATGAGATACGGCCCCGCAGCGGCCATGGTGTAGCCAATGCCCTGCGTCATGGCCGACAGGCTTGCCGCCACGCGCGTATCGGCCGAGCGCAGCACGATCAGCGACAGCGCCACGCTGAAGTTGCCGCCCTGGCCAAGCCCCAGCAACACCGCCCACCACCACAGCGTTGACAGCGGCGCATATAGGCAGCCGATCAGGCCAGCCCAGCACATCAGCATCATCAGGTACACGGCGGGGCGCTGATCTCGCCCGAGCCGCGCCACGAATGGTCCGCCCAGCGCGGTAATGAGCTGCACAAGAATCGACACCGCGACCACCATGCCCGACTGCACGGCAGATAGCCCGCGGTCTTGCAGGATCACGGGCAGCCAGCCGAACACGCAATACGCCAGCGACGATTGCAGCCCCATGTAGAGCGTCACCTGCCAGGCGATAGGCTTGTTCCACAGTGACACGCGCTGAAGCCGAGTGGCTGCGCCCTTGCCGTGCGCATGCCGCATATGCGGCCACCAGCCGACAAAGGCCAGCAGCGCGGGCAGCGCCCAGAATGCCAGCGCGGGCTGCCAGCCGCCCAGCCATGCCGAAAGGGGCGCGCTGGCACCGGCTGCCACCGCGGCACCAAAGCACAGCGCCATGGTGTAGACGCCGGTCATCAGGTCAGCCTGCCGGCCGAAATCCCGCTTGACGATGCCCGGCAACAGAATGCCCGTCACGCCAATGCAGGCGCCCGCTGCCAGCGTGCCGATGAACAGCGGTGCAACGCCGCCCGCGCTGCGCAAGGCTATGCCCGCCGCCAGCGCAATCAGCAAGCCGCCCACTGCGCGTTCTGCGCCAAAGCGCCGAGCCAACACCGCGGCCGCTGGCGCAAACAAGCCCAGACACAGCACCGGCAGGGTCGTCAGCAACCCCGCCGTGGCGCCCGACAGCCCCGTGCCAGCCGCCACCTGTTTGAGCACGGGCGACAGGCTTGACAGCGCCGGCCGCAGGTTCACGCCCACCAGCACCAGCCCGACAACCAGCAGGATCAGCGCGCCGGACGACGGGCGGTCTGCAGCGTCATGCGCAGCAGGAGATGGCGATGTGTGTGGACGTTGGGACATGGCAGAACGGGCGTGCAAGCAAGCTGCCGATTGTAGGCCGCGCGCCGGATTGGTGCATGCGCGCCATCCAAAGCCAATGATCCCGACTCCGTAATTACGTTGGATTAAGGCGCGCAGCGAGGTCTGCCAGCACGTCTGCGGAAGGCGCGCCGCGTTCGGCTGCCAGGGCTAGTGCACGCCTTGTGAGTGCGGTGTACAGCGCAGCGTGATCGGCGCCCCGTGCTTCCAGCGCTTGCAGGTGTTTGTCGATGACGCCGCCGTCTCCGCGCGAGACCGGGCCCGCCAATGCGCCCGCCAGGCCGCGTGCGCGTGCCGCAGCCAGCGTGCCGTCCACCAGCGGCCACATGGCGGCCACAGCGGCATCACGGTCGATGCCCGCGGCCTCCCACAACGTGGCGGCTTCATGGAGTGCGCACAGCAGGAAGCTGGCCGCGTAGTTGGCACCGGCGTGATACAGGGCACGTTGCCCGGCACGCACCTTCAACGGCGTGCAGCCGAGCCGCAGTGCAAAGCTGGCGAGCGCCGCGTCGTGCGGCGCATCGGCGTCAATGGCGATGGAGGCGCCGCCCAGACGTTCGGCATCGTCCGGCAAACCGGCAAACAGAAACAGCGGGTGAAAGCTGGCGGTATCCGCGCCGGCTTGGCGGGCGACGTCCAGCAAGTCGCGCTCGCCGGCACCGCTGCAGTGGATGACGAGTTGGCCGGGTCGCCAGCGGATGTTGTCGACCACGCCTGGGATGGCGTCATCCGGCACGGTCACGAACACCCAGTCGGCGCTATCCGCCACGCCTTGCGGGTTGACCGCCTTGGCGCCTGTGGCTTGCGCGAGCCACGCGGCGGGCCCGGTCGAGCGGTTGGCAACCGCCACGGTGCGTACGCCCGCACCATGCGCCCGAGTGGCCAATGCCCGCGCCAGCCGCCCCGCGCCGATCCAGCCCACCGAGACCGGCGCTTCGATTGCAAAAGACGTCATGGCAAACCTCGATTTTTCATGGCCTGCATCTTATAGCGAAGCCACTTCAGGTGATCGGGCGGTACGGCCGGTAAACTGCACGCCTTCGCCTGCAGCGTTGGGCCGCGCGCGAACAAACGGTTTTTAGGTGGACATGTCAGTGCAGGCAGGCGTTATGCAAAGCAAAAGTAGGGCAACCCTCATCGGGCTCATCGCGGTGCTGTTGTGGAGTTCGATCGTCGGGTTGATCCGGGGCGTGAGCCAGCATCTGGGGGCCGTAGGTGGCGCTGCCATGATCTATACCGTCGCGTCGGTGCTGTTGGTATTCACCGTCGGCTTCAATAATTTGAAGACGTTTCCGCGGCGCTATCTGGTGTGGGGCAGCCTGTTGTTCGTGTCGTACGAGCTGTGCCTCTCGCTGTCGATCGGTTATGCCAATAGCGGGCGGCAGGCGATCGAGGTCGGCATGGTCAATTACCTATGGCCGACGTTCACGATGCTGTCTGCCATTGCCTTCAACAAGCAGCGGGCGAATGCCCTGATCATGCCGGGTGTCCTTGTTTCCATCCTCGGGATTTGCTTTGTGCTGGGCGGTGAGCAGGGGCTGGACATCGCCGGCATGGCCGAGAACGTCAAGGACAACCCGCTCAGTTACGGACTGGCGTTCACGGGCGCGGTGATCTGGGCGGCGTATTGCACCGTCACCAGCCGGATTGCCGAGGGCAAGAACGGTGCAACGCTGTTCTTCATCCTGACGGCGCTGGCCCTGTGGATCAAGTTTTTCGCCACGGGCGGCGGGGCGATGCATTTCAGCGTGTCGGCGCTGGTCTACCTTGCGTTGGCCGCGTCAGCAATGGGCTTCGGTTACGCGGCCTGGAACGTCGGCATCCTGCATGGCAACGTCACGGTGTTGGCGACCGCGTCGTATTTCATCCCCGTGTTTTCTGCTGCCTTGGCCGCTGCGCTGTTGCACGCTCCGCTTTCGTTCGCGTTCTGGAAGGGCGCATTGATGGTGGTTGCCGGGTCGATCCTGTGCTGGCTTGCGACGCGTGGCGGTCGTGCAAAGACGTTGTCTTCGCCCAAGTCTTCCGCCTGACATAAGAACGGCCGCACGCGGGCATCCGCAGTGTTTAATATTCGCAATTAACTGCCAGGATTTTAAAAAAACCGCAGATATAGCCAGCACGGGAACGGGGCGTGCTAGATGCCGGGTAAGCCGCTGCGCCACGACGGAACGGCGGCATACCAACACAGAAACAGGAGGCATCATGTTGAGCACCATTCTCATCATCGTTCTCATCTTGCTGCTGATCGGCGCGCTGCCGTCGTGGCCGTACAGCCGGGGTTGGGGCTACGGGCCGACGGGCGGGCTTGGGCTGATTGTGGTGATCGTGGTCATTCTTGTGCTGCTGGGCTATATCTGACGCCACGATTGACGTCGATGGGCGCGTGGTTCTGAGCATCGCCTGACCGGTTGCCGAGGGGTTGGCTGAGCACCGTAGCGGGGCGAGTGTCTTGCAGACGCTTGACTGGGCATAATCCCAGCTGCGTTCCCGAAGGACACTTCCCATGAAGACAGGTCGACACGCCGTTAGCCGTGCGCCCGGCGGTCGTGCCCGATTCGCTTCGCTGATGCTGGCCCTGGTGCTGGCCGGTTGCGCGGTCGGGCCCGATTATCACACGCCGCCCCTGAGCGGCACCGAAGCCCCGCAAGCTTGGCACGCCACGCTGCCGCACCACGGCAGCCGCATGGCGCTGGCGCACTGGTGGGAGCAGTTTCACGACCCCGTGCTGACTCAATTGGTGGAGCAGGCAGACGCGACCAGCCCGACGATCGCGCAAGCGGTCGGCCGCGTGCGCGAAGCGCGTGCGAGCGTTTCCACCAGCCAGGCGGGGCTGTTGCCGCAACTGAAAGGCTCAGGCTCAGCCACGCGGCAGGGCGGGTTTGGCGGCAGCCAGTTTGCCGGCGGTGCGGGTGGGGTGTCTGCGGGGGCGTTGAATCCGACCCTGGGTTTGGGCACGATCACCACCTTGGCGGCGCAGGCCGATGCGTCGTGGGAGATCGATCTCTTCGGCGGTAAACGCCGCAGCCTGGAAGGTGCCGATGCGCGTCTGACTGCCAGTGAAGCCGACTGGCACGACGCGCGCGTATCGCTCGCCGCCGAAGTGGCCAATGCTTATTTGCAGCAACGCGAGTGCGAGGCGCTGGTCAACATCGGCGCGGCAACGCTGTCGTCCCGGCAGGAAACGCTGCAACTCACTGAACGTAAATTCCGCGCGGGCTTTGTCGCGCCGGCTGATTTTGCACAAGCGCAAGCCACGGTGGGCGATGCCGTCAATGCGCTGGAAGGCCAGCGTGCGCAATGTGCGCAGGGCATCGACAAGCTCGTCACGCTCACCGGCATGGATCACGATGCGCTGAACGGGTTGCTGTCCAAGGCCAGCGCGCAGATTCCGGCACCGCCCGATGCGGGCGTGCCCGATGTGCCGGCGCAGGTGCTGTCGCAACGGCCGGATGTGTCGTCGGCAGAGCGCGCGGTTGCGGGAGCAAGCGCCGATATCGGTGTGGCGGTCGCGAGCCGTTTGCCGTCGATCACGCTGGCGGGCACCATCGGCATCAATTCGTACCGCCTTGGCGGGCAATCGTTGACAAGCAAGTCCTGGTCGTTCGGGCCGTCGGTGTCATTGCCGATCTTTGACGGCGGCACGGGCGCGGCGCGCGTGGAAACGGCGCGCGCCCGTTACGACCAAGCGCTGGCCAGCTATCGCAGCAAGGTGCGTCAAGCGGTGCAGGAAGTGGAAGATGCACTGGTGCGCCTGGACGCTTCCGACCGCCGTGTCGATGCAGCCACGATGGCCGATGCCCAATACGCAAAGGTGCTGGAAGCGTCCAACGCCCGCTACCGCCTGGGCGCGGGCAGCCTGCTGCAGCTGGAAGACGTGCGGCGTACGGCGTTGCAGGCTTCGCAATCGCTGGCGGCCGTCAAGCTTGAACGCGCCCAGGCCTGGGTTGCGTTGTACAAGGCCGTGGGCGGCGGCTGGCGCGACGACGCATCCAACGCTTATCCCGATAACAAGACCACTGCGCCGACCGCACAGGGCCGCGCGCATACCGGAAGCGCTTCATGACAGGACAACGAGTTTGGATGGCCGCGCTGGCCGTGATGCTGGCCGGCGCGCTTGCTGCGTGCGGCAAATCTGCGGAGAGCAAGAACAAGGAACAGCCGCCTGCCAAACCGGCGCTGGCCGTCAACGTTGCGCATCTGGCGCAGCACGTGTGGCCCCGCGCCGCCACGGCCAGCGGTGCCGTGCAGCCGTGGCAGGAAGCCAGCATCGGCGCCGAGGTGAACGGGTTGAAGCTGGCGGAGGTGCTCGTCAACGTGGGCGATGTGGTCAAGCAAGGCCAACTGCTTGCGCGCTTGTCGGATGAAACCGTGCGCGCCGACGTGGCAGCCCAACGCGCCAGCCTGGCCGAAGCCGAAGCCTCGGCCGCGCAAGCTGCCGGCGAGGCCCACCGTGCGCATGAACTCGACAAGAGCGGTGCGATCAGCCAACAGGATCTGGTCCAGTACGACACGCAGGCCAAGACCGCGGCTGCCAAGCTGGCCGCAGCCCGTGCGCAGTTCGAGAGCCAGCAATTGCGCTTGCGCTACACGCGTGTGGTCGCGCCGGACGACGGCGTGATCAGCGCACGCTCGGCCACCGTGGGCGCCGTGGTGTCTTCCGGCACCGAACTCTTCAAGCTCATCCGCAAGAACCGCCTGGAATGGCGCGCTGAAATGCACGGCGACGTCCTGCCCCGCATCCAGCCCGGCCAGGCCGCGCGCCTGCGCCGCATGGATGGCGGCGTGGTGAACGGCCGCGTGCGCCAAGTCGCCCCCACCGTCGACGCCAACACGCGCAATGGTCTCGTCTATGTCGACCTGCCGCCGGAAGCTGCAGCCTCAGGCGTAAAGGCGGGCATGTATCTCTCGGGCGATGTGCTGCTGGGCGATGCGCCGGCCGCGACATTGCCGGAGACCGCCGTGTTCTCACGCGATGGCTACGACTACGTGATGGTGATCGGCCAGCAAGGCCGCGTGCGGCAGACCAAGGTGACCGTTGGCCGCCGCCAGGACGGGCAAGTCGAAATCGTGCAAGGCATCGGCGCGAATGACGGCGTGGTCGCTGCAGGCGCGGCATTCCTGAGCGATGGCGATGTGGTGCGTGTGGCCGCTGCCGGTGCAGCCTCCGCGCCCGCGGCACCAACCACAGCGGCGACCGCAGCCGGAGCCAAGCCATGAACTTTTCTGCCTGGGCGATCCGCAAGCCGATCCCGTCGATCCTGCTGTTCATCCTGATCACGGTGGCGGGGCTGGTCTCGTTCAAGATGCTGTCGATCCAGAACTTTCCCGACATCGACTTTCCTGCCGTATCCGTGACGGCCAGCCTGCCGGGCGCCACGCCCACGCAGATGGAAACCGAAGTCACGCGCAAGATCGAAGACAGCATTGCCAGCATCGGCGCGATCAAGCACATCACGTCCACCATCAACGACGGCAGCTCGACCACGATGGTCGAGTTCCAGCTTGAGAAGGATGTGCAGGAAGCCGTAAACGACGTGCGCGATGCGGTCAGCCGTATCCGCGCGCAGCTGCCGTCCGACGTGCAGGAGCCGGTCATCTCCCGCGTGACATTCGCAAGCCTCCCGGTGCTGACGTACGCCGTGGAAGCAACCGACATGGACGCGGAGGACCTCTCCTGGTTTGTCGACAACACGGTCAACAAGCGGTTGCTGTCGGTGCACGGCGTGGCCAAAGTGACGCGCCAGGGCGGCGTGGACCGCGAAGTGCGCGTGCAGCTCGACCCGGTGCGCTTGCAGGCATTGAACGTTTCAGCGGCAGACATCAGCGCGCAAGTGCGCGGCATGCAGCAGGAAGCGCCGGGTGGGCGCGGCAACATCGGTGGGCAGGAGCAGGCAGTCCGCACGCTTGGCACCGTGAAGAGCGCGCGTGAACTGGCGCAGATGGACATCCCGTTGTCGGACGGCCGGCGCATTCGCTTGTCAGATGTTGCTGACGTGCGCGACACGGCGGCCGAGCCACGCCAGATGGCGCTGTTCGACGGCAAGCCCGTCGTCAGCTTCCAGGTGTTCCGCTCGCGCGGCGCGAGCGAAATCTCGGTGGCCAAAGGTGTGCGCGACGCGCTGGCCGCATTGCAGGCCGAACGGCCCAATGTGCATGTGACCGAGGTCTACAACATGGTCAAGCCGGTGTCGGATGCGTACACCGCGTCGATGCACGCGCTGTACGAGGGCGCCATCCTGGCGGTGATCGTCGTGTGGCTGTTCCTGCGCGATTGGCGGGCCACGTTCGTGTCGGCGGTGGCGCTGCCGCTGTCGATCATCCCGACCTTCGCGGCCATGCAGTTGCTCGACTTCACGCTCAACGGGATCACGCTGCTGGCGCTCACGCTGGTGGTCGGGATTCTCGTCGACGATGCCATCGTGGAGGTGGAGAACATCGTGCGCCACCTGCGCAACGGCAAGAAGCCGTTTGAGGCCGCCATGGAAGCGGCGCAGGAAATTGGTCTGGCCGTGGTGGCGACGTCGCTCACGCTGGTGGCGGTGTTTCTGCCCACGGCCTTCATGGGCGGCATCTCGGGCAAGTTCTTCAAGCAGTTCGGGTGGACGGCTTCGCTGGCGGTGCTGGCCTCGTTGCTGGTGGCGCGGCTGCTCACGCCCATGATGGCCGCCTACATGCTCAAGCCGCAGGACGAACCCAACCGCGACGGTTGGGTCATGACGCGCTACCTGCAAGCGGCACGCTGGTGCCTCGTGCACCCGTGGAAAACGGGCGGTATGGCGGCGGCGTTCTTCGTCGTGTCGGTCGCCATCATCGGGCTGATTCCGGCGACGTTCCTGCCGCCCGAAGACTGGGCGCAGCTTCAGATGACGGTGGAAAGCCCGCCCGGCAGCACGATCGCCCAGACACGCGAGAACACCGAGCGTGTGCGCAAGATCGTGATGCAGCACAAGGAAGTCCGTCACGTCTATACGGCCATCGGCTCGGGCGTGATGGCCGGCGTGCCGGGCTCCAGCGGCGGCGAGGTGCGCAACGGCACGCTCACGATCTCGCTCACCGGCCGGCATGATCGACACATCAAGCAGCAGGACGTCCAGCGCCAGTTGCGCGAAATGCTGGAAGGCGTGCCGGGCGTGCGGATCTCGTTCGGCGCCGTGGGCTCCGGCGAGCAACTCCAGGTGGTGCTGACCGGCGACGACCCCGCCACGCTTCAGCAGGCCGCACGCGATGTGATGCGCGATCTGCGGACCGTGCCGGGGCTTGGTGCGGTGACCTCGTCGGCGAGTTTGCTGCGGCCCGAAGTCGTCATCCGCCCCGACTTTGCGCGCGCTGCGCAACAAGGGGTGACAGCCGCCGCCATCGGCCAAGCCGTGCGCGTGGCAACCGCCGGCGACTACGACGTCAACCTGCCGAAGCTGAACCTGCCCGAGCGGCAGGTGTACATCCGTGTTGAACTCGATCCGAAGGCACGCAACCAGATCGACACGATCCGCCAGTTGCGCGTGCCGGGCCGCAATGGCGCGGTGCCTCTGGAAAACATCGCCGATATTTCCATCGGCAGTGGTCCGGCGCAGATCGACCGCTATGACCGCAGCCGCAACGTCACCATCAGCGTGGGGCTGGAGGGGCGGGCGCTGGGCGATACCAACATGGCGGTGGAGGCGCTGCCTTCCATCAAGAACTTGCCGCAAGGCGTTCGCCGCATTGCCTCCGGCGATGTGGAGGGCATGCAGGAGCTGTTCAGCAGCTTCTTCCTCGCCATGTTCGCGGGTGTGCTGTGCGTGTATGCGGTGCTGGTGCTGCTCTTCCACGACTTCACGCAGCCGGTGACGATTCTGGCGGCGCTGCCGCTGTCGGTGGGCGGCGCGTTTGGGCTCTTGGCGCTGTTCGGCTTCAGCTTGTCACTGCCGGCGTTGATCGGCTTGCTGATGCTGATGGGCATCGTGACCAAGAACTCGATCCTGCTGGTCGAATACGCCATCGTTGCGCGGCGCGATCTCGGTATGTCGCGCACCGAGGCCATCATCGATGCCTGCCACAAGCGCGCGCGCCCCATCGTCATGACCACGGTGGCCATGACGGCCGGCATGGTGCCGATGGCGCTGGGTCTGGAAGGCGATGCGGGTTTTCGCGCGCCGATGGCCGTGGCGGTGATCGGCGGCCTGCTCACTTCCACGCTGCTGAGCCTGCTGGTGGTGCCGGTGGTGTTCGAGAAGGTGGATGACTTCAAGGAGTGGACGCTGCGCAAGTTCCGTGGCGTGCGCCATCACGGGCACAGAGCTGAGCCTGTACCACAGCAGGAGCAGCGTTAACGGCAGCGTCGCCCATGCCTCACGGAGACCGGCGAAGCGACGGCCATCGGAGCGCTACACGGCAGCGTCTCCGTCTTCGGCAATCGATTCCATGGGGCGGCGGCCCCGCCGTGCCACGGCGGGCAGCGTCGCGGAGGTCAGCACCGGACCTTGTTGTCGCGTCCAACGCGGCGCGCGCACGGCATCGAATGCCGGGTTGTCCATGACTGCATTCTCGTGATCAACCGAAAAGCGCGAAAGTGCAGCCGCAAACTGCGTTGCGTCTGCGTGATAGCCGAGTCCGGGCGGGCCGCTGGTTTGCGGACGTTTGCCGTTGTGCCCGTCGGTGTCGGTCAAGCCGAGCTTGAGCTGTACGAGCCCCGGATACCGGTAGCCGCCCGGGCCCTTCATGACGCCCATCAGCCCGCGATGTGGCGCCCGGGCATAGTCCAGCGTGAGCGCCACGCCACGGGGTTTGCCGTAATCGACATCGAGCGGGCCGCCCTTGGTGGCGCGGCGGCCCTGGTTATTGTTCAGGAGTTGCGGATCCAGCAAGATCATGGACGGCTGCTTGGGCAGCAGGACACGGCTCTCAACCGTCGCACGAAAGCTCTGCGCCATGGCGCCGCCCATGGAAGCGCCAGAAATGAAATCCAGTTCGACATGGTTGGGCCGGGACAGAATCTTCGCGAACAACTCACCCGCCCGCTTGGTCGCACGATCAACATCGCCAATCCGGCCGAAGGCGCTGCTGATGTCTTGGCGCACATCCCGGAAGTTTTGTGTGCCGCCGAAGAACATGCGCAGGCGCTGCGGCCCTTCGGTGTCGTTGGCGGACGCAGGCTCCAGCGCAACACTGATGTGGGCGATTCTCATGGCGTTGATCAGTTCTGCGTGCTCGCCCTCTGTCAGGGCTTCGGCCAGGGCGGGATGTTCCAGCGCTGAAAGACCGTAATTCCGGAAGTTGCCGCCGATTTCCTTGGCAAATTTCGAGAACGTCTCGCGTATGGCGTCCCGCTGCTGGGCGCGCACGTTCACGTCTTCCGACGACAGGGCGCCGAATCCCAATGCCTCGGAAAGCGCACTGGCGTCCCGGTCAGGCAATTCGTCGAACGTGCGCAGCGCGTCGTGGACGAGGTTGATCTTGTGCCCCGATTTCAGATCGTTGATTGCCGGCGTGGCCGAGCGCGCTCTCGCTGGCGACAGCCGTAGGTCAGGCTCCACCCGCAACTCGGCCAACGGAGTTGCGATCTGCTCTGAGCGCCGCGTATTGGCCGCTGCCGCGCCGGTGGGCAGTGGCTTTCGGTCACGAAGGTTGCCGATCAAGGTCTCGCGTTTGGCAAGTTCCAGAAACGCCTTTGCCGCCACGCCCGTTTTGGGGATGGTGTCTGGCGACCCACCAAATCGCATCGTCAACACGCGCGCGAATGTGCGGCCTGCTGCGTTCGGGGTGCGCAGATCAGGGTTATGCGCCAGCATGGCAAGCACCGTGTCTTTGTTCGCTGCCTGGGCGAGTCGCATGACAGCCGTATTGCCGCGCGCATCGCGGGCATCGATTGGCGCGCCCGCACGGACGAGCAGATCGACGGCTTGCGCAGAGCGCGCGTTAAACAGCGGCGTCGCGCCTTGATTGTTGGTTGCGTGCACATCGGCACCGGCTTCGAGCAATTGCTCCAAAAGCGCGATGTCGCGTCCTGCCACGGTATGCAGTGGCGTATTGCCAACGCTGTCCTGCGCGTTGACATTCGCGCCGTGCGCGACCAGCGCCTTGGCCAGCCTGAAGTTGTCGCAACCCAGGGCGCTCACGAGCAGCGGGTCGCCGTGGTGGTCAACGGCATTCACGAGGTCGGGATGCTTCGCGAGAATTTCGTCAAGCCGCTCAGATGAAAAGTCGTGCTGCCACACCATGTCGAGCACCTCTGCACGATGCTCGGCCTGGTGCAGGAAGGTCATCCCCCAGCCGTCACCAGGCGGAATCGACGGTGCAGCGCCCTTGTTCTCTGGCGACGTTGCGGAAGCCGCTTCTCGGCGGCTCGTGCTTGGCGACCACTGCGCGCCCGAGCGAATCGCCTTGATTGCGTCGTGCAGTTCCGGGTCGGCGGACGTGTGCCCAACAGCCTTTGTGCTGCTTGTAGAAGCGGCGCTGATGGCAGGCGGTGTTCCTGTGTGCCTGCGTGCGGGCAGCCGGCTAAGTTGAGGCGAAGCTTTGCGAGCGCTGCGCCCCGAGCTGCTGCTCGTCTGCTCCGGCATCTGCCGGGCATCGGCCACGCGGTTTGTGGGCGCAGACGAACCGAGCCAAGAGCGAACAAGGGAGACCGGGCTTTTCATGGGATCGTCCCATCGATATTAGAAAACACGAATCACTGGATTCAATGGTGTTTTCTGCACGTGTCAGCCGCGTACCGCAGTGCGAAACGGTGAGTGCGTGTGCGAAGGGATGGTGCCTTGTTGGTTGACATTGGCACCGCTGCGACAGCCTTGTGGAACCTGGCGCACGTTGTTGCAAGGGATGACGAAAAAAAACGCCAGCTGGATGGCTCCAGCCGGCGTCTTTTGGGAACCCGCAACAATCAGGCCGATGCGGTTTCAGCCTGAGCACGCTGGCTGCCAGCATGCGCCGCGTTCGCATGCTTGGCACGCAGGCGGCGCGCGGCTTCCACCATGCCTTGCAATGCCGCTTCCACTTCCGGCCAGCCGCGGGTCTTGAGGCCGCAGTCGGGATTCACCCACAGGCGTTGCACCGGCACAACCTGCGCGGCCTTGTCGAGCAGCGCTTCCATCTCTTCCACACGCGGCACGCGCGGCGAATGGATGTCGTACACGCCCGGGCCGATCTCGTTGGGGTACGCAAACTCGCCAAACGCGTCGAGCAGCTCCATGTTCGAGCGCGAGGTCTCGATGGTGATCACGTCGGCATCCATCGACGCAATAGCCGGAAGGATGTCGTTGAACTCCGAATAGCACATGTGCGTGTGGATCTGCGTGTCGTTGCGCACGCCGGAGGCCGACACACGGAACGCGCGCGCCGCCCATTCGAGGTAGCCCGGCACGTCAGACGCGCGCAGCGGCAGGCCTTCACGGAAGGCCGGCTCGTCGATCTGGATGGCGGCAATGCCAGCGGCTTCCAGATCGCACACTTCGTCACGCAGGGCCAGGGCGATCTGCAGTGCGGTTTGCTCACGCGGCTGGTCGTCGCGCACGAAGGACCATTGCAGCATCGTTACGGGGCCGGTCAGCATGCCCTTCATCGGCCTGGCGGTCAGGCTCTGCGCGTACTTGGACCACTCGACCGTCATGGCTTCGGGGCGGTACACGTCGCCATAGATCACGGGCGGCTTCACGCAGCGCGAGCCGTAGCTCTGCACCCAGCCGTTGGCGGTGAAGGTGTAGCCCCACAGCAGCTCGCCAAAGTATTCGACCATGTCGTTGCGCTCGGCTTCTCCGTGCACGAGCATGTCGAGGCCCAGGGCTTCCTGGCGGCGCACGACGTCGGTAATTTCGGCGCGCATGCGTTGCAGGTAATCCAGTGCGGGCAGTTCGCCGCGCTTGTGCTGTGCGCGTGCCTGGCGAATCTCGGCCGTCTGCGGGAACGATCCGATGGTGGTGGTCGGCAGCAGCGGCAGGTTCAGGCGGGCTTGCTGTGCTTCAGCGCGGGCAGCATAGGGCGCAGCGCGGTCCGCATCTTCTGCGCGGATCGCGGCCACGCGCTTCTTGACGCTTGCGTTGTGCACGCGGCGCGATTCGGTACGCGAGGCGATGGCGGCGCGGTTCTCATCGAGCGTCTTCTGCACGACAGCCGGGCCTTCGACGAGTGCAAGCTTGAGGATCGCCAGTTCATCCAGCTTCTGGCGCGCGAAGGCCAGCCAGCCCTTGAGTTCGTCGTCGAGCTTGGTTTCGGCAGACAGGTCCACCGGCACGTGCAGCAGCGAGCAGCTCGGCGCCACCCACAGGCGATCGCCAAAGGCTTCGGCCAGCGGAGCCACGCGTTCCAGCACGCGTGCGAGATCCGAGCGCCAGATGTTGCGGCCGTCCACCACGCCAACGGAGAGGACCTTGTCTGCAGGCCACGGCGCGAAGGCGCCAAGCTGTTCCGGTGCACGCACCAGATCCAGGTGCACGCCGTCGACGGGCAAAGCCTTGATCAGTGCCGCGTGGTGGGAAGCGGCTTCAAAGTACGTCGAAAGCAGCAGCTTCGGGCCCTTGGCGGCGGCCAGCGCCTGGTAAGCGGGGCTGAATGCATCGACCCACGCTTGCGGCAGATCCAGCACCAGCGCAGGTTCGTCAATCTGCACCCACTCCACATTCAGGGCGGCCAGGCGCTGGAGCACGGCCGTGTAGGCCTGCAGAACCTGCGGCAGCAGGGCGAGCTTGTCGTTCAAGCCGTTGCGCGCCTTGGCCAGATGCAGGAACGTGACCGGCCCCACCAACACGACCTTCACGCGGTGCCCAGCGGCCTGTGCTTCGCGCACTTCATCGAAGAGCCATTCGGTGCCGGGGCCAAAGTGCAGGTCCGGCGTGAGTTCGGGCACGAGATAGTGGTAGTTGGTGTCGAACCACTTCGTCATCTCCATGGCTGCATGGTCGGCATTGCCGCGCGCGAGCACGAACGATTGCGCCAGCGTCAGTTGTGCGGCGTCAAAGCCATAGCGTGTGGGAATGGCGCCGAGCAGCGCGGCCGTCTGCAGTACCTGGTCGTACCAGGCGAAATCGCCCACGGTCACAAAGTCGAGGCCCGCATCGCGCTGTGCCGTCCAGTGGCGCTCGCGCAAAGCGCGGCCGGTGGCGCGCAGGTCGTCTTCGGACGAAGCGCCTTTCCAGAACGATTCAAGGGCGAACTTCAGCTCGCGTTGTGCACCGATGCGCGGGTAGCCGAGGGTATGGATGGTCGTCATAGTGGTCGCAGGAGAGGCGATTCGTTTTTCAGTCCTGCGATGATCGGCGACCCTATGTCATGAATCAAATGATATTATTTTCGATAAAGTTGAATCGTATTCATACATTGGAAGCCGCACCAACATGCTTGAAATCCGCCACCTACGCACGCTGATCGCCTTGGCCGACGGTGGCTCCGTCTCGCGCGCCGCCGAGCGGCTGCACTTGACGCAATCGGCGCTGTCACATCAGTTGCGCGCGCTGGAGTCGCATTACGGGCTGGCCGTCGTGCGCCGCAAGGGCCAGACGGTTGAATTGACCGAAGCGGGCGAGCGCATGCTTGAACTCGCACAAAAGGTGGTCGCCGACATCCAGACCGCTGAGCGCGATCTTGAGCGCATCAAGGGCCGCGCGGCCGGCACGCTGCGCATCGCGCTCGAATGCCACACCTGCTTTGACTGGCTGATGCCTGTGATGGACGCTTTCCGCCAGCGCTGGCCCGAAGTCGAGATGGATCTTGTGTCGGGCTTCCACACCGATCCGCTCGCGCTACTCAAGGACGGCCGTGCCGACGTCATCATCGGCTCCGATGCCAAGATGCGACGCGGCGTGGTGTTCGCGCCGCTGTTTCGCTTCGAGATCCTCGCCGTGCTGCCGGTCGATCACGCGCTGCGCAACAAGAAGTGGCTGGACGCGAAAGACTTTACGGACCAGACGCTCATCACGTACCCCGTGCCCGAAGAGCGCATCGATCTGATCCGACAGGTGCTGACACCGGCCGGGATCGCATTCAACCGCCGCACTGCGGAACTGACCATTGCCGTGCTGCAACTCGTTGCCAGCCGCCGCGGGCTTGCCGCGCTGCCGAGCTGGGGCATCAAGAACTACGTCGATTACGAATACGTGGTGGCCAAGCGTGTCGGTAAGGAAGGCCTGTGGAGCGATCTGTACGCGGCCATGACGCGGGACTACGCGCAGGCACCGTTTGCGCAGGACTTTATCGAGACGGCCAAGTCGATCTGCTTTGCGCAGTTGCCGGGCCTGATGCCGCTGGAAGCGTAATCAAGCGCGTTCCTTCTGGGGCAGGCGCGGCAGCTTGCCTTGCAGCCCCTCCTTGAGGAAGTCCAACAAATGCCGCGTCGCCAGCGTCCGGTATCGGCTTGGCATCGCCAGCATGTAAAGGCGGCTGCCGAACACGCTGAACCGATACCCGGGCAGCACGCGTTTGACGTGGCCTCCGCGCAAATCATCCGCAGCGGCGTAATAAGGCAGGATTCCGAGCCCATTGCCCGAACGCACGGCGGCCTGCAGGAACAGGTAGTTGTCGGAGGAGACGCCGGGGTCGAGTGTCACGAGCGTTCGCTCATCGCCCAGTTGCGCCGATAGCCGCAGCGGCTGCCCAACCGCTGGCGCGCTGACGATGGTGTGTTCGTGCAGCGCGTCGAGCGTTTTCGGCATGCCACGCACGGCCAGGTAGTCCGGCGCCGCGCACAACACCCAGTCGACTTCATCGAGCAGCGTGGCGACGAGCGATTCCGGCGGGTTCGACACGATGCGCAGCGCCACATCCACATCTTCGCCAATCAGGTCGGACACGCGGTTGTCGAACCGCACATCAAGGCGGATATCCGGATACGCGCGCTTGAACGCCACCAGCAGCGGTGACACCAGCAGGTGCCCCAGCCCCGTCGGTACCGACAGCCGCACGCTGCCTTGCAGCGATTTGCCGAGCGAAGAGACAAGCGCATCGGCGGCGGCCATTTCTCGCAGGATGCTGCGACCGTGTTCGTAGATGCCGGCGCCCACCTCGGTGGGTTCCACGCGGCGCGTGGTTCGGCGCAGCAGTTGCACGCCCAGCGCGCGCTCGAATGCTTTTAGCCGGTGGCTCACGTTGGAGCGCGTGGTCTGCAGCCGGCGCGCCGCCGCCGACAGGTTGCCCGCATCGACGATTTCCACGAACAGCTTGAGCGCATTGAGATCCATGACGGCCAACCAGATTGGTGAATGGGATTCGACATTCTGTTGATGCGGGCAAAGATTGTCAAAAAACGCCGGCCGGGTAACATCCCCGGGAACATCCCACAGGAGCAGGTGACATGGCGCTCGACGACGAATCCTTCGGTTTGCTGCAGCAATCAGTGCAGCGCTTCATCCAGGAACGGCTCGTGCCGGCGGAGAACATTCTCGAGGAAGAGGACGACGTGCCCGCCGACATCGTCGCCGACATGAAGGAGATGGGGCTCTTTGGCCTGTCGATTCCGGAAGAGCACGGCGGCATTGGCCTGGCGATGGCGCAGGAATGCGAAGTGGCGTACGACCTCGGACACACGGCGCTGGCCTTTCGCTCGGTGTTCGGCACCAACGTCGGCATCGGCTCGCAGGGCATCCTGATGGACGGCACCGATGCGCAAAAGGCCAATTACCTGCCGCGCATCGCCAGCGGCGAGCTGATCATCTCGTTTGCACTCACGGAACCGAACGCGGGGTCGGATGCTGCATCGCTGCAGACGCGCGCCACGCTGGACGGCGATCACTACGTCATCAACGGAACCAAGCGTTTCATCACCAACGCGCCGCGCGCCGGGGCATTCACGTTGATGGCACGCACGGGTGGCGAAGGCGCGAGCGGCATCTCGGCCTTTATCGTGCCGGCCGATACGCCCGGCATCACGCTCGGCAAGCCAGACAAGAAGATGGGGCAGCGCGGCACCAAGACGTGCGATGTGCTGCTCGATAACGTGCGTGTGCCTGCGGCCAACATCATTGGGGGCGTGGCGGGGCAGGGCTTCAAGACGGCGATGAAGGTGCTCGACCGCGGCCGCCTGCATATCTCGGCGCTGGCATGCGGCATGGCGCACCGGCTGATGACCGACGCGGTGGCCTATGCCAAGGAGCGCAAGCAGTTCGGACAGCCCATCGCAGACTTTCAGTTGATCCAGGCCATGCTGGCCGACAGCCAGGCAGAGCTGTACGCCGGCATGTCGATGGTGCGCGACTGTGCGCGCCGCTACGACGCCAAGCCGGTCGGCAAACAGGATCACGAAGTCAGCATGCTGGCCTCGTGCACCAAGATGTTCTGTACCGAGATGGTGGGCCGCGTGGCGGATCGCGCGGTGCAGATTCACGGGGGCGCGGGCTACATCGCTGAATACAAGGCCGAACGTTTCTATCGCGATGTGCGCCTGCTGCGTCTGTACGAGGGCACTACGCAGATCCAGCAGCTCATCATCGCCAAGAACCTGCTGCGCGACTAGGCTGGCTCTAACAATCTGCCAGGATCTGGCTCTGTTTTGGAGCCACGTTCTGGTTCAGAATGGACGCTTTCCTGTTCGATTGCAGGGTCGCTGCCGGAGTTGCCATGTACGTTCCCGCCCACTTTGAAGAATCGCGCCCCGAGGCGCTGCACGGCCTGATCGCGCAGAACCCGTTCGGAACGCTCGTCACGCATGGCGAGCATGGGCTGGACGCGAACCACATTCCGTTTTTGCTGCTGCCGGAAGAGGGCAAGCTTGGTGTGCTGCATGCCCACGTGGCGCGCGCCAATCCGGTCTGGAAAGACGTGGCGAATGGCGACGAGGTGCTCGTGATCTTCCGCGCGGGCGATGCGTATATCTCGCCGACGTGGTATCCGAGCAAGCACGAAGCCCACCGGCAGGTGCCGACATGGAACTACCGCGTCGCGCATGCGCATGGTCGTATCACCGTGCGTGACGACGAGCGTTTTGTGCGCGGCGTGGTGGCACGCCTGACGCGCACACACGAGGCATCGCAACCCACGCCGTGGAAGATGTCCGACGCCCCGGCCGACTACACCGACGCGTTGCTCAAGATGATCGTTGGCATCGAGATCGAGATCACGCGCATCGAAGGCAAACTCAAGCTGGGCCAGAACAAGGAAACGCGAGATATCGTGGGCGCCGGCGAAGCGCTCAAGGCCCGCGGCGAGCGTGTGATCAGCGACGCAATGCTGGCTTGCGCTGCTGCCAAGACGGAATAAGGCGGAGCGACCGACTGCTGATCCGTCGCTCCGCACCGCATTACTTCGCGCTGCGCGCCGGCAGGATCTCGCCGCGCACCTCCCCAAAGCCCACGCGATAGCCATCGCCCTGGCACCAGCCGGTCATGATGACTTCATCGCCGTCTTCCAGGAACGCACGCGTGGTGCCGTTGCCGAGGTCAAGCGGCTGCTTGCCGTTGAGGGTCAGCTCCAGCAGGCTGCCGTACGAATCCGGTGTCGTGCCGCTGATGGTGCCGGAGCCCATCAGGTCACCCACGCGCACGTTGCAGCCGGACACGGTGTGGTGTGCGAGCTGTTGCGCCATCGTCCAGTACATCGCGCGGAAGTTTGTGCGGGCGATGGTGGTGCGCTCGCCGCCGTGGGGGCGCAGTGCGGTTTCGAGGGCGATGTCGTAAGCATTGGGGCGGCTCTGGCGCAGGTATTCCAGCGGCTCCGGCGATTGGGCCGGGTTGGCCACGCGGAACGGCTCGAGCGCGTCCATCGTCACGATCCACGGCGAGATCGATGTGCCGAAGCCCTTCGAGTTGAACGGGCCGAGCGGCACGTATTCCCATTGCTGAATGTCGCGCGCGCTCCAGTCGTTGAGGAGCACGACGCCGAACATGTGGTCCGGTGCCGCGTCAACGGAAACCGGCTCCCCGAGCCCGCTCGGCTTGCCGACCACAAATGCCATCTCGAGTTCGTAGTCCAGCTTGCGGCAGGCCGTGAAGATCGGGCGCGGCTGATCGGGCAGCTTGATCTGGCCCATCGGGCGATGCAATGGCGTGCCGCTCACCACAACCGAGCTTGCGCGGCCGTTGTAGCCGATCGGGATTTCCAGCCAGTTGGGCAGCAGTGCATTCTCCGGATCACGGAACATGCGGCCGACGTTGGTGGCGTGTTCGCGAGACGAATAGAAATCCGTATAGCCCGGGATGTCGATGGGCAGGTGCATCACGGCATGTGCTTGCGGCACCAGCGCGCGGGCGTGCAGCGTGGCGTTGTCGCGCACGTGCGTGTCGGCCACGCTGAACAGCGTTTGCAGCTTCTTGCGGGTTTCCGCCCATACGGGCTTGCCGAGTGCGATGAAGCTGTTGAGCTTGCCGGTGCGGAACGTGCCGCGTGTGGATGCGGGCAGCAGCCCGGCGTCATCCAGCACGCCAAGATCGATGACTTGATCGCCCAGTGCCACACCTGCGTGTGGCGACGGGTTTTCCTTGGTGGAGAAGATGCCGAAGGGCAGGTTTTCCAGCGGGAAGTGGGTGTCGGGGGTGTTGGCGGATTCGAGCCAGCTTAGTTGTCGGGTGGTCATGATGGGGGCGGTGGTTTGTTGTATGGGCGGGTGATTCTTGACGCTGTCAGTGCATCCTTGTTTCATCCCCTGCCGGGGCTGACTTACTTTCTTTGTCTTGCCAAAGAAAGTAAGCAAAGAAAGGCGCGCCCGAGATGGCGACTTCCCCTTGAATTTATGTTGCAGGGAGGGAAGGGAGGCAAACTCGCTGCGCTCAGACAGGCCTCCCTTCCCTCCCTGCAACAGAAATTCAAGGCGCGATCTAGGGCATCAACGGCCAAACATTCGCGGCGCTTGCCTTGGCGTGAAGGTTGATTTGCTTAACGCTTGCTCGGGTCGAAATGCTTCTTCAGGCCCTGCCAGCATTCGAAATATTTGGCCTGCAACTGTGCCGATTCCGCCGCGAAGCGCGTCGGGCGGATCACCGCCGGTGTTTCGAACATGAAGGCCATCGTTGCGTCTACCTTGTGCGGCTGGGTGGTGTCGCCGTTGCTGGCTTTCTCGAAGGTGTCGGCATCGGGGCCGTGGCCGCTCATGCAGTTGTGCAGGCTGGCGCCGCCCGGCACAAAGCCTTCGGCCTTGGCGTCGTACACGCCCTGGATGAGGCCCATGAATTCGCTTGCAACGTTGCGGTGGAACCAGGGCGGGCGGAACGTGTTTTCGGCCGCCAGCCAGCGCGGCGGGAAGATCACGAAATCGATCGTGTCCACGCCCGGCGTGTCGGAGGGGCTTTGCAGCACCAGGAAGATCGACGGGTCCGGATGGTCGTAGCTGATCGAGCCGATGGTGTTGAACAGGCGCAGGTCGTACTTGTACGGCGCGAGGTTGCCGTGCCAAGCCACGACGTCCAGCGGCGAGTGACCGATCTTCGCCGTCCACAGGCTGCCCTGGAATTTTGCGACGAGTTCAAAGTTGCCCTCGCGGTCTTCATACCAGGCGTGCGGCGTGAGGAAGTCGCGCGGGTTGGCCAGGCCGTTCGAGCCGATCACGCCCAGGTCTGGCAGGCGGAACATCGCGCCGAAGTTCTCGCAGATGTAGCCGCGCGCGTCACCGTCCGGTAGCTCGACGCGGAAGCGCACGCCGCGCGGGACGACGGCAATCTCCAGCGGTTCGACATCGACCACGCCCATCTCCGTCAGCAGGCGCAGGCGGCCTTGCTGCGGGACGATCAGCAGCTCGCCGTCGGCGTTGTAGAAGAAGCGGTCGGTCATCGACGCGTTGGTGGCGTACAGGTGGATGCTGCAGCCGGTTTGCGCGTCTGGCCCGCCGTTGCCGGCGAAGGTGACGATGCCGTCGATGAAATCGGTGCCGGCCGCCGGCGCGGGCAGCGGGTCCCAGCGCAACTGGTTGGGGGAGGGCGGTACCTCGTTGAAGTTGCTGTGGAAGCGGCCTTGCGCCATGGCTTCGAACGGCAGATGCACGGCACCCGGACGAATGCGATACAGCCACGAGCGGCGGTTGTGCGCACGCGGCGCGGTGAACGCCGTGCCGGAGATCTGTTCCGCATACAGGCCATACGGCGCCTTCTGCGGCGAGTTCTGGCCGTGCGGCAGCGCGCCGGGCAGTGCTTCGGTGGCGAACTCGTTGCCGAAGCCGCTTTGGTAAGCGGGCCGGTCCAGCGACGCGGGGGTGAATGCGAAGGGGGACGCGCTCGGGGCCGTCGGGGCGAGCATGTTCATGGTGAAGTCCTTGGAGAAAAGGTCAGGAGCGTCTTCAGGGAAAGCGTAGTCGTTAGAAAGCCATCAAGCGGGCTTGCCGGTTGTGCGACCTGAGGCAAAGCGTGCGGCGTCCGGGCCACTGGCGGCCAGCGTGAGCGCCAGCACCATGCCAAACGACACCAGCGCCGGCACCGCCGCGGCCGAGAACAACGCCGGGCCGCTCCATTGCATGGCAATCAGTTGCCCGCCGATCACCGGGCCGATGACGGAGCCGATGCGGCCCACGCCAAGGCTCCAGCCGATGCCGGTCGCGCGCAGCGTGGTGGGGTAATACGTGGCGGCTAGCGCATTCACCGCAGGCTGCCCGCCGACGATGCAGAAGCCGGCCACGAACACCACCGCCACCAGCATGGGCAGCGCAGCCGCCACATGGCCGATCAGCCCAACGGTGACGGAGGCGATCAGGAAGCACACGGCCAGCACGCGCACAAAGCCCAGGCGATCGATCAGCCGGCCCAGCGTGAGCGTGCCAATGACGCCGCCCACCTGCAGCGCGGTCGCTACCAGCACGGCGGTATCCGTCGGATACCCCGCATCGCGAATCAGCGTCGGCAGCCAGTTCGACAGGAAATACAGGTCGATCAGGTTCATGAAGTTGATGACCCACAGCACGAGCGTGACTTTGGCGCGGCCTTCGGTGAACAGCGCCGAGACCGGCATGCCGTGCGCAGGTGCCTCGGGCACCACGAATTGCGTCTGCGCGTTCACCTGCAGTTGCGGATCAAGCTTGCTCAACCAGCGAGCCAGGCGCTGATGGCGCGTCTGCCGCATTTGCCCATGGCCCTTGAGCACCAGGTATTGCAGGGATTCCGGCAGCCACAGCACCATCATCACGCCAATGGCGAGGGGCACCAGCCCGCCCACCAGGAACACCGCATGCCACCCAAAGCGCGAGAGCAGCGCCGCGCTGACAAAGCCGCCAAGCGCGGCGCCCACGGTAAAGCCACACGACACCAGCATCATCCACGTCACGCGAGAGCGCGCGGGGCTGAACTCACCGGCCAGCGCCATCGCGTTGGGCATGATGCAACCCAGGCCCAGGCCCGTGATGAAGCGCAAGACGAGTAGGGCCCGCACCGTTTCCACCTGCGTGGTGGCCAGCATGCAGGCCGCAAAGAAGAACGTGGCGACGATCAGCACCGGCCGACGCCCGAAGCGGTCGCCCAGCACGCCAAATACCAGCGAGCCGACCAGCATGCCGACCAGCATGCCCCAATCCTTGATGATGGCCGGCGCCACATAGCCCATGGCCTGCACGTCAAAGCCATCGATGATCAGGCACAGCCCGCATATGGCGAGCAACAGGATCTGGAAGCCGCCAACCTTGCCCTGGTCGATCAGGCGGGCAAGGTCGATGGGCGTGGACGGCGCTTCATGTGCGGCGGGGGCAGGGCGCATGGTGGTCTCCGGTGGCGGCGTTGCCGCTCTGTTCTGGATTTTTGGTATGCGCGTATTGTCCGGATCGGATGAAAATTTGGAATATCAATGCGAGAATGAGTGCTATTGATATCGTGAATGTTGAGGGGCCGCCATGCTGAATCTGCGGGATGTCGACCTGAACCTGCTGGTGCTGTTTCAGGAAATCCTGCGCGAAAAGCGCATTTCTGTGGTCGCCGAGCGGCTGGGTCTGTCGCAGCCGGCGGTGAGCAACGCGCTGTCGCGCCTGCGCCAGACCTTTGACGACGAACTCTTTGTGCGCACGCCGCGCGGCATGATGCCGACCGCACTTGCCGAGCAACTGGCCGAACCGGTTGCCACAGCGCTCGACACGCTGCAACGCGCCTTCGGCCAGCGCACGCACTTTGAAGCGGCCACCTCCACGCGCACCTTCACCCTTGCCATGAGCGACGTCGGCGAGGTGTATTTCATGCCGGTGCTGGCGCAGTTGTGCGCCGAGCAGGCGCCCGGCGTGCGCATCGACACCATGCGGGCCGGCGGCTTCGATATGAAGGCGGGGATGGAGGCAGGCGCCATCGACCTGGCCATCGGCGCGTTCGATGATCTTTCCGGCGAGAGCATCTTTCAGCGCCGCCTGTTTCAGCAGGATTACGTGACGATGTTCCGGCGCGGCCATGCGCTGTCCGAAGGCAAGCTCACGCTGGAGCGCTTTCGCGCCGCGTCGCATCTGGTGGTGGCGAGTTCGGCCAGCCCCTACAACGCCATCGGGCCGCTGCTGGACAAGGCAGGGATCACGCAATCGGCGCGTTTTTCAGTGCCGCATTTCGTGGCGGTGCCGTACATCGTCAGCACGACCGACCTGGTGGTGACGGTGCCGCGCAAGCTGGCCGAACGCGCGGCGCCGCCGTTCGGGCTGGAGTTCGTTGCGCCGCCGCTCACGCTGCCGGCACTCCAGACCAATGTGTTCTGGCACCGGCGCTTCCATCAGGACGCCGGCAACCAGTGGCTGCGCAACGTGGTCGCGCAGCGCTTTGCAGAGTTGGAGGGCTAGGCTTCAGCCTGCCGAGACCGTGCGCTGCAATTGTTCGCCCAGGCCGGCAATGCCCAATCGGATGGTCTGCCCCGGCTTGAGATAGACCGGGTTGGGTTTGATGCCCAGCCCCACGCCCGGCGGCGTGCCCGTCGAGATGACATCGCCCGGCTGCAGGCTCATGCAGCGGCTCAGATACGCCACCAGTTGCGCCACGCCAAACACCATCGTGCGCGTGTTGCCGTTCTGATAACGATGGCCGTCCACTTCCAGCCACAGGTCCAGCGCCTGCGGGTCGGGCACCTCGTCGCGCGTGACGAGCCACGGGCCAAGCGGGCCGAACGTGTCGAAGCCCTTGCCCTTGTCCCACTGGCCGCCGCGCTCGATCTGCCATTCACGCTCGGAAACGTCGTTGACGATGCAGTAGCCCGCCACGTAGTCCAGCGCGTTGGCTTCGTCGACGTACTTGGCAGCTTTGCCGATGACCACGCCCAGTTCAACCTCCCAGTCGGTCTTGACGGAGCCGCGTGGGATTTCGATGTCGTCGTTCGGGCCGCAGATGGCGCTGGTCCACTTGTTGAAGACGACCGGCTCGGCCGGAACCGGCAGGCCGGATTCCGCGGCATGGTCGGCGTAGTTCAGTCCGATGCAGACAAACTTGCCGACACGCCCGACGCACGGCCCAATGCGGGGTTGCCCGCTGACTACCGGCAGCGTGGTGGGATCCACGTCGCGCAGCTTGGCAAGGAATGCGTCCGACAGCACGTTGCCCGCAATGTCGTCGACGATGCCCGACAGGTCGCGGAGGGTGCCGGTTGCATCGAGCAGGCCCGGTTTCTCTTGGCCGTGGGGGCCGAAGCGCAGCAGTTTCATGAAAGGCTCAAATCGGTTGGGGGAAAGGCATCAAGGTATCAATTTGACCAGCCGCCGTCGATCAGGTGGACTTGCCCTGTCGTGAAGGCGGCTTCGTCGGAAGCCAGATAGGCGGCCAGCGCGGCAATCTCTTCCGGCTGTCCGAGGCGCCCCATCGGCTGGCGTGCGACAAACGCAGCTTCGACTTCTGCGCGTGATTTGCCTTGCGTGCGGGCTTGTTCGTCGATGCGCTGCGCGAGCGATGGCGACACCACCGTGCCCGGGCAGATGGCGTTGCAGCGGACGCCGCGCGCCACAAAGTCTGCCGCCACGGCCTTGGTCAGCCCGATCACCGCGGCCTTTGACGTACCGTACACAAAGCGGTTCGGCACGCCTTTGATGCTCGATGCGGCCGACGACATGTTGATGACACTGCCGCCACCGCGTTCCAGCATGCCCGGCAGGAATGCGCGGATGGTGCGGTACATCGACTTGACGTTGAGGTCGAACGAGAAATCCCACGCATCCTCATCGCACTCCAGCACCGAGCCGGCGTGTACGAAGCCCGCGCAGTTGAAGAGGATGTCGATGCCGCCAAGCTCGGCGGCAAGGGCATTCACCTGCTGGGTATCGCGCACGTCGAGGCGGCGGACGTCGAATGGCACATCGTTCAACGCATCGATGCGGAGATCGGTGGCGATTACGCGGGCACCTTCGCACGCAAAGCGCTCGGCGCAGGCGCGGCCGATGCCCTGCGCAGCGGCCGTCACGAGCGCGGTCTTGCCCGCCAGGCGCCCGGGAAAAGCGGCGCCGCTCATTGCTTCGGAAGCAGATAGGCCTGGCGCGCAAACAGGCGCCAGCCATCCGGATGTTTCTTCCAAACCTGCAGCACGCCGATATGCGCGGTGCTGGTCTTGCCGTCGGGCAGGTTGTTGACGGAGTCGAACACGTGGCGCACCCACGCGTTGTCGCCGTTGATCTGCACGGTCTGGTTGGTCAGCGCAATCGACTTGAATGCATTTGTGCCGTCCAGCGCCTTGAGAAAGGCTGCGTGGTCTTCCAGCTTGCCCGACGAGTGGCCGTAGGTCAGGTCGTTTTCGATCAGCTTGGTGAGCGTGGCACCGTCGCTGGCAACCATGGCAACGCGCATGCGCTCCACGGCTTGCGCCACCGTATCGGCGTCAGTGGCGGCATGGGCGAGGGCGCTGCCGGCCGCGAGTGCGGCGGTCATGGCAACACTCGCAATGCGGCGGACAAACGTGTGCAACAGCATGGGCAATCTCCTCTCTGGTCTGGTGTACGGTGCATCGCAGGCGTGGTCAGAAATGGGCTTCGCGGTGCGCAGCCTGCGGCGGCAGGCTCGCGGTTTCCGGCTCGGGTAATGGCGCCGCACGGCCCACGCGACGCACCCACATCGCGGTCAAGATCGGCACGAGAATCGCCGTGACCAGGCAGGCCGTGGCTACCAGCGCGGTTGCGGCCGGCACCATGGGTTTGAACTTCGGAATCATCTCGCCGATGATGGCCGGGTTGGCGACTGCCGCGCCAGCTGTGGACGATGCCGCCAAGCCAGCAGCGCCATTGCCGCCGGCGATGAATTTGTCGGTGAGGATGAGCGGCACGCCGGTGATGATGATCACCGTGAGGCCGAGCAAGAGGCCCGGGAGCCCGCTCTTGGCAATCACGTGCAGGTCGATGCCGTTGCCCAATGCAAAGCCGAAGAACGGAATGAGCGGATGCACGCAGCGGCCGAACAGCTCGCGCAGTTCGCCGTCGAGATTGCCCAGCGTAAAGCCGATCAGGAACGGCAGCACCGCGCCCACGAACAGCCGTGGCTCAAACACGGCAATGCCCGTTGCGCCCAGGATGAACATGCTGACCAGCGGTCCCGATTCGATCGACATCAGCACGAACGCACCGGCTTCTTCCTTGGTGCCGTACTGCTGCATGACGGCGGCATAGAGCCCGCCGTTGGTCATGTCCATCGATGTGGTGATCGCCAGCACCGAGAGCCCTGCAAGGATGCCGGTCTTGATGCCCTCGTCCGGAATGAACTGCGCCGCCACCAGCGTTGCCAGCCACGCCACGGCAATCTTCGTCACGAGCAGGGTTCCCGACTTGCGCAGCACCACACCGGTGGCGTGCAGGTCGATGGTCGCGCCCATGCAGAAGAACCACACCGCCAGGATCGGCACCGTACCGGTGATCAGGCCGTTGGTGAACGAGCCGAAGTATTTCCCGGCATCGGGTGCGAACGTATGCGCGCATGCGCCCAGCAGCAGCGGCACGAGCATCAGCCCGCCTGGAATGCGGTCAATCGCCTTCTTTATCTTCACGTCTCCTCCGTGAGCCTCTATGGGCTCGGTTGGTTGGGGTCCAACATCGTGGAGTGACTATAGCGGATGATGTGGAACGATGTTCCATATTTTTGAATTCGCTGATTTATCGTTTACCCTAGATCGCAAATGTGTGCGGTGCAGCGCTATTCCCCTCGATCAGGGGCTCGTATCAAAAAAATGGATCGACGTTCCGTATTTTTGGTTTTTGTGCTTCAATCCAACCCAGAACAACCGGCACCCACGCGGATGCCGGCGCATCCCAACGGAGAAATGGCATGGAAGTGCGGCAAGGAATCCACAGCGAACACGCAAAAACTCTCGACACGGCCGGGCTGCGCCGCCAGTTCCTGGTGGAACAGGTGTTCGAGCGCGATGCGCTTCAGCTCACGTACAGCCATATCGACCGGATCATCGTGGGCGGTGCATGGCCGGCAACGCGGCCGGTGGAGGTGCCGGCATCGCTCGCCAAGTCGATGGGTGTGAGCCATCTGCTGGAGCGCCGCGAGCTGGGCGCGATCAACATTGGCGGCCCGGGCTGGGTGGAGGTGGACGGCGCACGGCACGCCGTCGGCAATGAAGAGGCGATCTACGTCGGCCAGGGCGGCCAGAACGTCGTCTTCGGCAGTGACGATGCAGCCAGGCCCGCCAAGTTCTACATCAATTGCGCGCCGGCCCATACGGCCTATCCGACGCGCACGATCACACTGGCGCAGGCGTCGCCCGAAACGCTCGGCGATCCGGCCACCAGCAACCGGCGCACGATCTACAAGTTCATCGTGCCGGACGTGCTGCCCACGTGCCAGCTCTCGATGGGTATGACCAAGCTCGAGCCCGGCAGCCTGTGGAACACCATGCCGTGCCACACGCACGAGCGCCGCATGGAGGTCTATTTTTACTTCAACCTGCCGGACAACGCCGCCGTGTTCCACATGGTCGGCGAGCCGCAGGAGACGCGCCACATCCTCGTCCACAACGAGCAGGCTGTGATCTCGCCAAGCTGGTCGATCCACTCGGGCGTGGGCACGCAGGCGTACACCTTCATCTGGGGCATGGTCGGCGAGAACCAGGTGTTCCACGACATGGACCACATCGCCATTGCCGACCTGCGCTGACACCATGCGGCTCGAGAATCCCTATCTCCAGGGCGCAAGCCTGTTCGACCTGAGCGGCAAGGTGGCCATCGTCACCGGCAGCAACACGGGGTTGGGTGCGGGCATGGCGATGGCGCTCGCTGCGGCGGGCTGCGACATCGTGGGCGCCAACCGTTCGGACCCCGCAGAGACGGCCTCGCGCGTGGAAGCGGTCGGCCGCCGGTTTGTTGACGTGCGAGCCGATCTGTCTTCGCTGGAGCCGATCGACCGCATTGTCGACGCTGCGATGGACACCTTCGGCCGTGTGGACATCCTGGTCAACAACGCGGGCATCATCCGCCGCTGCGACGCGCTGGAATTTTCCGAAGCCGATTGGGATGCAGTAATCGACGTCAACCTCAAGGGCGTGTTCTTTCTCTCGCAGGCGGTGGCAAGGCAGTTCGTGGGGCAAGGTGGCCGCGGCAAGATCATCAACGTGGCGTCGATGCTGTCGTTTCAGGGCGGCATTCGCGTACCGTCGTATACGGCATCGAAGAGCGGCGTGCTGGGGCTCACCCGGCTGCTGGCCAATGAATGGGCTGGCCGCGGCATCAACGTCAACGCCATCGCGCCCGGTTACATGGAAACCGACAACACAGCGCAACTACGCGAAGACCGGCAACGCAGTGAAGAGATTCTCGCGCGAATTCCTGCCGGACGCTGGGGCGTGCCGGATGACCTGGCGGGCGCGGTGGTGTTTCTCGCTTCGGCGGCATCGGATTACGTGCACGGCCACACGCTCGCGGTGGACGGCGGCTGGCTGGCGCGGTAGGCAACGTCGGCAGGTGGATTGATGGAACGCGGTATGAGACCGGTTATGCTCTCTCCAGATTTTGAAATCACGGAACCACGAGAGATGAAAGCCACGCCCCGGCAACGCAAGCCGGAAGACCTGTCCGCCAATGAAGCCGTTGATACCGGTGCCGATAAGGCCGAATCGGTCTCGGCGGTCGACAAGGTGTTCACCATCCTGGGCGCGATGGGCGAGCTTGGCGCCGTCGGCCCCAGCGAACTGTCGCAGCGGCTGGGCATGTCAAAGACGACGGTTCACCGCTTTCTGCAGACGCTCAAAAGCCTGGGCTATGTCGCGCAGGAGGGCGACACCGATCGCTACCGGCTGACGATTCGCCTGTTCGAGCTTGGCGCCAAGGCGCTCGAAAACGTCGACCTCGTCCGCGAGGCTGACACCGAGATGCGCCGCATCGGACAGCTCACGCGCGAGGCTGTCCACCTGGGCGCCTTTGACGAAGACGCCATCATCTACATCCACAAGATCGACGCCGATTACGGCTTGCGCATGCAGTCGCGCATCGGCCGCCGCAATCCGCTGCACAGCACGGCTATTGGCAAGGTGCTGCTGGCATACATGCCGCCGGAAGAGGCGCGCGAGGTGCTGTCGAAGGTGGAGTTCAAGAAATCCACGCAGAAGACGCTCGCCTCTGCCGAGGCCGTGCTGAGCATCCTGCCGCGCGTGCGCCAGCAAGGTTTTGGCGAAGACAACGAAGAGCAGGAAGACGGGCTGCTGTGCATTGCTGTGCCGGTGTTCGATCGCTTTGGCCGCGTGATCGCGGGGCTGTCGATCTCGTTCCCGACCATGCGTTGCGGCGCCGATACCAAGGCGCACTACGTCGCGCTGCTGCAGCAGGCGGGTGCGGCGATCTCCTCGCGCCTGGGCTATCACCCTGCGTCCGACTGAACCTTCTGCAGGATCAGCCGGTCCGTCCTATCCTCTGCGTTGTTTCCCGCATCTGAGCCAGTGCGCTCAGCATTCCATTCCCACCGTATTGGAGTCGATCACATGCGTTACAACCAACTGGGCCGGACCGGCCTGTTCGTTTCGGAGTTGTGCCTGGGCACAATGACCTTCGGCGGCAACGACGGCATCTGGCAGCACATTGGCGATTTGCAGCAAGCCGATGCCGAGCGCCTGATCGGGCGCGCGCTCGACGCCGGCATCAATTTCATCGACACGGCCGATGTGTACGCCAACGGCGTCGCTGAGCAGATGACGGGGCAGGCGCTCAAGAACCTGAAGGTGTCGCGCGACAGCGTGGTCGTCGCCACCAAGGTGTTCGGCCAGACCGGCGATAGCGTGAACGCACGCGGCGCCTCGCGGTTCCACATCATGGACGGCATCAAGGCGAGCCTGAAGCGCATGCAGCTCGACCATATCGATCTCTATCAGATCCATGGTTTCGACCCTGCCACGCCCATCGAAGAAACCGTGCGTGCGCTCGACACGCTCGTCCAGCATGGTCACGTGCGCTATGTGGGTGTATCGAATTGGGCGGCCTGGCAGATCGTCAAGGCGTTGGGAATTGCCGAGCGGCTCGGCTGCGCACGCTTCGAAAGCCTGCAGGCGTACTACACCGTCGCGGGCCGCGATCTGGAGCGCGAGCTGGTGCCGATGCTCAAAAGCGAAGGCCTGGGCCTGATGGTCTGGAGCCCGCTGGCCGGTGGCCTGCTCAGCGGCAAATACACGCGCGAGCAGCACGGCGAGCAAGACAGCCGCCGCAACAAGTTCGACTTCCCGCCGGTGGACCGTACACGTGCCTACACGTGCGTCGATGCCATGCGCGTCATGGCCAATGCGCGCAGCGTTTCGGTCGCGCAGATTGCGCTTGCGTGGCTGCTGCATCAGCGCGCAGTGACCACCGTGATCGTCGGTGCCAAGAAGATCGAGCAGCTCGACGACAACATCGCGGCCACCAAGGTTGAACTGACGGCGGAAGAACTGGCGCAGCTCGATGAGCTGAGCAAACTCCCGGCCGAATACCCGGGCTGGATGCTGGAGCGGCAAGGTGAGTACCGGCGTGGCCAGCTTGCCGGAACGCGGCAGGCCGGACGCTAGTCTGCCGGCTCAAATCGTTCGCCTTTGAACACGCGGTGCGGGTTGCCGCGCTCCACCTGGTGATGGAGCGCGCGCCGTTGCGCACGCTGCGCCGCATCGGCTGCAGCGTCGTGGTCCGCCAGCTTGTGTGCGAGCAGCAGCACGGCCAGCCGCTTGTTGGCGTGCTGGCTGCGCTCGGTTTGCACCTTCACGCTGATGCCCGTGGCGAGATGTGTGGCCCGCACGGCCGATTCCGTCTTGTTGACATGCTGCCCACCGGGGCCTGACGAACGCGTGGTCTCGAATCGGATCTCGCTGGGTAGCGTTGCCGACGGCGCCGCACAGCGCGCCACCCCGAAGAACCAGTTCTTGCGCGCGTGCCGCGGCCGATACGGGCTCGGGCATGTCCACTGGATCGTGCCTTCCCATGCTTGCGCCAGGGTGTCTTCAGCGTCGCCTTCCAGGCTGACCAAGGCGGAGCGCAGCGTGCCGGTGCGCTCACCGTCTTCCTGTTCCAGCAGTTCCAGTTGAATGCCTGCGTCTACAGCCTCGCGTTGCAGCCGCTCAAGCGCTTTCCCCACAGCCAGCTCGCATTCGGCCGGACCTTGCGCAGAAGAGAGTTGCAGTAACACCATCAGCAGCATTCCCCACGCGTCTTGTACGTCAACACCGGGCGCAGGCGCGCGAGCACCTTCACCAAGCCGGCGTCCACCAGTGGCGCGATGACGCTGTCGATCGGCTTGTAGGCTTCGGGCGCCTCTTCGTAGATCAACTGCTTGTCTTCGCAGATGACGTGGCCGCCGAGCTTGGTGCGGTTGAGCTGCGCGGGCGTGAAGCGGCGGATGAGCCGGTCTTTGCACTCGCTGCGCATCCACTTGCGACCGGCACCGTGAGCGAGCGAGAACAAACCGTGCTCGCTCGGGCGTGGCGCGACGAGGTAGCTGTAATCCCCCCGCGAACCCGGGATGACGACCACGCCGGCATCCGATGGTGTTGCGCCCTTGCGATGCAGCCAGCCGCCTTCGCCAAACACGGTGGCCGGAGCGACAAAGTTGTGATGCACGTCGAGCAACACCTTGCCCTGCGCGTGCAGGCGGTCGAGCATGCGGCGCGCGATGAGTTCGCGGTTGGCCCTGGCAAAGTGCAGCGCGGTGTCGTGGCGCGCCAGATAGGCGGCGCATGCCGCACCGTCCTGTGCAAGCCCGGCGTGGCCATACATGCGCACCTGTTCTTCGAGGATGGCTTGGCCGAGCCCCCGTGAGCCACTGTGCACAAGCAGCAGAAGCTGGCGCGGGTCCAGCGGCAGTTCATCTGCGTCGTAAATCTCGTCGATGCGCTGCAGCTCGGCGAAGTGGTTGCCACCGCCGATGGTGCCAAGCGCGGTATCGAAGCCGGTGCCATTCGGCGCCAACGATGCGACAAGCTCGCTCCAGCTCTCGTCGAGGGGCGTGTCGATGTTGCCGAGACGCTTTTCGAGCTTGTCCAGGCCGATCTTGTTGGCGTCCAGATCGGTGGCCCACAGCGCCATGCCGCAGCCGATGTCATTGCCGATCAATGCCGGATACAACCGGCCGACCGAAAAAAACGCCGCGCCGACGGGGTAGCCGCGACCCGGATGCAAGTCGGGCATGCCGGCCACGTGGCGCATGCCGTCGAGTGCTTTGGTGGTTTGAAGTTGTCGGATCGCGTCGCCTTCGATCCAGGTGTCGTCCGAGGCGATCAGGGAGACGCCGTCGAACAAATGCAAGATGCAATTGCCCATGAACTATCCATATCAGGTCTGAAAAAAAACTGATGTGGCAGGCCGAAGGCCGGGCAATGCGAAGACGCTGCGAACGACAGCGCGAGAGATTCGATCAACCCAGGCAAGGGCCTGCAAAGGGGAAAGCAAGGTGACGCATGATGTTTTTTCCTCCTATGCAAAATGGTTGATCGGTAAGCGGGGCGGATACTAGCACCGCACTTTGCGCAGTCGCAAGTACGATCAAGCGTAAGTGTTGGATTGTTGAAACGCGATGGCGCTCAGGTTGCTGCCGGCAATGCAAGTCGCGCCGCTGTCAGCGCTTCACGCAATACCGCCATGTCGCCGATATGGTTTGCGAGCAGCAGGATGAGTTGCGCGTTGAGCATCGCGCTGTGCTCGTCGTTCAGGTTGCGATGCGCGTCGATCAGCGCTTCGTAAAAATCATCGGGGCGCGGCAAGTTGGGTTGCGTGTTCAGCGGCATGGCGGTCGGTATTCAGCTCAGGCGGAGACAGCGGTGTGGGGCTTTGCTGCGGGCGCCGTTTGTCCGGTGGCGCGGAGCAACGCAGCGGCCAGCTTGGCAGGCTCAAGCGCACGCCAGCGTGCGCAGACGTGCTGGTCGGGCCGGATCAGGTAAGTCGTGCCGGGGCGTGCGTCATAGCGTTGCACGACCAGGCCGTCAATGTCTTCCAGCGCCGTCACGTTGGCCGACACCGTGCCCATGCCACCCACTGGGAAGATTGCCAGCGTCGGCAGCGGCAGCGCATCGACGTGTTCTCCCGCACCGCAGAAACGTAGCGCCATGAAGCCGCCGTGCAGATGACTGAGGAGCCAATCGGCACCGCCATCGGCATTGCGCACCGGTGCGTCGAGTGCGACCGCGCCGGGCACGAGCGCGCAGGCGAAGGGCGCTTCATCTTCTGTCTGCAATGCAGAGCCTTCAAGCACCGTCGGCATTGAGAGCCGCCCGCTGTTGACCAGCGTCCGCGCAAACGGATAGTGCTTGGCCAAGCGCAGGGTGGCATCGCGGAAAAGCCGGCTGACCGCGCTCTTGGGCGTGATGAAGTCCGTCGAGCGGGTGGAGTGGCGGATGTTGTCGTCGGCGGCAAACTCGCGCTCGCTCGCGTAGGTGTCGAGCAGCGCGTCGGGCGCATCGCCGGCAAGCACCATGCGCAATTTCCACGCGAGGTTCTCGGCATCCTGCAAGCCGCTGTTGGCACCGCGCGCGCCGAATGGCGATACACGATGCGCGGCATCACCGATGAAGAGCACGCGGCCGTGGCGGAAGCGGTCCATGCGTTCGCACGAGAACGTATAGACGCTGACCCATTCCAGCTCGAAATCGACGCCTTGCCCCAGCAGCGCACGCACGCGCGGGATGACGCGCTCGGGTTGCTTCTCGGCTACGGGGTCGGCGTCCCAGCCGAGCTGGAAGTCGATGCGCCAGACGTTGTCGGGCTGATGGTGCAGCAGCACCGATTGATTCGGGTGGAACGGCGGGTCAAACCAGAACCAGCGCTCGCTGGGGAAGGGCGCATCCATGCGCACGTCGGCGATCAGGAAGCGGTCTTTGAATGTCTGGCCGCGGGCTTCGAGGCCCATCATGTGACGTATCGGGCTGCGCGAGCCATCGGCGGCGACCACGTATTGCGCGCGCTGCGCGTACGTGCCGTCGGGCGTCTCGATGGTGAGCGTCACGCCATCGGCATCCTGCGTGAGGCCCGTCACCTTGTTCTTCCAGCGCAGCTCGATGTTCGGCAAGGCTTGCGCGCGCTCAACAAGAAAGCCTTCCACGTAGTACTGCTGCAGGTTGATGAACGCCGGCCGGCCGTGTCCGGTTTCGGGCAGCAGGTCAAAGCTGTAGAGCAGTTCGTTTTTCAGGTAGACCTTGCCGACGTTCCAGCTCACGCCTTTGTCGACCATGCAATCGCCGCAGCCGAGTCGATCAAAAATCTCCAATGAACGCTTGGAGAAGCAGATCGCGCGCGAGCCGGTAGACAGCGTGCAATCGTCGTCGACTACCACCACGGCCACGCCCTGCTGTGCGAGATCGATGGCCGTGGCCAACCCCACCGGCCCTGCGCCGACGATAACGACGGGGCGAGCTTCAGTTGCCGCGCCGGGTTGCTGTTCGGCGCACGGCGTATACGGGAAGACGCGGTTCTGGAAGTCGGGGTTCATGTTCAGCCTTGCAGGGCGGCCCACATTTCCTTGTCGCGCTCGGCTGTCCAGATGCGCGGGTGCTTGATGCCGCTGGCCTCATCGAAGGCACGCGTCACATCAAACGGCAGGCAGTGCTCGTAGATGAAGACGCTGCCGAATTTCGGGTCCATGGCCGCGCGGGTGTGCGCCATGGCGGCTTTCAGGTCCATCTTTTGCGCGACGGCTTCCTTGCCGCGCTGGAGCAGGGTAGACACGAAATCGCGCGTATAGGCCAGACCCTTGTCGACTTCGGCCGGATTGAGCAGCGCCGGGCCGCGGCCGGGCACAAGCTTGTCGGCGCCGAGTGCGCGTAGCGCATCCAGTGTGGCGGGCCATTCTTCGAGTTGGGCGTCGCCGCAGTAGCAGGCGGCGTCGTATTCGACCAGATCGCCTGAGAACAGCACCTTCTGCGACGGGATCCACACCACCGTGTCGCCCTTCGTGTGGCCGGGACCGAGGTGCAGGATCTTCACTTCCAATTGCCCAAGGAACAGTGTCAGCTCGCGCTCGAACACCAGCGTCGGCCACGTCAGGCCCGGCACGGTTTCCACGCCCGCGAACAGGCGCGGAAAGCGTTCGATTTCCGATTTCATATCGGCCTCGCCGCGCTCGACGATCATCTCGTAAGTGCCGCGGCTGGCAATGATGTTCTGCGCGCCTTCTGCAAAGTAGGCTGATGCGCCGAGCACGCGCACGGCGTGATAGTGCGACAGCACCACGTGCTTGATCGGCTTGTCGGTGATGGCACGGATGCGTGCGATCAGGTCTTGCGCCATCGCCGGCGTGGCGGTGGTGTCGACGATCAGCACCGAGTCGTCGCCGATGATGACGCCCGAGTTCGGGTCGCCCTCGGCTGTGTAGGCGTAGGCGTTGGGGGAGAGTTGGGTGAAGGTGACTTGTTTGGCCTCGAGGTCGGCTTGCGAGGCGAAGGCTTTGGCCATTCTGTCACTCCTGGTGTAGTGGATTACGGTTGGGGGAATTGTTCTTGAACGTGCTCGGGCCGGAAAGCTTGGGTTGGGGCGTGCTGATACCAAGCCATACCGAACGCTGGCAATCATAGACCGCAGGGTCTGGGGATGCGCCTAGGGTATACGTGAATTATGATTAGAAGCATTGTTTCTACAATGCATAAAAATCAAAAACTGGCCGTCGAGGCGAAGCTGCGTGCTACGCTCGCAGCACTTTGTCGGCTCAGCCCAGCCAATGCGCCCCCAAGACATAGAGACTCCGGAAGTCGAAGACGACCTGCCACCCGATGGCGATGCTGAAGACGCGCGCGCAAACCGTGACCGTTCGGGCATCCAATCCATCGAAGTCGGCTCTCAATTGCTGGTGGCGCTGACGCGTGCCATGCGGGCGATGGCGCTGGGCGATCTGGCGCGTGCGGCGGGTATGCATCCGTCCAAGGCGCATCGCTATCTGGTGAGCCTGCAGCGCGTGGGCGCGGTCTCTCAAGACCCGCTGACCGGGCGTTACGAACTCGGCCCGTTTGCGCTGCGCCTGGGTTTGGCCAGCCTCAACCGCTCCGATGCCATTGTCCGCACGCGGCCGTTGCTTGCCGGTTTGCGAGACCAGACCGGCCACACCATTGGCATTGCCGTCTGGAGCGATCGTGGCCCGACCGTTGTGCATTGGGAGAAGGCCGGTGGTGCGCCTGGCGTGAACCTGCGTATTGGCGACGTCTTGCCGATGCTCAATTCCGCCACCGGCCGCCTGTTTGGCGCCTATCAACCGATGGAGCAGACGCTGCCGCTCGTTGAGCGCGAACTGCACGAGCGCGCCAGCGACGACCTGCCGGGCCTGCCGCGTTCGCTGACCGATTACTACCGTCTGTGTGAAGACGTCCGCACCGAAGGCGCATCGTGGGTCACGGGTAGCCTGCTGCCGGGCGTGAATGCCCTGTCGCTGCCGGTGTTTGGTGCGCGCGGGCAGCTTGTGCTGGTGCTGATCGCGCTGAATCTGCAACCGTTGTTCCACGCGCAGCGCGGTGGCGAGCTGGAGCACACGCTGCGCGCGTTCGTGATACGCCTGTCTGCCATGCTGCGGGCGCCCGCGGTCAGCCCCGCCAAGGCCAGCAACCGGCGGAGCAGGGCGACGCGTTAGGGTTGTCGCCAATTTCATCCTGTCGTAAGAAATTTACTATCTCGTAACTCGTGGCACCCCCTCGCCCGGTTCACATCCGGCGCGAACTCCACGACTACAAGAACGAGGAGCTTCATGGACTTGTCGATTGCCGCCATCCTGGCGCAAGACGGCGTGACATCGGGCGCGATCTACGCGCTGCTGGCACTGGCGCTCGTGCTGGTGTTTTCCGTCACGCGCGTGATCTTCATCCCGCAGGGCGAATTCGTGGCGTACGGCGCGCTTACGCTGGCGGCCATCCAGGCCAACAAGGCGCCGCTCTCGGCCAGCATGCTGGTGACGCTGGGCGTGCTGACGTTCCTCGTCGAGATGGGCCGCACGCTGCTGCAACCCGAACTGCGCCTGCATGCGCTGCGCACAGGCGCGATCTATGCAGTCAAATACCTGGTCTTTCCGACTGCGGTGTACATCGCCGCCAGCATGCTCGCCCCGATGACGCTGCCCATGCTTGCGCAGGTCGCGTTGACATTGCTGATCGTCATTCCCATGGGCCCCATGATCTACCGCCTGGCCTACGAGCCATTGGCCGAAGCCAGCACCCTGGTGCTGCTGATCGTTTCAGTGGGTGTGCATTTTGCGATGGTGGGCCTCGGCCTGGTGATGTTTGGCGCGGAAGGCTCGCGCACGGATGCGTTCTCCGATGCGCGCTTCGATCTGGGTGCGCTCACCGTGTCGGGCCAGAGCCTCTGGGTGGTGGCTGTATCGGTGCTGATGATCGTGGCGCTGTACTTCTACTTTGGCCGTACGGTGTCGGGCAAGTCACTGCGTGCGACGGCGGTGAACCGGCTGGGTGCGCGGCTGGTCGGCATCGGGACCACGCAGGCGGGGCGTCTGGCGTTCACGCTGGCGGCGGCGCTTGGCGCCTTGTGCGGCATCCTGATTGCGCCGCTCACGACGGTCTACTACGAGTCCGGTTTCCTGATCGGCCTGAAGGGGTTTGTGGGCGCGATCGTGGGCGGTCTCGTGAGCTATCCGGTGGCTGCGCTGGGCGCGCTGCTGGTTGGGTTGCTGGAGTCGTATTCATCGTTCTGGGCGTCGGCGTTCAAGGAGGTGATCGTGTTCACGCTCATCCTTCCCGTGCTGCTGTGGCGATCGCTCACCACCAAGCATGTCGAGGAAGAGGAATAAGCCGATGAACACGCTGACCAAATCTTCCGAGGGCACGGCGCAGCGCAGCCGGCTTTCGCGCAATCGCGTGCTGACCGCCTTGTTTGTGGTTGTGCTCGCGTTGATTCCCATCGTGCCCACGCCCGAGTTCTGGATCACGCTGCTGAACTACATCGGGCTCTATAGCCTCGTCGCGCTGGGGCTGGTGCTGCTGACGGGGGTGGGCGGTCTGACCTCGTTCGGGCAGGCGGCGTTCGTTGGGCTCGGTGCATATAGCACCGCCTATCTGACGACGCAGTACGGTGTGTCGCCGTGGATCGGCTTGCTGGCCGGGCTGGTGATCACAGTGGTCAGTGCATATGTGATCGGCCTGATCACGATGCGCATGTCGGGCCACTACCTGCCGCTGGCGACGATTGCGTGGGGGCTGTCGTTGTTTTTCCTGTTCGGCAACCTCGAATTCCTGGGCAAGTACGACGGGCTGAACGGCATTCCCGTGCTGAACGTGCTCGGTAAATCGTTGCAGACCGGGCGAGAGATGTTCTACCTGATCTGGGTCGTCGTTGTCGTGGCGGTGCTGGCCGTGCAGAACCTGCTGAACTCGCGCCCGGGCCGCGCCATCCGCGCGCTCAAGGGAGGCGGCACGATGGCCGAGGCAATGGGCGTGAACACGGCGTGGATGAAGGTGGTGATCTTCGTGTTTGCGGCGGTGCTGGCCTGTATTTCGGGCTTCCTCTATGCGCATCTGCAGCGCGCGGTGAACCCGACGCCGTTCGGCCTGAACTACGGCATCGAATACCTGTTCATGGCGGTGGTCGGTGGCGTGGGCCACGTGTGGGGCGCGGTGCTTGGCGCGGGTTTGCTGACCATCCTGAAAGACAGCCTGCAGAGCATTCTGCCGAAGCTGCTGGGCTCCAACGGCAACTTCGAGATTATCGTGTTCGGCGTGCTGCTGGTGCTGTTGCTGCAGTACGCGCGCGATGGCGTATGGCCGTTCATCCGCAAGCTGTTTCCTTCTGCGCCGACAGCGCGTGCGCCCGACGATGCGCCGGCGCTGAAGCAGCGCGAGAAGCCCCAAGCCGGTGAGCTGATTCTCGACGTACGCGCCGCGCGCAAAGAGTTTGGCGGCCTTGTTGCCGTGAATGACGTCAGCTTTCAAGTGAAAGCCGGCGAGATCATCGGCCTGATCGGCCCCAACGGCGCGGGCAAGTCGACCACCTTCAACCTCGTGACAGGCGTGCTGCCGGTCACGCGCGGTGAGGTGCTCTACCGTGGCGAGCACATCAGCGGCATGCCTTCGCGCGAGATCGTCAAACGCGGCATCGGCCGTACCTTCCAGCATGTGCAATTGCTGTCGGGCATGACCGTCTTGGAAAACGTAGCGCTGGGCGCCCACCTGCGCGGCGACTTCGCGGCGCAGGGCGGCGTGCTTGCGAGCGTAGTGCGCATGAACCAAGCCGAAGAGCAGAAGCTGTTGTTTGAAGCGCGCCGCCAACTGGAACGCGTGGGTCTGGCCGATTGCATGTATCAGGAAGCCGGCAGTCTGGCACTGGGCCAGCAACGCATTCTGGAAATCGCCCGTGCGCTGTGCTGCGATCCGGCGCTGCTGCTGTTGGACGAGCCCGCCGCGGGGCTGCGCTACAAGGAAAAGCAGGCGCTTGCAGCGCTGCTCATCAAGTTGAAAGCCGAAGGCATGAGCGTGCTGCTGGTCGAGCACGACATGGACTTCGTCATGAACCTCACCGATCGGCTGGTCGTCATGGAATTCGGCACCAAGATCGCCGAAGGGCTGCCGCAGGAAGTGCAGCAGAACCCGGCCGTGCTGGAAGCCTACCTGGGCGGCGTGGAATAAGGAGAACGCGCATGTCGATCATCCTGGAAGTGAAGGACCTGCACGTCCGCTACGGCAAGGTGGAGGCGCTGCATGGCGCCAACCTGAAGGTGGGAGCGGGCCAGATCGTGACCGTCATCGGCCCGAACGGCGCGGGCAAATCGACGATGCTGGGCGCCATCATGGGCGCGCTGCCGACCACCGGGTCGGCCAGCGGCGTGGTCTCGTACCTCGGTCACAACCTGACTGGTCTGCCGGTGGAAAAGCGCGTGGCACGCGGCATGTGCCTGGTGCCGGAAAAGCGCGAGCTGTTTGCCACCATGAGCGTGGAAGACAACCTCGTGCTCGGCGCGTACCGCCGCAAGCGGGCGGGTGAGCGCAACTACCTCGATCAGATGGAGGTGGTGTACGACCTGTTCCCGCGCCTGAAAGAGCGTCGTGCGCAGGAAGCCGGCACGCTTTCCGGCGGCGAGCGCCAGATGCTTGCCGTGGGCCGCGCGTTGATGGCCAAGCCCCAGTTGCTGATGCTGGATGAGCCGAGCCTGGGCCTCGCGCCGCTCATCGTCAAAGAGATCTTCCACATCATCAGCGACCTGCGCAAAACCGGCGTGGCGACGTTGCTGATCGAGCAGAACGCACGCGCCGCGCTGCAGGTGGCTGACTACGGTTATGTGCTGGAAACGGGCGACATGACCCTCGAAGGCCCGGCGCACGAGTTGGCTGTCAACCCGCGCGTGATCGAAACCTACCTGGGATTGGCGAAGAAGGCCGCTTGAGCGCGGCCGTGCGCAGGATCAATCGTCGTCGTCGTGACGATGGTGCCTGCGCCATTCACGCTCACGCCAGCGCTGTTCGCGCCATTGGCGTTCCTGCCATTCGCGGCCGCGGCCATCGTCGTAGTAGCCGGGTGCAACGATGACCGGCTGCGGCGCGACATAGACCGGTGGCGGCGCATAGTAGGCCGGCGGCGCGGGCTCGACATAAACGGGTGCGACAGGCACGCCGATTCCAATATCGACATTGACGTGGGCCAGGGCCGCCTGCGACGACAGCGCCGCAGCGGCTGCCAGCACGTACAGCGCGAAGTTCTTATGCATGTGGGAATTCCTCTAGACACTGCACTGTAGTTGAACGGGGCGCGCGCAGTCTTACAGAAGATATACGGATGTTGCAAATTGTAACGGAGTGACGCGATGGCCGCTCACGGCAATGCGCGTTCCATCAATTCAGCATCCTCGCCGTAGATGGCGAGCAGGGCTCCCAGCGCGGCGCTATCCATGTCGACGGACTGATAACCAAGGCGGCGCCAGAAGCCATCCGCGCCTTGCACCGCCACCAGCCGGGATCGGCCCAGGCCTTGTGACTGGGCGCTGGCAGATGCCATGGCGTAAAGCCGCTCGCCCAAACGCTGGCCGCGGCCCTCCGGCGCGATAGCCATGTCGTGCACAAACCAGAGAACATCGGTTGCATCCGTGTCGGGCAGCGGCACGTGCAATTTGGGCGGCGTCCATGCGTGCCACGCATGCGAGAGCAGGTACCCCACCACTTCAGACCCACGCAGTGCGACCAAGCACATGGCCGGACTGCGCGCCCAGCGGCTGGCGAGCGCATCGCCCGGTTCCAGGAACCCGTCGCCGTAGCACGCCTGCTGTACGGCCAGGATGCCGGGCAGGTCGTCTGCAACGATCGGGCGGATGGCGAGTTCGGACATGGGCGCGCGATGGGCAGAAAAACGGCAGAGTTTACCGGACGTGTCCCGCGCATCATGCTGTTTTCGCATAACGTGGGCACATATCGGTATTCGCGGCATGGCGCACGTATCCTGTAGATTCGTTGGCAGGGCAGTCCCGCCCGCACCTGAATTCCTTCTCCCAGCATGTCCCGAATCATCTTCCTGAACGGCCAATACGTGCCGGCCGCCGAAGCCACCGTCTCTGTCATGGATCGTGGCTTCACCTTTGCCGATGGCATCTACGAAGTGACCGCCGTGGCGCGCGGCAAGCTCGTCGACAACGACGCGCACCTCGCCCGCCTGACCCGCTCGCTGTCCGAGATCGGCATCGACAACCCGTACACGGCCGCCGAATGGACGCGCGTTTGCGAAGCGTTGGTCGCGCGCAATGGGCTGGACGAGGGCGTGGTCTACATGCAGGTTACGCGCGGTGTGGCCGAGCGCGATTTCGGCATCCCGGCAGACATTACACCGACGTCTGTGGCGTTCACGCAGGTCAAGTCCATTGTCAACAGCCCGCTCGCAAAGAAGGGCGCAACCGTGGTGACGGTGCCCGACCTGCGCTGGAAGCGTTGCGACATCAAGAGCGTGGGCCTGTTGCCGCAGGTGATGGCCAAGCAGATCGCTGCCCGCGCCGGCGCGCACGAAGCCTGGATGACCGATGGCGACCGCGTGACCGAAGGCGCGTCGTCTACCGCGTTCATCATCACCGCCGATAAACGCTTGATTACGCGTCCGCTGTCGAACGCCGTGCTGCCGGGCATCACGCGCGTGTCGATCCTGGCGCTGGCGCGCGAACATGGCCTGACGCTGGAGGAGCGCACCTTTACCGTGGCCGAAGCCCAGCAAGCGGCCGAAGCGTTCTACACGAGCGCGTCGACGTTCGTGATGCCGGTGGTGTCCATCGACGGCGTGCAGATCGGCAACGGCCAGCCGGGCCCGCTCACGCAGGCTCTGCGCACCTTGTATCTGCGCTTTGCCGGCGTGGACGTTGCCGAGCCCGTTGGCCAGATGTGATGTAAGCGGTTGCGCCATCGCGGTAGAATCGCCCGCTAAGTTTTTGTAGCAAGGCGAGATATCCTATGAAAACAGGAGGCTGGCGCTGGCAAAGCGCCATCGCGGCGACCGTTCTAGTGGCCGCGCAGTGGGCAGCGATGCCTGTATCCGCACAAACCGTGTCTGCGTCGGCGGCTGTGCCGACAGCATCCGCGCAAGCCGTTACGGGCGGTGCGGCACCCGCGGTCGAATCGGCGAGCACCGATTCCCGCTGGCGCCGGTTCGAGAGCATCAACGGCATCGTTTCGTATATCGATCGGCAATCGGTCAAGCCAGAGCCAAGCGCTGAGGCGGAAGCCGACTCGCATACCGTGCACTTCAGGCTGCTGCGCAACGTGCTGCCCGACTTTACGATCAAAACGGCAGATGGCCAGCCGATCCGATCTTCGGTCAAGCAGGTGGTGCTCGATTGCGCGCGACATAGCTACACAGTGATTGCGCAAACGCTCTATCGCGCGCGCAATGCCAGCGGCAAGCCGCTTTACCAGATCCACTACGGCGACGAGGCGCAAAGCCGCTCGCTGCGCGAAGGCAGTGTGTTCGAATGGATTGCCGGCCGCTTTTGCGGGGCAGGCCGTTAACGCAGTCTCTGCAAGGGCGGCTTAGACGCCGCCCGGCGTGTTCAGATCGGCGCTGCTTCCCGGCTGTCGCTTCCGTTCTCGCTTTCTTCGCGGCCTCGCGCGTAAGGCTGCCGCTCCTGCTCAAGCTCCGGATATCGGCGTGAAGCGAAACCCATGGCGGCTTCGTACGAGCCAAACTGGTTGGATTCGGCCGCTACACCGTCGTTGACCAGGATTGCGTACCACTTCCCGTAGAGCGGGCCGTACACCACGACCTTGCTTTTCATTGTCTTGTCCCTGTTTCTTGTATCGATGGCCGGCGACGCGGTTTGCGCGAAGCGGCGGCTCGAGCCGTCCGGGCACCAGGTCATGGCGCGCCGTCAGCGTTGTGGCGGACGATGATTACAGTGTGTTACACGCGCGTCAACGTTTGCGTTGGGCGCAATGCTCTAGTTGCGTCAGGTCGTTGCCAGCGTGCCGGCCACGCGGGCCTGCCGCAATTCGGCGGGCTCGTGGCCGGATTCGACATAGTCGGCAAAGCGGCGGATGCGGTCCGCAACCCAGTCGGGGCGACGCAAAGGCAGCCAGTGGCCGGCGTCGACCTCGTGGCGCCAGTAGTGCGACACCCAGGCTTCAACCGCGCGCGTAACGGCGGGGCTGACGTAGCGGTCGCGCGTTGGCACGATCAGTTGCACGGGCGCATGCGGTGCACGTGCCCGGGGGCGAGCGAGACGGTCGCGAAAATTTGCGCGATACATACGCACGCCGTTGCAGGCATCGCGCACAAGCGTCGGCCGCTGGGCCTCGATGCGAATGCCTTCCGTCTTGTGCAGCCACCACGGCCAGGCGCGCGCCACCCATAGCCGCCACGACCATTCCGGCACCAGCGGCAGGTGGAAATATCCCACGTACCACGATTGCAGCCGCTGCTGCCACACCGCGCGCTTGGCCGTCCATGTGCCGGCATCGAGCTGTGTGCGCATCCAGTGGCCGACGTGGTCCAGGCATGGGCCCGAGATCGACGTGTACGACGCGATGCGCCCGCGCAGCCGGTCGGTCGTTACCGATTCCCAGCTATGGATGGAGCCCCAGTCGTGCCCGACCAGATGGAAGCGCTCCCCGGGCAGCAGCGCATCGGCCACGGCGGCAAGGTCGTCGACAAATTGGGGGATGCGGTAACCGCTGGTATCTGCCGGGGCGTCTGACAGCCCGGCACCGCGCACGTCGAAGGTAAGCACGCGGCGATCGCGCGCCAGGGTATCGCGCACGCCGTGCCAGACGGAACTGTCGTCCGGATAGCCATGCACGAGAACCACGGCGGGGCGCTGCCGCGCAGAACCGTCGGCGGGCTGTGTCATGCGGGCATGCAGACGAATGTTGCCGGAGCGCACCACGTGGCTGCTGTGCATCGGGCCTCCAGTGAAAATGGCGTGATGGAATCCTTGCAGCCTACGGGGTGATCGGGCGGTGCGACAACGCGTGTTTTTACCCGTTTCAAGCAGCGTGGGAGGCACTCGGCGCGGCGTCGGCCTGCAGCAAGGGCGCAGCCGCGGCGAAGGCCGCCAGATGCTCCAGCAACGTACGCACCTTACGTGGCAACTGCTGCTGCGGCCACACCGCGTAGATGGGCCGCTGCGGTGTACCCCATTCGGGCAGCAGGCGCACCAGCCTGCCTGCCTCCAGCGCCTGATGGCAGAGCGTGCGCGGACAGTACAGCAGACCGAGGCCCGTTTCGGCCAGCGTCACGCCCAGTTCAATGTCGTTCAGGTCGCAGCGTCCGCGAGGCTGCAGTTCGATGGTTTCCGCGCCATCCGGCGAGGTGAAGCGCCATGTCGAGAGCGGCGACGACACCAACAATCGATGTGCCTGAAGTTCATCTGGATGTGTCGGGGCACCATGCTCGGCCACATAGGCAGGCGACGCCACCAGCACCATCCCGATGACACCCAGCCGGCGCTGCCGCAGCTTCGGGTCGTCCTGCTGGCCGACGCGGATGGCCAGATCGGCGCCATGCCGCCACACGTCTTCATTGCGGTTGCTCAGCGATAGCTCCAGCCGGATCTCCGGCCACGTCGCCATGAAGCTGGCATACGCGGGTGCGAGCAGCCCGCGCGACAGGTTCAGCGGTGCGAGCACGCGCAGGGTGCCCTTCACCTGATTGAGGTCGTCGTCGAGCGTGGCCGTGGTTTGCGCAAGCGCGGTCAGCAGCGGGCGGCATTGCTCGTAGTACAGCTGGCCTTCCGGCGTTGGTTTCAGGCTGCGGGCGCTGCGCAGCAGAAGCTGGCAACCCAGTGCTGTCTCCAGCTTCTGCAGGCGCCGCGTCAGCGTGGCGGGCGGCAGGTTGGCGTGACGGGCCGCGGCCTGCAGGCTGCCGTGGTCCACGATGGAAACAAAGAGGGCTAGGTCGTCGAGCATGATTCCATTTTCGGAATTTAAATTTCAATAAACGTCTATAGTTTCTTGAAACGCGGTTGTCTAGCATACCGTCAATCACATTTGATGGCTTGCAAGGAGAACCGCCATGTCGATGCCCGTTTCCACTCCCACCCGTCTTCGTGTCATTTTTGCCTGGCTGATGTCCGGCCTGATGTCGTTGTTGATGACCGGCTGGATCGGCTGGATCAACGCCGGTATCAGCCCTGACTTTCTCGCCCGCTGGGCGCATGCGTTCGTGCTGGCCTGGCCGGCGGCCTTCACCATCGTGCTGATTGCGGCACCGACGGTGCAGCGGCTGACGCAGCGTCTGGTGTTGCCCAATCCCGCGCAACCCTGAAAAGAAAACAGCCCACCGGGAGGACGGTGGGCTGCAAGGTTGACAGCAGGAAAGACCGATTGAAACGGACGCCGGACTGACATCCCGTAGAGCCCGGCGATATGGCTGGTACAACACCCGACCCTTATCGTGGTGACGCTGATGTGCGTGGAGATCGCACTGCCCGATACCGGGTCGTTACCGGGCCATGGAGCGCACTTTAGTGGGTCGAGGCTTTCAGCAAACTTTCTTCCGGCAATGACTTGTCTCCGGACAATCCCTAGGGTCGGGGCGCTGCACACGCGCTGTTGATGGCGTGCGCCGCACATGGCAGCCGATGGTGCACGGCGCCACGAGTTAAGCGAACGGTAGGAAAGCCGGCTGCACGCATGGCGCCCGGCTGGCAGAATGCGCGAGCGTGCCACCCATTCAGCCAACCATGTCCGCACCTTCCGACCTCCTGATTCGTCCCATCCACCAAGACGACTTCACTGCCTGGAAACCCCTCTGGGATGGCTACAACGCCTTTTACGGCCGCGCGGGCGAAACAGCCTTGCCCGACATCGTCACGCAGACCACATGGCAGCGTTTTTTCGATGAGGCCGAGCCGGTCTATGCCATGGTTGCCGAGCGGGCGGGCGCATTGCTCGGCATCGTGCATTTCCTACTCCACCGCAGTACCACACAAGTGCAGATGAACTGCTATCTGCAAGACCTTTTCACCGCCGAAGCCGCACGCGGGCAGGGCGTCGGTCGCGCGCTTATCGAGGCGGTTTATCGCCGCGCCGCAGAGGCGGGCCTGCCGCGCGTCTATTGGCAGACCCACGAAACGAACACCACGGCGATGAAGCTTTACGACACCGTGGCTGAGAAATCCGGCTTCGTCGTTTATCGCAAATTTCTGTAGGCCTGCGGTGCGGGAATCGTGCGTTCGCGAAACTCCCCGTGCATTCCTGGTATCGGCGCGGCAGTCGGTTGGGCAGACTGTGTGCGTGCTGCTGCGTTGTTAGCGTGGTGGCCTCCACTGTTGCCATTGCAAAGGAGTTGCCGATGTCTGCCAATGAGACCCGCCCGCCGGTTCCGCCGTTCACCCTCGAATCTGCCACCGAAAAGGTGCGTCTGGCCGAAGACGGCTGGAACAGCCGCAACCCAGAGCGCGTCGCGCTCGCCTACACGCCGGATAGCGAGTGGCGCAACCGCGCCGAGTTCGTCAATGGGCGCGAACAGATCGTCGAGTTCCTCACGCGCAAGTGGCGTAAGGAACTCGACTACCGGCTGATCAAGGAACTGTGGGCGTTTGGCGGCAACCGCATCGCCGTGCGCTTTGCGTATGAGTGGCACGATGATTCCGGCAACTGGTTCCGCTCGTACGGCAACGAGAATTGGGAATTCGACGCACACGGCGTGATGCAACGCCGTTATGCCTGCATCAATGACCTGCCGATCAAGGCGGATGAGCGCAAGTTCTTCTGGCCGCTTGGGCGTCGCCCGGATGATCACCCGGCGCTGTCTGCGCTGGGTTTGTGACGCGGTCGGCCAAAAAGAGGCGCCCGGTCTTGGCCGGGCGCTGTGCATTCAGCCATGCAGTTGGTCAAGCGCGCGTCGTCGCCAGGTCGACGGGCTATCGCCCGCGAGCCGCTTGAATACCGTCGAGAAATGCGCCTGGCTCTGAAAGCCGACCTCCAGCGCAATCTCGACCACCGTAGCATCCAGTCTCATCAGCAAGGTCTTGGCGCGCTCGATGCGCCGATGCAAAAGATACGCGTGCGGGCGCACGCCCGTAGCGGCGCGGAACTGGGCAGCAAAGTGCATGCGCGTCAGGCCGGTCGCGCGAGCAACGTCTTCCAGCCGAACCGGGCCGCCGAGATTCTCTTCGATATAAGTCGTTGCCAGTCGCAGGCGCCACAGCGGCAGCGGCGAGAGCGTGGCTCGAGCTGGGCGGCAATTATCGGGAGCAGTGGTGCAAACGGAAGTCACGGCTTTATGAGACAAGTCTGTCTACATGATTGAGTAGACAGGTCTGTCTGTCAAGGCCATACTGAACCATTGCCTTCACGTTCATCGACATGGCCAAGACTGCCGAAACCCTCTCCGCCCGCGAGCGCATCATGGAAACCGCCGAGCGGCTGTTCCTGCAGGAAGGTTTTCGTGCCACCGGTATCGACCGAATCATCGCCGAGTCTGGCGTGGCAAAGATGTCGCTGTACCGGCATTTCCCGTCAAAGAGCGATTTGATCGCAGCCTTCCTGGATGCACGGCACGAACGGTGGATGGCTTGGTTTCGTGAGGCAACGGAAGCGCGCCTTGCCAAGCGCGCTGACCTCGACGTGCTGGCGGACGTGTTGGCCACCTGGTTCGACACCAAAACCTACCGAGGTTGCGCGTTCATCAACCTCGTTGCCGAATCTGGTACGGAAACCGGGGACGCGCAGTTGGTAGAAAAGGCTGTCCTGCATAAGGCCGAGCTGGCGACGTATCTGGCGGAGCTGGCGAAGCGTCTTGGCTATCCACGCCCGAAGGCCATTGCCGAAGAAGCGCTGCTGTGCGTGGAGGGGATGATCGTGCGCTACCAGATGACCGGGCAGCGCTCGGTTGTCGATGCGGGCAGGCGTCTGCTGGCGCGGCTGCGCTAAGTCGGCGCCCCAAGCTTTTGTCGGCTGCCTGGCCGACGTGTGACGCAGCCTTCCTTTTTGGAAACCATAGGGTAATCCCGCATCTGCGATTTCGAAGACGCGGTCTATAGTTGCACCTGTGTTCCAGATATTAACAGACGTTTCATAGGTAAAACAAGCGAAACGTGATGGAGTCGACAGAAATGCAACCGCAATACAACCCCGACCTCGCTCCGTGGGAGCCGATTTCTCCGAACAACGTCGCAGGAAAGGGCCGCGTCGAGCGCCCGGGCCACGTCGCCAATCTGGTGTGGCAAACGCGCGCCGCCGAGCCGACAGCCTATGAGAACCAATTGGCCGATTCGCTGGAGGCGGCATTTATGGGTGGTGCTCAAACGCCGGCCGACATCGTGGCTGTGCTGAACGAGCGCGGCCCGCGCAATGCCGCCGGCGGCGAGACCTGGACGGAAGACACGTTCCTGGCAGAGATGCGCCGCCTGGGCGCCTGAACCCAGACCGGTTCCAACACGATTCGACGCCGCGCCGCCCGCAGAGGCGCCCGGCTCAACCCATCAGAAGAGGCAAGCAATGGAAGGCAACAAGGAAGCGCAGAAGGAAGCGCGCATCAACACCGGTCTGCGCAACTACTGGTATCCGGTGGCGGCGTCGTGGAATGTGAAGAACGCTCCGGTCGGCATCACGCGCCTGAGCCAAAACATCGTGCTGTGGCGCGATACCGCCGGCCAGGTGCATGCGCTGGAAGACCGCTGCCCGCACCGCGGCGCGCGCCTGTCGATGGGCTGGAACCTGGGTGACCACGTGGCTTGCTGGTACCACGGCGTCGAAGTGAACGGCCAGGGTACGGTGACGAGCGTGCCAGCCGTTGACGCTTGCCCCATGGAAGGCAAGACCTGCGTGCGCAGCTACCCGGTGCAGGAGCGTGCCGGCGCCATCTTCCTGTGGTTTGGTGACAAGGCCCCGTCCGAGTTCGACGACGCTGTTGGCACGCTGCGCTTGCCGGAAGAACTGACCAGCGACGAGCACAGCCACTTCCTCTGCTTCGCGCATTGGAACGTCAACTACCGCTATGCCATCGACAACGTCATGGACCCGATGCACGGTGCGTACCTGCACGCCGTGTCGCACTCGATGGCCAGCGGCGAGAAGAAGGCCGTGATGGAAGTGGTGGAAACCGATCACGGCATCATGTTCCAGAAGACCGGCCAACGTGGCGTGAACTTCGATTGGACCGAGTTTGGCGAGACCGGCACGATGTGGCTGCGCCTGTCGATTCCGTATCAGCCGAAGGTCGGCCCTGGCGGTCCGTTCACCATCATCGGCATCGTGACGCCGGTGGACGAAGAACACTGCATCGTCTACTTCTGGCGCACGCGCCATGTGCAGGGCTGGCAGCGCGACGTGTGGCGCTTCCTGTATCGCAACCGCCTGGAAGGCCTGCACTGGGATGTGCTGGAGCAGGACCGCGTGGTGCTCGAGTCGATGGCCCCCGAGGCGCGCGATCACGAGACGCTGTATCAGCACGACATCGGCATCACGCGTATCCGCCGTGTGCTGGCACGCCGCGCTGCCGCTGAATTGGCCGATGCGCCGGTTGCCATGCTCAAGCCCGTTCCCACGGAAGCTCAACATGCTTGAGCGCAATCCAAATGCCGGGCTGCTGGCTGGCCGCAAAGTCCTCGTGACGGGCGCTGCGCGCGGGTTGGGTTTGGCGTTTGCCAAGTCGATTGCCGAAGCTGGCGGCGCGGTTGCGCTGGCGGACATTCTTGGCGAGCGAGTGCAGGAAGAGGCCGCGGCACTGCGTGCGGCTGGCTTCGACGCACATGGCTTTGCGCTTGATCTTGGCGATCCGGCTTCCATTCAGGCGTGCGCTGCGGCAGCTGTGCAGGCTCTGGGTGGGCTCGACGGCCTCGTCAACAACGCGGCCATCACCAATTCGGGCGGGCGCGACGCATCGTCGATCGACGTCGAGACCTGGGACCGCGTGATGAACGTCAACGTGCGCGGCACCTGGCTGATGACGACGGCCTGCCTGCCGGCACTCAAGGCATCGGGCCGCGGCGCGATCGTCAACTTGTCGTCGGACACACCGCTGTGGGGCGCGCCCAACCTGTTGGCGTACGTGGCCAGCAAGAGCGCCGTCATCGGCATGACCAAGTCTCTGGCGCGTGAATGCGGCGCAGACGGCATCACTGTCAACGCCATCGCGCCGGGCCTGACGCTGGTGGAAGCCACCGAATACGTGCCGGCACACCGCCATGCGCTGTACCGCGACCAGCGCGCCATTTCGCGCGATCAGGTGCCCGACGACGTCTGCGGCGCCGTGCTGTTCGCGCTGTCCGATCTTTCCCGATTCGTGACGGGCCAGACGCTGGCCGTCAACGGCGGTTTTGTCATGCAGTAATGCATCCACACTCCATTCAGAAGAGGTATTCGATGAGCGATCTCTCCGAACAACAGCAAGTGCAACGCACGTGGGACCGCCCGGAAGGCGCGTCGTTTGAAGACTGGATGAACAGCCGCGTGGCGCGCTTCGCGACCCGTCGCTACGACTGGGACGCCCTCAAGTTCCAGGCCGACTACGACCCGAAATACCGCCGTGCGCAAATGCGCTACCTCGGCACGGGCGGCACCGGCGTGGCGGCCGACACCAACACCGTGCCGGCGGAGCACTTCACGTTTTCGACCATGGTGATTCCGGCCGGGCACGAAGGCCCGTCGCACCTGCACACCGATGTGGAAGAGGTGTTCTTCGTCATTCGCGGCAAGCTCAAGCTGGTGCTGGAGAAGGACGGCGAGCGCTACGAGACCATCCTGACCGATCGCGACCTCGTCTCGGTGCCGCCCGGCGTGTACCGCGAAGAAATCAACATCGGTGATGAAGATGCGCTGATGTGCGTGATGCTGGGCGCCAAGAAGCCGATCACGCCGACGTACCCGCCCGAGCACCCGCTCGCCAAGATCAAGCGTTGATGCCATGAGCGTGCAGGCTGTCATGTCTACCCATCCGTTCCGTGTTGCCGATGCGCTTGCTGCGCTCGGCGACGGGTTTGCCGAACGTAGCGTTGCGATCAATGTGCGCGGCGATCGCATCGGCTATCGGCAATGGGGCGAGCGCGGGCCAGTGGTGGTGCTGTTGCACGGCATCAGTTCCAGCGCCGCGTCATGGCTGCCTTGTGCGCAGGTGCTTTCGCAAAGCATGCGCGTGCTGGCATGGGACGCGCCGGGCTACGGCCATTCCACGCCGCTTGAACAGGCTACGCCGCGCGCCGCCGACTACGCGGTGCGGTTGCAGGCATGGCTGGCTGCGCTGCATGTGGCACCGGATACGATCGTCGGTCATTCGTTGGGCGCGTTGATGGCATCGGCGTATGTGGCCTGCGCGCCAACGGCGATGCAGCCGAAGTGCCTGCTGCTGTTGAACCCAGCACAGGGCTACGGCCAGCCGGGGCAGGAAGACAAGTCGCGCGCCGTGCAAGCGCAGCGTCTTGCAACGCTGGACCAGCTCGGCATCGACGGCATGGCGGAGTCGCGCCATGCGCACCTGCTGCGTCCGAATGCCTCCGACGAAGAGCGTGCCTGGGTGCGCTGGAACATGAAACGCCTCAACGATGGCGGCTACCGCCAGGCCGTGGCGATGCTCAGCGGCGACGACATCAGCGCCTATCTGCGCAAACGCCCCGCATCGACGCCGGCACAGATCGCGTGCGGTGATGTGGACGAAATCACGCCGCCGCAAGGCTGCGAAGCGCTGGCCAGGACGTTCGGTCTGCCATTTGCGCTCGTACCGTCTGCGGGGCATGCCTCCTATATCGATGCGCCTGACGCTGTCGCAGGCTGGATCGAACAAGCCGTTCTCTCCCAATCTCAAAACGCCTAAGCGCCAAGACGTATGAGCAACGACCTCATTCCAGAAGACGTGCAGGAAAAGTACATCGTGCCGGGCCTCGAACGCGGCCTGCGCCTCCTGTGCGAATTCAGCCACAAAGACCGCGTTCTCTCGGCGCCGGAGCTGGCCCGCCGGCTGAAGGTGCCGCGTTCGACGGTATTCCGCCTGCTGACGACGCTCGAAGTGATGGGCTTCATCGAGCGCGTGGACGGCGGCCGCGATTTCCGTCTCGGCATGGCGGTGTTGCGCCTGGGCTTTGAGTACCTCGCCTCGCTGGAATTGACCGAGCTGGGCCGTCCGCTGCTGGATCGCCTGCGCGACGACATTCACTATCCGTGCAACCTCGTCGTGCGCGATGGCCGCTCGATCGTCTACGTGGCGAAGTCGGTCGCTCCCACGCCGTTCACCAGCTCGGTGAATGTTGGCACGCGCCTGCCGGCACATGCCACGGTGCTGGGTCGTGTTCTGCTGGCAGACCTGTCGCTGGCGGAATTGCGCCAGCTTTATCCGGAGCCGCAGTTGGAGGTGTTCTCCGCGAACACGCCGCGCACGGTGGAAGAGCTGTTCGAGATGGTCCAGCGTGACCGCGAACACGGCTACGTGCTGCAGGAAGGTTTCTTCGAAGCCAACATCTCGACGATTGCTGCGCCGGTGCTGGACCGCGCAGGCAAGGTGGTGGCAGCGCTTGGCACGACCATTCCGTCGCCGCGCATTGAGGCGGCACAACTCGATCTGATGATCGACAAGGTGCGCGCCGCTGCCGGCGAGCTGTCTTACTTGCTGGACTACCGTCCCGCCAGCGGCAAGGTCGTCAACCTGTTCCGGGAATGACCATGCCGATGATCGACTTGACTGGCAAGACCGCTGTCGTGACCGGGGGCTCCTCCGGTATCGGCCTGGCCACCGTTGAACTGCTGCTGGAAGCTGGTGCCGCCGTGGCGCTGTGCGGCCGCAATGCCGAACGCCTCACACACGCCGAGCAAGCTCTGCGCAGCCGCTTCCCGAACGCCACGCTGTTCGCCGCAACCTGCGACGTGCTCGACGCCGCGCAGACCGCTGCCTTTGCCGATGCCGTAGAGCAGGCGCTCGGCCCGGTAGACATGCTGGTCAACAACGCCGGCCAGGGCCGTCTCTCGACGTTTGCCGATACCGACGATGCCGCGTGGACGCAGGAGCTGCATCTCAAGTTCTTCTCCGTGATTCACCCGACGCGCGCTTTCATGCCGCAACTGGAGCGCTCGGAGCACGGCGCGATCGTCTGCGTGAATTCGCTGCTGGCGCAGCAGCCCGAGCCGCACATGGTGGCCACCTCGGCCGCGCGAGCGGGTGTGCTCAACCTGGTGCGCTCGATGGCGACTGAATTTGCACCGAAGGGCGTGCGCGTCAACGGCATCCTGATCGGGCTGGTCGAGTCCGGCCAATGGCGCCGCCGCTTCGAGGCTCGCCCCGAAGAGGATCGCCATCTCGACTGGGCCGCGTGGACGCGCCGCCTAGCCGCGCAAAAACATATTCCCCTTGGACGCCTGGGCCTGCCGGAAGAAGCAGCCCGCGCCATTCTGTTCCTTGCCTCGCCGTTGTCTTCGTACACCACGGGCAGCCACATCGATATCTCCGGAGGACACTCCCGTCATGCTTAATAGACAACAACAGGAACAACAACTGGTCACGGTGGGCCACGCGATTGCAGCCTTCTTGGAGGCCTGCGAGGTCAAGGCGGCCTTTGGCGTCATCTCGATCCACAACATGCCCATCCTGGATGCGATGGGCGAGCGCGGCAAGATCCGCTTCATCATGGCGCGCGGCGAAGCCGGCGGCACCAACATGGCCGATGCCTATGCCCGTACCACGGGCACCCTGGGCGTTTGCCTGACAAGCACAGGTACTGCTGCCGGCAATGCGGCAGGTGCCATGGTTGAAGCATTGACCGCAGGCACGCCGTTGTTGCACATCACGGGCCAGATCGAAACGCCGTACCTGGACCAGAGCCTCGCGTACATCCACGAAGCACCGGACCAGCTCACAATGCTCAAGGCCGTTTCCAAGGCTGCCTTCCGCGTGCGCAGTGCCGACACCGCTATCAGCACGATGAAGCTGGCTGTGCAGACCGCGCTCACGGCCCCGGCCGGCCCGGTGAGCGTGGAGATTCCCATCGATATTCAAGCCGCGCTGATCCCGATGCCGGACGACCTGCGCCCGCTGCAGGTGCCGCAGCATGTGCCGTCGGCCCACGCGCTGGACGAACTCGCTGAACGCCTGTCGCGCGCGCGCCGCCCGATGCTGTGGCTGGGCGGTGGCGCCCGCCACGCTGCGAAGCAGGTCAAGCGCCTGATGGATCTGGGTTTTGGCGTGGTCACCAGCACGCAGGGCCGCGGCATTGTTCCGGAAGATGATCCGCGTTCGCTGGGCGCCTTCAACCTGCACAAGCCGGTCGAAGCGTTCTATCAGACGTGCGATGCGATGGTCGTGGTCGGCTCGCGCCTGCGCGGCAACGAAACGCTCAAGTACGAACTGAAGCTACCGCGCCCGCTGTACCGCATTGATGCAGATGCGTCGGCAGAAGGCCGTTGTTACGCCAGCGACTATTTCGTATGCGGCGATTCGGCCCTCGCGCTGGATGGCCTGGCGGATCGACTGGAAAAGAAGATGCAGATCGACGCGGCGTTCGCTGGCGACCTGCGCGCCGCTCACGAGACGGCGGTGCGCGGGCTGATTGATGGCCTCGGCCCGTACGCAAAGCTGGTGGAGGCATTGCAAGCCGCGGTGGGGCGCGAGTTCAACTGGGTGCGCGACGTGACGGTGTCGAACAGCACGTGGGGCAATCGTCAGCTGCGTATTTTCGATCCGCGTGCCGGCGTGCATGCACTGGGTGGCGGTATCGGCCAGGGTTTGGCGATGGGCATTGGAGCGGCCATCGGCTCGGCCGCAACCGGATCGGGCAAGACCACGTTCTGTCTGGCCGGTGACGGCGGCTTCATCCTGAACCTCGGTGAGCTGGCGACCGCCGTGCAGGAGCGCGCCAACCTCGTCATCGTGCTGATGAACGACAAGGGCTACGGCGTCATCAAGAACATCCAGGACGCGCAATACGGCGGCCGCCGCCACTACGTGGATCTGCATACGCCGGACTACGCGGCACTCGCGCAGTCGCTGCAGTTGCGCCATCGCCGCGTATCGGATCTAGCCGACGTGGGCAGCGCGTTGAATGAGGCCACCAGCGGTGAAGGGCCGTTCCTGATGGAGATCGACATGCTCTCCATCGGCAGCTTCAAGACCATCTTTGCGGGCCCGCCCGTCAATCAACAGGCCAAGGATGGCCAGGGCGAACGCGCCGCCGAGCGTACGACGGTGGTGGCGTGAACTTGCGATCGAGCCAATTCAAGGAGCCGGACATGCTGCATGTATCGATGGTCGGGTGCGGAGCGATCGGGCAGGGCGTTCTGGAATTGCTCAAGAGCGATCCGGATGTCTGCTTTGACGCCGTGATCGTGCCCGAGCACGCGATGGACAAGGCGCGCGAGGCTATCGCACCGTTCGCGCCGAATGCGCATGTCACGACGCATCTGTCGGCCGACGCGCATCCTGATCTGCTGGTCGAATGCGCCGGTCATGACGCGCTTGAGGAACATGTGTTGCCGGCGTTGGAGCAGGGCATTGATTGCCTGGTGGTATCGGTGGGTGCGTTGTCCGAACCTGGTGTAGCCGAACGGCTCGAGGCAGCGGCCCGGCGTGGCAACGCGCAAGTGCAGTTGCTGTCGGGCGCCATTGGCGCCATCGATGCACTGGCCGCTGCGCGTGTCGGGGGGCTGGATGCCGTGATCTACACCGGCCGCAAGCCGCCGCGCGCCTGGAAAGACACGCCGGCCGAGCAGCAGTTTGACCTCGACGCGCTGAGCGAGCCGACCGTGATCTTCGAAGGCAACGCCCGCGAAGCCGCACGCCTGTTCCCGAAAAACGCCAACGTGGCCGCCACATTGTCGTTGGCGGGCCTCGGGCTGGAGCACACGCACGTCAAGCTGCTTGCCGATCCGACGGTGGACGAGAACATCCATCACGTCGAGGCGCGCGGTGCCTTTGGCGGCTTCGAGCTGACGATGCGCGGCAAGCCGCTGGCGGCCAATCCCAAGACTTCCGCGCTGACGGTGTTCAGCGTGGTGCGTGCGCTGGGCAACCGGGCGCACGCCGTTTCGATTTGAGCGAGCCCATTGCGCCATGACTGTCTCTACCCTTAACACAACCGCAACGTCCTTGCTGCCCATCTGCATCGCAGGCGAATGGCGCCTTGGCACTGGTGAGCGCTATGTCACGCGTTACCCCGCCACGGGCGAAGTGGTGGCCGAACTCAACGCCGCAAGCGTCGCCGATGTGGAAGAAGCCGTGGCCGGTGCCTACCGCGCCTTCCTTTCCAGCGGCTGGGCGAAGCGCAAGCCGCACGAGCGCGCGGCCGTTCTGTACCGCGTGGCCGAACTGATCCGCTCGCGCAGCGAAGCGCTAGCCCAACGCCAGCGCCTGGACAACGGCAAGCCGATCAACGAGACGCGAGCCCTGGTGGCAAGCGCTGCGGCCACGTTCCAGTTCTTCGGAGCCGCATGCGAGACGCTGGAGGAATCGCTCACGCCCGCGCGTGGCGATTGCCTGACGATGAGCGTGCATGAGCCCATGGGCGTGGTGGCCGCCATCACGCCATGGAATTCGCCGATTGCCAGCGAAGCGCAGAAGATGGCGCCCGCGCTGGCCGCAGGCAATGCCGTCGTCGTCAAACCGGCCGAAGTCACGCCGCTGATGGCGCTGGAACTCGCCGCCATTTGCGAAGAGGCGGGCGTGCCCAAGGGCATGATCAGCGTGCTGCCCGGCAAGGGCTCCGTCATTGGCGATGCGATCACGAAGCATCCGCTGGTGCGTCGCGTGTCGTTCACGGGCGGCACGAACACCGGCCGCCACATCGCGCACATTGCAGCCGACAAGATGATGCCGGTGTCGCTCGAACTTGGCGGAAAGTCGCCGACGATGGTGTTTGAGGATGCTGATCTCGACCATGCGGTCAATGGCGTGCTGTACGGCATCTTCAGCTCGTCGGGCGAGTCGTGCATCGCTGGTTCGCGCCTGTTTGTGGCGCGTTCCTTGTACGAGCCGTTCATGGATCGCCTGGCCGCAGCCGCAGCACGCCTGCGTGTTGGCAATCCGGCCGATGAGTCCACGCAGATGGGCCCGCTGATCACCGATCGCCACCGCGAGACGATCGAGTCGTACGTGGCGATGGGCGTGCAAGAGGGCGGCCATCTGCGCACGGGAGGCTTGCGCCCGGAAATCGCGGGCTGCGAGTCGGGCTACTTCTACACGCCGACCATCATCGAAGGTCTTACCAACAGCGCACGCATTTGCCAGGAAGAGATCTTCGGCCCCGTGCTCGTTGCCATGCCGTTCGACGATGAAGACGAACTGATCGAACAAGCCAACGACAGCGTGTACGCGCTGGCTGCCGGCATCTGGACACGCGATTACAAGCGCGCGTGGCGCATTGGCCGCGCGGTGCAAGCCGGCAACGTGTGGATCAACACGTACAAGCAGTTCTCGATTTCGACGCCGTTTGGCGGCTGGCGTGACAGCGGCCTGGGCCGCGAGAAGGGTCGCCTCGGCATCCTGCAGTACATGGAGCAGAAGAGCCTCTACTGGGGCCTGAACGAACAACCGCTGGCCTGGGCCAACGCCAACTGAAGCCGAAGCAAACGCCCGGACCACAGGAGATGAAGATGAACACGATTCGAGGCATCGACGAAATCGTCTACGGTGCCGACGACCTCGCCGCCTGCAAGCAGTTCTTCCAGGACTGGGGCCTTGCCCTGCAATCGGAAGATGCCGGCGGCCTGCTGTTCGAAACGCTTAACGGCTGCCGCGTGCGGGTCAAGCGCAGCGACGATGCCACGCTGCCGCCCGCCATGGAAGCCGGCCCGACGCTGCGCGAAGTGATCTGGGGCGCCGATTCGCAAGCTGTACTCGACCGTCTGGTCGACAAGTTGGCCGACCAGCCCGGCTACGTCTACGCCGACGGCCGTGTTGGTTGCACCGACCCGAACGGCTTGGCAGTGCGTGTGCAACTGACCACCAAGCGCGATATCGACGTGCAATGCGCCGAGATGAACACCTGGACGGACAAGCCACGCCGCAATCAACCCAGCCCGATCTATGAACGTGCTACGCCCATTGAAGTGGGTCACGTGGTGTTCTTCGTGAAAGACGTGACTGCCACCGAGCGCTTCTACATCGACAAGCTCGGCTTTGTGCCGTCCGACCACTATCCGGGGCGGGGTGCGTTCTTGCGCTGCGAGCCGGAAGGTGGTCACCATGACCTGTTCCTGCTGCAAACGCCGCAGGCCAAGAGTGGGCTGAACCACGTCGCCTTCACCGTGCGCGACATCCATGAAGTGTTCGGCGGTGGCATGCATGTGTCGCGCTGTGGATGGGACACGCAACTGGGCCCTGGCCGTCATCCGATTTCGTCGGCGTACTTCTGGTACTTCAAGAACCCCGCCGGCGGCCTGATCGAGTATTACGCTGACGAAGACCAACTGGACGCCGACTGGCAGCCGCGCGATTTCGAGCCCGGCCCGACTGTGTTTGCTGAGTGGGCCATCGACGGTGGCATTGACGGCAACACACGCCGGCAGAAAAACGTCGTCGGCCCGGAAGGCAAGTTCCTGACGGAAAAGCGCTGAAACGTTGCAGAGAGACGTGCTATGAATTCCCCCCTCAACCTGCGCGTGCACGCCATGCGCTACGAAGCCCAAGGCATCGTGAGCGTGGAGCTGCGCGATGTCGACGGCAAGACCTTGCCCGAGTACGCCCCAGGCGCGCATATCGAACTGCATCTCGGCAATGGGTTGGTCCGCAGCTATTCGCTGTGCGGCGCGCCAGAGGTGCGTGACCGCTACGTGGTCGGCGTGCTGCTCGATCGCAACAGCCGCGGCGGCTCGCGCTATGTGCACGAGCAGTTGCGCGTGGGCTCGACGCTCAAGATCGGCGGCCCGCGCAATCACTTCGAGCTGGACGAAACCGCGCCGCGCACGGTGCTGGTCGCGGGTGGCATTGGCGTAACGCCCATCGTCTGCATGGCACGTCGTCTGGCCGAGCAAGGCAAGACGTTCTCGATGCTGTACTGCGCACGCTCGCATGCCGAAGCCGCCTTTGCCGATGAGCTGGCCGCGCATGGCGATGCGGTGCGCTTCCACCTGGATGCTGAAGCAGGTGGCCCGCCCGACCTGAAAGCGCTGCTTGCCGGACATCCGGCCGATACGCATTTCTATTGCTGCGGCCCCGGGCCGATGCTGCGGGCTTTCGAGGCTGCTTGCGAGGCACTCGGCTACACCAACGTCCATATCGAGCGCTTCGCGGCAGATCCCGGTGTGGAGTCGGTGCAAGAAGGGGAGTACCAGGTCAAGCTGGCGCGCAACGGTGCCGAACTGTGCGTACCGGCAGGCAAGTCGCTGCTCGATGCGCTACTGGAGATTGGCGTCGAGGTGGAACACAGCTGCAAGGAAGGCGTGTGCGGCTCGTGCGAAACGCGCGTGCTGGAGGGCGAGCCCGACCACCGTGACAGCGTGCTCTCCAAGAGCGAGCGTGCGTCGAACCAAACGATGATGGTTTGCGTATCCGGCTGCAAGGGCAAGCGCCTGGTGATTGATCTGTAAGCGCAGGATGGTTTAGGCGTTGGCCTGACCAGCCGCGCCCTCTTTTTTTTGCGCCCTGTTTTTCTTTTAAACGACGTTTCGCATGCGAAACAAAGCAAGACCCACAACCAGCTCGTCCACCAAGACGGCGATAACAACTGGCGGGGCGGACACCTTGTCCAGTGGAGGAAACAGCAAATGAAGACAACCTTGTTCGCCATTGCGGCGATGAGCCTGGCTGGCACGGCGGCGGCCCAGAGTAACGTGACGCTGTACGGCAGCATTGATGAAGGCGTGGCCTACATCAATAGCCTCAAGAGCGGCGCCGCCAGCGGATCGGCCCTGCGCATGGACCCGGGCACCATGCAGCCGGACCGCTTCGGCCTGCGCGGCTCGGAAGATCTTGGCGGTGGCACGCAGGCCATCTTCCAGCTGGAGTCGGGTTTTCTGGGTGACACCGGCAACAGCGTGGTGGCCGGTAAGCTGTTCAACCGGGCGGCGTGGGTGGGCCTCACCAACGATCGGCTGGGCAACATCCAGCTCGGCCACCAGGCGGACTTCATGTTCGATTACCTCGGCCGCCTGAGTAACGGCTTCCAGCTCACCAACTTCTACCTGTTTCACCCAGGCAACTTTGACAACCTGGCCAACCAGTTCCAGATCGACAACGCTGTGCGCTACGTCTCGCCCATCTTCGGCGGGCTGCAGTTGGGCGGCATGTACGGTTTTGGCGAGGTGCCGGGTTCGCCTTCGAAGAGCCGCAGCTACAGCCTGGGCGCGTACTACACGAACGGCGGTTTCCGTGCAGCCGCGGCCTATACAGCATCGAATGACCGCGCGTTGGATATCGCTGGTCGCCTGGGAATTACGAACACGCTTGGCACGACGCTGGTGCCGGGCGTGATGACGCCGATGAGTTCGGTCAAGTCGTTCGGTACTGGCGCGCTGTATCAGTTCAGCAGCCTGCCGGTGCAGATCAACGCCGTCTACACGCAAACGCGGATCACGCTGGGCGGCGCCAATGCCCGCGCTCAGAACGTCGACCTGGGCACCGCATGGCATTACAGCGCCGCCAACACGCTCAACGTGGGCTATACCTTCAGCAAGTACGAGGGGGCCCGTTGGAACCAGTTCAGCCTGGGCAACGTGTATGCATTCTCCAAGCGCACGCAGGTGTACGTTCAGGGTACCTACCAGCGTGCCGCCGGCGACGCGAAGTCCGCTGCCATCAACGGCGTGGGTGTGGCGGCGCAGCGCAACCAGCTGGTTGTCAGCACCGGCGTGCATCACTCGTTCTGACGTCCTGACCCAACGCGCGCCGCTGGGCAGCGACCTGGTGGCGCATCAACTTCCTCCGGAAGGAGCTTCACATGAAGCCAGGTGTTTTGATTGATAACGGAATTGACCACGATGGGCCGTTGGGCGGGATGAGCCTGGGCAAGATCGTTGCCCGCATCGAGCGGCTCAAGAGCAACGGCATGCACGTGCGCGCGCGTCTGCTGATCGGGCTCGCGACGTTCTTCGATGGTTTTGACGTGATCGTCATCGCGGCTACGCTGCCGCTGCTGATTGCGCAATGGCACCTGACGCCGGCGCAGATTGCTTTTGTGATCGGTGCGCCCGGCATCGGCCAGTTGATCGGTGCGCTGGTGTTCCCCATGCTTGCCGAGCGGTTCGGTCGCGTGCGCATGATCGGCTATAGCGCAGGCATCATCGGTTCGATGAGTCTCCTGTGCGGCGTAGCGCCCAGCTTTGCCGTGTTTGCGGCGCTGCGCATCGCGCAGGGCGTGGGACTGGGGGGCGAACTGCCCGTAGCGGCCACATACATCAACGAAGTCACGCGCGCACATGGTCGCGGGCGCTTTGTGCTGCTCTATGAGGTGGTGTTCCCGATCGGCCTGCTGGTGTCCAACGCGCTGGGTGCATGGCTGGTGCCGCATTTCGGCTGGGAGGTGATGTACTTCCTCGGCGGCATTCCGCTGGTGCTGTTCTTCACGCTGCCCAAGGCCGTGCCGGAATCCCCGCGCTGGCTGGCGACCAACGGCCGCCTGGCCGAGGCCGACGCCGCGCAGGCTCGCTTTGAAGCCAGATCGAAGGAACCGTTGCCTCCGCTGGGCGATACCTCGGCCTTTGAGCAGATGTCGCACCGCCACCCGAAGCGCGGCATGCGCGATCTGTTCGGTCCCGTGTACATCAAGCGCACCGTGGTCGTGGCCATGCTGTGGGCGACGTGCGGTTTCATCCAGTACGGTCTGTCGACATGGCTGCCGACGGTCTACAAAACGATCTATCACGCGCCGCTGCAACTGGCGCTCAACCTGGCGGCGCTGGCTTCGGTGCTGGGCGTGGTCGGCTCGTTGGTCTGCGCCATGATTGTGGACAAGGTGGGCCGCAAGCCCGTGATGGTGGTGTCGTTCGTACTGTGCGGCGTCTCGCTGGCACTGGCTGGGCTGCTGCACGAGCAGTCGCTCTATGTGGTGGCGGGGTTGTGCTCGTTGGCGCTGGGGTTAATGGCGTGCGGCTTCATCACCGCATATGTCTATACGCCGGAGCTGTACCCGACCAACATCCGTGCGATCGGTTGCGGCATGGGCGGCGCGTGGCTGAAGATTGCGGCCATCTTTTCACCGATGCTGATCGGTTCGACGATCGGCTCGGGCAACGTCAGCAATGCGTTCTTGCTGCTGGCCTTGGTCCCCATACTGGCCGCGATCACCATCTACTTCCTCGGCATCGAAACCAAGGGGAAAGTGCTGGAGCAACTTGAGCTGTAAGCCGACGCCGTCGACGGCCGTAAAACGGGGCGGGTGTGCTCGCCTGTGCACGCACCCCGTTTTGGTTCAGGCAATGTTGTGATCCGCCATCAGTTCCAGTGCGCGAACCATGGCAGAGTGGTCCCATGCCTTGCCGCCGTTAGCGGCGCACACGTTGAAAAGCTGCTGTGCAGCGGCGGTGTTCGGCAGGGCGATGCCGAGCTTGCGAGCGCCTTCCAACGCCAGGTTCAGATCCTTCTGGTGCAGCTCGATGCGAAAGCCCGGGTCAAACGTCCGCTTGATCATGCGTTCGCCATGCACTTCGAGAATGCGCGAGGAGGCAAAGCCCCCCATCAACGCCTCGCGCACACGTGCCGGATCGGCACCGGCCTTGGACGCGAACAGCAGTGCTTCGCCTACCGCCTCGATGGTCAATGCCACGATGATCTGGTTGGCCACCTTGCATGTTTGCCCAGCACCGGAGTCGCCCACGTGCGTGATGTTCTTGCCCATCAAGGCGAACAGCGGTCTGGCACGCTCGAACGCGGCTTCTTTTCCGCCAACCATGATCGTGAGCGTCGCATCGCGTGCACCGACTTCACCGCCTGAAACGGGCGCATCGAGGTAATCGGCGCCCAGCGCTTCGACGCGCTTGGCAAAGGCCTGCGTTTCAATCGGCGAGATCGAACTCATGTCGATGAAGAGCTTGCCTGCAGCCAAGCCCTGCGCAACACCCTCTTCGCCAAACAGCACATCGGCTACGTCCGGCGTGTCCGGCACCATGGCGATGACGATGTCCGCGGCTTGCGCCACCGCCGTTGAGCTGGCGACAACCGTGGTGCGCGACCGCAGATCTTCCGGCACAGAATGCTTGCCGCTGACGATCAGGGTGTGGTCGCCCTTGAGTAGGTTGCGCGCCATGTGAGCGCCCATGATGCCAAGACCGATGAATCCGATGGTAGCCATGATGTTCTTCCGAAGGCGTCTGTGTGATGTGGATGGGGAGCGTGCGTCACGCCGCAGCGCGTCTCACAAGCGTAGATCGACGAACCGATGAAGACTAGCCGGCGCCGTCATGCTGTGCGTTCCAAGATGCATTAGAGCCGCGCCCAAACGGGCGTTTGCGACGCGCGATGCCCATACGGAGGCGAGATCCGGAAATAAGGGCCGAGAAGCGTCATTGCTCGTGCAATGGTTTTGGAGACCCCTCTCCTAGACTGAAAACGTGCCGATAAGACAACTATCGGGGCAGGCAGAGAGGGAGGGGATATGTCCACCACAGCCACCGCAGCAGCTAACTGGATCGTCGTCCTGACATGCGCGTACATGGAGTACAGCACGTGGCGGGGTATAAGTGTCTACCGCCGCACAGTCGGCTATGAAAGCGTGGTGTGGTGCTGACTAACGTACTGCAGGCTTGGGCAGCAACCTTCGAATGAGATCGCCATGTGCCGAGTACTTTGCCAGCAGCGCGCCTTCGTCGGCCAGTTCGAACTCGCTGAACTCGAACCCCGGCGCAACGGTGCAGCCGACCAGCGCATAGCCATGTTCACCCGGCACGCGCTCGGCCGCAAACCAGCGGCCTGCCGGAACCACCGCCTGGTACACCGCCATCGCGTCGTCGGCCGCATCGCCCAGACGATGCGTGCTCACCGTACCGTCGTCCTCCAACACATGCACATTGAGTGAGTCCCCCGCATGGAAGTGCCACAACTCGTCCGACTGGATCCGATGCCAGGCGGAATATGCATCATCCGCCAAGAGGTAATAGATGGCGGTAGCAGCCGCACGTTCGACGGGCGGGACGCCTCGCTGGACGCGTTCCTCACTGCGATAGGTTTCGCGATAGAAGCCGCCTTCCGGGTGCGGTTCGAGACCGAGGCGGGCGATGAGGTGCTGAGCAGCGGCGGTGATCGGCATGATGAAGAACCTTCGACTCAGTTCTGCTGACGCCGGAACGGAAAGCGTTGCTGGTTGACGAAGCCGTCGGGCATGTAGTCGCCTACTACGCCGTACTTCTCTGGGAAAGCCTTCTTCGATTTGACGGCGGTACCGAACAGGTAATCGATGAAGGCGAAGTGCGCGGCGTAGTTCTTGTCGATCGCTTCGTCTTCCGACGAGTGGTGCCAGTGATGGAAATCCGGCGTCACGAAGATGTACTTCAACGGCCCCCACGGCAAATGCACATTGGCGTGATTGAACACCGCCTGGAAGCCCACGATGATGATGTAGACATCGACCACGGCTTTGTCGAATCCCAGCACGAAACAGCGGTCCCAGCACTGCCACCCGCGTGACGATCAGTTCAAGAATGTGCTGACGTGAGCCCGCCAGCCAGTCCATGGTCTTCACGCTGTGATGCACGGCATGGAAGCGCCAGAGGAACGGCACCTCGTGATACGCGCGGTGCGTGACGTACTCCATCAGGTCGGCAACCAGCATGCACAGCAACAACTGCGGAATGAACCAGATGTGCTGCACCATTTGCTGGAAGTCCGCATGGACCATCCATCCGAACACGCGGTGGATCACGAAGTTCACCACCAGCAGCACCAGCCCCACGATGAAGTGGTTCACTGCAAAGTGCACCATATCGGTCTGCCATTCGGCCCGGAACACCGGCTGCTTCTTGTAGAGCGGGAATAGCTTCTCAAGCAGCACGAAAATCGCCGTCGAGCCGAGCAGATCGAGAATGAACCAATCCATGCCGATGTACGGCGTGTGATCCGGAAAATCGCCTACCGGCACGCGTGAGCCGCCTAGCGCAACGGCAATCACCACAAACAGGAACCCCAGACCGTTCAGGCGGCGGCGGTTATCCAGCACGATATTCGCCAGCGATAACCCGCCCGAGATCAGCAGAGAGACAAACAGAATCTGCCGAATCACATCCACTGAATACGCGCGCCGCAATTCGGGCGTCGTCAGATACTGGGGAAAGTGAAACGCCAGTACGCCCAGCAAGCACAGAAAGCTCAGCACCAACGCCAGGATGGTGCCGATCATGCCCCGGCCGAACTTCAGGCCGCCGTTGGCATGCAGCAGTGCATTGGCATCGCGGATCGTCGCGTCGGCCACGCGGACGATGGCGGGTTGGTGTTCCTCTTCAGGCAGTGGCGCCAAAGGCTTTTGGGACGCATCCATGGATCTGACTCGCAGTATTGTTTTGTTTTATTAACAATGCGATTACCAAACGAATATTTGGCGCTGATTCGCATTGCTGCGCGATTATACGGACCGGTTTCATGTATTCAACGACGCAATTGCTCAGCGTATAAATGATTTGCGATTGCCGCGCTCCCTCCTTGCGCGGCAGCGTCAAAAAGCTGATCTGCAACGTTGGATGCGCGCCGCATGGCGTTGCCTTTCCGTACGAGGCCATGCATTGTGAGGTCCGCGCCTGAGGGGCGACCGACGATACAGACTAGAAGGGGAGCAACCATGTCAGAAGGATTTCACGTGCACGGCGCGCATGATCACGCGCTCGAGCACGCAGCGGAAAGCGGCCACGCCGACAGCTTTGCCGGGCGTATCGCCGTCATGACGGCGATTCTTTCGACGGCCGGCGCTGTCTTCGGTTACCAAGGCGGCGCCACGCAAAACGCCGCGCTACTTGCCAAGAACGAAGCCGCCATCCACAAGACCGAGGCTGCCAACCGCTGGGCGTACTACCAAGCCAAAGGCCAGAAGCAAGCCATTGCCGAGTTGACCGCCCAACTGCCCGGCACCGATCAGGCCGCCGCCAAGCGCGAAGCCCAGCGCTACGCCGCCGAGAAAGAAGACATTCGCCGTCAGGCTGAAGACCAGGAGCGCCTTGCCAAAGAGGCCGACGACGCCAGTGAGCTTGCCGTGCACCATCATCACCGGTGGGCGCAAGCGGTGGTCGCCATTCAGGTGTCGATCGCGCTGGCAGCCATCACGTTACTCTCGCGCCGGCGCTGGATGCAGGTGCTTTCGTACGGTGTGGGCGCTGTCGGTGGTGTCGTCGCAGTGCTGGCGCTATTTCATATCTGACAGCGTTACGGCGGGCGTCGGTCTTTAGGGCGGTTGGGGTGCCGATATACCCAGCCGCCCGCAAGAACGGTGCGCTTGCAGGAGGCATCCGCCTCCATGGATCTGGAGCAAACACCATGGCAATTGGAATGTGGATGCGGCACGCGTTGACGATTGCAGGCTTGTTGGCTAGCGCGTGCACCATGGTGGCCGGCCCAGCCGTCGAGCCGGGCGAATACGTCTACATCCTGGGCGGGAGCGCGAGCGGCACGATGACGGTCAAGAGCGGTAGCTTCAATATCGCCACCATCGGCGGCAACTGCCACGCGTGCGCGATTGAAGGTACGTTCCAAGGCCGCGTCGGCATCGAGAAAGACGAGGGCAAGTGCCGCATCGCCGTGTCGGGTAATAAGGATGCGCTCAAGCTGGATTCCTCCGCCACCGCCGAGGCGTGCCGAGATTTCTGCGGCATGCGCGCCATGTTTGACGGTGACTACCGCCGTGCCCCGGCCGCCTGCACAGACCGCCAGCGCCAAGTCCGCATCGGCCAGGCCCACAAGCAATATGCCGCCAAGGATTACGATGCAGCCCGCACCACGCTGCGTTCGCTGCTCTCCGATTGCGATCCCTTCATGGACTGGATCGAGCGCGACAAGGTCCGCAGTGATCTTGCCGTAACTGAATACCATCGCGGTGACAATGCTCAGTGTCTGACTGTGCTGTCTGAGACAACTGCCGTCAAAGCACAAAAGGACGCATCACTTTTCCTGCCGCCGTGCGACGCTGACAACTACGCATCGACCAGCAAGGCGATTCTCTACAACCAGGGGCTGTGCGAGGCGCCGGTCAAGCATTGATGCCAACCACATCTCTATAAGTGAGAAGGGCGCTCCGGGACTAATGACCTGCCCATCCGTGCCGCTCGCAGGCCGGGCGAGGCGTGCAGCACCGCTCCAACCCCGCCGTAACGTGGGTCTCATCGCGAGTAGACGGGTGCTGAACAAGCTTTTTTGCGAGCAACTCACAAAAAAGCTTGCCAGCCATGCATCCGCACATTAGTATTCGCCCCTCGCTGCAAAACACAGCGCCGAAACGCAGGTTGAGGCGGTGGAGTTAGGTGGTGGAGAAGCAGGAGTGGGGCGGGTTTGCGGTCGATTGTGTGGTTGGCGATTGGCTGGAAATTCAGGAGTGGTTGGTGGCGAGTTGATGATAAAAATTCTTCGACGAGTTGTTGACAGCGACGAAAAAGCTCTGCATAATCTCGTTTCTCTGCTGCAGACAACGCAGCGACGCGGTGAACAAAGTTGATCGCGAAGTTCTTTAACAAGCAAACAGCCGATAAGTGTGGGCGCTTAATACTGGATGCGGCGGATTTCGATCCGCTAGCTAACAAGTAATGAAGTGCTCGCACAGAAGTAAGGTTTGAACGAAAGTTCAAGTCAGATTCTGAGAGTGAGCGACCGCTCGTAAAGAGCGAAAAACAGCAGATTGAACTGAAGAGTTTGATCCTGGCTCAGATTGAACGCTGGCGGCATGCCTTACACATGCAAGTCGAACGGCAGCATGATCTAGCTTGCTAGATTGATGGCGAGTGGCGAACGGGTGAGTAATACATCGGAACGTGCCCTGTAGTGGGGGATAACTAGTCGAAAGATTAGCTAATACCGCATACGACCTGAGGGTGAAAGTGGGGGACCGCAAGGCCTCATGCTATAGGAGCGGCCGATGTCTGATTAGCTAGTTGGTGGGGTAAAGGCCCACCAAGGCGACGATCAGTAGCTGGTCTGAGAGGACGATCAGCCACACTGGGACTGAGACACGGCCCAGACTCCTACGGGAGGCAGCAGTGGGGAATTTTGGACAATGGGCGAAAGCCTGATCCAGCAATGCCGCGTGTGTGAAGAAGGCCTTCGGGTTGTAAAGCACTTTTGTCCGGAAAGAAATGGCTCTGGTTAATACCTGGGGTCGATGACGGTACCGGAAGAATAAGGACCGGCTAACTACGTGCCAGCAGCCGCGGTAATACGTAGGGTCCAAGCGTTAATCGGAATTACTGGGCGTAAAGCGTGCGCAGGCGGTTGTGCAAGACCGATGTGAAATCCCCGAGCTTAACTTGGGAATTGCATTGGTGACTGCACGGCTAGAGTGTGTCAGAGGGGGGTAGAATTCCACGTGTAGCAGTGAAATGCGTAGAGATGTGGAGGAATACCGATGGCGAAGGCAGCCCCCTGGGATAACACTGACGCTCATGCACGAAAGCGTGGGGAGCAAACAGGATTAGATACCCTGGTAGTCCACGCCCTAAACGATGTCAACTAGTTGTTGGGGATTCATTTCCTTAGTAACGTAGCTAACGCGTGAAGTTGACCGCCTGGGGAGTACGGTCGCAAGATTAAAACTCAAAGGAATTGACGGGGACCCGCACAAGCGGTGGATGATGTGGATTAATTCGATGCAACGCGAAAAACCTTACCTACCCTTGACATGCCACTAACGAAGCAGAGATGCATTAGGTGCTCGAAAGAGAAAGTGGACACAGGTGCTGCATGGCTGTCGTCAGCTCGTGTCGTGAGATGTTGGGTTAAGTCCCGCAACGAGCGCAACCCTTGTCTCTAGTTGCTACGAAAGGGCACTCTAGAGAGACTGCCGGTGACAAACCGGAGGAAGGTGGGGATGACGTCAAGTCCTCATGGCCCTTATGGGTAGGGCTTCACACGTCATACAATGGTGCATACAGAGGGTTGCCAAGCCGCGAGGTGGAGCTAATCCCAGAAAATGCATCGTAGTCCGGATCGTAGTCTGCAACTCGACTACGTGAAGCTGGAATCGCTAGTAATCGCGGATCAGCATGCCGCGGTGAATACGTTCCCGGGTCTTGTACACACCGCCCGTCACACCATGGGAGTGGGCTTTACCAGAAGTAGTTAGCCTAACCGCAAGGAGGGCGATTACCACGGTAGGGTTCATGACTGGGGTGAAGTCGTAACAAGGTAGCCGTATCGGAAGGTGCGGCTGGATCACCTCCTTTAAGAGCGTGCATCCGACGTTAGGCGTCCACACTTATCGGTTTGTTTGATGTTACAGCCAAGGGTCTGTAGCTCAGGTGGTTAGAGCACCGTCTTGATAAGGCGGGGGTCGTAGGTTCAAGTCCTACCAGACCCACCAAGTTACGGACGGTGGAAGTTGTTCTCTGCCGTGACTGGGGGATTAGCTCAGCTGGGAGAGCACCTGCTTTGCAAGCAGGGGGTCGTCGGTTCGATCCCGTCATCCTCCACCAATACCTTTTGGTTGCCAAACGCAAGCATCGACAGAGAAGTCGATGAATGCGGTGTTTGCGTTTGGCTTAGCCAAGACGAGTGATAACTCGGCTGTTCTTTAACAATATGGAATGTAGTAAAGGTGTCGCGGTGCGTTGATGAGACGCACATTCAAAACGCGACACTGGGTTGTGATTGTATCAACCAGTATTACCAGAGCAATCGAAAGATTGTCTTGGAATACGGCACAACGCGAGAACTCAGCCTATATCGAGACATACTCGTTATAGGGTCAAGCGAATAAGTGCATGTGGTGGATGCCTTGGCGATTACAGGCGATGAAGGACGTAGTAGCCTGCGAAAAGCTGCGGGGAGCTGGCAAACAAGCTTTGATCCGCAGATATCCGAATGGGGAAACCCGGCCCGAATGGGTCATCCCTTGCTGAATACATAGGCAAGGGAAGCGAACGCAGTGAACTGAAACATCTAAGTAGCTGCAGGAACAGAAATCAACCGAGATTCCCAAAGTAGTGGCGAGCGAAATGGGATCAGCCTTGTACTCTTTAGCAGTATTGTTAGCAAAGCGGAATGGAAAGTCCGGCCATAGTGGGTGATAGCCCCGTATGCGAAAACAGTATTGTGGAACTAGGTGTACGACAAGTAGGGCGGGACACGTGAAATCCTGTCTGAAGATGGGGGGACCATCCTCCAAGGCTAAATACTCGTAATCGACCGATAGTGAACCAGTACCGTGAGGGAAAGGCGAAAAGAACCCCGGGAGGGGAGTGAAATAGATCCTGAAACCGCATGCATACAAACAGTCGGAGCCTGGAAACGGGTGACGGCGTACCTTTTGTATAATGGGTCAGCGACTTACATTCAGTGGCAAGCTTAACCGATTAGGGAAGGCGTAGCGAAAGCGAGTCCGAATAGGGCGTTCAGTCGCTGGGTGTAGACCCGAAACCAAGTGATCTATCCATGGCCAGGTTGAAGGTGCGGTAACACGTACTGGAGGACCGAACCCACTAACGTTGAAAAGTTAGGGGATGAGCTGTGGATAGGGGTGAAAGGCTAAACAAACTTGGAAATAGCTGGTTCTCTCCGAAAACTATTTAGGTAGTGCCTCGTGTCTCACCTTCGGGGGTAGAGCACTGTCATGGTTGGGGGGTCTATTGCTGATTACCCCGCCATAGCAAACTCCGAATACCGAAGAGTGCAATCACGGGAGACAGACATCGGGTGCTAACGTCCGGTGTCAAGAGGGAAACAACCCAGACCGCCAGCTAAGGTCCCTAAATATTGCTAAGTGGGAAACGAAGTGGGAAGGCTAAAACAGTCAGGAGGTTGGCTTAGAAGCAGCCACCCTTTAAAGAAAGCGTAATAGCTCACTGATCGAGTCGTCCTGCGCGGAAGATGTAACGGGGCTAAGCAATATACCGAAGCTGCGGATGCACGTAAGTGCATGGTAGGAGAGCGTTCTGTAAGCCTGTGAAGGTGTCTTGTAAAGGATGCTGGAGGTATCAGAAGTGCGAATGCTGACATGAGTAGCGATAAAGGGGGTGAAAGGCCCCCTCGCCGTAAGCCCAAGGTTTCCTACGCAACGTTCATCGGCGTAGGGTGAGTCGGCCCCTAAGGCGAGGCAGAGATGCGTAGCTGATGGGAAGCAGGTTAATATTCCTGCACCGTCGTATGATGCGATGGGGGGACGGATCGCGGAAGGTTGTCCGGGTGTTGGATGTCCCGGTCCCTACATTGGAGATGGCACTTAGGCAAATCCGGGTGCGTGATTCAAGGGTGTGGGGCGAGCGACTTTAGGTCGCGAAGCAATTGGAAGTGGTTCCAAGAAAAGCCTCTAAGCTTCAGTCATACGAGACCGTACCGCAAACCGACACAGGTGGGCGAGATGAGTATTCTAAGGCGCTTGAGAGAACTCGGGAGAAGGAACTCGGCAAATTGGTACCGTAACTTCGGGATAAGGTACGCCCTTGTAGTTTGACTGGCTCGCGCCAGAAGGACGAAGGGGTTGCAATAAAATGGTGGCTGCGACTGTTTAATAAAAACACAGCACTCTGCAAACACGAAAGTGGACGTATAGGGTGTGACGCCTGCCCGGTGCCGGAAGATTAAATGATGGGGTGCAAGCTCTTGATTGAAGTCCCGGTAAACGGCGGCCGTAACTATAACGGTCCTAAGGTAGCGAAATTCCTTGTCGGGTAAGTTCCGACCTGCACGAATGGCGTAACGATGGCCACACTGTCTCCTCCCGAGACTCAGCGAAGTTGAAGTGTTTGTGATGATGCAATCTCCCCGCGGCTAGACGGAAAGACCCCATGAACCTTTACTGTAGCTTTGCATTGGACTTTGAACCGATCTGTGTAGGATAGGTGGGAGGCTTTGAAACCGGGACGCTAGTTTCGGTGGAGCCGACCTTGAAATACCACCCTGGTTTGTTTGAGGTTCTAACCTTGGCCCGTGAATCCGGGTCGGGGACAGTGCATGGTAGGCAGTTTGACTGGGGCGGTCTCCTCCCAAAGTGTAACGGAGGAGTTCGAAGGTACGCTTGGTACGGTCGGACATCGTACCTAAAGTGCAATGGCAAAAGCGTGCTTAACTGCGAGACCGACAAGTCGAGCAGGTGCGAAAGCAGGACATAGTGATCCGGTGGTTCTGTATGGAAGGGCCATCGCTCAACGGATAAAAGGTACTCTGGGGATAACAGGCTGATACCGCCCAAGAGTTCATATCGACGGCGGTGTTTGGCACCTCGATGTCGGCTCATCTCATCCTGGGGCTGTAGCCGGTCCCAAGGGTATGGCTGTTCGCCATTTAAAGAGGTACGTGAGCTGGGTTTAAAACGTCGTGAGACAGTTTGGTCCCTATCTGCCGTGGGCGTTGGAATCTTGACGGGGGCTGCTCCTAGTACGAGAGGACCGGAGTGGACGTACCGCTGGTGTACCTGTTGTCTCGCCAGAGGCATCGCAGGGTAGCTATGTACGGAAGAGATAACCGCTGAAAGCATCTAAGCGGGAAACTTGCCTGAAGATGAGGATTCCCTGGAGACTTGATCTCCCTGAAGGGTCGTTCGAGACCAGGACGTTGATAGGCTGGGTGTGGAAGCGCAGTAATGCGTTCAGCTAACCAGTACTAATTGCCCGTGCGGCTTGATCCTATAACCGGTATGTTTCCGGCTGGGTCCGCCTTGTGCCTGATACACACAACTCACAACCCAAAATCTACATTCCCATATTGGTCCCGTTGACCTCGTCAACGTGACGACAAGTCATAGCCTGGTGACCATAGCGAGTCGGTACCACCCCTTCCCATCCCGAACAGGACCGTGAAACGACTCCGCGCCGATGATAGTGCGGATTCCCGTGTGAAAGTAGGTCATCGCCAGGCTCTCCCATACAACACCCCAGCTCTACCTTAGAGCTGGGGTGTTTGCCTTTGCGCGATCGGCTCGCACCCGGCTTGCTGCATTGATCCGCCAGACAGATCCCAGCAACACTCCCCTCCGCCTCTCCCCAAAAACAAAACGCCTCCCAACGGAGACGTCCGCGGCATCCCCTGCAAGACTGATTAGCTTCGTGAGTTTCTCGACTCCAGTGCTTCGAGGCTGCTATCGCCCTCTTGCAACGCACACGCAAAACTAAACCGCGTTGAAGGAAAGCTGTGATACTGTATATTTATACAGTATTCGTCGGCTTGCTTTGGCGTTTCCCATGTTTGCGTTGTCCCCGTCTCTTTTTATCGCCGAAGATGTGGCGGAGTGCCCTGTTCCTGCTGGACGCGCGGTGTCAGGGTTGCGTTCGCCTGTGCCGAAAGCCTCGACGGTGCCATCACCTGAAACGCTACATCCGGCATTGTGGAGCGCAGGCCGTCTGGCGCGAAGCGACGGGCGCGTTTTGACCACTGGGTATGACTCGCTGAATGCCGAATTGCCCGGTGGTGGCTGGCCCCTCGGCGGATTGATCGAGCTGCTGTGCCCGCAATCCGGTATTGGTGAATGCCGGTTGCTGCGTCCGGCATTGTCTACGCTGTGCACGGGCGCAGGGCGCATCGCGCTGATTGCTCCGCCGCATCTGCCGAATGCAGTGAGGCTGGTGGGCTGGGATTTCTCTCCTGAACAAATCGTCTGGGTGCGCGCTGACAAGCCGGCTGATCTTCTGTGGGCAGCCGAGCAGGTTCTACGCTGCAAGGCTTTCGATGGTGTGCTGATCTGGCTTAACCGGGCACGCCCAGGAGAGTTGCGCAGGCTGCAAGTGTTGGCCCAGGCGGGAGAGAGCGCCATCTGGGTGTTCCGGCCGGCTCAGGCGCAGCGTGAGTCGTCGCCGGCGGTGCTGCGGCTGGGGCTGGAGCCGGCTGGCGCCGATGCGCTGTCCATCCTCTTCCACAAGCGGCGTGGGCCGTTGCGTGAATCTCCGTTGCTGCTGCCGTTGGCGGATCCGCTTCGGGCCGGTCGCGCTTCCGTGCGTCCGTTGCCTGTGCCGTTGGTAGAGCCGTTCATCATGGATCCGGCCACGGCGAAATTGCTGGCCGCGCTTTCGTCTCCTTCGTCTTCTGTTGCGTTCAACGCTTTGTCGGACGTTTCCGATCATCACACTTCCGATCATGCCGTTCTGGATCGCGGTGCATCTGCCCCGTCTCCCACTCGACGCGCTTCGACCCCGATGGTCTGACCCGGCCGCGCTGCCTTTGCCGGTCGTCGTGCTGGAGCAGGGGCGCGTGGTGTCGGCCAATCGCTTGGCGATGCGCGAAGGCGTACATGCAGGCCTGCGCCAGGCGGGCGCGCAGGCGTTGGTACCGCATGCTGTACAGCTTGATCGTGACGTGTCGGCCGAGGCACGGTTGCTGCAATCGCTGGCGCTGGCGCTGCTGGCATTCACGCCGCATGTCACGTTGGATGTGGTGGATGAGGCGACGGTGTTGTTGGAGGTCAAGGCCAGCTTGCGCTTGTTCGGCGGACATCGTGCGCTGTGTCGGGCGGTGAAGTATTGCGCGGTTCGGTTGGGCGCCATGCCGCAGCTTGGCACCGGACCGACGGCACGCGGTGCGGCATGGCTTGCCAGTGCGCAACCGATGCCGGTACGTGGCCGTCGCACGGCAGTACGTCAAGGGCGTGTGCGGAGGGCGGTGCGGCAGAAGCGGTTGTCGGCGTTGCTTGATCAATTGCCGGTCGATGCGGTGGCGCGACTCACGCGGCCCGATTGGCTTGAAGGCCTCGGCTGCCGCACACTGGCCGATTTGCGCGAGTTGCCGCGTAGCGGCCTGCGGCGGCGCTGCGGGCCGTTGCTGGTGGATACGCTCGACGCCGCTTATGGCAACGGGCACGAGAGTTTCACGTGGTTTACCGCCCCGTTGCGCTTCGATGTGCCGCTGGAATTGCCAGGCCGTATCGATAACGCGGAAGGTGTGCTGGCGGCCTCGGAGCAATTGTTGTTGCAGTTGGTCGGCTGGCTGTCGGCGCTTCAGTTGGGCGCCAAGACGTATCGACTCACGCTGGAGCACGAACGCCGGCGCGGCCGGAGCAGTGAGGATGCCGCTTCGTCCACGCCGGTGGAGATCGCGCTGGCACAGCCGGTTCGCACGCTGGCGCACTTGTCGCGGGTGCTGCATGAGCGCGTGCATCGGCTCACGCTGATCGCCCCGGTGGTCGAACTGCGCCTGACGGTGACCGACGCTACGCCGCTCGCGCCGCCTACGGAATCGTTGTTTCCCGAACCCGGTGGTCGCGCTGAAGATGCTGCATATCTGATCGACACGCTGATCGCCCGGCTGGGTGCTGAGAACGTGCGTCATCCGCAGCCGTGTGCCGATCATCGTCCTGAGCGCGCCAACCACTGGGTCGAGGTGAATGCTGCAACCACCGCGCAGAGCCGTGCTGCCGCGCGACAAGCATTGGCGCAGTGGCACGCTCAGCAGCCGGAGCGCCCGCTGTGGCTGCTGGAGAAGCCGATTCCGCTGCTGACTCGTCAGCACTATCCGTATTACCGCGGGCTGTTGCGGCTGGTGTCGATGCCCGAGCGCATTGAATCCGGCTGGTGGGACGACGACCTCATCAAGCGCGATTACTTCATCGTCGAGGGAGAAAAAGGCGAGCGTTACTGGGTGTATCGCGAGCGCGTTTCTGCAAGCAAGGCCAACGCGGGAGATGAGGACGCCCGCTGGTATCTGCACGGCTTGTTCGGTTAAGCACGTCATGACTTCGACCACGCCACTCCCTGTTCTGCCCGACTATGCCGAGCTGCATTGCATCAGCAACTTCACGTTCCTGACCGGCGCGTCGCATCCGCACGAACTGGTGGAGCGCGCCAAGCTGTATGGTTATCAAGCGCTGGCGCTGACCGACGAATGCTCTGTGGCGGGCACCGCGAGAGCGCTTGTGGCTTCCAGGGAACACGAACTGAAGCTCATCATCGGCAGCCGCTTTACGGTGCGCAATGCCGATGGCGAACCCTGGCTGCGGCTGGTGCTGCTGGCGCAGAACATCGAGGGTTACGGCAACCTGAGCGAGATCATTACGCACGCGCGGCTGGCAGCACCCAAGGGCGAATACCGCTTGCTGGCTGACGATTTGGCCGCGCCCCAAGGTGAGCTCGCTCACCTGCGCGGCGTGCCCGATTGCCTGGCGATTCTGCTGCCTGATTACGATCCCGACCCGCAGCAACTGCTGGCTCAGGCGTGGTGGTGCCAACGCGTGTTTGGTGATCGGCTATCGATTGCGCTGGAGTTGCCGCTACGGCACGCGGATGACCGCCATCGCGGCATGGTCGCGGCGGTGTCGGAGCAGATCGATGTGCCCATGGTCGCGACCGGCGGCGTGCAGATGCACACGCGCCAACGCAAGCCGCTGCACGACGTGCTGACCGCCATCCGTTTGTCCAAGCCGCTTGCTGAATGCGGCCTGGAACTTGCACCCAGCGCTGAACAAGCGATGCGCACGCGCATGCAGCTCGCGTTTCTCTATCAAGGCAAGCGCGGTGCCAAGATCCTGCGCCGGACGGTGGAGTTGGCGGCGTTGTGCAATTTTTCCCTCGACGAGATCGAGTACGAATATCCGAGCGAAGTCGTGCCTGCAGGTATGACGCCGGCCGAATACCTGCGCGCGGAAACGTTCGCCGGTGCCGCAAAGCGTTATCCAAACGGGGTGCCGAAGAAGGTGCGAGCGCAAATTCAGGAGGAACTCGGACTAATTGCCGAACTGGGTTACGAGCCGTTCTTCCTGACCGTCTATGACGTGGTGAAGTTTGCGCGCAGCCAGGGAATTCTCTGCCAGGGACGTGGGTCGGCGGCTAATTCGGCGGTGTGCTATTGCCTGCAGATTACCGAGGTGAACCCGGACAGCGGCAACACGCTGTTCGCGCGCTTTCTTTCGCGTGCACGCAATGAGCCGCCGGACATCGATGTCGATTTCGAGCATCAGCGTCGCGAAGAGGTCATCCAGTACATCTACAACAAGTACGGCGTGACACGTACCGCGCTGGCAGCCGCACTCATCACGTATCGCACGCGTAGCGCACTGCGTGACGTAGGCCGCGCGTTGGGCATTGATCTCGGAATCATCGAGCAGGTGGCCAAGGGCCAGGCGTGGTGGGATAGCCGCAAGGAATTTGCGCAGCGGGCAGGCCAGCAGGGTCTGGATCCGGAATCGCCGTTGGTGCTGCGCTGGGCGCAACTGGTGGATCAATTGCGTGGTTTTCCGCGCCATCTGTCGCAACACGTGGGCGGGTTCGTGATTGCGCAGGGCAAGCTTTCGCGCCTGGTGCCAATCGAGAATGCAGCGATGGAAAACCGTCGCGTCATCCAGTGGGATAAAGATGATCTCGAATCGTTGCGCCTGCTGAAGGTGGACGTACTGGCGCTGGGCATGCTGACGGCTATCCGTCGCACGCTCGATATGGTGGATGCGCTGCCCGGACGGCGCGAGCATTACGGCGCAACCGGCAAGCTTGCCATGCAGGATATGCGCGATGACGACACGGAAACCTATGACATGATTTGCCGCGCAGAAACCATCGGCGTGTTCCAGATCGAATCCCGTGCGCAGCAGTCGATGCTGCCGCGTCTGCGTCCACGCGAGTACTACGACTTGGTGATCCAGGTGGCCATCGTACGGCCCGGGCCGATCCAGGGCGGCATGGTGCACCCGTATCTGCAGCGGCGCGAGGCCAAGCGCAATGGCAACACCGATTGCGTGACATACCCCGGGCCCGAGGTAAAAGCGGTGCTTGAACGCACGCTGGGTGTGCCGATCTTCCAGGAGCAGGTGATGGAGATCGCCATGAAGGCCGGCGATTTCAGTCCGGATGATGCTGACCGCTTACGCCGCGACATGGCTGCCTGGAAGCGCAAGGGCAATCTCACACAACATCAGGAGCGTCTGGTGCATGCGATGGTCGAGAAGAGGCGCTACGACCCCGCTTTTGTCGAAGCGCTGTGCAAACAGATGGAAGGCTTTGCCGAATACGGCTTCCCCGAAAGCCACGCGGCAGGTTTTGCCAAGCTGGCCTACGTCAGCAGCTTCCTGAAATGCCACGAGCCGGCGGCGTTTTTTGCGGCGTTGCTCAACAGCCAGCCGATGGGGTTCTATTCACCGTCGCAACTGGTGCAGGAGGCGCGGCGCAGCCATGTGCGCGTGCTGCCAGCGGACGTAACGACCAGCGTATGGGACAGCACGCTGCATCCCCGCACCGATGACGATGCCGGTGACGGTGGCGTGGTGCAGCCCGACATCCGCCTCGGATTGAATCGCATTCGTGGCATGCGCAAGCCGGCTGCCGAGCGCATCGAAGCGGCTCGCGCCCAAGCGCCATTTACCAGCGTGGAGGATCTGGCCCATCGCGCCGCCCTCGACCGCCACGACCTGAACGTGCTGGCCGCAGCCAATGCGCTCAAGCCGCTGGCTGGCCACCGCCGTCAGGCGCTATGGCAAACGCTCGCACTGCAGGAGCCCGGTCACGATCACGCGCTGCTGCGCCAGGCCCGGCCGGTGGAGGCGCCGCTCGAGCTGCCAGCGCCGCCCATTGGTGAAGAGGTGATGGCGGATTACGGCAGCCTGGGGTTGTCGCTGCAGAGCCATCCGGTAGGGCTGCTGCGCGCACGGCTCGAACGCATGCGTTTTGCCACCGCCGCCACGCTGGCCGGCTATCGCAACGGCCAACTGGCGCGCGCTTGCGGCATTGTCACGGTGCGACAGCGGCCGGGCACGGCCAACGGCACCATCTTCGTTTCCATTGAAGATGAGACGGGTGCCATTAACGTCATCCTCTGGCCGCACTTGATCGAGCGTCAGCGACGCGAAGTGCTGAACGCCCAGTTGCTGGGCGTCTACGGCAAATGGCAATGTGAGCGTGAGACCCGACATCTTGTCGCCCAGCATCTGGTGGATCTGACCCCACTTCTGGGGCGCCTTGCCACTTCCAGCCGCGATTTCCATTAATTCTTGTCCAGTCGCCCAACTGACCGCCGCGTCACCTCCGGCACGGCAATTGCGTGACGAGAAGCACGCGCAGTCGCCCGACGGTGCCACAGGAGGCTCAGGCGGTTCTTTCCCGCAGAGCACCCTCCAATTGGTGGATAGGGCAAGCGCGGATCGACGAAATGCAGTGCGGGTGCAAGGATTTGCGCTTGAGGCGTCACAAAAACTGCCTACCAAGCGAAGAAAGCGGCATCTGTGAGGGAACTGACCCTCAAGGCGCCTTGTCACCATAAACACGGTCGATGAGATGCGCTTTCATCACGCGTCGATATTGGGTGCAGTCGAAATTACGTCTACTCTGTAGAAAACACATCACGGAGGCCGCCCCCAAAAACGTGTGCAACGGCGTGCATAGATGAATCGCCGCTGTTGCCGTGTTGTGCATGACCGCGGATGAAGGTGCAGCCACCCGACCCGCATATTTTCAGCCCATCGTTCGGGTCCAGACCCGGCGGTGTTTCCCATCTCAGGTGCAGGAGCGAACAGATGGAACAGCCTTTCAAGCAATTACACAGTCTGCGCAAGTCGCGCAAGCTCAAACAGGAAGATGTCGCCAAGATGGCCGGTATCTCTCGCGAAGCGTATTTGCGCGCGGAATCCGGTCGTGCCGATCCCCGCCTGTCGACGCTGATGGCCGTGGCCGGCGCGCTGGGGCTGGAGGTCGTTCTGGCGCCGCGAGAAGCCGTTGCCGAGATCGAGCGCGTGATTGCCAATCATCCGGCTCAGCCAACGCAAGCGGGCGGCGGGACGGAAGCTGGCCACGAGCGTTCGGAGCAGGGCACGATGGGCGGCACGGGCGGCGGTCATGGCCTGGCGGGCCAGTATCGCGGGCCGGAGCGCCATCCGCAGTCCGCCTATCATCCGGGTGCCTCGCACAGCCAAGCTGGCCAGCAAGGTGCACCGCATGCGGGCGGCAGCGCGGAGGATCGCTCGCGCATGGCGTCTTCGGACCGCCCCGGTGCAGGCGGTTCGTCGGGCGGCTCAGATCGTCCGGGTGGTTCGGGTTCGCGCGAGTCGTAAGCGGATCCATCTCGCACAGGCCGGGCACGCAAGCGCCCGGCTTGCGATTGAGCGCAGGAAGCAGTCGCACTACAATCGGCCGGGCAAACCGCGCCCAGTTGGTTTGTGCGCGTTTGCGCTAACGTTTCCTTCTCCTTTCCTATGCACGGCGATCCGCCACGCACGCACATGGCGCAAGCCGTACCGCAACACCCGCCGTTCTGGCACAACCTCAAACAAGACGTTTTCTTTTGGGCGCTGCTGGTCATTTGTGGTGCGCTGACGCTCGCAGCCCCCAAGCGCATCGTTGAATATCCGGGCCTGATTGACTGGCACACCATTGCCGCATTGGCCGGTCTGCTCATCCTGACCAAGGCGGTTGAGGCCAGCGGCATGCTTCAGTTGCTCGGCCGGCGCCTGGTCGAAGTGGTCAGCAGCGAGCGTGCGCTGGCACTCAGCCTGGTCGGGGCTTCGGCGGTGCTGTCAACCGTATTGACCAACGATGTGGCGCTGTTCGTGATCGTGCCGCTCACCGTCGGTTTGCGGCAGGTCGCCAGGCTGCCGGTGGCGCGTCTGGTGATATTCGAGGCACTGGCGGTCAACGCGGGTTCCGCGCTCACGCCGATCGGCAATCCGCAGAATCTCTTTCTGTGGCATCAATCCGGGCTGTCGTTTGGTTCATTTGTCTGGCAGATGACGCCGATGGTCGTGTTGCTGATGGCCTTGCTCCTGCTGGTGACGTGGCTGGCGTTTGCCTCGCACGAAATCCATCTGCATGCTGAAACCGGCGACGTGGAATTGCACAAGCGCCTGTTGGTGCCGGCGCTCGTGCTGTACGTGCCGTTTCTGGTGCTGACCGATCTGGGCCATCCGCTGGTGGCGGCGGCCGGGTTGATCGTGCTGTACCTGATCGGTGCGCGCTATGTGCTGGCCCGGGTGGACTGGGGCCTCCTGCTCGTGTTCATGCTGATGTTCATTGACCTCCGGCTGGTGGCGCAGCTTGGCATCGTCCGGCAGGCGCTGGACGCACTGGCGTTGAGCGATCCAATGCATCTGTACTGGGCTGGCATTGGCGTGTCGCAGATCATCAGCAACGTGCCGGCGGCAATCCTGCTAGCCGAGTATTCGCATGACTGGCCGATGATTGCCTTTGCGGTCAGCGTGGGCGGATTTGGCACGCTCATCGGGTCGCTGGCCAACCTGATTGCGTTGCGCATGCTGGGCGACCGGCGTGCCTGGTGGGCGTTTCACGCGTACTCGATGCCGTTTCTCTTGGCTGCGGCGGGCATCGTGTACGCGTGGCTGATGTGGCTGCGTTAGGCAGGCACGGCATCCCAATCGGGCGCGAAGGCTGGCTGTACGTAACGCAGCGTCTTTGGCAAGGCGTCAATGGCGGCACGGTCTGCGTCGTCCAGGCGCAGGCGCAGTGCATCAAGGTTCGCCTGCTGGTTTTCACGCCGCTGGGCCTTAGGGATGGCGATCACGTTAGGTTGCTCCAGCAACCATGCAATGGCCACCTGAGAGGCTGATGCGCCGTGCTTGCGGCCGATCGCCTGCAACGTGGCGTCTTCTGCCGCGCGCCCTTGTGCGAGCGGTGCATGGGCGGTGAGCGGAATGCCATTGCTGCCCAGGTAGGCCAGCAGCGCCGACTGATCCAAGAACGGGTGGTATTCCACCTGCACGCAAGCGAGGGGCGCGCCGATCGTGTCGATGGCGGTCTTGAGCATCGGCAGGTTGAAATTACACACACCAATGGCCCGCACGCGGCCGCTGTCACGCAGCGCCATCATCGCTTCCATCGTTGCCGCCATATCCATGTGGGGTGATGGCCAATGCACGAGGTACAAGTCGACGTAATCGAGTTTCAGCTTGGCAAGGCTCTGCTCCAATGCCAGTGGAATGGCGCGCGGTGCGAGCTGGTCATGCCAGACCTTGGTGGTGACGAACACTTCTTCGCGCGGCAGGCCCGAGGCAGCGATGGCCGCGCCGACGGCATCTTCGTTGCCATACATCGCGGCGGTGTCGATGTGCCGATACCCCAGCGCCAGCGCGCTCTCGACGACAGGTTGGCATACGTTGCTCGCCACGCGGAATGTGCCGAGGCCCAGCCGGGGAATGGAAACACCCTGCGTCTTCAACGTTAGTTGCATGTGTGGCTCCTTCGGTTGCCATGAACGATGGACGGCATGGTGCCGATTGCCGATCTTTGAATAAAGTGCGTACCATACAAATCATTCGTGAAAAAACTCCCGAAATGGCTGCGGGATGGAAAGGATTGCATGACGTTCGATGGGCAATTGTTCTCCGGCATCACGCTGCTGGCGGCGGTGGCGGAAAGCGGCAGCTTCGTGCGCGCGGCCGATGCGCTCGGGTTGTCGCCGTCCGGAGTCAGCCGCGCGGTCAGCCGGTTGGAAGCGCGCATCGGTGTGCGGCTGATTGAGCGGACCACGCGTTCACTCACGCTGACTGATGAAGGCCGCCGTCTCTACGAACAGGTCAGCCCGCATCTGACGGGCATCGCCGATGCCGCAGCGATGGCCTCGGGTGCAGTTGGCGCGGTGCAGGGGCGTTTGCGGGTGAATGTCGATCCGTTTTTTTCGCGGATGGCACTGGCGACACCGGTGGCGGGTTTTCTCGAACGCCATCCGGACTTATCGCTCGAACTGATCATGCGGGACGACGTGGGTGATCTGGTGGCCGATGGCTTTGATTTGGCCATCCGCTTTGGGCCGCCGCCCGTGGGCTCGTTCGTGGCGCGCAAGCTGGTCGAGACGCGCATCGTGACCGTGGCATCGCCGGATTACATCGCGCGCCGCGGGAAGCCGGCGCATCCTCGTGATGTGCCCTCACACGAACGCATCCTGTTCTACAACCCGGTGACGGGGCGCCCGTACGAGTGGGAGTTCTGGCGCCAGACCGAGCGCATCGAGATCCGGCCCGCCGGGCGGCTGACGGTGTCGGACGTGCGCACGATGCACGCGGCATGCGTGGCGGGCGCGGGCATTGCCCAGGTGATGGCGCTCGGTACAGAAGAGCTGCGGCGTAGCGGTCAACTGGTCGACCTGTTCCCGGATTGGCCGGATGAGCGCTTTGCGCTGTACGCGTTGTATCCATCGCGTCGCTACCTGCCGGCCAAGGTGCATGCATTCATCGATTTCTGCGTCGAGAACCTGCCGGCAGGCTAGGCCGTAAAGCACTGCGGCCGCACTGGGCGGCCGCAAGCGGATGAAGCAAAAAGTCAGACTTTCTTGGCCGACATTACGGCTTCCGACACGTTGCGCGGTGCTTCAGCGTAGTGCTTGAACTCCATCGTGTACGTTGCACGGCCCTGGCTGAGCGAACGCAGGTTGGTGGAGTAGCCGAACATTTCAGCCAGCGGCACCTCGGCATGCACGACCTTGCCGCCGCCACCCGGAATGTCTTCCGTGCCTTGCACCATGCCGCGCCGCGACGACAGATCGCCGATCACGTTGCCCATGTAGTCTTCCGGCGTTTCCACTTCCACGGCCATCATCGGTTCAAGCAGGATGGGGCCGGCTTTGCGCATGGCGTCCTTGAAGGCCATCGAGCCGGCCATGCGGAACGCATTTTCGTTCGAGTCCACGTCGTGGTATGAGCCGAAGGTCAGGCGTACCTTGACGTCGACCACCGGGTAGCCCGCCAGCACGCCCGTGTTGAGCGTGTCCCGGATGCCCTTGTCCACCGCCGGGATGAATTCACGCGGAATCACGCCGCCCTTGATCTCGTCGACGAACTCGTAGCCCTTGCCGTCGTTCGGCTCCAGCGTGATGACCGCATGGCCGTATTGGCCCCGTCCGCCAGATTGCTTGACGAACTTGCCTTCGACGTCTTCAGCGGCCTTCTTGATGGTTTCGCGGTAAGCCACCTGCGGCTTGCCGACCGTTGCTTCCACGCCAAACTCGCGCTTCATGCGATCAACCAGAATTTCCAGGTGCAATTCGCCCATGCCCGAAATGATGGTCTGGCCGGATTCCTCATCCGTCTTCACACGGAACGACGGGTCTTCCTGTGCCAGGCGGTTCAGGGCGATACCCATCTTTTCCTGGTCGGCCTTGGTCTTGGGCTCGACAGCCTGGCTGATCACGGGCTCAGGAAATTCCATGCGCTCCAGCACAATGACGTGCTCCGGATCGCACAGCGTTTCGCCCGTCGTCACATCTTTCAGGCCCACCGCGGCGGCGATGTCACCGGCTAGCACTTCCTTGATCTCTTCGCGCTGGTTGGCATGCATCTGCAGGATCCGCCCCAGGCGCTCGCGCTTGCCCTTGACCGAGTTGTAGACCGTGTCGCCCGAATTGATCTTGCCCGAATACACGCGGAAGAACGCGAGCTGGCCGACGAACGGGTCGGTCATGATCTTGAAGGCGAGGGCGGCGAAGGGCTCGCTGTCGCTGGCATGGCGCTCAAGCGGTTCGTCCTTCTCGCCGTGGCCCTGGATGGACGGAATGTCCACCGGCGAGGGCAGGTAGTCGACCACCGCATCGAGCATCGCCTGCACGCCCTTGTTCTTGAACGCAGAGCCACACAGCATCGGTACGATCTCGCCGGCGATGGTGCGCTGGCGCAGGGCGCGCTTGATCTCTTCCTCGGACAACGTTTCGCCGCCAAGGTATTTGTCCAGCAGGGCTTCATCGGCCTCGGCTGCGGCTTCGACCATCTTGTCGTGCCACTCCTGCGCGGTAGCCTTCAGCTCTTCGGGAATGTCGACGTACTCGAACTTGACCCCCTGACTCGCGTCATCCCAGACGATGGCCTTCATCTTGACGAGGTCGACCACGCCGCGGAAATGATCTTCCGCGCCAACGGGAATCTGGATCGGCACCGGATTGCCTTTCAGGCGGTCGCGCATCTGGCGCTCGACGCGGAAGAAATCCGCACCGATGCGGTCCATCTTGTTGACGAACGCAATGCGCGGCACCTTGTACTTGTTGGCCTGGCGCCAGACGGTTTCGGACTGCGGCTGCACGCCGCCCACGGAGTCGTAGACCATGCACGCGCCGTCGAGCACGCGCATGGAGCGCTCCACCTCGATGGTGAAATCGACGTGGCCCGGGGTGTCGATGATGTTGATGCGATATTCCTGGCGGTCCCCCGCCATGCCGCGCCACATGCAGTGCGTCGCCGCCGACGTGATGGTGATGCCGCGCTCCTGCTCCTGCTCCATCCAGTCCATCGTGGCCGCGCCGTCATGCACCTCGCCTATCTTGTGATTGACCCCTGTGTAGAACAGGATGCGCTCGGTCGTGGTGGTTTTACCGGCGTCGATGTGCGCCGAGATGCCGATGTTGCGATAGCGCTCGATGGGGGTCTGGCGGGGCATGATGTTTCTCTTCCGTTGAAGGACACTCGCATCGCCGACTCCGCACCATGCGAAGGGCGAATGTGCGAGTGGGAACACATTATAGGATCGGTCCTATCCCATCGCATGTAGGGGTATTGGATGAAATTTCATCCCCTTGCCACCTCATATGCGAGTTGGTGCAGGCCCGCAAAGTCCAGCAGTTCGATTTCTCCGTAAGCCAGCCTGAGGATGCCGCGCGCCTGGAAATCCTTCAAAACCTGGTTCACGGTCTGGCGGGACAGTGCCAACAATTGCGCAAGCTGCTCTTGTGGCACGTGCAGCACACGCCGCGTGCCCAGGCGCAGGTCGCCGTAGCCGTCGGCCATCAGTAGCAGGCGCCGCGCCACACGCACGGGGGCCGGCAGCAGGGCGGTCTCTTCGAGCACGATGAAGGTCAGGCGCAGCTTGTGGGTCAGTAGCAAGGCAAACGCATGCAGCAGCGCGGGTGAGCTATCCAGCAACGCAATCAGCGCCGCTTGTGGCATGTGGAGCAACGCCGTATTGCCGTCGGCGCGGGCGTCATGCGTGCGGGGCTGGCGGTCGAACACTCCGATCTCGCCAAACCAGTTGACGGGTTCCAGCACGGCCAGCAGGGCTTCGCGACCGTCCGCACTCGTCGCGCCGATGCGGATGGTGCCTTCCACCACGCAGTACAGGCCGTCGGGCGCGTCGCCACGCTGAAAGAGGATCTCGCCGGCGCCCAGGCGACGCACCGCCGCAATGTCGATCAATGCGTCCTGCAAGGCCGTGTCCAGCGTGCCGAACCAACTGCTGGCGTGCAGGCGTTCGCGGTACGAGGGGGCATCCAGCGCGCCGGATGTGGCGACGGGGTGGTCCATGAGGGGCGACTGAGGAACGCTTCGGAAACGTGGAATTTGTCGGCTACGCGACAGAGCGGCGTGCTATCCACTGACTAGGATGAAACGATCATAACGAGCGTGCGGCTGGAGCGTCCATGCTGCAAACGCACAAAAATTCGGAGGCCCTCATGCGGACCCTGTCTGACCACCTTTCCAACTACGCCGCCTATCACCTGGACGGTCGCAATATCGCCACGCACTTTGTCGGCATCCCGGCGATTGTGCTGGCCGTAGCGGTGTTGCTGTCGCGGCCCGTGCTGGCTGACCTGTCAGGCGTGCCCGTGACACCCGCGCTGGTCTTGCTGGCCCTCACGACGTTGTTCTACCTGCGCTTGGACGCGATCTTCGGCGTGGTGATGTTCGCGTTGATCGCTGCGTGCGTGTGGGCGGGCAACCATGTGGCCGCGCATTCGACGGCGGCTTGGTTGTCAGTGGGCATCGGCCTGTTCGTGATCGGCTGGATCATCCAGTTTGTCGGTCACTACTACGAAGGACGCAAGCCGGCGTTTGTTGACGACCTGGCGGGCCTGGTGATCGGCCCGCTGTTCCTCGTGGCCGAGACGGCATTTGCCCTGGGTTTGCGCGCGAAGTTGCGCGATGAGGTGGTCAGCCGTTCGCACGCCATGCGCGCCTCGATGGGCGGCAAGCACGCCGCCGCCTGAGTTGCTCGCGTCGGGCTATTTCCCTTCATATTTCGCGGCCGGCTGAAAGACCGGCGCGCGATTTTGCATACCGGCCAGCACCGCCTCGCGCTGATTGGCCGCGCCGATCAGCCGATCTTGCTCGATCGACTCGGCCAGCAGAATGGCGGCTGTGTCGCCGTCTTCCACAACACCCATCAAGCGCTTGCCGGCGCGGATGGCGTCGGGGCTCTTCTGCGCAATGTCGTGCGCTGCCGCCAGCGCCGCAGCGCGCGGATCGTCCACGACGTGCGTCGCCAGCCCCAGGGCGCAGGCTTCTTCGCCATTGACGACGCGGCCGCTGTAGATCAGTTCGCGCAGTCGATCCGGGCGAACCAGACCGCGCGTGAGCGCCATGCCGCCCATGTCGGGCACCAAGCCCCATTTGATTTCCATGACCGATAGGCGCGTGTCGGCGGCTACGTAGCGCACGTCTGCGCCCAGCGCGATCTGCAGGCCGCCGCCGTAAGCGACACCATGCACCGCAGCCAGCACCGGCACCGGCAGATCGCGCCATACCGTGCAGGCGTACTGCGGCAGATTGGCCGCCCCATGCGTGCGCTTGGCAAGACGGCCAGCGCTGACATCCGAATCCGCATCGTTGCTGCCGAGGCTCGCCATGCTGCCCATGTCCAGCCCCGCGCAGAAGGCGCGCCCCTCTCCGGACAGCACCACGGCGCGTAGATCCGCCTCGTTCATCAGGCGTTCACCAACGGTGACGAGCGCTTCGAACATGGCCGGGTCGATGGCGTTCATCTTCTCGGGGCGGTTGAGCCGGACTTCGGCCACGCCGGCGTCAATGGTGAGCAGGATGCGTTCAGTCATGGAGATGTCCTGTGCGAGGTAAGCGTCGAATCAGTCGGGAGCGATGACCAAAACATCGCGCTTGTCCTTCACCTGCGCCCAGTGCGCATGATCGGGCAGCGGCGGCTGCACTTTGGTCAGGCGGGGCCAGTCGGCGCGGCGCGAGAGTTTTGCGTTCAAGGCGATGAAGTCCTGCTGATCCGCTGGGACTTCAGCCGCCGGATAGATCGCGCCCACCGGGCACTCCGGCACGCAGATCGAGCAATCGATGCATTCATCCGGATCGATCACCAGGAAATTCGGGCCGGCGTGGAAGCAGTCCATAGGGCAGACGGCGACGCAGTCTGTGTATTTGCACTGGATGCAGGATTCGGTAACGACGTAAGGCATTGTGGTGCGAGGGTTTGGAGCCCAACTGAAAAACGTTTGAAATTATGCTGCATCAAGCTGAACCCCGACAGGGGCACACCTCTGGAGGTTGCACGGGGGGACTGCCATTTCGTCGGAGTTTTTGTGCCGACGAGCCCTTGCTCGAGATACGTCCGCTTTCACAGTGATTGGATTTCGTGAAATGAGGGTGCATCGTCGCCGAGAAAACGCTGCGCCTGCAAGGCTTCAAAGCCCAAGCCGACGACGACTACCTGGCCGAGACGGTCACGCACATCTACGCCAACAAAAGCTGGCTCGTGAACGTGAGCCTGAACGGTGGCAACACCGGCAAGGCCAAGGCGGGGCAGGGCAAGCCGAAGAAGGCGGCCGAGGTCACCAACCTGGCTATTCCCGCACCGCCCAAGTAACAAGACCCACACGCTCGCAACTGCGGCCGCATCCCAAACAGCCCGCCACCCGGCGGGCTTTTTCATTTCCAAGCCATGAACAAAGATACCTTCAGCAAGGCCGCCGCCTTGCCGCCCGCGCTTGCGGATCGCTGGTGGCCGCACATCGAGGCCACGTGCAAGCGCTTCGGCATCTTCACGCCCGCGCAGCAAGCCGCCTTTATCGCGCAGATCGGGCATGAGTCCGGCGGCTTTGCGCGCGTAACGGAATCCTTCAACTACGCCCCGGCTGGTGCGCTGGTGTCTTTGCGGTTCATTCCGGGCACGCCCGTGCAGCGCGTGGCGGCGCTACTGCTGGGCATTGCCTGCGCGCATTACCTCGGCAACGGCGTGATTGCCTTGTGGCACGTGCCCGCAGGGCTTGAGTCTGACGCCATCAAGTTCATCGCCGGCGTGTTCGGGCTGACCATCGTCGGCTACGCATACGGCGAGCTCCCGGCGCTGCGGCGCCTGGTTCATGACTGGCTGCAGCAGGCAGCGCAACGCTGGATGGGAGGCCGCAAAGAATGACGATCAGCCAAAACGACGTGCTCACCGCCATCGACATCGTGGCGCTCGTGGGCATCTGCGCGGGCGCGGCGTGGGCTGCCCTCACGCAGGCTATTCCGCACGGGCTGCGCGGTGCGCTGCTGCTGTGCGCAGTCGCCCTGTGCGCGCTGGGCAGCGCCTCCACCGCGCTCGGCGCCAATCACGACATCGCCACCGTCCAACTGCATTGCGCGCTGGCGGTGGCGGGGCTGTGGGTCACTCACATCATCCGACAAGGCAAAGCCAATGAACTTCGCAATGATCCGCCTGGTGGCAGTGGCGGCGGTAGCTGCAGCAGCCGCGTGGGGCTGGCAAGCCAACCGCTACGACAAGACCATCGCGCAGATCCAGCGCGACCACGCCATCGAGCGCCAGGCCGCCGTCGATACCGTCGTGACCGCGCTGCAGGCTGCAATCGACAAACACCGGCAGCTTACCGACCAGCTCGACGCGCTCGACCGTACCCATTTCTCGGAGATGCAACGTGCCACCGCTGAAAACACGCGCCTGCAGCGCGCTCTTGCTGCTGGTGATGTACGGATGTCAGTGCGCGCCCGTTGCCAGCCCGGCGCCAGTGCCGGCGCAAGTGAAGATCAGCCCGGCACCGGCCTGGGCGATGGAGCCGCCGGCCGATGTGAGCTATCTGGAGAGGATGCGGCGGATCTTGTCGATCTCTTCGCCGGGGCTGAGCGGGATGCGGAGAAATTGAGATACTTGCAAGGGCGCGAACGCGCGCTGGCCAATAATCCCACTTAGAAGAGCAACCATGAAGCGCCGCTACGTGACAGCCGATGTGTTCACCGATGTCCCTCTCCAAGGCAATCCCGTCGCGGTAGTGCTGGATTGCGAGGGCTTGTCGACGGAGCAAATGCAGTCCGTCGCCGCTGAATTCGGTTACAGCGAGACTACCTTCGTCTTCCCGCCCCGAGACCCGTCACACACTGCCTGGGTACGGATATTCACGCCGTTGCGGGAAATTCCGTTTGCGGGCCACCCGAATATTGGGACTGCCTTTGTGCTTGCCACGAAAGCCGCAGAAGCCGGCAAGGCGTTGCCGAACACTCTGGTCTTTGATGAGGCGGGCGGAGTTGTTCCTGTCCGACAGCTCATGGAAGGCGCTGCTGTTGTCGGCGGCGAACTTGTTGCGCCAGAGCAGTTGTCTTTGCGTTCCAAGGTTCCTGTCGAGAGTGTTGCTGCGTGCCTTTCGCTTGATGCCGACGACATTCGAGTTGACGTCCACCCGCCGATAGTCGCGTCGGTGGGGCTGCCCTTCGTCATTGTTGAGGTTCGGTCGAGAGACGCCTTGCGCAGCTGCGTGCCGAACCCGGTAGCGTACAAGGCAACCTTGCCGCTTGATGGCGCCGTGTCTGTCTATGCGTACACGCAAGATGTTGGAGACGACGGCATCCAGGCAGGCTGTGATTTACAGTCGCGCATGTTTACCCCGCGCATGACAGAAGACCCCGCTACCGGTAGTGCAACAGGGGCAACCGTGGCGCTTCTGGCAGCAGCTCGCTCGGTGTCGGAGTTGACGTTACTCGTGCGACAAGGCGTCGACATGGGGCGCCCGAGCACGCTCCTCGCTTCTTGCGAAATAAGAGGGGGCACATCGACAGTGCGAGTCGGCGGAAAATGTGTCGCCGTCATGGAGGGGTCTTTCTGGCTGCCGGTGTTGCACTGAATATGCGGTAGTCGCCGTCCGCTTTCTGTTAACTTCCGTCATTCGACATCGCTGCCTGAATCATTGACAAGCGACGCTTGAAATCTGCGTATCTGGTGTGGACGGAAGCCGGAAACTCTAACCAAGCCATAGGCGACAAAAGAAAAGGGGCGGCGGTGGAAGAACTCATAACTGAGCAGAAATTTGCGTCGCTCGATGAATTCTGGGATGCGCTGTCTCCCATCGGAAAGATCTTCGGTAATCCTTTAACTAAATTTATCTATCGCGGGCAAAGCGATGGAGATTGGAAGTTGGTGCCGCAGGTGTATCGGCAGGCGATCATTGATCGATACCGAACTGGCATGCATGCGGCTTTAGGCAAGGACCACATAGGTCAGACCCATTTCGAATGGTGGTTGTTAGAATCATTTCTGTATCACAGTGACCAGCGGGGGCTAGCAATACCTGGCGATTCAATGGAATTCCGAAAGTTCTTTGAAATTCAGAACATCATGACCGTGAATGGGATAGCTAATCATGGCTGGCCGCAGATGCAAGTATTGCCCATGATGGCAATGGCGCAACATCATGGGATTCCTACGCGTTTGCTTGATTGGTCCAGTAATGCGATGGTTGCGTGCTACTTCGCGGCAGCGGGAGCAGTGAACAAACCGACTCCCCAAACAGGGCAGACACTTGCCGTGTTCGGATTTACGTTCAACTCCTATCGAAGGGAAGTCGGCTTCCGTCACGTTCGCGTCCCCGGAAGCACCTCCGCGAATCTCTCGGCTCAAGGCGGTTCATTTATTCTTGTAAACAATAACGGGTATCGCGGCGAAGAATTTGCGATTGATGCAGACCTTGAATCAACGCTGAACTCGACCGATCGCTTGATAAAGCTCACGCTCCCAATTGAATTGGCGGGCGAACTGCTAATGAGATGCCACAAGTTCGGCTTCTCGGCGGCGACGGTGTTTCCAGGGTATGACGGAGCGGCAAAAGCCGTTCTCGAACGGCAATTGGCGGTATCGTTCTTGGAGAGGCTGGTGTAGCTGCTCCCCGTTCGAAGTTGCGAAATGGTCACGCCTTCGCGCATTACCCACCCGGCATGGGGAATGTCTCCGCACCGCTAGTGCGGTATGTCTGTAAAGGGTCGCAAGTGGACAGTCGCAAGCAGTGCCATCATCGATCGCTATCGGCCAGAAGCGGACGTCCCGGAATTCCACATGGCAGGGAGATACGTTGAACAGAATTCTCGGCATCGCAAGCACGTTAGTGCTAGTCCTCGTGTTGTCGGCATGCGATAACGCAAACTCTCCATTGAGATGGATAGAAGATGTACGCCTGCCCGATGGTCGAATTGTTACCTTGACTCGCTATCAGGAATTCAAGGGGCCGCACGAGTGGGGCGGTACCCCAACGGTGAGCGACTACTGGTTCGAGTTCAAGCATCCAGACACGGGGCAGGTTGTCCGCTGGCAAAGCGACCGGGATTTGGATGCGCTGGCTATGTTCATGGATGGAAAGGTACCCATGCTTTTGGTCAGGCCAAATTTTGGCGGTGTCGAGCGCCGAAATTGCCCTAATCCTCCCTATCTATTGTTTCGTTTCGTTGGGAGCTGGGAACAGGTCCCATTGGAGAAAATCCCCGTTAAACGCTTGCGAGCTAATTTGACGTTTGGGATCAGTGGTGAAAGAAAAATCATCGAGTCATCAAATTTTCACATCACTGCCGAACAGACCAGCAATACGACGTTTCAAGATGTTCCTTTCATCATCAACTTTTCATTGATGAAAGAACAGACTTTCGGAATTCAGAATTGCGGACGGAATCCAGACCGACTTTTGGAAAAGAACCAATGAAGAGGGCTGCCATTGGCCGACGGGCGCTGGTCGTCCGCTTTCGGCCAAATGCAGCCGCTCATTGCTTCCCTCGCTTCCCTTTACTAAAAATGCCGCTCGAAACAGTTCGCTTCGATAGCGTCTCCGGCGTAACTCAATCATCGAAGAACCGTCGTCGGGTCACCCTCTTCAACTTCACTGCCGGCGAGCGCATCGAGTATTCCGTGCCCGCGCCTGGCACACCGCAATTGTTGGCGGGCATGACAATCACGGCTTTCCTTGAGGAGGAGGGCAACTGGCAGACGCTCGTCGGCTGGCGTGACCATGCGAATGGAGCGATTGTGTGTGATAGCGCAGCGGAGGAGACATTCCTATGTTTCGCCTTGCCCCCAATACTCCTGTTCCTCGCGAGCATTGCTTGGAGGCAGCCGGCTAACCTGTTGGCAGTCGTTGTCTTGGCGGCCTACCTTATTTGGGCAATCAGACGTGTCCGAATGGTGCGACACGCCCGCACTCTGCTGACAGCTTTGCCACTGCCACAAGCCTTCGTCTAGCCGCCGGCCGCTTCCGGCCAAGAGCGGGCAGTCAAAGGCGGCTTATCAACCATCGATGATCCACGTAAGTTGAGCGGTTTTTGCGCGCAAATATAGACTTGCTAAGAGCGTCGCATCCTCTTCATTCCACGGCACCGTGTCGAGAATGGATTCTGAATGGAGTTGTGCATGAAAAGCTTTAAGCTTGTCTTGGCAATTGGACTCGCGTTATGTGTGCTTGGCTGCGAAGAGCGGGTTCCCGCGGAGAACACCCCGGCTTTCTACGAGTTGCACGGAGTCGTTAATGATGGAAAGAGAACCAACGAGATCACGCTGATTAACGATAGGGATGAGAGTCGCCCAAAATTGCGATTTTCTCCAGAAATACCGGTTTCAGTCTATACGCCAGACACACACAATCCGAATCCCAGAAAAATCAGAAAGGGTCTCGCCTATCAGGCTAGCGTAGCCCTTGAGCTAGACCCTCAGAGGAAGTTGATTCCGATCGTACCCACGCCCGACCACTTAATCTATGACATGGTAGAGATTCGCTTCCGCTCCGGTAAGCCGAATCTCGGGTGGGCCGAAGCTACGCTATCGAACCTCCTGCGCCAATCTCCAAGAGTCGTTGAAAAGACGGAGTGGGGACTGAAAGAGTATATGCCGATGGTTGGTGGGGCGCTGCACAGTTTCGACTACATACCGCTAAATGATGATTTTAAATCGATTGACGGGATGAGGATGTGGATTCAGTGCGATGTTGGTGGCGCGAAGATCTCGGGAAATCAAAGTCCAGCGGTATGCGCTAGTCAATTTTTCTATAAAAATGGGTTAAGTGTGGTATATGTTTTTCGGGCCTCCCTTATGCCGTACTGGCAGGAAATTTACAGGGAAGTAATCAGGTTCTCAGATCACGTTCTAGTGCAGTAGATCCTGCTGTGACTGTCTGCAACGGGTCGCAATTGGACAGTTGCAAGCAGTGCCATCATCGCCATTGTCGGCCAGAAGCAACCAGTCACGCCTGCCCGCACCGCCGCCAACCCGCCCAGCGATGCGAGCCCCATCCCACCCCTACACCCCCGCCTCAATCAAATCCGAAATCTGCACCGACGCCCGCGCAAAGTCAGTCAGTGCGCGGGCGCGCTTGTGCCGGTAGCTGCCGGCGGAGATGACGACGGGCTCTTTGGCGTCGTCGTGCTGCAGGACGATGAGCATGCCGGTGTAGCGGTCTGCCTGGTAGATGTGTTTGTTGAGCAGTTGCAGCGCGCGCTCGACGTCGGCGGGGTAGAGGCTGGCGAGCTCTTCCGGTGTGAGGGCTGCGCGGGGCGCGGCGTCGATGCGCGGTTGTGCGGTGAACTGGCCGGTCTTTCGGATGGCCGGCAGGACGATGGACGTGACCCACTTGCGGAAGCGGTACGGCACAGTGCCGGGGTTGACGGCGTCGCGGCAGCGCAGGACTAGGGTGTACATGCCGGATTCGCTGATGACCGCCATGGATTGCGTCCCGCCAAGGGTCTGCATTGAATGCAGACCCTTTTCGTCCTCATCCAATTTCCGAATTGCCGTTGCGTCCAAGTGCAGCGCCGCGCAAAGGTCGGCGGCAACAAACCACGGCTCGCCGTCGCGCAAGACCACGCGGACAGCGTGCGATTCGAAATTGAAGGTGTTGGGGGTAGGAGCGAGCGCGGACGCGCCAACCGATGTGTCAGTCATAGTTGGATCCTCTGTTTTTTGCTTTGAGGCCGTCCCCCGACGCCAATCAGGGGGCGGCTACCGAACGGAGTTGGCGTACCGGAAACAAAGGAAACCGGCCCAGCCGAAGCTGGCCCCGCCCGGAGCCGCCATAGGAGCAACTACGAGACACACGCAAACAACAAAGCCGCGTGTAAAACGACAGCGCGGCTTGCTTGCGCCTTTGTATCCCGGGCCGCCAAGCCCGTGTGCCGGTGTTTCCGGCAACCGGCCGAGTAAACGGCCGGTGTGGGGAGGGTGCATGCTCCGTGACAGTGGTTCGCAAATGCGGCTGTGCGCGCTCATGACGCCCGTGCATCGCCGAAATTCCGCAACGGGGATGCTGTCGCTGAATTCAGTGCTGACCGCTTCCAGAAGTAGGCCTTCGACAGTCGCGAATGAATTGGCGACAATCCGGAATCGAATTTTCCTTCGCCATCCACGCACCCGGCAAATATGACGACTCTGGCTACCGATCGGCTGACACTTCGTAGGCTTGCGATCCAAGACATCGACGTGTTCCTGACCATGGAGTCAGATCCGGAGGTGATGCGTTACACAACCGGTCTTATAGAGCCGACCCCGAGGCGCCGCGATGAGCTTTTGACGGCAGTTTGCGCCACCAACGCCGATGGTTTGGGGCACTGGTGCGTGGAGCGAGACGGGGTTGCGATTGGGTGGACCAGTCTGACACCGCTCGAAGACACTGGGCGAATTCAGCTTGCCTACCGCTTCGTTCGCACGGCTTGGGGGAAGGGCTATGCCACTGAAGCCGGGCTAGCGATGGTCAAATACTCACAGTCTGTACTTGAACTGCCGGAATGTGTTGCCGTGGTCTGGCCGGGCAACAATGCTTCTATTCGTGTTTTAGGCAAACTGCAATTCCGCCGCGAGGGTCTGGCTTGTCACTATGGATGTGAAGTGGAGGTCTATCGCCGCGCATATTGATCCACGCTCCAGTGTTCGCGCGGAACCTTCACTGCATTTGGGGATGTCTGAGCGGCCGTTCTTGGTCAATCTGAAGGACTGTTTAGGGTCGACAGGCGCTCTTGTCGTCGGGCGGCAATCGGCCAAGAGCGGCCATTGGACTACACGCGAGGAGAAGTAAGAGGATGGGATCATGGATTCGGTGCAAATGCGACCAGCTCGTTCACAAAAACCTATTCTGCGGAACAGGCATATCCCTGCTAGCAACAGAAGAGTTTCTCGATGAGCGTCATGACGGCCAAAGCGCCGATGACTTTATCTCAGACCTTATTCGCCGGTCTGACCTCCTCCTTACATGCGGAAACTGCGGACGGAAAATCTTGGTGAAGGAAACCAAGGACCTGTTCGAGGTCCGCTTTTTTATGCCAGAGCAAGGCGGGTAAATGCGGGCCAGAAACCTCTTATCCAAATATGGTCAAGCCTTGAAATTGCAGACTGATTGATGGCAACGGTATGAAGATCCGATCACTGATTGACGCGCTGCTGGGACGCAAACAACAAGAACCGTCGGAAGCTCCGGTTCAGCAAGTCGCTGTCGCTCCCAAACTGAGCCAGCAGTTTGAGCTTTCGGCGCAATGGGCGTTGCAGCAGGAAGACGAGCGCATTGCAATCTTTCGCAACGAGGTAGGTGATGTACTCACGGTCAACTACTTCGCGGCGGTGCCGGACATTGAAGCGCCCATCGATGACGTTGACGCGCTGCGAGTGTTTTACCGCGGCACGGCCGAAGCAAACGGTCTCGCCCTGATCGAGACAGAGCTGGCACAGCTGACAGCATTGAACGCGGTGCGCACCCTGCTCAAGGTACGGATGCACCAGACACGTGGCTTCGCCTTTGTCGGCGCCTACACGCTGCCCTTTGCTGACCGCTCTTACGTGATCAAGGTGGAAAGTATGGAGCGAGGCGTAACGGGCATGCGCGAAGCAGCCGTCATGGTTTTGATGGGTCCGCCGAAGTTCGACACAGCAACAGGGGAGTTACTTGGGTGGAATCAGGACCCCTATGACCCGAACTACCATGCTGAATTTATGCGCAACCAGGCCGACGATCAGAAATTCGATGCGCAGTTTCCCGACCATCCATTGAGCAAGGTTCGACGCTACCTAAAGGAGCTTGAGTCTGGGGTGCGAGCCGATGCGGCCATTTACGGACTTCAACCATTCACGTACGTGCCGCACTATAGGGGGCGCGACGCATCCCACTCGTTGTAAAGGGTGTATAGGCCTGCAATCGGGCCATCGTGCGCCCGCCCAGAGTCGAAATTGACTGCAGCGGCTAGTTACATACTGTCCGCTTCCGGCCAGGAGCGGCCGTTCCGGTCTCCCTGTCGACGCATCCAGCGACTGAACATCAGCTAGACTGAACCACACCAAACCGCTCTCTTCAAGCATGCAAAGCACAGGCAGAAGGCTGGTCATGATCGGCATGCTCTTGTTGGGAGGCGCAGCATTGGCTCAGGCATCGCGGGCAGACGAGCCCATCGAATCAGCGCATCGGGCGGGGCCACAGGGCCTTGAAGGTTGGACAGAGAGCTATCCGGCGGCGCACGGCCCAAGCTACCCCGCCACCTTGGTTATCGCCCAGCGAGGACATGTTATTCGTCGAATCCAAGGAGATCCAATTGTGTGGAGATGGATGTTTTGGGAAGACGGAAAACAGCTCGCCTATGAGACTGGATCGATACACTTCAACATGGCCTGCAGGCTAGTGGACATCGCAAGTGGCCGGCAATTGGCGAATCTTGATTGCTATCACGATCTCGCCGAGGATGCCCCTGCGTGGGAGAAAGCCTTGCGGGAATGAGTGCAGTGGGCTTGTATCTAGGGCTACGAAAGATGTTTAAGGATGCAGTTGAATGCGAGAAGGCAATTGGGCAAGCTCTTGCGTCGGCTTGCCGCGAGCCGTGGGCGTCAATTTCGGCCGAGGTTGAGCTGGATGGCGTGCGGGTCGACGCTGTCGTTTCCTATGTTCGTACGGACGACGGCAAGGTGGGTTTTTTGACCGGTGTGCCTCGACTAGCGCTTTACTTCTCTGAACTAGCTCGGCTTGTTAGCACCGACGAAAAGGGGCTTTTCACTAGTTGCCGCTTCGAACTGCAAAGCGACGGACGCTACAAGAGCAGCTTCATTTATTGAGACTTCCATCAACTGCAGCCCTCCCAGCGGTCATCTGCCAATGAAGCGTGATAGGCAATGGTCGTCCCCTACCGGCCAAGAGCGGCCGGTCGATATCGTCAGGGCGGTCGTTGACAATGCCCGGCCCCCGCTCCTGGAATCTACCCCTGGCTGGAATGTGACTCATCCCAACTGAGGAATGGTTGCCCTGACGCGCTTGCCGAGCTTGATGTAGAGCTCGACCGCTCGAATCCTGTCCTCGTGCGAATACATGAACTACCTCCTGGTAGTCCAAGTTTTTGTCCGCACCTCCCTCCTCACCAGGGACTTGCATCCGGACAGATCTACTTGGAACATCGTACTAGTACGACATGAAAGCGCGCTGCAACCTGGCCGAGTCATCTGAGCACGTCAGTGCCAGCATCGCGAGGATGCGTGCCTTGTGCGGTACTTGGTCATCTGCCACCACCCAGTCATAGCGGTCGTCGGGCTGCGAGCCGTTGCGCAGGACGACGCCTCCACCTGTGCGCGAGGCCCGGATGATGTGCACCCCCCGTCGACGGGCTTCCACCAGAGCGCCTACCACCTGATCTGCTACGTTGCCGTTGCCCGTTGCCGCGTAGATGATCGCGCTCACCCCCGAGTCAAGCAGCGCGTGCACGGTGGTGTCCGTCATGCCGCTGTGCGCGTATACGATTCCCACATCGGGAAGGTTGTGGATGCGATCGATGGACCATTCGGAATTGACCGTGTGGCTGCGTGCGGTGAGCCGATAGAAGCGCGGCACCCCCTCCACGATGTAGCCAAGCGGACCATAAGGCGAACGAAACGCCTCCTGCTTGAAGGTGTTGGACTTAACGACGTCTCGTGCGGTGTGGATTTCGTCATTGGTCACGACCAACGTGCCCTTACCGTGAGCATCGGGGCTCGCAGCCACAACGATCGCGTTGTACAGGTTGAGCGGCCCGTCGGCGCTCAGCGCTGAAGGCGGCCGCATCGCTCCCACCAGCACCACCGGTTTGGTGCTTTTGACTGTCAGGTGCAGGAAGTAGGCCGTCTCGTCGATCGTGTCGGTGCCATGTGTGATCACGACCCCATCCACGTTGTCATGTGAAAGCAGCGCCGCCACACGCCGACCCAGCGTGATCAGGTGCTCGTTGGCAAAGTTCTCCGACCCGATCTGGAACAGTTGCTCTGCGCGGATGTCCGCAACACAAGCTGCACTTGGCAAGTTGGCCAGGATATCGTCGACGCGCAGGACCGAGCAGTCATAGGTGGATGTGTTGACGGCCGATTCGCCTTTCCCGGCGATCGTGCCCCCGGTGCCGATCAGCACGAGGCGAGGCAATGCACGCCCTGCCTCGTGCAAGCGTGCCGTGGATGCGGTCATGAAACGACTCCTAAATGAGACCGTGCCGGCAAGACGCGAGCCTGAAAGATTAAAAAAGCGTGTGGTAGCAAGCCACACGCAACCCTTGCTCCGGAGGGGTCGCCCCGGACATGACTGGCTCCGCTGCAGCTTGTGGCGACCAGCGGATCCACGCTTACATCTTCACGACGTCAAGCAGCGTCTGCTTGCCGTTCTTGTAGTTGTAGAGCGAGATCGCGCGCTGCTTCACATCGCCCTTGTCGTCAAACTGGATCTGGCCCAGCACACCGGTGTAGTTCGTTGCAGGCAACGCTCCCAGAACGTCGGCAGGCTTAGCCGATTGGGCACGCTTCATCGCTTCCACAATGATGTAGACCGCGTCGTAGGCGAACGGCGCGTTGAGCTGCACGCGCTGGCCGAAACGCGCCTCGTAGCGCTTCGCGAAAGCCGGGCCGTCGGGCATCCGTTCAAGTGGCATACCGGCGATGGAGCAGACCACGTTGTCCGCCGCTGTGCCGGCCAGTTGCGCGAGCGAATCTGCGCAAAGCCCGTCTCCGCCCAAGACGCGTGCACTAATGGCGAGCTCTCGCGCCTGCTTGGCAAATGGGCCACCCGTGGCGTCCATGCCGCCGTACATGATGATGTCTGGATGCCTTCCTTTGATCTTGGTGAGGATGGCGCGAAAGTCCACGGCCTTGTCACTGGTTGCGTCATGCGACAGGACCGTCAAGCCATTGGCTTTGGCGTATTTTTCAAATTCGTTGGCTAGGCCTTGGCCGTAGGCTGTTGCATCGTCGACGATGGCGACCGTCTTGGCATTCAGTGTGGTTTTTGCATAGCGGGCGAGCGCAGGGCCTTGCTGGGCGTCGGTCGCCACGACACGATAGGTTGTCTTGAAGCCCTGCTGGGTATAGGCCGGATTCGTGGCCGAGGGCGAGATTTGCGCGATGCCAGCATCGCTGTAGATCTTGGCTGCAGGAATGCTGGTGCCCGAGTTCATATGGCCCACGACAGCGGCCACCTGATCGTCCACCAGCTTTTGCGCAACCTGCGTGCCTTGACGCGGATCGGAGGCGTCATCCTGGCCATCCAGCTCGAGCCGAACCTTGCGCCCCTTGATGATGAGTCCTTTGGCATTGATCTCCTCGACGGCCAGCCTTGCGCCGTTTTCAGTGTCCTTGCCCAAGTGTGCATTCACGCCTGTCAGCGGCGCGGCATGGCCGATTTTCACTACGTCGTCCGCCAGGGCGCCGGACGCACCCAGCATCATCAGACTGCTTCCGACGCTGATGCCCAGCGCTCGGGAAATCGTTGTTGTCATGAGCGTATCCTCTTCCGTGATTGCCGTCGTTGTCTACGTCTGCGGCGCGCAGCCTTGGCTCCGGCTGCACGTGTTCGACAGGCTTAAATTTAGTGACATGCGATACGATGGCATTGCACCGAACCGAAAAAAAATAGAACAAATACGACATCGCCAAACTGGCGTTCCACCGCCTTATACTTGACGCCAGCTCGACGACTCCGGGGCTGCCATGGCAAATGCAGACAAGGCCAGCAAGCTGGAAAATGCACGGCTTGGCCGTGAATTGGTTGCGCAACTGGATGCCCACCGCAGTGCAGATGTGTCCGCCGGTATTGAGTTGCGTGTCGGCTTTCTTCTATGGCCGACCTTTCCTCTTCTATCGCTGGCAGGCTTTTGCGACGCGTTGCGTCATGCCGCGGACATTGGCGACCAAAGTCGCCCGCTCCGGTGCACCTGGACCTTGCTTGGTGCCGGTGAAGCGGTTGAGGCGAGTTGCGGCATCGCTGTGCCGGTGCAGGGGCTGCATGGTTCACCAGAACAATTCGACTATCTGGTGGTGATCGGTGGCCTGCTGCCTGAGTTGGATAGTGTGGATCGACGCTACTGGACCTATCTGCGCAGCGCGAGCGCGGCTAAGGTGCCGCTGATCGGTTTATGCACGGGCAGCTTTGTGCTGGCGCGTGCGGGCTTGATGCAAGATCGCGTGGCCTGCGTGCATGCCTTCCACCATGAAGACTACAAGACGATGTTCCCCGGCCTGCGGGCCGTCACCCATCGCGACTACGAGGTTGATGGCGACCGCATCACGTGTGCGGGTGGCGTATCGGTGCTCGAATTGGCAGCGCACCTGATTGGCCGGCACTGCGGAGCGGACCGTGCCTCCAAAGTGATCCACCAGATGACGGTCAGCAGGCGGGGCGGCCGCTCATTTGTCGAGCGGCGCAAGGCGCTGGGCTATTTGACCGTCGATGATCGTTCCGTACGGCACGCCATTGTGCTGATGGAAGAAAACATCGAAGCCCCGCTCAGCATCACTGTGGTCGCGCGCATGACAGGCACGGGCGTGCGTCAGTTGCAACGCAGCTTCTTGGCCGAGACAGGCCTGTCGCCCAAGGAGTTCTACCGGCTGATGCGGTTGCGCTACGCACGATGGCTCTTGTTGAATAGCGATCGCCGCGTGACCGTCATCGCCTACGAGTGCGGCTTTTCCGATGCCGCCCATTTCATTCGCGATTTCAAAGCGATGTACGGCATGACACCAGGGCAAACGCGCACGTCGATGCCAGCTCATGCCACAGCGCTGGATTCCGGCTGATGGATGCGCAACAGGTGATTCTGCAAGTTCCGATTTCAGCAGCAGCGCGTCGTCTCGAGCATGAGCGGTCACAGGGCCGGTTTATCCCGCTTTAAGTGGAAACGGTCGTCAAGCGTACCGCAGGTCAACGGCCCCTTGCGGTTGCGGATTCAACCGGTCGATGTGAAGCTGAGCTAGTGGAATGTCAGTAGTCTGCGTCGAGCAGAATCTTGAGTTCCTTGTTTCTCTCCCTTGCGAGACGTTCTTCGCAGGCGCTGGCACTTAGCGTGCGCCAATCGGAAGACGTCTCATCGGGATCGAGGCTTTCTACAAAGTGACAGTATTCCCGCTTTCCCGCTCACAAGTGCTACGTCGAAGTTTTTGCCGGCGGCGCGGAGCTGTACTTCCTGCGGCCCGCTGCCAATGTCGAGGTCATCAACGACATCAATGGCGATCTGGTGAACCTGTACCGCGTTGTGCAGCCTCACCTTGAAGAATTCGTGCGGCACTTCAAGTGGCTGTTGACCAGCCGCGACATGTTCCGAATCCTGCAAGACACGCCGCCGCACACGCTCACAGACATCCAACGCGCCGCGCGCTTCTACTACCTGCAGCACACGTGCTTCGGCGCCAAGCTGGAAGGGCAGACGTTCGGCACCGCCACGACGGCGCCGGCGCCAAACCTGCTGCGCATCGAGGAGTCATTGAGCGCCGCACACCTGCGCCTGGCCGGCACGTACATCGAGAACCTGAACTGGGCCGACTGCATTGAGCGCTACGACCGGCCGCACACGCTGTTCTATCTCGACCCGCCGTATTGGGAGACTGAAGGGTATGGCGTCGATTTTCCGTTCAGCGAGTACGAACGGATGGCGGCGCTCATGCGCGGCTTGAAGGGCAAGGCCATCGTGAGCCTGAACGACCATCCGGATATCCGCAGGTGTTTTGCGGGGTTCGAGATGGAGGCGGTGGAGATTAATTACACCGTGGGCGGAGGGCAGGGAGTGGCGCGGCGGGAGGTGATTATTTACAGCTGGGATCGGGCGGCGGAGCCGGTGGGGTTGTTTTGATTCCCGACCGGTGGCAATTTAGACCTGACTCCTACGGTAGCGCTTAAGAGCGCGTCCGCTCCATCGCGTGAGGGCAAAAAAAGGGGGCGACCAACCGGCCGCCCGTCCTATCCATGCGCCATGAGTTCCATGGCCGCGCGAGCCAGAAGCCCGCTGCGTGTTTCATGCCGTTTCTCGGCAAACCGATCCAGCTTTCTGAGCACGAAGCGGGGGAGTGACACGTTGATGCGCTCGGGGGTGCGGTCAAGCTCCTCGTCGTCGATTTCAACGATCGCCCAGATGGCACCGGCGTACTCGTCTTGCTTGGTCAGGTCTTCAATTATCGAGCAGGTTACGTCTACGTCTTCGCCGAGCTCTGCCAGTGTCTGCAGATGACCCGCGATGGCCTCCCGCGTGTTGCGGATGGCTTCATCGACGGTATCGCCCCACGAGTGCACGCCGGGAATATCCGGCACCGTGACGCCATAGACGCTCCCCTCGTCCTTGTGAATCGCGATGGGGAATTGCATGGCCTTTCTTCCTAGGTTGTTACGCGACAGGTCTTGCCAATCAGACTGATAAAAGTTTGGCTCAATTCACATTGAAAATGTTCTAACTTGCGCGTCGCCGGAAGAGTGCTGAGAGTCATGTCTCCAAAAATAACAATGCTGGGGATGCGGAATGAAGTGGATGGGGGAGGGGCGGTTGCGGTCCTCGGGGCAGAAGGTTGTACACGTCGCAAGCGCGCTTACGGAAAGAGTACCTACCACGCTGTTTTTGCTGATTGCTGCAGCGCTTACGTTGGGTTCGCAAGCTTGGGCGAACAGTTCCGATGTAGGTATTAGTGGTCGCCTTTGGGCGGCTACCTTGCCAGGCCTGCCGGCAGGATATCGTGGGTCCGGAGACAGTCCGCAAGCGGCGTGTAATGCTGCTGTCGCCGCCAGCAACGCGTATTGGGGCGTCAATTCTCTTGCTCCTGGGGCTGTTTATCAGACCGGGACTTCGCCCCTAACGTACTTTTGCCCGGCACTGAGAAATGGGGTCGGCACTACGGGAGCGACGGTTGGACAACCAGCATTTTGTATTCCGGGATATCGCGCTCAGGATGACGGTTCGTGCCAGCTTTCACCCCTTCCCACGCTTGTTCAAGCGTGTGCCGTAAGCCATCCCGTTATACCTGGTACAGGCGCGAAGATTCTGAGCGAGCTGGCCGGAATTAGCAGCGCCGAGCTTCCTATCACGTACGCCTACCGCTCACAAGGCGTGTACGGATCGGCAGGGGGGGCGGGGCAATGGATTTTGAATTGGCAACGCAGCTTGGATACCAACTTTCCGACGTACCTACCGCTACAAGTCACGTCGCAGCGAGAGAGTGGAGTCGGATTTGCCTTCAAGAATAATGGCACGGTGTGGTCGGCAGACGGGACGCGCGACACGCTTAAACAGATCACCGACACTACCGGTAAGCCTAGTGGCTGGCAGTACATTGCTTTTGACACGAACACCGTCGAGACCTATGACGTAGGCGGCAAGCTGCAATCGGTGCGTGATCGAAACGGCCGCGCTACGACGCTTACGTACAACTCACAGAATCGGTTGACTCGAGTCACCGCCCCCAGTGGCCGCAGCCTGACCTTTGCCTACGACCCCCAAGGCCGCGTCTCCAGCATTACCGCGCCCGATGGCGCCATCACCCAGTACGCCTACAACGCGAACGGCATGCTGACCACCGTCACGTGGCCAGACAACACCACGCGGCAGACCTCGCCGATGGTCTGCGTTGGATCCGGATTGGTGGTCCCCGCATTGACGAACAGAACATCGAACGTCCGGCCGGACAGTCGTTCGCGCAGGGCCTGGATCTGCTCGGGCTGCGTGATGTCCAGCGTTTCGATGGCGACCCTGTCCGGATGCGCATTGGCGAGATCGTGCAAGAGCGTCCGGTCGTTGCCGGCGCGGACCGTGCCCACGACATTCCATCCCTTCTTGAGAAACTCGGCCGCCATGGCATAACCAAGGCCCCGTGAGGCGCCGATCAGCAAAACGGTGGGCGTGTGGATGGGAGCGTTGGGCAAGGCATTCTCCGTTGTGCGCAGGGGATGCTGCGTATTGTCAGAAGAGCCCGCGTTTTGCACCAGACGCCTGGCCGACAATCCACGATTGCACCAGACGCCATGGCTGGATGCGTTTTCGATTATTCTGGCCGCATGTCACGCGTCGATCTCAACCTCCTGCCCGCGCTGGATGCATTGCTCAGTGAACGTAGCGTCACCGGTGCGGCCCGGCGTCTGAATCTCAGCGTCTCCGCTATGAGCCGCACACTTTCGCGCCTGCGCATCGCGACGGGCGATCGCTTGCTGTTGCAAGCTGGCCGCGCGCTGGTGCTGACGCCTTACGCCGAGCAACTGAGCCTGCGTATTCCCGCACTGGCCCGTGAAGCGGAGGCGGCGCTCAGCCGTGCTGAACATCGGTTCGACGTGGCCACCCTTGAGCAATGCTTCACCGTGCGCGCGGGTGAAGGCTTCGTCGATCTGCTTGGCGCGGCCTTGATGGATCGCATCCAACGCGCGGCGCCCGGCGTGCAAGTTCGCTTCACGCCCAAGCCGGACTGGAACGCGCAGCCGTTGCGGGACGGCGCAATTGATCTGGAGATCGGTATTGTCCGCACGGCTGCCCCTGAGGTCCGTACACGGCCGCTTTTCCGCGATCGCTATGTCGGGGTGTGCCGCATGGGCCATCCTCTCCTGGGCGATGCTCGCATCCGCCTGAAGCAATGGGCCGCATGTGGCCACGTCATGGTTTCGCGTACAGGGCAAACGGAAAATGCGATCGACGTGGCACTGGAGCCGCCAAACCTTCGGCGGAAGGTGGCAATCGTGGTGCCGTCCTATATGAGCGCTATGCAACTGGCCCGCCATTCGGACTTACTGGCCGCCGTTCCGTATTCCTGCTTGGGTAATGCCTTTGTAACGGATTACGCGGCTACCAACGGGCTGCAGTATTTCGAGCTGCCGCTGGCCGTACCGGCTTTCACCGTTTCAGAGATCTGGCATCCGCGCCTCGATCACGATCCGGCGCATCAATGGTTTCGCACTGAAGTGCTAGAGCTTTGCCGGGCGGCATATCCGCAGAATCCTCCGCAACATGCGCGCTGACGGCAGGTAGGCTGTTATTGCTGAATAGTTGGCGGAACCTGCGCGTCGTAGCGGGCTGGTTTGCCGGCGGGGCGGCACTGGTATCGCCTTGGTTGGATGACGCGCGGGCCGACTGGAGCAATTGCGGTATTGCCGTCTTCTCAGGCTGTCGTGGAGAACAGGCCTCCCGAGCTCTTGCCTTCCGCTTGCTGCGCCTGGGCAAGTTGGCCTATTGCAGTTTCAAGTGCCGCGGATACCGAGCTTGCTTCCGTCGACAGCGCCTGAAGTTTGGCAGCTGCCTCCTTGTCGATGGTGGCCTGTTTCGATTCGGCTTCCATCTGCCGCTGCAACGCTGAAAGCCGCTGCCGCAGCGCGTTGATCTGCGCTTTCAACTGCTTGACCACGGGGCTGTCGCTTGACGCCCCTGCGTCGCCCGATGATGGATTCAGGCCAGTCGATGATCGCGTTTCGTCGGTGTTCGAGCCGATGTCGTTGCCTTTCGACGCGGATGGGGATGCCGCTTCATTTCCAACTGAAACGCGGGATGGACGGCTCGCCGCAGGCGGCAGCGCGTTGGTCGTGAGAGGGGGATCGACTCGCATAGCTGATTCTTTTTGTTTGAATGTCGGCAAACCGGGGATGTGCTCGCCGCTCTACATCGGAATCTTTTTCGGCACGTTCGCTTGGAACTTGAAGAGGCACGCAGGGGGGCTGTGTGCCTGGAGGAGAGGGGGAAGGGCAGCATTGAACGGCTGAAGGCGGCAGGTCGCGCGGTCGACTCTTATATAAGATATAAGACATTTGACCGTGTGGGGTATTGCGATTAGAATCGCGCCCAAGCGGCGCCCGGACCAGCCTCGGGGTGCCTGAAAAGATTCCCCTGTAACGTCATCTCAGCAGGTCTCCCATGCTTGAAAACTTTCGCGCTCACGTGGCCGCCCGCGCCGCGCTCGGTATTCCTCCCCTGCCGTTGACGGCTCAGCAGACCGCCGAACTGGTCGAACTGCTGACGAACCCGCCCGCGGGTGAAGAGCAAACGCTGCTCGACCTGATCACCCATCGCGTACCCGCTGGCGTGGACGAAGCCGCCCGCGTGAAAGCAGGCTTCCTGGCTGCTGTCGCCAAGGGTGAGACCGCTTGCGCGCTGATTTCGCGTGCCCGCGCCACCGAACTGCTCGGCACGATGCTGGGCGGCTACAACATCCAGCCGCTGATCGAGCTCCTGTCTGACGCCGAAGTCGGCGCCACCGCCGCAGAGGCGCTGAAGAAAACGCTGCTGATGTTCGACCAGTTCCATGATGTGAAGGAACTCGCGGACAAGGGCAACGTGCACGCAAAGGCTGTGCTGCAGAGCTGGGCCGACGCCGAATGGTTCACGAGCCGTCCGGAAGTGCCGGAAAGCCTGACCATCACCGTGTTCAAGGTGACGGGCGAAACCAACACCGACGACCTGTCGCCGGCACCGGACGCCACCACCCGCCCGGACATCCCGATGCACGCGCTGGCGATGCTGAAGAACGCGCGCCCCGGCATCACGCCGGAAGAAGACGGCAAGCGCGGCCCGGTCAAGTTCATCGAGTCGCTTAAGGAAAAGGGCCACCTGGTCGCCTACGTGGGCGACGTGGTCGGCACCGGTTCCTCGCGCAAGTCGGCCACTAACTCGGTGCTGTGGTTCACGGGCGAAGATATCCCCTACGTTCCGAACAAGCGTTTCGGCGGCGTATGCCTGGGCGGCAAGATCGCTCCGATCTTCTACAACACGATGGAAGATGCCGGCGCGCTGCCGATCGAACTCGACGTGTCGCAGATGGAAATGGGCGACGTGGTTGAACTGCGCCCGTACGAAGGCAAGGCGCTGAAGGACGGCAAGGTGATCGCCGAATTCCAGGTCAAGTCGGACGTGCTGTTCGACGAAGTGCGCGCCGGTGGCCGCATTCCGCTGATCATCGGCCGCGGCCTGACCGCCAAGGCGCGTGAAGCGCTGGGCCTCGCACCGTCGACGCTGTTCCGCCTGCCGCACCAGCCGGCCGACAGCGGCAAGGGTTTCTCGCTCGCGCAGAAGATGGTCGGCCGCGCGTGCGGTCTGCCGGAAGGCCAGGGCATTCGCCCGGGCACGTACTGCGAACCGAAGATGACCTCGGTCGGCTCACAGGACACCACGGGCCCGATGACCCGCGACGAACTGAAGGATCTGGCGTGCCTCGGCTTCTCGGCCGACCTCGTCATGCAGTCGTTCTGCCACACCGCCGCGTATCCGAAGCCGGTGGACGTGAAGACGCACCAGACGCTGCCGAACTTCATCAGCACGCGTGGCGGCATTGCGCTGCGCCCGGGCGATGGCGTGATCCACTCGTGGCTGAACCGCATGCTGCTGCCCGACACCGTCGGCACCGGCGGCGACTCGCACACGCGCTTCCCGATCGGCATCAGCTTCCCGGCAGGCTCGGGCCTGGTCGCATTCGCGGCCGCCACCGGCACGATGCCGCTGGACATGCCGGAATCGGTGCTGGTTCGCTTCAAGGGCAAGATGCAGCCGGGCGTCACGCTGCGTGACCTCGTCAACGCGATTCCGCTGTACGCGATCAAGCAAGGCATGCTGACGGTCGCCAAGCAAGGCAAGAAGAACATCTTCTCGGGCCGCATCCTCGAAATCGAAGGCCTGCCTGACCTGAAGGTCGAGCAAGCGTTCGAACTGTCGGATGCGTCTGCTGAGCGTTCGGCCGCCGGTTGCACAGTGCACCTGAACAAGGACCCGATCATCGAGTACCTGAACAGCAACATCACGCTGCTCAAGTGGATGATCGCGCAGGGCTACCAAGACCCGCGCAGCCTGCAACGCCGCATCAAGGCGATGGAGCAATGGTTGGCCGATCCGCAACTGCTGCAGCCGGACGCCGACGCTGAATACGCTGCCGTCATCGAGATCGACCTGGCCGACATCCATGAGCCGATCGTTGCCTGCCCGAACGATCCGGACGACGTGAAGACGCTGTCCGACGTGGCCGGCGCCAAGATCGACGAAGTGTTCATCGGCTCGTGCATGACCAACATCGGCCACTTCCGTGCGGCGTCGAAGCTGCTGGAAGGCAAGCGCGACATTCCGGTCAAGCTCTGGGTTGCGCCGCCGACCAAGATGGACCAGAAGCAACTGACGGAAGAGGGCCACTACGGCGTGTTCGGCACGGCCGGTGCCCGCACCGAAATGCCGGGCTGCTCGCTGTGCATGGGCAACCAGGCACAGGTGCGCGAAGGCGCGACGGTCATGTCGACGTCCACCCGCAACTTCCCGAACCGCCTGGGCAAGAACACGAACGTGTACCTCGGCTCGGCGGAACTGGCGGCGATCTGCTCGCGTCTGGGCAAGATCCCGACCAAGGACGAGTACATGGCCGACATGGGCGTGCTCACCGCCAACGGCGACAAGATCTACCAGTACATGAATTTCGATCAGATCGAAGACTTCAAGGAAGTGGCCGACACCGTGCAGATGTAAGCACGCGGTGAGGCTACGGCGGGTCGTTCCTGCCGTAGTCAAGTGAAAAGGCGCCGAGGGCATTCAACCCTCGGCGCCTTTTCTTTTGGTCCTTCTCAAGGTTCCGGCGCTGGCCGAAACCAAAAGGGAGCACGCTCCCTCAGCCGCGCATTGTCAATGGATGATGATCGACACCGTTGAATATGCCGGCACCGTGATCGTCTCGCTGTACGTGCCAGCCTTCGTGCCGCGTGCGACCGGGAACTGGCCGAAGCTTTGCAGCGTGGCCGGTACCGACGTCGGCATGGTGCGCTGGCTGCTGTAGTTCGGGCCGTTCAGCGCCGGGATCGAAAAGCCGCTGTCCGAGCGAGCCGGATACGCAAATCCCGACGGGCTGCCCGGCACCGGCAGCAGCGCAACCGCCGTGCCCCAGCGGCCCGTTGCATCGCCCAGCCCTGCGCCGCCGCCGGCTTGGATGGCGCTGTTGAGTACCGCAGCCGAATCCGTCGACGAGAAGTTCTGCAGCAGGTTCGTGTAGTACGCAATGCCGTACTGGCGCAGCAGGAAGCCGCCCAGGCTGCCCGAAATCGGATACCCCGGGCATGACGACGACAGCGACGGATCGAACGCCGTCAGCGAGCAGTCGTACGCGCTTTGCAGCCAGGCCGGGAAGCGGCTGTCGCGCACGTTGTTGAAGCTTGGGTCGATCTGGCTGGAGAGCACGTCTTCCATCGTCATTGCTGTCATTTCTTCCAGCCACGTGCCGTACATGTATTGCGAGCCGTGCAGCACGCCGCGCTGGTAGAAGTTGGCCATGTGCGTGAACTCATGGCCGAGCGTCGAGATAACGGTGTTCAGCCCGTCCGTGCCACCCAGGTAGATCGTTTCCGAATCCACATAGAGCGACAGCGACTGGTTCGACAGCGGCTGCGAGCTGGTGGTGAAGTTGTTGCGCGCCCAGAAATAGCCAACGCGGCCATAGGGCTGGCTATCCGGCTGGATGTTCAGCACCACGACATCGAGCGCCTGGTTCGGATCGATCAGGCTGGCGGAGCTGGAGTAGCTGCCCCACGGCTGGCCGACCAGCGAAGTGGCCAGTGCGTAGACAGACTGCGTGCCCGAAGCAAATTTGCTGATGAGCGTGTTGATGATGCCGTCGGTGATCTTGCTGGTGTCGTATTCGGTGTTTTCCACCCACAGGTTGACGATGCGGCCGTCCGTGGCCGTGGCTTGCTGGCGCAGCGTGGCCGTACGCACGGTGGCGGTGCCATCCGGCTGTTGATGGTTCCACGTACGCTGTGTGCCGACGCTGGCGACCGACTGCGGACGCAGCACCGTGTCGTTGGAAGCGCCTTGCGTCTTGAGCGGGGCGCCGCCAGTGGCGTATCCATCCAGCGCATGGATGTTGAAATCGGAGAGCTGGCGATCGAACGCTGCGTTGGCGTCATTGCCCGCCACGTCGGCGGCAGTCTTCGGGACCGGCGTGCCCGTGGCATTCAGCAGCCCCAGGCCCGTGAGCGAGATGGACGGCATCGGCTGAGCCGCCGCACTCTGGTTGGTGTAGATGAGCGTCACGCTCTGGCCAGTCAGCCCCGCGATCGACACCGGCACCGAGCCGGACGCTCCGCCCGTATTGGTCGCTTGCCATACGCCCACGCCGGAGCCGGCGTAGGTATTGCCCAGTGCGCCGCAGTTCGACCCGCTGCACGCCGCCGCCACGGTGATATTGGCGGACGAGCCTTGCGTGGCTGCCGGGGTGGCCCCCGAACCCCCGCCGCCACCGCCTCCACCACATGCGGCCAGGGTGCCTGCTGCTGCCACCATCATCGCGATGGTCCATTGCTTCGTGCCGCGCACGTTGTTGCTGCTGCGTTCCATCCACTTCTCTCCAAATCCGCACATACCAGAAGCCTGCGCGAGGGCGGCTCGTGACTGCCTCAAGCGCAACATGCGAACGGATTCTCAAGGCGAAGTGGCGGATTCGATTTGTGGAAATGACGGCCTCACAGGCGCCAATTCCCCCCGATGTGGGGGTACGCAAAGTTTGCGTTGTCGAAAAGGTTGAAAAAGTCGTAGCTCCGGGATGTAGATGCAGAAAACGGAGGAGGGCGCCTGGCGCCACTTTGGCGACGGAGCCGTCCGCTAGAATGGGCCGCCCGCTCATTCACCGCGCCGCAAACGCGCTCAATACGTCACCCGCCGATGCTCGTTGCGCAGCTCAAATCGTTCTTCATGGTTGCCCGCCTGGGCAGCATCACGCTGGCAGCCAAGCAGCTCGGCCTGTCGCAGCCGACCGTGACTTCGCAGATCCGCGCCCTGGAAGAGGCCTACGGCGTGGAGCTGTTCTACCGGGGCGGGCGCCGGCTCTCCTTGTCGGACGCGGGCGTGCGGCTGATGCCCCTGGTGGACCAGCTCGTGCGCCAGGAAACCGAGATCGACTTCTTCCTGCGCAACTCTGGTGACATGGGATCGGGCCACCTGCGCATCGGCGCGACGGCGCCGTATTACGTACTCGACATCGTCGATCGTTTCTGCAAAAGCCATCCCGGCATCGACGTCAGCATCGAAGCCGGCAATTCGGTGCAGATGCTCGAAGCGCTGCAGGAGTACCGGGTGGACGTGGCATCGTCGTCGCAGCGCGTGGACGACGCGCGTTTTCTGCGCATTGAACTGGCGCGCGATCCGCTTGTGCTCGTGGTGCATCGCAGCCACGCGCTCGCCGGCCAGACGAGCGTGCCTGTGAGTGCTCTGTCGCAATGCCGGCTGCTGGTGCGCGAGGTGGGATCGACCACGCGCGCCATGACCGAAACGATGATGGCGCAGGCTGGCGTGACGCCGGCTTCCACGGTGGAAATCGGCAGCCGGGAGTCCATCCGGGAGGCCATCACGCGCAACCTGGGTGTCAGTGTCATCGCCCGCCAGGAAGTGCCGAGCCACGCCGATCTGCGTGTGCTGCCCTTTGAGGGTGGCGCGCCGGAGCTGAGCGAATACCTGTATTGCCTGCAGGATCGGCGTGAGGCGCGGTTGATTGCCGCCTTCCTGAGCGAAGTCCGGCCGGTCTCGTCATAGACGAACCAAAATCCGGAAATGCGCGCATTGGCGTTTTTGGGGTAACTGCCACAAGGGGTACATGTCGGCTGGCTACAGTGGCGATCGTTTTTGCCACTGTCTGCGCCCTGTGCCCATCTCTCAGCCTGTTACCAACCCGACCTCGGGTTCCGCCACACCGTTCCTGTCGGTGCGGCAAATCTCACGCCGATTTGGCGCGTTCACGGCGCTTGACGGGGTGTCGCTGGATGTGGCGCAAGGCGAATTCGTCTGCCTGCTGGGCCCGTCGGGCTGCGGCAAGACGACCCTGCTGCGCATCATTGCCGGGCTGGAGGCGCACGACGGCGGCCAGATCGTCGCCGGTGGCCGCGATATTTCCAATCTGCCCCCGCGTGAGCGTGACTACGGCATCGTCTTCCAGTCGTATGCGCTGTTTCCCAACCTGACGGTCGCGCAGAACGTTGGCTACGGGCTGGACGCCAGTAGCGGCAACCGTGCGCGCATGCAGGAGCGGGTCTCGGAGATGCTCGCGCTGGTTGACCTGACCGGCAGCGAGGCGAAGTACCCGTCGCAACTGTCGGGCGGCCAACAGCAGCGTGTGGCACTGGCCCGCGCACTGGCACCCGCGCCGTCGCTGTTGCTGCTGGATGAGCCAATGTCGGCGCTGGACGCCCAGGTGCGCGAGCACCTGCGCATCGAGCTGCGCCGCCTGCAGCGCAAGCTGAACGTCACTACGTTGATGGTCACGCACGACCAAGACGAAGCCATGGCGATGGCTGATCGCATCGCCGTCATGTCCAACGGCCGCATCGAGCAGACCGGCTCGCCGGCGGAAATCTATTCGCGCCCGGCCACCGGGTTTGTCGCCGGGTTTGTCGGCCAAGCCAACTGGCTGCCGCTGGAACGCGCGGAAGATGGCACGCCCACGCTGGCCGGCCAACCGCTGCTGCTCGATCCGGCTTTCACCGATAGCGGGGCGTTTCAGGGCCGTCTGTTCTGCCGCCCCGAAGCCGTCACGCTGCATCCCGACGACGACGCACCCAATCGCCATCTCGCCCGCGTGGTCGACCAGATCTACCTGGGCAGCCGAACGCGCGTGACGCTGTCGATCGATGGCCTGGCCGATGCACCGCTGGTGGCCGAAGTGGCATCGAGCGCGCTGCAAACCGGCCGCAATGGCCTGGGCGACAGCAAGCTGTGGATCGCGCTGGAGCGCGACGGCCTGCGTGTGTATGCCTGAGGCCGCCATGTCGATGCTGCCCCCTGAGGCCAACGTGGTTGCGGCCACCCAATCCGCCGCATCCAAACCGGCTCGCGCCGCGGGCACGCCGTTCTGGCGTACCGATGCGCCTGTGCTGACGGGCATGAAGCTCGGCTGGCTGCTGTTGCTCGCCATCGGCTTGCTGCTGCCCACGGCGATGATGTTGTTGCAGGCCACGGGGCTGGTTGCCAGTGTGCGCAGCACAGACGAGCACGGCCTGGCGCTGGTTGCCCATGTGGTGCGGGCGCCGAATTTTCTTGCCATGGTTGGCCGTACCCTCGCGGTATCCGGTGCGGTGGCCGCCATTGTGGTGCCGCTGGCATTTGCCCTGGCTTATGCGGTGCAACGCACCCGCATGCCGTTGCGCGGCACGATGCGCACGCTGGCGATGCTGCCGCTGTTTGCGCCGTCGCTGCTGCCGGGCATTGCGCTGGTCTACCTGTTTGGCAACCAGGGCTTGTTCAAGGCATGGATGAGCGGCAACAACATCTACGGCTTCTGGGGCATCGTGCTGGGCGAGGTGTTCTACACGTTCCCGTATGCGTTGATGCTGTTGCTGGCGACGCTCACGCTGGCAGACGGCCGGCTGTATGACGCCGCCCGTGCCATGGGCGCGAGCCCGTGGCGCACGTTCCGCACGGTCACGCTGCCCGGTGCGCGCTACGGGTTGTTCGGCGCCTTCGCGTTGGTCTTCACGCTGGTCGCGACCGACTTTGGCGTGCCGACCGTGGTGGGCGGCAGCTACCAGGTGTTGGCCGTGGAGGCCTACAAGGCCGTGGTAGGCCAACAGCAGTTTGCGCGCGGTGCCGTCATCGGTTTGATGCTGCTGCTGCCCGCGCTGCTGACCTTTGCGGTAGAGCGCCTCGTGCAGCGCCGCCAGCACGCCGCGCTGGCCAGCCGCGCACAGCCATATCACCCGCAGCCGGATCGCCTGCGTGATGGGCTTTTCCTGCTGCTGAGCGTGCTGGTGGTCGGCGGGATTCTGCTGATGCTTGCCACCGCCGTTGGCGCATCGCTGGTGAAGCTCTGGCCGTACAACCTCGAACTGTCGCTGCGCAATTACGACTTCGACAACATGGATGGCGGTGGCTGGCTGGCGTATCGCAACAGTCTGAAGTTGGCTGCACTCACCACCGTGTTCGGTACCGCACTGATCTTCACCGGCGCATGGCTGGTTGAGAAAACACGCGCTGCAGGATGGTTGCAATCCGGTTTGCATTCGGCCATCCGCTTTGCCGTGCTGCTGCCGATGGCGGTGCCCGGCCTCGTGCTCGGTCTGGGCTACGTGTTCTTCTTCAACCATCCGGCCAATCCGCTCAACGGCCTGTATGGCGGCATGGCGCTGATGGTGCTCTGCACGATCATGCATTGCGCCACGGCAGCACACCTCACGTCGGTGGCGTCGCTGGGGCAGCTCGATCCGGTGTTCGAGGCGGTGTCGGCCTCGCTCAAGGTGTCTGCGCTGCGCACGTACTGGCGCGTGACGCTGCCAATGTGTGTGCCGGCCGTGCTGTCGTGCGCGCGTTATCTGTTCGTGTCGGCCATGACGACCGTGTCGGCAGTGATCTTCCTCTACAGCCCCGACACCGTGCTCGCTTCCGTGGCCGTGCTGAACATGGACGACGCCGGCGACATCGGCCCCGCTGCGGCCATGTCCACGCTCATTCTCGTCACGTCGATCGTCGTATCTCTGCTGCTGGAACTGGCCACGCGCGGCATCGTGCGGCGTACGCAGGCGTGGCGCACGGCGGCGCATTGAATTCGTCGTCCCTAATAACAACAAGCAGCAACAAGCAGCAAAAAACAGAAAGGAAGCATGAACATGGGTGACTCCTCCCCAATCTCGGCACGCCAGGCCGGCGCAGACCGCCTCAACCCGGGCGGCACGCCGTTGCGCCTGGAGGCCGCTGTGCTCGACTGGGCCGGCACCGTGGTCGATTTCGGCTCGTTTGCCCCCACGCAGATCTTCGTGGAAGCGTTTGCAGAATTTGGCGTGGCCATCACGCTGGACGAAGCACGCGGCCCGATGGGCCTGGGCAAGTGGGACCACATCCGCACGCTGTGCAACGACGGTGCGATTGCCGCGCGTTTCTCGCTCGCACACGGTCGCATGCCCACCGATGACGATGTCACTGCCATCTACAACCGCTTCATGCCGCTGCAGATCGAAAAGGTGGGTGAGCATTCCGCAATGATCCCGGGCGCGCTCGACACCATCGCCGCACTGCGCGAAGCGGGGTTGAAGATCGGCACGTGCTCGGGCTACCCGCGCGTGGTGATGGATCGTGTGGTCGACCTGGCTGCCAGTGCTGGCTACACACCCGACTGCGTGGTCGCTTGCGATGAAGTGCCGCGTGCCCGCCCGTGGCCTGCGCAGGCACTGCGCTGCGTGGTGGACCTTGCGATTGGGGATGTGGCGGCCTGCGTGAAGGTCGACGACACCGTGCCCGGAATCGAAGAGGGCCGCCGCGCCGGCATGTGGACCGTTGCGCTGCTCATGTCGGGTAACGCCTTGGGCCTGCCGTACGAGCAATACAGCGCACTGTCTGCGGACGAGCGTGCGCGCCATCGCGTCGCCATCTCGGCCGGCTTTTCCGCCTGCCGCCCGCATTACGAGATCGACACGATTGCCGATCTGCCTGAAGTCGTGGCCGACATCAACCGCCGTCTGGCGCGCGGTGAACGCCCGCAGTGCATCTGAGTTTGTTGTCCTGTTTGTTGTCTTTTCCGCTGCATCACACCATACCGAGGAAACCATGACCGCACGTCTTTCCCTGCTGGCCGCCGCAGTCACTTCGGCCGCGATGGCTTTCGCCACGTCGGCTTTTGCCAAGACCACGCTGACCGTATACACGGCGCTGGAAGCTGACCAAGTGAAGGCGTACCAGGAGGCCTTCGAGAAGGCCAATCCGGACATCGAGATCAAGTGGGTGCGCGACTCCACTGGCGTTGTCACCGCCAAGCTGCTGGCCGAGAAGAACAACCCGCGCGCCGACGTGGTGTGGGGCCTGGCCGCATCGAGCCTGGCCATCCTGGACAAGGAAGGCATGCTGACGCCGTACGCACCGGCGGATCTGTCGAAGATCGGCGCCACGTACCGCGACAAGGCCAACCCGCCGGCATGGGTCGGCATGGATGCATGGGGCGCGGCCATTTGCTTCAACACCGTCGAAGCACAGAAGCAGAACCTGCCGAAGCCGACTTCGTGGGCCGACCTGACCAAGCCGGTCTACGCTGGCAAGATCGTCATGCCGAACCCGGCCTCGTCGGGCACGGGTTACCTGGACGTCAGCGCATGGCTGCAGATGCTGGGTGAGCAGAAGGGCTGGGCCTACATGGACGCACTGCACCAGAACATCGGCCAATACACGCACTCGGGCTCCAAGCCTTGCAAGATGGCTGCCTCGGGTGAATTCCCGATCGGCATCGCGTTTGAATACCGTGCCGTGAAATCGAAGAAGGAAGGCGCACCCATCGACATCGTGCTGCCGTCCGAAGGCCTGGGCTGGGACGTGGAAGCCACCGGCATCATGAAGGGCACGAAGAACCTGGACGCCGCCAAGAAGCTGGCTGATTTCTCGGCAAGCCCGGCTGCAATGGCGCTGTACGAGAAGAACTTTGCCGTGGTCGCCACGCCCGGCTTCTCCAAGCCGGATCCGCTGCTGCCGGCCGACTACGAAAAGCGTCTGATCAAGAACGACTTTACGTGGGCCAGCGCCAATCGCGATCGCATCCTCGCTGAGTGGACGAAGCGCTACGACGGCAAGTCGGAGAAGAAGTAAGCGATGCAAGCTCCCGTAACTCAAGGGGGCCTGGATGCCAGCACCGACGTCGCCATCGTCGGGGCTGGCATTTTGGGCTTGGCGCACGCAGCCGCTGCAGTCAAACGCGGCCTGCGCGTGACGGTATTCGAGCGCAGTGATATTGCCGTCGGCGCGTCCATTCGCAATTTCGGTCAGATGCTGGTGACCGGCCAGCCGCCCGGCATCATGCTGGACCTCGCGCGCGAAAGCCGCGCGCTGTATCTCGACTGGGCCGATAGGGCCGGCATCTTTGCGCGCGCCAACGGTGCTCTGCTATTTGCCCGCAATGCCGCGGAAGAAGCCGTGCTGGACGAGTTCATGGCGACGCGCGCACCGGCTTTCGGCTACAACGTAAAGCTGTTGCGCAGCGCAGACCTGGCGAACCTCTACGATGGACGCTTCATGCGCCACCGCGCAGCGCTCCAGGGCTTTGATGATCTGCAGCTCTATTCGCGCGAAGCCATTCCGGCGCTGGCGTCATGGCTTGCCACGCAAGGTGTGCGTTTCCATTTCGGCACGCTCGTGCGCCATGTTGAAGGCGGCCGGCTGGAAACAACCGCCGGTGTGTGCAACGCCCAGCGTGTGATCGTCTGCAGCGGTCACGATTACCAGACGCTGTGTGCGGACCAGCTTCGCGCGCTGCAACCGCAGGTTTGCCGCCTGCAGATGCTGCGTGTCACACCCGAAGATGGCTTCCGCCTGGAGCACGCCGTGCTGACCGGGCTGTCATGCACGCACTACGGTGCATTTGCGGACTTGCCGACGGCGCAGGCGCTGGCCATGCAGATCGAGCATCAGCGCCCCGAGCTGGCGCGTCATGGCATTCACCTGTTAGTCAGCCCGACACCCTATGGCGACTGGATCGTTGGCGATTCGCACGACTACGGTCAGGACGCTCGCCCGTTCAACGCCGAGTCGGTCGATAACATCATGCTCGACCTCGCGCGTGACACCTTCGGCAGCAAGTTGCGCGTGGTGGAGCGTTGGCAGGGCGTGTACGGCGCCAAGTGCCGTGTACCCGGCAGCGGCGCGTTCTCGATCACCCGCATCGATGACCGCACCACCGTCGCGCTGATGCACAGCGGCATTGGTATGAGCGTGGGTCCGGCGCTGGCGCATCGGCATATGGATGCGCTGGTCGACGGCACCGAACTGCCGCAGTGGACGCCGCCGGCGAGCACGCCCGCAGCGATGACTGCCTGACGGAGTGTCGTTCACCGACAAAGACGCCTGCACGGTTCATGCCGCGCGGGCGCTCTTGTTTTCAGGCAGCGAAGAGTTCGATGATGGGCCAGCCGCGCGACTCGGCCACGGCCCGCAAGGTGGTGTCGGGGCTCACTGCCACCGGGTGCGAAACGGCTTCGAGCAGCGGCAGGTCGTTGCGTGAATCGCTGTAGAACACGGTGCGCGAGAAGTCCGTCATGCGCTGGCCGCGCTGCGCGAGCCATTCCGTCACGCGTACGATCTTGCCTGCGCCAAACGTGGCCGTGCCGAGCGGGTTGCCCGTGAATGCGCCATCGCTCTGACCGTTGATGGTCTCGCCCTCGACCGCCAGCAGATGCGGCACGTTGAAGGCGGCGGCAATCGGCTCGGTCAGGTAGCGGTGCGTGGCGGTAACGATGCAGCAAAGGTCGCCAGCGCGCAGGTGTGTGTCGACCAGTTGCCGCGCGCGCGGCAGCATGGCGGGTGTGATGACTTCGCGCAGGAACGTGGCACGCCAGGCGTCGAGCCGTGTGCGCGGGTGCTGGGCCAGCAGGCCGAGCGAGAAGCGCACGTGCCGCGCAAAGTCGAGCGTGCCGTCGCGGTATTCCCGCATCCAGCGTTCGTTGGCTTGCTCGAAGACGCTTCGATCGACGGCGCCCTGGGCGACCAGGAAGCGGCCCCATTCGTATTCGCTGTCAACGGGCAGCAGGGTGTGGTCCAGGTCGAACAGGGCAAGCGATTGCATACAGCGGGCGGACAGGGGCGGTTGAAAAACCGCGAGGTTACGGCCCTAGCGCGTCGCGGCTGTGTCCATCGCCATAACTTTGGCGATGAACGCATCGGCGTTTTTCTTTGGCGCCTGTGCAAGCACCGGGTTCAGGCAGTCAAGGAAGGCGCGTACCAGGCGTGCGTCCTTGCGCTCCTTCAGGAAGTACAGATATTCGTGGATGACCGGCGCGTTGTCTGCAAACGGCAGCACGCGCACGTCGGGCCGGCGCGGTGCTTCACGCGCGGGAACGATGCTGCAGCCCAGCCCCAGGCTGATCGCCTCGTAAATGGCTTCACGGCTGCCGATGATGCTCGTGCTGGCAGGCTCGATGCCGGCCGCAGCGAACGCGTCTTCGGTGACGCGGCGGGTGACGGAGCCCGGTTCGCGCATCAACAGCTGGCAGCCGGCAACGTCATCCAACGTGATGCTCGGACGCCGCGCAAGCGCATGGTCCAGCGGCACGACCAGCACCATGGTGTCTTCTGCCAGCGTGATGCGATGCAGGCGCTCGTCATCCACGGCATGAGACGACACAGCCAGGTCGATGCGCACCTCTGACAGCGCTTCGAGCATCTGCTGCGAATTGCCGAATTCGATGGTGATCTCGATGGTCGGATGCCGCGCGCGAAACGCCGCCACGCTGGGCAGGATGTAGTAAGGGCCCGTGGCGCCCACGCGCAGGTTGCCAGTGCGCAGATCGCCCGCATTGCGCAGGAGAAAATCGACGTCGCCCTCCTGCTGCGCAAGGCGCTCGACGATGGGCATGAGGCTCACGCCCAGGTCCGATAGGTCCAGCCGGCTGCCGCGGCGGTGGAACAGCTCGACGCCGTACATCTCTTCCAACTGGCGGATGCGTCCGGTCACAGTGGGCTGCGACAGGCGCAGGTGCTTGGCAGCAGAGGTGACGCTGCCTTGGCGCGCCACCTCGAAGAACGACATCAATAGATCGCCCAGCATGCTTGTGTTTCCCTGATATGTCTTTTTGAAGGTCTGGCGGACAGTCTAGGCAGCGTTTGTGACGTTACATACTGTGAAACCTTACGGTCAGCCGTGGCTGCACGCGTCGGCGCTGGCCCGAATCGGAGCGAGTTCCGAGGAGGGCGCCGGGCGCACATCGTGCTACCTTGTGAACCTATGCGCGTAATAGAGGAGACACCATGCCGGTGCTGAAGGTCGATGTCGTCACGGCAGAAGAACGGCTGTACGAAGGCAACGCCAAGTTTGTGGTCATCCCCGGCACCGAGGGTGAACTGGGCATCCTGCCCGGCCATGAACGTCTGCTTACGCGGCTGCGTCCAGGCACCGTCCGGGTCACGCAGGAGAACGGCGAAGAGGTGATCCTCTTTGTGGCGGGCGGCTTTGTTGACGTGCAGCCCGAGCAGGTAATCGTGCTGGCAGACACCGCTGTGCGCGCGCACGACCTGGATGAGGCCAAGGCCGAGCAGGCCCGCAAGGCGGCGGAGGAACACATGCAGAACAGCAAGAGCAAATTCGACTACGCACGTGCACAGGCGGAGCTGGCCGAAGCTGTCGCGCAACTGGTCGCCATCGAACGTTTGCGCAAGCGCCGCCGCTGAGCCTTGGCCGTCACAAAATGGCACGTGCTGCCGCCACACCACAACGGCGCTGACGTGTCGTCCCAGCAGTGGAGGGGTAAAGAACCGCGCCGGTTCTCCGTTTTAAAGCAGAACTATCGAATTCCCGCTGAACGTCCCTCAGAGACGTGATCGGTTCTGCCGGTTCCGCTGATGCCGCCCCTTGTTGTGATTGCCCGTGCGCTCGCGCAGGGCTACCGGAAACATCCGAGTTTCGCGCTCTCGATCGCAGTGTCTGTGCGCTTGCCACGCACGCCGCTCGGCCCTAAGCGATGCGCGCAAATGTTTGCGGTGGCGGGTACGTTGCTTTCCACCGCAGCGCTGGCACAGGCAGACGTGACTGACCTGACTGCATTGCCCATCGAGCAACTCATGCAGGTGCAGGTCGTGACGGGTGCATCCAAGTACGCCCAAGCTGCCAACGAGGCGCCCGCCACCGTATCGGTCATCACCGCAGCTGACATCAAAGCCTATGGCTGGCGCACGCTGGGCGACATTCTGGGCAGTCTGCCGGGGCTCTACACCAACTACGACCGCAACTACACCACGCTGGGCGCACGCGGTTTCTTGCGCGCGGGCGACTACGACACCCGCTTCCTGTTGCTGATTGATGGCCATCGCACCAACGACCCCATCTTCGACCAGGCGGCCGTCGGCACCGAAGCGATCCTCAACGTCGACCTCATCGAGCGGGTGGAGTACGTGCCCGGAGCTGGCTCGGCGGTGTACGGATCGAACGCGCTGTTCGGTGTGATCAACATCATCACCAAGCGCGGCCGTGACATTGACGGCGTGCAGGCCAGCGGATCGACGGGCAGCGCCAATGCGCGCGATGCCCGTGTGACGTGGGGCAAGCGGGCGGAGAACGGCGCCGAATGGCTGCTGTCGGCCAGCGTGAACGATGCCCCCGGCCGCGACCTCTACTTTCCCGAGTTCAACCAGCCCGGCGTGAGCGACGGCGTGGCCCGCGGCATGGATTACGACCGCGCCAAGCGCCTGTTTGCCAAGGGCAGTTTTGGCGAGTTCGGGCTGACCTTCGGCTACGTCGATCGCACGAAGGGCGTGCCGACGGCGCCGTACGACCAGAGCTTCAACGACCCGCGCTCCCGCACTGTCGACACGCGGCAGATGTTCAACGGCACCTGGCAGCACGCGCTGGACGACACGACCGACGTGTCGGCACGGCTGTTCTGGGGGCGCTATGTCTCGCAGGGCGATTACGCATACAACCCGCCTCCGGCCGGTATCAACCGCGATGTATTCGACACCGCGTGGTACGGCACCGAACTCAAGCTCGTGACGCGCCGCATCGAACGCCACACGCTGGTCATCGGTACGGAACTGCAACGCGACTACCGTGATGCAATGCGCAATTTCGATACGGTGCCGTATGCCAGTTACCTCGACGACCATCGGAGCAACAACCGTGTGGGCGTATACGTGCAGGACCAATTCCTGCTCCATCGGGACTGGGTGCTGGATACGGGCCTGCGCTACGACCACACGAGCTTCGCATCGGGCATCTTCAGCCCGCGTGTGGGCCTGATCTGGCATGCCGCCCCAACGACCACCGTCAAGGCGATCTACGGTATGGCCTATCGCGCGCCGAACGATTACGAGCTGAACTATCAGACCAGCGCGCCCGGCGGCCAGCAGGTCACCAATGGGCTGTCGGCCGAGCGCATACGTACGTATGAAACGGTGGTCGAGCAACAAGTTGCCGCGGGCGGCAAGGCGACCTTGTCGGTGTTTCAGAACAACGTTTCCAACCTGATCAGCCAGAGCGAAGACCCGAACACCGGGCTGCTCTTTTTCAGCAACGTAGCGCGTGTGCGCACGCGCGGCGCAGAACTCGGCTACGAGCAGAACTGGCCGGGCGGCACGCGCTTGCGCACGAGCTACAGCTTCCAGCGTTCCGAAGATGTCGATACCGGCCAGACACTGAGCAACTCGCCGCGTCACATGCTCAAGGTCAACGCCACCGCGCCTGTGTGGCGCAGCGACTGGCGTGCTGGGGTGGAAGCGCAGTACATCAGCAACCGGCTGACGACAGCAGGCCAGGTGGGCGGTTACTGGATCGCCAACCTGACGTTGCTGGCGGCACGGTTGGCGCCCAACCTGGAGATGTCGGCCAGCATCTACAACCTGTTCGATCGGCGCCATGCGGATCCGGCTGGTCCGGAGCTACCGCAGCCGTCCATCGAGCAGGATGGCCGTGCCTTTCGCGTGAAATTCACCTACACCTTCCGATGAACACCCCGCACGGCACCGTCCGACGCGCTCGAAGATCCGGCCCGCGCAGGTTATGCGCGGTGCTGGGCGCCGTGCTGGCGTGCGTGGCATGCATGGGTGCCACGAACGCACAGATGCAGGCCAGCGAGGTGCAGGTCAAGGCGGCGTTCATCTACAACTTTGCGCTGTTCACCAACTGGCCGGCCGATGTCATGCAGGCCGACGCCCCGATGGTAGTGTGCGTGACCGCACAGCATCCGTTGCAGGCGGCCTTGGAAAAACTGATAGGAAAACCCGTGCGCGGACATCGCCTGGAAATCCGAAAGCTCAACGACAGCACCGTTGCCGGCTGCCATGTCCTCGTGTTTGATGCACGTACCCCGAATGGTGTGCGCGTCGATCCGGCCGCGCCCGTGCTGACAGTGTCCGACAGCCCAAAGAGCCAGCGCGCAGCCGGCAACCCGGAGCCGATGATCGCGTTGGCCCTGCATGACGATCGCGTGGTCTTCGACATTGATGCAGTGGCTGCGCGGCAAGCCCATCTTCAGCTCAGCTCACAACTGCTGCGCCTGGCTAGGACCGTGCAATGAGCCTGTCCATTACGACCCCTCAACCCCGCCTGGGGCACTCCATGGTGCGGGCCAACATGGCCGGTGCCGGTGCGGCGCTGACAATCGCGGGCTTCCTGCTCATCGTGTTCCAGTTCATCGCGCTGCATGCGGCGCTGGTGCGGGACGTGCATGTGCAGGCGCGCATCGTGGGCGCGAACAGCGTGGCCGCGCTGCTCTTCAATGACCGTCGCGCGGCGGAAGAAACCCTGGGCGCGCTGGGAGCGTCACCGTCGCTGCGTGCGGCCGGCATTTTCAGCGCGCTGCGCAAGCCGCTGGCGCTGTATCAGCACGGCGATGCCGCACCGGTGCGCGCCCCCGATGCCGCCATGCTCCGCGAGTCGGATGTGTCCACGCTGACCACGCTGGAGGTGGTGGAGCCCGTGGAATCGGAACGCCGCGTGATCGGCTATGTGGTGGTGCGCTCCAGCCTGACCGAGCTGTACATGCAACTACTTGGCTACGCCGTGCTCACGGTGTCGGTGGGCATCGGCGCGATGGGCCTCGCGTATCTGGTGATCGCCCGCATGCGCCGCGCGGTGCTGCAGGCAGAAGCGCATCTGGACTACCTCGCCCACATCGATTCGGTCACGGAGCTGCCGAACCGGCACGCCTTCAACGAACGCCTGCAGGTGTCGCTCAAGCGCGCGGGCCAGGCGGGTGCAGTGGGGCTGCTCCTGCTGGATCTGGACAACTTCAAGGTCGTCAACGACACGCTGGGCCACAACAACGGCGACCGACTGCTGCGCCAAGTTGCGCGGCGGCTGAACGACGTGATCGACCAAGCCAACTTGCGTGCCGTGCTGTGCCGCATCGGCGGGGATGAGTTTGCGGTGATCGCTGAGCTGTCCGGCCGGGCGCAGATCGCCGACACGGAAGCGGCAACGCTGGCCGACGGATTGGCCAAGCGCATTCTTGCCGCGCTGGCGGCGCCGTTTGCGCTCGACCTGCATCAGATCTACGTAACGGCGAGCGTGGGCGTGAGCCTGTATCCGCATGACGCACGCGACGTGCAGGTGCTCACGCGCAACGCCGACACGGCGATGTACCACGCCAAGAACCACGGCAAGAACGCGGCCGCCAGCTTCACGTCGGAGATGGACCAGCAGGCGCGCCGCCGCCTGCGTGTGGAAGCCGATCTGCGCCGCGCGCTCGACCGCGAAGAGCTGTTGCTGGCCTACCAGCCGCAGGTGCGCCTGTGCACAGAAGGCGCACACGATTCGGTGATCTGCAAAGCAAACGTCTACGGCGTGGAGGCGCTGGTGCGCTGGCGCCATCCGGAGATCGGCCTGATCGGCCCCGGCGAGTTCATCGCCGTGGCGGAAGAAACCGGGCTGATCGTGCCGCTCGGCCTGTGGGTGCTGCGCACCGCGTGCGAACAAGCCGTGCGCTGGATGCGTGAGGAGGGCGTCACGCTGCGGGTGGCCGTCAACCTGTCGGCGCGGCAAACGCGCGACCCGGCGCTCGTGGAAAACGTCATGGACGTGCTGCGCGAAACCGGCATGCCGCCGCATCAGCTCGAACTCGAAATTACCGAGAGCGTGCTGATGGAAGACATCGAAGACAACATCGCGCTGCTCGAATCCTTGCACGCGGCCGGCATCAGCCTGTCGATTGACGATTTCGGCACCGGGTATTCGTCGCTGGCGTATCTGCAGCGTTTCCCGATCCAGAAGCTCAAGATCGACCGCAGCTTCGTGCAACGCATGCCCGGCGACGGCGAGGCCATTGCCGGCGCGGTGATCGCCATGGCGCATAGCCTGCGCATGCAAGTGGTGGCCGAAGGCGTGGAAGACCCCGAGCAGCTCGCGTTGCTGCGCAACGCCGGATGCGACCTGGGGCAGGGCTATCTGTTCTCGCGCCCGCAGCATGCCGACGCGTTGATGGCGTGGCTCAACCGGCTGGACAACGCTGCGGACAGCGGCGCCGCTGCGTGTGCCGAAGAGGACGCGGTGCCGAGCGCGTCGTTGCCGTCGTCGTTGGCGGGTTGAAGGTCATGCAGGCCCTCAGGCTGCCGCCCGCCGCGCCGCCCGCGTAGCCCCGGCCGTCAGCACCACCACCGCCGCCAGGATGATGCCCGTCGCACCCAACGTCTGTGGCGCGACCACTTCATCGGCCAGCCACGCGCCCATCAACAGGGCGATGGGCGGGTTCACGTACACATAGCTTGTCGCCATCACGGTGGACACGCGCTCCACCAGCGCCATGTAAGCCGTGAAGGCAATGGCCGAGCCGAACACCACGAGGTAGCCCCATGCAAGCGCGGAATGCATGCCGATGTGCTTCGGCCACGCTTCGCCGGTGATCAGGCTGAGCAGCACGAGCGCTACGCCGCCAAAAGCCATCTCCAGTACGAAGGCCGTCGTGCCCTTGGGCATGTCGATGCGCTTGGAGAGTTGCGAGCCGAATGACCACGAAGCAATGGCGATGGTCAGTGCCAGCACGCCTGCCGTGCTGGCCTGGAACTCCGCCCCGCGAAACAGCACCGCAATCCCGATGCTGCCCAGCGCAATGGCGCCAATCTCATACGCACGCAGGCGGCCGCCGGCCAGCAGCGTCCACAGGGTTGAGAACAGCGGCATCGACGCGATCATCACCGTGGTGGCGCCCGATGAGATGGTCTGCTCCGCCACCGCCGTCATGCCCATGCCGCCCACCAGCATGAACGCTCCGATGAGCGCGCAGTTGCGCACCTGGCGTGCGGTCGGCCGATCTTCCGGCTTCCCGCGCTGGCGCAGGATGACCAGCGGAGCGAGCAGCAATGCCGCAGCCAGAAAGCGCGAGCCCATCATCAGGAAGGGCGGCAGATCGGTCAGCGCAAAGCGGATGGCGAGATACGTTGTGCCCCACACCACGTAGGTGATGAGCAGGCACAGGGCGATGAAGGGGGACATGAGGGAACCTCTGCGAGGAAGTCCCGATGCTACTCAAGGGAAGCTGACGCGCAAAACGAGTTTTGCTATCGCTCGTTGTGAGCGCCGTTAGCAAGCAAGTGAGCCAAGGCGTGGGGCGTGTTCCAAACGCCAGACCCCACGTTCCGAACGGCGGGCAGCGATCAGATCACCCGAAAACCGTGCGTTCCGTCCCGTCGCAACTGCTCCACCAGCCCGAACTCCCAATCGAGATAGGCCTGCATGGCTTTGCGCGGGGCGCTCGTGCCTTCATACGGACGGCGGTAGCGGTCGATGCGATTCGAGGCGAGGCGAGTCTCCCCGGTTTCAACGGGCAGGCCGGCAGCCACCCATGCTGCGGTGCCGCCGTCGAGCACCCACACTTCGGCTTGCGTCAGCGCGGCAAGGTCGGCGGCGGCAAAGCGGGCGAGCAGGCTGGAGCCACAGGTCAGCACATAGCGGCGTGCAGCCGGGATGCGCGCGAGCGCGGCGGGCAAGTCGGAGCGCACGGCAAACCAAGCGCCCGGAATATGCCGTGCGACATAATTGGCGCTACGCGTGACATCAATGACGGCTGTGTCGCCGGCTTCCAGCCAGCCGGCCAGAGCGCGGGCGTCGACTGTGCGCACGGCGGGTGGTTGCGGGGCAGGTGTCTGCCACGCGCCCGTGGCGCTGCGCTCGCTGGTGTCGACAGGATCGACGACATAGACCTCCCAACCCATTTGTGCGAGCCACGAGGCGGACATGTCGGCGCGCACGCCATCATCATCGGCCAGGACGATGCGGGCACCGCGGACGGCGGCAGTGTGATCGGTTTCCTGCACAAGCTGCCCGCCTGGCGCGCTGGCAAAGCCGGGCAGGTGGCCGGCGGCGTATTCCTCTAGCGTGCGCACGTCGAGCTTGTAGAGCGTGCGGTCGGGCGCCTCCAGCTTGGCAACGTCTGCGAGTGCTACGCGCGGGACGTTGGCGCGTTCGGCCACAGCGCGCGCATCGGCTTGTGCCTGTGCGCGCGTGTCGGCAGCAACGTCTTGCGGATGACGGCGGCTGGCGCCATGGTCCAACATCTGATCGGCCAGCAGCCAACCGATGGTGCCGTTGCGCAGTGCCGCCACCGGGTTGGGAATGCCCGCATTCACCAGCGATTGCGTACCGATGATGCTGCGCGTGCGCCCGGCGCAATTGACGATGACCTGCGTGCTCGGGTCCGGCGCCAGCTCGCGGATGCGTAGCACCAGCTCGGCTCCCGGCACGCTCGTCGCCGTGGGGATGCTCATGGTTTGAAACTCTTCATAACGGCGTGCGTCGACGATGACCACGTCGCGCTTGGCATCGAGCAGCGCCTTCACCTCCTGCGCGCTGAACGACGGCGTATGGCGGTGCGCCTCCACGTATTCGCCAAAGGCCTTGCTGGGCACGTTCACGTCCTGGAAGACTTCGCCACCGGCAGCGCGCCAGCCATCCAGGCCGCCTTCGAGCAGGTACACGCGCGTATAGCCGAGTTCGGCCAGCTTGGCGGCCGCTTGCGGGGCAAGGTCCACGCCATCGTGCACGCCATACAGCACGATCAACGTATCGCGGCGCGGAATGCGTGACCACGCTTCCAGCTCCAGCCGGGAGAGCGGCAGGTTGGCTGCCCACAGCGGATGCGCCTGCGCGTACGGGTCTTCCTCGCGTACGTCGACCAGCGCGATCTCCTTGCTGGCCAGCAGCGCTGCACGCACGTCGGCATATGTGAGCGTGGGGACGTGGGTTTGGGCCAGCGGCGCAGCGACTGGCGATTCGATGGCGTCGATAGGGCTGCTCATGATGCGGGCGTGTCCTTGGAGCGATCCCAGAGATTGGGCAGGTGGGTATTCGAGTAACCAGAGACGAAGGGCTTGCGCTCGCCGTCTTCCGTATAGACGGAGCGGTGGATGCCGCCGATGTTGCCGCCGTACACGTGGATGCTGATCGACGTGCGATCGTCAAAGGCGTTGTGCACGCGGTGGATGTCGCCAATGCGCGGCGAGACGTGCTCCACAGCGCCGGGCTCCAGACGGATGGCCGGACCGTCGGGTTGGGGCTTGCCTTGTGCGTCGAGCTTGAACGGCTGCGAGTATTCGGCGCCGCGCAACATGCCGATCAGGCCCCAGGTCGTGTGGTCGTGAATGGGCGTGCGTTGGCCAGGGCCCCAGACAAAGCTGACGATGGAAAAGCGCTCGCCGGAATCGGCATGCAGCAGGTACTGCTGAAAGTGCTCGGGGTGGGGCTGTGCGTATTCAGCAGGCAGCCAGTCATCGCGGGCGACGAGCACGCCGAGCAGGGCACCGGCGCGCGAGAGGATCTCGGCTTCGGTCGGCTGCTGATCCAGCAGGCGCGACAGTGCTGTCACGAAATCGCGCAGCGGCACGGTGGACTGGGTTTGTGCGGCTGCCGCAGAGGAAAAAGCAGCGGAAACGGCAGCGCGGGCGGGCGTGCTCATCGACAGGTTCCTGATGTGGGGTTTTGGTGCATCTTGCTGGACTTGGGCGGAGGCGTCTAGCTAAACCCCGAGTGCAGTGCGGCCGGCTGCCAGCAGGATGGAATCGTTTTGCGGCGTGTGGATGCGGCTGCACAGTACATCGCGATAGTGGCGCTCCAGCGGGTTGTGGCGCGACAAGCCGTGATTGCCGGACAACTTCAACGCGAGCTCCACCGCGCGGATGGCGTTGGTGGTGACCGTGTACTTGAGGAGCCCGCTGTCGGTGACGGAAAGCGGCGAGCCCGCATCAGCTGCCTCGGCTGCATGATCCAGGAGCACGCGGTTGGTGTGCAGCGCAGCTGCAATCTCGCCCATCGCTTCCTGCATGCGCGGCAGCGTGGCCAGCGGCCCGCCCAGGTTGGCCGGCGCACGTGTGTTCAGGAACTGGATGAGCCAGTCGCGGGCAGCCTGCGCCACCGCGTCGTACAGGCTGCCGAGCAGCACGGTCATCCACGCTTGCTGGTCGAGTTGCGCACCGGTGTCGGCTTGTGCAGCATCGTGCGCTGCCCATGCAGCAGCGGGGCGGATGTCGACGGCGTAGTCGAGCGGAATTTCCACGTCTTCCAGAACGACGTCGTGGCTGCCAGAGGCACGCAAGCCGAGATGGTTCCAGGTTTCTTCGATGCGGATACCCGGTGTTTCGGGCAACGGACGTGGCACAAGGAAGACGCCCACGCGGGGCTCGGCTTCATCGGTTCGGCCCCACACGGCCAGCCAGCGCAGGGCGGGGCTGCCGGTGCTGTAGAGCTTGCGACCCCGGATGCGCCAGGCGTTGCCGACACGCGTTGCCACCGTGGCCGGCAACCCGCCCCGAGCCGGGGAGCCCAGATCGGGCTCCACACGCAGCGCGTTGATGAGCGCACCTTCATTCAACGCCGTCGCAAACACCTGTTGCCGAACATGCGCAGGCCAGCGTGTATCGGCACGTGCGATGGCGCGGTGCTGCAGGTACGTCATTGTCAGCACAAGCGCAGTGGCTGCATCGGCATGCGCGATGGACGCAATGATCTGGCGCGCGGTCTTCAGGGCCGCGCCGCCGCCGCCATGCGTTTTTGGAATGACTTGGGCGATCAAGCCGGATGCGTGCAGCAACGCAAAGTTGTCGTGCGGGAAGCCGCCATGCAGATCGTGCTCTGCGGCGGAAGAGGCCAACTGCGGGCAGACGGCGGCCAGCACTTCGGCAAGCCGGTCGGGCGGCGTGGGTAGACGATGCAAGGGCGCAGACGACATGACGGTGCAATGTGCGAAGCAGGTGATGTTGGCGCACAGCGTATCGAGGTTGCCGAGCGCCGCGAACGATCTATGCCGAATATGCAGCGTTGAAATTATTCGTTAGTGCAGCGCCGGTGGTGACGTAACTTCATTCGCGTTCACGGCGGGGCATCGCGCCTTGCCAGCCTTCTAACGATATGCGGAACGGAGCCACCATGAGCGTCGATTTCATCGGCATGATCCAGAGCCAGAAACAGTCGGAAATCCACCCCGCCGATCCCAACGGGCCTGTGATTGACCGTGATTACGTGCGTGCCTTTGCACAGGCGCACGAGCAGGCCGGCTTTGACCGCATTCTGGTCCCGCATCATTCAACGGGGCCTTCGGCCACACTCACGATCTCGTACGCAGCGGCACTGACGGAGCGCATTCACTTCATGCTCGCGCACCGGCCGGGGTTTACGAATCCGACGCTGGCCGCGCGGCAGATCGCCACGCTGGACCAGTTCACCGGTGGCCGTCTGGGCGTGCACTTCATCTCGGGCGGCTCCGACAGCGAGCAACGTCGCGACGGCGACTATCTGGGCCACGACCAGCGCTACGCGCGCACCGACGAATACCTCGGCATCCTGCGGCGCATCTGGACAGAAACGAAACCGTTTGACCACGAGGGAGCCTTCTATCGCTTCGAGCAAGGTTTCTCTGAAGTGAAGCCCGCGCAGAAACCGCATGTGCCGATCTACTTCGGGGGCGCATCCGACGTGGCCGTTGAGGTGGCCGGCAAACATGCGGACGTGTATGCGCTGTGGGGCGAATCGCTCGACCAAGTGCGTGATCTGACGACGCGCGTGCGGGCGGAAGCCGCCAGGCATGGGCGCAGCATCCGCTTCTCGGTGTCGTTCCGTCCGATCCTGGCGGACACGGAGGACGCGGCCTGGGCGCGGGCAGAGAGCATTCTCGAGCGGACGCGTGCGCTGCGCGTGCAGCAGGGCTACAGCCGAGGCGGCCCGCAACAGAGCGAGGGCGCACGGCGCCTGCTAGCGGCCGCGGAGCAGGGCGAGCGCGTCGACAAACGCTTGTGGACGGCCATCGCCAAGGAAACCGGTGGGCGCTCCAATTCCACCGCGCTGGTTGGCACGCCGGAGCAGGTGGCCGATGCGCTGCTCGACTACTACGACCTGGGCGTCACCACCTTCCTGATCCGCGGCTTTGATCCGCTGGAAGACGTGGTGGATTACGGTCGCACGCTCATCCCGCGCGTGCGCGAGCTGGTGGCGCAGCGTGATGCGCAGCGCAAGGCCGCGTGAGGAACAGGCATGAGCGCAGTCCTTTCCATCGAGCGCGCGGCATCGTCCACGCTCAAGCTGAACAGCACGCCAGAGCAGAAATTCTGGTTTGATCCGCCCGCCGTGCGGCCGACGCTCGAGGCCGAGCGGCGCCATCGGCAAGAGCGTCTTGCGGGGGCGTTCCGCCTGTTTGCGCGGCATGGCTTTGACCTTGGGCTGGCGGGCCATATCACCGCACGCGATCCGGAGTTGACGGACCATTTCTGGGTCAACCCTCTGGGCGTGCATTTCTCGCGCATCAAGGTGTCGGACCTGCTGCTCGCGAATGCGCGTGGCGAGACGGTCATCGGCAACCGGCCGCTGAATAAGGCGGCGTTTGCGATTCATGCGGCGATTCACGAAGCGCATCCGCACATCGTGGCTGCAGCGCATACCCATTCGACGTACGGCAAGGCGTGGTCGACGCTGGGCCGGCCGCTGGATCCGCTCACGCAGGACGCATGCTCGTTCTATGAAGACCATGCGCTGTTCGACGACTTCACCGGCATGGTGGTCGATTCCAGCGAGGGCGAGCGCATTGCGCATGCGCTCACCAAGCCCGACGGCGGCACGCACAAGGGCGTGATCCTGAAGAACCACGGCATTCTCGCGGCCGGCCCGACCGTGGAAGCCGCAGCGTGGTGGTACATCGCGCTGGACAACGCGGCACACACGCAATTGCTAGCAGAAGCTGCGGGCACGCCGCAGCCCATCGATGCCGCCACGGCGCGCCACACGCACAGCCAGGTGGGCGGCCAGGAAGGCGCGCTGCACGCGTTCGAGGGCCTTTACGCAGGCCTGGTCGCTGCCGAGCCCGACGTGCTCGATTAAGCCGTCGCCTGACAAACAGATCGAATACATCATCACGGGGAGCATTCAATGAGCGAAGAGACAGCGGGCATCTCGCGCCGCAAGGTATTGCACGCGGCGGCAGCCACGGCGCTGGCAGCACCGGCATTGATCCTTGGCCGTAGGGCCTACTCGCAACCGCGCAAGCTGACGTTTGCATGGAACCAGAATTCGTTCTGCCTGACGCCCATCGTGGTGGCGCAGGAACGCGGCTTCTTCGAAAAGAACGGGCTGCACGTCGACCTGATCAACTACAGCGGTTCGACCGACCAACTGCTTGAATCGATCGCTACCGGCAAGGCAGACGCGGCAGTCGGCATGATCCACCGCTGGCTCAAGCCGCTGGAAGCCGGCTTTGACGTGAAGATCATCGGCAGCTCGCATGGCGGTTGCGTGCGGCTTGTGGGATCCAAGGCGGCAGGTGTCACCAACCTGGCCGCGCTCAAGGGAAAGGCCGTGGGGGTGAGCGATCTCGCCGCGCCGGGCAAGCACTTCTTCACCATCTTGCTGGCCAAGAACGGCATTGACCCGGACAAAGACATCACCTGGCGCCAGTACCCGGCCGACCTGCTGGGCGTGGCGGTGGACAAGGGCGAGATCCAGGCGATTGCCGATGGCGACCCGAACCTCTACCTGCTGGAGAAGCGCACGAACGGCGCGTATGTGGAACTGGCCACGAACCTCTCCGGTGAATACGCACGCAAGGTCTGCTGCGTGATCGGCGCACGCGGCGAACTGGTCCGCAATGACCGCCCGACGGCGTCCGCATTGGCGCGTTCGATTGTGCAGGCCACGGATTTCGTCAACGAAAACCCGAATGAGGCCGCCAAGGTGTTTGCCAAGTATTCGCCCAAGGTGGCGCTCGACGACTTGCGCAAGCTCTACGCCACGCTCACCTACACGCATCACCCGACCGGCCTTGACTTGCGCGACGAGATCGCCTTCTACGCAGAGGACTTTCGCCGCATCGGCGTCATCAAGAAGACCACCGATCCGCAGCGTCTCGCGCAGCACGTGTACGTGAATGTGCTGGCCTGATGTAGGCGGGTAAGGACATGAGGAATACATCGACATGAGCACAATCCCGCAAACACTGGAGGCGCCGGCCGCGCTGTCCAACCCATTTGCCGATGCCGTCGCCAATGGACGCGTATGGCGCACCGGCGCGGTTGCTGCATTGGCATGGATCGCCTTCGGACTGCTGACGTGGCGCTGGCCCAATCGCGTGGTCGGCTTTAGCGATTGGGCATTCACGGTAGAGCTCGGCGTTGCCGCTTTGCTTGCGGGCATTGCGCTGTTCGTGGTGGCGTTAACGGCCGGTCATGTGACCCCGTTGCGCGCCGTGCAGGAGGCACTGCAACCGGCGGGGCCGTGGCTGATCGCCGTGCCTGTGGTGCTGGCGTTGTGGGAGGCGCTGACCGCCAAGTCCGGCGCATTGCCCACGCCATTCTTTGCGCCGCCGCAGGCATTGATCGAGGTCTATTCGGAAGACTGGCCGCGTCTGGGCGACAGCGTGCTCAATACGCTCAAGCTGCTCGGCATCGGCTATTTTCTGGGCGCGTTGACAGGCTTTCTGGTGGGCGTATCGATCGGCTGGTCGCGCGCGGTGGGCTACTGGGTGCATCCAGTGCTGCGCATCCTGGGCCCGCTGCCGGCGACGGCGCTGCTGCCGATCACCTTCTACTTCTTCCCGTCGAGCTATTCGGCAGCGGCTTTCCTGATTGCCCTGGCTGCAGGCTTTCCGGTGGCGGTGCTCACGTGGTCCGGCGTGGCCGGCGTCAGCAAGAGCTATTACGACGTTGCGCGCACGCTGGGCGCATCCAACGCGTTCCTGGTGCTGCGTGTTGCGATTCCGGCGGCGCTGCCGCAGGTGTTCGTGGGGCTGTTTATGGGACTGGGTGCATCGTTCACCGTGCTTGTGACGGCCGAGATGATGGGTGTGAAGTCGGGCCTCGGCTGGTACCTGACCTGGGCGCAAGGCTGGGCATCGTACGTCAACATGTATGCCGCGCTGATCGTCATGGCGCTGCTGTTCTCCAGCATCATCACGCTGCTCTTCAAGGTGCGTGACCGCGCGCTGGTCTGGCAGAAGGGGACGCTGAAATGGTAGCCGTGCTGGAACGTGAGGCGCTGCCAGCGGCCAGTGTCGGCGCACGCATCGACGTGCAGGGAGTCAGCCACTGGTTCGGCAGCCGGGCCAATCCGCTTCAAGTGCTCGACGGTGTGAGCCTGACCATACAGCGTGGTGAATTCGTCGCGCTGCTTGGGCCAAGCGGTTGCGGCAAGTCCACGCTGCTGCGCTTGATTGCGGGGCTGGAACCTCCCACGCATGGCCGTATCCTGCAGGACGATGCGCCCATCGGCGAGCCGGACCCGTCGCGTGTGGTCGTCTTTCAGGATCCGACGCTCTACCCATGGCGGCGCGTGTGGGATAACGTTGCGCTGGGCCTGCAAGCGCGCGGCGTATTCAACGCAGAGCGTGATCGCGTGGACGACGCACTGGAACGCGTGGGCCTGGGCGGCTTTCATCGGGCGTTTCCGCATGAACTTTCGGGCGGTATGGCGCAACGCGTGGCGCTGGCGCGTGCGCTGGTCAACGACCCGCAGTTGCTGGTGCTGGACGAGCCGCTGGGCAAGCTGGATTCACTCACGCGGCTGGCCATGCAGAGCGAGCTGGTGACGCTGTGGCAACGCGCGCGCTTCTCGACGGTGCTCGTGACGCACGATGTGGAGGAAGCGCTGTTCCTGGCGCAGCGTGTGGTGATCTTCAGCCCGCGCCCCGCACGCATTACGGCAGAGCTGACGGTGGATTTGCCTTACCCGCGCCATCGAGGGGACCCGCGCTTGAGCGCGCTGCGACACGAGGCACTCAGTCATCTCGGCCTCGGCGAGACCTGGTAGATGGCGGCACCATCATGAGCGGACCGGAACCGACGGTCTGGCTCAACGCATTGCTCCGTTTTCTGCAATGGGCGCAGCATGGCGTGCTGGTGCTGTTGCACACGCTTGGGCTAGCTGGCGAGGTGCACGGGCAGCCGGCATGGCCGTGGGATGTGCGCATCGCCGGCGAGACTCTGCTGATCGATCTTGGACAAGCGCGGCAACTTGGCCTGACGCTCATCGCCGTAACGCTGGCTTTGCTGGCCGTCGTGATGGCCGTGCTGGTGCGACGCTGGAGGGCGGTGTTATCTGGCGCCGCGGTAGGCCTTCTGGTGGTGGCGCCGTGGCCGTCGGCGGTTGTGTTGGCGCCCGCCGTGCCGACGAGTTTCCATGTCAGCCCAACGGCGTTTTCGGTGGCGTCCATCACGCAGGGCACGCGCATCTACCACGCCGCCTGCGCAAGCTGCCACGGCGCAGACGGCCGAGGCGAGGGCCCCTTGGCCGCCACGCTCACGCGCTGGCCGCCCACGGTGGTCGGCCCATTGCTTGGCCGTCATGCCGATGGCGAGCTGTTCTGGCACATCGCCCACGGCATGCACGACACGCAAGGGGCGTCGACCATGCCCGCATTTGCCGATCAACTGAGCGACGCTGATATCTGGGCGGTACTTGACACCATGAAGATGCTGGCCGCGAGTGGCGGCGTGCGCGCCGGCGGCTGGCCTTTGCCGGTGGCGCTGCCGGCGTTGTCGGTGCGCTGCGGCGATGTGCCGACTCAATCATTGGCGGCGTGGCGCAACGGCCAGCGTGTGCGTGTGGTTGCGGTGGATGCGGCATCGGGAGACGACATCCCGCTGGAAGATCCGCGTTTCCAGACGTTGCTGATCACGCCGGATGGCACGTTGCCATCGCACGCGAGCGCTTTCCAGGCGCGTTGCGTGGCAGCAGGCGCAGACGCCTGGAACGTGTTCGCCGCCATTGCCGGTGCCGAGCCACAAGCGTTTTCCGGCACGCAGTTGCTGGCCGACCGCAACGGCTGGCTGCGCGCGCGCGGTGTGCGGGGCGCGACGTGGTCCGACGCTGATTTCCTGTGTACCTCTGCCGCACGCGGAGCCGCCCGCAGCACAAGCGGCCTCGATTCCTTGATCGCCCGCATGGACGCTGAACCCGTGCGCTATGTGAAAGGCGGCTTCATTCACTGACCCTCGACCGCATCGCTCCATCACCATGCCGCAACATCGACGACGATTTCTGCAATCCACCCTGGCACTTGCTGCCGCGCCTGCCTTGTCCATCGCGCAACCCCGCCTCGTGCTCAAGGCGGGCGATCAGAAAGGTGGCCTGCGCGCGCTGCTGGAAGCTGCCGACGCGCTCAAGGGCGTGCAGTACGACATTCAATGGACCGAGTTTCCGGCGGCTGCTCCACTGGCCGAAGCGCTCAACGCAGGCGCGGTCGACCTGGGCCCGATCGGCGATGCGCCAGCCATCTTTGCCTTGGCGGCGGGCACGCGGATCAAGCTGATCGGCGCCAACCGATCGGACCCATACGGCACGGCGGTGCTGGTGCGGCCCGATTCTCCGCTGAAGACCGCGGCAGATTTGAAGGGCAAATCCATCGGCACCAACCGGGGGTCGATTGGGCATTTCGTGGCGCTCAAGGCGTTGGAGTCGGCGGGGCTGGGTCCGGACGATGCCAACTTCCGCTTCCTGCCGCCGGCGGATGCCAAGCTTGCGCTGGTCAACGGGTCGATCGAAGCATGGTCAACGTGGGAGCCCTACACGGCGATGGCCGAAACGGCAAAACATGCACGCGTACTGGTCAACGGACGAGGGTTGTGGTCTGGCCTCAGCTACCTGGCAGCGACCGATGCCGCCCTGGCGGCCAAGCGTGATGCAATGCGCGATTTCCTGCAGCGCGTGGTGCGCGCGCAGGTGTGGTCGTACCAGCACGTCGACAACTTTTCGGCCACGCTGGCCCACATCATCGGCATTGCGCCGGAGGCTGCGCGGCTGCAGTTCGCACGTCGACAGACTGTGTGGCGCGCCGTCGATCCGCAGCTCATTGCGGAGCAGCAGCGCACGGCCGATTTCTACGTGAAGGTGGGCCTGCTCAAACAGCGGCTGGAGGTGGCCACCACGTTTGACAAGGGGTTTCCGCTGATTGCTTAGCGAGCGTTGCCAGAATGCGATTCCGCACTCGGCCGTGATCCGCCATGCGGGCCAGCGGTACCGGGCGCTTCCGCGACGTTCTTGGGCAGGTTGGTTGCCGGCGTGACGGCGTCTGGCGCGTTGTTGCCGCCCTTGCCAAAGCGCGCCGCCAAACGGTCCTGCACTTCGGTCAGTTGCGCCTGCTCCTGCGCTTTCTGAGCCCGCTCGGTCTCGGCCTGTTTGGCAGCGGCAGCTTGTTCGGCCGGGGTGGGCGGTGGCAGCTTGCCGTGGGCGGGGTGCGGCAGCGCAACCACGGTCAAACCGATGGCCACTGCGGCAGACCCTATGGCGGAGCGTCGAATGTTCTGGCGTGTTTGGGGCATGGCGGTCTCCTGGTCGGGATCGCCATGGTTCAGCAAGTGCGGTGCCGCGTGAGTTCAGCGCCCCTCGGCAAGCGAGTTGTGCAGCACCGTCTTGAGCAGGTTGAACACCGGGTTGTCGTTGTCCTTGCGATAGGCCATCCAGAGTTCGACCGGCTTGGCCGGCGTGGTGCGCACCGGGCGATAGACGACGCCCTCGAACTGCAGCATCGCAGCCGCCGCCGGGATAAGCGCCACGCCGATGCCTGCACGCACCAGCGCCAGCATCGAGTGGATCTGGCTGACGTATTCAACGATGTCGGGCAGCACCTCCGCGCGCTCGAACAGGCTGCTCACCATCTGATGGAAATAGCGCGCCTCGTATGGGGAATACATCAGCAGGGGCTGGCCCTCGCAATCGCGCAGGCTGGGGCGTTGCGGCCAGTTGTCGGCCACGGCTTCCGGCAGGGCGATGACGAGCGCTTCCTGCGAGCACGGTACGGCAATCAGTTCGCCGTGCTCCACCGGCGGGCGCAGCAGGCCGACGTCGATCTCGCGCGCATCCAGCGCAGAGAGTTGCGCACCGCTCACCATTTCTTTGAGCGTCAATCGCACGCCGGGTGAAGCTGCCCGCACGGCGCTCACCAGCGAAGGCAACTTCCCGTAGCCGACCGATGCGGTAAAGCCGATCGCCAACTGGCCCGCAGCGCCCGTCGCCACGCGCCGGGCCGTGGCGGCCGCCTCATCGGCCAGGCGCAGGATGCGCGACGCATCGGGCAGAAAACTGCGCCCGGCAGCCGTCAGCTTGACCGAGCGGCTGTTGCGCTCCAGCAGCTCCGTACCGACCTGGTGTTCGAGCAGGCGCACCTGGCGTGACAGCGGCGGCTGCGTCATGTGAAGACGCTCCGCCGCGCGCCCAAAGTGCAGTTCTTCGGCCACGGCAACGAAGCAGCGGAGTTGGCTGAGTTCAAACATCGATTCAAAACCTGCATGGATTGAGTCAGTGCTTATCTTGAATGGGAAAGATCGCCGGTGCAAGAATCGGCTCGCCCCTTCGGTTTGAAGGGCCAATAACAACCATCAGGAGACGAGCATGTCCATGGAAAGCGCGGAAGTCGACCGCCGCAGATTTCTCAGGAGCGTGGCAGGCGCAGGGCTTGCAGCGGCCAGCGGCTTGGCCGCCGCACAGAAGATCGAAGGGTTCAAGCCGAACGCACGTTACCCCGACGTGGCGGTGCAAGTGCTCGACCCGAGCTTTCTGAAATACCGCCTGTACAGCAGCTCGGTGGAGCAACTTGCCACCGGCATGCGGTGGGCCGAAGGGCCCGTCTACTTTCCCGCCGGGCGCTACCTGCTCGTGAGCGACATTCCGAACAACCGCATCATGAAATACGACGAGACGAACGGTGCGTTCAGTGTGTTCCGCGAGCCGTCGAACTACGCCAACGGCAACACGCGCGACCGGCAGGGGCGCCTCGTCACGTGCGAGCACTCCGTGACGCGTCGCATCACGCGCACCGAATTCAACGGCAGCATCACCGTCCTGGCCGATCAATACCAGGGCAAGCGGTTGAACGCGCCTAACGACATCGTGGTCAAGTCCGACGACAGCATCTGGTTCACGGACCCGACGTTCGGCATCAACGGCAACTGGGAGGGCTTCAAGGCGCAGCCCGAACAGGCCACCACCAACGTCTATCGGATCGACCCGAACGGCAGCATCCGCGCGATCATCACCGACCTCGTCAACCCGAACGGCCTGGCGTTCTCGCCCGACGAGAAGAAACTCTACGTGGTTGAGTGGAAGGGCACGCCGTCGCGCAGCATCTGGAGCTACGACATCGCGCCCGACGGCACGGCGTCCAACAAGACCAAGCTGATCGACGCCAACGGCGCGGGGGCGCTGGATGGTTTTCGCGTCGACAAGGACGGCAATCTCTGGTGCGGCTGGGGCTCGGACGGGCGCCTGGGCATCAATTCAGCCGACTACGACGGCGTGAAGATCTTCAACGCGCACGGCAAGCCGATCGGCTTCATCCACCTGCCGGAACGCTGCCCCAACCTGACCTTCGGCGGGCCGAAGAACAACCGCCTTTACATGGCGAGTTCGCACTCGCTGTACGCCCTTTACGTGGAGGCCGAGGGCGCGGTGTGACGCGCCACTGACCAGACGCGGCCGCGCCGTCACGTGCGGCTGCAGCATCGAAATCGGAGACTTAGGGAAGACCCTGTATCAATACAAGTTCTGTATTAATCGAGTCAGCAGTTGGCTTGGACTTGAATCGATCCGGGTGCAAGAATTCGTTCATCAACAACACGCATTCATCGCGAGCGAGACATGTCCCGATACAGCCCCAAAGAATTCGCCCAACAGATCGGCTCTGGTCTGCTGTCCTTCCCGGTCACGCACTTCAAGGCGTCGGACTTGTCGTTCGACGAGGCAGCGTATCGCGCCAACCTGAGCTGGCTGTTCAGCCACGATGCAGCCGGCCTGTTTGCCGCCGGTGGCACGGGCGAATTCTTCTCGCTCACCGCGGCTGAAACCGACCGCGTGGTGCGCGCCGCAGTGGCTGAAACTGCCGGCAAGATTCCGGTGATCGCCCCCGCTGGCCGCGGCACGGCCGAATCGATCGAATACTGCAAGGCCGCTGAAGCTGCCGGCGCCGACGGCATCCTGCTGCTGCCGCCGTACCTGACCGAAGCCTCCGCCGACGGCGTGGCCGCGCACGTGGAGCAGGTCTGCAAATCGACCAAGCTGGGCGTGATCGTCTACAACCGCGCCAACCAGATCCTCGACGAGAACCACCTCGAACGCCTGGCAGACCGCTGCCCGAACCTGGTCGGTTTCAAGGACGGCGTGGGCGACCTGGAACTGATGACGCGCATCTACGCCCGCCTGGGCGATCGCTTCACGTACGTGGGTGGCCTGCCGACCGCCGAGACCTTTGCGCTGCCGTACCTGACGATGGGTGTGTCGACGTATTCGTCGGCCATCTTCAACTTCGTGCCGAAGTTCGCGCTAGAGTTCTACGCCGCCGTGCGAGCGTTCGACAATGCCAAGGTCTACAAGATGCTCAACGAGTTCGTGCTGCCGTACATCCAGCTGCGCAATCGCAAGCGCGGCTATGCGGTGTCGATCGTCAAGGCCGGTATGAAGGTCATCGGCCGTGACGCAGGTCCGGTCCGTGCCCCTTTGACCGACCTGACCGACGCCGAGACGGCAGAACTGTCTGCGTTGGTGTCGCGCATTGCCGAAGTGGAAAAGCTGGCGGCCTGAGCGCAACCGAAAACACAAGGAATCGATATGCAATTGAGCGGCGAACTGTTGTTGGGTGCTGCCCGCGTAGCGGGTAGTGCCGGCAAGGTTCGCGCCATGAACCCCGCCACCGGGGAATGGCTCGAACCCGAATTCACCCTGGCCTCCAAGGCCGATGCCGCACGCGCCGCTGAACTGGCCTCCGCGGCTTTTGACGTTTACCGCGAGACCGCACCGGAAACCCGAGCAGCCTTCCTGGAAGCCATCGCCAGCCAGATCGAGGCGCTGGGCGATGCGCTGATCGAACGCGCGATGGCCGAATCGGCACTGCCGCGTCCGCGCTTGGAAGGCGAGCGTGGCCGCACGTGCAACCAACTGCGCCTCTTTGCAAGCGTGGTGCGTGCCGGCGACGCCGTGGGCGCGCGCCTGGATTCGGCCCTGCCGGAGCGCAAGCCGCTACCGCGCTCGGACCTGCGCTTGCGCCGCATTGCGCTGGGCCCGGTGGCGGTGTTTGGTGCGAGCAACTTCCCGTTGGCGTTCTCGGTGGCGGGTGGTGATACCGCGTCGGCGCTGGCTGCGGGTTGCCCGGTGGTGGTGAAGGCCCATCCGGCGCACCCGGGTACGTCTGAGCTGGTGGGTCGCGCCATTCAAGCTGCGGTTGCGCAGTGCGGGCTGCCGGAGGGTGTGTTCTCGCTCATCCTGGCGGACAACGAAGCAGCTGGCGCACTGGTGGCCGATCCGCGTATCCAGGCCGTTGGCTTTACCGGCTCGCGCGCAGGCGGTCAGGCGCTGTTGCGCATTGCGCAGGCCCGTCCGCAGCCGATTCCGGTGTATGGCGAGCTGAGTGCCATCAACCCCGTCTTCCTGCTGCCCGATGCACTGGCCAAGCGTGCTGCCGCGCTGGGCCAGCAGTACGTGGCGTCGCTCACGATGGGCGCTGGCCAGTTCTGTACGAACCCGGGCCTGCTGCTGGCCATCGACGGGCCGGAACTGGATGCCTTTGAAGCTGCCGCCGCTGCTGCCATGGGCGACGTGGCTGCGCAGCCGATGCTCACGGCGGGCATCCACACCGCCTACACGCGCGGTGTCGACAAGCTGGCCGCCGAGGCCAACGTGCGTTGCGTGGCACGCGGGCAAGAGAGCGACCAACCCAACCGCGGGCAAGCCGGCTTCTACATCACCGATGCGAAGAGCTTCCAGGCGCAGCCGACGCTGCACGACGAGATCTTCGGTGCCACTGGCCTGGTCGTGCGCTGTCGCGATGCGCAAGAGCTGCGCGCGCTGGCCGAATCGCTCGAAGGCCAGTTGACCGCCACGCTGCATCTGGATGCGGGTGACACAGACATCGCGCGTTCGTTGCTGCCGATTCTGGAACGCAAGGCGGGGCGCATTCTGGCCAACGGCTGGCCGACGGGCGTCGAAGTGTGCCAGGCCATGGTGCACGGCGGCCCCTGGCCGGCAACGACGGATGCACGCACGACTTCGGTCGGCACGGCAGCCATCGAGCGCTTCCTGCGCCCGGTGTGCTACCAGGATCTGCCGGCCGAACTGCTGCCCGAGGCACTGCAGGACGCCAATCCGCTCAAGCTGCGCCGCCTGGTGGATGGAAGCTGGGCCTGAAGCCGTAACAGTCGAATAGCAAAAACAACACGCCGGGCCGCACAGGACCCGGCAACTTGAACCGACCGGTACGACGGGTGCCGGCTTAAGGAGGAGACGATGGACATCAAGGCCCCCGCAGTGGGAGCACAGGCCGTGCCGCGCGCTGAGCGCATGAGCCGCGTGCGTTTCATGATCCTCGCGATGCTGTTTATCGTGACGACCATCAATTACGCCGATCGGGCGACCATCTCCATTGCCGGCTCGGCCATGCAGAAGGAGCTCGGCATCGATGCCGTGTCGCTTGGCTATATTTTCTCGGCGTTTGGATGGGCCTATGTGATTGCGCAGATTCCGGGCGGCTGGCTGCTTGACCGCTTCGGTTCCAAGCGCGTGTACACGTTCAGCATTCTGCTGTGGTCGCTGTTTACGCTGGCGCAGGGTGCGATCGGCTTCTTTACCGGCGCGACAGCCATCGTCATGGTGTTTCTCCTGCGCTTCCTCGTGGGCGCGGCAGAGGCGCCGTCCTTCCCTGCGAACAGCCGTATCGTGGCAGCGTGGTTTCCGGCCAATGAGCGCGGCACTGCAGCGGCCATCTTCAACTCCGCGCAGTATGCCGCCACGGTGGTGTTTGCCCCGCTGATGGCCTGGCTGGTGCACGCGTTCGGCTGGCATCACGTGTTCATCGTGATGGGCGTGATCGGTGTCGTCATGGCGGTCGTGTGGAGGGCGTTCGTGCACGAACCGAAGGACCACCCGGGCGTCAACCGTGCCGAAATCGAGTACATCGAAGCCGGCGGCGGCCTGGTCAACATGGACCGTGCGGGCGTGGCAAAGACGGAAGGGCCGAAACTCGGCTACGTCAAGCAGCTCCTGCAGAACCGCATGCTGATGGGTGTGTACATCGCGCAGTACTGCATCAATGCGCTCACGTACTTCTTCATCACGTGGTTCCCGGTGTATCTGGTGCAGGCGCGCGGCATGTCGATCCTGAAGGCGGGCGTCGTCGCGTCGATTCCGGCGGTGTGCGGCTTCCTGGGCGGCATTCTGGGCGGGATCATCTCTGACGCGCTGCTGCGCCGTGGTGCGTCGCTGTCGGTGGCGCGCAAGGTGCCGATCGTGCTGGGCATGCTGCTCTCCATGACCATGGTGATCTGCAACTACGTCGATGCGCAGGCCATCGTGGTGGCGGTCATGGCGCTGTCGTTCTTCGGCAAGGGCCTCGGTGCGCTGGGCTGGGCAGTGAACTCGGATACGGCGCCCAAGCAGATCGCCGGCTTGTCGGGCGCGCTGATGAACACGTTCGGCAACCTGTCGAGCATCACAACCCCCATCGCCATCGGCTACATCGTCAACACCACGGGCTCGTTCAACGGTGCGCTGGTGTACGTGGGTATCCACGCCGCGGTTGCCATCGTCTGCTACCTGTTCATGGTGGGCGAGATCAAGCGTGTGGAACTCAAGCCGCTGTAAGCCACGGGAGCCTTGGAAGTGACGTTGCAATCGATCGAATCTGGCGCGCGCACCCATACACCGCGTGTGACGGAGATGCAGGTGATCCCTGTCGCGGGCCGCGACAGCATGCTGCTGAACCTGTGCGGCGCGCATGCTCCGTTCTTTACGCGCAACCTCGTCATCCTGAAGGACAACGCCGGGCGCACCGGCGTGGGCGAGGTGCCGGGCGGAGAGGGCATCCGTCAGGCGCTGGAACGCGTGATTCCGCTGGTGGTTGGTCAATCGGTCGGTCGTACCAACGGTGTGCTGAACAGCATTCGCCGGGCGTTGGCGGGTGGCGGCAATGCCGCGCACCAGGCGACGGTGCACCAGGTGACCTCGGCCTCGGAAGCCGCCGTGCTGCGCCAGCCGCACGAGATCAATCTGCGCATGGACAACGTCATCACGGCGGTGGAGGCAGCGCTGCTCGATCTGCTTGGCCAGTTCCTGGAGGTGCCGGTGGCAGAGCTGCTCGGTGCCGGCCAGCAGCGCGATAGCGCGCCCATGCTCGCCTACCTGTTCTACGTGGGCGACCGTCGCAAGACCGACCTGCCATACCTGGATGGCGCCAACGGCGCCGACGACTGGCTGCGCCTGCGCCACGAAGCCGCGATGACGCCCGACGCCATCGCACGCCTGGCCGAAGCTGCCACCGCGCGCTACGGCTTTGCCGATTTCAAGCTCAAGGGCGGCGTGATGCGCGGTGCCGAAGAGATGGAAGCGATTGCCGCCATCAAGGCGCGCTTCCCGCACGCCCGTGTGACGCTGGACCCGAATGGCGCATGGTCGCTCAACGAGGCGATTGCGCTGTGCAAGGGCCAGGGGCATCTGCTGGCCTATGCCGAAGACCCGTGCGGACCCGAAGCCGGCTACTCGGGCCGTGAAGTGATGGCCGAATTCAAGCGTGCCACCGGCATCCCGACGGCCACCAACATGATCGCCACCGATTGGCGCCAGATGGGCCACGCCGTCCAGCTGCATGCGGTCGATATTCCGTTGGCCGATCCGCATTTCTGGACCATGCAAGGCTCCGTGCGGGTGGCGCAGTTGTGCGACGAGTGGGGCCTGACGTGGGGCTCACACTCCAACAACCACTTCGATGTGTCGCTGGCGATGTTCACGCATGTGGCCGCTGCCGCGCCGGGCAACATCACGGCCATCGATACGCACTGGATCTGGCAGGAAGCCGAGGAGCGCCTGACGCACGAGCCGCTGCGCATCCAGGGCGGCCACGTGGCCGTGCCGGAGCGTCCGGGCCTTGGCATCGAAATCGACATGGAGCGCGTCATGGCGGCCCATGCGCTTTACAACACCCTGGGCCCTGGCGCGCGTGACGACGCCATGGCCATGCAATACCTCGTCCCAGGCTGGACGTATGACCCGAAACGTCCGAGCCTGGGACGTTGAAGCAAAACCCGTTTGAATCAATCACGGAGTCTGTGATGTCTGAACCGACGCTGGCCCCTGAAGCCGGCAACGCAACTGAAAAGGCGCTGACGATCCGCGTGCACGATGGTGACAACGTCGCCATCGTCGTCAATGCGCGCGGCTTGCCGGCCGGCACGGCACTGGCCGATGGCACTGTGCTCGTCGAAGGCGTGCCGCAAGGCCACAAGGTGGCGCTGGTCGACCTGGCCGAAGGCGACGCCATCATCCGCTACAACGAGGTGATCGGCTATGCCGTGAAGCCGCTTCCGCGCGGTAGCTGGGTCAATGAGCACGCCGTGAAGCTACCGTCCGCACCCGCGCTGGATGAGCTGCCGCTGGCCACGCGCCCCGATCCCAAGCTGGCCAAACTGGAGGGCTACACCTTCGAGGGCTATCGCAACGCAGATGGCACGGTCGGCACGAAAAACGTGCTCGGCATCATGACCAGCGTGCAGTGCGTGGCCGGCGTGACGGATTACGTGGTCGGCCGTATCAAGCGCGAGCTGCTGCCGCGCTTCCCGAACGTTGACGATGTGGTGGCGCTGAACCACGTGTACGGTTGCGGCGTGGCCATCAATGCGCCGGCCGCCATCGTGCCGATTCGCACGCTGCAGAACCTGGCGCTGAACCCGAACTTTGGCGGCGAGATCATGGTGATCGGCTTGGGTTGCGAAAAGCTCGTGCCCGAACGCCTCGTGCCGGAAAGGCTCGCGCCGGGTGGCCGTATTCCCATCGAAGTGGCAGGCACGGCGGATTCGCCGGTGCTGCGTCTGCAGGACGAAGCCTTCGACGGCTTCATCGGCATGACCGACGCCATCATGGAGATGGCCGAGCGCCGCCTGGAACACCTGAACAAGCGCCAGCGCGAAACCTGCCCGGCGTCCGATCTCGTGGTCGGGGTGCAGTGCGGCGGCAGCGATGCGTTTTCGGGTGTAACGGCCAACCCCGCAGTGGGTTTTGCGGCGGACCTGATCGTGCGCGCAGGCGGTACCGTGATGTTCTCGGAAGTGACCGAAGTGCGTGACGCCATCCATCTGCTTACGCCGCGCGCCATTGACGAAGACGTCGGCCGTGCGCTGCTGCGCGAGATGGCCTGGTACGACGACTACCTGAGCGGCGGCCAGACCGACCGCAGCGCCAACCCGTCGCCGGGGAACAAGAAAGGCGGCCTGTCCAACGTGGTGGAAAAGGCGCTGGGTTCGATCGTCAAGTCGGGCAGCACGCCTATCGTTGACGTGCTCGGCCCGGGCGAGAAGGTGCGTCGCAAGGGCCTGATCTTTGCCGCGACACCCGCGAGCGATTTCGTTTGCGGCACGTTGCAGTTGGCCTCCGGCATGAACCTTCAGGTCTTCACCACTGGCCGCGGCACGCCGTATGGACTGGCCATGGCGCCGGTCATCAAGGTATCGACGCGCAAGGCGCTGTCCGAGCGCTGGCACGACCTGATCGACCTCGACGCCGGCCGCATTGCCACGGGCGAAGCGAGCATTGCCGACATCGGCTGGGAGCTGTTCCACCTGATTCTTGACGTGGCGAGCGGCCGCAAGGAAGTTTGCGCCGACAAGCTGGGCCTGCATAATGCGCTGGCGCTGTTCAATCCCGCCCCGGTGACCTGATATGACCACTGAAGTCCACGTTCAACCCGACCCCCTCGCGGGGGTGACCACGCGTTGCCACCGCCTGCTGCTCACTGGCGCAGGCGGCAACCTCGGCAAGGTGCTGCGCGAGCGTCTGCCCAAATACGCCGATTTTTTGCGCTTGTCTGATATATCAAATCTTGGCGAAGCGCGCACCGGCGAGGAGCTCGCACCGTGTGACCTGGCGGATGCGAAGGCCGTCGATGCGCTTGTCGCCGGTACGGATGCGATCGTGCATCTTGGCGGCGTGTCGGTCGAGCGGCCGTTTGAAGAGATCCTGCCGGCCAACATAGCAGGGACCTACAACCTGTACGAAGCTGCCCGTCGTCATGGCGTGCGCCGCATCGTGTTCGCCAGCTCGAACCACACCATCGGTTTCTACAAGCAGGGCGAGGTGATCGACAGCACCTCGCCCACCAAGCCCGATGGCTACTACGGGCTGAGCAAGGTGTTTGGCGAGCAACTGGCCAGTTTCTATTTCGATCGCTACGGCATCGAAACGGTGGCCATCCGCATCGGCTCTTCGTTTGCAGAAGCGAAGGACCGCCGCATGCTCGTCACCTGGCTCGGCTACGACGACCTGGAGCAGCTTATCCGCCGCGCCTTGTTCGTGCCGAGCGTGGGTTTTACCGTGGTGTACGGCATGTCGAACAATCGCGACCGCTGGTGGGACAACCGCCACGCCGCGCACCTTGGCTACACACCTACGGAGACGAGCGAGATCTTCCGCACACAGGTCGAAGCACAACCGCCGCTGCCCGCCGATGACCCGGCTGCGCAGTACCAGGGCGGAGCGTTTGTCAAAGCCGGCCCGTTCGGAGACTGACGCAATGCAAGTGAATGTAGAGCCGACTGTCGAGCGCGTTGGCAGCATGCAATGCGGTGTGGGCGAAAGCCCCATCTGGCACGCCGGCGAGCAGGCGCTGTACTGGACGGACATTCCGGGCCGCAGGCTGTGGCGCTGGAACTTCTTCTCCGGCCAGACCAACAGCTGGGCGCTGCCTGAGATGGCCGGCTGTATTGCCATGACGTCCAACGGTTGGGCGATGGCCATGGAGACGGGTATCTTCCTCGCACCACAGCCCCGCGCCGGCGCCGAGCTTGGCCCGCTGCAGCGTCTCGCCACGGTGGCGCACTCGCGCCCTGACATGCGCTTCAACGACGGCCGCTGCGACCGCCAGGGCCGTTTGTGGGCCGGCACGATGGTGTTCGACACCTCGCTAGGTCTGCCGCTCGGCAAGCTGTATCGCTTTGACGCGGAGGCCGCTCGCGCCGGGCGTGTCGATGCCGTCATCGACGATCTGATCGTGCCGAACGGCCTGGCCTTCAGCCCCGACGGCAAGACGATGTATCTGTCGGATTCGCACGCAAGCCGCCAGACCATCTGGGCCTTCGACTACGACGTTGACAGCGGCACGCCGCACAACCGCCGCGTCTTCATCGACATGAACGCGCACCCGGGCCGCCCCGATGGCGCTGCGGTGGATGCCGACGGCTGCTACTGGATCTGCGGTAACGATGCGGGGTTTGTGCATCGCTTCACGCCGGACGGTCGTCTCGATCGGAGCATCGCCATTCCCACGTCCAAACCTGCCATGTGCGCGTTCGGCGGGCCTGGGCTGGATACCCTGTTCGTTACGTCGATCCTGATCGGCGACGACCCGCTCTCGGGCGCCACGTTTGCCGTGCGCCCGGGCGTGACCGGATTGCCGGAACCCGTCTTGCACCTTTGAACCTGCAATACGCCCCGCACACAAGAACACACCGGGGCTCTTAGGAGACAACACATGAAACCCATCAAAGGCTTGCGCTGGTGGATCATCGTCCTGGTACTCAGCGGCCTGATCATGAACTACCTGGCCCGCAATGCGCTGGCCGTGGCGGCGCCCGAAGTGAACAAGGTGCTGAACATCAGCACGCAGCAGTACGGCTACATCGTTGCGGCATTCCAGGCGGCCTACATGGTGATGCAGCCAGTGGCGGGTTACGTCCTTGACGTGCTGGGCACCAAGCTGGGTTTTGCGCTGTTTGCGGCGGCGTGGTCGGTGGTCTGCCTGCTGCACAGTACGGCGGGAAGCTGGCTGTCGCTGGCCGCGTTCCGCGCGATGCTCGGGATGACGGAAGCAGCAGGTTTTCCTTCGGCGCTGCGGGCAACGGCGGAGTGGTTCCCGGCCAAGGAGCGGTCGATTGCAACCGGCTGGTTCAACATTGGCTCCTCCGTGGGCGCGGTGGTGGCGCCTCCGCTGGTGGTCTGGTGCATCTTGCACGGCAACTGGCGCTTTGCTTTTGTCGTGATTGGCGGGATCGGGTTGGTGTGGAGCGTGCTGTGGTTCCTGCTGTATCGCGTGCCGGCCAAACATCACCGCTTGTCGGAAGAGGAGCGCGATTACATCCGCGCCGGCCAGGAAACCTCGGACGACCACGCGAATGCGCCCAAGCCCTCGTGGGGCAAGATCGTCAGTGGCCGCCGGTTCTGGGGCATCGCCATCCCGCGCTTTCTGTCGGAGCCGGCGTGGCAGACGTTCAATTATTGGATTCCGCTTTATATGGCCACCGAGCGCCATATGAACCTGAAAGAGATCGCCCTGTTTGCTTGGCTGCCGTTCCTGGCGGCAGACGTGGGCTGCGTGCTCGGTGGCTATCTGGCGCCGTGGTTCCAGAAGCGCTTCTCGGTATCGCTCGTGACGTCTCGCAAGCTGGTGATGGTGACGGGCTGTCTGTGCATGATCGGCCCGGCTTGCATTGGTCTGGCGACGAGCCCCTACACGGCGATTGCGCTGTTTTGCGTGGGTGGCTTTGCGCACCAGACGCTCTCTGGCGCGCTCTACACGCTCACGTCTGACATGTTCGGCAAGCATGAGGTCGGCACGGCCGTGGGGCTGGCAGGCATGTCGGGCTACCTGGGCGGCATGCTCTTCTCGCTGGCGGTCGGCACGCTGGCAACGACCATCGGCTACAACCCGCTGTTCGTGGCGCTGGCCGTGTTCGACATCGTGGCGGCCATCCTCGTGTGGACCATGCTCAACGACAACCAGGCGCGTCCGGTGCCAGTGCAGCGAGGCGGAACGGCGCCCAGTACGGCGGTTTGATTTCTCTTGTCGCCAACGTCGATCACGCAGCCCGCTGAGCAATCTTCGGATTGAGCTTGGCAGGGCTGAGCGGGTCGAAGTCGACCCACTCGCCGTTGCGCCAGCGGCCTGCGGCTTCTTCGACATCCATCCCGCCGGCGCTGGCCAGAATGCGCGCGGCTTCGGCCTCGCGCTCGGGTGTCACGCGCGCCGCCAGCAGCACGCCGGAATGGCGCGTGCGCAGGGTGGCGTCAGGCGGCTGCGCGGGATTGGGCTCGTCGCGGGTGGCGAGCATCGCACCCGCCAGCGAGCCGATATAGGCGCCCACCCCGGCCGCGACCACCGAGAACAGCACGGCCGCGTGCAGCGCAAGCACACGGGCCACTGCATCGGGCACGCTGCGCTGAATCGTGTTGTCAGTAAGCCCGGCCGGGTGTTTTTCGGTCGGGCGATTCTCATGACGGTGGCGCGCCCCGCTACAATCGCGGCCTGGTATTTGCAGATGGCGTTTGAAATGGTGCTTGGCTGGTTTGGCATTTCCACCGTGTGGCTGCTGCCGTTGGTGTGGCGGTATGTAACGCGCGCGCTGGCGGGGGAGCGGGATTTTCTGAAAGGCCGGGGCACCGTGCGGCTCTGGCTGGTGACGCTCGTCGCCCTGAGCGCCAGCGCCGCGCTTGAAGCCCTGACCTCTGGCGCCGATCCGCAGGACAAGGCCGGAGGTGCTGCCGGGCGCGCAGTATCGTCGCTGTTCTCGCACATGCTGGGCTGGACGGGCGCGTTCCTGCTGATGCTCGGTGTGCTGATCTGGGTCGCGCCCATGGTGTTCGGGCGATCGTGGGGTCAAGTGTTCAACCGCCACCGCACTGCTGATACCGAGGCGTCTTCCGAGCCGGACACACGCCACGATGAGCCCGTTGACGACGGCTTGAAGCCGACCGCGCTCGGCCTCGGCGGAGCAGGGGAGGCGCGTTGGAGCGGTAACACCGGCCCCGCGCAGCCGGCCGTGCGTCACCGTGGCATCGAAGCCGTTTCTGCGCGACGGCAGCCCGCATGGCAGCCACCCCCGCGCACGCGCCCGTCACCGCCGCAGCCGGGCGAGATCTGGCCGCTGCTCGACGCAAAGAAGGGCGCGCCGGCAGACGCGCCCACAAGCGCGAAGACGGCGCCGCCTGCCGCAGCAGCCATTCCGCCGCAAGCGCCTCCAGCACGCCCAAAGCCGCGTGCCACCATCGTCAGCAGCCCGTTCCATCAACCACAACTGGGTCTGCAGACAAAGGCACCAGCACCAGCGGCACCTGAGACGCAGGCTACGCCGCCAAGCGAGCGGGTTGTCCCGGCCGAATCCACGGTGCCGGAGCTGGTGGACGCGCAAGCCGCCGTTGCAGAAACCCAGACCGTCGACCTGGATGCTGTACGTCAGGAGGCGGAAGCGCTCCTGGCCGAACTGCGCGGGCTGATGGCGCCCGCCGTAGCGACGATGCCCGAGCCGGAGGTTGCCGAGCCGGTAGTTGAAGCTGAAGCCGCTCCGATTGTCGAAGCACTGCCCGAGGCGGAAGTGCTGCCCGCCACGCCGGTTATCGAGCCGGTCGCGCAGCCCGAAGCAGCACCTGCATTGCCCACGCCCAAGCCGCGCATCGTCTTGCCTGCCGTGGTGGGGGAGGTGGTGTCACGTGCGGCACCGGCAGTCGTCGCAGTACCCGTGCCGGCACCGGCGCCGGCTCCTGTTCCGGCTCCTGCTGCACCGCGCATCGTCGACTACCGCTTGCCGGGCGCCGCATTGCTGACCGCCGCATCAACCAGCGCGGAAGCGGTCTCCGCCGAACATCTGGAAGAGACCAGCAACCTGATCGCCCAGCGCTTGGCGGAGTTCAAGGTGCCGGTGACGGTCGTTGGTGCCTCGGCCGGCCCGGTCATCACGCGTTTCGAGGTCGACCCCGCGATCGGCGTGCGCGGCGCGCAAGTCGTCGGGCTGATGAAGGATCTGGCACGCGCGCTGGGCGTGACGTCCATCCGCGTGGTCGAGACGATTCCCGGCAAGACGTGCATGGGCCTGGAATTGCCCAACGCCAAGCGCGAAATGATCCGCTTGTCGGAAGTCGTGAACGCGGCGGATTTCCAGTCGCACGCGTCGCACCTCGTGCTGGCCATGGGCAAGGACATCACCGGCAACCCGGTGGTGACCGATCTCGCGCGCGCACCGCACCTGCTCGTGGCCGGCACGACCGGCTCGGGCAAATCGGTGGCTGTCAACGCGATGATCCTGTCGATGCTGTACAAGGCCACGCCCGACGACGTGCGCATGATCATGATCGACCCGAAGATGCTGGAGCTCTCTGTGTACGAGGGCATTCCGCATCTGCTGGCGCCGGTCGTGACGGACATGAAGCAGGCCGCGCACGCGCTCAACTGGTGCGTTGGCGAAATGGAAAAGCGCTACCGCCTGATGTCGGCCTTGGGTGTGCGCAACCTGGCCGGCTACAACCAGAAAATCCGGGCCGCGGAACAGGCCGGCCGCAAGGTGCCGAACCCGTTCTCGCTCACGCCCGATGCGCCCGAGCCGCTCTCGACGCTGCCGCTGATCGTGGTCGTCATCGACGAGTTGGCCGACCTGATGATGGTGGCCGGCAAGAAGATCGAAGAACTGATCGCGCGCCTCGCACAGAAGGCCCGCGCCGCCGGCATCCACCTGATTCTGGCGACGCAGCGGCCGTCGGTGGACGTCATCACCGGCCTTATCAAGGCGAACATTCCCACGCGTGTGGCGTTCCAGGTGTCATCCAAGATCGACTCGCGCACGATTCTCGATCAGATGGGCGCCGAATCCCTGCTTGGCCAGGGCGACATGCTGTTCTTGCCACCGGGCACCGGCTATCCGCAACGCGTGCACGGCGCGTTCGTCGCCGACGAAGAGGTGCACCGCGTGGTCGAACACTGGAAACAATTTGGTGAACCCGAGTACGACGAGGCCATCCTCGCCGGCGATCCAGCCGAAGCTGCCGCGAGCGGGGATTTGTTCGGAGGCGAAAGCGCAGACGCAGAAGCCGATCCGCTCTACGACGAAGCCGCGGCGTTTGTGCTCAACACGCGCCGCGCGTCGATTTCCTCCGTGCAGCGTCAACTGCGCATTGGTTACAACCGTGCCGCGCGGCTGATTGAGCAGATGGAAGCGGCTGGGCTGGTGTCGCCGATGGGGCGCAATGGGCAGCGTGAGGTGCTGGCGCCCGCTGCGGGGGAGTAGTTGATCGCCCCTTGAAGGGCTGACGGCTATGGCGCGACGTACTCGATGTATAAGACCCACTCGCCGGCATTCAGGGGGACTGCGATCGCGCGTTTGGCGGCCTGGCTCGTCAACGCTCTGATGTTGTACGCCGTACCGCCTGGCGCGGCTGCTCGTTGCAATGCGTCTTTCTCTGCCTCGGAAAGCCAGGCACGCAGGAACGCTTCCGGAACTGCGGCCGCTTCACCAATGCGGGGCTGATTCGCGATGATCGCGTTGTCGGGGCCCTGTGGCCGGATCGCAGCGATCAGGGCAACGTAGTCCGTCGGCCCTGGTACGCCTTCGTCGTTGCGCTCTGGAAGGGTGGCTATCTCGAAGCGGGCAGCCGCGGGAGGCATGCTGAGGTGGATGTGCTGCGAAAGTGCTGTCACGTTGGTGTTAGGGCGCGGATCGTCTGGCGTGCAGCCTGCAATGGCGACTGCGATGCAGAAGAGCCCCAGTAATCGCGAAAGGCCTCTCTTGCTCATATCACTTTGCACGCTGGTGTCGCAGCAGGGCACGTTCAAGTGCCCGCCGTGACAACCAATGATTGCCGCCACTGCTCAAGTTGTGCCTCGCCTTCCTCGTCCAATTTTCCCACCAAAGTTCCATACCAATCGACGATCCTGTCGTTCGGCATGTTTGCCTTGAGAATGGGCAGGCTGTTCTCCAGGAAGCTGAGGAAGAACGGGATGCCGCGCATGTACAGAAAATGCGAATCCGTAATGCGGACATGCGCATAGACATCGCGCAGCCAATCCAGGTACGGCAACGCTTCGGCCATGTGCCCGCTCTGCGTGAGCGACGAGATGAACTGCGTGCGGGCCGTGACGCTGGACATTTCGTGCGTCTGCTCATTGACCTCGTCGAACTTCATCAGCCACGCTTCGCCGCGCTTCAATTCGCCGCACATGACCGAGGTGGTCGCCAACTGTAGTGCGTTGTGCGCGCTGGGCTCCTGTTCGAACAGCGCAAGCCAGTAAGGAAACGCCTCGGGATAACGGCGCATGTCCGAATAGGCGAGCGCGCAGAGGCGGTTGGCGTCGGCGTGGTGACTCGCGTAGGGCGCAGCAGCTGCGATGGCAGCTTCGTGCTGGCCTTGCTGGTAGGCCTTCAGGGCAGAGGCGAGTTCGGGGGCGATGTCGGCGGAGGTGTCTTCGTCCTTTGGCGGTGACGGCGGGTTGGTGGCCACTTTGGTGGTGTTTCGACCGAATAGTTTTTGCAGAAGACTCATAGTTTGTTCCAGAAACTGTGCTGTAGCACTAGAGTTTGGGCTCGCCCTGATCCGTATCCCACTGCCAAATGGTGCTGCCATAGTCGTGATGCGTTAATCGGATGAAGCTGTCGTCGAGCATCAGCGCCGTTTGGCGGAAATTCGGAAGCGCACGCTGTCCCCAGACAATGTCGGGTTGTAAAGGTTGCGGGCGACTGCGATAGTCCGCTGGGAGTTTTGTCATGAATCGAGCAAGGCAGTCTTCCACATGGTTGACCGCCGCGTGCCACGCGTTGCGCATCGCGCCGAAGTACTCGACAGAGGTGTGGCGTTCGAGCAGATAGATTTCCTGCGGATAAAGCGGCGTGCTCATTTGGAACTTCGCATCCGGTGATTGGGCGGTCGATGTCGCCGTCGATGAAAGTCGGCAGCACCTGCGTGCCGGCGCACGGCAGGTGATTGCCAGGGGTGAGCGACGAGCGAACGAGCCCGTTGCCGCTTTAACGCGATAAGGCGTTTGCCGCCCGGTTACGCCCGCGCGAGCGTCCAACGAGATTTTCTTCCCTGATGCATCGGTAGGATGTCTCCTGCTTGGAGTGTGATGCTGGCTTGTAGGTCATGTTCGGCCAGCCAGCGGCCCGTTTGGGGTGCTGGTTGCCCGCTTTCCGCCCAGATGAGCAGATCGGGAGTAGCAGACACAGTTGACGAAGCCTCTTCTTGTGCTGACTCTGGCTTCAGGAAGACGTAATCCCGCTCCTCGTCGGGGATGGTGCCATCCTCGTAGCGGGTATCGCGCCAAAGAACGCGCCACGTGGTCGGTAAACCGCGTTCTTCGGCGTAGGCGGCCATGTTGGGGGCGTTTGAGCCGCCGTGCAGATAGCTCATTGTGCCGACGATGGGAAACGACCCCTTGGGCTGTTCGTTGTTTCGGAACAGGCTGAACAGTTTTGGCTTGGGGGCATCGACGGGTTCCCAAATACCCGAATAGGGCGTCATCTTTCCGCTGGAGACCAGCACGTCCTCTTTGGGGTCCGGCACATCAGGCAGGGGACTCGGAAATATCATCTGATTGAGTTTCGCCCTGAGGTAATCGTTGCAGAACGTGTAGGTTTCCGTATCGAGGTAGCGAGGCTCAAGAATGTCGGGAGCGCACTCGCCCCAAGCCGCACACAGCTTCGCCAACGCTTGGTGAAACTGTGTCCAGCCGGGGGTGTTGCCTTCATCGCGTTGCAGTGTTTCCCCGTCCTCCATGCGGAATAGCATCTTCTCCCAATACGTGAGTAGACGGTCGGCCATAGCCAGTTCGCCATTCGCATCAAACTTGAAGATGCGTTTGTCACCTTTCTTGAGACGAAGCACGGCCTCTTCGCAATGCGCTAGCCCGTTGAGGATAAGTTTGTAATCCGCAGCAGGGCCGCCCGGTTCTGTGGCTCGGCGGGCACAGTCTTCGGCCGCCTGAGCCCAAGCCTGATAGAACCCGAAGATACGGTTCCATGCGGTGTAAGAACTGATCTGCTTGAGCCAGTAAAAGATTTGCTTGCGCTCGTGTTCGGTCGGCAGCATGACGCCGCCTTGTATAGCTTGATTCGTGCTCATGGGGTAACAACGACTTCGTGGTTGTCTTTGGCGGCTTCTTCGTGTTCAGCCACCTTGGCGGTATGCACGGTGCGGCTGTCGGAATGCCTGATGCACGTGCCGTGTCGACGATGTTCTTCCCAAGATCGAACCGTATTTCTGTCGTTCCTTCTCCTGCACTCTTGGCACAAAACAGCAAGCTGCCCATCAGCGTGTGGGGCTGGCGCCGGGTGGAGGGGAATAGTGCTTGCCCGCAAGCGTTCCCCGGGGTGGTGCAACGGATTGAGCCCTGCCGCATAAGGACGGGGGGCTAGTGCGCAACATACCCGAGATAAAAACTCGGAAGCTACTTGGCAGGGCAAACGCCACGTTCAATTGCGGGATCAACCACTTTCAACTTTCCGTTGGGTTGAGGGATCAAGCAAAAGTTTGCGCCGTAGACGAAGTCTGCGTCGTACGGGACAAGGCCGATTCCATACAGCACGCCGGGCTGGAGCTTTTTGGGTTCCGTCAGAATATTGGCGCCCGCGATAGCCTGGCCATAGGTGAGGCACTCGCCGCGCTTCAGATAGAGCGGTTTCGAAGATTCCGGAACCTCGACCTGCCAGTATGACTCACTTCCAAAAGACCCCGTTGCATGAGAAACGCCGACGAAATGGACCCGAACAGGTTGATTTCCATTCTCATCAGCCGCCGCAAGACATACGACAGGCAATTCACCTGTTTGTTTAACTGCGAGCCCGATCGAACCCTTCGAAGTCGCGAAGCTACACGACGAAATGAAGAAAAAATAGAGAAATCCGGCAGCTTTATTTCGGAAGATTCGATGCATTGTCTGGATCTTTCAAAAGAGGGTCAAGCACCTGCCTTAGTTGGTTTGGTGTACCAACATTTCCGGCGTGAATGACGGCTCCATAGTCTTTCAATATACAGAGGGCAAAATAGTCTGAAACCAGATTGCCTTGCTGCTCCCTGTTGTAGTCGCTAAGAACCTGGTTCAGCTCTATCTGATACACGATCAGCTGGCGAAAACGTGCTCGCGCGCCAGTCTTCTCCGGCATCGGGACGTTGGCGCTCTCTACCGTGGTCCGAGCTGGCCCTTTCTCGGGGTTGGCTTTGCTCGGACGATCCACGACGGCACTCAACCAGAGGAGAAAAGCCGTTTGCGGCACCAGCACGGCGAGCATTACAGCAATCAGGACACTGAGTCCCGCGAGCAAGCCGTGCTTCGGTGCGACATGAGAGGCGACCTGCTCCCCGGCGTAGACGGGCAGGGCCAAGTAGAGAAGCCAGAACATGGAAAAACCTCCTCAGCACTTCATTGCTGAAGAGGGTGTTCGGGACTTCTTTGCTTCACAGCTTGGGTTCGGGTTTCGCTTGGTCTTTATCCCATTGCCAAAATGTTGAGCCGTAATCAGATTTCACTTCCGGCATGGTCTCGCCTTGCTTAAAGAACCGACGGGAGTCAGTTGCTGCGGGCGTGAACCACCAACCCTCTTTGGGACAAGACTCGCCGGCTGGTGTGCGTGGCGGGGTGCCGTCCGGTGCTGAGCCGGCATGCGAGCGGTACCAGTCCACCAAGTCCCGTGGATAAACAAGGTTGTCACGATAACTACTGTCGTCGATATCCCACAGCACAGTGACCAGAGCGGCTTCGAATGCCCAGTAACCGAAGTAAGACGTGCCGTCGATGTGTGTGCCATGCCAATAGCACGGCTTCATGTGTTTGTACCAAGTTTCGACGAATTCCTTGACCAGTGCGGGGCGCTCTTCTGGCGCGTACAGGGTGGCCCGGCCGAGTGGTCGATACGGAAGCGGATGCAGCAAAACCTTTTCGGCTTCGACGTGTCTTCCGGTCAATGCCCGTACAACATTTTCGAAAAGGATGTCACGCCCCCGGTTGAAGTCGAACGTCTTGTCCACCCAACTCATCACCTTGGGAATCAGTGCCTCACGTCGCAGCAGCTTGCATAGGGCAAGTAGCCAGAACACATAGACGTAAGCTTCGAGTTGAGTGATTTCGAGCGTGTCGGCTACGGCGCGCGGGGGTTCTTGCAGACGTGGGGAAATCTCGTTTGCGATGTAGGCGTCAAAGTCCTCGATGATTGCCGGCAACTCATCCCGCAGTTCATCGATCGGACAGCCATCGGTGTAGCGGAGGAGCAAGCGTTCCAATCCTTCGGAGGCGATTGACCATCGAAACCTCGATTCCGCTTTTTCCGTTAATTCGGTGTCCGTTGCCAGTCGCGCACGAGAACGCCGAATCGACTCTCCGTACCAGTATTCTTGTGCTGCGTAATTTTTTTCGCCCAGAAATTTCTGTCGGCGCACCTCCTTGAAAGCCATAGTCCGATCGCTACAGTTTGTTGTTTGCGTTAGGTTGCCCGCGCGCTTCGTGGGCGTCGAGCAACGTGCCGCCGGCTTCCGCTCGTGCGGTGGTGGAGAGCAGCAGACCGGCTCCCGCGCGCACCACGGCCGAGGCATCGGTGCGCAGTTCGGCGCCAGTGCCACGCTAGGTGCCGCGGCCTCCGCCCGTGGCGCCGTGCGAGGTGACATAGCCGAGGTTGAGCTGGCTGTTTGCGGTGGAGCTGGCCAAGAGCGTGCGCAATTGGCCGGGGTGATCGTCGACGCCCCACTGGTTGTAGCCATCGCCGCCGAGGCCCTGCGAATGCCAGCCGGACAAGGCTTGCCGCGGTGCATCGGCAGGGGCCCAGGGCAGGGCGTCTTGCGTGTTGTGCAGCTGCATGGCGATCATCGGACGGTCGATGTCGCCGTCGATGAACGTCATCAGCACTTGCGTGCCGGCGCGCGGCAGGTGATTGCCAGACGTGAACAACGAGCGAACGAGCCCGCTGCCGCGTACAGGCGATAAGGCGTTTGATATCCGGTTACGCCCGCGCGAGCGTCCAACGAGATTTTCTTCCCTGATGCATCGGTAAGATTTCTCCGGCTTGCAGGGTAATGCTGGCATGCAGGTCATGTTCGGCCAGCCAGCGGCCCGTTTGGGGGGCCGGCTGCCCACTTTCAGCCCAGATGAGTGGATCGTCAGCGCCAGATGCTACAGACAACACTTCTTCCTTTGCTGAATCGGGTTTCAGGAAAACGTAGCCGTCTTCTTCGGCGGGGATGGTGCCGTCCTCATAGCGGTTATCGCGCCAGAGCAGTCGCCAAGTAACACTTACCCGCAGGCTGTCATCTGCAGTTTCTTGTTTCGCTATCGGCGCAGGCGACCCGCCATGCAAATAGTTCATGCAACCAATGATAGGAAGCGGCCCCGTAGGTTTCTCATTGCTGCGGAACAGGCTGAATAGCGTGGGCTTGGGTGCGTCTACGGGTTCCCATATACCCGAGTAGGGAATTGTCTTGCCGGTGGGAATGAGTACCTCATCTCTCGGGGTAGGTACGTCAGGTAGGGCAGAGGGGAAATGCATTTTAGGCAGGTTTTCCCGGAACCAATCGCCGTAGATCGTGTGGGCGGGCTCATTTAGCCATTGGCTTTCGAGAATGTCGGGAGAGCATTCGCCCCAGGCATCGGACAGATCCACCAGTGCTTGATGAAACTGCGTCCAGCCAGGCGTGTTGCTTTCATCGCGTTGCAGTGTTTCCCCATCCTCCATACGGAAGAGCATCGTCATCCAGTGAGAGCGGAGGCGGTTTGCCATGGCCAGTTCACCATTGGCATCGAACTTGAAGATGCGTTTGTCGCCTTTCTTGAGACGAAGCACGGCCTCTTCGCAATGCGCTAGCCCGTTGAGGATAAGTTTGTAATCCGCAGCAGGGCCGCCCGGTTCTGTGGCTCGGCGGGCACAGTCTTCGGCCGCTTGAACCCAAGCCTGATAGAACCCGAAGATACGGTTCCATGCGGTGTAAGAACTGATCTGCTTGAGCCAGTAAAAGATCTGCTTGCGCTCGTGTTCGGTCGGCAGCATGACGCCGCCTTGTATAGCTTGATTCGTGCTCATGGGGTAACAACGACTTCGTGGTTGTCTTTGGAGGCTTCTTCGTGTTCAGCCACCTTGGCGGTATGCACGGTGCGGCTGCCGGGACGCCACAGGTAGCCCCAGATGCCGTTAGCGTCAGTCCAACCGGTGGGCCGTATGTGGAATGACATGCCACTGACCGGATCGATCAGTGTCATGGGCTTTCCGCTTGCGACGACTTGCTCGCCGTGGGCCACGAGTTGTTCTGCGAAGGTCTTGTCTAGATAGAAGTAAGCCTGCGTTGCGCCGCCTGGCAGGTACTGGCCGGGCAGTTTTTTCCCTGATTGTTCTGAAACGGTGCCGACAACCGCTTTAGGGCCAACCTTGCCTTCGACTCTGCTGGTCACAAGGAAGCCGTCGCGATTGAACTCATCAAGCACACCGGCCATTTCCCGCCACTCCTTGGCTGATTTGGGCGCGGACCCCAGCCCCCACCATGCCCCGGCCGCTTTGCTGGGGTCGATATCTACGCCATGGGTGACGCCGCCCGGTCCAAAAAGCCGGAAAATCTCTTCGCCCTGTTTTAATTCCCGATTGACGATACGGCCGCTGTAAGCGGCGATATAGGGTAGTTGGCCGTCTTCGACGCGCTTGGTCAGGTCTGGAAAATCGGGCTCAGGCTCATAGAATTTTCCCCAGCTTTTCTTATCGTTCGCCGTTGCGGGGTTTTGCTTCCACCCGCCTCGGGCCGACCGCGCTGGCAACGTTCCATCCTCCACCAACCTGGCTTCGTCTGCTTTCGTTGCGACACGTTCGCCGGTCGCGGCCTCATGCAGCGCAACGCGGCTGGTGGTTTCTCCCCCTGAGCGGACGTACGCCTGCAACTCACGCAGCTCCTGATCCAGTTCCTTGATTGCCTTGGGGATCATTTCGCTCCCCTTGGCTTTGACCAGCGCAAGGCCATTGCGCAGGGCATCAATTCGCTGGGCAAGGCTCGCCGGAATCATGGAGCCCGCTTTAGCCTTGATCAGCTGTAGCGCGATGTCGAGCACATCCATTAGCGCACCAAAGCGGTCCATGATTTTCGCTTGGTACTCCGCAAACCGGAGTTTCAGCAACCACTGCTCCGCGTTCTTGACACCGATACGATTCAGGAACGCGATGATTTCCTGCGCGCCCTCCATGAGCTTTGCCGCACGTGCCGCGCCGGTCAGCAAAGCGGCTTCCTTGAACACTTTGACTAGGATCCGACCAACGCCTTTAACTACGCCGCCGATCACGGGTATCAACGCGAAGACCAGCACAACCAGCAGTATCCACTCGAAGATCTCGTCGCGTTTCTTGGGGGTGTTGATCAAGCCCATGATCACAGCGATCAGATCGCGTACCGCAGTGCCATCGCCCACCAAGGGAATCATGCCGATCACGGCATCGACGAGGATCTGTGAGAAGGTCGCCTTTTCGTTGAAGGCACCTTGGACCATACCCCAGGTCCAATCGCCGACGTCGGCACAAATGGATTTGAACTTGCTTAAGCTCAGGCCACCCGGCGCCTGTGCAGTATCAGAAGAAGACATGACGTGCGGACAGAGGATGCTTTAGGCGGAAGGGGTTGGCGTCTTGCTCGCCGACAAGTACTTATCGACGAGCTTGGAAAGCTTGTTGTCCGATGGGTTCGGATCGTGATTAGGCATCGGCGTTTTGTCCTTGCGCTCAAAGGCACCTGGCATGGGGCCGTAGCTGACTTGCACACTGCCAGGAGGCACGTTTTCCAACGTCGCACGACCTTGGCTATCCAGAACGCCTTGCCGCTCCGATCCATCTGCAAATTTGGCGAAGTACTTGGCGCCAGCTAAGCCCTGACCGTCGTGATATGTGTGCTCAAGCAGCACGGTTGACGGGGGTAAAGCACCCACAGGCAACGCCGGCAACGCCGCCGCCTGCCCGCCAGGCCCCTCAAACGGATGCCCAGCCCCCTTCACCGACAGCAACCCCGACGTCTCAAACGTCACCGCATTCCCTTCCAGCCGGATCAACGAATCCCCGCCATGCAGCACGATGTTCTGCTGCGCGAGGATCTCGACCGAATCGGCGGACGAGGTCACGGTAACCGCCTTGTCCGCCAGCACGGCGAGCGCATCGGTATGCGCCTGGATCGACACTGGCCCGCCTTCGGCAATCACCCGGATGCCGTTGCGCTGGGCGAACAGACTCACGCCCTTTGCCGCCGCCGCAGCGATGACATTGCCCGCTGCCAGGTGCCAGTCAGCCTGCGCGGTGCCGTGCAGATGGCGCCCCGCATAGACGGTGGTCGTGGCCTGCGAGGCGAGCGCAATGCTGGATGGCGACTCGGTCACCAGTAGCGGCTGACCGAATTTGTCGACCGGCTGCTGTGAATCCTGGCCGTTGACGTTGCTGGGGTACTTGCCGTCCTGCGCAGGGTCGAGCGCTTTGTCGATCGGCTCGAAGGCTTCGTTGGCGGCCAGCGGCAGCGCTTGCTGGCTGGAGGCCGCGTCCGACAAGCGCTGTGCAGTCTTCTGCGCGGCGGTGAGTTGCCCGCGCGCTTCATGGGCGTCGAGCAGCGTGCCGCCGGCTTGCGCCCGCGCGGTAGTGGAGAGCAGCAGGCCCGCACCCGCGCGCACCACGGCCCAGGCATCGGTGCGCAGTTCGGCGCCGGTGCCGCGCCAGGTGCCGCGGTCTCCGCCCGTGGCGCCGTGCGAGGTGACATAGCCGAGGTTGAGCTGGCTGTTGGCGGTGGAGCTTGCCAGGCGCGTGCGCAACTGGCCAGGGTGATCGTCGACGACCCACTGGTTGTAGCCGTCGCCGCCAAGGCCCTGCGAGTGCCAGCCGGACAATGCCTGCCCAAGCGGCGCATCGGCCGGGGCCCAGGGCAGGGCGTCTTGCGCGTTGTGCAGCTGCATGGCGATCATCGGACGGTCGATGTCGCCGTCGATGAACGTCAGCAGCACTTGCGTGCCGGCGCGCGGCAGGTGATTGCCGCCCCAGTTCGGGCCCGCGCTGGCGCTGGCCACGCGCACCCAGGCGGTGACCTGCGTGCGGTCGCTGCTGGACGGGTCGGCAAAGGCATTGACCTCCGGTGCGCGCAGCCACGGAAAGCGCACGCGCACGCGGTGGTCGCGGTCGGTGGTAAGCGGTGCGCCGTCATCGGCGATGACCACGGCGGCCTGGCCCTCCGGCGCGGTCGGGCGACGGCGATAGGGCGGCACGATGGGCGCCTCTGCCGGCACAGCCACGAAACGATTGCGGTAGCTGCCCGATTCGATCTCGGTGGTGGAGAGCAAACGCGCGATGTCAGCGCCGAGGTTGTTGGCGGCTTCGTGCTCGACCTGCAGCGTGACGAACTCGCTGTGCTTGCTGTCGAAATGCTGTGTGAGCGTAAAGCGTTGGCCAGCGCCCAATTGGCGCACGCTGCCTTGCCCCTCGTAGCGCAGGTATGCGCCTTCGTGCGCCTGCATGCGCAGTTGCGCGGCGCGGCTGGCCTCTTGCGTATTCGTATATTGATACGAGCCCGAGGCTTCAAAACGCTCCAGCGTCGGCAGTTCGCCACCGGGGTCACTGGCGCTGGCTTGGGCGCTGGTGGCGGCCAAGGCCTTGTAGTCCCACGAGGCGAGTGTCACTGCGTTGGTGCCGACGCTGTGCGCGTTTGAGAAGCGCTCGATCGCGTCGTCGCTTTCGGTGGCATCAACGCGGTGGAAGCGGATCTCCGGCTGCGGGCAGGTAGGCCGTTGCGCATCGTTGTCGAAGATGACGACGGTGTGGCGTGACTGGGCGCTGCCTTGCTGCTGCTTGTCGTCGCTTTGCTCGTGTTCGATACGGAACGACAGGCCTTCCTCGGCCAGCAGACGCATCACGAAGGCATAGTCGGTTTCGCGGTATTGGCAGCAGATCGAGCGCTTGGCGCACGGCTGCGTGGCCGCGATTTTGTAATGCGCTGTGGGATATTCGCTGAAGACGTCTTCGATGATCTCCAGCGCGGTCTTGTCCTGGTAGACGAAGCAGTCGCTGCGCGTGCGCAGCCGATCCAACCACGGCACGACGCGAAGGCGGTAGCGTGCGAGGCCGCCGTCGCCGCCAAGCGATGCGCAATCCGCCACGTAACCGTGCCACGCGCGCCGCTTGCCGTCGGCTTGCACCAGGCGCAGCGTGACCTCCTGCGAAGCCAGCTTGGCCGTATCCAGATGCGCCGATGGGCTCAGGCAATCGATATGCAGGACGAACGAGGCCGACACCGCTTCGGTGGCGGTAAAGCGCTCCACGACCAGGTTGTCGGAAGCGAGCGCCGTCTCAAGCGTGATCTGGCGGGTCTGCTGCCCGAGCAACGCGCCCAGGACGGCTTGTGGCACGGCGGCCGGCAGGTTGGACAAAGGCTTCATCGGAACAGCGTCGCGCTGGGGTTCGTTTTGCAGTTCAGCAGAAGGATGGGCACGCAGCCCATCGTGGCCATCACGGCAGCGAAATCGTCAGGTGCGAGAAGCGCGGCCCGAGCTTGATGACCTGCGAATAGCCTTCCAGCGTTTCGTTGGTCTTGGTGCTTAGCGTGTGCGACAGCCCGAGGAAGCCCAGCAGCCCGATCAGCGCAAACACGGCGCCGAAAATCCACAGCGGCGTTTCGCGCTTGAGCATGTGCGCGACCTTGTCGGGCAGCGGCCAGTGCGGGGCAAACGCGGCGCGCTTGCCCTTGATGGCGGAAATTTCGTCGCCCAGGCGTGCGGTCAGGTAAGCCAGTTTCTCCGGGCCTTCGAGGATGTACTTGCCGCGGAAGCCCAGCAGCAGGCACATGTGGAACACCTCCAGCGCCTGCAGGCGCGGCGCACCGTGTGCGCGCAGCTCTTCAAGCTTGACGAAGAAGGTCTCGCCGGCGAGCTGTTCGCCAAACAGCACGAGCTGCAGCGGGCGGCGCTCCCAGGCCGGGCGGATCGCAAAGTTGGACGACAGGATCGTTTCGTCCACCGCCGCACAGAAGGCATATTTCGAATCGAAGACATCTTCGGCCGACACGTTCAGGCGCTTGGCACCACGGTCGAAATCGTCAAGGAAGGTGCGTACGCGGTTCAGGAACTCTTCTGCACTGGCCGGCTGCTGGGCGTTGCGCAACTGGAACAGCATGAAGAAGCCGTCATACAGCAAATCAAGCAGCGTGCGCGCGTGTGTGTTGGATTCACGTGCATCCGCCGCAGCGGTTGCCGGTGCCGAACCGCCAAACAGCGAAGGGGTGGAGGTAGCGCTCATGAAGTCACCGCGATCAGTTCAAGTTTGAGTTCCCGGATACCGGCCGGGGCATAGATGGTGAGGGTCTGCGCTTGCAGCATGCGTTCGTACAGCATGCCCCGCGCTTCAACGGCGAAGTAGCACGCGCCCGGGCGCACCGGAATGGCGGGGGGCACCTGCGGCGTGTAGGTGAGCGGCACGCCGGGCATGGACGACAGCACGAGCTTTTCTACGTCGTCGGGGGCGCCGACCTTGAAGCGCGCCGGAATGGCTTCCACCAGTTCGGCGGCAGGCATGTCTGCCGATACCGACAGATAGAAGCTGGTCTGGTCGTCGATCTTGCCGGAGTCGATGCGGCCGAGGTGGAACGACGGGCGCGTCTCTTCCAGCGCAATTGCAAAGTAGCGCGTGGAGATGACGGTATCGAGCAGCTCGCGCACGATCGTGTCGAGCTTGGCAAATACCGGGCCCGGATTGTCGTGATCGTAGGCGGGCAGGTCGGCCAGCGTGTAGCTCTTGGTGAACGTCATGAGCGCGCCGGCCAGGCGCAGCATTTCCTGGAAGAGCCGCTCAGGGTGCAGGTCCGGGTGGTGATACAGATGCGACAGCGCCGCGAAGGCCGCATTGGCCGTATGCAGCAGCCAGAAGGATGCGATGTCGCCGGAGCGGAATTCGATGATGTTCTTGGTCGGCTCGCGGTGGAAGCCGTACAGCGCGTTGACCTTGGCCTGCAGCGCGTCGAGCAGACGGCGCAGGCGTTGATACAGCACGGCCGAGGCGTTGATCGCCATGCTGGGCGCGACAAAGCTCTCGTCCAGCTCAAAGCCGCCGGTGCCGGTACGCCGCACACGCACCACGGGCAGCGAGATGAACTGCTCGCGCGGCTCCGTCTCGGCAATCAGCTTGACCGACTTCTTCAGATACGTGATGGCAGCGGGCTCGGCCTCTGTATACAGGTCAGCCGTTTCCTCTTCCGTGCCGACAAAGCGCGATACCGATGCGCCTTCGATCTGCTCGCGGTAGTTGCCGCCGTTGTCTTGCAGCGGATACAGCGCGATATGGAAGGTCAGCTCTGACACGCCGGCGGGAATGGCGTCCAGCACCAGCGGCGGTGGAAGCGCATCGGCCTGCGGAGCGAAATACAGCTCGCCGTCCGGAAAGAACAGCGACAGCGCGATCACGCGCAGCACGCCGCTGGCCAGCGCATCGGTATCGAAGCGCGCATGGCGGATGCCCCATCCGTATGGCTGGATGACTTGCGCGGTCGCGTGCAGGCGCGACTCGTGATACGCGTCCTGACGCTGAAAGTGCTGCGGACGCAGGAACAGCCCTTCGCCCCAGAGAATCTTTGCGGAGTAACTCACGTTGGCCCTTGTTGTTCAGCTACCGCACACCGCGGGGGAGAGCAGGTTCAGATCAGTCAGCGGCGTGGCGCCGGCGGGGGTGGTCAGCGTGCCTGACGTCACGGTCATGGCGCAGGCGTGCAGGCCGATCACAATGCCCGACTTCTCGTTCTTCTCAGTGTTGAAGGCGAACTTCCAGCGCTGTGACGCGGGGCTGCGGAACAGCGCCACGATGCCCAGCGTGGTTGCTTCGCGCGAGACCTTCTCGGTGAAGTCGTAGCGCTGGCCGGGGATCAGCGTCATCTCGCGCACGTTGACGAGATCTGCGCCCAGCGTTTGCTTCTCGCGCGCCGGGTCGATGAAGGTGTCATACGGCGCTTGCAGGAAGCTGGTCGGGTCCTTCAACGAATACAGGCGCACCACTATCGCTACCGGACGGCGGTCGTTGGCGGCGTTCAGGTTATTGCCCGCCGTCATCTTGAGCGGCACTTCACGTGGCGGCTTCTGTGCATCGGGCAGGTTCGACGATTTCAGCCCCATGGCTTCCAGCGCGCCGTTGGCCGCACCAGCCAGCACGCTCGCTCCGGTGGAGCAGGCGGCCAGAGCGACCACGCTGGCGCTCACCAGCATCAGCTTGAGCGCCCCTGCGAGACGGTGCTTCAGAGAGTGCTTCAGAAGGCGGCCGCAGCCCGGCTGCCTTGCCGCTTGCCCCCAAGCAGCATCGAATTTCATCATCTTCATGCCTGATTTCTGAATTACTTAATTCTCTTTGTTTGACTGCTGCTGCGCCCGTTCCGCTAAAGGAAATCGGTGCATTGTTTCGATTTCTTAATAAAGGAAATCGGAAGAATGTTTCCGTTTCTTAATAATCGGAGATCGTTGCCCGGCGCGGTTCTAAGGCGTTGAATACAAAGGATGTTTCGGTTCCTTAATAATCCTTTTTTGGTTGTCAACGGCAACGAGCGGAGTGTACTATTTCGCGCCAGTCGAGACCAACATTTAACTCGTCAATTCCGGCGAATTTGATTGGGTATCGACACACCGCTTTGAAACTTTGAAGAGTCTCGCCGTGGCCAAATCCTCGTCTACTTCCGTTCTCCGTTCCTTCATCGTGCTGGCTGCTGCCTCCGCTCTCTTTGCGGGCTGCGCGAGTACCAACCCCGGACCCCAAACCGACGAGGCCTTCGGCCAGAGCATGTCGGAGGCGGAAGCTGCGGCCAAGGGCGGCCAGCAGGACAAGGCTATTGATCTGTACCAGCAGATCGCCAAGCAGAACCCGACCCGTGATGAGCCGTGGGTGCGCATCGCGCAGATCCAGTTCGGCGCAGAGAAGTATCCGCAGGCCATCCTGGCCGCAGAAGAAGCCCTGCAGCGTGACAACGCCGATCGTCAGGCCAAGAGCATCCTGGCTGTGAGCGGCCTGCGCGTGGCGCGCCGTTCGCTCCAAGAGCTGCGTGCTGACAGCGCGCTGGCTGGCGACGTCAAGACCGACGCGCAAGTGCTTGCCAAGATGCTGCGTGACACGCTGGGTGAACAGGTCCTGTTCCCGGGCGAACAACCGGTCGCCAAGCAGCCGGTGCGCCGCCCGGCCGGCCGCGTCGTCCGCCGCGCAGCGCCCGCTGCCGAGCACGGCACAGCTGCCGCGCATGGCACGACTGCTGCGCCGGCAGCTGCCACCGGTGCTGCCAGCGGCAGCGCAGACCCGTTCGGCGCCCTGCGTTAAGCACAGCGCTGGTTCGCATTCCTGGAGGAACGTGATGGCCAAGAAAGAAAGCGTACAGAAGCGTCTGCAAAAGGTGCGTCCGCCGCGTGTACAACTGACGTATGACGTCGAAATCGGCGACGCAATCGAGACGAAAGAGCTGCCATTCGTGGTGGGCGTGGTGGCTGACCTGTCGGGCCAATCCGAAGTGCAGCAACCCAAGTTGCGCGATCGCAAGTTCGTCAATATCGACCGCGACAACTTCGACGAAGTGATGAAGGGCGTGGAGCCGCGCGCGGCGTTCCAGGTGCCAAACACGCTGACGGAAGACGGCGGCCGCTTTGGCGTCGACCTGAAGTTCCGCTCGCTCGAAGACTTCAGCCCCGAAGCTGTTGTTGAGCAGGTCGAGCCGCTGCGCAAGCTGCTCGAAGCCCGCTCAAAGCTGGCTGACCTGCGCAACAAGATGGCCGGTAACGACAAGCTGGAAGACCTGCTGTCGGAGGTGCTGAAGAACACCGAAAACGCGAAGAAGCTGGGCGCCAAGAAAAACGGGGGCGAGGATGCTTGAGAACCAATCCGCTGCGCAGGGCGCCTCGGTTGCGGAAGAGGTGAGCCTGCTGGACAGCATCGTCGAGCAAAGCCGCGTCGCCAAGTCCGATTCCGAGCGTGAACGCGCGAAAGACATCATCGGCGAGCTCGCCAGCCAGGTGCTGAGCGGCACCGTGGTGGTGTCCGACAACTTGTCTGCCACGCTCGATGCACGCGTGGCAGAGCTGGATCGCCTGATCTCGCAGCAGCTGAGTGCGATCATGCACGCGCCGGAATTCCAGAAGCTGGAATCCACCTGGCGCGGCCTGAACTATCTGGTCAAGGAAACGAGTACCGGCCAGACAATCAAGATCAAGGCGCTCAACGCGACCAAGCGCGATCTGACGAAGGACTTCAAGACTGCCATCGAGTTTGACCAGAGCGCGCTGTTCAAGAAGGTCTACGAAGAAGAGTTCGGCACCTTTGGCGGTGCACCGTTTGGCGCGCTGATTGGCGACTATGAAGTCACGCGTCAGCCGGAAGACATGTACTTCATCGAGCAGATGGCGCACGTGGCAGCGGCTTCGCATGCGCCGTTCATTGCGTCGTCGTCGCCTGAGCTGCTGGGCCTGGAATCGTTTGCCGACCTGGGCAAGCCGCGTGACCTGGCCAAGGTGTTCGACACGGTTGAATACGCCAAGTGGAAGTCGTTCCGCGATTCGGAAGATTCGCGCTACGTGGGTCTGACCTTGCCGCGCTTCCTCGGCCGTCTGCCGTACAACCCGAAGGACGGCACCGTGGTCGAGAGCTTCAACTTTGTTGAGGACGTGGACGGCACCGATCACAGCAAGTACCTGTGGTGCAACGCCGCCTGGGCGTTCGGCGCGCGCCTGACGGCAGCATTTGACGACTTCGGTTGGTGTGCTGCCATCCGCGGTGTGGAAGGTGGCGGCCTGGTCGAAGACCTGCCGACGCACACCTTCAAGACCGATGACGGCGAAATCGCACTCAAGTGCCCGACCGAGATCGCCATCACCGACCGCCGCGAGAAGGAACTGAGCGACCTCGGCTTCATTCCGCTCGTGCATTGCAAGAACACGGACTACGCCGCGTTCTTCGCTGCACAGTCGGCGCAGAAGGCCAAGAAATATGACTCCGACAGCGCAAACGCCAATGCGGTCCTGTCTGCGCAGCTGCAGTACATCTTTTCGGTATCGCGCGTGGCGCACTACCTGAAGGCGATGATGCGCGACAAGATCGGCAGCTTTGCCTCGGCCAAGAACGTTGAGACGTTCCTGAACCGCTGGATTTCGCAGTACGTGCTGCTGGACGACAACGCCACGCAAGAACAGAAGGCGCAATTCCCGCTGCGCGAGGCGTCGATCCAGGTGGCGGAAGTGCCCGGCAAGCCGGGCACGTACCGCTCGGTGGCGTTCCTGCGGCCACATTTCCAGCTCGATGAACTGTCGATCTCGCTGCGTTTGGTGGCGGATCTGCCGAAGTCGGCCAACTCGTAATTCCTGACCGGACTCTCCCCGGGGGGGAATGTTCGGGCATAACCACCCGTTACGCTCGTTACCCGTTGCAGTACCAACAACCAATCTATTGAAGAGGGTCTCTGTATGAAGGATATCTACGTCAAGTTCGACAGCCCGGCAATCAAGGGGGAGTCGCAAGACAAGGATCACAAGGACTGGATCGAAATCAACAGCTGGTCGCAGGCAATCAGCCAACCGCGTTCGGCCACGGCTTCGACCGCCGGCGGCCACACGGCTGAGCGTTGCGAGCACCGCGACATGGTCTTCACGAAGGATCTGGACGTCGTCAGCCCGCTGCTGTATCAGCACGCTTCGGGCGGCACGACCTTTGGTGAAGTGACCATCGAGTTCTTCCGCGCAGACGGCGAAGGCAACCGCGTGAAGTACCTCGAAGTCAAGCTGAAGAACGCCATCCTGAGCGAAGTCGATTCGCAAGTGGTCGCCCAGGGCATTCCGACCGACACCTTCAGCCTGCGCTACGCCGCTGTGCAGTGGAAGTACACGCAGCAGAAGAGCGCCGGCGGCCAAGGCGGCAACTCGCAAGGCGCCTGGAGCCTCACCAAGAACGACAAGACCTACTCGGTTTAACGTTTGGTGTTCTCCTGATGACAAGAGCCGCAGCCGCCGTGCTGCGGCATCTTGTTTTCTAGCAGCATATGAAAGGCTTCGAACCCAGCCTGCTCGACAAGCTCTTCGACGACGAGCCGCACGCGCCCATGCCCACGGCATTGCGCCAGCTCTCGCTTGAAGAACTCAAGAGCACCGTGGCACGCGATATTGAATCCTTGCTCAACACGCGCATCGTGTTGGAAGAGGACGACTTGCACGGCTTGCCGGAATGCAAGCGGTCGTTGCTCACGTATGGCCTGAACGATTTTTCCGGCCTGAGCCTGGCCAGTTTCTACGACCGCAACTACATCTGCCAGTCGCTTACCAAGGCGATCGAGCGGCACGAGCCGCGTCTGCAGCATGTGAATGTGTCGCTGGAGATCAATGAGCGCGCGACCAATGCCTTGTGCTTTGGGATCAGCGCGGTGCTGCTGGTGGGGCCCGCTCGCGAGCCCGTGAGTTTTGACGCCATGCTGCAACCCTCGACGCTGCGGTATTCCGTGTCGCGCGGACGCGGCTGAGATTGCACGGACCTGCACAACGCACCACCCGCAACACGCTGAAGCACCTGCAGGACCGCCACCGGACCGCCACGAAGAATGGAAGAGCTGCTGCCTTATTACGAACGAGAACTGGCCTTCCTGCGCCGGTACTCGCGCGACTTCGCCGAGCGGTATCCGAAGATCGCCGGCCGCCTCGCCATGTCGGGCGACGGCTGCGACGATCCGCATGTCGAGCGGATGATCGAGTCGTTTGCCTTCCTGACCGCACGCGTCAGCAAGAAGCTCGACGACGACTACCCCGAATTTACCGAGGCGCTGCTGGAGGTGCTGTATCCGCACTACCTGCGGCCCTTTCCATCGTGCTCGGTGGCGCATTTCGATGTGCGCGGCGTGGCTGCGCAACTGAGCGCGCCGGTCACGATTGCGCGCGGCACATTTCTCACCACGCGCGTGGTGCGCAAGGTCGAATGCCGTTTCCGCACTGCATATGACGTCACGTTCGCGCCGGTGCGCGTTGCCGGTGCCACGTTCGAGCGTGCGGTGTCTGCGCCGGCCGCCGTGCAACTGCCAAAGGGCGCGACGGGCTCCATTGCCATCACGCTGGAATACGTGGGGGAGCGCGGCGGTTTTGAATCGCTGCCACTGGACAAACTGCGCGTCTATATGGACGGCGAACCGTCTTTCGTAGCCGCGCTCGGTGACGCGCTGTTCCTGCATACCGCGGCCGGCTACGTCGAAGCCGAACGCGCAGGCGTCTGGAAGCGCCTGATTTCCGTGCCCTTGCACGAAGTCGGCTTTACCGAAGATGAATCCCTGATCGATTGCCCGGCACGCTCACACCCGGCCTATCGGCTGCTGACCGAGCACTTCAGCTTTGCCGAGAAATTCAACTTCTTCGATATCGACCTGGCTGCATTGCGACGCGGCATGACGCCGGGCGTGCCGGTGCGCCGTCTGACGCTGCATCTGGTGCTGAAAGACTTGCGCAGCGATTCGCACGCTGCGCGTCTGCTTGAAAACCTGCAGCCGGAGCACCTGCGCCTGCATTGCACGCCCGTGGTCAATCTGTTCCAGCAGAAGGCCGACCCGATCCGTATCGAACATACGGCCAGCGCGTATCCGGTCGTGGCCGACAGCCGACGCGCGCACGGCTTTGACATCTATTCCATCGACAACGTGCAGTTGGTGCGCGAAACCACGGCCCACGAGAAGGTCACGGAGTTCCGGCCGTTCTACTCCCTGCATCACGGTGAAGAGCCCGGCCGCGCGGGCCATTACTGGCTGGCACGCCGCGACGAGCTGATCGCGCAGCGCAGCCCGGGGTTCGAAACCGAGATCTCCATCGTCGATACGCACTTCGATCCGACCAGCCCGCAGACCGACACGCTGAGCCTGACCGTTACCTGCACGAACCGCGACCTGCCTTCGACGCTGGCATTTGGTCAGCCCGATGGCGATCTGTCGATGGAAGGCAGCTCCATTGCCCGCAACATCACCTTCCTGCGCAAGCCGACGCCTTCCATGCGGTTTGGCGGTGGGCGGGCGGCGCAGTGGCGTTTGATCTCGTTGCTGGCGCTCAACCATCTGTCGCTCGTGCAGAACGGTTTGCCGACGCTGAAAGAGATGCTGCGCCTGCACGATCTGCCGCGCAACGCGATCTCGGCACGGCAGATCGAGGGCATTGTTGCCCTGGACTACCAACCGGCGACGCAGTGGCTGGCGGGCAAGCCGTTCGCCACCTTCGTGCGCGGCCTGGAAGTGCGCCTCACGCTGGACGAAGACGCCTTTGTGGGCACCGGCATGCACCGCTTCATCCGCGTGCTGGATCACTTCTTCGGCCTGTACGTCCACATGAACAGCTTTGTGCAGTTGATTGCGGTCTCGCGCCGCAGTGGCAAGGAATTGGTCAAATGCGCACCCCGCAGCGGCGAATCGATCCTGGTGTGATCCGGCGGCTGCTCAAGCAGCCGCACCGGTACCAGTTCTTCCAGGCCGTGCGGCTGCTGGAGCAGCTGTTTGCGCGCGAAGGCGGCATGGCGCCCGAGCAGGCGCTGGCCACGCGTCTGAGCTTTCGCAACACGCTGTCGCTCTCGTTTCCGCCCAGCGAACTGCAGCACATCGAGGCGGATGGCATTACCGCCGAGATGCTCGAAACCGATGCCGCGTTCATCGCTGCGCTGGAAGAGGGCGCGCTCGATTCGCTGGCGATCACGCCCACGTTCTTCGGCATGCTGGGCGGCCAGGGCGCCTTGCCGCTGCGCTACACCGAAATCGTGGCGGAGCGCGAAAGCCTGTGGCGCGACCGCGCAGCCCGCGCGTTCTTCGACATCTTTTCGAACCGGGCGACCGCGCTGTTCTATCTGGCGTGGAAGAAATACCGCTTGCCGTTCCAGTACGAAGTCGACAGCAACAAGCATTACCTGCCGCTACTGCTGTCGCTGGCGGGTGCTGCTGACAAGACGCTGCGTCGCGATCTTTCCACGACGCCGGGGCCGATCCTCGACGAGGCGCTGGCCGGTTATGCCACGGCGATCCGGCATCGGCCGGTGTCTGCGGCGTATCTGCAGCGCGTGCTGTCGGATTACTTCCAGGCGCCGATACGGGTGGAGCAGTTTGTCGGCGGGTGGTATCGCGTGCCGGCGTCGCAGTACACGCGGCTGGGCAGCACCAACAACCTGCTGGGCGCCACGGCGTTGGCCGGCGCGCGGGTGTGGCAGCGCGACTTGCGGGTGCGCCTGTGGGTGGGGCCGCTCAAGCGCGCGCAGTACCGCAATTTCCTGCCCGGTGCGTCTGGCGCGCTGGCACTGCGCAAGATGCTGACCATCCTGTGCGGCACCACGCTGGAGTTTGAGGTCAAGCTGATCCTGCGCCACCAAGACGTGATCGGCAGCACGCTGGACAACAGCAACGACGGCCGCCTGGGCTGGGACACCTTCCTGTGCTCCCGCCCCGCGCAGCAGGACCGCAGCGATGCGCAATACACGCTCGCGCCGCTGCATTGATACCGACACATTCATCGATTCTTCCGGAGCGCTGCCGCCATGGCCATCCCACTCAAAACCCTGATCGCCAAGCTGAACGCGACGAGCCGGCAAGCCGCCGAGCGCGCGGCGTCGCTGTGCATGGCGCGCGGCAACTACGAGGTCGATCTCGAGCACCTGTTCCTGGCGTTGCTGGAAAACCGCCGCAGTGACTTTGCCGTGGCCGCCCGCGCAAGCGGCATCGACTTGGCCGCGCTGCAACGTGACCTGGAGGCCGAGATCGGCCGCTTCCAGACAGGCAACACGCGCACGCCGGCGTTCTCGCCATATCTGCCGAAGCTGTTCGAGCACGGCTGGCTGATCGCCTCGCTCGATTCGCAAATCACGCGCATCCGCTCCGGCCATCTGCTGCTGGCGCTGCTGACCGAGCCGAGCCTGTCTGCGCTCGCGCAACGTGGCTCGCGCCTGTTCGGGCAGATTCAGGCGGACCGCCTCAAGCACGACTTCGATCGACTGACCGCCGGTTCAGACGAACAAGTGCAGGCCGTGGATATTGCTGACGACGGCGAAGACGCAGTGCAAGGCGAAGGCGGCAAGCCGGCCGCTGCGCTGACGGCCACACCCGCGCTGGATCAGTTCACCGTCGACCTGACCCAATCCGCGCGCGATGGCCGCATCGACCCTGTGATCGGCCGCGATGCCGAGATCCGCCAGGTGATCGACATCCTGATGCGTCGCCGCCAGAACAACCCGATCCTCACCGGGGAGGCGGGCGTGGGTAAGACCGCAGTGGTGGAGGGCCTGGCCCTGCGCGTGGCTGCCAACGACGTGCCGCCGCCGCTGCAAGGCGTGACGCTGCGCACGCTCGACATGGGTCTCTTGCAGGCCGGCGCCAGCGTCAAGGGCGAATTCGAGAACCGACTGAAGAACGTGATCGACGAGGTGAAGAAGAGCCCGAAGCCGATCATCCTGTTCATTGACGAAGCGCACACCATCATCGGTGCGGGCGGGCAGGCCGGGCAAAACGATGCGGCCAACCTGCTCAAGCCTGCGCTGGCACGCGGCGAGCTGCGCACGATCGCGGCCACCACGTGGAGCGAATACAAGAAGTATTTCGAAAAAGATGCCGCGCTGGCGCGCCGCTTCCAGGTCGTGAAGGTGGAAGAGCCCAGCGAGCCGCTGGCAGCCGCCATGCTGCGTGGCATGGCTGGGCTGATGGAGCGCCACTTTGGAGTGCGCGTGCTGGATGAAGCGATTACCGAGGCAGTGCGGCTGTCGCATCGCTATATCAGCGGCCGCCAACTGCCGGACAAGGCCGTCAGCGTGCTGGACACGGCCTGCGCCAAGGTGGCGTTGGGCCAGAGCGCCACGCCCGGTGCCATCGAAGACGACCAGAAGACGCTGGAACGCCTGCAGGGTGAGATCAATGCGCTGGAGCGAGAACAAAGCGCCGGTGCCGAGCACGATGCACGCCTGAAGGCGCTGAACGAGCAGCGCACGGAACTGGAGCAACGCGTCGCGCAAAACACCGAACGTCTGGCGCAGGAGCGCGCGCTGGTTGCACGCATTCAGGCGTTGCGCGAAGCGCGCGAAAGCGATGCCGCGCGAGCCGGTGAGGAAGACGCACTGCCCGTGGCCGCCAACAGCGACGTTGTGTCGATCCCCAAGCGCAAGCGCGCTGCCGACAAAGCGGACGAGCAGGACGAACTGGCCAAGCTGCTTGCCGAGCTGCGCGCGCTGCAAGGTGAATCGCCCATGGTGCCGCTGCAGGTGGATGGGCATGTCGTGTCGGAAATCGTCTCGGCCTGGACGGGCATTCCGCTGGGCCGCATGGTCAAGGACGAGTTGCGCACGGTGCTGAACCTCAAGCCGCTGCTGGCCGCCCGCGTGATCGGGCAAGACCACGCGCTGGATGCCATTGCCCAGCGCGTGCGCACCGCCACCGCCAACCTGGAAGACCCGAACAAACCGCGCGGCGTGTTCCTGTTTGCCGGCCCGTCGGGCGTCGGTAAAACGGAAACCGCGCTGGCGTTGGCCGACATTCTCTACGGCGGCGAGCGCAAACTCATCACCATCAACATGAGCGAGTACCAGGAGGCGCACAGCGTGTCGGGGCTTAAGGGCTCGCCGCCGGGTTATGTGGGTTACGGCGAGGGCGGCGTGCTGACCGAAGCCGTGCGTCGCAATCCGTACAGCGTCGTGCTGTTGGACGAAGTGGAGAAGGCCCACCCTGACGTGCTGGAGATGTTCTTCCAAGTGTTCGACAAGGGCGAGATGGACGACGCCGAAGGTCGCCCGATCGACTTCCGCAACACCATCATCATCCTCACGTCGAACGTCGGGTCGCAGGCCATCATGCAGGCGTGCTTGAACAAACCTGCCGAGGAACTGCCCGACACCGATGCGCTGGCAGAGCAGCTGCGTCCGACGCTCTACAAGGCGTTCAAGCCCGCATTCCTGGGGCGCATGAAGGTGGTGCCGTATTACCCGATTTCCGACGACGTGCTGGCCGAGATCATCACGCTCAAGCTGGGCCGTATTCGCGATCGCGTGGCCATCAACCACAAGGCGACGTTCCAGTGGGACAACGCGTTGGTTGAATCCGTGCTCGCACGCTGCACTGAAGTGGATGCCGGCGCCCGCGCGGTCGACCACATCCTCAACGGTACGCTGCTTCCGCAGATTGCCGAGTCGGTGCTGACGCGCATGGCCGAGGGCGACAGCGTCGAGAAGATCAAAGTGGGCGTCGGCAAGAACGGCGAGTTCAAGTACCGCATCAACTAAGTCGCTTCGCTGGAGCACATCATGGTCTCTCCGACCGAGTTGGCAAACTTGCTACGTGCATCGTTCTCGCAGGCCAATCGGCTGCTGCGGCTGGAAACGCCGTTGGGGCCGAACGCGCTGCTGCCTGAACAGGTGGACGTTGCCGAGCACATCGACGCAGGCGGTTTTCGGCTGGAACTCACGGCGCTGTCCGACAACGCTGACATCGATTCCGTCAAGTTGCTTGGCCAGCCGGTGCGGCTCGACTTGCTGACGCAGCAGAGCCGAAGCGCGCTGCGGCCGTTTCATGGTCACGTGACGCGCTTCGAGCAGGTCGGGGCCAACGGCGGCCTGGTGCGCTATCGGCTGGTGATTGAACCCTGGCTCGCGTTTCTGCGTCATCGGCAAGACAGCTTCCTGTTCCAGGACATGTCGGTCATCGAGGTAATCGACAGCCTGTTTGGCGACTACCAGGGCCAAGGCCGCCTGGTGCCCGCATGGCGCTGGGCCTTGCGCGACAGCTCGGTCTACACGCGCCGCAGCGTCATCACGCAATACGACGAAAGCGACTTCGATTTCGTCACGCGCCTGTTGGCCGAGGAAGGGCTGTTCTACTTCTTCGAGCACGAAGCCAAGGACGGCGATGCGCTAGGCGTGCACCGCATGGTCATTGCCGATTCCAATGACGTGTTCGTCGACAACGCGCAGGCAAGCATCCGGTTTGGCCGCGCAGATGCCACCGCCACCGAAGACGTGATCGACCGCTGGCAAGGCGCGCGCCGCTGGCAGACCAACGCCGTATCGATCGCCAGTTGGGACTACCGCGCCAACGCCAAGCGCACCGCGCAACTCGGGGCGCAGCAGCAGAGCAACGACGGCCCGCAGCTGACGCTGCAAGACACCGACTACCCCGGCCAGTACTGGTTTGAAGACAACAACCAGGCGCAACGCGTCGCGCGCCTGATGATGGAAGCGCTGGAGCTGCGCGACAAACAGTTCGATGGCGAAGGCACGGCGCGCACGTTGGCGACCGGCACGCGCTTCCAGTTGCTCGATCATTTCGATCATGACGATGGCGAGCAGCGCTTTGCGGTGTTGGCTGTGACGCACCAGGCGCGCAACAACTTCAACGACCGCTTCGGCCAGGTGCTGACGGAAACGCTGGGCGCGCTGCGCGGCGGTGATGTGCTGGCCGCCGGAAGCAACCATGCCTCGGGCGACGACGCGCCGTTTTACCGCAACCACTTCACCGTCGTGCGCGACAACGTGCCCGTGCGCCCGCAGCAGAGCGACGAGCAGGGCCGCGCGCTGCACCCGCGCCCGACCGTCAACGGCAGCCAGACGGCGCTCGTGGTGGGAGCGGAAGGGCCCGTGCATACCGATCGCGACCATCGAATCAAGGTGCAATTCCACTGGCAGCGTGGCGCACGCTCGGCCAGCCGCCAGTCGCATCCGGCCGGTGACGACAATGCGCGTGCCAGCGCCGGCCTTGGCGCTTGGGTGCGCGTGACAGCGCCCGTGGCCGGACCGAACTGGGGCGGCGTGGCACTGCCGCGGGTCGGGCAGGAAGTGCTGGTCGAATTCCTGCAAGGCGACATCGATCGGCCGGTCGTGGTGGGCGCCGCCTACAACGGCAGCGGCCAGACCGATGCGCAGTACAACCAGAACCAGGCAGGCGCCGCAGGTGCGACCGGCAATGCCCCGGCCTGGTTTGCCGGTGGCAACAAGAGCCAGGGCACCTACGCCCACAATGCTGTGCTGTCCGGCATCAAGACGCAGGCGCTGGCGGGCAGCCAATCAGGCTCGTCGGGTTACAACCAGCTCGTCTTCGATGATTCGGAAGGGCAGGCCCGCACGCAGCTCAGCACCACGCAGGCGGCCACCGGCCTCGTGCTCGGTCATCACAAGGAGCAGATCGACAGCGCGCGGCAGGCAGACCTGGGCCACGGGGCAGCGCTCGCCACCGACGACAGCGGCAGCGTGCGCGCCGGCGCCGGCCTGCTGCTCACCGCGCACAGTGCCGACGCTGGCGCTGCGCTGCAAGACAGCGAAGCCGCCGCCAGCCAGATCGAAGCCGTGAGCTACCTCGCAGAATCGCTTGCCGACGCAGCGCAGAAGCAGAAGGCTGGTCTGGCCGATGAGCCTGCTGCAAAGGAACTCCCCGCGCTCAAGCAACTGCGCCACACCACCGAGGTGCTGCGCCATGCCGAAAGCGCGGGTGAAGGCGCCGAAGCGGTTGCCTACAGCGAGCCGCATCTGCAAGTCTCCGCACCCAAGGGCATCGTCGGCACAACGCCGGCGGATGCGGTGCTAGTTGCAGGCACGCAAGCCACGCTGATCGCCAAGCAGGACACCAACGTTGCTGCAGGCGGCAATCTCTCAGTTGCAGTCGCCGAGGGATTGAGCTTGTATGCGCATGGCAAATCGCTCGGGCAGGCCGGCGATGCGACACCAGGCATCGCCATGCATGCCGCAAGCGGCAAGGTCGGGCTTTCCAGCCTCAAGGGCGAGAGCCATCTGGTGGCCGAAAAGGCTGTGACGGTGGCGTCCACACAGGGCAACGTGACCGCGGAGGCTAAGCAGCATGTGCTCGTCAATGCGGCCGGTGCGCAGATCAAGGTGACGAACGGCACGATCGAGCTGCATGCGCCTGGGATGGTGACGTTTAAGGGGGCGGGGCATCGGTTTGTGGGGCCGGGAGGCGGGACGGTGAGTAATGTCACTGCTCCAGGCAAGCTCGCTGAATGTGAGTGGAAATCATGACTACAACTGAGTCGACTCCAGCAGGCCATGAGGCGGAACTGCGAGAACACCTGCGCACCGAGTTGTTCCAGGTGCGTGAACAATATCCAGATCACTTCATTCATGTCGTCCTGGATCCAAACCATCCGGTTGCTCCCTTTGATCTTCTGCATCCGGAGCACTTAGTGGCACGTAAGCCGAAGCCACTATGGAAACGTATTGAGCGCCCGGACCTGAAACACGATCTGGACATCTGTCCCCTGCTAGTCACCATATTTGCCCCTGGGGATCGCGGCTATCCGGACGAGGCACTGTTGAATGAAACGATCCGTTGTGCCATTGCCCGTTGCGCGAGCATCAATGGAGCTTACGTATGCGGATGGGTCGCAACGACGAGCGATGCGAGCCAGATGGCGTCGCGCATTGCGGATCGATGCGTTATCGCCAACCCGCTTAGTGGTCGAAAGGTTCTTCCATGGTTTGAACCGCATCGTCTTGCGTTGATCGCCGGCAATCATGCAGACATGATTGATTGGATGCTTGCCGGTACCACTCGCTGGTGGTTTGTGGATGCTGCAGCGACCTTGCGCTGCGTCGCTGCGCATGAAACCGGTATGGCAGCACACGTATCTGTTCAGAGCATGCATGCCTTATGGGCAGAGCAAGAGCGCATTGCCGATGCACGTAGAGTCCTGATGGCGCTTAGGAAGTCTGAACGGGCTATTCCCGCGCATCCAGAGACGCGTCTTGATGCACTCGTCAAGCTCGCAAACGACCAGGGGCTTCGTGGTCAGCAGGACGTGATTTTATTCGCCCTGAATTGCCTCACTCTCAGTCCTACTTGGTACGAGCATCCAAACATTCAGCAGATGCTGCGCGACATAACCAGTGGTGCTGAAATGTCCTTGGCCGATGCCATTTCCGCCCAGCCGGACGTGGTGCTGGATGAAATTGCTTTCTATGGTGCGGAGAGAGCGCTTGCCTCCGCGCCGGCACTGCAATAAGAGCCCGATATGGCAACAACACCTGCATCTGGCGCGCAAGCGCTGAAGAAGAACGTCCAGACCGCCCAGAAATGTGCGCCCAGCAATAAGACCGGGAAGTGCGGTTTTTGCGACCGCGACGGATATCCGATTCTGCCGGTCCGCTACGCCGTCCTACCGAGCTATCTGGCAGCGGCCGGCACCAAGCCACTCAGTGTCGTATCAACATTAGAGACATTCGCGAAGCAACAGTTGCAGGTGAATAAGTACACCCTGCGAACGTTGCGCAAAGGCTTCGTGCACGTGTATCTCGGTACGCCTGGTATGTGGCAAACCTATGTGGTGACCGATGATGGCTATCTGCGATTGCTGGCTGACCCGGATGATCCGGACTGGAAAACAGACCGGCCGTTGACGGAAGCCTGCAAGCGCGCTGGCGACAACATCCCGGCCAGTTTCATCACTATCCCGCACGGTCACGACAAGGTTTGGATCGCCTTTGCCGAAGACGTCTGGAGCCCAGCCGTGCGCGCGGAATACCAGCGAAATCCAGGCAAGCGCATGCAGCCGTGCGATGTCGCTGCGTTGGCATCCCACCCGGACGCCACTAAGCACAGTTTCGAAATCGGACCGGACAACACGCGCCTGCACGACATGGTTTTCGAATACGTCGGGCAGGAGCAGGAATACCTATCGCGCAGAGGCTATAGCGGCGGCAACTGGAATCAAAGCGGTATGCAGGCAGCCAAGAAGAACAACGTGTGGCAGAGCCTGCACGGCAACTTTGCTCGCGCCGGGCAATCCGCTGCACTGACCAGCTATGTGAAGAGCATCGCGGACAAGCGCAAAGCGATGGGCAAGCCTGGCAAGGTTTCTGCGTTTGCGTTGTACGACGCTGTGGGTATCGTCAAGGAATTGAATGGCCATACGCATGACCGGATCGAGTGGCGACAGGCCTACCACGCGGCGGTTGCCCGTCCGCTCCTTGTATCCCAAGCCATCGTCGGGCTTAAAAAGCAGATTGAGGCCGCTACCCGGGCGGCCATTACAAAGGATGAAGGGGAGCGCAAGATCCCGGATAAGGTCAGCGAGACCTACTACTTTGGGGACGGCATAACCGCCCCCGGATCCACACAAACAATCACAACGACACGTGCCGAGCGTATTGCGGACCAGCAGAAGACGACTTGGGGAAAACTGAAGAAGTCGTACAACGAGGCGGAGCGCAGCGAGTTCGAGCAGCGATATACCAAGCGGATGAACGATTTCGCCTCTCAGATTTCGAACTGCGATCATGATTGGGCAGCTTGGGCGCGCACCGACGACTGGAAGGCGTGGCTTGGTGACTACGACACCGAGAAGCTTCACGAAAACGTCAAGCTGATGACGATGTGCGCGCCGTGCCTGGCGGGTGGACCGCAAGGTCAGGCGGGCATCAAGCTGTGGGAGGATTGGCTGAGCAATCACAAGGATGCGGCCAATCCCACTGGTTTCACGATCCCCTACGCCGCCATCATGGGGGGGCGCAAGGATTTGCTCACCGCCCTGCTTCCGAGGATTTCCGATAAGAAGTCTTTGTCAGAGAAGGTGCAGGACTCCGACTTGAATAAGGGGGACAAGCTACACGACACCCTTAAGGCCATTCTGGCATCCAAGGAGATCGATGCGCCGGAGAAGTTCAAGCATCTGATGGATACCAAGGTTCAGGTCGCCGCGTCGCATCTGGTGGCTGCTATCGAAGGCGCCGTTTCCCAATTGCAGACCAAGGCAGTGGATGCCGTAGACGCCAAGATCAAGCGGGCGGTCCAGGCTGCGCTCAGGCTTTACGCCAACGTCAGTCCGGTATGCATACAGGTCAAAATGACGATTGGTCAGTATGTGGATCTGCTGAATCAGTTTTCGCGCAAAAGAGTGGATGCCGGCAAGAAGTTTGCCGACGTCGCTGGCCGCAAGGTCCGCAGTGCGCTGCTCGGCGGGATGATTTCAATCCCGAATGCCAAGGTCCGGAATACAGTGATCGAGGTGACGATATGGACCATAGAGCAAGCGGACGAGCTGAAGAAAGACATTCAGAGCGCCGTCAGTAAAGCCAAGCGTGAGGCAATTGACCTGACCGGGCAAGCGGCAAGTGCACTGAAGATTGGTGCTATCACGTTGAGTCGAGAGGCGGTTCAAATACTACGTCCGCTTGAGCGAACTGCGTCGTTGCTGCCGGGGGTTGCCAAGAGCTTGGGGCGGTCACTGCTGACGAAGAGCCTTCGCCTCGCCGGTGCTGGTGGCGAACCCTTGCTGGCAGCGGGCTCTTGGATCTTTCAAGCCTGGGCTCTTCGTGACGCAAACAAAACGATGGACTCGACCATCGGACCGCAGGGCGGCATGGAGGCGAAGCTGCCGGTGGTGTCGGCTACGCTGGGTTTCATGGGAGCTTCGGCTGAGGTGCTTGGGATTGGCCTGAGAGCACTTGGTCCTGTCGCGGTAGGGAAATTTTTTGTCAAGGCCGGTGCAGTTTTAGGTGCTGTATCACTACTCGTTGATGGTATCCAGGCAGCGTTTTCTGCCCGTAGAACATTTCAGCAAGGTGACAAAGGGGCTGGGTGGGCATATACAGCTGGTGCCGTCGCTTTTATTGGCGGTGCCGTGATTGCCTTTGGGTCTGGTTTCTCTACTGCACTGACCGGCGCATTCTTGCTTGGCCCGCTTGGTTGGGTGCTACTGCTGACGGCCATAGGGATCGCCGCAATCTGGTGTGCGGGCAACCTGGAAAGTACACCTGTAGAAATCTGGCTGGATCGGTGCTATTGGGGTTACGGGAAAAAACGCAAGGAGGGCAAGTGGACCGACGCGCAGATGGCTGAAGAAATCGCCGATCTGAATGCCCTAGTGCTCGGACTTGGCGTGGAGATGGGTTTCAACGACGATTGGTCGGAAGTCGCCACGGGTTTCGATACCCTCAAGGTCAAGCTGACGCTTGCCAGCTATGATGCCAGGCGATCCGTCTATGAGTGGAAAGTCAAAGCAATCAATACACGTGGTGCTTCCGAGCTAATCATGGCGGGCGGTCAGGACCCGGACGTTCTGCCTGAACTCCGGCCGATGCCTGACCGAATCATCGATACGTCGTCGCGCTATCGGAACCGCCAGGGGACGACGCAGCGAGACCAAGGGTCTTATGTGATCGAAGAAAGCATCGAAGTCAACACGAAGATTTATAAGCAAGCCCAGATTGAAGTTAAATACTGGCCGGACAAGAGCGATCCGGAGGGGTGGGCCGAGAAACTGATGAAGGTGACAGATTGAGATGAAAGAAAATAGATCCAAACTGCAGCCCCAGAGCCCGTACTGGTACGAGGATTTGCCGGCGCGCGCGACGCCGCTGAAAGCGGGCGATGCGAATGAAAAGCCGGACTTGGACCTGGATCTCAACTACGTGGATGAAAACGTCTTTGAGTTGTCGCGGGCAACATCAATTCAGCGTGGCCCCGGTTTATTGTTAGGGGGAGGTGTGGCGGTTGGATTCGTTGCAATGTTACCGTTTCTCGTTGGAATATATATGGATGACGACGTGAAAGATTACATCTTCATGGCGTTGATCGTATTTTTAATGTTGATGGGGCTCGTTGTTCTTGTATTTTATGTTTTAAAAAAAAGTATAAGAACACCATTGGATCTTCCGGTTTTGTTTGATCGTAGGAATCAAAAAGTATTTGCGCTGGAATATTTGGCAAAGCCCAATCCGTTCTCGAAGTGGAAGACTGTGGTCAAGGAGTTTGACTGGTCTCGCGTCGAGGCGGAACTTGGGAAGATCGCCGGATACAACGGTAAGACATATTCGGTACGCTACGGATTGATTCTCGCGCAGTGCGAAGCCGGCACGACCAAAGTCGAGGATCGGATTATCTTGAAATCTGATGTGTTTCATCCGCAAACGGTCCACCAGATGTGGGCCTATATCCGTTGCTACATGAATGAAGGGATCGAGCGACTTCAAGAGGTCAAGCCATTTCCGCGCGACGTCAATTTCAGGCGCTGCCTGTTCGGGTTCTTTCCGTTCCTTGATCCAACGGAGGATGGGCGACGCATTCGCGCACGCATGGGTCGCACCGAAATGATCGTCTCGGTGGCCATTGCAAGTGTCCTTGCGTTGGCGCTGTTTTGGCTGTTCGTGCCGATAGGCATTTGCGAATACATTGCGCAGCGGTTGGCGCCTAAACCGAAATGGCCCACCGAAGTTGTCCGGCAAACGGCGCTGCGTGCCCACGTAACGGCGGGTGCTTAGAACCTTGGTCCGACAACGTCAAATGCAGCCGCTGCGTCAACCACTTACGGCGCCGGAAGATATTCAAGACGGATGCAAAGCTTCCTTTTGATATTGCGTATGTGAAGTGGATTGATGCCAACGGCGCTCAGCTTCTGACCAGCGCGTTGCGGCACTTGAGAGAGGATGGCGACCCAGTGCCAATTCCTGGTGCAATCCTCGATATGCTGCTTCCTTCCCGGGCCGAATGGTCTGCGGGAGTTGAGCGACAGCATGGCGGCGGACTCTGCAGTGAGGATGCCCGCTTATGACTTGTCGGACGAAGCGCGCGAGAAGCGGCGGAAGAGAGAATACGGCGGCTGCCTGCTTCTGTACTGGCCGCCGCTGGACGCAGCAGACCCGCAACGACGTGGAGAGGATCTGATCTGGGTTGGACCGCGCAACAGTGGCGAGCGTCTCTGGCGCTACATGCAGACGTTCATGCGCAAGGGCATCGAAGCCGTGGAAGCTCCCGCCATGCCAAGCGAATGGCTACACAAAGGCCGCGACCCCGACCACGTACTCAATTGGCTGGCGGAATGCCTGTGCTACTGGCCGGTCTTCCCTGTGGAGTGGAACAGCGACGTTGGCCAGATCAGGCGGGAGAACGGCATCGGACCGGAGCAGCCGCTGACTTGGCCGGCCAAGCTGCCTTAGTAGGTAAGAGCCATGGGTTTTCGCAGAGATATCTAAGAGCGATCTGCGGAGAGCTAGGCTAGATAAAGATTTAGAGGCAATCCCTCAGCCACCACAAGCCTGCGTACCTCCCCCTTCCACCCCGCGCGTGCAGACGTTAAGTTTCGCGTACGCTGAACAAAATATTGTGAGGTTTCCCAAGATGTCTCAGGGTAATCCTGATTTTCGCGTGCTGCTACCGGAGTGGAATCAGCCCGAGCCATATTTCGAGTTCCCGAAGACGAAGAGGCTCACATTACAAGCGCAGCGAAAACCGTGGCGCGTTGCGCCCGATAACAAGCATCAGCCTGTGCATTTGGTCGGAAGCACGTGTGAATCGCTATTGAATATCTATCCGGATGCCATAGAAATCGGGGCCCCGCTAGGATCAGAGGGGAAGACTATTTTAGGAACCTTGTTCTTGGTCAGCATGATGGTTTTTATGGTCATGTTTGCGTATGCGGGGGCGGCGATGTGGGATCCGGATGAGCCGATGCTCATAGGCACATCTGCGCTAATGATTTTTTGTTCTGTCATCGCGTTTCTTGTGGCTGTGGCCTGTTTCAAGATCGTGTTCTTCTTGCCACGGGACTTGCCTGTGCTTTTTAACAGGAAAACGCGACAGGTCAGCTTCATCCAGCTTCAACCCTTCGCCTTCTTTCGGTTTTGGAAAGTACAGGACGTCGCAAAGCCCCGCACCTATTCCTGGGATGAGGTCAAGGCGCGCAGCTACAAGATGAACCAGTTTACGGGGTCGGCAGGCAGAGAAACATACTTCTTAACCCTCCTGTGGGGTGAGCCAGATAAGCCGAATCTCTGCAAAGAGATCGTGAATATCGGCTACGCAGGCTGGTGGGAAGACGCAGTGCTCTGGCGACTTTACGAACACATCCGTCGCTATATGGAAGAGGGAGGTGCGCCGATTCAGCCGGGAGAAAAACCGCGCCGTTCGGGCGTTGGCAAGGTGCCAGCTTTTTCGCCAGAGATCATTGCCGCTGCAGGAGGCCCTGCGCTCAGTGAACAAGAGATCGAGAATCTGGCGTGTGCGCGCTAGCAGGTAATTGCTCGGGCCCTTGTGCGGAGGCCGAACAGGAAAGGCGGATATCCGCTGCTTCATGAATGAGGGGCCAAAGAATCTGCAAGAAATCAGGCCGTTTCCTCGCGATGTCAGTTTCCGACGGTGCTTGCTGGAGTTCTACCCGCTGTTTGACCGGACAGAAGAAGGTGCCCGACTCCGCGCCAATATGCACGTGGTTGAATTGGTGCTACTGACGGCGGTTGGGATCCCGCTGTTTTGGCTGTTTCTGCCTGCAGGTGTTTTTGAGTACGTCGGCCAACGTCTTGCCTCAGAACCAACATGGCCTGCAGAGATCGTCTCGCAAGCCGGCCTGATGCACCGAGATTAATTTCCCCGCACCGGGACAAGGCCACGATTGCAAGAGAGTCGTGCAAATGTGAGGTATTGAGTGGGGTGCACCCACATGAAGATTTAGAAACAATCCCCCCAACCGCCCCAAGCCTGCGTAGCATCTCCACCGTCCGCCCTTGCGCGTGCGGACGTCACATTTCACGCACGCTGATATGAACGCTCTGTCCCGCCTCGCCGCCGCTCCTGCTGTGGCCGCGCTGCTCGTCACGCCCGTATTCGCCCAGGACGACACCCCGTTGCAGGTTTCGTACCGCCAGGTGCTGACCGAGTATTTCAAGGACGCGCCGACCGCGTCAAAGAAATACGACGGCCACCGGCTCGTCTTCAAGGGGCAGGTCTATCCGCTGTCCGACGACAGCCTGAACACGCTGGCCGTGACCGAAGACCTGAAGGTGGGCGCGCCGTTTCAGGATGACCAACGTGACGCGCTCAAGGCGCTGTTTCCCGATCACAAGCTGGCGGCATACAAGCCCAGCAAGGACATCACGCTGGATTGCCTGAACCGCCAGTTCGTTGGCGTGACGCTGGCGCTGGCGGATTGCCGCGTCGCCCAGCCCTGACTTTCGTATCGCACTCCGGTTTTCGTTTCCGATCATGGCCTCTCTTCCGTTTGACCAATTGCTCGCTCCGCTGCCCGGCGCCCAACCGTGCGGCGAAGACATGCTTTTCTCCGCCGAATTCGACAGCATCCAGGATGCGCGCCGCTTTGATGACCCCTCACTCGATCAAGGCGAGTGGGTCACGGAGATCAAGGAGGCCGACTGGCGCGCCGTGATCGCCGAGAGCACATCACTGCTGCAGAACCGCACGAAAGATCTGCGCCTGGCTGCATGGCTGGCCGAGGCGTTGTCGAAAGAGCGCGGTTTCGCGGGCCTGCGTGAGGGCTACGAGCTGATCGCCAGCCTGTGCGAACAGTTCTGGGAACACCTCTATCCGCTGCCCGAAGCCGATGACCCCGAAGCCCGCACGGGCAGCATGGCGTGGCTTGCGACGCGATCAAGCCAGTTGATTCGCGAGGTTCCATTGGTGGAGGCGGGCAAGGGCGGCTACAGCCTTGTCGATTGGGAAGTTGCGACCAGCCTGGTCGAAGCCATCCGCCGCGATCCGGAGCAGGCTGATGATCTGTCGCGCGGAAAAATCACGCAGGACCAGTTTGAATCGGCGCGGCGTGCCACGTCGCCGGCGTTCTACAAGACGCTGCATGATGATGTGGTGGGCTGTGGCGCTGCGCTGTTGCGGTTGGAATCCGTGCTGGATGCTCGTGCTGGAGACCATGCACCGAGCTTCCGCCCCGCACGTGAAGCATTGCAGGCGGTTCGCGCGTTGGTCGAGCGCTTTGGTGGCAAGCCGGAGCCCAAGCCAACCGCGGTGGAAGCGAAAGGTGTTCAGCAGCAGACGGCGCAGTCTGTGGCAGGCGCCGCTGTTGAGACGGTTGTTGCCGGCCCAATCCGCTCGCGTGCCCAGGCGTTGAGTCAACTACGTGACGTGGCTGAATTCTTCCGCCAGACCGAGCCGCACAGCCCGGTGGCCTACCTCGCCGCGCGCGCCGCCAAGTGGGGCGACATGCCGCTGCACGCCTGGCTGCGCACGGTGGTCAAGGATGATGCGACGCTGTCGCAGATTGAGGAGCTGCTGGGCCTGGGCGATCCGCCGTCGGAAAGCGCGAGCTGAACCGGCTAGCTGCTCGAACAACCGCCGCAGCCGCTGGATCCGCAGCTACTCGAGCTGCAACTGCTCGAACTACTGCTTGAACTGCAGTTGCTCGACGTGTCGCTCCCAGAGCCGCCGGAACTGGCGCCTGCGGGTGTTCCCATCATCGGTCGGTATCCGGCCCACGCGGTGTTGGCCAGCACGCTCGTGCCGCCAAACGCCGCCAGCCACAGTAGATCGCTTGTCGACAAACCGGCCTTCGGCGCCTGCTGGCTACGCTGACGATGCACATCGAGCGCGGCGCTGGCTCCTGCGGTGGGGCCCGCGCGGCCGACGCCGATCAGCTGCACGGTCACGCACCAGTAGACGATTCCGAACAGCACCATCTCGACCAGCAGCCACATCACCGGACGGTCTCGGGACAGGCCAACAAATACCTTCACCACCCCGAGCCACAGCACCGATAGCCCGATCGCCCATGCAGCGACGGTCGTTCCGCGCATCGCGCCGGCGGCCCACATCCAACCTTCGTGGCGCAGCCGATCTGTCATGTCGATGGCTTCGTCGAGGAATCGGTCCCGAAAGGCTGGCCATGGCGAGCGGCGCTGTGGCTGCCGGGCGAGCCAGGTCCAAGCGTTGACGTGGCACTGGGGCGTTGGCGTTTCGTTCGCGACCACATATGTGTTGCGGTCACGCTTTCTCTTTGCTGGAGAAGCGATGCGGATCGCGCCCGCGTCGAGCAGTGTCAGCGTCGCAACCTGCGCCATTCGCGTGGCATCGCCGTTGATCAGCGCGGCTTCGGCAGGCGACAGTTGGCGCGGTACATTGTCGCTGGCCGTTCCCCATGGGCGGCGGCTGTAGGTTGATCGATGCAGGCCCCGGATCAGCGAACACGCAATCACGCACACGCCCAGATAGAAGGCGAGAAACCGCAACCCCGGGTAGTTCAGCACATCGAAATCTGAAACGATGTTCGTGGTGATGCCGATGAGGACGACGCCGATCAAGAGCCACACGGATGGCACGATCGAGCGCGCGGTCGATGCGGGTGGCGGCGCGACGAGGTTGGGCGGATATTGCGCGGTGCTGGCGGCCTTCGGGGCAATGTCCGGCTGCGCAGGTTCAGGCACCGGCCAGACGTCAGGAGGGGGCTCGACGCCGAACGTGCGCCGGTAGCTGTCGAGTGTTTGCGCGTAATGCTGCGCGTAGGTGTCGTCTTCGTCCGGGGTGCCAATACCCGGCGCATGGTGGAGCTGCGCGCCCAGTACCTCCCCGCAGAACACCGTCCAATACTCTTTCGAGTATTGCAGATGGAGATGCCATGCCGCATCGATCGCCTCGGAAGGCGTGACCGCATGCCCGGCAAACACCGCCAGATACGCGAAGCGCTTGTACTCCTCGATGACGGTCAGCGTATATAAGCGCGACCACCCCTCGGCTTCGGCCAGGCGGTGGCTGAACGGCACTGGAGCATCGGGCGCGTCCGGTGAATACTGGCTCAGCCGGCGCAGGCAGGCTTCTCGATCCGCTTCGGTCGGGGCGGAATCGGGCAGGGTCAATTGGGCGGACGATGTCATGTGTGTTGCTGTCAACCGTTAATGCCTACCTGCTTGGATGACTCTGGGCGCTTGCATGCACCTAGCCGTGTACGACTAATTCTCGTCCTGCCGCTCCAACGCTTCAAATACCGCGCGTTCGCAGCGGCCGAAGTCGAAGCTCCGTAAGCGGAGATGGCGGTTGCCGTATTCACCAGCCGCCATTATTTCCGGGATCGGGCGCAGGGGCCCCGCCATCAGGCGCATCAGCGTCTGTGAAACGACCACCAGCAACATCGGCGCCAGGGTAAACATCCCGACCATCATCCCCGCGACGGGGCCAGCGCCTTCGAGGCCAAACTCACTAACTACAAAAAAAAGCATGATCACGATCATCAGCGCGCTGAAATAGCCGAGAAGGCCGATCGCCTCGCTAAAGCCCGCACTCCTGTGCGACAGGATGATCTCCAGCGGCTCGGGCAAGTCTCGTGGGCGCTTTGCAACATAGACGGTCTGTGGCTCACGACGGCCGGTCAAGCGCATGCCCCACGCCGAAAAAACGTCGTTGTCCCACCAGCCTGCAGCACGCACGCGCATGCCGTTCAGTCCTGCGAAATAGGGCGCATTGGACGAAACCCGACGGTCCGTGACCTGGTATTCGCAGAAGTGGATGACCCGATCGTCCGTCAACGTAATGACGACGGGGGTCACGCGATAGTAGGTGTCTCGCGAGATATCGTCGGTGTAGTCATATGCGCTGTGCGCATTGGTGTCGACGCTCCGTCCCATGGCCTCATAGGCCTTGAATGCCGCGTTATCCACCTGTACTGAGCGAATGATGCCGCTGACGATCGCGACGGGCGCACCCTGTCGTCGACTGGCAAGCCAGTGCTCAAGCTGCTGGCAGGCCCATACCAAATGGCACCAGAGCCACCAGATGCGCTCTTTTATCGGAGAAAATTGCGCGATTGGCTGCGACAGTTTCTTGATGGGGTCGTGGTACTCGAGGCGGATCTGGGGGGAGGCACGCCGCTCATCACCCGGCTGTAATGGGGCAGCAGGCAACGGCTCACGCAACCGCGCCCGCCGGCGTGCATCCTCCCGCGTCACTTACTCGCCCGAAACTCGATCCGCCGATTGCGCGAGCGGCCTTCATCGGTGTTGTTGGCCGCCACCGGCTGATCCGGCCCCACGCCCATCGCGGTGAGCGTGCCTTGCTCGGCACCCTTGGCGATGAGGTAGTTCTTGACCGTTTCTGCGCGCGCCTGGCTCAGGTTGAGGTTCAGCGCGCGGCTGCCGGAGTTGTCGGTGTGGCCGACGATCTCGATCTTGCGGCCGTTCAGGCGTGGCAGCACGGCGGCCATTTCATCCAGAATCGCGCGGCCCTTGGGTGTGAGCGTGGCGCTGCCGGTTTCAAATTCGATGATGCGGTTGGCCAGCGTCTGGTCCAGCAGCCCTTGCTCGGACACCGCTGCCACGCGCAACCCGTTCTTGATCGTGTAGCTCTGGCCGAGCGCCGTTGCCATGTCGCTCGTGAGCTGTTGGCGCTGCGCCTCGTTACCAACGTCGCCGTGCAGGGAAACCTGCGTGCCGTCGATGTTGAGCTGCCCGCGGTTGACCTGCTTGATGGCCGGCGACAGGATCTTCTGCACGTTGGCCGACCAGTTGGGCGGCGAGACCACATTGCCCACTTCGATCTGATCCACCACGTTGGCACTGCCGTAAAGCTCGCGCAGCTTGGCCAGCACGGTCGCCTTGGTGGCTTCGTCCGGCACCATGCCACCGGCCACGACTTGACCCGGCACGGGGGCGTCGCCAGCCGCGGCATGGGCGGGCAGGGCGCTGCCCAGGCACACCAGCATGGCGGCGTTCGCCAGGAAGGTTGCAGGCCGGAAGCCGCGCTTGATTGCATCCAGACCCATGTTCATTCTCCGATGAAGACTTCGCGGAAGGTATCGACCGCCACGCGCAGCGAGAGCTGCGGTTGATCCAGGTAACTCACGAACTTGGCCAAGCCGTAATCTCCGCTGACGTGCTGGTCGACCCATTCCGGATCGTCGATGTTGATGTTCTGTTCGGCATACGCCAGCGGCGACATGACGCTGTGCAGCGTGCGTGACGAGGCGCCGTTGAAGCCGATGACCAGTCGCTCGGTACCGTTGATATCGCCGAGGAACAGCGACAGCTCGAAGTCCGCCCGCTGCAGGAAGCGCGACACCAACTCCAGCCAGAAACTTGCCACCAGGCTGCGATAGAGCGGGTCTGCCGGCAGCGGCAGCGTGAGCCCTTTCTCAAGCCGCGACGAGCCGTTCGCCATCACGGGTTGCAGCAGCGTGCCCAGCGCCAGCAGGGTGCGGCGCAGGCGGATGTTATGGCCCTCCGAGCGCAGCATCTGCTCCAGGCCGGCAACGGTCTGGAAATCGATGAAATCCGAAAAACTCGCGTCGTGCGACTGCGTGCTCGTGCCGCCCGTCCCGGTCTCCACGCCGTGCTGACCTTCGGCGAGGAGACGCAAGCCCTCTGTGGCGTCGGTGGCCGTGCCGAGCGAGATCATCTGCTGGCCGGCGCGTGTCCAAAGGCGCGCCAACGCAATCGGGCTGCGCGCGATGAAGTTGATCGGGCGATCGACTTCCATGGCCGCCGCCGTCAGGAACGGAAAGCGGCGCGATGACAGATCACTGCTGGCCATGAGCGTGCCCGCGATGGCGAGCTTGCTCTGCGAACCGAGAAACGCAAACTGCACCGGCTTCCAATTGTCGTAGGTCGTCTTCCAATCCGGGGCTTCGGCCAGCAGTTCCATGCCTTGCGCCAGCCAGCGGTCGAGCGTGTCGAGCAGTTGGACGTTGTTGGCGCTTTTGACGAAATCACCGCGCGACGGAAGCTTCCCGAAGTACGAAAGCTGCAACTGGGTCTGGCTCATTGCGCCGTCCCTCCTTGCTCTTCCGTGATGCTGCGGCGTGCGGCCTGCGTTGACACCGCCGCTTGCGCCGCAGGCGGCGTGCCTGCGGGCGCTGCCGGGGCGGGCGGTGTCAGCGTGTTCTGCGGTGCCGATGCATCGGCAATCGACGTTGGCAGGCGCAGGCCGCGCAGGCCCTGGCCTTGCGGCGAATCCGATGCGGTTGTGCCGGCGGTCTGCGGGCTGCTGATGATGCGCAGGCTGATCGATACCGTCAGGTTGTCCTTCGTCCAGGACAGATCGAACGCGCCATCCGGACGACGCTTGCGTTGTGCCGTGGCAATCAGGCGCTCCAGGCCAAAGCGGCCGGGCTCGTTGAGCAACTCCACCGTACGGCCGTCAAACGTGGTGGCCGTCACGCGCGCGCCCGGCGTGCCTTGCGGATTCGGCCAGACGAAATTGGCCCACTGCGGCGGCGTGTTGCGATAGCGCAGTTGCTGGCCATCGATCTCGATCGTGTACTCGGTCGCGCCTTGCGATGGCACCGGCAGGATCTGGAACACCGTCTGCGGTGCTGCGGCTGCCGCACCGCCTGCACCACCGGCCGCACCGCCCGTGAGCGGCGCGATCCAACGCGTGAAGCCTGTGGTGAACTCGGGCACAAAGGCAATGCCGAGATCGCCCCAGGTGCGGGAGGCGATCATGTCGCCACGGCGCACCGACAGCGGACCGATCGTCGTGCTGGCGAACTTGGCAATCGCGCCGTCCGGGCCAAACACCTGGCCGATCTCAGCCGCGCTGGCCTCGATCTTGGCGTTGGGCGCAAACGGATACTTGTCTGCCAGCGTGGTGGCGAACGGCTGATACACCTGCGCGTTCCACACCTTGTTGACTTCGGTCGTGGCTGGGCGGATCGCCACCGCATACGACTGCAGCAGCGGACGCACCAGCAGCGGACGCAGCGTGGCGCGCTCGCTGTCGGTCATGCCGGTCAGCATCTGCTCATCCACGTACTTGAGCGTGTCGGCCAGTTCCGAGCCGTTGCCATCCAGTGTTTGCTGCATCAACTGGCGCGCACCCGGCCCCGGGTCACCCTGGTTCTTGATCTGGTTGAAGCGCGTGCGCACCTTGGAGAGCGAATCCATGTAGCCGCGCAGCAGCGATTTGTCGTCGCGCATGACAACCACGCGCGCGAGCCCAGAGAACTCCTTGCCCACCGGGCCCATCGGAATGGCGCCGGCTTCAGCATTGCCGCCCACGTCCACGTTGACGTTCACCTGCGACGGCGTCTGGCGCGCGAACAGCTGCTTGAACCAACCCAGCACGCCGGTCTTGGCTTGCTTCAGACCGGCATTGAACATCGATGGGTTGTCCCACGACGTCTGCTCGTATGCGGTGTCGAGCACCTTGCGGATCGGCGAGTTGGTCGGATCGCCCAGCAGGTTCATGCCGGTGACGGCCTGATCGAAGCTGGTGAAGTCCTGGATCGCCACGCCTTGCATGAAGCGTTGCCATTCGCGCGCGTATTCGGTCTTGTACATCGTGACCAGCGCCTTTTGGATCTGCTCGGGGCTGCCTTCCAGCGTGAGGTCGTCGCGCGCGGCAACGTTCAGCACCCAGTCCTTGGTCTGCAGCTCCTTGTTGGCGGCTTCCTTGATGGCGGGTTGCACGTAGCCGAACCACGCTTCCTTGGTGAACGTGCCGGGCACGGCGTAGCTGCCGGCCACCAGGCCAGCGCCGGTATCGCCAACAATGCGTGCGACCGTCATCGGAGCGTAGCGCGTGGAGGCGCGTGCCTTGATCTCGGCATAGGCGCGTTCGCGTGCGGGCATGCCACGCACCACGCGGCGCAGGTTCTCACGCGTCTGGTCGACCAGCGAGAGGTTGCCTTCCAGCAGCGGCCAGTTGTCGTCGTTTACGCGGGCGAGGAAGAACGACAGGTTGCGCTCCGCCGAGCGAATCATCTGCTCGCGCGGCATGTTGCCCCGGTTGTCTTCCAGCCAACCGCGCCAGAAGCGCGTGATCTGATCGGTCAAGTGTGCGACTTCCACGTGGCGCTTGTCCGATAGCATCAGGTACGTTTTGAGCGCGTTGTAGCCGTCTTCCACGTTGGTGGGGGAGGCGTCGGTGTAGCGCTTGGCGCCGGTCGAAGCCGTGGCTTGATTCGGTGCGGCAGGCGCACTGGCGACCGTACCCGATGCGCCCGACACACCCGATGCGCCACCCAGGGTGGCGGTGGCCGTCGTCACGGACGTGGTCATCACTGCACCGGTTTCCGGCGGCCGCACCATCGGGGCCAACTGGTCCGGATGCGCGTTGACTTCTGCCAGGAAGGTTTCGATTGCGCCGCCCACTGGCTTCAGCATGACCTGGCGCAGGCCGTTGTAGTACTCGTCCAGCAGTTTGTGCTGGAGCGTGTCGCCCTGGTACAGGCCGAGCGACAGCGCGAGCGGATGGTCGGTGCGATACCGGTCAAGCTGTTCGATACGGTCTTGCAGGATGTCGAGTGCCTCCAGGCGGGCCTGCAGGTCCCCCCGGTTCTGCTGCATCTTGACGATCTTGTCGAGGTCGGCCTGCACGTTGGCAGTGAGCGTGCGGTTGCCCATGTACGACCACGTCCAGCCGCCCAGCATCACGCCCAGTGCCAGCACGAGCGCAAAGAACGTGGCGATGCGCAGTCGCGTCTTAGCGGGGCTGGCAAACTGCCGCACCGTCTGCCTGTCGGCAAAGATCACCTTCGAGAACAGGTCGCGCAGGAAGAAGCCGTTCTTGGAGAACACTTCGCGGGTGCGCGCGGCGCCATCGGTGGACAGGCCAAAGCGGCGCGCAATGCGCTCGGCCGATACGCTGTTGGTGGCACCTTCCTGCAGCGCGCTGGTGAAGTAGAAGCCGCGGAATACCGGCTTGTACTGGAACGGATTCTCATCGAACAGCGTCATCAGGAACGCACGCAGCGTCGGCTTGATCGATGCGAACTCCAGCGGGAAGCTCAGCAGCCCCGGCGAGAGCTTGTTGTTCCGGTGCAGCGCGATCTGCGCCACGCTGATCTCCTTCAGCCCGTCGCACAGCTCATCAAAGCGCTGGTCGAACACGGCCGCCACGTCCGGCTTCGAGTCCGGCTCGAAGGGCAGGGTGGCGCCCCATACGCGGTCGCGCTCCTGCTTCTCGCTGTCGCCGAAGAATTCGGTAAAGCCGGTGATCAGGTCGGCCTTGGTGAACATGACGTACACCGGGGCAAACACTTCCAGCCGTTCGGTCAGTTCCTGCACGCGCTGGCGCAGGTTCTTGGCCAGGTTGATGGCGAATTCGGGGCGGTTTTGCGTGAGTTCCGACACGCTCACCGTTACGACGATGCCGTTGATGGGCGCCTTGGGGCGATAGCGCTTGAGCAGGTCCAGGAAGCCGAGCCATTCGCGGCGGTCTTCTTCGTGCACCGAGTAACGGCCGGCCGTGTCGAGCAGGATGCCTTCGGTGGTGAAGAACCAGTCGCAGTTACGCGTGCCGCCGATGCCCTGGATGACAGCGCCGCCCTTGTCGGCAAACGGAAACTGCAGGCCGGAGTTGAGCACGGCCGTACTCTTGCCCGCCGCCGGGTTGCCGATCACGATGTACCAGGGCAGCTCGTACAGCGCTGCGCTGCCGGACATCTGTCCGAGCTTGGAGCGCTTGATGGTCTTGACGGCTTCTGCCAGGCGCACGCGCAGGGCTTCCACTTCTTCACGCTTGTCTGGCGTGGCCGCCTTGTCGGTGGCGGCTTGTTCAAGCACGCCCTCCAGCTTGTTGCTGGCCTGACGCGCACGCCAGCGCTTCCACAGATACGTCAGCAGCCACAGCACGAGCAGCACGCCTAGCGCGACGCCGACCCAGACCAGGCCAACCTCAAAGGTCTGCGCCATCAGGAGCAGGAAGATGGTCAGCACGATCACGCCAAGAATGGACAGCGTGCGTGAGTTGGTCAGGAAGTTCAGGAAGCGTTGCATGTTGCCTTCGGCTCGGGAACAGACAGAATCGGAATCGAAATCAGGAACAAGGTCACGTCAGGCTGGGCACCACCGCGATGGCGCCGCGCTGCTGGATGTCGTTGGCGGTAATGGCCAGTACCGGCTTGCCGGTCTGCTGGCTCAACTGGTGTGCCACCACCACCGAGAGCAGCGGGCCCGCAGCGCCCACATAGCCGCACGGCGTGCCAACCGGCAGCAGATCCGCAGCCAGGTCCAGCGCAGGAAAACGTTCGGAAAACACGCGTGCCACCTCGACGGTGCGCACAGGGTGCATGCCGGTGTCTGAGACAACGCCGGCAATGGTGATGGGGTCGGCAGCCGAATCGCCCTCGGCGGTATCTGCTTTCTCAGCGGGCGCTGTGTCCTGCTTGGCCTTGACCGGTGTGGCGGCCAAGGTATCGAGCACGTGGCCAACTGCATCACCCAGCGCCTGCAGTTGCGGCTGGCCGCGATCCGGCGTCGGCGATTCAAGCCGCGCCACACCAGCGCGCGTGATCGTGAACGACTCCGTTGCAGCGGCGTCGCCTTCCAGCGCAGGCGGCAGCAGGCTTTGCGCCATGGCCGGCCCGCACAGCAGCACGCCCGCAGCGGCTTCGCCCGGCACGCGGCCGTGTTGGCGATTGGCTTCGAACAATTGCTCTTGCTGCATCAGTTGTTCGACGGCGCTGGGGCCGACGAGTGAATCCGCCACCACCACCATGCGCAGCACGCGCTCATCGTTGGCGCGGTTCACGCCTTGGGTGGCGCGATCGAGCAGCAGCAGCGCGTCGGCATCGCCCTTGGCGGCGATGGGCTCAAGCGTCAACCGGTCTGCCGGCCAGATCAACGCGATGCGTTGGCGCAGCCAGCCATCGGCGGCGGCTTGATGCTGCGGTGTCCAGTCGCGCGGGAGCAGGGCGGTGATGATCAGTCGCGTGGTTTCCGGGGCGGTCGTTTCCGGAATCTGCGCAACGGCACGTGCGGCCAGCTCTTCGGCCACCTGGCCTGCAAGCAAAAGGGCGCGCAGGCGTTCGTCCAGCCAGTCGACGTCAGGATGGTGCTCGGCTAGCTCGGCGCGCAGGTCTTCGATGTCGACGCCTTCCACTTGCGCAGCAAAGATCGGCTGACCAAAGCCTTGGACATCGGTCAGGCCCGGTTGCGTGTTGGCTTGCACTGCGTCCACCACCGATGCCGCATCACTGCCCGCAGGCGCGCGCAGGGCACTGGCCAGCAGCACGGCGCGCCATTGGCGCGTGGCATCTTGCGGGTCGGCGGCCTTTGCATCAGCGCCTGTTGCGGACGGTGTGGCGGCTGCCAGCTCGCGGCCCGCGACCACATTGGAGCGAATGCCATCCAGCGCGCGCTTGATGACCCAATAGCCGACGATCATGCCCACCGGCAGCAACAGCAGGTAGGTGAGGATGTCGGCGGTGGTCGGCATGCGGTTGGCGGACTGCCACCACACAATGACGGCAATCCACACCACCACGAAGACAGCGAGCAGCGTCAGCCCGGACCGAAAGAGTCTTGCAACCATGTCGTGCGCGTTCAGATGCTGCCGGTGTTGCCCTGGCTGGACAGGAGCGTGGCGCCGCACGCGGTCTTGTCGCCATGGCGCGCCGCCTGCTTGCCGTCGATGATGACGTTGGGGTCGCCCGTCACGATGACGGTCGTGCCGCCGTGGCCGTTCCGCGGGCACGTCACCTTGTCGCCCACGCAGGCGATGCCCTTGCCGCCGGTGCTTGTGTTGCCCGATGCGGTGATCACCACGCCGCCGTGGTCCGTCTTGTCACCCAGCAGGATGAAGGGCCGTGTCATTGCATGCTCTCCATGTGTCCTATCGTTATTGTCTTGGTGCGGGCTGTTTGCCGAGCACGCCCTTGCGGCGCAGCTCCACGTGGCCCAGGTCCATCATCTTCCAGCGGCCGCCCCACACGAGGCCGACCGATTCCGCCGTCTGGCCGTACAGCTCGTAGCCGCGCATCGCCCACGGGTCTTTCTCGCTGATGACCAGCTTGCCGTCGCGGAAGAACGCGTTGTCCGCCGCCAGACCGTACTGGTGATAGCTCTGGAACGCCGTGGCCTGCGTGACGTTGCTGCCCATCGCCGCCAGCTTCACTTGCCGCTCGGGGCTTCGGTAGCCTTCGAGCAGCGCCATTTCGTAACCGTGTTCGTCGCGCATGATCTTGTAGACGAGCAGCAAACGCTGGCGGAAGTCCGCATCGAGCAGATTCCAGTCGCGGCTCGCATCGCGGATGGCCGGCCGGACCTGCTCCACTTCACGCGTGGTGAATACCTCGGGCGGCAAGGGCGGCGGCGGGATCAGCCGTTCGCCATTGAGCAACGCCGAGATGTGCGGATCCGGCTCGCGCACCTGGTCGTCATCGAACTCGAACGACTGCTGCTCGCGCAGCGCCAGCGCCAGCATGGGCGGCACCGACAACACACCCAGCGCACCGAGCAGCAACGTCCGCCGCCGTACCACGAACTGCTTGAACGCCGACACCCCCGACGTCGCGTTGTCCACCGACTCGCGCAACGACCCTGCCGAGCGCGCACCCACTACCGCAGCCCCCGTGCTCACGCGCCGCCACTGCGCACGCAGCAACGCCGCGCAGCGCTGCCGTACCGACGGCAGCAGTAGCACGGCAGCCACTACCACCATGGCAACGAAGTAGAGAACAAGAGCGACAAAAACCATACCAACCTGCGGAGCGTGGGCGCCTACGTCAATTCATTCAGATTTATATCTGTATTTAGAGGTCTAAATTATTAATAAACGGTAATAATCAAGCGCTCGCCACGCAGAAATATTAAGAAACGATAAAGAAAATACTGCAACCTACGTCAATCATTTGTCTTTCAGCAAGGCCAGACTTAGAATCAGCAGCCACCACCGGAATCGGCGCTTGTTTGTAATCCATACGTTCGCCGCGCATTCTATTTCAATTCTGGACCCGTGATGAGTAATAACGGCGATTTGAAACAAGAAGGGCCCCCAACGCTCTTCAATTCTGAATCCGAGACCGATGAGGCCGGGCATACGCGCATTCTGGCGAGCCTGGAAGGCCGCGTCGCGGCCAGCGGCAAGGCACCGAAAAAGTCGGGGCAGCGCTATGGCGTTGCCGCGGCGGTCGTCGTGCTCGCCGCCGGTATCGGCGCATGGATCGTGCTGAACCCGAGCGGCGAACCTGCCCCCGCCCAGGTGGCTGAACAAGCCGCGCCAGCGGCTGCTCAACCACCTGCAGCCACGCAAGCGGCGGCCGCGGAAACCGCTCGCACGGCCGCTGCGGCGCCTGTCGCTTCTGCAAGCGAGCCCGTGGCGGAAGTGCAGGCCGCCACCATCGTCAACGTTCCGGCGGGCGAAGACGGCGCAACCGAGAAGAGCGACAAGGCGTCGGTTGCAAGCGTGCCCGCCAAGGAAGCGCATGACGAGACGCCGGCCACGCACACCCTGGCGGCAAAGTCTTCAAGCACCCCGGCGAATACCGACGAAGGCAAGACGGCAACCGCCAAGCTGGTGGCCAAATCGACCAATACGCCATTTAAGGCGCTGCAGCAGCCAACAAAGCCCAGGGCGCAATCAACCTCCAAAGCCGCCAAGAATCGAAAAGGCGGATTGGCCCCCGATGATCCTGACGCCGATCTGCTGGCGGCATTGCTTGCGCCGCAGAATGCTGCCAATAAGGCAGCCAATCCAACCACTTACAAAGGGCAATAGCCGCCCGACTGCCTGGTTGGTTATTTTTACAACCAGGCAATTGAGCGGAGGCGGTTGCAATGCTCGACATTGCGCTGCCTCGTAAATGCCCGCGCTGGTTTCACGAAATCGCCCCGTGATACGCCACGCGTTGCAGCATCGGACAGCGAATGGACGCCACGACCCTTCTTCAGAACCTCTTCGCACCAACACGCCGCCTGTATACGCTGGAAGGCGATGGGCCGCTTGCGGACCTTGCGGTGGAAGCGTGGCTCGGTCGGGAGGCGCTGTCCGAGCTGTTTGAATGGCGCGTGGTGGCCGTCAGCGCCAATGCGCGCATCGCGCTCAAATCGTTGCTGGGACAGCGCGTCACGTTGGTCACGACGCTGGCCGACGGAACGCAGACCAAGCGCACAGGCCTGATCCGCTTGGCCGAGAAACTTGGCGCGGATGGCAGCCTTACGCGCTATCGCCTGACCGTGGTGCCCTGGTTCTGGTTGACCACGCAGCAGCGCCACAGCCAGGTGTTCCAGAACCGGCCGCTGCCGGACATCATTGAACAGATGTTGTCGCCGTACGAGCCATATGCCTCGTGGCGCTATGCGGCCGGTGCCGAAGCACGCATGGCCGACTTCGGTACACGCACGCACATCGCCCAGTTTCGCGAGACCGACTATCACTTCGTCACGCGCCTGCTGGCCGAAGCGGGGCTCGGTTTCACCACGGTGGAAGACGATCAGGCGCACGGCGGCCACACGCTCGTGATCTTCGCCGACAGCACACAACTGCAGGAAGACGCGGAATCGGCAGCGGCGGACGGTATCCGCTTCCACCGCGCGCACAGCCTGGAAGAGCGCGACGCGATCCAGCAACTCGCTTGCCATAGCCGCACCACCGTAAGTGGCGTGGCGGTGGCCGCGTGGGACCCGGAAGGCAAGCAGAACGCCCGTGCCCATGCACCCGCGCGCTTCGCCACCAGCGCGGGCAGCCCGGATGCGTATCTGTCGATCAGCCCGTCGCTCGCACCCGATTCCGCCAACGCCCAGCGCATTGCCGAACAGGTCATGGAAAGCCTGGAGGCGCGCGCGCTGCTGTTCTCGGGGCGTGGCACGGTGCGCACGCTGCGCAGCGGCACGCGCCTGCAGGTGGTGGATTGCCCGCACCTGCCGCAAGACGTGGAAGGCGCCTATCCGCTGTTGATGGATCTGGTCGAGCACTGCGGCATCAACAACCTGACCGTCGATACGCACAACGCGCTCAGCCAGCGTTTGGGCGGGCTCGACGCCGCGCTGGAATTCGATACGCCGCCCAGCGCGCCGGAGTCTGGCCCTGGCGTCTTCGGTTTTCAGGAAGCAGAAGGCCCCGTCGAGCGCAACGCCCCAACTGGCGATCTGATGAAGGCGGCACGCACGCATGGCTACGCCGGAATGTTCCGCGCAAGCGACGCTCGTCGGCCCTGGCGCCCCGCTGTGACAGAACCCGATTGCGGCCGCCTCTACGCGGCACCCACCGCGCAAGGCGTGCACAGCGCCATCGTGGTCGGCCCGGACGGCCAGACGCAGGCAGGCGGAGAGGGCGAACACCACGCCACCCCCGCAGGTGAAATCCGCGTGCGCTTCCCTTGGCAACAAGGCGAGCGTGCGGATGACCGCAGCACCCGCTGGGTGCGCGTTGCGCAGCGGCAAGCAGGTTCCGGCATGGGCTGGCAATGGCTGCCGCGCATCGGGCAGGAAGTGCTCGTCAAGTTCAGCGAAGACGACATCGACCAGCCCGTCGTGATCGGCTCGTTGTACAACGGCCAGGGCGAGGCCGGCATTGCACCCACGCCGGGCGGGCAGGGTGCATCTGACCAAAGCGACAGCACAGCCCTTTACAAGCAAGGCAGCGACAGCGCCGCAAGCGCACAAGGAAACGTGGCCGGCGGCCACAGCCCGGCGTGGCACGGCATGGGCACGGAGGCCGAAGGCCACCGCAACGCCGCCGCCCACACCGGCTTCAAGAGCGCGGAACACGGCGGCAGCGGCTACAACCACCTCGTCTTTGACGACAGCGACGGCCAGTTGCGTACGCAGCTCGCTACCACGCAGCAATTCAGCCAACTCAACCTCGGCCATCTCGTCCATCAACAAGACAACCGGCGCGGCAGCTTCCGTGGCCAGGGATTCGAGTTGCGCACCGATGGCCACGCCGCCGTGCGCGGTCAGGCCGGCCTCCTGCTGACCACCTACCGCGATGCCAGTAACGGCAAAGCCGTGCCCACCGGCGACAACGTGGCAGGCATTGCGCTGATCAAGCAAGCCAAGGAATTGACGTCATCGTTGGGCCAAGGCGCGGTCACGCACCAGACTGCCGCACTCGACACCGCCAAGAACGACGATGCCCCGCTTGTCAAGCAAGCCAAGGCGGTGGCCGGCATGGTCGACGGCAAGGCGCTCGACGCTGCCAAGCAAGACGCCAGCGCAGGCAACACGGCCACGCAAGGCAAGGTGCCGCATCAGGGCGAAGCCATCGCGCATCTTGCAGGCCGAGCGGGCCTCGTCATGGTGGCCGGGCAAGACCTGCAGCTCGCCAACGGCGAAAGCATCGCGCTGGGCAGCGGCCAAGACACCAACCTCGCCGTCGGCAAGCAGGCACGCATGCACGCCGGCCACGCGATCGGCGTGGCTGCCGGTTTGTCAAAGGCGGGCGACAACAACATCGGCCTGCAACTGACGGCCGGGCAAGACAACATCGACGTGCAAGCCCAGCACGACGTGCTCAAGCTGATGGCCAAGCAGGACCTGAAGCTGGTGTCGGCCAATATGAATGTGGATTTTGCGGCCGCCAAGCGCATTCGCATCGCCACTGCCGGCGGGGCGTCGATCACGCTCGAAGGTGGGAACATCACCGTGGAGTGTGCGGGGCCGATTACGTATAAGGCGGCGCAGCGACAGTTTCAGGGGCCGGTGAGCAAAACCGTTACCGCTGCAGGGTTCCCGACGACATCGTTCGGGCTCTATGATGAAACCTTCCGTCTGCTGACCCCGAACGGCAAACCGATGCGGCCTACGCCATACCAGATCACAGCTGCGCAGGGCGACGGGCACGAATCCAAGACGCAATCCAATACGGGCGGCACCCCCCGCATCGGTACGGAGGCTCCGCAGCAGCTACGTTTCTCGCTGTTGTGGCACGAGACCGAGGTGGATGAGCATGCTCACACTGGCGGCCCCGAACAAGACGTCAGCACGACATAAGCTACAAGGACATCAAGCGCGAGCCATGAGCGATGAAACAACCGTCACCGCTATCACCAACGATCGACCAGACAGCTGCGTCGATGTGAACTGTCAATGCCCGACGATGTGGTCGCTGGCACAACAGTTTTGCTATCTGCGGCTGTCTAACCGCAAGGGCGAGAAAAGCAACCGCCTTATCAACTTTTTTCCGGCCCGGGCTCGGCGTATCGCCGCCACCTATGCACGCCTCTACCTTGAGCAGGAGGAGCATGGAGACCCAAGAAAAAAGGGACGCTACTACTGGATGGCGCTCGGTGCCTTTGCCAGCAAAACAGTGGCATGCTCGTTGGAGACCCTGCAGTTGTCGACCCGGGCGGTGGGCGATACCGTGCGTACGGGGTTAGGCAAGGGTAACTTCTGGCTGTTCAACGATATTGCTGCATGGCACTGGTATCACAACTTCGATGCCGACTCGTTCGACACCTGCTTGCAAAAGCGCGACGTGGACACCTACGTGGACAAGGTCAAGGAGCAGTTGCACAAGATGCCGTGGGCTGGCGAGGCGCTGCCTAAGATCAAGAACCTGCGGTGGACGCCAGAGGTCAAAGAGGCGTTCGATAAAGTCAAAGAGTTTGACGGAGCCACGAGCGACGTGAAGCGGCGAGATTTCCAGTTCAAGAATCTCATGGCGCTGGCCCGCCATGAACAAGGGAACATCTTGCAGCCGCTGATCTACAAGGATTCGGATTTCGCTTGGTGGGTAAAAGTACAGCGAGGCGGCGCCGATGTCGGTAAATGGACGTGGGGTCATGCGGTAGGCATCGCCACCAGTTGGATGGCGCCCAAGCTCAAAGTGGCTTTCGTGGCAGCGTGCGATACCGACTTGCCGGCGTTTGAGGACGTCGCTCCAGAGAACACGAAACTGGAAAACTACGATAGCCGCATGAAGTGGATTGGCCTGGTTGCAGACAAGTTCCACGGCCTGATGATTAAGGACCCGCGCGGAATGGAAGCGCAACTCTCGACCATGGCCGGCTGGGTTGGCACGCCCGACAGCGTGCGCTATCCCGACGAAACAGCCCCTGCACGATGATGGTTCGAACACGCCGCACGGTTTCGTGCCTTCTCGCAACGCTGGCCGCGCTCCTGCTCATGGGGTGCCAGCCTTCCTCCACCAGCAAGTCATCCAGCAAAATAGTGATGCCGCAAAGTATTGAGATTGAGATAGGCGAGTCGCCGCAGGCGCTCATTGGCCGCTATGGCAAGGCCGTGGATGTTGACAACAAGAATGAGCAGGCCTACGGCGTGACCTTCTATGCGGTGGATTGGCCCGACAGCTCGCAAGGTACGGTCGTCATCAAGAACCAAAAGAGCGAGGTGCGCCTGGACACCGCCTTGGGTGTGTCGGGTTCGTTCGACAAGGCCCACGCTGAAGAAGGCATCTATGACTACAGCATCAGCCTGGGCATTCCGCCGCGAAACAACGTTACGCACGACCAGGCGCGCCTGCAGTTCTACGAAATGCTCAAGCGTATCCAGCAGGCTGGCTGGAAGCGGTGGATATACCCGGAGAATCCGCGGTTGGCAGGTGCTGAAGCCTTCCGCTATCGGCTCGTGAAAGACCAAGGGGTGGATTCACTGGACCCGGGCTATGTGCCGGGCCTGGAAGACTGGATGAAACTGCCCGACATGACCTCGTGGCGCTTTTATCTCAACGGGGTTTATATGGACATACAGATGTCCAGAGACTCGACGCGCATGAAGGTGGATGAGCCGGGCGCGTACTTCGTCAAGATCAAGCTAGAGGGCTACGCCAACTTCTGGCGCAATGCGTTCAATGAGCAGGACCGCCCACACTGGCGCGACCTCTTTCCCGGCCTGCAACGCCAGATGCGTGCCGAGCGTGCCAGCTCCGAGCAAAAGCTGAAGGCTCAGGGCTACAGCATTGACACCAGCTACCACAACCCGGACGAGACATCCGGTGATCAGCCCATCTCGCCGCCCGCGAAGACTGGCGCGAAATGATGGTCGGGCGCGGATGCTTGCAGGTCACTCGCGCGCGGTGACACGGTATGCCTCATGCGCTCGCATTTCCACTTCCTAAGTCAGTCAACTCTCTCACATGAACCTGCAATACAAACTCGCCGCAGCCCTCCTAACCACCGCCTGGATGAGCGCAGGCATCTGCGCCCAGCACACCTCCACCGTGCCGGCCCCGGGCAATGCCCCGCAAAGCGGAATCAAGAAAACCGTGCACGCCAAGAAGCACGGTAAGCGAGCCAAGGTCGCCCGCGCGCGTAAGAGCGCTCCGTCAGCACGTGACGGCGATGCGGAAGTACTCGCCCAGGTGCTGGGTTCGGACAACAAGAATCCGTTGTGGGGAAAGCCGCAGCAGTAACCATGCAAATGGCTGCGGCGGATGCGCACTCAAGGTGCGGTCAGCGCGATCAGCCCGCCGTCCGCTGCTTCTGCAATAGCGCCAACTGCGTCGTCAGGTAGTTGCTTGTGTTCGTCATGCTGGCCACCACCTTCGACAGCGCATTGAACTGCGCGTAATACAGCGCCTGCTTGGCATCGAGCTGCTTCTGCATCCGGTCGATCTGGTTGCCGATCGAGGTGATGGAGCTGTTGATGGCGTCGGTGGCGTTCTGCACCATGCCGTTGCTCGACAACAAGTTGCCCGACACGGTGTGCAGTTGCGCCGCGTAGCCGCGCTGCACGGTGACGGTGCCGCGGTCGCCCAACGCACCGCCCGTGACTTGCACCGTCAGGCCATCTACTGCGGAGCCGCTGGCGCCGTACAGGTTCTGGCCCGAACCCGTGGCGGCAGCGCCGTTGATGGTGCCTTGCACATCGCGCCCGCCGGTGGCCGTCGGGCTGCCGCCGAGCAGCGACGCTGCGCCATTGCCCGACACAGACACCGTGGATACCGATCCGTATTGCTTGTCGGTCAACGTCAGCACGCCGTTGGCATCGGCGCCGATGGCGATTTCCACCTTCGCTCTCTGCAGGTCAGGCGATGCGTTGATCTGACTCTGGATCTGCGCGGCCAGGCTCGACGGGGTGTAGCTGCCCGCCGGCACCTTGATGTTGGTCGTAATGCCGCTGAGCGTGACCGACAGGCTGTCGTTCACGCCGCTCTGGATGGTCGTGTTGGCGGCCGCCGAGCCTTTCAATGCGCCCTGCGTGGCCAGTTGCGTGACGTTGATGGCATAGCTGCCGGCCTGCGTGGTCGTTGAAAACGACGAGACCTTCAGCAGCGAATCCGTTGCCGTGCCCGTGCCGGCAAACAGCGCCGCCACCTGGCCGGGCGATTTCTTCAGCGCGGCGGTCAGCTTGGGGTCGTCAATCGACAGCGTGCCTTCCTTGTCCATCGTCACGCCAATACTGCCGAGCGACTGGAACGCGCCGTTGCCGATGCCCTGGCCCAGCACGTCGGTCAGCTGGTTGATCATCATCTTGGTGCTGACGTCGCCAGCCAGCGCGCCGTTGTTGGCGGCGTTGGCCGTGTCGAACTTGGTCAGCGCGTTGAGCTGGATGCGCAGCGCGTTGTACGCCTTGACGAAGTTGAGCACCGACTGGCTGGCCTGGCCGGCGTCGCTGCCGACCGTGACGGTCGTGCTGCCCGTCTTGGCCAGCGTGAACGACGTTCCGTCCACCACGTCCGTCAGCGTGTTGGTGGCGCTCTGCACGCTGATGCCGTTGACGGTGGCCATGGCGTTGCGGCCCGTGGCGACCTCGGTCATGTTCTGCGTGCCGGCCGGGTCGTGGCTCAGCAGCGATTGCAGAGCAGGGTCGCCGGAGACGGAAATCTTCATCTCCGAATTGGCGCCGCCTGCGGTGGACGTCAGCACCAGCCGATAGGGCGAATTGCTGCCGTCGTTGACGATGCTGGCCGAGACGCCCACGTTGGCGCTGTTGATGGCGTCGCGGATGCCCGCGAGCGTGTTGTTCGACGGGTCGATGGTGATCGAGCCGCCGGCCTGGTTGCCGTTTTGCGTGAACGTGGCGCCGGTGTATTTGCCGTTGGCAAAGCTGCCGCCCGAGACGTTACCGAATGAAAACGTGAGGGTGGTGGGCGTGCCGCCGCCAATGGGCGTCTTGCTGGATGCCTGCCCGTTGGCCGACAGCACCTGCGCCTGCGCAAGCTGCGTCACGTTGACTTGATACGTGCCGGCGGGCGCCGTGTTGGACAGCGAAGCCGTGAGGATTGACGTGTCGTGCCCGCTGGCCTTGTTGCCGGTGAACGTGTCCGGGTTGTTCAGGGCCGCCATCGCTGTCTGGAAGGTCGCCAACGCGCTTTTGAGCGAGCCGACCGCCGACAACTGCGTCTGAAAAGCCTTCTGCTGCGTCTGCCGCAGCGTCATGCCCTTGCTTTCCGCCTGGATCAGCTTCGTGACAAGGCTGTTGACGTCGATGTTCGTACCGATGCCCGGAACCGAGATCGGCGGAATGTAGTTGTTGCTTGTGGACGAAGTGGCCATGGTCGGACGCGCGCAAACGCTTTCTTCACAATCTCCACAATGTGACGGCAGCGCAGCCCGGTTCTTTAGGGCAAACCCTGCTCGGGCAGGCTTTTTTGCCGGTTTGCTCAGGAAAGCGAAAGAATTGCCCGCGCCACACCGAGCGGTGCACCGCGCTGACGGTCTCCATCTGCCCGGAGACCGTCGCGCGCCACGCTAGACCGTTTCGCCTTCCTTGCTTGGGTCGACCTGCTTGCCGCGCGCCAGCACCGGCACCAAAGCCGCGCCGGTATGGCTGGCCGCTACGCGCGTCAACGCCTCCGGCCCGCACGCCGCCACGATCGTGCCGCCCTCATCGCCGCCTTCGGGGCCGAGATCGAGGATCCAGTCCGCTTCGGCAATCACGTCGAGGTCGTGCTCGATCACGATCACGCTGTGGCCGCCATCTGCAAGGCGATGCAGCACCCGGATCAGCTTGGCCACGTCGGCCATGTGCAGGCCCACGGTCGGCTCGTCCAGCACGTACAGCGTGTGGGGTGCCTTCTGGCCACGGCGGGTCAGGTCATCGCGCACCTTGGACAACTCGGTGACGAGCTTGATGCGCTGCGCCTCGCCGCCGGACAGCGTGGGCGAAGGCTGGCCGAGCGTCAGGTAGCCGAGGCCGACGTCCTTCATCAGTTGCAGCGGATGGGCGATGCTGTTCATCGCGCCAAAGAACTCGACCGCTTCGTCGATTTCCATGGTGAGCACATCGCCGATGTTCTTGCCGCGCCAGGTGACGGCAAGCGTCTCGGCGTTGAAGCGTTGGCCGTGGCAGACGTCGCAGCCGACCTTCACGTCGGGCAGGAAGCTCATGGCGATGGTGCGTACGCCCTGGCCTTCGCAGGCGGGGCAACGGCCGTCGCCGGTGTTGAACGAGAAGCGCGAGGCGGTATAGCCGCGCGCACGGGCCTCCAGCGTATCGGCAAAGAGCTTGCGGATGGTGTCCCACACGCCGATGTAGGTGGCCGGGCAGGAGCGCGGCGTCTTGCCGATCGGGGTCTGGTCGACTTCGAGCACGCGGTCGATGGTTTCCCAGCCGGTGACGCTGTCGCAGCCGTGCCAGTCGTGTTTCACGTCGAGCTTGCGCGGCATCTTCGCCTCAGGCGTCTCGGCCTGTGCGGCCTTGCGCGCGCGGCGCGTGGCCGGCGAAGACAGCACCGAACGGCCGACCGCATCGAGCAGGTTCGTCATCAAAACATCGCGAGCCAGCGTCGATTTGCCGGAGCCCGATACGCCTGTAATGGCCACCAGGCGTGACAGCGGCATCGTCGCCGTCACGTTGCGCAGGTTGTGCAGCTTGGCGCCATGCACCGTCAGCCATTGCTCGGGCACCGCCTGCACGCCAGCACGCGGTGCGACCACCTGACGGCGCGGCTGCAGCGGATGCTCGATCGGCTGCGACAGGAACCGGCCGGTGAGCGAATCCGGCTGGGCTGCCAGGTCCGCCACGCCGCCTTGTGCAACCAGCGTGCCGCCGCGCTTGCCGGCGCCCGGGCCAATGTCGATGATGTGATCGGCCCGGCGGATGGTGTCTTCATCGTGCTCAACCACCACCAGCGTGTTGCCCTTGTCGCCCAGCTTGCGCAGCGCGTCGAGCAGGATCCGGTTGTCGCGCGGGTGCAGGCCGATGGTCGGCTCATCCAGCACGTAGCAGACGCCTTGCAGGTTGCTGCCGAGTTGCGCAGCCAGGCGGATACGCTGCGCTTCACCGCCCGACAGGCTCGGCGCGGCGCGGTCCAGGCTCAGGTAGCCCAGGCCGACCTCTTCCAGGAACGACAGGCGGCTGTGAATCTCGGCCACCACGTCGCGGGCGATGTCGGCATCGCGGCCTGTCAGGTCCAGGCCCTCGACCCAGCGGCGGGTCTGGCTGACCGTCCACTGCGCAATGTCGACGATGGGTTTGGCGGCAAAGGTGACAGCGCGCGCAGTCGGATTCAGGCGCGTGCCGTGGCAATCCGGGCAGGGCAGGTCGGTCATGCCGTCCGGATCGACCTCCTCCGACGGCAACGTCTGCTCGCGGCCGCGATCGTCACCGCCGAGCACGGTGTCATCAAACGCGGCACGCTGTTCGCGCGTGAGCGCCAATCCGGTACCGACGCAGCTCGTGCACCAGCCATGCTTGCTGTTGTACGAGAACATGCGCGGGTCCAGCTCGGGGTAGCTGGTGCCGCAGGTCGAGCACGCGCGCTTGGTCGAAAACACCTTCACATTGCCGACGTGCGCCGTGCCGCCGTTGCGCATGGCGTGTTGCAGGCCATCGAGCGGCGCGAGCACGTGCATGATGCCCTTGCCGTATTCCAGCGCCTGCTCCAGCAATGCACGCAGCGCGGCTTCGTTTTCCGGCGAGACAACGATGTCGCCCACGGGCAGTTCCAGCGTGTGCTCGCGGAAGCGATCCAGGCGTGGCCATGGGTCGACGCTCAGGAACTCGCCATCGACGCGCAGATGTGTATAGCCGCGCGCCTTGGCCCATTTGGCAAGGTCGGTATAGACGCCCTTGCGGTTCACGACCAACGGCGCGAGCAGGCCAATGTGCTGGCCGCGATGGTCGCGCATGAGCTGGGCAAAGATCGCCTCCGGGCTTTGCGCTGATACCGGCGTGCCGTCGTGGATGCAGTGCTGCACGCCCAGCTTCACATACAGCAGACGCAGGAAGTGCCACACCTCGGACGTTGTCGCCACCGTGCTCTTGCGGCCGCCACGCGACAAGCGCTGCTCAATGGCCACCGTGGGCGGAATGCCGTAGACCGCATCGACTTCCGGTCGCCCCGCCGGCTGCACGATGGAGCGTGCATAGGCGTTGAGCGATTCCAGATAGCGGCGCTGCCCCTCGTGGAACAGGATGTCGAACGCCAGTGTCGACTTGCCCGAGCCCGACACGCCCGTCACCACGTTGAACTTGCCGTGCGGAATATCGACGTTCAGGCCTTTCAGGTTGTGCTCGCGTGCGTGAACGATGCGCACCACGTTTTCGCCCTGGACTTCGGCCAAGGCGGCGCGTTTTGCGCGGCGTTCAGCCAACGCGGTCTGCAACGGCACACCTTCGGCTGCCTCCGGCTGGCCGATGCTGGCTTCGTACTGCTTGAGCGCCACACCGGTGTGCGATTCAGCGCAGCCCTTCACCTGCGCGGGCGTGCCGGCGCACACGAGCAGGCCGCCTGCGTCGCCGCCCTCGGGGCCGAGATCGATGATCCAGTCCGCCGCGCGGATCACGTCGAGGTTGTGCTCGATCACGATCAGCGAATGCCCCGCTTCGAGCAGCTTGCCGAAGGCACGCATCAGCTTGGCGATGTCGTCAAAGTGCAGGCCCGTGGTCGGTTCGTCGAACATGAACAGGCGGCCGGCATTGGCGGGCACATCCTGCTTGACGCGCTTGCGAGCCGCCGCCTGGGCGGCTTGCGCCGCTTCGGCCAGGAAGCCCGCCAACTTCAGGCGTTGTGCCTCGCCGCCGGAGAGCGTCGGCACCGGCTGGCCCAGCTTCACGTACTCCAGGCCCACGTCAACGATGGGTTGCAGCACGCGCAGCACGTCGGCGTCATCAGCGAACATGCTGGCGGCTTCGCTTACCGTCAGCTCCAGCACATCGGCCACCGATAGCGAGCGCCCCGCGCGCGGGATCTTCACTTCCAGGATTTCGGCGCGATAACGCGTGCCGTCGCAATCCGGGCAGCGCAGGTAGATGTCGGAGAGGAACTGCATCTCGACGTGCTCGAAACCCGAGCCGCCGCAGGTCGGGCAACGGCCGTCGCCCGAGTTGAAGCTGAACGTGCCGGCCGTGTAGCCGCGCTGCAGCGCCATCGGCGCCTTGGCGAACAGCTTGCGGATTTCATCGAACGCGCCCACGTAGCTGGCCGGGTTCGAGCGCGCGGTCTTGCCGATCGGGGATTGGTCGACGAACACCACGTCGCTGATCTGATCGGCGCCGCGCAGGGCGCGGAATGCGCCTGGCGATTCGGTAGCCTTGCCAAAGTGGCGTGCCAGCCCGGGGTGCAGGACGTCCTGGATCAACGTCGATTTGCCCGAGCCGGACACGCCGGTCACGCACACCAGGCGCTGCAGCGGAATCTCGACCGTGACATCGCGCAGGTTGTGTTCGGCCGCACCTTCCAGCACCAGACGCGGCGTGGCGTCGTTGACGGGGCGCGCTTGCCAATCCGTTGCGTCGGCCACGCGCCGCTGTCCGGACAGATAGGCGCCCGTGAGCGTATCGGCCTGGCGGATGGCCGCCGGCGTTCCGTCGAAGACGATGTTGCCGCCACGCTCGCCGGGGCCGGGCCCCATGTCGATCAGGCGGTCTGCAGCCAGCATCACGGACGGATCGTGCTCAACCACCACCAGCGTATTGCCCGCGTCGCGCAGGCGTTGCATGGCTTGGACAATGCGGTCCAGATCGCGCGGGTGCAGGCCGATGCTCGGTTCGTCCAGCACGAACAGCGTGTTGACGAGCGATGTGCCGAGCGCCGTCGTCAGGTTGATCCGCTGCACTTCGCCGCCAGAGAGCGTGCGGCTCTGGCGGTCGAGCGTCAGATAGCCGATGCCGACATCGCACAGATACGCCAGGCGCGTGCGAACTTCGTCGAGCAGCAGCTTGAGCGCGTCGTCGAGCAGCGTTGAGGGCAGCGTCAGTTCGTCAAAGAAGCGGCGGATGCGCTCAATGGGCAGCAGCATCAGGTCGTGCACGGTCAGGCCGGGCAGGGCTTCGAGCTGGGCGCGGCTCCAGGCTACGCCGCGCGGCATGAAGCGGTGTTCGGGTGCGAGCACGGCGTCGGCGTTTTCCTTGGTGCCCAGGCGCCACTGCATCGACTCGGTTTTCAGGCGCGCACCGCCGCAGGTTTCGCACGTCGTGTAGCTGCGGTACTTGGAGAGCAGCACGCGGATGTGCATCTTGTACGCCTTCGACTCCAGGTAGTCGAAGAAGCGGCGCACGCCGTACCACTGCTTGTTCCAGCCGCCACGTTTGAAGGCCGGGTCTCCATTGATGACCCAGTTGCGCTGGGCTTCGGTCATCTCTGCCCACGGCGTGCCGCGCGGGATGTCGGCTGCGGCCGCGTAGCGCATCAGATCGTCCTGGCACTCTTTCCACGCCGGCGTCTGCATCGGCTTGATGGCGCCGTCGCGCAGGGTCTTGCGCTCGTCGGGAATCACCAGCCCCAGATCGACGCCGATCACGCGGCCGAAACCACGGCAGGCATCGCACGCGCCGTAAGCGGAATTGAACGAGAAAAGGGCGGGTTGCGGGTCTGCGTAGCGCAGGTCGCTTTCCGGGCAGTGCAGGCCCGTGGAAAAGCGCCAGATGACGGGTTGCGACGCCTCGTCGGCCGGCAAGACATACACGCTCACGCGGCCGCCGCCACGCTTGAGCGACGACTCAATGGCCTCCAGCGCGCGGACACGCTCGGTGCCCTGCAGGCGGAAGCGGTCGGCCACCACGTCGAGCAGCTTGCGTTTGCCGGTGGAAGACTCGACCACGCGCTCGGCCTGCACGCGTGTATAGCCGCTGACCGACAGCCACTGCGTGACTTCTTCCGGGCTGGTATTGGCCGGCAGCTCCACGGGAAACGTCACCACCAGGCGCGGATCGCCCTCCCGCGTGCGCGAGAGCAGCTCGTCATAGATGGTTTCCGGCGTGTCGTGCCGCACCGGCAGCGCGGTGTCGCGGTCGAACAGTTGTGCGGCGCGGGCAAACAGCAGCTTCAGGTGATCGTTCAGCTCCGTCATCGTGCCGACCGTCGAGCGCGAGCTGCGCACCGGGTTGGTCTGGTCGATGGCGATGGCGGGCGGCACGCCTTCAACGTGCTCGACCTGCGGTCGGTCCATGCGGTCGAGGAACTGGCGCGCATAGGCGCTGAAGGTCTCGACGTAGCGGCGCTGGCCTTCGGCGTAGAGCGTGTCGAAAACGAGGCTGGATTTGCCGGACCCCGACGGGCCGGTCACGACGGTCATTTCGCCCGTGCGCAGGTCCAGATCGAGGTTTTTGAGATTGTGCTGACGGGCTCCGCGCAGGCGAATGACACCGGAGGACATGGAGGGCGTTCCTTGGAGCTTGGAGGTAAGGGGGAATGCCGGCGCGGATGAACCGATGGCAGCCGCGCCGGCAATCAGAATTCGAGCCGTAAACTGTAGCGGATTATGAAGATCCGGTTCGCCTACGAAACATGACGCGGACGCGAGCGTAACGCAGGGCTCCTGACAGCGTTTTGTCAGGAGGTTTCAGCGGAGGGGAAAAAAGGACGGGGTGATGCTGGTATCACCCCGGCGGGAGCGCGATCAGCCTGCCTCGCGTCCGTAAGTGGCTTGGTTGGCGGGCAGGTCAAAACCCGTGGGACCGGGCTTGCGCGGCACAAAACGGTGGTGTTCGACCACACCGCCCTTGACGATGACGACAGTCTCTTCGGGGATCTCCGCCCAAGCGCCGGGCAGGTCGACAAGCGGCTCTGACAGCACAAGAAATGCCCCGTCGCCTGCGTCTTCAATTGCGGCGCTGTCAGGATAGAGCTGGTGCAGGTGCTTGAAAGATGTGCTGTGAAAGAGGGAGCGTGATTCGCCCTCGCTGGAATAGCGCGCGGCCACAATCTGAACGCCGTCCGTTGCACAGACCGTCATGTTCAATGGGTATTCGACGCCGTGGCGGCGGCCGATGTCTTCGATCAACCCGACCATCTGTTCCAGGGCGCCGCGTGGGTCGCGGTCCAGCCCGAACGAGAGCGCCAGGAAAAACATGATCTCGGAATCGGTCGAACCCTCGATCCAGCGAAACAGCTCGGGCGCCACTTCCATCATCAGCGCGCGGCGGAGCAACGGATATTCGCGGATCAGCCCGTTGTGCGCAAAAAGCCACCGGCCGTAGCGGAACGGATGGCAGTTCGTCTCTTGGGCGGGCGTGTCCGTTGCCGCGCGCACGTGGGCAATGAACATCGAAGACCGGATGGCGCGAGCGGCTTCACGCAGGTTGGTGTCGTTCCACGCGGGGTGCAGGCAACGATATCGGAAGGGCACTTCTGAGTAGCGGCCGTACCACCCGATGCCGAAACCGTCGCCGTTGGTGGTCGTCTCGCCGCCGAGGCGGGAGCGCAGACTCTGGTCGATCAACGAGTGCCGCGGCCGGAACAGCACTGTCTCCATCTGAATGGGGTTGCCTGAATACGCCAGCCAGCGACACATGATGCATTGCCTATAGGGATGCCTTGAAAGGTGAGTCTATGCAATGCGTTTGCGAATGCACAAGAAAATCCCAACCCTCATCCAGCCATGGTCCGGGCGGTTTTGCGGCCTTGACAGATGCGTCCGCCCTCGTTTCTTTGGGCGGCGGCTTGCACGATATTCAGCTCGCGAACCCGCATGAGCGCAGCGCACTGGGCATCTGCGAGGGTGGTGCGGACTGGCAGGGACAGCGCCACCGGCATGTCGCAGAAGTGCTCGGTCGTGACCCAGACGTGCACGTTCAGCGCGGCAACACTGTCGTCAAAACGCATCACCATTGGCTCGCGTTCCGGCGCGGCTGCGTTTTGCACTGTCGCGGCTTGGTCCGGCGGGCGGAGGGCCGGTCCGGACGGGGAGGGGGGCAGAGAATTGAGTGCGCTTGAATGCACTAGCTGCCGCGCGACAGGCCCGGTTTCCAGAAAGACTTCGCCGCCCGTCCGGGGTTTCCAGGCGGGCGGCGTCAGGGTGTGCCCCTCTCGCAGGAGAGGATCGGTAGGCCGCGCTGCTCGCTGCCTCTTACTCGTCGACCTCGCTACGCACCATCAGTACCGGCTTGTTGGTCTTGCGCACCACGCCCTCGGCCACGCTGCCGAGCACCAGATGCTTGAGTCCACGCCGGCCATGCGTGCCGAGCACGATCAGGTCGGCTCCGGTCTCGTTGGCTTCCCCGACAATCGTTGCGGAAATTTGCCCCGGCGCAATGGAGTTTTCGAGCAATTTGGTCGAATGCTTGACGCCAGCCGCGTCCAGCTTCTTCGATACCTCGGCAAGCGTGTCACGGCCGTAGCCGACCACCTGGTTGGCGTAGGCAATCGAGTCAACTCCAACCATGTCGAAGGTGATGTCGCTGCTATCGGCAACGAATAGGGCCTCGACTTCCGCGCCCGTCGCCTTGCTGACCACAATAGCCTGGTGCAGCGCGAGATAGGACGCGTGGCTGCCGTCGATGGCGAGCAGGATTCGCTGATACATGGTGGTCTCCAAGGCGTTGCGCAGTAGGGCACCGCGTGTAATTCAGCGTAGACAGCGTGGCGCCTGGGCTGTTGATACGTGTCAAATGTTTTCCGAAGACACCTGCAGGACGGCTGCGCCGGCCACCCGCCCGGCGCGGAGGTCTTCCAAGGCGGTGTTGGCGTCTTGCAGCCGATAGGGCGTGACGTGAACCCGCAAGGGGACTTCCGCTGCGATGCGCATGAGCGCGAGCCCATCCGCCCGCGTCAGGTTTGCCACCGAGACCAGCTTGCGTTCTTCCCATAGCAACCGGTACGGAAACGCGGGGATGTCGCTCATGTGAATGCCACCGCAGACCACCGAGCCGCCCTTGACCACGGCCTGCAGCGCCTGCGGCACGAGCGCGCCGATGGGCGCGAAGATCAACGCGGCGTCGAGCGGCTCCGGTGCAGGGCCGTCGCTGGCACCGGCCCACTTGGCACCGGTGTCCAGCGCAAGTTGCTGAGCCGCAGTGTCGCCAGCCCGGGTGAAGGCAAAGACTTCGCGCTGCTCTGCCACGGCAATCTGCGTGATGAGGTGGGCCGCAGCACCAAAGCCGTAGATGCCGATCCGGCGCGCATCGCCAGCCATGCGCAGCGTGCGGTAGCCGATCAGGCCGGCACAGAGCAGGGGCGCCGCGTGGGCATCGTCGTACCGCGCCGGAATCGGCAGGCAGTATCGCGCGTCGCAGACGACGTATTGCGCATACCCGCCATCGCGCGTGTATCCGGTGAAGGCAGGGTGGTCGCACAGGTTTTCGCGCCCGTGCAGGCAGTACGGGCAGACGCCGCATGTCCAGCCGAGCCACGGCACGCCCACGCGCTCGCCTCGGGCGGGCGTCGTCACGCCCTCGCCGCACGACTCGACGATGCCTACGATTTCGTGACCGGGAATGAGGGATGGTTTCGGGGCGGTCAGTTCGCCGTCCACGATATGGAGGTCGGTACGACACACACCACACACCGACACGGCGATCCGCACCTCGCCCGGTCCAGGTGTGGGCCTGGGCACTTCACGCCAAATCAATGGCTTTCCGGCGCCTTCCATCACCATGGCCTGCATCGATTCAGACATCGCTGTCTCCGTCTGGCATGTCTGGTCAGTATGGATCAGCCCTGCGGAACTCCGCCCCGGCAGTCGACCATCGACTGCGCCAGATCAATCGGAAAGCGTTGCCACGCGCAATACTGAATGGGTGCAATGCAACGGCCATCCGGCTCCACTGAATGACTTCACTACTGTCCTTCTCGGTTGCCTTGGGCGTGGGCCTGGCGATCGGCCTTGAGCGCGAGCGTAGTCACACCGGCAGCGCAGAGCTGCCGGCAGGCATGCGAACCTTTGCGATTGGGTCGCTGGCAGGCGCCATTGCGGCAAGCCTGCCGGTGCCGTTTGCCTTGCCGATTGTGTTGCTGACGGTCGCGGTGTTGGCGGCGGTGGGTTATCACCATTCGGCCAATGTTGATCCTGGCGTGACGACGGAACTCGCACTGGTGGCGACCACGCTGTTAGGCGCCTATGCCGTGAGCGAGCCCGAAATGACGGCTGGCCTAGGTACGGTACTTCTGGTCCTGCTCTATGCCAAAGCGGGTTTGCATCGGTTTGCCCGCACGGTCATCACCCAGCGTGAACTCGCCGATCTGCTGATCCTCGCCGTCGCGGCATTGCTGATCTGGCCCGCGGTTCCCGACCGGAACATAGGGCCGCTGAACGCCTGGAACCCGCATACGCTGTGGCTGGTTGTGCTGCTTGTCATGCTGACCGGTAACACAGGCCATTTTGCGGCGCGATGGTTTGGAGAGCGCATCGGTTTGCCGCTGGCCGGCCTGTTCAGTGGGTTTGCATCGAGTGTGGCAACGATCACGGCGATGGCGTCGCGGGTCCGGAAGGACCATCGACCCATTGACGGTGCGGTTGCCGCAGCGCTGCTGTCCAACGTCGCCACGATGGTGCAGATGCTGCTGCTGATTGCCGCCATCAGCATCGACTTGCTGCGCGTGCTGGCGGCGCCGCTGGCGGTGGGCATGATAGCGACCGTGGCATGGTCTGCTCTATGGATATGGCGCGGCAGCGAGCCGCTTCAGGAGGCGCCGGAGAGTTCAGCGTCATCCATCAATTGGAGGGTCGCGATCGGTTTTGCGTTGTGGACGGCGGCCTTGCTGCTTGCCGCCGCCGCCGCTCGCACATGGTTCGGGACAGCAGCGGTGGTGGCTGTCACCGTGTTTGGCTCATTTGCCGATGTGCATGCCGCGACTGCATCCATTGCAACGCAGGTTGCTGGTCATACGCTGCAGATATCTACGGCAGGCACGCTGGTGATGCTCGCGCTGACGGCCAACACGTTCTCGAAGGTTGTCGTGGCCATCAGCGGTGGGCGTGCCTTTGCCAGCAGGGTCACCGCAGGTCTGCTGACCATGCTTTTGTCCTGCTGGGCGGTGTTCTGGTTTGTCGCCTAGTCAATTTTGGCTAATGCACATGCGGATCAGACCCGTCACCAGAGGGGAAGACTCAGAGAATCAAATCGGACGGCGCATGCTGGCGGGAGCCGGTCGCGTTCTCGCGACCGAGAATGCCGGCCAGCAAGGTCCATTCGCCGCCCATCGCGCGGATGGTGTCGTCCAGGCTGAGCATGCCGACCAGCCGTTGCTGGCGATCGACCACGGCCAGACGGTGCAGGCCGTGGCTCAGCATCGAGCGCAAGGCTTCACTGATCACGGCGTCATTGTGGATGGTCAGAAGACCGCGCGTCATGACTTCCGAGACGGCGGTCTGGGTGCAATCACTGCGGCTGGCAATGCCGTGCACCACCATGTCGCGGTCTGTCACGATGCCCACCACCCGCGAACCGCCAGCGGTGTGTTCCGTGACAAGCAACGCCCGGGCGCTTTCGTCCCGCATCAACCGGGCAGCTTGTTGCAGCGTTGCCGTTGCCTGAACGTGGACGATGCGGTGGGAACAAATCTCGTCGACCCTCATGCTGAACTCCGATGCGCGTACGTTTTCACTATAAGAACGGGAAGGTGTCGGAGGTTGATCCCGCACAAGGTGCCGTGAGCTTTCCGTGACTGCAGCAGGAGGCAGTCGATAGCGAACGAGTCTATCGAGCGTTGGACGCAAGCTCTTGAGGCAGATCAAGTGGCATGGCCGGCGCATCCGGTGAGCCAAACGCTGATGTAAATCAAGGGGTGATCCGCTTGGTGGTCCAACATGGAATCCAGCAACCCCGTTTGGGGCGGACGACGGATTCGACGGAGGCAGATCATGTACGACAGGATTCTGGTGGCGGTGGATGGCAGCCCTACGGGAGATCGCGCGCTGGACGAGGCAATCCAGCTTGCGCAAAAACTCGGCTCTGAGCTGGTCATCGCCCACGTGATCGACAACTCGTATCTGATGTACGACGTTGGCTATATCGATGTCGGCGCCTTTACCGAGGCATTGGTCAAACAAGGCAATCAAATCGTTGCCGACGCGCGGGCCAAGGCCGAAAAGGCAGGTGTGCACGTCCACAGCGTGGTGGTGGACGACCCCATCGGAACCTTCGATATCGGCACTGCCCTTGAACAGGCGGCCCACAACGTGGGTGCGCAAGCCCTGGTGCTGGGCACGCACGGGCGTCGCGGCTTCCAGCGTTTGCTTCTGGGCAGCGTGGCCGAGAGCGTTGTACGCCGGAGCACGCTGCCGGTGCTGCTCGTCCGCGCGTTGCCCACGGAAACACCGCACGCGGCGACCGAACCGCTAAGCAATGCCGTCATTGCCTAGCCGGGTAGCTCGTCCTCTGACACAACATCGGGATCTGACCATGAGCTATGCCAGTGTGATGGTGCATCTGGATCGCAGCGAACGCGCCATGCACCGCCTCAACCTTGCGGCCCAGTACGCGCAGGCGCACGGCGCCAAACTCGTCGGCATCTATGCGAGCTTTGCGCCAAGCCTCAGCTGGTTCTACATGATGGAGAACGCTGCGCGCTATCTGGAGGAAGACCGCATCCGGCGCGACGGCATCCGCGATACCGTACAAGCGCGCTTTCGCCAGGCGACAGAGCGCCTTGGGGTGGAAACGGAGTGGCGTGCCGTGGAAGGCGACCCCGTGGCACTCGTGCTGCGCGAAGCGCGGGAGACCGATCTTCTCGTCGTCGGACAACGGAACCACGATGACCCGGATGAATTTATCGCCGGCGACTTTGTGGAAACCCTGATCCTGGAGTCGGGCCGCCCGGTGCTGGTTGTGCCGTACGCGGGCAACTTCACGGCATTGCCGCAGCGCGTTCTGGTGGCCTGGAGCGGCGGTCGCGAATCGGCCCGTGCGCTGCACGACGCCATGCCAATGATGACGGGCGCAAATGTGCACGTGCTGCAGATCACGAGCACGCAGCCGAAGCACTGGGCCGAAGAAACCACGGTGGGTCAGGTGGCGCGTGCGTTGAACGCGCGCGGCATTCACACAACGGTGGAAGAGACCGACTGTGCAGATTCCGACACCGCCGTAGGTGAGTTGCTGCTCTCGCGAGCGGCCGATTTCAATGCCGATCTGATCGTGATGGGAGCCTACGGGCACAGCCGCCTGCGCGAACTCGTGCTGGGCGGGGTGACACGCACCCTGCTGAAGACGATGACCGTGCCGGTGCTGATGTCGCACTGAGCTTCGACCTCAATTGAACCAGAGAAGGTCGCCATGAAAAACGATATCCAGCTTAAGCACGATGTCGAAGAAGAACTGCAATGGGACCCGGCGGTGGATGCCAGTCGCTTTGCAGTGCAGGCCAAGGACGGCGTCGTCACGCTCTCCGGCGGCGTCGACACGTTCGCTGACAAGCATGCCGCGGAAGAGGCGATCCGGCGCGTTGCCGGTGTGACCGCCCTTGTCATCCACGTGGATGTGCGGATGCCGCCGGATATGGAACGCCCGGATGACGAGATTGCGCAGGCAATCAGCAGTGCGTTGCATTGGAATGCATCGGTGCCGTCCGGTGCAGTACAGATCACCGTCGAAGACGGGGCCGTGACGCTGCGCGGTGAAGTCGACCAGGACTTCCAGCGCCGTGCGGCGCTAGACACGGTGCGCAGAGTCCACGGCGTGAAGTCCGTGGCCAATGCGCTGACATTGCGCCCTGCCTCCGGCCCGGCGGATCTGAGTGATCGCATTGCGAGGGCGCTGCAACGCCTGGCGGTGGTCGACGCCTCGCGCCTCAGTGTTTCCGTGGCGGACGGGACGGTGACCTTGTATGGGCCGCTGCGCAACCTCAACGAGTGCCGTGCGGCTCGCGAAGCCGCATGGGACGCGCCGGGGGTGCGTGCCGTTGTCGATCAGATGTGGGTTGTTTCCTAGAGGCAATTGCCCGTTCCACTGCTTTCGAAATCCCTGGAGTACGAGATGGAAAAGAAGCTGATCGTGTACTACTCGCGCACCGGCACGGCACGTCAGGTGGCCGAACAGATGGCTGCGCAAAGCGGATGGCAGCTTGCCGAGGTGACGGACGAGCATCCGCGTGCCGGCTTCTTGGGAGATGCGCGCTGTGTTATCGAAACGGTATTCCATGCGCGCGCCAAGTATCGCTATGAAGGTCCGTCCCTTGATGAAGTCGAACACGTCATCGTGATCGCACCCATCTGGATGGGCCACCTGGCTTCGCCCATGCGGGACTTCCTGGCTGACCAATTGCCCGGGTCCACGCACCTGTCCGTGATTTGCGTCATGGCGGCGCGCGGGGCATTCCGTGCGGTCGAAGAAATCATGCGGATCACCGCCACCATTCCCGCGCCGGTGCTGGCGCTGTTCCAGCGCGACGTGCTCAGCGGGTTATCGCAGGAGGAGATGGCGGGCTTTATCGATCAGGTGAAGGCGGCCGGCCGGTGGGAGCAATCGAGGCAGCGTCCGGCCTGGCTCTCGCCAACGGAAGCGTGAAGCCGAACACACGGTGCGACGCTGAATCAACAGAAGGAGACTCGGCATGACCCGCTTTACCGAGGCGCAATGGAAACGGCTGAGGAGCTTGCTCGACGAACAGGAAGCACGCGTGCAGCGCCAACTATCGGCGCTGGGCGCATCCGTTGTGCCGATGCCCCGTGAAGCGCCGTTCGAGAACGCGGATCTTGCCGATGAAGAGGCGGGGGACCAAACGAACGACGTCATGCTTGTGCGTTACCGAAGGGAGCTTGAGCAACTGAATGCTGCACGCGAGCGTATGCAGCAGCACAGCTACGGCATCTGCGTCGATTGTGGCGAAGCGATTCCGTTTCTACGCCTGCAAGCCCAGCCGACAGCCATGCGCTGTCTGTCTTGCCAAACGGCGCGTGAACGCCACTGGGCATAGCCAGGCGACTCTATCTAGCAGGAGCGAGGTATGAAAAGCGATCTGGGTATCAAGCAGGACGTCAACGACGAACTGGTTTGGGAACCTGCGGTGGATGCCGCGGCGATTGGTGTGGAAGTGGAAAACGGCGTGGTGACACTGACCGGCCACGTGCACAGCTACATGGAGAAGCTCGCTGCAGAGCATGCGGCCGAGCGTGTTGCTGGTGTGCGTGGAGTCGTGCAGAAAATCGAAGTCCGTCTGCCGGGAGCACACACGGACGCCGACGTTGCCCAAGCGGCCCGTGCCGCGCTGGAATGGCAGGTCAGCCTACCGTCCAACCGCATTGAGGTGCTGGTCGAAAATGGCTGGGTGACGCTCTCGGGTGAGGTGGACTGGCCATATCAGAGCGAACAGGCGGCGCATGCGGTGGGATCGTTGCGCGGTGTCGCTGGGCTGATCAACCGGCTGCGGATCAAAGCGCGTGTGGCGCCGGCCAATGTTGCCGAGCAGATTGGTGCGGCGCTCAAGCGGCATGCCGCGCGCGAGGCCGACCACATCCGCGTCTCTGTTCAGGGCGGGACGGTTACGCTCAGCGGCCACATCGGTTCCGCAGCGGAGCGGCGCGCGGCCAAGGGGGCGGCATGGTCCGCACCTGGCGTGACGGAAGTCATCGATCATCTCCAGATCGCGCCGTAAGGTTGGAAATATGCAGGAAAGAAAACACGCCGCCCCGCCAGAAAAAGCGGGGCGGCATGTTTTTTTTGAGGGGCAGGCAGAGCGATCAAAGCTCCATCAGGGCGGCCTTGTCGGTCAGCTCGATGTTCTTGCCGCTCACCACGATCCAGCCTTCGCGCTGGAACCTCGACAGCGCTCGGCTGACAGTCTCAAGCTGCATGCCAAGGTAGCTGCCGATTTCTTCGCGGGTCATGCGCAGCGTGAAGCTCAAAGCGGAGTATCCGCGGTCCTGCATGCGCGTGGAGAGATTCAGCAGGAAGGTGGCAACACGCGCTTCCGCGCTTAGCCCGGCGAGCAGCAGCATGAGGCCCGACTCGCGCACGATCTCTTCGGCCATCAGTTGGTGAAGGCGATGTTGCAGTGGGCGGATGTCCTGGCACAGGTCCTCAACGCAATGGAAAGGCATGGAGCAGACCGTGCTGTCTTCCAGGGCAATCGCATCACAGGTGTGGCGATCGGCGGCAATGCCGTCGAGCCCAAGCGTTTCGCCCGACAGTTGGAATCCGGTGACGTGATTTGCGCCGTTGGGGTGCGATACCACGGTTTTGAACGATCCCGACCGGATGGAATACAGCGCGTGGAAGATGTCGCCCGCGCGGAAGAGTGCTTCGCCCTTGGCGATCTTGCGCCAGGTGTGCACCATCTGGTCCAGCTGTTCGCGTTGCGCGGATGGTACAGCGCTCGCGATGCAGGCCCAGTGCATCATGCAATTGGCGCACTGGCTGCTGGGGATCAGTGGCGTTGTCTGGCGGACCTGTGTTGCGTCGCGCACGAGCCTGAGCTGAGGAAGTGAAGCAGGATGGCGGGTTTCGACGGGTGCAGGGGACTCTATCGTGCGCGGAATCATGGGGCGGCTCCGGAAGGCGTCTGTAGTGTTTGAACCACACATCCTCGGTGAGATGGTGGGTATCCGGTCACAGCGTTCCACCAGGGTCCGGTGTCCGTACGCTCAGTATCGGAGGTGCCGGGTTTGCACGAAATCAGGCAGTGCTGAGATGGTCGTCGGGATGTGCCATGCCGTTGTCAGGGTTCCCTGACAGCGGCGGCAGGGTTTTCCGGGGGGCGTCTCCTTCACACGGCTAGTATCTCCAGCCTTAGGAATGGGCTATGTTGATTGCATCCCGACCTTTTGATGGTGTCCGGTGGCGGAGAAAGACGCTCAATCCTCGAAGGCGACGCACAGGCGGCGGCTGCAGTTGCAATCCACCTCAGCCGAACTTGTGGTGGGTGGGCTGGCCATTTTGCTGCTGGCCGCGTCGGTTGCCCGGCTGGCATTTGCCCTCAACGCCGGGGACGCTCCCTTTGTTTTGCTAGCCTCGGCAAGTATTTCTGCCGTGATCGCACTGGTGTTCTATTGGCTGCGGCTACGGAAGTTGCGAGCCGCCGTCGCCCGCGATCTGTCGTACCTTGAAAAGAGCGAAGCCCGGTTGGCCGGCATCATCCGCTCGTCCATGGAAGCCATCATTTCAGTCGATGACAGCCAGCGCGTCGTGCTGTTCAATCCCATGGCCGAAACACTGTTCGGTTGTTCAGCTCGCCAGGCCATCGGTCGGCCACTGTCAGACTTTATTCCCGAGCGGTTTCGCGGCGCGCACGAAGCGCACGTAAGGCGCTTCGGGGTGACGGGCGTGTCGGAACGCCAGATGGGTAAGCAGCGCCCGCTGTTTGCCCTGCACACCGATGGGCGAGAGTTCCCGATCGAAGCGTCGATTTCGCAGATCGAGGTGAACGGAGGCAAGCTTTTCACGGTGATGCTGCGCGATACCACGGAGCGTGCCCGCGCGGAAGCGGCGCTGCGGCGCTCTCAGGAAGAGCTGCAGCATCTGTCGGACAGCGTTCTGGCAACGCGGGAAGAGGAGCGGCACCGCATCGCCCGTGAACTGCACGACGATCTGGGGCAACGCCTGAGTGCGCTCAAGATGGACATTTCGCTGCTGGCGGCGGATCTGCAGGCCGCACGGAGCGACAAGGCGCTGATCGACCAGACCCAGGCGATGCAACATGTGATTGACGAGACGATTGTTGCCGTGCGGCAGATCTCGGCGGATCTTCGGCCGCCGTTGCTCGACGAGCTGGGGCTTGTGCCTTCCATCGAGTGGATGGCCAAGAATTTTCGCCAACGCTTTGGCCTGGTCGTGACTGTGCATGCACAAGAACTGGCAATGAACGAGCGCGCAGCCATCTCGGTCTTTCGGATCGTGCAGGAGGCGCTCAACAATGTCGTGCGCCACGCCGATGCCACTCGCGTTGAGATCGAGTTCTCGCAGCAGGAGGACGTGCTGGAGTTGTCCATTCAAGACAATGGGCATGGCTGGAGTGGGGCGCCTCCGGCGGTGGGTGAACGCAAGCCGCTGGGGTTGCTTGGCATCCGCGAACGGGCCCGGTTACTGGGCGGGCAGGCAACGATCACGCACGTGCCTGGGGGCGGCTTTCGCTTGAGTGTGAGCTTTCCCGCCGTTCACGAAGCCATTGAGGAGGCACGGACATGATTCGCGTGATGATCGCCGACGATCATGCCGTGATGCGCGATGGCGTGCGTCATATCCTGGAGCGCGCGGGGGATTTTGAAGTCGCATGTGAAGCCTCTGACGGTACGCAGGTGGTGCAACTGGTGCGCGACCATCAACCGCAGGTGATCGTGCTCGATCTTTCGATGCCGGGGCGCAGCGGGCTGGAGCTGCTCCGCCAGCTGCACGATGATCACCCCAGGGTGCGCGTGCTGGTGCTGACCATGCATGCTGAAGAGCAGTATGTAGCGCGCGCCTTCCGTGCTGGGGCGGCCGGTTATCTGACGAAGGAAAGCGCCGCGACGGAACTGGTCAGTGCGCTGCAGAAAGTGGCGAGCGGCGGCACCTATGTCAGTCCGCCCATGGCGGAGAAGCTCGCCCACAGCCTGGGCGAGCCCAGTGATGAGGCCGCCCACACGCGCCTGTCCGACCGTGAAATGGAGGTCTATCGCCGGCTGGTGCGCGGCGAGCCCTTGACCGAAATCGCCACAAGCCTGTGTGTGAGCGCCAAGACCATCAGCACCTACAAGATGCGGTTGATGGACAAGCTGCAGCTCTCTAGCGAAGCTGCCCTTGTGCGTTACGCAATACGTCATCGCTTGTTCTCCGACGACGATACGCTGTAGCGCAATCCCCGCAGGACCCAGCGCGGTCTTGCGACACGTCAAAGGCCGCCGCGCCCGAATCGCTATCGTTGATGCACATGCATCGGCCGGTCGATATCACGCCCGGGGCGTATCCCTGTCTGCCATGCATGGCCTGGGGGCCATGTGCAAGCCATTCTCAAACTCGCCTACAAGCTGCTGGTCAATGACAAGGCCAAGTTGAGCGGTTTGCTGGTCGGCATTACGTTTGCGGTGTTTCTGATGATCGAGATGACGTCGCTGTTTGCGGGCGTGCTCAATCGGTCTTCGTCTGCCGTGTACAACATCGGCGCTCGCATGTGGGTCATGGATCCGGCTGTCAACACCGTGGCCAATTCCATCGGCATGCCGGATTACGTTCTTGATGCGGTACGCAGCATTCACGGCGTGAAATTTGCCGTACCGCTGTATTCAGGCGGCGCACTTGTGCGTCTGAACAGCGGAGCCTATCAGCCCGTGACCGTGGTCGGCATCGACGACACCAGCCTGTTCGGCCGCCCTCGCATGCTCAGTGGCCGTATCCAGGATCTGTACGGCGAGAACGCCTTCATCGTCATCCAGGACGCCGAGTTCGGGAAGCTCGAAAACCCACATATCGGCACGGAATTCGAAGTCAACGACCATCGAGGGGTGATCGTCGGCATTGGCGAGGTGGCAACAAGCGGATTGTTTGGCGTGCCCACCCTGTACACAACGTATCGCCGCGCTGTGCAATATCTGCCCGGTACGCGCTACACGATGTCATACATCCTGATTGAGCCCAAGACCGAGGCCGACATTGCAGCGATCGAACGTGCGGTAGACCGGCTAGGTTATCGCGCCGTGACCAAAGAAGAGTTCATCACCCGCATTTCTCGCTTCTATACCTTCCAGACCGGGCTTGGCACCAACATCCTGCTGATGACGGTGATCAGCTTTGTGGTGGGGTTGTCCATATCGGGGCAGACCTTCTACACCTTCATCCTGGAAAACCTGGAGCGCTTCGGCGCACTCAAGGCCATCGGGGCCAAGGGGCGCGAGCTGGTCACGATGATCGTCTTCCAGGCCACGTTCGTGGCGTTGGTTGGCTACGGGTTGGGCATCGGCCTATGTGCCGCGTCGATCGCGCTGGTGCGTCTTCGCATTCCCGACTATGCGGCCATGATCACGTTCACCAATCTGATGCTGGCGCTGGCCATGGTGGTGGTGATTGCCGGCATATCGGGCTACATCGGGGTGCGCAAGGTCCTGCGCATCGAGCCCTTCGACATCTTCCGGGGTTGATCGTGGCCAATGTTGCCATTGCCGCGCAGGCACTCGATAAATGGTTTGGCGAGGGCGAGGCGCGTACCCGTGCGCTCATGCAGGTCAGTTTCGAGGCCGAATTCAACGAGATGCTGTTCATCGTCGGGCCCTCGGGCAGTGGCAAGACCACACTGTTGAGCGTGATCTCCGGCATTCTGCGCCCCGACGGCGGCCGCGCGGTGGTGGATGGGGTCGACATCTGGAGCCTGGGTGCCGACGCACTGGCCGATTTCCGTCTGGGCAAGATTGGCTTCGTGTTCCAGGACTACCACTTGTTCCCGCGCCTCACCACGGTCGAGAACGTCGCCATCCCGCTGATCCTGCGGCACGTCGCGTGGGATACGGCACTCGAACAGGCCATGCACTACCTCGATGTGGTTGGGCTGAAGAACCGCGCGCAGTTGCCGCCGGTCAAGCTCAGCGGTGGAGAGCAGCAGCGCGTGGCCATTGCACGTGCCATCGTCACTCAGCCCGACATCCTGATCCTGGATGAACCCACCGCATCGCTGGATGGCGACACCGGCCGCTCCATCATGCAGTTCGTGAAGACGGAGATCCTGAATGCGCACCGCTGCATCGTGATCGTGACGCACGACGCGCGCATCCTCGACATGGCCAGCCGCATCCTCGACATGGAGGATGGCAAGCTGAGCCGCATTGAACACGGAGAGATGCGATGAAGATCCGATGGTTGTTTGTGCTCTCTGTGATCGGCGCGCTGGCAGGGTTGGGGGCGGCCATTTACTACGCACGGCAGAGGCCGCCGCTGCCGCCTGTCTTCCAACCGGCGGCGAATCCGTACGCGACGGGCATCTACGCCAACGGCATTGTCGAAAGCGATCAGCCCAGTGGTGCCAACCTGAACCTGTATGCCGAAGTGTCGGGCACCGTCGCCCGTATCGCCGTGCAGGAAGGGCAGGCAGTCAAGCGCGGCGATGTGCTGATCCAGATCGAGGATTCCGTGCAACGCGCGCTGACGGCACAGCAGCAGTCGCAAGCGGATGCCGTCGACGCCCAGTTGAACGCGCTGCTCGCCCAACCGCGCAAGGAAGCGCTGGAGGTCACCCGTGCGCAGGTGAGCGCCGCAGATGCCGGCTTGCGCACCGTGCAGGATCAGTTGGACAAGCTTGAAGCGGCCGCCCGGCTCAATCCCAAGGCAGTCAGTCGCGATGCAATGGACAACGCTGCCAACGCGGTACGGGTGGCGCACGGCAATCTTGCAGTTGCCCAGCGTCAGTACGACCTGACGCGCGCCGGCGCCTGGAGCTACGACATCCGCACGCTGCAAAAACAGCGCGACGCCTTGCAGAAGGGCGCGGCAGCGGCGGCGGCATTGCTCGAAAAATACGCCGTACGGGCACCGGTGGATGGTGTTGTCATGTCCGTGAACACGGCAATGGGCAGCTATGTATCGCCGCAGGGCACCTATGACGCCTACACACGGGCCAACGTGCCACTGGTCACGATGAGCACCGGTCAGAACAAGCTGGCCGTGCGTGTGTATGTGGACGAGATCCTGGTACACCGCCTTCCGCCCGGTGCAGTACAGGCACGCATGTTTGTGCGCGGCACCGATGTCAGCGTGCCGCTGGAATTTGTGCGCGTGCAGCCGTACGTGTCGCCCAAGGTGCAGTTGTCCGACCAGCGCTCCGAACGCGTGGATGTGCGCGTGCTGCCGTTGCTTTTCCGCTTCAAGCAGCCAGACAAGCTCGCCGTCTATCCCGGCCAACTGGTCGACGTCTATCTGCAGGGGGCGTCGTGAAAGCGGCGGCGGGGGCGCTAGCCGCAGCGGTTGTGGTCTGGGGCTGCGCGGTCGGGCCAGATTTCCACGCACCGCTGGCACCTGGCGTCGATCGCTATCTTCGTGACGGCGATCCTGCGCAGGCGGCCTCTGCAGACGGCGTTGCGCAACGCTTCACGGCGGCAGCAGTGCCTGCTGCAGACTGGTGGCGCGCCCTCGGCAGTCCCGCGCTTGATCAGGCCATGGAAGCGGCTGTTACGGCCAACCCGAGCCTGCAGCAGGCAGAAGCCAACCTGCGCGCCGCGCAAGACCTGTTGCGAGCTGGCGCGGGAGTGTTCTACCCGCAGGTGGCTGGATCAGCCGATGTGTCACGTCAGGCAGCGGTGCCCGCCAGGCTCGGGCAGACCGGCGCGCCAAGCCTTTTTACGCTGTGGACACTGGGGGCATCCATCAGTTACGCGGTCGATATCTTTGGCGGCAATCGGCGTGCGGTGGAATCACTGGCGGCGCAAGCGGAAGGGCAAAGGTACGCGGTTGCCGCCGCCTACCTTGCGCTGACCGGCAATCTGGTGAACGCCGTGATCGCGCATGCCGCCTATCAGGCGCAGATCGACACCACGCGCAGCCTGATTGCCGTGGTGCGCGAGCAAGTGGAGATTGCACACGCACAGGTCGAAGCCGGCGTCATGGCGCATGCCAGCGAGTTGAGCCTTGCTGCGCAATTGGCGTCGTTGGAAGCATCGCTGCCGACGCTGGAGCAGAAGCGTGACCAGGCTGCGCATCTGCAAGCGGTGTTGGCCGGCCGATTTCCTTCCGAGGCAGACGCCGTAGACGTTGCGCTCAACGGGCTGCAACTGCCGGCGGACCTGCCCAGGCTGGTGCCCTCTGAACTGGTGCGCCAGCGGCCCGACGTTCTGGCCGCACAGGCGCGCCTGCACCAAGCCAGCGCAGAGGTGGGTGTTGCAACGGCGGCGATGCTGCCAAGCCTGACCCTGAGCGCAGACTACGCCCGGATGAGCGGCCGTAGCGCCGATCTGTTCGGTGCGAAAGCCGGCGCCTGGAGCGTGGGGGCAAACCTTGTCGCCCCACTATTTGAAGGCGGTACCCTGTATTTCCGCCGTTCCGCATCCCGGCAGGCATTGCAGGCTGCCGATGCCGGCTATCGGCAGGTGGTGCTCGCTTCATTTGAGCAGGTGGCCGATGTGCTGCGTGCGCTTGAACACGATGCAGTGCAGCTTGACGCACAGTTGCGCGCGCAGGCGGCGGCAAGTGCCGCGCTGGAAGAGATCAACGCAGACTACCGTGCTGGTGTTGCTGGCTATCTGCAGGTGCTCAGTGCTGACCTGCAGTATCAGCAAGCCGTGCTCGGCACGCTGCAGGTGCGTGCACAGCGGCTGCAAGACACCGTGGCGCTGTTCCTTGCGCTGGGCGGCGGCTGGCGTGGCGCCGGCATTGAACCCCCGGTGGCGGGCACGCACGACAGCCGCCCAGGCAACGATGGCCGTTGAGTTGCGTCAAGGCCTGACGCGCGTCCTGCGCTCTAATGGTTTGCACATCCATGCGGTTTGCTCGCAATTTCCTATGCATATCACGTCCGTGCCGTTTCCGCATTCGCCCGCCGACGATCTCTCAATGTGGTCGGCGCTTGCCTCACAGGACGTGCTGGACCGGCTTCAGACCCAGACGCAGGGCCTGACGCAGGAAGCCGCTGCACAGCGCCTGCGCGAATACGGGTTCAACCGCGTGGCCAACGGCCATCACGAAGCTGTGCTGATTGAGTTGGTGCGCCGATCGGTCAATCCGCTGAATCTGCTGCTGATCTCGCTGGCGGGCGTCTCGGCGGTGTTGGGCGATGTACGGGCGGCCGTGCTGATTGCCGTCATGGTGGTGCTGAGTGTTGTGCTGGGCTTTCTGCAAGAGCACCGCTCGAACCGGGCGGCGGAGGCGCTGCGTCGCATGGTGCATACAACGGCAACGGTACGGCGCATCGGTTCCGATGGTGCCGAAGCGAGCCAGGAAATCCCGATCGAGCAACTGGTGCCAGGCGATATCGTTCAGCTTTCCGCCGGTGACATGATCCCGGCCGACTTGCGGTTGCTCAGTGCGAAGGATGTGTTCGTCAACCAGTCGGCACTGACTGGCGAAGCCATGCCACAGGAAAAGCACGCGCAGTCTTCCGACAGCCATCCTGCGGCGGATTTCGACCGGCCCAACCTGTGCTTCATGGGCAGCGCAGTGGTGAGCGGCTACGCCACGGCCGTTGTCTTGACCACCGGGCACCGCACCGCCTTTGGTCATGTGGCCAACCTGATTGCCGGGCAGCGCGTGCAGACCAGCTTTGATCGCGGCATTACCCGATTCACATGGCTGATGCTGACGCTGATCCTGGTGATGGCGCCCACGGTCTTTCTCATCAATGGATTGACCAAGGGCAACTGGTTTGAGGCGCTGTTGTTTGCGGTGGCGGTGGCCGTTGGCCTGACGCCCGAGATGTTGCCGATGATCGTCACGGTCAATCTGGCCAAGGGCGCCATCGCCATGTCGCGCAAAAAGGTCATCGTCAAGCGGCTCAACGCCATCCAGAATTTCGGCGCGATGGACGTGCTGTGCACCGACAAGACCGGCACGCTTACGCAAGACCGCATCATCCTCAAGCATCACCTCGACTTGCGCGGCGAAGAATCCGACCAGGTGCTGGAGTACGCATTTCTTAACAGCTTCTATCAGTCGGGCTTGAAGAACCTGCTGGACGTGGCCGTGCTCAAGCACGTGGAGCTGGAGCAGCGTCTGGATGTGCATGCGCGTTTCCAGAAAATCGATGAGCTGCCGTTTGACTTCGAGCGCCGGCGCATGTCGGTTGTGCTGGCGCAGGACGACGGCACGCACGTGCTGATCTGCAAGGGTGCGGTGGAAGAAGTGCTGGCCGTCAGCGCGCGTTATGTGAGCGGCGATGAGGCAGGCCCGCTGGAGGCAAGCCACCTCCAAGATACGCGGCAGTTGGCGGAGAACCTGAATGCGGACGGTTTCCGTGTCGTGGCTGTTGCGTACAAGGAGATGCCACCCGAGCAAAGCCAGTACGCCGTGGCAGACGAGTCAGGGTTGACGTTGCTGGGGTATATCGCCTTTCTCGACCCGCCGCGTGATACGGCCGCGCCTGCCATTGCCGCATTGAAGGCAAGCGGCGTGGCAGTCAAGATCCTGACCGGGGACAACGCCATTGTTGCGCGCAAGATCTGTCGCGAGGTCGGTCTGGCCGTGGAACCGGTTGTGCTTGGCACCGAGCTGGCTGCCATGTCACCTGACCAGATGGCCGACATGGCCGAACGCGCATCGGTGTTCGCCAAGGTGTCGCCCGCGCAGAAGGCGGCCATTGTCGAGGCACTGCACCGCAGAGGTCACGTCGTGGGCTTCATGGGTGACGGCATTAACGATGGGCCGGCGCTCAAAGCCGCGGATGTTGGCATCTCCGTGGATAGCGCGGTCGATATTGCCAAGGAGTCCGCCGACATCATCCTGCTGGAGAAAAGCCTGGCGGTGCTGGGCGAGGGCGTGACGGAAGGGCGCAAGGTGTTCGGCAACATCGTCAAGTACATCAAGATGGGCGCCAGCTCAAACTTCGGAAACATGTTCAGCGTGCTGGGCGCAAGCCTGTTTCTGCCCTTTCTGCCAATGGCACCAGTGCAGGTGCTGCTCAACAACCTGCTCTACGACTTCTCGCAAACCGCCATCCCGACCGACAACGTGGACGACGAGTACCTGGTCAAACCACGACGGTGGGAGATCGGCAGCATTCTGAAGTTCATGCTGTACATGGGGCCGGTCAGTTCGTTGTTTGATTTTGCGACCTACGCGCTGCTGCTGGGTGTCTTTCACGCGTGGGCGGATCCGGCGCTCTTCCAGTCCGGGTGGTTTGTTGAATCGCTGCTCACGCAAACGCTCATCATCCATATCATCCGCACAGGGAAGGTGCCGTTCGTGCAAAGCCGGGCGAGTACTGCACTGGTACTGACCAGCATCGCCATTGCCTGCGTGGGCGTCGCCATGCCGTTGACATCGGTCGGGGCGCTCTTCGGCTTTGTGCCGCTGCCGGCGGCGTACTGGCCCGGCCTGGCAGCGATCGTACTGACCTATGGGTTGTTTGCCTACGTGATGAAAGCCTGGTACGTGCGCAGATACGGTCTGGATTGAATCCGGGCGTGGCGCGCCTGTAGAGGCGGCGTCAGCCAGCCCGGCGTTCGGATTGCGGACCCGCGGCCAGCGCGGCACACACCTCGGCATCCTCGACCTGAGGAAAGTCGGTGTAATACAAGCCGACCGCGCGAAAACCCTGCGGCGCGTAGAGGCAGACGATCTCATCGGCCAGCGGTCGAATGTCGTCCAGGCTATCCGGTGCCGCCACGGGAACCGCGCAGATGAGGCGTTGCGGATGACGCTGCCGTATGGCGTGGAGTGCCGCCTTCATGGAAGCTCCGGTCGCCAGCCCGTCGTCGACCACGATCACAACGCGTCCTCCTACGTCATACGGACCGCGGTTCGGGGTATAGAGCGCACGGCGCCGGCGGATGACGTCCATCTGTTCTGCGCTTTCCTGTTCGAGGTATGTCGTATCTGCACCAATGCGTCCTGCATAGGGTGCGATGTAGGTCCAGCCGCCTTCTTCCACAGAGCCGACGGCCAGTTCGGGGTTGAACGGTGCGCCGAGCTTGCGAACCAGCACCACATCGAGCTGACCGCCAAGCGCGGTTGCGATGAGAGCGCCCATGGGAACCGCACCCCTTGGAATGGCCAGCACCAAAGGGTGCATGTCCTTGTACTTCTCCAGTGCCTGCGCGAGCATACGCGCCGCATCCAATCGATCTTTGAATCGCATGGGGCTACCTCGCGTGTCTGTGGGGTTGGGTGGTTGCACTCAGGTGGCGGACAAACCATGCCCGCGCCAGCTCGGCCACCTGCTCGAGCGCGCCTTCCTCTTCAAAAAGGTGCGTTGCATGGGGCACCGTCTCCAGGGCTTTCTCACAATGCATCTGGCTCAGGGCTTGCCGGTTGAGATCGAGCACGTCCAGATCGGCTGCGCCAACGATCAGCAGGGTTGGGCAGGCGAGTTTGCCCAGCGCGCGTTGGCCGGCAAGATCAGGGCGACCACCGCGGCTGACGACCGCTTCGATTGGGTCGGCTTCGTCCGGCTCGGCAGCCGCCAGAATCGCGGCTGCGGCCCCCGTGCTCGCGCCGAAGTACCCCAGCCGCAACCCGCGTTTGCGAGCGATGTTGCCTACCGCGTGCGTGGCTGTATGCAGACGCCGCGCCAGAAGGTCGATATCGAACCGGCACGAGGCGTGCGATGCCTCTTCGGCGCTCAACAGATCGAATAGCAGCGTGCCTAGGCCTGCGGCGTGGAGCTGATCCGCAACGTACTGGTTCCGTGGACTGAGCCGCGAGCTTCCGCTGCCATGTGCAAAGATCACCAGGCCCGCCGCGTTGCCGGGGCAGTACAGGGTGCCTTCCAGCACGGCATCGTCCGCCACGATGTCCATGCTGAGAGAAAGCGGCTCGGGATTCATGGGGAGGTTTTCCTGAAGTGGAGTGGCAGCCGATTTAGACGCTCAGCGGCGGCTGGACGCTGCCGGTAGTCTCGCGTTCACGCTCGTTATGGACGAGGCGGGCGATCAGGCTCCATTCAGTGGCCATTGCGCTCAGCACGTCGTCCAGAGACAGCACTCCAACCAGCGCGCCGTCGGACGTCACACCAACACGCCGCACGCCGCATGAGAGCATTTCCTGCAACGCGTCGCTGAGGCTGGCATCGAGCGGTACGTTGGAGATGCCCCGGCTCATCACATCGGCCACACAGGTCTGGGAGGGGCTGACGCCAACCGCAACCGCATCAAGCACGATGTCGCGATCCGTGACGACGCCGATCGCGCGGGGTCCGGAAGGGGTGTTCTCCGTCACGACCAGCGCACCGACATGCTTCTGGCGCATCTGCTGTGCCGCCTCCTGAAGCGTGCACGAGAGCGGAATATGGACTGCATTGTGTGAATAGACGTCCTGAACTCGCATGACGGGCTCCTTGGCCTGTTGATCAGGCGGTCTTCTCAGCTCTTGTCGTGGTGGATCGTGCCAGTCCGTTCTTCTTCGCCTCGGAGGCTGGCGGGGCCATGAGGTTGAAGCTGTCAAAGAAGGCTTTCAGCGAATCGGAGGACGCGGCAAACAACTGTGAGGAAGAGGTTTGCGCTTCGGGAGGCTGCATCTGCTGCGTCCACTCCGTCAACCGACGCAAATAGGCGGCCTGCAGCTTGTTCGTGAACTCGGCCCACGTCTTTAGAGCGTTAGCACCGTGGCTTGATTGCATCTTCATGAAGATGCTTTGTGCAGTGGCCAGCGATGTCCAGTCATGCGTGCCGCTCAATTCATGTTCCATCTCACGCACGTCTTCCAGCGCAGCCTCGGCCAGCTTCAGGCGCAAGCGTGACAGGTCAATTTGTGCCTCGAGCATGAAGCTGGCGGTGCGGCTCATGTCGCGCATGACAGCGCATGCCAGATTGCATGCCATATCAGCAGGTTGTTGCATTGTGATCTCCGGTGGGGTCTTGGCGGGCAGGTGAGCCGGGCCGCCGAATAAGGTATTCATATGCAGCGTAGGCACTCTGCAGTTGTGTGCGTTGATATGGCGCAAATTGGCGGCCGCGCGTGAAATACCATTGCCACGGTGCTTGGTCTCAAGGCACTTGGTTGCCTGGCCTGCCCAAGCGAAATCACTGCTCTCTGCCTCTGATGTAGGGCACCACGTTGGAGATCTCGCCAGGGATCACATGTGCCCGCTCCTCCACGCTGAGCGGCTGTTGTGTGGCGATCTGCGCGTCCAGCACGTGCAGGTCTGCTTCCGAGGCGTCGAGTCCGCCCCGCATGCGATTGCGGATACGCATACGCAGCGTGTCGACGTCGGCAACGCAGTCCGCGATGGCAACGGCCACGCCCAATCGGTGGGCCAGAGAGAAGAAACGTCTGCGCTGGCGCTCGGCCAGAAACGTGGCGTCGGCAATCATCGGAAAACCGGCGCTTACCCCCAGCTTGCAGACGGCGGCCAGACGCTGATAGGTACGTTCGACTGCGCGCGGCAGGTAGCGATCGACGGCGGCGACATACCGGGCGCGTTGGCGCTCGACGTCGGAGCGCACGCGGATCATCCCTTCTGCTTCGGCAAGCTGTGCGGCGCGGGTGGATTTTCCGCTGCCGGAAAGGCCATGCATGAGAAGAATGCAGGCGTCGTTTCGGCAGAGCAGCTCCCGAGACAGGTCGAGCATGCGGCGTGCCTCGCCGCGCAGCTTTGCTGCCAGATCGGGGGTTCCGTCCAACTGATGAGCGCGCTCCAGCAGCACACGAGCACGCACGAGTGCGCGCATCGATGCGTAGAAAGGCAGTACCGCCAACCCGGCATAGTCACCACATCGTTCGAGATAACGGTTGATCAGCCGATACGCCAGCCTATGCAGGCCCGCGGCGAGCAAATCCATGAACAGAAAGGCGGTGTCGTACATGGTGTCGATCCACCGGAGCGAGGGCGAGAATTCCAGACAGTCGAACGGCGTCGGCTGGCCACCGATCAACACGATGTTGCCCAGGTGCAGATCGCCGTGGCATTCGCGGATGTGGCGGCCGCGCCGACGTGATGCGAATGTCTCTTCGAGGCGGTCTGCATGCTTGCGAAGCAGCGCTACCGTGGCCGCCGCAATCGGGGGTTCAGTGCTGAGGGCAATCACCCCCGCTGCGCAGTCCTCAAGCGTGCGCCGAATGCTTGAGGGGGTTCCGTCGTCTGAAACGGGGCCGCAGACAGGCGCGGTTGCGTGGAAGTCTGCGATCAGGTCGGCCAGCGCGTCGATCTCTTCCGGGCGCAGTCGCCCGGCATGGGCCAATGCACTCAGTACGTCCTGCTGGGCAAACCGGCGCATGCGGACCGCGTACTCACAAGGCGTGCCTTGTCCATCGACGTAGATTGCGCCCGTGGCCGGATCGTGCGAAATGGGCACCACGCCAAGGTATAGCGCTGGGGCGAGGCGGCGGTTGAGACGGCATTCCTCCTCGCAATCGGTTTGCCGCGCACGGAGCGTCGAAAAATCGACGAAGTCCAGCTTGATCGGCTTGCGCACCTTGTACGCAAATTCTCCGGCCAGGAAGACCCACGACAGATGGGTTTCGATCATCTGCAACTCCGCAGCGGGGTGCGGATACGCTGCCGCCTCAAGCATGCGAGTGACCAAGGCCTCCGCTGGCTGCGTGCATGGATTGGTGGGCGCTTGTTCGGCCATACGCGGGTTTCGCCTCCGGATATAGAAGGTCAATATCGCGCGGTTGCTGCCATGCGCCCTGACGTAGATCAACGTCCGCGCAGGGCGGTTGCCTAGCATGGAGTCATCGTCCTCGTTGGTGATTCCCATGAAAGCACTCGTCTACGAAGGGCCCGGCAAGATCACCCTGGCCGACAAGCCGAAACCGGAATTGCAGGCGCCCGGCGACGCGGTAGTGCGCGTCACGTTGACGACTATTTGCGGTACCGATCTGCACATCATCAAGGGCGACGTGCCGACCTGCGAGCCGGGGCGCACGCTGGGCCACGAGGGCGTGGGCGTGGTGGAGTCCGTGGGCGCTGCCGTGACATCGCTCCAGCCCGGTGATCATGTGCTGATCTCGTGCATCTCGTCTTGCGGAAAATGTGCGAACTGCCGGCGCGGCATGTACTCGCACTGCGAGACGGGCGGCTGGATCCTGGGCAATCGCATCGACGGCGTGCAGGCCGAGTACGTCAGGATTCCGCACGCCGAGACCAGCCTTTACAAACTGCCGCCTGGCGTTGATGAAGAGGCGCTGGTGATGCTGTCTGACATCTTTCCGACTGGATTCGAATGCGGCGTACTGAATGGCCGCGTCCAGCCCGGCAACAGCGTGGCAATTGTCGGTGCAGGCCCCATCGGGCTGGCCTCGTTGCTGACGGCGCAGTTCTACTCGCCGGCGCAGATCATCATGATCGACACGAACATGGCGCGGCTGGAAGTAGCCGGCCGGCTGGGTGCAACGGCCTGCATCAACGTCTCCAGTGAAGACGCCGTTGCCGCCGTGAAGCGGCTGACGGATGGCGTGGGGGTCGATTGTGCGATCGAGGCAGTGGGCGTGCCCGCGACGTTCGAACTCTGCCAGCAACTGGTTGCGCCGGGCGGGGTGATTGCGAACATTGGGGTGCATGGCGTCAAGGCAGACCTGCATCTGGAAATGTTGTGGAGCCAGAACATCGCCATCACAACAAGGCTCGTGGATACGGTCAGCACACCGATGCTTCTGAAAACGGTGCGCGCGGGGAAGCTTCTGCCAGGGCAGCTCATTACGCATCGGTTCAAGCTCGATGACATCCTCACTGCCTACGATACGTTCCGCAACGCCGCGAAGACGCAGGCACTCAAGGTGATCATCTCCGCCTAGGCGGCACATGTCCGATGGATTTTCAGTTTTGTGAGGTGGATGCCATGAGCAAGGCGATGCTCCTGTCTTATGACCCTGTGCAACATCTACTGCTGCAGCCAACGTCCCACGCGGCACCACCGGCAACCATTCCGCTGGCGCCGCCGCTACTGGATGGCGGCAACACGTTGACTGCCGCGCTGACCAAGCGGAAAAGCGTGCGGGAATTCGCGCCCACGCCACTGTCGCGGCAGCAACTGAGCGAATTGCTATGGGCGGCGAACGGCATCAACCGGCCGGAAACAGGCGGGCGCACCGCGCCTTCAGCGCATGGCCTGAACGAGATCGACATCTACGTCGCTCTGCCGGAAGGCGTCTACGAATACGAGCCTGTGGCGCACCGCTTGCGGCTCAAGCACGCCGTGGACGCGCGCAACCTGACGGGGTACCAGGATTTTGTCGGCAAGGCGCCGCTGGATCTGGTGTACGTGGTGAACCATGCTCGTGCAGACCAGATGCCCGAAGCGGTGCGCGAAACCTTTTCCGGCGTCGCCGCAGGAGCGATCTCGCAAAACGTGTCGCTTTACTGTGCTTCGGCCGGGCTCGGCTGTGTGGTGCGTGGCTGGCTCAATCAGCGTCTGCTGGCAGAAGCCTTGTCACTCAATGAAGACGAGGTTCCGGTGCTGGCGCAGACGGTTGGCCACCCGGACGCTGATCAGTGAGGTATGAGATGAGCCAAGCAGGTCGTTTTTTGCCACACGGCATTCTCGCCGCGTTGGTTTTGGCCGCCAGCGCGCACGCTGGTGCAGTCGGGCCGGATGCTGCGGCAGCGCCGGAGGTCCGCGTACAGAACGAGATCGCCTATGTGTCAGGTGGCGTGGGGAGCGACGAGCGCGACACCATGCACGCGATGGCACGTCGTTTCAATGTGCGGCTGAACGTGGTGTCGGCCAGAACCGGCGAGGCGTTGTCGGATGTGGATGTTTCGGTTGCCGATGATCGCGGCAAGCTCCGTTTGCGCGTGCGCACGGAGGGCCCCCTGTTGTATATGCGGTTGCCTCGCGGGCACTATCAGATAACGGCCGCGTATCGGGGTGTGATGCAGACCCTGAGCATTCGCGCCGGCGCACAGCCGGTCGATACCGTTGTGCGGTTGCGTATCGAACCGGAAACAGACCGGTGGCTGCTGTGCAAGCGCGATTGCCCTCGCACTGGCGCACGTCCGACGACGCGATGAGGCCGTCATGACAACACAACGCATTGCGCTCGTCACCGGTGGTATGGGCGGGTTGGGCGAGGCCATTGCCATCCGTCTTCACGCGCAAGGGCATCGGGTTGTGGTAACGCATTCGTTGGGCAATACGCATGTGACCGCATGGATGGCGGAACAGCATGCCCAGGGGCGTCTGTTTCAGACGTTCGCGGTGGATGTGGCTGACTACGACGCTTGCCAGCGGTGCGCATCGGATGTGCTCTCCATGGTGGGCCCGGTCGACATTCTGGTGAACAACGCCGGTATCACCCAGGATACGACCTTCAAGCGCATGACGCTGGATGCCTGGCGGAACGTGCTGGCCACCGATCTCGACTCCGTCTTCAACATGACCAAGCCGCTATACGAAGGCATGATCGAGCGCGGTTGGGGCCGCATCATCAACATCTCGTCGGTCAACGGATCGCGGGGCGCATTCGGGCAGACGAACTACGCGGCGGCCAAGGCTGGCATACATGGGTTCACCAAGGCGCTGGCACTTGAGTGCGCCGCAAAGGGCGTGACCGTCAACACGATTTCGCCCGGTTATCTCGCCACGCGAATGACGCGCGATATTCCCCACGAGATCATGCAAGAGCGGATTCTTCCGCAGATTCCGGTGGGCCGCCTCGGCCGGCCGGAAGAAGTGGCTGCCTTGGTGGCCTTTCTGTGCGGCGAGGACGCGGCCTACGTTACCGGTGCCAACCTGGCCGTGAATGGTGGCATGCACATGCAATAGTGCGCGTGCATGCCCACGACGCCTCAAGACTGTGACGAGCGTTTGCTACTGGCTTCCACGAGCATTCGTTCCACGTGCGAGAAGGCCTCGTGAAGTGCGACGTATGGGTCCTCGTTGGAGGTGTTGCTCGAAACATGCGTCTGATGCGGTGTGAACACGTGGACGTTGACGTCGAACGGCTTGCCCTGGTGCTGATGCTTGGCGCCGACGGCAAGGCTGACGCGGCAGCGCATCAGATCGGCATGAATACGCTTCAAGCGGTCTGCATGGTTGATAACCGCTTCTTCGACGGCCTTGGAATGCGGAATACCCTGGAAAGAAATGTCGACTGGGACGCTCATGGTTTGGCTCCGGTTGGTCTGGTGACTGATGTGGAAATTCATGTGTCCATTCTTGACCGCACGATTTCCGGCACCTTGACTCGGATCAACCCGAGGGGCACGGCGTACGGCATGTTGCGGTGCAAATACAGACTGTCCGAGGTGGTGTGCGCATGCGGTCATCACATGGTTCGCTTCAACAACGGCAGCAGGGTGTCGAGCGCGTGCGCATTGAGTACGTCCGCTTGCCCCAGCCATGCGCGGCGAGCTTGCGTGACACCAAGGGGCAGGTTCATCAGATCGGCGGGGCTGTGCGCGTCAGACGCAATGCTCACGAGCACACCTTCCGCCTTTGCCAGGCGGCATCCAATGTCGGACAAATCCAGTCGCGTGGGTTGGGCATTGGCCTCAACGTAGCAGCCGCGCTGTGCGATGGCTGTCAGAACCCGCTTGAGGTCAACATTGCAGGCGTTGCGCTCGCCGATCAGGCGGCCCAGCGGGTGGGCAAGGATGCTGAAGTGGGGATGGTCGAGCGCACGGAGAATGCGCGAGGTCTGTTGATCGACCGGCAGACTGAAATGGCTGTGGATGGCGCCCACAACAAGGTCCAGGCGCCCCAGCACCGAGTCGGGCAGGTCCAGTGCCCCGTCCTCCAGGATGTCGACTTCAACCCCCTTGAGCAGCACGGGCCAACCCTTGTGCTCGGCGTTGAACCGGTCGATGGCATCGGCTTGTGCGGCCAGGCGATCTGCCGTAAGCCCGTGTGTCACGGCAATGCGCGGCGAATGGTCGGTCACTGCCAGGTATTGATAGCCCAGCAGACGCGCTTGCGCTGCCATGGCTTCGAGGCTGGCGGTGCCGTCGCTGGCGGATGTGTGGACATGAAGATCCCCCTTGATGTCGCTCTGCTCAAGGAGGGATGGCAGCAAGCCGGACTGCGCGGCCGCGATCTCCCCGTGGTCTTCGCGCAGCTCGGGGCAGATCCAGGGCAACCCGACTGCGCGGTAGACCGATGCCTCCGTCTGGCCGGCGATACGCTCCTTTCCTCGGAAAACACCGTACTCGTTGATCTTCAGCCCCTGGGTCTGTGCAAGTTTGCGCAGCGCGATGTTATGGGCCTTCGAGCCGGTGGAATACACAAGCGCCGCGCCGAAAGCGTCGGGCCGCACCACGCGCAAGTCCACCTGCATGCCATTTTTCAGGACGACGCTGGCGCGGGTGGGCCCCGCAGAAATCCGAGTGGCAACCTCGTTGTAGTGCACGAGATGCTCAACGATCTGCGCGCGCTTTCTTCCCGTGATGAGCAGATCAAGGTCCCCCACGGTGTCTCGCCCTCTGCGGTAGCTGCCGGCCACGACGAGTTGGTCGACCAGGCCGCTTGCCAGCAGGTAATGCGTCAATGCGTCGGCACATGGCTTGGCGATTGCCAAGCCATAACGGCGATCGCGTGCCAGACGCGCGTTGAGGGTTTCGAGCAACCGCAGTTCGCTTCGGGCGCCGAAGCCATGCAGTTCGCGAATGCGGTGCGCCGCCGCAGCCCGAGCCAACTCGTCCAACGATGTGATGCCCAGTTCGTGTTGCAGCGCACGGGCCCGCTTTGGGCCAAGGCCGGGCAATTGGAGCAGTTGAAGTACGTACGATGGAACCTCGGTGCGCACGCGCGTGAGCATGGCGCAGCTTCCCGTTTCGACGATCTCGCGCATCTTTGCCGCGAGGTCGACCCCGACACCGGGCAAGGCGGTCAAGTCGGCGCCGCGTGACAGCATGGCGTCAACGCCTTCCGTCATGCCTTCGACCATGCGGGCAGCATTCCGGTAAGCGCGCACCCGAAACGGGTTGGCCTCCTCAACCTCCAGCAAATCAGCGATTTCGTTAAAGATCGCGGCGATGGCCTGATTCGCGGGGTACTGATAGGAAGCGGCCAATGGCATGGGACATCCTCTTGTGTGCTCGTAGCTCCATCGTTTCATCTGGCCATACCAGGGCCTTGCGGCACATCAAACGGAATGCGTGGCTTTGCCGGATCACGACACACTGTCGAACCGGCTTGCGCGAGATCAATCCGGCCAACGCGCGCGGCCGTATCGTGGGCAGAGATCAGGGGTGCCTTCATGATCAAGCTGCTCATCCTCATCAACGTGGCCGTGTTCGGTGCAGAGCTCTTTGCGGGAGACGCGCTGCTGCGTACCTTTGCGCTCTGGCCGCTCGGCATATCAGGGGCCGGCCTGCGCAGCGGATTCATGCCGTGGCAACCGCTGACATACGCTTTCCTGCATGCGAACGGGGCGCATCTGGCGCTCAACATGTTCGGCCTCTACATGTTCGGGCGCGACGTGGAACGCACCGTGGGCACGCCTCGGACTTGGCTGCTCTACGTATCCAGCATCTTGAGCGCGGCGTTCGCCCAAATCGCTTTTACCGCCTTCAGCGTTCTGCCGGCGGGTCCGGTCATTGGCGCTTCCGGTGGCGTATTCGGATTGCTTCTCGCTTTCGCCGTCCTGTTTCCCAATCGCATGATTGTTCCGTTGATCCCACCCATCCCGATGCCTGCGTGGGTGTTTGCGACGCTCTATGCGATCGTGGAACTGACGCTGGGCGTGAGTGGAACCGAAGTCGATGTCGCGCACTTTGCCCATCTGGGCGGCATGGCGGGCAGCGGAGTGCTGCTCTGGCATTGGCTGCACGGCACACCCCGCGAATCATAGGCCGGGCGGGGCGGGCGAGGCGCACTATCCATATTCCTTCGGAGCTGCGGCTGATGAACACCTGGGTCTTCTCGTTGTGCTGGGCGCTTCTGATGTTTGCGTGCCCTAGTGCCAACGCAGATATGGCGGCCGTGGAGCCACATGTGGTGGTGCTCGTCTATCACCGCTTTGCATCGACGGTGGATAGCACCATGACGGTTCGGATGCAGACATTCGAAGCGCATCTACAGGCGATCGAGGCGGCTGGTTATCGCATCGTTTCGCTCGCAGACATCCTGCGCTGGCAAGAGGGCGAGCACGATGCACTGCCGGCGAAGGCTGTGGCCATTACGGTGGACGACGGCCATCGGTCTGTCTACGAGACGTTGTGGCCCGCGCTGCGCGGCCGGCGCATTCCCGTAACGCTATTTGTGTACCCGTCTGCCATCTCAAATGCCGCATACGCGATGACCTGGCCACAGTTGCGAGAGCTGGCCCGCACCGGCCAGTTTGACGTGCAGTCTCATACCTACTGGCATCCGAACTTCCGGGTGGAACGGATGCACCGCAGCGCCGATGATTTCGTCAAGTTCGCCCACGATCAGTTGCGCCGTGCAAAGGTGCGCATCGAAACGGAGATCGGCGTTCCGGTGCATTTGCTTGCTTGGCCTTTCGGCATCCACGATGCTGAGTTGGAACGCATCGCGCAAGAGGAGGGCTATACCGCAGCCTTCACGCTGGACGCGCAACCGTTGCGGGCGAAGCAACCCGCCCTCGCACTGCCCCGATACCTGATCACCGATGGCTGTGGAGCGCGATGCATGACGAACATTCTCAATGCAGCCGGGGGCAATCATGAATAGCCGCCTGCGCCACTGGCTTGCAGCGGCGTGGCTCTGTTGCGCGCCGCTTGCCGGCGCAACCGAGGTCAGGGTGGTAGACGCACAGACCCACCGTCCTGTGGAAGGCGCGATCACATTCGTTCAGGGGCAGAGCGGAACGACCGATGCTGCTGGCCTGGCCGCCATTCCGACATCGGCAGTGGATGCACGCGCGACGCTCAGTGTCCGCGCTCCCGGCTACGCACGTGCCGAGCGGGTGCTTGGCGGCGCGCAGGCCGCAGGCGAGATCGTGCTCAAGCAGATCAAGCCCCGGGCGGTCTATCTGTCGGTACAGGGCGTATCCAACCGATCCTTGCGCGATGCGGCTGTCGCACTTCAGGGCGAGACGGCCATCAACGCGCTGGTGATCGACATGAAGGGCGACCGGGGCGATACACCTTACCCGAGCGCGGCCCGTGTGGCAGTAGGCGCGGCCCGCGAACAGAAAAACGGTGCAGCCCGCTTCAACCAGTTCGCCGCCGTGATTCGGCAACTTCGTCTACGTGGCCTGTATCTGATTGCGCGCATCGTTGTCTTCAAGGACGACCCGTTGGCCCGGGTGCACCCCGAATGGGCCGTGCGAGATCGAGATGGAGCGGTCTGGCACGATCGTGAAGATCAACAATGGATCGACCCCGGTGTCGAAGCCGCCTGGGCCAACACACTTGACGTGGCGGAAGAGGCTGCAAGACTCGGGTTCGACGAAATCCAGTTCGACTACCTGCGTTTTCCGGACGCCAATGGCTTGCAGTTCCATCAGGCCAACACGCAAGCACACCGGGTTGCGGCCGTGACAGGTTTTCTTGCGCAGGCGAGAGAGCGGCTGCGGCCGTACAACATTTACCTGGCAGCGGATATTTTCGGCTACGTCTGCTGGAACACCGACGACACGGCGATCGGCCAGCAGATCAACACATTGGGTGCTGTGGTCGACTACATCTCGCCCATGCTCTATCCGTCCGGTTTCACTTGGGGCTTGCCGGGCGTCAGAAAACCCACCGAGAATCCCGGCGAGATCGTCTCGCACTCTCTGGCTGAAGCGAAGCGGCGTACAGGTTTGCCGGGGGTGAGGTTCCGGCCATGGCTCCAGGCGTTCCGGGACTATGCTTTTGATCGTCGTGAGTTCAATGCCGAGATGATCCGCGCCCAAGTCGACGCTGCCGATGCGGAAGATACCAACGGGTGGATGTTATGGAATGCGCGCAATCGTTACGATCCAGCCAATTTGCCGCGATAGCCGCGGTGCTGGCTGCGGTGCTGTTTGCCTGCATGCAAAGCGGGCGCGCCGAGCCCACCATCAACGCGCCAGGGCCGCTGGGCACGCCTGTGCCCATGCGAGAGCTGGAAGCCGTGCTGGCCGCGCAGATTGCAGATGCCAATGTGGCCGGGGCAGTGGTGGCCGTCGGTGATGCCAGCGGGGTGCGCGAACGTATCGCGCTGGGTCAGAGGTCCGTCGGACGCGCCGCTGAGCCGCTGACCGAAGACACGATCTTCGATCTGGCATCCCTTACCAAGGCAGTGGCCACTTCCACGGCGGTGTTGCAGTTGGCAGAGCGCGGACGTTTGGACCTGGATGCGCCTGCCAGCCGGTACTGGCCAGCCTTCGCGGACGGAGGGAAGGCGCGCATCACAATACGGCAGTTGCTAACGCACACCTCAGGCCTGCCTCCCGGCCTGGCTGCCCGATCCGAACTCCGGGGCCCCGCCACGGTGCTTCACGCCATCGGGATCATGCCGCCGATTGCAGAGCCAGGGCAACGTGTCATCTACAGCGATCTCAACTATGTCACCTTGGGCGAGATCGTCCAGCGTGTCAGTGGGATCGGGCTTGACGCATGGTGTGCGCAGAACATCTTTCGACCGCTTGGCATGCGCGACACCGCGTTCCGTCCGAGCCGCAAGGCGATCACGCGCATTGCGCCGACCATCATTCGCAACGGGCGATGGCTTCGCGGCAAAGTGCATGATCCGACGGCCGCGGCGCTGGGCGGTGTCGCCGGCAACGCGGGCTTGTTCTCTACGGCGGATGATCTCGCGCAGTTCGCCAGGATGCTCCTCAACGGGGGCCGCGTTGGGGATCGCCGTATCTTGCAGCCGGACAACGTTGCCCTGCTGTTGACGCCGGACGGTTCGACTGCAGTGGAGGGGACGCGCACGCTGGGATGGGAAGTCCAGGCGCCGTTGATCCCCAACCGCTATCGCGCGCCGCGTGTCGGACTCGTCCAGCACTTGGGCTATACCGGAACTGGGTTATGGATCGACTTGGTCACGCGCCGATTCGTGATTGTGCTCACGAGCCGGCTGTATCCGGACGAGCGGGGTAACGCCACGCCGTTGCGTGAAGCCGTGCTGAATCTGGTATCGAGCACGGCGCCGCTGCTCTCCGGCGAACAGATCTCGGTGCGCGCCCCGACCATGGCTGATGCAGTGATCAGTGCCGGACGCCGCTTACCCATGGCGGTCGGACCAGTGCGATCCGGTATCGACGTGTTGGAGGCCAACGGCTTCGCACCGCTTGTCGGAAAACGGGTCGGCTTGGTCACGAACCACAGTGGCTTTGACGCGCAGGGGCGGCGGACTGTCGATGTACTGAGTCAGGCACCCGATGTGCGGCTGAGCGCCATCTTTGCGCCAGAGCATGGCATCGGCACCGATCTCGATGCGCGCTTTGGTGACACGATCGATACACGCTCCAACGTGGTCGTCCATAGCCTCTACGGCAACAGCAAGGACATACCACGCAGCGCGCTGGCCGATATCGACGTCCTGGTGTTTGACCTCCAGGACGCGGGCGTACGCTTCTTTACCTACCTTGCCACCCTGGGGGCGACGCTGGAAGCCGCGGCGAAGGCCCACATCCCAGTGCTGGTGCTGGACCGTCCCAACCCGATAGGCGGTGATCTCGTGGGTGGGCCGGTATCAGATACGGCGAACCGCTCATTGACGAACTACGTGCCTCTGCCGCTTGTGCACGGCATGACAATCGGCGAGCTTGCCAGGTTGCTGAACGACGAGCTGCACATCGGCGCAGCACTGCATGTCGTGGCCATGGAGCAGTACGACCGCGCAATGCGCTTTGCCAATACCGGGCTGGGTTGGGTTCCGCCATCGCCAAACCTGCGTGACTTCGCTGCCTTGGAGCGATATCCGGATGTGGGGCTGATCGAGGGCGCAAGTGTCAGCGTGGGCAGAGGCACGTCGGCGCCGTTTGGCATGGTCGGGGCACCGTGGATGGATGGCGCTGAGGTCGCGCGAGAACTCAATGCGCTGGATACCGGTGCCACCTATACGCCCGTCCATTTTGTTCCCGCGGAGGGGCCATACCATGGCCGCTCGTGCTCGGGTGTGGCGATCCACCGCACGTCTGCGCTCACGCGCCCGGGTCGCATCGGATTAGCGCTGGCCCGGGTGCTGTCGCAGCGCTATCCACAGCATTTCAAACTGGAGGCGATCCGCACTTCGGTTGGCTCGGAGACGGTCTGGGCGATGCTGCGTGATGGTGTTTCGCTCGACGCGATCGAGCACGCCTACATTGCACAGACCGATGCCTTTCTTCCCGAGCGAGCGGCGTATCTGCTGTATTGACGATGGCAGCTACGCGCATCGACGGAATTCGACAAGGCAATACCAGACGCTGCTACTTCGTCTTATTGCCGCCATCCGTGTATGGGTCACGTTTGCCCTTTGCGCCTTCGGTGTACGGATCAAACTTGCCGCTCCTTGATCCTTCTGTGTACGGGTCGCGCTTGGCTTGTTTGCCCCCGTCCGTATAGGGGTCACGTTTGCTCTTTGCGCCTTCCGTGTAGGGGTCAAACTTGCCGCGCCTTGATCCTTCCGTGTACGGGTCGCGTTTGGCTTGCTTGGCGCCGTCGGTATATGCGTCGCGTTTGCCCTTTGCGCCTTCCGTGTAGGGATCAAACTTGCCGCTCCTCGACCCTTCCGTGTACGGGTCGGGCTTGGCCTGTTTGGCGCCATCCGTGTAGGGATCCACCTTGCCGGCCCTTTGTCCGTCGCTGTTCGGTGCTGTGTCGGGCTTACTTTGTGCGTACGCCGACGTGGAAGCTGCCGCGACAACGAGCAAAGTCATCATGAGTTTTCCGCGCATTTTGTGCTCCTGCAAACAAATCAAGTCCAACCGTTGGATCAAAGAACCTGTTCCATCCACCACGTGCTTGCTCGATGGCTATTTCAAGAATAGATAGCTGCCAGAGACGCTCGTTGACAGGAATCAAGCCGTGCTCTTTCGTCGACGCCTGCATGGCACATGCTTTGGGCGGGCGTATTTCCATTCGCCAGGACAGCCCTCATGCGCCTCGCGCGCTCTTGGGCGTCGTTTGTGGTTGTGACGTTGATCGGGCTTGCGTAGCCGACGCGGCTATCACGTTGAAGGTGTTGACCAACGTCTGCCAAGAGTCCAGGGACGCGATCAACAGTTGTGCAGGAGTTGCAGTCGTTCCGGGACGATGTTGGAACTGATCGTTCCAGTCCGTCGCTTGGCGCAGATAAGAGCGCTGTGTGTCATTGAGGAAGTCGGCCCACTGCCGAACTGCATTTGCGCTTTGGTCGGCTTGGAGCTTCATATAGGCGCTCTGCGCCGAGGCCAGTGTGCTCCAGTCTTTGACTGTGTCCAACTGGCCCTCCAGCTGGGACAGATTCTGCAGCGCGGTTTCCGCCATCTTGACGCGAAGGCGCGCGAGATGAAGCTGGCTATCGACAAAGAACTCGGCCGCGCGGCTGGCATTGCGCAGGGTCGCGCAGGCGAAGTTACGGGCTGCATCAGTAGGCTGTGGCATCACGATCTCCGGTTGACATGACTGCAGGGTAGGCACTTCGTTATTGCCGGAGTTGACCTGACGCAAGTCTCTGGAGCGGCTTGCCGTATGCCGCAGATTGGGCGGCTTTCCTGAGGCGGTTGGCTGCCTGAGCCAAAGACCTTCTTCCGAGAACAGTGCCCTCATCGCATCTGCTGAGCAGGCCGGTCGGCGCCTAGTCCAGATCCAACTCTGGGTGGTCGGACAGAACGTCGGCTCGGGAACGGCATGCGCGCAGCGGGTCGTCTGGTCCAATCCATGCCGCGCGCACGTTCGCGCAGACGTCACGAAACCTCGCGGTGGTGATGCCCATGCGATTGGCTGCCGTGGCCCAGTGTGTAAAGACTTTCGAATGCACAGCCAGATATCTCTGGCGAACGTCTGGCTCCCGCGGAAACATGCCATCTCCGGTGGAGAAGTCAGGGCACCTGAGGTAGAGGTTGAACCAGAAGAGCGCTGCATACGCCCGGAGAATCTCTTCCACTGACTCGCGGCAGGCCGGGTCGACGGCGATATGCGGGCACGGGCAATCGGTCGCACAGAAATAGGTCGTACGCATGTTTGCGCGCTCCGGGTTATCCGACGTGTTGGGGTGGCATGGCGGGGGAATACGCTCGCAGCGGATTGGTGATGGTTTCCACCGTAACCGTCATGTCCAGCCCGCCGACGCCAGGCAAGCGGAGCAGGGTCATCTTCAAATAGGCCAGCGGGCGGGCGTTGTTCACGTGGCCAGCGACGCGAATGCGCCCATGCTCGGCGCTAACATGAAGCCTGTTCGCCAACGACGGCGCAAACCAGTTAGCGGCTGTTTTTGCCAGAACGGCAAGCGCCGGATCCGGGAGCAGACAGGAACTGGCATCCGGAAGAAAGACCGTTTCCAATGCGTCTTCGTTGATGTGCCGAATGGGTGCCGCTGTAGCGATCTGATGGTGGACGAAGGCGGGAACGATCATGGCAAGTCCTGCGTGTCGAGGTGTCTTGTCATCACTGTAGAAGACGGCTTGGAAGCCTATTTGATCGTGAGCAAAGCTTGACCCGCCCCCCCGCGGCTGACTGCAAGCTGCGCTTGATGTTGATCGAGCAGGGGGGCATACGTTTCAGATGTCGACACACGTATTCGTTCCGCAAACGGCGCGGTGTCTCTGACTGCGATATCGGAAGGCCCGCTGCTCTACGTCCCTGCAGTGTGGCAAGTACCACGTCAGCGCGTCTTATAACGGCGTGGAGCGGCAGGACGTGCGCAGTCCTTGCCATGCCATTTCATTGATACATGCTTGGCGGAGCCGGCTGCACCCTTGCCGCATAGCGCGCGGCGAGTTCGCGGCCGAGCAGGACACCCGCACTGAATGCGAGGTCTCGGGAGACATAGCCTTCAGCGCTGGCGGCGGAAACCCAGGACGAGCATTTCCCATTAGGCGAAACGAACCTGCATTCGCAATCCCAACGCTTGTCGCTTCGCCGTTTTGTACGAACGTCCACCCAACCGCGCCCGGCTTGAACGGTCAAACTCATATTCCCCCCTTGGCTTCGAGGAGCGCGTTCGATTGCGTGGGGACCATTTCACTTCGCAATGCGAACTCGATTTCTCTGAACGCTTCGCGAAGTGCCTCACGGGCGTCGTCACTGAGGGCTTGGCCCGAGAGGTGGCGGTGGTGGCGTGTCATCACATCAACGTGCACCCTGACGGGTCGGTTATGTGTCTGTTGTCGTGGGGCTTGAATCAACTTGACGCGGCAACGTGCGATCTCCGCCTGAACGGCGCCCAGGCTGTTCGCCTGTTTGATGACAGCCGCCTCGATCGCTTTGGAGTGCGGAAAGTCCTGGAATGAAATATCCAATGGCAAGGTCACGCTTGAACTCCTTGACCCGATGTTGGGCGCCACCACGCCATCATGCGCAGCAGAGAATTTCAAGGTCGGTTTCTGTCAACCGGATGGCGCGGCCGGAGCGTAGGAGCTCGGGCCGCGAGTAAGACCGCAAGCGACGGAGTACGAGTGCGAGTACGAGTGCGAACAGTGCAACGATTTGCCGCTCTACGTCCCCCGCCGTTCTTACGGCAAGCCATCCGAGACATCAGCCCCCGTTGACGGGGATCGTCTTGGAAGCGGCTTGCGCTGCGTCCGTCTTGGGGAGTGTCACCGTTAACACCCCATTCTTGAAGCTGGCCTGGATCTTGTCTGCGTCGACGCCATCGGGCATGCGGAATGAACGCTCGAATGCCCCGAAGTGGCGTTCATGCAGGTAATAGTCTTTCTGTTTCTCTTCCTTCTCTTCCTGCTTCTCGCCTTTGATCGTCAAGCCGCCGTTGGCCAGCTTGACCTCGACGTCTTTCTCTTCCATGCCTGGCAGATCGGCTTTGATCTCGTAAGCCGTATCGGTTTCGACAACGTCTACGGCAGGTGCGGACGTCAAAGCCCATTCGCGACGCCAGAATGGCGCGATATCGAGCGCAGCACGATGAAATGGAAAGAGATGAAATCCGCGGTCGAAATCATCGAAGACACGCGCAACCTCATGCCGTAGGTTGTCGAACGCGCGCCAGGGTTGCATGGAGCCCGGTTGCTTGGGCGAAGCTTCCGTTCCGGTCTTCACGGCGGGCTTGGTGTCGGATTCAGCCATGATGCTTTCTCCTATGGGGGGACTGGGAGAAACCATTCTGGACGCGGATGCGAACCGCATCTTGATGGACATCAACGGGCCTATGCCCGCGATGTTGTGCTCCATTTTCCGTCGGATCCATGCGTTCCCCTCGCGATCACGCAAACGATCTTGCTGTTGCCCGAGCAGGATTGGCGAGCGTTTTGAGGCCTCGTCGCGTTGCCACAAGCAGCGCACATTCCTGTTCCTGACATTGATCAGAAAGCCATATGGCAAGCGTTGTATGCGAATTGCCGCGCCACCTACCATGAAATGATGGGAGCGCAGATCTAAGGGAGACGCGATGATCAAGGTGCTGATAGCGGATGACCACGCCGTCTTTCGTGAGGGATTGGGCCGCATTCTGAGCGATGCCTGCGATATCGAAGTTGTTGGCGAGGCAATTGACGGTGCATCAACCATCGATCTGGTGCGCGGTACACCGGCCGACGTCATCGTGCTGGACTTATCGATGCCAGGGCGCAGCGGCATTGACCTGATCGCCCAGGTTCGCAGGGATGTTCCGCAGCTCAAAGTCTTGGTCTTGACCATGCACGCTGAGGACCAGTACGCGCTACGCGCATTCCGAGCAGGGGCCGTCGGCTATCTGACGAAAGAGGGGGCGGTCAAGGAGCTAGAGAAGGCTATCCGCAAGGCCGCCTCGGGCGGTACATACATGACGCAGGCCGTGGCAGAGCTACTCGTGCACAATCTCGGCGACCCAGACGACAGGCAGCTTCATCAGCGGCTCAGTGACCGCGAGTTCGATATTTTCCTGCGCTTATCGAAAGGCGAGTCGCTGGCGACGATTGCGCACGATCTCTGCATCAGCAAAAAAACTGTCAGCACATATAAAGCGCGCATTCTGGAAAGAATGCACTTGCAGAATGATGTCGCCTTGGTCCGGTACGCGCTCAGCCATGGGTTGGCATGAGCTGGCCGCAGCGAGCAGTGCCGCAATGCCGAACTACATTGCCCTGGGTTGGTCATCGGCTGCTGGCAGCCGTGTTTGCGGAGTTGCGGCTATCGTTTGTGGAATGGTCAGTTCGATCAATGTTCCGGTTTCGGGCGATGAGTCGATGCTTAAGCTCCCTTGTACGAGATAGGCGCGCTCACGCAAGCCAACAAGCCCGAAAGACAGGTCTTTTCTCGGATGCGCAGGGTCGAAGCCGATGCCATCGTCCCGCACGGAAAGCTGGACGGTGGGGGCCTCATAGATCAGCCGCACCTGTACAACCGACGCACCAGCATGGCGTGCCACATTGACCAGACACTCCTGCAGCACGCGATACACAGTGGATGCGAAAGGCTCGGGTAGCTCAAAGTGCTCGGGCGCAATCGTCAGCTCGCACCGAATACGGTGCCGCCGTTGAAACGAATCAACGAGCCATCTGCACGCAGGTACAAGACCTAGATCGTCGAGCATGGACGGGCGCAAATCGGAAGCGAGCCGCCGTGTCGCACCGATCATGTCGTCCACAGCTTGCTCCATTGAACTCAAGCGTTCGGCAGCCGGCTTGTTCGTGGCGTCAAGCTTGTGCTCCAACATCTGCATGTCGACCTTAAGCGCTGCCAGCGATTGGGCAAGCTCGTCGTGAAGCTCGCGGGAAATGCGCCGCCGCTCTTCTTCGCCGGCCCGTGAACTGATCGTTGCCAACTCACGCAGTTCCTCTCTCGAGCGCTCAAGCGCCTGTTCGGCGCGCTTACGCTCGATGATTTCCTGTCGAAGCTCGCCGTTCGTGACGCTGAGTTGAGCGGTGCGGTCCTTGACGCGCTGTTCGAGATGCTCGTTCGCTTCGTTCAATTGTTGCGTCTTCTCCAACGCGCGTGCGCGCGCTGCGCTCTCGTTATCCAGTGCTTTCACCAGCATGGCGTAGAGCCTGGCATGTTCGATGATCAGCGCGACAAGGACAAAACTGGACGCGACAAGGCCGTAGGCGCGGCCGGCGTAGAAGCCGAGGTCGAACCGACCGTGGTTGAACACGGCAGACAGTGCCACTTCAAATGCCGATGTGACGGCGACAACTGCACACCATAGATTCAGCAGCGAGTGGCCGCGGTGCCGCCACAGAATCGCAGCGGCCAGCACATTGAGCATCCACACAATGCCGACTGTCGTTGACATTGCACCGGTATATCCATGCCCGCTCATGATGGCTGCCAAGAGCGACGGGTGCGTAGCCAGCGCAGTCAGCCCGTAAGTCAAAAGCAGTACGACGCCGGCCGCCCATAGAACGGGGGAGAGTGCGTGCCGCAACCGGATATGCCGCGTGCGCTCGTTTTCCTGCAGAAGGGCATAGGCGATCAGCGAGAGCGGAAACCCGCCGTGCCAGAACATATAGAGCCACGCTGTCGTTTGCGGGCCTGCATTCAGAAGCCCCGATGCCGAGAACAGCCCGGGGAAACTGAGCATGTGCACCGCCGCAACCGTGGCGGTGAAGAAGTAGCCGGATGAAAGCGCCAGCAACCCCGGCGAGCGGAGCAGGGTGAACTGCCCGACCAGCATCGCAGCGGTGACAAGATCGTTGATGACGACCGCGGATTCATAGACGGGAATGAACCCCCAAACTTGCGCCAGTTGCCACTGAGCGAACGGCAATACGGCCACAAAGACCACGACAGACGCCAGCATTGCCGCCATGACCAACCGCTTCTGATTCGGTCGCGGCACGACGGTCGACAGGAAGATGCGGGGATTGCTCCCGGGGTCGCTCAAAATCACTCTCCGATAACTAGAACCGGCGCACGCGGCACGCTTTTCCGAAATGTGGGGCTTGACCGCGCGCGCTGGCTTCGGACCTTGTCAGGTTTTCCTGACATGCAGAGCGCCATCGGGCTGATGTGTATTTCATCCCAGGCTGCTTACTCGCGTTGACTCACCTCTGTAGGCTTCAACCTTAGCTTGCAAGCAAGCGTATCAATATGAGGCAGCGCAGATATTCCGCTGGTTAGCCTGAAGCGAGGCATGAAGTCGAGCGCGCGATCGCTGCCTGATCAACTGGTTCATCCGCAAGAGAACCCCCCGATTGGTTCCGCTTCGCTGTTGAACTTCGGTTTTATATTCGTCTAGATCATGGACACTCGACGAGTCGAGATTCAGTTCCGGCATCTGCCTCCCTCCGATGCCATCAAGGAAGCCGTGAGGCGATTTTTCAACAAGCTCAATGGTCTGCCATGCAGCGTCGAAAGGTGCAGCGTGAGGTTGGCTTCCGAAAGAGCCGAACCGCTTTGCGGCGGTCCCTATTTCGTTCACGTCGAGGTGAAGATGCAAGGGCAGGAGCTTGCAATCGACCAGGCATCTGATGTGGACGTGTATGTCGCGCTTCTCAATGCCCTTCGGGACATGCATGAAATGGTCAGAGCAGCGGGATCGAAACGCCGATGCGCTGCATGACAACCGGCGGTGGCAGCGCCTGCGGTTGTTGGTAACAGGCAAGGTCTACTGGCCATGCAAGTTTTCTCGTGCCCTGACGAGATATGCGACGACATCATCCAGCGTTACCAGGCGCGCATAGTCGGATTCGGGAATCTCAACCTTGAGTTTGTCGTGCAATCCCAACAGGAAATTCAGCCAATCCATGGAGTCGAGATCCACCTGTCTGCGCAATGGCCGGTCGGGGCGGAGTTCGGCGGTGTCGATTTCGGGGGCGATTGCAAGGAGTGCCGCAAGCACGATCGCGCGAATTTCAGCGTCGCTCATTGATCAAATGCCTCCGGATGCTGCAACCGTTCGCGTAATTCGGTCAGGAATAGGGCGCCGCGATGCCCGTCAGACACCCTGTGATCTGCCGATAGGCTTGCCGTAACAGCAGGCATGACCTTCAACTTGCCGTTTTCTGCCCACGGCTGCTCGGCTATGCGGCCAAAACCTACCAACGCCACCTGCGGTGGGTAGATGATGCCGAACACCTGCGCGACACCCTGGTCGCCCAGGTTGGTCACGGTGATTGTGGGTTCGGATATCTCGGAGCTTTTCAATGATCCGGCCCGGCAGCGCCTAACCAGATCGGTCAGCTCTTGCATCAACTGTGTGAGAGGTTTCGCATGAGCGTCCAATAGCGCTGGCGCTACCAGCCCGCCTTGCCGCAACGAGATTGCCACCCCAACGTGGACGGCAGTTGCCGCTTGGAAGGCACCATCGCGAAAGAAGCCATTGAACTCGGGAAACTGCTTGAGTGACAGGGCAACGGCCTTGATGAGAGCGATGGCAGGCAATAGACGTTCCGCCAAGGGGCGCTCACTGTTCTCCTTTGCAAGCCAAGCCAACATGGTCGCCAAGGGAATGGTTTCGGCGACGTAGTAGTGCGGGATCTCGCGTTTGGATCGCGTCATTGCGGCAGCAATGGTCTTGCGTATGTCGGCTGATTTGTCGCTTGAGGCGGTGCCGGCGGTGCCGCTTTCTCGCGCGGCATGCTCAACGTCGGCCAGCGTGACGGCGCCTTCGCGGCCGGTGCCGGCAATGGAGCCGATGTCGATGCCGCGCTGGCGCGCCGCCTGGCGAGCAGCGGGCGAGACCATTTGGCGCCGCCCCGAGGATGGTTGTGAGCCCGTAGTCACCGGAATCTTGCGCGAATGCACGACGGCAGCAGGCGCTTCGCCCGGTTCCAGGAATGTTGCCATCAACGTCCCGACCGGAATCTTCGTGCCAGGCTCGACCAGTAATTCGGCAACGGTGCCTTCGTGCCAGCTCTCGATGTCGATCGCCGCCTTGCTTGTGTCGACCACGGCAACGATCTGGCCTTTCTTCACGGTGTCGCCGGGCTTGATCAGCCATTCGAGCAGCGTGCCCTCGTCCATGTCGGCGCCCAGAGCGGGCAGCGTAAATTCGATCATGCGGTCTCCACGGAGGTCGCAACGCTTGAAGGGACCGTCATGCCAGCATCTGCTTGACCGCATCGACGATCCGGTTTGGCTGCGGTAGTGCGGCTTCTTCCATGTGCTTTGCGTAAGGAATCGGCACCTCGGCAGTACAGACCCGGGCCACCGGCGCGTCCAACTCGTAGAACACCTGCTCGCCAATGCGCGCCATGATTTCGGAGGCCAGGCTGACGCTGCGCCATCCTTCGTCAACGATGACCGCACGGCGGCATTTGGCGACCGACATCATGATCGTGGCATCGTCCAGCGGGCGCAACGAGCGCAGGTCAATCACCTCGGCGGAAATGCCACCGGCAGCAAGCGTTTCGGCTGCTTGCAGCGCCTTGTGGAGTGAACCACCGTAAGTGATGATCGACACGTCCTTTCCGGGTCGCCGGATGCAGGCAGAGCGGATGTCAACCGCACTGACATCGGGAAGTTCGTCTTCCATGTTGTAAAGCGCGGCATGTTCGAAGATCAGTACGGGGTCAGGATCGGCCAAGGCGGGTGCAAGCATGCCGCGTGCGTCCTCGATTGTGGCGGGGGCCACCACCTTGAGCCCTGGAATTCCGGCATACCAGCCTTCGAAGCTGTGCGAGTGTTGTGCGGCCACTTGGCGACCAGCGCCCGTGGCCATGCGAATGACCAGCGGCACCGAGAACTGTCCGCCCGACATGTGCCGGTATAGCGCAGCTGTGTTCACGATCTGATCGAGTGCCAGCAGGCTGAAATTGACAGTCATCACCTCGACGATGGGTCGCATGCCGCCCAGTGCCGCACCGATGCCGGCACCAGTGAATCCGAGTTCCGAGAGCGGTGTATCGCGGATGCGCTCGGGACCAAACTCGGCCAGCAGCCCTTTGGAAACTGCGTAGGAGCCGCCATACCGGCCGACATCCTCGCCCATGAGGAACACGCGCGGATCACCTAGGAGCGCTTCCCGCAAGGCTTCACGCAACGCGTCGCGGTAACTGAGGCGGCGGCTCATGGCGCGGCTCCGGCAGGCGTGTAGAGGTCCTTCAGCAAGTCATCTTCGGCTTCCCAGGTGCCAGCGTCCGCGAAGGCCTCAGCTTTGGCCACTTCGGCATTGATCTCGGCATCGAGGGCAAGAAACTCGTCTTCAGCCAATTTCCCCTCGGCCTTCAGGCGCTCCGTGAACGTGTGGATTGGACCGAGTGCCTTCCAGGCTTCAACCTCCGCCGCTTGCCTGTAGAGGTCAGGGTCGTACATCGAGTGAGCCCGAAAGCGGTACGTACGAAACTCCAGGAAGGCTGGCCCGGCACCGCTTCTGACATACGCGACGGCGTCTTTCGCGGCCTCATGAACGGCGACGATATCCATGCCGTCCACAAACTTCGCAGGCATGGCGTAGGAAGCGGCCTTAGCGCACAGGTCGGTCTGCGCCTGATGGTGTTCCAAGGCGGTGCCCATGGCATAGAGGTTGTTCTCACAGCAGAAAAGCAAGGGGAGCCTCCACAGCGCGGCCAGATTCATCGACTCATGAAACGCGCCTTCAGCCACCGCACCGTCACCGAAGAAGCAGGCGGTGATACGGTTGGCGCCTTGCATCTTCTCCGCCAACGCCAGACCCACCGAGATGGGCAGCCCCCCGCCAACAATGGCGTTGCCACCAAACAGTCGGGTCTTGCGGTCAAACAGGTGCATGGACCCACCGCGTCCGCGGGCGCAGCCCTCGCACTTGCCGTACATTTCGGCCATCAGCACACCCATGTCCATGCCACGCACCAGGGCATGGCCATGTTCACGGTAGGTCGCAACGACGTTGTCCTCCGCGCATAACGCACGCAAGGCACCCACGCCAACGGCCTCCTCGCCGATGTATAGGTGCAGGAAGCCGCGTATCTTGCCCGCCCCATAAAGCTCCGCGCATTTCTCCTCAAAACGGCGAATGCGCATCATGTCGCGCAGCAGCGCCTGTGCGAAGGCTCGGTCGTAGGGGACAGGCCCTGTAGGCGGCGGCGGTGGCGGATGGTCGATGACGGTCATGTTCCACCCTCCAGCGTTGATGTATCGCCCTCGGGAAGGCCGAGCTCTCGGGCTTTCAGCAAGCGCCGCATGATCTTGCCGCTGCGTGTGCGTGGGAGTTGTTCCTGAAAGGCGATCTCTTTAGGGGCGACCGCAGCACCCAGGCGCGTCCTGGCGTGCGCAAGCAATTCCATGCGCAGTGCTTCGGTGGGCTCGAACCCTTGGTTGAGCGAGACAAAGGCCTTAACCCGCTCCCCAATGATCGGGTCCGGCATGCCGATCACGCCGGCTTCGGCCACAGCCGGATGCTCCATCAGTGCGCTTTCGACCTCAAAGGGGCCGATCAGGTGCCCGGCGGACTTGATGACATCGTCGGCGCGGCCAACGAACCAGTAATAGCCGTCTGCATCGCGCTCAGCTAGATCACCAGTCAGATACCACTCGCCGACAAAACACTTTCGATAGCGCTCTTCATTGTTGAGATAGCCTCGGAACATGGACGGCCACCCTCGCTTGAGCGCGAGCTCCCCTTGCATGTTGGGCTCATTGATGACCTCTACACCGCCATCTTCACGGTGCCGCACAATCGCGGCTTCAATGCCGGGCAGGGGCCGGCCCATCGATCCTGGTTTGATGTCGAACGCTGGCGTGTTGGCGATCATGATGCCGCCCGTCTCGGTTTGCCACCAGTTATCGTGGATTGGCAGCCCCAGCACCTCCTTGCCCCACCAGACAGCCTCCGGGTTCAATGGCTCACCGACGCTGGCGATGAAGCGAAGCTGTGTGAGCGGGTATCGCTTTGCCGTGTCCGCGCCCGCTTTCATCAGCATGCGGATCGCGGTTGGCGCGGTGTACCAGACGCTGACACGTTCGTTGCGCAGGATGCCGTACCAGCGTTCAGCATCAAATTCCTCCTGGTCCACGACCGAGGTCACGCCATGCAGCAGCGGGGCAATGGTGCCGTAAGAGGTGCCGGTCACCCAGCCAGGATCGGCGGTACACCAGTAGATATCGGTGGCGTGCAGGTCCAGCGCGTACTTGCCCGTTGCCCAGTGCGTCGCGACTGCACCATGCACATGGACCGCGCCCTTCGGGGTGCCGGTGGTGCCGCTAGTGAAATGCAGCAGCGCAATGTCCTCGGCCGTCGTCGGCGTGATCTCGCACAGGTCCGATGCGCTGCGCAGCAGAGAAGCGACATCAAGCGTGCCAGGCTCAGCCGTCGTGCCGCCGTCCTCCGCCACCAGCAGCACATGTTTGAGACTTGGCATGCGGTCGCGCCATTTGGCAATCTTGCGTGCATAGAGGGCATCGGTTGTCAGTAGCACGGTGCCCGTACCGAGGTTGACGCGGGTGGCAATAGGCTCGGGGCCAAAAGCGGAAAACAGAGGGCAGACCACCGTGCCATTCTTCAGGGCGCCCAACAGGCCGATATAGAGTTCCGGAATACGCCCCGAGAGGATGAAGAGCCGATCGCCCTTGCCAACGCCCAGCGCGCGCAGTGCGTTGCAAAAGCGGTTGGTCTGCGCGCGCAATTGTGCGTAGCTGACCGGGCGGCCGGGCGTGTCAGCAGCGAGGAAGCGGAACGCAATTCGCTCGTCGGCACCATCGACTGCGTGGCGGTCCACTGCATGCCACGCAATGTTGACCACCCCGGAAGGCAGTCCCGTCAACTCACGACCGATGGCGTCCCAAGAAAAGCTGCGGCACTCGGCTTCATAGTCGACAAGGTTTGGTTCGACACGCCAGTCGTCAGCGGTTTTGTGGATGATCGGTGACGTGTCCATCGTGCCCCCCTGAGGCCAAATATAGGCTTGCAGGCACATAACGGAAAGCGGGATGGTGCCCATTCAACGGGCATAAGCAGCACACAGGTGCGGAAGTCGCGCGGCAGATCATGAAAGCGCTGAGAGACTCCGCACGGACACGGGCAGCCCGGACGTTTCTGTCAGAGAAAGGCCGTGCATTTACGGCGGCCAGGGCGTCGCATGGCCAGCGGGAATTTCTCGAAAAAATGTGCCTCGCAAAACACCAATCCGACCTTTCGGCAGCACCGTAATGACTCGGTATCAACCGGCGGCTTGACCGGCATCAAGCTGCGCGCGCTAGGCTGGCGAACAATGATTCTGTCCTTCCATTGTTCGGCCACGAAGATGAAGCCAGTTATGCGAGACGTGCTGCGCAGGCGCCTGCACCGGCATAAACGGCGGGGAGGCGCGAACCAGGCTAACGGCAGCGACGTCGTGTCTACCCCAGAGGCCACGCCGACGTCGCTCACGAACCGAGATTCCAGCCAGGCCATGAAGATGCCACGGCAACGGCATCTGGCCCCGAGCGGCTTTTATCACCTTGAGCACACTGCGATCAGCGAGTGCGCTTGTGCGGGGTTGGCGTGCTTCGCTGCTCGCGCTGATAGGCCGGACCTCTGGCAGATCGCGGCCACACAGACACCTGCGCTCTACTGCCTTGGCAAGTGCTATGACGCACCAAGTGACGGCATGCACGATATTCGACCGCACGTCGGCCAACATGCCAGCCAGCCGGTTCTGCTGGGCAACGTGCTGCGCGGCGGTGTGCGTGATCTGCCGACCTATCGCGGCGACGGGGCCGCGCTCGAAAAGGCTCGGCAGATGGCGCCGCAAGCTTTGGTGAACATGGTGGAGGCGTCCCGATTGCGAGGGCGAGGCGGCGCCGCATTCCCCGCTGGCATCAAATGGCAAGCCGTTGCCAACGCACGCGCCCAAACCAAGTATGTGGTCGTCAACGCGGACGAAGGTGACCCCGGGGCGTTCTCTGATCGGTTCTTGCTGGAAGATGACCCGTTTCGCGTCATTGAGGCCACCGCGATTGCCGCACACGCCGTAGGCGCGCGACGCGGTTACATCTACATCCGCAAAGAGTATCCGGAAGCGGTGCGCGTCGTGTCGCATGCGTTGGAACAGGCGCGCGCGGCCGGCTGGCTCGGCCCGACACTCGAGCTTGAACTGGTCGTGGGGCAGGGTGCCTACATCTGCGGAGAAGAAACTTCACTGCTGAACGCGCTGGAAGGTCGACGCCCGGAAGTGCGGCCACGACCACCACAGATCAGCGAGCGCGGACTGTTTGGCGCTCCCACTCTCGTGCACAACGTTGAGACCTTGTGCGCGATTCCCTGGATCGTGACCCATGGCGCGGCCGCCTATGCCGCCCTCGGTTTCTCAAACAGCCGAGGGACCAAGTTGTTGTCTCTGAACTCTCTGTTTCGCCGCCCCGGGCTCTACGAAGTCGAGTTCGGCATCAGTCTGGCGGATGTGGTCGAGCGGCTCGGTCAAGGGTTGCGGCGTGGCAAGCTGAAGGGGTTGATGGTCGGGGGGCCTCTGGCCGGCATTGTCCCGCCGACATTGCTCGACATCCGGCTTGGCTACGAAGAGATGCAGTCCATCGACTGTGCCGTGGGGCACGGCGGCGTCATCGCGTTTGCCGACGACTCATCCATCCCACGCATCGTTGCGCAGGTCTTGCGCTTTGGCGCTCGCGAGTCTTGTGGCAAGTGCACGCCCTGTCATCTTGGTGTGCCCGTTCTGGCAGCCATGGCAGATGCGGCGGCCAACCGTCTACCAATCGATGCGGACCGCTTCCGCCGCTTGATTGAGGCCTTGGAAGCGACCAGCCTTTGCGGGCATGGCCGAGGGCTGGCCGAGTTTGTCCAGTCTGTGCGACGCCACTATCCGTCGGAGCTACAAGCATGGTGCGACTGACGGTCGACGGTATTCCATTGGAAGCGGCGGACGGCTCCCTGTTGATCGACGCGCTGTCGGCGGCGGGGAAGGCCGTTCCGCACGTGTGCCACGATAAACGTCTGACGCCTTCTGGCGCGTGCCGTCTGTGTCTTGTGCAGGTGCAAGGCCAACCGCGGCCTGTTGCAAGCTGCACCGCAGAAGTGGCTGAGGGCATGGTCGTGCAGACCCGCAGCAATGCACTCGACGCACTGTGCCGCACCAACTTGGAACTCATCGCCGCACGCTATCCGCGAACGGCGTATGCAGCAGACCCGAAACACCCGTTTCACCGCCTGTTGGCCGAATACGGGGTACCCCCTGGCGGTAAGCAGGAGGACGGACTCTTCTTCAAGGATGACAGCCATCCCTACCTTGGCGTCGGCATGGAGCGCTGTGTCTATTGCGAGCGCTGTGTGCGCATCTGCGAGGAGGTCCAGGGGCAGTTCATCTGGGAGACAACCGGGCGCGGCGATGCGATGCACATCGCGGTCGGCAAAGGGCCGACGTTACTCACCGCAGGCTGTGTCAGTTGCGGCGCCTGCGTAGACACTTGTCCGAGCGGTGCCTTGTTCGACAAACGGTCCGGCGTCAAGCCAACGGCTTGGACTCGTACAACCTGCGCATACTGCGGCGTCGGCTGCCAAATGGAGGCGGGGACGGCCAATGGTCAGGTCGTCGCCGTGCGACCTGCCGATCGCCCTGTCAATCGCGGGCATCTGTGCCTCAAGGGCCGGTATGCGTTTGAGTACAACCACGCCCCGGACCGTGTTACCCAACCGATGCTGCGGCGTAATGGGAGGTGGCAAGCGGTGGGCTGGAATGAGGCGCTTGGCTTCACGGCGGCGCGGCTGCAGGAAATCATCGCCGCGAACGGGCCAGATGCCATTGGCGTACTCGGATCGTCGCGTGCGACCAATGAGGAGAACTATCTGGCCCAGAAGTTTGCTCGCGTGGTACTGGGCACCCACAACGTCGATTGTTGCGCGCGCGTTTGCCATACCCCAAGTGCGAAAGCGCTGAAGACGATGCTTGGCATTGGCGCAGCCACCAACACCTTCGATGATATTGAGCATGCGAGCACGTTCCTGATCTGCGGTGCGAATCCGACCGAGAACCATCCGGTGGTCGGTGCGCGCATCAAACAGGCTGTATTGGCGGGCGCGCAGCTCGTGGTCATCGACCCGCGCCGTACAGAGCTGGCAGAGTTGGCTGACGTGCACCTGCCTGTGCGCATGGGCTGCAACGTGCCGCTGTTCAATGCGTTGGCCGCCGTGATCATCGAGGAAGGGTGGGTTGATCGCGTGTTTCTGTCCGAGCGGGTCAGCGGCTTCGATACCTTCGCCGCGCATGTCGCTGCCTATTCTCCGGAGAGCGTTGCCGGGTTGTGTGGGGTCTCGGCGCCGGCCATTCGCGCCGCCGCCCGAATCTACGCCAAAGGGCGGCCCGCCATGTGTTTTCATGGCCTGGGCGTAACCGAGCACCTGCAAGGCAGCGAAGGAGTGATGGCGCTCATCAACCTGGCGTTGCTGACGGGCAACCTTGGTCGGCCTGGCAGCGGCATCAATCCATTGCGCGGACAGAACAACGTACAAGGCGCGGCACAGATGGGATGCGACCCCGCCACGCTCACGGGCGCCCAGTCAATTGGCCAGGCGGGCGCTCGATTCGAACAAGTGTGGGGAACCCAACTGCCTGCAACACGGGGGCTGGATGTTCTGGAAATGATGGACGCTGCCCGCGCGGGCCGACTCAAGGCGCTGTGGGTAATGGGCTACGACATCTATCTCTCCCTGGCTAATGCGTCCACAACGGCAGCCGCACTTGGCGCCCTGGATCTGGTGATCGTGCAAGACCTGTTCATCAACCAGACTGCTGCAACGTTCGGCACGGTGTTTCTGCCGGCGGCATCGGCCTTCGAGAAAGAAGGCACCTTCATGAACTCGGATCGACGCGTACAGCGTGTTCGCGCCGTCACTGCGGCTCCCGGGCAGGCACGTTCTGACTGGTGGATCATCCAGGCGCTCGCTGCCCGCATGGGCAAGTCGAAGGGTTTCGAATTCGAGGGCGCTCAGCAGATCTGGGACGAAGTGCGTTCGGTCTGGCCGCTAGGGGCCGGCTTGGCATACTCGCGCCTCGATGGCGAAGATCTGCACTGGCCATGCCCGGATGAAACGCATCCCGGAACACCCGTACTCCATCAGGACCGTTTTTTCGGTAACAAGACCGCCACGCTGGCCCCTATCGCATACGTGCCCACGCCCGAGCAACCAGACGACGACTATCCCTTCCTTCTGACCACAGGCCGCGTGTTGCAGCACTTCAACGCCGGCACGATGAGCTACCGCACCCCCAACGCGGCGCTGAGGCCATCGGACACACTGGATATGGCACCAGCGGATGCAGCACGCCATGGCTTGATGGAAGGCGACGTGGTCGAGGTGTCAAGCAGGTATGGATCTGCGATCCTGCCGTTGCATATCAGCCGTGCGATGCAAATTGGACAACTGTTCTGCAGCTTCCACCGCGCCGATCTATTGATCAACCGATTGACATCCCCCGTACGCGACCGCTTGGTGCACGCGCCCGAATATAAGGTGACGGCGGTACGGGTGAAAAAGCGCGGCGACGGATCAGGGCCGTGTTGAGCACCATCCGTATCACGAGGCTTTCGTTGCAGTGCTCTCCGCAGCCGCCACACTGCGCTTGACCGCGATGAAGCTATCGGGGCTCACCGATATGGAATCAATGCCGCACTCGACAAGGAAGGCAGCAAACTCAGGGTGGTCGCTCGGTGCTTGACCGCACAGGCCGACATGGGCACCGGCCTCGTGCGCACTCGCAATGACACTGCGGATCATCCACTTTACGGCGTCGTCCTGTTCATCGAAAAGCGCGGCAAGATCGGCAGAGTCACGGTCAACGCCCAGCGTCAGTTGCGTCAGATCGTTGCTGCCAATGGAGAAGCCGTCGAAACGTTGCGCGAAGGCCTTCGCCAGGATCACGTTCGATGGGATCTCACACATCACGTAAATCTGAAGACCGGCTTCTCCGCGATGGATACCGTTGTCAGCCATCACCTCAAGCACGTGGTCCGCTTCGCTTGTTGAACGGCAGAAAGGGATCATCACAACGACGTTCTTGAAGCCCATCTCATTGCGCAAACGACGGATGGCCCGGCACTCGAGCGCGAAGCCTTCCCGATAGCGGGGGGAGTAGTACCGCGACGCACCACGGAATCCGAGCATGGGATTTTCTTCCTTCGGCTCGAATTCGGCTCCGCCGATCAGATGCGCGTACTCGTTGGTCTTGAAGTCGCTCATGCGGACAATGACAGGGTGCGGATACTGGACCGCCGCGATCCGCCCCAGCCCACGCGCAAGGCGATCGACGAAATACTCCGTCCTGTCTTTGTAGCCCGTCGTCAATGCTGCAATCGTCTGCTTGGCGCCTTCGTCCTTGAGCGTATCGAAGCGGGCAAGGGCCATCGGATGGATCTTGATATGGTTGCTCACGACGAACTCCATTCGTGCGAGCCCGACCCCGTCGGCAGGGATCCGCCACCAGCGAAACGCCGCCGCCGGATTGGCGAGGTTCAGCATGACCTTGGTGCGCGTCGCGGGGATATCGCCAAAGTCGATCTCGTCGACCACAAAGTCCGCAATGCCTTCGTAGACGAACCCTTCTCGGCCCTCTGCGCAAGACACGGTGATCTCCTGCTCGTCATGCAGCAGATGCGTCGCGTTACCGGCCCCGACGATGGCGGGAAGCCCAAGCTCGCGGCTGACGATCGCCGCGTGCGATGTGCGGCCACCCTGATCAGTGATGATCGCTGCCGCCCGTCGCATGACAGGCACCCAGTCCGGATCCGTCGTCTGGGCGACGAGGATGGCGCCGTCGATGAAACGCCCCATGTCTCGGGGGCTTTCGATGATGCAGACCTTGCCGGCAGCGATGGCTTCTCCGATGCTGACACCGGACAGGATCTTGCGCCCCGCACTCTTCATGTGCCAGGTCTTTACCGCACCGGCTTCACGACGTGACTCCACCGTTTCGGGCCGAGCCTGCACGACGAACACCTCGTTGGTGAGCCCGTCCTTTGCCCATTCAATATCCATCGGTTGGCCATAGTGCTGTTCGATCACGCAGGCCCAGCGCGACAAAGTCAAAATCTCTTGGTCACTCAGGACGAAAGCCGCACGCTCGGCTTTCGATGTTGGAACGTTCTTCGTCGGCTGTTCGCTATCGCTTGTGTAGATCATTTTGAGACCTTTTCCGCCAAGCTTTTTCGCGACGATCGGGGATAGCGATGGTTCCGACAGGAGTGGCTTGAACACCTCATATTCGTCGGGATCAACTTCTCCTTGCACCACGTTTTCGCCCAGCCCCCAGGCCGCATTGATCAGGATGGATTTGTCAAAGCCCGTCTCGGTATCGATGGAGAACATGACGCCTGCGCCGCCCAGATCTGATCGCACCATGCGCTGGACACCCACCGATAGCGCGACCTTCAGATGATCGATCCCCTTCGCTTGGCGATAGCTGATCGCGCGGTCGGTGAAAAGCGACGCGTAGCAGCGCCGGCAAGCGTCAAGCAAGACGCGCTCGCCCTTGATATTGAGATACGTCTCCTGCTGGCCGGCGAAGCTGGCATCGGGCAGATCCTCGGCGGTGGCGCTGGATCGCACGGCAACGTCCAGGTCGATTTGTCCCGTTCGGCGGTTCAGTTCGCCGTAAGCAAGGCGGATTGCCTTAGCAAGCTCACTTGGCCACTCACCGCGAAGCATGGCCCGTCGGATGATGAGCCCCGCCTCGGCCAGGGGAAGCTTGCCGTCATCGAAGTCAGTGAGCGCGGAGCACATGATCGGCTGCAAGTCATTTGCCTCGACAAAGTGCCTGAAAGCATCGGCAGTGAGTGCAAAGCCCGGTGGAACATTGACGCCCTTGCCAGCCAGGTTGGCCACCATCTCGCCGAGCGACGCATTCTTGCCGCCGACCCGTGGAACGTCGGTCCGTCGCAGGTTTTCGAACCAGACAACGTGTGCAGTGTCGTTGACCATGTGAGCCTCCCTAGCGGCGGGGTTCGGGGATCTTTGGAAAAGAAACTAGACGCCACGCCCCGATGCGTCGAAGTCGGGAAACTCGGCGTCAAGGAGCTCATAGATCATTTTGGCCTTGCCGGTCAGCTCGATATCCATGCCGCGGATGAGATGCTCGTCCGAACGGAGCCACTTATAGGCGAGCTGCACGTCCTGGATGCTGGGTTCGATTGCGAGAATGCGAGTCAGCACCTCCATCTCGAACGGGCCGATGACCTCTCTGATCTCCTTCGCGGTCAGGTGGTCGTGGTTTTGGGAAGCGGTTTTCATGGCGGTTGCGTCTCCTATGTTTTCAACAGGCAGCAAGGGTGATTCGGCCAGTCCAATAAATACTGGCATGATGGATGGCACTGATTTTGTGCCGTATCAAACGAGGGCTGATTACTCCGCGCCGCGAAAAATCGCCCGGACACGTTGGCCTTGTCATGCTGCCCGTCGTGCCCCCTGGAGGTACGCAATGCCGGAAATCGTCACGCTCACGGTCAATCCCGCAATCGATATCGCCACGTCGGTGGAGTGCTTGACGGACACACACAAGATGCGCTGCGCCCCGGCCCGCAGTGACCCCGGAGGAGGTGGAATCAACGTCGCCCGCGTTGTCCATCGGCTGGGCGGGGATTGCCTGGCCATTTACCTTGCCGGCGGCCCGGTGGCCGAGCGATTGGGGCGTCTCCTGTCGGCAGAGGGCCTGCCGTTCGTCGCCCTCGGGATCGAAGGGGAGACGCGTGAGAACTTTTCCGTGACGGAACTGTGCAGCCACCGGGAATTCCGGTTCGTGATGCCCGGGCCGGTCGTCTCGGAAGCGGAATGGCAGCGCTGCCTGGACTACCTGGGTGCGCTGCACCCTGCGCCGCGCTACCTCGTGCTAAGCGGAAGCCTGCCCCTCGGGGTAGCAGAAGACTTCTACGCGCGCGTCATTGATCAGGCCAAGGTTCATGGCAGCCGCGTCGTACTGGATGCCTCAGGTCCGGCATTGCGTGCTGCGTTGCTACATGCGCCATACCTGATCAAGCCCAGCCTGAGCGAGCTTCGGCAACTGACTGGGCGCGCGTTGGAGACAGAAGCGGATTGCCTGCAGGCCGCCCAGGAGATTGTCCGCAATGGGCATGCGCATGCCGTTGCGCTCACACTGGGCGCAGGCGGGGCCATGCTCGTCACGCAGGAAGAGGTTGTACGCGCAGGGGCTGTCGCAACGTCATTCCTCAGCACCATTGGGGCGGGTGACAGCTTCGTGGGCGGAATGGTCTGGGCGCTTAACCGGAATGTGGGGATGCAGGAGGCATTTCGATACGGCATGGCCGCCGCAGCAGCAGCGTTGAGCCATGCCGGTACCGAACTTGGCAGCGCCGCCGAGATCGAGCAGCGCTACGCAGAGGTCTCAGTGTCTTGATACGCGCCTGCCTGGGCGGGATTGGACCGGGGTGACCGCCGCTTGGCTTGCAAGGGCGGCTCCATGATCTCTTGGCTGGATGACCAATCTGTGTGAAAGGCAGCAGGAGGCGTTGCGGAACGCCTCCGGAGTTTTACCGACTCCATTTCACGTGCAGTTCGGTTTCTGCATTGCCATAGTCAAACGTCAGGTGTCCGTGGAATGCATGGTGGATTGCGTGGCCGATGTCGCGCGCCAGATGAAACCCGGTCGTCAGGATGTCAGTGCCGCTGCTCGTGCTTTCGACGGCCATGATGCGCTCCATCGGATGATCCGCGCGCAGATCTGCCTCGCGGTGGCGGGCGAGTGTCAGGATCTCTTCCCGATGGGCCGTCTCGAACTCCCCTGAGAGGTGGATTCGGGCCGCAGGCATCTGGTCGGCGGCACGTTGGCATGCCGAGCAGATCAATGAGGTGGCCCCGGGCGGTGGACTGCGCCACAGCCAGCGGCCCTTGAGATAGACGGCGCCGCAAACGGGGCAGCAGCTTACAGCCGGTGCCTTGTCGGGTTGCCGATACCGGTTGTGGATCGGCTCGACGGCAAATGGGCTCCAGCGTGCCGGCCGCACTCGTTCGGATTGAGAGCGTTGTTTCATGTTGACTCCTATGAGGGCGAATTCCTCCGGCCTGCTGCAGACCAGAACCTGCAACGCAGTCGCGGTGGACAATTCTCAGAGTACCCCCCGCAGCGCGACACGATTTGGGCTGAATCAAGTCTGCGCGTAGCAGTGCGCGTCGGGCCAGGCTTGCGTACAGATGCGCCGCGATACCGAGCATCACGGCCGACACGGCGAGCAGCGTTTACGGCGGCGGCCAAGTAAGGCGCGTCTTCCATGATGTCGTCACCTTCAGAGTTGCCGGCGGCCAGGCAGCAGCGTCACGGTAATGCTGGGCTCCAGCTCTCGTCGGGGTCGTACGCGCGCATGTGCCGCGTGATCTCGGCGGTATGCGGGCCGAGGTTCCGTTGGTACACGACGCCATCCTGGCTCACGATAAACGTCATGACGCCCGATGCCCCAAACGTTGCAGGAAAAGCGACCAGCGCGAATCCGCCTGTCATCTGCCCACCATCGACATAGCCACGCGCGCCGCCCGGTGCGTGTTTTCCTTGCTGGGTCAGGACCCGGAAGAGGTAGCCATGAAAGGGGATGACTTTGCCCGCGCCCGACGTGTCTTGGCGCCGTGCATCGGCGAGCGCGATAAGCGGCCCCAGCGGGCTCTCTTCTTCTCCGGCGGATGGCACCCAGAACAGGCCATCATGCTTGCCTGGTGAACTGCCAAGGCGTTGGGCAAATTCGGCGCGTCCATCTCCGGTGCGGTGCGAAACGCCATAGGCCAGTTGCGCTTCGACATACGCTCGGCAGACGCGGATTGCGTGTGCCTCGTGGTGGCCAACGCGTCGATCGATGATCTGCTGTGCGCCGGCTTTCGTATCAAAGCGCCAGCGCGTGCCCCGCATTGCCAGCGGGATCGGGTAGGGCCATTCGTCTTTGCCCAGGAGGATGACGGCATGGCCCTCAGCGTCTCGTTCGATTCGATGCGCCTCGTCGTACGCGGAGGCCAGCTTGCTTCGGGCAATCTGTTCGCCGATGGGGTCACCGGATTTCACGAGCGTTGCCCCGGCCGGACCGAACAGGACGAGCAGGGCATCCGCATTGCCCGAGCGCCATGCGGATGCCAATGCTTCGGCAGCGTTCTCGGGCGAAGAGAATGCCTGCTGTGTGGGCTTGTCGGCCCAGGCTGGAAGGGTGCTCGCAAAGGCAGCCAGCATTGCGAGTCGCACGGCTAGGCGGCGCAGGCGCAGCGTTCTACAGATCGTGCGCATCATCGTCTCCTGGTTCCGCCGCCCGCCGCGCCATGGGGTGCAAAGCCACCAGAGCGCGGCCCAGCCGGTTGCGGTTGCGGCATTGCGGGCGACATGCGGCTGGCTTGCCCACGCTGGGCCTGTCCGCGCACATCGGCTCCGCGCCCGAACGACTCGAACGTGGGCGGGTAGCCAGGTGACTGGCGCCGGGAGGAGCGTGCACCGGGAGCAGGCGTCGGCCGGGCCGGCGGCGGCCGGATTGCCGGATGCGCAGGCGAAATTGGGGAGGGACGTATCACGGAGCCCGCTGGCGGGCTCGGGGGCGTTGGGTAGCCGCGAAAACCGCGTCGCGCGTCCGGCGAGATGGCAGTGCCCGGGCCAAACCGACCCCGCGATGCTCGCGGATATGGCACGCCATGGCGATGCCCCGGGTCATGGGCCCAGATGCCGCTGGGTGGGGGACGATGGCGGTCGATGCTGCCGAAGCGGCCCCGGTCAATATCGATGTGGCGACCGTGCCAGTTCCAATGGCTCCAGCCCCACAACGGAACGACCACCGAAAAACCCACCCAACCAAACCCGATGCCACTAATGATCGCCCCGCCCCAGATGTCGGGAAAGATGTATGGCGGGTAAGCGGGATATGGCCACGGTGCATAGACGAGGTAAGGGTCATAGACCGGAACGTAGACCACGTTCGGGTTGGTAGGCTCGATGATGATGGCGCCATCCTGCGTTGACACGACGGCTTGCGTTGTCGACCCCAGGGTGCCGTTGGCCTGAGCCCGGCTGCGCAAACGCTGGATCGAGTCCATGACGGCGCCCTCGTCGGCCAGAAGCGCATTGCCCACGTGTTCTGTCCAATCAAGGTTGCTGTTCATCATGTGCAAGAGCCCGGGAAACGGCACCAGAGACTTCACGCTCGGATCCCACGGCAGCGGCGCCAGGGCTTCGGCCAGTTGGTCGCCACCAAGGGCAGCATGAGCGGGGTCACGCACCCAGCGATCGGCCTGCACCACTTCAAGCGGATACGTGGCTGCCATGAGGATCTGCGCGACCAACGCATCCGGATACAGCGCGATGGGCGCCAGCATTTGATCGAGCTGTGCCGCGGTAGCCGGTTGCGGATCGTTTTCCAATGCGTCTGGCTGCGGCACTGCCGGGCGGCCAAACAAGAGCAGGAGTGCCAGGGCAATGGCCAGCTGCTTTACCCATTGCACCTTCATTGGCTGCCTCCGCAAAGAATGGCGGCCACACGTCGCAAACTGGGCGGGGCCCCGATTCATATTGGGCGATTGGATAGGACAGCGATTGACGGGCGTCAACGCATGGGCAACATCCGCGCCAGAACGCGCGCACGGCGGTACGCCTACCGGGGGGCCGTCGTTTGCGATAGCGCAATCAGCGTGCGGCGGGGCTGCCTAGACTGCAGATACTGCCGTTACGTCCATGGAGTGCATCGCCCATGTCCACACCTCTCACACCTTTCCTTGGTGTACGTGAAGTGGCCAGCCGCCTCACCGGCAGCGCTGCCGACTACGACCGGCTGCTGGAGATGGCACGTGGAAAGCGCTACGTTCTTCTTGGCGAGGCGACGCACGGAACACGTGAGTTCTATCAGACACGCGCAGACATCACACAGCAGTTGATTACGCAAGGCGGCTTTGACGCTGTCGCCATCGAAGGAGATTGGCCGGATGTGTGGCGCATCAACCGCTATGTTCAGGGCGATGGCACCGACACGGCCGCCGAGGCGCTGGGCGATTTCCAGCGGTTTCCTGAGTGGATGTGGCGCAATCCGCAGATGCTCGACTTCATCAGCTGGCTGCATGCGCACAACGCGGCCCTTGCCGCCTCGGAACGTGTTGGCGTCTATGGGTTGGATCTGTACAGCCTGTACAGGTCAGCCGAGGCTGTCGTCGAATACCTGCAGAAGACCGACCCGGAGCAGGCAGCGGTGGCACGCATGCACTATGCGGCGTTGGACCACGTGCGTGAACCCATGACGTACGGCTACGAAGCTGCTGCAGGTTTGAGGTTGCCTGCGCAACGCGAGGTGATCGAGCAACTGCGACGGCTTCGGGCGAGCGAGGCCAGGTTGATCGAGCAGGACGGCCTCGGTGCCATCGACTCGCATTTCTTTGCCGAGCAAAACGCCGTCGTCGTCGTCAATGCAGAAGCGTACTACCGCGAATCATTCGGGCACCGCGTCAATACGTGGAACCTGCGCGATGCCCACATGGCGCAAACGCTGTTTGGTTTGGCTGCGTATCGGCAGCGCCGTGGCGGTGACGGGCGGATCGTCGTGTGGGCGCACAACTCGCATGTGGGCGATGCACGGGCAACGGAATCCGCCAACCGGCGTGAGTGGAATCTTGGGCAACTCGTGCGTGAGCAGGTGGGCGGTGCCGCATTGCTTGTGGGCTTTACTACGTATACGGGCCACGTATGCGCCGCATCCGAGTGGGACGGCGAGGCCGAGCGGAAATGGGTACGGCCAGCGCGGCCAGACAGTTGGGAGCATCTGTTCCATAGCACCGGGCTGGATCGCTTCTTCCTGCCGCTTGGAGATACGGCGGCAGAGGTGTTTCGCGAGCCAATGCTGGAACGGGCAATCGGTGTGCTGTACCTGCCGAAGACCGAGTACGCCTCGCATTACTTCGACGCGGCCATCGGCGCGCAGTTTGACGCGCTGTTCCATCTGGACGAAACCTCTGCCATCGAACCATTGAGCACAGCGCTGCTACCTTGACCACACGTGTCTGTCGGATAGCGTTGCCCGTGTCCCGTGGACTAATGCGGCTGTTGCGCGGGCAGCGGTGCCGGAGCGCTGGCGGAGGACCCCACTTCTGATTTCGGAGGCGGCATCGGGGTCACATTGCCAGACAGGATCATGTCCAGGTCGTGGCGGTCAACCACCTCTTTGTCCAGCAGCATGCGCGACAGCGCTTCCAGTTTGGCACGCTGGCCTTCCAGCGTGGCGGTCACGCGTGCGCTGGCATCGGACAACACCTTGCGGACTTCCGCATCGATCAACTGAGCTGTGTTTTCGCTATATTCCTTGCGCTCGCGCTGCATCAAGCCGGCACCGGCAAGCAGCGGGTTGGGTGTCTGTTCGTAGGTGGCCAGACCCAGCTGTTCGCTCATGCCGAACTGGGTGATCATCTGACGGGCCATGTCAGTTGCCCGTTGCAAGTCGTTCTGCGCACCGGTAGATACGTCGTGATACACGATCTGCTCGGCAACGTAGCCGCCCAGCAGCACATCGATCCGGTCCAGCAATTCGCTGTGCTTGAGGAGGTAGCGGTCCTCCGTGGGGGTCTGTTGTGTGTAGCCCAGGGCGGCGATACCTCTTGGAATGATGGAAACCTTCGAAACGCGATCGGCCAGGGGCCGGTGCTCGGCCACGATGGCATGACCTGCTTCGTGGTAGGCGATCGTCTCCTTTTCCCTGGCGTTCATCACACGGTTCTTCTTCTGCAGGCCGCCCACGATGCGGTCAAGCGCCTCGTCAAAGTCGACGGTCTCCACGGCGGATTTACCTTCACGCGCCGCAAGAAGCGCCGCCTCATTCACCAGGTTGGCCAGGTCGGCACCGGCAAAGCCCGGCGTTCGCGCGGCGATCTTGCTCAGGTCGACGTCGGCCCCCAGCGTGACGTTCTTGGCGTGGACCTTGAGTATCTGTTCTCGTCCCTTGAGGTCCGGCCGGTCCAGGGCGACATGGCGGTCGAACCGTCCGGGACGAAGCAGGGCAGGGTCGAGTATTTCGGGCCGGTTCGTCGCGGCCATGATGATGACGCCTTTGTTGCTGTCAAAGCCGTCCATCTCGACCAGAAGCTGGTTCAGCGTCTGCTCGCGCTCTTCATTGCCGCCGACCAGGTTGAACGCGCGCGTCTTGCCCAAGGCATCGAGTTCATCGATGAAGATGATGCACGGCGCCATGGATTCGGCCTGACTGAACAAATCCCGCACGCGCGCCGCACCTACGCCGACGAACATCTCGACAAACTCCGAGCCGCTCATGCTGAAAAATGGCACGGCCGCCTCACCGGCAACTGCCTTGGCAAGCAGGGTCTTGCCCGTGCCGGGCGCACCCACAAGCAACACGCCCTTTGGGATCCTGCCGCCCAGGAGCTGATACCGCAGTGGCTCTTTCAGAAAGCTCACGATTTCTGAGAGTTCCTCCTTGGCTTCGTCGATGCCGGCAACGTCGGCAAAGGTCACGCCGGTTTCCTTTTGCATGTAGACCTTTGCCTTGCTTTTTCCGATTTCCATCAGCCCACCGGCTGCGGCGCCGCCCATGCGCCGGATCAGAAAGTTCCAGACAGCGAAGAACAGCAGGGCAGGCACAATCCATGACAGGAGCGTGCTCAACCATTTGTTGTCCGGCCGACCGACAAAGCGCACCTTGGCCGCCTCCAGTTCCTGAACCAGAGCCGGATCATTCACGCGAAGGGTCTGGAAAGGATGGTCGCCCTTGCCCGTGCCCGTGCGTCGGATGGCATCGATCTGCTGCTGAGTCAGCAACGCCTCGACGCCTTCCGTCGAGAAGGTGCCGGTGATGTCCTGATCACCAATGGCGACGTCTTTGATCTTGCCCGCATGCAGCAGGAGCTTGAAGTCGCTATAGGGGAGGGTGTCGACCTGCTCGGACATGAACAGCGTTTGGAACGCGAGCACGGTCAACGCGACGATGACGGCGTACCAGAGCGAGAACCTTTGCTGCCGTGGCTGCATACTCTCTTTCACTTCTTCACCTTCGCATGGTCGTGCGTCAACCAACGTCTGATCGAACCTTGATGTTCGTGCTTGGGCCGGAAAGACGGTTGATGCGGATCAACCAGTCCGCAAGTCGGCGTTGCCTTCCAGCAGGAAGACTCGCATTGCCGCTAGTGGCGGCGTACGTGCGATGGCGGAAACAGCCTCCAGCAACCCGCCTGGTGACGGAAGAAGACGATCGCAAGTGGGCGGGCGGATGTCGTCAACTCTGCCTGCACGCAGCCACAATCAACGCCGGGGCAATGCAGGCGCGTGATTCGCAGATGTGGTGTGTCGCTTATGCCAAACCACTTGGCTACCAGACCGCGCAGCGAGGTGTCGTATTGGGGCATGGTGCTCTCCGGCGTCATACGGCCTGAGCCGGTGGCTGTGCAGTGCGGCATTCGGCGAAAAGTGCCAGCAGCATCAGCTTCAATAGCGTGCGCGCAGCCCGCGCGGGGCTTTTCATGCACGCCTCCACCTGTGCGCTGCGGCACTCTCCAAACAAGCACCACGAACAGAAGTGCTCGCAGTTGTTGGTCAGCAGCCGATAGTCGCGCTCCCCCAGGCGTGACCCGGCACGGCGGGCGACTTCTTCGCCGTCGTAGCAGGGACTGGCGTCGCGCTGGATGGTCACTGCAAAGCCGCACGCAAAGCAGCCAATGGAGATGCACTCGACCGGCCCGCGGCGCTGACGGTGAGCGAAGCCGGCGTAGTGAATCACCTGCCCGTTTCCGACATAGATGCCGTGATGTTCGTATCCATCGCGTTCCGCCACAAGGTGCGCGCCAACAGGAAGCACCGTGTCGAAAGCGGCGGAGTCGCGCGAGTCAATCCACTGGGCAATGCATTCGATGTTCTGGCTCATGGCGCGCTCCGTTGTACTGGCTCGTTGTCGGGTTCCCGGGGGCGATTCGACAAGACGCAGCGTTGCTTGTTGGCGTTTCACCAGTATTGGCAGCGTGCTCGCCGTCGTCATGCAGGCTGTGCTGAGAATGCTGTCGGAGCTGCGGGTTTCCATGTCAGAAAAGCCTGACAAGGTGGCCGGCGCCTCAGAAGCAATGTGCTGGGTACGAATCCCACGGCGCCTGTGCGGCGGCCACAGTGCGCCGCCGTTGATCTGCCGCAAGGCGCTCCGGCACGGCCGTGCCACGATGAATCTGTTAGCCCGAAGATCCCCGGGGCCCAATCATCAGGAGGCAGCCATGAGTCAACTCAAGCGTTATGACCCGTTCGCCATCGAGCCGGTTGGCGACATTTTCCAAGGGCTCCTGCGCTCGTTTCGCGGCGGCATGGATGGCGCGCTGCCGTTCAAGGTGGACGTGACCGAGTCCGACAAGGCATACAACGTTGTCGCAGAAATCCCGGGTGCGAAGAAGGAAGACATCGAGGTGACGGTCGATCGCGGCACGGTCATGATCTCGGCCAAGGTGGAACGCAACTCCGAGGAGAAGGAAGGCGAGCGCATCATCCGCAGCGAGCGCTACAGCGGCTCCATGCAGCGCATGTTCACGCTGGATGCGGCGGTCGATGAAACCAAGGTCGACGCAACGTACGAGAACGGACTGTTGCGCGTGACGCTGCCCAAGAAGGAAGCGTCCCAACAGCAGCGCGTCACGATTCGCTGAGCGTGAGGGGTGTGGCATGCGGCTGCAATTTCTTGGCGCCACCGACACGGTGACCGGCTCGAAGTACGTGCTTGAGACCGGCGCACGCCGTGTCATGGTCGATTGCGGGCTGTTTCAGGGCTACAAGTCATTGCGCTTGCGGAACTGGGACAAGCTCGCCGTCAATCCGCACCACATCGATGCGGTCGTACTCACGCATGCCCATATCGACCACAGCGGCTACCTGCCGCTGCTGGTCCGAAATGGGTTCCATGGCCCGGTCTACTGTACGAAAGGCACGGCGGAACTGTGCAACATCCTGCTGCCTGACAGCGCTCGGCTTGCGCAGGAGGATGCGCACTACGCCAATGCCGAGGGGTTCTCCCGCCATCATCCCGCCTTGCCGCTCTACGATGAAAAGGACGCTGCCAGGGCATTACGCCGTCTGCATCCCGTTGATTACGGCGAGCGCTTTCCCGTTGCCGAGGGCGTGGAAGCGGAGTTCCACCGTGCAGGACACATCATCGGTGCCGCAACGGCGACATTGCTGGCCGAGGGCCGTCGCATTGTTTTTTCTGGCGATCTGGGGCGGCAGGTCGATCCCGTCATGCGGCCACCCGAACCCATTGCGGAGGCCGATACCTTGCTGGTCGAATCCACCTATGGCGATCGCGTGCATCCGGAGGGTGACCCGCTCGATGCACTCCAGCAGGTTGTGCAGCGGACAATCGGGCAGGGCGGCACGCTGCTGATTCCTGCCTTTGCGGTGGGGCGTACGCAAGAGCTGCTGTACTGCCTCTACATGCTGATCCGCGAACATCGGATTCCGCACGTGCCGATCTACCTCGACAGCCCGATGGCCGAACTGGCGACCGGGGTGTTTTCGCATCATGTTGACGATCTGCATATCGGGGCTGCCGACTGCCAGGCAGCTTGTGCGTTGGCCGTTCCGGTGCAGAGCCCCGAACAGTCGAGGCATTTGGGGAGCGATCGCGCGCCTAAGATCATCCTTGCGGCAAGCGGTATGGCGACGGGTGGCCGGGTGCTGCATCACCTCAAGAGCTTTGGCGGCGGCAAGCGCAACGCCATCCTGATGTCTGGGTTCCAGGCGGCCGGCACACGGGGCGCGGCGCTGCTGGCCGGTCAGCGGGCGTTGCGCGTGCACGGACGTGAGGTCGCCATCCGGGCCTCGGTTGAGCAGATTCAGAATCTGTCCGCCCATGCGGATGCCAATGAACTGATGGCCTGGTTACGGGGCTTTACGCGGCCGCCACGGCAGACCTTCATCGTGCATGGCGAGCCGTCCGCCAGCGACGCGTTGCGTCAGCGCATCGAGCGCGAACTACAGTGGCCAGTCCGCATGCCGGAGTATCGCCAGTCCTACGATCTGGAGGGTTCATGACCGCGCCGGCTGTTGGTCTGGCTTCGCAGCGTGTGCTGATTGCCATGCCCGGCTGCGAAGCCGCCACCATGCGACTTGCCACCCCGCTGAGCGCGGAACTGGGGCATGCCGCCGTGAGCCACTTTCCGGACGGGGAATCCTACGTGCGCCTGTGCACGCCCGTGCACGGCGCCGAAGTTGCCATTGTGTGCACACTCGATCATCCCGACGAGAAACTGTTGCCGCTGCTGTGGCTGGCGATTGCCGCACGCGAGGGCGGCGCGCGCCGCGTTGGATTGATTGCGCCATACCTGCCCTACATGCGGCAGGACGTCATCTTCAAAGCGGGCGAGATTCGCGCTGCAGAACACTTTGCTGCCTTGTTGAATCCCGTATTCGACTGGCTTGTCACGGTGGATCCGCATTTGCATCGCATTTCGCATTTGTCGAATGTCTATTGCATGCCGACGGCCGCCGTGGAAGCCGCGCCTGCCATTGCCGCATGGATCCAAACCCATGTACAGGCGCCGTTCCTGATCGGGCCAGACGAAGAAAGCAGACAGTGGGTCGCGCATGTGGCCGGCATTTGCCAAGCCCCATGGGCAGCATTGACCAAGACGCGGCACAGCGCGTGGCACGTGGAAATCGCAGAATTGCCGAATATTCCAACGCACTGTGTGCCTGTACTGATCGACGACATCATCTCGACCGGGCGCACGATGCTCGCCGCAGCGGACTTGCTGCGGCGCGCCGGTCAGCCGAAGCCGGTTTGCGTTGGGGTACACGCTGTGTTTGCCGACAACGCGTATAGCCAACTGTGTGCCGCCAGCGCAGAGGTGGTCACGTGCGACACCATCCCGCATCCCTCGAACCAGATTGCACTCACAGAGCCGCTGGTCGACGCCATTTCACGCATCTTTGATTTACCCATGCCTTCGAGCAAGCAGATGCTTGTTTGATGAGGGCGCTTTCGTATCTGGAGGCCATCATGAAACAGATCAGGTTCCTGCCTGACGACCCGACATACTGCGCAGCGGGTCCGCGTCTGCAATGCAGCGCGTCGGTCGATGGCAGCTCCGCAAGCTATGCAATCACGGCCGAGGCCCTTGAAGACCATTTTGGCGCGCGCTCCTGCCAGTCGGACGATCTGCTCAGTGCATTCAAAGTGCACCGCAGTGATATCGAAGAAGTCGCACGCATGCTGTTCGAGCAGACCGGTTCCAAGGAGATCACGCTACACAGCGGGCACTTCCGGTTCGCCGGTTGATGCGCGTGTCATGAGCACCCTCTCCATGCTCGCGGTTGACGCAGCCGTTGTGCCGCAGGGGTGCCTCCGGTTCAAGGCGCTTGGCATTGACACGTGGCAGGAGCATGTCATCTACATGCACCCGGACAGCGCGATCTGCCGGTCGGAGGGCTTTACCGCGCAGGCCCGTGTGGAAGTCCAGATCGGGCAGCGATCGACGATCGCCACGCTGAACCTGGTCGGGTCGGGGCTGCTGGAAAAGCATGAGGTGAGCCTGTCAGCCAGCGCGGTCGATGCATTGATGGCGCGCCCGGGTGACGAGATCTGTGTCAGGCATGCGCCGTCGCTCGAGTCCCTGCGCGCCTTGCGGGCCAAGATCTATGGTGGGCATCTGGACGCCAAGCAGTTGCACGAGATCATCGCGGACATTTCGAACGAGCGCTACGCCGATGTCCATATCGCAGCCTTCCTGAGTGCCTGTGCATCGGGCCGCATGACCATCAAGGAAACCATCGACCTCACACAAGCCATGGTCGACTCGGGCGAGCGCCTGCAGTGGGATCGCGCCGTCGTGGCAGACAAGCACTGCGTGGGCGGGTTGCCCGGCAATCGCACCAGCCCCATCGTCGTTGCCATCTGTGCGGCGGCGGGGCTGCTGCTGCCCAAAACCTCATCACGCGCCATCACCTCGCCGGCGGGTACCGCAGACGTGATGGAAACGCTCACCCGGGTCAACCTGACCGCTGCCGAGCTGCGATGCGTTGTCGGGCAGGTTGGGGCATCGCTTGCGTGGGGCGGGGCGTTGAGCCTCAGCCCTGCGGACGATGTGCTGATTCGCGTGGAAAGGGCACTCGACGTCGACAGCGATGCACAGCTCGTGGCGTCCATTCTTTCCAAGAAGATTGCAGCCGGGTCCACGCATGTGTTGATCGATGTGCCCGTGGGCCCGACGGCCAAAGTCCGCAGTGTCGAAGACCTCGAGCGCCTTGAAATGCTGCTCAAGCGCGTGGCCCAGGCATTTGGGGTGCAGGTGCTGATGGTGCGCACGGACGGCGCGCAGCCCGTTGGCCGTGGAATTGGCCCCGCGCTGGAAGCCAGAGACGTTCTGGCTGTACTTGAGCGGTCTCCTACGGCGCCTTTCGACTTGCGGGAACGGTCTTTACTGCTCGCCAGCGCATTGCTGGAGTTCTGCGGCGCAGCGGTTGCCGGAACGGGGCTCGACATGGCAACCGGCCTGCTGGATAGCGGCGCCGCATGGCGGAAGTTCGAGGCGATTTGCGAGGCACAGGGCGGCTTGCGCATCCCCGGAGAAGCCGTCTTCCGCCGAGACGTCGTTGCCGAGCAAAATGGCATCGTCACGAACATCGACAATCGCCACCTTGCGCGCATCGCAAAACTTGCGGGCGCACCGATGCGTCAAGTCGCGGGGGTGGAAATGCATGTGCGACTGCGCGATCAGGTCAGTGTTGGGCAGCCGCTGTTTACGATTCACGCGCAAGCGTCCGGTGAGCTGGAGTATTCGTCGGCATATGCGTTGACGCATGCTGTGGTGGGTCTGTCTCCGATGGACGCGGGCTGATATCAAGCACTAAACGAAAGGCACATTGCGTTACAATCTTGAAATGCCACGTGCGACCGCAAGCATCTCGCTTCGGGCAATGCTGTTGTTGACCATCGTGTTGATGCAGCTGCTAAGCCCGCTTCTGCACGGCCATCTCGGAACACCGAAACAATTTGGCCTGCACGTGCACACCGCGCTTCCTGCTGCGGTTGATTCTCATTTCCAATCTTTACCATTTGCCCACCGCGCTTCCATCAAGGAATCGGTCGACGCCGCCCCTCATGACTGGGCATTGACGAACCACGAGCCCTTCGAGGTGGACGTCGAGCCCGCCCTTGGCCCTGCGGACCTGGGTGCATTTCTTTGGGCAGCGGCGGCGCCGGGAGTATCCGCGCTGACGTTCCTCCTGCTTGCGGCGCTTGCTTTCGCCGCAGTATTTCGTCCCGCCTATCGCCCAACGCCCGTTCGAGCGCGCTGGCGCGATCGCATCAATCGGCCGCCTCCTGCCCAGGCACCTCCGCTGCAGTTCTGATCCGTACCCGGTTGACGGCCGGCGGGCGGGTTGCTCCGCAACTTGTTGACTTGCAACAAGCCTCTCGTGTCTGCATTGGCGATGATGAATGTGTCAGAAGTGTTGTCTTCTGATTCTTGGCGCACGCCTGACGCTACGCGGTGGTAGCAACTCCACTTTCCATCGGCCATCCACCGTAAGAGTTTGTCGTTCGCGTCGCATGGAAATGCAGAGCGACGGTTGATCTTGAGGTCGCTCGCGTATGCGCGGCAATCAGAGGTGGCGTCCGTGGCGCTGCCTCCGAGGATTGGAGTCAGGCATGTCTTTCAAACGAATCGTCGCGGCCAGTGCGTGTATTGCGCTGATCGCGTTTCCCCTTGAGCAGGCCGCTGCCCAAGCAGGCCCCCAGGTGGTGCCGCTATCGGCTGAGCAGGCGCGCTCCCTCGGCGTGCGCTTCAGCCCAGTCGCCGCTTCGTCAGGGCTGGAGGTCGGCACGCATGCGCGTGTCGTCTTCAAGCCGGATGCACAATATGTGGTGGCCGCCCCATACGCGGGCATGGTGCCCCGGGTGTTGGTGTCGGTCGGGCAAACCGTCCGGGCGGGCCAGCCGCTGGCCGGTTTTCTGAGCCCGCAGCTCTTCGAAACCAGCCGCGCACTGACGGAAGCCAACTCCCAGGCGCGGCTCGCGCAGCAGTCGCTCGCGCGCGACAAGGCGCTGTACGACGACGGCATCATCGCTGCAAGCCGCTGGCAGGCCACGCAGGCGCGGGCCGCTGAAGCCAGCGCCATGGTGAAGGCGCGCCGGGCAGAGCTGGCGTCCTCCGGCATCGCATTCAGCGGCCCCGGTGGTGAGGCGCAATTGGTTGCCAGCCGTGGCGGTGTGGTGTCCGAAGTCAACGCCGTTCCGGGGGCGCGAGTAGACGCGGCGGCACCGCTTTTCAGGATCGTTGATCCGGCGGCTCTGGAGCTGGACCTGCTCGTTGGCCGCGACATACCGGTGCCGGCCCCAGGCGACCGGGTCGAGATCGCACAACGCGGCGCGGGCGGCACCGTCATCGGTGTTGCGCCTTCCGGTGATGGCACTGCTGGTGTGCGCGTGCGTGCGTCGCTGGAGCGACGTGGGGACCTGCGTGCCGGAGAGAGCGTCAACGTCACGCTCAAGCTGCGCAGCGCGGCCAATGCAAACGCGCCGGGCCTGCTGCGGGTTCCTGTGGCTGCGCTGGTCTACGTGCGGGGTGTGCCCGGCGTATTCGTCGCGACCGACAAGGGTTTCCGCTTCCAGGATGTCGCAGTCGCCAGTACAGACGACGCCATCGCCGTCGTCCGTGCCAACCTGCCAGCGGGTACACGCGTGGCGGTGACAGGTGTCGGCGCGCTCAAGGGCTTGCTGGCGGGAGAGCAGTGATGTTGCCCCGCCTGATTGAGTTCTCTTTGCGCCAACGCGTGCTGGTGCTGATCGCGGCTGGCGTGCTCGCTGTGGCCGGCGTGTGGGCGTATCTGAACCTGCCGATCGACGCGTTTCCCGATATCTCGCCGACGCAGGTCAAGGTCGTGCTGAAGGTGCCGGGCATGACCCCGGAGGAGGTCGAACAGCGGGTCTCGACGCCTATTGAGCAGGAGCTGCTCGGCCTGCCGCACAAGACGATCGTGCGCTCGGTATCCAAATACGGCATCAGCGACGTGACCGTCGATTTTGAAGAGGGGGTAGACGTCTACTGGGCGCGCCAGCAAGTATCGGAGCGCTTGGCCGGCTTGGCGCGTGATCTGCCGTCGACCGCAGTGGGCGGCCTGGCGCCTATCACCACGCCGTTGGGCGAGATGTTCATGTTCACGGTGGAGGGCGATGGCTATTCCTTGGCCGAGCGGCGCCGCGTGCTGGACTGGGTGATCCGGCCAGCGCTGCGCACCGTGGCAGGCGTGGCCGACGTCAACGCCTTGGGCGGCGAGGTGCGCAGCTATGAGGTAACACCCGACCCGGCCCGGTTGCGCGCACGCTCCGTCACCCTTGAGCAACTGCGTCAGGCGCTGGACGCCAATAATCGCAACGACGGGGCAGGGCGGCTGGACCGCGGAGACGAGCACTGGGTCGTGCGCGTGGAAGGTGGCATACGCGGGCTGGATGATCTGCGTGCGATTGTCGTGGTACCGGCGCAGAGCCTGACTTCCGCCCCTGCGGTCACGGTTGGTGATGTTGCGACCGTGCGGCTGGGTGAAGCCACCCGCAACGGCGCTGTCAGCAAAGACGGCAACGGTGAAGCGGTTGAAGGGCTGGTGCTGGGCCTGCGCGGCAGCGATGCCCGCAAGCTGGTCGAGGCGGTGCAGGAGCGGCTGGATGTGCTAGGGCCCCAGTTGCCGAAGGGCATGTCGACCCACGTCTTCTACAACCGCGGTGAGCTGGTAACACGGGCGGCCAATACCGTGGTTCGCGCCTTGATTGAGGCCAGCGTGCTGGTCGTCATCACCTTGTATCTGTTCCTGGGTGGGGTGCGGTCGGCCCTGGTCGTGGCGGCCACACTACCGCTGTCGATGCTGGCGACCTTTCTCCTGATGCGCTATGTGGGCCTGACGGCCAACCTGATGAGCCTTGGGGGGCTCGCCATTGCACTGGGCATGCTCGTGGATGCAGCCGTAGTCGTGGTCGAGAACATCGAGACGGCCATGGCGCGCGCACAAGACCACAAGACCGATCCTGCCCTGCGCGGTGCGGTCATCCGCCATGCAGTGGCAACGGTAGCGGTACCGATGCTGTCGGGCGTGTCGATTATTGCCATCGTGTTCTTGCCGCTGCTGTCACTGCAAGGTCTGGAGGGCAAGCTCTTCGGGCCGGTGGCGCTGACCATCGTGCTGGCGCTGGCCTCGTCCGTGGTCATTGCCTTTACGGTGGTCCCGGCGCTCGCTTCTTTGCTCTTGCTTGCGCATGCAGATGAGCCGCCCTGGTTGATGCGAAAGGTCGCGAGCGGTTTTGCGCGCATCCAGGCATGGACGACAACGCATCGCCGCATGGTGTTCGGCCTGGCCGGGGCGGCGTTGGCGCTGGCCGTGGTGTTGTACATGTCGGTCGGCAAGACATTCATGCCGACGATGGACGAGGGCGACCTGATCGTGCAGTTGCAGAAAGCACCGTCCGTTTCGCTAACGGCCTCGCTGGACATGGACCAACGCGTGCAGCAGGCGCTGCTCAAGGAGGTGCCGGAAATACGCTCGATCGTCGCACGCTCGGGTTCGGATGATCTCGGCCTTGACCCGATGGGGCTGAACGAAACCGATACCTTCCTGGTACTCAAGCCCAAGGATCAGTGGCGCGGCAGCAAGGAAGACATCGCGATTGCGATCCGGCGCGTGATGGAGCGCTTCCCGGGCGTGATCTACGGCTTCACGCAGCCCATTGAGATGCGTGTCTCGGAGATGCTGACCGGCACACGTGGCGACGTTGCCATCAAGCTGTTCGGCAGCGACCTTGCTGCCATCGACGCAGCCGCGCAGGCCATTGCTGCCAAGGTCCGCACCATCCCGGGCGCGGCAGAGGTGATTGCGCCCAGCAACAGCGGCGTGCAATACCTGAAAGTGTCACTGAACCGCGCTGCGGTCGGTCAGGCCGGCTTCTCCGGCGACGCCCTCCAGGCGCAACTGCGCGCCCTGATCGAGGGCGACCGGATTGGCGTGGTGCCCGAGGGCATCGTCCGCACGCCGTTGATCCTGCGTGGCGGAGCAGGCTTGCGGCAGGCGCCCGAAAACCTGACCAACCTTCTGGTAACGGCGCCTGATGGCAAAGCATGGCCGCTCACCTCTCTGGCACGTATCGAACGCGTGGATGGGCCCGTGCGCATCAACCACGAAGACGGCGCCCGGTTTGCCGTGATCCAGGCCAATGTCGATGGTCGTGACCTGGCGGGTTTCGTGCAGGAAGCCCAGGCAGCAGTCAGCGGTATTGGTACGTTGCCAAAAGGATTGCGGGTGGTGTGGGGCGGCCAGTTCGAGAACCAGCAACGCGCCGCAGCGCGCCTTGCGTTGGTTGTCCCATTGGCCCTGTGCGCAATCTTTCTCTTGCTGATGTTGACGTTCCGCTCGGTGCGGCAGGCAGTGCTGGTGGTCGCCAACATTCCGTTCGCGCTCGTCGGCGGCATTGCGGCGCTACGGATATCAGGCGAATACCTGTCGGTGCCGGCCTCCGTTGGCTTTATCGCATTGCTCGGTATTGCTGTGCTCAACGGCGTGGTGCTGGTTTCGCACTTCAACACGCTGCTGGAGTCCGGCTTGAGCATGGCGCAAGCCGTGCGCGACGGCGTGCGAGACCGCCTGCGGCCCGTCCTGATGACGGCCTGCATTACCGCACTGGGGATGATTCCGCTGCTGCTGGCCAGCGGGCCGGGGTCAGAGATTCAGCGGCCGCTGGCGATCGTCGTATCGGGCGGGCTGATCTCTTCGACTGCGCTGACGCTGCTTCTTCTGCCCCTGCTGTTTGAACGTTTTGGGTTGCCTCGGCCGCGTGCGGCCGCCGGGCAGGGAGATTCACAATGAGGTTGGACATGTTTCGCATCGTATTGGCGGGAGCTAGCGCGATGCTGCTTTGGAGTGCCGCAGCGCAAGCGCAAATCCCGCCGACCTATCTGCCGGCGGAGAGCGCAGTGCGCGAGGCCGTCGCGCAGTCGCCCGACGTGCTTGCGGCAGAGGCCCGCCGCGATGCCGTACTGGCTCGGGCAGAAGGCATCCGCGCTGGCACAGCGGAAACTGTGGTGCGCGCAATTGGCCAAGGGCGCCAGGTACGCGACCCCTCAGAGCGCCATGCCGAAGGGCAGATCGCTGTGGAGCGGCCGTTGCGGCTTTGGGGCAAAGCGCAGGCCGATGGGCAGCTTGCCGATGCCGCCGCCGAGGCTGGGCAGCTGGCCGTCAAGGATGCGCGCCACGAGGCATCGCGCCAGATTCTGGCCCTCTGGTTTGCCGCCGTGCGTGCAGGGCAGGCACGCCAGGCGGCGCAGGAGAATGCCAAAGCGGCCACTGATCTGGCGGCGCTGACTGCCCGGAGGGTGCAACTGGGCGATGCCTCTCGCCTGGATGCTGAATTGGCCGCCGCCGATCGGGCGCGCACGCAAGCTGCGCTGGCGACAGCCGTTGCTACGGAACAGACGGCGCAGGCGGAGCTGCAAGCCCGGTTTCCGGGGTTGGGCCACCCCACGTCTGGCCCCGACACCGCGCTGCCCGCATTGCCGCAAGATCCACCAGATCGATTACGGACACAGTACATTCAAGACAGCCACGAATACCGTCTTGCGATGGCAGAAGAGGCCCAGGCACAACAAATGGCCAAGCGTGCAGATCTGGAGCGTCGGCCTGACCCGACCGTCGGCATGTTTGTTACGGTGGAGCGCGGCGGTGCGGAACGCATCATGGGCGTAAGCGTTGCCATGCCGATCGGTTCGGCGCATCGGCGCTCAACGGCTGCTGCGGCGGCGGCCGATGCGGAAGCGGCAGCTCGGCGTAGATTGGGTTCTGAGCGTCGGCTGGGTGCCGAATTCGACGTGCTCTATGGCAACCTGCAAGGCAAACGAGCGAGCGCGCAAGCGCAGATGGAAGCGGTTACGCTGCAGAAAAGCGCATCAGACAGGGCAACCCGTTCATATCGCGCAGGTGAGTCGGGCTTGACTGAACTACTGGCAACGCGCCGTAGTCTGGCTGAGGCTCTGCTTGCCGAGCGGCTCGCCCGCGTCGACCTGCTGGAGGCAGACAGCCGCCTCCAGCTCGATCTGCACCGGATGTGGGACTTTGACGATTGACCTGCTCCAGCCTCACCCCTTACTCAACACATTCTGGATAACGCTATGCAATCTGAACCGAAATACTCCCTCACCATGCGCTCGCTCCATTGGCTCGTGGTTCTGGCGGTGTTGATCGCCGTCGTGGCCATCGAAATCATGGATTTCTTTCCGAAAGGCAGCGCCGAGCGTGCCGCTCTGTTCATGGTCCATCAGACAGCAGGGCTCTCCGTGCTCGCCCTGATGGTGTTGCGCTTGCTGGCCCGGGTGGGCACGCAGGCACCGCCTCCCGTGCCGGGCACACCGCTGGTTCAGCTTGTCGCGCGACTCACGCACGGCGTGCTCTACGTCCTGATGGTGGGGATGCCCGTTTTGGGTTTGCTGGCGCTGGCTTTGGCAGGCAAGCCGATTCAACCGTTCGGACTGAATCTGACGCTGGCGTTGGCGCTGGACAAGTCGTTGGCCCACTTGGCCAAGGAAATTCATGAGTCGGGCGCGACGGTCGTTTATATCGTGGTCGGGCTGCATGCCGCCGCGGCGCTCTGGCATGAGTTCATCCTGAAGGATCGGCTGCTGCGCCGCATGATCTAGCCCACATGAAAACTGCGCCGACAAGAGCCTCAGCGATGCACTCCGCGCGCTTGCTTGCCAACGTTGCATTGCTTGCTTTGTCGGTGCTGACCTTGGCGGCAGGGTTATGGGCGCGGTACCTCGGTGCCGATGTGCTCGCGCGGCAACTCTGGCTGATTGGCGTCGTGCCGAACTGGGTGGCCCTGGTCGTCACGATTGTTCAGTCACTGATGCGACGCCAGGCCGGGGTGGATGTTCTGGCGGTGACGTCGATTACCTTTGCGCTCTTGTCGGGCGAGGTGCTGGTCGCCTCGGTCATTGCGTTGATGCTCGCGACCGGGCGCGCGTTGGAAGACTTTGCCCAAGCGCGTGCGCAGCGCGAGATGACTGCGCTGCTTGGCCATGCACCCAAGCGGGCCAATCGCTTCGACGACGGGCAGTGGCATCAGGTCAGCCTGGAGAAGGTTCAAGCGGGTGACCGGTTGCTGGTGCGGCACGGCGAAGTCGTGCCGGTGGACGGCACCTTGTCCGAGCCTGCCGATCTGGATGAATCCACGTTGACAGGAGAATCCCTCACCCGCCATCGCCAGGCGGCAGATGCCATTTGCAGCGGCGTGCTGAATGTGGGCGCCGCTTTCGAAATGATCGCCAGTGCGTCTGCCGAAAAGAGCACGTTTGCGGGCGTTGTCCGGCTGGTCAGTGCAGCGCAGGCAGAACGTAGCCCCTCCGTAAGGTTGGCTGACCGGTACGCCTTTGCCTTTGGGGGCGTCGCCGTTCTCCTGGCGGGGGCAAGCTGGATCCTTACCGGTGATTCGGCGCGTTGCCTTGCCGTGCTCGTCGTGGCCACGCCGTGCCCATTGATCCTGGCAGTGCCTGTCGCCATCGTTTCAGGGCTATCGCGTTGCGCCAAGCGAGGCGTACTGGTCAAAGGCGGCGGCGCATTGGAGCGACTGGCGTTGGCCGACACGCTGTTCTTCGACAAAACGGGCACCCTGACCAGCGGATATGCACGATTGGTCGACGTCGAATGCGCCCCGCAATACGCATCCGATGTTGTGCTGGGCTTGGCCGGTTCACTCGCACAGGCATCGAATCACGTCACGGCAGAAGCCGTCGCCAAGGCCGCGCGCGAACAGGGCGCGACGCTGAAACTTCCGAGTGCCGTTGTCGAGAGTCCGGGAGCCGGCGTTTGCGGCCGCGTTGAAGGGCATGTCGTTTCCATCGGCGCGTTGCCGTATGTCTTGGGTTCGTCTGATATGCCGCGCTGGGTGGAAGCGTTCGTCAAGCGCGTGAGCTATGCCGGTGCGTCGGCTGTCTTTGTCGGCGTGGATGGTGAACTGGTGGGCGCATTGCAGTTGATTGACCGCGTTCGCCTTGAGGCACCTCGCGCGCTGCGGCTCTTGCGTCGAGAGGGCATCACACGGCAGGCGATGTTGACCGGGGACCGGGCAGACGTTGCCGAATCCGTCGCATCCATGTTGGGGGTGACGGAGGTCTATGCGGCCCTGTCTCCGGCGGCCAAGCTTGCGGTGATCCGGGGTGCACGCGCCGACGGCAGGGTGGTCATGGTTGGCGATGGCGTCAACGATGCGCCTGCGCTCGCTGCTGCGGACATTGGCGTGGCAATGGGTGCGCGCGGCGCTGCGGCCTCTTCGGAAGCTGCAGACATTGTCTTGTTGGTGGACCGTCTGGATCGGCTCGTTGACGCGGTCAGGATAGCGCACCGCACACGCCGCGTCGCGCTGCAGAGCGTGATGATCGGCATGTCGTTATCGCTGGCCGCTATGGTTGTCGCTGCACTCGGTTATCTGGCGCCTTTGCCGGGCGCAATGCTGCAAGAGGTCATTGATGTACTGGCGATCGCCAGCGCGTTGCGAGCACTGCGGCCAACAGAAGACGAGGCAACCCGGTCACTCGTCTCTGCAGACGTCGAGCGCCTCACGGCCGAACACGCAGAGCTGGAACCCATCCTGAGCCGGATCCGCGTGGTCGCGGACTCGCTGCCCCATATGGCCGGTGGTGCGGCAAAAGCCGCGCTGCTATCGCTCAACCAGTCCTTGGCAGACGTACTGGTGCCGCATGAGCGCCGCGACGATACCCAGCTCTATCCGGACGTCGCCCGCCTGCTTGGTGGGGATGACCCGATGGCTGCCATGAGCGCCATGCATCGCGAGATATTCCGCGTGACAAACCTGTTGGGCCGGATCGTGGCGGATGTTTCCTCCGACGGCCCTGACGCCGCTGTGACACAGGAGCTGCAACGCTTGCTGTATGGGCTCGATGCCATCCTGCGGCTGCATTGCGCACAAGAAGACGAACTGTTCCATGTGCTCGGAGGAGAGGCTTGATCGTCATGACAAACCTGCTCGCATTGTTCGCGACCGTCCTGCTGCTGAATGTGATGCCGGCCTTCGCACCGCCGACGTGGATGGTGATGTCATGGATCGGCTTCTCACGGCCTGATGCCAACCCGGTGCTTCTTGCGGGCATTGCCGCTTGCGCGGCAACCCTCGGCCGTCTGGTTCTGGCGCGGCTATCCTGCTCGCTCGTACGCAATCGCTGGATGCGCGAGGCGGATCGTCAGAACATCGACGTTGTACGCGCCTGGCTCGAAGACCGCAAAGGTATGACGGTCGGGCTGATGCTCGCGTACGCCTTCAGCCCGTTCCCGTCCAATTACATCTTCATAGCCTACGGCTTGACTGGGATGCGGCTTTGGTTGATCGGGCTTCCGTTCTTCGTTGGCCGCTGGATAAGCTACCTGACCTGGACGCGCATTGCCCAGATTGGTGCCCGTTATCTGGATGTGGAAACGGAGATCGACGGCGCGTATATGGGTGTGTACTTCGTCGTGTCGCAGGTCGTGTTTCTGGCGCTCGTTTATGGGTTTGCCAAACTGGATTGGCAGTACCTTGTGCAAGCGAAGCGTCTGCGCTGGCGGCGACCGGATTCAATCGCATCGTCCGCCAAAGCCGCACGGACAAGGGCAGGGCGATGAGCAGACCCACATGCTTTGAGTCGGGAATGCGATGGGCAGCGCCTGGTTCCGGACCGGTCGTCGCGCATGTCATCGACAGTGCGCATTTGGAGTGGGATATCAACGCACTGAATACGCGGCGGATTACCGATACGTTGGCCCGTCAGCGCTGGCATCTGTACTGATTGAGGTAAGTCAACGTCTGGCGGGCAAATACAAGTAGCCTGAAAGAACCCGTGCGCTGGCCCTCTCTTCTTCGCCCGGAAAACCCTGCCCAGACATGCGGGGGCAGAGCTTGATGAGGCTGGCATGCATGACAGCCCCGTATGCTTTGCAGGAGATCGATATGTCGGCCTGGGCAATTGAACAGTACCGGGGCTGCTCTATTCATATCTTGGCGGTCGTTGGGCGGTGCGATGAATTCAAGTACGCCTACACCGGCTTTGTCTGCTCGCCCAAGTCAGCCGCGCTGGAATATCCCAAATTGGAGCGCTTCCACCACGTCTCTCCGGACTTTGATTCTGTGGATGTTGCAATTGCGGCAGGCATGCAAGTCGGAAGGGCAATCGCAGAACGCTGGACGTCGCTTTCTGGGCAGCGCCGAACATCTGAGCGGCTTATTCGCCAGCCGCCCTAGCCGACTGGTGTGTCGTGGAAACGGTGTTCAATATTCAGGCCGTCAGCAAGGTCTATCCAATGGGAAGCGTGAGCGTGCGCGCCCTGGAACACGTCGATCTGGAACTCGGCGCGGGTGAGATCGTTGTGCTGCTCGGGGCATCGGGCAGTGGCAAATCCACGTTACTCAACCTGATGGGCGGGCTGGATACACCAACAACCGGTTCCATCGTGTATCGGGACCACGATCTTTCCCACGCGGGGGAACGAGGTCTAACGCGATTCCGCCGGGAACACGTTGGATTCGTCTTTCAGTTCTACAACCTGATTCCAAGCCTGACTGCTCGCGAGAACGTCGCACTGGTGACGGACATCGCAGAGCGCCCGCTGGACCCCACTGAGGCCCTGAACCGGGTCGGGATCGGGGCGCTGGCGGATCACTTTCCCTCGCAGATGTCGGGGGGTGAGCAGCAACGTGTTGCCATCGCCCGCGCTGTCGCAAAGCGGCCAGATGTCCTCCTGTGCGACGAGCCGACAGGCGCATTGGATTTCCGGACGGGGCAACTGGTGCTAGAGGTGCTCGAACAGGTGAACCGCGAGTTCGGCACCCTGATCGTCATCGTCACGCACAACGCCGTCATCGCCGACATGGCGGATCGTGTCGTTCGCATGAGCAGCGGCACCATTGTCGAGCAACGCCGCAACGCCCAGCGTGCCCGCGTGGGGGATCTGGCATGGTGACCATGCTTGTCCGGCTACTCTGGCGAGACCTCTGGCAAATGCGGGCGCAGGTGGTGGCGGCGGTCTTGGTTGTCGGATGCGGCGTTGCCACGTTTGTGGCGATGCGCAGCACCTATCTGGCTTTGTTGAACGCCCAGCAGGACTACTACGCGTCATACCGCTTTGCCGATCTTTTCGTGCATCTGAAGCGCGCACCACTGGAGACGGCTTCGCGCATTGCTGCATTACCGGGGGTGTCACATGTGGACGCACGCGTGGTGTCAGATGTCACGGTCGACATACCCGGCCTTTCCGAGCCAGCCACGGCGCGCCTTGTTTCGATCCCGGAACTCGGCTGGCCTGCGCTGAACCTGTTGCATCTTCAAAGCGGCCGATACATTTCGCCGGGCCGCGAAGACGAGGTGCTGGTCAGCGGGGCCTTTGCAGATGCCAATGGCCTGCGCCCCGGCCAATATTTCAGCGCCATCTTGAACGGCCGCTGGAAGCGCCTGCACATTGTTGGCCTTGCAATCTCGCCGGAGTATGTCTACGAGGCAGGCGCCGGCTCCATCTTTCCCGACAACCGTCACTACGGCGTGGTGTGGATGGGAACGAATGCGGTTTCAGCAGCGTTCCGCATGGACGGCGCTTTCAATGATCTCGTGTTGTCTCTCGATGCAAGCGTGCCCGCGCCGCACCTCATGGCGCAGATTGATCGAATGTTGTTGCCGTACGGCGGACTTGGAACAATCAGCCGGGACGACCAGATATCGAATCGGTTCATTACCGACGAAATCGCACAGAATCGCGTGACTGCTACCTATGTGCCGGCCATCTTTTTTCTCGTCGCGATGTTTCTCTTGCAGAACGTCCTGACCCGGCTGATCGATACACAACGCTCGCAGATCGGCTTGATGAAGGCGTTTGGATACGGTGATCTTTCAGTAGGTTTGCATTACCTGCAGCTCGGGTGCGTCGTTGCTGCGGCAGGTACTGCTATCGGTATTGGTGGCGGATTGGCATTAGGGACGTATCTGACCGATCTCTACGCCCGGTACTATCGGCTGGCTCACCTCGAATTTCGCGCCGATCTTTCGACGATGGCCTGGGCGTTCTTCATCAGCTTCGGAACGGCACTTGGCGGTGCCATCATGAGCACTGCGAAGGCCATGAGGTTGATGCCCGTCGAGGCGCTTCGCGCAGTCGTTCCTCCGGCGTTTTCAGTGGGCTGGGTGGAGCGGGCGGGCATCTATCGGCAACTCAGCGTGGTGTGGCGAATGATTGCGCGCAATATCGCGCGCCAACCCGTCAAGTCGCTCCTTGGTTCCTTAGCCATTGCATGCGCGAGCGCGATTCTTGTCGTCGGCGGGTTCTTCTTCGATTCAATCGATTTCTTGTTCGATACGCAATTTCAGCAAATCGAGCGCCAGGAAGTGACGGTGGCCTTTTCTCAGCCGTTATCTCACCGCGCCGTCTACGCGATCGAGCGTCTGCCCGGCGTGCTGAAGGTCGAAGGGTTTCGCGATGTACCGGTCAAGCTATCCGCTGGGTATCGGTCTCGGCGCGTGTCGCTGAGCGGAATCGCTCAGAAGGCAGATCTGCACAGGCTCGTTGATGATGAGGGCAGACCGCTGCATATTCCCCCGGATGGCTTGGTGGTTTCGGCAAGACTTGCCGCCGTTCTTGGTATAAAACCCGGTGATCCGGTCACCATCGAAGTGCTTGAAGGCGAGCGTCAAACCAGACAGGTCACGTTGATGCAGCTGTCCGGCGATCTGGTAGGCGTTGCGGCCTACATGGACCAGAAAGCGCTGGCGAAACTGCTGGGGGAGAGCGGAAACTGGTCAGGGGCAAGGTTGTCCGTCGATCAGCATGCGGCTGCGCATCTGTATGCGACGCTCAAGCGGCTGCCAACGGTGAATGCGGTGGCAGTTCGCCAGTCCGTCATCGCCAGCTTCCGTAAGATCATGGACGAAAGCGTTCGTCTGTCCACGTCCATCAACTTCGCCTTTGCCTGTGTGATTGCGTTTGGTGTGGCGTTCAATGGCATGCGAATCGCTTACTCGGAGCGCGTTCAGCAGTTGGCTTCCCTGCGCGTGCTCGGGTTCACGCAGACCGAGGTCGCTTGGATTCTGCTTGGGGAGCAGTTTGTGCTCACCGCCATTGCGCTCCCAGCCGGGCTCCTGCTTGGCTATGGCGTGTGCGGGCTCCTCTCGACTCGGCTGGCAACAGATTTATACCGCCTTCCGCTCGTGGTTCATGCCGCGACCTTCGCTTACGCATTCCTTGTAGCGGGTGGGGCGGTTGTGTGTTCGGGGCTGCTGGTGGCGGGCAAGATCAGACGGCTGGATATCGTCGCAGTGCTTAAGGCCAGAGAATCATGAAGCGCGGCGCTCTGCGAAAGTCCCTTGCTCTTGCTGGTGCCGCGCTTGCGTTGGCATTGACGCTCGCTTACGCGCTCTGGCCAACGCCTGCGACAGTGGACACAGGGCGCGTCACACGTGGGCCGCTTCAAGTCACGATCGACGAAGACGGCGAAATTCGTGCGCATGATCGTTACGTCATCACGGCACCGATCACAGGCCGACTGCTTCGCGTTGAACTGCATGAAGGCGATCAGATTAAAGGCGGGCAGGTGATCGCCGCTCTGGTGCCGGTGCCGATGACGCCTGGCGAGGGGGCATCGCAACGCGCACGGGTTGATGCGGCAGAGGCAATTTTCCGAGAGGCTCAGGCGCGCGCCGCTCATGCCAGGGCGGACTACGAACAGGCTCGCCGAGACCTGGCCCGGGGCGAAACGCTTCTGAGCAGCGGTGCCATGTCAAGGCAGGAAGTGGAGCAGATGCGGACCATGTCTGCCTCCAGTGCCAGCGATCTGTCCGCAGCACGCGCGAGGGAGACGTCGGCCGCAGCCGACGTTCGTGTCGCGATGGCGAATCTGAAGGCGTTGGAAGCAGGGCAGCCTGTTGAAGTCCGGGCACCGGCCAACTCAGTGCTGCTACGCATCGAACAGCAAAGTGAGCGCGTCGTGCTCGCAGGTACGGTCCTCATGGTCTTAGCTGACCCTTCGCGCTATGAACTGGTGGTCGACGTGCTGTCGACCGATGCTGTCAAGATCAGCGCCGGCATGCGTGTATCGGTCGTGGAGTGGGGTGGCCCATTGGCGGTCAACGCCACGGTACGGACAGTCGGTCCGGGGGCGTTTACCAAGGTGTCGGCGCTGGGGGTCGAAGAGCAGCGCGTCCATGTTGTCGCGGACCTTGTGGACCCACCGGGAAGATTGAATGATGGCTACCGCGTACAAGGCCGCATCATCATCTCGGACCAGCCTGATGTGCTCAAGCTGCCGATCGGCGCGTTATTCCGCTGCGGCGACCACTGGTGCACGTTCATCGTCAAGAATGGAAAAGCTGCCCAGCGAATCATTCAGATCGGGCAGCGCAACGCGGAAGAAGCCCAGATACTCGATGGGCTTCAGGACCACGACACTGTGGTCACGTATCCCCCAACGACACTAAGTAACGGCATGAGCGTGCGCCCCCTGAAATAAGCCTCTGAACGCCCGCTGCGTACCGGGGGGATACTTGCGCGGCCCCGAAGCGACGCATCGCGTTGGATACCACCGAAGCCGAGCTCAGGCTCATCGTAAGCGTCAAGTTTCGGTGATACCCGGCCATTGGGCGGATGCTTTTGCCAGTACCGTGCCGTCGCCAGTGGCCGACGCCACGCGCAGCCGTTTCAGCATCGCAAGAGCGGGCAGGTCGGGCGGCCGCGCTTTGACGCAACGTTAATCCCCATTGATTGAGGTGCGCCCACGAGACGGGCGAAGTGGGCACGCGGCGCTTAGCTTGATATACGCAGGTACTGACTGCTGTTAAGACGGCCTATTCGTCTTTGCCGGCAGCGGTTATCGGCCACTCTTCCTATGGAAACTCCTCTTTGGATCGGCCTAGCGTGACGGCTAGCCACGCCTCACCAGCGATGTAGTCCCAGTAGCAGATCCGGTTCGCCTGGCTTCGCCCAGTGTGACCAGAGACATGCGACGAGCCGTGTCTGTGCTGGGTCCGGGCGGAATTCGAGAGCGATTTTCTCGCCCGCTTGGCCGGTTATGCGCTCAGAGAAGGCATCCCGGAGGATCAGGCCATGCGTCGATGCCGATCCCTTCAATCCGTGCTCCAGTAGTTTTCGAGCAGCATGTCGGACAGTGATTGCCGTTCTGCCCAGCCTTCCTGTTCGAGCATCGGCTTGTCATAGAAACTGTCGACATGGCCTAGACAGAGGATGGCAACGGGCCGGGCACCGGCTGGCAACTTCAGCAATCGGCCAAGCAGTTGTGGATCGAACAGCGACACCCAGCCCATGCCGATTCCTTCGGCGCGGGAAGCCAGCCACAGGTTCTGGATCGCGCAGGCGACCGAGGCGAGATCCATCTCGGGCATGGTGCGACGGCCGAAGATATGTCGCTCGCGTCCGTCCATAAGGGCGGCGATCAGAACTTCGCCGCAGTCCAGAATGCCCTCGACTTTCAGCCGCATGAACTCGTCTTCGCGCTCGCCCAGCGCGCTGGCCGTGCGTCTGCGCTCGGCATCAACCTGAGCATGCATTTGCGTTCTCAGTTGCCGGTCGGTAATGCGGATGAAGCGCCACGGCTGCATGAACCCCACACTGGGGGCGAGATGTGCAGCATGCAGCAAGCGCCGCAGCACATCGGGACCAATCGGGTCCGGCCGGAAATGCCGCATATCACGACGCTCGCGGATGACCCGATAGACTGCATCGATTTCACTGTCGCTATAACGATGTCGGTTCATGGCTTGAAGAGCGCGGCGGTGGCACTCGGGCTGGAGGGGAAGTAGCAGTGCAGATAGCTCGCCAGGATGCTGCCGTGGCGATAGATGGCCTCGCCAGGCGCTGCCCCATTGGCCCGGCGCGCATGGGTATAGGGTGCAAGCGGAGTCTGCACGCTTGAATAGTGGAAGGCATGACCACGCAGCGTCTCGCCACCGAGCTCGACCGATTGCAGGCCGAGCGCGGCAAGCCGGTTGTGCAGCGTGGCGTGGCCCGGCAGGAGCCCGAGCATCGGGCCCGTGGTGCCGGTTCGCTCAGTAAGCGCGTCAAGCAGGTAAAGCATGCCCCCGCACTCGGCAAACAGGGGCTTGCCGGCAGCGACGTGTGCGCGCAGCGTAGCCCGGGTGGCCCCGTGGGCACCGAGCGCTTTCAGGTGCAGTTCGGGGTATCCACCGGGCAGGTAGACCGCATCGGCGGCAGGTAGCGGTTCATCGGCCAGTGGCGAGAAATACGCGACTTCTGCACCCAACGCGCTGAGCAATTCCAGGTTGGCCGGGTAGAGGAACGAAAACGCCAGGTCTCGGGCCACGGCAATGCGCACGCCGGCCAGCAGTCGTGGCACTGCCACAGCCGCTGCCGGCGCAAACGCCACGGGCGGGGGCAGTTCGGCCAGCCCGGTCTCGGCAATGCGTGCTGCCGCGGTGGCTATGCGCGATTCGAGATCGTCGATCTCCTGCGCCTGCACGAGGCCGAGATGACGCTCGGGCAGCGCCATCGCCGGGTCGCGCATCACCGCACCGGCGCAGGGTAGCGATGGCGGCAGCATCTCAAGCAGCATCTCGGCATGGCGGGCGCTGGCGACACCATTGGCCACGACGCCGTGAAACGGCAGGCCGGGCCGAAACGTCGCCAAGCCGTGCGCTACCGCGGCAAACGTCTGTGCCATGCCGCTGACATCAATGATCGGGAGAACGGGCACGTTGAACACCGCCGCCAGGTCAGCGCTCGATGGCGTACCGTCGAACAGCCCCATGCTGCCCTCGATGAGGATCAGGTCTGCGCTGGCGGCGGCATCGTAGAGCCGGCGGCGGCACTCGGCTTCGCCGGTCATCCACAGGTCGAGCGAATACACCGGATTGCCAGATGCGCGTTCCAGGATGAAGGGATCAAGAAAGTCAGGCCCCGTCTTGAACACATGGACGGAGCGACCGAGGTTACGGTGATGGCGCGCGAGACCGGCCGTGAGCGTGGTCTTGCCCTGGTGAGAGGCCGGCGCCGTCAGGAACAACGCGGGACAGGAGCGGGGTGCGGTTTGCGTAGGCATGGCTCGGTTCTAGTATTCAACCCCTTGCTGTGCCTTCACACCCTGCTCGCGATAAGGGTGCTTGACCAGGCGCATCTCGGTGACGAGGTCGGCCGCCTCGATCAGGGCCTCGGGCGCGTGCCGACCGGTCACGACCACGTGCAGCGCGGGCGGGCGCGCTGCGAAGACGGCCAGCACCTCTGCCAACGGCAGATAGTCGTACTTGAGCACGATGTTCAGCTCGTCCAGGATCACCATGTCGTACTCGCCGCTTTGGATCATGCGGCACGCCTCTGCCCAGCCCTTGCGGGCGGTTGCGATATCCGCGTCGCGGTCCTGCGTGTTCCAGGTGTAGCCGTCGCCGCTCGTCAGAAAATCACAGTTGGGAAAGCCGCCCAAGAGGTCACGCTCGGCGGTATGCAGCGCGCCCTTGATGAATTGCACAACACCTAGGCGCATGCCGTGGCCGACCACGCGCAGCCCCATGCCGAAGGCGGCGCTGCTCTTGCCCTTGCCAGTGCCGGTATTGACGATCAGCAATCCCTTTTCATGCGTTGCCGCGGCCTTCTTTTTTTCGAAGCCGGCCTTTCGCCGTTCGGTCATGCGCTGGTGCGCGGTCGGGTCTGTCTGCATGGTGCGATCTTCCTTGGGTTCGTCCGCTTACCGCCACGTGGTGCCTGTCAACGCGTTCAGTTTTTCCATGACGCGCGCGCGGCTTGGGTGATAGCCGATGAAGACCAATTGTGCGTGCCGCGCCGGTGCCGCATCGGCTTCGTGCCGCAGTTCAATCCGGCTGCGTACGCCTTGGACAAGCAATCGGCCTTCACCGCTGGTCGTGGGCGCGAAGCCCTTGATGCGCAGCAGGGGTTCGCTGCGCGCAATGGCGGCGATGGCCTCACGCAGCGTGTCGGCGTCCTGCGCCTGGGTGCTGCGAAGCAGGAATGACAGCCACCCCGGGTCCTGCTCGTGAAAATGCTTGTGCGTGCTGAGGCCGTGGCTGTGTGCGCCGAGGCTGCCGTGGCTGTGGCCGTCGAGCAGGCGTTGGTTTGCAAGGGGGCGCATTTTCAGGCCGGGTATGCTGGCCATCGGCCCATAGTGCCGATGCTCTGTGTTGGCCGGCTCGTGCAGATGCAGGCCCAGCGTCAAGCGAGTATCGAGTTTCGCCTTCTGGGCCAATTCAATGAAGCGGATGGACGGCGCAAGCGCACGCACGCGTGCCTCGGCATCGAGCAAGGCTGGCTCGCCCAGCGCGTCGATCTTGTTCAAGACCACGATATCGGCGTTGGCCAATTGCATGTCGAACAGACCGGCCACGGATTGATCGAGGTCCTGGTTCGCACCGGCGGTGGCCTGACGGAATTCGCCCGCCAGCAGCAACGGTGTGTCGACCACTGCCAGCGTGGCGTCGAGAACAAAGTAGGGGGCCAGCGCTTCGCTCTGCAGTTGCTCCATCACGGCGGTCGGCAGGGCGAGTCCCGAGGTTTCGATCAGCACGTGGTCGATCAGGCTGCGGCGTTGCCAGAGCGCCAGCATGGTCGGCAGGAAATCCGCGTCGTCGTCGTAGGCCACCAGGCCATTGGACAGGTCGTGGATTTCAACCCCACTGCCTTCCTTGCCCTCGCCGCCCTCACCGCGAAGAAGCGCACCGTCGATGGATACTTCGCCAAATTCATTGACCAGGATCGCGAGGCGGCGCTGCTTGCAGTCGCGCATCAGATTTGACAGCAGCGTGGTCTTGCCGGCGCCAAGAAAGCCGGTGATGACGGTCACGGGAATGCGTGGCTGGCTCATGCGTGCAGCCCTCGCAGCATGGCCAGCACCGACGCAAAGTCAGAGGCCGTGGCCGGAGTGTCGAGGCTGGGCCGGTCGACGACGATCAGCGCAATACCGAGCGCTGCCGCCGCTGCCGCCTTGGTGCGGACCCCGCCGGCGTCTCCGGAGTCTTTGGTGACCACGCAGTCGATCGCCCAGTCGCGCCACAGCGTTTCGTTGGCCGTTTGGGAGAAGGGGCCCTGCATGGCGACGATGTGAGAACGCGGAATACCAGCATCGATTGCACGCTGAAGGTGCTGCGGGTCCGGCGCCAGGCGCACGAACCATTGGTGGTCCACCGCGCCTGGCGCCTGCACGAAGCGCGCGACGTCCTTGGAGCCGGTGGCAAGGAAGATGCGTTTTCCGTGTTGCATGGCCAGTTGCGCTGCGTCTTCGATCGACGCTGCGCGCTGCGCACTGTGCAGGCTCATGGCGCGCGGCCGTTCGTAACGCAGGTAGGGCAGATCGAGCTCCTTGGCGAGCGCGATCAATTGCTGCGAGATCTCCGTGGCGTAGGGGTGCGTGGCATCGACAATCGCGCGCGCACGGCTTCCCCGCAGCAGTTCGCGCCGGCGCTCGATGCCTAGCCGGCCCGCGATCGGGGTGGCCCCGGGGCACGCTTGTCCGGCCAGTTCGGCGCCGTATTCGCTGGCGCTCGAGACCACGGTGCAGTGGCCCGCCGCAACGATCTCCCGCGCCAGCGCGTTGCCGTCGCTTGTGCCGGAGAAGACCCAGGTCGCGCCGACAGGCAGGTTGGCAGCGGTAACCGTGTCCGGTGTGTCGTCCCAGTTGCCGTAACCGCGCGGGGTATAGATCCAGCCGCGCTTGCGTTTGGTGAAGCGGTTGCCGATCACGAGGGTGGTGAGCATGTCGAAGCGCCGCGTGCGCAGCTCGGCCAGCGTGAGGATTTCTACGGTCTGGTCTTGGCGGTAAGCATTGCGCACGATACCGCACAGGGTCTCCGCACGCTTATGTTCGAGCATGATGTCGAGGATGCGGTAGACCCCCTCCTGGCGCTGCTTGCTCTGCACGTTGTAGAACACTGCAGCGAGGTCGGCCTGGGCGATGTGGCGGGCGCGTGTTTCGATCCATGCCCACGGACAGAGCAGGTCGGACAGGCTCAGGGTGGCGAAGTCATGCGACAGCGGAGAACCGAGCAGCGATGCACAGGCGTTGGCCGAGGTGATGCCGGGGATCAGTTGCACGTCATAGCGGTCGTCCTCCGCCATCTCTTCGAATGCCAACGCCGCCATGGCGTAGATGCCGATATCGCCGCTGGAGATCAGGGCCACGGTCTTGCCTGCGCGTGCCTGCGCGATGGCAAGTTGTGCGCGGTCGCGCTCCTGGGTCAGCGGCAAGGTGTGGATGGTCTTGCCCGCAATCCAGGGTTGGATCCAGGTGAGGTAAAGGTCGTAGGCGACGATCACCTCGCTGGCCTGCAGCGCGGCTTCAACCATCGGGGGAATCAGCTCGCGCGTTCCTGGGCCGACGGACACCAAATAAAGTTTGCCGGTCATGGATGGGTCAGTTGTGTTCAATGGGCAGTATGTGGTCTTCGACGATGGCGACGGTAACGCCATCGAGTGCGGTCTTGGGCACGATCAGTTGGCCACGCGGGCTGGCGATGAGCGCGCACGGCTCGCATACACCGTCCACGCCAATTTGCTGCTGCACCCAGTCGGACGAATGTCCCACCCACGCGCGCGCGGCCACGTCGGCGCGCGCAATCACGCGCAAGGGCAATTGGTGGTGCATGCAGAACGCCAGCAGCCCAACCTCGTCGGCCTTCAGGTCAATCGTTGCGATCTCCCGTACTTCAGTCAGGCTCCGGCCGCCCAACGCGTGCACGATCGCCTGCTCGATCGCCTCGGCCGATTTGCCGCGCCGGCAGCCGATGCCGAGCGTGAGCGGTTTGAGCGCCTCGGTTGCAGTGGTCACGGCCGGGCTCGCACCGGTGAGCCTGGCGACTGCGTAGGCGAGTGCATTCGCGCCGCCCTCGTGCCCGCTCAGTAGGGGGATCGCGAAGCGTGCGGCTTCGTCGAGCACCACCACGGCGGGGTCTTCGTACTTGTTTTGCGGCAGGCCGTCGAGGTAGCGCACGACAATGCCGCTTGCGCTCACCATGACCCACTGCCGGTGCAGGCGGAAGTGCCGACGGAAGTGCTCGCGCGGACTTTCATCGGCATGCAGCCAGGGCTGATACACGTCTGCATCCAACCCGGCCGACAGCCGGTGTCCGAGCGGGAGGGCGTCGCTGCGCGTCAACCAGACGGCGACCGGCTTCATGTCGGATCTCCGGCGGCTTGCGTGACTGGGGCTACACGAGCCTTGCGCGGGCGCCGCGTCTTGCGGTCGGTGCCGTCGCGGAAGATATGGGTGAATCCCGCAGCGTAGAGACTGGATTCAACACCGTCCTCGTGTGCAAGTGCGCGGCCGACCAGCAGTAGCGTGGTGAGCAGCCAATCCTTGTTTTGCACCTCGCTCATCAGCGTGCCAAGCGTGCTGCGATGAATCGCCTGGTCTGGCCAGCTTGCACGCCGCACCAGCGCGGCTGGCGTGTCGGCCGGGTAGTGCACCAGCAGGTCGGCCACGGTTTGCTTCAAGCGCTGGCCGGAGAGGAAGATGCACATCGTCGCCTGGTGCTCCGCGAAGCGGAGGACGGACTCCAGTTCCGGCACGGCCGATGCGCGACCCGACACCCGCGTCAGAATGACCGACTGCGATACCAGGGGGCGGGTCAGTTCACTGCCGAGCGCCGCCGCAGCAGCAGTGAACGACGAGACGCCAGGGATGATCTCGTAGGCGATGCCGAGCTTCTCCAGGCGGCGCATCTGCTCTGCCGTGGCGCCGTAGATGGACGGGTCGCCCGAATGCAGCCGCGCCACGTCCTTGCCTTCGAGTTGGGCGCGCCGATAAAGCGCTTCCTGTGCGTCGAGCGACAACTCGGCGGTATCGAATTTTTCGGCGTCCGGTCGGCAGTGCTGCAGCATCTCGGTCGGCACGAGCGAGCCGGCATACAACACCATCGGCACGTTGCCGAGGATGCGGCTTCCGCGCAGCGTAATCAGGTCGGCAGCGCCAGGGCCGGCGCCGATGAAATAGACTTTCATGCGTGACGTTTCTCTCTGGCGGTACTGCGGATCAGCATTGTTGCGAGGTAGCCGCTGGCGCTGGAATCCAAGCGCGATACGTTCTCACACAGCACCTCGCCGGGCAGCCCGATGCGGCGCGCGAATGCGCAGTGCCCGGCAATGCCGAGCGCGTTCAGCAGTTGCAGTACGGCCGGCAGGCGTGCGCCGATCTTCATCAGCACGACGATGTCATGGCTTTCGATGTCCGTGCGCAAGGCCGCCATGTCGTCGGGGCACGGCAGGATCAGGATCCGTTCCTTGCCCTCGCCAAGTGGCCAGGACAGCGCCGATGCGGTGGCCGCAAAGCTCGTGACCCCCGGAAAGGTGGTGTGGCGCAAGCCGGGTACCTTGTCGCGCAGCGCGGCCAGCAGGTAGCCGTAGGTCGAATATGTCATCGAGTCGCCGATGGTCAGGTAGGCGACGTTGCGCCCCTGGCGCAGCTCGCCGGCAATCGCGTCTGCCAATTCGCCGTAGTGCTCCGACAGCACGCTGCGGTCGGGGTCCATCTGGAACTCGATCTCGCAAAATTTGGCTTCCGGAATGGGCAGGCCTGCCAGGCACTGGCGCGCGACCGAGGTTTCACTGCCACGCGCGCGCGGCAGGTAGATGCGCTCGGCATCCTGCAATGCGGCCAGGGCCGCGACCGGAATCAGCCCTGCCGGGCCCGGCCCGACGCCCACGCCAACGAAATGACCGAGCGCGCTCACGCGGCCGCTCCGAGCGGTGTGCCGTCCATGGCAAACAGGCGGACCGCCACGCGGTCGACCCTCGGGACCCGGGGCTGCATCAGGGCGGCCAGCCGCCGTTCGATGTCGGTCCAGAACGCTTGCGCGCCCGGTTCATTTCGCATGATTTCCACGATGTTTTCCACGGTGTTGGCTTTCTCTATCTGTTGGGTGAGTCCGCTGGCAAAGCCCAGGTCGGCCGCCACGGCCGCCACGGAATGCATGGCCATGCGGCTCTTGCTCGAATGCGTGTCCCACGCGTCCCCCATTCGCTCATCAAGCAGCTTGGCAAGCTTGCCCGGATGCCCGAGCACCCACAGCGTTCCCAGACGCGCCTGCGACTCTTCCAGCGCTTGCTGGGCATAGTCGAGGGACGCGCCGACGAAGTTGGCGATCTGCACCACCTGCTTCTTTTGCAGGGCCAGCGTGTCGGTTGCAAATCGCCGGCCGATCTTGCCGGGGGTGAACGCGATGGCCTCTGGCTGCTCACCCAGGGCGACGCGGATGTACACCTCGATCGACGCCATCCACGCAGCGAGCGACATCGGCTCAACGATGCCGCTGGTGCCGAGGATCGAGATACCGCCCACGATCCCGAGCATGGGGTTGAACGTACGCTTGGCGATCTTCTCTCCGTCGACGCAGCCGATGGCTAGATCGAAGCCTGGGTTGGCTGCCCCGTTGAGCACCTCGTCAACCGCCATCTGCATCATTTGGCGTGGCACGGGGTTGATGGCCGCCTCCCCCGGCGGCACGCGCAGGCCCGGCTGGGTGACCATGCCGACGCCCTCGGCCGCAAGAAAGCGCACCGCGCCTTGGTGATTGACCGTCACCCTGGCGAAGATTGTTGCGCCGTCGGTGTTGTCGGGATCATCGCCGCCGTACTTCTTCACGTCTGCGCGCACCGAGCCGTCTGCCAGCCGCTCCACGTTCTCCACCGGCACCAGCAGGTAATAGTCGGGGTCGGGCAGGCTGACCTCGACTTCGCTGGCGACCTCGCCGCGCAACAGCATCAACAGCGCAGCCTTGACCGCGGCCGTGGCGCAACTGCCGGTCGTGCGGCCGCGGCGCAGGCCATTGGGGGCCAGCGTGGCGAGATCGAAGGGGCGGCGGTGCGCTTCGCTGGTCACGGCATCTGATTCTGGCGGTGGACCTGATCGATTGCCGCGATCATCAGTGCGTTGATGGCCGACGCTGCCCACGGCGATCCGCCGCGCGTGCCACGGTTGGTGATGCGCGGCACCTGCAGCAGGCGGCGTAACTCGTCCTTGCATTCGCGCGTGCCGACAAAGCCCACAGGCAGTCCGACCACAAGCTGCGGGCGCCAGCCGTGCTCGCGCACCAGCCGCACCAGTTCCATGATCGCCGTGGGCGCATCGCCGATCGCCACGACGACATCGTTGCCGAACTTCTGCCAGGCACGCCGAATGCCCGCTGCGGACCGCGTAATGCCATGCGCCTCGGCCAGCAACCGGGTTTCCTCGTCGTGCACGCCGCACCATGTCTGCATGCCAAGTTGGTCGAGCACCGCACGTTTGAGCCCCGTCTGCACCATGGTCACGTCGGCGACGATGCGGCGGCAGCGCAGCAGCGCCCGGATGCCGGTCGTCACTGCGCCGGGGGAGAAATACAGGTCATCGACGATGTCGAAATCGCCGCTGGTATGCACCAGGCGCTTGAGCACGATCTGGTGATCGTCCGGCACGTCGGACCAGTCGCGTCCCTGGTCGATGATGCGCATGCTCTCGGCTTCGATCGGGTGCGGCACGTAGGGCGGCCATTCCGCAGCGGGAGCGGGGGCGCCCGCTGTTTCGTCCCGCCCGAGCAGTCCGCGTACCAGGCCGTGGTGAGCCTGCTGCGGCGTGCCGACCTGCTCTTCAAAGCCGACGATCTGCACACGGTATTTGCAGAGCGCGCAGTTCATCGTGGCCCGGCCTTCGATGCCCTCTGCTGCGCGCTCCAGAAACACATCGGCCACATGCGGGTGCGCACCGAGATAGCCCGCCTTGACCACCTCGAGTTCCGGGTGGCGGGTTGCCAGATCGTCGGCCGCGGCGTAGATGCGCTTGACCAGTACGCCATCAAACAGAAAGTAGGGCAGTACCACGACGCGCTTGTGCCCAAGCAGCGCGGCTGCTTTGAGGCCATCGGCCACCAGCGGCCGGGCAGTGCCTGAATAGCAGACGAACGAGGTACCGAAGCCGAGCCCTTCCTCGATCATGCGCGCAACCTTGGATATCTCCGAATTCGCATCGGGGTCCGAGGTGCCGCGTCCGACAACAACCAGACAGGTATCGGCGCGCGCCACGGTGTGCCCCGAGAGCGCTTCGGCCTGGATGATGCGCTCCCGGCAGAGCTGCAGCAGTTTGGGGTGCAGGTCCATCGCTGCCCCGAAATGGAAGTCGACACCGGGGTGCGCCTGCTTGAGTGCGAGCAGTTCGCTAGGCATGTCGTTCTTGGCGTGCGTGGCCGCAAGCAGCACGCCGGGCACCATCACCACGCGCCGTGCGCCATTGGCGATGACGGCGTTGACTGCTTGGTCGATGGTTGGCGTAGCGAATTCCAGAAAGCCATGCGCAACCATGCGGCCACCGGCACGCTCGCGCAGGAGCGCGACCAGCGCCTCGAATTCGCCCACGCCGTCGGGGTCGCGGCTGCCGTGTCCAGCCAGGACGATGGCGTAGTCAGTGGCGGTGTTAGTGGTCGCGCTCATTGCGTCTCCGGCGGTGGCTCGATCTGACTGGGGATGGGGTTCATGGTGCGGATCAGCATGATGCTCATGTCGGAGAAGCGCTGATGCGCGCACTCGGCCAAGGTGCCGCGCCATTGGGCCTCGGCTTGCGTGAGATGCTCCCATACCTCCACCGGCTGCTGCGCGGGGATGCCGTTTTCGAGCAGGTACGCGGCGATGTGCCAGGGCATGAACGAACGTGCCTCGTCCCAGGGGCAGGGGATCACGATGGCGTTGCGCTGGTCTTCAAGCACATGCACCAGATGGCGTTTGAACGGTGTCAGATCACCACGGCGGTGGAAGGTGATGAAGGTTGTCTCGTCAAAGCACACCTTGGCGCGCGACGCCAGGATTTGCGCCGACGAGATGCCGGGGATGGTATCGACCGGATGGCCGCACGCCCGCTCGACCCGCTCCAGATATTGGAAGCCGCTGAAGTGGATGTCGCCCATGAACACGACCACGCATTTCTTCCCGGCGTGATGCAGCTGCGCCACCTTGTCGAGCTGGGCGACCTGATCGCGGTAGCCCATCAGCACGACTTCGGCGCTTTGAGGAATCAGCGCCTGCACAACGTTGACGACGGCATTGAATCCGGCAACGACGTCGGCGTTGCGAATCAATTCGGCGGAGCGTTGCGGCAGGTAACCGATATCGCCGGGGCCGGCACCGATGCAGATGATCATTGCGTTTCCTTATGTTGTGTCGCCGCAAGGCGCGGCACGTCTCTGGCCAGCCCGACGGTTGAGCCGATCACAAGCAGCGCCGGGCTGCCCAGGCCGGCCGCCGCAACATCGTCGGCCAGGCGCGCCAGCGTGCTCAAGACCTGCCGCTGCTCTGGCCGGGTGCCGTGCTGGATCGCGGCGGCCGGTGTGTCGGGCGGCATGGCTTGTTGCAGTTGTGCGCTGATGTGCGAGAGGTTTGCGATGCCCATGTAGATCACCAGCGTCATGCCGCTGCGGCCGAGCAACGGCCAATCGGGTTCGTCATTCTGGAGGCTGTGGCCGGAGACGAAGATGGCACCGTGCACATGATCACGATGCGTGAGCGGGATGCCGAGTGTGGACGGCACCGCGAGACCGGCCGTAATGCCGTTGACCGCCTCCACTTCGATCCCGGCGGCAAGCAGGGCTTGCATCTCTTCGCCCCCGCGCCCGAAGACGAACGGGTCGCCTCCTTTGACGCGGGCAACGCATCGCCCTGCCAGCGCTTCGTCCAACATGCGGCGTTCAATGTCGGCTTGCGGGGTGGAGGCACCGCCGCCGCGCTTGCCGACGTGGATCACTTCGGCTGTTTTTGGCGCGAATTGCAGCACCTCCGGGTTGGCCAGATCGTCGATCAGCACGACGTCGGCAAGCGCCAGGCGGCGCACCGCCTTGAGCGTCAGCAGCTCGACATCGCCAGGACCGGCGCCGATCAAGTACACCTTGCCACGCGGGTTCATCGCGGCAGCCTTTCGCGGATGGTCAGCCGCAGTTGCTCACCGCTGATCTGGTCCAGGGGTAGGCAATCTGCATGCAGCGCTTGCGCGAGCTCGTGGGCGCGGCCCAGGCGCACGAAATCCTGCTCAGTGTCCAGAACCAGGGCTGGTGTGCCCCGCGCTGCCAGACTCTGGGCCGCATCGAGCGATTCCTGCCACGGATCGGCGCTCTCGTTCAGAGCGATGTTGGCGCGTCCGTCGCTGAGCACCACCAGGAGCGGTGTGGCGCCATCGTGCTGTGCCAGCGTGGACGCGGCCAGATGCAGCGCATGCGCCAGCGGCGTCCTGCCGCCGGTCGGCAGCTCGCGCAGAGCCAGTTCGGCCAACTCGACCTGGCGGGTGGGCGGCAGCACCAGCTCGGCACGCTCGCCGCGAAAGCAGATCACGGCAACCTGGTCGCGGCGCTGGTAAGCGTCTTGCAGCAGGCCGAGCACGCAGGACTTGACCGTCTCCATGCGCCGGCGTGCCGCCATTGAGCCGGAGGCATCCACCACCAGCAGGATCAGGTTGGACTGCTGACCCACGTGCACCTTGTCATGCAGATCGGCGCGGGTCACCTCAAACTCGGTTGGGTTGCGCATCAGCGCGTGACGCAGCGTGGCGTCTACCGCAAGCTGGTTCGGGGCTTGGCTTGGCACGGCGCTGATGGCTTGGCCGCGGCGGGCACCCACGATACGGCTGCGCCGGCCACTGGCCTCATGCGCCTGCATTGCAACCACGTCGATGCGCCCGATCGCATCCGCTGCGGCGGCCATAAACAACCGCTCGGCTGCGCTATTGGATTGCGGTGCGTTGTCAACGTCATCGGTGCGGTTGTCCGCAAGTTCTGACTCGGCTGTTTCGCCGTCACCCGTTGCGCGGGTGTCATCTGCCGGGGCGGGCGGTTGGGCAAGCTGCTGCTGTTGCTGCGTCAACGCATCCAGGCGCTCGCTGTCCAGGCCGCTCTGCTCGAAGGGCTTGCGCCGGCGGCGGTGCGGCAGCGCCAGCTCGGCGGCTTCGCGCACGTCTTCGGCAGTGACCACGTCGCGGCCGTTCAGCACGGCAAGCGCGCGCGCTGCCTTGTGGATCACGATATCCGCGCGCAGGCTCGCGACCTCGAATTCGCAGCACACCTGGCTGATAAAGGCGAGCAGCGAGTCGGGAAGCCGCACGCTGGCCACCTGCTGTTGCGCGGTGCGAATGGCCGCGCGCAAAGCATCGGTTTCCGGTTGCCACGCGGCGATGAATGACTTCGGATCGGCCTCGAACGCGAGCCGTCGACGCACCACCTCGGCGCGTACGGCTGGGTCGCGCGGCGCGCTTACCTCCACCATCAGGCCAAAGCGATCCAGTAATTGCGGGCGTAGGTCCCCTTCCTCCAGATTCATGGTGCCGAGCAGCGTGATGCGCGCCGGATGGCTGATCGCCAGACCCTCGCGCTCCACCGTGTTGCGGCCCATGGCAGAAACGTCGAGGAGCACGTCGACCAGGTGGTCGGCCAGCAGGTTGACCTCATCCACATACAACAGCCCGCGATGGGCAGCGGCAAGCAGACCGGGCTGGAAGGCTTTCCTGCCGTCTTTCAGGGCGCGTTCGAAGTCGAGGCTGCCGAGCACACGGTCTTCCGTTGCACCGAGCGGCAGGTTGACGAACGGCACGGGTGCACTGGCGATGTCGCGCGTGCTGTCCTGGCATACGCTGCATTCGGCCAGCGGGGCTTCCGGCTCGCAGTTGAACGTGCAGCCGGCCACGCGCTGGATCGGCGGCAGGACATCGGCCAGACCGCGCGCGGCCGTGCTCTTGGCGGTGCCCTTGTCGCCACGGATCAGCACGCCGCCCAAGGTCGGGTCGACCGCGCACAGCAGGAGCGCACGCTTGAGCTGCGCCTGGCCGACGATGGCGGTGAACGGGTAGTGGTGTCTCATGGTTTGCGGGCTGTTGCGTGGCCTGGTGTGCGAACCTCTCCGCGCGCTTCGAGCATGGCTTCACCGTGCAGATGCAGCGCTCGCAACGCAGCAAGGGTTTCCGGTTTGGGTTGGGCCCACAACTGGCGCTGTGCGGCCTCAAGAAGCCGGTCGGTAATGGCGGTGAGTGCCCAGGGATTGCTTTGGGCAAAGAACTGCTGCATTTGCGGTGCAAAGGCATAGGTTTCGGCCACCTGCTCGTACACCCAGTCATCCACGACATGGGCGGTGGCGTCGTAGCCGAACAGGTAGTCGACCGTGGCCGCCAGCTCAAGGCCGCCCTTGTAGCCGTGTTTCATGATGCTGGAGATCCACTTCGGATTGGCCACCCGCGCGCGGAAGACGCGCAGGACTTCTTCCTTCAGCCCGCGTACGGCGGGGTTGTCCGGCTGATGGCTGTCTCCAAAGTAGTGGCGCGGCTGGCGTCCGGTCAGGCTGCGGATGGTGGCGATCATGCCGCCGTGGTACTGCAGATAATCGTCGCTGTCGAAAATGTCGTGCTCGCGGTTGTCCTGATTGTGCAGGGCCACTTCGACACCCGACAGACGGTGCCGGAAATCGGCACGCGCATCGGTGCCATCGTCTGCGCGACCGTAGGCATAGCCGCCCCAGTTGATGTAGGCCGTGGCGAAATCGGCGTCTTCCTGCCAGTTCTGTTCCTGGATCAAGGGCAGGATGCCCGCGCCGTACGTTCCCGGCTTCGAGCCAAAGACGCGATAGAGCGCGCGCTGCTCGGCACTATCGCCCTGCAGTTGGCGGAACAAGTCGTGCTTGAGGTCAGCCAGGTAGTGCTTGCGCAGGAAGTTCTGTTCAGCCGGCTCATCGAGCCTGGCGACCATGTGCACGGCTTCGTCCACCAGGTGGATCAGGTGCGGGAACGCGTCACGGAAGAAGCCGCTGATGCGTACCGTCACGTCGATGCGCGGGCGGCCCAGTTCGGACAACGGAATCGCCTCGACACCGGTCACGCGCCGGCTCTCTGCTTGCCAGCGGGGGCGCACGCCCAGCAGGGCGAAGATTTGGGCGATGTCATCACCGTGGGTGCGCATGGCGCTGGTGCCCCATACGCTGATGCTGACTGACTCAGGCAACCGGCCGGTCTCCCTGCGATGACGCGCCAGGACTTCGTTGGCCAACTCCGAGCCGACACGCCATGCTGCCTGCGACGGCAGGCTGCGCGGGTCCACCGAGTAGAAGTTGCGGCCGGTTGGCAGCACGTGCGCCATGCCGCGAGTCGGTGCGCCACTCGGCCCGGCGGGTACGTAGCCCCCCGCAAGGCCCTTGAGCAGGTTGTCGATCTCTTCCGAGGTGCGTGCGAGATTGGGCACCAGTTCGCGGCAGACATAGGCCAGGGTCTGCCGGATGGCTTCGATGCCCATCGTGCCCGGCAGCACATCGGCCAGCGTCGCGTCGATCGCGTTGGCATCGAAATGGCACGCGGCCAGCCTGGCCACCAACTGCCGGCCGAGAGCGGTGATCGCGTCGAATGCATCGGCGCGGGTGACGAGCGTACGCGCGGCGAGTCGGGCGAGCGTGGGCGGAATGCTATCCAGCCGGTGGCCCTTGTCGTGCTGCAACGCTGCCCAATCGATGTCGAGCGCGGCAGCCACGCCGGCCGGCAGCCCTGGAACCGAGAGGTTGGGCAGGCGCACCAGCGCACAGACCATGTCGATCAGTGCATCCCCGGCCGGAACCTTGCCCAGCACGTGCAGGCCGTCGCGTATCTGTGCCGCGCCCAGTTCACACAGGTAGCCATCGATGTCCTCGATCAGGTGCGCGACGTCAACGCCCTCCATCTGGGCCAGCGTCAGCGGTACGCCGTCTTTGTTCAGCGTTGTATCCCACGTGTGGCTGTGGTCGTGGTGGTGATCATCATGGTCATGACCGTGGCCGTCATCGTGATGATGGTGGTGATGACCGTGGCCGCCATGGGGGTGATGTTTCTTACCGGTGGGCATCAGCCGGTGCTTCGGCACGGCTGTCTTTTTGCCTGCGGTTGGCATCGGTCGGTACTTGCCGGCGGTGGCCGCTTGTGCACTGGCGTGCGCGGGATGGTCATGGTGACCGTTCTCGTGGCCGCGCATTGCGGCCAGATCGGTGTCGAGCTGAGCTTCCTTGATCAGGTCCCAGATCTGCTGCTGCAGCAGGGGCAGCTTGGCAGGGTCCAGCATTTCGACCTGGTAGTACTCGTCCACCAGTTGCGTCAGTTGCGCCAGCGGACCATACGTGTCGGCGGTGGTCATCGGTGGAGTGAGGTGGTCAACGATCACCGAATGCGCGCGGCGCTTGGCCTGCGACCCTTCTCCCGGGTCGTTCAGGATGAACGGGTAGAGCATCGGCATGTCGCCCAGCAGCGCATCCGGGAAGCAGTCCTGCGACATGCCCACGCCCTTGCCTGGTAGCCACTCCAGCGTACCGTGCTTGCCAACGTGAACAATGGCGTCTGCCTGCCAGTCATCACGCAACCAGCAATACAGGGCGTAGTAGTGATGTGTGGGCGGCAGGTCGGGCGTGTGGTAGATCGCATCCGGATCCATGCCGTAGCCGCGCGGCGGTTGCAGTGCGACGAAGGCGTTGCCGTATTCGATGCCGGCAAACACGAGTTTGCCCTCATGAACGTAGGCGCCACCCGGCGGCTCACCCCAGCGCTCGCGCATTCGTTGCTGTAGCACGTGCGGCAGTTGGCCGAACCATTCGGCGTAACGCGCTGTGGGAACGGTGGCAATGGCGTGCCGGAGTTGATCGGCGCTCAGGTAGGCCTCGTCGTAGGCGCCGCGGTCGATGAGGTCGTGGATGAGCGCATCGCCCGACTCGGGCAGGCCTTCAATGCGGTAGCCCTGGGCCCGCATGGCGTGCAGCAGGGCAAACAGCGAGGCCGGCGCATCCAGGCCCACCGCATTGCCGATCTGCGACGCCTTGCTGCTGCTGTTGGTGAAGATGAAGGCGACACGCTTGTGTTCCGGCAGCGTGCGGCGTAGCGCGACCTGGCGTGCCACCACGCCGGCCAGCCGGCGCATCCGGTCAGCCAATGGCACGTAGTGGGTCTCGCCCCGCATGTCGCCCTGACTGTCCTTGAATGAGACCGGTACGCCCACGATGCGGCCATCGAACTCTGGCAGTGCGACGTTCATCGCGGTATCGAGGGGGTTGAGGCCACGTTCGGACGCTTCCCACTGGGCCTGCGTCATGCTGCTGGCAATGGCCTGGATCACTGGGACGCCAAACTGTCCGAGTGCTGCCACCGACCAGCCAGGCAGGGTCGGGCCATCCGCGCTGACGTCGCCCATCGCGAACGAGGTAGTGTTGATCAGTGCGTCGATGCGGCAGGCTGCATCGGCAACAAACAGCCCCAGTGCGGCGGGTTGGCCGGAAGCATCCAGCGCGCGTAGCGACGCGGTGTAGACCGGCAGCGCGTTGAGGCCACGTTCGGCCAGCATATCGACGAGCATGTCGATAAAGCGGGTATTGCCGCTAAGCCAGTGAGCCCGGTAGAACGTAATCCCGACCGTCGGCCACTGGGGGTTGCAGGCCGCGGTATCGGCGGCCCAATCGGCCAGCGTGGTCTGCAGCGGCAGCGCGGGGTGGTAGATACCGTGCTCGGGGAGTGCCGCCGGCGGCTGGTAACCGAAGCCGGTCATCAACAGGCGGTCGGACAAGCAACGCAGCAATTGCGCCATGTTGCCCACGCCGCCAGCCTGGAGGTAGGCCGTCACCTCATGCTGCAAGGCTGGAGGGACATTGCACAGCGCTGCCAGCTCGGGGTCTGGCTCGCCGGTGCCGCTGACGACAATCAGCGCCTGGTGGTGCGTCGATGCGGCTTTGAGCAGCGCATCGAAGCCCGGCACGTCATGCGCGCGGCCGAGCAATCGCACAACGACCACGCGCGCTTCAAGCAATGTGGTCGCAAGCAGCATGTTCATGCGGTCAGCGCTGTCGATGGTCTGCAGGTTCACCGCTTCGACCGCAGCGAAATCACCGGGGAGGGCGGCACGCGCACGGACCAGCGCGGTCAGGTCAGTGCCGGCGTGACTGAGCAACACGACACGGGGCGAGATGTTGCCTGTCATGCTTCGGCCTCCGGTTCCACGTCGCCAACACCTAGGCGGTGAAAGATGAGCGGCTCGACCGGGCAGTCGCCCGCAAGGTGCTCACTGACAATGCGGCCGATGGCGGCGGCGTCCACATTGCGATACCAGATGCCGTCCGGATACACCGCCATGATCGGTCCCTGCTTGCAGACCGCGAAGCAATGGGTGCGGGTCCGCTTGACGCGCAAACCGTCGCACGCGTCGATTGCTTGGCCAAGCACCTTGAACATGTCTTCTGCTGAGGCACCGTTGTCCGTACAGCGCGGGCCCGTACACATCAATACATGCCGATCGTGCGTTCTCATTGCGGGCCGCCTTTCATCAGTGCAGGGGAGGGTAGACGGTCGTAGCCTTTCCACTGATAGATGCCTGCTGAAATGGCCCAGCTCAGGATGAAGAGACCGATGGCCAGATAGCCGAACTCCGCCAGTCTTTCATTGAGTACGGAAACCCATGCCCACGGCCCGTCGTGCAGGCTCAGGCGGTTGGCCACCAGACCGAGCGCCTCGATGGAGCCGATGACGAACGCCATCAGCACCGAGGTCAACGTGATCGTGATGTTGTACCAGAGCTTGCGCATCGGGTTGACAAAGGCCCAGCCATAGGCGCCGACCATCAGGATGCTGTCGAGCGTGTCGATCAGGGCCATGCCTGCGGTGAACAGAACGGGGAAGACCATGACCGACAGGAATGGGACGCCCTTGGGCGTCTGGGCCGCTGAGATTGAAAACAGCCCGATCTCCGTGGCCGTGTCGAACCCGAGGCCGAACAGGAAACCGAGCGGAAACATATGCCAGCTCTTGGTGACCAGCCGGAACATCGGGCGAAACAGCCGCGCCATGACGCCATTGCCGGACGTCAGCGTGTCGATGTCTTCGTCACGGATCGCTTCTCCCTTCCTGAAACGGACGAACTGTTTCCACACCGCACAAAGAATGAAGAGGTTGGTTGCCGCAATGACAAGCAGGAAGAGGGCGGAGATGGCCGTCGAAATGCCACCGCCGCTTTCCCTGAATGCGCCAAGACGTGCACCCATGGCGGAACTCGCGGTAACAACGACGAACACCGCCAGCACGATCAACGTCGAATGTCCGGTGGAGAAGAAGAAACCCACTGCGAAGGGGCGTTGGCCCTGCTGCACCAGCTTGCGCACCACGTTGTCGATCGCGGCGATGTGATCGGCATCGACTGCATGGCGCAGCCCGAACAGGTAGGCCAGTAGTGCGGTACCAAGCAAGCCGGGTTGTCCGGCAAAGGCGGTGAGCGCCCATGCCCAGGCCAGTAGGTTCAGTCCAATGAGTACTGCCAGCAGGCTGACTGGCGTACGGGACGGGGAGGTTAAACGGCGCGAGAGCGGCGATGCCACGGAAGGCCTCTTTGCGAGATGCATCGCCGCGAGACAGGACAAAACGGCTTGGCCGCTTTTCGTATCCCCCAGTACACCCCGCCCGGATTGACCCCACGTCGACAAGAGATGATGGCCGGTCTCCTGGCTTGTGCGTCATCACCGCGCATCGCCTTCCCGGAACCCTCCGGTGGCACTTTGATACGGGCTCGTCACTTACAGTTGCGGGGGCAGCCACGGCTTCACACCGTGTTCCCGTTTCACCCTTCAAGGGCACCATCATTCGTCGCCGGATCATACGCGATGAGGCTGGGCATGTGAACATCGCGCAGCGCGTAGTCATGCGCGTGAATCTTCCGTACATCCGCGGCTGGTGCACCTTGGCCGGCCGTCGCTTCCTTGGCACCCAGAAACCGGCGTCAGTCATGATCTGGCGCACCGTCTCGGTGGCCAGCACTCACGCAGCTTCTAGGCCGCCAGCTTCAGGCCGAAATCCGCATAGCTGTCCCGAATCAGCCCGCGCATGCGTAACTCCAGACCGGGCGGCAGTTGGTTGTTGGCCGGTCGGCCTGGATGTCGGTTCTGCAGACCCGCTGCACCTTGAACCTGATAGCGTCGCAACAAACGCAACGCTTGACGGGCGCTCACACCAAGCCGGGCAGCAGCAATCCAGTCTTGAGGTGCCCATCCGTGAGCGCCTGGAGGTTCTTCGGTCGGTCGAGCACTCGGACATTTGGACTTGGCTTTAACCGGACATCACAACCTGGCTCTAGCACCTAAATTCCCGCATAATTTGTCTTATGTAAAATAAAGGAGGCTTGCAGATAACGCAGCGGCGACATGCAGACGCTGCAGTGCTCCTGGCGGACGGAAGCAATTTTGTTCACTTTCGTGAGGTAGCCCTATTCACTCGTTGGCCAAATACTGCCCAAGAGCTGACCGCATGCACCTGTGATCGGTGCCAGCGTCGGCTGACCCCTGAGGAGCCTGGTGAGTTGCAAGAGTGACTATCGCTTGACCACTCCTGCGGCGTCAATTCTGTCTTTGGTGACGGCAACGTGGTTAGTCTCGACCTGTGCCAGCGCTGCGTGAAGGAACTGCTCGGAAAATGGTTACGTACAGGACAGCCGAAAGACTTGTGAGGAAGGGGGCGACTGCAACTGTGTAGCGAGGCATCACAACTGAACCTTCATGGCATAGCAGGCAGCGGCTAACCGTTCATTTTCGGGCGTCAAAGGCCTCCCCAAGCTGTCTCGCGCGCTTGATCTCATCGCTGTGCAAGTAGATCGAGGTGGTCGAAACCGAGGCGTGGCGCAGATTGTCGCGTACGGTGGTCAGTTCCGCGCCGCGCGCGAGCGCGTGGGTGGCATGTGTGTGGCGCATCCAATGCGGACTGGCCTTGCGCAGCTTCTCAGCCAGAGCTGCATGGTCGATCTCGATGGTGTCGGCTGCGGTCTCAAAAAACCTTCTAACCACGCTCCACAACCGCGTTCCCGTGATTCCCGCCTCGGGATCCAACCCTAACCCACCAATTAGCGGCGTCTTCGGATTCCAGCGCGCCTGGGTGACCGGCAGCCCGCGCTCCAGCAGATAATGATCCAGCGCCGCACGCGCCAGTGGCGGCAGCGCAACCTTGCCAGCACGACTCCCCTTCCCTATCAGATTGAGCCAGTGATCGCCCTGCCGGTCCGTTGCGAGGTCACCGAGCTTAGAAGAAACGAGTTCGCTCGCCCGCAGGCCTGTCGCATAGCCAAAATCCAGTACAAAGCGCAATCGCTGCGCCGCCGGCGCTTCCCAGCCATACGACCACTCCAGGCCATCAGCAATGGTGCGCACCAGTGCCCATTCGCCCTCTGTGAATATGTGCGAGGCGTCCAGGGCCGCAGTCCGTCCGCCCCCGCGCACTTTTACGCCAGCAAACGGGTTGGCCAGCACGTAACGCTGCTGGATCAACCAACGGAACATGGCTCCCAGCACGGACAAGGCATACGCAATCGAACGCGTGGACAGCCCATCCGTGAACGGCCGCCATTCGACGGACGTGCGCGGGCGGGCCGGACCGACCCAGCGCTCCCGCGGCGTCGGCCGGCGTAGTACCAACCGGCACAAGCCCAGCGCCCGAGGGAATTGGCCCGATGCCACGACCTTACACCGGTCGGCGACAACGGATTGGCAACGCCGACCTTGGCATTCATCAATGCCGGGCGCCGCCCGTCACAAAACGCGTGATTTCCCCTGACGATTCGCTTAGAATGCGAACGCGAATTGTTCCTATTACCATTAATCGAGTCGCTTGAGCGGGCCCGAGAGCCCACCGCGCCAGGGAAATGAAAGAAAGACAACGTGGAGGAGGAACCCGTGGCGCCAGCAAGGTGACGCGGGTGGGATCGGGCGCGGCTTGGCTGCTTGCGGCGACATTGCTGAGCGCATGCGGCGGCGGGGATGGCGGCGGCAATACGACGTCGACGGCTTCGATATCGACTGACACGCTGTCGGCTATGGCACAGGTCGGCAAGCAAATCTTCTTTGACCAGACGCTCTCCGCCTCGGGCAAGCAGTCCTGCGCGTCATGCCACGACCCATCGCGCGCTTTCACGGATCCGAACAATCTGTCTGTATCGATTGGGGGGCCGAATTCCGATTTGCCCGGCCTGCGAAACACGCCGTCGCTAAATTACGCTTCGTTCACGCCGAACTTCAAAATCGACAGTGCTGGCAAGGCTTCCGGCGGTTTTTTCCGCGATGGCCGTTCGGCATCCTTGGCGGATCAGGCGCAGCAGCCGTTTACCAATGAATTCGAGATGGCCAACGCCTCGGCAGATGACGTGTTCAAGACGTTGCTGACGCGCCCGTATCTCGACCAGTTCACGGCGGTGTTCACCAAAACCGGCATCCAGGACAGTGCGGCGGCCATGCAAAGCATCGGCCGCGCGCTGGCGGCCTTCCAATCCGAAGACCCGAGCTTCCACACTTTCGACAGCAAATTCGACGCCTACCTCGCCGGCAAGACAACGCTGACGGATGCCGAGACGCGCGGTTTGCTGCTGTTCAACAACCCGACCAAGGGTAACTGCAACGCTTGCCATATCTCGACAGGCAAGGGCAGCACGCCGGCGTTGTTTACCGATTTCACGTACGACAACGTCGGTATTCCACGCAACTGGAGCATCACCGCCAATCAGGAAGGCACCACGCTGCCGTACGTGCCGAAGAACGGCCTGGCGCTAGGCAGTCCAAACTACAGCTACTACGACCTCGGCATTTGCGGACCGCTGCGTACGGACTTTCGCGTGGGTGGCTCGACGTGCGGCAAGTTCAAAGTGCCGACGCTACGCAACATCGCGCTTACGTCACCGTATTTCCACAACGGCGTGTTCCAGACGCTTGATCAGGTGGTGGCGTGGTACATCACGCGCGATACCGACCCGGGCCGCTGGTACGTCAAGGCCGATGGCACGCCCGATGTGCCGTACAACGATTTGCCGGTTGGCTTCGATGCCAATGTGAACGTGGCCGAAGTGCCATACAACCCAGGCACCGCGCCTTCGCTGACGAACCAGGAAATGAGCGATCTCGTGCACTTCCTGTGCACGCTCACCGATGGATTCGATCCGGCCAACCCGTCGGCCTATCGCGTACCGGCGCAATGCGGTTCTACCGCAGCCAGCGTGGGTGCCGCCCGTATACAGACTGTCTCTGCCAGCGGGGCCACGCTGAGCAAGACGGCTGCACGCAATTAAGCCAATTCAAAATTCCAAGACCAGGGAGCGTCACACCATGAAACGAACCGCCTTGTCGGTAGCCGCCGCTATTGCGGTGATGGGGGCCGGCGCAGCCAATGCCGCCACCACCGCGCAACTCGAACAGAAACTCGACGCCATGGCCGCGCAGATTGAAGCGCTCAAGGCGGAGCTGAAGGAGGTGAAGGCGCAGAACGCGACGCTCGCAACCCAGCAGCAGACGCAGGCGAAGGCACAGGCACAGCAAAGCGCTGCCCTGCAAGACGTGCAGCAGACTGTGCAGACGGCACAGCTCGCCTCGAGCCGGCCGTCGCCGCTCGACAACCTCACGCTGTGGGGCTACGGCGAAGTCAACTACAGCCGCCCGACGCGCCGCTCCGAAGACACCAAGATGGACCTCGCGCGCGCAGTGTTCGGCATTGGTTACAAGTTCAACGACAAGACGCGCTTCAACTCCGAGTTCGAGATCGAGCATGCCATCGCCTCCTCGTCTGACTCGGGAGAATTCGAGGTCGAGCAGTTCTACATCGATCACAAGCTGACCGACAAGATCGGCCTGAATGCGGGCCTGTTCCTGATCCCGACCGGCTTTATCAACCGCAACCACGAGCCGACCAACTACTACGGCGTTCATCGCAACTTTGTCGAGACGCTGATCATTCCGAGCACGTGGCGCGAGGGCGGTCTCTCGCTGTATGGCGATACCGATTTCGGTCTGAACTGGAACGTTGGCCTGACCACCGGTCTGAACCTCGCCAAGTGGAATTTCAACCCGGAAAACCCGCTGTTCAACTCCGCCCTGGAGATGCAAAACAACGGTGCCGGTCCGCTGCAGCAGACGCACCAGGAGCTGGGGCTGGCCAGTGCGAAGAACCTGTCGCAATACGTCGCGCTGAACTACACGGGCATTTCCGGCCTTACGCTCGGCGGCTCTATCTTTACGGGCAAGAGCAGCCGCTCGAGTACCGACGCACCGCTACCGGAGCAGCGCGCCACGCTGTATGAGGCGCACGCTCGCTGGACGCCCGGCAAGTGGGACCTGTCAGCGCTGTACGCACGCGGCACGCTCAGCAACACCGAGACAGTCAATCAGGCCAACCCGGGCGCAGCCAATCCGATGCCCTCGGCGTTCTACGGCTGGTTCATGCAAGCGGCGTACAACATGTGGCAAAAGGGCGACTATCGTTTCGCTCCGTTCGTCCGCTACGAGCGCTACAACATGGGTGAAAAGTACGCAGGTCTTGCACCGGGCTTCACCTTCCCCGCCGGTTGGCCTTCGCTGTCCGACACCGTGTACACCATCGGCGCGAACTTCTATCTGAACCCGAACGTTGTCTTCAAAGTGGACTACCAGCGCTTCAAGCAGAACCGCGATTTCTCGCGTGTGGATCTGGGCCTGGGCGTGTCGTTCTAAGCTGCGGGAGCGGCAAATCCAAGGAGGTGCAAGTCATGCGTTACCAGCCAGTGCCCATTGTTCTTGTCTGTGCCGCCGCCGTGGGGGCGCCGGGCATCGTTGTCACTAAGGCGTTTGCGGCGGATTACCTGTCCGCTGCCGAGGCCCAGAAAGCAATGTTTCCCGACGCAACGGGCTTTGAACCGGTACCGCTCACGCTCTCAGCCGACCAACTCAGGCAGTTGGCCGAACGTGCGGGCGGCCCGGCCAAGCCGGGTGCGTGGCGCGCATGGCAAGCCAAACAAGGAGATAAGACGCTCGGCTACTTCGTGACCGACGCCGTCATCGGTAAATTCGAGCTCATCAATTACGCCGTGGCCCTGAACACAGCCGGCGAGATCAGCGGCGTTGAAATCCTCACCTACCGCGAAAGCCACGGGTACGAAGTCCGCAACAAGCCGTGGCGGACCCAGTTTCTCGGCAAGTCCGCCAAATCGCCGCTGCGTGTGGGCGACGACATCAACAACATCAGCGGCGCAACGCTGTCGTGCACGCACCTGACCGACGGCATTCGGCGCATTGCGGTGATGGCACAACTGGCGCTCGTCCAACGCTGATGCTCGCAACTTGCAGGCGCGCGCGGCCGTTGCTCGGCACACTGGTCGACGTGCAGGCTGAAGGGCCGGAGGCCGAAGCCGCCGTGGCGGCAGCGTTCGACGAGATTGCCGCCGTTCACGCGCTGCTGAGCTTTCATGCTGCAGACAGCGAGCTGCAAGCGATCAACCTCGCGGTGCCGGGCACACGACTGCGCGTTGATCCAAGAACGTTGACCGTACTGCGCTTGGCCTGCACCTTGCACGACGCATCCGCGCGCGCATTCGATTGCCGGGTTGGCACACCTGAGCAACTGGCCGATACGCGTTTTCCTGTCGCCTTTGCTGGCGATGTCGTTTGCAAGCAGACGTTCGCACGGATGGACCTGGGCGGTATCGCCAAGGGATATGCCGTCGATCGCGCAATTGAAAAGATGCGAGGCTTGGCGGTAGACAGTGCAGTCGTCAACGCAGGTGGCGATCTGCGGCACCACGGTGCCCGCCCGATCACCGTGCAGGTACGTGACCCACGCAGTGCGGCGCGGATCGCTGCAACCGTGCGCCTCGACAATACGGCGCTCGCCACCTCCAGTGCTGGCGGGCTTGGCGCAGGCCCCGATAGCCCATCCCGAATTCATAACGCGGACCGGCTCGCGCTTCCGGCTCTCGCGGGGGCAACCGTGCGGGCACCCACCTGCGTGCTGGCCGATGCGCTGACCAAAATCGTGCTGGCCACCGGCGACGCCGCGAGTCCGCTCCTTGCCCAGTACGGTGCGGCGGTCACCGTATACTCGCCCGGTTAATTCGCTGCCTCGTAGACCATGTCTGTTTCTCCGCGTTTTCCCCACCATGTGCGCGAGAGCGCGTTTCGCCTGAGCCGCCGACGGCGGTGGATGGTGTATGGCGTGTTTGCTGTGCTCTTCATCACCGGCTTGGCCTGGCTCGCACTGCATTTCCTCGACGAAGGCAGCGACACCGGCACGCTAGCGCTGGCGTGGAGCATGAAGCTGCATGGCGCCGCCGCCATGATGAGCTTGTATCTGTTCGGCATGCTGTGGGGCCCGCACATCCGCAACGCGTGGGTGCGACAGCGCAATCGCACAGCTGGCGCAATGCTGGTCATCCTGACGATCGCGTTGGTACTGACAGGTTATGCGTTGTACTACGTCAATGGAGAACTGGTGCGTCAAAGTGCAGAAGTGTTGCACTGGTCAGCGGGCATGGTGGTGTGCATCGCCCTGTGGATCCACATCTCAATCGGACGGCGCAAGCGCAAGACGCCCCCTTTTCAAATATGAGCGGCGTATCGCTCGGCCGAGCAACGGCATTCCCCGTTGTCCGCGCTCAAGTGAGCTGACGCACCGCCAAAACGAGCTCCACTTCTCTACATAACGCGACACAGCGCGATCCGCGCTAGCTCTTTTCGGGTCCAGATACCGCTTTGCGCCTTCTGCCCCAGTCGAGAGTCCGATACCATCTTGGGCTTGCTGCGCCCCAGACCTCTGGCAGGATTCTTGCCAAGGTTTGTTAGCGTCGCCGCTCTACTACTTGGCCTAGGTACCGCACCGCACTGTATAGGGCAGACCATGAGTGAAGACTGGGAACGCGTGACGAAGGCTGACCTCATTGCGATCTATGACGCGGTACTGGATCCAATCACCGAACGGTTCGGAAAAACTAAGCACAGAGAACGTCATCCGGGCCGTCTAGTTTGGAAGATGGCGTGCTTCTTGCACGAAGGTCGACGGAAATACTCCGACTTGATCCCATGCGCTTCAAACTTGCGCACAGCAAGTGCAATCAGCGCATACCCCGTCTGAAAAATGGCGAAGCAAGGCCAATCAATCAACCTCGAAATGGTGCGCGACCAAGGAGCTGAATCGCGAAGGTCACTTGCGGCGGCGTGGCTTATTTGACGGCCGATGTCCACGCAGGCTCTTGCGCTCGGCCGACCGTCGCTCAGCACCGTGTTTGCGGAGCAAATACCACGCAAAGCCGATCAAGACGCCGATCCAGGCAATGAGAACCAGCGCCATAGCCGTTTGAATACTGGCCGGCAGATCGGTGGGAGACATTCCTCTCATCGAATCCCCTCACTTCACCACGCGTGCGAACGCTTTTGCTGGCTCACTCATCGCAGGTTCCGTTGAGTGTCCCGTCGATCAGTCGTATGCCTGATACACGGTAGATTGGCCATCGGCGCCGATGAGCAGCACGTTGTAAGCCATGCGCCGTCCACCATAGGCAGGCCCATCCATTCCTGGTGCGCCAAGCGGCATGCTCGGCACCGCGAGGCCGACCGCCTTCGGCCGTTCGCGCAGCAGCCGTTTGATCTCACGCGCTGGAACATGGCCTTCCAAGGCATACCCTTGAACCATGCCCGTGTGGCAAGAGGCGTAGCGTTCGGGCATCTGCGCCCTTTTCCTGGCCGCAACGGTGTCTTGGACATCATGCGCGGCAACATCGAAACCGTTGTCGCGCAAATGCGTGAGCCAATCTTTGCAGCAGCCGCAGGTCGGCGTCTTCCAAACCTCCACAACAGGTTTCGATGCCGACTTCTGCGCGAAAGCGATGGCCGGCAGGAGCGCCAGGCCCAGGGCAAAAGTCCGCCGAGTTCGGGACAGCGGTTTGGCTTGCGAGGTCGTGGTCATAACGTCATAGAACAAGAAGGTGTCAGGTTCCCGCGGGAGACAGCACTCCCAGCCAGGCTACCAGAGCAAGAATCAATATGGCCAGGCAGGTCTCAGTGAGCAGGCTCTGGCGCAGGGCTGCCACAGCTTCAGCGTGATTGCCATCCTTCAGCGCTCCTGCAAGACGCGGACTTAACCGATACCGGTTGGCCGCCGCTAGAACCAACATCAGTGCGAACAACGCCAGCTTCGCGACCAATAGGCCACCGTAGGCCGTGGTCAGTAAGCCGTCTGCCGTGGGGCCGACGATCAGCAGGTAATTGATCGCCCCGGTCAGCACCAGGGTGGCGACGATCACCGTGCCAATGTGGGCAAAGCCGTTCGAAGCGCGACCCAGCAAATCGGCGACTTCGGATGAGGCACCGCGCGCGCCGTTCGAGAGAACGACGAAGGCAAACAATGCTCCGACCCATGCGCCGGCTGCCAGCAAATGCGCGATGTCCGAGGCGAGATGCAGCCCGCCTCGCGTACCGTCGTCCATCGCGCCGTGACCGGCCCAAGCGACCGTCGCCAGCGCAACGGCGCCGAGCGCTGCCAACGCGCCGAACCGCAGCGCGGGACGTGTGCGCAGTGCGGCAATCAGGGCAAGCGCAGCCAATAGGACCACGATGCGCGCCGTCCATGCCAAACCGACCGATGTGCCCGTCATGATCATGCCGAAGACGTGGGCAGTCAGCTCGGCATATTCGCTGGCCCCGGTCATCGTCTTGGCCATCATCACCATGCTGACAAGCGACAGACCGATACCGAGCACGGCGGCCAAGCCCACAATGCGGACGTACTTCCACGCCAGCGCCGAAGTCCGGTCATCCGGCCGCATGGCGTGTAAGCTGAACAGCGGCACCCCGAACAACACCATCAAATCGAGGTAGAGCGCAAACCGCAGCGCGACTACCAGCCAATCATCTGGCATCGGCTTACTTCACTTGGAACGAGAAGTTGCCGTTCACGTTGTGTGTGTCCGACGACACGGCACGCCAATCAACGCGGTACGTTCCTGCCGACAACGGCTGCGTGGGCGTAATGACCATGGTCTTGCCATCTTCGCCGCCCGAGACTTTGGTGGCCACCTTCATCGGAGCGTGGTCGGTCATGCCAGGCATGCCCGTCATCACAAGGTTCGCGCCCGAAAATTGCGGCATAAGCGTTTCGGAGAAATGCAGTTCGATCTTGGCAGGCGCGGCAACTTCCGCTTTGTCTGCTGGCGTCGAGGAGACAAGCTTCGGATGCGCGAACGCGGCCGATGCCAGAAGTGCCATGGAGGTGCCGATGATGGCCTTGGTAGCAAAACGAGAGGTGAACATAGGGCGCCTTTTTTGTTGGGGAGGTTGGGAGGAGAAAACTAGAACCAGAGGCGCACACCGGCCACAAAGCGCGTGTTGCCACGGCGCCCACCGGCTGCCTCAATCATGTTGGCTGTACTGCCAAATGCTTGGCTGCGCTCAATACCGATATAGGGGGCAAACTGACGGCTGAACTCATAGCGCAGGCGCACGCCGACCGTCGCGTTGGACAGTCCGCTACCAATGGCGAGATCTGGGTCCCGCTTGCCGTAGAAGTTGGCTTCGATGCGCGGCTGCAGAATCAGCCGCTGCGTCAGCAGCAGTTCGTAATCACCGGACAGGCGCAATGCCGTGCGGCCGCTGTTTCCAACATAGGCCGTCGCTTCGACATCAAACCAGTACGGGGCCAAGCCTTGCACCCCGAATGCCGCCCAGTTGCGCGCAGGGCGGCCGAAGCCTGTGTCATTCCGAATCCCGAGTTGGGTATCCCAGAATGTTGCCACGGCATGGCTCCAAAGAAGCTCGGTGCGTGCTTCCTCGAAGCGTCCTTTCGAGACGTCGCCCTCAGCTTTGAGGACAGCCTTGTTATACACGCTGCCGAAACGGGCCTGCAGCTCGTAGGCCGTTGCATTGGCGTCGCTGCCGTGCACCCACTCCAACCGGTCCACCAGCACCGATCCGAAGTTGTGTTCGTCCGCCATCATCATGGCGTGGCGGGGGTCACCTAGCGCGTACTTGCCGCTGCCCAGTTGGTAGCCGCCCGAATAGGCGTCAGGGTCGCGGGCGTCCGCCGGTGCCGAGCCGCCTTGCATCTTCATACTGCCATGGTCCATGCCTTGCGCGGAACCGTGGTCCATCCCCTGCATCGAACCGTGGTCCATCCCCTGCATCGAACCGTGGTCCATCCCCTGCATCGAGCCGTGGTCCATGCCCTGCATTGAGCCGTGGTCCATGCCCTGCATTGAGCCATGGTCCATGCCCTGATGTTCGGATTGCGATGCTGGCGCGGTCTCCCCATTCATCAGTTGGATGTCCTGGGCCGACGCGGCACCGATACCGGCGATGGCCAGCGCTACCGTCAATAGTGCCTTTGCGTGCTTGCGCATGATCGGTCTGTTGTGAAAGTCGAGCATCAGGCCACCACCACTTCGCGGAACATGCCCGCATCCATGTGCAGCATCAAATGGCAGTGCCACGCCCAGCGGCCGAGTGCATCCGCCGTGACAAGAAAGCTGATCCGTTGGGCAGGCTGGACCGGGATTGTGTGTCGACGCGCCTGGAACGTGCCGTCTGGCGCTTCCAACTCACTCCACATGCCGTGCAGGTGCATCGGGTGCGTCATCATCGTGTCGTTGTGAAGGATGACACGCAGCCGTTCGCCGTAGCGGAAATGCACCGGCGTCGACTTGCCGAACTCCACGCCGTCAAATGACCACGTGTAGCGTTCCATGTTGCCCGTGAGGTGCAGTTCCACTTCGCGTTGCGGGCCGCGCTTGTCCATGGGGCCGCCGATGGTGTGCATGTCGGCGAGCACGAGAACGCGTCGCCCGTTGTTGCGCAGCCCAATCCCCGGGTCATCAAGATTGGTACGGGCCGTGTCAACCCGCATGTCCGTACTCGGGCCGTATTCCGTACGTGCGTGCCGGGCTTTCTTGCTTGGCACCTTCAAGCTGTCCGCTGCGCCAGCAGCCTCCGCGTGCTGACCATGGTCCATCATGGTCATCTCACCGGAGTCCATCATGGTCATGCCGCCGCTGTCGCCCATCATCTGCATGCCGCCATGGTCCATGCCGCCCATGTCTCCCATCATGTCCGCCATGGACAGCCACTCGACCTTGTCGAGCGCGGGAACTTCCGCCTGCAAACCTTGGCGAACTGCCAGCGTGCCGCGTGCGTATCCGGACCGGTCCATCGACTGCGAGAAGATGGTGTAGGCGTCGTCCTTGGGTGACACGAGCACATCGCACGTTTCGCCGGGGCCAAAGCGAAACTCGTCCACCGTGACCGGTTCGATGTTTTGTCCGTCGACCTGCACAACCTTGAGCTTCAACCCGGGAATGCGGACGTCGTAGAAGGTGTTGCCTGACCCGTTGATAAAGCGCAACCGCACCGTCTCGCCCGGCGAGAACAACCCCGTCCAGTTACCGGCAGGGGTAACGCCATTGGTCAAATACGTGAGCGTAGCAGCGGAGAGGTCTGCCAGATCCGTCGGGCTCATGCGCATCTGGTTCCACATGGAGCGCTTGTCCATGGCCGCCTTCCAGCCGTCGTTGGAGACGTCACGGAAGAAGTCCACCACCGTGGGCCGATGGTAGTTGTAGTAATCGCTCTGCGTTTTGAGCTTGGAGAGGACCCGCATGGGGTCTTCGTCGGTCCAGTCCGACAGCAGGACGGTATGGTCGCGATCGGCGCGGATTGGGTCTCCATCGGCGGCGTCGATGATGAGGCCGCCGTACACGCCGGTCATCTCCTGGAAGCCCGAGTGCGAGTGATACCAGTAACTGCCGCTTTGCTGGACCTTGAACCGATACGTGAAGGTCTCGCCGGGCGGGATGCCATGGAAACTGATACCGGGCACGCCGTCCATCTCGAACGGCAGGATGATGCCGTGCCAGTGGATCGATGTCGGCGCCCGCAGGCGATTGGTAACACGCAGGGTGACAGTGTCGCCCTCGCGCCAGCGTAGCGTGGGGCCAGGCAGCATGCCGTTGATCGTGGTCGCCATCGCTGGCTTGCCGGTGTAGTTGACCGGCGTCTCGTCGATCACCAGGTCGAATTCGGTGCCGCGCAGCACCGGAGCGGTACCCAACGCGGTGGACGCGGCCTGTGCCGCCAGCGATGAAGTGAAGCCACCCAGCCCCAGACCGGCAATCACTCCGCCGGCGGCCAAACCTTGCACAAACCGGCGACGTGGCAGGTTCGGTAGTAGGAGGCCGGATGCACGATTGCTGCGCATGATCGAATGTTCCTTACGTAATGTCCGACGCTGAAAGCTGCGTGCAGACTACCCAGCACTAGGCTACCCGCACCTGACCGAAACATTACAAATCGGTCATGTTCGTGTGATCTTGCCTGCAGCGCGGTACTCTACAGCCCACGTATCCGCAACAAAAGGTGATTTGGGCGCGCTATGAAGCTATTAGTCGTCGAGGACGAACCCAAAACGGGGGAATACCTTCAACAAGGCCTCACGGAAGCCGGCTTCGTGGTGGATCTGGCCCGCAGCGGCATCGACGGCCTGCACCTGGCCATGACCGGCGACTACGACCTCCTGGTGCTCGACGTGATGCTGCCCGATGTCGATGGCTGGCAGATCGTCCAGTCCTTGCGGGCATCAGAACAGACAGTGCCGGTGCTGTTTCTGACAGCGCGCGATAGCGTCGCGGATCGCGTCAAGGGGCTGGAGATGGGCGCCGATGACTATCTCGTCAAGCCATTCGCGTTTGCCGAGCTGTTGGCTCGGGTACGCACGCTGTTGCGCCGCGGAACCGGCGCCGTCGCGGCCGATCGCATCCAGGTGGCCGATCTCGTCTTGGATCTGGCCCGTCGCCGTGCGTCACGAGGTGGACAAAAAATTCCGCTCACAAGCAAGGAGTTCTCCCTGCTTGAGCTGCTCGCGCGCCGCAGTGGCGAGGTTCTGCCGCGCTCGCTGATCGCCTCCCAAGTCTGGGACATGAACTTCGATAGCGATACCAACGTGATCGACGTCGCCATTCGGCGCCTGCGCGCGAAGATCGACGACGACTTCGAGCCCAAGCTGATCCACACGGTGCGCGGCATGGGCTATGTGCTCGAAGACCCCGAGGAAGCGGCTTGATGGGGCAATTCTCGCTGACTACACGGCTGACCGCGTACTTCTCGCTGTGCTCAGCCGCCGTCCTGCTGGGACTGGGCATTGTGATTGCGCTGGCGATGGATCAGCACTTCGCGGTTGAGGACTACACCGCGCTGCGTGAGAACGTCAGCGTCATCCAGAAGATCGTCGAGTCGAGCCCGGCCCCGCAGGTGCCAGAACGCATCCGTGAAGCGCTGCAACATCGCACCGATCTCGTTGCCCGCATCCAAGGTCCGGATCGACACATCCTGTATGAGACTCAGGACTTTGATTTCCAGGCTGCGGCGCAAGCTTTGGCGCAGCGACGTCGTAACGCCGACGCCCTAGTCTGGGAGCAAGGCGGCCAGCAGTATCGGGGCATGCACGCGGTCATCCCGCTGCGTGATGGTTCATCGGGCGTCCTGGACATCCTGTTGGGCATCAACACCGACATCCATGCCCATTTTCTCCATACGTTCCGCGGTACGTTGACCTTCTACATCGCGGTAGCAGTACTGGCCTCTGGCTTGTTCGGATGGTGGGCTGCACGCCGAGGACTGGCGCCACTGCGCACGATGGCTTCGCGAGCGCGCATAGTGACGGCCGACAAGCTTGACGAGCGCATGCCGGTTGAAACCGTTCCAGAAGAAGTGGCCGATCTGGCCGCCACCCTGAACGCCATGCTGGAGCGGCTACAGAACGACTTCCGCCGGCTTTCGGACTTCTCGACCGACATTGCACACGAACTGCGCACGCCCATCACCAACCTGCTCACACAGACGGAAGTTGTGCTCTCGCAGCCCCGCGAAGGCACCAAGTACCGGGATGTCCTGACGTCCAATGCCGAAGAACTCCAACGCCTGGCACGCATGGTGTCCGACATGCTGTATCTCGCCAAGATGGAGCACAGCCTGACCTTGCCGAGCGCTGAGAACATTCGCGTCGCCGACGAGATCCGCGCGTTGTTTGAGTTCTATGACGCGCTCGCCGAAGACAAGGGCGTTCAGCTCGAATTACGTGGGGATGGCCACGTCATGGGTGACCGTCTTATGCTGCGCCGCGCGTTGAGCAATTTGCTATCCAACGCGATTCGCTATACACCGCGACGCGGCCACGTGACCGTCTCGGTCAGCGCTGAGCGCGAAGGCGTCGTGATCTCGGTAGACAACGACGGTAACGAGATTGCCCCGCATCTCCTACCGCTCATCTTTGAGCGCTTCTTCCGGGCGGATAAGTCGCGCGCACGACCTGAGTCGGAAAGCTCCGGCCTCGGACTGGCCATCACCAAGGCGATTGTTGTGGCACACGGCGGCACCATTGCCGTGGCCCGCGTCGACGGACGCACTCGTTTCTCCATCCGATTGCCCCACCCCGCCGAAAACGCTGAAGCCCTGGCCTGATCGGACGCCGGCCGACGAGCGTACATTCACACTAGCGTACCCAAGGTGTACGCCCTTCGGGCAGACAGCGCAGCCACTTGTACTGCGCGCCATTCAAAACGAGGCCCGAGTCAGGCGCAATTGCTGCCTCCTGTAGCTTCTGCTTGGATCTCGGTCCCACGATTACGCCTCCCCGAGCTGTCCGCTGTTCAAAGCGCCAGTGCCCCGTGCATGGCGAATGCCATCGCGATTTCCTCGCGCCCTCATTACATGTCGATTACATAGGCCAGCCCCTTGAGCTAGCGCAAAAGGCCGGCCTGGAGCGTACCTAGAATGGGTCTGATGAACGGCCACCGTCGCTATCATCAACATTGAAGAAGCTTCCGCGCAAGACCGACACGCCAGCATCGCGGCTTTGAACGCGTAGGGCTTGGCTGGTGCCGCGATACGTCGTATATGCATTCCGTCAAACACCAACACTAATCACGTGACAAGTCCATGAGCCAAGCAGCGAATAATGAAAGCCGGAAGGCCTACCTGGTCGGCGGCGGCATCGGGTCACTGTCGGCGGCCGTGCTGCTGATCCGTGACGGCGGCTTCAAAGGCTCGAACATCCGCATCGTTGAAGAGCAGCGGGTTGCAGGCGGAGCGCTCGATGGGTCAGGCGACCCTGACAAGGGTTATGTGACCCGCGGTGGACGCATGTTTACCGAGGAGACGTACGTCTGTCTTTGGGACGTGCTGGACAGCATTCCGACGCTTGATGATCCGCAGACCAGCGTCAAGCAACAAGCCTGGGCATTCAACGCCGAGTGGCGCTCGGACGCACGTGCCAGGCTAATCGATAGAGAGCGGCGCATCCTCGACGCCAGCAACCTGGGCTTCGACCTGCAGGACCGCCTGGAAATCATGCGCCTGCTCGTCACGCCTGAGCGACTGCTGCACACCCTGCGCATCGAGGACTGCTTCTCACCGCACTTCTTCGAGACCAACTTCTGGGCAATGTGGCGTACGACTTTTGCGTTTCAGAACTGGCACAGCGCGATCGAACTCAAGCGCTATATGCTGCGCTTCCTCCAGGAATTTCCGCGTATCCACACACTTGCCGGCGTGCGGCGCACACCGCTGAACCAGTACGACGCCATCGTTCGGCCGATGGAGCAGTGGCTCAAGCAGCACGGTGTCGTGTTCGAGTACGGCACCAGAATCGTCGACGTCGACTTCATTCAGAGCGGCGACAACCGGCGCGTGGAGCGGCTGCACGCGGTGCGTGACGGGCTGCCTGAGACCTACAGCGTAGGCGATGACGATCTCACCCTTTTCACGATCGGCTCCATGACCGCCGATGCGACCTACGGCGACGACCACAACGCGCCCAAGCTCATTCGCGACAAGCGAGACGGTGCCTGGACCTTGTGGGAGGCGATGGCGCGCAAGGTACCGGGTCTCGGCCGGCCCAACGCATTCTGCGGCAACGTGGACGAAAGTAAGTGGGAGTCGTTCACGCTGACGATGCGCAGCCCTTTGCTGGTGCGGCGAATCGAGGATTTCACCGGCAACGCCCCCGGCACGGGCGGGCTGATGACTTTCAAGGATTCGAGCTGGCTGATGTCGATTGTCGTGCCCCACGCACCGCACTTCGTCGGGCAGCCCGAGGACGTCTACACACTCTGGGGCTATGGCCTCTTCGTGGACAACAAGGGCGACTACATCGACAAGACCATGGCGCAGGCGACCGGCCAAGAGATCCTGACCGAGTTGATGCACCACCTGCGCTTCGAGGACATCCTAGACGAGGTGCGGAAAACGACCACCGTGATCCCGGTGATGATGCCGTACATCACGAGCGAGTTCGAGCGCCGCGAGCCGTCCGATCGGCCGCTGGTCATCCCGCATGGCGCGACTAATTTCGCCTTGCTGGGACAGTACGTTGAGATTCCGCAGGACGTGGTGTTCACCGTGGAGTATTCGGTGCGCGGCGCAATGCACGCCGTCTACGGACTGCTCGGCCTGGAGAAGAAGATTCCGGCGATCTATCACGGCGTCGCTGATCCGGTAGCCGCGCTGGCGGGCCTGAAAACCCTGATGACTTGAAATACGGGGCAACGCAGCGTCAGCGCTTGACCCACGTCAATTAGGCGTCGGCGCCCGGCCCTAGGCTGAATTCATCACAATCGAATTGCGCAAGCGGATGTCATGCCCCTCCACCGCCGCCCCCTTCATCGCTGGACAACCCGAGTGCAGCCGGCGCGCTTGCCGCAGTTGCTGCCACTGCTCATCGCTCTCCCCTGCTTGCCGGTGCCAATCTTGAGACATGGCGAGCAGAGCCGCTTCGCCCATCATCCCAACTTGCCAAAGGAGTCCTCATGACCAACGGTCATATCGCCACGCGGCGCAGGCAGGCCGGTCGCGTCGGTTCCGGCCCGGTTTTTGTGGGCTTTGCCCTGATCGCGCTGTTCTTCCTGTTCACCGAGCACCGAGCGCACCTGTTCGGGTGGCTGCCCTTCCTGCTACTGCTCGCGTGCCCATTGCTACATCTGTTCCACGGACACGGGAACCACGTCGGACACGAGGAGGATGCGCACGATTCCGAGGAGGGCCGCGCCTCATCCACGGCGAAGGCCCCTCAGTCGCCGACCCAGAACGTCTCGCATCACCACCACTAAGGGCTTCCCGAGGAGCACTCCATGGATCAGTCCACATCCACCCCTGCCTACGGCCTGTGGTCGCTGGTGGTCATCAATTCCCTGGTCTTCATCATCTTTGCATTCAGTTTCGCCAAGCCGCAAAGCTCCCGCGACTGGCGCTCGTTCGGCGCATTCTCGGCCTTCCTGGTGGCGCTGTTCACCGAGATGTACGGGTTTCCGCTGACGATCTACCTGCTGTCGGGTTGGCTGAGCTCGAAGTTCCCGGGCGTGAACTTCATGTCGCACGACGCTGGACACTTACTGGAGCTGATGTTCGGCTGGCGCGCCAACCCGCACTTCGGGCCGTTCCACCTGCTAAGCGCCCTGTTCATCGGGGGCGGATTCTGGCTGCTCTCCGCGGCTTGGCGCGTGCTGTACCACTGCCAGCGCCGCCACACGCTGGCCACGGCCGGCGCCTACGCGCGCATCCGGCACCCGCAGTATGTGGGCTTCGTACTGATCATGTTCGGTTTCTTGCTGCAGTGGCCAACGATCCTCACGGTGGTCATGTTCCCGATCCTGGTATTCATGTACGTGCGCCTGTCGATCAACGAGGAGAAGTGGGCGGAGCGTGATTTCGGTGACGAATGGAAGGCCTACGCGGCCCGCACGCCGCGCTTCATTCCGCGCTTCGGCGGCACCCAGACCGACCGCCAATACCACGCATGACAAGGTGAGGCCGATGAAGCTCAGTTTCCTCGGTGCGGCCGGCACGGTGACCGGTTCGAAGTACCTGGTGGAACACCAGGGGAAGCGTCTGCTGGTGGATTGCGGCCTCTTCCAGGGATACAAGCAATTGCGGCTGATGAACTGGGAGCCGCTGCCATTCGATCCTGCCGGCATCGACGCGGTGGTGCTCACGCATGCGCACCTGGATCATTCGGGTGCGCTACCGCTGCTGGTCAGAGAGGGATTCCGTGGGCCGATTCTGGCAACGCGCTCCTCAATCGAGCTGTGCCAGTTGCTGCTACCAGACAGCGGCCGCATTCAGGAGGAGGACGCGGCCTACGCTAACCGGCATCACACGTCCAAGCATGCTCCAGCGCTGCCGCTGTACACAGAGGACGACGCACGCCAGGCGCTGGAACATCTGAAGCCGGTGCGCTTCGATGACAGCGTGGAGATCGCTGAGGGCCTGTCGGTGAACCTGCGGCCCGCCGGTCACATCCTGGGCGCTGCATCGGTCGAGCTCACCGCAGGCAGCACCACCGTGCTCTTCTCGGGCGACATCGGGCGCTCGGATGACTTGGTGATGCGCCCAGCTACCCCGATCCACAAGGCCGATCACATCGTTGTCGAATCGACCTACGGCGACCGCCTGCACGAACCCGAAGCGCAGGCCGAAGCCGCGCTCGGCGAGGCGATCACGCGGACGGCGGCACGCGGTGGCATGGTCGTCATTCCTGCCTTCGCGGTCGGCCGGGCGCAGCTACTCTTGTACCTGATCCACCGGCTCAAGCGGCAAGGTGCGATCCCGGACCTGCCGGTGTTTCTCGACAGTCCAATGGCGGTCGACGCCACTGAGATCTACCATCGCCACCACGCGGAGCACAAGCTGTCGCTCGAAGACTGCATGGGCATGTACAAGGCCGCGCGCATGGTCCGTACTCCTGAGGAGTCGCGCGCGCTGGCCCGCCTGACGTTCCCAGCGGTCATCATCTCCGCAAGCGGCATGGCCACTGGCGGGCGGGTGCTGCACCACCTGAAGAATCTGGCGCCGGACAGGCGCAACGCGATCATCCTCGTCGGGTACCAGGCTGGCGGCACACGCGGTGCCCGTCTGCAGGCCGGGGAGCGCAGCCTGCGCATTCACGGGGAAGACGTCGCCGTGCGGGCCGAAGTCATCTCGCTGCAAGGCATGTCGGCGCACGCCGATGCACGGCAGATCATCGAGTGGCTGCGCAGCGCACCGGTTGCACCACGCTCGGTGTTTGTGACTCACGGAGAACCTGGACCGGCCGACGCGATGCGTCAGCGCATCGAGCGGGAATTGAGGTGGTCCGCCAGCGTACCCATGCTGGGCCAGCACGTGGAGATCACCACATGAGGGCGCACGTCGACACCTCCCTCACAGTACGACCCATGGGCATTGAGACGCAGCAGGAATATGTTGTCTATATGCACCGCGACTGCCATGTCTGCCGCTCCGAAGGCTTCGAAGCGCAGGCGCGCGTCCTGCTGCGGGTTAACGGCCGCTCAATCATCGCAACGCTGAACGTTGTCGACCCGCCGCTGCTTGTGCTGGGCGAGGCGGGTCTGTCCAAGAGCGCTTGGCGCGCGCTTGCGCCCGTGCCGGGTGACCGCGTTGAAGTCTTGCACGCGCCGGTACTGGATTCGATGAGCCACGTACGCGCGAAGGTCTATGGGCACCAACTCGACGGACCCGCGCTGGACTCGATTGTCGAGGACGTAGCCGCCGGCCGCTACCCGGACACCCACATCGCAGCGTTCCTGAGCGCGTGCGCCGGTGGCCGGATGAGCCTGCAAGAAACCATCGACCTGACACGGGCGATGGTCGCCGCCGGCGAGCACATTGACTGGGGACGCTCGCCGATTGCCGACAAGCACTGTGTTGGTGGGTTGCCGGGCAATCGCACGACCCCCATCGTTGTCGCGATCGTCGCGGCGGCCGGGCTCACGATGCCCAAGACCTCGTCGCGGGCGATCACCTCGCCTGCCGGCACCGCCGACGTGATGGAGACGATGACACCTGTAGCACTGGACGTCGCGCGCATGCGCCGCGTCGTCGAGCGCGAAGGCGGATGCGTCGTGTGGGGTGGCGCCCTGGCGCTCAGTCCGGCTGACGACATCCTAATCCGGGTCGAGCGACCGCTCGATCTGGACAGCGATGCACAGCTCGTCGCGTCGGTACTGTCGAAGAAGATCGCGGCCGGCGCCACCCACGCGGTCATCGACGTGCCGGTTGGCCCGACGGCCAAGGTGCGCAGCGACGCGGACTACCAGTGCCTGAAATTGCTGCTGGAGCAGGTCGCGCAGGCGTGCGGCCTGCACCTGCAAGTGGTACGTACGGTCGGCATGCAGCCGGTCGGGCGTGGCATCGGACCGGCGCTGGAAGCCCTCGACGTGCTCGCCGTCCTGCGGGGTGCGGCGCGCGCGCCGCCAGACTTGCGCATGCGTGCCATCGGGCTCGCTGGTCGCCTGCTGGAGTTCTGTGGGCACAGCGCACCGGGGGACGGCGCGTCGACCGCAGGCCACCTGCTCGACAGCGGCACCGCGTGGGCCAAGTTTCAGGCGATCTGCGAAGCGCAGGGAGGCTTGCGCGAGCCGGCGCTGTCGCCACTGCACGAACCCGTACTGGCGCAGCGTGACGGCTTGGTGCGCGCTATCGACAGCCGTAGGCTGGCGCGTGTAGCCAAGCTGGCCGGCGCGCCCAAAGCGCCCACTGCAGGGCTGGAATTGCAGGTCAGGCTTGGCGATCGGGTCGAACGGGGCATGCCGCTGTTCACGCTGCACGCCGAGGCCCCTGGGGAACTGGAGTACGCGCTGGACTACCTGAAGGCCCACCCACTGATCGACGTGGGAGAGCCACGATGACACCGCTCTTATTGGCAATGCCGGTCTTGGCGAGCACATACGCCAGTACTGGCCGACGACATCATCTCCACCTGCCGCACCGTGATCGAAGCCATCGGCCACCTGCGCCGCGGCGGCCTGGTCAAGCCGGTGTGCATCGCGGTTCACGCAGTGTTCTCGGGCAGCGCGGTGCAGGACCTGACGACGGCGGGAGCCGGCAGCATCGTAAGCTGCGACACGATAGCCCAGCCTTCCAACACCATCTCCATCGCCCCGGATCTTGCAGATGCGGTACGCGAACTCCTGCAGGCGCCGAGAGGTACGCCCGTGAAGGCGAGTATTTCCCCCTCTGACAACGAACCGCCAACCGAGCAGGAGGCCAGATGATGAACACGACCACAGATGTCATCCGCCACTTGCACCCGGCGGACACCGAGCGGGCACTGCGCATCCTGCGCCGGTTGCTTGATGGAATGGAAAGGCCGCCAGCGCTTCGGCTGTGGAACGAATCGCGGTATGGATACGACACCGAGGCCGATTTCACTCTGGTGGTGCGCGATCCTAGCCTGTTGCGTCAACTGGTAATCGGGCACGACCCGATCCTGCTGGCCGACGCCTACTTTCGAGGCACCCTCGATGTCGAGGGGGATCTGTTCAGCGCACTTCGCCTGAAAGACCACTTTGAAGCGATCAACCTGTCGTGGCGAGACAAGCTGGCACTGTTGTTGGACGCGCTGAAACTGCCCGCCCAGGGCCCCAGTGAGGTCAAACCGAACACCGGTTTCGCGTCGCGAGTGGCGCGCCGGTTCGCGCACCAGCATTCGCGCCGCAGCGACCGCGCCGCAATCTCCTTCCACTATGACGTCTCCAACGCGTTCTACGGCCTGTGGCTGGACGAGGAGCGGGTGTACTCCTGCGCCTACTTCGAGCAGCCCACCGATTCGCTGGACACCGCGCAGCGCAACAAGCTCGAGCACATTTGCCGCAAGCTGCGCCTGAAGCCCGGCGAGCGGTTGCTGGACATCGGCTGCGGCTGGGGCGCGCTGGCGTGCTGGGCTGCTCGCGAGCACGGCGTGCACGCCCACGGCATCACGCTGAGCGAGCGGCAGCTCGAATACGCGCACGAGCGTATCCGAGCCGAGGGATTGCAGGACCACGTCACGGTTGAATTGCACGACTACCGGGACCTGCAAGGCCATGGCATTTATGACAAGGTCAGCAGCATCGGCATGTTCGAACACGTCGGCCTGGCTAACCTGCCGGCGTATTACGCAACGGTGCGCCGCGTGCTCAAGCCAGGCGGCCTCTTCCTGAACCACGGCATCACGCATGACGAGGAAGGCTGGAACAAGACGGCCGCCACGGAGTTCATCAACCGCTACGTGTTTCCGGACGGCGAACTCGACTGCGTCAGCAACATCCTGCTCGGCATGGAGCGCGCGGGCTTCGAGATCCATGATGTCGAGGGCCTGCGTCCGCACTACGCAATGACCCTGCGGCACTGGGTACGGCGCCTGGAAGCGCAGCGCGAGGCGGCGGTTGCCGAAGTCGGCGAAGCTGCCTACCGTGTCTGGCGCTTGTACATGGCAGCCTGCGCGCTCGAGTTCGAGGCCGGGGGCAGCGGCGTCTACCAGATTCTCGCCTCGAACCGTCCCTGCGGCCACCGCAGCCAGTGGCCGGTCCCACTGACCCGGCGCGACCTGTACCGCAGCCGGCAGCAACTAACCCGGGGAAGCTGAGCGCCATGTGCTTCTCCGCCACGGCAAGCTTTTCGGCCGGCACGGTGCTGCTGGCTATCGGTGCCGTGACTCTGCCCATGGCGCGACGGCCAGCCGATCGCCCGTACGCGGCCATCCCGTTGCTGTTCGCGCTCCAGCAGTTTATCGAAGGCGCGGTGTGGCTGACCTTTGGCGGCCCGCCCGGGCTCAACTTCGCCGCGATACAGGCCTACTCGTTCTTCTCCCACGTGCTGTGGCCAGTGTACGTGCCCGTCGCGACATGGCTGATGGAACCGAGCGGCCCGCGACGCCGCGCGCTGTGCTCCTTCATGGCCGGCGGGCTGGCGGTGAGCGCCTACCTGCTATATAGCCTGGCGACCAACCCGATCCAGGCGCATCCCGTGGGTGGCCATGTGGACTACCACTCGCCGCACTTCTACATTGCTGCATCGATGACGCTGTACCTGCTGTCCACGACGGTCAGCCTGCTGCTCTCCAGCCACACCTGGGTCAAGGTATTCGGCCTGCTGGCGCTCGGTTCGTCGTTCGTGTCCTATCTTGTCTATGCCCGTTGGTTCATCTCGGTGTGGTGCTTCTTCGCCGCTGTGCTGAGCGTTGCGGTCGCGCTGCACTTCATCGCACGCCGGTCTTTATCCTCCCCACGGATTTTTATATGAGCACAACAGCTACCTTTGAGGTCACCGGCTTGCTGTCCCCGCTGTCTGCGCGTGGCGTCGAGAAGCATCTGGCGCAGATGCGCGGCGTCGAGCGGGTTTCAGTCAACCCGGTGGCTGGTTCGGCCACCGTCACCTACGACCCGCGGCGCACCGACTCGGAACGCATCCGGGTGGCGATCACGGACTGCGGCCACCACTGCGCCGGGGAACTGACACCCCATCACCTGTGCGGCCCGATGGAGCACGCCATGCATCGCGCAGCGCATGAGCACGCGCCTGCCGGTCATCCGCCCGAGCACGCCGCCATGGATCATGCCGGCATGGAGGCGATGGCCCACGAGATGGGGCATGGACCCGGCATGGACGCCAAGGCGATGGCGCTCGACATGCGCAACCGCTTCTGGATCTGCCTGGCGTTCGCGGTGCCGATCTTTCTCTATGCCCCGATGGGTATGGACTTCATCAAGCTGAAGCCGCCCTTCGGAATCAACCTCGGCATCTGGCTGTTCCTGCTGGCCACGGGTGCGGTGGTCTACCCGGCGTGGCCCTTCTTTGTAGCCGCCGCGCGGGCGCTGCGCAATGGCGTGCTCAACATGGCGGTACTGGTGGTGCTGAGCGTCGGCACCGGGTATGCATTCAGCGTGGGTAGCACCTTCGTCTTCGGTGGGGCGCAGTTCTACGAGGCAGTTGCGGTACTGCTGGTGTTCATCCTGCTGGGGCATTGGTTGGAGATGCGGGCTCGCGCGGGCGCCTCGGAAGCGATCCGCGCGCTGATGGACCTCGCTCCGCCCAAGGCCACGGTGCTCCGCAACGGTCGGGAGTTGACGGTAGCGACTGCGGACGTGCTGCTCGGCGACGTCGTCCTCGTCCGCCCAGGCGACAAAATTCCGGTCGATGGGGAAGTGCTGGAGGGCGCATCGCAGGTCGACGAATCGATGCTCACCGGCGAATCAATGCCGGTGAAGAAGTCCGCCGGCGACAAGGTGATCGGCGCGACGATCAACAAGAGCGGCAGCTTCCGCTACCGCGCGACCAAGATCGGCGCGGACACTGCCCTGGCGCAGATCGTCAAGCTGGTGCAGGAAGCGCAAAACTCGAAGGCGCCGGCACAGTTGCTGGCCGACCAGGCTTCCCAATGGCTGGTGGTGATTGCGTTCGTGATCGGCGTGGCGACGTTCGTCGCCTGGTACTTCGCGCTTGGCCAGCCGGTGCTTCTGGCCCTGACACTCACGATCACAGTGTTCGTGATCGCCTGCCCCGATGCACTCGGGTTGGCCACCCCGATGGCGGTGATGGTCGGCACCGGTCTTGGCGCGATGAACGGCATCCTCTTCAAGAATGCCTCCGCGCTCGAGGAAGCGACACGGCTTGATGTGGTGATCTTCGACAAAACGGGCACGCTCACGCTCGGTCAGCCCGAGGTGGTCGACATGGCCGTGGCCCGCCATGTCACCGTCGACGAGCTGTTGCGCATCGCTGGCTCCGTCGAGAAACTATCCGAGCACCCGCTCGCGGTCGCAATCCTCAAGCGCGCAGGGGCACTCGCGTCGGAGGCGATCACCGACTTTACGAACATCGATGGTCAAGGCACGCAGGCCACGGTCGCCGGCCACCTCGCCTTGCTGGGCAATCGGCGCCTGATGGAGGCCAACGCCATCGACCTCGGCGAACTTGCCGGCGAGTCCGAGCGTCTGCAGGGCCAAGGCCGCACGGTCGTGCACGTAGCCCACGACGGCAGCCTCATTGGCCTCATCGCGATTGCAGATGCCGTGCGACCAACCTCGGCGGAGACTGTCAAAGCGCTGCATGCCAGGGGCGTTCAGGTGGCGATGCTGACTGGCGACAACCAAGCAACGGCCGAGCGCATTGCGCACGAACTCGGCATCGACATCGTGCTGGCTGACGTGCTGCCGGGCGACAAGGCCGCGAAGGTCAAGGAGCTGCAAGCGCAAGGCAAGAAGGTCGGCATGGTCGGTGACGGCATCAACGATGCCCCTGCGTTGACGCAGGCCGACGTCGGCTTCGCTATCGGCGCCGGTACTGACGTCGCGATGGAAAGCGCCGATGTCGTACTGATGAAGAGCGACCCGCTCGATGTGGTTGGCGCGATCGAGCTATCGCGCGCGACCTTGCGCAAGATGCACCAGAACCTGTGGTGGGCGGTCGCTTATAACGTGATTGCGTTCCCGCTAGCGGCCGGCGTGTTCTACCCGTTCACGATCAGCCCGGAGGTGGCGGCTCTTGCAATGTCGGGCAGTTCGGCGTTGGTTGCAGTCAACGCACTAATGCTCAAGCGCACCCGGCTCACCGGCATCCGGCGCGCTACGGCGGCAACGGTGCGCAACGGCATCTCCGAATCGGCCGCAGCCCAGAGTACAAGCTGAACAGCATGCGCGACGTCCCAACTGCTCCCCTTCCGCCGCCGACCGAGCGGGCTGTATGGCCCACATTGGTGGTGCTGCTGGCGATGGTGTTTGTCGTCGCGCTCGGCTACGGTGCGGGGCTGCCGCTGCTGCAGTTGTACCTATCGCAGTATCTGGGCAACGTCACGCGGCAGACGCTCGCGTGGCATGTCGGCATGCTGGGCGGCGTCTACACGCTCGCCCTATTCGTCTTCGCGCCGTGGTGGGGCCGCCAATCCGACCGGCATGGCCGGGCGGTGGTTTTGATCGCGGGCTTTGCAACGTACCTGCTCGGGACCGCGGCTGCCGCGTTGACGCCCAGCCTGGCCATGATCTATGTCAGCCGGTTGATCGCCGGTGCTGGCGCGGCCGCCATCGTGCCGGGGGCCCAGGCCTACGTAACCGACATCAGCGACGCCGTGCAACGCAGCCGGCGCTTCGTACTCATCGGCAATGCTGCGTCCGTTGGCTTCCTGGCGGGGCCCGCCTTCGGGAGTTGGCTGTCGGGTCCCGTGATGGGCGTGCGCGCCGGACAAATGGCAGGCATGGTCAACTGGCCGGCGCTGGCAGTCGTGACCGTCGGTCTGCCGCTGCTGCTGACGGCACCCCGATGCCTGCAATCGCCGCGCCCGACGGACGCCGGAATCAGTACATTGCGCAGCATGAGCCGCGAGCGCCGGCAATTCGTCGGCGCCTCCATGCTGCTGGCGACGCTGGCGTCGTTTGCCACAGGGACATTCGAAGTGGGCTTTAGCCTGTTTGGCGGCCAGACGCTGGGACTGTCGAACTCGACGATGGCGGCCATGTTCGTCACCTGCAGCCTCGCGATGTTGGGTGCGCAGTCCTTGCTGCTGTTCCCCGCGGTACGTCGGCGCATCGACCAGCGCTGGGTCGCGGGTGCCTTCATCGCCTCGGCCGCCGCACTTGGATTTGCCGCGCTGGTGCCGGGCGCTGGCGCACTCGGGCTGTTGATTGCGGTGGTAGCCACCGGCATCGGGATGATCGGGCCCGTGCTGTCGTACGAACTGCTGGAACGCGATCGAACCTTTGCTGGGTCGCTGCTTGCACGGCAGGCTGCCGCGGGCAACCTGGGGCAGGCCCTGGGCTCAGTTGGGGCCGGCAGCTTGTTCGGGTGGAATCCGCTCGCGCCGTTCTGGGCCGCGGCAGCCATATTGCTGCTCGGTTCCCTGGCGGCGTTGCGCTGGTGGGGTGTAGCCCGGCAGGCTGAGCGTAGTCTTGCGCCACCTCAAGCCCCACGACCCGGTACTAGACGAACTGCGAAGGGAAGGCATCGCGCGTGACGGCGATACCTCCAATGCGGCGGGTCCCACCCTTGTGATTCAACGCCCTCTGACCTTTTCGCCGAGGGCCGAATGTCTAAAGCCCAGACGGGAAGTTCATGTCTGGAATGTTCACTTCCCTGGTTCGCCCGTTACGTGGATGCGCCTTCGCTGGAAGGATAGCGTGTGTCTCCAGCCCACGCCCCGTCCGAATAAATTTCAAACTTCCCCGCCTTGCCGCCGTCGGTATAAGGATCGCGCGTGCTCGTCGAACGCGAGCCGTCTGTATAGGCGTCGCGTGTCATGCGCCCGCCGTCGGTGTAGACGTCACGTTGACCATTTGCACCGCTGCTGAAGGTTGCCGCGGTAGCAATGTTCGCGCCGAGAGCGAGCAGCGCAGCGGCAATCACAGAAGTCTTCTTGATTCGGTTCATCGCATTCTCCTAATGTGGCTGAGTTAAAAAACTTGCTTTGCGAGCCACTATAGGAATCAGCCCCTGACTGGGCGATGACGTTGAAATTACGAGTTCGTCATTCGGGAGGAAGGTCGCGCGACACGCAGTCAGGGGAGCGATGGAACATGTTGACCTCCTAACGCGACTGCACCGGGATTGGAGCGTTGAATTCGGCGCTCACAAAATCACGGGCTTGTCGGGTAATTCGTCTCGGCGACGATCGCGCGCCGGAAAATGCAGCGTCAGACTCTGGATGACAGCCTGCACGCCTTCAATAACCCCGCGCTGGTGCTCACCCTGTTGGAACGCCGTCTCCATCTGCCTGCAGATCGACTCCCACCCGTGGGCGCCAACCTTCGCATGGATACCGCGATCAGCCACGATCTCAACGGAGCGGTCCGCCAACAGGAGATAGATCAAGACGCCATTGTTCAGCTCGGTATCCCAGACATGTAGCTGCGAGAAGACTTCAAGCGCGCGCGCTCGCGGCGAGAGCCCCTTCAGCAAGGCAGGAAAACTCAGCGCGCCCTCCACGGCAAAACAGAGATGCCCGACATGAGAGGACTCGCTCTGCGCGATGGCCTGCTCGATTGCATGCATCGTCTCGCGCGGGAATGCGCGTCTGACCTGCCAATGGGTCATCGGCAGATGGCTCACCATGCGCCTAATATTTGCCCTTACCATTTGCCCGAAGCTCCACCGCCGCCAAAACCCCCGCCGCCGCCGCCGAATCCGCCACCACCCATGCGCCCGCCAATGCTGCGCGAGCCCACATGGGCGCCCATACCGCCGCCGAGCAGCGTGAACATGAGCGCGATGGCCCCGGCAAAAACGGCGACGAACATCGCGCCCGAAAGAGCCCATGCGAGCAGGCCGACCGCGCCGCCCGTCGCCACCGCCCCAGGAAAGCGGCCCAGCATTGCCCGCAACACGCCGCCCAACACCAGGGTGAGAAGCAGAATGACAGGCATATACGACCGAATCGAATTGGGGCTGTAGCCATTCCGTTCCGTCGGTGGCGGTAGCGGCTCTCCCTCGATCACGGCAAGGATGCTGCTGACGCCTGCCGCCACGCCACCGTAGAAGTTGCCTTGCCTAAACTGCGGCACAATCACTTCGCTGATGATGCGCTTGCTTGCCGCGTCTGTCAGGACGCCTTCCAAGCCGTAGCCGACTTCGATGCGCACCGCACGATCGTCCTTTGCGATGATGAGCAACGCTCCGTCATCCACGCGCTTGCGGCCTAGTTTCCACTGCTCGACCACACGAATCGAATACTGCTCGATCGTCTCCGGCTGGGTAGTGGGAACAATGAGCACCCCAACCTGCGAGCCTTTCTTCGCCTCAAAAGCCTGCAGGGAGGCTTCCAGCGTGGCCTGCTGCTCCGGTGTCAGCGTGCCGGTCTGGTCAGTCACCCTCGCTGTCAGGGGTGGAATAGCCACCTCAGCCGCGACGCCGAGCGCCACAAAAGCCGTCACCGCCACCAGTATTCCGCGCGCGGCCCTGAGCAGGTTCATTTCGTCATCCCCGGAGTGCTTGCGGGCGCGGTACCGAACTCGACTTGCGGTGGCTTGGCAATGGCCTCTTCGTTGGCCACCGTGAAATTGGGCTTTTCTTTATAGCCGAAGGCCATGGCGGTCAGATTCGAGGGGAACGAACGCACGGTCACGTTGTAGTTCTGCACCGCCTGGATGTACCGGTTGCGTGCAATGACAATCCGGTTTTCCGTGCCCTCGAGCTGCGCCTGCAGATCTCGGAAACCGGCATCCGCCTTCAACTGGGGATAGTTCTCCGACACTGCAAGCAGCCTGGACAGTGACCCTGAGAGTTGCCGTTGGGCGGCCTGGAACTGGGCAAACGCTTGCGGGTCGTTGAGCAGCGCGGGCGACGCCTGGATGGAGCCGACACGGGCGCGAGCCTCGGTCACCTGCGTCAGAACTTCCCGTTCGTGGCTGGCGTATCCCTTAACGGTGTTGACCAAGTTCGGCACCAGGTCGGCGCGGCGCTGGTACTGGTTCACCACTTCCGACCAGCCGGCCTTGACCTGCTCGTCCTGGGATTGAATGGTGTTATAGCCGCAACCGGTGAGACCCAGAATGAGCATTGTCGCGAATGGCAGCCATAGCTTGCGCATGGAAGATGTCGTTTTCATGATCTGATCGCAGGAAGGTCCTGGAGAACACCGCGACGCGCCGAAAACCGTTCCAGCGCAGCGTGTGCGCCATTAGGCAATGGATTGGGTTGATCCCAGTCTAGTCGCTCAAGTGACGCGTCTGTTGATACGCCTCAAGGACCCTGGATCGACGGAGCGTGACGCATAGAATGACAACATCACGCGACACAAGAACGGGGGCACCGTTATGCCAGCCCTGGAAGAGATTGCACTGTCGGTCACAGCCGTGCCGTCGCAATGGTCCACGCAGACCGAAATGTGCGAGCACAAGGGCATCGGTCACCCCGACAGCCTTTGCGACGGCGCGGTCGAGGCTGCCGCCCGTGCCCTATGCCGGGCATACCTTGGGAGCTATGGGGCCATCCAGCATTTCAATCTGGACAAGGCGCTGCTGATCGGCGGCATCAGCCGGCCAAAATTCGGTGGCGGTGACGTGCTGCGCCCCATGCGGCTGATCGTTTCGGGCCCTGTGACGGAGTTGCCGTCGACGCCGGTCCAGGCGGTGGTCGAGCAAGCGATCCGTGGTTACCTGATCGAGACCTTGGGCAACATCGGCAACGCGATCGGCATTGAGCCGATCCTCCGGCCCTCGGCCCCGAACCTTCAGCGCGTCACGTCACCCTCCTCGCTCCCGCTGGCCAACGACACCTCTTTTGGAGTCGGCTACGCGCCGCTCTCCTCGCTCGAAAACGCGGTGCTCCGTGCCGCAAAGATCTTGCGTTCCAGCGATTTTCGAACAGCCTTCGAGGTAGCCGGACTGGATTACAAGATCATGGGCAGCCGTCACGATACGCATCTGCGATTGACGGTTGCACTTGCACTCGTCGACCGATGCGTGCAAGACACCGAAGACTACTTCACGCTGAAGGGCCGGATTTCCGCCTACCTTGCCAAACGCCTGCCTGCGTGCAAAATCGCGATCAATACGCTCGATAACCCTGCAGCGCGCGGCGAGAACGAACTCTACCTGACCGTCACGGGCTTGAGCGCGGAGCACGGCGACGACGGCGAAGTTGGCCGGGGAAACCGCGTCAATAGCCTGATTACCCCCTACCGGCCCATGTCGCTGGAGGCCGCCGCCGGGAAGAACCCGGCAGCGCATGTCGGCAAGCTCTACAACGTGCTGGCGCATCGGCTAGCGGGCCGCATCCATGCCGGCGTCGATGGCGTCAACGCCGTGACGGTCCACCTACTCTCGACAATCGGCCGGCCCATCGACCAGCCTCAACTGGCAGCAATCGACGTGGTCGCCGCGGGCGGCCTCTCGCCGGCACAGCAGCGGCAAATCCGCGAACTCGCCAAACAAGAGTTGACTGCGCTTCCGGACCTAGTCAGCGAGCTGGTAAGCGGCACGTTGAGCGTGTTCTAGGTCAACTGCCACCTGCGTCCCTTATAGCTTTCCAGACCGCAGGATGGCGATGGCCCACGCAAGCCCCATGACGGACGCAACCACAAAGCCGACAAGTCCCAGCAGCGGAATCCCCCAATAGTGCGGCCCGTTCCCGCTGTGGAACGTCATGACGATGGACGAGCCAATGACAAGGCTGGCGATAATCAGACTCAGGCTCAACCGGTTGCTCGCCCGGTCGATGTGCGCTTCCAGGCCTTGCAATTGATCGTGTTCGATATGAAGCGTCGCTTTCCCGCTGCTCAAGACCTCGACTGCGCGGTTCAACATGTCGGGCAGGTTGCTCACAGCGTGACGCAATGAGCGCTGCGTGCGAAAACCTCGGCTGATATCGGCAAGCGGAAGATTGAGACCCTGCAACACGTGGCGGCCAAGCAAGCGCGGCACATAGTCGTGCAGCGACATCAAGGCATTGAAACTGGGGTCCATGGTCAGCGCTTGCGCCTCGATCAGCATGAAGGCCTTCGAAACCAGCAGGAACTGGCGAGGCAGCCGTATCTGGTGACGCTGACTCAGTTGTGCGAACTGCCGCACGATCTCGCCAAACGAATAGCCTTTGCCCGCAGCCTCGTAATACGCGCTGAGCGCCTTGGCGGCATCGCGGGTGAAGGCCTCGCGGTCGACACCCTCGGCAGCGACACCCATCTCGAAATAAGCGTCCACCATCCACGCAATGTCCGCCGAACTGACAGCCAGGATGAGCTGGGCGAGCGCTTCCTGATCATGCGCCGACAACTCGCCCATGATGCCGAAGTCGTGCAGGCATAGCCGGCCATCGTCGAGGAGGAACACATTGCCAGGATGCGGATCACCGTGGAAGAACCCGTGCTCGAAGACCTGTTTCAGGAATGACTGCATCAGCTTTTCCGCGACTTGCTGCCGATGCGCGAGGTCCGCAGGTTGTTGCGCGAGCTTGTGGCCGAGACTGCGCTCCATCGTCAGGACGCGACGGCTGGTCAGGTCCCAGTAGATGCGCGGCACAACGACATCGGGATCGCCCTCGAAGTTCTCACGCAAGCGGTCGCCGTTTCGCGCCTCAATGTGATAGTCCAGTTCATCGCTGATGAGCCGCGCGAATTCTTCGACCAAATCCGACGGGCCGAACCGGCGAGCCTCCGGAACATGGAGCTCCAGCCGCCGGGCAAGAAACCGCATGATGTTGATGTCGGCGTGAATGATCGGCTCAATGCCGGGGCGCTGCACCTTGACCACAACGCTACTGCCGTCCATGAGGTGCGCCGTATGGACCTGGCCGATCGATGCGGCGGCAAGAGGCGTCTCGTCGAATTCGGCAAACAATTCCTCGACAGGTTTTCCCAGTTCGCGCTCGATGATGGCGCGCGCCTGGTCACCGGGAAATATCGCGACGTCGTCTTGGAGCTTTTGTAACTCCTCGATGTAGCTCTCCGGCAGCATGTCGCGCCGCAAACTCAGAAGCTGGCCGAATTTGACGAATGCCGGACCGAGGCCCTCCAGCATTTCACGAAACCGCTTCGCGTCGCGCAAGTCGGTCTTCGCGGTTTCATGTGCGCTGTCGAACACCGTGCGCCGCAGATGCAACCGCTCCACATAATGCGCCCAGCCCGTGCCGGCCAGCGCGCGCAGTATCTGCAGCAGTCGCGGAAATGCGGCGGTAGCCGCTGCGTTGCCTTCATCGCGATCCTGACCTGCCTGGGTTGTTGCGTTCATGGGCCCCTCCACTGTCCTCGGAAACGCCGCCGTTCATGGCCCGGCTTGCGGCGGTCAGTCTGAGGAAATGCAAGTGTTGTCGGCTAAAAGAACCACTGGATCTGGGTAAAGTAAATGTTGCGAAGATGACCGTACTCGCTACTGCCGCCGCCCATGAAGAATTGGGCGCCGATCGACCAGTCCAGGTTCGTCTTAACGGAATATCTCAGGACGGGTGACAGGAACCGGCTCTTGTCGTCGAGATTCTGCGCGACATAGCCCTCGCATTTGAGTAGCGGAGTGATCTCATAGCTCACGTAGCCGCCCAAATAATGCTTGGCAACACTCTGAACCTTGCCAGCGAACAGGGACGCGAAATCGTAGGCGGCAGGATTGGTCGTACCGGCGCCGTTGTAGTAAAGCTCACCGCTGAGCGTCAACGTATTTGCAAAGGCGTAATCGAGCGCAAGCACCGCGCGCTGATAACTGGCCCCATTTGTTGCATGCACAAGCGTGAACTCGCCGCGCACGCCAGCGGCGCCTATCTGGCCTGCCACATCGACGCCCGCTACTTCTTCATTTCCGAAGCGGCCCCCGACCAGCGAATAGTCGACACCGGCGGCATTCGAGTGCCAGTTGAGCGCCGCACTGGAACGTGCGCCGCCGTGCTCCGGTGCGTACACCGCACTCACGCGGGAAAGCGGGCCAAGCTTGTGCTCAGCAAGAACTGCATCAACGCCGACACGTTCCTCGCGTTCAAGGGCGATGGGATTGAGCGGGTTGAGCAAATCAAGCGGGCTCCAGAACCGGCCAGTCCCCCACGCAATACGCTGCCGCCCGACCCTTAGGTCCGTGTCTCCGGATGAGAGCGTGACATTGCCGCGATAGAGGCGCTGCCTGCCTTCATACGAGCGGCCCCTGAGGTAAGTGCCGTCGAGATTCAGATATTGGTCCGGAGCCAAACTCTGCTGGGCTCCAAACTGAGCGGTGCGCAAATAGCTGCCGAGCAGCACTTCATTGTCGTATTGCAGATCGACGGCAACATGGTCGGAAACGTTGCCTTTGACCTCCAGCCGCAGGCGATTGAGGTCGAACACGTAGCGCTGCCCTGCCGGCAGGATTGTTTCCGAACCTTCCAGAAGGGACTTGTAATAGCCGGAGAACTTCACCCCAGAGCTGGGAGCCGAGGCTTCCTGTGCCATCGCAGAATGCGCTGCCGTGGCGGCCAACCCGAGCAGCACAGTCTGCTTAAACATGGCGAATCGCCTGCACAGGATCGAGCCGCGCCGCTTTGGCTGCGGGATAGAGCGATACCAGCACGCCTGCGACCAGCATGGCAACGCCTGGCGGGACCACTGTCGCACTGACGACGCGCGGGTAGATGATGCCCGTCAGCCCAGGTATTGCGGAATATCCGGCAAAGAAGCTCGACAGGTCTATGCCGGCATGCCCCAGATACAGCACCAGCGCGATACCGGCACCATAGCCGACGGCCGCAGCCAGCAGCAGCAAGGCAACGGTCTCGTACACGACCATGCGCCGCAACGCTGCCGGCGATGTGCCGAGCGCCAGCATCACGCCAAACTCGCGTGTGCGCTCGGTAACAGCCATGAAGACGGTGTTGATGACCGCACTTGTGATCACCAGAAGCAGCACGGCCAGGATGATATTGCTCACCACGCGCAGGAGCCGACTCATGTCTTCGAGCTGCGGCAGGAGTTCTTGCCAGGGTACGACCGTCGGGTCGGCGGCGCCAATACGCTCGCGCAGCATGGCGATGGCGGACGAAACGCGCGCGCGATCCTCAAGCCGGATATTGATGGTGGAGACGCGCGAACCGAGCGCCAGCAGCGACTGCGCGGCTGGTAGCGTCACGAACGCAAACGCCCCGTCGAAACTGGCACTCTCCGTCGAAAAAATGCCGCCCACGCGATACGCTGCCGTTCCGAGTTCACCGTTGGCGGCCTGGGCCATGACGACGATCTTTTCGCCCAGTCGAACACCAAGCTTGTCGGCCAGCTTGCGCCCGACCATGATCTCGCGATCGGCTCCCGGTGCGAGCGCGCGGCCCTGGACGACTGTGCGGGCGATGAATGTGACCTCGGCTTCCGCCACCGGATCGATGCCGATCAGCATGATGCCTTCGGATTTCGCGGCGGTGCTCGCCAGCGCCTGCGTCTGGGTGCGCGGCGCGGCGGCAGTCACCCCGGGCGTGCCACGGACGGCGTCCAGCAGCGAGGCGGCACCGTCGATGGCAAGCTCTGGGGCGTAGTCCTTGCGAAAGCCCTTGCGCTCGATCTGGATGTGCCCCGTCAGGTAGCGCGTGGAGTTCTCGATGGTCTGATCGAAAAAGCCGTCGAAGAACCCCAGAATGAACACAAAGCCCACGATGCCGAAGGCGGCGCCTGCGGCCATGAGAACGGTGCGTCGTGGATTGCGCAGCAGATTGCGCAGCGCAAGCAGCACGAACACCGGCAAGCCGAGCCCCCCTGTGTCATGCGAGGACACCCGCATGGCAGCCGGGAGCCCACGAATCGCCTCGATAGGCCTTAGCTGCACAGCCTTGGCTGCAGGGTAAAGCGCTGCGAGCCCGGCAATGAAGAAGACCGCCACCGACAGCACAATGCCGCGCTCGACGCTGACCACCGGATAAACGACATCAGAGAGTCCGGGCATCGTGCGCAGCCCAGCTTCGAACGCATGGAGATGAATACCCGCACGCGCGAAATACGCGTTGATCGACCAGCCGACCGCGTTGCCAACAACCAGCCCCACGAGGCCCAGCAGCATCGATTCATAGAGGACCAGCCGGAGGGCGCGCGCGCGGTTCATGCCGACGGCAAGCATGATGCCGAACTCGCGCGTGCGCTCCATGACGGACATGAGCACCGGGTTCGCCACGGCAAATACCACGACAACGAAGAACACCAGCAGCACCACGTAGGTTGTGACCTCGTGAAAGCGAGAGCTGACCGCTACCATCGGCAGCAGCCGCGGCCACCCCACGACTTCATAACGGTCGCCCAGACGGGCCGCAAGATTGACGCCAACCGAATCCAGCGCCGTTCGATCGCGTAGCCGCAGCGCAATCGCGGTGGCGCCGCCGGGTGCGGAGAGAAACTCACGTACCGTTGGCAACGGCATCACGGCGACGTAGCCATCGAGATCGTCGATCTTGCTGCGGAAAATACCGCGCACGGGGTACTTGCCACTCGATATCGAGCCATCGTAGCCTTGTCCCACGAACACGATGTCCTGACCAGGTTGCACCGCGAGCGACTCGGCGAGCTTCTCCCCAATCAAGACACCAGGCGTCTCGTTTTCCAGCGGCCGACCGGACACGATTGCATCGGAGAGGATCGTCACCTGCGCTTCGTCTGCCGGCTCAATACCCACCAGCATGACGCCGCGCGATTTGTCGCCACGGCTCACCAGTGCTTTGGTTTCCAACCGGACACTGGCTGCAGCAACGCCCGCCTCATCGCGCACGGTGCGCAGGATGGGCGCCGAATCTGGCATCGCGAGATCCAGGATCGGATCGTCGTGATACCCCTTGAGGTGCACTTGCGCATCGCCGGCGAAATAGCGCGTGGTGTTTTCAACCATCTCGCGGTTCATTCCGTCGGTGAACCCCCAGAGGAAGATCATCGCGATCAGGCCAATGGCGATCGACGAAATCGTGATCGCAGAACGCCTTCTGTTACGCAGCACGTTGCGGATGGCGAGCGACAGCATCATGGCGACCGCCGCTCGTCAGCTTCGACCTGGCCATCACGCAGGCGGATGACACGCCTCGCACGCTCGACCACCATCGGATCGTGGGTGGAGAAGACGAACGTCACACCGCGCCGCTCGTTCAAGGTCTTCATCATGTCCATAAGCGCAGCGCCGGCTTTCGAATCCAGATTGGCAGTCGGCTCGTCGGGCAGCACGATGATCGGCTCGGCCGCGATGGCGCGCGCCACGGCGACGCGCTGCTGCTGGCCGCCGGAGAGCTGCTGCGGCCGCCTGTTCTCCAACCCGTCGAGGCCAAGCTCATTGAGCAGCGCAATGGCGCGCGTGCGCCGCTGCACGGGCGGCACGCCCTGCAGGAGCATCACGAACTCCACGTTTTCCAGCGCCGAGAGCACAGGAATCAGGTTGAATTCCTGAAAAACGAAACCGATTTTGCGTAACCGGATTTCCGAGAGCGCGCTCTTGCCCAGTTGCCCGATTTCCGTGCCATCGACCCATACGCGCCCCTCGCTGGGTGAGTCGAGACCGCCGATCACATTCAGCAGCGTCGTCTTGCCGGAGCCCGACGGGCCGACCAGTACGGCGAAATCGCCCCTGCGGATCTCCAAGTTGATTTGCTGCAGCGCACGCACGGCACTTCCGCCCTGCCGGTAAAGCCGGGAGACTCCAGCCAGCTTGACGACAACGTCAGCGGTGTTCATGGCTTTTGCAGGTTGCGCTGGGTAAAGATATCCACGTCGAACGGCTGGTCATACTGCGCAGACTTGACAGTAATCGTCGTGGAATGGCCGGGCTCGTTCACCGGCCGCATCTCCCATTTGGTCGGGATAACGCGCCCTCCCATCGGGCCGACATTGGAGAAGGTCAGGACACGCACGAGCTCATTACGCTCGTTGTAATACTCCTGCTTGAGCGGAATCGAATCCGCTTGCCGGACCCAATAAAGAATCTTGCCCCAGACGACAGGCGCATCGGGCTTGGGAATCGACTCGATGACGTAGGATGCGGCGCCGTTGAGATTTTCGGTACGCAGAACCCGGTGCGTGTAGTCATCCACGACGCTGCTCTGCTTGACGAGATCGTCGTTCGTGAAGTCGGAACCCATCCAGGGCTGCAGCATCATCGATGGCGGAATCTTGATCGTGCGCTCGATGTTGGGCAGGTAATTCCACATCTCGGCGCCAATGCGCAACGATCCGATTCCCGCTTCCTTGGCGGGCGCGCGAACGCGGATAAACGAGCGGCGTGGCCGCTCCATCCACGCGCGCAGGTCCAAGGTGCGCTGCCAGCGGGGGGTGGTGATGGTCATCTCGAATTCACCCTGCAGCGTCTTGCCCCATAGCAAGGTATCGACGCGTTCGACCAGCGTGCGCCCGTCCGGCTCAGCGGCGCGCGTGGCGGCGGGCATGCACACCACGACGAGCGCCAGACAAAACGCACGAAGCATCGCGTTGCAGGACATGGCAAAGCTGGGCGCCGGAGCGGCCCCTACCTCGGCCCTCTGGAGCGTGGCCATTCAACGAAGGCCAACAGCCAAAGCCCGATGAGGTTGAAAAGCGGCACAAAGACCAGAGCCGCCCAGAATGGCGAGAAGCCAATGCGCATCAAGATCCGGCCAATGGGGTAAAGCAACACCAGCGCCATGACGGCAAAGGTGATCCAATGGGCCAGACCGTATCCAGCCATGTCGAACCAGTGAACCATCACGAGCCACCTCCTTGGTCGAGCACCGCGTGCCACATAAATCACCCTATACCTTTCTACGCACGGTCGCTTTATCTAGATCAAGGCTAGGCGTGACGACGTCATTTCAAGTGTGCACGCGTCATGGCGCTGACACCGTTATGCATTCCCACGCAGCGCTGGTTACCCTCTGACACCTATCAGGAGCTGCTTTCGATCAACCCAGAGGCATTGGCACGTGCAACACTGTATTTACTGCATCGGCGTTGCTGCAACGCCGTCCAGTGTTCTGCAGAACTTGATGGAAGGGGTTTCCGCATGAACCATGCTTGTCCATTCGACCTTTGGCCCCGAGCCGTCCAGGCCATCGCGATCTCCGCCGGCGTGCTAGTCGTCTGGCAATGAGGAGAACCAGCCGATGCTTCGCATCAGCCTGCAATCTGGCCTGCTTCGTGCCCTGACGCGGTGCTCCGACTCACGCGCGTATCCGCTGGTGGTTGCCGGGGCAGCACTGGCTGCGGAACTGTCGATGTCGGTTCCGTTCGCAAGCTTGCTCATGGCAGCGGTGCTGCTGGCGCCGCGCCGCTGGGTGTCCATTGCGATTTGGGCAAGTCTGGGAGCGGCCACCGGTGCGCTCGCGCTGTACCTTGTGTTTCATCACCTGGGATGGAGCCGGTTGTTCGCAGCCTATCCGGACGTTGTGCGTTCAGCCGCGTGGCGTGACGCGACGCATTGGCTGAAACACTACGGCGTCGTCTCGCTGTTGGTCATTGCAGCGCTGCCGGCGCCTCTGACCCCCGCACTCATGTTTGCAGCGATCTCTCGTCTGCCGGTCGTGGAGGTCATTGCTGCGCTGTGGCTTGGCAAGTTGGCCAAGTATCACGTCTACGCTTGGCTCGCCTCGCGATTTCCGGAGCGTCTGATGCGGCACGGCCAGCGCCATGTCGATGTGTTGCGCGCGGTGCTCGGCAACAGCAAGGAAGACCGAGAAAGCTCTACGCCGCCGCGGGGTGAGCGTCGCTAATGAGCCGCACTGTGCAAGCGAGCTTTACTGGCGCTGGCTCCAAAATCAGACTGCGCGTCGGCTTCGATGATCCTGACTGAAATGTCATTTCTGGGTCATGTTTGCGAAGGCTTTACCGGCACAGACTGAGCATAGTGTTCATCACCTGCGAGGAGAAACAAATGGAACCCCGAGTCATCATTTCTGCATTGATTTTCGCTGCATCTTCCTTGTCGGCGAGTGTGTATGCCGCCGATGCCGACAAGCCCGTAGCCCCCGAAGCGCCTGCCGCGAGCAAGGTCATACCGCACTCCCATACAGCTGAACGAACCGGTGTTGCCGCCTCAAGCACGCCGGCAGTTACACCGGCCAAAGGTAGCGTGCGCAAAGACAAATCCCGGCATTTCCATCCCGATACCAAGTAAGGCTGCGCACAGGATCGAAAGACGACCGCATAGTCGAGCGCGTAAGCCTGGTTTCGCAATTCAACGTAAGACTGTTCGACAAGTCCGGGAGCCCATTCGTGCGCGCACTGGCGACGCCGTTGGGTGCCGGGTGGCTGAAATGGAGTCATCCGATGCGCTGGACGCGGTATGCGTAACCTGGGCGATTCCAACTCAGGCTGCTGGGCTGTCTTTCCAATAGCTTTACGGACTTGGCCATACGTGTGGGCTCAGTCGTATGCCCCGCTGCAGAGCGTTCCAACTGCGACCTTGACCAAACACCGGCTTGCCAGGTGTGTGAAGCGCGTGACACCGGCGCGTAATAAGGCTTCAGCGACTTCTTGGCAGGTTGGCGCTTAGGCAACTACTGAGCGCTTCCTGGTTGCATCCGACTTGATGTTTCCTCAATGGATCGGCGCCTTGAAGGTGCCGCCTCCCCAACGCGGAATAAATCGCGGTGTCCGGCTGCAGTAGGCTTCATATTCCTGCCCGAATTCGGTCAATGCCTCCCGCTCCTCAGTCAGCGCAAGGCGTACATACATCCAGACAAGCACGGGGAACATGACCAGGGTCAGCAGCGTTGGCCACTGCACCAGAAAACCCAGCATGATCAGGGCAAACGCCACATATTGCGGGTGGCGCATGCGTGCATAGAGTCCGCCAGTCGCAAGCTGGTGCTGCTGTTGCGCCAGGTACAGCACGCGCCAAGCGGAGGCCAGCATGACGAAGCCGCCGAAGATCAGCACGTTGCTCAGGATGTGGAACGGTCCGAAGTGCGGATTGGTCCGCCAGCCGAACATCATCTCCAGCAGGTGGCCCGCATCGTGCGAGAGGAAGTCGACGCCTGGGAAGTGCTTCGTCAACCAGGGCAACAGCAGGTAGATCGTCAGCGGGAACCCATACATCTCGGTGAACAGCGCCACCAGGAAGGCTGAGAAGGCGCCGAATGAGCGCCAGTCGCGTGATGTCTGGGGCTTGGTGAAGCTGAAGGCGAAGATGATGAAGATCGCTGAGTTGATGATGACCAGCGTCCAAAGTCCATAGCCGGGTTGTGTGTCGTGCTGCATCGTCACGCTCCTTGGGGGCGGGCACCGTTCTGCGACTCGACCTCTTCATGCTGATGTTCATGCCCCTGGTGCATGACCAGATGCCACAGCGGGCACAAGGCAAACAAAAGAAGGGGCAGGAACGGGGGCAAGCTAACAGCAGCCACCATGGTGGCGATGATGCTCCTGCACGAAGCGGGACGGGTTCTGCTGAAAGACAGCGCGAGAATTCTCAGATTCGAAATAGAAGGTCTTCCCCTCGTAGTTGGCCGTGATGGCATGCGCGGGATCGACCTTGTTACCGGTCACGGGGTCGCTGGTACCCCCCGACTCGCCTTGCGTTGCGCCGGCAAAGTCGCCATGGTGATGCCGCTGCCCAGCGCGGCTGCGGAACAGCATTGCCACCACGACTACCCCAAGAACAATCCAAATCAGGTTTTGCGAGAGCCAATTCATTTCCGCCTCCACGTTGACGACTTTCTGCGGGCGTCCAGTTCCCGCTTAACCATTGCCTGCACTTCGCGCTGGGTGTGCCGTGACAAGCGCAAACTCATCCAGATCACCCAGACCGGACAGGCGAGGAGAATGGCGGCGACCAAGACCGAGAGTGGTGAAATCCCGTACCAGTAGAGAATGCCCCCAGCCAGTAGCGTCGCGATCGCGGCGCAGAACCCGGCGGCTGCGCGCTTCATGTCGCCACCTCGCGTTCGGTTGTTCTAAGACGTACACGCTTGAGCAGCGCTGAATTGGCCACCACGCTCAGCGACGACAGCGACATCGCGGCTGCCGCAAGAATGGGGTTGAGCAGCCCGAACGCTGCGATCGGGATACCGATGGTGTTGTAGATGAATGCCCAGAACAGGTTCTGCTTGATCTTGCGCATCGTGGCGCGCGACAGTTCGATGGAAGCCGCGACATCCCGCACGTCATTGCGGATCAGAATGATGCTGCCGGTCTCCTTGGCCACATCCGAGCCCGAACCGATGGCGATACCAATATCTGCCGCGGCCAAAGCCGGCGCATCGTTGACACCGTCACCCACCATGGCGACGACTTCGCCCTCTTGCTGGAGGGCGCGGATATGCTGAACCTTGTCGTCGGGCAGCACTTCAGCGATCACGCGGTCGATGCCAACCTGTCGCCCAATGGCTTGCGCCGTACGGCGATTGTCGCCGCTGAGCAGCACGACCTTGATTCGCCTTGCCTTGAGCGTGGTGACCGCCTCGGTCGCTTCGGGCTTCACGGTGTCGGCAACCGCAACGATGCCAATCAACTCGCCCTCTACCCCAACCAGCATGGCGGTCTTGCCATCCGCTTCCAGGCTGGTCAGCGCAGGCTCAACCGCATCGGTAGCGATGGCTTGCTGGGCGAATAAACGCCGGTTGCCGAGCCAGACCCTGCGGCCGTCCACCTCGCCCCGGATGCCCATCCCGGACAACGCCTCGATTGCGCCGGCCTTCGGTATGGCGAGCGTGCGATGCTGCGCGGCCCGGACGATCGCCTCACCAAGCGGATGCTCCGAGCCTGACTCCACCGCTGCCGCAATGGTCAGCAGCTCCGCCTCCTGATGCGACCCGAATGGAAGGATGTCCGTCACGGTCGGCTCGCCGCGCGTGATCGTGCCGGTCTTGTCGAAGACAACGGTGGTGAGCTTCTCGGCGCGCTCGAGGACTTCGCCGCCGCGAATCAGGATGCCGGAATCCGCACCCTTACCCACGCCGACCATCAACGCTGCGGGTGTCGCAACGCCGAGTGCGCACGGGCATGAAATGATCAGCACCGCGATAAAGGCCAGCAAGCCCTGTGGGAAATGCCCCGCCAGCGTCCAACCGACCACAGCCAGCAGCGCCACTGCAACCACCGCAGGCACGAAATAGCCGGTGACCTGATCGGCCAGCCGCTGGATTTGCGCGGAACTGGCCTGGGCCTCTTCCACCATCTTGATGATCTGCGCAAGCGCGGTGTCGGCACCGATTCGGGTCGCTTGAAATGTGAAGGCCCCGGAACGGTTGAGCGTGCCGCCGATCACTTGTGCGCCGGGGGCCTTTTCGACCGGCATCGACTCTCCGGTCAACATCGACTCATCGACGCTCGACTGCCCTTCGGTCACCTTGCCATCCGTTGGAATCTTCTCGCCAGGCCGGACCACCACCAGCTCCGACACCATGATGCTCTCAGCCGGGATCTCGACCTCCTTGCCGTCGCGGATCACGTGGGCCACGGCAGGCTTGAGGTCAAGCAGGCGACGCACGGCTGCGGAGGACTTCTTCTTGATGATCTCCTCCATGTACTTGCCCAGCAGCACGAAGGCGATGATGACCGCGGAGACCTCGAAGTACACATCCCGCTCGGCCACCTTCACCGGCAGCCACGACGGGAAGAACAGCACCGCCACGCTATAGAAATAAGCGACTGACGTGCCGAGCGCGATCAGGAAATCCATGTTGATGTTGCGCGTGCGGATCGCGTTCCACGCGCCTTTGTAGAAGCTCCAGCCGCCGATGAACTGCACCGGGGTCACCAGCAGAAAGAGCCACACGCCCCAGGTGAACCAGGGCAGCGCGGGAATCGGGGCCCATGTCAGCAGGGTCGCGCCTGCCGCCAGCGCGAGGAAGGCGCCCGCACGGAGCACCGCCAGCGCGAGCACGCCCGTCAAGGCAATGGTCACGCGGGTCTTCATCGCCTTCAATTCCGTTTCCGGCGATTCAAACGTGCGCAGACAGCTCTCGCTGCAAAAGTAATACTTGCGGCCACCCCGCTCGGTGGACATGGCTGTGGCCTTGTCCACCATCATTCCGCAGATCGGGTCCTTGGCAAGTTGCTTGGTGCCGGCAGTACTTGAAGCCGCCCGCGTCAGCGGCCCTGCGCGTGAATCCGCAGCAGTGCTGTAGCGTTGGGGGTCGGCGTGAAACGACGCTTGACAGTGCGATGAGCAGAACCAATAGCGCCTATTGCCGAATTCCTCGCTGCCGGCTGCCTGAGCAGGGGAAATGTCCATGCCGCACACGGGGTCGCGCACGAAATCCCCCGAGAGCGACGCCAACTCGGTGGCAGCCAGTGAACCGCGTTCGTGCGCTCCGTCACTAGCATGTGCGCCGTGCTGGTGTTCGATGGATTCGCTTGGCATGCCGGCCTCTTCTTTCTGCGCTTTGTACGCTTGCGTCTACATTGGCGGCGTAGACAATTTCAGTGTGTGCCTTGCCAAAATGCAGAGGTTGATACCGGTCAAGCGAATGCGACTCATTGCGCCAAGTCAATCGAGCAGTGCCGCATGCATCCCACAATGAAATTCCCAATTCGAGGAGTCATCATCATGGTCAAACGTATCGGTACTCTCGTCGCAAGCGCTCTCGTGATTGGCAGCATGCCGGCACTGGCGGTGGATGCACATCACCCTGAAACAGCCAGTGATGTTGCTGCCGCGCCAACAACAAAGAATCCGCCGGCCACAACGGCAAAACCCGCCGACACCGAGAAGCGTTTCGAGCAGGCGCGCCAACAGATGAAGAAGATGCTGGCCCAAATGGACAAGATCCATCAAACCAAGGACCCCAAGGAACGGCAACGTCTGATGGGCGAGCACATGCAGACCATGCGCGAGACGATGCAATCCATGCACGGCATGGGCGGCCCGATGATGATGGAGATGATGGGGGGCCAAGGGATGATGGGGGGTGCCGGAGCCCCCGGAATGGGTGGACCGGGCATGACTCCGGATCAGCGCATGAACATGATGGAAAACCGCATGGACATGATGCAGATGATGATGGAGCAAATGCTCAAACAGCAGGAGAGCCCCAAGAATCCTTAACCTTCCCACGTGAGGAAGGCGTTTCTGTCTCGATGCAACGCCAACCGAATCCCACGTAAAGAGACGTGTGCGGAACTTCATGCAAACGCCGTAATGGCACGCGACAGCGGCGGCGTCGTGCTCGACGAGCGGGCGCCGGCCATACCGTATTTGCGGCAGATCAACCGTGTCAGATGCGCGCAAGCAGTGCGGACGCTTCGCGGGCAACCGAGCGATACCCATATAACGGGCGCAACATGTGAAACAGCGCGCAAGCCTTGGTCAGGCTCACGCGATAACGGTCGCGCAACTCGTCAGCCAGCGTGCGTTTGCGGGAAGGCTTTAGAGCTTTTTTGACAGCACGTCCTGCAGCATCGCCTAGTCCAGGCTTAGGTCCGCCACCAGCCACTTGAGCTTGGCGTTCCCCCCTCGAGCTGACGCATCCGGCGCAGCTCCGAAGTACCGACGCCCCCGTGCTTGAGCGCGAACGCTATCTGCGCCTCAGTGAACTTGCTCGTCTTCATAGCATGTCTTCCAACCCAAATCGTGAGAATCATGCCGAATTCTCCACGTCCCAGCGGTACTGTCTCTTGGTGCGGTGTCACCTCACATGCACACCCTGTCCGTCCTGTGTAGACCGAACAATGGAGCTGCGCGTCATTTTTTTCTGCCGAAAAAAAACTTCATAGTGCCGGCGCCTTGCGGACGGCTTACGCGTTTTCTACTTTTGCGGCAGTTCAAAAAAAAAAGCGATGCGCAAGAACTGCGCGCACGAACAGAGGCGGTTGTCCCTCAAGCAGCGCACCCGACAGGTGAGTATCCCCATGAAGTCCTTAAACCCCTCCGGCGGCGCCTCGCATCCAGCGCGGCTTGATTCGGCGGCCGTCATGACCAACCTGCCGCCGCACGGCGGCCGATGTGCTCCGGCCTGAACGCTCGACACACCGTCACCGCACCGCGCATCTCGTCTTTCGCCCGCCATCGTTGCGCCGCTGCGCCTCGCAGCGGCGCAACGATGGCGTCGCTCATCCCCAGACCCGCAGGAAGCCCCACATGGACATGCTGGACGTAATTGGTATCGGGATCGGCCCGTTCAACCTCAGCCTAGCAGCACTGATTGCGCCCACACCGCTGCGGGCACTGTTCCTGGAAAAGCGCAACGCTTTCTGCTGGCACCCAGGGCTGATGCTGCCTAACGGTCGGCTACAGGTCTCGCCGCTCAAGGACTGCGTCACGCTGGTCGACCCGACCAGCCCCTACTCGTTCCTCAACTACCTGGCGGTGCACCGGCGGCTCTACAGCTTCGTCAACAAGCGCAGCGCCTCCACCTCGCGGCGAGAGTTCACCGACTACTACCAGTGGGTTGCGCAACAGCTCGGTACGCTGCGCTTTGGTGAGGAGGTGATCGACATAGCGCCCGTGGCTGGCGGCTATCGCGTCAGCACGCACGCCGGCACCTTCCATGGGCGAGCCATCGTGATGGGCGTGGGCGTGGAGCCGAAGATCCCGGCCAGCGCCCGCGCATGGCTGGGCGACACCGTCTATCACGTGGCCAACTACCTCGATTGCCCACCGCTACGCGCGGGCGAGGAGGTGCTGGTGGTAGGCGGCGGCCAAAGCGGCGCCGAGGTGGTCGAACATATGCTCGAGCAGGCGCCGACGGCGCGCATCACGTGGGTCACCTCGCGGGCCAACCTGTTTGCGATGGACGACAACGCCTTCGTCAACGAAGCCTACATGCCTGGCTACAACCGGCGCTTCCACGCCCTGCCGATCCGCCAGCGCCGCGCCATTGTCGAGGCGGAGAAACTCACCAGCGACGGCATCTCGGCCGAGCTGTGCAACCGTCTGTACGACGTACTGTACGAACGCAGCGTGGCCGGCACGCTAGCCGGCAGTTTCCGCCTGCTGCCAGGCGTGGTGATGGAAGACATCACCCGCCGCGACGAACGCTGGCAGGTGGGGCTGACCGCGCTCACCACGCCACACCGCTGCCGCATCCAGGCCGACCGCATCGTGCTGGCAACCGGCTTCCAGCCGCGCACGCCGCCCTTCCTGCAAACTTTGCTGGCCGGTGCCTGCTTGGAGGACGGCCTGCCCGACCTCGGCGACGACTACGCCGTGCGTTTCGAGCAGGGCATGCCCGGACCGGTCTATCTGCAAAACCAGGGCCGCGTGCAGCACGGGCTGCAAAGCGTCAACCTATCACTGGTGGCGTATCGCAACAGCCGCATCATCAACAGCCTGCTCGGGCATGCGTTCTATCCAGACGTACCGGACCAGCAAATGCTCGGCGTCCTTGACCACGCCGAGGACGCCGCTGAGGTTGACCTTAGCCTCAGCTTTGACGCCATCCCCCACCCGCGCCGCCACGCCGCCATCGCATGACCGCTGCTTCGCTCTCTGCTGTCCACAACCGGCCTGGCATCACAGTGCCTCCACATGCTGACCTGCTGCCCGACACGCTGGAGCTGCGCGCCTTCGTGCCGTTCCTGATCGCATCGATCGTGATTGCGGCCGCCTATGGCACCAGCTTCCTGTTACCGGACTACCTAAAGGCGCACGGCATGAACAGCGCCGCAGCGGGTGCCATCATCTCCAGCGGCATGGTTGCCACCATCGTGTGCTGCTGCCTGGCGGGATGGGTGGCCCAGCGCATCGGCGTGATGCCGACCATCGCTGTTGCATCGCTGGCCATGGCGCTCGCCATGCTGGGCTTTGCCGGTGTGGCAGTCGATGCGCGTGCGGCATACGTGGGCGGCATGCTGTTGGGCGTGGGCTGGTCGGTGTTCTTCATCCTGGCGCCACTGCAGATCATCCACCACTTGCGGCCAGCCGCGCGCATCCAGTATCTGACCATCGTGTCGGGCGCGCAGATGGCGGGGCTAGGGCTGGCCACGCCGCTCAGCCGCCTGCTGGCGCAGTACACCGGCTCGGTGGCGGTCGTCTACGTGATGTTTGCGGCGGCCTGCGTTGCGGCGGCGATCTGCGTGGAAGCCGCCCGGCGTGCTATGGCCCATGCGCCCGGCCTGCCGATGACGCGTGTGGCCATCACCGCGCGTGAAACGCTGGCGCTCCTTAGCGAGCGCACCGCCGCGCCCATCGCCATGATCGTGTTTGCCGCGTGCGTGTTTGCGGGGCTGTCGACCTACCAGAGCGTGTATGCCGAATCACGCCACCTGCGGCCCGATCTGTTCTTCCTGGCCTTCACGGCAACCAGCGTGGCGCTGCGTTTCTCGCTGGCACGCGTGATGGGGCGCATGCCGGTGCAGCGGTTGGCCCTGGTGCTGTTCGTGGCGACGGCCGCATCGCTGGCGCTGTTCATCGCCAACACAGGCAACACGCTGCTGTACGTGGCGGCCACGGTGGTCTTCGCCACGGGCTACGGGCTGAGCTATTCCACGCTCAACGGCATGGCGGTCAACCTGGCTGGCGAACAGGGCGTGTCGGTGCCCGTCACCTCGCAGATCTTCACGCTGGCGTACTTCATCGGGCTGTTCGGGTTTCCGTTCATCGGAGGGCATCTGATCCGCCGCTCGGGCCCCAACGCCATGCTGCTCGCGCTACTGGGGGCGGTGGCCATCAATGTCGTGCTGCTGGCCACGCTGCGCGTGCGGGCGGCCGCACCGGCCGTGCGCTGAAGCGCGGCCTTCGTCTTTCTTCTCAAGGAGGGTATTTCGTATGCTGACCGAAGCGCAACAGGAAAAGTGGCACCAGGACGGGTATCTCAGGCTGGAAGGCTTCTTCGACGCGACCGCGCGCGAGCGCATCTCCAACCTGGTCGACGAGGTCGGCCGCTGGAACGTGAGCGACGACAAGTGGATGATGTGGTTCGAGAAGACCAAAGAAGACCGCAAGATCATCTCCAAGGTGGAGAACTTTCTCGACTATAACGATGCCCTGCGCGAAGCCCTGCTGGCCGATGGCCGCATCCGCAGCGCCGTCGAGACGCTGCTTGACGAAGACACGCGCATGCTCAAGGAGCTGCTGATCTTCAAGTACCCCGACAGCGGTGGCTACCGTCCGCACCAGGACATCTATCACATCCCGCACAAGATTCCGGACCGCATGGTGCACGCAGTGGTAGCCATCGGCATCGACGATTCCGACCCCAACAACGGCGGCCTGTTCTTCACGCCCGGCCGCCACAAGGAAGGCGTGTTTCCGATGAACAAGGGCGGCGTGATCGACACCGAGGTGGCGGACACCTTCACGTGGGAACCAACGCCCTGGAAGGCCGGCGACATCTTCATCTTCGACGACTACGCGCCGCATTATTCGGAGCCCAACAAGAGCGACCGCTCGCGCCGCACGCTGTATCTGGTGTTTCAGCGCGCCTCCACCGGCGGGCCGACACGTGCCGAATACAACCGCATGAAGCGCGCCTACAACCCGCCCGAGGGCAAGGTGGCAGACATGGATAACCTGAAGGTGTCCAACGGCATCTTCTACCGCGACTGAGCGGACAACCCCGGGGGAATGCACACGTGTACACGAAGCAGATCGACCGCACGATGATGCGGCCCGAGTACGGCGTGCTGGTCTGCCGCCTGCTGGAGCACCTGCCGCAGGGCCTGCAGACGCAGTTCGGCACGTCGGTGGTGGAAGTGGTGCCGGGCGGCGCGGTCGATCTGCACGCGCACCACGAGCACGAGCTGTGGGTGCTCATCTCGGGGCGCGGCGAGTTCGAGGCCGACGGCCAGATCCGCCTGGTGGGCGAATCAACGTTGTTCTACATGCCGCCGCACCAGAAACACGCCATCCGCAATACCGACCCGAATGCCAGCCTCAAATTCCTCTCCATCTGGTGGGACTGACCTGACCGATATGCGCACCTACTTCGTTTGCCCCGCACCGCCCTGCCCCAATGGCAAGCTGCACCTCGGCCATATCGGTGGCGTCTACCTGCTCACTGACGTCTTCGTGCGTTTCCAGCGCATGGCTGGCCACCGGGCGTACCACGTCACTGGCGCCGATGAGCACGGCACCTACACCCTCGTGAAGGCCCGCAAGCTCGGCCGCCCGGTCGACGAGGTTGCACAGATGCACATCGTTGAAATCCTGCAGTGCCTGCGCGCACTGCAGATAACACCCGACGTGTTCGTGCGGACTTCCAGTGCCGCGCACAAGAACAACGCCCTGGCGATCTTCCGCCAGTTGCAGGACGCAGGCTATGTAGATGTGCGCGACGGAGTGCAACTCTACTGCGCACACTGCGACGAGTTCGTCGCTGACTCGCTGGCCGCAGGCAACTGCCCGGCTTGTGGCGCACCCACAGACAGCAACCTATGCGAAAACTGCGGCTTGGCCGTGCAACACGCTACCTTGCGCAATGCGCGGCACGCCACGTGCGGCAACGCGCTCACGTTGCGGCCGATTCGACAAGCGGTGCTCAACGTGCCGCTGCTGGCGCAGGCGCTTGACAAGGCCATCTCGCGGAGCGCGTGGCCCGAGGTGATCCGCGAAAAAGAGCGCAGCTGGCTGGCTCGCGATGCCCATGCACTGCCGATGTCGCGCCACTTCAGCCGCGGCGTAGTGCTCGACCAGCCCGAAGCCGTGGCTGGTCAGACGCTGCTCACCTGGTTCGAGGGCCTGTGGTGTTACGACACGGGTATCCGTGAGCAATGCGCCCGCGACGGTCTGGACGCCGAAGCGGTGCTGCACGACCCCGACACGCACCTGCTGTTCTTCATGGGCCAGGACAACCGCTTCTACTACACGGTGGGCGTGAGCGGAGCCCTGCTCGCGCGCGGCTACCCCATCCCCGATAACCATTCGATCCAGGATTTCTACAAGCTCGAAGGCGAGAAGTTCTCCACCAGCCGCAACCACGCGCTGTGGGCCGACGAGGTGGCCCGCGAGCTGGAACCCAGCGTCCTGCGCTACGCGCTGGCGCGCGTGGCCAAACCGTTTGGCGGTAATGACAATGATTTCCAGATCGACGGCCTGATTGCCGCTACCACGCATCTGCGCGCCTGGGAAGACGCGCTGCGCCGTAACGCCGAGGGAGCCCTCACGGTGGATGCCGGTGGCCTTTCGCCCGTCCTGCGCGGCATCACCCAGCGTTACGCTCGCGCCATCGAAGACGTGCGCTTCTGGGACGCGCTCGACGCCATCGACGCGTATTTCGAGGAGTCGGGCTTGGCACATGAGAGCACAGGCGCATGGAAGGCGGAGCGCGTGTCGGTGTTCCTGAGCCTGCTGTATCCGGTGGTGCCGGCGCTAGCGATCCGCTACGGTCAGCAGTTCTTTGGCGCGGCTTGGCAGCCCTCGCTCAAGGAGTCCGCTGTGCAGCCTGCTCTGCCAAAGGCCACGGCCGACTTTCCTTACTTCAGTGCACCGGTGCCCGCCAGCTTTATCGCAGCCTACTACGAGCGCTTTCGCCCTGACCACGCCGCCACGACCATGCCTGCCTGACCCATGAACCTGATCCCCTCGCACCGCAGCCGCCTGTCGCAAGACTTTGCCGCGTTCGACTACTCGGGCGGCAAGCACGCCGTCAACTTCGCCTACGGCCTGCCGGACCCAGCTCTGTTCACAGAGCTTGCCTGGCCGGATGCCTTCGACACTGCCACCGGCGTATCGGCGGCCGACCTGCCGCAGTACACCGATGCGCTGGGCCTGCCGGAGCTGCGCACGCAGATCGCGCTCCGCCACGGCGTGCGGCAAGACCAGGTGATCCTGACCAACGGAGCCTCGCAAGCGGTGCAACTGCTGGCTGACCTGTACCTCGATCCAGGCGACGTAGTGCTGACCGAAGACCCGTCATACCTGGGCGCGCTACGCACGTTCTCGGTGGCAGGGGCGACCATAGTGCAGCTCGGCATGGGAGCAGACGGCGTCGACTTGGATGCGCTGGAAGCCGCTCTGCGTCACACGCACCGCGTGAGGCTGTACTACACCACTCCTGCCTTCCACAATCCGACCGGCTGCCATATGCCACGTGCGCACATGGCCCGCGTGGCGGCGCTGCTGGCGCAGCACGGGGTGCCGCTGGTCCAGGATCTGGTCTACGCCGAACTGCCCTACGATGGCCCCACCGAGTGGCTTTCGTCCGGTGGCAACGTGATCAATGTGCACTCCATCTCGAAGGTGGCGGGACCGGGCCTGCGCGTAGGCTGGGTGCTGGCGGAGCCCGACATCATCAGCCAACTCGCGCGGCTCAAGTGCGACGGCGGCGTGAGCCCGATCGTGAGCAACGTGGTGCTGGGACTGATGCGGTCGGACGTGCTCGATACGCACATCGCGCGGCTGCGCCCGCATTACCGCGCAAAGCGCGATGCTCTGCACAAGCTGCTTCAAGGCAGCCGCTTCTGCGAGCCCGACTACACCATGCCACGCGGCGGGTTCTCGTTTTGGGTTCGGCTGGTGGCTGGCACCGATGCGCAGGCCTTCATCGACGCAGCGCGCCGCGAGCACGATGTGCGTTTGGTGCACGGCCAGCACTACGGCCCGGCCAGCCTCAACCACGTCCGGCTGTGCTTCAGCTATCTGCCGATGTCCAGCATCGCGCAAGGGCTGGCACACCTGGACGTGTTGCATACGCGGCTCTATAGGCCGAGGCAAATCGCCGTTGGGACTGTAGCGGCCTGAGCGAGCGTTGTGTCCGAGGAATAACTTTGACCGTTACGCCGCGTCAGCACTTAGGCCCCTTAATAGGTATTCAAGTGGGGCTAAGCTAACAGCGACCGTGCACGGCTTTTACAACGCACGACAAAACAAGACATCCAGTCGTGATCTTCCAAGTAGGCGAAGAAATCGTCGACAACGTCCATCGACAGATCGAAGCAAGTGCGATAGCCCCCTTCGGATGCTTTTCGTGATCTCGACGTGGCGTATTCCGGGCGCTGACGCCAAGAGCTGAATGAGCTCGGTGCGCTCATGATCTGTATAGACGTTCGCACGCCGTCGCCCCATGAGCCGACGATATTGCCTCACCTCCCTTCGTCGTGACCCTGCGGCAAATAGAGCGTGACCAGTACCGACGCGTCGTCGAGCGCCTCGAGCCAGTGCGCTTGGCCCGGCACCATGAAGAGCAAGTCCCCGGCGTGCATCGTGCGTACAGCGACGTCCGTGCCGAACGTCAAGCTTCCTTCGAGGCACTGCACGGTAATTTCACCTGGCGCGCGGTGTTCGGGAATCCGCTTGCCGGCAGGAAGCACGAGCCGTATGACCTCGAGATGGTCGGACCGCATGAGAGTGACCGACTTGGCGCTCTTCACGCCCGGACCGAGCGGTCGCACGTCGATCAGTTCCCCTGGCGCCGCTCGTGGTGTTGCCATAATGGTTTTTGCTCCTTTCTCCAAAACGGTTTAAATGATCCGGCGTACTAGCATGGTTTTGATCTCGCCGATCGCCTTCGCCGGGTTCAGTCCTTTCGGGCAAACGTCGGTGCAGTTCAATATCGAGCGGCAGCGGAACAGTCGATACGGATCCTCGAGATTGTCGAGCCGTGCATTCGTGCCCTCATCGCGTGAGTCCACGAGGAAGCGGTATGCCTGCAGAAGCCCCGCCGGGCCAACATATTTGTCGGGGTTCCACCAGAACGATGGACAGGCGCTCGAGCAACAGGCGCACAGGATGCATTCGTAGAGCCCGTCAAGTTGATCGCGTTCGTCCGGCGACTGGAGGCGCTCGCGTTCAGGTGGTGGCGTATCGTTGATCAGGTATGGCGTGATCGAGTGGTATTGCTTGAAGAATGCCGTCATGTCGACGATCAGGTCGCGGACGACCGGCAAGCCGGGCAACGGGCGCAAAACCGTATGGCGTGGCAGATCGAGAAGGTTCGTCGTACAGGCAAGACCGTTCTTGCCATTGATGTTCATCGCGTCTGAACCGCATACGCCTTCCCGGCAAGAGCGCCTGTAACTCAACGTTTCATCGAGCGCCTTCAGCCGCACCAAGACGTCGAGTAGCATCCTGTCAGTTGACGTGATGTCGATCTCGAACGTCTGCATGTGTGGCGCGGCGTCACGGTCCGGATCGTAGCGGAAGATGTCGAACGTTCTGGACTCGGCCATGGAGTTTTCCCGTCGTTCCCTGCACCAGCATCGCTGCGCATAGGCACTGCTACGCACGTGGTTCTGACAGCGGCCATGAGGGCACCGCTTCGCGACATCTTATGCATGCATGCTTTAGATATATCGCAACGTGATATAAAAAGCAAAGTCGACCATGGTGACGTGGATCAGTTCTGGGCGGAGCACCGGCGACACAACGGCCGCCTGGGATGGCGCGAGATATGCGCTGCGCAATGCGCTCGGTATGCCGACGTCGACAATGGGTGATCCATCACCAGAGGTATTGAGCGGATCGCCACTGCAGACGGCACGGTTGCAGTATCGATTTTCCGACTACGTGGCGATCGTCACCGCGAGCAACTTGCCTTACGCCGGGCTGGCGGTGCGCGAACAGTACCTGTCGTCCGGTTTTTGATTTCACGAGGTCTAGGCGCACGGTGACCAAACAGCGTCACACAACCATCCATTGACCGAGGTTTTGTTCACATCATTACTTCGGCGCACTCGATCCGCAGGAGTTCAGCCATGGCCTCCATGTGGCTGTCAACGTAGGCCACGATGGTGCGCGGTGACACCGGCAACAACTCATGCAGTTCCTGAAGGTCCTGCGTCAAGCTGACCGCCAGTTCCATCCACGGGTGCCACAACGTGCGCTGCGCAGACCGGGTCGAGGCGAAATCCAGGTCGGTCAAGTCAGGCCGCAGCGGCGCTTGCGCGTTGCTTTGCGTGTCCACCGAGATATAGCGAGAGACGAGCGCGCCTGGACTCTCAACGGTGGACGTTACTCAGTGCAGCAACACGCTACGGTTGAGTCTGCGGATCGCTGCCGCCACTACGGGGCGCCCATCACCTAGCTCGTGGCCACGTTCACTGATCGACCTCCTCCAGCCATGCCGCTCGTTACGGGCGGCTTGCATTCTGCGGCAAGGCGGCGCCGTTCGCTGACGCGTGTCCCGCCACACACAGACTAGACGGCATGCACATCCTTTGCGCCCGATCGCCTGGGTGTTTTCCCTACCTCGCCTCAGCTTGAATCTAGGCCGTATCAACGCTAATATTTGGCCGATAGAACGCTAACTGTAGGCCGATAATACGTACTTCAGGTGCCGTTTTTGGGGAGGGCCTGCGTATGGCAGCGACGCGGGGTTCGGAGCGCAGCCCGAAAACCTCGGGTTTGACCACAGCGCTGCCAACCACATTGCTCCCCAGCCCTGGGCACCTCGCCCCAATCCGGAGACACGCTGTGACCGTACATCACCTTCCGCCCACAGAGCATGTGGACGTCCTCATCGTTGGCGCCGGCCTGTCTGGCATCGGTGTCGCGCGTTACCTGGAGACGGAGCGCGCGGGCACGTCCTACGTCATCCTGGAATCGCGCGCTGTCACCGGCGGCACATGGGACCTGTTCCGCTATCCCGGCATCCGCTCCGACTCGGACATGCACACCTACGGCTACGAGTTCAAGCCATGGCCGTACAAGAAGTCGATTGCCGGGGCGGCCGATATCCTCTCCTACCTGCGCGAGACCGCCGCTGAGTATGGGATCAATCGCCACATCCGCCTGAACCACAAGGTGATTCAAGCATCGTGGTCCAGCGCTCAAGCCCTATGGACAGTCGAGGTCGAGCGTACGGATACGGGCGAACGCAAAACGATCCTGGCCAAATGGTTGTTCAGCGCCGCCGGCTATTTCCACCACGATCAGGGCTTCACCCCGAAGCTGGAAGGCATCGAACGCTTCCAGGGCCGCACCGTGCATCCGCAGCATTGGCCGGAGGACCTCGACTACACAGACAAGCGTGTCGTGGTGATCGGCAGCGGCGCCACCGCCGTCACGCTGTTGCCGGCCATGGCGGACAAGGCCAAGCATGTGACGATGCTCCAGCGCACGCCCACCTATGTCGTGAGCCTGCCCTCGGAGGACGTCATCGCCAACACGCTGCGCAAGGTGATACCGCATGCGTGGGCCTATGCGCTCGTGCGCCGCAAGAACATCGCCATTTCGCGCGGCATCTGGTACCTGTGCAAGAAGCGGCCAAAATTTGCGCGGCGTCTCATCCGCTTTCTCAACAAGCGCCAGTTGCCCAAGGGCTATCCGATCGACGTGCACTTCAACCCGCCCTACGACCCGTGGGATCAGCGTTTGTGCGCGGTGCCCGATGGCGATCTGTTCAAGGCCATACGCAAAGGCCAGGCATCCGTGGTGACGGATCACATCAAGACGTTTACGGAGACCGGCATCCTGCTGGAGTCGGGGCAAGAGCTGCCGGCGGATATCGTCGTAACTGCCACCGGGCTCAACATTCGCCTGTTCGGCGGCATCAAGCTGATTGTCGATGGCGAGCCCGTCGATCTGCACAGCACGGTGACCTTCAAAGGCATGATGCTCAGCGGCGTGCCGAACTACGTCTTCTCCATCGGCTACACGAACTCGTCGTGGACGCTCAAGCTGGGGCTGCTGGCGCAACACTTCTGCCGCATGCTCGACCACATGGATCGCACCGGCTCCGCGATCTGCGTGCCCAAGGCTCCCGACGCTGACATGCCCAAGCTTCCGCTGCTCAACCTCGGCTCCGGCTACGTTAAGCGCGCCATCCAGAGCATGCCTTGCCAGGGCCTGGAAACGCCCTGGATCATGTCGGAGGACTACAACGTCGACGTCGCCAACCTGGGAGACAGCCCGGTCGAAAACCCGTTCCTGCGTTTTGAGCACGCCAACCAAGCGGGCAGCACGGCGCGCTCGCAGGCCCGGCAAGCGGTGGGAGCCTGATCATGTCGATCCACGCCATGGATGAAGCGCACGATCTGTTCTGCGACGCGCCGACCGGTGTCCGCCTGTGCTACCGCACGTACGGGCTCGAAAGCGCTGAGCCTCTTCTGCTCGTCGCGGGCCTGAGCCTGCAACTGACGTCGTGGCCCGCCAACATGATCGACGGCTTGGTGCAACGTGGCTTTCGCGTCATCGTCTTGGACAACCGCGACGTCGGCCGCTCCTCCCGCATCGCGCAGAAGCCGCCCGGGTTGCTGCGGCAATTCCTGCGATTGCCGATGCCTTCCGGCTACAGCCTTGAAGACATGGCCGCCGATACGGTTGGCCTGCTCGATCATCTGTGTGTGGCGCGTGCGCATATCGTGGGGATGTCGATGGGCGGCATGATCGCGCAGATCATCGCCGGTAGCCATCCGCACCGCACGCTGTCGCTCACCTCGATCTTCTCCACCACCGGCTCTCGAAAGGTCGGCCAGCCGGCCATATCCAGCATGTCGATGCTGACCAAGCCGCCCGCACGCACGCGTGACGAAGCCGTGCAGCGTTACAGCGCGATCATGGCGCACATCGGTACGCAGACGTATCCCGTGGATGACGCTGCGCGACGCGCCTACGCCGCCGACGCGTGGGACCGAGGCCAGCAGGCGAAGGATGCGGAAGGCGTGGCTCGCCAGCTCGGGGCGATCATCAAGTCGGGTGACCGGACAGCAGAAGTCCGCCGCATCCGGGTGCCGACGCTGGTGGTGCACGGCGATCTGGATCTGATGGTGGCAGCCAGTGGCGGCACCGCAACTGCTGCTGCCATCCCCGATGCAGAGATGGTCACCATTCGCGGCATGGGCCACGACATCTCGGAGGGCGTCGCGCCGTTATTGGTCGACCTGATTGCCGGACATGCGAAACGCAATACGGCAGCTTCCGCAGCCGAACAGATGAACGCCAGCAGGCATTCCGCCTGAGTACGTTCCGGCGTACCGGGACCACCTGGCCGGCATCCACGCACAACCAAAACAAAAACAGCCGTTGCTGCGATCTCTCAATCGAGAGCGCATAGGAGACACCATGCTGCAAGGCTCCCCAACCGAGCTTGTCGCCAGCTTTGAACGCCAGCGCCAGGCTTTCGCGCTGGACCCCGACCCGACACTGGCCACGCGCCTGTCCCGTCTCGATCGGCTCGCGGCCTGGCTCGACTCGCACGAGTCTGACATCGTGCGTGCCATCGACGTCGACTTTCAAGGCCGCTCGGCGCACGAAACCCGACTTGCCGAGGTGTTTGTCGTGCGCACGGGCATCCGTCATGCGCGGCGCCACCTGAAGCAGTGGATGCGCACGCAGCGCGTGCCGACCGCATTGCACTTCCGCCCCGCCTACAACCGGCTCATGCCGCAGCCGCTGGGCGTGGTGGGCATCATTGCGCCGTGGAACTATCCGCTGCAACTGTCGTTGGGGCCAGCGCTTGCCGCGCTTGCGGCCGGCAACCGGGTGTTGATCAAGCCGTCAGAGCTCACGCCACGGCTGTCGGCGTTGCTCGTTTCGATGGCGCGCGAAATATTCAACCCGGATGAACTCGATGTCGCCATCGGCGATGTTGAACTGGGCAAGGCCTTTGCCAGCCTGCCGTTCGATCACTTGTTCTTCACGGGTTCGACCCAGGTGGGGCGTGACGTGGCGCAAGCGGCGGCGGCCAACCTGACACCGGTCACCCTGGAACTCGGCGGCAAATCACCAGCCATTCTTGATGTGTCGTGCAATGTCGCGGTTGCGGCGCAACGCATCGCATTCGGCAAGCTGCTGAACGCAGGGCAAACCTGCGTCGCGCCGGACTATCTGCTCGTGCCCGCAGGTACGGCGGAAAACGTCGCATCGCATCTGGAGCGGGCCATCACGAAGCTCTATCCGAAGCTCGCTTCCAACCCCGACTACACCGCCGTCATCAGCGAACGCCATCGTGCACGTTTGGCAGAGATGGTCCGCGAGGCGCGCACCGCAGGCGCACGCGTGATCGAGGTCAACCCGGCGGGCGAAGCGTTCAACGCGGCATCACGCAAGTTCCCGCCCACGCTCGTGATTGGCGCCCCCGTCGCCACGCGTTTGATGCGTGAAGAGATCTTCGGCCCAGTGTTGCCCATCGTCGAATATGCAAACCTCGACGATGCACTGGCGTACGTCCAGCGCAACGCCCGCCCGCTCGCGCTGTACTGGTTTGGTGACGATGCATCGCGCTGCAATCGCGCACTGCGCGAAACCGTATCGGGCGGTGTGACGATCAACGACTGCCTGTGGCACCTGGCGCAAGAGAGCCAACCCTTTGGCGGCGTCGGCCCCAGCGGCATGGGGGCCTACCACGGCAAATGGGGATTCGACACCTTCAGCAAGCGCAAGCCGGTCTTTCATCAGGCCCGCTGGAATGGCACCGCGCTGTTCCACCCGCCCTACGGCCATACCTTCAACTGGCTGCTCCGCGTGCTGTCGCGCATTGCCTGATCCCGTCGGTTGCTTGTCGAGAGAAACATCATGAATCAACAATTCGATTACATCATCGTCGGCGGCGGCTCGGGCGGCTGCGTGGTCGCGGGCCGGCTGTCCGAAGACCCGAACGTCTCGGTTTGCGTGCTCGAGGCAGGGGGGCATGGCGACGGCATGATGGTCAAGGTCCCGGCGGGCGCGGTCGCTATGGTGCCAACCCGTCTCAATAACTGGGCATTCGATACCGTGCCGCAGGCCGGGCTTGGTGGGCGCATCGGCTACCAGCCTCGCGGCAAGATGTTGGGCGGTTCCTCTGCCATCAACGCGATGGTCTACATCCGCGGCCACCGCAGCGATTACGATCACTGGGCGTCGCTGGGCAACGGCGGCTGGTCGTATGACGACGTGCTGCCCTACTTCCGCCTCAGCGAGCACAACGAACGCTTCGACAACACATGGCACGGCCGCAACGGCCCGCTGAATGTCAGCGACCTGCGCACCGACAATCCCTTCCAGGCACGCTATCTGGAAGCCGCCCGCCAGGCGGGCCTGCCGCTCACGGACGATTTCAACGGCGCGCAACAGGAAGGCATCGGCATCTACCAGGTCACGCAGAAGCAGGGGGAACGGTGGAGCGCGGCGCGTGCGTATCTGCACCCGCATATCGGCCGACGCGCCAATCTTACGGTCGAAACCCACGCGCAAGTCCGCCGCATCCTGTTCGAAGGCAAGCGCGCCGTTGGCGTGGAGGTGCTGCAGAACGGCACGGTACGCACACTGCGCGCGCGGCGCGAAGTGGTGCTGGCTGCAGGTGCGCTCCAGACGCCGCAGTTGCTGATGCTGTCTGGCGTGGGGCCAGCACAGGAGCTTGCACGCGTGGGCATCCAGGCCGTGCAGCATCTGCCGGGCGTGGGGCGCAATCTGCAGGACCATCCCGACTTCGTCTTCGGCTACAGCGCACGCAGTCTCGACACAATTGGCGTCTCACTTCGCGGCGGTGTGCGCATGCTGGGCGAGATCCTGCGTTTCCGCCGCGAGCGGCGCGGCATGCTGACGACGAACTTCGCCGAAGGTGGCGGCTTCCTGAAGACACGTCCCGAACTCGAGGCACCCGACATCCAACTGCATTTCGTGGTGGCGATGGTGGACAACCACGCGCGCCGCATGCGCCTGGGCCATGGGTTCTCGTGCCACGTCTGCCTGCTGCGTCCGCACAGCCGGGGCGCGGTCACGCTGCGTAGTAACGATCCGCTCGCCGCACCGCTCATCGACCCGGCCTTCTTCGATGACCCGCGCGATGTCGAAGACATGGTGGCCGGCTTCAAGATCACGCGCCGGCTCATGCAGGCGCCCGCACTGGCCAAGTGGGCCACGCGCGACCTCTTCACCCCACACGTGAAGACCGATGACGACATCCGCGCAGTCCTGCGGCAGCGCACCGATACCGTCTATCACCCCGTCGGCACCTGCCGCATGGGCCAGGACGAGATGGCCGTGGTCGACCCACAACTGCGCGTGCACGGCCTGGACGGGCTGCGTGTTGTCGACGCGTCGATCATGCCGACCCTGATCGGCGGCAACACCAACGCACCCACCATCATGATCGGTGAGAAGGCCGTCGATCTGATCCGCGGTGTCAGCCGTGTCACGCCCGGCATGCGCGAAGAGGCGCAAACCTCCGCCGCGCAGTCCGCGATCCATCACCAAGAAGTCCGTCACGCAAACACCTGAGGTATCCCTGGAGATTGATGCATATGAACTCGTATAACGCAGCCAGGTTCACGGCCTGGAGCGCCATCCTTGGCGGTCTCGCGGCTTGCGCCACCATCGCCCTGTCGGTGGTCGTCACGGGCGGCGACATCGAAATGGTGCCTCACGGCCCCGCAATGCTGGCCTTGCCGGCGCAAGCGCGTGACCTGTTCCGCTGGTGGATGCTGGCCGACGTGCTGGGCTTCTATCTGCCGTTCGTGGCCATTGGCGGCTACTTCCTGCACACGTTTCGTGAAGAGCTTGGGGCGCTCCGCGAAATGATCGCCATCGCCATCGCGGTCTATATCGTCTGTGGCATCGCTGGGGCGGTGCTCCAGTTGTCGACCATCCATCCGCTCGCCCATGTATATGCCAGCGGGGAAGACGGCGCGAAGGTTGCAGCGGCAGCCGTGTGGACCGCCATCGCCAATGCCACGCAAAGCGGGTTCTGGTGGGTGGAAGGCCCGCTCGTGTTCTTCTGGACACCGATTGCCGGAAGACTGCTCAAAAAAGCGGGCTGGCGCGGATCGTTCCTTCTCCATATCGTCGGCTGGGGCTTCGGGTGCTATTTCGTGTTCGGCTTCTTCCCCAGCCTTGCTTCGATCGCAGATGCGGGCGAGACCATCGCCGTCCTCGCCCTGCCGATCTGGATGCTGATTTTCGGCTGGCAACTGATGCGTCGCGCGCCGACGCTTGCCGTGCCGAATGCCGCCCGGGCTTAACACCCTGTCTCCCTGTCTATTACCCACGTGAAGTTTGGAGTCGAAACATGCCCCCGGAAACCTCCGCGCACTGGCCGGCGCACCTTCCCCGTCATCTGACCCTGCCCGCGACCAATCTGTACTTCAACGCGGAGGTTTCGGCGGCCCGCTATCCGGACAAGCCGTTCATCGTCTTCTACGACACGCCGATCACGTTTGCGGAGTTCAAGGACGAGACCGAACGGATTGCCGGGTATCTGCAGCAACGCTGCAACGTGAAGGCCGGAGACCGCGTGTTGCTGTACATGCAGAACAGCCCGCAATGGATGCTCGCCTATTACGGCATCCTGCGCGCCAACGCCGTCGTCGTACCCATCAATCCGATGAACATGACGGACGAGCTTCGTCACTACGTCGAGGACAGCGGTGCACGCACCGCCTTCGTGGCGCAGGATTTATACGAACGCATCGCGCCGCTCGCCGACGATGCCGACGGGCAGCTTGCGCACACCATCGTCGCGACGTACAGCGACTATCTGAAGCGGCCATCCAGCATCACGCCGCCGGAGTTCGTCAGCGCGCCACGCCATATCGACGGTGGTGACCGCATTGGCGTCACGCATTGGAGCGACATGCTGGATGCGCGCGTTGCGCCAGGGCCGCTGACCGCAGGGCCGGACGACCTCTGCGTGATGCCGTATACGTCGGGCACGACGGGCAAGCCGAAGGGATGCATGCACACGCATCGCAGCGCGATGTGCACGGCGCTCGGCGTGGTCAACTGGGCGAGCGGCACGCAGAACTCAATCCTGCTGTCGGTACTGCCGCTGTTTCATGTGACGGGCATGCAGAGTGGGCTGAACGCGCCGCTCTTCAGCGGCGCAACCGTCGTCGTACTGCCACGCTGGGATCGTGATGCAGCCGCGCACGCGATCGAGCATCACCGTGTGACGGACTGGTGGTCCATTTCAACAATGGCCATCGATTTTCTTTCGAACTCGAAGCTCGATGACTATGACCTGTCGAGCCTGCGTGTGGTGGCCGGTGGCGGCGCGGCGATGCCGGACGCCGTCGCCAAGAAACTGCACGACAAGACCGGCATCGAGTACATCGAAGGCTACGGCTTGTCGGAGACGATCGCCCCGACGCACATCAACCCGCCGCACCGGCCGAAGCCGAATTGCCTCGGCATTCCCATGTTCGATGTCGATGCCCGGATCATCGACCCGCAGACACTCGAAGCATTGCCGCAAGGCGAGACCGGCGAAATCGTGACGCACGGCCCGCAGCTGATGCAAGGCTATTGGCGCAATCCGGAAGCCACGCGCGAAGCGTTCATCGAAATCGACGGCAAGCGCTTTCTGCGCACCGGCGACCTCGCCAGAATGGACGAGGAGGGCTATTTCTTCATGGCGGATCGCCTGAAACGGATGATTAACGCGTCGGGCTACAAAGTGTGGCCGGCCGAGGTGGAGACCATGCTGTATTACCACCCCGCCATCCAGGAAGTCTGCGTGATTGCCGCGCGCGACGCGCATCGGGGCGAGACAGTGAAAGCGTTCGTCGTGCGCAATGCACGGCATGCGCCGGCCGTGACCGAAGACGACATCATCACGTGGTCCCGCGAGAACATGGCGGCCTACAAGGCACCACGCATTGTTGAATTTGTCGCGTCACTGCCCAAATCGGGCACCGGCAAGATCATGTGGCGCGAGCTTCAGGAGCAGGAAGCCGCGAAGGCTGCAAGTACCGCAAGCTGAGCCGATGGGCACAATCCGCATCCACCTCTGGAGATTCCACCGTGTTCACCGTCGCTAGCAAGTTGCTGCTGCTCTTTGTGTATGGCGTCGCAGCCGGCAGTTACCTGACGGCGCTGCCGCTGGCGCCGGACGCCGTCCACTGGGTGCGTGTCGCGGCTGCGGTGCTGCTCGCCGTGCATGCGCTTGAAGTGCTGATCTGCTTCCGAAAGGTGGCCCTGCACAAGGGACCGCTGTTCGATAGCGTGCTGCTGACGCTGCTCTTCGGCGTCCTGCACTGGAAGCCGACGGCGGATGCCGCGCGCCGCCCGCGCTGATCGCGGGGCAGCACTCCGAAAACATCGATCGGCCACTCAGACAGTAGCCTCAAAGAACGACAGCCCCGCCATGACAACCCCGACCACCAGCAGTACGGTCGGGGTGCGCGTGTTGGCATCGAACCCGGGGTGCCGTGCCACACGCGTCTCCAATGCCCGATTCACTGACTGCAGGATCTGGCGCTCGTTCGCATCGACTGCATCGAAGATGTTCGTCAACGCGTTGTCCGTATCTGGAAACGGATCGCGCAGGAGCTGAGCCGCATCGGCACTAGCACGCTGCAGGCATGCGGCGGACAGCAGCGCCGATGCCACCATGGACGTAACCGCCGCCATCGCAAAGCCCACGCGCACCATGCTGCCAGCGGCGTGAAGGTCGACGGCGCCAAAGCGCAGGATCGACGCATACAGCGTGATCAATCCTGCCAGTGCCCCGAGCGATAACGTGAACATCATGCGCAGATGGCTTGTGAGCAGCAGTCTTGCGCCCTCGATATGTTCCAGGTGGATTTTCACGAACGTATCGATCGCGAAGCGGCATGCCTCAAAACGGAGTTGCCGATCTTCGGACGCTTGTGCCTGGCTCATGCGCAGCCTCCTGATTGGCGAAAAAGCTGCCCCATATTCCTATCAAACCGCGCCGGCAAACACGCGGCGCAGGCCCACGGCAGCCGCCCAACGCGCGCCTTCCGCCTGGCTGACGGCATCCTGCGCGCGCAGGTAGCTGCGCCGTGCATCCAATACCGAGCTCGCATCTGCCAGGCCGGCATCGAACAGCCGTTCCGCGCGCTGTGCCGCAGTTTCGCCCGCAGCCTGCGCCTGCTGCCACTTGGTCAAAGAGGCTTCCGAGGTGGACCACTGTGCCAAGGCCACCTCGGCGTCCGACAGTGCGGCCAGCATGGCCTTTTCATACTCGGCCATTGCCTCATTGGCCTTAGCCTCGTTGACCGCGATGTTGGCGCGGATACGCCCGCCGTCCAGGATCGGCAACGTCAGCGAAACGCCGTAACCCAATACCACCTGCGGAGACGCGGATTGGCCAACGATCGCCGTCCGTTCACGCGTGTTGGCCCACTCGATCTGCAGTCGGGGGTAGACCTCTCGACGCGCTACACCCACGCGTGCCAGCGCAGCATCCAGCGCGCGAGCTTGACGCAAGACGTCCGGGCGGCGCTCCAGCAGTTCGCCAGGCAGCAAAGTCGCCGGCGGCTGCGGCACGGTGGCGGTCGCCTGCAAGTTCAACGCCGGCGCTTCACTCACGCCCAACAACACGGCCAGTTGTCGATGACGTATCCGCCGCGAACCATCCAACTGCTCGGTAGCGGCTTGCTCCTGCGCCAGCTCTGCCTGCCAGCGGTCCACATCGACCGACGTCGCCTGCCCTGCGTCGAACTTGCGGCGAACCACTTCGACCTGGCGCTGCGCAACGGCAATCGCCTCACGGTTCAACGCCACGCGGTGCGCAAGCGTCTGCAACTCGAAATAGGCGGTTGCCACATCGGCCGCGAGCGCGATCTGGGTTGCTCGTAACGCCTGGGAGGCGGCTTGTGCGTCGGCCTCGGCGGCGTCGATCGCCAAAGCCCCTCGGCCGAAGACATCGATTTCCCAACTCGCGCGCAGGCCGGCGAAACTACGCTCAGCACGCGGATCGATACCCGTTTCCCGGCCGCGTTGTGCCCCTGCCACAGCGCCCAGCTGCGGCCGGCGCTCAGCCTGTGCCCCATCGGTCAGTGCGCGCGCCTGGGCCAGCCGCGCGGCGGCGATCTTCAGGTCTCGGTTTGATTTGAGGGCGGTATCAATCAGCGTATTCAGTTCATTGTTACCAAAGTCGCGCCACCACTCGGCAGCCACGACACCTTGGATGGGGATTGCGCTTTCGCTCCACTGGCTAGGCACGTTGACGGCGGTTGCCGCCGGCGCGGAGCCCACCGGGGCCGTGGCGCAGCCGGCCAATCCAATCAGAGTGAGCACCGCTGCGCCGAGCAGCGTCTGGCGCGTGGCGCGACGAAATACGGGGGCAGCGGAAGAAATCAGGGGGTGCATGCAATAGCTCCGGGCATTGACGAGTTGATTTCTTTAACTATACTATACGTATAGTAAAGTTCAAACACGAGGAGATGCCATGGCAACACCCAATGAGTCCTCCAACTCTCGCGACAAAATTCTCGATGCCGCAGCAGACCTGATGGCCGAGCGTGGTGTGACCCAGCTCACCATCCAGGCGACGGCAGATGCCGTCGGCATCACCAAAGCCGGGCTGATCTATCACTTCAAGACACGTGACGATCTGCTCACTGCCCTGGTCGAGCGCATGGTGGCCGAGCTGGACGCACAGGTCGGCGTACCAGCGCCGGACGATGCCAAGCCGATTTCGCTACGAGCAAAAATGGCCGAGCTGGCCAGCTTCACCTTCGACATGCCTGCCAGCCGGAAGCAGCTCATGGCCAATATGTTGTCGGCGGCCTCCGCTCACCCGCACTTGCTCCCGCCCGTCCAGGCGTTGTTCGCTCGCGGCTATGACGCACTGGACCACGGCCCAAAGGCCGGTCTTGCGCAACTGCTGTCGGTTGCGCTGGACGGCCTGCTGCTGCTCGAACTCCTTCAACTGCACGAGTTCACCCCCGACCAGCGCGCCGCCATGCGCAAGACGGTGGAAGAACTGGCGCGCGGTCTGCCCTAACTCCTGCCCCATCGCTTCGATTCAAAGGTTGTCCCATGTGTACCCATTTCCAGCCCATCGCCGGGCTCACGGCTCTTGCGGCCGTGGTGTCAGCATTCGCCATGAGCGCCTGCACCCCATCCGCCACACCGGTGGCTGCACCGCCCAAGCCGGTCAAGGTCGAAGTCGTCGGCGCGGTCAAGGCCCGAGCATCCGCCGATAGCTTCGTCGGCACGCTGCGGGCACGCCAGCGCAGTGACCTGGGCTTCGAGGCCGCCGGGCGAGTGGTCGCCATTCCCGTCGAGGTGGGTGACCGGGTGCGTGCGGGCCAGGTGCTTGCACGGCTGGACGAGTCTCCAGCCCGCTGGCGCCTGAACAAGGCAGAAGCCGACCGTGCCGCCGCAGCAGCAACCGCGGTAGAACGCCGAGCCCAATTGCAGCAGCAAGAGGCGCTGGCACGCGACAAGATCATTTCGCAAACGGCGCTGGAATCTGCACGGGCCGCCCACCAGCTTGCGCAAAGTCAGCTGGCAGCAGCCGATGCCGCACTTGCTACGGCCCGCCGAGACCTGGCGCTCACCCACATCACTGCTCCGTTTGACGGCGAAATCGTGGCACGTCTGACGCAGCCTTTCTCTGATGTTGCGCCGGGCCAGGCCATCCTGCAGATTCAGGCCGGCAACGCGCTGGAGGTGGTTGCCATGTTGCCCGACAGCGTCGCCGCTACCCTTTCTTCCGGAGACAGCGCCCAGGGCAAGAGCGACTCCGAGTCATTCCCGCTTGCACTGGAGCGGTTGTCCGCCCGCAGCGACAACGGCTCGCTGGTGCAGGCAATCTTCCGCGTGCCACAAAGTGCGGTTACCTCGAAACATCTGCGCAGCGGCGGCGTCGTGTCGGTCGAGTTGGCCAACCGCACCGCGCCCAACGCGATCACCGTGCCAGCACCTGCCGTCATGTGGGGCGACAAGCCCGGCCAGGCTGCCGTCTTTGTGCTGGACCAGACCGGCAAGCTGCAACGCCGCTCAGTCCAAGCGGGCACCGCCGTGCAGCGCGAGGGCCGCGTCACGGTTTCGCAAGGCCTGACGGCCGGCGACCGTGTGATCGTCGCGGGCACCGCCTTCCTGCATGAAGGCCAGCTCGCCCAAGCACATCCAACGCAGACCCTGCTTCAAGGCGCAACGGAAGGGGTCGCGCAATGAAACTCACCGAAAGCGCGCTCAACAGTACCCGCCTGACATTCTTTGTTGCGCTGCTGATTCTGGTATCGGGCGTCTTTGCCTTCCTTAGCTTCCCCTCGCAAGAGGAGCCCTCCACCACCGTCCGTGATGCGATCGTCATCGTGGCCAACCCTGGCCTGCCTGCAGAACGCATGGAGCAGTTGGTCGCGCGCCCCTTGGAAGAGCGGTTGCGCCAGTTGCCAGAGCTCAAGCACGTGACGAGCACGGTGCGCCCCGGCACCGTCATCCTGCAAGTCAACCTGCGCGATGAAGTGCGCAATCTGATGCCGGTCTGGCAACGCATGCGCGCCAAGATCGAAGAGGCTCGCCCCCTATTTCCCGCCGGCACGCTGCCGCCACAAATCAACGATGACTTTGGCCGCGTGGCCATCGCCTCGATCGCCGTCACAGCACCGGGCTTCTCGATGAGCGAGATGCGTGAGCCGCTCAAGCGCCTGCGCGAGGGCATCTATGCCATCAAGGGCGTACAGGGCGTGACCTTCCATGGGTTGCAGGACGAACGCGTCTATATCGAATTCGACCGCACACGTCTCGCCGGCCTGGGTCTGGGTGCCAACGCCGTACTGCAGCAACTGCACCAGCAGAACGTCGTGCTCTCGGGCGGGCAGGTCGTGCTCTCGGGCCTGAACAGCGCTGTCGTCGCCTCAGGTGAAATCCGCTCTCTGGAGGCGCTGCGCGACTTCGTGCTGGCCGTGCCCGCCAGTGCTGGCACGGCGCCAGCTACCGTCCGTCTGGGCGACATCGCCCAGATACGCGTGCTGCCGGCTGATCCTCCGGAGTCCGCAGCCATCTACCGCGGCGATAACGCCGTGGTGCTGGGTGTATCGATGCGCTCCGGCCAGAACATCAAGATGCTGGGCCAGGAACTCAAGGAGCGCGTGGCTCAGTTGGAGCAGCAGTTGCCCGCCGGTTTCTCGTTGGACTTCGTGACCTACCAGGCCGACGTGGTCGAGCGCGAGATGGGCAACATGAACCGCGTGATGGAAGAAACCATCGTCATCGTGATGACAGTGGTGGTGCTGTTCCTGGGCTGGCGCGCCGGCATCATCGTTGGCAGCATCGTGCCGCTCACGATTCTTGCCACGCTGCTGGTGATGTGCGCATTGAGCATCGAGCTGCATATCGTCTCAATGGCGGCCATCATCATTGCGTTGGGCCTGCTAGTGGACAACGGCATCGTGATTGCCGAAGACGTCGAGCGACGCTTGGCCATGGGCGAAGACCGCAAAACGGCCTGCATCCGGGCTGGCCAAACGCTAGGGATTCCGCTGCTGACCTCTTCACTGGTCATCATCTTCGCCTTCTCACCGTTCTTCTTCGGCAGCACCACGGTCAATGAATACCTGCGGCCGCTGGTGATCGTGGTGGCGTTGTCGTTGCTGAGCTCGTGGCTGCTCTGTCTGACGGTGACGCCGCTGCTGTGCTACTTCTTCCTGAAGCCCGGCCACCACAACGCCAACGAACCACCGAAAGAAACCGGCTTCTACGCGGGCTATGCGCGCGTGATCCGCAAGGTGCTGGACCACAAGGGCAAAATGCTGGCCGCGATGACCGTGCTGTTCATCGGCTCGATGATTCTGCTCTCGCGCGTGCCGACCGGGTTCTTGCCCCCGTCGGAGCGCCCGCAGTACCAGGTTGCAATTGAGCTGCAGCCAGGCAGCGATGCACGACGCACGCAAGCCGTGGTGCGCGACCTGAGCCACTGGCTGAGCGACAAGAAAGCGAACCCCGAAGTCACGACCAGCATCGGTTACGTGGCAGATGGCGGCCCCCGCGTCGTGCTCGTGCTCAACCCGCCGTTGCCGGCCTCGCACGTGGGCTACTTCACGGTGAGCGTGCAGAGTGCGAAGGATGTTGCACCCATGATCGAGCGCACACGCCAATGGATGGCGCAGCGCTATCCCGATGTGCGCGTGGATGCCAAGCGCTTCTCACGCAGCACGAACGATGCAGGCATGGTGGCCTACCGGATCAGCGGCCCGGACGAAACCGTACTGCGTGACATTGGCAGCAAGATCGAAGGCGTGCTGCGCCCGCTTCCTGGGATGGTGCAGGTGCGCAATGATTGGGGCCCGCGCGTGCCGCGTGTGGACGTACAGATCGACCAGCGCAAGGCACGCCGCCTGGGCATCAGCAGCGAAGACATCGCCACCTCGCTCGGCGCCCGATATACTGGCGTTGAGGTCTCCGTCCTGCGCGACGGCGACACGCTCGTCCCGCTGGTGGTGCGTGGCAGCGATGCTGAACGCGCCCGCCCCGAAGACTTGGCCAACACGCTGATCCACCCGGCCAGCGGCGCGGCACCTGTGCCCCTGTCTGCACTGGCGAGTGTGTCACTGTCTTCTGAGCCGTCGGCCATCCGTCGCCGCGACCTGGTGCGCACGTTGACCGTGGAAGGCCGCAGTACGCAGGCCACTGCGCAACAGACCGTCGACCGCGCTGCCCCGAACATCGCAAAGATCACGTTGCCCCCGGGCTACCGTATCGAGATGGGCGCCGAGATCGAGGAAGCCGCTGATTCCAACGCATCCCTCGAGACATACCTGCCGCTCGCGGTGGTGGCCATGCTGTTGCTGTTCGTCTGGCAGTTCAACTCCTTCCGCAAGCTGACGCTGATCGTGGGCATCATCCCGTTTGCGATGATCGGTGTGGCGCCGGCACTGCTGCTCGGCGGCGAGCCCCTGGGCTTCATGGCCAACTTCGGCATCCTGTCGCTGGCCGGCATCATCGTGAACAACGCGGTGCTACTGCTTGAGCGCATCGAGGCCGAACTGGCTGCTGGCAAGCCCAGGCGCGAAGCCGTGGTGTCGGCTGCCGTGGCGCGGCTGCGCCCCATCGTGATGACCAAGCTCACGTGCGTGGCGGGTTTGATCCCTCTGTTGCTGTTTGGCGGCAGCCTATGGGCGGGCATGGCGCTCACCATCATCGGCGGGCTGCTGCTTGGCACGTTGATCACGCTGGGTCTGGTGCCTGTGCTTTACGAACTGCTGTTCGGCGGGCGGCTGGCGCGCTGGCTTGAACAACGTCGCAGCGGTGCGGCCTCGGGACCGATCGCTCACTCCTGATGCAATGCGAGTCCTGATATGCAGGACCTGCACTGCGTCGATCTCTTAAAGCCAAAGGGGGTGGCCTTTCAGAGCACCCCGTTGGCTTTTGGCATGTCGAAACTTCGCGGTTAGATGGCCGATGGCTGGGCAGTCAGGGGCGGAGGCGCCGGAAGTGCTGCACCTGGAGAGGGATTGCGTAGCAGCCCATGCAACAGCAGCGATACCACATGCGTGATGAACACCTTCGGTTCCAGCGCTTTAGCTGCACAGATGCCAAAGGAGTGCTTCCACATCTTCAGAAACAGCATCGGTGCGACCAGTGCCAGCGTGGTCTGTTGCACGTCGGTTTCTCGAAAATCGCCCCGCGCCACGCCGCGTGCCAGGATGGATGCGAACAGCCGGTCATAGCGCTCTATGACTTCCACGCTGTAGTACTGCATGAGATCGGGGAAATTGCCCGATTCGGCGATCAACAGTTTGGTCAGCCCCGAGGCAGCGGATTCACCAGTTCGCTCCCACCAGCGCATCAAAATCTCGTGCAGCAGCGCCTCGCTGGTCCCTTCGAAGGTATCAATGAAGGCCTCGCCTTCAGCCAGCACAGGCAAGAGGTTTTCCTGGATCACTGCCTTGAACAGCTCTTCCTTGCTGGCGAAATACAGGTAGACGGTGCCCTTTGATACCCCAGCGGCCGCGGCGACATCTTCCAGCCGCGTGGCCGCATAGCCGCGCACAACGAACAGGTCCAACGCAGCGGAGACCAGCTCTTGCGGCCGGGTTTCCTTGCGTCGGACCCAGCGTTTAGCGGACGGCCCGCGGCTTTGATGCTTCACGGCACCGACTCCAAAAGTGCTTTGCCGACTCGTTCTGAGGGCCTCTAAAGGAATGTCAGCAAAAGCGGCGTGATCACTGCGAAGTCCGCCCCAGACCGCCAAGGGCATAACCACGATTCAGGCTCAGTTCATTTTCCTGCGCGCGCTCCAAAGCGCAATAGGCGTAATAAAACACCACGGACTGATAAGCCCAGACAAGCATCGCAATCGTATAGAAAACCGCGTGATCATCGTCACCCGGTATATGGTAGAAATCATAGATGCTGGCAATCGTCTGTGCGGATACCAACGCCAGGATCACGCCGAAAGCGATCCGCTTCTCTCCGGCGCTTAGCAATTTCTTGATCACGTAAACGACGTAAACCGAGAACAAAGACCACATCACCAGATAGAAGTAAGGCTTTGGCCCCACCATGAAATCTGCTGTCCATACCACCACAGTTGCTGCCAGCGCGCCCAACACATACATGACATCAGCGCCCATCGATGGCTTGTATCGATGCGTCACAGCCATCATGCCGGCGATCCCGATCACCGGTACACCGGCGGTTCTGGAAAATGCATCGCAAAAAAGCGAGATGTTCAAGAACATCCGTTCGCCGGTTAATGCATTGGTCAATAGGTTCGTCGCCGAGAACGCCACAACCAGCCACTCGAACCCGAGGAGGAAGTTGCGCTTCTTGAGAAGCTTGATCCCGTAGATTAATGAAGCCGTGATCAATGTGAAATCAGCAAGGCAATAAAGATAGTATTTTGGTTCCATGATGAATTCCGGTGGTGTTGATGAATGTCTTCACCATTGCGCTTATCCACGAATATCAGTTCTTTCTTATCGGCTGGCGATGAATTGCGCGAGGTCCTCGATATCCTGTTGCGACAACGGACCGGCCATCGCTGCCATCGCCCCGGTGGGATCGTGGCGCTTACCAGTCTTGAAGTTCGTGAGCTGGTCGACCAGGTAGTCGTGGCCCTGCCCTGCCAATCGCGGATACGCATCCTTCCCCTCGAGCTGCTGCCCATGGCAGGCGGCGCAGTTCTTGTCTTTGGCCAGCGCCTCGCCTCGCGCCACGCGGGCCGCATCGGCATGGAAGCTCGTGTTCGGCAGCGGCGTCATCTGCGAGAAATGCGTCACCATCGACTCGAACTCGTGCTCCGACAGGCTGAGCGCAAATGGCGTCATGGTCGGGTCGCTACGCTCGCCACTGGCGAATGCCTTGAGCTGCTTCCTGAGATATGCCTCCTTCTGCCCCGCCAAGCGCGGATAGGCTTGGGTAACGGCGTTGCCTTCGAAGCCGTGGCAGTAAATGCAAGAATCGCTGGCGCGAGGCCAAGGGCCGTTCACACGTGCGTTGTTGTCCGAGATCTTGTCGACCTCATTGCTTATCCGCAGCAGGCCATAGACTTCCGGCCCATAAACGATGCCGCCGACCACGGCAGCTGCCAACAGCAGCCAGCCTGACAGGATGAGCATCCGCTTGCCGCGGCTGCGTGGTTTCGTTGCGGTATTCATCAAGCCTTCCCCCCGGCTACGGCCTGCAGCGCCTGCAACGCTGCCTTGTGACCGGAACGCACCGCACCATCCATGTAACCCGCCCAGATTTCCGCGGTTTCCGTGCCCGACCAGATCAGCTTGCCGACAGACGGATGCAGGGCTTCACCGTACGTGGTGAGAAAACCGGGCGGCATCGGCGACACGCAGCTCAGCGTCCATTTGTCTGCCTTGAGCCAATCACGCTGATGGAATGCGATGGGGTGCAGCGCTTCGTCGCCAAACGCCTCGGCATAGATCTGCGAGAGTTGGGCCTCGGCCTCCTTCGGATCAGCCGGCAGCATGCTGATGTGCACGAACGCGTTGATGACGCCGAACGAGACATCCTCCGGCGAGTTGTCGTACGCCCAAAGCACCGGCCCCCCCGGTTGAAAAATCCAGCCGTTCAGGCCCTTGTCGCGCCAGAACGCTTTCTTGTAGACGTGCGTCGTCTTGCGTCCGGGCGCAAACGCCGGCCAGCGGCGCTGCATTTCGCGGCGTTTCTCCGGCAGCGGCGGGTCGAAGGCGATCTGATTGCACAGCATCGGCGCGAGCGCAACGATCACGTTACGCGCACGGACCACACCATTCGCGGTATGAATGGCAACCGGTCCGTTCTGCCAGTTCTCAATGCGCAGCACGGGGCTCGACAGTCGGACCTTGTTACCCAACGCTTCCGCCATCTTGATCGACAGAATCTGCGAGCCGCCCGAGATACGGGTGCCCTGCGCGCCGTCCTTGACCGCTTCGAGCCGGTCGTAGTTGCATTCGGCTGAATTGACCATCGACAACCAGTGCAGCAGCGACAGTCGCGCCGGCGAGGCGCCGCCCGTGATCGCCAAGCCGGTCGACCAACCGATCTGGTCTGCGTTTGCGATGTTCTTTTTCACCAGCCAATCGCCGACCGACATCGCGTCGAACTCGGCGGCGCGCGGCGATTTCCACGGCGCGCCGCACGGCACGCTCTTGGCCAGTTCCTCGAGTTCATGCGCAATCTTCGGATCCGTGCCGAACCCGCCCTCAGTATCGACTGCAGCACGCGCGCCACCGGCCAGCATCACGGTCTTGCCCTGCCAGTAGGTGGGAAACGTGCCAACACCCAGCTCACGTACCAGATCGGCAACCGCAGTTTGACCCGGCCCGATCCATTGGCCGCCCGATTCCGAGAAGTAGCCTTTGCCGAGGTCGTGGTTGAGAGTCCGTCCGCCGACGCGGTCGCGCGCTTCCAGCACCACGAAGGACTCGCACCCCGCACGCTTCAGGTCACGTGCCGCGGTCAGGCCTGCCAGCCCGGCACCGATGATGGCCACCTCAAGTACGTCCCGCTCATCGCTCGCAGCCGTTGCCGCGCTCGCCACCTTCGGCAATGCCGCCGCCGTCGCCGCTGCTGTCACCGATGCGGCCATGCCGAGAAAGCCGCGCCGCGTGAGCGCAGCCGCCTCCGGCGTCTCATCGCCTTTCTTTGCAATATCGTCCATCTTGCTTCCCGCCTAGCTTGAAAAATCTGCGTGGTCTATCGGCTTGCGATGTATTGCGCGAGGTCGTCGATATCCTGCTGCGACAGCGCTCCGACAACTGCCGGCATCGAGCCCGTGGCATCGCGGCGCGCGCCGCTCTTGAAGCTGGTCAGCTGGTCGCGCAGATAGCCGTAACCCTGCCCGGCCAACCGCGGATACAGGTCTTTCCCCTCCAACTGCTGCCCGTGACAAGCGGCGCAGTTGTTGGCCTTGACCAGCGCCTCGCCGCGCGCCACGTGTGCCGGGTCCGCCTGGAACGTCGTGTTCGGCAGCGGCGTCATCTTCGAGAAATGCGCCGCCAAGCCGTCAAGCTCGTGTTGCGACATGCTCACCGCCAGCGACGTCATGGTCGGATTGCTGCGCTCGCCGCTGGCGAAGGCGGTGAGCTGCTTCTTGAGGTAGGCCTCCGGCTGACCCGCCAGGCGCGGATAGGTCTGGGCGCGTGCGTTGCCACCATAACCATGGCAAGACACGCACACTTCGCTGACGCGTGGCCATGGACCGCCGACACGCGTGTCCTCCTGCGTGATCTGATCGAGCTGCTTGCCAATCTGCAGCAGGCCATAGAAGTTCGGCCCGTACATGACGCCACCGACCACCACTGCGGCCAACAGGAGCGCGCCCCCCAGTACCAGAATCCGCTTGCCGCGACCGCGTGATTTTGTTGTCGTATTCGTGTTCATCATGCTTTCCCCCCAGCCGCAGCCTGAAGCGCTTGCAATGCCGCCTTGTGGCCCGACCGTATTGCACCGTCCATGGTGGTAATCCAGATTTCTGCGGTTTCCGTACCCGCCCAGATCAACCGGCCGATTGGCGGATGCAACACATCGCCGTACTTGGTGAGAAAGCCTGGAGGGATGGGCGATGTGCAGCTCAATGACCAGTTGTCAGCCTTGCCCCAGTCGTGCTCGTGGTACGCAACGGGATGCAGCGCTTCGTCGCCAAACGCCTGGGCATAGATGCGCGAGAGCTCGGCTTCGGCAGCCTTGGGGTCGGACGGCAGCACGCCGTTGTTCACGAAGGCCGAGATCACGCCGAACGAGACATCCTCCGGCGAGTTGTCGTAGGCAAATTGGATCGGCCCCCTCAATTGCACGAGCATGCCGTCCAAGCCCTTGTCACGCCAGAACGCCTTCTTGTAGACATGCGCTGTCTTGCGCATCGGTGCATAGGCAGGCCAGCGGCGCTGCATTTCCCGGCGCTTTTCCGGCAGCGGCGGATCGAAGGCGATCTGGTTGCACAGTGATGGCGAGAGCGCGACGATCAAACTGCGCGCGCGAACCACGCCCTTCGCGGTGTGGATGGTCACCGGTCCGTTTTGCCAGTTCTCGATACGAAGCACCGGGGTCGACAGGCGCACCTTGTCGCCCAGCGCCTCGGCCATCTTGATTGACAGGATCTGCGAACCGCCCGAGATGCGGCTCTCCTGTGCACCGCCCTTGATTGCTTCGAGCTGCCTGTAATTGCAATCCGCCGAGTTGATCAGGGACAGATAGTGCAGCATCGATAGTTTTTCCGGTGCAGTACCTGTCGTCAGCTGCGCGGCGAGCACCCAGCCGATTTGGGCTTCCGGTGTAAGGTTCTTGGTTGCCAGCCAGTCAGCAAGCGACATGGCATCGAACTCGGCAGCACGCGGTGACGTCCACGGCGCGGCCGTCGGCACGCTCTTGGCCATCTCCTCGAGCTCGCGCCGCAGCTTCGGATCCGTGTCAAAGCCGCCGTCGTTTGCGATGGTTGTGCGTGCGTTGCCGGCAAGCATCACGAAATCGCCCTCCCAGTGCGTCAGAAAGGTGCCGACACCCAGCTCGCGAGCCAGATTGGCGATCGCGGTCTGGCCGGGCCCGATCCATTGGCCACCCGCTTCCGAGAAGTAGCCGTTGCCGAGATCGTGGTTGAGGGTCCGTCCGCCGACGCGGTCGCGCGCTTCCAGCACCACGAAGGACTCGCACCCCGCACGCTTCAGGTCACGTGCCGCGGTCAGGCCTGCCAGCCCCGCGCCAATGATGGCCACCTCGAGCACATCGCGGCCATCGCTTGCTGCAGTGACTGCGCTCGCCACATTCGGCAGTACCGCCGCCGTTGCCGCTGCCGTCACCGATGCGGCCATGCCGAGAAAGCCGCGCCGCGTGAGCGCTGCCGCCTCGGGCGCCTCATCGTGTTTCTTTGCAATGTCGTTCATCTTGCCCCCGGGCTTAACTTGAAAAATCTGCGTGATCTATTGGCTTGCGATGCATTGCGCCAGGTCGTCGATATCCTGTCGCGACGGCACTCCGACGCCCCTGGCATCTCGCCAGTGACATCGCTGCGTGCACCGCCCTTGAAGCGGTTGAGCCCTCCCCATGCGCTCCATGGGCAGGACCGATGCACTGGAGTCAGTCGAAGTGGCCGACCTCGGCAAAGTCGTCCTGCTGGAGCAACGCCTGCGGGTCGGTCATCACCCCGTTGCGCTCGACAAATCCCGCATAGGTCGTGCTGCACGACCATCCAAGCAGTCGCTGCATTTCCTCAGGGAAGCGCTTGACGCGCTCGATCGGCAACGTCAGGTAGTGGTTCTCTTCCTGCCGCAAGATCGCGAGGTCATACGACATGGTCAGCCCCGTGCGCGGCGCATTGCTACGGTTCTGACCACCTCCGTGGTACGTCGAACCGATGAAGATCAGTGCATCGCCAGCGTCCATCGAGGTCGGGATCGCCTCTTCTTGCTTTGGCATGCGCTCGTCATCCCACTTGTGGCTGCCGGGGATGACCAAGGTCCCGCCGTTCTCTTCGGAGAAGTCGGTGATGGCGATCATGATTTGCACGCGAGCTTCCCGGTTGTAGCCGGGGTGTCGCCACAGCCAGACTGAATCGTCACGGTGCAACGGTTGGATGCCCTGACCGGGTCGAATCTGGATAGCCTGCGTCACGCCCACCTGAATATCGGGGGCCACCTCGACCTGGTTCTCTCCACTCCAGAGCTTGATCGGCTTCTGCAGGATGAGGCGTGCAGTTTCGAGATACAGCGGGTTCAGCGCGACGTCGACCATATGGTCAGTGCGGGCAAACAGGCGTGACAGCCGCCGCGTTTGTGTACCGGCAAAGTACTCGTCCACCCCGTTTGGGGTTGCTTCGAGCATCGGAAGAAGATCCTTCTTCAGGTTCTCGAGCAGGCTTGGGGCTAGGAAGCCCTTCACGATCACGCCGCCGTCCGCTTCAATGACGGATGCAAGTTCAGAGGGCGTTGCTGAGTTGGGGAAACGCTTGACGGACATGGTGTTACCTCACGTTGATGTTGATGGCTGAACAACTGCGAACCCGCTCTGATCGCAACTAGGTCGAGAGTTCCCCCGACACTTCGATCGCTTCTCCGTTGATAACGCTGGCCTCATCGGAGGCGAGGAACGCATAGACGTTTGCGATTTCATTTGGCCTCCGTCGCGCGGTCGCAGAAAGCGCTCGCCTTCAGGCTGCAGCGCCCCGCACCTTGCGGTTCAACCGATCGTCCAATGTGTTTGCCGCGGCCAGAGCCCCATTGACGAGACACCAGCGGAACGGCTCCGGCGGCAGCGTGGGCGTGTCGTAACGCAGCGCTGCCAGTAGCGGCGGCTCGGTACCGCGAATCTTCTGGGCAAGCATGTTTCCGAGCATGGATTGACTGGCCAGGCCATGGCCAGAACACCCGGCGGTGTAGTAAATGTTCTGGTTTGCGCCGGTTGTGCCGACCACGGGAAGCGCGTTGCCGGCGGTGCTGATGTAGCCGCTCCAGCAATGCCGTAATGCGATGTCCTTCAAGGCGGGCAAACGCTCATGGAGGTTTGCTCGCAGCGCTCGATACTGGTCGTAGGCGGGCACGTTCGGCGTCTCTGAGCCGTACGGATAGTGGATGCGCTTGACTGTGGAGATGATTGTGTTGCGTGCCGTCAGGCGGAAGCTTTCCATGCTGAAGTGGCCCGTCACGATGCCTTCGCGCCTTGGCCAATCCAGCGAGGCCAACTGCACCGCGGACAGCGGTTCGGTCTCGATTGCCGAGATCCGCAAGGGCACCACCTTGTTTGCAAGCAAACCGAGCTGCGGCGTGTAGGCGTTGGTGGCAAGCATCAGCACCGGGGCGCTGACGCTACCGCGCGGAGTCTGCACCCGAATGACCGGGCCGTCGGTGTAAGACAGGAGCGGCGTGTTCTCGTAGAGCTTCACGCCAGCCCGCAGCGCGGCACGGCGCAGCCCCATGACGTATTTGCCTGGATGAAGCGTTCCGCCGGCCGGCGTGTATTCGCCAAATAGAAACGCCGACGGAATGCCGCGCGCGCGCATCTGCGCGTGATCCAGAAATTCCGACTTGTGGCCGTGTTCGATACCGACCTGCATATCCGCGCGGATCCTCTTCTCCTGCGACGGATGGACGCCCGCCCGGATCCACCCGGACTGCACGTATTCGCAGTCGATATCGTGTTCCTTGAGCTTGCCTTCCACGAAGCCGACAGCGTCGTCGTAGTAGCGGACGATCTGCGTCGCCCGTTCCTTGCTGAGGCCCCTGAACATGAGGTCGTATTCGAGCGCCATGGCGCCGGCCAGATAGCCTGCGTTTCGTCCGCTTGCGCCGAAGCCGGCGAAATCCCGCTCAATCACAACGACGTTCGCGCCCAGCCTGGCCAGCTCCAGCGCCGCGGAAAGACCTGCAAAACCGGCACCGGCAATCACCACATCCGCGCTGACGTTGCCCTCCAGCGCGTGCTGCATGTCGTCCGGCTTTTCCACCCAGCCACCCAGCGCCCGATACTTCCCCAGGTCGGCGCGCTCTTTACCACGCTCAAGATCCATACTCATTTCGGATTTCCTCAATCCCTGCTCAAGATGTGGGCGACCAGCGCAGCTTCTTCGCAGCTTTTCATCCCTCCATGCACGACGACGGGGTGCTTTGCCATGGTTGCCTCCTACGACTTCTTCTGGTGAGGGTTGGGTAAGGTCAAACGTGGATCAATCGCCGCGGTGCGCTCCACGTCAGTTGAAGCCGGCACCCATGCGCCGAGCGACAGAGAAGAGCCGCCACCCTTCTTCTGTTCCACCATCAAGTTGGGAAGCCGTTCAGCCCTTCCTGGAAGGCATTGCGCACGCAACCAGCCCTGCGATGCACGAAATCCTTCACCTGATTGCGCGGCCTACATTTGCCTTACATGAGCGTGTTACTGGCCCTGTATTTGCGTTACTACGGCCTAATATTAACGTCGCACCGGCCTACACTCAAGGGCGAGCAAACTAGGGAAAACACCGACCAAGGGAGACGCAAACGCTGTCGAGCCGACTCAACTTCGCACGCTGCAAGGCGCAGGATGGCTAGGCACACCAACCAAAGTGTTTTGCAGCGCAAGGTTGGCGTGGACTGTTCCTGCCAAGTATTCGAGTTAAAGACGGAGGTGTGTGATCTGCGCACTCAAGCAGACATGACTTATGCGCAAGATCAGAGGGAAAGCAGCTACGTTTCTCCCATTCCGTCGGATAGGCCTATAATTTGCGGAAGTTTTGTATAAGCCACGGGAGAGTCAACGTGCAAAACAGCGCGGTCAAGCAAGGAACCCCTGACCATTCGGAGGGAGCCAAGTCCGCCGTGCGGTCATCAACACGGCGCAATCGGGAACAGCGCATTCGCGAGATCATCGATACCGCGCGCCAGGTCTTTCAAGAAGACGGCTATGCCGGATTCGCAATACGCCGTGTAGCGGATCGCATGGGCATCACCCATGGAAATCTGCAGTATTACTTTCGAACGACAGAAGAATTGCTTCGCACGGTGCTCCCGGCCTATATGAGCCAGGTCATGGAGGACTACACAGCGATTGCGAGTCGTCCGGGCACGGGGGCGGCACAACGTTGCTCCGCGCTGATCAATCGCATCTTCCAGAACATCAACGAAACCGATCTGCCGAAATTCATGGTGGAGATCTGGGCATTCGCTTCGCATGAAGCCTTTGTCGCAGAACTGCTCGACGATATGCAGGCGCGTTTTCGAGAGATCTTTGCGAAGTTGTTGTCGGAACTCCACCCCACGTTGAGTCACGAAGAATGTCTGGTGCGTGCCGCCGTGATCGGCGCGCAGATGGACGGCATGACGCTATTCGCATCCCACGGCGATTACCCGGGAAGAGACTATGTCGAGCTCGCTCGTGTTGCGAAGCGCGCCGTCAAGATGGTCGTGAGTGCTTCAGCCGCAACGCTGCAGAGCGAGGTACCTCTTCGTCGTCCACGCACACTGCACGACGGTAGCGATGCCCGTGTCAGCGTGTTTGGATCTGACGGGTACCTGCAGCCGGCCCTACTGGAATTGCGCACGCGTCAGTCGACTCAAGACAGCTTCCATTACCGGCCGACGGCCCAGGGCAAACGCAGAGAGCTCAAGATCAACGAGATCATCTCCACCGCCGCCAACCTGCTGGCGACGGAAGGCTATGCAAATTTCACCCTGGCACGGGTGGCAAGAGAACTTGGCACCCTGCCATCGGCGCTTCAGAACTATTTCCCGACCCATGACGATTTGCTCCGTTCGACAATGGAAGCGGTTGGGCAGGCTTATCTGGACCGTTACTCGGAGATCGGCAAACCGAGCGGCAAACCGGCGCTGGAGCGCATGCTCGAAATTGCCGCAGAAAACTTCGAGGAAACCTGTGTTCCTGCGGTGCAGCAGCTGTGGTCGGAGATGTGGGCGCTGGCCCAGCATTCGGATATCACGCGTGAAAAGGTGAGAAGCGGCTATGCCGCCTACCGGGTGGTCTGGGCCGACCTCATCCGGGAAGTCGACGCGACAGCAACCGCGCGGGAATGCCTCGCTCGCGCAACGCTCATCACAGCACTGCTGGACGGCGTCACGGTGCTGAGGTTTGACGCCCAGCATCAATCGGTGAGCGAGGACCGCGCGTTCGAACTGGTCATGGTGATGACCGCGCTCATCGCGCAAGGGCGGATCGCTCCCAACGACGTTCTGTAAAGCAAGACAAAAAAAGATGCCGTGCTGCCACGGCATCAAAAGACCCCAGAGGAGACCAAAGCCAGGATCTAGGAGACGTCACCAGCGTACGTTTTCAATCCCATCGGATTGCTGTGTTCGCTGGTTTAAGGGGGCTTGGCGATGGCGCACGCCGCTGAGACGACGCCTTTGCTTGCCTCACCGCACCTGCGTGCAGTAAGGCGCCCGGAACGGTTCGCCCGGCGTCAGCGACGGATCGTTGAGATTGCTGATGTCGTAGCCGTAGTTGCATCCCCCGGTTGGCAGGGGCCGGTAAAACAGCTTGTCGCCGTAGAACCGGTAAACCAGCGTATGGCGATCCGGGCAATCCGGGGTCACGGGCGCACCGCCGTGCAGCGAGCCCGAGTGGAACAACAGCGCATCGCCCGGCTCCAGCTCCCAGGAGACAACGTCCCACGAGGCTGGGTCTTTTGCACGGTCGGCCTCAATGTTGGGCAGTAGAGGCCAATCGGTGTTGGCCCACAGCGGCTTGGTGTGATCGTTAGGGTCGTTGTAGGAGGTACCGTTGTACTGCGCTCCAAGGTGAGAGCCTCGCACGACCTCTAGCGCATTCTTGCGGGGAATCTTCTCAAAGCACGTCCAGATGTTGAGCAACTGCGGCCCGCTGAACGGATAGTACGAAGTGTCCTGGTGCCACGGTGATCGGCCGGCCCTGCCGCCCTTCTTGATGAAGAGCTCCTCGCCGATGAACCACACATGCTCGGAATCCCAGAGCGACGCTACAAATTCATCGAGCCCCAACGCTTTGACCGTCGCGACGTGTACATCACGGTTGTCAAAGTTGCCGTAGTCGTTGAAATGCTCATCCGGCGTGCCTGCAAAGGCGTAGCCGTGCTGCGGGCTGGGGTGGGCAATCCCGTAATCGAACGCCTCGCGCATCCGCTTAAGGCGCTCGGGGGAAAACAGGCCCCGGGCGACGGTGGCACCATCGCGCGCCAGCTCCAGCTTCATCTGCTCTCTCACATGCATGTGAACCCCTTCTTCCCTCGTTGCATAACGAACCCGTCTCGACGATGTCGGGAGACACGGGGAGACGTGTGTGCGCTTTAACTGGCCTCAGAGGCCGGCAAGCACGCCCTCTTTCGAAAACAGAATCGGCTTGCCACCCGCACCGATCACCGCAGCGGTTAGTGCTGGGCGATCTTCACGCTGTGCCACCGCCAGCGGCGCGCCGTCTTCACGCTGCTTGAGCACGAGCCCATCCAGCCCGACCGCAACGAACCCGTTACCCGACGCTACAAGACCGGTGATCGAACTCTTCGTCTCGGCCTTCAACGGTTGCCAGGTCGCCCCACCATCGCTGCTCTGGAACAGACTGCCGAGCAGACCACCCACCACAACCCGTCCATCTGGCATGGCCACACCCGACCACAGCGAACCCTTGCCGCCCGTTGCGAGGTAATCCCAAGTGGCGCCGCCATCGGCCGACTTGAGCACCGTCCCCTGCTCGGCAGAGATGTAGAACGCGCCCTTGCCATCCGCAAACACGCGGTACAGGTTGCGGTCGGCCTTGCCGCCCCCGGGGGGTTTTGGCAACGTCGTTTTCATCCACGTCTTACCGCCGTCGTGGGTCTGCAGCATCAAAGACCACAGCCCAACTGCAATGCCATCCTGGTCGTTCGTAAAAAGCACGGAGAACAGCGGCTGATCGACGGCCGTGTCCATACGCTGCTTTTTCCACGTCTCACCGCCATCGCTCGTCGCGAGAATCACGCCCCACTGACCGACTACCCAGCCGTGCTGTTCATCGGCAAAGGAGACAGCGGATAGCGTGGCGGACACTGGAACCGAGCGTGCCTGCCGATACGTCTTGCCTTCGTCGTCGGAGAGCAGAACGATGCCGTGCTCGCCCACGACGATGATGCGTTTGCCGGCACGCGTGGCGTCCAGCAGCATGCGGTGCGTCGGCGCGGGCCACGTATGCGCGGGCTTGACGCTCCAGGTGGCGACCGTACCTTCGGCGGGCGTTTGTGCAAACACTGCGGCTGCCGCGCACAGCGCGATGCTGGTAAGGATCGTTTTCATCATGGCTGTCTCCCGTTCAGTGGCTCAGCAGGCCCGGCGCACGCGCAGGCTTGCGCCGGGGGAACCAGCGCTCCAGCACCGAGGCCAGCGCCGGCAGCGCGGTCATCGCCATCACCAGGTTCACGATGAACATGAAGGCCAGCAGCTTGCCCATGTCGGCCTGGAACTTGAGCGCCGAGAAGCTCCACGTCGCCACACCGACGGCCAGCGTGATGGCAGTGAAGATCGTCGCCACGCACTCGAACTCCAGCGCGCGCTCCATCGCCCGTTCAATCGGATCGCCTTCGGCCAGGTGCCGCTGCAGGCGGTTGTAGATGTACAGCGCGTAGTCCACGCCGATGCCGACAGCCAGCACCATCACCGGCAGCGTAGCCACGGTCAGGCCGATCTTGAGTTCCTTCATGAACCAGTAGCCGATGAAGGTGGCGACTGTCAGCGGCACGCAGCAGGCCAGCATCGAGCGCCAGTCGCGGTAGGCCAGGAACACGAGGATCACGATGGCGGCGTACACGTACAGCATCATCGGCAGCTCGCTGTGCTCCACCTCGTCATTTGTGGCGGCCAGCACGCCGGCATTGCCCGCCGCGAGGCGGATCTTGATACCCGGGAACGGATGCGATGCGCGGTACTGCTTGATGTCATCCAGGATCCGGTTGATCGTCGTCGCCTTGTGATCGGTCAGGTAAAGATGGACAGCCGTCATGCTGCAGTCGGCTGTCATGAAGCCCTTCAGGCGTGCCACATCGACCGACACGGCCCCGTAGTTCTCGGGGTCGATCGGCACGACGTTCATCTTTGGATAGTCTTCGTTGTAGCCCGCGTTGTAGGTGCGCAGCATCCCCGAGTACGACTGGGCGGAGACCACCCCGGGCTCGGTGCGCATGGCGGCGGTGAACTCGTCCTCATACAAGCCGACGGCCGGGTTGTCGCACGCCTTGCCGTTCGACTCGATCGCCACCGACAGCCAATCGAGCCCCATGTCGTAGTTGCCGGCAATCGACGTCGCATCCCGGTTGAAGCGCGCTTCCTCGCGCAACTCAGGCGCACCCGGCTGCAGCGTGCCGATCACACGGTCACGGCTTTGCCAGACCGCCAGCCCAAACACCACCAACGTGATCAACAGCGTGATGCCGGCGTACTTTGGCTGGGCGACTTTGGAAAGGGGGCGCAGGACCGCCGAGCGCCAAGCCGCACGCTTGAGCGCGCTCTGCGCGTAGGCTTGCGTGAAGTTGAAGCAAGAGGCGGCCACCGGCAGCAGGATCAGGTTCGTCACGATCTTGTAGGCCACGCCCAGCGAGGCCGTGATCGCCAGCTCCCGCACCATCGGAATCGGGATCAGCAGTAGCGTGATGAACGAGACGAAGGCCGTCACGAGGGCTAGCACGCCCGGGATCAGCAGACCGCTGAAGCTGTGGCGTGCAGCGTCGTACGAGCTATTGCCGCGGGCAATCTCGCGCACGATGAAGTTGACCTGCTGCACGCCGTGCGACACCCCGATGGCAAAGACCAGGAACGGCACCAGCACCGCCAGCGGATCCAGCCCGAAGCCCAGCAGCCGCAGCGTGCCGAACTGCCAGACAAGTGAACTCAACGAGCACACAATCAGCAGCACCGTGAAGCGCACCGAATGGCAGTACCAGTACACCGAGAGGGCCGTCAGCAGCAGCGCGATCGCGCAGAAGACGAGCACGCCCTTGGCGCCATCGGCAATGTCACCGATCTGCTTGGCGAAGCCGATGATCTGAACCTCGTAGCCGGCATCCTCAAACGGCTTGCGGATCTTGTCTTCGAGCGTGTGGTTGAACGCCACGTAGTCGAGCACCTTGCCTGCACTGTCGCGCTCGTTGAGCTCTGCGGTGATCATCGCGCTGTCTTCGTTGTGCGAGACGAGCGTGCCCACGTAGCCGCCGAGCGTGGTCGCGCGACGAATGCTCGCCACGACTTCAGGCGTCAGCTGATCGGGTGTGATGTTGCCCGAGATGATCGGCTCGGCGCGGAAGCCTTCTTCGGTGATCTCGTTGACGAACGCGTTGGGCGTCCACAGCGAACGCACACCGATGCGATCCACGTTCGGCAGGTAAATGACGGCCTGGGTCACGTTGTACAACCGTGTAAGCCCCTCCGGCGTCCAGATTGAGCCCTTCTTCGCGCGCACCACCACCGTGATTCGGTTGGCCCCGAGCAGATCGTTCCGGTACTTCTGGAACGTCTGGATGTACTCATGGCCGATCGGCATCTGCTTCTCGAAGCCGGCATCCATGCGCAGTTGCACGGCAAACACGGCCATGCCTGCAGTGAATAGGCCAATCACCGCCAGCACGATCGCGCGGTGACCGAAGAAGGCTTTTTCCAGCCCCGCAACAAGACGATTCAACACGACACTACCCCTTCAAGTATTCCTGGCGGCGCACCGCGTGCGCCGCCGCCCGACACGAACGCGTTAGAAGTTGCGCGTGACGAATGCGCCGATGAAGTTGCGATCCGAATACGGATTGCCCACCGTGTTGTGCCCGCCCCAGAACGCCGTGAAGTTGATGCCCGCCTGCCAGACCGTCGGGTTCTGGTTGAACAGCACGTAGAAGTTGGCGGACTTCGCCCCCTGCATGTAGTTGGCGTTGAACGTCGGCGTGTAGCCGTACAGCGCGGCGTTGAATGTCACGCCAGGCGTCACCTGCCAACCGGGGATGAGCGTGCCGTCATAGGTCCAGTTGAAGTCGACCGTCACACCGCCCGAGGCTGCCGTACCCTGGCGCATGCCGATGGGGTAACCCGTGCCCGAGTTGTTGTTCAGCCACGTCAGATAGCCAGCCTGCGGCGCCTGCATGACCTGCACGCCGTTGACGGTGCGTGTCACGCTGCCACCCAGGCCTGGGTAGTAGACCATCGTCGCTTCTGCGGTCAGCGAGGCCGAATCTGCTCCGATCATCTTGAGGAACGGATATTCGCTGCGCGTGAGCGCCAGAATGCCGTTGATGCCGAATTGCAGCTTCTTACGGTCCACCCACTGCTGGCAGTCGACACCGGCCGGGTTCACGTTCAGGTCCATCGGTCCGCCCGCGCCGTAGCAGCCCGAAAGCGCCACCGCGTCGCGCGGGCGATACGACAGTTCCGTCCCCACCGCCCAGGGTCCGACGGGGAAGTTCGCGCTGATCCCAAACAGCTGACGATTCTGCTGATACGACCACTGCGCCGTGTTGTTCGCGAACGAGGCCAACACGGGCGACTTGTCGGTGTAGTTCTCGTAATAGAAGGCGAAGTTCGCGTCGATGGAGGTCGGTACATAGTTGAACTTCACACCGAATTGCGGCTTGTACTTCGAAGGCAACTTGTTGGAGACCGGCAGCCCGATCGAGAACGAAGGGGGGCCAGCGAAGTCGCCATTGACCAGGCCGTTGTTGATCGCCGTAATGGTGCCCGGGTCGTGGCTGTTCAAACCGTTCTGGCCTGCGACCGTGCCTGCACTCGGGCCGTTCGCATTGAAGTTCGTCGTGTTCACGGTGAAAGGCTCAGCACCACGGCCCACAACGTTGGACGCCGACCAGAAGGAGCCAACCGGCGGCATGCGGTTGCCGTTCCAGATGAACTGGTAATAAGCCTCGGTGCTGAGGCCATGCGAGAGATTCGTGGCAAAGCTCACCATCGGCGCAGGTAGCAGCGCCTGCTTGAGCTGCGAGCCCGGAATCAGGAGCTTCTGGACATCGAGCGAGTTGGTGGCGTTGATACCGCCCATGGCAAACATGCTCTCGCCCCAGTTGATGACCTGGTTGCCGATACGGACGTGGGCGTTCTGATCCGCCACGGTAAAGTCCTTCTGCGCCCATAGATCAAGCACGTGCGCGTCATAAACCACCTGCGCCCTCGCATCACTCGACAGCGGCGTGCGCTCGGTGTTCTTGGCCATGAAGTCGTACATGCCCGTGCCGCGCGCCATGAACTTCAACCCCTCGCTGGGCATCGTCAACAGCAATTCGCTGGTCGCGCTCAGGTACGTGCTGTAGGGCTTCCATCGGCGATAGTTCAAATCGCCGTTGTCGCCGGCACCCCACTGGTCAGTGTTGGCCGCAGCGCCGCAGCCGTTTGCGTTCGGATCGCCCGTGAGCGCACAGCTCGGGCTCTTCGTTCGCGTTGCCACGCCGGCTGTGATGTTGCTCACCAGCGAGCCTTTCACCGCGTCGTCCGTGCCCATCGTGAAGTCGTAGGCCTGCGCTGCAGACGTTGTTGCTGCCAGCACGGCGAGCGAAATCGCTGTCCGCGTGGACATCTTCTTGGTATTCATTTTTCCTCCAACCCGTTTTGATACCGGCACGCCCCTCCTCAAGCGCGTGCCGGCCCCCGCTCATGCGGCCACGTTCAGCGCTCGCTCACCGCGCGCAGTGTTTCTGCGGTAAAGAAATCCGTCTTGAAGCGCGGATCATTGATCTGCTCGTACCAATGAATGTCCTTGCCCTGGCCGAACGTCGTTTGATCCATCACGTAGCGGCCGTTGCTGAGGTCGTACATCACGAACGGCATGTTGTCGCACGTGCCGCCCAGCTCCCACACCGGAATCGGGTAGCTTTCGCGCACCTTCCACAACTTGCCCTGGGCGTCGTAGTCTTCGCCGACGAGGGCTAGCCAGCTGTCTTCATCGAGGTAGAAGACCTTCTTGGATGCAACATGGCGCGCGCTCGGCTTGAGCGTGGCCTCGACCACCCAGACGCGGTGCATTTCGTAGCGACGATTGCTCGAAGCGACGCCGTCTGGCGTAGCAACGTCGTGCAGCTTTTCCTTGAACTTGTACATCCCGAACGCGTTGTACGGCACCAGCAGTTCCTTCTTGCCGACGAGCTTCCAGTTGAACCGGTCGATGGTGCCGTAGAACATGTTGGCCTCATCGATCAGGTACTGGTTCTCCATGCCGATGACCGGCGCATCGTGCGTATAGGCCGGCATGCGGCGCACGCGACGTTGGCCCGGGAAGTAGTAGAACGTCTCCGATGGCTTGTTGAAGAACTGCCGCTGTACAAAAGCCTGTCCTGCCAGCGCCGGTGGCGATTCCATCTTGAAGAAGGCGGCACTGCTGAGCTGATCAACATCCTGTGGCGTCGTCTTGCCCGGCTTGCCCCAGGGGACGAAGGCATGCTGCGGAGAGATCACGTCGATCCATTCGTTGCTGCCCGGGCGTGGGGAAATGGAGGTGACCATCTTCGGCCACTCCAGACCTTCACCGTGGTAGCGATACATGTAGTTCAGGATCGCTTCTGCGCCGTTCTTAGGCTGCGGGAATACAACACCCGGAAGGGTTGCGGTCTGCAGCTGCTCCCCCGTCGAATCCAGCTTCGCTCCGGTCAGATTTGCCTTGGAGTTTTGCGCAACAAAGTCGGGCACCTGGCATTCGCGATGCGACGCATACACGTCCATGCGATAGCTCTTCTTCTGCTTGAAGAGCTGGATCTGGCCGGGCGTCAGCTTGTCTGCGTACTTGTCGATGTTTGACGCATCGATCGAGTACAGAGGCTTCTCGCTCTTGTGCTTCCAGAAATCACCGCGAACCTTGCCCCACTCCCATCCGGCTTCGGGGGATTGCTTGCCGGCATAAACGGGGACGCTACCGTCCTTGCTGGCAGATCGATCAGCGCCCTCAGGTGTGAGGTCTTCCGCCATGGCGGTGGTACCGATCGCAAAACATACTGCGGCCGCGATTGCGGATACGACTTCAATGCGTTGCTTCTTCATCATGGGCTCCTTCCAATATCTCTCGCCTTGCAGCCAGCATGTCCGGCCGCCTCAAGCGCTCATTCCTCTCCGGATCCGGCTACGGCCGTTGCGCGAATCTCGATCAGCAATCCAGGCAAGGCCAACTGCGTCACCCCCACCGCTGACCACGACGGATAGCGGCTCGGGAAGTACTGGTCCTTGACGGCGATAAACGCATCAATGTCGCCATGCAGGTCCGTGTGAAACGTTGTGAGCTCAACGACATCGGCCAGGCTCGCGCCCGCCTCTTCGAGAACCAGCTTCAGGCATTCGAAAGCGATCTGCGCCTGCGCTTGCATCCCTTCGGCAGGCTTCATGTCCGTGTCCACGCCAACCTGGCCGGATACCCAAACCATGTCGCCCACACGCGTTGCCGGCGAGAAGTGATACGCGTCGTAGTGCCCTTGGAAAGGGGCCGGGACGATCGATTGACGTTTATTGCTCGCAGCCATGGCCTGAGCCTCCCTGCTAGATGCGTTGATGGAAACAGGAGTGCAGAGCAGAAGAAGACGCCCACAGCGCTGTAGCCCCGGCAGCTGTTTTCTGGCTGCCATTTGCAGATCACCTCGCCGCCAAGGAAGCCAGCACGGGCCTGTGACGCTCGGTGCGGCACCGACCTGGGCGCCCCTAACCTGAGCATCGCCTTGCGAGTACGTATTTACGGCCTAAAAACAACGTTAGTACGGCCAAATATTAGCGTTGCACCGGCCTATCATCAAGGTGACAAAAGCTAGGGAAAACACCAACCAAACAAGACGCAAACGATGTCCAATCGATTTACTTACGCGTGCGGGTGGGGATTCGGCCGTTCGAGCGCAGCGGCGCGAGGCTCCCAGCACGCGCGCGTGCCGCGTTGGCATCAGACGGAGAGCTGGGAAAGGAACAACTGAGAGAGGCGCCACTCACGACGAGGCTAGTTCCATCGCCGGGCGCGTCGGGATTTCCGTGTTCAAGCGCGGGGCCGCGAATCACGCGGGCGGTCCTTGCAAGCCTGGCAAATTGCCGAAGTGCGAGTCAAGACCGGCAGGATGGGCGCGGCATTCCTGCCGCAGCGATCAGCACACGCGCTAGCTCGCGTGCCTACACATCAGAAGAAAGCGGCCTCATCGTCGCCCATCAGAAGCAACGCTTCACGAATGCGAAGACAGTCGGCGAATGAATAAGCCTGCGCGCTCTAGCAGATTCTGCGCAGTGCTGATGCGCCCTGCCGCCGTGAAAATGCCGTGCATGTGACGAGGTAGGTGGTGATGCTCCAGCAAGCCACCTGCTCGCGCCGCCATTGCCGCGTATTCAATGCCTTCGTCACAGAGCGGGTCCAGGCCGACGGTAGCGATAAACATCGGTGGCTGGCGGCGGCCCTCTGCGTGTAGCAGCGGTGACAAGGCAGGCTGGTCAAGCGGCGTGCCCGCTGGCACGTACAGATCGCGGAACCATCGCATCGATTCTGCGACGAGCGGCAGTCCGACTCGGAAGCGGCCGTAGGAGGGCCGGCTTGCTGTCAGGTCCGTCACCGGATAGAGCAGCACCTGGCCTACGACCTGGTACGCCCCTGTAGCCGGCGCGTTGCTGATGATGGTCGCCATATTGCCGCCCGCGCTATCTCCAGCCTGCACCACGCGGCTGGCGTCAATGGACAACGCTGCCGCATTGGCGACCAAATAGCCGAGTGCCTCCTCGCAGTCCCGAAGCGGCACTGGCCATTGATGTTCTGGGGCCAGACGATATTCCACCGACGCGACGATGCAGCCGCTTTGCCGGGCCAGCAGCCGGCAAATGCCGTCATGCGTGTCGATGCTGCCGATCACCCAGCCACCGCCGTGCAGGAACACGACCAAGGGCCCCTTGCCGCCCGCGCACTCCGCCTCGTTCGGCTGGTACAGCCGCACCCGAATCGCACCGTCGGTCACAGGCACCATGATGTCGCGGTGGTCAACGCCGTCGATGTCGTTCAAACCATTCAGGCTGCAGGCCCGGGCAAAGTTCGCGCGCGAAGGCTCCGGCGCCAGGCTGCCGTAGTGCAGGCCGCCCGCTTCGCGAAACGCCTGCACCAGGGGCCGCGCATCCTCCGCCACCTCGCTTAGCGGCTGCCAGGAGAGTTCCGAAGACACGTCCCTGCCCCGTCAAACCTGCTCGAATGCGCCGAGGTCCCAGCGCACCGCCGCGCGGTACTCGTCCACCGTGCCAGACCAGTTGTTGATGACCTTGCCCTGGGCGTTCTTGTACCAGCTTGAGCAGTCGGCGGAAAATGCCGAGCCGCCCATCGCCGCCTGCAGCGCACGGTTGTAGTCGTCGGATCGCGCCTTGCTGATCTGGCACGCACCAACGCCCGAGGCCTCGATGCCGCGAATCGCATCGATGATGTAGCGCTGCTGGATCTCCAGCATCGAGAGGATGGAGTTGTGGTTCAGGTTGGTGTTCGGGCCATAGATCATGAATAGATTCGGAAAGCCCGGTACCGCCATGCCGAGATACGCTTGCGGTCCGTCGGCCCAGGCATCGGCCAGCGAACCGTCGAGGCCGCTGACCTGCAGGTCACCCTGGAATGCCTGGCTCTCAAAACCGGTGCCGAATACCACGACGTCGAAAGCGTGCACGCGGCCATCCTTGGTCAGGATGCCCTCTTCCACAAACGCCTCAATTCCGGCCGTCTCGAGCGTGACGTTGTCGCGCGTCAGGGCGGGGTAGTAGTCGTCGGAGCGCAGAATGCGCTTGCAGGCAAATTCATAGCCTGGCGTGAGCTTGGCACGCAGGGCCGGGTCGGCCACGTTACGCTCCAAATGCTCCAGCGCCAGGCGCTTGCCTTCGCGCTGCGCATCGGTGCCGACGCGGGTGCGCTCGAAGCCTGACTCTCGGAATGCATGCAGCCGCTCGCGGCTCTTTTCGAACAGTGCCGGATCGCGCTGAAATTCATCGAGCTGTTCCGTGGTGAAGACAATCTGATTGCGCGGCATGATCCAGTTGGCGCTGCGTTGGAACACGGTCAGATGGTTCACCACCGGGGCAATCTCGGGAATGTACTGCACCGCGCTGGCCGCGTTACCAATGCTGGCGACGCGCTTGCCGCGCAGGTCCACATCATGGCGCCAGTCGGCGGAATGAAAGTATTCCCCCTTGAAGGTGTTCAGTCCCGGCACCTTGGGAATCAACGGTCGGTTGAGCTGGCCCCAGGCCGGCACGAAGAAGCGCGAGGTCAGGCGCGAGCCGTCGGCCAGTTCGAAGCGCCAGAGGCGATCAGCCTTGTCCCAAACCGCGCTGCGGATTTCGCTGTTGAAGCGCAAGTGGGCATCGAGTCCGAAACGGTCTGCGAGCGATTCCATGTAGCCGAGCAGCTCGTCGCGGCCCGCGTACATGGCACTCACGCGCAAATGCGGGTGGAAACTGTAGCAATAGAGGTGCGATTCGGTGTCACACGCCGCGCCGGGGTAGGAGTTGTCGCGCCAAACACCGCCCAGCGCCGGGCGCTTTTCGAGCACGACGAAATCATCGATGCCCGCCTGCTTCAACTGCGCCGCCATGCCCAACCCGCCGAATCCGGCGCCGAGGACGACAACCTTGTAGTGACCGTTGGTTTCCACGTTACTCATGATGCTTCACTTCCTGTGCTGCGGGCCCCGCCAGACGGCGGGCCCCTTTATTGCAATGGATTGGTGGATGCCGGTCTGCACCGGTCCAGCGAGCGCCCCACTCTCTCTTCAGTACGCCTGTTCGTAGAGCTGCAGGGCGTCGGCTTGCCGCACCTCCACCGGGTTGTTCTGCAATAGGCGCTGCTGTTGCATGGCGTCCGCAGCAAGCATCGCCAGGCTTTCGCGCGTGACACCTGCATCGCGCAGCCGCCGCGGCGCACCCGACCGATCCATCAGATCCTCCATGAATCCAATAAAGGCCTCGGTGCGGGCTTCGTCATCGTCATCGGCATGACCGACGCCTAGCGCACCGGCCAGCTCTGCGTACTGCGCGGCCGCTGCTGCTGCGTTGAAGCGCAACACGGGCCCAAGCATCAGCGCGTTCGACAGACCGTGCGGGATATGGAAATGCCCACCCAGCGGATACGCCAACGCATGGACGGCCGCAACCGGCGCATTGGCGAAGGCCTGGCCGGCGAGCGTCGCGCCAAGCAGCATCGCCTCGCGCGCGCTCCGGTCGTTACCGTTCTCGCATGCAGCCAGCAAATTGGCCGACAGCAGGCGTAGCGCCTCACGCGCCAGCGCGTCGGAGATGACGTTCTTCTTGTGCTTGCTGGTGTAAGCCTCGATGGCGTGAACCATGGCGTCGATCCCCGTGGCCGCAGTGTGCTGACGCGGCAGGCCGACCGTCAGCTCGGCGTCCAGGATCACCCGGTCCGCGAAAAGCTGGGGCGCGACGATTCCCATCTTGGTCGTCTCGCCGACCGACACGATGGAGATGTTGGTGACCTCCGAACCGGTACCGGCCGTGGTCGGCATCTGCACCAGCGGCACGCGTGCGCCCTTGACGTTTCCGATGCCATACATCTCGGCCAGCGGCTGTTCGGAAACAAGCAGCACGGCCGCCAGCTTCGCAATGTCCATCGACGAGCCGCCACCCAGACCAATCACGAGATCGACACCAGCCGCGCGCGCATGCTCGACGCAGCGCAGCAGCACCGCCTCAGGCGGATCGGCCACCACCTCGTCGAAAACGGTCACGCGGAAGCCGGCTGTCGCCAGCGATGCCTTGGCGTTCTCCAGCACCCCGGCTTCGTGCAGGCCACCATCAGTGACGACCAGCACACTGCGGCGCTCTGTCCATGTGGCCAGGATTTCTCCGAGGCGGCGCGCGGCGCCCCATTCCTGGAGGATGGACGGGACCGTGTCGAAGCGTACCGGCTGTTGGAATTGAGCCATTCTTTTGCTCTTTGATGCTGTCGGTTACGCCGTGCTCAGACCTGCGCGCACAGGTACTTGATTTCCAGGTATTCGTCGATGCCGTATCGCGAGCCCTCGCGGCCGAGGCCGGACTGCTTCACGCCGCCGAACGGGGCCACCTCGTTGGAAATCAGACCGGTGTTCAGGCCCACCATGCCGTACTCCAGTGCTTCACCAACGCGCCAGATGCGTGCGTTGTCGCGGGTGTAGAGATAGGCGGCCAGGCCGTACTCGGTGTCATTGGCCAGCGCAATCGCCTCGGCTTCATCGCGAAAGCGGAACACGGGAGCGACCGGACCGAACAGTTCCTCGCGCGCCACGCGCATGTCTGGCGTGGCGCCGGCAATCACGGTCGGCTCGAAGAACGTGCCGCCCAATGCATGGCCCTTGCCGCCGATGACGACCTTCGCGCCCTTGTCGACGGCATCGTCGATCATGGCTTGCAGGTGTTCGCACGCGGACTTCTGAATCAGCGGCCCCTGTTGCACGCCTGGCTCGACGCCATTGCCGACCTTGAGCTCCGCCACGCGGCGCACCAGCGCCTCGACGAAGCGGTCGTAGATGCCGTCCTGCACCAGGAAGCGGTTGGCGCATACGCAGGTCTGGCCGCTGTTGCGGTATTTCGACGCCATCGCGCCTTCGATGGCGGCATCGAGATCCGCATCGTCGAACACGATGAACGGGGCGTTGCCACCCAGCTCGAGCGACAGCCGCTTGATCGTCGGCGACGACTGGCTCATCAGCACGCGACCAACCTCGGTCGAGCCTGTAAAGGACAGTTTGCGTACGACCGGGCTGGCCGTCAGGACCGCACCGATCTCGCGCGACGGGCCGCACACTATTTGAAGCACGCCGGCAGGAATGCCCGCACGCTCAGCCAGCACTGCCAGCGCAAGCGCGGTCAGCGGCGTCAGGTCGGCCGGCCGCACGATCATCGAGCAGCCCGCGGCAAGGGCTGGTGCCACCTTGCGGGTGATCATCGCCGCCGGGAAATTCCACGGCGTGATGGCCGCGCAAACGCCGACCGGCTGGCGAATGACGAGGATCCGCTTGTCGGTCTGCGGATGCGATGCGACGTCACCGTAGATGCGCTTCGCCTCTTCCGCGAACCACTCGACAAACGACGCCGCGTAAAGGATCTCGCCGCGCGCTTCGGCCAGCGGTTTGCCCTGCTCCGAGGTCATGATCAGAGCCAGGTCGTCGGCGTTGGCAATCATCAGATCGAACCAGGCACGCAGCAGCTTGGCCCGCTCGTGGCTGCTGCGGCGCTGCCACACGGCCTGCGCTTCTGCGGAGGCCGTGATTGCCGATTCAACCTCGGCACCGCTCAGGCTGGCCACGCGGGCCAGGATCTCGCCCGTGGCAGGATTGGTCACTGCAAACGAGCGTCCGCTGGATGCCTCTTGCCATCCCGAGGCCAACCAGGCGCGCGTTTCGAGCAGTGAAGAGTCGCGCAGGCTGTCTTGGAGCACTGCAGTAGCTTGGGTGTCGAGGTTCATTACGTTGAACTGCATATGGAATGGATGACGCTTCGCAGAAAGCATTCGGGCAAGCCATGCCAAGGCTGGCGAACCAGATATCGGTACGCCATGACGACGCGCTGGTACAGGCGCAAAGGACGACAGTCAGTTGCAGCGCCACATGCAAGGAGCCAGCCCCAACGTCTCGGTCCCGACAAACCTCCTATTATTACGTTTTGTCGGCCTATAAAACACGTTGCATCGGCCAAATATTAGCGGCTTAACGGCCTAAACTCAACGCAATAAAGGTTAGGGAAAACACCGACGGAATCAGGCGCAGATGATGTCGAATCGAGTGAGTTGGGCGTGTTGCGGGACATGCAGGCGTGACTGTTCGGGCGCGGGCCTTTGCACGTGCTTGCGCTCCGACAATCGAGGTGGACACCTCGTTGCCGTCTATGTGGGTTTGAACGACTGAAGGAGACGAGAGGCGTTGTTGACGCCCACCAAGGTGGACAGCAGTACGGAATTCGCTAGTAACGTCCCAGGTGTGCAGCGTACGAAGCGGGGGCCTCAAGTCAATCGAGGCCGTCACCAGCGAGCGCGTACCTGCCGTGGCATCAGACTTGCCCAGCGCCACGCCCGGTGAAGCCCCGGTAGGTGCTTTTCACACCCCGGCGTCAAAGCGGCTTCGTGACGCCGCCAATGGGCCTACCCCTAGACTGACCGATTCCATGGTGGAACTGGGGGAGCGGCTCGTCCATCCTATTTGCGCTGATCTTCGCTTGGCCGCCCCGCCCTTATTCCTTTTGCTCACCGCTTTACTTGTTGCGCCGGCCTTAACGGGAAGAAGACGGCAATTTCCGGACAAGTAAAAGTGCGCGCGATTTCTTGCGAATGGCGCGGCATAGCCATTCCGGACTGGGACATTGCACCTAGATTTACATCGCCGCACTGCTCCAACGAAATTCCGTGCATTGATACGGTCCAGTGCGGTTCGATGCAGTCTGCGTGAGCGTGCACCATGTCCGCACATCAAAACTCTGCAGTGGCTCGATCCATCCTGCATCCGATCTCGCATGGCAGACGTATATGACATCAGCGCTGCGCCGGGCTTGAGACAAGCTGCGCAGCGCCCGATCCATACCCTGCCAAAGGAGATTGACCCATGAAGCGAGCACTGCTACTGGTTTTGACGTTGACCACCGCGACGCTGAGCGCATGCGGAGGCGGCGACGATGCGCCCATGTCGATGGCATCGACGGCGTCGACAGCACAATTTCCGCAAAACGCCGACATGTGGGCCGGACTTGGCGGAGATGCAAGTGCACCGGCCGCCGTTTCGAAGGTGGTCGACGACGCGGTGTCCGGTCTGCTCGCAGACCCCAAAGAAGCACCGTACTTTGCCAACATCGGTCAGCCCGGACACGACACGGTGGGGCGTCTCAAGGCTTGCCTGAACCTCCAGTTCAAAGCGTTGTTTGGTGGCCCCTTCAGCTATCCAGGACAAGTCGCGGCAGATGGCACCACCGTCATGTGTGACGACATGGCCACAGCACATTCCGACGTCGGTATCCCTGGCTGTGTGTTCGATCAGTTCATCACCGATGCAGCTGCTGTCATGAAGACCGATGGCGTTCCGGATGCCTACATCTCCCGTGTAGCACCCGTGCTCACTGGCCTCAAGTCGACCATCGTGTCGTCTATGCCTCAGTATCTGGGCCCCAACACCGCCCAGAACTGCCAATGAGCCCGCGCCGCTGGCTGCAGCGCTACACAATGCCCAGTGTTGCAGCGCTGGCGGTTGCGATTGGTCTGGTCGGGGCATTGCACTCGAAGGCGGCTCGCCCTCTGCTCGCGATGCTTGGCGTCCCCTGCCCCGTCGACACCACCACGGCGGAGCAAGTCAGCGTACTGCGTGCCAGCGGCCTGGCGCACCTTCGAACAGACCAGATCGCACCGGCTCGCCCCGTCCCGGGCGGATTCGTACTGGATCGCACGACCGCCGAGGAGGCCGCTCGCTGGGCAGACAAAAATGACATAGCCTGTGATGATGTCAAACACGGCTACCGCTATCTTCGCTGCCGAGGTGTGGACGCCAATAAGCTCGGTCTTGCCGGCCCGCCTGTCAGCGAGTTGTGGCTCAGCTTCGGGCCCAGTGGCCATCTCGTCGGCATAGACGTCTACCGACGCGGTATGAGCGCCGGCGACACAACGGCCGCCTGGGATGGCGCGAGATATGCGCTGCGCAATGCGCTCGGTATGCCGACGTCGACAATGGGTGATCCATCACCAGAGGTATTGAGCGGATCGCCACTGCAGACGGCACGGTTGCAGTACCGATTCTCCGACTACGTGGCGATCGTCACCGCGAGCAACTTGCCTTACGCCGGGCTGGCGGTGCGCGAACAGTACCTGTCGTCCGGTTTTTGATTTCACGTGCTAAACCTTCGGCCTGATGGTCGAAGGTTTTTTTGACCGCGACGGATAACGTGTGGGCCAGTAGATTCGCCGGCCTCCATTAAAGTTACTGCTTCAACACGAACGGCTGATCAGCATCAGCCTGTCACCTGCAATCTCTGCATCGCCCCCGGGCGAATCCACAGCGCCTCACCGGCCTCCCGCAGTCGGGGTTTCCCCGCGCTTGGATGAAAGTTCTTGCCGCCGCTAATCGGGAGAACGGCCACTGTCGCTCGGGTTAACCTGCATCGCGCGCCCCTTTCGATGACAGGCTCTAAAAAACAGCGTGTCTCAAACAGAACGGCGTCAATAGAATCCTCGCAGCCTCGGCATACGTACATAGAAGACACCGATCGAGGCAGGAGGAGACCCCATGCTGCACATCCGCAACGGCTGCCTGGCAGCCAGTCTTTGTTTGCTCGTTGCCGCCTGCGGCGGTGGCGCATCTGATTCATCAACGGCGGGCGCCTCAGGATCCGCGACCTCCTCGGTCGTGGCAACGTCCCCTGTCGCGCAGTCGGCTGCCTGCGATACACCACTGGCACCGAGTGTGGTCAACAACTCGATCGTCGTGCCGGTGCCGTCGGACTTCGACCCGAGCGCGAATCCAACGCCAACCACCCGCGTTTACTTTTCGGTCATGCTGCCCTCGCGCTGTCCTGGCGATCGCTTTCCGGTGGTCCTGCACAGCCATGGCTACGGCGGCAATCGACTGAAAACCCTGGCAGCCAATGGCGATCTGCATCCGGGCGATCCGCATTTCACGTCGATCGACGAACTGGTGCAGGCGCTGCCGTATCACGGCTACGTTGTCATCAGCTACGACGAACGCGGACACGGCGACAGCGTGCCCGCCAATGGCGGCGGCAATGCCCGCATCATCGATCCGCGCGCCGAAGTTCAGGACGCTCGCGCGATCCTGGATTGGGCCTACGACAACGCCGACAGTCTGTACGTGCAGACCGAGCCGCAGACCGGGATACCCAAAGACATCAAGGTCGGCACGATCGGTTACAGCTACGGCGGCGGTTTTCAGATGCCGCTGGCCGCGCTCGACCCACGCATCGACACCATCGTGCCCAACGGCACCTGGTATGACCTGCTATACAGCCTGCTGCCGGGCCAAGGCATGAAGCTCTCCTACGGCGGGCTGCTTTGCCTGCTGGCCAGCACCGCCACGACCGCGAGCCCGGGCGGGCACGGCGTATCGAATACGCCGCTGGTAGCAACGCTGTGCAACACCATCGGCGTGCAGGGGCCGCTAGCCAGCACCGTCCGCACGGAGACAGACCTGTTCAACCTGGCGAGTCTACCGACGGCGTACCCGCGCCCCGTCTCCGGCACTGAGCTGACCCAGTTCTTCTTCGATCATGGCATGGGCTATTTCGAGGCCCAGCAGCGTGCGGGCCTTCCCTGGAACTTTGGCGAAACCCAGGCAGTACTGCGCAAGGTGCCAGCGCTGTTCCTGCAGGGCAACCGCGATGTTCTGTTCAACGTGACAGAGGCCTACATGAACGCGCGGTATTTCGCGTCGACCGGCGCGGATGTGCGCGTGCTGACGACCGAAGGCGGCCATATGAATCCGCTGGCGGGCCAGTCGCAGGGCACCGCCAATTGCGGCGGCGTCGTGGGTGTCGCGTCGATCCTCAGCTGGTTCGACAGACAGTTGAAGGGCGTCGACTCCGACACGTTCAACGCGATCCCCAAGGTTTGCCTCTCGGTGGCGGATACGGTTGGCGCCCCCAATACCCAGCCGGTCGGATTGGAGATGGACCGCATCCCCGTGGGCTCGCTGTCGGGGCCGGGGGCGATTCCCACGAGCGCATCCACGCTGACCGCGTCGGTGCCGCTGGGTGCGGCCGGGCCAGTCTTCGTGCCGATCACGACCATCAGCGGTACCGGGCAGGTACTGGCCGGCGTGCCCCGTATCACCAACCTGGCGGTGACGCGCGGAACGGGTGCGGTTCAGGCGGCGGTGGCTTACGTCGGTGTCGGCATTCAGCGTGCCGGCAAGCTGATCCTGGTGGACGACCAGGTGACGGCGTTTGCAGAAGGCGACCATCAGGATGATCCGGGGCTGAACGCAGGCGCAGTGTTGCTGCCCGCCATTGGAGAGCAGCTTCAGGACGGCGACCAGGTCGGGCTGCTGTTCTATCCGCAGCACGTTCAGTACGCGGCAATCGTCAGCGCGAGCTCGCTGCCCAATGCGACCAACGTCGTCAACTTTGCGCTCGGCACGCAGATCCCTCCGGTGACATCGGCTCTCGACCTGTCGACGGCGGCAGTGCCAAACGTCTATAACGTGTCTGCGACCGACGTGGAGCTGCCGATCCTGGTGCCGGGTGCGTACCCCCGAAGCCGGCTCAGCCAGTGACGGAGCGACCGGTGATCGCCTGGGTGCCGCTGAGCGAGCGCCGCGGGTGGGGCAGCCGGCCCAGCCCTGCCCTCAGCGCTTTGACCTGATGCGGGGTGAGGCAGACGGCGGGCCAATCGAGGGGAAGGCGAGGCGGTGACGTGGTGTCCACCGCCCTGCCAGATGCGTTTGGGGTTATTTGAGTGTGCTTGCATCCACCCACTGGTATCCGAGGCCAGAGATGCCTTTCACCAGGCTTTGGAAATCCTGGAATGCGTTGGACGCAGCCGTACCCGACATGTCGGAGTCCAACCAGAACGGATGGAAGAAGAACGACGCGAAACCATCGCGCACGACCCACGCATATTGGGCATTCAGGTAGATGTCCTGCCAGGTGTACGTCAGGCACGAGAACGGATCGATATTGCAGATGTTGTATTCGATGTTGCCGAGGTTCTCCGGAATGATGCGCTGGCCGTAGTAGTCGGAATAGATCGCGTACGGGAAGAACTGCCCGACCGCGAACGCGTGACTGTTGGCGGTTGAGTTGAGCGTGTACAGATCGCTATTGCTGCAGATGGTATTGGTGTTAGTGACGCTGCTCGTGGTGTTGTTGGTGCACGCGAAGTACACCACGCGCTGGTAGGTCGAGTTGAAGCGCGGCGGTACTGCGGCAATCGACAGCGGCGACGATTCGTAATGAGGGGCCTCCCAGGCGAACGGTGTGTAACCGTTGCTGGTGAACTGCTGGAGGCCCGCGTCCAGTCGCCCGCCCGCCCACTGGAGCGAGTCGTCGTCGGTCGGGGTATTGGCCGTCGCATACCAGAACTCGAAATCATTGCCGCTCACCGCATTGTCGATATTGGGCACGTTCTCGTATTGATGCGTGTAGCCATGCATCATCACCCTGCCCCCGCGCTTGAGCGCATAGTTGATCGCCGATTTCAACCCAGTCGCGTTGGCCAGCGTGATCGTCTCCGGCACGCCGTTGTTGTAATACCCGTTCGGATCGGTGTAGACCGGAATCGTCGCCATCGAGAACGGAATGTGCTTGTTGTACAGATAATCCGTCAGCTTCTTCATCGAGCTTGTACTGGTGTACGCATTCATGTCTTCGAAGCGCACCATGGCCCGGTGGGTGTAGACCGTTGACGGGCTGTCGCCAAGGATGTCGTGCAGCAGATCGCAGAACGCCAGGTAGCGGTCGCGCGGGCCGATGTACGAAAACGGCTGATCGGCGAAGTACCAGAAGTTGCCCGAGCGGACCACGTAGGGCGCCACGGCTCCGGTCTGGCTGTCCGTGATGTTGACCAGCACCTTCGCCTTCGTTGCGTCAGTGACCTGCGTGACGCCGATGTCCGGATCGGCGCTGACCACGCCCGTCGTCGCGTTGAAGTTGTAGTACTTCACCATCGACATGCCCTTGTAAGCCACGGTATCGAAGAACCCCGGGTTCGGATTGCTCGACGACGGATAGACGTTGCCGTTGAAGCCATAGACCTCGTTGAAGGCGATGCCGAATTTCTGGGTGAAGGTTGGATTGGCGTAATCGACCGTGTCCCAGGCCAGCTCCCACAGGTTGTACTTGAACCAGACCACGGTGGAGGTGGTCGACATCACGTCACTCAGGAACGCAGGGGGAATGGTGTTGTTGTAGTAGTCGCCCAGATAGAAGGTGGCCTGGCTGGCCTGCACGGAGCCCGCCGTGTAATTCTGGATCGGGACCAGACTGACTGAGGTATTCCAATGCCCCAGCAGGTTGCGCAGCATGATTGCGTAGGCAAGACCCAGGTTGGTGTAAGGGTCGTTAGGCGGCGCGTCGTACAGTACAAGCACCTTCATCGGCGCCGCAGCCTGGGCAGATGGTATGGATATGGGCCGGAATGCCAGCAGGAGACTGACTGCGAGCATGCATGCCAGGATGAGTTTTTTCATGATCGCCTCCGTCAGTCGACCCAGACAGTGCCGTTCTGGCGATGCACCGACGCCGGAGAGACGATCGTGCCGCCGGTGCTATGGCCGTGCTCTGCTTCGCGCATGAGCGAACGCGGCATGCCTGGAACGATCACGGTCGGCACAGTGGGACGAGGCGGCGGAACCACCTTGCCATTCAGCATATGCGGCGACGCGCTGATGCCGGCATTCTTGGCTGGGCCGGTCGATCCGGTTGTACCGGTCGGCGCAGCAAGGCCTGTAGCCCCCAGCAATCCGATCGTGGCGGTCAGCAGGCCCTTGCGTGCCCATGTCCACGATGGTGTGCAATGTTTGGATGTCATGATTCGTCCCCTTGACGCAACGCGCCGCCCTCACCTTGAAGAAGCGCTCGTCCCGGTTTGCCAAACACTGCTCTGACAACGAGATTCGACGGCCCCCGTGCCATTCCCTCCCGACGCCAGTTGTTGAACAGGTCTCTACCGTCACGTAAATGGCGAACGGCGTTGCGGCCTTACGCAGGCAGCACCACCGCTGGCGCCACCACATCCGTTGAAGGCACAGGATCGTTTCAGGATTGCAGCGGCGTATCGGCCATGATCGCGTGCGGCGGAACGCTGCATCACGACGCTGCGTCGATGGCACCGCCTACCTTGTCGGCCGTCGCTCGCGCGCGCGTCGAAGGCGCCACCGTAATGGCGGTCGTGACGGACTGGCGGGCATTCTGGATGGTTCCGCGGCATGGCGGACGTCTCCGCAACAATGTACTTTGCACGGATGGTGAATCCGCGCAAGAACCACGCCAACGCGGCTAAAGGCGCGAACCACGGCGCATCAGCGCGTTGGGCATGACGCGTCGTCGGGAAACACGCCAGAACTGATTCACGCATGAAACAGGTGGACGTCGTGTTCGTGTCCGGCACTACTGTATCAACGCCAAGCATACTGCCGGAGGCCACCCGCCCGAAGCGCGCCAATGCCCCCTGTTTCTGATGGCTTTGTCCTTGGCATTGCCCTGCTCCAAGACGGACTGCATCGACGCCACATGCTCCATCGGTACAACGGAATCGTGCCCTGCGTACAGACCCAGTTCTGCAGCACGTCTTCTGCTTCGCCTGAACTGCGGAGGATTGTGTAAGCCGACGAATAGAGTTTGGGAGAAGTCAGCGTACAGGGTTCTGCGAACGCCGATTTGCTTCCTTCGCCAGTCTGCTTGAGCAGCTCAATAAGCCGTTCCCGGGCGGCTTCCTGCGGCGCTGATATCGTGCGCGCGGGGCCGGGCGAAGATGCTCCGACAACGTGCATATGATTTTGCGTGCCCGGGTTACCCATGACGGGATGCGGCAAAAGCATATCTACCGCGTCCTTCCGGCAATGAACATCTTGCGCGTAGCGAAATGAGATGACATTGCCTTCCTCCCGTCATAGTTCGAGCGCGCAAGGGCACGCGCCCTTGCGCTGCACGGGAAGGATTACGGCATCAATACCTTGTCCACGACGTGAATCACGCCGTTCGACTGGTACACGTTGCCGATCGTTACAACGGCGACGCCACCCTTGTCGTCGGTGACGGTCAAACGGTCGCCCTTCTGCATGACGGTGAGCGGATCACCCTCGACGGTTTTGAGCATCGCCTTGCCGCCGCCATCGGCGACAGCCTTCATAAGGTCTTGTGCCGTGAGCCGGCCGGGCACCACGTGATAGGTCAACACCTTGACCAAGGTCGGCTTGCTTTCAGGCTTGAGCAACTGATCGACGGTGCCGGAGGGCAGCGCAGCAAAGGCTTCGTTGGTTGGTGCGAACACGGTGAATGGCCCCGTCCCAGACAGTGTTTCGACCAAGCCACCTGCCTTCACGGCAGCAACAAGAGTGGTGTGATCCTTCGAATTGACCGCATTTTGAATAATGTTCTTGGACGGATACATCGGAGCGCCGCCCACCATGGTGGTGGCTTCGCCATCGCCCATTGCGGCCGTCGCTACGGACGCATAGCCGCCAGAAATGATTGCGAAAGAAAGCAGAACACCAAACAACTTTGCCAGTTGATACCGTTTCATCGTTGACCTCTATCGTGGCGCTTCGCAACGTGGAAGCAATCAATATACGAAGACAAGTGGCTGTCGGATGCACGGTCGGATCGCGCAACAACGCAGTAGCAACCCACAAGATTGAGTTGGCTTTGCATCAGAAAAGTCTGTACCTCCAGACCCAAGAGTTGCGATCGCTCATCCAACCGAGCCTCGCTGGTGAGATGGGAAGGTAGCTACTGTTCGCTCTTTCGTTTTGTACTGATTTTTCCTTGCGACCCGGGTGCGCGTTAATTTTGCGCACGGATTTACTTCCAAGTCATGACGGCATAGCGGAGACAGAAGTTGCTCTACAAAGAGAGTCAGCGCATTTCTTACTGAATGGCTTGCATACCATGAACTGAACCGCCGGCTGGGACAGGTCGACGTGGACGTTGCCGTGCGATCAAGCGCGACGGCCGAGGATCTGCCGGGGGCGAGCTTTGCCGGGCAGCAGGAAACCTATCTCAACATCCGGGGCGAACGTGCCCTGCTCGACACCTGCCGCCGCTGCTACGCGTCGCTGTTCACAGACCGCGCAATCAGTTACCGCCAAGCGAAGGGCATCGACCATTCCAAGGTCGCACTGTCGGTCGGCGTGCGGCGGATGGTGAGATCCGACCTGGGCGGCGCCGGTGTCATGTTCACCATCGATACCGAGACGGGCTTTGACAAGTCTGTCCTGATCAATGCGGCCTGGGAGCTTGGCGAAAACGTCGTCCAGGGCAAGGTGGCCCCCGACGAATACGAGGTCTTCAAGCCGCTGCTGTCTGAGCCGTCGTTGTTGCCGATCGTTGGAAAGAAGCTGGGCGGCAAAGGTCTCAAAATGATCTACGCAAACGACGGCGGCCACCCGACGAAGAACGTCCCGACATCAAAAACCGAGCGTGCGGCGTTCGTCCTGAGCGATAAGGAGATCCTGATCTTGTCGCGATGGGCCTGTGTGATCGAGCAGCACTATGAAGTGATGGCGCAGAACGGCATCCGGCGCGGCGAAGCCAGCCTCAAAATTTATGTGATGTGCGAGATTCCATCGAACGTGATTCTGGCGAAGGCTTTCGCGCAACGCTTCGACGGCTTCTCGATTGGCAGCAACGATCTGACGCAGCTGACGCTGGGCGTTGACCGCGACTCGGCAGATCTCGCGGAGCCTTTCGATGAGCAGGACGATGCCGTCAAGTGGATGATCCAAAGCGTCATCGCGAAGGCACATGAGGCCGGCGCCCACGTCGGTTTGTGTGGCCAAGCACCCAGTGACCACCCCGAATTTGCCGCCTTCCTTGTCGAGTGCGGCATTGACTCCATATCGGTGAGCCCGGACAGCTTCATCGCGATCAAACGCACTGTGGCGGCGGCCGAAAGCGCTGCACGGAAAACCGCGTAATACGGGCACTAAGCGGGCGCACTCACAACGCGCCTTCTCATCCGTTCCGAAGTCACCTCAAATTCCGGCGCATTCACCGGCCGATCGCACACCTGCGGTGTCCCAGCAAATAATTGGTTGATCAATAGCGCTTCCTGATGTGGCACGGTTGTGCCCAGATGGGCTTCGTCCGGGCACGGCCGGTGCGTTTCTACTTTGCATCCGCCTTCGGCGCTGCGCACGTTTTCACGCCCAGAATGCTGTAGGCGGGGCATACGCGCACGATACCTGTCAGCAGTGGCACGATGCCAATCCAGCCCCAGGCGCCCACGCGCCCTGTCGCGGCCAGACCGATCAAAACCAGCCCGACAACAATTCGAATAACGCGGTCGATCGTTCCAACATTTGCTTGCATGGCGGACTCCTTGATTCGATGAGGATTGCACAGGCTTTTCACCAAGGCTGAACGTTGCTGTGCAATCCGTTCAGAGGCTGGGCGACTCATATGCGCCTTGGGAAAATTCTTAACGCAAGTCAAAAGCCGGGTCATGATGTAGCGCAACACTTTGCTAAGTGGTCCGTCGCCCGGCCGCCCGGCGCTAGCGTGCGTCCTTCGGCCTGTCACCTTTGGGCCAATCGTTGACGCGTGGCGCGTAGTCTGGGCGGGGTTGCTGGGTAAAGAACGCGGCGACATCCACAGCATCCTGCGCAGACAGCGTGCCGCCCTGACCAAGCGGCATGTTGTGCTTCACGAACGCAGCAGCGGTGTACATCCGGGCCATCCCTGCCCCCACGTTGAACGAGTCCTTGCCCCACAGTGGCGGGAATATGTAGCCGCCTTGCGGATTTGGGGTGCCCTGCCCCTCAGCACCGTGGCAGGACGCGCACTGTGCTGCGTAGACTGATTTGCCGTGCTCACGGTTTGGAACGAGCGAGGTGTCAATCTTCTCGAAACCTCGGCCAGCCACATTGGTGCCGGTGGGCACGCCTGTGGACAGCCACTTCATATAGGCCATGATGGCGTTCATCTCTGCCGAGTCGAAGGGCAGCGGTTTGCCGTTCATCGAGCGCTGGAAGCAGTCGTTGATGCGCTCCTGCAGCGAGATGATTTTGCCGCTGCGGGACCGGTATTCCGGAAAGGCTCCTGTGAGCCCGACCCAAGGCGATGCGTAGGCCGTCGTCCCGCCATTCAGATGGCAACTCGTACAGTTCAGGCCGTTGCCCACGTTTCGGGGCAACAGTTTGTGGGTATCCGTCAGCAGCTCCTTTCCGCGCTTGATGGCGTCCCCCATGGCCCCCTGCGGGATCGAAGACTCCTCAGGCACGTGCATCGGGACGGTCTGAGGTTGCGATAGCGCAGGCATGCTGGTTGCCGCCAAAAGCGCCACTACCAGGGTGTGCGACTTGACTGAGTTCAAGAGTGTCTCCTTTGTATGAGGCGTACCTTTTTCGGGTACGTTCGTGTGTTTGGCATTACGCTGCCAGTGCGACCTTCGCCACCATCCCGATGGCAATGAGACCCGCGATAAACGCGAAGCCCTGCTGCAGCCTGTGGCCGCTCAACTGACCGGCCACGACCCGCCCACCCAGCATGGCAAGCATGGCGCCTGCGGCAAAAGGCACGCCGATCTGCCAGTTCATTCGCCCCGACAAGGCAGTTGTGATGACGCCTGAGGCAGACACCAAGGTAATGACTGCCAGAGAGGTCGCGACGATGGAATGCACCGGGGCGTTGGTGGCTTTCTTGAGCGCCGGAACGATGACGAAGCCCCCACCCACCCCCAGCAGGCCCGAGAGAAAGCCAGCGCCAATGCCCGAAAGCGCGAGCGCGCGGGTGCAGGAAGCCGTCCAGACAAAGCGGCCGGTCTGGTTATCCAGTTGACACGGTTGCGAGTGCTGCTCGGTTTCCGCTCTGTGGGGCGCACTCGCGCTAGCCTGCTTGAACATGCGCAGCGCAACAAAGGCCAGCACGGCAGCGAAGAGCAGGGTCAGCGGTCCGTTCGGAAGACGGTGCGCGAGCCACAAGCCTGCGGGTGAGAAGACCGTACCGGCCAATGCCATCAGCGTGGCGGCGCGGTAGCGCACGATGCCCGCCCGCAGTCCAATGGCGGCCCCCACGGCCGCAGACAGGCCCACGGCAAGCAGGGCGACCGGCGCGGCCTCTGCAACATTGAGGCGCAGGACGAACAGCAGAAGCGGAACCGCGAGGATCGCGCCACCTGCACCAGTCAACGCCAGGATGAGGCCGACCACAGCGCCAAGTGCAGCGCTGCTTACAACGATGTTTTCCATTGACTCCCCGTAGCCTGCTTATGCGTGTTGTGCGCTGGATTTCATTCGCTCAAAGACCTCGAAGACAACCATGCCAGCCACCATGGCGGCTACGAAGCCAATCGCTTTCGGATAGCCCGCACCCAGGGCCACGAGCGCGGGGCCCGGGCAGAAGCCTGCCAAGCCCCAGCCGATACCAAACGCGGCGCTGCCCAACACCAGCCGCAGTGTCACGACCGTGCTTGCTGGCAACTGCATGGACATTCCGAGGAACGAACGCTTGCGGCGTTTGGCAATGAAGAACGCGAGTGAGCCAACGGCAATCGCGCCGACCATCACGAAGGCAAGAGAAGGGTCCCACCGGCCTGCCAGGTCGAGAAAGCCCTGCACCTTGGCCGGATTGGCCATCCCGGAAATCATTAAGCCCATGCCGAAAAGCAGGCCGGCGAGCAATGCGGTAATGGCAGCCATGTCAGCCTCCAATCAGATGTCGTTGCACGAAGACGGTCAGGAAGCCAGCCGCCATGAAGGTCGAGGTCGCAACCAGGGAGCGAACGGAGCCGCGCGAGATACCGCACACCCCGTGGCCGCTTGTGCAGCCGCTGGCGTAGCGCGTGCCCAGGCCCACCAGAAAGCCGGCGACCAGGATTTCGCTCCAGCCGGCCTGGATATCTGCAACGGGCGCCCTGCCGAGCACAGTCGCAATGACCGGGGCACCGACCAGACCGGCAAGAAAGGCCACGCGCCAGACCACGTCAGTGCGTGGCAGGCTCAATAACCCGCCCAGGATGCCGCTGATGCCTGCGATACGGCCGTTGAACAGCACCAGCACGGCCGCCGCCGCACCGATGATCAGTCCGCCGCCCAGCGACAGGCCAGGCGTGAAGTTTGTGATGTCAATCAGCATGTTTTTTCCCCTTTGCCGTCGGCGCAGAACTGTTCGTAAAGGACAGTCATGACTGCGAGCGCCGGCCCACTTTCGATCGAATAAAAGATGTTCTTCCCATCACGACGTGACACCACCAAGCCGTTCTCGCGCAGGATGCCCAGCTGTTGCGACAGCGTCGGCTGCCGGATGCCCAGCCGCTCCTCCAGTGCGCCCACGGACAGCTCCTCTTGCGACAACTGGCACATCAGCAGCAGTCGGTCAGGATTGGCGAGCAGCTTGAGTAAGGCGCAAGCGTTCGACGCGGCGGCTTGCATGCTGACGAGGTCGATAGCAGCTTGATCGTTGTCCATATGTGCTTTCGGTTTCCATGCGTATAGTATATAAAAAAATATATTATTTTCCAGTAGATTGATGTGCGGCATAGGAGGCCCCATGCAACCGATTGTTCAGCCATTCTTTGACCCGGCAACCTGGACAGTGACCTACGTGGTTCATCAGGAAGCGCGCTCCGAGTGCGCGATCATCGACTCGGTCCTGGATTACGACCCAAAGTCGGGCCGGACGTCGACGGCCAGCGCCGACCGGGTCATCGCGTTTGTGCGCGAGCGTGCGTTGCGCGTCGAATGGATTCTTGAGACGCATGCACACGCAGACCACCTTTCCGCCGCGCCCTATCTCAAGCGTCATCTGGGTGGCCGCATCGGCATCGGTCAACACATCCGACAGGTGCAGGGCGTGTTCAAAGAACTCTTCAACCTGGAAGCGGAGTTCCGGCCAGACGGGTCACAGTTCGACCATCTGTTTGAAGACGGCGAGACGTTCGCCATCGGCGGGCTGACCGGCAAGGCGATTCACGTGCCAGGCCACACACCTGCCGATATGGCGTACCAATTCGAGGATGTGGTTTTCGTGGGCGATACGCTGTTCATGCCGGACGTTGGCACCGCGCGCTGTGACTTCCCGGGTGGCAATGCACACGAGCTGTTTCATTCCATCCGTAAGCTGCTGGACTTGCCAGACGAGACCCGGCTCTTCATGTGTCACGACTATCCGCCAGAAGGACGGGGTCCGGCCTGGGAAACTACGGTGCGTGACGAACGCAATCGCAATATCCATGTGCACGACGGCGTGACCGAGGCACAGTTTGTCGCCATGCGGCAGGCCCGCGATGCGACGCTGGCGATGCCGACGCTGATTCTGCCTTCAGTGCAGGTCAACATCCGCGCAGGAGAGCTGCCCCCGCCCGAAGAGAACGGCGTTCGCTACCTGAAAATCCCGCTTAACGCCCTCTGAGGCCACATCGCGCACGCCCACTGGGCAGATGTTCAAGTCACCGGCAGAGATTCTTGCCGATTGCGCGACGGTCGGAATTCGCCAGGAAACCCCCGTCATTGTCTTCTGCTTCAAAGGCGCGCGCGCATCCACAACGTTCGTCGCGCTGGAGGAAGCCGGCATCAAGAACGTGCGGCTATATCTCGGTTCCTGGAACGAGTGGTCCCGGGACCCTTCCCTTCCGATCGAAGAAGGATTGCCCTACTGAGGGCTATCGCCATCGCACGCCACCTCAATCAGATTGGCCTTCATATTTCGCTTCAGGAGATACGTGAGGAAGAAATGGACAAGGCTCGCCAGACCCAGGATCCGAAAGAGCGCCAGAAACTGCTCGATGAACATTGGGCAACAACGCAGAGCACGATGGGCATGATGCGCGAGTTGCGGGGGCCCGGGATGATGGGTGGCCCTGGAATGATGGGCGGGCCCGGCATGCACGGTGGTCACATGATGGGCGGTGGCCCGATGATGGGGTGGCGGGGGATGGGAGGCTACTACTCGCGGCTCACACCCGAGCAGATGAAGGAACACCAATACATGTCGGACCAGTACATGGACCTCCACTATCAGATGATGGAGCAGATGATGCTGAACCATCAGATGTGGAGGCAGACGCCACGGTAATGCCAATTTCTGCAAGCTCGTGTCCACCAAGCGAGGTGGACATGGGGCAGTGCAGCACACTGTGCATAACTGCCTGCCAGCCCGATCAACGATCGTGCAAGGAAGGCTTATGGCCGTAGATTGCACTGCACCGCATGCCGAGCTGCCACCCACTCCTCATTTGTAGGCTCGACCGCCACGCGAATCCGGCTCGCTGAACTGGAAATGATCGCCGCATGCGCCTGGTTGGCCTCGTCATCTAGGTCGGCGCCCAAATAGCCAAGTGCGCCCACAACGCGTTCGCGAAGTACAGCGTTGTGTTCGCCAATACCCGCCGTGAAGACCAAGAAATCCAGGCCGCCCAGCACGGCCACCAGGGCGCCGATCTCACGGACGATCCGGCGCACGTAGAGCGCGAGCGCTGCCTGCGCGCGCGGGTTGTCGGCCTCGCACGCAATCAGCTCGCGCGGGTCGGAAGACAGCCCCGACACCCCAAGCAGACCCGATTCGTGATACAGCACGTGCCCGACTTGTGCGGGGGAAAGATGCTCCGTCTCCATCATGTAGAGCACCGCACCCGGATCGAGCGAGCCACATCGCGTCCCCATCATCAGGCCGTCGAGGGCGGAAAACCCCATCGTTGTGGCCACGCTCTTCAGGCCGTGCATCGCACACAGGCTGGCGCCGCTGCCCAAGTGCGCGACGATGCCTCGCCCCAGGGCTATATCGCCATGCCGTTCCAGCAAAGCGATCGACATGTACTCGTACGACAACCCGTGAAAGCCATAACGGCGCAGACCGCGCTCCCATGCCGTGTACGGCAGCGGCAGCATCGTCTCAACCTGCGGCAGCGTGCGGTGGAACGCGGTATCGAAGCACGCGACTTGCGGCACATCGGGCAAGTCCGCCAACAGCGCCTCGATGGCCTCCAGCGCAAACGGCTGATGCAGGGGCGCCAGCGGAATGTAGCTCCGTAGATCGGAAAGCACCTCCGAGTTCACGCGTACCGGCGCGAAATATTTGGAGCCGCCATGCACCACCCGATGCGCCACGGCCATCAGCCGGCGGCCGTCCAGCCTGTGCTCGACACGCTGGCGAATGTGCATGAGTGCGGCGTGATAGGGCTGCGAACTGTCAAGCGCTAGCGCTTGTGTTGGCGCGCCAGCCTCTGTCGCCAGAGGGTGCTCGGTGCCGATCCCCTCCACTTTCCCGCTCCACATGGGTGTGCGCGGCAATGGATCCAGGGTGGCATCGAACAACGCAAACTTGATGCTCGACGAGCCGCAATTCAGTACGACGATGCAATCGTTCATGGCGGTAGGTTGCGGTAGCGGTGAGCCAGCAAGGTGGCAACGGCACACGACGCGATGCGTGATTCGCGCGAGTCGGCACGGCTGGTCAACACAATGGGCACGCGGGCGCCGAGCACGATGCCTGCGCTGGCAGCGCCGCCCAGGTATTCCAACTGTTTGGCGAGCATGTTGCCGCTTTCCAGATCGGGCACCACCAGCACATCGGCCTGCCCTGCGACTTCCGAAACAATGCCCTTGATACGCGCCGCAGCCGCAGATACCGCATTGTCGAAAGCCAGCGGCCCGTCCAGCACACCGCCCTCGATCTGACCGCGGTCCGCCATCTTGCATAGTGCGGCCGCATCAAGCGTGGCGGGCATGCGCGGGTTCACGGTCTCGACCGCCGCAAGGATCGCCACACGAGGCCGTTCAACGCCAATCGCATGCGCCAGATCGATGGCGTTGCGGACGATGTCCGCCTTTTGATCCAGGGTCGGCGCAATGTTGATGGCCGCATCCGTCACGATAAACGGGCGCGGATACGCTGGCGATTGCATCAAGAAGCAATGGCTGATCCGACGTTTGGTACGCAGCCCAGCCTCCTCGCGCACCACTGCCGCCATCAACTCGTCGGTATGCAGACTGCCCTTCATCAGCGCCTCTGCCCTGCCCTGCGTCACAAGCTCCACTGCGCGGGTTGCAGCGGCACTGCTGTGCGGCACGTCTTCGATCTCAATGCCACTGAGGTCAAGGCCAGCCTCGGCGGCTACGCGCATCAGCTTGGCATACGGCGCGACGAGGCATGGCACGATCAGCCCCTCAGCGTGCGCGTCCATCACGGCAGACAGGCTCAGCGCATCACACGGGTGGACGATGGCCATACGGATCGCACCAAGAGGCCGCACATGGTCGAGCAGCCGGTGAATGCCATCACTGCCGGTGGTGATACGCACATCCGGCAGCGTGGTACGCGGACGCTCGATCCGCTCGGTGGGCGCGATGACCTCGGCCTCGCCCGTGATGGCCACCGTGCCGCTGTCGTTTGTGCAACTGCATGCCAGCTTGATCCGCTTTCTTTCCTCCTCCTTGCTGACCACCGTCACGCGGATGGTCAAGGTGTCGCCAATGCGCACCGGCGCGAGAAACTGCAGCGTCTGACCAAGGTAGATCGTTCCCGGCCCCGGCAAACGCGTGCCAAGCAAAGCGGAAATAAGCGCTCCGCCCAGCATGCCGTGGGCAATCACACCATGAAAACGCGTGGACGCCGCAAACTCCGGGTCCAGGTGCTGCGGGTTGACGTCCCCCGATAGCACGGCAAAGAGTTGGATGTCCTCCGCCGTGAGCGTGCGCAGGATGGCAGCCGTGTCGCCAATGGCAATTTCGTCAAAGGTGCGATTGCGCACAACACTCAGATCACCGACTGGCAGCAAGGCCGGCGGTGCAGACAAATGATCGGGGCCCATGTGTGCTCGTCAGGAAGCTTGATGGAGTTGACCGTTGCCCTTGCCGGGCGCACGGACAGGAGTTGACCGCTCAGGTCCGGAGGGGAGCAATGCGTCGCCCGGCATGCCCCACGCCGACAGCATGCCCTGCAGCGCCGTATTGACCGGCATGGCATTGCCTGCCGTGCTCAATGCCCTTACAGAAGCCTGCTGCCATTCCAGCATGACGCCCTGGTAATCCGCCACGAAGCTCGATTGGTTAGAGATGGCCGTCTGCACCACCCCCTGCAGCACATTCATGCCGCGCTGGCTGGCCTGCCAGAATGCGTTGGGCAGCAGTGCTGCAAAGGCGTTCCAGTCTCCGACGCGTTGCAGATCCTCCAGCGCGGACTCTGTGCGGGCGACGTCTTGGGCCAGCAGCTCAGCACCCAATTCATACCACCGCTGCCGTGTTGCCTTGAGCAGACCCAACGTCTGCAGTGCGAACTTGACTTGCGCCTTTTGGAGCGCGAGAGGAACGTTGGCGGGTGTATCCATGTTGGCTCCTTAAACCATCTGGCTGATGGTTTGGCGAAAGCGCGTCAATGATGCGAGAAACAGCACGGTGCCGATTACGCAGATGGCCAGACACTGCGGCCACACGACCTCGAGCCCCGCACCCCGATAGAGAATGGCTTGCGACGCCGACACAAAATGCGTGGTCGGCGCGGCGAACATAATGTCCTGGACCACGCTGGGCATGCTCTCTCGCGGGGTGGTACCGCCCGAGAGCAACTGCAGCGGCAGCAGCACCAGAACCAATAGCATGCCGAACTGCGGCATGGACCGCGCCACCGTCGCAAGAAAAATCCCCATGGACGTCGTGGCAAACAGATGCAGCGTAGCCACCAGCATGAACAGCAGGATCGAGCCCTCGATCGGTACATGCAGCGCGCCCTGCACCACGCACACCAATGCAACGAGCGCGGCCAGCACCACCACCAGCCCCATCGACCAGACCTTGGACACCATGATCTCGAATGGCGTGACAGGCATCACCAGCAGGTGCTCGATCGTGCCGTGCTCGCGTTCGCGGATGAGCGCGGCTCCGGTCAGGATGATCGAGAGCATGGTCACGTTGTTGATGATCTCCATCAACGAGCCGAACCACGTCTGCTCCAGGTTCGGGTTGAAGCGGGTGCGCAGCACCAAGTCGACCGGCGTGGCGGGCGCGGCGCGGTGGCGCTGCAGGAAGGTATTCACCTCGCCCGAGACGATCTGCTGGATGTAGCCGTTGCCGGTAAAGGCCTGGCTCATGCGCGTGGCGTCGATGTTGAGCTGAATGGACGGTGCGCGGCCCGCCAGCACATCGCGCTGGAAGTTGGGCGGGATGTCGAGCACGAACGTGTAACGGCCGCTGTCCATGCCTGGGTCCACCTCCGTGAGCGGAATCAGCGCCGGCGTTCGGAAATGCGGTGGATAGAAGCTCGAGACAATGCGCGCCGACAGCGGTGAGCTGTCTTCATCGACGATGGCGATCGAGGCATTGTGCAGGCTTGCCGGCATGGCAGTAGCCGCCACGTAGATCGACACTGTGAAGGTATAGACGATCAGCACCAGCATCATCGGGTCGCGCACCAGGCTTCGTAATTCCTTGATGCCAAGACGGAAGATGTTGTTCAGGCGAGCGGTGCGGCGATCGATCGGAAGGCTCGGCATGATGTGGCTCTCCTATCGATCCTGCTTGCGCAGCATCAGCAAGGTGGCGCCCAGGATGAACGGCACCGCCGCCAGGAGCGGCCAGAATGCGCTGCCCAACGCACCCATATCCAGCGCCTTGCTGAACACGCCCCGGCTTATGGTCAGGAAATGCGTGGCCGGATACACGCGCCCGATCAAGGCCCCCGCCCCTTCCAGCGACGACACCGGATTGAGCAATCCGGAAAATTGCACGCACGGAATGATTGTGCCGATCATGGTGACGAACATGGCCGCGATCTGGCTTTGCGTGAAGGTGGACGCAAACAGCCCGAAACCCGTCGAACACGTCACGAAGATCAGCGCCCCCAGCGCTAGCGTCGCAAAGCTGCCTTTAATCGGGACACCGAACACCGTCACCGCCAGCACCGCCAGCAACAGGAAGTTCAGCATGGCCAGCACGATATACGGCGCCTGCTTGCCGAGCACAAATTCCGCGCGTGTGACCGGTGTCACGTAGAAATTGATGATGGAGCCCAACTCCTTCTCGCGCACCACCGACAGCGCCGCCAGCATGGCGGGAATCATCATCAGCAGCATCGGAATCACGGCAGGCACCATGGCAGGCAGGCTTTTCACGTCGGGGTTGTAGCGATAGCGCGTCTCAACGCTGCTGGGCGCCGCCAGACGCACCCCCAGCCGGTGCACGGCCGTATCGGCCAGCCAGAGTTGGTGGATGGCCTGTACGTAACCGCGCACGGTTTCCGCGCGGGTGGGCATGGCACCGTCCACCCAGGCACCGATCTGCACGGCCGCGCCGCGTTCCAAGTCGCGTGCAAAACCAGGCGGGATTTCAATCGCCAGCGACAACTCGCCGTTGCGCATGCGGCGGTCCAACTCAGCGTAGTCGCGAATTGGGGGTTTTTCGATGAAATAACGCGAGCCCGCCAGGTTGAGCGTGTAGTCGTGCGAGAGCACGGTCTGGTCGCGGTCCAGCACGGCGTAGGTCAGGTTCTCCACATCCAGGCTGATGCCGTATCCGATGATGAACATGAGGATGGCCGTGCCCAGCAGGGCCAGCGTGGCGCGCACGCGGTCGCGGCGCAGCTCCAACGCCTCGCGCTGCGAATAGCTCAATGCGCGCGCAAGACTGAAGCCGCGGCGGGCGGGCATGCCGGTAGGCGCAGTGGTTGCCGCCGTGCGCACCGGCAGCGGCGCGGCAACCTCGTCGGTGTCCGCAGACGCTTCGGCAGCCTCCCGTAGATAGCCAATGAACGCCTGCTCGAGCGTCTGCGTGCCACGGGCACGCACCAGCGCCGCGGGCGCATCGCTCACCAGCACACGGCCGGCATGCATGAGCGAGATGCGGTCGCATCGCTCGGCCTCGTTCATGAAGTGCGTGGAGATGAAGATGGTCACGCGATCCCGCCGGGCGAGGTCGATCATCAGGCGCCAGAACATATCGCGCGCGACCGGGTCCACGCCGGAGGTCGGCTCGTCCAGGATCAGCAGCTCAGGCTTGTGCACCATCGCCACGGCCAGCGACAGCCGCTGCCGCATGCCCAGCGGCAAGCTCTGGGGCAGGCTGTCGGACACGTCCTGCAGTCCGAAGCGGGTCAGCATCTCAGCCGCACGCGACTGCACCTCGGGTTCGGGCACCTGGAACAGGCGCGCGTGCAGCACAAGGTTCTGACGTACGGTCAGCTCGCCATACAGCGAGAACGCTTGCGACATGTAGCCCACACGCCGGCGTGTGTCGATGTCCTTCGGGTCAACAGGATGCCCAAACAACCACGCTTGGCCCTCGCTGGCAGGCAGCAGGCCCGTGAGCATCTTCATGGTGGTCGATTTGCCGCAGCCGTTCGAGCCGAGAAAGCCGAAGATCTCTCCACGACGGATACGGAAGTCGACGTGGTCGACTGCGACAAAGTCGCCAAAGCGCATGGTCAGGCCGTTCGCTTGCACTGCCACATCGTCTTCTGCGCCGGCCACCAGCGGTGGCACCACCACGGCCTGATGACCCTGCCGGCGCGTGAGCGGCAGCAGCGCAATGAAAGCGGCCTCAAGGGAATCGGTACCCGCGCGGCTGCGCAGGGCGGCCGGTGTGCCGGTGGCGAGCACCTGCCCCGCATCCATGGCGATCAGCCAATCAAAGCGCTCGGCCTCTTCCATGTACGCGGTGGCCACGATCACGCTCATGCCCGGGCGCGCGGCGCGAATACTGGCAATCAAGTCCCAGAACTGCCTGCGCGAGAGCGGGTCGACGCCCGTGGTCGGCTCGTCCAGAATCAGCAGATCGGGATCGTGGATCAGCGCGCAGCACAAGGCCAGCTTCTGTTTCATGCCGCCCGACAGCTTGCCGGCTGGTCGTGAGAGAAACGCGCGCAGGCCGGTGCTGGACGTGAGCGCATCAATGCGGCGTCGGCGCTCCGCTGCATCGTGGCCGAACAGCCGCCCGAAGAACTGCAGGTTCTCCTCGATCGACAGCGTGGGGTACAGGTTGCGCCCCAACCCTTGCGGCATGTAAGCAATGCGAGGACCGACCGCGGCGCGCGCACGGCGGTCGGCCATGTCGCTGCCCAGCACATGCACTGCGCCGTCCTGCAGGGCACGCGCGCCGGCCACCAATGACAGCAGGCTGGACTTGCCCACGCCGTCCGGACCGATCAGTCCGACCATGCAGCCGGCGGGCAGATCGAGCGTGACGCCATCCAGCGCCAGCGTCTTGCGATAGCGCAGGCTCACGCCGGCCAGGCTTGCCACCGGCGCCACGGGGCGCCCGTCATGTAACGCAGATGGGTCGACAGAGGTGGTCACTGCGGAACCTTGATCGCCAGGCTGGCCGGCCATTCGGCTTGCCCGTCGAGTCTGAGCCACGCCACGCCGGGCAGACCGGTCTTCACGAGCTTCAGGTGTTTGCGCAGCAGATCGCGATCGATCTGCGCCTTGACGCGAAACATCAGCTTCTGGCGCTCGCTGGCCGTCTCCACGGTCTTGGGGGTGAATTGCGCGGTGCTGGCCACAAAGGACACGCGCGCCGGAATCACGAATTGCGGCGCGGCGTCGAGCACAATACGCACCTCGCTGCCCATGGCGATGCGGCCTGCGTCCGTCTCCGGCACAAAGAAGGTCATGTAGACGTCGGAAAGATCCACGAGATTGAGCAGGCGCCCGCCGCCGGCCAGAACCTCACCGGGCTGGGCGATGCGGTATTGCACGCGGGCGTCGCGCGGGGCCGTCAAGGCGCTGTCATCGATATCGGCCTTGATGCGCAGTACGGTTGCGTCGGCCGCCTTGACGGTGGCACCGGCACCGGCCACCTGCGTACGGGCGGCCAAGACGGCGGCCTGCGCCGCCTCGGCTTGCGCGCGGGCCGCCACCAGCGCGGCCTTGGCGCTGCGCACACGGGCGCGGTCGTCGTCCAGTTCCTGCATGGACGATGCCCCTTCGTTCGACAGCGTTTCGGAACGCGCCAACCGCCGCTGCGCGGCATCCAGGTCGCTCTCACGCAGGGCGATCTGTGCCAGTGCAGCCTGCCGATCGGCCTCTCGTACAGCCACCTGGGCCTGCGCACTCGCCACGGCAGAAACGGATTGCTGCTGCCGCGCCTGGGCCTCGTCGCGCTGCGCTTCCAGCGTCTGCACTTGCATGTGCGCAAGCGGCTGGCCGCCCCTCACGAAGTCGCCCTCGTCCACCAGGATGTCTTGCACGCGGCCGGGAAGCTTGGTGGCCACGTCGATTTCGGTGGCCTCGATACGGCCGTTGCCGCTCACAAAACCCTTGCCGGGCCCCTCTTGCCGCAAGGCCTTCCATGCGAACGCCCCACTGGCGACCACCAAGGCGGCAGCGAGCAGCGCAATCCATCGTTGTCGGGGAGTCGTGGTCATGGTGTAGGTTTGCCCGATACGCGCGGTGATGGCGTCGGGCTCAGATGGGGTTGCGGATCGGATGCGGATTCGACGGCCTGCGTGCCGCCACCCAGTGCCGCATACAGGCCAACGCGGCTAGAGAGAAGCGCACGGCGCACCTGCACCAGTTGCTGCTGCGCGGCCAGTAGGTCGCGCTGGGCGTCAAGAACCTCCAGGAACGTCGATGCTCCGGCATCAAAGCGAAGTTGCGACAACCGTGCGCGTTCGGTCTGCGCTGCCAGTGCGGCCTGCGCAATGTCGAGCTGTTCGGCTACCCACTTGCGTGCGGAAAGCGCGTCGGACACGTCGCGGAAAGCGCTCTGCACGGTCTTCTCGTAGGCAGACACGGCAAGGTCTCGGCGGGTTTCTGCCAGGTCGAGGTTGCTGCGCAGCTTGCCGCCTTCAAACAGCGGGAGGCTGATGCTTGGTGCAAAAACCCAGGCGCGCGTGCCGGGTGCAAACAGATTGCCCAGTTCCGGGCTGATCGTGCCGTAAGCGCCTGTCAGGGCCACGCGGGGGAAAAACGCCGCCCGTGCCGCGCCGATGCTGGCGTGCGCGGCACGCAGCCGGTGCTCCGCGGCAACAATGTCCGGGCGCTGCGTCAGTAGGTCGGAAGGCAGGCCTGCGCGCAACTCGGCCAGCATGCGGTGCTCGTCAAGTGGCTCAGAAACCGATGGCAGGTCGATCGGCTTGCCGACAAGCAAGGCCAAGCCATGCGCCTGTGCGTCGCGCGCCTGCTGCAATTGCGTCAACAGCGCCTGCGCCTGGGTCAGCAGGGTCTCGACCTGCGTTTGGTTCAATCGTGAAGTCGCTCCCACCGTCACACGGCGCGAGAAGATGCGCAGGGTCTCGGTTCGGCTGTCTACGGTCTGCTGCGCCAGTGCAATGCGCTCGTCCAGTTCACGCAATACCAGGTAGCTGTCGGCCACCTGCGCGATCAGCCCAAGCGCTACCGCACGGCGCGCAGCGTCGGAAGCCACATAGCTCTCCAGTGCGGCGTCGTTGAGGTTGCGTACGCGCCCCCAGAAATCGATCTCCCAACTGGAAACACCGGCGCCCACCTGGTACTGAGTGACACGCATCGGCATGCCGAATGGGCTCAGGTCCGCCGGAATGCTCAGGCGGCTGATGCCGGCCTGCGCGTCGAGGTGCGGAAATATCTCCGCCCGCTGGATGCCAAACGCGGCACGCGCCTCCTCCACCCGCAGCACGGCGGTGCGCAGATCGCGGTTGTTCTCCAGCGCCTGAGCGATCAATGCCTGCAGGCGCTTGTCCGTAAAATACGCCTGCCAGCCGGTGGCGGAGGCAGACAGGCCATCGCGGCCATCGTCAGCGTCATAGTGCTGGGCCACGGGCAAGGCGGGCGCCTCGTAAGGCGGCGCCATCGAGATGCAAGCCGACAGGGCCAGCGCAGTGGCGGAGGCCACCATGGCGGCCATACGCGTGCCGGCGTACCTGCCGCATGCGCGGCGTTGTTTCTCCACACGCATCTATTTCTCCAGCACGTAGGTGCCGGGCGCATCAGCCAGTGGCGGCAATCCGGGTACGCCCATCTTCGGCGGTTTGACCGCTGTGGCGCCCGATGCATGCGCGACCAGCCATGCATGCCATGCCGGCCACCATGAACCGTCGGTGGCGGGGGCCGATGCCAGCCAGTCATCCGGCGCCGCCGATGTCTCACCGATGTGGCGCGTCTGCATCTGGAACCGCCGATGCGAGTTGGCCGGCGGGCTGACAATGCCGGCGTTATGACCGCCGCTTGTCAACACGAACGTCAGCTCCGACTCGGTCAAGTGATGCAGCTTGTAGACCGAGCGCCATGGCGCCACGTGGTCGGTCAGCGTGCCCACCACGAAGATGGGCAGATCGATGTCGTTGAGTGCCACCGGCTTGCCGTTGACGGGGTAGCGGCCCTCGCTCAGGTCGTCGTTCAGGAACAGGTGCCTCAGATACTGGCTGTGCATCCGCGCAGGCATGCGTGTGGCATCGGCGTTCCAGGCCATCAGATCGTTCATGGGTGCGCGATCGCCCAGCAGGTATTCCCCCACCAACCTGGACCACAGCAAGTCGTATGAGCGCAGCATCTGGAAGGCTCCGGCCATCTGGCTGGCGCGCAGATAGCCGGTCTGCTCCATCTGCGCTTCCAGCAGACTGACCTGTGCCTCGTCGATGAACAGGCCCAGTTCGCCCGGCTCACAGAAGTCTGTCTGCGCGGCAAAGAGCGTCATCGACGCCAGCCGCGCATCGCCATCGCGTGCCATGGCAGCCGCGGCAATGGCCAATAACGTGCCCCCGAGGCAGTAGCCGGCGGCGTGTACGTGCCGGCCCGGCACGATGGCATTGACGGCATCGAGCGCGGCAAAGACACCGAGCTTGAGGTAGTCATCCATGTCGAGGTCGCGATCAGCCTCGTCGGGGTTTTTCCAGGAGATGCAGAACACGGTATGGCCCTGCTCTACCAGATAGCGGATCAGCGAGTTCTGCGGCGACAGATCCAGGATGTAGTACTTCATGATCCATGCCGGCACGATCAGGATGGGCTCGGCCTGGACCTTGCTCGTGGTCGGTGTGTACTGGATCAACTCGATCAGGCGGTTGCGCAGCACGACCTTGCCGGGCGTTATGGCAACGTCACGGCCTACCATGAAGCGTTCCGTACCGGCCGCCGGCGCGCCGCTCATGGAACGCTCGAGATCATCGAGCGCATTGAACGCACCGCGCACGAGATTGGTGCCGTGCTGCTCGAACGTCCGACGCAGGACAATCGGGTTGGTTGCCAGTTGGTTGCCCGGCGACATCATGTCGAGCCATTGACGCGCAGCAAAGGCAACGACGTCCTCATGATGCTTGGCGACACCCCAGACGCCGCGCGTGGCCGCCTCCCACCATTGTTCAGTCAACAGGAAAGACTGGTGCAGCACGTTGAACGGCCACAAGCGCCACTCGTCAGCCAAGAAACGACGATCATGGGCCGGCGGCTGGACGCAAAGACACACGTCCCGCGGGCCGGACGCCAAGCAGTTTCGGATGTAACGCTCAAGTTGTTCGGCCTGCGTCAGCGCCAGGCGGCACAGATCCAGCCGCTTGCCCGGCGAGACGGCCAGATGCAGCGCCCAATCGAGCAACGCCAGTTGCATTGATGCAAGCGACAGCGAATTCGATGTGCGGGCAAGAGCCGCGTGAAACGGCAGATCGATCTGGTCTGCAGTCGGTGAAGACGGCACGGGGGCGGTGCGCATGGTTGGGGCGTCAAACGATTGCCAATATGCAATCCATTAGATGCCAGCAGCTACCGACCGGACTTGACGCACCTCAAACCGGGACAAGAGCGTGGACTCTAGGCCGTGTCAAAGAAATGACATCTGCGGTTTCCTGCCAGTCGTCACATAGGTTTAGCCCGCGCCTTACTGGCCTAAATGGGTGTGTTAGAGTCCGGCGGGGAAAACGTGACGATCTGCAGGATCGGCCCCATATCTCCATCGCTCTCAACGTTGTAGCCGCGAATCTGTTGCACCAACAGGATGCATTGGGCGCATGGCGTGGGCGTCGCGAGACGAGATGACTTTCCCACCTGTCAGGCCAACATAGCCAAAGGGCAGCGCAATCTCCTACGAACGGCTTGGCAACGCCATTTGTGGTTGAGGTAATGATCCAGATTGACATCGGCGCGCTCGCGGCCCCGGTCCACCTGCCTCGTCATCGAGGCGCAACGAACAATCCATTTAGAGAAAACCGTGTTCACTTGCATCAACCAGAGCTGCGGCACGCAGTGGGAGCTGTCCGACGTCGTCATCAAGGATGAGGGCCAAGGACCGCTGTTCCGCTGTGCGCTATGCGGCGCGCGCAACTATCTCAAACGCGTCGAAACCAAAGACGGCCGGGTCATCTACAAGCAAATCGAAGGCAAGCCGCTCAAGTGATCCAACGCAACGACATGACCATCGAACCAACCGCCACGCCCTTCACCACCCTAGCGCTCGCCCCGGCCGTGCTCGCGAACCTTGCGCAGCTCGGCTACACCGACATGACGCCGATCCAGGCTGCAAGCCTGCCCATCGCGCTTGCGGGGCACGACCTGATCGCGCAGGCCAAGACCGGCAGCGGCAAAACTGCAGCGTTTGCGCTGGCCCTGCTCGCACGGCTCGACGCGCGCAGCTTCGACGTGCAGGCGATGGTGCTCTGCCCCACGCGCGAGCTTGCCGATCAGGTGGCACAGGAGGTCCGCCGTCTGGCACGCGCCGAAGAAAACGTAAAGGTACTGACGCTCTGCGGCGGCACACCGATGCGTCCGCAGGCGGCGAGCCTCGAGCATGGCGCACATGTCATCGTCGGCACACCGGGGCGCATCATGGACCATCTGGAGCGCGGCAATCTCGCGCTCGGCGCATTGAAGACGCTCGTGCTGGACGAAGCCGACCGCATGCTCGACATGGGCTTCTTCGATGACATCGCGACAGTCGTGCGCCAATGCCCGCCTGATCGGCAGACGCTGCTGTTCTCAGCAACCTACCCGGAAGGTATTGCGAAGCTGAGCCAGCGCATTCTGCGCAATCCAAAAGAGGTAAAGCTCGAAGAGCGCCACGACGACAGCAAGATTCGCCAGCGCTTCTACGAGGTGCCCGACAACAAGCGGTTGCATGCGGTCGGGCTGCTGCTCAAGCACTATCGGCCGGTGAGCACGCTCGCGTTCTGCAACACGAAGCAGCAATGCCGCGACCTGCTTGACGTGTTGCGCGCGCAGGGCATCCACGCGCTGGCGTTGCATGGCGAACTCGAGCAGCGCGAGCGCGATCAGGTATTGATCCAGTTCGCGAACCGCAGTTGCTCGGTGCTCGTCGCGACCGACGTTGCCGCGCGCGGGCTCGACATCGCACAGCTCGAAGCGGTGATCAACGTTGACGTGACGCCTGACCCCGAAGTGCACGTGCATCGCATTGGCCGCACGGGCCGTGCCGATGAGAACGGCTGGGCGCTGAGCCTCGCGAGCATGGATGAGATGGGGCGCGTCGGCAACATCGAGCAGGCCCTCGGGCGCGAGGTCGAATGGCACAAGCTCGACGAGCTGGATACCGGCAATGACGCCCCGCTGCTGCCGCCAATGGAAACGCTGCAGATTCTCGGCGGACGCAAGGAGAAGATCCGCCCTGGCGATGTGCTCGGCGCGTTGACGGGCGATGCCGGCTTTCGCGGCGACCAGATCGGCAAGATCAACGTGACCGAATTCTCGACCTACGTCGCGGTCGAGCGCGGCATCGCGCGCGATGCGCTGCGCAAGCTCAACGCCGGCACGCTGAAGGGCAAGAAGGTCAGGGTTCGGCTCATGGACGAATGACCCGCTGCCTTTGCGCAGCTACCGGTTGCCGCTCGTAGGGAGAGCGCGATTCAACCCAGCACGGCTGCGGCAACGCCCGCCGCCGCACAAAACGCCACCACAATCAGCGGTGGCGTTTTCCATCGCGTCAGCAGCAGAAACGCAATCGCCGCGACAGCGAAATCAAGCCATGACCGCACGGCGCTCGTCCAGACCGGCGAGTAAAGCGCAAACGCCAGCAACCCGACCACCGCGGCATTCACACCTGCCAGCAACGCTGCCATGGAGGGGCGAGCGCGCAACGCCTGCCAGTAAGGCAGCGCGGCAATGACCAGCAGCAGGCCCGGCAGAAAAATGCCCACCGTGGCAAGCGCAGCCCCGGCCCAGTGATTCAGCCCCGGGCCGATCGTCCAGCCGAGGAAAGCGGCGAAGGTAAATAGCGGCCCCGGCACGGCTTGCGCGGCACCATAGCCAGCCAGAAAATCGTTCGACGCGACCCAGCCAGTCGCAACAGTCTGCTGCTCCAGCAGGGGCAGCACGACGTGCCCGCCCCCAAATACCAACGCGCCCGAACGATAGAAAGCGTCGAACACCTTGGCGGGCATCCACGGATGGAGATCCGTCGCGACAGGAAGCCCGAACAGCAGCGCGCAAAACAGGACCATGCAGACGATGCTCGCCACGTGGGACACGCGGAATGCAGCCCCCTGCTCCGCCCTCGGACCACCACTCGCCTGACGGGACGATCTGCACAACGCCAGCCCGAGCATGGCGCCGAGCACGATCACGACCAGTTGCGCGTATACGGTTGTCAACGCGCTGAGCACGGCGATGCTGATCAGCGCGATACCTGCGCGCTGCCAGTCAGGACAGAGCTTGCGTGCCATGTCCCACACGGCCTGTGCCACTACCGCAACGGCAACCAGCTTCAAACCGTGGATCAGGCCCGCGCCAATCGGGCCGCCCAGGCTCGGCGCGAGCATCGCAAAGGCCAGCAGCAACAAGACGGAAGGCAGCGTAAAGCCGCACCATGCTGCTAACCCGCCGCGCCACCCCGCCCGAAGCAGCCCGACGGAGAATCCCACCTGGCTGCTGGCAGGCCCGGGAAGAAACTGGCACAGGCCCACGAGGTCCGTGAACGTTGCGTCGTCCAGCCAGCGGCGGCGCTCCACGAACTCGCGCCGGAAGTAGCCGATATGTGCCACCGGCCCACCGAAACTGGTGAGACCCAGCTTGAGAAAGACCGCCAGCACTTCCATGGCAGAGCCCGCTTGATGTGTGCGGGACGGTGTGGCGGATGCGGTCATTGGCGGGGAGAGATCGATGTTTGGGAAACGCGTATTAGAACATTGCCGCCGTGGCATGTAAGGCAACTAAAGTGGCAGGATAGACACCGCCGTCACCGTCATTGGACTCTTCCGCGTATCCCATCATGCACTTCGCTCAGACCATTGGCGCGCAGCGCTATGTGTTCAACGATCTCAAGACGCTCCTGGCCAAAGCCAGCCCGGCGCGTTCCGGCGACTATCTGGCGGGCCTGGCCGCTGCCAGCGAAGGCGAACGCATGGCCGCGCGCATGGCGCTGGCAGACGTGCCGCTGTCGGCGTTCCTTAACGAAGCGCTGGTGCCTTATGAGAAAGACGAGGTCACGCGCCTGATTCTTGATCGGCACGACGCGCGGGCCTTCCAGCCGATTGCCTCGCTGACGGTGGGCGAATTTCGTAACTGGCTGCTCCTGCATGAGACGGACAGCCAGACACTGGCAAACGTCGCGCCCGGTATCACGCCCGAAATGGCTGCCGCGGTCAGCAAGCTGATGCGCAATCAGGATCTGATCGCCGTCGCCCGCAAGTGCCGCGTGGTCACGCGCTTTCGCAACACCATCGGGCTGCCCGGCCGGTTGTCGGTCCGGCTCCAACCCAACCACCCGACGGACGACCCCAAAGGTATTGCCGCGTCGATCATCGATGGCCTGCTCTATGGCTGCGGCGATGCGACCATCGGCATCAACCCTGCGGGCGATAATCTCGGCGCGATCGTCTCGCTGCTGCAATTGGTCGATGAACTGCGCAATCGCTACGCCATTCCCACGCAGTCGTGCGTGCTGACCCACGTGACGAACACACTGCGCGCCATTGACCAGGGCGCGCCGGTGGACTTGGTATTTCAGTCGGTGGCGGGCAGCGAACAGGCCAACGCGGGATTCGGCATCAGCCTTGCCTTGCTGGCCGAGGCGCATGACGCCGCGCGGGGCCTTGAGCGCGGTACGGTCGGCAATAACGTGATGTATTTCGAGACCGGCCAGGGCAGCGCGTTGTCGGCCAATGCGCATCACGGCGTCGATCAGCAAACCATGGAGGCGCGTGCTTATGCGGTGGCGCGGGCGTTCTCGCCGTTGCTGGTCAACACGGTGGTCGGTTTTATCGGGCCGGAGTATCTCTACGACGGCAAGCAGATCATCCGCGCCGGATTGGAAGACCACTTCTGCGGCAAGCTCATGGGCCTGCCGATGGGTTGCGACGTGTGCTACACCAACCACGCCGAAGCCGATCAGGACGACATGGATACGCTGCTCACCCTGTTTGGCGTGGCCGGCATCCACTTCATCATGGGCGTGCCGGGCGCCGACGACATCATGCTGAACTACCAGAGCACGTCGTTTCATGACGCACTCTATCTGCGCGACACGCTGGGCCTGCGGCCGGCGCCGGAGTTTGAGGCGTGGCTGCAAAGCATGGGTATTGTCGACACCGCTGGGCGCCTGCAAGACGCCACGGCGCAGCAGCCGCTGCTGCGGTTGGCCCACGCGCTGTGAACCCCGTTGGATATCCGCACATGCCGAAACACACGCTCGTTCAACCGAATCCGTGGACACACCTGCGTGCCTTTACCGACGCACGTATTGCGCTGGGCCGCGCCGGCAACAGCCAGACGACCGACGCCGTGCTCGCGTTTGGCGTGGCGCATGCCCAGGCGCGCGATGCCGTGCACTTGCCGCTCGATATCGCTGCAGTGGCGGCCGCGCTTGAACAGGCGGGCTTCACGGCGTTGACCGTGCACAGCGCGGCAGCCGATCGCGCCCAGTATCTGCGCCGTCCCGATCTTGGCCGCCGGCTTGACGATGCCAGCCGCGCAAAACTCGGCGCGTTGCGGCCAGCGCAACCCTTCGACGTTGTCTTTGTGATTGCTGACGGGCTTTCCGCATTGGCGGCGCAAAGCCACGGCATGCCGCTCCTGTGCTGCGTGCGCGAGCGTCTGCCGCGCGACTGGTCGATCGGCCCCGTGGTCATCGCCGCGCAGTCTCGTGTGGCGCTGGGCGATGAGATCGGTTCGCTGCTTGGCGCGCGGCAGGTGGTGATGCTGATCGGTGAGCGGCCCGGGTTGAGCTCGCCAGACAGCCTAGGCACTTACCTGACCTACGCGCCGCGCGTTGGGTGCTCCGATGCGCAGCGTAACTGCATCTCGAATGTTCGGCCGGCTGGCCTGACCTATGACCAGGCAGCGGCCCGGCTGGTGTTCCTGCTCAAAGGCGCGCTGGCGCTCGGCCGCAGTGGCGTGGACCTGAAGGACGACACGCCATCCGTTGCCCCCGGGACAGCCCGACTTGCCGAACGTCACAACCCGTGACACACTCCGTCCCGCTGCCCACACCGGCAGCACGCAGGCGCGGCTGACGCACCAACGACAGCTGCAACACGCCGCAGGAGAGACCGGGCTCAACGCACACACGCGCAACGCCCGGCGCCGATGGAGCAACCACCCCGGAAACTCTCAGGCAAAAGGACTGTGGCGTCGACTGCGAATCTGGAGAGAGGCGTGCATGCGTGCGCCCACCGAAGGGGAAGGCGCCACCGCTGCTGGCGCCCAAGCTCTCAGGTCCCAAGACAGATGGGGTGAGCCGACCGGATCGTCCGGTCATGACATCACTCCATAGGGACCGCCATGACGCACATCGTCATCGTCGGCGCCGGTATATCCGGCGTCACCACTGCTTACACGCTCTCGCAACTCGGCTATCAGGTCACGGTGCTCGACCGCCACTTGTATCCGGCCATGGAAACCTCGTTCGCCAACGGCGGGCAGCTTTCCGCCAGCAACGCTGAAGTCTGGAACAGCACCGGCACGCTGCTCAAGGGCATCAAATGGATGCTGCGCAACGACGCCCCGCTCCTGCTCAATCCCAAGCCGTCCTGGCATAAGTATTCGTGGATCGGCGAGTTCGTGGCCAGCATCGCGCACTACCGCCGCAACACTATCGAAACCACGCGCATGGCCATCGAGGCCCGCAAGCATCTGTTTGCGATGGCCGAACGGGAGCAGATCGATTTCGACCTGCAGAAGCGCGGCATTCTGCACGTCTATCACGACAAGGCGAGCTTTGCGGCCGCAGGCAAGGCCAACGCCCTGCTCATCGCCGGGGGGCTTGAGCGCCACGCCGTGAGCCCGGAAGACATTGCCGCCATCGAGCCCACACTGCGGGGCAACTACTACGGCGGTTATTTCACCGAGTCCGACGCCACCGGCGACATCCACAAGTTCACGCGCGGCCTCGCGCAGGCCTGCGAAAAGCGCGGCGTGCGCTTCCTGCAAGGTGTGGACGTGCGCGATGTGCAAACCACAGAGCACGGCGTTCGTCTCCTGCTGCAAACCACGCTGGATGACCGCCTTTCCACCAGCGAGGCGAACGTCGTGCAGGACCTTGCCGCCGACGCGATGGTCGTGTGCGCGGGCGTGGGCAGCCGGCATATCGCACAAATGGTTGGCGATCGCATCAACGTGTATCCGGTCAAGGGGTATTCCATCACGGTGCACCTGGACGATGAAGCCAGCATGCAAGGCGCGCCGTGGGTCAGCCTGCTCGATGAGAGCGCGAAGATCGTGACCAGCCGACTTGGCACCGGCCGCTTCCGCGTGGCCGGCACGGCCGAGTTCAACGGTTACAACCGCGATATCCGCGCGGATCGCATCGAACCCCTGGTGGCCTGGACGCGCCGCAACTTTGCGATTGGCACGTCGCGCGTGGTGCCGTGGGCGGGCTTGCGCCCGATGATGCCGGACATGATGCCGCGCGTCGGCCGTGGGCGGCATGGGCGCGTGTTCTACAACACAGGCCACGGGCATCTGGGTTGGACGCTATCCGGCGCCACCGCCGCAATGGTGGGTGACGTGATCGCGCGCGACTGCCCAGTGCATTGATCGCAACAAAGAAAAAGCCCGCCGAGGCTCTGGCGGGCTTTTTCATGATCAAAGCGATCAGAACTTGTGCCGCACGCCCAGCATGACGCCCAGGCGCGAGTTGTTGCCATACGTGTTGCCCGAGTTGTTGAACGTGGCCGCGCTGTTCAGCGCAATCCAGGCGCCTTGCAGGCGGGTGTAATCAACTTCGGCGTAGACGTCAGTGCGCTTGCTGAGAGCGTAGTCGAGCATACCGGCGGTGGTCAGGCGCTTGCCGCTGGCATCGAGGTGCTTCATCCAGTCGTACTGCACGGTGCCGATGAAACTCAGTGCGCCGGAGATCGGTACTTTCGCGCCCACATAGGCGGCCTGGTTCTTGTAGTCGGCCACGTCGAGGCGGCTGTTTGTATAGCCCAGGTACCACGTGGCAATCGAGGTATCGAGCTTGCCGCCAAAACCCCAGACCGTCTGCTTGCTGGCGAGCGCCGCCGGCACCGCGCCGAAGAACGCCGATGACACATCGCGCGTGACCTGGTACACCGCGCCCACTTCAGCCGACCCCATGCTGTAGACGATCGAGCCGGCGCCAGCCGAACTCTTGCTGAAGCTGCCCGCAGCCTCGCCAAAGGTCCAGGCGCCCGCAAGCTGCAGCCCGCCGAACGACTTGATGTATTTGACCGTGTTGTCGTAGCGCAGGCCGGTGTAGTTGCCGCCCTGATAGCCAACGATGGAGTTGTTGGCAAACGCCATCGCCTCGTACGAAGACAAGACCTCGTGCGCCAGCGTGTATTGCCGACCGAGGTAAAGCTTGCCGTAGTCGCCTTCGAGGCCGACCACCGCGGTGCGTCCGAACAGGCGCCCGCCCTGCTGGCTGCCGCCGGTATCGGGGAAGAAGCCCGATTCCAGGATGAACATGGCCTTGGTGCCGCCGCCCAGGTCTTCCGTGCCGCGCAAGCCCCAGCGGCTACCGGTCAGCACGCCGTCCATCATCTGCAGATTGCTGCTGCCCGCCGCATTTTCGTGCGTGCTGTAGCGGATGGTGGTGTCGATCAGCCCGTAGAGCGTGACACCGCCTGCGGTTTGCGCTGCCGCTGGCAGGCTCGTGGCTCCGAGCACCAGTGCGGCAATCATTGTCTTGTTCATGGCTCCCTTGTCTCCTCTTTGGTGTGATGGGTATGGATGTGCGACGGCCGCACGCGCAGCCGTGGTGTTGCGTGGATAGCACCCACGGCCGCACAACCGTGAGCGCAAAAATTCTCGTGTCTCAGTGGTCAGCCGAAGTGGTGGTGCCGCGGCTCAGTTGTGCCTGCACAGCCATGCGCACGGCAGCGTTTGCTGCGCCGTAGCCCAGGTAGCCGTTGCGCTGGACAAGCTCGAAGAAGAAGCGCTCGCGAAAGGGCTCGGTGTAGGCGTGCAGAAAATCGCCGTGCGGGTCGCGGTCGTAGAGAAGACCATCGTCATGCAGGCGGTTGAGCAGCGCTTCATCCAGACCAAGCCGGGCGGCAACGTCGTCGTAATAGTTCTCGGGAACGTGCTGCAGGCGGGCCGCGCCACGGTCGATGGCCTCAATGGTCTCGAACAGCCGCTCAGTGCGGAATGCAATGTGATGCACCCCCGAGCCCGCGTAGGCGGTGATGAACCTGCCCGTGGCCGTGCGCCCGCTTTCCGATACGTTGAGTGGAATCCGCACGTTGCGGTCCGGACTCACCATCGCCCGGCTTTTCACGAGGCCGTACGGGTCGGCAATCTCCTGTACAGCTTCGGCGTGCATGCCAAAGATGGCCCGGTAGAACAGCACGAAGCTGTCGAGCCGGTGCGCCGGCAGCGCCTGCGCAACGTGGTCAATCGATGCCCAACCTGCTGCACCGTCTTGCATGCCAGGATGCAAGACAAAATCGCTCTCGTAGATGCTGCGATCGGCATGGCGATCGTCGATCAGATAGAGCAGCGTGCCATCGGGTGCGCGCAGCGCGGGAATGCTGCGCTCAGTCGGCCCCACGGGCCCGCGCCACTCCTGGGCACACAGCTCACGTGCGCGTGCCATGGCGCGCTCGGCATCGTCCACCTTCAGGCCGATCGCACAGACAGACGGCCCATGCAGCTGAAAGTGTTCCGACGCCGCGCTGTCCTGCTCCATGTTCAGGATCACGTTGACGCCACCTTGCCGATACAGGTCAACCGCCTTGGAGCGATGGTGCCCCGCAAGGATAAAACCCAGCGCACGCAGGCGCGTTTCAAGTTCCCGTCCTGCCGCTGCATCCACGGCAAACTCCAGGAAATCCACGCCTTCAAATTGAGCTGCCGCGGGCAGTTCCGCACCACCAGCTTCGGACTCCAGCCAGCGCAGCGAACGCATGCCGTCCAGTGCCGTGAGCCGCGCCGGTGCAGAGCGGAATTCGTCGTTGAAGACTTCGAGCGACAAGGGCCCGGTATAGCCCGCAGCAAGCAAGTCGCGCGCAAAGTCCGTCACCGGAAGGTCACCCTGCCCCGGGAAGTTACGGTGATGCCGGCTCCAGGACAGTACGTCCATCGACAACTTTGGGGCATCTGCAAATTGCACGAAGAAGAGCTTGTCTGTCGGCACGTCGTGAATGCCATCCAGCGTGTCGCCCAGCGACAGCGTATGGAAGCTGTCGAGAATCAGCCCGAGCGCCGGGTGGTCAGCCTGCCGCACGATCTGCCACGCCTGGCGCCAGGTCCGCGTGTGCCGCCCCCAGGCCAGTGCCTCATAGCCCACGCGCAGCCCGCGCCGTGCCGCTGCTTCCGCCATCTGGCGCAGATCGTCTGCCGCGCGCGCCGGGTCGTCGATGGCGATGTCCTGCACGTTGCTGCAGACCAGTACCGTGTCGACGCCCAATTCGGCCATCACGTCGAACTTGCGCTCGGCGCGCGCCAGATTGCGTGCGAGCAGTTCGCCGGGCATTGCCTCGAAATCGCGGAAGGGCTGGTACAGCATGATCGCCAGCCCAAGGTCCGCCGCCATTTGCCGCACGCGCGCCGGCGATCCGTCGAAATTCAACAGGTCGTTTTCGAAGATCTCGACACCGTCAAAGCCCGCGGCGGCCGCGGCTTCCAGCTTTTCAGGCAGCGTGCCGGACAGGCACACGGTGGCGATGCATTTGGGATGGCGCGCTGCGCGGGGCGAATTCATGGCAATGCGTTGGTCTGACGATGCCCGCAGCGTAGGTGGGCGCACCATGCATTCACAAGCGGCATTCGCGCAACAACGTGCGATGATCGTACAATCGTGCGCACATATCGCTCGTTTTTAGGGTTATCGCCATGACGAAGGAACCGCTGAGCCGGCGCGACTGGATCGCTGGGCTGGAAAAAGGGCTCGCCATCCTGGAGGCGTTCGACCACGAGCACCCGCGCCTGACGCCCACCCAGGCTGCCGAGTTGACCGGCCTCACCCGCACGGCCGCGCGCCGCTACCTGCTGACGCTCGAACACCTCGGCTACCTCACCAGCGAAGGCACGCTGTTCAGCCTGACGCCGCGCGTGCTGAAGGTGGGCTGGTCGTACTTCGATTCGGCGCGCCTGCCGCGCACGGTGCAGCCCTTCCTGCAGCAGGTGACCGCCGCCGTGGGCGAGGTGGCGTACCTCAGCGTGCTGGATGATTGGGAGCTCGTCTTCATTTCGCGCACCAGCACCAGCCGAGTCATGAGCACGGGCTTCGTGCTGGGTGCGCGCGTGCCGGCGCCGCTCGCCTCAGCCGGCGTGATGATGCTGGCCGCGCAACCCGAGCAGAAGGTCAAGGCATGGCTGGAGACCTGCGTGCTGACACCCTACACGCCGTACACCATCCTGCAGCGGGACCGCCTGTTCGATGAAATCCGCAAGGCGGGCCGGCAGGATTACGCCGTGGTCGAACAGCAATTGCAGATTGGCGTGCGCGGCGTGGCGGTACCGCTGCGGGATCGGCACGGCAACGTGATCGCCGCGTTGAGCGTGAACATGCAAGTCGGTGAAGAAACAACGGAGCACGCCTTGCAGCGCGTGCTGCAGGTGCTGCAGGACACAGCGCTTTCGATCATGCGTGTGCTGTAGCGCGCCGCGCACGTCCGTTGCACCAAGACCTCACGCTTTGACAGACCGATGAACTCGGAGAAACCCTTGAGTCGTACGTTATTCGCACCATGTTGTGCGATTATCGAACGAATTCAATCGGCAGTCGCTTGTGCCCCGCCCGGGCGGCGGACTACGCTGCGTTGCGTGTACAGACGGCCCTTCATCGAACGAATCGCACGAGTTGCACGATAGGCCGCACAGATAAAACCGGAGACAACCATGACCGCAGCCCCTGCCCACGAGCCCCTGGGCAAGCACCAGTCGAAGAAAGCCGCCGCCAGCGGCTGGATCGGCTCGGCGCTCGAGTACTACGACTTCTTCATTTACGCCACCGCAGCGGCGCTGATCTTTCCGCAGATCTTCTTCCCCAAAGGCGACCCGAAGACGGCCATCATCGCCTCGCTGGCGACGTACGGCGTCGGTTATATCGCGCGACCAATCGGCGCGTTCGTGCTGGGCCATCTGGGCGACACGCATGGGCGCAAGAACGTGCTGCTCTGGTGCATGTTCCTGATGGGTTTTTCGACCATTGCCGTGGGCCTGCTGCCCACGTATGACCAAGTCGGCCTGTGGGCTCCCGCATTGCTGGTCATCATGCGCCTGATCCAAGGCTTTGCCGTGGCCGGTGAAATCTCGGGCGCCAGCTCGATGATCCTGGAGCACGCGCCGTTTGGCCGGCGCGGGTTCTTCGCGAGCTTTACGCTGCAAGGCGTGCAGGCCGGGCAGATCCTGGCGGCCGCCGTGTTCCTACCGCTGGCGCACTACATGCCCGCCGACCAGTTCAACGCCTGGGGCTGGCGCATTCCGTTCGTTCTGAGCTTCGTCGTCATCATCGCCGGCTACGTCATCCGCCGCGAAGTGCACGAAACCCCCGCGTTTACCGCTGAGCAACAGCAACAAGGCCGCCCGCGCTCCCCCGTGATCGACGCCTTCAAATACAGCACGCCCGACATGCTGCGCGTGGTCTGCATGGCGCTGATGAACGTGATTCCGGTGGTAGCGACCATCTTTGGCGCCGCCTATGCGGTGCAGCCGGCATACGGCATCGGCTTTGCCCAAGACATCTACCTGTGGATTCCGGTGGTGGGCAACATCGTTGCGGTACTCGTCATTCCGTATGTTGGTGACCTGTCCGACCGCATCGGCCGCAAGCCGCCGATCGTGATCGGTTCGCTGCTCGCTGGCCTGCTCGCCTTTGCCTACCTGTACGCCATCAGCATCAAGAACGTGCCGCTCGCCTTCGTCATCTCGATTCTGATGTGGGGCGTGGTCTACCAAGGCTACAACGCGGTGTTCCCGAGCTTCTATCCGGAGTTGTTCCCGACGCGTACTCGTGTGTCGGCCATGGCGATTTCGCAGAACGTCGGCACGGCCATCACTGCCATGCTGCCGGCCCTCTTCACCGCCGTGGCACCGCCGGGCGCCACCAACATCTGGCTGACCGTGGGCGCCATTGCCTTTGGCGTAACGGTGATCGCCGCCGTGGCCGCCATGACCGCACGCGAGACCTACCGCATTCATATGGACGACCTGGGCCAACCAGCCGCCCAACCCGTCGACAAGGCTGAATATGCCCGCCAGCGGGCCGGAGCCTTGGCCGCCTGAAACACGCACGCCTGAACCATGATTTCTGGAAAAACCACCCTCATCGCCCACATCGGCTACCCGACCGAGACGTTCAAGTCGCCGATGATCTACAACCCCTGGTTCGAGCAAAAAGGCATCGACGCCGTTGTGGTGCCCATGGGGGTCAAGGCAGAGGATTACGCGCAGAGCTTCGAATCGATCTGCCGCTTTACCAACCTGCGTGGCGCGCTGATCACCATGCCGCACAAGGTCACCACGGTGGATCTGGTCGACGAAGTCACGCCCGCCGTGCGCATCGCGGGCGCCTGCAATGCGGTGCTCAAGCGCGATGACGGCACGTTGCTGGGCGATCAGTTCGACGGTGCCGGCTTCGTGCGCGGCGTGCTGCGCAAGGGGCGCAAACTGGAAGGGGCGCGTGTGCTGCTCTCGGGGGCCGGCGGTGTCGGCTCGGCGATTGCCGCGTCGCTGGCGGCTGCGGGTGTCGGCGAGTTGGCTCTGTATGACACGCGCGCAGAATCCGCTGAATCACTGGGGCTGCGTCTGCGCGAGCACTACCCCGCGTTAGTGGTGCGCACCGGGTCGAATGATCCGGACGGCTTCGATGTGGTCGTCAACGCCACGCCGGTCGGCATGAAGGAAGACGATCCGCTGCCCTTCGACGTGGCACGCATCGCGCCGAGCTGCTTTGTCGGCGAGGTGGTCATGAAATCCGAGTACACGCCGCTGCTGCGCGCAGCGCTCGACAAGGGCTGCGATGTCCAGGTCGGCACCGACATGCTGTTCGAGATGATTCCCGCGTATCTGGAGTTCTTCGGCTTCGGCACCGCCACCGCAGATGAGCTGCGGCGCAGCGCGGCCATTGCATACTGAGCCGATGACGCGTCGCCCCCTGAGCTTTGCCCTGCTGCTGCCGTTGCTGCTATCGGCGCAACCGGTTGCGACCGACAGTTATCTTCCCGCCCTGCCCGCCATTGCCCAGACGCTGGGATCGGCCAGCGCGAGCCTCACGGTCTTCGCGCTGGCCTTTGGCATCGGGCAACTGCCGATGGGCAGCCTTGCCGATCGTTTTGGCCGCCGCCAGGTGCTGTTGCTCGGGCTCGCGTGCTATGCCATGGCTGCACTGGCCGGCGCGCTGGCGACAACCGCTTCCATGTTGACCGCCGCACGCGCCCTGCAGGGTTTCTCGATGGCCGCCATCCTGGTGTGCGCCCGCGCCGCTGTGCGCGATCTGCACCCGGCGCGCGATGGTCCGCACGTCATGGCACGCGGCCTCACGGGCCTGGGTTTCGTGGCGTTGATGGCACCGATTCTCGGTGCCTTTGTCGCGCAACACGCAGGCTGGCGGTGGGTGCTGGCGGGCATGAGCATCTATGCAATCGTGCTGTGGGCGATGTGCTGGTACGGCTTTGCCGAAACCCGGCAAGAGACACACGCCCAGGCGGGCAGCATGCGCGAGATCTTCGCCAGCGCGGACTTTCGCGTCTGGGGCCTGCTGGCGGCCACGACCTACGCCGGCATCTTCTGCTTTCTGCTGCTTTCGCCGATGGTCTATATCGCATACCTCGGCCTGTCACCCGAGCTTTATGGCTGGATACCGGCCGGCGGCTCGCTCGTCTATATCGTGAGTACGACCGGTTGCCGGCGCCTGCTGCGCCGCCAGAGCCTCGTGCGGACTGTGCAGCAAGGCGCAATGCTCAGCCTGTTGGGCGCCTGCATTCAGGGATTGGGCTGCTGGCTGCTTCCCGGGCAGGCGTGGCCGCTGCTGCTCGGGCATGGCGTCTATTGCATGGGCCACGGCATCCACCAGCCTTGCGGCCAGGCAGGCGCGGTGGGCGAGTTGCCGCATCTTGCAGGGCGGGCGGTGTCATGGTCAGGCTTCATCATGATGCTGGCAGCCTTCTGCCTCGGGCAGACCGCGGCAGCGTTTGACGACACATCGCACAGCCTCGGTGCCTGGCCCATGGTGGCGCCGATGATGCTTGCCGGCGCCGTGCTGGCGTCCATCGCCTTCCTTTGGCTACCGAAGCTGCAGAGCCAGCCGGATCCACAAAGAGCTGCCGCATAGCGACTGCGGGATGCGCATTGCCACCCGCGTGGTACACAATGCGGTGTCCGCATTCTTTGCTTCAGCCACAGGAGTTTGACCATGAGCCGCAACGCCGACCTGCCATTCAAGACCGCCGGCTTGGAGTTCATCGAGTTCGCCACGCAAGCGCCGGCTGCGCTCGGCCAGGTGTTCGCATCGCTCGGCTTCAAGGCCATCGCTCGGCACGTAAGCAAGGACGTCACGCTGTACCGGCAAGGCGACATGAACTTCCTCGTCAACGCCGAAGCCGATTCCTTCGCGCACCGCTGGGCTGAGGAATATGGCGTGGGTATCTGCGCCATCGGCATCCGCGTTGACGATGCGCATCACGCCTACGACCGCGCCGTCGAACTGGGTGCATGGCCGGCCGAAACCGAGCCGATCGGCCCGAGCGAACTGGTGATCCCGGCCATCCAAGGCGTAGGCGACACGCATCTGTATTTTGTCGACCGCTGGCGCGGCAAGCACGGCGCCAAGGGCGGCCTGGGTGACATCTCCATCTACGACATCGACTTCCGGCCGCTGGATGCAGCAACCGCGCTTGAGGACTGGCACCACGCCGGCGTTGGGCTGGCGCGGGTCGACCACCTGACGCAAACCGTCGGCGCTGGCCGTCTGCAGGATTGGATCGACTTCTACCGCAACCAGCTCGGCTTCAGCGAAATCCACGAGCTGCATGCCAACTGGCACGTCGCGGCGGATTCCCGCGTGATGGTGTCGTCGTGCGGCATGATCCGCATTCCGCTCTATGAAGAAGGCACGCACCGCGCGCACCTCATGCACGCCTACCTGCCCGACCACCCCGGCGAAGGCGTGCAGCACATTGCGCTGGCCACCGACGACATCCTGCGCACAGCCGCCGCGCTGGCCGCCAACGGCCTCACCTTCGTCGAGCCCCCGGCACACTACTACGACACCGTCGACGCGCGCCTGCCCCGTCACGGATTGGACCTGGAAGCCTTGCGCCGATACGGCATCCTGGTCGACGGCGAGATCGTTGACGGCGTGCCCAAACTGTTCCTGCAAACCTTCGTCAAGCGCCATCCAGGCGAGATCTTTTTCGAGATCGTGCAGCGGCGCGGGCACCACGGCTTTGGCGAGGGCAATCTGCCGGTGTTGACTGCGGCGGCCTGACCCGGAAAACGTCGCCAAGAAAAAAGCCCGCCAAGTTTCGGCGGGCTTTTTTTCGTGCTGCGGGTGCTGCAATGCCGATCAATAACCGGCTGCCAGCCCCGTGTTGCGACGCGGATCGTTCGCGCCATAGAAGCGGTTGTTGCCGACCGGCTTGCCGCCCAGCGACGGCGCCCCGACGATGATCGCCGCCAGGTGGTTGGCCGGCTGCGGCGCCCCCAGGTTGTGGCCCATCGACGTCAGGATCTTGCGCGTATCTTCCGACAGCGCGTACGGCTCGACGTTGGTCACGTCCGGCAGCCATTGCTGGTGGAAGCGCGGCATGTCGACGGCTTCCTGCACGTTCATGCCGTAGTCGATCGCGTTGATCATGGTCAGCATGACGGCTGTGATGATGCGGCTGCCGCCCGGCGTGCCCACCACCATGACGGGCTTGCCGTCCTTGGTGACGATGGTCGGGCTCATCGACGACAGCGGACGCTTGCCCGGGGCAATCGAGTTGGCCTCGCCCTGCACCAGGCCGTACAGGTTAGGCACGCCGACCTTGGCGGTGAAGTCGTCCATTTCATCGTTCAGGACCACGCCCGTCTTGGCGGCCGTCACCTTCGCACCAAACCAGTCGTTGAGCGTGTACGTGACCGACACGGCGTTGCCGTACTTGTCGGCAATCGAGTAGTGCGTGGTATTGCTGCCCTCATGCGGCTCGACGCCCGGCTTGATGTCCTTCGACACACCCGCCTTCTTCGGGTCGATCACAGCGCGAATCTTGGCCGCATAGTCCTTGCTCAGCAGGCGGTCCAGCGGGTTCTTCACGAAGTCCGGGTCGCCCAGGTAGCTGTTGCGGTCCACATAGGCGTGGCGCATGGCTTCGATCTGGTAATGCGTGGCCTGCGCGGAATGCCAGCCCAGGTCCTTGAGCGGATAGCCTTCCAGGATGTTCAGCATTTCGCAGATGACCACGCCGCCTGAACTCGGGGGAGGTGCCGACACCACGTGATAGCCACGGTAGTCGCACTCGACCGGCGCCAGTTCGCGCGTTTTGTAGCTGACCAGATCTTCTTGCGTGATCAGGCCACCACCGGCCTTGCTCGATGCAGCAATGGCCTGCCCGACCCAGCCCTTGTAGAAGCCGTCGGTGCCCTTGTTGCTGATCTCGCGCAGCGTCTTGGCCAAGTCATGCTGGACGAGCTTCTCGCCCACCTGGAACGGCTGCCCCTTGTTCAGGAAGATCGCGCCCGATGCGGCGTCTTCCTGGAAGTCCTTGGTGGAGGTGTGCAGCATGTCGACATCGCCCTGATCGAGGACGAAGCCCTTGTCGGCCAGCGTGATGGCCGGCGCGATCAGTGCAGCGCGTTGCATGGTGCCGTACTTCTGGCGCGCATACTCCATGCCGGACACGGTGCCAGGCACACCCACGGCCAAGTGGCCCTTGGTGGACGCACCCTTGATGACGTTGCCGTCCTTGTCGAGGTACATGTTGGCGGTGGCACCCTTCGGCGCGACTTCACGGAAGTCGAGGAAGGTCTTGCGGCCATCGGCCAGCTGGATGGTCATGAAACCACCGCCGCCCAGGTTGCCGGCTGCCGGATAGACCACGGCCAGCGCGTAACCCACGGCCACTGCGGCATCCACCGCATTGCCGCCGCGCTTGAGCACTTCCACACCGACCTTGCTGGCCAGATGCTGTGCCGCAACGACCATGCCGTTTTCTGCGGCCACGGGTGCGACGGATGCCGCGTGTGCGACGGTCGTGATGCTGATCGATGCGATTGCAGCGGCGATCCACCGCATGCCTGTTCTTGGATTCTGCATAGGAGCTCCTTTGGTACCTTCAAGGACGCCGGTCGTGCCAGCGTACGTGTTATGGCGCGCGAACCTTATCAGGCGGTGCGCCGGGGCACTATAGCCTCATCCCCGTATTGACGCATTGTGCAGGCGGTGGAACGGCACGCATCGCTAGCCCAGCGGCACCTCGAGCCCGACCTTCACGCGGTTGAGCACCACCGCCGTGCGGTACCACCGGATGTTGTCGTTGTCGTCGAACAGGCGTCGCGCCAGAGCTTCGTACTCCGTCATCGTGGCCACGTTCAGGATGAGGACGAAATCGGCCTCGCCCGTCACGTAGTAGCACTGCTGCACCTCGGGGCCGGAGAGCGCCTTCTTGAGCGCAGCCATTGCAGCGGTATTGGTGCGCTCGGCATGCACCTCAACGATCACGGTGATGGGTTTGGCCACCCGCTCGGGGTCGACTACCGCCACGTTGCCGACGATGACGCCCGCTTCCTCCATTCGCTTGATGCGCCGCTGCACGGCGGCGGTCGATAGATTGACCTGCTCCCCAATCACGCGCAGCGGCGTGGTGTAGCACCGCTGAACAGCGTTGAGGATGGCAATGTCGAATGCGTCGAGTTCGAGCGATTTCTGTGCGGCCATAACGGGCATGGAGCGAGAAATTTTTGCGTCTGGCTGGTCAGAATAGCTGAAATTACTCTGCTGACGTGACATAGGATTTCGTGGTCCACGCGTTCGCAGAGGTCCATCCCATGCATTGGCAATCCCAGCTCGTCAGCCCCGAAACGCTTGCCCCTGGCGGCTTTCGGTCATTGGTGACCCCGGTCTACCGTGGTTCAACCGTGTTGTTCGACAACGCAGCGCAGGTCGTGGACGACTGGCGCCATGCGCAGCACGGCTACACCTACGGCCTCTACGGCACACCGACCGCCATTGAACTCGGCGTGCGGATTGCGCAACTGGAACGCGCCCGCCACAGCTTTATCGTCCCCGGCGGGCAGGCGGCCATCGCGCTCGTCTACCTGGCCTGCTGCGGCGCGGGCAGCCATGCGCTGGTGCCGTTCAGTGCGTACGGGCCCAACCGCAGCATGGCTGACGGCCTGCTCAAACGCATGGGCATCGAAGTCGAAATCTATGACCCGCTCATCGGCGCAGGCATCGGCGGACTCATCCGGCCGAACACCATGCTTGTTTGGACCGAAAGCCCCGGCTCGGTCACGATGGAAGTGCAGGACGTGCCGGCAATCGTGGCTGAGGCGCACGCGCGCGGCGTGCCGGTGGCGCTCGACAACACGTACACGGCCGGCGTGTATTTCGATGCCTTCGCGCACGGCGTGGACATCAGCATGCAGGCGCTGACCAAGTACGTGGGCGGCCACAGCGACCTGTTGCTCGGGTCGGTCTCGGTCAACTCGGAGGCGATGTTCGAGCGTGTGGGCAGCGCGTTTGCCGATCTGGGCATGGGCGCATCGCCCGACGATTGCAGCCTGGCGCTGCGTGGCCTGCAAACGCTGGGGCTGCGGCTTGAGCGCCTGCAAACGTCCACCCTGGCGGTGGCGCGCTGGCTGCATCTGCAGGACTGCATTGCGACCGTGCTGCATCCGGCGCTGCCGTCATGCCCCGGCCATGAGCTCTGGAAGCGCGACTTTACCGGCGCAACCAGCGTGTTTTCGGTGGTGTTCCAAGAAAGCGTCTCGGCCGAACAAGTCAACGCATTCATTGATGCGCTGCGCATGTTCCGGATCGGCATGAGTTGGGGCGGCACGAGCAGCCTGGTGATGCCGTATCCCGATCTGGCGCGACCGAACCGCCACTATCGCGGCCGCCTGGTGCGGCTCAATGTCGGGCTGGAAGCGCCGGAAGATCTGATTGCCGATCTGCGGCAAGCCATGGCTCGCGCAGCCATCCAGGAGCCCGCTGTTGCCGCATAACCGACGGCACGTCAGTCAGCCGGTGCAAACGGCGGCGCACGCCGCTTTACCGGCTGCGTCTTGACGATGGCGGTGTTGGTCTCAGCGTGATACGCCACGCGATCGAGAATCTGGTCGAGCTGGTCGATTGAGCGCACATACAGCCGGGCGATGAAGCAGTCCTCGCCCGTGACCTTGTCGCATTCGCCGATCTCGAGAATCTCTTCGATCAGCTTCTGCACGATATGCAGCTTGCCCGGCATGGGCCGCACGCGCACGATGGCCTGCAGCGTGTAGCCCAGCGCCGCCGGGTCAATGTCGACGGTGTAATGCCGGATCACGCCGCGCTCTTCCAGCCGCCGCAGGCGCTCCGACACGCTGGGGGATGACAACCCCACCTGCTCGGCGAGTTGCTTGAGCGAGATGCGGGAATCGGTCAGTAGAACGTCGAGAATGCGTTGATCCAGCGCGTCAATCGTGTTCATTGCGTTCCGCCTCCAATTCGGGCACTTCGCCTTACTTCATTAGAAAGAACGCCAATTTTGCCTTAGAAAAGCAATGGAAGTGAGCCCATCCGCATGCGATCCTGATTGCATCCAACGCTCAAGGTGGTTCGCATGAACGATAAGACACGCGGCACGGTCGAGATGACCACCGCCATGGTCATCTCCGGGACGATCGGCTGGTTCGTTGTCCGCTCAGGCCAGCCGGTGGCCGACGTTGTGTTCTGGCGCTGCGTGTTCGGCGCGCTGACGCTGCTGGGGGTGTGCGCCGGCCTGGGGCTGCTGCGCGGCGCCATCACGTGGCGGCGTGCGGGCATTGCCGCGTTGGGCGGCGTGGCAATCGTCATCAATTGGCTGCTGCTGTTCGCGGCGTATCCGCGCGCATCCATCTCGATTGCGACGGCGGTCTACAACACGCAGCCGTTCATGCTGGTCGGGCTGGGCGCGCTGTTTCTGTCAGAAAAGCTGACGGCGGCCAAACTCACATGGCTGGCCATCGCCTTTATCGGCGTCGTACTGATCGTGCAAGTGGGGCCTGCGGCCAGCATGGGGACCGATTACCTGACTGGCATTGCGATGGCGCTGGGCGCGGCGTTTGCCTATGCGGTAGCGGCGCTCCTGATCAAGAAGCTCGCAGGTACGCCGCCGCATCTGATTGCGCTCATCCAGGTGTGTGTGGGCGTGCTGATGCTGGCGCCGTTGGCCAACCTGTCGCATCCGCCGGCCGATGCGCATACGTGGGTGATCCTTGTCACGGTGGGCGTGGTGCATACAGGGTTGATGTACATCCTGCTCTATGGCGCCATCCAGAGGCTGCCGACGCATCTGACGGGATCGTTGTCGTTCATCTATCCCATTGTCGCCATCGTGGTGGACATCGTTGCGTTCGGGCATCGGCTGCAACTGGCGCAGTTTTTGGGTGCGGGGGCGATCCTGCTGGCGGCTGCGGGCATGAACCTGGGGTGGTCGCCGTATCGCTGGTTGCGGGCACGGGGCGAATCCCCCGTTACCAAATAACGCAATACACGCAATAGTCCCCCACATTCGCAACACGAATCGGCAGTCCAACTGCTGTTATTCTTGTGCGTTTTCCGCTGGCGCCCGGCGCGCCCTGCGCCTGCCTCTCTCTCCCTTTGGCAGCCAGCGGACAGAAACCCCAAACATACGTACAAGATGAAGGAAGGTCACCCGCCGGAGCCGGGTCGCGAAACCGCGATCGCCTGGATCCTGGAACAAATGCAAACCTATGACCTGTCTGTCGAAGATTTGCAGGCGCATGGCTGCTTTGACGCGCCACCGCCGCCGCCCGCGCCATCCGCACCCATCGGCCCGGTCTACATGAGCGCCGACGGCCAGCACTGGGACGGCTCGGGCGACATGCCCGACTGGCTGCGGCGCGCCGTCAACGCAGGGCAGAGCATCGAGCATTTCCGCGTGGGCTGAACGCAGGCGATGCAGGTATGCCGGTTGCGTGGTTGTTTGCAAGCGCCGCCGGTTTGTCGATCTGTGGGCTGATGCCCAGTATGACCGGCCGGCGCCCCAACCCAACGGAGGACGTCATCATGCCGGAACGCAAAACCGTAGAACGTGCGCGCGCCGACAAGCGCCACGGCAAAGCCGCCTCGACCCAGGCGGGCAACTTCGTGAAGGAAGAGATGGATCACATCCGCGAAGGCAAGCACGGTGCGAAAAACACCAAGCAGGCCATTGCGATTGGTCTATCGAAGGCACGCCGCGCGGGCGTTGCCGTCAAGCCGCCGGGGGAAGGCAAGGCATCGGCCGCCACGCGCAAGAAGGCGGAGCATGACGTCAAGGCCGGCAGCAAGGCAGGCAACAAGACCGGCAGCCACGCCAGTGCGAGCAAGGAATCCACGGCCAAGCGCAGCAAAACCACAACACGCACGCTGAAGAAGGAAGGCCATTCGGCGGCTTCCAAGTCGTCGCTGTCCAAGCAGGCGCATAGCGCGGCCTCCAAGCGTTCGAGCAGCGAGCGCTCGGCCGCGGCCAAGAAGGGCGCTGCTACCAAGGGCGCAGCCGGCCGATCCGCCGCCGCCAAGAAGGCGGCGCGCACGCGCGCGGCGCACGCCAGGTAAATTTTTCCTGTTCAGCCTGAAGGCGGCCCATTGGGGTCGCCTTTTTTATTGGCGGTTTGCCTCACAAAAAAAAAATCAAAAAAATTTCTGTTCTCCGTGTCAGGAACGCCCACGTGCGCCGACGAAGGTGCACGGAACACATCTGCGCGATGCCGCAGTGCACCGTACGGCGAGGGATTTGGCCCTGTCCGCCGTTCAACGACACCTGCCACTCAAGGAGAACACAAATGAAACAACACGCCATGATCGCCGCCGCTCTGGGTAGCCTGCTCGCGCTGGGCGCACTGTCGACACCGGTGCAGGCCGCTGATGCCGCCGGCAAGGAAAAGTGCTACGGCGTCGCCAAGGCCGGCCAGAACGATTGCGCCAGCCCGGGCAGCGCCCACGCCTGCGCCGGCCAATCGAAGATGGACAAGGACCCAATGTCGTGGAAATACGTGCCCGCCGGCACCTGCGCGCAGATGGGCGGCACGATGCAGGCTCCGTCCAAGTAACGCGCGACGCCGGGTGACCGCCATGCAGACCGCTCTGCCAACCTGCGCCGGCGCAGGCCTGCGCGCACCGCACTTTCCTGCCCTGCTGCACGGGGAAGCCCGCTTCCCCTGGGTGGAGGTGCACAGCGAGAACTATCTGTATGGCGGCCCCGCCCGCGCAGCGCTGCACGCCGCGCGGGCGCACCAGCCTGTGAGCCTGCACGGCGTGGGCATGGGGCTGGGCAATGCGGATGGACTGGACGTCGAGCACGTACGCGCCATCGCTACGCTGGCCGATGCGGTAGCGCCCGCCGCCATTTCCGAGCACCTGTGCTTCAACCGCAGCGGTGCGCAGGTCGTCAACGATCTGCTGCCGCTGCCTTATTCCCGCGAATCGCTGGATGTCGTCTGCGCCAACGTCATGCGTGCACAGGACATCCTCAAGCGACCGCTGCTGATCGAGAACATCGCCGCGTACATCGACTGCCGCGCACTGGTCGATGCCGACGAGGCCCTCTTCGAAGGCGCATTCCTGACCGCCCTCGCCCGGCGCACGGGCTGCGGCATCTTGCTGGACCTGAACAATCTGTACGTGAACAGCGTCAACCATGGCGTGACCGTCGAATCGGTACTGGCCGATATCGACCCTGCACTGGTCGGCGAGATTCACTTGGCAGGCTTCAGTGTGGAAGACGGCATGCTGATCGACACGCACAGTGCGCCGGTCCATGCACCCGTCTGGGCGCTGTACGACGCGTGGATTGCCAAACACGGCGCACGCCCGACACTGATCGAATGGGATGCCGAGCTGCCGCCCGTGCAGGTGTTGCTGAACGAAGCGGCACGCGCGCAAGCAACGCTCGATCGCCATGCCCGTGCCCCCATGCAGGAGTCCCACCATGCGACTACCTGACTGGGAAGCGCACCTTATCGGCGCACTGACCACCCCTGCAAGCCACGAAGAGGCGCGTGGTATTGCCATCTACCGCAATGCGCGTCTGGCAATTCTGCGCAATGCGCTGACGGGGGCGTATCCCGTCTGCCGAGCGCTCGTCGGTGACGACTGCTTTGATGCGCTGGTGCGCGACACGCTGGCCATGCAGGCGTCTACATCCCCGAACCTGCATCGCTATGGAAATGCGCTGCCGGATGTCATTGCGCAATCCCCGTTGGCGCACAGCGTGCCGTATCTGGCTGACGTGGCGCGTCTGGAATGGTGCGTGCACTGGGCGCACTACGCGCCGGATGCACACGTGGAAGCGGCGAACGCCGACCTGTTCGCGCAGCCCGCGGACACGCTTCGCGCCGGGCTGGTCGAAGGTGCGCAGTGGGTGGTTTCTCCATGGCCCGTGGTCTCGATCTGGCGCGCACATCAGCCCGACGCGACGATCGCGCTCAACGAAATCGACCTGAGTGTGGGCGAAGCCGCTGTGATTGCCGTGCACGGGCATCGCGTTGCTGTGCTCGATCTCGATGCCCCGACGGCCACGTTCCTCGCAGCTTGCGACGCGACGCCGTCGCTTCAGGCCGCGCTCGAAACCACGCTGGCTGAGCGGCCAGATTTTGATTTGACCGCATGCCTGTCAGCCCTCTATCGCTCGGGGCTGCTCGCGCTGAGCGCATGCCCAACAACACCGCCTACTGGAGACACGCCATGAACACCCTCGCCACGACCTTTGCCCCGCTCACGCGCATCCGCGCTTCGCTTGACCGACTCGCCGGGCCGCAAAGCGCGCTCTGCTCGCTCATCTTGTTGATCGCACGGGCGTATCTTTTCTACGTGTTCTTCCGCTCGGGCCTGACCAAGCTGCACGACTGGGACACCACGTTGCTGCTCTTCACCGAGGAATACAAGGTGCCGCTATTGCACCCGGCCCTTGCAGCCGCGCTCGGCACGTTTGGCGAACTGGTTTTCCCGTCTCTCATGCTGGTCGGCATCGTGCCGCGGTTGGCGGCGGCGGGGCTGTTCTTCGTCAACGTGGTAGCGGCGGTGTCGTACTGGGCCAATCTGTCGGCGTCGGCCATCGAATTTCATTTTGTGTGGGGCGTTCTGATTGCGCTCGTGGCGACGGTGGGACCGGGTTGGCTGGCGGTGCAGACCCTTTGGGAGCGCCGCGCGCATTAAGCAGATTGGGTGGGCAGCAGGCTTATGATGTGGTTCTGTCGCCCTCTCTTCAGGAGCATCGATGCGCTTCCCTCCGTTGTCCTTCGCTGCCTCAACCGGTGTGTTGGCTGCAATCACCGCCGCAACCGTTCTCACTGCCTGCGCGTGGGGCGATAGCCCGAACACCACCGGCGCGCGCATGCTCGACGATTCGCTGCTGTCGTACCAGGTCAAGGCGGCGCTGGATCAGGACACAGCGCTCAGCACGCGCCAGATCCGCATCCGCTCTACCCCAGACGGCAAGGTCACGCTGACGGGCTGGGTCGATACCCCCGAAATGGCCCGACGGGCTGGTGACGACGTCAAACGCTTTGTTGACTCGGCCAAGCTCGACAACCAGTTGCGCGTGCTCTCGCGCATGCAGGTGCTGGGCGGCGGTCCGTACATCCCGGCCGGCTTGCCGCCGGCGGCACCGGCCAGCGCCCCGGCCGCGCGCTAACGCGTTCAAGCACTTAAGCTGCCTGTGTGCCCGTCCGCCCTGGCAAGCGGCCCACGGGCACCGATTGCAGCAGGCCGAAGCCGATCTCCGCAATCAGGAACGGCAACACCAGCAGCGAGGCGCCGGATGCCAGCGCATAGGCCTGCCACGCTGCAAAGAGGCCGCGTGCCGCGGCGTCGTACCGGCCCAGCGCCACACTCGGCTGTCGGATGCGCAGCACCGACCACACGCACACCACCGACCCCATCAGATTGGCCATCAGCAGGTGCTCTGGCTCAAATGCCGGCAAGCGGCCGATACCCAGCGCATGCGCCAATGCAGTGAGCGCTTGATGCAACAGGGCAAACGTCCACGGCGTGGCAAACGGTGCAGTCACGATCAGGTCATACCAGCCGCTGGCGCGCACCACACGCAGGAAGGTCGATTCAGAAACCATGGTGAAACTCCAGGAATGAAGTGAAGGAGTCGCCACGGTAAAGCTTGGTGTACGCTCCAAGGTCAAGCGCTCGGCCGCCCCACTCTTCCAAGCCACCATGCCTGCTGCACTTCCCGCTTCCGCTTCCAACGCGCGTACCGGCGACCTTTCCATCGGCGACCTGGCCGCCGCCACCGGCGTCTCGCGGGATGGCCTGCGCTTTTACGAGGTACGCGGCCTGATCCGGGCGCGACGCCGCAGTAACGGCTACCGCGCTTACCCGCCCGAAACCGTGGAACTCGTGAACTACGTGCGCACGGCTCAGCAACTGGGCTTCACGCTGGCAGAAATTGGCGAAGGGATGTCGCAGGTGTGGCAGCAACCCGACACCGATGCCGCCGTTACGGCGCTACTGCGGGAGAAACTTGCCGCCATCGATGTCCGCATCGCCAGCTTGCAGGCCACGCGTGATGCACTCGCTGCCCGCGTCGGGATGCCATGCCCGCTTGCACCGACCTGAGACTCCGACACGTCTTGTCATATGACTGTCGCAGACTCCCGCCACAGGGCGGGTTTGGCGCGTTTTCTCCACGCCCTGACGGCTTGCTGAGTCGTGAAAGGCGCTTGAAAGTTCGCGTCGGTAAAAACGCTCCCGTCTCAAGGGGAGTCTGCTGCAGTGAAACATCGGGGTGCGTTCCATCCACGGGCGAGGGCCGTGCTGTGCGCGGTGGCCTGCCTGCCATTTGCCGCTGCCTGGGCAGCCACGCCTGCGCCGGCACCGGCTGCGGCCAGCATGCCGGTGGCGACCATGCCGTCGATCAAGCCTTCCGTTCCGGGCGTGACGGGCGCGGGCTTCAACCTCGTCGAACTGCTGCAGGAGCTGAAAGGCAACAACCCACAGTTGATCCAGGCGCGCCATAACTACCTGTCGGCCAAATCGATCCCCCCGCAGCTTGCCGCGCCCAACAACCCGCAGCTCGGCTACATCTGGAACAGCATCCCGAAGGGTTTTCCGCTGGCGGTCAACCGCGCGGGCGGCAGCCAGTACAACCTGACGCAGCAGATCCCGTTTCCGGGCAAGAAAGCGCTGGCCGCTGAGATTGCCGATCGCCAGGCGGAATCGCTGAACGCGCAAAACGACGCGCTGTACCTGCAGCTCTACGCGCAGCTTTCCACTACGTACTACCAGGCGATCGCGCTGCAGAAGCAGATCGATGTACAGAAGCTGACCATCACGCGCCTGGAGCAGGTCAAGCAGATCACGCGCGTGCGCTACGCCAACAATGCCGCTGCCTACGCCGACTTCCTCAACGCGCAGGTCATGCAGAGCAGCGCGCAGAACGACCTGTTTGCCGCGCAGCGTCAGTACGACAGCACGCTGCAGACCCTCAACACGCTCATTGGCAAGGAGCCGAGCTTCCCGCTCGTGCTGCGGGCCGATGACGAGTCCGTACACCTGCCGGAAGAGCCGCTGCCCGAGCTGGAAAACCAGGCGCTGCGCGAGCACCCGTCGATCAAGGCGTCGGCAGACCTGATGGACGCCGCACGCAAGAGCGTGACGCTGGCGCGCAAGGCCTACCTGCCCGACTTCCAGGTCATCGCCACCGTCACCACGGACAACCCGCCGTATGGCGTGCGGCCGAACAGCTACCAGATCGAGCTGGACGTGATCATTCCGTTCTGGTTCCTGACCAAAGAGAAGTACGGCGTGAATCAGGCGGTGGAAAGCCAGATCGCCACCGAGGCGAATGACGTGTCGGTGCGCCAGCAGACGCTATTGGCCGTCGATACCGCCTATAACACGCTGCGCCAGACGCTTGCCCAACTCGACTTCAACAAGCAGCGGCAACTGCCGCAAGCGCTGGCGGCCTATCGCGTGACGATGACCAACTACGCCAGCAACAACGCTGATTTCAACGACCTGCTCACCGCCCAGGGCGCGCTCAGGAACGCAGAACTGTCGGTCGCCCAGGCTCAGGCCACGGCCTTGCAGGCCTATCACGCGCTGCTCGCGGCCACCGGTCGCTCGCCGGTTCAAGCTCAATAACATCATGAAGAAGTTCTCTCCCGTTGTTGCAGTCATCGCCTTGGCCGCAGCCCTTGCTGTTGGTGTGGTGGTCGGACGCAAATGGCCCGCCGCTGCGCCCGCCGAGACCGCGAAACCCGCTGTTACCGTGGCATCCGCTCCGGCTACGCCGGCACGTCCGAAACCCGACTCCGTGGAAATTCCTTCCGGCGGCTTCGACCCGCAGCAGGTGAAGGTTGCACAGGTCAGTCAGCTTTCGGTGCCAGTGGAGCTGTCCACGCCCGGCAAGCTCGCCTACAACGCCGAGCGCACCAAGTTGGCATCGGCGCGCGTGGCTGGGCGGCTGGACCAGATTCTCCTGTTCGAAGGTGCGCTGGTGCGCGAGGGGCAGCCGATTGCGCAGCTCTACTCGCCAGACTTCATCTCCGCGCAGAAGGAATATCTGCTGGCGCTGAATACCGCCCGCCAGCTCAAGGGTTCCAACATGAAGGATCTGCAGGACGATGCGGACGCCACCGTACAGTCCGCGGCTGGCCGCCTGCATGTGCTGGGCATGTCCGATGCCGATGTCGCGCAGATCGCCAAGCGCGGCACGCCGGCTGAACACCTGACGCTGCGCGCGCCCATCTCGGGCACGATCGTCAAGCGCAACATGGACCCGGGCGCCTTCCTGAACGTGGGTGACTCGTTCATGAGCATCGTCGATACGCGTGTGCTGTGGTTCACGGGGAATGTCTATGAGAACGACATTGCCAGCGTGCGTATCGGTCAGCCGATCTCGCTGCATACGTCGGCGTATCCGGACCGCGAGTTCACCGGCCGCGTGAGCTTTATCGCCCCGAACATCGACCCGGCAACGCACACCCTGACGGTACGCTGCGACGTGCCCAACACCGACGGCCTGCTGCGCCCCGAGATGTACGCCACGGCGCGCATCCAGACCGGCAGCGGCCAGGCCACGGTGGTACCGAAGGCCGCCTTGGTGAAAGACCACGGCAGCTACTACGTGATCGTGCAGAGCGATGCCACGCATTTCAAGCGCGTGGAAGTGCACGGCAAAGACACCGGCACCGACGGCAACTTTGCCGTGACGGCCGGACTTGAGGCTTCGTCGCAGGTAGTGGTGCGCGGCGCCGCGCTGCTCAACGAGATGATCGTCAAGGCGGGGGCGTAGGCATGGGCTTCAACCCCATCGCGGGCATTCTCAAGCGGCGGCTGCTGATTGTCTTCCTGGCGATCGCGCTGCTGGTGGCGGGCGTGCTGGCGTTCCGCGAGCTGCCGCTGCAGGCGTATCCGGGCGTGGCGCCGTTGTCGGTGCAGGCCATCACGCAATGGCCGGGCCGCAGCACGACCGAAGTCGAACAGCAGATCACCATCCCGATCGAGAATGCGTTGGCTGGCGTGCCGGATGTGCAGTCGTTCCGCTCGGTATCGCTGTTCGGGCTGTCGGTGGTGACGCTCAAGTTCAAGGAAGGCACCGACAGCTTCAAGGCGCGGCAGAACTTCTCGCAATACGTGGCGGCAGCCAATCTGCCGACCGGTGTGCAGCCGTCGCTGAGCCCCGACTCCGACGCCACGGGCGAGATCATGCGCTTTCGCCTCGTGGGCAACGGCGTAGACCTGACCACGCTCAAGAGCTATCAGGACTACGACATCACCAAAGAGCTGAAGCACGTGCAGGGGGTGGCGGATGTCAGCTCCTTCGGCGGCAAGGTGAAGGAGTATCACATCGTGCCGTCGCCGGCGAAGCTGCAGTCGTACGGCATCACGCTGTCGCAACTCATCACGGCCATCGGCAACGCCAACAACAACACCGGCGGCAACCTGCTGCGCGACGGCGAGCAGCAGTTCGTCGTGCGCGGCGTGGGCCTGCTGCAGACGGTTGACGATATCCTCAATGTGGTGGTGGCCGCCAACAACGGCGTGCCGGTGCGCGTGCGCGACATTGCCGAGGTGGAAGTCGGCAACGTGCAGCGTCTGGGCCAGGTGCAATACAACGACCAGCCCGACGTGGTGGAAGGCATCGTGCTGCTCAAGCGCGACGCCAACGCCAGCGAGGTGCTGGCCAAGGTGCGCGAAAAGGTAACGGAACTGAACAACGGCATCCTGCCCAAGAGCGTTCAGATCAAGCCGTTCTACGACCGCCAGGTGCTGCTCGACATCACCATGGGCACAGTTGAACACACGCTGGTGGTGGGCATCTCGCTGGTGCTGGCGGTGTTGTTCGTCTTCCTGGGCAATTTCCGTGCGGCGGCTGTGGTGGCGGCGGTGATTCCGCTGGCGCTGTGCGTGTCGTTCATCAGCATGGAACACTTCCATGTGCCGGCCAATTTGATCTCGCTCGGGGCGATCGACTTTGGGGTGATTGTCGACGCAGCCGTGATCGTGATGGAAAACATCATGCGGCATCTGGAAGAAGGCGCCGAGAAACTCGACGATGCCATCATCAAGGCCACCAGCGAAGTGCAGCGCGCGATGATCTTCTCCACGGGCATCATCATCGTGGCGTATTCGCCGCTGTTCTTCATCGGCGGCGTGGAAGGCATCATCTTCAAGCCGATGGCGTTCACGATGGGCTTTGCCTTGATGGCGTCGATCGTGCTGAGCCTGACCTTCGTGCCGGCCACCACGTCGTTCGTCTTCGGCAAGACGCTGCATCCGCATTCGCCGGCGTTTATCGCGGCGATTCTGCGCTGGTACAAGCCGCTGCTGCGCAAGCTCATTGCACGCCCGATGGCCGTCTTTGCCACGGCCATCACGGCGCTCGTTCTGACGCTGTATAGCGCCACGTTCCTCGGTACCGAGTTCCTCCCGACGCTGGAAGAAAACAACCTGTGGCTACGCATTACGTTGCCCAACACGGTCGACCTGGACTACTCGTCGTCAGTGGCCAACGACCTGCGCGCGTACTTCGTCAAGCAGCCGGAAATCAATCAGGTTTCGGTGCAGATCGGCCGCCCCGATGACGGCACCGATTCCACCGGCGTGTTCAACCAGGAATACGGCCTGTACTTCGCGCCGCCTGACCAATGGCCCGCCGGCATGACCAAGGGGAAGCTGGTCGAGCGCCTGTCCAAGCGTCTGGAGAAGATTCCGGGCATCGAATACAACTTCTCGCAGTACATCCAGGACAACGTGGATGAAGCGCTCTCGGGCGTGAAGGGCGAGAACTCGGTCAAACTGTTCGGCAATGACCTGAATGTGCTCGAAGCCAAAGCCAACGAAATCCAGGCGCAGCTCAAGAAGGTGCCAGGACTGGTGGACGTGGGCATCTTCCGCGAGTTGGGCCAGCCGACGCTGAACGTTTCCATCGACCGCCAGGCCGCTGCGCGCTTCAACATCAACGTGAGCGATGTGCAGAACCTCGTGCAATACGCCATTGGCGGAGCGCCGGTCACGCAAATCCTGGAGGGCGAGAAATCGTTCGGCCTGGCGGTGCGGCTGAACCAGCAGGCACGCGCGTCGTACGACGCCATCCGCGAACTGCTGATCGATACGCCCGACGGCCAGCACATCCCGCTGTCGATGATCGCCAAGGTGGAAATGACCGACGGCCCGTTCTTCATCTACCGCGAACTCGGCAAGCGCTACATCGCCATCAAGTTCGGCGTGCGCGGGCGCGATTTGGGCAGCGCGGTGGACGAGGCGCAGCACGTGGTGGGCAACGGCGTGCAGTTGCCCGAGGGCTACACCGTCAAGTGGGACGGCCAGTTCAACGAGATGAAGGTCGCCCAGAGCAAGCTGATGGTGATCGTGCCGTTGACGATTCTCGTGATCTTCCTGCTGCTGTACAGCACGTTCGGCAACTTCAAGGATGCGCTGATGGTGGTGCTGAATGTGCCGTTTGCCGCCATCGGCGGGCTGCTGGCGCTGCATATCGCGCATGAGACGCTGTCGATTTCGGCGGGGATTGGCTTTCTGTCGTTGTTCGGCATCGCCATCCAGGACGGGGTGATCCTGATCTCGTACGTCAATCGGCTGGCGCAATCCGAAAACGTGCGTGAAGCCACCGTCGACGGGGCCGCACTGCGCTTGCGCCCGGTGATCATGACAGCCATGCTGGCGGGCCTGGGCCTGTTGCCGGCGGCGCTGTCGCACAGCATCGGCTCGGAGGCACAGCGACCGCTGGCGCTGGTGATCGTCGGCGGCATGGTCACCACGACGATTCTCACGCTGCTGGTGCTGCCGGTGGTCTTCACGTGGGCGCACCGTCATCGCCGGCCGCCCTCGCGCGATGCGGACGTCAATCCCACAGCGGCCATGCTGCCTTAAGCCGCATGTGCTGAAAGCGCAACGGGCGCATCGCTTTGCCAGCGATGCGCCCGTTTTCATTTGGGCTCACACCAGAATCGGACCAATCTCATGGTGACGCGTAGCCGAGGCGAGCAGAGTGCGCCTCTGGTTCTATCGCACGCATCGCCACCATGCTCCCCACGCCCAACGTATCCCCCAGCGTCGCCGCCAAGTTCCCGCCGCAGGTCGTCGACACGCTCATCGAGCTGTTTGGCAATGATCTGCACCAATGGCGTTTTATCGTCGATCTATTTTGCGAGACGGCAGAACAGGATCTCGCCAACCTGGAGAACGCCATCCGCGGCGGCGAGGACGCACAGATCGTTGAAGCGGCGCACCGCATCGTCGGTTCCGCGCGCATGCTGGGGCATCAACCGATTGGCGATGCTGCCCGCCGCATCGAGCGCGCTGCGCAAAGCATCGGGCCCTATCAGCAGCGTGCGCAAGAAATGGAATCTGCCCTCCCCTGCCTGCGCGCCTTGGCCGATGAATTCCGCCAGCAGGCCAACGCCTGCCCCTGGCCAGACGCGCCGGTGGTGGGCTAACGGCGCGCCACGCTCCGCAAGCCATCGGTTGCGGAGCAGCGTCACCCTTGGTCTAGTTAAGTTATGCTTTATTAAACATAACTTAATTGATTAGGCTGTAAATTGCGTGACTCGTAATACAACGGGTGATTACAACTATTGATCTAGGACACGCTGCCCCACTATCTTTCGCGGGCAACGTCGGCGCACTCCAACTGCCGCCGCCTGGCACGCACCGGCCATGACCGGCGCGGCCGCACCGTTTCACTACGTACGTCACAACACGGGCTCAACTTATCCGGGGGGATTCGATGTCCGAAGCAGTCCTGCATCCATTTTTTTCGCGCGAGCGCACCGTCGCCGCGGTTGGTTTCAACCGCTGGCTGGTTCCGCCTGCCGCACTGGCCATCCATCTGTGCATTGGCATGGCCTACGGTTTCTCAGTCTTCTGGCTGCCGCTTGGCCGCGCGCTTGGCATCACCAAGCCGCTCACCTGCGGCGCCGATGTCTCGCTGATCGCCGAGCTGTTCACCACCACCTGTGACTGGCGCGTGTCCAGCCTGGGCTGGATGTTCACGCTGTTCTTCGTTTTCCTGGGCGCATCCGCAGCCATGTGGGGCGGCTGGCTCGAGCGCGTCGGCCCGCGCAAGGCTGGCGTCGTGTCGGCCGTGTGCTGGTGCGGCGGCTTGCTGATTTCCGCGCTCGGCATCCAGATGCACCAACTGTGGCTGCTGTGGGTGGGCTCGGGCGTGATCGGCGGCATCGGCCTGGGGTTGGGCTACATCTCCCCCGTGTCGACGCTGATCAAGTGGTTTCCGGACAAGCGCGGCATGGCCACCGGCATGGCCATTATGGGCTTTGGCGGCGGCGCGATGATCGGCGCCCCGCTGGCTGACCGCCTGATGAAGGTGTTTGCCACGCCCGAATCGGTCGGCGTGTCGCAAACGTTTATTGTGCTGGCTGGCATCTACTTCGTGTTCATGATGGCGGGGGCACTGGGTTACCGCGTGCCGCCCACGGGCTGGAAACCGGCCGGCTGGACACCCTCGCCCACCAAGGCGAAGGACACGATGGTCACGCAACGCCACGTGCACGCAAACGAAGCGCTGAAGACGCCGCAGTTCTGGCTGATCTGGGCGGTGCTGTGCCTGAACGTCTCGGCCGGTATTGGCGTGCTCGGCATGGCCTCGCCGCTGCTGCAGGAAGTGTTTGGCGGCAAGCTGCTTGGCGTGACGACTTCGTTCATGGACCTGACCGCCGCTCAGAAGGGCCAGATCGCGGCCATCGCTGCGGGCTTCACGGGTCTGCTGAGCCTGTTCAACATCGGCGGCCGTTTCTTCTGGGCATCGCTGTCGGACCGCCTGGGCCGCAAGATGACGTACGCGGTCTTCTTCGTGCTCGGCTTCGTGCTGTACGCATCGATTCCGTGGACTTCGCACACAGGCAATATCGCGCTGTTTGCACTGGCCTTCTGCTTGATCCTGTCGATGTACGGCGGCGGTTTTGCTACCGTGCCGGCGTACCTGGCTGACATGTTCGGCACGCAAATGGTGGGCGCCATCCACGGCCGCCTGCTGACGGCGTGGTCGACGGCCGGCATTCTGGGCCCGGTGCTGGTGAACTACCTGCGCGAATACCAGATCGCCCATGGCGTGGAACGCGCAGCCGTGTACGACATCACGATGATGATCCTGGCCGGCCTGCTGATTCTCGGCTTCATCTGCAACCTGCTGGTGCGCCCGGTCAACGCGAAGCACTTCATGACCGAAGCGCAACTCGACGAGCAACGTCACGCTGCTGCAACCAAGAGCCCGACGCCGTCGGTGATCGCACCGGAAACGTCGCTGGAATGGAAGGCGCATCCTGGTTCGGCCGTGGCCGTGGTGCTGGCTTGGGCCGCCGTGGGCCTGCCGTTGGGCTGGGGGGTTTGGATTACACTCCAAAAAGCTGCCGTTCTGTTCTCCTGACACCTGATTCGAAGCCGCCCCGCCACCCATGAAGCACCAGAAGATCGAGTTCTACCGTCATCCGGCCGGTGGCTGGGGCGCGCTCAAAAGCGTTGCGCATCAATTGCTCTCGCAGGGCATCGCGGCCAAGGGTGCCAAGACGATGCTGTCGGCCAACCAGCCCGACGGCTTCGACTGCCCCGGCTGCGCCTGGCCTGACCGCGACCACGCCTCCACGTTTGAATTTTGCGAGAACGGCGTCAAAGCCGTGGCTGCGGAGGCTACATCCCGCCGCACCACGCCGGAATTCTTCGCACAGCACACCGTGCGAGAGTTGGCCAACTGGTCCGACTACGCACTCGAAGACCAGGGGCGCCTGACGCACCCGATGGTCTACGACGCGGCCAGCGACAAATACGTCCCGATCGAATGGGATGCCGCCTTCGCGCTGATCGCGCAGCACCTGCGCGCGCTGCCCGATCCGAACCAGGCGATCTTCTACACCTCCGGCCGCACCAGCAATGAGGCGGCCTTCCTCTATCAGTTGTTCGTGCGCGCCTACGGCACGAACAATTTCCCCGACTGCTCCAACATGTGCCACGAACCTTCCGGCACGGGCATGCGGGGCAGCATCGGCGTTGGCAAGGGCACCGTCACGCTCGACGATTTCACCAAGGCGGACGCCATCTTCATCTTCGGCCAGAACCCGGGGACGAACCACCCGCGCATGCTCGGTGAGCTGCGCGAGGCGTCCAAGCGCGGCGCCAAGATTGTTTCGTTCAACCCGCTTCGCGAGCGCGGGCTGGAGCGCTTTGCCGATCCGCAAAGCAAGATCGAGATGCTGACGCTGGGCTCTACGCGCATCAGCACGGAGTACCACCAGGTTCGCATCGGCGGTGACCTGGCAACGGTGAAAGGCGTCATCAAACACGTGATCGAGCGTGACGACGTGGCACGTAGCCGCGGTGAGCCCGCCATCATCGACCACGCCTTCATTGCGCAACACACCGGCGGATACGACGCCTTCGCTGCGGATGTTCGCGCGGAATCGTGGGCGACCATCGAAGCCGAATCCGGCCTGCCGGAGCACGAAATCCGCCAAGCTGGCGACACGTACATCAAGGCCGGCAGCGTCATCGCCTGCTGGGGCATGGGCATCACGCAGCACAAGCATTCGGTCGCGACGATCCAGATGATCGTCAACCTGTTGCTCCTGCGGGGCAACATCGGCCGCCCGGGCGCCGGCGCCTGCCCGGTGCGCGGCCACAGCAACGTGCAGGGCGACCGGACGATGGGCATCTACGAGAAGCCCGCCCCTGCGTTTCTGGATCGGCTGGAAAAGGTCTTCGGCATCCAGGTGCCGCGCGAACACGGCTATGACACCGTCGGCGCCATTGAAGCGATGCAGCAAGGCGCCGCGCGCGTGTTCTTCGCCATGGGCGGCAACTTCGCGGCGGCCACGCCGGACACCGCCGCCACGTGGGCTGGCCTGCGCCAGTGCGACCTGACCGTGCACGTGACCACCAAGCTCAACCGCAGCCACATCGTGCACGGTAGGGCTGCCCTGATCCTGCCGTGCCTGGGCCGCACCGAAGTCGACCAACAGGCCGGCGGCACGCAAGGCGTGACGGTGGAAGACTCGATGAGCATGGTGCACATGTCGGCGGGCATCAATCCGCCGGCCTCGTCACATCTGCTGTCGGAGCCGGCCATCGTGGCGCGGCTGGCGGAAGCCACGCTGCCTGAGAGCACCATCCCATGGCGCTGGCTGGTGGAAGACTACGACCGCATCCGCGAGCGCATCGAGGCCGTGTTCGACGACTTTGCCGGCTTCAACGAGAAGATTCGCGTGCCGGGCGGCTTCCGTCTGCGCAACACTGCATCCGAACGTGTGTGGAGCACGCCGTCGGGCAAGGCGGAATTCCACACGCACGCCGTGCCGACCGACACGCCGGTCCACCGCGCCCGCGAGCGCCATGCAGATACGACGGTCTTTACGCTGGCCACGGTGCGTTCGCACGATCAGTACAACACCACCATCTATGGCATGGACGACCGCTACCGCGGCGTGTTCGGCCAGCGCCGCGTGGTCTTCATCAACAAGGAAGACCTGCACACGATCCGCATGAAGGACGGCGAGTGGGTCGACATGGTGACGCTGTCAGACGACGGCACCACGCGCCGCGCCGATGGCTTCCGACTGGTGGCGTACGACATTCCGCGCGGCTGCCTGGCAGCGTATTACCCCGAGACGAATCCGCTGGTGCCGCTCTCTTCCGTGGCTGACCAGGCCCGCACGCCGACATCAAAGTCGATTCCGGTGATGCTCGTGCCGAGCCAGGTCGAGCGCACCGCTGAGTCCCGAGCGGCCAACACGGCAGAAGCCTGATGCCAACCGAGCCGGCGTGGTCTGCGCTGCAACTGGCGCTGCTGGCCGCATTGCGCGAGACCGACGCCGCCAAGCCGGTCTCGCTACCCTGGCTGACCAAGCGCGTGGGCGAGCGCGCCAGCACAGTGCTGCGCGCGCTGCATCCGTTGGCTGACGCCGGCCTGCTGCGCGTCGCCATGGACGACACACGCTGGCTCATCGTGCTGCTCGATGCCGGCCGCGCTTTGCCCCATTTCACTGCATGACTTTTCTGCCCCGCCACCCCGCCGGAATGCCCGTCGTTTCCACCACCGCGACGAAACGCACGCGCACCGGCACGCAAGAAGACGCGTCCACCGCCGTCGCAGATGAAGCACCGGTCGCGCTGGTCTTCAACGGCATCACACATGCGGTGATGATGGCCTCGCCAGCCGACCTGGAAGACTTTGCATTGGGCTTCGCGCTGTCCGAAGGCATCATTGACAGTCGCGCCGATTGGCGTGGCGCAGATGTTCAAACGCATCCGCATGGGCTTGAGGTGCATGCGGAAATCGCTTCGCATTGCTTCGTGCGGCTGAAGGAACGCCGCCGCGCGCTGGCCGGCCCGACCGGCTGCGGGCTGTGTGGCATTGAAAGCCTGCAGACCTTTGAAGACGCACCGACACCGCTTGTGCCGGCTGCATGGATGGCGTCATTGACCGACGCACAAGTGCTGGACGCCATGCACGCGATGACGGCGCATCAGCCGGCCAACGCGCTCACCGGCGGCTTGCATGCCGCGGGCTGGGTACCTGCGGACGGCAACGCGCCACTGCATGTGCTGGAAGACGTGGGCCGTCACAACGCGCTGGACAAGCTGATCGGCCGGCTCGCCCGGCTCGGCATCCGCCCCGCAGACGGGTTCATCGTCATGACAAGCCGCGCAAGCTTCGAACTGGCGCGCAAGTGCGTACAGGTGCAGGTGCCGCTACTGGCAACAATCTCCGCGCCGTCCTCGCTGGCGATCCGCCACGCCAAGGCCGGACAGCTGACACTGCTGGCGTTCTGCCGGGGCGAGAGCGTGACGCGGTTTGCGTAGCGCACTGCACGCGCAGGGCTAAATCTCCACCTTGCTCCCCAGCTCAACCAGTCGGTTGGCGGGAATCCGGAAAAAGTCCGACGGCTTGGCGCTGTTGTGCTGCATCCAGGCAAACAGCGATTCGCGCCACATCGCCATGCCAGGCAGCGGCGACGGCACCACCGTGGCACGCGTAATGAAGAACGAGGTTTCCATATCTTCAAAAACGATGCCAAGCCGCTCACCCACGTTGCGGACGATCTCGTCCACGGCCGGTGTTTCCTTGAAGCCGAAATCGACCACGGCCGTGTGGATGTCGTCGCCAATGGTTTTGATAACCAGGCGCTTGGCGGGGTCCACATACGGCACGGCCAGCGTGCGGAAGTGGATGAACAGCACGCGCTTGTGCAGCACGTGGTTGTGCTTGAGGTTGTGCAGCAACGCCAAGGGCACGAAATCCATGCTCGGGGTGAGATACACGGCCGTGCCGTCCACACGATACGGCGGATGGCGCAGCAGCCCCTCCATGAACGGCTCGAGCGGGATGCCACCTTCCACATTGCGCGCCTTCAACAGCTGCGTGCCCGAGTGCCACGTCACCATCAGGAAGAAGATCAAGCCACCCAGCAGCAACGGGAACCAGCCACCCGCGGCAATCTTGAGCAGGTTGGCTGAGAAGAACGATAGATCCACCGCCAGGAAAACCGCGCCGAGGGGGGCCACCAGCGACAGGCGCCACTTCCAGGCGTTGCGCATGACCACCGTAACCAGACCCGTCGTCAGCACCATGGTGGTCGTTACCGCAATACCGTAGGCCGCGGCCAGGTTGTCGGACTTGCCGAAAGCCAGCACCACCGCCACCACCAGCACCAAAAGCATGTAGTTGACCATCGGCACGTAGATCTGGCCGATCTCCACATCCGACGTGTAAAGAATCTTCATGCGCGGCGCATAGCCCAGATGCACGGCCTGCGCCGTCATCGAAAACGCTCCGGAGATGACAGCCTGCGACGCAATGACGGTGGCCGCCGTGGCCAGTACCACCATCGGGCCCACGGCCCAGTTCGGCATCAGCAGAAAGAACGGGTTCTGCACCGCGCTCGGCTCGCGCAGCAGCAAAGCGCCCTGGCCAAAGTAGTTCAGCAGCAGGCACGGCATGGCAATGTAGAACCACGCGTAGCGGATCGGGCGCGCGCCAAAGTGGCCCATGTCGGCATACAGCGCCTCAGCGCCGGTCAGCGCCAGAAACACCGAGCCGAACACGATGAACGCAAGCACCGTATGCCGGAATCCGAACTCGATGGCGTACACAGGGCTCAACGCCACCAATATCTGCGGCGACTTCACCACCGAAGCCAACCCCATCAGCCCCAGCAGCACGAACCAGATCACCATGATTGGCCCGAACAGGCGCCCGACCACGTGCGTGCCCTGCTTTTGAATCAAGAACAGGGCAATCAGCACGATCAGCGCCAGGGGCAACACCCACTTCTGTAGCGCGGGGGCCATGATCTCCATGCCTTCAATGGCGGAGAGCACTGAAATGGCAGGTGTGATGACGGCATCGCCATAGAACATGGCGGCGCCGAGCAGGCCGAGCAGCATCAATGTGCGTGTGAACCGGGCGCCTCCCCTGCTTGCGCGCATGGCCAGCGCCGTCAGGGCGAGGATGCCGCCTTCGCCGTTGTTGTCGGCGCGCATGACGAACAACACGTATTTAACGGACACCACCAGCGTCATCGCCCAGAACAGCATCGATAGGATGCCGAAGACGGTCTGATCGGAAAACGGGACCCCATGCTCGGGGTTGAAGCATTCCTTCAGTGCATACAGGGGGCTGGTACCGATGTCCCCGAAGACCACGCCGATTGCGCCCACCATGGTGGCCATCAACGCGGGATTTTTCTTGGTTTTACTGGCTGCGGCGGTCGTCATGGGTAGGCTGCGACTGGAACGACGGGGGCGCACGCAATTTTCGTGCGCCGTCTGCGGCACCGATTCTACGGGGCGAGCCGAGTGCGGCAGAAGCCACTAAAGCTTAGGTGAAAACGCCAGGTTTTGCGCCGGTGTTTGCACCGATGGCAAGCCTGCGCCAACCCTGCTGAGCGCCAGAAAACGACGGGCCCGCCCGGTTCGAAAAGAAAGCTTAAAAAAACAGACTTTGACGGGGAGACGCGCCAAGCATATATTCACCAAACGATCGTTTGGCCGGTTAGGCCGGGTCTGCCTGCTGCGTTTGTATTTGGCCGGCGGCCGATCGATTTCTCAACTTCACGACTCAAAATCATGGCTACTGGTACCGTCAAGTGGTTTAACGACGCAAAGGGTTTCGGCTTCATTACCCCGGATGATGGCGGCGAAGACCTTTTCGCACATTTCTCTGCTATCAACTCCGCAGGCTTCAAAAGCCTGAAGGAAGGTCAGAAGGTGTCGTTCGAAGTCACGCAAGGCCCCAAGGGCAAGCAAGCTTCGAACATCGTGCCCCAGTAACTAGGAGCACGCGGGCGCGGTAGCCCGGTTTTGGCTTGCCGCGCGGGGTTTCCTCGCGCGTGTATTGGCCGGGATATTCCGCCAGGCAGGTTGTTCAGTACGTGTTTGCCATCAAGCAGTCGGATGGCCGCCGGAAGCGGTGGCCTGGTTTGACGAACCCCCTATTGGGAGCATGCAATGGCCAGCCGAATTGAAGAGAACGCCGTTCAATATGATCCGCCCGCCGGGGCAGCTGCAGAAATGCATGCTGCCCCGAGTTTCATTCGGGATTCGGAAATCCAGTTTTCGCGCTCGCAGACATTCCATGAAGGCCAGCGCGTCAGCTTTGATGTGGAGATCGGGCCCGATGGCGAACTGATCGCCGTCAACATCAAACCAATATGACACGCCGGTTTCAACTCGGCATGGTCAAAAGAAAAGGGAGGCATTGCCTCCCTTTCTCATGGGTGATGCACCGGCTTACTTGGCTGTCGGCATCACGAACTCGGCGCCCTTGGCAATCGAATCCGGCCAGCGTTGCATCACGCTCTTGTAACGCGTGTAAAAACGCACACCTTCTTCGCCATAGGCGTGGTGGTCCCCGAACAGCGAGCGCTTCCAGCCCCCAAAGCTGTGCCACGCCATCGGCACCGGAATCGGCACGTTGATCCCGACCATGCCCACCTGGATCTGCCGCGCAAATGCGCGCGCCACGCCGCCATCGCTCGTGTAGCACGACACGCCGTTGCCAAACTCGTGCGCGTTGATCAGGTTCACCGCCTCGGCAAGATCATGCACGCGCACCACCGAAAGCACCGGACCGAAGATCTCTTCCTTGTAGATCGTCATGCCAGGCTTGACGTGGTCGAACAGCGTGCCGCCCGTGAAGAAGCCTTCGGCATGACCCTCGACCGTGTGGCCGCGGCCGTCCACCACCAGCTTGGCGCCCTCTTCCACGCCCTTGGCGATATAGCCTTCAACCTTGGCCTTGTGCGCGGCCGTCACCAACGGGCCCATTTCGCTGTCGGCTTGCATGCCGTTGCCGATCTTGAGTGCCTTGGCGCGCTCGGCAAGGCGCGGGACGAGCTTGTCAGCCACGTCACCCACTGCCACGGCCACGGAGATCGCCATGCAACGCTCGCCGGCAGAACCGTAGCCTGCACCGATTAGCGCATCCACCGCCTGGTCGAGGTCGGCATCGGGCATGACCACGAGATGGTTCTTTGCACCGCCCAGGGCTTGCACGCGCTTGCCGCGCTTGGTGCCCTCGGCGTAGATGTATTCGGCGATGGGCGTGCTGCCGACGAACGAGACGGCCTGCACATCCGGATGCTCGAGCAGCGCATCGACGGCATCCTTGCCACCCTGCACGACGTTGAACACGCCATCGGGCAGGCCAGCCCGCTTGAGCAGGTCGGCAATCATCAGACTGGGGGTCGGATCGCGCTCGCTCGGCTTGAGGATGAACGTGTTGCCGCACGCCAGTGCCACCGGCGCCATCCACATCGGCACCATGAACGGGAAGTTGAACGGCGTGATGCCGGCCACCACGCCCAGCGGTTGGCGCAGGTTCCAGTTGTCGATGCCGCCGCCAATGTTGTCGGTGAAATCGGTCTTGAGCAGATTCGGAATGCCGCACGCGAACTCGACCACTTCAATGCCGCGCGTGACTTCGCCCTTGGCATCGGAGAACACCTTGCCGTGCTCCCGCGTGATGGCTGCGGCCAGGGCATCCTGGTTCTGGTCGAGCAGCTCCTTAAACTTGAACAGAACGCGCGAGCGCTTGAGCGGCGAGGTCTCGGCCCAGTCGGCTGCGGCCGCGTGCGCCGCGGCCACGGCGGCGTCCACTTCGGACTTACCGCCCAGCAGCACCTGCGCGCTCACAGCGCCCGTGGCGGGGTTGAACACATCGGCGCTGCGCGTGCCGCTACCGGCATGGCGTTGCCCGCCGATGTAATGGCTGATAACGGATTCCGTCACGGCGGGATCAATCGGTCGGTTCATTTCAGGCTACCTCTTGCAGAACGGTACGAACGGTGTCGAAGATGCGCGCGATTTGCGCCTCTTCGATGATCAGCGGCGGGGAGAACGCCAGGATGTCGCCGGTGTAGCGCACCAGCACGCCACGCTCCAGGCATTTCAGGAAGACTTCGTAAGCGCGCGCACCCACCGCGCCCGGCCGCGATTCCAGCTCGATGCCGGCCACGAGGCCGAGGTTGCGGATGTCCTTCACATGCGGCGCACCCTTGACCGAATGCGCTGCTGCTTCGAACACCGGCGACATCGCACGAGCGCGCTCGAACAATCCTTCGCTGCGATAGAGATCCAGTGCGGCCACCGCCGCGGCCGCAGCCAGCGGGTGCGCAGAATACGTGTAGCCGTGGAACAGCTCGATCGCGCCTGGCGCGCCGGCGTCGACCACGGTGTCGTGCACCAACTGACGCACGGCCACAGCGCCCATCGGCACGGCAGCGTTGTTGATGCCCTTGGCCATCGTCAGCAGATCGGGCGTCACGCCAAAGAACTCGGCCGCCGTTGCCGCGCCCAGGCGGCCAAAACCGGTAATGACCTCATCGAAGATCAGCAGGATGCCGTGCTTGTCGCACAGCGCGCGCAGACGCTGCAGATAGCCCTTGGGCGGCACCAGCACGCCCGTGGAACCTGCCAGCGGCTCGACGATGACGGCGGCGATGGTCGACGCGTCATGCAGCGTCACAAGGCGCTCGAGCTCGTCGGCAAGGTGTTCGCCCCAGGCCGGCTGGCCTTTGGAAAATGCATTGTGCTCAGGCGCATGCGTGTGCGGCAGGTGGTCGACGCTGGGTAGCAGGTTTGCCGAGAACGCCTTGCGGTTCGGCGAGATACCGCCCACCGAGATGCCGCCAAAACCCACCCCGTGATAGCCGCGCTCGCGGCCGATCAGGCGTGTGCGCTGCCCTTCGCCCCGTGCTCGGTGGTACGCCAGCGCAATCTTGAGCGCCGTATCCACCGCTTCCGAACCCGAGTTGACGAAGAAGATGCGGTTCAGACCTTCCGGCATGATCTCGGCGACTTTTTCTGCCGCACGGAACGCCAGCGGGTGGCCCATCTGGAAGGTGGGCGCGAAATCCAGCGTGGCCGCCTGCATGGCGATGGCGTCGACGATTTCCTTGCGGCAGTGACCGGCGTTGACGCACCAGAGGCCCGCCGTGCCGTCCAGCACTTCGCGGCCGTCGCCGTCTCGGTAGTACATGCCCTGGGCCGACGTCAGCAAGCGCGGTGCGGCCTTGTACTGGCGGTTGGCCGTGAACGGCATCCAGAAGTAGGACAGATCGGTGGTTTCCAGCGGGTGCGGTGCGGGTTTCATCGGTCACTCCGAAAAAACAGCGGAAAGGGAATGGACTGGCGAGCCAGCCGTTGGAGCAAACTGTACAGAGTCGGGCGTGACACGGACATGCACAGATGGCGGTTCTATAAGAAACTGTATAGGCGCCGACCACCGCTCCCATACCGCATCGCAACATGCAACTCGAACTCGATCCTTCTCATCCCCAGCGTACGTTGGTCGACCAGATCGTCCAAGGCATTCGTGCGGCGGTCGACAACCATACCCTGCTGCCCGGCACGCGGCTGCCCTCCGTGCGCAAGTTGGCCCAGGCCCACGATGTGAGCACCTTTACGGTGGCGGAGGCCTATACACGGCTGGCGGCACTGGGCGCCATCGTGGCGCGGCCACGCTCGGGCTATCTGGTGGCGGCGCGCGCACCCACCCAACCGGCGCCCGTGGCCCCGCGCTGGGAGCCGCCCACGCTCAACGCGGCGTGGTTGCTCTCGGATGTGTTTGCCGATCGCTCCATCGCTATCAAACCAGGCTGCGGCTGGCTGCCGAACGACTGGCTGGACGAGCGCGGCGTGCAGGAAGCCATGCGCGCGGTGAGCCGTGTTTCCGCACTGCGGGTGGCGGGCTACGGACACCCGTGGGGTTACGCCCCGCTGGGCGAATACGTGGCGCAGTCGCTTGCGCTGCGGGGGCTGCCGGTGGAACGCTCGCAAGTGCTGCTGACCAGCGGCGCCACGCAGGCGCTCGATCTGATCGTCCGCACATTATTCAAAGCCGGCGACGTCGTGGCCGTGGATGATCCGGGCTACTGCAACGTGCTCCAGGTGCTCAAGCTGGCCGGCCTGCGCGTGGTCGGGGTGCCGCGCACACCGGATGGGCTCGACACAACGGCACTGGAGACCATCCTCCGCGCGGACGATGCCGACCGGCCGCGCGCCCTTTTCACCAGTTCCGTGCTGCAGAACCCCACCGGCTCGTCGATGACCGCTCAGAACGCCTACCGCGCGCTGCAACTGGCCGAACAGCACGGCCTCTGGATCGTTGAAGACGATCTGCACCGCGAATTGGCCGACCCTGCCGCGCCGATGCTGGCTGCGCTCGACGGCCTGCGCCGCACGCTGTACGTGAGCGGCTTCTCCAAGACGATCTCGCCCTCATTGCGCGCGGGCTACGTGGTGGCCGATGCCGCTATCGCGCGTGAGCTGGCACGTACCAAGATGGCTGTGGCGCTCACCTCATCGGAGATCACCGAGCGCATCGTGCATGCGTTCGTCACCCGCCCCGTTTATGCCGAACACGTGGCGCGGCTGATTGCGCGGCTTGGAGAGGCCCACACGCACGTCGAAGCCCTCATGCGCCAACATGGTGCCGAACTGTTCGATACACCGGGGCGCGGCCTCTTCCTGTGGGCGCGGCTGCCGGGCCACGCAGATGCCTCCGCGCTGGCCAATCGGGCCATCGACCACAACATCTGGCTCGCGCCGGGGCAGTATTTCAGGCCGCATGACGAGCCCAGCGCGTGGTTGCGTTTCAACGTGGCGTACTCCGCCGAACCGGCGCTCTGGGAATTTCTCTCGCACGCCTGAACGGGCCACCCTGCCGAGCGGCACAACAATGCATTGTTGGCGTCAACTAGCATTGCGGATTTGTCCATAGTGAGCGGCCTCTCGTTACGATAATTGCCTACGCAATCAAGTCAATATGCAGCGAGGTGCATACCGTCACAAATGACCGACAGGATGCGCCATCGCCTACCGTTCTCTTGCGTCGTAGCCGATCCCTAACGCCCTCATGCACAAGGAGTGCCATGGACATCAAGACCGTCCGAGAAACCGCCTTCGCGATGCCGCTCACGAGCCCCGCTTACCCGCCCGGCCCGTACCGCTTCATCCACCGAGAATTCTTCATCATCACGTACCGCACCGACCCGGCCAAGCTGCGCGCCATGGTGCCGGAACCCCTGGAGGTGCCCGAACCGCTGGTTGCCTACGAGTTCATCCGCATGGCCGACTCCACCGGCTTTGGCGATTACACCGAAAGCGGCCAGGTGATTCCCGTCACCTATGAAGGCAAGCCCGGCACGTACACGCTCGCGATGTATCTGGACGACCATCCGCCCCTGGCCGGCGGACGTGAAATGTGGGGCTTTCCCAAGAAGCTCGCCACGCCCAGGCTCGTGACGGACAAGGACACGCTGATCGGCACGCTCGACTACGGCCCCGTGCGCGTGGCAACCGGCACCATGGGCTACAAACACCGTGAGCTGGACCTGGCCGAGCAGAAACGTCGCCTGGAGCGCCCTAACTTTCTGCTCAAGATCATTCCGCATGTGGACGGCAAGACCGCGCGCATCTGCGAACTATCACGCAATTACCTGATCGACGTCGACATGAAAGGCGCCTGGACGGGTCCGGCGTCGCTGGAGCTGGCCCACCACGCGCTGGCACCCGTGGCCGAACTGCCCGTGCTGGAGATTGTCGAAGCCCGACACATCATTGCAGACCTGACCCTTGGCATGGGCGAGGTCGTGTTCGATTACCTCGCGCAGTAACGCCCGCCCGAACGCCCTCTTTTTTTTCCGTCAACCCTCGGAGTACACACATGTCTGATTTGAAAGGCAAAGTCGCAGTCGTCACGGGTGCCGCCAGCGGCATCGGCAAGCAGATCGCCCTCACGCTCGCCGGTTCGGGTGCGGCCATCGCCATCGTTGACCTGAACGAAGACGGCGCCAAGGCCGTCGCCAAAGAGATCAGCGATGCAGGCGGCAAGGCGATCGGCCTGCGCATGGACGTGACCGACGAACAAGCCGTGGACAGCGGCATCGACCGCGTGGCTGAAGAGCTCGGCTCGGTCGACATCCTCGTGTCGAACGCCGGCATCCAGATCGTCAACCCGTTCGTGAGCTACTCGTTTGCCGACTGGAAGAAGATGCAGGCCATCCACGTCGACGGCGCGTTTCTGACCACGCGTGCCGCGCTGCGCCACATGTACAAGGACAACCGTGGCGGCGTGGTGATCTACATGGGCTCGGTGCACTCGCACGAGGGCTCGCCGCTCAAATCAGCCTACGTGGCGGCCAAGCACGCGCTGCTCGGCCTGAACAAGGTGCTGGCCAAGGAAGGCGCGGCGCATAACGTGCGTTCGCATGTGGTGTGCCCCGGTTTTGTGCGCACGCCGCTGGTCGAAAAGCAGATTCCCGAGCAGGCCAAGGAACTCGGCATCAGCGAAGACGAGGTCGTGAAAAAGGTCATGCTGGGTGATACCGTGGACGGCGTGTTCACCACGGTGGAAGACGTGGCCGAGACGGTGCGCTTCCTGGCCACGTTCCCGAGCGCTGCGCTGACCGGCCAATCGTTCGTGGTGAGCCACGGCTGGTTCATGCAATAAGTCTCTGCACACGCAAGGAGGTTGGAGGAGATATGCCCGCACCCAAACTACGCGTGGCCGCAAGCAAGCGGCCCACACCGGCAGAATCATCGCGCCCGGCAGATGCACCGCTCACCACGGCACAGCGCATCGTGCTGCCGGCGTACGAGAACATCGCGCTGGTGCTGCAAGGCGGCGGCGCGCTTGGCTCGTACCAGGCCGGCGTGTTCGAAGGGCTGGACGAAGCCGGCATCGTGCCGAACTGGATTGCGGGCATCTCCATCGGGGCGCTGAATACGGCCATCATTGCCGGCAATGCGCCCGAGCATCGGCAAGCGAAGCTGCGTGAGTTCTGGCAGATCATCACGCAGCCGACGTTCTCGCCGCCGCTGCCTGACATCCTGGAAAACGCCTGGTTTGACGGCAATGCGCATCTGCGGAAATGGCTGACCGCCATGCAAGCCGCCGATACGCTGCTTGAGGGCCAGCGCGGCTTTTTTACACCGCGCTTTCCCGCTCCACTGCCAGCCAACGAAGTCGACCCGCTCGAAGCCAGCTATTACGACACCACGCCGCTCAAGGCAACGCTGGAACGCCTGTGCGATTTCGACCGCATCAACGATGGCGGCATCCGCGTGTCAGTGGGCGCCGTGAACGTCCGCACGGGCAACCTGGAAGCCTTCGACAACACCGAGCGCCGTCTGCGCGCAGAGCACTTCATGGCATCGGGCGCGCTGCCGCCGGGCTTTCCGCCCGTGCTGATCGACGGCGAGTATTACTGGGACGGCGGTGTGGTCTCCAACACGCCGCTGTCGTATGTGCTGGGCACCAAGCCGCGCCGCGACACGCTGGTGTTTCAGGTAGACCTCTGGAGCGCGCTGGGGCCGGTGCCCAACACGATGATCGGCGTGGCCAGCCGACAGAAGGACTTGCAGTACTCCAGCCGCACGCGGCTTACTACCGACTGGATGGAGCGTTCGCAATCCACGCGCCGGCTCATGCGCAAGCTGCTCGATCACCTGCCGCCCAAGGAGTTCGAGCGCACGCAGTGGTACAAGCACGCGCAGGAGATGGCCTGTACCAAGCGCTACAACGTCTTCCACCTCATCTACGCTGCCAAGGAACACGAAGGGCCGGGCAAGGACATCCAGTTCGGGCCGTCGACCATGCGCGACCACTGGGCTTCGGGCCTGGCGGATATTCGCGAATCGCTCTCGCACCCGGAGTGGCTGGAGATGCCCGATAACGACACGGGCTTCGTCACGCATGACATCCACCGCCATCCGGGCGTGGAGCGGGAAGACAAGCGGCTCTGAGCTGTTCGCCGCTGAATTCTCCGAGTCGCACTACTTCCGTGCGGCCGGCATGTGCAATGCAGTCGACAGCGGCGGCCGCGGCAGCGCGGCCGTCCATGCACGGCGGATCACCGCGCTGATCTGCTTGTAGACCTCTTTCGAGATCACCGTTTCGGCCAGCATCGTGTCGATCTTGCTCTGGCCGATGTAGAGCGCGAACAGCACGAGCAGACGCTTTTCCAGAGCGGCGCTGTAGTCGCCAAACTTCTCGCGCAGCTCGGCCAAGCCCTCTTCCGCCGCCTCGATCCGAGCAATCAACACACCGTCGAGCAGGTCTGCCATGCGCTCGCCGAGCACAGGTTGCAGCGATGCACGGTTGTACGCGCGCAAGCGCTCCAACACCGTCTGGCGGCAAATAAGCAATTCAAAGCGATCGGCCAGCGCGTTGGCCAGCGGGCGGTCGATATGCACCACGCGGTGCAGCCAGACCGCGAACCGGTAGCCGGCGTGCTTGGCCAGGATGCGCCGCGATGCACGCTTGTAGCCAAGACGCCCCTCCGTGCGCGCCGCGTCGATCATGTCCGCGGTGTTGCGCATCATCGCGTCAAGGTTGCGGATGGAGACGAGGCCGTTGCCGTACTCGGGAATCAACTCGCGCTCACGCGTGGCGAGCGAAACAAGGCCGATGGTCAGGCGCTCGCGTTCGGACAGCGCTTCCTCAAGGTTCAGCTCGACCGCGCCGGCCGCGACCTCCCGCCGATACACCTCCGCTGCCTGATCCGTCGCACCCGAAGTGAAATGGAAATGCCCGCCGATGCGGCGCATGGTCGATTCCACTTCCTCTGTCGACATGTTCAGCGCCTGGCCTTGCAGGGCCTGCTCTTGCGGCGACAACTGATCCAGCCCCAACTGGCGCATCACCCAGCGCAGCGTGGCGCCATTGAAGAGCACGCTCACCAGCACAAAGCCGGTGGCGAGGATGGTGACGAAATGGCGATCCGCCTCGCGCACTGCCTGGTTCTCCGCCACACCTAGCGCCAGCACCAACGTGACAGCACCACGCAGGCCGCCCCATGCAATCGCCAGCTTATAGGCATGACTGACCGGCGCGGAGAGCTTGAGCCACGCAAGCGCGGGCAACAGACCGAACAGCACCGCAAGGCGCGCAGCAAGTGCAGCCAGCACGATCACCGCCAGCCATAGCGCGTCTTTCCACACCACGCCGTGCAACAACTCCGGCACCCGCACCGCAGCCAGCAAGAAGACCACCGCCCCGGCCAGCGCAGCAATCTGCTCCCAGATCAGTTGCAGGTGCGACCAGTTGCGCGGCGTCAAGCGCGTGCGCCCCAGCGCGCCAATCACCAGCCCCGCGCACACCACCGACACCACGCCCGACGCGCCCAGCATGTTTTCGGCCACGAGATACAGCGGGTACGGCAGCGCCAGCGTCCAGGCGGCTTCGGCCTGAGCAATGCCACGCAACGCCGGCAGCAGGAATGCGGCGATGCGCCCGGCAATCAATCCGAACACCACGCCGCCCCCGAACGCCTTGGCCAGTTCACGCAGGCCGGTGCCGACGGAGGCATCACCGCCGTGCCCCGTCAGCATTGCGAGCAGCACGCCCATGATGGCAATGGCCGCGGCGTCGTTGAGCAGTGCCTCGCCCTCCACCAGGCGGATCAACCGTGCCGGCGCACCCACGTCGCGAAATACCGCAATCACAGCGGATGGATCGGTCGTGGCAATCATCGCGCCGAGCAGCAGGCACGTGACGATGCCGAACGGCGTGACAGCGGCCGCCGCGAGCCCGATCACGCCCGTGGCGACCACCACGGCCACGATGGCCAGCATCAGGATCGGTGCGGCATCCGGCGCCATGCTCCGCACATCAACCGACAGCGCTGCCTGAAACAGCAGCGGCGGCAGGAACAGCCACAGATACGCCTCTGCCGGCCAACTCGGATCGACGAGCGGCGCGAAGAACGTGGCCGCGGAGGCCGGCGCGCTGTTCTGCACGATCACATAGGCGCCGCCGATGCCAATGCCTGCCAGCGCCAGCAATGTCGATTCCGGCAACGTCAGCCGCGAGGCCAGCATCTGCACCAGCGCCACCACAGCGAGCAAACCGCCCGCCACCAGCAACAGGATGACGACGCCGTTCACGAGGCGGTCTCCCGCGAGGCCAGCCAATCCGCACGTTCAGCATCGGTCAGGTCCGGCACGACAGCCGTGCCGGTTTCGGCAGCGGCCACGGCGGCTTCGAGCACGGCCATGACAGCCACAGCCTGCACGGGCGGGACAGGGTTCGCGCGCAGGCCGAGGATGGCGTCGCGCACAGCGGCATAGTAGGCGCGCTGGTCGCCTGCGGGCGTTGCAATGCGGGTTTCGGTCGAGGTTGCGCCGTCGATCAGCAGGCCCGCGTCATCGTCCACACCCCAGCCTTGCGCGCCGGGCTGCATGCCGGCTAGCAGTTGCGCTTCCTGCTGGTCCATCCGGCGCTTGATGAACGAACCGCGCGTGCCATGGACGACCCAGCGCGGCGAGCCGCCCGCCACCAACATGCTCGCGTGAAGGACTGCTCGGCGCTCGCCCACTTCCAGCACGACGTGCGCCCAGTCCGGCGTTTCGGCGCCCGGCCGCTGGCGTGCAAACGAGGCACTCACCGCATCCGGCAGGCCGAGCAGTTGCAGCGCCTGGTCGATCAGGTGCGGGCCAAGATCGAACCAGATGCCCGTGCCATGCCCCGCCTGCTCGCGCCAGCGCGCACGTACCTGCGGACGATAGCGGTCGAAATGCGCCTCGACGTGCATGGCTTTGCCGATGGCGCCACCGGCAATCGCGGCTTGCACGGCCAGGAAATCGCTGTCCCAGCGGCGGTTCTGAAAGACCGACAGCACGCGCCCCGTTTCACGCGCCGCCCGAGCCAGATGCCGCGCCTCTGCCAGCGTGACGGTAAACGGCTTATCCACCACGACATGTTTGCCTGCGCGCAACGCAGCTTCGGCCAGCAGTGCGTGACGGTCGTTGGGCGCGGCAATGACAACGAGGTCGGCTTCCGCATGCGTTGCCGCCGCCTCGGGCGTGCAGACCACGGCATTAGGCCGATCCGCATGCACGGCGTCTGGCCGGTTGGAGCCGATGACCTGCAAATGCAGCCCGGGCGTGGCGTCGATCAACGCGGCGTGAAACAGCTTGCCGGCGTAGCCGTAGCCCACCAAGGCGGCTCTCAACGGCATCTGGTGTGATGAATGCGACATATCAGAAAGATGGCAGAAATCCGGCAAATGAGACGGTTATGGCGCAACTTGGTGCCTGAAACATCGCGGTATGCCATGAAAAATTGCGGCGCACAAGATCGGCAAACGTTGCCCCTCGTCAAAAGCTCGCCTTAACTCTCTTGTAAATAGGAATTGTTCTCATTATTATCTGCGTCTTCACATTCTGAAGGCGCCAACCTCGGGGGAGGGAGTCGCGCCCTACTTTTCACTTTACGGGAACTGCAATGCCGCCGAAACGTTTGTGCCTGTCTCTGGCCGTCCTTGGAACGCTGCCGTTTGCCCAGGTGGCAACTGCCGCCGATACCGTTGCCGCAGCCGACGCCGGCACGTTGCCGACGTCCACGGTCAAGGGTACGCGCACCAGCACGAGCTACGACACGCCCATCGCGAACACCGCCACGAAGATTCCCGTGCCGTTGCGCGAGATTCCGCAGTCGGTGAACGTCGTGCCGCGCGCAGTGATCCAGGACCAGGGCGCGCTGTCGATCAACGACACCCTGCGCAACGTGCCGGGTGTGTCGGCCTCGCTGGGCGACGCGCAGCGTGACCAGGTGACCATTCGCGGTTTCTCGTCGATCAATGACCAGTACGTCGACGGTCTGCGCGATGACTCGCTTTACTTCCGCGATCTCTCCAACGTCGATCGCATTGAAGTGCTGAAGGGCCCGGCGGCCGTGCTGTATGGGCGTGGCTCGTCGGGCGGCATCATCAATCGCGTGACCAAGAAACCGCTGGCGACGCCGTTGGCCGAGGTGGGCGTGGTGGTGGGCACCGAGCGCCAGAAGCGTGCGGAGTTCGACCTGAACACGTCCATCAACGACGACGCCATCCGCGCGCGCATCACCGGCGCGGTGGAGGATTCGGGCGGTTTCCGCAACGACTACTTCCTGCGCCGCCAAGCGATTTCGCCGTCGTTCCTGTTCAATCTCGCGCCAGATACCAAGCTGACGGTGCAGTTCGACTACCTGCACGACAAGCGCATTGCCGATCAGGGCGTACCGTCGTACCACGGCCGCCCGGTCGACGTGCCGATCGAAACGCGCTATGGCTCCGCCAATGCCGCTGCCGGCAACGTGGAGTCCACTGTCAAGAGCGTGACCGGCACGCTAGACCACCGCTTCAACGACAAATGGTCGTTCCACAGCGTGGTGCGCAACTACGAATACTCGCTCGGCCGCAACAACTATACGACCGTCAGCCGCGTCACCGATGGGCCGATCCCGACTGTCACCCTCACCGTCAACCAGCGCAACCGCAGCGACCGCGGCACGCTGTGGCAGAACGAGCTGACGCAGAAGGCCGAGACCTGGGGCATCCAGCACACGCTGCTGTACGGCATCGAGCTGGGTTACCAGGACAAGAGCGACCGCGTGGCCGCTGCGCCGGGCAGCACGACCTACAACCTCTTCAACCCGACGCTGCAGGTGTTGCCGACCGTACCCGGCAACGCCGTGCCGACCAACTACGGCCTCTCGCACAACGAGACGTATGCGGCGTACGTGCAGGACTTGATCAAGTTCTCGCCGCAATGGACGGTGCTCGCCGGCCTGCGCTATGAAATCCTCAAGCAAAGCCGCGACGACCTGACCGCGCGCAATGTGGATCTGTCTCGCACCGACAAGCCGGTCAGCCCGCGCCTGGGCGTTGTGTATCACCCGATCGAGCCGCTTTCGCTGTACGCGTCGTACAGCCGCTCGTTCCAGCCGCTGGCGGATAGCTTCACGTTCTTCCCGAACAGCGGCGCGCTGGCCCCGCAATCGACCACGAACTACGAGATCGGCGCCAAGTACGACCTCTCGGCCGGTGCAAGCGTCACGGCCGCACTGTTCGACATGAAGCAGACGAACCTGACGGCGGCGGATCCCGTCACGCTGCTGGGTGTGCCCATCGGCACGCAGCGCACGCGCGGCCTGGAGCTGTCGTTCACGGGCGAGATTGTGAAAACCTGGTCGCTGATGGCGAGCTATGCCTACCTGAACGGCCGCCTGGAGAACCCGAACGACCGCAGTGGCAGCGTGGCGGTCAACGGCAACCAGCCGTCCCTCACGCCGCGGCATAGCGGCTCGGTATGGCTGAAGCACGATCTGCCGAACGGCTTCTACGTGGCCGGCGGCGTGCGTGCGGAAGCTGCGCGTTACGCATCGCAGTACAACCTGACGACGCTGCCCGGCTACATGACCGTCGACCTGGGCGCCGGTTATCGCAGCAAGCACGTTGATGTCACGCTGAATCTGCAGAACCTGTTCAACCGCGCGTACTACGTGTCGGCTCACGGCGGCGCCGAGAACTACAACATGCCGGGTGCCCCGCGCATGGCGCTGCTCGGCGTGCGCTACAAGATGTAAGCGGCTGTAAGTGGCAAACGCGATGCTGCGACGGATACTCTTCCGCCTGCACTGGCTGATCGGGTTGTCAGCCAGTATGGTGCTGGCCGTCGTTGGCGTCACTGGCGCGCTGATGGCCTACGAAGACGAACTGCTGCGGGCGCTCAACCCCGGCGTGCTCAGCCTGCCCGCGCGCACCGGCCCTGCGCCAACTCTGCCGCAGGTGGCTGCGCAGGCGCGCGCCGCCATGCCCGAGCGTCCTGTCACTTTCATCACCGCCGCATCCGACCCAACAGAGCCGTGGCGCGTCTGGTATGCGTGGCCGCCCGGCAAACACGGCGGCAGCAGCCGTGGGGAGTTGCGCTACATCGATGCCGCAACCGGCACGTTATTGCCCGAAGCGCGCGGGCAGCGCTTCTTCGCCACCGTCAAGCTGCTGCACCGCACCTTGCTTGCCGATGAGATCGGCAAGCAGATCGTAGGAGCGAGCACGATTGGGCTCGCCGTCATGGCCCTTTCCGGCTTGTATCTGCGTTGGCCGCGCCGCGTAACGAATTGGCGAAGCTGGCTCGTCATCCGCTGGAGCCGCGCAGGCCGCATCCGCTGGTGGGATGTACATACCGTCATCGGAACGCTGGTGCTGCCGCTGTATGTGCTGGCCGCCTTCAGCGGCCTGTATTGGGCGTATGACTGGTACCGCGACGGCCTGCAGCGCCTGGCCGGCATGCCGCTTGTAGCCAAGGCAAAACCGGTGGAGGGCCTGCGACAACCACTCGAAGATGCGGCAATTGAGCGCACGTGGAACGCTTTCCTCATCAACGCGTCGAACTATGAAACGGCCACCCTCCGCATCGACGATGCCCGCACGGGCAAGGTCGATATCAACTGGCTGCCGGTCAATGCACCGCACGACCGCGCCTTCAATCGATTGACGCTGGACGCCAGCACCGGAGCCGTCCTCCGCAACGAATCCTTCGCAGCAAAGCCGCCAATGCAACGCCTGCTGGCAGGCATGTTGCCGCTTCACAATGGACGCTATTTCGGGCCGATCGGCATCGTGCTAGTGTTGGTCGGAGCGTTGATGCTGCCGGTGTTTGCAGCAACGGGGTGGTGGCTTTATCTGGATCGGCGCCGACGCGCGCAACCGCAGCGCAAACAGGCATCCGCGGCGACACGTCCTTGCTGACACTGTAGGGACGTCGACGCGATGTCGGGCGCCTCAACACAACAAGGACAACACCATGGTCATCGAAAAATCCCACGACCTTTCCCTGCGCCCGCTGGAGCGCAATGACCTGCGCTTCGTGCACGAGCTGAACAACGACGCGAAGATCATGCGTTACTGGTTCGAAGAACCGTACGAAACCTTCACTGAACTCTCACAACTCTACGACCGCCACGTGCACGACCAGCGCGAGCGCCGCTTCATCTGCGAGAACGATGCCGGCGAAGCCGTGGGTCTGGTCGAGTTGATGGAGCTGAACTACATCCACCGCCGCGGCGAATTCCAGATCATCATCGCGCCCAGCTGGCAAGGTCACGGCTATGCGTCAACAGCAACGCGACTGGCCATCGACTATGCATTCATGGTGCTGAATTTGCACAAGCTGTATCTCGTTGTAGACGTGGTGAACGAACGCGCGATCCACGTGTACGAAAAATGCGGCTTCCAGCGCGAAGGCGAACTGATCGAGGAGTTCTTCAGCAACGGTGCGTACCACAACGCCTTGCGCATGTGCGTGTTCCAGCGGGACTACGTAAAAGCGATCCGCAACGCCAGCTAACTCGGGCTGCACGCACCTACGCCGTGTGCAGCCACGCATGCAATTCGCGCTGCCCGGCTTCGGTCATGCTCAGTGCGCGCGAATGCTTCTGCCGCGCCAGCCACCCCAGTGCGATGCAGCGTTCTGCCACGGCGGCTCCGAGCGCGCCGGCCAGATGCGGGCGCCGCTCGCTCCAATCCATGCAACCGTAAGCAAAGCGGCGTCGGCCGTTGCGCAACGCGTTCACATCGACGCCGATGGCGGCCAGCGCCTGCTCACCCTCGGGCGTAACCTCATAGGCGCCGTGCGTGTCATCGAGCTGCGTCAGCCAGCCGCGCGACAGTAGTTTCTCCGAGACCTCCGTGCCAAGCTGACCGGCCAGGTGGTCATAACACAGGCGCGCCGCACGCAAGTTTTCAGGCACGGTCGAGCGTCGTGGGTCGGCCGGCTTTTCAGGTGCGACCACCAGCAACGATTCGATCATCTCCGCCACCGCCGGCGAGCGCAGCCCGAAGTATTTGTAGCGCCCGCTGGATAGCGAGGTGATGAGCGCATCTGCCTCAAGCCGGCGCAAGTGCGCGCTGGCCGTCGCTGGCTCCACGCCCGCGCCGTAAGCGAGCTCCTTGGCGGTAAGCGAGCGGCCTTCCATCAACAGCAGCAGCATGCGGATGCGGGTTGGATCACCAATGGTGGCGGCCACGCGGCCGATGTCAGGCTGAGTTGTCGATTCGGTGGCTGAGGAAGATGCGGTCATGGTTCGATGGAGACCAAACTGTTGGCGCGTGACAGGCGGGCGGGCAGTCCAGACAATGGGAGCCATCTTACTCCCGCGCCCCACGCTGATGACTGCCCTGGACATCGCCCCGCCCGCCGATGCGCTGCAAGCTATCGCGCATGCCGACCCGGCCCCCTATTACGCCGAACTTGCGGCCAACCGCCCGTTCTTCTTCGATGCCGCCCTCGGGTGGTGGGTCGCAGCCAGTGCCGAAGCCGTGGACGCTGTACTCGGCAGCGCTGCCTGCCGCGTACGGCCGGCCGATGAACCCGTGCCCAGGGCCGTGGCCGCGACGCCCACGGGCGCATTCTTCGGGCGCCTCGTGCGTCAGATCGACGGGCCGGACCACAGCGCGCGCAAGGCCAAGGTGATGGCCGCGCTGGGCCAGTTGGATGTGTTGGCGCTGGCCAGCCGCGCGCAGCGGCATGCTCGCACTGCGCTGCCCGATGCAACGCATCTGCACGCGGCGCTGGAGACCGATGCTCACTTCGCCGTGCCACTCGCCACGATCGCGCAGACGCTGCTGGGCGATCACGCCGATGCGCCTGCCTGCCAGGCTGACATTGCCGCGTACCTCGCCGCGCTCGGCCCCGGTGCCAGCGCAGCAGCCATTGCACAAGCTGATGCCGCAGTCGACCGCCTGCAGCGCCGCTTTACCGACTCACCGCTCGCTAGCGTTGCTGATGACGGCGACGCGGAAATCACCAACCTCGCCGCCCTGCTTGCGCAAACCTACGACGCCTGCGCCGGACTGCTCGGCAACTGCATCGTCGCGCTGTCGCGGCACTCGGGATTGGCAACACGGCTGCGCGCGCAACCGCATGCCATCGAGCCCTTCGTGCGCGAGGTCCTGCGCCGCGATGCGCCCGTGCAGAACACGCGCCGCTTTGTCGCGCACGATGTTGTGCTGGTCGGCCAGTCGCTGCGTGCGGGTGACAAGATCCTGGTGCTACTGGCCGCCGCCAACGTGGACGGCACGGCCAACCCGGACCCACTACGCTTCGACATCGACCGTGCAAAGCCGCATCTGTGGACGTTCGGCCGCGGCGCGCACCGCTGCCCCGCCGACGCATTGGCAACCACCATCGCGCGCGAAACGGTGCTGCATCTGCTGAGCCTGTCAGATATCGACCGGTGGCTTGCCAGCCTTGGTGAGGTGGCGTATCGCCCGTCGCCCAACGCGCGTATCCCCAGCTTTCACGCTTGAAATTGCCGAGAACGAAACCGCTGCAAAAACACCCCACACCTCACTGGAGCCTTGCCATGATCGCCGTCATCTTCGAAGTCGAGCCCGCACCGGGCCAGCGCGACACCTACCTCAACCTCGCCGCGCGGTTGAAGCCGCTGCTTGAGCAGGTCGACGGCTTTATCTCGGTGGAGCGCTTCCAGAGCATCACCAACCCCGACAAGATGCTGTCGCTGTCGTTCTTTCGTGATGAAGAGGCCGTCAAGGCCTGGCGCAACATGGAGCAGCACCGCGGCGCCCAGCACGCCGGCCGCGACCACGCATTTGCCGACTATCGGCTGCGCATCGCCCATGTGATGCGCGACTACGGCATGACCGAGCGCGCCGAAGCCCCGGCCGACAGCCGCGCCGAGCACGCCTGAGCGCCCCGTACGGCGCCCCAATAGGGCCCGGTGTGACGCCTTTTGCGCTCACCGGGCACCGCCTTTGCTTAGTCAGTTAGAACCCGCACGGCCGAGCGCGCCGCACCACGGCATCGGCATGCCCCCGTGCGCAACGATTGCAAAGGAATTGTCATGTCTACCGCTTTTCATGAGGCCGAACGTGAGCCGCAAGCCGCTCCTGCACGTACCGTCCAGAGTCCTGTACGTTATGCCGTGGTCGGCGCCGGTTGGATTTCACAGGCCGCGTTTCTGCCGGGCGTGGCACAGAGCGGCAACTCCGTCGTCACCGCGCTAGTTACCGGCGATGAGGTCAAAGCCACGGCACTGGCCGACCGCTACGGCATCGAGCACGTGCACGGTTATGCCGACTACGACCAGTTGCTCACCTCCGGAGATATCGACGCGATCTACCTCGCGCTGCCCAACGACATGCACCGGCAGTACGCCCTGCCCGCCCTGCAGCGTGGCATCCACGTCCTGCTTGAAAAGCCCATGGCCACCAGCGAAGCCGATTGCGAAGCGATGATCGAAGCAGCCCGCAACGGCAACGCAAAATTGATGATTGCCTACCGGCTGCATTTCGAGCCCGCCACGCTGGCCGCCATTGAGCTGGTGCGCGCAGGCAAGCTCGGGCGCATCCGGGCGTTCTCGGCCATGTTCAGCCAATCGGTGGCGCCGTCCAACCACCGCGCCAGCCATGGCTATTGGGCCGGGCCTGTGTCGGACATGGGCGTGTACCCCATCAACGCGGTGCGCAATCTGTTTGGCGAAGAGCCGGTGGAGGTTTCAGCCTGCGGGGTTCGCGACCCCGATCTGCCCTTCAACTTCGATGACACCGTCAGCGTAACGCTGCGCTTTGCCGACCACCGCGTCGCACAGTTCGTGGTCAGCTACAGCGGTGCGAGCATCGATCAGTACCGCATCCTCGGCACCAAGGGAGACCTGGAAGTCTCACCCGGCTTCATGTTTGGCGTGGGGCTGAAATACCGCGCCACAATCGACGGCAAGACGCACGAACAAGCGTTTGACGCGACGGATCAGTTTGGCGGCGAGCTGCAGTACTTTTCCGATTGCATCCTCCGCAACCGCGAGCCCGAACCCAACGGCGAAGAAGGCCTGGCCGACGTGCGCGTACTGGCCGCCATTGAGCGCGCGCTGGAATCCGGCCAGCCCCAAAACCTTGGGCCGTTCCAGCGTCAGGGCCGCATGGAAACTGCGCAGGTGCGCAAGCTGCCGCCCGTGCCCTCGCCAGAACTGGTGGACGCGGCTAAACCCAGCAGGGGATAGCAATCAGGGAAAGAAAAACGCCCGCAACGAACGGCGGGCGTGGGATTTACAGCTTGATGCGCTGGACGGCGTCGCGCATGCGTTTCCGTATCGAGACATCCGAGTTGGTGTTGCTGCTGGAGCCGTCGGTTTCCATGGCGTTATCGCACCGCCACTCGGTGGCTTCGCCGTTGTCGGTCAGCGCACAGACACGGTGGGTCCAGCGGTCCCACACGAACACATCGCTGCCGGCCTCGCCAGAGAGCAGCGGCTCAAAACGGTACATCCACAAGTACCCGACACCCAGCAGGGTGACCAGAAAGATCGCCATCCAGGACGCTTTGATTCGGCGCCACATTTTCATTTCTCCTCGTGGAGCCGCTGCGCCGGACGCGCCTGACAGGGCGTCGCTGGGCCAAAAGCGCGGTGCTCCGAGGGGCAAATCGTAACATGGGGCACCCGCGTCGCTGCTCAAGCGGGGCCGTCAATGCGGCAGTGCCGCAACACCCACGCCCGCTATCGGCGCCCTATCAGCGCCTTATCGGCGGCCTCAGTTGAAGACGTCCTGGCGGTAGCGGCCGGATTGCATCTGCGCCGTCAACCAGTCCGACGCGGTCGCCAGGTCGCTACCGTAGCGCGCCTGGTGCATGCGGATCAGCGTGTCGCGCACCGCCGGCGCCATCGCACGGCCGTCGCCGCACACGTACAACGTGGCGCCGGCATCGAACGCCGCCCACACGGCTTCGCGCGCATCCCACAGCGCATGCTGCACGAAGCGATGCGGATGATCTGCCACGCATGAATACGCCGGGAAGACGCGCACCACGCCTGCGTTTTCCCACGCGCGCAAGGTGTCGCGGTAGAGGAAGTCGTGCTCGGGGTGGCGGCAGCCGAAGCACAGCAACGACGTTGCCACCGCCTCGCCGGCCGCCTGCCGCGCGGCGCGCTCTTCCAGGAAGCCACGGAACGGCGCGATGCCCGTTCCGGCGCCGATCAGCACCATCGGCTTACCGGTATCCGCGTCCGGTGCAAACGGCGGGTTGGGCGTGCGCACGGCAGCAGCGATCTCTGCGCCTGCACGCAGCGTCATCAGATAGTTCGATGCCGTCCCGCGATATGTGCCTACCCCAGACCATGCCGGCCCCGACACCATGCCCACCGTCAGCGCTGCCACACCCGGCGACACATGCGCCGACGACGCAATGGAATAGAAGCGCGGCCGCATCGCGCCAAGCCGCGCGAGAAACGCCTCCAGCGTCAGTTCAATCGCCGGGAAGCGCATCAGCAGATCGAGCACGCTCACGTGTGCGGTTTGGATGTCCTGGTCGAAGCGTTGAGCTGCATCATCGCCTTCCAGCCAGACGGCAAGCTGACCTCGCGTGAACGGACAGCGCGTAGCAGCGTGCAGCGCGGTGATGTCGCGCACGGTGGCGGTGTCTTGCAGCTCGACGAAATCGCGCAGCAACTGGCGCACGGACACCGCCTGGTTGAGCGGCAAGTGCCGCACGTGTGCATGGCGCGCGGTCAGCGTGACGAGCGCGTCGCCCTCGAGCGCAAGCCGCGCGATGGCTGTGTCGACACGGTCGGCCGCATTGCGCGGATAGACGGCGAGGTGGTCTCCAGTGGCGTAGGTCATACCGTCAGGCAACCGCACGGTGAGGTGGCGCGTGGGGCCGCGTGGCGCTTCCTGTGCGAAGTCCCAGAGGCCGGTGGGGTCGCTGACGAGTTCTTCGTTGGCGAGCACCTGCATCGCGCGGGCGGCGGGCGGCAGTGTGGCGGCGCGCACGGCATCGGGAGCGAGATAGTCGACGTGGACGGAGGGGCCATCGGCTTGTGACTGGCGGGCGCCCAGGGCGCTCCACAGGCCGCGCGTCCAGGCATCGACGGCGGCATCGAAACCGGCGTTGCCGTCAGCCTCTCCGCGCGGCACGATGGCTTGTGCGCCGGCTGCCGCGAGCATCGCCTCCACCCGCTTTGGAAACGCCTGGAACGCGGGCCATTGCGAGTTGCCGCAGCCAAGCACGGCGTAGCGCAATCCTGTTGCCTGCCGGGCGAGCGCATCGGCAGCATCGAGCCGAGCTTCCAGCGTGCGGGCGCTGTCCGGCGCACGGCCGTTATACGTAGCGGCCACCACGATCAGCACGCCCTGCTGCGGCAGCGCGTCGGCAATCGTGTCCAGCGGCGCCACCTTGGCGTCGAAGCCGGCGCGCGATGCGGTGGCGGCAAGCTGCTCGGCGATGTCCTGGCAGGTGCCAAGGCTGCCGCCGTACAACACATGCATCGGTTCGCCGCCGCCGGCGAGTGCGGCTTCGGCGTCGTCTTGTGTGGCCACCTCGGTGCGCGAAGGCATGGCGATCGACAACCGCTCCCGCGCATTGCGCAGCCGCGCGCGCAGGCGGAAACCGTCGGGTTTGAGCGTCAGCGTTTCCTTGATGTGGAAGCCGTAGTCGTACGGGTCGGACAATGCAAAGCGCTGCAGGATCACCGCCAGCGCCAGCTTGGCTTCGGTCAGCGCAAACTGGCGGCCGATGCAGGCGCGCTCACCGTTGCCGAAGGGCTTGTAGGCGTGTGGGTGAAGCTTGGCTTCGTTCTCAGGCAGGAAACGGTCGATATCGAAGACTTCTGGGCGGTCCCACACCGCCGGGTCGCGGTGCAGGGCCAGCAGCACGGTCACCACGCGCTGGTCCTTGCGGATGGCGTAGCGACCGCCAATGCGCGTGTCTTCGTAGGGCGCCACGCCAAAGCTCGGGGCGGTCGGCCACAGGCGCAGCGTTTCCTTCAACACACGCTCGATCACGTCGAGCTGCGCGAGGTGCGCATATTGCGGCACGGTATCGCCCGGCAGCACGCGATCGACCTCGGCGTACGCCTGCGCGAGCACCGCAGGATGGCGCAGCAGCATGTAGAGCGCGAAGGTCAGCAGGCCGCTCGTGGTTTCATGCCCGGCAATCAGGAAGGTGATGACCTGGAAGCGGATGTTCGTGTCATCCAAAGGCTCGTCCGACACCGGATCGCGGGCGTTGAGCATCAACCCAAGCAAGTCACTCGCGCCGAGGCCGCCATCTTTTGCCTGACGGCGGGCGCGGATCACCTCGTCCACCAATTGGTGCATGGCGGCCACGTCGTGCGCGAACCGGCGATGGTGCTCGCGCATGAAGCGGTCTTTGAGCGGCAGGCGTGTGAGCTTGCCCATGGCTTCGGACAGCACGCCCACCATGGCCGCCAGGAACGGATGCAGCTCCGGCGTGTTGAACGAATCAAAGCGGTATCCGAAGCCCGCCAGCGAGATGGTGTCGAGCGTGAGCCGCGTCATGTCGTCGGCCACGGGGATATCGGCGTCGGGCCCCTGGCGCGCCCATTTGTCGGCCAGCGCATTGGCCACTTCGAGCATGACGTCGAAGTAACCCTTCATCGCGCGCTGGCTGAAGGCCGGCAGCAGAATGCGATGCGCCTTTCCCCAGTTCGGCTCGTCCTGATGCGCGGTGAAGAGGCCATCGCCCGCCCCCGCCCGCAGAAACGACAGCGGCGGGCCGATCAGCTTGCGAAAGCGCGTTTCATCGCATAGTTCGGCCACCAGATCGGCGGAATAGACAAACGGCACGCGCCGCCCGGCAAAGTCGAGCTGGTAGAGGCCTTGGGGAAACTGCCGGCTGGTTTCCAGGAGCGTCTGGGCCAGACGGTCTTTGGGAAGTTGAAGCAGGTTGCCCAGCCACGGCAAGCCCTTGGGCTGCGGGATGGGCTCCGCCGCTGCGGGTGAAGCATTGGCGGGTAACTCGGAGGCGGAACGCATGCGCGGTCGACTGCGAAAATGGATTGTCCGCCAATGTACGCGCCGCCCCGCCCGGTATCAAACAAAGTCGCCATGTTTGAATGCCGGCGCCTAAAAGTGAATCGGGCGACCCGTGGGCCGCCCGATCTGGGGATGAGGTGAAGCGTTGAATCAGCGACGGCGCGGCTGTGGACTGAACGGCGCGTTGACCTGCGCTTCGAGTTCGCGGATCTGACGCTGCAATTCGTCTACGCGGGCGCGGGCGGCACGGCGTTCGATATCCAGCGCTTCGGCTTCCGTGCGAGCAGTCTTCTGCCGTTCCTGTGCCTGGGCCTGCTGCTGACGCTGAATGTCCAGGTCGGTCTTCAGACCACGGAGCCTTTCCTGCTGGGCAGCAATCTGGCGCTCGGAACGCTCTTTCTGGGCTTCCAGGCGGATGCGCTGCAGCTCCAGATCGGCCATCGTGCGGGTCTGCTTGGCGAAGTCGTTGTACAGGCGTTCGGCAAAGGCTTCGTTGGTGGTCTTGATGACGCGCCAGAGGTCTTTCTGCTGGAACAGCGTGACGTAGTACGTCAGGTCACTCTGGGCAAACAGCAGGCTGGCGCCGTAGGCCCCGTTGTATGTAGTACGCAGCTCCGACAGCTCGTGCGCCTGCATGCGCTGTTGCAGCTCGAATACCGCGCTGGTGGGAGCAGGACCTCCGGTGCGAGCCGCGCTGCCGGGCGTGGCTGGCGCGCTGGCGGCGGGTGCAGCTGCCGCCGGCTGGCCAACCGTGGCGGTCAACGCCGGCACGGGCGCGGCGGCAGCAATGGGTGCAATGCCTGTGGGCGGTGCGGCTGGGCTCTGCGCTACGGCCGATGTGCAGGCGGCCGTACCGGCCATCACTGCGACTGCGGCCGCGATGGCCAATCCCCTCTGAAACGTCTGGTGCGACGCTTTCCCTGATTGTTGTTTTGTTCTCATCTCGACCCTGTGGATTCTGCGCAGGTGTTGCAGCCGAAAACTATACGCGATCCGCCGCCGGAGTGGCGCGCCGGGCACCCGCCGCGCAGTAGGGTGTTGTATGGCATCACTCCAGCTCGCGCAGCTCGGCTTCGCCGTCGGCAATCTGGTATTTGCGCATCTTTTCCCACAGCACCTTGCGACTGATGCCCAGCGTGGCGGCGGTGTCCTGGCGGCGCCAGTTGTTGGAGTCCAGCGCGGCCAAGATACGTCGACGCTCTTCCTCGCCACCACTGCTGCCATTTCCACCGCTACCGCGCTCGCCATTGCCGCCTTCGCGCTCGAAAGCATCGCGCTGCAAGCCGGCGAATAGCGGCAGGATGCGGGCTTCGTCCCAGCGGCCGAACTGGCGCAGGGTGATGCCGATGCGCTCGGCCAGATTGCGCAGCTCACGCACATTGCCGGCAAAGTAAGCCCGACTGACCGACGCCCGCACCCATTCCGGCACCGGCGGCATGGCATCAAAGGTTTTGTCGCCGAGCAAGTGCCGCAGGAAGGAAAGCAGCAGCGCGATCTTGTCATCCGCCCCGCGCTGCTCCAGGCTGGGGATGCGCAACTCGATCACAGCCAGGCGGAAGTACAGATCTGCGCGGAATTTGCCCGTGGCGACCATCTCGCGCAGGTTCTTGTTGGTGGCGGCCACCAGCCGGAAATCCAGTTTGACAGGCACCGTCGAGCCCAGCCGCGTGCATTCGCTGTCTTCCAGCACACGCAACAGCTTCACCTGCTGATACAGCGGCAGATCGCCCAGCTCATCGAGGAACAGCGTGCCGCCGTTGGCCTGTTCGAAGTAGCCGCGGTGCGCATACATGGCGCCCGTGAACGCGCCCTTGGCATGGCCGAAGAACTGCGATTCGAACAGCCCGTCGGGAATCGCGCCGCAGTTGACTGCCACGAACGGCCCTTTGCCGTAGACGCTGTTCTTGTCGTGCAGCAGGCGCGCAATGCGTTCCTTGCCGGCGCCGGTTTCGCCGTAAAGCATGACGTTGCTGTCGCAATCGGCAAAGGTATCGACGTGCTCCAGCAACCCGTGCATGGCCGGCGATGCAGCCACGAGGTCGCTCTGATCGTGCGCCTGAGCCTGCGCAGACGACATCGACGGCAACACCTTGCTGATCTGCGCACGGAGCTCGGTCGCGCCAAAGTCGGGCCCAAGCACGTGCGTGTATTCGGGGGGGAAGCGGCTCGAATCATGCTGCGTATCCGCCGCCACCCAGATCACCGGCATGCCTTGCGCGGCCTGCCAGTCGAGCACCGTAAAGCCTCCGCTTTCCACCACCGACGCGCTGATCACCGCCACCGCCGGCTTCAGCCGAGGCTCGGCCGGCTGGAAGTCGATGCCGCCCGCGCGGATCACCTCCGCCCCAAACGGCGCCATGAACCGTGCCACACGATCGGCAATGTCGTGGCGGCCTTCCCAGACAAAAATCTCAAGCGTTTCGTACGTCCAGCGATCGGTTTTCATGTCGTCGCTTCCATGTCAGTAAACCAACTCGACGGCGTCGCAGTCGAGCGAGAGAAGTTTGATGTCGGCGTAGCCGAGTTGGATGCCGAGGACTTCGAGTAGAGGTGACAACACAGCGTCGAGTGTCTGGCCGACAAGGCCAAGCGTCGCTCGAACGATCAAATCTGAAAGTCCCAACAGGTTTAGAACGCCCGAGCCGAGAACTTGAAGTTTCACTTGATTCGTATCGTTCAGAATCGAGGCAAAGAAAGTTCCAGTGCCTGAGACGCGAGTAGTCTGTCCAACGGTCAAGGTGGTGGGGTCAGGTGTCCAACCAGCACTGGCTGCGGGCGCGATGTTGGCTTGTAGCGATATCACGTCAACGCCCAAGGCTTGCAACACAACCGCTGGCGTGGAAGAGCACGAATAGCTGCTGACACTACTGGCAGCCGTGGCGGATCCGTTGGCAATGCAAAGCGATACGGGGGCTATCTGCCCACCAAAATCGGCGGAAATGCCGCTGCGGGGCACAGGACAATGCGCAGCTTCAAAGTGCGCATTTGCACCGGCAGCAATGAGCCCGATAGGGACATTGATGTTGACAATTCCAAGCACTGAAGCCGAAACATTCAAGCCCAGACTCACCTGCCCCGTGCGCGCCACCGTACGCCAGTTTCCAGATCCATCGGTTCCGGGAGGGCCGATCGCGATCACAGGCGGCTGAATGATTTTGAGCGACAAACCGACATTCACGAGGCCCGGGAGGCCGGCGACACCAGGCAATCCCAGGTTCGTGGAAACCGCTACACCATTCTGCGAATTGGCAATCTGTGCAGCCGTCATCAGCAGATCGAGCACGTTCAATGTCGCATCGGCCGCCGACTGATCGTTCCCCACATCCGCTAGCAGTTGAAGGACACCAGGCGTGCCTGCACTGTTTCCCATATTGATGGTTGTGCCGCTCAACAGTGGGCCAAGCACCAGCGTATCCGGCGCGGCTACAGTACCAGCCGAGACACCGACCAATCCGTTCTGTGCACCCGCCGCGATGACCGCGTTGAAAAACTGCGTCAAGGTCAACTGCGCTGACAAGAGTTGCTGCACCGTACCCACACCGACAGCCGCCATCAGGTCAGAAACACGAATGTTCGTGTTCGCCAGCCCTTGGTACGAGACCAAACTAAGGCTCAAAGGATTGGCGTTACCAAGAAGGCTTCCTAGTAGCTGATTAAGTAGCCCTCCGTCGACGGCTGCCAGACCGGAACCTAACGAAAACGATGCAATCGGCGTGTTCTTCGCAATCGCCGTCGCTGTCAGTTGCCGCTGGCCCACCATGAAGAAATACGGCACGTTCTGTGTGACCGTCACCTGCGCTGCGTTGGTGTTGCCGTCAACGGCCGCCTGCGCGGTGAAGTACGTGGGCGCAGTGCCCGCGCTGGCATCCCAAACGCCCGGCACGACCGCCAGCGTGACATTGGTGCCATCCACTGTCAGTCCGTTCTGCACCACCGCCTGTTGTGCGGCGGTCGGCAGGTCAAGCCGCTGCACGGCGGCCATCGCCGCCAGATCGGCCGAGCGTTGCAGCGCGCGCTGCTGATAGAACAGGTTGCCGATGTCGATCGACACCAACACCGCCAGCCCGACCGTGGCGATAAAGGTAGCCGTCATCACGCTCACCGCGCCGCGCAGGCGGCGGTGGAGCATGACGGCTCGGCGAAGACGGGGGGCGGCGGCTCGTGTCACAGCGTGGGGCGCATTCTGCAGGGATCAGCGCCCCGACTGCTGGACAAGGTTGACCGTCGACGCCCGCGTTCCGGAGCTCTGCTGTGCCAGGCCGGGCATGGCCTGATTGAACGAATTGAGGTAGCGCTGATAGGCCAGCGCCGCCTGCTCGCCTCGCAACGGTACGAACTCGCCCGCGTAGGTGCCCTCGGCTTGCGCCTTGAACAGCGCTCGCGTCGCATCATTCACGTGGGTGCCGACCTTGGGTGCCGCCGCGGCGCCCTGCGAGTCGCTGCCCGAGAACCCCTGGGCGCCGGCAACGCTGCACGTCAGCCATGCCGCCACACCGGCGGCCATCAGGATGCGAAAAGTCATTGCGAAACCTCCAAGGTGTCAAGCAGGCGACCGCGCTGCAATGCCAGCGGGCGGGCCGATGTGGGGGTGGCGGTCGCCGCGGCGGCGACCGAGACGCCCGCAGACGCTGCCGCAGAAGGCCCGGTTGCCACGCCGCGCGGCACCATCGTTGTGGTTTCCCGGGCGATACGGCGATCTCGCCAGGCAGCGCGCACGCGAGCAACGTCGTCATCGACTGCTTTGCGGGCAGATGCCGTCAGTTGTGCGTGCGACGCGAGGGATGCAGCATCGTCCTTGCGATCGTTCACGGCCAGCCAGATCACCAGGTTGCCGGCGATCTTCGGGCTGGAGGCGGCCATCTGCTGCGCCTGCATCAACGGCACGCGGGCTTGCTCAACCTCGCCGGCGCGCATGAGCGCGTAGCCAAGATCGCTGGCCGTGCTGGCGTCGGTCGGGTTGGCCTGGGCCGCCACCTGCAGCCGGCGAGCCGCTTCGGCAAAGTTGCCTTGGCGCCCCGCAACGATGCCCAGTCCGCGCCAGGCCGCGGCATTGAGCAATCCGCCTTGCGTGCCTGCGCCCATGGCGGAGGTGGCACCCACCACCGCCCGGTACTCGGCATTAGCAGCAGCAAGTTGGTCGGTTTCGCGCAGCGCATCCGCGCGCAGCAGCATGATCTCGGGCGCGCGGCCATAGCGTTGCTGGTAGGCATCGATATGCGCTAGCGATGCGTAGTACAGGCCCTGCTCCTGCATCTTGCGGATCAACGAAAGATACGTCGCCGGACTGGTGATCTCGGACTTCTCCTGGCTCTGACGCTGACGTGCCATTTCAATGTCGGCATCGGCGCGCAGGCTCATGTCGGACGTCGCCATCGAGCCACAGCCAGCCAGGAGGATGGTCAACATGGCCACGCCGACCCAGCTGGCGCGCGCGGTGTTTGGGAAGCGTGTCATCTCAATGTCCCCCGGTATGTTGCAGGCTGCGCATGACGCCCATGAAGCCCGGCCCCGCAGTGACGATCAGCAACGCGGGCAACAGCGTCAAGACCATGATCATCGTCATCTGCACGGTCAGCTTGCCCACGCGCTCCTTCAGGCGAGCGCGGCGGTTCTCCTGCAGACGCCCGCCGAACTGCCGCAGCGGCTCCTGCACTGCGCCGCCGAAGCGATCCACCTGCGTGAGTAGCGTAATCAGGCCCTTCAGGTCTTCGTTATCGAACAGGCGCGCAATGCGCAGCAGCGTCTGCTCGCGGGGACGGCCCGAGGCGAACTGCTGGTTGGCGCGCCCAAATTCACCCGCCAGCACGGGCAGCATGCTGTGGAATTCGTTCGCAATCACCTGCAGGCTCTGGTCAATCGACAAGCCCACACCCTGCAGCAGCCGCAGCATGTCGACCATGACCGGCAGCTCATCATCCATACGGCGCCGACGATTTTCCTTGCGACGCCCGAGCAACCACTTCGGCGCAAGGTAGCCCAGTGCAATGCCAACAAAGCCAAACACGAACACGAACAGGAGCGATGACGCATGCAATGCGCCGAACACGCCAAGCAGCGGCGGCAGCAAGATACGGGTGCCACCAAAGACGGTGCGGGCGTGTTCGCCGTAGTAGCCGCATTCTTCGAGCAGCTTGCGGTCTTCCTCAGTCACGATGCGGCGGCCCAGGTCCGTGTCGATCCAACGCTGCCCCACCTTGGCAATCTGCTGCTGGAGCTGCTGGGCTTCACGCGGGCCATGCGGGCGCGGCTTGGTGGCGGGCGGCACGACTGGCGCCCCAGCGGCCGCGGGGGCCTTTGCCGCCGTCGCACGCAGGTCTGACAGCGCCGTATCGAGCTTGCGCGCGCTCCGATGCCGCGTGAGCGTCGCACGCAGCGCGAGCCCACCGAATACCAGCACGCCCGCCGCCGCTGCGGTCAGGCTGAGGGTGATCAGGGTGTCGTCCATGCGCCCTCCTCAGACCGATTTCGCCAGCTTGGCCAGCATGACCGCACCCAGCACTTCCAGGCCGAAGGCAGTGAGAATCAACGTCTTGCCGAACGGGTCGCGCCACATCGACATGATGTACGCCGCATTGAACATGACGATGACACCGCCGACCACGATCGGCAGCAGCCCGATGATCCATGCGGACAACCGCGTCTCCGCCGACAGCGCAAACAGCTCGCGCTGAGCTTGCTGGCGGTCGCGCATGAATGCGGCCGTGCGCTCCATCACAATGTCTGCCCGACCGCCGTAGCGCAACGCCAAGCGCAGCACCGACGACAGCAGGACCAGTTCGTTCACACGGTACTGCTGGCCGACTGTCAGCACCGCTGCGTCGAGGTCTTTGCCGGCGCGCTGCATCTGGGTGATGGCGATCAGGCAGTTGCGCAACGGCTGCTCGGTATTCGCACTCGCCGCCTGAAACGCCGCGGGCACCGCGCTGCCGATGCTCATCAGCCGCACCACGCCATCGAGAAAGCCCGGCAATTGCGCCAGCAGGCGCTCGTTCATCTTCCGGGTGCGGTTCCAAAACAGGAACGCAACGATCACGACATACAGCGCGAGCACTGTCAGGGCCGAAAGCAGGCTCGACACGGCCCAGGCGGCGAGCGCAATCATCAGCGCGGGGCCAATCAGCACCACGTAAAACCGCCGGCTCGGCTCGATATCGGCGCGGCGCAGTGCATCCTGCCAGGCCCGATTCAGCGAATCGGGCACGCTTGCCGGCACGGGCTCCACATTCGGTTGATAACGCGCATTGATCTGCTCGGTCTGTGCACGCACGAAGCTGCGCGATGCCTCGCGCTCGCGACGGCGCACGGCCTCCGCCCACAGCATGAGCGATGCGCCCATCAGCAGCAGCGCGAGGCAACCAAACCAGAGCGTCATGCTAGACATGGAAACGGCCTCCGCCGCCGAATCCGGTCATGCCACCGTCCATCCCGCCGCCTTCGCTGTTGCGCATGCGGGCCAGCTTGGGCGAATGCGGCTGCAGGCCGAGCGCCGTCCAGCGGTCGACCTCTTCGCCGTCCGGGCCGATGTAGGGCTCGTAGCGGTACAGCTCCTGCGTGGAGATGATGTTGTCCCCGAGCCCCGTCACTTCCGTGATCGACAGGATGCGGCGCTTGCCGTTGGACAACCGCCCGATCTGCACGATGAAATCAATGGCGTTGGTGATCTGCCGGCGCAAGCTCACCTCACTGCCTTGGAAGCCGGCAAAGCCCGCCAGCATCTCCAACCGGTAGAGGCATTCGCGCGGGCTGCTGGCGTGAATGGTGCCCATCGAGCCATCGTGGCCGGTGCTCATGGCTTGCAGCATCTCCAGCACTTCACCGCCACGCACTTCGCCCACGATGATGCGGTCGGGCCGCATGCGCAGGCTGTTGCGCAGCAGTTCTCGAATCGTGACGACGCCCGTGCCCTCGAAGCCGCCCGGCCGGCTTTCCAGGCGCACCACGTGCGGGTGGTTGAGCGACAGTTCGGCCGTGTCTTCAATGGTGATCACGCGCTCGGCCTCGGGAATGTGATACGCCATCGCGTTAAGGAGCGACGTCTTGCCTGAGCTGGTGCCACCGCTCACCAGGATGTTGCATCGGGCGCGCACAGCGGATTCGATCAGCGCCCCGATCTCTTCACTCATCGTGCCAAGGCCGAGCAGGTCTTCCGGCTTGAGCGGGTCTTTCCGGAACTTGCGGATCGACACCACTGGCCCTTCCAGGGCGAGCGGCGGAATGACCACGTTGATCCGCCCACCATCGGGCAGGCGCGCGTCGACCATCGGATTCGATTCATCCAACCGGCGCCCGATCGGCGCGAGGATGCGGCGCACGATGCGCAGCAGGTGGTTGTTATCGGCAAAGCGCACCGGAATGCGCTCCAGAATGCCGTGGCGCGACACGTACACGTCCAGATGTCCGTTGACGAGAATGTCTTCCACCGCCGGATCGGCCAGCAGGTCTTCGATGGGGCCAAAGCCGGCCAACTCCTTCGTCAGCGCCTCGGCAATCTGCCGCACCTCCGTCTCGTTGACGGGGATACGGCGCATGCGCGTGAAGCCTTCCACTTCCAGATCGACAAAACGCTGGATGGCCGTGCGCGACCAACGGCCGAACTCGGCGCCAAGTTCTTCGATGCGCGTCAGCAGGTGTTCGTGCGCGGCTTCCTTGATGTCCTGGAAGGCCTGCGAAACGGCAAACACGCCGTGGCCGGCGTCCGCCTGGTTGGAGAACTCGATGGGTTGGGTCATGTCGCGTTCCGTTCGGTGGTACCGATATCCAGTTCAGTGGCGTCTGCCGACTTGCGTTTGGAGCGCCCGCCAAAGCGCCCGCCCAGCCGCGCACTCACGCCTGAGACCCAGCTCGACACACCCGACGCACGCTCGCTCTGCTGGGCATAGCCGAGCGTCTGCGCAATCTGGGCTAGCGCACGCACATATGCATCGGTGGGGTGGGTCTCGGCCAGCATCGCTCCCTGGTTGGAGGCGATCACCAGCGCTTCGCGGCGGTTCGGCACAGTCAGCACCGAAGGAATTTCCAGCCGCTCGGCAATCTGCGCCGCGTCCAACGACAGGCGCGTGTCGAACTTCGAAATGGCCAGGTGCAGGTGGTCGCGGTCAATTTCGCGCTTCTTGAGTTCCTGCATCAGCTCGGCCGCCGACACGATGGCGCCCACGCTCTGCTCGGTCACCAGCATCACGTCGTCGGCGGCCTTGATGATCTGTGCGATGAAGTCGATGTTGCCGAAGCCGCCCAGGTCAACGACCTGCAGGTCGAAGAACGTACGCAGCCGATTGAGCAGGCCGAGCGCTTCGGAGAACGAAATGTCACGCATCTCGGCCAGCGAGATCGGCAGCGGCAGGATGGCAAGCCCGTTCGGATGACGCGACAGCGCGGTCTGCACAAACACCTGGTCGAAGCGGCGCAAGTTGCGCACGGCTTCAACGAAATGGAAATTGGCCTGCACGTTCAGGTACAGCGCGCCATCGCGCAGCGGCTGGCCCAGATCGAGCAGCATCACATCACTGGCCGACGTGCGGCGCACGAGCGTGGCCAAATTGGTGGCCAACGTGGTGGCGCCCACGCCAGGGCGTGCGCCCAACACGGCCAGCACGCGGCCACGGCGGGTCGGCTCCGCCGATGCGCGCTCCGCCAGCAGGCGACGCACCACGCGCACGGCCTCGGCCGGCGCGCCGTCCACATCGACGAAATCCTTCACCCCTGCGCGCAAGGCAGCCAGCATCGCGCGGCCATCGGCAGCGGAACCCACGGCCACCAGCGGCAAGCCCGGAAACAGGCGCGTGAGTTGTGCGACCAGTTGCGTCGCCTCGTTGATCGCGTCGGCCCCCTCGCCCAGCTTCTGGTCGTGGTCTGGCACGTCAATCAGCGTGGGCGATGAGGCAAAGCGCACGAACACCACTTCCGGGTTCACTGCGCCAATCTGCTCGATGAATGCGTCGTGGCCAGTCGTTTCGGCCACCAGCACGCCCAGTTCACGAATCGCCCCAGCCAGCCAGCGGTGCACACCTGCCACCTGGGCGTCGCCCTGCATACCGCCACGCGCGCCGCCGTGCAGAAGGAAGTAATCCATGCCGGCCCCTTAGTTCGAGAACCCGGGCATGGTGGCCCGATCTGCCACCCCCAGAGCAAACGGCCGCCACACGGGGTCGCCTGCGGTATCGCGATCCTGCCCGCCGTTCTGTCCCGGCAGCATCTTGTCGATCGGCGCATTGCGTGCCATCGGCTTGACCAGATGCGGCGTGACGATGATCACCAGTTCGCGCTCTTCCTGGTTGTAGTTCAGGCGCTTGAAGAACGTCCCGATGATCGGCACGTCGCCCAGGAACGGCACCTTGTCGACGTTGGACAGCGTCGATCGGCTGACCAGCCCACCGATGACAAAGCTTTCGCCATCGCCGAGTTCAACGGTCGTATCGGCGCGGCGCGTAACGATGGCCGGCACCGTTGCGCCATTGAGCGTGATGCCTCGGCTGAAATCCAGGTCGCTCGCTTCGGGCGCCACTTTCAGGGCGATGCGGTTTTCCGACAGGATCGTCGGTGAGACCGTCAGCCCGATACCGAACGGCTTGTACTCGATGGTGGTGGTACCCAGCGCTTGCGGCACGGGAATCGGAATCTCGCCGCCGGCCAGGAAGTTGGCGCTCTGGCCTGACAGGGCAACCAGGCTTGGCTCGGCCAGCACGCGCGCCATGCCGTTCGATTCCATCAAACTCAGGTTGCCAAAGAGCCCCTTGCTGACCGACCCGATCAGCAGGTTGAACGCGGAGCCGATCGGCATGGTCGACTCGGTCGACAACCCCGTCGAGCCGAACGTGTACTTGGTCAACGATGACGGCGAGAACGTGTTGAAGCTGAAACCGCCGCGCGTGCGGGTGAAGGAGAAGCCCGCTTCCTTGAGCACCGTCTTGCTGAACTCCACCACACGCACGTCGACTTGCACCGTGCCCGGCACGTTCATCGAAGTGGTGTCGATGACGTTGCCGTCTTTGGGCTTTTCCCCGCCGCTGGCTGCGGCGGCCGAGCGGCGCGCACGAGCCAGTGCGTAAACATCCTTGGGCTGACCTGAAACGACGGCGGTATCGCCCTGCGCAACCACGGCCGGATCGCCCGGCAGCGGCGCCGCGGCGTCCACTTGGACGTTGTAAGTCGTCGCAACGCCGCCTTGCGTCCAGACCATGACGTTGGCCGCACCCGGCTTCTTGGCGATGATCAAAACGCTCGTGGCCGTACCGCGCCCCTTGAGCAACAGCGCATCGGCAATCTCAGGGTTACCGATGGCAATGCGCTCGAGCGGTTTGCCCAGGCGGATTTCGCGCTGGCTGCCCGTCAGGAGATGAAGCGTCTGGCCGGTCGGTGCCGTCTCAGCAAATGCGCTCGACACGAAGGCGGCGCAGCCCAACGCGAGTACGCCCATCCAACCGCGAACCATGGCGGCATCAGTCATGTTGCTCCTCACGTTTTCCTGCGCGGATGATCTCTACGCCGCCGGTGGCGACTGTACTGGCGCGTGCGGTCTCGCGCGTTGATGCCACCACGGGCAGCGGCGGCACTTGGAGCACCGGCGAGCGGCGCGTCGAGCCAGTCAGGCTGGCCATCGACACGCCGGCCTGTGCCACATCCATCGGATTGCGGTTGGCGGCCGCCAGCAGGGCGGCGTCCTGCGGCTTCACGGTCGGCTCGGCGTCGTCCCCCGGGTTGCGCAGCGCCAGCAGCAGACGACCGCTCTGATGTGCCATCGCCAGTTGGCTGACAGCCTCCACCGGCACGGCCAGCACGGCCGTCTTGGCCTGATCGACCTTGCGCGTCACCCCACTGTTCTCGGGCTGCTTCTGCGCCCCTTCATTAACGGCCAGCGGGCCAAACGCCAGCACGCGCAGGTGCGGCAACAGCAGGCGCGCCTGGCTGGCTTCAACCTCCTGGCCGTCCTTGCGCATCACGAGAAACACGTCCACGTAGTCGCCCGGCATGACGCGGTTGCCCACGCCAATCACCTCGTCCACATTGATGGCGACCGCGCGCTGCCCGGCCTCCACCTGCTGCGCAAGGCCCGACGACAGCTGCGAGGCAATCAACGGGACACCGACGCCGACCGGCAGAATGGGTTCACGCCCGACCACTTTCGTCACGTCCGAAAACGCCTCTGCCGGATTGATAGGCAGTTGCTCAATGGCCACCTGGTCTGCGGTGATGGGCTTGCCCGCCTCCAGCGGTTTCATGGTCACGACCACGGGATAGACGGTTTTGCCATCTTTCTGCTCGGCCACGGGCGCCGGCGGGCGATGCGCCGTCTTCCATGCCACGGCGCCAAGAATGGCAGCCAGCAGCAACAGCGCGGCGGCGAAGATCTGGAGGTGTTTGCTGGTCATCTGGGCGGCGTGTCCGAGCGGTCGATCGAGAGGGTCAGCGAACTGAAACGTGTCAGGAGCCAGGCACCAGCTGCACGACGGCAGAGCCCGTCAATGTGTCCGGTGCGGGCAACAGGGGTATCGAAGGCAGCAACGGACTATTGCCGGAGGTCACGGGCAACGTCAGGACCACGCTCAGGCATTGCATGCCCGCCACGTTCTGGCAGTTCACGAGCGGGGTGCTGTTCTGATTGGTCTGGACCCGCCCGGTAAGGAAGGTGGGGAGTACCGACGTCACGGCCGCATAGGCAGCCGCCACGCGCTGCGTGTTGGAAGGCTGATAGCGGAGCGCGGCGCGTGCGCCCTCTTCCGCCGCCAGGGTCAGCGCCTGCTGCATGGCGAGGATCATGCCGTAGTACACGATGCCAAGCATGAGCACCAGCAGCACCGGCACGACGATGGCAAATTCGACTGAAGCCGCGCCACGACTGCCTTGCCGCCGGGGGCAGCGGCCAGCATGCGTGCGGACTTTCGGGTGCATGCGAGCACCCTCCCGTTCCCGTTGCAATGTCGGCATGGCCGACTCCTTTCTTATAGGCTGGCCGCTTGGCGGCTCTTGTTCAACGCTTCAACTGTCTGAACTACATGCCCGGCAGCCATGGCATGCGCATCGCCGGGGGCACCCATGGCAGGCTCAGCAACCCGATTGCCATATAGGCGGCGTACGGGATGCCGCGGCGCCCTGCCTGAGCGATGTCCCAACGCACGATCGCTGGGCACACGCGCATCACGATCCATGCAGGTGGCGACGACGCGTCGAACTGGCGTAACACCATGATGGCGAGCGCATGCAGGCCGGAAATCATGCTCGAGACAAGCCATACGGCCACAAGGCCATGCCAGCCTGCCAGCAGGCCGACGACAGTGAAGAACTTCACGTCGCCGGCACCCATCCAGCCGAGGGCGTACAGCGGCAGAAAGCAGGCAAACGCGATCGCTCCGCCGAGCCAGAAGTCCTGCCAGTCATAGGCAAGCGCCTGTACCCCGCCGAACTTGATCAGGGTGACAGACAGCACAACTCCCGCAGCGACGAGCCAGTTCGGCACACGTCTTGCACGGAAATCCTGCGCAATTGCAACCAATGAAAGAACTACGACCGCTGCCCAGCCTGGCGTATCGACGTGGCCGTACCAGGTTGCTAGCAAGCCACGTTCTTGTTGACGGCTTGGCAGATGGACGCGAACACGCTCTCAAGCTTGGTACCGAGCGTGGACACGATTGTCACGATCGCTGCTGCGATGAGGCCAGCGATCATGCCGTACTCGACGGCGGTGGCACCTTGTTCGTCACGGATGAACTTCAGAATGGCGTTCTTCATGATCTCTCTCCTGTTTGTGCACTCGCCCGCGGATGTGTTGATCCCGACCAGCTTTCGGCGCTCCAACCGTAGCCAGTTCATATTGACTAATAGCGAATTAAACGCATGGGGATTTACTGCGATGACACGACCAGCAAAAAAAAATCGCTGTTCGCGCCGTTCCACTAATGGAACGGAATTCAAATATCACCGAACGAAGCGTCCCGAACACGCCCGATGATCACCACACGCCCCCCATGGGCATTCATTTTTTTTCGGTCATGTCACGTATGTCACGTAACACCCCGTAACAACTTTATAGGCGTGCGGTGCCGCAAACAAAATAACTCAATTGAGGTACTTGCCCCAAATTAGAGTGAAGTCTCTATTTAATTTCGTTAAAGACGTGCCAACCCTCTGAAAACTAATGGAAATCCCCTAATGATCCTAAGACTAGATCAATTATCTGGATGGGTTTCCCATTAATCCTCGGGGCCGGTCTGAACGCTCCCCATTTCTGTCCAGGCAAAAAAAGGATGCGCGAGCGACGGGAACACGCCCGCGCACCTTCAAGAGCACAGACAGGTACTGCTCAGTGCGCCAGGCTGCCAACGCCGCCCAGCAAGTTGGTAACAGGGGCCAGCGGATTGCTGCCCGATGCGCCGCCGGCCGCGCTGGTCGCGCCGCTCAGCAGGTTGGTGACGGGGGCGAGCGGATTGCTGCCACCGGCAGCGCCGCCCAGCAGACCCGTGACAGGAGCCAGGGGGTTGGAGCCGCCAGATGCGCCGCCCAGCAGGCCAGTCAACGGCGCCAGCGGGTTCGTGCCGCCAGTGCCGCCGCCCACGCCGCCGAGCAGGCCACCCAGCGGATTGCTGCCCGCCGAGCCGCCGGTCGTGGCAACGCCGCCGATTGCCGCGACCGTGGTGCCGAGTGAAGTCACCACCGGGCCCAGGTTCGAGACCACCGGCACGCCCGTTCCGGTGATGGTGTTGCCGGCGCCGGCCACGCCGCCGCCAACGGTCCCCAGCAGGTTGTTCAAGGCGCCGCCCAGGCCCGTCGAATCGCCAATCATCTGGGTGGCGCCGCTGACCTGCGTGGTAACCGGCACGATCGCCGTGCTCAGTTGCTGCGTCACCTGCTGAACCGCGCCGGAAGACAGCGCGCTGCCCAGCAGCGTGCCACCGCCGATCAGCGCCTGGCCGATCTGCTGAACGCCGCCGCCCACCGGCTGGGTGATCGGGGCGAGCGGTGCGCCAGAGCCTTGGCCGAGGCCCTGCACGAGGGAGCCGGCGCTTACGGTCGCCTGGCCGAGATCCGTCACGACATTGCCGGTGCTGGCCACCGTCGTGCCGATCGGGTTCGGGTTCTGGCCCATCTTGCCTAGCCCGGTCTGGATGCCCAGGCCGAGATCGCTGACCGCTTTGCCAGTGTTGTCCACGGTGCCGCCGAGGCCTGCCTTGGCTTGGTCCGACAGGCCGGGAATGTTCGCGTTCTGGAGCGTCGAGCCGAGGCTGCTGACTGCCTGGCCGGTCGCCACAACGGTGTTGCCGGTGCCATTTGCGACCTTGCCGACGGGCGTCACGCCCGTCGTGTCGCTTGGGCTCGGATTCGGCGAACTGCCCGAGCCGGAGCCTCCCGAAGAACAAGCCGCCAGCATCAGAGCGGCGACAGCGCAGGCCAATGGCGCAATGCGAATGGAGTGTCGAATGTGAGTCATGGTCCGTCCCCTTCTTGGAATGATGTGTCTTGATGTCTGAGCTCGGTATTGCGGACTGCGGGCCACATTCTGCAAATGGCATGCCAGGCGCGGTAGAAGCCCGATTCAGTTTTCAAAGGACGGCGTGGTTATTGGTTTTGTGGGCACCGCGCCAGGTGCTACCCCGCCCTGAACGCGGACTGTTCCCCACCCAAATCCGTGTTCCGAGCGTTACGACGTAACGTGACACGGGAACACATTTCCCTCAGACATAACCCCCGAAACAAACGTTTAACCCCTACTTTGGTGGGGTATGTAATCCCATATTCTGATTAGTTTTCACAATTCCTCCATTTTTATTGAGCTAAACGCGGCAAGTTCACACACCTCATTACGCATTGCGTAATAACCATGACATGGCACACCGTTTGCAGAGTCCGGCCACCTCACATCGACAGTGAGACCTTTTCCAGCTGACTTAAGCGGACTTTTTAAAACGGGAGATCCATCATGAATAAGAACATCAAGTGCCTGGCCGCCACCATGGCAAGCCTGTTGGTTTTGGGTGGTTGCGCCAGCTCCGGTTCAGGCGACTTGGGCAGCTCGCTCGGTGGGTCGAACGGCGGCGGCTCGAATAACAACGGCAGCGGTTCAACACCAACGCCTTCGCCGTCCCCCTCCCCGTCGCCTTCGCCTTCGCCCTCGCCTTCGCCGTCCCCCAGTCCGACTCCGGCACCTGCGCCGCTGACCCCGGCCGGCGCTGTCCTCAACAATGCAGGCGGCATCGTCACGGCAGCCGGCTCGACCGTGAGCGGCCTGGGCAATACCATCGCCACCGCACCGCTGCCCTCGCAACTGAGCGGCGTGCAAAGTGGCCTGGGCGGCGTGGTCGAAAATGCCGGCGCGACAGTCTCGGCACTGGGCACTGGCATTCAAGACGGGTTGGGTAGCATCGGCCGCAACGCCAATCCGGTGGGCACCACGGTTTCCAGCCTCGGGAATGTGGTGACCGGCGCAGGCAACACGGTCACGAGCGCCGGCACGCTGGTCAATAACCTTGGCACTGGACCGCTGGCGCCGCTGGCTCCGGTGACGACACCGCTGGCAGGCGTGGTCACGCAAGTCGGCCAGGCGGTTGCCAACGGCGGCAGCACGCTGGGCACGGCCCTGTCGACCGGCCCGGTGGAACAACTCACGCAGCAACTGAGCACGGCCATCGTGCCGCTGACTTCGCAGATCACCAGCGGGACACAGACGCTGGGCGCTGCCACGGGCCTCGGCTCGCCGGCAAACACGCTGCTGGGCACGATTGGCGGCGCGGTGGCCAATGGCGGCACCGCACTCTCCGCAGCGAACGTTCCGGTGGTGAGCGGTCTCGGTGGCGTGGTGACGGCCACGGGCAACACGGTTGCCGCACTGGGCGGCGCGGTCTATTCGCCGACGGCATCGGGTGGCAATCCGCTCGCTCCGATTACGGGCTTGCTGGGCGGCCTGGGTGGCGGCACGGGCGGTAGCAACCCGCTCGCTCCCATCACTGGCGCACTTGGCGGTCTTGGCGGCGCTGGTGGCTCCAACCCGCTGGCTCCGATTACGGGCTTGGTGGGCGGCCTGGGTGGTGCTGCGGGCGGCAGCAACCCGCTGGCTCCGATCACCGGCGCACTGGGTGGTCTCGGCGGCGCTGGCGGCTCCAACCCGCTGGCCCCGATCACGAGCGCACTAGGTGGCCTGGGCGGCGCAGCAGGCGGTGCCAGCAACCCGCTGGGTCCCGTCAGCACGATCACGGCCCCGGCCGGCAACGTGGTCACTACGGTGGGTTCGGGCCTGACGTCGGCCGGTGCGGCCACTCCGCTGGCACCAGTTACCGGCGCGGTGGGCGGTCTGCTGGGCACGGTGGGCACCGCACTGGGCGGCACGCCCCGCTGATCCACGATCGAGGCTTCGGCGGACCGGCTATCACGCCAGTCCGCCGCTGTCGCGTTTCAAACGCATCGATGCCGCGCAATGCGGCATCGTCACTGGGCTGGCTGCCACGCATCGACGCATCCCAGTATTTACCTGGGCCGTTGCGTTGCGTGAACGCTCCCTCTATGTGTCTTGTTGTAAAGCACCATGTCTCGCGGTTATCGTTTGATGCAACGCGCGGCTGCACGGCTTCGCGACACTACAAACGAAAATCACGGAGGAGACAGGCGTGCGGACCACCACCATGCGGTTGGCCCTGGCCACAGGCATAGCACTGACCGGCCCGGCGCTCAGCTGGGCCCAGAGCAGCCCCACCCAAGGCAACCCGATCGACACGCTTCCCAAGGTCGATACCTCCCGCCCGCCCCAGCAGAAGATCCAGGTGGAAGTGCAGCGGCCGAATCCGGCGCTGGAGAATCTGCTCGCCTCGCATCTCACACCGACCAAGTTCCAGATCGAAGGCGTCAAGACGCTGCCGTTCCCCGAGGTCGCCGCGCATTTCGCACCGTTGGCCGGGCACGACGTCACCGTCGCGCAACTGCTGCAGGCCGCGAACGATGTCACCAAGCTGTATGCCGACCGCGGTTTCCCGCTCTCGTTTGCTTTTGTGCCGGCACAAACCTTTGAAGGCGGCGTCGTGCGCGTCACCGTGGTCGAAGGCTATGTGGCACGCATGCGCATCGAGGGCACACCCGGGCCACTGGAAGGCCGCCTGCGCGAAATCTCGAAGCGCCTGATGAACGAAAAACCCCTGCGCCGCGAAACATTCGAGCGCGTGACCGGTGTGCTCGCGCAGCAACCGGGCGTGCAGATCACCGCGACCGTGCAGCCGCCCACCACCACGGATGGCGCGAGCGAACTCGTGTTGAACGTCAAGCGCCAGCCGTACACCATCGGCACGGGCATCGAATACCGTTCGCCGGGTGTGCGGGCGATCATCACAGGCACGCTCAACAGCGTGACGCCGCTGGGCGAGCAGATCACCGTCTCGACGCTGCAACCACGCGGGTCGGATCACGAGACGTTCTACTCCGCCACTTGGGCGCAGCCGATCGGCACCGACGGGCTGCTTGCCAAGCTCACGTGGTCGCACTATCGCGGCATGCCAGAAAATCTGCCGCTGGAGCAACTGGGCTATCAATCGCGCTACCTGACCGACACGCAGCGGCTTGGGTTGTCATTGAGCTATCCGGTGCTGCTGTCGAACTCGCGCAATCTGACGGTGACGGGCACCGTCTACGGCAACGACGACAAGCAGCGCTATAACCCGCAAGACACTACGCTGGCGCAAACTGAGCTGGATACCAGAGTCCGCGTGGCCGGTGCCGAGGTTCTCTACACTGAGGTCAAGCCCGGTGAGACCCGACGCGCATCATTGGGCTTGTACCAGGGTATCAATAGTCTCGGCGCGGGCAAGGCCGCCTCCGTCAACGCCAACAACAACGTCGACCTGAGCTTCCTGCGCACGCGCATCACCGCCAGCGAAGCCCATGACCTGCCTATGGGCTTTGGCGTGGTGGTATCGGGAGCCGCGCAGTACAGCGGCGCGGTGCTGCCGTCATCGGAGCAGATCAGCTTTGGCGGGCGCTTCTTCGGCCTCGCCTATCCGGCTGGTGAGGTGGCGGGTGATCGGGGCTGGGGCGCGTCGGTTGAACTCAACCGCGCCTTCCAGGTATCGATGGATTACCTGAAAACCGTGCAGCCCTACGTGCTGTACGACACCGCAAAGGTCTATTCAAACGCAGGCACGCTCGTGCATGATCAGCTTGGATCGATCGCGCTGGGCGTGCGCTTCTCCGATCGGAAGTACTACACGCTGGACCTCGCCGTCGCGCGCCCCGTCGGCGACAAACCGATCAACTCAAGCTCGCGCAGCCTGCGGTTCAACGCGGCCTATACCTACCAGTTCAACTGACGCGCCAATATCGTGAACATGTGAACTAATTTTTTTATATTTTTTATATTTTCAGCGCTGAAAGTCACCCATACTCCCCTCTGAAGGGGGGGATACATCGCCGCCGGAATTTGGGAGCATCGAAAGCGGAATGTTAAGTTTTTCCAAAGAGTTGCCGATTACCACAGAAGTCGCGCAGAACAACAATAATCATTACAGCGACGGCGGCATCACGCCGCAACACGCCGACAGCAAGGGATTGCATTCAGAGCTGTCGCAATACGCACCGGGGGCCATCATGCTGCAACGTCTATCGGATGACGCAGAGTTCCATCGACTCGTCGATACCATCTACGAGGCGGTACTTGAGCCTGCGCAGATGCCGATCGCCCTGGCCCTGCTCTCTGTCTACGCCGGCGCCGAAAGCGCACACTATTTCGTCTGGGACAAGCACACCGACACGCCGCGTCACGGCGTTTCGTCGGGCTGGTGCCAGCACTGCCCGCAGCCGGGCCACTGCAACGCCTTCTGCCAAGATCCGCAACTGCTCGGCCCTGGGCAGCCTGAAGAGGCGCCGTCGGCATCGATGACCCTGATCGATACGCCCGACATGCGCGTCACGATGCGCCTGCGCACGCGCGACGACGACCTGTCGGAAGTCAGCGCCATCGACCGCGAGACCCGCCTGCAGCGCGTGCTGCCGCACCTGCAGCGGGCTGCGCGCATGCAGCAGCGCAATCTGGAGCTGAACGAACTCGCCGCGCTCGGCATGGCCGGGCTGGATACGCTGGACTTCGGTGTGATGGTCATCGAGCGCACCATGCGCGTGAAATACGCCAATGCCTGGGCGCGCACGATGACGACGGGCGACGACCGTCTGTCGCTAGATGGCGGCCTGCTGCACTCGGCAGATCACACACACGACGCTGCACTGCGCAACCTTATCGAACATGCCGCCGGCTCTCTCGGCGTACAAGGCGCGGCCGGTTCGTGGATGTACCTGGCGCGCGATGGCCGCCCGGTACCCTTCATTGCTACGCCCCTCGCGCCCTCCGATGCAATGCGTTCGACCTGGGCTTCGCCGCTGGCGCTGGTACTCGTCGGCAACTCCGAGGCCCGCTCGGTCATGGACGCCGGCGTGCTCGCCTCACTCTTTGGGCTGACCAACAAGGAGTGCATCGTCGCTGCGCGGCTGGCCGCAGGCGAAACCTTGCAGGAAATTGCCGAGCGCGAATTCCTCTCGCTGCACACGGTCCGCGTGCATATCCGCGACATCCTGCGCAAGACCGGCACGCATCGGCAGTCTGAACTGGTGCGCCTGTTGCATTTGTTGCCCAGCGTCGATCTGGAGCGTGCAGGCGCCGCCACTCCGGCTTCACGCCGGCGCGGCCGCCTCAATGCCTGAGTTCGCGCCCCATTTTCCTCTCCACTTAGCCTGACTCCGACGCCCAACCACGGGCGTCGAGCCATCCGCGTATACCCGGCTCACGTTTCGGCAGTTTCTGCCGATCCTCTAAGACAGGCGTGGCGCCGTCATGCTTGCTTGATGCGAGGCGGTATCCGCGAATGATCCCGACGCATTCTGTGAATAGCGCGCAACAAACGCGCTTTTTCGCGGCCTGAAACGACAGGTTTTTGCGCTATCCTCGCCGCAAAACACAGACTAGGCGCTGGTCGTAGATCGGGGGGCCGCGCCGGATGCGCTCGCATGCATAACGATTTCCATATTGCGCTGCTGCTGTTTGCGTGGGTCTGCACTGGGCTGACCACGTTTGCCGCACTGGACGCTGCGACACGTCTGCCGGGGGGCTCGACGATCGCAAAACGCCGCAACTGGCGCATCGCCTGCGCGGCCATTCTTGGCATTGGGTTGTGGTCGGGGCTTTGGCTCGGCCAGCTTGGCCTGCATCGGCAGGTCGGCACACCCATATCCGCGCCGATTGCGGCGACGCTCATGACGGCGCTGGCAGCATCGCTGGCGGCTTTCTCCATCGTGTTGCCAGACACGTCGTCCTCCAATGGCGCACAGGCTCCGCGACGACGCAGCATTGTCATGGGAGCCATGGCGCTTGGCATCGGGCTGTTGACGATGGAGTTGTACTTGACACGCCCCTGGGCGCATGACGAGGCCTTGCCGCTGCGCCGCGCCCTGCTTGGCTGGGGCGGCGGCACGCTGGTGCTTGGCGCAGGCGTGTGCCTGGCAATGTGTATGGCGTTTCATATGCCGCCTGGGCAGCGCCGCGCAGCCGTGGGTTTGCGTGCACGTGCTGCGGCGGTGCTGGCCACAACGGCTGTGCTGTCACTTGTGTTGTGGCCGGGCGCTACCGCATGGCCTGCGGACGAATCAACGATGCACATCGTGCCCGTCATCATGCTCAGTGCCGGCGGCGTGCTGATTGCACTGGGTTTGCATGCGGTGCTGATGATGCTTGAAACACGTGTCGACTCGGCGCAGGCGCACCTGGAAGCATCACTGGCGCGCGTGGCAAACCACACGCCTCGGCCCCAACTCCACGACACGCTGACAGGTCTGCCGAACCGCCTGCATCTGCGCGAAGCACTAGAGGCGGCAATTTTGTCGTCCACGCGGCGCGGGCGTCCGTTCGCCCTCTTCTATCTGGATCTCGACAACTTCGGTCAGATCAACGACCAATACGGCCGCAACGCGGGCGACCGCGTGCTGCAGATCATTGCGGAGCGCCTTCGCCAAGCCATTCGCGGCGAAGACACCGTGGCACGCCTGGGCGGCGACGAATTCGGCATTCTCGTTGAAGGTCTGGCACTGCCCGAAGCTGCCGCCACCATCGGCGACAAGCTGCTGTTCCGCCTGCGGGAATCGGTGGAAGTGGATGGTCGGCGACTGCGCGCGACCGCCAGCATTGGCGTGGTCGTCCATCCGCACAACGGCGCGACGGCGGACACGCTTCTTGAACATGCCGACACCGCCATGTTCGATTGCAAGCAGTCCACCGGCAACGCCTACCGCTTCTTCGAGCCACGCCTGAACACCACCGCGCACCGCGTGTTGCAGATTCAACGTGCGCTCTCGCATGCAGCGCTCAACGGGCAACTCTCGGTGTACTACCAGCCGAAGTACGATGCACGCACGCAGGCCATGACCGGCGCTGAAGCGCTGCTGCGCTGGAATCATCCGGAGCTGGGCCCGGTGTCGCCTGCGGAGTTCATCCCGCTGGCCGAACGCACCGGCACGATCGTCGAACTGGGCGATTGGGTGGTCGAAGAAGTCTGCCGCCAGATCATGCATTGGGATGCCATCGGCATGTCGCCGCAACGCATTGCCGTCAACCTCTCGCCACGGCAATTCCAGCAGCCCGATCTCGTGCAGCGTCTGTCGCAGATCCTGCATCGCTATCAGGTGGCCGCGCATCGGTTGATGTTCGAGATTACCGAGACGGCGGCCATGCGCGATGCCGGCCAGAGCATCGCGGTCATCCGTCAAATCCAGTCGCTGGGCTTTGAGGTAGCCATCGACGATTTCGGCACCGGTTATTCCAGCCTCAGTTATCTCCAACGCTTTCGGGCCCAGCAAATCAAGATCGATCGCGCGTTCGTCTCTGCGCTCGACGACAATCCGCCCGAGGCAGCTGCCATCATTCGCGCCATTTGCGCGATGGCCCACTCGCTGGACATGACCGTGGTGGCGGAAGGCGTGGAAACCGAAGCGCAAATGCTGGCTCTGGTGAATCTGCAATGCGATCAGGTGCAGGGCTATCTGCTGGCCCGCCCGATGCCTGCCAAGGATTTTCAGGGGTTACTTGGAATCGAGTACGCCTGAACAGACGACCTCGAATAGGCGGCACTGAAAATGCGCCGTTCTGATGCAGGCGATACAGCCTTTCAGCAACCTTTCATCTTCATATTCGGAAATATTGGACGAAGAAGAGATGCGATTGCCGAAGCAATGAAGCAGTCACATAAGAAAGGAATTGTGTCGGGATTGCGTAGATAGTGCACTGCATCGATTGCAATACTGCCCAATGGTTTTTGCAATGGTTCATATGTTTACGAATTCGACATATCGCGCAAATGCCGGCCCCATGCAGGTTTCTGCAAGCGCAGTGCAGCAGAAAATCCACGCCGTTGACATGAGGTCTTAACGAAATTCAATTCTCACGTGCAAAGTCGTTATAATGCGCTGGGCTACGGGGAGCGTGCCCATGTTTCAATTGCAAAGTTGAGGAATCCATAATGCCGACTTACAAGGAAATCGTTCAGAAGATCTCTGAACTGCAGCGCCAAGCCGATGAACTCCGGGCAAATGAGCAAGCGACGGTGATCGCTGAAATCAAGCACAAGATCGTGGAATACGGCCTGACCGCCGAAGACCTCGGTTTTGGCGCCAAGGGGGCCGTGGCCTCGAAGAAGGCTGGCCGCAAGGTGCCGGTGCGTTACCGCGACAACAACGGCAACACCTGGACCGGCCGTGGCAAGCGCCCGGGCTGGCTGGTAAAGGAGCTGTCGTCGGGCCGGAAGATGGAGGATTTTCTGGTCGCCTGAGCAGCGCTTTCAGCGCAGCATTCCGAGCCCGCACGAAGAGGCGCGCCGGAAACCACAAAAGAGAAAGGCCGGCGAATATGCCGGCCTTTTGCATTTCTGCTCGACAGAGGTCAGGCGCCGTTATACCTGGAAGCGCCCCACTGCCGTGCGCAGCAATTGCGCCTGCTCTTCCAGCGACAGCGCGGCGGCCGCCGCCTGCTCCACGAGCGCGGCGTTCTGCTGCGTCACTTCGTCCATCTGATTCACGGCCTGATTGACCTGCTCGATGCCGGAACTCTGCTCGTCAGACGCCGCAGAAATCTCGCCCATGATGTCGGTCACGCGCTTCACGGCAGTTACCACATCCTGGATCACCACACCGGCCTCTTCCACCAGCGCCGAGCCGTTCCGCACGCGGCCCACCGAATCGCCGATCAGTTCCTTGATCTCCTTGGCAGCGCTTGCTGAGCGTTGCGCCAGGCTGCGCACCTCGCCCGCCACCACGGCAAAGCCACGGCCTTGCTCGCCGGCGCGTGCGGCCTCCACAGCAGCGTTCAGCGCCAGGATGTTGGTCTGGAAGGCGATGCCTTCGATCACGCCGATGATGTCGGCAATCTTCTTGCTGCTTTCGTTGATGCCGGACATGGTCTCGACCACACGCCCGACCACCTCGCCGCCCTTGACCGCAATATCCGACGCGTTGACGGCCAGCGTGCTCGCCTGCCGCGCGTTGTCGGCATTCTGCTTCACGATGCTCGTCAGCTCTTCCATGCTCGACGCGGTTTCCTCCAGCGACGACGCCTGCTGCTCCGTGCGCTGCGACAGGTCGGCATTGCCGGCGGCGATCTGCTTGGTGGCGCTGGCAATGGAATCCGCCGAGTTCTTGATGTCGCCAATCGTGCCGGTCAGTTGCTGCTGCATCTGCGACATGGCGAAAAGCATGCTGTCACGATCGCCCGGGCGGGTTTCAACTTGCACAGCCAGATCACCCGCGGCAATGCGGCCGGCAATGTGTGCGGCATAGGCCGGCTCGCCCCCCAACTGGCGCTGTAGGCTGCGCGTAACGGCCACGACCACCACCGTCATCAGCAAGCCGACGCCAAACAGCAGCCCCAGTGCCTTGAGGAGCGAGGCGTGGAATGCGGTCGCGATGTCGTCCATGTAGGTGCCCGTGACGAGGCACCAATCCCACGGCTGGTAATACAGCACGTAGCTCTTCTTCGGCTGCGGCGCCTCCGCGCCGGGCTTCGGCCATAGATAGTCGACAAAACCGCCGCCGCTCTTGCCCGCGCGAGAGATTTCCTGGAACAGATGATTCCCCGCCGGATCGGTAAAACCCGACATGTCCTTGCCGTTCATTTCGGCTTTGATCGGGTGCATCACCATCACCGAGTTGGTCTGGTTGATGCTGAAGTAGCCGTCCTTACCGTAGCGGATCACCTTGATGCGCGCGAGGGCCTGGGCGCGTGCGTCGTCGGCGGTGAGCTTGCCGTCTTGCGCCATCTGCCCGTAGTCCTTGATGATGCTGAATACGGATTCACTGATGTTCTGCAAGTCGCGCTCGCGTTCTTCCAGACGCAGGGTGCGGGTTTCCCAGGCGCTCCACAATGTGATCAACAACAGACAAAGCCAACTCAGGACGAGCGGCAGCCACAGCTTCTGACGAAGCGTGAGTCGATTCATCTTCCTTCCCTCCAAGCGTTTCTTTTGCCCGCGCATGGCACGAATGCCGTTCGCGGCGCTCCCCTGGCGCGATTACACGCGCTCTGCTTGAGCTATCGAACACAAACACGAAAAACTTGAGTAGGACATGCACTCAAGTGCCCGTTCGCCAGCGAGAAAGGGAAAGAAAGCAAACGCCTCAGCGCAAGGCGTCAGGATTGATGCTCGGAAGCGTGCCGCCCGTGGACGTCGTGGCGGGCACGGGCGTTGATGTCGATTCTTTTTGCGGTGCGACAGCTTCTGCGGCGGGATGATCGACAGGCGTCCACGACTCCCACAAGCCATGGCGACGCAGCGTTTCGGGTGCGTCGACGGAGGCTGAAGAAGACGCCACGGCAACTTCTGCCGAGGCCACCTTTGCTGCTACCTCGATATGCGACCCAGCCATGCGCACGGCATGGCCACCGGCGTCACGCACTGCCACGCCGTGCGCGGCAATCTGGCGATAGCTGCCATCCTTGTGCCGCATGCGGAATTCCGCCACGTATGCGGGCGTGTTGCCGTCAACGTGCGCCTGGATGCGGTTAAGCACCATGGGCAAATCATCCGGATACACCAGGCGGAGATATTCGCTCGTGCTTGGGCCGATCTCCTTGAGCGTGTAGCCGAGCATGGCGGCAAAGCGCGTGGAAAACTGCGCGGCGCGCGTGACCAGATCGAACTCCCAAAGGCCGAAATCTGCGCCGTCGAGCAACAGTTGGTGGCGTGCAACGAGTTCTGCTTCGCGGCGGCGGTAACTCTGCTCCAGGTCGTTGAGCGCCTGCACGGTTTCCTTGCGCAGACGAATTTCGCGCGCTGCGATGGCGGCGGCAGTGTCACCCGTAGCGCGGTCCCGATAGCCCAGCAGCAAAGCAGCGAGCACCGTTGCAACTGCGCCCATCACAAGCAGCAACCGCAACCCTGCCGGCGCATCGCCCGGCATGGCGGAAAGCGTCGAAAACGAGCCTGCGAGCGACGCCGTGTACATCGCATCCACCGTCAAGGCGGCGCCAAACAGCACGCTCACAAACAGACTCACGCCGGGGCGGCGTACCGCCACCCCCGTCGCGCCCGATCGTGCAGAGAGCGCAACCTGCAGCGCCGCCGCACACGCCACTGCCGACAGCACCATGACGATGCCGAGCAGCCCAGCGTCTTCCCAGGCGGTGGTGCTGAAGCTCGTCACGCCCGCCAACAGTAGCACCGCCACCGGGCCACTCACGCTCAGCAACACGCCGAGCAACATGGCACGCACCACGCCTGCGCGGCCGCCCAGCACGCACCACAGCGCCGCAACGGCCAGACTCCAGCAGAACGAAGCCAGCGTCATTACAAGCACCGCGGTGTCTTTGTGCAGCGGCCAATGCGCAAGCAGCGGTAGCAGCGGCACCGCCCATAGCCCAACCGCCGAGAACAACGCTGTCATGACCAGTGGCACGCGCGTGCGCGGGGCCATCGCACTGCGCAAGTCATCGAGCAACCGCAACAGCAAGCTGCCCGCGCCGCAGGCCACGACAAAGGGCAGCAGCGCCGGCGACAATGCACGCGCCAGCGTACTGATCAGGTGAGCGATGAACGCCTCATCCACGAGGTGACGTCTCCTGTTGGTTCGAGCCGTTCAATGAATCAGCCACGGGTCTGAAAGCCGTCCGGATTCATGCTCTGCCAACGCCACGAGTCTTCACACATGCGCTCGATGCCGTATTGCGCGCGCCACCCCAAGAGCGAAGCCGCGAGTGCCGGATCGGCATAGCACGCTGCAATATCGCCGGGGCGACGATCCACAATCTCATACGGCACAGGCTTGCCGCTGGCGCGCTTGTAAGCCTCAACGACTTCCAGAACCGAATACCCACGGCCCGTGCCGAGGTTGACGGTAAAGCCGCGGCCATCGCGGCGCAGCGTGTCGAGCGCCGACAAGTGACCGCGCGCCAGATCCACCACGTGGATGTAATCGCGCACGCCGGTACCGTCGGGCGTGGGCCAGTCGCCGCCGTAAATCGAGAGCTTCTCGCGCTTGCCGACCGCCACCTGTGCCACATACGGCATCAAGTTGTTGGGGATGCCGCGCGGGTCTTCACCGATCAGGCCGCTGTGGTGCGCCCCCACCGGGTTGAAATAGCGCAGATAGGCGATTTTCCAGGCGGTATTGGAAATCTCCAGATCCCGCAGCACCTGCTCGCCCATCACCTTGGTCTGCCCATACGGGTTGGTGGCGGACAGCGGAAACGATTCGGTAATCGGCACGGTATGCGGATTGCCATACACCGTTGCCGACGAACTGAACACGAGCTGCCGCACGTTCGCATGCGCCATGGCTGCGCACAGCGTGACCAGCCCGCCCATATTGTTGTCGTAGTAAGCCAGCGGCTTCTGCACCGATTCGCCCACCGACTTGAGCGCCGCAAAGTGGATGACAGCTGAGATACGCGAACTGGCAAACAGGTCGTCGAGCAGGCGGCGGTCACGCACGTCGCCCTGCACGAACTTGGGCGTCTTGGCAGTGATCTGCTCGATGCGGGACAGCACAGTCGAACTGCTGTTGCAGAGGTTGTCGAGGCCGATCACCTGGTAGCCCGCATCCAGCAGTTCAACCCAGGTGTGCGAGGCGATGTAGCCGGTAGCGCCGGTCAGCAGAATGGTTTCTGTCATGGGGTGCGAGGTATCGAGGAAGGAGAGAGCTAGCGTGCCGGTTTGAACCCGGCATCGTCGTTCTACGCTGCGTCGACCTGCTCCGCAGCGCGCAAAACAGCGCGATCATAGCAAAGCCCGCCAACGGCTCGCGGGCAGTTTGAAGCTCTGGTTGCCCAAAACGGCACTACGGCCGGCCGTCTGGATGGGCAGCCGCCTGCCACTCAGCATAGGCCGCGCGCAGACGCCACGCCGAAGTCGCATCGCGCAAGCCCAGTGCGTACCCCACCTCAGCAGGGTCTGCGCCTGCGTCGAACAGCGCGGCGGTGTAGCCGTTACGCAGCGTCTGCGGTGACAGCCGCTCGCTGCGGCGCAACAACGCCGGCAGCGCGGCCAGCCATGCCTCCACGCGCCGGTATACCGACGCCGCGTGCATGACGCGCCCGCCGGAATCGGCAACGAACACGCGCTCGCCCGGCACCTCTGCGTGTGCGCGCACCGCCAGCCAGGCGGCCAGCGCGGGGCGCGCAGCTTCGAGCATGGGCGCCTTGTACGACGGACCGCGCGGCCGCTCGACGGTGATCGCCTCCAGCGCCTCGTCTACTTGGCGGAGCAGCAGCGATTGCACCTGCGCGACCTTCAGCCCCGCGCCATGGCACACGGCTACGAGTGCGCGGTCGCGCGCCAGTTTGAACGCGCTGGCGTTGGCGGCGGCTTCGCTGGCCTGCGCGCCCACCTCCAGCGACGCCTCGATTGCCGCACGTTCAGCCGATGAAAGGAACGTGGTCGGATCGTTCTCACCTTCGGCCAACTTCTGCTGCACCGCAGAGCTTGCAGGGTTGTGCGTGCCGGTCCGTTGTTGCTCGATCTGATGGAAGACGCGCTCGATCAGGCGCGCGTAGCGGTAGCGATGCAGCTTGGTCAGGCCCGACTCGTCGAGAAAGGCGGCAATGTCGCCGGCGCTCCAATCGGCCAATGCGCGCTGGTGCGACTCCGCCCAGCGCAGCCATTTGCGCCACATCGCGCGGTACACCGTCGCCGACGATTCGCGATAGCCGCGTGCGGCCAGCCAGTGTTCGAAGGCTTGCGCGGGCCGCTCAGCCCAGTCTTGCAGGCTGGGCTGAAACAGATCCGGAACGGGCGTGGCGGGCGGCGTGAACGAGGTCAATGCGGTAGCGGAAATGCAGAAAAACGGGCGCGGGCGGACCGGGGGTTTGGCAATTCGCGTATCCTGCCGAGCGTAACACGCAGCCCATGTATCCCATTGCGGACCCCATCGTGAAGAAAACAGACCTCGAAAAACTCAAGGGCCTCAAGATTGCCAACAACATCAAGCGCGGCAGCCAGCGCACCGGCAAGCCCGACCAGGGCACCGGCAAGGCGATTCCCCAGAACAAACTGCTGAAAGCGCTGCTCGGCAAGCCCGCTGAAGACGACGCGAAGAAGTCGGGAAAATCCTGACGCGCCTTCCACACATCTAGAGCCCCGCCCTGTTGTTCCAACGGGCGCTTGGGTGCTACCGTCCGGCGCGTTTCCACATCATCGCAGCGCCTGTGCCCTGCGCCGGACATGCCCTCCTCCACGCCCGCCTCGCCTTACCCCCACCTGCTCCAGCCCCTCGACCTCGGCTTCACCACGCTCAAGAACCGCGTGCTGATGGGCTCGATGCACACCGGCCTGGAAGATGGCAACCACTTCGACCGGCTGGCCGCCTACTTTGCCGAGCGCGCACGCGGCGATGTCGGCCTGATGGTCACGGGCGGATTCGCACCCAACATTGCCGGGTGGACAAAGCCCTTTGCCGGGCGCCTGGCCACGCATGGCGCCGCACGCCGCCACCGCACGGTCACCAACGCCGTGCACGACGAAGGCGGCAAGATCGCCCTGCAGATCCTGCATACCGGCCGCTACGGCTATCACCCGTTTGCGGTGGCTCCCACCGCGTTGCGCTCGCCCATCAGCCCGTTCACGCCACGCGAGCTGTCGGCGCGCGGTATCGAACGGCAGATCCGCGCCTTCGTGCGCTGCGCCCAACTGGCCCGCGAAGCCGGCTACGACGGCGTCGAGATCATGGGTTCCGAGGGTTACTTCATCAACCAGTTTCTCGTCACGCACACCAACAAGCGCACGGACGACTGGGGCGGCAGCTATGCGAACCGCATGCGCCTGCCCGTGGAAATCGTCCAGCGCACGCGCGAGGCTGTCGGCAAGGATTTCATCATCATCTATCGCTTGTCGATGATCGACCTGATCCCGGACGGCAGCTCGTGGGAAGAAGTCGTGCAACTGGCCAAGGCCGTGGAGCGCGCGGGCGCCACCATCATCAACACGGGCATCGGCTGGCACGAGGCACGCATCCCCACCATTGCGACGAGCGTGCCGCGCGCCGCGTTTGCATGGGTGACGAAGAAGATGAAGGGCGAAGTCGGCATCCCGCTGGTGACGTCCAACCGCATCAACACGCCGGAGGTGGCCGAAACCGTGCTGGCCGATGGCTGCGCCGACATGGTGTCGATGGCGCGCCCCCTGCTGGCCGATGCCGACTTCGTACGCAAGGCCGCAACGAACCGCGCGCAGGACATCAACACCTGCATCGCCTGCAATCAGGCATGCCTGGACCACGCGTTCAAGGCCAAGATTGCGAGCTGCCTCGTCAACCCGCGCGCTTGCCATGAGACCGAACTCATCATCCGCCCGACGCCCGCCAAGCGCCGATTTGCGGTGGTGGGCGCGGGGCCTGCGGGCTTGTCGGCAGCCATCACGCTGGCCGAGCGCGGGCACGCCGTAGACCTGTTTGACGCGGCGCCGGAACTCGGCGGTCAGTTGAACATGGCCAAGACGATCCCCGGCAAGGAAGAGTTTCACGAGATGCTGCGTTACTTCAAGCGCCGGGTTGAGGCCACCGGCGTGACGCCCCGCCTGGGTGCGCGCGTGGATGCGCAGCAACTACTGGCAGGCAAGTACGACGAGATCATCATCGCGACAGGCGTGTCGCCGCGCAATCCGAAGATTCCGGGGCAGGACCATCCGAGCGTTCTGTCGTACATCGATGTGCTGCGCCATCGCAAGCCGGTGGGCAAGCGCGTGGCGATTGTCGGTGCCGGTGGCATCGGCTTCGACGTGGCGGAATTCCTCGCGCTTGACGGCCACTCTCCCACGCTGGATCTGCAAACGTGGCGCGCCGAATGGGGCGTCGGTGATCCGACCGAAGTGCGTGGCGGTGTGGATGGCATACGCCCTGAACCCCAAACACCCGCGCGCGAGATCGTCCTGCTGCAGCGGCGTGCCGGCAAACTCGGCGGCGGGCTGGGCAAGACCACCGGTTGGATTCATCGCACAAGCCTGAAGAACCTGGGCGTGCGCATGGTGGGTGGCGTCAACTACGAGCGCATCGGCGACGAAGGGCTGCTCGTGAGCTACGGTGAAAAACGCGAAGCCGCCGAATGGCTGCCGGTCGATTCCATCGTGCTGTGCGCGGGGCAGGAGCCGCTGCGTGAATTGGTCGAGCCGCTGCAGGCGGGCGGCGCCAAGGTGCACATCATCGGCGGCGCAGATGAAGCGCGTGAGCTCGATGCCAAACGTGCGATCGACCAAGGCACGCGGCTGGCTGCATCGCTGTAGCGCGGGGCCGACTGGATAGCGCATCGCATGAAGAACTCAGCGTTCGCTTCATGTTTCGCGCTTTCAATGAGAGTTAAAAAAATAGACGCATGAAAGGGCTTTCCTGCGCTTGCTGAAGTGCGCGCCGTGACCTTAGATGCCATTGCGCAAGCCGCTCAACCGGCCATCGGGCCGCAGTAGCACGCAAGAGGAAGCGGCACGCCTTGCGGTGGGGTGGGATGGTGCATGGGCACGACCACGGCCATCGCCGGAGGATCGCGCCATGCCCGACCAGCCTTCCAATCCCGGATCATCCGATCTGCTGCGTGCTCTTGGCGCAGACCTGTCGACCCATCCGAGCGTGCTCTCCGAGCGCGAGCGCGAATTGCTCGCCAGTCTCGTCGCACAGCTCAAGACGCAGACCACCGATCCGAACGTAGGCAACGCGATTCATACCGCGCTGTCCAACACGCTCGGCAAGCGCGCCAGCGATGTCCTCGGTGCGGCCATTGCCTCGCATCTTCTGGGCGCCGGCAGCCGCGTGCCGGTACAGGTCAATCCGGCGGTAGGGCCGGTGGTGGCGCATCCGGTGGCGCCCGTGGTGTCTGAGCCAGGCATCTTTGGCCCAATTGCCCCATCGCCCATCGGCCCCGTCGCGAATGACCCGAGCGGCGGGCCATGGGTGTGGCCGCCGTTGAACCCGCCGCCGCTTTTTCCGCCATCCATTCCGCCTGTCCCGCCGAACCCGGGGCCGGGCCCGGTGCCCGTTCCCATCCCCATTCCCGTCGATCCACAACCCGTACCGGTTCCCGGCGTACCGCCGTGGTTCCCAATTCCCGTGCCGCCTTCGCTGCCGCCGGACGACCCGTTCTTCCCGCACGGTCCCCAACCCATCTTTCCACCGATCCCGCTCGGCGATCCGGGTGTTCCGCCGCCTCCGGAACCGATTGATCCGGGCGATCCGCAACCGATCGACCCAGGCTGGCCGGGCGACCCCCAACCTGGCGAGCCGGGAAATCCGGAACCCGTCGATCCTGGCGAGCCCGGCCCGGTCGGTCCTGTCGGCCCCGGCGACCCTGGGGACCCCGGCGGCCCAGGCCCTGTTGGGCCGGGCGAACCGACTGGCCCCATCAATCCTGGGCCGGTAGATCCGGGTGGCCCCGGACCTGTGGACCCTGGGAGCCCTGGAGACCCGGGCCCCGTCGATCCAGGCCCGTCAGACCCCGGTTCGCCAGAACCTGGGCCATCCGACCCGGAGGGCCGGTGGAACGGCGTGCTGGATCCTGGCGCGCTCGAATCCATCGTCGACCAGTTCGCCAGCATGGCGGTGTTGCAGCAGGTGGCCGGTGCAGTGGCTGCGGCGGGCGCGCGCTTTGAAACCCAGGTCGTCTACACGCGGTCGATCGAAGCCAGCGAAACCCTGGCTCCTGCGCCGGTGCGCATCCAGGTGCTGCGCGACGCTCCGCAGATCGACAAGCTGCTCGTCGGCCCCGTGGAGCAGGCCTTGCCGGGCGCCGCCCGCCGGCTTGCGCCGCGTGCCCGGCAAGTGGGCCGGATTCGTGTGTCCGTGCTCGCGCTGCAGCCCGGTACCAGCACGCGCGTCGATCTGGCCAACCAGCCTGCGCACGCCAACGACGTGGTGCTGGTGGCAACGCTCGGCGGCACGGGCACGGCCAATGCATCGCTGCGCATGCTGCGCGGACCGCTGCGCTTGGCGGGTGTCGACCCTCGCCGTGGACAGATCGTGGTACCGCTCTCTACGGGGCGCGCCGTGGTCGTGCCCGCTTTGCGGCCTGCGGAGATCGTCGCCCCTGTCGGACCCAACGCCAAGCCGCTGCTGGTCGCTGTCGTGCTGGCCGAGCTTTCGGTCAAGTAAAACGGAGGCCTGCGTGATTGCCCCCATGCTCGACTATCAGCCGGACGTTCTCGCACCGCGTGCAGCGGTGCAGCGCATCCGCGCCCGCGCGATGTCGGATCAGCCGCTGCGTATCAATCCGCGGCTGCGCTTTGGGCAATCGGAGCAAGGCTGGCTGCTGCATGTTGAAGACCCTGACCGTCGCATCGGGCGCACCTTCGCCGTCAGCCCGAATGTCTGGAGCAGCCTGCGCCGGATGCGGCCCGGAGACGTCGCCCCGTCAATGGACCCGTTCATGCATAACGTGCTCGTTGACGCTGGCGTGCTGGTATCGGCCGCCCAAATCGATACCGCGCAGGTGCCGGCGCTCGAAGCCGCGCGGGCGTCGTTCGCCCGGGAAAGCTATGGCGTGGTGACCGACGCCCTGCACCCTTACGAGGTGGCAGTCGTGCGGCGCTACCTCCGTCATGGCGTACGCACGGGCGCCATCCGGTTTGGCGACCCGCAGGTGCCGCGCCGATACCGAGCCCACAATGATCCGATGCTGCGAACGCTGCAGGCGCGCCTCACGCCATTGATCTCGCACGTGGTGGGCGTTCCGGTCAAACCGTCGTACGCCTACCTTGCGGCCTATACGCAGGGCGCGGTCCTGCACCGGCATGTCGACCGGCCGCAGTGTGAATACAGCCTGACGATCGCCGTGGACTACACGCCCGAACCGACGCTCGAAGCCTCGTGGCCCATCCGTCTGGGCCTGCCCGATGCCGAAGTGCTGGTCTATCAAAGCCTGGGCGATGCGCTCGTCTATGCCGGCCCGCGCGTGGTCCATTTTCGTGAGGCCTTGCCCGAAGGACACATCTCGACCTCGCTGCTGCTGCACTACGTCAACCTCAACTTTCGTGGGTCGCTCAATTGAAATTCGAACCACAGCACTTGCCGACGGCATCCTGGCCCGACCTCTTACCGGTGGAGCTCGTCCACCCGCCTTGGTGGGCGTCATGCGACGAATTCCTGCCGCCCAACGAACTCGAACTCGTGCGCGAAGCGGCGCTGGCGGACCCGGCCGCATACCGACCTTCAGCCGTGCTCAACACGGCCGGCGGCGGCGTCGAACTCGACATCCGCAGATCGCGCGTGCGCTACGACGAGCCGACCATCGTGGCGTTGTTCGAGGAGCGCCTGCTCGCCTGTGCCGACAACATCTTCGAGCGCTTGCGCATCGCGCCGTTTCCGGTTCAGCGCCTGGAAGTGCAGCTCACCGTGACTGGCCATGGCGAATTCTTCAAGGTTCACAACGACAACACTCATGCGCAGTTGCGCACGCGCCGCGTCACGTTCATCTACTACTTCCACCGCGAGCCGAAGACGTTTGAAGGCGGCGACCTGCGGCTCTATGCATCGCGCACCGATGGCCGGCGCTGGCGCGAAACCGCAGATTTCGTCGACATCGCGCCCGTGCAGAATCGGCTGATCGTGTTCCCCAGCTTCCTCATGCACGAACTGCGGCCCGTGAGCGTGCCATCGGGGCGCATGGAGGATGGCCGCTTCACGGTCAACGGGTGGTTCCACAGTTGAGGCCGCTACGGCGGAAGGCCCGTGAAGGATTTGCATCCCGCTTCCGTTTTTACACACACCGCCCCCGCCACGCGCGCGAAGAATGGCGAAATGACAACGTGTGGTGCCGCCGCCCTCCGGTCGGCCCGGTTCTTGCGTGAAAAGGCGCATCACGCACATTTCCAAGAACCGGTTTGTCCAAAAACGTCTCTCCTCAGTCTTCTGCCAACGCGGCGCCCCTGCCCTCGCTCGACTTGGGGCGAACCGCCTTCCTGCTCGACTTTGACGGCACGCTCGTCGACATCGCGCCGCAGCCCGATGCTGTGCATGTCTCTGCGCCGCTGCGTGAAACGCTGGCTGCGCTGCACGCCGCAAGCGGGGGCGCATTGGCGATCATCAGTGGGCGCACGGTGCACGACGTGGAGTCGCGCCTGTCTCTGCCAGGGCTCGTCATCGCCGGTGTGCACGGCGCCGAACGCCGCTATGCAGACGGCGGCTTCGTCCGCCTGAACACCGACGCCGACGCGCTCGCCCGGCTGGAGCGCGAGTTACGCGCCGAACTCACACAGTTGTCGACGCAGTTTTCCGGCGTGGTGCTGGAGAGCAAGGGCATCGCTTTCGCCCTGCACTACCGCCATGCGCCAGAGGCTGAGAACGCCGTGCTGACGGTGGCTGACCGCCTCGCGCGCCGCTATGCCGACCACGTGCGCCTGCAGGCCGGCAAGATGGTTGTCGAACTCAAGCCGCGCGGCGCCAGCAAGGGCGACGTGGTGCACACGCTGATGACCGAGCCGCCCTTCATGGGCCGCACCGTGCTGTTTGCCGGCGATGACCTGACCGATGAAAGCGCCTTCGATGCCGTCAATGCGCTGGAGGGCTGGTCGATCAAGGTGGGCGCAGGCCCGAGTCAGGCGCGCTGGCGCGTGCAAGACGCCGCGGCATTGCGCGCATGGCTGGCAACGCTCACGGCCCCGGCCAAGCGAGGTGCCGCATGAGCCGGCTTATTGTTGTCTCCAACCGCGTTGCGCCCGTTGCCGAAGGCCAGGGAACAGCGGGCGGCCTGGCCGTGGGGGTGTTCGATGCGCTGCGCGAAACCGGCGGCATCTGGTTTGGCTGGAGCGGCGAAACTGCGACCACCAGCTCGGACACGATCGCGCACGAGCCGAACATCGTCACCAAGGGCAACATCACCTATGCCACCGTCGGCCTGAACCGCAAAGACTATGACCAGTACTACCGCGGCTTCGCCAATGCGACGCTGTGGCCGATCTTCCACTACCGCGTGGATCTCTCGCGCTACGAGCGCCAGGAATACCACGGCTACCGCCGGGTGAATGCGCAGTTTGCGCATCAGCTCAAGGCGCTGGTGCAGCCCGATGACATCCTCTGGGTGCACGACTATCACCTGATTCCGTTTGCTGCGGAGTGCCGCGCGCTGGGGCTCACCAACCGCATCGGGTTCTTCCTGCACATTCCGTTTCCGTCGCCGGAAATCCTGACGACGATTCCGCCGCATGAAGACCTGATGCGGGCGCTCTGCGCGTACGATCTGGTCGGTTTCCAGACCGAGACCGATCGCGTCGCCTTCTACGACTACATCGAGCGCGAGGCGCGGGGCTACATCGAACAGAAGGAACAGAACGGCCCGGTGCACGCCTACGGCCACACGCTGCGTGCCGAGGTCTACCCGATCGGCGTGCATCCGGACGAGATTGCGCAGCAAGCCAAGGCGTCGCTGGCGCGGCGCAATCCATTCACGCGGCATGCGAGCCCGCGCGGCGAGCGCGCCGTTGGTCAGGGGCAAGGTCAAGGCCAGCAGCCGCCGAGACTCATCATGAGCGTGGATAGGCTCGACTATTCAAAAGGGTTGCCTGAACGGTTCCGCGCATTCGAACAATTGCTGGACGATTTTCCGGACCATCGCCGGCACGTGACCTTCATCCAGATTGCGCCAACGTCGCGTCAGGATGTGCAGAGCTATCAGCAGATCCGGCAGCGGCTGGAGGCGGAGTCGGGCCGTATCAACGGCAAGCATTCGGAGCTGGACTGGACGCCCATCCGCTACATCAACAAGCAATACGAACGGCGCGTGCTGATGGCGCTCTTCCGCAGCTCCCAAATCGGCTATGTCACACCGCTGCGCGATGGCATGAACCTCGTCGCCAAGGAATACGTGGCCGCGCAAGACCCGGAAGACCCCGGCGTGCTCGTGCTGTCGCGCTTTGCCGGCGCAGCGCGCGAGCTGGATGCCGCGCTGATCGTCAACCCGTACGACACGCGCGGCATGGCCGAGGCACTGAACCGCGCATTGACGATGCCGCTGGAAGAGCGCAAGGCGCGCTACGCCCACATGATGGATCGGCTGCGGGCCGCCAACCTCACCATCTGGCGCGAGCGGTTTGTGGCCGACCTGCGCAACGCGCCATCGCAGTAGTCAGGCGCGTCAGGCGCCTGCGCTGCCGGTGCGCGACATACGCTCGGCGGCTTCCGGTGGGTCTATCGATACGCCGGCCTGGGGCGACAACATGTCGGCCAACACGGCATTCATGCGTGCCCAGTGCGAACCGGGCCAATAGATACGCCGACAGGCATCGCAGGTGCTAAAGAGCCGTTGGCGCTCGCGCACGCGGGGTGGCACGCTGGCGGAAGCCTCTTCCGGGCTCAGCATCCGCAGCGGCACATTGCATTCGAGACAGCGTGAGAACGGCTTGGCCACATCTGCCAGCCGAAGGCGCATGACGATTTCGCGCATCTGCGCCTGCGGCTCGCGCGCGCGGATGAATGCGCCCCGGCGGATGCCGCGTCGCTTGAGGAGCTCACGGTCACGCGAGAGCACGATCCAGTCTTCGCCATGCGCCAGCGCTTCGATGGCCGCGTCGGCGTAATTGTTGTCGTAGGCCGTATCAAAGCCCGCCATGCGCAGCAGCCGAGCCGTTGCCCCAAGATGGGCGTCGCACAGAAAATGCAGCGGCGCGGTTGGCACCAGGGGCGCCACGGACGAAACGGCAACGTGCCCCCTGCCGGGCAACATGGCCTCCAGACCCATGGGGGCGCCATCCACCAGCACTTGCCCAACCTCGGTATGCGGCACGCCAAGCGCCTCGATGGCGTGCTTGAGCGTGGCGCCATCAGCCCAAGTACGCGCAACGGGATGCCCGCGCAACGCCAGCGGAAGAAGCGGCGTCAGACTGGAATCGAACGTGAGGACGACGGTCTGCATGCCTGCCACGATACTCCCAACCCAACATCGGCGCCCTGGCGCCCCGGCTCTCGCACCAACAAAAATGCGGCGTGACCGATGAAGTCACGCCGCAAACAGGGAGGAGGAGAAATTCAGCGGGTGCGCAGTTTATGCGCGCGATGCAGCGCCGGCCTTCGGATAGCTCGCATCGCCGTTCCACGACAGGTAGCCATAGGTGTCGGCCTGGCGATCCGCGCCTTGGCTGTACGGATCAAAGCGATCGTTCTTCCACGACAGATAGCCGTAGGTGTCGGCTTGGCGGTCGGCGCCTTGGGTGTACGGGTCGAAGCGGCCCGCCTGCGTCGCGGCCGGAGCGTCAAAGTTGGGCTGGATGGAAGCCGTCGCGGGCTGCGACAGCAGTGCGGCAGAAGCCGATACGGTAGCCACCATGGCCAGGACGGCGCGGCGGGAAAAAGCGGAGAAGAGGCGGGAGTTCATGATCTGTTCCTTGTTCGTTTGCGCTCGTTGTTGCGCTTGGAGGGCAGAATAGATCGTTGCTCCCGTCTGATAAATGCGACTTTGCAGAAATAACTGTTCAGGCGGCGCTAACAATCTGCAGCCGAGGATTTTCCTTGAGCTGCAGGCACGGGTGATCAGCAAACAGCGTCGCCACCCAATCCACAAACACCCGCACCTTGGGCGACAGGTGCCGGTTGTGCGGATACACCACCGACACCGGCACCGGCTCGGAAACATGGTCCGGCAGCACTTCCACCAACGCACCCGACATCAGGTGCTCGTACACCAGGAAGCGCGAGGTCTGCAGCAGCCCCAGGCCATGCAGGCCGCACGCCACCGCAGATTCGGCATCGTTGACGGACACCATGCTGCGCACCTTGTGGATCTGCTTCTGCCCGTCGATCACGAAATCCCAGTCCATGCGGCGGCCGTTGCGCGCAGAGAAGTAATTCACCGCCGTGTGGTCCTGCAGGTCTTCCAACGTCTGGGGCGTGCCGCAGCGGGCCAGATATTCGGGCGACGCACAATTGACCATCGACAGCTGGCCGATGCGGCGCGCGACAAGACTTGAGTCCTGCAACTCGCCGCCACGCACGGCGCAATCCACACCCTCCTGCACGAGATCGACGGTGCGGTCACTCATGCCGATCTCCAGCTGAAGATCGGGGTACGCCTCGTGAAAATCCCGAATGCGCGGCACAAGCAACCGTTTGCCAATCGACGCAGGCACGTCGATGCGCAGGGTGCCGCGTGCGCCCGATGCGCTTTGCGAGAACGCAGCCTCGGTCTCTTCCAGATCGCCGAGCAGACGCACGCAGCGCTCGTAGTACGCAGCGCCATCGGCGGTGACATTCACGCGGCGCGTGGTCCGGTGCAGCAGGCGCACGCCGAGATGCGCCTCAAGGCTTTGCACCAGGTTCGTCACCGTGGCGCGGGGTAACTGAAGGCTGTCGGCAGCCTTGGTGAAACTGCTGGCCTCCACGACACGCGTGAAAACCTGCATGGCCTGCAAGCGATCCATCTGCGGCTCCTTAGGGACGGACTCCACGGGGCGGGCGCACTGCCGGAATCAAACGGGCAATGCGCCGGACCTGTGGAATCAAGAGGTCTGCTCATGCTCGAGAACACGCACGCGGTCTGAGCATGAGGCGCGATCAGGAAGGCGGCGACTACGGGTTTTCGCAGTGCAACAAGATCGGCCTCGAGCAAGAACACTTTGTAGCACAACCGTAAATTTTGATTGTTCGGCTGCAACTAATAGTGATGTCCGATTATAGGCATTTATCCGCGTTCGTCTAATCACCATCATTCAGCCCATCGATATCCGGGTTATCCGCAAAGGTAAGCCCCGCCTGACATCATGGGTTCTTCTCCACCGCGTCTCGTTGTTTCGGATCGCACGCTGACCAGCGATGCGGCATCGGCCGCTGTTCGCCCAGCACGACCGTACGCAACGTCCGCCCCCACAAATGTTGCACTGAATAACAATTTGCGCGGCGCAACATCCAAGCTGCCTGAGCAAGCTTCTGCATGCGAGGAAACGGCTGGTGCGGGTCCGCTGCTGCGCGAGGTCACGTCCGAAGATTATTGGACGCAGGGTTACGCCAGCCGCATCCGCCTGCGCGTGTTCCGCCCCGAAATGCACGCCGACGATGCCGCCGCGCCGTTGCGCCGCCCCGGCGTGCTGTACCTGCATGGCGGTGGTTTCGTACGCGGCTCGATTGACGATGCCGATGCACCGGCGCGCCTCCTGGCCGCCACATTGCCGGCGGTGGTGGTCACGGTCGGCTATTCGCTCGCACCGGCTGCGCCCTTTCCTGCCGCGCCCGAAGATGTGTACGCGGCGCTGTGCTGCATGGCCGACCACGCCGACGCATGGGGGATTGACCGCCGCCGCATGGCGGTGGCCGGGCATGACGCCGGCGGCAATCTTTCTGCCGCACTGACGATGATTGCGCGCGACCGCGGCGGCCCGAACCTGCGCGCCCAGGTCCTGATCGCCCCGATGCTCGACCCGACCATGGCCCGTGTGCGCCCGGATCATCTGGCCAATGCCGACAACTCGGCTGAAGTCTGCGCCGATTGCTATCGCCAGTATCTGCCCCGCCCGACCGAGCGCGTGCACCCATACGCCGCGCCGGTTGAATCGCGCCGCCTGCAGGGCCTGCCCCCCGCCCTGCTGCTGACCGCGCCGCAAGACCTGCTGCGCACCGAAGCCGAGCGCTATGCCGCGTGCCTCATTGAAGCGGGCGTCGTCACGCAGGTCGTGCGCGTGAACGAGGCCTGCCATGACTCGATTGCCATGAGCGCAGTGGCGCAAGACGAGATGACGTGCTTCCTGCGCTGGCACCTCGGAATGACGCGCCAGGCGGCCGCTCCGCGCAAACGCCGCGCACGTGCGGATCGAAAGGATCGCACCTCCATTGACCCGACCGCGGAGACGCCTGGCTGAACCCATACAACAAGAAACGGAGTGCGAGGCCGCCCGCGTGTTTCTACGCTGCGGCCAAAGCGCTTTTATCCAGTCTTTTCTCTTTGCTTACCCCAACAAAATCGAGAGAGTCATCATGAGCCTGTCCAAACGCACACTCGCCATTTCGGTTGCCGCCGTGCTCGGCGTTGCAGCTGTGGGCACCTACGGCCTTGTCTCCAGTGCCGGCGCATCGCAGCAGCCCGCCGCCGCACCCGCCGCCACGCCGGTGGATGTGGCGCCCGTCCTGGCAAAGAACGTAGCCGAATGGGATGAGTTTTCCGGCCGCATTGAAGCCGTTCAACGCGTTGAAGTCCGCCCGTTGGTGAGCGGCACCGTCACCGCCGTCCACTTCAAGGACGGCAGCATCGTCAAGAAGGGCGACGCGCTGTTCACCATCGACCCGCGCCCCTACGCTGCCGAAGTCGCACGCACGCAAGCCGCGCTGACCGCCGCCAAGTCACGCGTGGCCTACACCACGTCAGAGCTGGACCGAGCACGAAAGCTGGTGGCCGACAACGCCATCGCGCGCCGCGAGTTTGAAGAGAAGGAAAACGCCGCACGGGAGGCGCAGGCCAACCTGCAAGGCGCCGCCGCCGCGCTGGACGCCGCCAAGCTGAACCTGGAGTACACGCACATCGTGGCGCCGGTTGCAGGCCGCGTGTCGCGCGCAGAGATTACGGTCGGCAACGTCGTTTCCGCCGGCGGCGCTGCCCCGGTGTTGACGACGCTGGTGTCGGTCTCGCCGATGTACGTGGCGTTCGACGCGGACGAGCAAAGCTATCTGCGCTACTCCGCCAAGGCAGCCCAGGGCGCGAAGACACCGGTCTACATCGGGCTGGCCAATGAAGACGGCTACACGCGCGAAGGCGTGATCCAGTCCGTCGACAACCGGCTGGACGTGCGCTCGGGCACCATCCGCGTGCGCGCCACGCTGGACAACGCCGACGGCCGCCTCACGCCGGGGCTCTACGCCCGCGTGCGCATGAGCACCGGCGCACCGCACGACGCCATCCTCATCAGCGACAAGGCCATCGGCACGGACCAGGACAAGAAGTTCGTCCTGGTGGTGGATGCCGCCAACAAGACGAGCTATCGCCCGGTGGTGCTGGGCGCCTCCATTGACGGCCTGCGCGTTGTGAAGTCGGGCCTGAAGGCGGGTGACCGCATCGTCGTGAACGGCATCCAGCGTGTGCGCCCGGGCGACGCCGTGGCACCCAACGCGGTGACCATGGATAGCCTGGTCACCAAGCGGGTGGTGTTGCCGGGTGCACAGCCGGAAGCCCCCGCCACGCCCGCCGAAGCCAAAGCCGACGCACCCGCTGCGCCTGCCGCCAAGGCTGAAACCAAGCCTGCCAACGCCAAGACCGCAGCCAACGCTCAACGCCTTCCGGCCGACCGCGCCTGATTGCGACTGAAACTCATCGCTCACAGCCATGAACTTCTCTAAATTTTTCGTGGACCGCCCGATCTTTGCGGGCGTGCTTTCCACGCTGATCCTGCTGATCGGGGTCATCTCGATCTGGCGGTTGCCGATCTCGGAGTACCCCGAGGTCGTGCCGCCTTCGGTGGTGGTGCGCGCGCAGTTCCCGGGCGCCAACCCGAAGGTGATTGCCGAGACTGTCGCCTCGCCGCTCGAAGAGCAAATCAACGGCGTCGAGAACATGCTCTACATGCAGTCGCAAGCCAACAGCGACGGCAACCTGACCACGACGGTCACCTTCAAGCTGGGCACCGATCCTGACAAGGCGCAGCAGCTCGTGCAGAACCGCGTGTCGCAGGCGCTGCCGCGTCTGCCCGACGTGGTGCAACGCCTGGGCGTGACCACCGTCAAGAGCAGCCCCGACCTGACGATGGTGGTGCACTTGCTGTCGCCCAACGACCGCTACGACATGACGTACCTGCGCAATTACGCAGTGCTCAACGTCAAGGACCGTTTGGCGCGTATCAGCGGCGTCGGCCAGGTGCAATTGTTCGGCTCGGGTGACTACTCGATGCGCGTATGGCTCGACCCGAACAAGGTGGCCGAGCGCGGCCTGACTGCCAACGAAGTGGTCAAGGCCATCCGAGACCAGAACGTGCAGGTGGCAGCCGGCGTGATCGGCGGCTCGCCCTCGGTGCCGGGCACGGATCTGCAACTGTCCGTCAACGCGCAGGGCCGGCTGAAGACCGAACAGGAATTCGGCGACATCATCCTCAAGAGTTCGCCCGATGGCGCCGTCACGACCCTGCGTGACGTGGCCCGTATCGAGTTGGCCGCATCGGAATACGGCCTGCGCTCGCTGCTGGACAACAAGCAGGCTGTGGCCATTCCGATCTTCCAGGCGCCGGGCTCCAACGCGCTGCAGATTTCGGATGACGTGCGCAAGACGATGGCCGAGCTGAAGGAAGACTTTCCCGAAGGCGTCGACTACCGCATCGTCTATGACCCGACGCAGTTCGTCCGCTCAAGTATCGAAGCCGTCACGCACACGCTGCTGGAAGCGGTGGCGCTTGTGGTGCTGGTGGTGATCCTGTTCCTGCAGACGTGGCGTGCGTCGATCATTCCGCTGCTGGCGGTGCCGGTGTCCATCATCGGTACGTTCGGCCTGATGCTGATGTTCGGCTTCTCGATCAACGCGCTGTCGCTGTTCGGGCTGGTGCTGGCGATCGGGATCGTGGTGGACGACGCCATCGTGGTGGTGGAAAACGTCGAGCGGAACATCGCCGAAGGGTTATCGCCACGCGAGGCCACCTACAAGGCCATGCGTGAAGTGAGCGGCCCGATCATCGCCATTGCGCTCACGCTGATTGCCGTGTTCGTGCCGCTGGCCTTCATGACGGGCCTGACCGGTCAGTTCTACAAGCAGTTCGCACTGACGATCTCCATCTCGACCGTCATCTCGGCCTTCAACTCGCTCACGCTGTCGCCTGCGCTGGCCGCCCTGCTGCTCAAGAGCCACGACGCGCCGAAGGATTGGCTGGCGCGCACGATGGACAAGGGCCTGGGCTGGATTTTCCGTCCGTTCAACCGCGTGTTTGGTGCGGCATCGGAATCGTATGGCCGCAGCACGTCGCGCGTGATCGGCCGCAAGGCCGTGATGCTCGGGATCTACCTGGCGCTGATCGGTGCAACTGCCCTGCTGTTCAACAAGGTGCCGGGCGGCTTCGTGCCGATGCAGGACAAGCAGTACCTGGTGAGCTTCGCGCAACTGCCGGACGGTGCATCGCTGGACCGCACGGAAGACGTGATCCGCCGCATGTCGGACATCGCCCTCAAGCACCCCGGCGTGGAAAGCGCCGTGGCGTTCCCTGGCCTGTCGATCAACGGTTTCACCAACAGCCCGAGCGCCGGCATCGTGTTCGTCACGCTCAAGCCGTTTGACCAGCGCAAGAGTGCCGACCTGTCGGGCGGTGCGATTGCAGGTCAGTTGAACAAGCAATACGGCGCAATCAAGGATGCGTTCATTGCCGTGTTCCCGCCGCCGCCGGTACAAGGCCTCGGCACGGTGGGTGGCTTCAAGCTGCAACTGGAAGACCGCGGCTCGGTCGGCTATGAACAGCTCTTTGCCGCCACGCAGGCCTTCATGGCCAAGGCACGCAAGACGCCCGAGCTGGGCCCGTCGTTCTCGAGCTACCAGATCAACGTGCCGCAGTTGAATGCTGACCTCGACCGCGTGAAGGCCAAGCAGCTTGGCGTGCCGGTGACCGATGTGTTCGACACCATGCAGGTGTACCTGGGCTCGCTGTACGTGAACGACTTCAACCGCTTCGGCCGCACGTATCAGGTGAAGGTGCAGGCAGACGCGCCGTTCCGCGCCCATGCAGAAGACATCCTGCAGTTGAAGACGCGCAACGCCGCTGGCGACATGGTTCCGCTGTCGTCGCTGCTGCGTGTGTCGCAAGGCTTCGGGCCGGACATGGTGGTGCGCTACAACGGCTACACCGCTGCCGACATCAACGGTGGCCCCGCGCCGGGCTTCTCGTCGGGCCAGGCACAGGCGGCTGTGGAGCGCATCGCGCATGAAACGCTGCCCAAGGGTGTGCGCTTCGAGTGGACGGACCTGACGTATCAGCAGATCCTGGCCGGCAACTCGGCCGTGTGGATCTTCCCGATCTGCGTGCTGCTGGTGTTCCTGGTGCTGGCCGCGCAGTACGAAAGCCTGACGCTGCCGCTAGCCGTGATCCTGATCGTGCCGATGAGCCTGTTTGCCGCCATGCTGGGCGTCTGGTTCTCGCATGGAGACAACAACATCTTCACGCAGATCGGTCTGGTGGTGCTGGTGGGGCTGGCGTGCAAGAACGCGATCCTGATCGTGGAGTTTGCGCGCGAGCTTGAGCTGCAAGGTCGCACCATCGTGCAAGCCGCCATCGAGGCCTGCCGCCTGCGTCTGCGCCCGATCCTGATGACGTCGATCGCATTCATCATGGGCGTAGTGCCCCTGGTGGTGTCGACCGGCGCCGGCGCGGAAATGCGCCATGCCATGGGCGTGGCCGTGTTCGCGGGGATGCTGGGTGTGACGCTGTTCGGCCTGTTCCTCACGCCGGTGTTCTACGTGCTGCTGCGCACGCTGGCGGCACGCCGCGGCCAGCGCTCTGAAGATGCACCCGACCGCGATCTGGACCTGGACGGCGCGCTGCCTGTGCCCTCGGCCCAGCACTAAGGTCAACACTCATCAAGACATCGCTATGAACGCGTCTACACAACAACAAACAGGTCCGGCCATGCGGTCGGGCCGCTGGACCCCGCTGGCGCTGGCCGCCGCGCTGTTCCTCGCGGCCTGCTCGCTCGCCCCGACCTACGAGAAGCCGGACGTTGGCACACCCAACGCCTTCAAGGAAGCCGCACAAGCGGCACAAGCGGCGGATGCGCCGTTGGCCGCAGGCGAGCAAGGCAAGTGGAAGACCGCCGAGCCCGCCCTGCCCGCCGACGGCGCGTGGTGGAAGATCTTCAACGACCCGACGCTCGACAAGCTCGAAGCACAGGCCGCTGAAGCCAGCCCCACGCTGGCCGCCGCAGCCGCACGCGTGAATCAGGCGCGTGCGTTCGTGCAGGCCAACCGTGCATCGCTGTTCCCGGAACTGGACGCGGGCTTCGGCCCGACGCGCCAGCGGGCATCGGCGGCATCGGCCGGTTTGCCGGTCGGTGCGCCCGTGCAGCCGCAGACGTACTGGCGTGCGCAATCCACCGTGGCGTACGAGGTCGACCTATTCGGCCGCGTGCGCAACAACATCGATGCCGCCGGCGCCGATGCCGAGCGTGTCGAAGCGCTATACCGTGCCGCCCGCCTGTCATTGCAGGCCGACGTGGCGCAGACGTACTTCAGCCTGCGCACGCTGGACGCGGAAGAGGCGTTGCTGTCACGCACGCTGGTCGGCCGTGAAGAGGCGCTCAAGCTGGTGCAGCGCCGCTTCAACACGGGCGACATTGGCGAGCTGGACGTTGCCCGCGCCGATGCCGAGCTGGCAACGGCACGCTCCGACCGCATCGGCGTACAGCGCCGTCGCGCGGTGCTGGAGCACGCACTGGCAACGCTGCTGGGCAAGGCGCCGGCTGATTTCACGATGGGCACCGACCCGCTGCAATCGGCCGACGTGCGCGTACCGGCCGGGCTGCCTTCCGCCCTGCTGGAACGCCGCCCCGACGTGGCCGCTGCGGAACGCTCAATGGCTGCGGCCAACGCGCGCATCGGCGTGGCGCGTGCGGCGTTCTTCCCGCAACTGCAGCTCACGGGCGGCTTCGGCTACGAGTCGCACGACATCGGCGACCTGCTCAAGTGGGGCAGCCGTACGTGGATTCTCGGGCCGTTGGTCGGGACCGCGCTGTCGCTGCCGATCTTTGACGGGGGCGCACGCAGTGCCGGCGTGAAGCAAGCACGCGCTGCATACGAAGAGAACGTTGCCAACTACCGCGAAAGCGTGCTCGTCGCCTTCCGCGAGGTGGAAGACAACCTCTCAGAACTGCGTCTACTGGCCGATCAATCGAAGGCACAGGATGACGCTGTACGCGCTTCCACGCGCGCCGCGCAGCTCTCGCGCACGCGCTACAACGCGGGTTCGGTCAATTACCTGGATGTGATCGATGCCGAGCGCAACATGCTGTCCGCCGAACGCATCGGCGTGCAACTGGCCGGCAGCCGCATGAACTCCACGGTGGGGCTCATCAAGGCGCTGGGCGGCGGCTGGGGCGATCTGCCGCCGGCAGCACCGGCCAACGCGGGGCAGCCGGCAACGGTGGCGCAGCAGTAAGAATTTCTCTCCTCTCTCTCTGGAAAGCGAGATCTGCGCGGCTTCGGCCGCGTTTTTTTTCGTGCGTTCAGCGCGAACCTCTGGCCCCGCGCGCGTTCCAGCTCATCGCCCACGCATAGAAGCCCACCAGCGTGCCGAACTGCAGGAACACGGCCCACAGCAGAAAGATCTGCGGGTACCAGAGCATCGACCCCTTGAGCAGCACCACAGATGCCAGCGTGTACTGAAACGGAATGAACACCGTCAGATATGCCATGCCCATGACCGACAGCACCAGCTTGCGGATCAGGCCAAAGTCGAGCACGTTGTAGATCAACGCATAGAGCCACGGCGTGATCAGCACCACCACGACCGACGCCTGCGTGAGCGAGCCGATGGAACCACCGCCGTCATACGGAAAGCTCGCCGGCCACATGAAGAAGTAGAACTGCGCGCTGGCCTGCACCACGCCAATGAAGCGCAGCCAATACGCCAGCGGCAACGCACGGCCGCCGATGAAGCGGGTGCCGAACAGCAGCGCCAGCGTGACGATCATCCCGACCAGCCATTGCACGGCGGTGGGCAACGCGGCGTCGCTGTGCGGATACGGAATGGCCCCAAAGCCCGGCACGAGCGCCTTGACGGCCGCCACGCGAATCTGCCCTTCCAGTGCTACGCTCCAGAACCCGATGATGCGCTCCCACAGCCCGGCCACGGTTGGCCAGAGTGCGCAGTACCCGGCAGTGAGCGCTAGCGGAATCCCCAGCACGTCGATCCAGCGCGAGAGCGGGAACGCCAGACGCCGCATCGCACGGTGCATGACGATGCGATCGCCGCGATAGCCGATCACCCGCTTGGGCTCATGCCCGCGCAATCTGCGCCGGGTGGGCAAGTCGTCGGCTGGCGCTTCCTCGATCGGCTTGGCGTTCATCGGAAACTCCAGCGAAAGCCGATTTCACCGTAGGTGCGGTTGTAGAAGGGGTTGTGGTAGTACTGCGCGCCAATGAGCAACAGCAGATCACGCGACACACGCTCGCGCCACTGGATCGCGTAGCTCATGCTGTTGTAGTCCGCACGCTCGGTGCCGGTGGTCAGGACTTGATAAGCCTCGCGGGCGTGCTCCACGCGCAGGATGAGCGCGCGCTTTTCGTCGTTGCCGATCGTGGCCGCAATGTATTGGCTCGGGCCGAACACCAGGCCGGGATTGGCCCGGTTGAAGCGCAGGCCGCCTTCCAGCACCACCGACTGGAAATACGCCAGCGAGCTGAGCACCAGCCCCTGGTCATTGCGCACGCTGTCCTGGCCCTGCGCGTAGTAAGCGCCGATGCCCACCACGAAGCGGCGGTCGGGCCCGAACTTGCGATAGCCCGCCACATCCACACGCCACTTCGAGAACAGCTCGCTGTTGCCCGTGCCCGCGCCGACCAAGAAGTAGTAATCCTCGGAGATATCGCGCGTGAGCGAGAGTGCGCCGTACTGGCCCGCAAAGCCAAACCGGCTCTGCCGATCCAGTTCGGCCTGCCAGATGCCGTATGAGGTGACCATCATGCCGCGCAAGGCCACGGCCGTGGCACCGCCAAAGCCGTCGCTCATACGGCCTGTGTCGAGCACGGCCTCGATGGCGGCGCGCTCGGGTGCGTAGGGTTCCGGCACAGGCTGCGGCACGGTGGGCGCGTTGGCGCCAGGCGTGGGCACGGGCGTTGCGGCCAATGCCGTGGCGCCTGCTGGCGGTGTGGCGCCTTCCTGTGCAGCCGGTTGTTCCGGTTCGGTTGCAGCCTCTTGCTGGGTTGCCGGCTCTGCCGGTTGCATCGTTCCGGCCGGTTGCGCGTCTTCCACCGGCTGGGCGGCGGCCGGCTCGGCAGCCTGAGCCCACACCGCTGGCGCAGTCATGCCGCAGATGGCCGCCGCCGTAATCCACGCGATTGGAATTCGGTTCACGCTGGTATTTCCCCGTCTGTTATTGAAGCGGGCGCCGGCCTTTTTTTTGATGCGCGGCGGCGGCCCTCTCTGCTTGTTGTCTTGTGCTTAGCCGCCCGTGTTCAACTTGGCAGCAACGGCGAGCTTGGTGCCGGCGCCTGCCACCACGCGCCAGTTGTTCCCTTCCCGAACCACGCTCGCTTGGCCCGTTTCCACGCGCGGCTCGGCATAGCGATCCGCCGGGAACAGCCATGTCAGGTCATTCAGTGTTTCCGGATTCTCAGCAATCACGCGCACGTCGCCGCGCTCCGATGTCGTGTGCCACACGGTCTTCTCACGCCGCTCGGCAAACTCGGCCATCTGCGTGATGGTGTGCCAGCGGAAGCGCTTGCGCGCCTCTTGCGCGTCGGCGGCTTCCATCAACGCGTCAATGGCGTGCAGGTAGCGCACCGCACCGGGCGGGTGGAAGTAGATCAGGCGGATCTCGCCCGAGTCCGTGGTGAACTTCACCAGCGAGGTCAGCCACGCCGCAATCTCCGCTTCCGGAATGTGCGCCATGTCGGCTTCTTCAATGGTCGCGTACTGCCCATACGTCTGCACGGGGAACGACCAGATGTGCTCGTCGCGGCGGCCGTTGCGATACGTGCGCGTCGGCCCCTGGCCAATGTTGCCGGTGAAGTAGTAGCCCTTGACGTTGTGCTCATCCAGCCAGCGCGTCGCCCATTCGGGCTGATTGCCGGTGGGCGCGGAATACTCGGTCTGCGGCTTGCCCGTCAGCGCCTCGATGGCATCTGCGTTCTTCTGCAGGTAGGTCTCCATGGTGGCCTGGTTCTCTTCCGTCACGTTCAGGCCAAACCAGTCGTGAATCCAGCCGCCGTGGCTGCCCACTTCGTGCCCCTGCTTCATCAGGCCGTGCACGACCTCTGCAAACGCAGGGTTGTGAGCCAGGTTCACGCCCAGGCCGTCGCCAAACTGGCGCTGGTCAGGGCCGGCGGTGATGTGGAAGCTGAACGGGCCGCGCTTGAAGACGCCGTCTTCAATCAGCTTGTCCGTGGCGTCAATACAGATGCGCGCGTCACAGTGCCAGTTCAGCACCAGGCCACCCACGCCCTGCGGCGCCGGCGACAGGCGCGGCTGTTCCAGCACGTGGCCGGCAAAGTAGCTGAGGAAGCCGTGCATCAGCACGCCATCGGTACGCAGCTTCAGATACGTCAGCGGCAGGTTGACGAACAGCACGTGGCCTTTACCCACGGTGCGCTCGCCCGCGATGATCGAGTTGTCTTCGGAGCGCAGCAGCACCTTGCCGGCGTAGCCGCCGTGCGTGCGCAAGGTCGGATACTGCAGCATGTCATGCCCGTAGCCCGACAACACGGCGCGCCCTTGCGACACAATCCAGCGCCCAGGCGGAATATGCAGATCGACCATCGCATCTGGCTGGCCATAGACGGTGGCCTGGCTTGCCATCTTTTCGCGCAGCGTTGAATAGAAACCGTACTGCACGCCAGCCAGCGTCGACATGCGCGAGGCGCCATCCTCGTAGAAGCCCTTTTCATTGAGGATGCCTGCGTCGTACACCTGCATGAGCGCGCCGCCGTTTTGCACGAACTGGCTGATCTGGTTGACAAGCGCGGTGGTCATCGAACGGTGCACGGTGTCGGGCAGGATCACGCCGGCAAACACACGCTCGCCATTCAACCCGTGGCGCACGAAATCCGACGCCGACATGGTGCGCAGGCGCAAGCCCTCTTCCAGCGCGGCGTCTTCCCACGCCTGCACGTAGATGCGGTTGTCTTGCCCGAAGTTGTCAGGCACCACCAGGACGATGTCGTCGGTCTGCGGGCGGCCTGGGCCCGCGCTGAGGTTGCGTGCCAGCAGCAGCGCGCAGGCCGCAAAGGCGATCAGGATCAGCAGACTGGCCAGATGCTTGCGCCAGTTGATGTGCTTGGAAGGTGTGCTCATTCGGAAACCGCCAGTGCGTGCGAGAGCCCGATCAGCGCGCCCTCTTCCATCAAGTTCCAGCGGCCTGCCGCGCGCCATTGCGGCGCGGCCTGCAGCCACTTCTGCGCAGTCGGCATATCGCCGAGCTTGTAGGCGGCCCAGGCGATCATGCCCCACGGGAACGGGTCAGCCTTGCCCGACAGCCACGTCTGCCCGTAGCGGAACTTCCATACCGCCCATTTGCGTTGGGCGGCGGAGCCGGTTTCCAGGCCATGCACCCACGGATAGACCGGCGCAACCGCCGTCGGGTAGAAGCCGTAGGGCGTGGGTGGCAGGCTCACGCGTGCGGGCTCCAGCGCGCCGTTCAACTGATAACCATAGGCATGCGCAAGGCCGTCCATCATCTGCTTGTGTGATGGCAGCGCGGCCAGCTCCAGCGTGTAGTGCAACGATGCCTTGGGGTCGGCGCGCAGGCGCTTGAGCGCTCCGGCCACTTCCACGTTGTCGGCAAAGTAGGCTTCCGGCCGATCGGCAAACGCCTGGAATGTCGCGCGCTTCGGGTCCCACAGCGTGGCCAGGTGCATCAACGCGAGGCTGCAGCTCGCCAGCAGTTGCGGCGGGCCATGCAGGATCTCATTGACGAGCAGGCACCAGAACACCGCTTGCGAGTCATCCGCATCGGCGTGGCCACATGCGGCCCAGCCGTCTGTGCCATTGCGGCAGAGGCGGGGGAACGTGCCATTCGGCTGTTGATACGGCAGCAGCCAGTTGGCCAGCCCAACGGCCGGGGCCTGCACGTCGGCACCCAGGCGATGAGCGACCAGCAGCGCTTCGATGGCAACGTAGGGCTCGACGTAATCGCCCTGGGCGAATACGGTCATGGCCCCGTCGGGCGTGGTGAAGTCTTCAAACATCGTGGCACCGTGCGCAGCGGCAGCCGACATGGCGAGGCCTGCCAGCACAGCACCGCAGCGGCGAACGCAAGCGTTCCAGAACGTGACCATGCGAGCCCCCTTACCCTTCCACACGCGCGAACTCGTGCGCGGTAATCACGCCATGCACAACACAGCCGGGCGAGACGAACAGGCGGTTGCAGACAAGCGTGGTCGGTGCATCAGGGCGGCCGATACGGCAATTCGGACCGAGAACGATGTCCTCAAAGCCGATCAGCGGGCCAAGTACAGCGCTGCCCGCACCGATCTCAAGGTTCTTGCGTGCAGACAGCGTGCCGGCAATGCGCACGCCGTCGCCCGTGCGCAGGTGCCCGTGCGTTTTGATACTGCCTTCGAGCACGGTGCCGCCCGCGACCCGGCAGTCGCCACGCACCACGTAATCGCAATCGGTTAATTCGCCGGCCGACAGCGTGGCATCGCCGTCGAGCACGCGGCGCTCCGTTGCGGGTTTCGGCATGCCCACGGGGCGCGCAGCGCCGCGCACGTCGCCAAACATCACCTCATTGGCGCCAGCACGCTCGAAGCGCGCCGGTGCAGCCATCACGATGCGGTCCTCCGCAGTGACACGGCCTTCGACACGCACGTTAGGCCGCAACCGCACATTGCGCCCATGCACCCAGCGCTGCACCACCACGTTCTCGCCCAGTTCGATATCGCCTTCGGCCAAGCAGGCACGCAGGCGGGTGTCGTGCTCGACCTCGACATCCTGCTCGACATACAAGTCGGCACGCACGCGGCTGCGTGGCCCCAGCCACGCGTTGCCCCGGAACACGACGATGTGGTTGACCTTGTCCAGCATGCGCTCCAACCCCGCTTGCTCGGCAGACGGCCGGCCGCGCGGGTCGCGCCCCACGCTCAGTTCCGCGCTCACGGGCACCTGGTAGGCGGCACCGGCAGCGCGCATGGCTTCAACATCCACGCCGTACTGCTCTTGCAGCCGGCGGCGGAAACTGTTGGCAAAGAAGGTAAGGTTGTTCGGCTGGTCACGCCGCATCGGCAGCGGTGCGGAGTCGGTCGGACGCAGCCATTCCGACAACGCCGGCAGGAACGGCAGTACGAGCAGGCCCGCAACCGCGCCGCTCAGCAGCAGCACGCTTCCGATCATGTGCCCTCCGGGCCGGTGCGCACGGGCACCTCGCCGGCCATGATGTTGACCACACCCGCGGCTTCCGTGCGAAAGCGCTCGGTCTTGTCCCACACCAGTTCGCGCTTTTTCACGGCGTCGATGACTTGCGTCACACCCGCGCGCGCGATCGTCATCATGCTGACCAGGAAGCCGAACAGGTTCAGCGGCAGCAAGCGGATGCGGTTGCGATGGCCATCGAGGTAGGTGGCAGCCGCAATCTCAAAGAAGGCTGCGTTGGTACCCAGCCCGCCGTAGCACAGCAGCGCCGCCAGAAGAATCCAGCCCGAGACAATGGACTGCGCCGCCGCATAGAACAGGATGACCGCCACCACCCAGCCGGCCAGCTGCACCATCGGCATGACGAAAATCAGCAGCAGCAATGCGCCGTCCAGGCGTTCAAGCCGGCTGATGCGATCGTTGGCGAGCAGCTTGCGGATGTTCTGCACCATCACCTGGTTGTGGCCGCGCGACCACCGGCTGATCTGCTTGAGCCGCACGGGCCAGACTTCGGGCACCTCTTCGTAGCATTCGGAGCGGTTCTGGTAGACCGTTTTCCAGCCGTGCTGCAGCAGGCGGAACGTCACATCGGTGTCTTCGGCCAGGGTGTCGATGTTCCAGCCACCGATATCGTCCAGCGCACGGCGGCGGATGCCGCCCACGGTGCCGCCGTACTGCGGTACCAAGCCCAGGTTCATGCGGGCGGTCTGGTCGACCTGGTAGCCGCCGGAGCGTTCCAGATCGAGCAGGCGCGTGAGCAGGTTTGCACCGGCATTCACCGGCACCACACGGCCCATGATGGCGCCCACTTCCGGGTCGAAGAACGGGGCCACGAGTTGCTTGATCAGCCCGCGCGCCGGCAGGTAGTCGGCATCGAACACGATCATGATCTCGGCGTCGATCAACTGCGTGGCGTCGCGCAACGCAGCCGCCTTGCCGGGCCGGCCTTCGGTGCGGTGAAAGCGCTGGAAGCGGCCCGGGTTGCGCGCTGCAATCTCGTCGATGATCTCGCGCGTGCGGTCCTTCGAGCGGTCATTGACCGGCATGATGGTCAGCTTGTCCTGCGGATAATCCACCAGCAGCAGCGCGTTGAGGCAATCCGCAATCACGCGCTCTTCGTTGTGCGCCGCCACGCAGACGACCACGCTGGGCCACGCACCCTGTTCAATGTCGAGATACGGCTGACGCTGACGGCCGAACAGCCGATTCAGCGTGAACAGGTAGTGCCGCGCGGTGTACACCACCAGCAGCGTGATGATGCAGAACGCAAGCACCAGCAGGATATCGATTGCGAGCGTGGACATGATCGTGATTGCCTTTTCGGTTTCCGCTCAGGCGGCTTCGCGTGCGTCCACGTCGCCAAGGAATTCCTGGACGAACCCGCCGCCCAGGGCGGACACGATGCGCTGTGAAGCCAGCCCATCGCCATATGGGTTGAGGTGCTGCGAGAATGCGCGCCATGCGTCGTCGTTGTCGTACAGGTGGCTGACGGCGCCCACGATGCTGTCGACCTCCGTGCCGACCAGGCGCACTGTGCCGGCCTGCACGGCCTCCGGGCGCTCCGTCACGTTGCGCATGACGAGCACCGGCTTGCCCAGCGACGGCGCCTCTTCTTGCACGCCGCCCGAGTCGGTCAGGATCACGTGCGCACGCTGCATCAGGCGCACGAAGCGGGCGTAGTCCAGCGGCTCGATCAGGTGCACATTCGGCAGGCCTGCCAGCGCGGTCTGCACGGGCCCGCGCACGTTCGGGTTCAGGTGGATCGGATAGACGATCTGGATGTCGTCGCGGCGCGCCAGCTTGGCCAGTGCCTCGCAAATGTTGGCAAAGCCCGAACCGAAGTTTTCGCGCCGGTGTCCCGTCACCAGCAACACCTTGCGGTCGTCCTTCAGGAAGGGGAAATGCGCATCCAGCTCGGCACGGAAGGCATCGTCCTTCACGATGCGCTGCGTGGTCTGCAGCAGCGCGTCGATCACGGTATTGCCCGTCACCAGAATGCGCCCGCCCAGGTTCTCTGCCTGAAGGTTGCGGCGCGATGAATCGGTTGGGGCAAACAGCAGATCGGCGCACACGTCGATGGTGCGGCGGTTCATCTCTTCCGGCCACGGTTGGTAAAGGTCGCCCGTGCGCAGGCCGGCTTCAACGTGACCGATGGGAATGCGACGGTGGAACGCAGCCATGGCCGACATCATTGCGGTGGTCGTGTCGCCGTGCACCAGGATGCGGTCGGGGCGCACCGTCTCCAGCACGTCGTCAAACGCCGTGAGCAGGCGGGCACTGAGTCCGTTCAGCGTCTGGTTTTGCGTCATCAGCTCCAGGTCGATCTGCGGAACGATGTCGAACAGGTCCAGCACCTGCTGCAGCATCTGCTTGTGCTGCCCCGTCACGCATACGACGGATTCCATGGCCGACTGCGCGGCCAGCGCCTTGACGAGCGGCGCCATCTTGATCGCTTCGGGCCGTGTGCCGAAGACGGAGAGAATTTTCATAGCCGGATAGAAGAAGCACGGCATGCGCATCGCAGACGCGCATACAGCACACAGGACTGACGAAGGGAATCGGGTGACGCCTCCTCCGTGCCTCCTTCTTGTTCTTGTGCGACCGTGGGGGCGGGGAAACCGGGCGTCGTGCAGGCCGCAATTTTCTCAATGAACACGCCATTGCCGCCACCCCTCGTTTTTTTAAACAGAAAGGCTGACTAGGATTACCCCTTCTTTAGGGGGTGCCGGAAATAACCAGCGTTTGCGGCGAAAAGGAGATGCAGGATCGCGTGCGTTGCTGAAACTGTCCGCGTGGCGCGGAGCCGCACTGGCACTTGCGTTGCAGCCGATTGATTGCCTGAACGTGAATAATCAGCTGATAAATCGGCGTCTCATGCCCGGCTTGTCTTAAAACCGAAACATACGCAATTGCAACGTGAATGAAAACACAACAAGGCCAAATCATTCCCACCCATTAGTGGGGTGTTTCGATTTATCTTCTGGAAAAAAAAACGCGGCGTCTTCCAAACGCCGCGCGCTGTGCACTTTGGGGGAAGCACAGGAGTTAAATCGATTCGAGTTCCCGGCCGCGTGTTTCAGGCAACGTGAGTGCCGCCACGATGAGCAGCCCATAGGCGCCCGCCGCGAAGATGCCAATGGCATGCCCCAGCGACGAATGCGCGCTCACCTGCCCGATCAGGAACGGGAAGCACGCGCCCACCGCCCGGCCAACGTTGTAGCAAAAGCCCTGGCCCGAACCACGCACCGCCGTCGGGAACAACTCGGTCAGGAAGGCGCCCATGCCAGCAAAGATGCCCGAGGCAAAGAAGCCCAGCGGCAGGCCGAGCAGCAACATTGTGCTGTCGGTCACCTCCAGTTGCGTGTAGGCCAGCGCCACCACCATCGAGCCCACTGCAAACAGGATGAAGTTGCGCTTGCGGCCCAGGCGGTCAGTCAGCACCGCGCTGATCAGGTAGCCGATGTACGAACCGATGATCACCACGGCCAGATAGCCGCCGGTGCCCAGCACGGTCAGATGGCGCTCGGTTTTCAGGAACGTCGGCAGCCACGTGGTGATAGCGTAGTAGCCGCCTTGCGCGCCGGTGGTCAGCACGGCGGCACGCAGCGTGGTGCTCAATAGCCGCGGCGAGAAAATCTCGAAGAAGCTCGTGCGCTCGGCGGCCTGCGACTTCGCCTCCTGAAACACCTCGGGCTCTTTCACCAACCGACGCAGGAAGAACACGAATACGGCAGGCACGATCCCCACGAGAAACAACGCGCGCCATGCGGTCTCGGGCGGCATCACGCTGAAGAACCACGCATACAGCAATGCCGATGCGCCCCACCCCAGAGCCCACCCTGCTTGCACCATGCCAACGGCCTTGCCGCGATCCCGCGAGCGAATGGCTTCACCGATCAGCACTGCGCCGGCCGTCCACTCGCCGCCAAAACCGAAGCCCATGAGCGTGCGTGCAATCAGCAGTTGTTCGTAGTTCTGCGCGAGACCGCACAGGAAGGTGAACACCGCAAACCAGAGGATGGTGATCTGCAACGCGCGCACGCGCCCGATGCGATCCGACAGGATGCCCGCCACCCAGCCGCCCGCAGCCGATGCCAGCAGCGTGCATGTGCCGATCAACCCTGCATCAGCCTTGGAAAGGCCCCACACGCCGATCAAGGTGGGGATGACGAAGCTCAGGATCTGCGTGTCCATCGCGTCGAGCGCGTAGCCCACCTTGCAGCTCCAGAACGTGCGGCGCTCCTGCGCGGAGATCTCTCGGTACCAGCGGAACAAACCGCCGGAATTGGCTGCGGTCGTGGCGTCCGTCCCGGCGGGCGCTCGCGCAACCGTTGCTTCGGTTGTCATGGTGTTTCCTCCTTTGTTGATGCTGTCTCGATGTATCTATCGCTTATTACTTGCTATAGGCCAGCGCCTCTGCGTGCGCCAGTTGGAACCCCGATACCCGTCCGTCTTTCGGTCTTGCAGCTGCGTGTTCAGGTCAGCGCTGCGGTGCGCACGTCGGTGATCAGCATGTGCCCCGGCGCATGCGTGATGCACAGCTCCGGCCGTGCCTGTTGCACCACCGCCTGGGGTGTCACCCCGCAGGCCCAGAACACCGGCACTTCACCCGGCTGCACGGGCACCGCATCCCCCCAGTCGGGCTGTGCGAGATCGGCAATGCCGATGGCCGCCGGATCACCAAAATGCACTGGCGCGCCGTGCGCACGCGGCATGCGCGAGGTGATCTCGATCGCGCGGATGGCATCGGGCACCAACATCGGCCGCATCGACACCACCAGCTTGCCCGCCAGGCGGGACGTGCCGATCGTGTCGACCGACGTGCGATACATCGCCACGTTGCGCGACATGGCGATATGGCGCAGCGGCACGCCCGCTTCCATCAACGCATGCTCGAACGAGAACGAGCAGCCGATGGCAAAGGCGACCATGTCGTCGGTCCACAGCGCTTCAACGTCGGCCGGCTCGTCGGCCAGTTCGCCGTTGCGGTAGACGCGGTAGCGCGGCACGTCGCGGCGCACGTCAACGTCCTGGCCCAGATGGCGGAACACGGGCACGCCGGGTTCGGTCACGTCCAGCAGCGGGCACGGTTTCGGGTTGAGCTGGCAGAAGCGCAGGAACTCGTTGGCCCACGTATCGCGCAGCATCACGATATTGGCCTGCACGTAGCCATCGCACAGGCCGCTGGTGTGCCCGCGCAGCACGCCCGAGCGCGCCGCAAGGCGGGCGGAATACGGATTTGCGTACGCCACGCTGGCACCCGGGCGGGTGTGTACGGGCATCGGCGCCGGGTGTTCCGGCATTCTTTTTGCCTGGGCTATCTCCACTGCCGTCGTCATGCAAGCTCTTCCACAAGGTTGTTCGTGCGGCACATTGTGAAAGCGTGATGAAACGCGGTCCAACGAAAGTTTCGGATTGCAGGCGATAGGAAAAGGTGATTGCCGAGGCGGGTGCAGCATCCGCGCGTGTAGAATCCCTCGCCCTACCGTTTGCCGCTCCTCGCCTGACATGGACTACCAAGCGATCCTGGACACCATCCACCGCGACATCCAGCCGTACCTCGGCCAAGGGCGGGTTGCCGATTACATTCCCGAGCTGGCCGGCGCCAATGCGGCGGATTTCGGCATGGCCATCGTCACACTGGGCGGTGATGTCTACACGGTGGGCAAAGCGGATGCGCCGTTCTCGATCCAGAGTGTCTCCAAGCTGTTTGCCTGCACGCTGGCCTTCCAACTCGAAGGCGAAACGCTCTGGCAACGCGTCGGCCGCGAACCCTCCGGCAATGCTTTCAACTCGCTGGTGCAGCTCGAATACGAGAGCGGCATCCCGCGCAACCCGTTCATCAATGCCGGTGCGCTGGTCGTGACCGACGTGTTGTGCCGCCGCTTCGTGCAGGCTGAAACCGCACTGGTGCAATTCATGCGGCGGCTGGTCGACAACCCGCGCATCGACTATGTGCGGCGGGTGGCCGAATCCGAACTGGCCCATGCCGACCGCAATCGCGCGATGGCTCACTTCATGAAGAGCTTCGGCAACCTGCACATGCCGGTGGAAACCGTCATCGATGCGTACTGCCGCCAGTGCGCCATCGAGATGGACTGCACCGACCTCGCCCGCGCGGTGCTGTTTCTCGCCAACGGCGGCGTCGTGCCGTGGAGCGGTGAGCGCATCGTCGATGCCAGCCCCGCCAAGCGCCTCTCTGCACTGATGCTGACCTGCGGTACCTACGACGCGGCGGGCGACTTCGTCTATCGCGTGGGGCTGCCCGCCAAGAGCGGCGTGGGCGGCGGCATCGTCGCCGTGCTGCCCGGCGAGTTTGGCGTGTGCGTGTGGTCGCCAGGGCTGGACGTCAGCGGCAACTCGCTGGCCGGCCTGCAGGCGCTGGAATGGCTGACGACACTGACCGGCCGCTCGATCTTCTAACGCTGCCACCACGGCACGCTTCCGTGGCCTGGGCGGCCTGGGCGGCCTAGGCGGCTTAGGCGGCTTCCGTGTTGCGCTCGACTTCTTCGGCAATGGCATAGCGCGGGCCGACCGACAGGCAGAATTCCCGCGCCATCGTGCGTGCCAGGCCAACAATGGCTTCGTGCACCTCCAGCCCCGCTCCCGCGCGCCATGACGCGATGATCGGCAGCGCGGGCAACGCCGGTTCCACTTCCAGCACCGTCAATGCGCCGCTCTCAATGCGGTCGCGCACCAGCACGGTGGGCAACGCGCCCACGCCAAAGCCATCGCCCACCAGGCGCGTCATGGCGGCCACCGAATTGACGCAGTTCACGCGCGGTGACTCCACCCCGCTCAGGTGCAGCAGGTTGAGCATGTCCTGATGCGGCCGCGAGTTGCGCACGAAGGTGATGAGCCGTTCGCGCGCCAGTTCACCCAGACTGCCATACGGGTGCGCCAGCCGGGAGTTGGTGGCCACCACCCAGTGGATCGGGTACTGCGCGAGCTGCACGTTGCGCACACTTTCGGCACGCAGCAGATCGGTCTGGAAAGCAATGTCGAGCGCGCCCTTCTGCAAATGCTCGACGAGGTGCATCGCGCTGTCGGCCACGAGTTCGATTTCCAGCGCAGGAAACATCTCCGCCGTGCGCGCGATGAGCGGCGAGAGCCAAGTGTGGATGACGCTGTCCATCGCCCCCACCCGCACGCGCCCTTCAAAGCCCGGGCGTTGTGCCACGGCTGCCTGCAACTGGTGCAGCGTGCTCACCATGCGGTCGGCATATTCCAGCACCTTGTGGCCATCGGGCGTGAGTTGCACGCCGCGTGTGTCGCGGTCAAACAGGCGCACGCCCAGCTCTTCTTCCAGCGCGGCAATGCGCGCCGAAATGGACGCCTGCGTGGTGAACAGTTTGTCTGCGGTGAGACGAAAACTGCGCAGCCGCGCCACCCAGACAAAGGTTTCCAGGAAACGTAGGTTCATGCCCTGCCCCTCGTGTTGTTGTATGCGGCCCGCTTGCGGCGCACCCGCTGCGCCACCGGCCGATGCAGCGCGCTCAGGTTACGGATTTTCGTGCTGCGGCGCACGCTCATGCACGCCTGTTCGGCGGTTTTTACCAGAGCCCCGCCAAAACCGCTACGGAACCTCGTAGTTTCTACAAAAGCGGCCGCGCCCACACCCACGCCGCACTACGTAATTCGCCAATAGCTGTGCTGGCAACCGGCGTCCAGAATGCCCTTATCACCCGATTGCTTTCAATCAGGCCCACCCCGCATGGGGCGAAGCTGGAGGACACCATGCCCGCCATCGACGAGATCAACGGCCGCATCGTCTACTACCGTCCGCCGCCCCCTCCGCCGCCTCCGCCCACCCCCGAGCAGAAACAAGCCGCCGCCGACGCCAAAACCAAGACCGACGCGGCCATCCAGACAGCCAACACGGCGGTCAACGACTACATCAACAACGGCGACGACTCCACGGCCGCGCAGGCCAAGCTCGACAAGCCGCTTTCGGACGTCATCAACTCGGTGCAGAACGAGTTGCGCCGGCAGGCCGACGAAGCGCCCGGCGGCGGCGAGAAGAAAGCCATCGAAGACGCAGCGGACGCCATCAAGAAACGCGATCCCGATGCCAAATGGCTGGACAAGATCGTCGACGACGCAAAAGACGCGGTGGAGAAGCAAGACCCGAGCCAGCGCACCGCATCGGAAGCGCGCGACGGCGTGCTTGATGCCCAGGACAAGCTGCAGGACGCGCAAGACATCAAGGTCACGAACCGGACCATTGCTGAAGACAAGCAGGACTCGATCAACACGGCGCAGGCCAACCTGGACAAGGCCATCCAGGATTTCAAAACCGCCATTGGCGGCGAGCTTTCCACGTACGAGAACTTCGGCTCCGGCGACAACCTGAAGGCCGCCAACGATGCCACCGATGCGCTGGCAAACGCCCACCCTGATTGGGACGACGGCAGCCTCGCCCTTGCCAGGAACATCGCCACGGCCGATGCGATCCAGTACCAGATCAACCACATCAACCCGAACGACCCCACGCTATCGGCACAGGACAAGGCGCTCGCCACCAACGACCCGGTGCAGTTTGCGTGTGTGCAGCTTGCGCGGCCGCACGCCAATGACAAGAACGCCGAGCAGATCTACGAGCAGATCGGCGCAGCCAGCTACGACGTGCGCGTGAACTACACCAAGGATCAGGTCGCGGCCAAGATGAAGGCGGGCGATGCCCAGGGCGCGCTGAAGATCCTGTCGACCAACATGAACGACGTGTCGGTCACCAGTGCCGACCCCGACGCGCGAGACCATCTGTACCAGGTGGCCGGCGCGCCCTTCTTCAACGCGCACAGCGACTACTTCAACAAGCAGATCAGCGACCTCACCCAGGTCTACAAGTACAACCCCGACGACCCGGACGCCAATCGCAAGATGGCCGACAGCACGGTCAAATACGACGCTGTCGGCAAATGGATGAAGGACCTCGCCACGGTGGCACCGCCCGAGGTGGCAAACAACCTGCTGACAACCGTAGAAGATCGCTTCAACGACAACGGCCACTGGTTCCAGAGCAACGCCGGCGCCGACACGTCTGGACTCGTGCCCCATGGCTCGGACTTTTATGGCGGCTTGAGTCTGACGGCTGCCGTGGCCGATTCACCGCGCTTTGCCAGCGACCAGTCGAGCACCGACCACGCCCAGCAGGTTGCCAACTGGCTGACCACCAACTCCAATGCCAAATCGTTCCTCTACAGCATGCAGACCTCCGGCTCGGGTGGGAGCATGCCGTCGTGGGTGCCGGTGCAGAACGCCGTGGGCGACGGCAACGGCGCCACCGTCACCGATGCGCTCATCCAGCAGCACGGCAAGGACTTGCCCAACGTCGACATGCTGCAACGCGCCTTCGACCGCGGCAACGAGAAGGTCCAGCAAAAGCAGGCAGAGGCCGACTACAAGACGTTCCAGTCCGACCAGAATGCGGGGCTGAAGAACATCTTCGGGCAGATGTCCAAGACCACCTTTGGCAAGGACACGCCGCTTTACAACGACAAGGCGCAGACCTTCACCGGCCCCGATTCCGACACGCAGCTCAAGAACTACATCGGCGGCGCGCTGATGATCCAGGCCGACAACGCCGGCGCGCAGAGCAGCGGCGCCACCGGCACCGCGTGGTTCACCGGCGGCAACAGCACCAAGGTCATCAACGAGGTCAACAAGACGATCCACGAGGCGGGCGGGGACAACCCGACCGTGAAGGCCATTCCCATCGCCTACGTGGACACGAGCGCGGGCGTGATGCCGACGGCGTTGTTCGAAGTGGCCGACAAGAATGGGGGTAAGCCGCACTACATCGACGATCGTGGTTGGGACTACAGCAGCCTTGATGATTACCGCCACAACAACGCCTTGTCCGACGGCGGCACGATCTACGTGCCGAAGAACCTGGCTGGCACGGTCTCGCTCGACAGCAACGGCATTCCGGACGTCGATCACTTCAGTGCACATATCACCACGACGGGGCAGAAGATCCGGCACGTGGTCGACATCGTGGCCGGCGTAGCCACGGCGGTGGGCGGCGTGATCCTGTCAGTCGGCACGTTTGGCGGCGCGGCACCCATTGGGGGGGCCTTGGTTGCGGTCGGCACAGGCTGGATCGTGGGCGAATCGATCGATCACCTCGACACACTGGCGGATCACGGGCGCTCGTGGTCGCCGCTGAACCCCGAAGCGACGAATGACTGGCTAGCCATCGTCACCTCTGCTGCAGGCGAGTACAGCCTTGCGGGCAAGGGCCTGGTCGCCGTATCGGACGTGGCCAATGCATCGAGGCTCTTCAAGATCACGCGCTCGGCGTCGGACCTCGTGGCTGGTGGCGGCGGCATGATCATGACGGGCGCGCAGGTCAAGGACCTGCTGATGTACGGCGACCGGATGTCAGGCGAGCAGAAGGCCGAATCCATCATGTTCCTGGGTCTCGGCCTCGGGCAGGTGGGTGCAACGCGCATGCTCGAACGCGTTGGGCTGTCACAAGGCACCGAACGCGTCGGCCTGCTCAACGCACTGAAGAACAACGCCGGTCGCTACAAGCCCACCGAGATGGCGCCCGAACCCACCACGGTGGCCGCCAATGACCCAGCCACTGCGGGCCGACCAACCACCGATCCGACCACCGAGCCAGTGATCACGCAAGCCGGCGGCAAGACCACGGAGCCTGCCGGCACCACCCTTGGCAACGAAGGCAAAGACGGCACGACGGGCAAGCCCGGCACCGACCCGATCGACCCGGTCACAGGCAAGCCCAAAACCGCCGGCGACCCCATCACTGAACCGGGCAAAACAGGCACACCGGGCGACGAAAGCAGCCCGACCAACCCGGGGCCTGCACGCCCCTCGCGGCCGCTGCCGGGCGCCCTGGACGACCTCGCCAACCCGGAAATCACGCTGACGAGCTTTACCGACACGCAAAAGGCTCTGGACGCCGGCACGCAGAATGCGCTGTCGCAGCATGCCGATCTACTGCTCGATGCAGAGAACTACCGCACCGACGGCACCACCAATGGCCGCCACCCGCGCGGCATTGGCGTGCGCAGGCTGGCCGCCAAGCTTGCCGAGATGAGCGACCAGCAGCGGCAGCTCATCCTCAGCAAGGCTGAGTTCGCGCACGACACCGCCAACATCAAAGACCCCGTGCGCATGAGCTGGCGCCAGCGCATGCAGCTCTACCGCGGCAAGTCGTCGGTATTCGGCCGCACGGCGGATCGCATCATGTCGCCGGTGGACCGCATCCAGGCGCTTTTCGTGGATCGCGGCATCCGCAAGTTCTTCGTCAAGGGCGGCACGGAAGACGCCGCCGCCGCGCTGCAAGACACCCAGCGCATTCTGCTGGTGACGGGCTTCACCGTCGGGCGAGATCCGGTCTCGGGCCGCGCCCTGCCGGAAACGGACGGCCCCGTCGGCACCGCTGAAATGGCAGCCAAGCTCGCGCTGGCCGGCCGGGACATGACCATCGCCACCGATTCGGCCAACATGCCGGTCGTGCAGTCCGTGCTGGCGAGCCTCGATGGCGGGCATCTCGTCAAGCTGGAGCCGTTCGATGCCAAGCGCGGGCAGCCCGCTCGCGATGCCGCGAACGAACTGCTTGACCGCGTGCAGCCCGACGCAGTCGTCGCCATTGAACTGCCGGCCCGCAATGCCGACGGCGATTACCTCAACATGCGCGGCATCTCCGTGGCGGAAGTGAATGCCCCGAAGGATCAGATCGTGCTTGAGGCCAACAAGCGCACGGGGATTGTCACGGTGGGGGTGGGCGACGGCGGTAACGAGGCCGGCATGGGCAGCCTGCGCAGCAATATCCCGCCCGTCACGCTCGCCGATAACACCACGATCGATTTCGCATCGACCGTGCCGGTGAAGTATCCCGTGACTGCGTGGAACTCCAACTTTGGCGCGCAGGCCATCCTGGCCAACATGCTGCACCAGATGGGCCGCATGGACCTCATGACCACGCCGGAGGAACTACACGCAGCCATCAAGGCATCAGTGGATGCCGGGGCGGTGGACGGTGTCAGCCGCAAGCGCGAAGCCAGCGTCGACGGCTTCCCCTCACAGGTGCATCAGGGCATGCTCGTGCTGCTGCGCGAAGCGATGAACCACATGCCCACGGACAAGACCTTCGACGAAGCCACGCCCACGGAGCCGTTTACGTTTGCCGCATTCGATTCCAGCAACGGCGGGCTGATCGCCGCCAAGAACATGCTGGCGACCATCAAGGCGCAAACGGGCGAAGACCTCCCAGTGGCCATCGTGGTCGACCACGCCAACGCGCCCTATGGCCCCAAGAGCCCAGAGGCGCTCATCCGCCTGGTGGGCAACGGCCTGCAGACGGCGCAGCGCCTGAAGGCCGCCATGGTTGCCATGGCGTGCAACACAGCGTGCACGGCCTTCCCCAAGGCGCTGGACAACGTGGACGTGCCCGTCATCGATTTGATTGACGTCACCTCACGCGCCATCGTCCAGCACGGCGGAGACCGCCCGGCCGTGATCGCTACCGCCGGCACCGTCAAGAGCCTCGCCTATCAGGAGAAGGTGGCCACACTGACCGACGGCAACATCCGCCCGCAGGCCGTAGCCGCTCACAAATTTGCTGATTTCGTCAACGACCTCAAGCACAAGAGCGATGATCCGACGGTCAAGAAAGAACTGCAGGAGGCATCCGACCTGTACGTGTCGGAACTGGACCCGACCACCACATCGCTGTGGCTGTGCTGCACGCACTATCCAGCCATGAAGGACTTCCTCGTGACGTCGCTGCAGAAGCGCGGCATGGATATTCCCGTGGTCGACCCGATGCAGTACCAGGCCAAGGCGGTGCTCGATGCCATCGGCCAACAGGAATGGAAGGTGCCCAGCGCGGCGTATTCGTCCGATCCGTATGTCGTCACGTCTGGCAAGACCGGGCCGGTGAGCGAGTCGGCGCAGAACCTGATGGACCTGCCCGATGTGCCAGTGCAACGCGTGCGCAGGTTTGGCCCCGGCAGGACGCTGGACAGCGTGATTCCCTCGAACCCGAGGCTTGAGCCCAGCCCCATCACCAATGCCGTGCAGGCGCTGTTCACCGGCGACTCGGCCCGCATTGAAAACCCCTTGGGCATCGACCAGGCCGCCGCCGCGCTGCAAAACAGCAACCGCATTCTGGTACTGGCCGGCGCCCGCAACGCACACGGCGCAGTGGATACCGATGGCGTGGCCGGCGCCGCTGTGTTCGGGCATGACATGCAGGCGGCGGGCAAGCATGTCGTCTACGTGGTGCCGCATGAAGCCGTGCCGGCACTCGATGCCGCCCTGCAAGCGCGCGGTGCCGCAGTCAATGACTACAGCATCGTCCCCTTCGATGCCACACACGGTGAATCGGCACGCGCCGCCGCGCAGGAGCTGTTCAACGGAACAAACGGCGAGGCACCGGACACCGTTGTGTCGATCAACGTGCACGGCCGCAATAGCGAAAACCGCTACGTCGACCAGAACGGCAACGACGTCACTGACCAGACCGTACCGCTGGACGAAGTGGCCATTGCCGGCTGGAAGACCGACGGCGTGACCACCATCGGCGTAGGCTCGCGCGGGCATGAAGCCGGCATGGGCAACACGCGCCGCACGGCCCCGCAGGTAACCCTGCCCGATGGCACGGTGGTGGACCCGCGTTCAGTGGTGCCGGCGGACCACTATGTGAGTGCATCGAACTCCAACTGGGGCGCGCACGGCCTGGCGGCTTCGGTGCTGGAAGCCGCCGGCCGCACGGACCTGCTGACCACCCATCAGCAGCACATGGACGCGCTGAACGCCACCGCCAGCGCCGGTGCTGTCGATGGCACGACGGGCCAGGCCACCGGCACGGTGGGCGGACACGACAGCAACACTTATCAGACGGTCGTGCAGATGATCAACCTGGCTGCGGGCAAGAAGCCCGATGTGCCGCCACCTTCGACCGCAAGCGCGACAGGGCCGAAGGGACCGGGAGGCCCGCGGCCCGACAACGCGGCGCCCAGCCCGCAGCCCACCGGCAGCAAGACTACGGAGCCCACCGCCCCGGCCATCAAGACCAGCGAAGCCGGCGACGATGGCAACGGCACTCCGCCCACCGGGCCCGACCGCGCCGCCAACGCTGGCGAACCCAAGCGCAAGCCGTGGATCCGCTGGATCTTCGCGGGCTCGCTCACGGGTGCGTTCTCCACGGCTGCGAGTTCCGCCACGCTCACCGGAAGCGCCGCGACGCACGCGGTATTCGATCCGTCCGTCACCAGCCCGCTGTCGTTCATGTATCGCGGCGGCATCGCAGCATTGCGTGCCAACAAGACACGCGCCGTGTCTGACCAGGTCGGCAAGTTGGGCACCGAAGACTCAGACTCGGCACTGGCTTGGCTCAAGACCAACATGTCGGATCATGGGCGCCGCTGGGGCGTGACGAAGGGGGACCGGCAAACCATCGCCGACGCGGTCGCGCGGTTCCAGGACAACCCGGATGCGCTCACCGCCGCGCTGTCCAAGGTCGACGACCCCAAGGCCAAGGACGACCCCGATGTACAGGCACTGCTGGCCCTCAAGGGGGCGCCGGGCAAGCTGCTTTCGCCCAAGAGCCCCGTGGGGCGCGCGAACGACACGCTGCAACTGCTGACACTTGCGCTCAATAACGGCAACACGGCTTACTGGTTCGCCATGCATGGCGCGCACCTGAACACGCCGTCGTTCTGGAGCAATGCGCTGTTCCTGAGCGCCAACCTGGCACTGTCCAGCCGCAACTTTGCCGGCCGCCTGGGCGCGACGTTCAACGACAAGGCGACCAACGCGAGCCCGTGGCTGAACCGTGCCCAGGCGTTCACGATGTCGCTGTACACGGTCGGTTCAGTACCCCTGGCGATGAACGACGCGCTCATGCACACCAACAGCCCGGCCATGGGTGCCACCAAGGCGGCACTGGACCTGGCGTTCGGCGCAGGCGCCCTGCGCATTGCCGGCGACCTGATGCCCAGGGTCGGCCAACGGCTGCCGAGCAACGCCATGCTGCCCGGCGGCGTGATCCTGGGTGTGGCGGCGGTCACGCGCTTCGGCATCGAGCTGTTCGTGCCTAACCAGGCGGCCAAGCCGGCCGTTGCGCAAGTGCAGGCCAACGGCAACGGGCAGGATCAGAACAACCAGCCCATTGCCGCGTTCCCGCTGCCCGACATGCAGGGCGTAAGCGGTGACCTGCTGCGCGCCAATGCCCCGCACGCGTTGCCATCGATCGGCCCAGCGAAGTCGCCGCAGTATGCGATCGTTGGCCCAGGCGACACACTCTGGCAATTGAGCGCCACCGATGCCGCCAAGCTGCTTGGCGCCACGGCCCCGGCATCCGACGCGCGCACGGCTGCCGCGTTGGACAAACTGGCACCGATGAACAGCCAGTTCGACTGGGCGGCGCTGGATGGCAATCCATATACGCAAGGCGCAACGGGACAGGACCCGGATCTCGTCGTCCCGGGTGACATCGTGCGGATCGGATAACGGGGAAAGCAAGCCGGGCAGCGGGCAGCGGCGGGCGCAGCAGTCAGGCGCCCGCCGCCTTTTTTCTTTCGCGTTCGTTGCGCGTTCAGGAAGTGGACGACACGTAAGGATTGCCCACCGCATCCGCGCCTTCAGCCCAGCGCAGCAGCGCCGCCACATCGCGGAACAGCGTGCGGTCAATGGTGGTATCCATCGGCACGGTGTCGTGCAGGCGCTCCGCCAGACCTGCGTTGGCAGCGGTCGGCACGAGGTGGTATTCGGCCATCTGCCGGATGCGCTGGACAGACTCGCCGCTGCCCTTGGCGATCACCATCGGCAACGTGCCATCGCCGGGGTAATACAGCGCCACCGCATGCCGCGCACTGAACACGATGGCGGTGGCAATGCGCATGCGATCTTCCAGCGCGCTGTATTGCACCTCCAATGCAAGCTGGCGGCGGCGCCCCACGATGTGCGGATCGCCCTGCAGCTCACGGTGCTCACGGCGCAGTTCTTCGGTAGACATGCGGTTCTTCTTGAAGAATTCGAAACGCACGTGCCAGTAGTCCAGCGCGGCCATCAGCACGTACACCACCGCCGCCCAGCCGAACAGCACAAGAATCAGATGCGCGACCACAGCCAGAATGGCCGCCGGCCGACCGTAACCGGCCTGCAGCGGCAACGCCAACGACCCGCGAATCACCACAAACAGCGTCAGCGCCAGGCAAGCCACCTTGAACAGCATGATGGCAAGGCCGATGAGGTTGCGCACGGAGAACATGCGCTGGATGCCTTCCCCCGGATTGAGCCGTGACATTTGCGGCGTCAGGCGTTTGGGCGCGAACATGCCGCCCACCTGGGCAAACGCACCCAGCACTGCCAGGACGGTCACCAGCACCAGGACGGCGGCGCTCAACAGGAGCCACTCCGCCCCTGCCGATACCAATGCCTGCCGCACCGCTGCAGTCGGGTCGCGCGCCTGCGCCACGGCGCTCACGTTCTGTATCAGCAGGCCGCGCATGCGTTCGAGCAACCACGGCCCGCCTTGCCACAACAGCACGAGCATCCCGATAAAGACCAGCGCGCTCGTCACGTCCGTGCTGCGGACGACTTCGCCTTCGCGCCGCACATCCTCCAGCCGGCGCTGGGTGGGCTTGTGCTGTTTCTCGCTCATGAGCCGGGGCTGTGCAGCAGCGCGCGCAACAGCCAGACCATCTCACCATTGCCAGCCAGGAAGGTGCGCATCGATTCGAAGACAAAGCCGAGGAACAGCACCATCATCAGCACGGCCAGCAGGCTCTTCACCGGCTGGGCGAACAGGAACACGTTCAACTGCGGCACCGAGCGGTTGATCAGCCCGATGCCCAGCTCCGCCACCACCAGCACGATGATCACGGGTGCGGCCAGCTTGAGCGTCCAGCCGAGCACGCTATCGGCCTCGTGCACCGCAAACTGCTCCAGCGCGACCGATGCGCTCGGCAACATGCGTTCGATCGGCCAAAGCTTGTACGACTCGAAGAACGCGCCAAGCATCACATGCAGGCCGCCGCCTGTGACGAACAATGTGACAGCCATGAAGCCGAGGAAACTGGCGGTCGGCCCGCTCTCATGCCCGGCCACCGGGTCAAAGAAGGATGCATTGCCCGAGCCGGTCTGAAAGTCGATCAGGTGGCCGATGTTCTCGATGGCCCAAAGCAGCGCGCCAAACGCCATGCCGAGCAGCACGCCGATCAGCGCTTCCTTGAGGGCCAGCGCCATCCACAGGCCGCCGCCCTGCACGTTCATCGCCGCGCCCGCCATGGACGGCGCCACGAACACCGCCAGGATGGCGATGAACCCGCTGCGCACCATGCCCGTCACCACCCGCCCGCTGAACACGGGCACGATGAACATGATGGGCAGCAGCCGCGGCAGCACCAGCAGCGCCTGCCGGAACAGGCCTTCCATGGAGTGCGGATCGAACCCTTGCATCGGCTCAGGCGGTGATCTTCTGGCTGACCAACTGGCGCGCGAGCTGGGCTTCAAGCGCGGCGTCTTCTTCCTGCCATTCCGCCGCGCGGCGCTGGGCGGCCACCACGCGCTGCTCGGCACGGTCGACGGCCTCGCACTTGGCGTTCGCGCGGGCCACATGCCGCTGGGCGCGTGCCTGCGCCACCTGCTCGGCCGCCAGCGCCGTGCCGGTCTGCGTGGATTCGACGTGCGCGTTGACGATGGCACGATCCAGCGCCAGCCGCGCGGCATTGGCGCCGCACAGCAGCGCGACGGCGCTGCGTGCGTCTTCACGCACGGCCTGTTCAATGGCAGCGTCGTGCGCAGAGCGCGCCGATACCGTTTGCTGCAACCCTTGCTGCGCCGCCGCGTTCTGCGCGGCTGCCTGGGCCACCAGGGCAGCCTGCTTCTGCGCACGCGCCATGGCGCCGAGCTTGCGCGCTTCGCGCACGCGGGCGAGCTGACGCAGCACATCGCTCATAGCGCCCCCACCACGGCTTCGAGGTCGGCCACGGTGCGCTCCAGCTTCACACGCGCATCGGCGTCCTGCTCAAAGAAGCGCGCAAGCGCGGCATGGGCGCGCAATGCGGTATCGCCCAGGGCATCGCTGCCTTCGCGGTATTCGCCAATCTGCACGAGCAATTCGATCTCCTGGTATTTGGCCAGCAGCTCGCGCACGCGTTGGGCGGCGGCGCGATGCGCTGGCGTGGTCACCTGCGGCATCACACGGCTGATGCTGGCCAGCAAATCGATGGCCGGATAGCGCCCGGCCAGCGCCTGCTTGCGCGAGAGCACGATGTGCCCGTCGACGATGGAGCGCACCTCTTCGGCAATCGGGTCGCTCTCTTCATCGCCCTCCACCAGCACGGTGTAGAAGGCGGTGATGACACCATGCGCACCCGCACCCGCCCGCTCCAGCAACTGCGGCAATACCGAGAACGTGGAGGGCGGAAAACTGCGCCGCGTGGGCGGCTCGCCGCTCGCCAGCCCGACCTCGCGTTGCGCCCGCGCAAACCGCGTGAGTGAATCAACGAGCAGCAGCACGTTCTTGCCGCGGTCTCGGAAATACTCGGCCACGGCGGTGGCCACCAGTGCACACTTCACGCGCTCCATGGCCGGCCGGTCAGACGTGGACACCACCAGCACCGTCTTGCGCCGCGTCGCCTCCGGCAGGCACAGCTCCAGAAATTCACGCACCTCGCGCCCGCGCTCGCCAATCAGCGCGATGACGTTGACATCGCTCTGCGCGCCGCGCGCGATCATGCCAAGCAGCGTGCTCTTGCCCACGCCCGACGGCGCAAAGATGCCCAGCCGCTGGCCAATGCCCACCGTCAGCATGGCGTCGATGGCACGCACCCCGGTGGAAAGCGGCGCATCGATGCGGCGGCGTGACAGCGGGCTGGGCGGCTCTGCATGCGTTGAAACACGCTCGTTGGTGAACAGCGGTCCGCCGTCATCCATGGGCGCGCCCAGCCCATCGAGCACGCGGCCAAGCAACGCATCGCCCACGCCAAAACGATGCGCGCTGCCGGAGGGAATCACCTCCGTGGCGGCCGACAAGCCGTGCACGCTGCCCAGCGGCGTCAGCAAGGTGGACTGCCGCTCGAAGCCAACGACTTCCGCATAGATGCTGCGTTCACCGGGCGTGCGCAGTTCGCACACTTCGCCCAGCCGCGCCTGGATGCCCGATGCATTGAGCATGAGCCCCACCGCACGGTGAATGCGCCCGCGCATCTGGACGCCCGCAGCCATGCCGTCGGCGCGCTCCAGCACGTCGCGCAGGCTACGTTCCAGATCGCCCGCGTCGATGATGTGGCTGACGGCGGGTTCGGTCATCCTTCGTCCCCGACCAGTGCGGCGTGCAGCGCAGCCAGTTGCGTGTCGATGCCGGCTTCGACCACGCCGGATGCGGTCTCCACCACCAGCGCCTCTTCCGACAGGCTGGCATCGGGCACCACGCGCACGCGGCGGGTACCGTCGGTCATGGTTCCCAGCACACGCTCCAGATCCGCCACCTGCTGCGGGGCGATGCGCACCGTCAGCACGGGTTCGTGTTCGACCAGTGTTTCGATGCGCGCGAAGGCCTTGGCATAGATCGCCTCGCGCGGCAGATCGGCCGCCAGCTCGCGCACGGTGCGCGTGACGAGTTCGGCCATCAGTTGCTTCATGGCCGCCAAGGCACGCGCGTTGGCAAGCGCATCGGCGTACAGTCGCGTGGCGGCTTCGCGTTCGCCCTTTTCATAGCCTTCGTCGTAGCCGGCCTTGAGTCGTTGCTCGCGCTGCGCCTCGGCATCTTCCAGCAGGCGCTCACGTTCTTCCTGTGCGTTGCCGAGGATGCTCGTGGCATCGAGCAGCGCTGCATACTCGTGCTGCTTGAGCACCTTGCGCTCGCTCAGGATATGCAGCTTGTCGGTGGTAATCAGAAAAGCCAGTCCCATGCCGGCACCTGTTCAGGAATCAAGCTCAGCCGCAGCAGCTCGCCCAGTTCTGCGCGTTGCGTGCGGCCCAGCAAATACGGCGGCCGATCAGCGTCGGCCGCGTTGCGCGGAAACTTCAACGCCAGCCGACGGATGACGGCCGGGCCAAACGGCACCAGAAAATCAGTCAGCAACCGGCGCCCACGGGCGCGCAGCGTTTCCACCGCCAGGCGCGGGTACTGGCGCTGCGCCTGCAGGGTCTCGGCAACGGCCTCGAAGGCCGGCATGCGCTCCAACGCAAAGGCCACCAGCGGTGCACCGAACGCCAGATCGATGGCCTGGCGCGTCTTGCGCGAGACTTCGCCCTCGCGCAGCCACTGGCGATGCAGGCAAAGGCCGCAGCACACGGCCAGGCGCTCCAGCGCGTCGGCGGGCAACAGGGCGACGCGCTTTTCCATGGCGGTGAAGTCGTAGTCCCATTCGCCGTGCAACTGATGGGCTTGCAGCAGCGCCCGCGCCAGCACGGCGCGCCCGGCCTCGCCATAACGGGCGGGGTCGCGCAACGCCAGCGGCCAATCCGCCGGCAGCCACGACGCGTCGATATAGCGATCCGGCCGCAGGTTGAACGTGGCAACCAGCCCTGCCAGTCGCGCATCGGTGGTCATGACGCCCGCTCCGGCCGACGTCCGCTGAGGTTGTCGAACACGCCACGCCGCCATGCCACGAGACCTGTTACCACCATCGCCGCGACGATCAGCAAGCCGAGCAACCACACCAGGGGGTTGCGCATGCTGAATGTGCCGAGCAACGCCGCGCCCTTTCGCACGTCCACCGGCACCGGCTGTGCGCCCTGCAAGAACAGCGATACGTTGTCGTAGCTCAGCCCTTCAATGCTGTGCGCGACGAGGTCTTTCACCATCGGCGCCATGGCGGTGAGGTTCACGCCGGGCCGGTAGCGGATGTACACCGCAGCGGAGGCTGGCTTGGCCTTGTCGGCCAGCGGATCGTTCTCGGGAATCACGACATGCACGTGCGCGAGCATCACGCCATCCACATCCAGCAGCGTGCGCGACAGCTCCTGCGATACGCCGTAGATGTAGCGCACGCGCTCTTCAGCCGGCGTGGCTACCAGCCCCTGTTTCTGGAACACCTGGCCGAGTGACGCCAGGCGCGGGCGCGGCAGGCCCTGCGCACGCAGCACCGCCAGCGAGGGACCCATGTCGGCCTGGTCGACGGTAAGCGTCCAGGTGCGGCCTTCCTGGCCCTGGCCGTCCTGCACGAGCTTCTGCCCGCTGATGCCAGCCGCCGACAGCGCGGACACCATCTCGTTGACCTCGACCTCCGACAGGCCGGTGTACAGCTCCTGCTCGCACCCGGCCAGGCCGAAGAGGCAGGCAAGCGCCATCAGCACACCCAGCAATCGGTTCATGTCAGCCTTCCTGGTTCTTCAGCAGCGAGTGGCTCACGCCGTTGGCGGCCTGCGCAAAGCTCATATCCATCTGGTACTCGGCCAGCGTCATCGAGGCGAAGTAGCTGAAGTCGGCCAGCTTCACCATGGTCATGGTCACGTCCATGCTGTCGAGCGAGTCGAGCATTTCCTGCCGCTTGCTGTTAATGCTGGTGTAGCGCTCGTTGAGGTCGTGGCCGTAGTCGCGCCACTGGCCCATCGCACCGTCGGCGCCGGGCCCACGCGTGAACGAGAACGACACATCCGGCACCGGCGATGGCGTTGCGTGGGAGGCCATCGGAATGGGCTGCGCCGGCAACGTCGCGGGCTGCACCGTCGTGGTGGCAACCGGGCGCATCATGCCGCCAAACTGCTGGGCGTCGGTGGGCATGGCGGCCTGCGTAGCCGGAGTGCCGATGCCCTGCTCGACCTGCCCCGGGCCCTGGGCCGCATACGCCGCGGGGTTCACCTGCGCGGCCTGGCTGGCGCCGGCAGCACCGCCGGCTTGCGCCTGTGCGGCCTGAGTCGCGGCAACGGCCGCAATCGCATTCGCTTCGATCGACATCGTGCCCTCCTGAATTCGGTGAAGCGGCGGCAGGCCGCGCCCGCCGCCGCTGGGGTTGCGCGTCAGCTCGCGCGCGCGCCGTCGCGGACGGCACCGGCTGCCGAAGCCGCCGTATTGCTCAGCGATTGGGCCGCGCCGATGATGCCGCTGGCTGCCGCGCCCTTGGCTGCGGCGGCCTGCACCGCCGTGGCGATCTTCAATTGGTCATCGCCGGACTGGTTGATGCTGCCGATGGCGCCGTCGACGCCGGTGGTGGGTGTACCTGCCATGGTGCTCTCCTGGATGTCAGTCAAAAGGGTCAAAAGGATCAAACGGAACTACCAACTGCCTGGCGGTGGCAACCGGCCTCGCATCTGCCGGCGACCTCCGTACGACACACCCCACGCGCGGGAAAGGGGACCCGCTGCGCTACGGTGTTTGCGGCTGGATCGGCCACGTGACCGATTGCCCGCCGCGGTCGAGCACCACACCATCTGAAGCGATGCTCTTCACCTGGAGGCCGCCCTTGAGACGGGCGCCCTCGAAATACAACTGGCCGTCGCGCGTCTGCACAAAGCGCGTGCCGTCTTCGTCTTCATACGTGCTCACGATGGCGGGCAGGCCGTCGGGGCGCGGCGTTTCCGCCACGATGTTCGGCGGCGGCGGGCCATCCCACGCCACGCGGTCGACCACCTCGACGGCCGGCTTGGCGTCGCGCGCGTAGTTGCGGATACGCTGCCACGCCTGTGCGCGATCGGCCGTGCCGCTCACCACGATGCGGCCATGCCCGTCGTAGGCCACGTTCAGCGCGGCCGTGCCGCTTGTGCCGCCGGCGCTGAAGTACTGCTGCGCAGCGGCCAGCAGATCGCTCACCACATACACCTCGCCAATCGACACATCGGACAACCCGCGCGCGCGGCTCAGCAGCGCCTGATGATCTGCCTCGGTCGGCACGTAGCCGGACACGCGCGACGTGCCGTCTGACGCTGGCGTCACCACAATCTCCGCCGGGTCACCCAACGCGTGGCGGACCTGCGCTGCACGCGCTGCGGGGTCGCGGCCCCACAGCGACCAGCCGTCATGCCCGGCAAACGCGACCACGCCGCCGGCCAGCAGCACCGCAAGCCACAGGCCGATGCCGGCAACCAGCCACGTCCGCCCGCGCCCCGCCTTGGTGGACACCCGCGACAGCCACACCGCGGCGGCCAGCGGCATCCACGACGGCACGCGCTCTGCCAGCACCGCAGCACCCGCGCCTTCCACTGCGGCGGCCGGCATGCGGATCGTCCCGACCTTTTCGATGCCGACGCGGATGTCGCCCATGGCAATCACATCGCCTGGCACCACGCTGCGGCGCGTCTGGCCGAATGGCTGGCCGTTGAGCGTTGGCTCGGCGTCATCCAGCCGGCGTGCAGAGACAGCAATGCCGCCCACCTCGAACATCAGCTCGCGCGCAGCGACACTGCTGTCGGGCACGATGATTTCGCAGTTGGGCGCCGAGCCGACCACGTTGGCGCCCATCCGCAGCGGCATCGATCTGCCGTATAGCGGGCCGCTCAGGAAGCACAGCTTCCAGGGCGATTTATCCGAGTGCGGCGAGGGTTGTGTGGCTGGCTGGTTCATGCAGTCGCGAAACAGGCGGCGTGGGCAAGGTGCCGACACTGGCCGGCGGCTGGTTGGGTGCCGGCGTGTTGGGCAACGGGCCCGGTTTCCAATCGGTCGATCCCGGCACCGGCATGCCAACGCCCGGGATCGATACGGCAGGCACGTCGTTCGGATTGGTACTGGCGGCGGTCAGGATGCGGGGGGTCAGCAGATAGAAGCGCTCCATGTGCTGGCCGGTCTTGTTGGTGTACTTGAACAGGTTGCCGATGAAGGGCACGTCCGACAGGAACGGAATGCCCGACTTGGTGTTGTTCAGGCTGTCGGAGTTGAAGCCGGCAATCAGCAGGCTCTTGCCTTCTTCGATCATCGCCTTGGTCACGATCGAACGCTCCTGCACCACCGGCAACTGCGAGACGCGGTCGTTGGTCAGGTTGCCGTCGTCGATGTCGATCGACATCATCACGCTCATCTGCCCGGCCTCGTTGACGATGAGCGGCGTGACCTTCACGCTCGTGCCCGTCGTGATGCCGTACAGGGACGCATCCTGAAAGCCCGACACCGGCACGTAGAAGTGGATGAGGTTTTCGAGGATGGCTTCGGTGTTGTCGAGCGCCAGCACCTTCGGCTTGGCTTGCAGTTGCGCATTGCCGCTCTGCGTGAGCGCATTGATGCGCGCCAGCAGGTAGTTGCGCAGGCTGCCGCCAATCGATGCGGTGAGCGCCATGCCGATCGGGGTCGTGGCGCCGGTCTGGCCGTCTTCCGTGGTGCCGAGGTTGAACGTGAGCGGCGGATTGTTGCCGTTGCCGGATTGGAAATCGCCGTGCGTGGTATGCAGGCGCCAGTCGACGCCGAGGCTGTCGAGCGAATCGGTGCTGATGTCGATGATGGTGAGGTTGATCTCCACCAGTCGCGGCTTGGTATCGAGCGAGGCAATCAGGCGCTCGTACTGCGCCATGTGCTCGGGCACGTCGCGGATGAGCACGGCGTTGATGCCCGCGTCGGCCTCGATGCGAGGGAGGTCAGGCGGTGCACCACCGCCCGATGCGGCGGGCGCCTGCGCGCCGTAGCCGGAATCGCCCTGCGCGCCGGCCAGCGGAATCTCGATGCGCGGCACGTTGATGCTGTCACCGGAGCTGAGCTTCATCTGCCGGGTCGGCCCAGTCAGCCGCATGGCGCGCGTGGGCGACATACCGGGGCTGCTGGCACCCGGGTTGGGCGCGCCCAGCAGACGACGCATCATGGTGGCAATGCCCGGAATCGTCACGGGCTTGCCAGACCGGTTGATCTCCACATCGCCCGCCCATGCGTACTTGAGCGGGAATGCGCGAATCTCGGCGCGATCCATGCCGCGCGACGGATCGGCAATCGATGCAATGGCCTGGCGCACCAGTTCCACATAGCGCTTCGGGCCAGATGCGTAGACGGTGTTTTCCTTGTCGCTCACAACCAGCGGAAAGCGCTGATCGGTGATCTGCATGGCGCGCAGGATCTGCGCAAGCTCCGGGCCGCTGCCCTTCGGAATGGGGAAGACCTGCGTCTGTGAATCGTCTGCGCGATCCACGTAGATGAGCGAACCGTCGTAGTACCACGTGAGCCCGTAGGTGGCGCACACGGTATTGAGCGTGCTGGCAGGCGGGCCCGAGAACTTGCCGTTGATGGTGCCCTCCACCTTCGGGTCGACAACCGCCGTCACGCCTTGGGATGCCGCCAGCTCGCGGATGAAATCGCCCACCTTCTTGCCTTCGGCCACCAGCGTGTACGACCGGTTGCGCCAGCGCAGCTCGGCCGCCTGCACCAGGGCCGCCGTCGTCAGCAGCCATAGGCACGCTGCTGATGCACTCCACCGCAGGAATCGATAGCGTTTGTTCACGCGTGTTCTCGCTCGGTTATGTTGTTGTTTGTTCGGCGCCATCTCGCGATCCCCCCGCTAGAAAGGCGCCACACCGCCGTAAAACACCTGATCGAGTGCCATGCGGGCAAAACGCAGCACTTCGCGTCCGCCCCACCCCGCCAGCACCACGATGGTCACCATCACCGCAATCAGCCGCACCGACAGGCCGATGCTCTGATCCTGGATCTGCGTCACTGCCTGCGCGATGGCAATCAGCAACGCCGATACCGTCGCCACGGCCACCACCGGCAACGAGACCAGCAGCACCAGAAGCAAGCCCTGGCGTGTGGCTTCGAGAATGGTGGCGCTCATGTTCATGGGCCTGTCTCCTTGTGCGTTCTATGCGTTCTGTGTTCAGGCGGGGTTGGTCACCCAGCCCACGGTGTTGAGCTCGATGGCTTCGTCGATCTCCTGGTACGACAGCACCGGCAGATCGCCAAACACCGGCTGCAACATCGTCTTGACGTAGCGCCGGCAATTGAGCGACACCATCACCGCCAGCGGGCGACCATGTCGGTCTTTCTCCAGCGGGCGTGTGCCGCCCAGGATCTTCACCACCTGGTCGGTAATCGCCTGCTTGGCCTCACGCGTGAGGCTCAACACGCTGCCCTGCTTGGTGTGCACGACGGCCTGCTCGATGCGTTCCTGCAAGGACTGCTCGAACAGCACCACATCGAGCACCCGGCTGGTGCCGCAGAACTGCTCGGTGATCTGGCGGTGCAAATCCACGCGCACCAGTTCCACGAGGCCGATCACGTCTTCGGGCTCCTTGGGCGACCACGTGATCAGGCTCTCGAAAATGGCCCGAAGGTTGCGGATCGACACGCCCTCCTGCACCAGCCGGCGCAGCACTTCGGTAATGCGCTGCGGGGGCACCAGGCGAGTGAGTTCGGCCACCAGTTCGCCGTGTTCGCGGCGCATGATCTGGATGAGGTTCTGTGTTTCCTGAATGCCAATGAGCGACGCGGCGTTGCGCTCGATGAGCGTTTCGACTTCGGCGGCCAGGCGGTCTTCTGCAGGCACGGCACTGTCTGGAATCGCATCGCGCTCCGGCAGCGTGCCTTCGGCGGCCAGCACGTCCTGCACGAGCAGCGCGTAACCGTGAGGCGGCAACGCCGCATCCCAGTTCAGTTGCACACGCGGGAACACCGCACCGAGCCTGCGCTGCACGCGTGACTTGGCTTCGGCCAGGCGGGTCTGCAAAGCAACAAGTTCGATCTCGCCACGCAGGTCTTCCGACAGGCGCACCGCAATGGGTGCCGCAATGCCTTCTGCGGGCGAGCCTGCTTCGGGCTCGGTCAACCGCCGTGCGTCGGGGCCGAGCACAAGCAGATCGAGTGGCGGGGCCTGCCGGCGCTGGCGCATGCGGAGGAACGCAGCCGAAGCGGTGCCGATCGCCAACAGCAGGAACGACCACTTGGGAAACCCCGGCACCAGCAGGAACGCCAGCAGCACGCCGCTGGCCATCAGCATGCCGCGCGGGTGGGCGGTGATCTGCGCGCCGATCTGCTGGCCGAGGTGGCGGGCCTCGCGGTCACGCGTCGCCACACGGGTGGTGACGATGCCGGCAGCAATGGAGACCAGCAGCGACGGAATCTGCGAGGCCATGCCGTCGCCCACCGTCAGGATCGCGTAACGGTGCAGCGCATCGCCAATCGACATGCCGTGCATGAGCGCACCCACGGCAATGCCGGCCAGGATGTTGATGACCGCGATGATGATGCCGGCAATGGCGTCGCCCTTGACGAACTTCATCGCGCCGTCCATCGCGCCGTGCAGCTGCGATTCCTGCTCCAGCGCTTCGCGGCGGCGCTTGGCTTCGTCAGACGTGATGATGCCGGCACGTAGATCCGCGTCGATGCTCATCTGCTTGCCGGGCATTGCATCCAGCGAAAACCGCGCACCCACCTCCGCCACGCGCTCCGAGCCCTTGGCGATCACGATGAACTGCACCACCGCGATCACCAGGAACACCACGCCGCCCACTACAAAGTTGTTGCCGACCACCAGCTTGCCGAACGTGTCGATCACGTGGCCCGCGTTGGCCTGCAGCAGGATCAGCTTGCACGAGGCGATGTTCAGCGACAGCCGGAACAGCGTCGTAAACAGCAGCACCGCCGGAAATGACGAGAACGCAAGCGCCGACGGCAGATAGATCGACACGCACAGCAACACGATGCTGGCCGCCAAATTGAGCGAGATGAGGCCATCCAACACGACGGTCGGCAATGGCAGCACAAAGAGCGCGACCACCGCCACCACAAACACGGCAATCGCGATGTCGTAGTTCACCAGCCGCGCCCAGCGCATGCCGGTGAGCGGAACGTTCAACGCTGCAGCAAGATTCCGAGGCTTTGCCATGGAGCGCCTTTGGGCCTGTTTGGGGCCGATTGGGCCCAGGGCCCACGAATGTCCGTAGAAGGCGGACGCTGTTCAGCCCCCCTTCCCTTGCGAAAAGTGTAGAGGTGGGGGGCCTCTGCGCTCAACGCTGAAACTCGTAGTCGCGCGGCCAATCTCTGACGAAGTTTCGGGGTCGACTACGCTTTTCGGTAGTTCATCGCGGCGTGTGCGCGCCACTACAGTGAGTGCATTCACTTGCCACGCGAGAGGCCACGGTTGACTGCTTCGAATGTGGGTGCCGGCGATGTCCGCGCGCCGATCCTGTTTGGCGAAGAACACATCGTGGTCGATGCGGAATCGATCCGCCTGGGTGCGATGGCGCGCGCCGAGTCCTTCTCTGAAACCGCGCAGGATCTGCGGGCCGCGCACGGTGCGCAGGAACGGCAATTGCTGTTGCGCGCCGTCTTGCGCAGCATCGGTTTCGACTGGCTCTGCTACTACCGGCTGACCCGCATTGGGGAATCGATTACGCGCGTGCTGTACTTCCGCGCGTATTCCCCGCCCAACTGGCCCAAGCGCTACGTCGACGAGCGTTACTTTGAAGTCGACCCGCGGTTGGCCTTCGCGCTGCGCTACGAATGGCCCCTCGTGTGGGATCTGGCCGACCTGGGCGCAACACTCACCGCTCCGGCAGATGCAGATCGCCTGCACCGCCTGTTGCAGGACGCCGAACGCTACGGCCTGCGCAGCGGTATCAGCTTCGGTGTCGTGAGCCCCCGCAGCCTGGAGCACAGCGTCATCTGTTTTGGATCGGGCAACAACGCCAAGGGCTGGATTGCCGACAACGTGGTCGGCCAAGCCTATGCCGTGGGGCTCGGCCTGCACGAATTCCTCATGCAGCACGCCAAGCCGTTGCATGAAGACACGCACGCGCGTGCGCTCACGCAGGTGCAACGGCAGATTCTGGAGTTCATCACCAGCGGGTTGTCGGACAAGGCGATTGCCGAGCAGCTCAACATGTCGCCGCACAACGTCGACTATCACCTGCGTCAGCTCAAGAAGAAATACGGTGCACAGAACCGCGTGCAGCTCGCCTATATGGCCGGGCGCATGTTCATGACATGAATACGCTCGACGCTCGCATGCTCTCGGCTGTGGACCAGACATTGGCGCGTACGCTGTCGCGCCTTTACCTGGCGCGCGCGGCACTACCGTTTTCCGTAGGGAACACACCCTACGAAGCGCGTTGCGAAGCCCACGCCGTGCAGGCCGCGGCACAGGCCTATCGATTCACGCTGGGCGATGCGCCGGGCTGGCTTCTGCTCGATGCCGCCGCCGAGCATGCGTGGCTGGCCGACGCCGCAGATGCGCACGTGCCGCAAGCCCTGCGCTGCGCCGTGCTGGCCGACGCCCTGGCGCCACTCACACGAGCCACCGAACAACGCAGCGGACGCGCGCTGGCGTGGCTACCTGAGACCGCGCCGCCCGACATCCGGTTGGATCGGCCGGACGTCCTGCAAATGATGATCACCCGCCGCGATGCCGATCCGGCAGAGGACGGTGCCGCGCCGTGGCTGGCACGGGCCGGGCTGCTGTTCGACGCGCCACAGGTTCTGCCCGAACTGTGCCCGCCGGAGCTGGCCGCGGAGCCCATTCCGCTGGCCGCGTTCATGGGCACACAGGTGCCGCTGCGCTTCGAACTGGGCGCCACCTTTCTGTCGCGCCGCGACTTTGCCAGCATTGCGCTGGGCGACATCGTGCGCATCGAAAAATGGCTGCCTGCGGGCAATGCGCTGCGCTGCGTGGCCCGCGTGCGGGGGCGGCTGCACCTGCGGGTGTTCGGGCAAGTGCAAGGCTCCCGCATCGTCGTGGAAAACGTGGAGGAAAAACCGATGGCAACCGAGAACCCAGCCCCCTACACCGCTGCATCCGGCACGGAGCCAACAGCGCACCCGCTCCCCACCGACAGCCTGGACGACATCGAACTGGTCACCACTTTCGAGCTGGAAGAGCGGCGGCTGTCATTGGCCGAACTGCGTGCGTTGCGGCCCGGCACGGTCATGGAGCTGGCGCAGCCGCTCAATCAGGCTGTCATCCGCATCCTGGCCAATGGCATGCCGGTGGGCGAAGGCCATTTGATTGCAGTCGGCAACCGGCTCGGTGTGCGCGTGTCGCGCTTCATCGGTCAGGCGGCACCCGGGCAGGCATAACGCCTGCCCTTCCCTCAACAAGAACAACGCATCGACACACTCGACACGCCCCATGGGAAACCTGCCCAATCCCGTAGCGATGATTGCCGTGGTGGCGGCGCTGGGCATCGCGCCCTTTGCCGCACTCATGGTCACGAGCTACACCAAGCTGGTGGTGGTGTTTGGCCTGCTGCGCTCGGCACTGGGCATTCAGCAGGTGCCGCCCAACATCGTGCTCAACGGCATCGCGCTGATCCTGACGGTGTTCATCATGGCGCCAGTCGGCATGGACATGGTCGACAACCTGCGCGGGCGCAACTTCAACCTGAGCAGCCAGATGAGTGTGGATGACGTGATCGCCATCCTCGATGCCGCGCAGCCGCCGGTGAAGAAATTCCTGCAGACCCATACCCTGGAATCAGAGCGCAACTTCTTCGTCAAATCCGCCACGAGCATCTGGCCCAAGGAGCGCGCCGCCGGCCTCAAGAACGACGATCTGACAGTGCTCGTACCGAGCTTCACCCTCACCGAGCTGATCAAGGCGTTCCAGGTGGGCTTTGTGCTCTACATCATCTTCGTGGTGGTCGACCTGATAGTGGCCAACCTGTTGCTGGCGTTGGGCATGCAGATGATCGCGCCGACCACCATCTCCGTGCCGTTCAAGCTGCTGCTGTTCGTGATGCTCGATGGCTGGTCGGTGCTGGTGCACGGGCTCGTGCTGTCTTATCGATAGAGGTGGCGACCATGCGTGCGAGTGCTTTCATCGTTGCCGCCATGACTTTTGGCGCCTGCATGGCAGCCACGTCTGCCGTGGCGGGACCACGCATTGATGCGCGCGCTTTCGCCACGCTGGCCGCCACGTGTGCACCGCGCGTTGACCGCCTCACGCTAGAAGCGCTAGTGCGCACGGAGTCTGCCTACAACCCCTATGCGATCGGCGTGGTGGGCGGCAGGCTGGTGCGCCAACCTGCCACGCTGGAAGAAGCCGTGGCAACCGCGCGTTCGCTGGAACGCCAGGGCTACAACTTCAGCGTCGGGCTCGGGCAGGTCAACCGCTACAACCTCGCGCGCTTTGGCGAGACACTGGAAACCGCCTTCGACGCCTGCCGCAACCTGCGTGCAGGCGGCACCATCCTCGCCGAGTGCTTTGCGCGCTCACTGCCTCGCTATGGAGATCAGCAACAGGCGTTGCGCGCGGCGCTGTCTTGCTACTACAGCGGCAATTTCGAAACCGGCTTCCGCCATGGCTATGTGCAGAAGGTTGTCGCCAACGCTGGCGACGTGCCGGCCATCGTGCCCGACGCCGCCGCCCCTGGGCGGATCGAGCCGATTCCTGTCGTGCCCGTCGGCGGCGGCACGCCGGGCCCAAGAGCACCACGCCCGGCCTCGGCCTCTGCGCAACCACGGGTGCTGACCGGCAGCGCGTGCACGGGCCAGACCAGCCGGCAGGTGATGATCGTTGCGTGCAATCGCGCCGACGGCACATCGTGCCTGCGCTGCGTGGCGCTGCCCCGCTGAATGCCGCGCGGCAGCTTGCACATCGTCCATCCCGGTCAGATCAGGCTCAGGCGACCCGCAATGTAGGCCAACTGCGCGCGGTTGGTCGCGCCGTAGCGGCGGCGAATCAGGCGCAGGTGGTAATCAACGTTGTGTGCCGTGGTGTGCAGCTTGATGGCGATTTCCTTGTCGCTCATGCCGGCGGCCAGGCACGTCAGCACACGGCTTTGCATGACGGTGAGCGGTGCCTCTTCACCAGATACGCGCGTGTTGCGCGTGAACGTTTGCAGTGGCGCCCGCCAGACCTGATGCAGCGCCATGCCAAAGAGGATCGACTGGCCAAGCACGCTGTCGCTGATCCACTCCCGCCCTGCATGCGGTGAACTGAGGCTGACAATCGCTTGGCTCATGCCCTTGCCGGCGCCCAGGCTGAACATCACGCCGCTGCGCAGGCCGTGTTCGTCCATCGTCTGCAGCAGCGTGCGCATCGCCGGTTCCATGCGCGCCTGGCCGCGCGCCAGCGATGCCAGATCCCACACCAGCGGCATGCCCGTGGCAAACACCGCAGGCAGGCGCGGGTCGACGGTGAAAAGGCGCTCGTCGCAATAGCGCTGCAGGAACCGCGGCGCCACGTAGTTCTTGAGCATGGCCACCGTAGGCGGCGCGTTTTCGTGGGGCTCGGTCAGCGCGTAGGTGAGGGATGAAAAGCCCATCAGCCCCATCAGCCCGGACACAATGCGTGCGCGCTCGGCCACCCCGCGTGCGGCCTGTAGTTCGGCAGCCAGGCGCAGGCGACCCGGCTGTGCGGGCGCGGGCTCGAACAGCAGCGCGTGCTCGTCCACGGGAACAACGTCCGTGCCCGGCGGCAGCGGCACGAAGAAGCGATCGCCATTGGCGGCATCGTCTGCAGCAGTGCGTGCGGCCAGGGAATCGGCGTGCCCGGGTAGCGGTGCAGTGTCCGCCTTCGCGGACAGCGCATCCAGGTCGAGCTGGACGGAAGCGCTTGCGCAGGTGGAAACGCCGGACTGCGCGTCCGCCCCCTTGAGCGCGGTGCGCATGTCCATCAGCAGCGCCACGTCTTCGGCGCGGGGGAAACGTACTGCCTGCAAACCATCTGAGCGATGTGCGGCGGCCATTGCCGTCCTCCGGTCATGTTGGAAACACTGCTTGGCCGCCGGAATGCTTCCGGCCATAGCCAAGACTGTTTCCCCCCCGGGGGATGACATTTGCTGTGCGGCGACCCTGAGCACCGCTGGGCATGGATCGTGAAAAGCGACGTCCGGCCTACGTTTTGGCGCATTGTTGCAAGCTGACGGCAAGGTTGTCCAACAAAACTTTTTAGTGCCCCACCATCGACGTGGCTTATGTTGCAATGCAGCGGAGGACGCCGCTGACAGCGGTCGCAGGACGGCGCATCCATGCCCCTTGCGGCATGCCGGACATCACTGTGTCAGGATTGACCGCGCGTTATATCCAACCCTATATTGCGAATAATTAACCCAATCTGTCGCCGGCGCCCAACGCGTCACCTCGTGGTTTGCGGGAATCATCCGGCCAGCCAACCGCACCTTCGCAACGTATCCGCATGTCCGCTTCCATCTGGACGCCTCTGCTGCTTTCACTCAAGGTGGCCGGCTGGGCGACCGTCCTGAACCTCGTGCTGGGCGTGGGCGCGGCTTACGCACTTGCCCGCACGCGCAACCGCCTGCGCGACGTCATCGACTCAATCCTGACGCTGCCCCTGGTGCTGCCGCCCACGGTGCTCGGCTATTACCTGCTGGTGCTGCTGGGCCGGCGCGGCCCAATCGGTGGGTGGCTCGACAGCATCGGGATCCAGCTCGTCTTTACGTGGCAGGGCGCGGTGATTGCCTCCACGGTGGTGGCGTTTCCTCTGGTCATGAAATCCGCACGCGCCGCCTTTGAAGGCGTGGATCACCAACTGGAAAATGCGGCGCGCGTGCTGGGCCTGCCGGAGGCTGCCGTGTTCTTTCGCGTCACGCTGCCGCTGGCCGCACGCGGCATTGCCGCCGGCGTGCTGCTGGCCTTTGCGCGTGCATTGGGCGAATTTGGTGCCACGCTCATGATTGCCGGCAACCTGCCGGGCCGCACGCAGACGCTTTCCGTGGCCATCTACGAAGCCGTGCAGGCCGGCGACGACGCCACGGCCAATACGCTGGTGCTGATCACCTCACTCACCTGCATCGTGGTGCTGGTGGTTGCCAGCCGGCTGCTGCAAGGGCGCGCGCCGAACCTTCAGGAGCAACTGGCATGAGCGGCGGCATGATCGATCTCGTCGTGCAGAAAACGCTCACCAGCGCGGCGCGTGTGTTCTCGCTGGACATTGCCGTACGCTCGGACAGCCGGCGCGTGGTGCTGTACGGGCCGTCGGGCGCAGGCAAGAGCCTCACGCTGCGCGCCATTGCCGGCCTCATGACGCCCGAGCGCGGCCGCATCGTGCTGAACGGGCGCACGCTGTTCGATCACGCCGACGGCATCAACCTCAGCGCGCAAGAACGCCGCGTCGGCTACCTCTTCCAGGACTACGCGCTCTTCAACCACCTGACGGTGACGCAGAACATTGCGTTCGGGCTCAAGCGCGGGTGGTTCAACCCGCCACGCCGCACACACGACCCTCGCGTGCAGCAGTGGATCGACACGTTCGAGTTGGGCGCCGTCGCCGCCAATTACCCGACGCAGATTTCCGGCGGGCAGCGCCAGCGTGTGGCGCTGGCCCGCGCGCTGATCGCCGAGCCGTCCATGCTGCTGCTCGACGAGCCCTTTGCCGCACTGGACCCGGCGCTGCGCACGCGCATGCGTTCCGAGCTGTCTGCCCTGCAAGCGCGGCTGCGGGTGCCGATGCTGATGATCACGCACGACCCGGCCGATGTGGAGATATTCGGAGACCACGTATTCGAGCTGCGCGATGGCCGCGTCGTGGCCGATGCGGTGCGCGCGCCCGATGCGGCACCGCTGTCGCCGTATCCGCATCTGACGGCTGTGGTGAACCGCTAGAAAACGCCTAACGCGAGCCCGGTTGCCATGGCCTGCCCGAGGGTGCGGCAGCGCTCCAGATCGTCTGCCCCGATGCGCTTGGGAGCCAGGATGGCCTCGGGCGTTTGCGCATGCGTGCAGACGATGATCGGCTCGGCCACGGGCTTGAGCCGCCAGCCGGTGGCAATGCGTTCAATCTGGCGCACCGCGTTCTGGCCATCGCTGCCTGCACAGATCAGGCACGCGTATGGACGGCCGTTGATACGGTCGAGCACCGGGTAATAGCAGCGGTCGAAAAAGTCTTTGAGCTGCCCGCTGATGGCGGCGAGGTTTTCCGGTGTCGCGAAGAGATAGCCGTCCGCCGCCAGCACATCGTCGGGGCCGGCCTGCGCCGCGTGCCGCAACCGCACCGCAATGCCGCCCTCTTCTGCGGCGCCCGCCTGAGCGGCCTCGGCCATCTGGCGCGCGCCACCCGTCATCGAGTGGTAGACGATCAGCAGGGTTTTGGGCGTCATGGGGGCTTAGGCCAATCCCAGGATCACGCTCGACGCTTCAAAGACAGCCACGGCTTCCACACCTTCGGCCAGTGCCAGTGTTTCCACAGCGGTGCGCGAGAGCATCGCCACCAGCACGGTTTCGCCCGCCGACGCGGCGTTCGCATCGAGCAGGCGCAAGCGCACTTCGGCCTGCACCGCGCCATCGCGGATTTCCGTGACCACGCACGGCAACTGATTTTCTGCCGAGACGCGCCACTCGCCGGCGCCGCGCATCAGCATCACGGCAGGCGCCTTGATGAGCGCGACGGCCTGCACACCCGGCGCCAGCCCCAGCATGCGCGTGCTTTCCTGGGTGATGGTGGCGGCAACAGCCTGGCCGCCCGGCAGGCGCAGCGTCACCACATCATTGACGGCGCCCGACGCCACCGATTCCACCGTGCCGAACAGGGTGTTGCGCGCGCTCGTGCGCAGCATCAGGCGGCGCAGCAGGTTGACGTCTTCGCTGGCAGCCTGCGCGGCGGCATCCAGGCGTTCGACAAAGCGACGGTGCTCGGCTTCCAGCACGCGGAAGCTCTCGATCAGCCGTTGCGCGCGCGGCGTCAACACACTGCCACCGCCGCCCTTGCCGCCCGTGGTGCGCACCACCAGCGGCTCGCCGGCTAGGTTGTTCATGGTGTCGATGGCGTCCCACGCGGCCTTGTAGGAAAGACCCACGGTTTTGGCGCCTGCGGTGATGGAGCCGGTCTGTCCGATGGCAGCCAGCAGTTCGATCCGGCCGCGCCCGCCCCAGTTGTCTTCACCGGCGCGCAGCCAGATGGTGCCGTCGAGTTCCAGCATGTCGTCTCGTCTTGGATGGAGATTGCAACATGCAGGATGTTAACGCTGATTCGTCGGCTCAAGCCGCCGCCAGGCGCGGCGTACGCACATGCAGCAGCACCGAGCGCGAGAGCAGCAGCCCGCCCAGGAAGCCGAACAGCGCGCTGAACATCGCCATGAAGCTGGCAGACTGCGAGACCTCCGGGTGCATCGCTAGCATCACGTTGTAGGCATAGCGGGCAGCGAACAGGCCCACGATCACCACCATCGGCACCCAGCTTCCGGGCACGCGTACGGTGCGGGCCGTTTCAGACACGGCGCCGTTGGGCGGCGACATGTATGTCAGCAGGAATGCCATCAGAACGGCCACCAGCCACATCGTGAGCGCAAGCGCGCTGCCATGGCTTGCCATCGACACGCCGTAGAGCGAGTACGCAGCGACCACCAACGGCAGAACGATCAGGCGGCGGCGCGACACGATGCGGGGCTGCATCTGACGCACCCCAATGGCGATCAGCACGGCAAACACCACGAACACCCAGGTGGGCGTATGCGACACGATGGAGGCGATCGATTCGAGCATGGCGGTCTCCCTGTTGGAATGACGCCAGCTTAGGTGCCGGCCCCCGCACGCGGGAGCGGATTGCGACGAACGGCAGGAACGCCGGTGTGAATGGCTCAGTCAGCCCCGCAGTCAGCCGCGCCGTCAGCCCAGCGCGGCGCGTACGCCGGCATCTACCACGGACAGGTGCGCCCGCAGCAAACGGTCGAAACCTTCGGCCGTGACAGGCTTGCCGATGTAGTAGCCCTGGATTTCCTGGCAGCCCGCCTTGGCGAGGAACTCCACCTGATCGGCGTCTTCCACACCTTCGGCGGTGACGGTCATGCCCAGGGCGCGCGCCATGGCGACGATGGCCTCCGTCAACGCCACGGAATCCGGATCGCCCGGAATGCCGGTGATGAACGAGCGGTCGATCTTCACGTTGCTGATCGGGAAGCGCTGCAGATACGACAGCGATGAATACCCGGTACCGAAATCGTCGATCGAGATCCGGATGCCCTGCGCGGTGAGTGCATCGAACATCGGGCGGACCTCGTCCGCACCGCCCATCAGCAGGCTTTCGGTAATTTCGACTTCAAGCGCGGTGGGCGGCAGGCCGCTGTCGGCCAGCGTCTGTTCGATCATCGGGACCACGTCGCCGGCCTGGAACTGGCGCGCCGACAGGTTGACCGCCATGCGGAAGTCATAGCCCAGCGCTTCGTACCAGATCACGGCCTGCTCGCAGGCGCGGCGCAAGACCCATGCGCCAATCGGCACGATCAGACCGGTCTCTTCCGCCACCGGGATGAACTCCACCGGCGAGATCGCCCCAAGCTTGGCGCTGTTCCAGCGCAGCAGTGCCTCGGCACCGACGATGCGATGGCTGGCCAGGTCGTACTTGGGTTGATAGACGAGCTGCAGTTCGTTGTTCTCGCGCGCATCGCGCAGCGCGTTTTCCAGCATGTAGCGGCGTTGCAGCCGGGCGTTGAGTTCAGCCGTGTAGAACTGCGCACGGTTGCGACCGTTCTGCTTGGCGCGGTACATGGCGGCGTCGGCAGAACGCAGCAGGTCGGAACCCGAGATGCCGTCATGCGGATACAGCGCCACACCAATCGACACACCCAGGTAGTAACGTCCGTTGACGGTATCGAAGGGCTCGCGCATGGCCTGAAGCAAACGTTCAGCCAGCAGCGCGATGCGCTTTCCCTCAACACGCTGGTCGATCAGGATGACGAATTCGTCGCCGCCCAGGCGGGCGATTACGTCGCCGGGGCCGATGCAATCGGTCAGGCGCGCGGCGGCGCTTTGCAGCAGCGTGTCGCCGCAGGCATGGCCGGCAGTGTCGTTCACGCTTTTGAAGCGGTCGAGATCGAGGAAGAAGAGCGCCAACTCGCGGCTCTCGTCGCGCGCGCTCTCAATGGCGCCTTCCAGGTGCGCGATGAAGAAGCTGCGGTTGGTCAGGCCCGTGAGCGCGTCGTGCGCGGCCAGATGGCGCAAGCGCTGCTCGGCGCGCTTGATATCGGTGATATCGGCAAACGACAGCATCACGCTGCTGGGTGCCGGCTCGGCATGGCGGCGGATGGGAATGATGTTCTGCCGCACCCACATCAACTCGCCCGTTTTGAGCAACAGCCCGTACACGCGGCCGAAGATGGGTTCGCCGGTGCGCAGCACCAACGCGGACGGCATCATGGTCGAACCGACTTCCTTGCCGTCTTCATCCACAACGCGTTGAATCGGGTCGAGCCGGTTACGCCCCACGAGCTGCCCGGGGCGCACGCGCAGGATGCGCTCGGCGCTGGCGTTGGCGGCCTGCACCACGCCGTCCGGCGACATGATGACGACGCCTTCATGCAAATTCGAGATCGCCAGGCGATAGCGCTCTTCGCTTTCGGCCAGGCCGCGTTCGACGGTGTCCTTCTGAATGGCAACGCCTGCCAGGTGCGTGACGTCGTCGAGGAAATGCTGCTCTTCTTCCACGGGCATGCACGGTTGTCGATAGAACAGCGCAAGCACGCCAAGCTTGTCCCCGCGAGACGAGCGGATCGGCAACGCCCATGCAGAAGCAAAACCCGCAGCCAATGCCGCCGTGCGCTCGTGTTGCCAGCGCGGGTCGGTCGCAATGTTGTCGACGAAGACGGCGTCGCCCAGATACACCGCGCAGCCGCATGCGCCGGCATCGGGGCCGACAGGCGTGTCTTCCAGTGTGGCGACATAGGTCGCTGGAAGCGTGGGCGCAGCGGCCACACGCAAGGTCTGGGAGCCGGCGTCCAGCAACAGCAGCGCCGACATGGCATTCGGATAAACCTGCTCGACATACAGACACAGGTGGCGCAGAACGCTCGACAGCGTCGCATTGGAGGCAAGTTGCGCAAGCACGGCGTTCTCCGAAGCGAGCAGACGGCGCGCATGCAGCGCTTCAGCGCGAGCCTGTACGGCGTGGCGCTCCAACGCATGGCGCGACACGGCTTCACGCAGCACAATCATGACGGCGGGCTGGCCCTCGTGCTCGCACGCAGCGGCTTCGCTGGCAACCAGCACGTGTGTGTAGTCGGCGCGCACCAGACGGTGTTCGACCGGCTGGGCAGAGACCCCGCTGCTCAACATGCCTGCCAGGCGCGGAATCACCTGGACAACGTCATCGGGATGAATCAGGCCGGCGAGTTGCAGGCCCGCCAGTTGCGCTGGATCCTGCGCGCCCAGCAAGCGGGCGGCGGCCGGGTTGGCTCGCACGAGGCGCCCGTCCACGGTCAGCAATACCGCGTCGGACGACAGCCGTGACAGCGCATCGAAATCGGTACCACGCACATCAGTCATCGCCCCGACCATGGCCGCTACCGGACGTTGCGCGGCCTGGGGGCCCGACGCAACGTCTGCAGGAGAGGCTCCGGCCTGAGCCGGAAGAAACTGGGTCATGGGCAATGCGATGGCTTGAGCGATAACAGCAACAGCAGTGGCAATGGGAAAGCGAGAGGGAGACTACATGTGTCTCGCCCCTAACCACAACGGCGCGCCGGTGAAAAACTGAAGGGTGCTGCGTGCGATCGCCCTGAGGGGCGTGTGGAGGCCACCCGACGTTGACATGACCCAAGAAAAAACCCGCGCTCAGTTGACGAGGCGCGGGTTGAAATCTCTGGACCGTGTCGATCTGTTCCAGAGAGGAGAACCGACCCATGAGGCAAACGACGCAAAGTTGCATCGCATCGCCATGTTGTGAATCATAGTGGCCCCCTTGGAAAAACAAAGGGCGGAAAAGACCGGATATTCCATCGCATTTTCATTCCCGCCGACCCATTTGTTTTGGCACTGCACGAACCCCGTTGCTGCTTGTCCCGTCTGCTTACATCGCCTGCATGTGCGAACCTTACGTGCGGTTCGTTTCACGATGCCGACGACGTCGGAAAAATCTCCCCGGCATATTGATTGGTCGCTACATTGATGAGAATGTTCCAGCCTGCACGATTATGTCGTTCACATGACGTATTTTGCGCAGGCAAAATCACGCTTGAGTGACCCATGAGGCAGATTGCCGCGTCAAGTTCGGGCGCGGCGTGCCGTTACTGGTCGAAAGAGCGCGCCTGTCCCGTGACCTAGCAGGCGCAATTTGGATGCCTGTGCCTGGACTGTCATGCCGTCTCTGTCTCCCCCCAATCGATCGCTTTCACGGCGCACGACGCGGTTGCTGATTGCCGTGAGCGTGCTGGCCGTACTTGTTGCGTTGCCGCGTGCGCACGCTTCTACGCCGCCCGCGGCCGCGGCAGCCCCTGCCCCCAGTCGTCCACCCGTTGCTGCTGCGGCACCCGCCCCAATTCCGGCCGCCAAGACAGCCAAAGCCACGACCGTTGCCTCCACGGCCCCGACCTGCCGGGCGATCATGCAGCGCCTGTCGGGCAGCCTCGCGGCCACGCCCAGCACGGCCGACAAGCCGGGCACCGTGATGATCGACGTCGACAAGGCAGGCGTGATGATGGCCTGCAGCCATTCCGACTCGATTGCCATTCCCGTACCGGGCGGCAAGCCCCGATGACATCCTTCGGCGTCACACACCGTGCCGTGACCGGCATGCTGGCGGCGCTGGCAGCGCTGTCCATGCCGGTGGCCAGTGCTGAGCGCTGGATCCCGCTGCCCGACCAACCCGACAGTCACGCGTCGCTCGACGTCGGCAGCATCCAGCGCATGCCCAGCGGCCCGGTCAGCGCGTGGGTGCGCGTAGAAGCGTCGAACCGCGCGGGCATGCGTTCGCTGCAACGGATGTTCGGCGCCTTCCGCGGCGACATGGCCGATTTTCTGTACACCGTCGATTGCCGCAGCCGGCAGTTCTCGGTCTCGCAAGCCAAGCTGTATCAAGGCGCGCTGACCGTCAGCGAAAGACAGATCGCCAACGATGCGGGCTGGCAACGCGTGGATGGCGTCGGGCTGGCGGGCGAGGTAGCGCACCAGCTCTGCGGCGGATAGCGCCCGGGCTCTTTGCGTCGCGTCGCGGTGCCATCGTTGGTAACATCGACGCGTGCGCCCCGCCCCCACGCCTCCTTCGTCTCAACCTGCCGACCCTCGCGTAACCGCAGACGCGAGCGTCTTCGGCACGCTTGCGCGCGGCTCGCGCGCATCACTCGAGCGCGTGACGAATCTGGGCGACGGCGTGACCGCCGCCATCTGGCGCAACGAGCACGACGAGGCGCGCTACATCCAGCCCGAGCACCACACGCTGTCGGTCTATCTGCAAGGCGGCTACACGACGCACCGGCAAGATCTGCCGCACCTGTTCGGCGCACCAGGGCGCGTGTGCATGCTGCCGGCCGAACACCAGTCGAGCTGGGTGATCGAGCAGCCGATGCGTTTCGTTCATCTGTATTTCCCGCCCGACGCGCTGGCCGGACACGCCGTACGCCTGCTCGACGCAGAGCCCCGCTTGTTCACACTGCACGACCGCACCTTCATCGAAGACGTTCATCTCGCACAAGCTTGCGCGAACATCGCCCAGCTCGATTGGACCGACCTGGACGACCGCATGCGCGCCAACGCGCTGGCCAATGACACGCTGTCGTATCTCGTGCAGACCCAGGGCCGCACGCGGGCGCTGGCTGTGCGGGGCGGGCTGGCGCCGCACGTGTGCCGGCGCATTGCCGCGCGCATCGACGCCGAGCTGCATCTGCCACTGTCACTCGGACAACTGGCGGCAGAAGCGAACCTGTCGGAATTCCATTTCGCGCGGATGTTTCGGGCGTCTTTCGGCGCGGCGCCGCATGAGTGGGTGATGCAGCAGCGCATGGCGCGCGCGCAGACGCTGCTGCGCACAACCACCCTTGCGCTGGCGACGATTGCCGAGCGCTGCGGCTTTGCCAGCGCCAGCCATTTCAGCCGGCGATTCGCGCTGCAGCTTGGCGCGTCGCCGTCACGCTATCGGCAGGCGTGGCAACGGGGCTAGGGCGCAATCTGCCACGTCAATATGCGAACGACCGTGCATTGCGATCGTCTGGTCGTCCAACTCAGCCGAAAAGCTGCGCTGGACTAGCGTTTTCCACGATAGAGGCGCATCGGTGGGCGCAGTAACGTGGAGATGGGTTCCCCATGGAGACCGCCATGTTTACCCATATCCTCCTGCCGACCGACGGCTCCGAGCAATGCCGCAAGGCCATCGACGGCGCGCTCAAGCTGGCGCACGCCACCGGGTGCCGCCTCACCGCCTACACATGCATTGAAGAATTCCCCAACATGGCCTATTCGGCCGGCGTGGGCGAGTGTCCGCATGCGCACTACATGGAAACGGTGCAGGGCTACGCGAAGGACTGCATCGACCGCATTGCAGAGCGCGCCCGGGAAGAAGGCGTGCAGTTCGACAGCGATGTATCGCAGTTTGCCGAGCCCTATCTGGGCATCCTCGATGCGGCAAAGCGGCACGCGTGCGACGTCATCTTCATGGCATCGCACGGGCACCGCAGCCTGATGGGGCGACTATTGATCGGCAACGAGACGCGCAAGGTATTGACCTACGCGCACGTACCGGTGGTGGTCTACCGCTAGGAATCCGTTCACGGGCCGTCCGCTGCGGACAGAGAACCGATTCCCTATCTTTGGGCGAGTCCTGAATTACATCATCGGCACCGGTTCCGGCCCGCCTTCGCCGGACTCGAGTTCCGCCACGCGCTGGGCTTCACGCTCGCCCACCTGCTTGCGCTGTTCGGGCGTGAGCACCTGCATGATCTTGGCGCCGGCCTGCGCGCGCAGTTGCGCTTCGCGGGCAACGGCGCGGCCCAGCGATTCAGTCAGGCTGCGCGCACGCGCTTCGTCATACTGACCCGAAGCCACCATCTGATGCAGATCGCGGCGCGCATGCTCGATGGCCTTGCGCTGCTCTCGCGCTTCGGGCATCTGTGCATATTCGATGGCGAAGATCTTGTCGCGCTGCTCTTCGCTCAGTTTCAGGCCACGCAGAAAGGGCGCGCCGCCATGATGCGGGCCCATGCCACGTGGGCCGCCTGGGCCCATGCCTGGCCCGCGCTCCATCATGCCCGGACCATGTGGTGACATGGGTGGCATGGGCGAGAGCGGAACGGCGCCGGGGCCGGCGGTCTGGGCCAACGCGGCGCACGAAAGCAAAAGTCCGGCGGCAATACCGGCCACGCGGGAAGTCACAGCGGTCATGTTGAGGCTCCTCATGAGATCGTCGGCCGAACACGCCGGCCATACGTTCACTGTAGCCATCGGCCCTGCACGAAAGGTGGGCAAACAGAGGAGTTTTCTTGAACCTCAGGCGTCGAGCCTGTAACCCACGCCATAGACGGAATGGATCATCTCGGTGCCCGGGCTCACCTGTTCCATCTTGCGGCGCAGGTTCTTGATGTGGGTATCGACCGTGCGGTCGGTCACGATGCGGTGGTCGTCATAGATCTGCTCGAGCAGGTTCGAGCGCGACAGAATGCGCCCCGGTGCGCCCGCCAGCGCAGCGAGCAGACGAAATTCCACCGGCGTGAGGTCCAGGCGCTGGCCGCGCAGCGTGGCGGCATAGGCGGCGCCGTCGATCTGCAAGGCGCTCTCCGGCATGCCGCCACCGCGCTGTACGCGGCGCAGGATGGTCTTGATGCGCGCCACCAGTTCGCGCGGGCTGAATGGCTTGCAAACGTAGTCGTCAGCGCCAAGCTCAAGGCCGAGCAAGCGGTCGATTTCTTCCACGCGCGCCGTCACCATGACGATGGGCACCTCGCTGAACGCGCGCACCTCGCGGCAGATCTCCAGGCCGTCCTTGCCGGGCAGCATCAGGTCGAGCAGCACGAGTTCGGGCGCGGTCTCACGAATGCGCTGCGCTGCATGCGTGCCATCGGCCAGCCACTCGGTCTCGTAGTGAGCGGCGCGCAGATAGTCGGTCATCAATGCGGCCAGCTTGGGTTCGTCTTCAATGATCAGAATCATGGTCGGCTAGCGGATCAAGCACATCAAGAATAGGCAGGCGAATGGCGATCCACAGCCCGCCCAGCGGCGAATGTCTGGCTTCAATGGTGCCGCCGTGTGCGGCGATGATGGTCTGGCACAGGCTCAGGCCCAGGCCAGCCCCGCCCTGCGCCCGGCTGCGTGAGGCATCAACGCGGAACAGGCGATCGAAGATGCGCGGCAGCATCGCCTCGGGCACACCCGGCGCGCTGTCCTGCACGTCGATCTGCTGCCAGTCACCGTCCTGATGCACATGCACACGCAGCGTGCCGCCGGCATCGGTATAGCGCAGCGTGTTCTCCAGCAGGTTCTGCATGACCTGCCGCAGACGCTGCGCGTCGCCCTTGACCATCGTTTCCTGCGACGGCGCTGCCGGCATGTCCAGTTGCAACGCGATGCTCTTTTCCATCAGGCGCGGCGTAAAGCCCTGCACGGCACTGCACACGGTATCGGCCAAATCCAGCGGCTCCATGTGGAAAGCGAGCGCGCCCACATCGGCCAGCGAGAGTTCGTACAAGTCGTCGATGAGCTTGCTGAGCGTCGACACCTCCGCCTGCAATGACGCGAGCGAGGTGGCCGTCAGCGGGCGCACGCCGTCTTCCAGTGCTTCCAGTTCACCGCGCAGCACGGCCAGTGGCGTGCGCAGTTCGTGCGAGATGTCCGCCGTGAGCTGACGCCGCATCTTCTGGTTGGCCTCCAGCGACGCGGCAAGGTGGTTGAAATCCGCCGCGAGCCCGCCGAGTTCATCGCGCGAATGCACGTCGACACGGGTGGCGTAGTCGCCGTCGGCCATGCGGCGTGCGGCATCCGTCAGCCGGCGCATCGGAGCCAGCAGGCCGCGTGCGAGCAGCACCGCCACCAACGCCGCCAGCAGAACCGACAGTCCCGCGATGATCCATGTGGCGCGCAACTGCTGCGCTTGGAATGCCTGGTCGGCGCCTTCGGGCACACGCACGCGCGGCGGCATGGCCAGCCAGCCGACGGTCTGGCCGTTGTGGCGCAGTTCCTGCCATCGTGCGTTCGGCCCGAGGGGCGGCCCGTCTCCAATGATGACGTTGCGCTGCGCATCAAGCAGCCAGATCGGCGAGTGCGGGATCGGCGGCTCGCTGGGCGGGTGCGGCGGCATGCTCCCTGCCGGAGGCGGGCCGGGCGGCGGCGGCATGTCTCTGTCGATGCCGCGGTCCGGGCCGGGCGGGAGTGTATCGAAGCGATGACCTGGTGGCAGGTCGAAGCGGTCGCCGCCCATGCCATTGGCTCGGGCCCGGGCGCCTTCGCGGCGCAGCAGGCGGAACCACGCCGTGCGATCGTTGCGCAGGAAATCCCAGTTGCCGTGCTGCGTGTAGGCGGCCTCCACACCCTGCGCGAGCGCGGCCATGCGCTCGGATTCGCGCGCGTTCACGTAGTCGAGAAAGTTGGCGTCAAAGCGCCAGCGCACCGCCGCGCCCATGGCGAGCGCAACAACGATGCTCAGCATGAACAACGCAACGAACAGCTTGGAGGTAATACCGAAAGACGGGCGCATGGATCAGTCAGGGGCTGCCGGGCACCACTAGCGGAAGCGGTTCCCGCGCTGCCCGGCAGCAGGCACGGCCTCATCTTACCGGGCGTGCTGCTGCAGAAAGCGCCAGCATACCAACCGCCTGCGCGCAAAAAATGAGCGAAATGCGAAGAAAGCGTATGCTGCTGCCACGCTGCACACCCGTAGATTCGCGTATCCCCCTCACAAGGAACCGCCCTTGCCCAGCCGGCCGGCCAACCTCGCGTTTTCGATGCATCGCTGCGCCATGCGCGGCGTGGAAGCCGTCGCCGCAGATTCCGGCCACACCTTCCCGCGCCACACGCATGGCCAGTTCGGCATCGGCATCGTTGATCGCGGGGCGCAGAGATCCTTCAGCGGACGCGGCACGGTAGAAGCCGGCGCAGGCGACGTCATCACGGTCAATCCGTTTGAAGTGCACGATGGCACACCTATCGGCGATGCCGGCCGCGCGTGGCGCATGCTTTACCTCGACCCCGGCGTGGTCGCCGAGTTGGCGACGGACCTGCACCCCGGCCACTACGGCGACGCTGAGTTTGACCGCCCTGTCATCCACGACGCAGACCTCGCCCCCCGCATGCGCCTGCTGTTTGCGCAGATGACGGTGCCCGCCGCTCAAAGCGATGCACTGCTGCGCGAGCAGCTGCTGCTGTCCGTACTGGCAGACGCGCTGCACGCCGCCAACGACCGCACCAACCACCACGCTGACACAGCCCCCGACGCCATCCGGCTTGCCCGAACCCGCATCGATGACGACCCGGCGGCGGCCATCTCCCTGCTCGACCTCGCACAGGAAACAGGTTTGAGCCGCTTCCAGGTATTGCGCGGCTTTGCCCGCGTGACCGGCCTCACGCCTCACGCCTATCAGGTACAACGGCGCGTGGCCCTGGCGCGCCGCCTGATCGCCCAAGGCGAGCCGCTGGCGGAAGTGGCAGCCGCATGCGGTTTTGCCGATCAAAGCCACATGACGCGGCAGTTCGTCCGCAAGTACGGCGTGTCGCCGGGCATGGTCGCGGCGGCGCGCTAGCCGCATCCTCCCCCCACCCTCCCCCCGCTGCAATTTCGTTCAAGACGCGCGCATCGCGCGGGCCCATCCTGCGGCTTCCACACACGCAGGATGCGATATGTCCAAACGACTCGAAGGTTGTTTCTACCTTGCCCTGGCGATGGTGCTGGTGGGCAGCACCGTGGCGGCCAGCAAGATCATCGCGGCGGGCTTGCCGCCATTTACGGCGACAGCGTTGCGCTTTGCGATGGCGCTACCGCTATTCCTGCTCATCATGCGCATGACCCGCACGCGCTGGCCCGTGCTCGCACGCAGGGAGTGGGCCCTGCTTTTCGTGCAGGCGGCTGCCGGCAGCGTGGGCTATACGACGCTGCTCATTTCGGGGCTGCGGCACACGTCAGCGGCAGATGCGGGGGTCATCATCGGCACGCTGCCGGTGATGTCGGCGCTGATCGCCATCGTGCTGCTGGGCGAACGGCCCGGGCGCGCGGTGCTGGGAGCGATTGCGCTGGCCACCGCCGGCGTGCTGGCCATCGCCCTGCAGCCGCGCGGCGACGCGACACATCCGCTGCTGGGCAATGTACTGGTGATGGGCGCAGTGGTGTGCGAGGGGCTTTTCATCCTGCTTAACAAGCGGCTGCGCACGCCGGTGCCACCGCTTGCGCTGTCGGCATTGATGAGTGCATTCGGTTTGCTGACTGCGCTGCTGCCCGCGCTGTGGGAAGCGCCGTGGCAGTTGCACGCATCGGCGCAGGCAACGCACGCGCTGATGGCCGTGGCGTATTACGCCATCGTGCCGACCGTCGGTGGTTTTGTGCTCTGGTATGCCGGGGCCGCGCGCGTGAGCGGTGCAGAGGCTTCGTTGTTTACCGCGCTGGCACCTGTGGCAGCCATGGCATTTGCAGCAACGCTGCTCGGCGAGGCCGTCAGCACGCGACAGGTCGGTGGCATTGCTTGCGTGCTGGCAGCGGTGCTCAGCCTTGGCTTGGCGCGTGCGCCACGGCCAGCAATATCGACGACGTCTTAGGCTTCCGCCTCGGGTGCCGTCACATCTTCCATGCGCTCGATGCGCACGCGCACGATGCGGCGGCTGCCAGCTTCAAGGATCACGAAACGCAGGTCGTGGCGCACCAGCGTATCGCCCACTTCGGGCAGGCGATCCCATTGATTGAAGAGGTAGCCGCCCAGGCTCGTGGCGCTGCCGCCTTCGTCGAGCAGCCAGTCGACATGCAGCACATCTTCGAGCCGGCGCAGGTCAGCCTCGCCGGCCACTTCCCAGCAGCCATCGCTGACTTCCACCACGCCCGGGCGTTCGTCTTCATCGGGGAATTCACCGGCAATGGCTTCGAGCACGTCGATGGGGGTCACTACGCCCTGCACGACATCCAGCGAATCCGTCACCAACATCATGCGGCCGCGTGCGCGCTTGAGCTTATCCATCAGGCGCAGGATGCCGACGTTGTCCGACACCTTGAGCGCAGGCTTGACGCTGCGCTCCACGTCGATGGCACCTCGCGTGTCGAGGTCGCCCATCAGGTCTTTGGCGCGCGCCACGCCAACCAGGTCATCCAGGCCGCCGCGGCACACCGGAAACTGGTTATGCGGCACAGCCAGCAACAGTTTGCGCGTGATGGACACGTCGGCATCCAGATCCACCCACGAAATATCGTGGCGCGGCGTCATGATCGAGCGCACCGAGCGCTCGGCCAGGTCCAGCACGCCGCTGACCATGCTGCGCTCTTCCGGGCGGAACACGGTCTCGGGCACGGACTGGCCAGCGTCGTGCGAGGCGGCCTCGTGCGATTCGGACTCTGCCGGCGCGCCACGGCGGTCGCCCAGCAGGCTCAGCACCGCATCGGCGGTGCGCTCGCGCAACGGGCGGCGGCGATCGTAGCGCACGGTATTGTGCTGGGCCACCTGGTTGAAGAACTCGATCAGGATGGAGAAGCCGATGGCCGCATACAGATAGCCCTTCGGAATATGAAAGCCCAGGCCCTCGGCAACGAGCGAGAAGCCGATCATCAGCAGGAAGCTCAGGCACAACACCACCACCGTGCGATGCGCGTTGACGAACTCCGTCAGCGGGCGCGAGGCAAACAGCATGGCGCCCATGGCAATCACCACGGCCGTCATCATCACCGGCAAATCGTTGACCATGCCCACGGCGGTGATGACGGAGTCGATGGAGAACACCGCATCGAGAATCACCACCTGCGCGATCACATTCCAGAACTTGCCGTGACCGGTGCCATGGCTTTCGTCCTGCGGCTCGCCGTCCAGACGCTCATGCAGCTCGGACGTGGCCTTGAACAGCAGGAAGAAACCGCCCAGCAGCAGGATGATTGACCGGCCCGACAGATCGACCGGCCCAAGCGTGAGCAGCGGCTTGGTGAGCCCGATCAGCCACGACATAGCGGCCAGCAGCACCATGCGCATCAGCAGGGCGAGGCCTAGCCCGATCATCCGGGCACGGTCGCGCAGCACTGGCGGCAGCTTGTTGACCAGGATGGCGATGAAAACGAGGTTGTCGATGCCGAGAACAATCTCGAGCACCACCAGGGTGAACAGGCCGATCCAGATGGACGGGTCAGCAAGCCAGGTCATAGCGGGAAATGGAAGACAGCAAAAAGACGATCCGCCGATGATAACCGCAGCGCACGCACCGCCCTGCGCGAATCCCGCGTTGGGTGTTGCAACAAACGGGCCGCGGGGCTTGGAGCCGGCGGTTCAGCGCTGTGCAACCCGGCTGCCGCCTTGGGCGCCGGATTGCGTTGTGCGCACGGGGCGGTAGCCGTCGGTCAGCGTCTTCAGGAAGGCAACGATGTCGCGCACGTCGCCCTCGGACAGCACGGGCTTGTCGCCGGGCTTGCCGCCGAACGGCGGCTCCATGTTGACGTTGGCGCGGTATTGGGGCGGCAGGTCATCAAACTTGTCGACCGTGCCGTCTGCCTTGCGCGGATACCACTTCTGCGGCTGCGTATCGCGCTGGGCATAGAAGCGCACCGCGTCTTCCAGCGAATGGATGGCGCCGTTGTGGAAGAACGTCTTGCGCAGCGCCACGTTGCGCAACGAGGGCGTGCGGAAGCGGCCGCAATAGTCGGCGCGGTCCTTCAGGTCGGTCCGATCGGGCCCGCACAGGCCCAGATCGAAGAACTTCGGGTCAGCATTGGCCGCCAGCGTGCGGTTGCGAGGAACGCCCACGGCAATGTGGCCGAAATCGGTGAAGGCCGGGAACGCCCCGTCCTGCTTGATGGCGCTCACGTGGCACGAGGCGCAATTGCCTTTGGCCGGATCGTTGAATGCCTGCAGCCCGCGCATTTCCTGCGGCGACAGCTTCACCTGCTTGCGCAAAAACGCGTCGTATTTGCTGTCATACGGATAGAACTCGGACGGCGTTTCCTGGAAGACCTCCAGCACCATCAGTGCTGCGCGGAAGGCAGTGTCTTCGTTGTCGAGGATGTCGTTGCCGAATACCTGGCGGAATGTCTGCGCGTGGCGGCCACTGCGCAGCTTGGCCACGACCCCGGCCGGCGTGCCGTTGGCCATCTCATGCCCCGACAGCAGCGGAATACGCGCCTGGTCGTGCGTGGACGACACGCGGCCATCCCACGTGTAGCCGCCGGTCGGGCCCTGGTCTTCAGAGTCGTTGCCGTCGCTCTCGTAAAAGTGTTCGGAGAACGGCGGCACATTCTGCAGATAGCGCAGCGATGGTGCGGCACGCACGCCGGTCTTGTTCATGCCCGTGCCGCCAAGCTGCACCGACAGATCGTTCGGCGGGCCATAGGCATGCGTGGGGCTGTGGCAGCTTGCGCAGGCCTGTTTGCCCGAGGCAGACATGGCCGGATCGAAGAACAGCGCCTTGCCCAATGCCGTCATCGCCGGAACCGATGGGCGTCGCGCCGCCATCATTGTGTAGAAGGCTTTTTCGTAAGCGGGCGTCGCTGGTGCCTTGACGGCCGGTGCTGATGCCGCCGATGCCGCCACTACCGGCGCCGTTGCTGCATGCGCCACCGCGACTTCGCCGCGCCCGCACCCGCTCAAGCCAGCAGCCAGCCCGACAAACGCAAGCGCAGAAACGGCGATCACGCGAACAGTTGCAGCAGGCAGAAGGCGGCGCATTGGCGATAGGCGAAATTTTGGGAGCCTTGCAACTTAGCATGGCTCCCATGACACTTTGATGTCGTCAAATGTGTGTCACGTCAGTCCTTGGAGAGGTCCCATGGTGGCAAATGTCTTCAAACGTTCGGTGGTGCCCCTGCTCATCCTGATGACGCTCATCACGCTGAACTGGAGCGAAATCGGTGCCATGCCTGCGTTTTCATCATCAACTTGTCACACACGAAGCACAGACTCCCGCTCGCTTTCGTCCCCCACACAACAATCCAGGGAAATCATGAGCCGAGCGCTTCGTCTTTTGCCGCTGACCGCGTTGGTTGCGGCCAGCATGTCTGCCTGTGGTGGCAGTGATTCGAGCAGCAATGCCTCCGCGTCCACCTCGGGCGTGGTGACCGGCAGCTACTTCGAGCATGCCAAGGTCTGTATCGACGCCAACAACAACGGCAAGTGCGATTCGGGTGAAACCAGCACCTATACCGATGCGAACGGCGCCTACACGCTGGCAGGCTCGGGCGCCATCACCGTGGAAATCGGTACGGACGCCTTCCGCAACGATCCGGACAAGGGCACGCACACGGCCATCACGCAGCCACTGGTGTTCCGTGCACCGGCCGGCGCCAACGGTGTTGTCAGCGCCATCTCGACCGAACTGGCTGTGCTGATGGACAGCAACGGCGGCGACATCAACGCTGCCAAGACGGCACTCGCCGCACGCCTTGGCGTGACGATCGACAAGCTGCTGGAAGACCACAACAAGGAAACCGACGCCGGCACCAAGGCTGCGCTGCAGGCTGAAATCGACCAGGCCATCGCCCTGATCGCCGACGCCGTTGCCAACGGCGGCGACATCGGCAAGACCATCCGCGACGGCGTGGCAAAGCGCATGGCGCTGACCAACAACGTCAAGACGATCGTGGTGATCTACGCAGAAAACCGCGGCTTCGATAACCTGTACGGCCTGTTCCCGGGCGCCAATGGCATCCCCGGTGTGAACCCGACCTCGACGGGCACCGCCGTTGCGCAGAAAGACTTCGATGGCTCCGTGCTGCCGACGCTGCCGCCCACCTGGGGTGGCGTGACCGCAGCCGGCCAAAGCGTGCAGATCACGCAGGCCTCCACGGCCAACATGCCCAACCAGATGTTCCAGATCGACAGCCCGTCGGGCTTCGGCAGCACGGGCACGGTCGTCGGCCAGAACGTCATCACGCGCGACCTCTGGCACCGCTTCTATCAGAACCAGATGCAGATCAACGGCGGCAAGAACGACAAGTTCGCCGCCTTTGCCGACGCCGGCGGCCTGACCATGGGCTACTACGACGGCAGCAAGATGACCATGTGGAACATCGCCAAGCAATACACGCTGGCGGATAACTTCTTCATGGGCGCATTCGGCGGTTCGTTCCTGAACCACCAGTACCTGATCTGCGCGTGCGCACCGATCTATCCGAACGCCGCAAACTCGCCGGCTTCGGGCAGCATCGCCTCGGTTACGACCGATGCAAACGGCTCACCCACGCTCACCCCGAGCGCCAGCTCGGTCATGGCGGGTGCCCCGACGTCGTACACCGGCGGCACGAAGGACGGCAACCTGACACCGGTCGACAGTAACGGCAACTCGTACGCCGTCAACACGATGCAGCCGCCGTACCAGCCGTCGGGTAACGCCGTCGCCAGCGGCAACACGGCCTACGCCGACCCCACCAAGGCTACCACCATGCCGAAGCAGTCGAACACCAACATCGGTGATCTGCTGACGGCCCGTGGCGTGGACTGGGCCTGGTACGCCGGCGCCTGGAACGCGGCCCTTGCCGACGCCCCGAACACCACGCGCAGCGTGATCTACAGCGGCTCGATCCAGTTCCAGCCGCACCACCAGCCGTTCAACTACTTCAGCCGCTTCGACCCAGCCACGACCACCGGCGCTGCTGAGCGTGCGGCCCACCTGCGCGACTACGACGCCGCCTTCCTGCAAGACGCAGCCGCAGGCAAGCTGCCCGCCGTCACGTTCTACAAGCCGCAAGGCAACCTGAACCAGCACCCGGGCTATGCCAACGTGGCTGACGGCGACGCACACATCGCCAACGTGATCGCCCAACTGCAGAAGAGCCCGCAGTGGAAGAACATGGTGATCGTCGTGACGTATGACGAAAACGGTGGCTTCTACGACCACGCCACGGTGCCGAAGGCTGACCGCTGGGGCCCGGGCACGCGTATCCCGGCGATCGTTGTCTCGCCGTTTGCCAAGAAGGGCTTCGTTGACCACACCCAGTACGACACGGCTTCGGTCCTGCGTCTGATCACGCACCGCTTCGACCTGCCGACGCTGCCGGGTATCAAGCAACGTGACGAGGCGCTCGTCTCCAACGGCAACAAGCCGATGGGCGACCTGACCAACGCGCTGGACTTCACGCAGGCGCAATAACACTGCAGCGCAGTCCTCACGAAAAAAGGCGGCCCGGAGAAATCCTGGCCGCCTTTTTCTTTAACCGCTATTTGCCCTTCTTCTTGCCGGCGGGCTTTTCGCTCTCCAGCGTTTCGAGCCGCATCCCCACCTTGATCGTCACCTGCCAGTGGGCGATTCTGCCGTCGACCAGGTGGCCGCGTGTTTCCAGCACCTCAAACCAGTCCAGATGCTTGAGGGTCTCGCCCGCGCGCGCGATGGCGTTGCGGACGGCTGCATCGCTGGAATCGGGTGAAGAACCGACCAGCTCGATCATCTTGTAGGTATGGGAACCCATATCGCCTCCTTGTTGGCATGGTTGGAACGTCGGCAGGGTGCCTGCAAGGCGCGAGGTGCATGCGATTGGCATGCGATGCGCGCGCCATGGCACTTACCAGAATGGCACCTGTCTCCGCGCCTTGATAGCCCGGATTTGCACGGGGCCCAAAAATCCTGGCGGTTAATTGCGTTTACAAAATTGACAAATCTCGTCAACGGACCGACGCATGGCGTCAAACCCGCCCGCATGTCGAGCGCCTGACCGGCGTTGAGGTGCCACTTTTCGGGCGGCCGCACGGCATGTCCAGGCCAAACGGAGCTGGTACGGAACCTGCGTTGGGGTGTATACCCGTTTTCCCCGAAGAGGAGGCGCCATGCGCCACCCCGAACAACAAGCCCCCGCTTCATACTCGCCGCTGTCTGCCGTGCCGCCCACGCCGCCGGCCACGCAGGAAACCGCGCGACTGGTCGCTGAGACCATCCCTTTCAATCTCGAGAGCGGCGGCCGAAGCATCGAAGCCACCTATTCGACCCGCAACGGCATCGTCACGGTCAAATACCGGGGCAAGACGCTGTCCACATATTCCCCGCAGAGTGACAAGGCCGACTACAAGGCGGTCGCACGCCAGTTGCTCAGCGTCATGCTGACCATCTGAGCGGCGCCGCACCTTCCATCAATGCCGGGCCTTGGCCGAGCTGTGCGCAGGGCGGCCGAACTCGGCACGCAGTGCATCCTTGGCACGCTCCAGAATCCGGCACCGCCCGACGCTGAGGTTGTCCCCCGCCCGATTGATATAGAACGTCAGCATTGACATGGCCGACTGGAATGCCGTCCCCTTGCGCCGCCGGCTGTGCTCGGCCGATGCCTTGAGCGACGCCGCAATCCGCGCGGGGCTGCGCGACTTGAAAATGTCGGGTTCGATGTCCAGCGCGTCGCTGGTCTCCATCACCTGGTGCGACCAGCGCTGGGGCTTCGGCTTGGCCTTCGATGATTGGGCGGGCGCCGGCTTTGAGCTGGCGTGGTGCGTGGCCATGATGAAATCTCCTGTAATGACGTACCGGCAGTTCCGCAAGCCACGTACCCGCGCGGGCGGCTATAAAGGGGCGACTTCCGTTACGATGACGGACGCTTCACGCTTCTTTTCCGCCTCCTTCATTGATCGCCGGATTCCGGCGCACATCCAACGTGTCTGGCGACGCTGGTCTTTCCCCCACCTCCTCTTCCGCATCCGCGCAAACGCTGTCGCATGCGCCGTTCGCCTACCCCGCCTTCAGGCTGTTCTGGTTCGCCCGGCTGTCCACCACCTTCGCGTATCAGATGTTCGGGGTGGCCGTTGGCTGGCAGATCTACGACCTGACGCGCAGCGCCTATGTGCTGGGGCTGGTCGGGCTGGCGCAGTTCCTACCGTCGGTGGTGCTGGTGCTGGCCTCCGGCCATATTGCGGACCGCTACGACCGGCGGTACGTCGTGCGTGCCTGTCAGGCCATCGAAGCCCTGGTGGCACTCTCGCTGGCTGTCCTGGCGGCCAACGGGCACGCCGGTGTGCAACCGATCTTCCTGTGCGTGGTGGTGATTGGCGCGATGCGCGCGTTCGAGACGCCGACGCTGCAAGCCCTATTGCCGACGCTGGTGCCACTGCAGGCATTGCCGCGCGCGGTGGCGCTGTCCAGCTCGGCCGGGCAGACCGGCGTCATCCTGGGGCCGGCGCTGGGCGGCTTTCTGTACGTGGCCGGCGCGCCAGTGGTGTATGCCACGGCAGCTGGGCTGTTCTTGCTCGCGCACGTGTTGCTGGCGCTGGTGCGGATGGAGCACGCGGTGCCCGTCAGCACGCCGGTGAGCCTCCAATCGCTGTTCGCGGGCATCTCATTCATCAAGGGGCGGCCAGTGGTGCTGGGCGCCATCTCGCTCGACCTGTTTGCCGTGTTGCTGGGGGGCGCGACGGCGCTGCTGCCGATCTACGCGCGCGACATCCTGGGCACAGGCGCATGGGGGCTGGGCCTGCTGCGCTCGGCGCCGGCCGTGGGAGCGCTGGGCATGGCGCTCTTCCTGGCGCACCGTCCGCTGGATCGGCATGTTGGCCGGGTGATGTTTGCTGCCGTGGCGGTGTTCGGGTTGGCGACGCTGGTGTTCGGGGTGTCGCGCTGGCTGCCGCTGTCGATGCTGGCGCTGGTGCTGCTGGGCGCGTCGGACATGATCAGCGTGGTGATCCGGACGTCGCTGGTGCAGCTCGATACGCCCGATGCCATGCGCGGGCGCGTGAGCGCGGTCAATTCAGTGTTCGTGGGCGCGTCCAACCAGTTGGGCGAATTCGAATCGGGCATGTTGGCCGGGCTGCTGGGGCCAGTGGCCTCGGTGGTGATTGGCGGCCTTGGCACGCTGTTGGTGGTGGCAGTCTGGATGCGGCTGTTTCCCGCCCTGACGCACCGCAACCGCATGCGCGATCCGCACCCCGAGCATGCGGGGCACCCCTCGTCAGGGGGATAACCCCGCGGGCCCGCGCCGCGACTGGCCCGGGCAAGAATGGGGCACTGTCTTGCACGCGTGTCAGCGAAACCCCGATGGCATCTGCGGTGGCCAATTCGTATCCTGAGTCACCTTTGGCTGCTTTGTTCTCCGCCCGGTATTGCGCCCGACTGTGACGTCCATTCTGCCCCCATCGTCCCGCCCGTCGGACACGCGCGCTGCCGGCCCTGCCCGGTTGCCGGACCCTGGGCCCTTCAGCACCAGCGGGTTTACCGTGACACCGGCCATTCGCCCATCGGCATGGCTGGTGGCGGTGGGTGCGGCCGCCGTCGGCACCATCGGACGGGTGCTGCTCGAATCGGCGATGGGCATCCATCTGCCGTTCTACCTCGCTTTTCCGGTGGTGACGATTGCGGCGTGGTACGGCGGGTTCTGGCCGGGCATGCTGGCCATCGTCTCCTATGCGGGGCTGTTCATGGGACTGGCCGCGCTGCAAAGCTGGCCCGCCGCTGTGCCCCTCACGCCGATCCAGATGACGGTATTTGGGGTGGGCGCACTGCTTATCTGCGGCTTGTGCGAGCAGTTGCGCCGCGCCCGCGCCGGGGCCGAACGCCGCGCACGGGCTGAAACCCAGCAGCGCCTGTCGCAGCAACGCCTGCTGGCCGCGCTGCAGGCCTCGCCCATTTCGCTCTACGACGTCGACAACACGATGCACTTCACGTGGGTGCACAACCCCGTGTTCGGCCTTCAGCCCGAACAGCTGTTGGGGCGGACGGTGCGCGAAGTGTTCGGCCGCCGCGCCGCATCGCGCCTGACCGAGGCCGGCCAGCGCGTCATCGCAACCGGCACGCCTACGCGCGTGGAGTTCGCGTTCCGTCGGCGCCATACGCAGCGCGTGGTCTACGACGTGGTGGTCATGCCGCTGCGCGACGACACCGGCGAGATCATCGGTCTGACCAACGCCGTGATCGACATCAGCGAGCGCCGCCAGGCCGAGGCCCGCCGCACGCAGTTGCTCGAAGCCGAATCCCGCGCCCGCGAAGAAGCCGAGCGTGCCAGCCGCCTGAAAGACGATTTCCTGGCGACGGTCAGCCACGAGCTGCGCACGCCGCTCAATGCGGTGCTGGGCTGGGCGCAATTGCTGAACATGCGCGCCTACGATGAAGCGATGTTCAAGCGCGGCATTGAAGCCATCGAGCGCAGCGCCCGCACGCAAGTCCACCTGATCGACGACTTGCTCGACATGTCGGCCATCCTCTCGGGCAAGGTCCCGCTGGAGATCGGACCCGTGGACCTGGCCGATGTGCTGGAACGCGCGCGCGAGACCATCGAGCCCATGGCGCGCCAGAAGAACATCACCATCGATACCGAATTCCTGCCCGTGCCCATGCTGCAAGGCGATGCCGGGCGCCTGAAGCAGGTGTTCTGGAACCTGCTGGCCAACGCCGTCAAGTTCACGCCCGAGGGCGGGCACATCCGGCTCTCGGTGCACCCGTCGCCCGAAGGCGTGGTCGCCACCGTACGCGACACCGGCATCGGCATCGAGCCGGCCTTCCTGCCGCATATTTTTGACCGCTTCCAGCAGGCGGATCTGTCCAGCACGCGCCGCCACGGCGGGCTCGGCCTGGGGCTGGCGATTGCCAAGCAACTCGTCGAGCTGCACCACGGCCGCATCACCGCGGCAAGCAGCGGCGCGGACCGTGGCACCACCATGGCCGTGTCGTTGCCGCTGCACGCCGCGCAGCCGGGCGAACAGGCCAACCGCACGCCGGGCCTGGTCGCAGGTACGGGCATGCCGACGCTGGATGGCATTCGCGTGCTGGCGGTGGATGACAACCCCGAATCGCTCGGCGTGATCGCCCTGATGCTGGAGCGCTACGGCGCCGAGGTTGTCACCGTATCCAGCGGAGCCGCCGCGCTCGATGCGCTGGAACATGCAGTCGCCAACGCCTACCCGTTCGACGCGCTGGTCAGCGACCTCGCCATGCCCGGCATGGACGGCATGCAGCTGGTGCGGGCCGTGCGCGAACGCGGTTTGACCGACCTGCCCGCCATTGCCGTGACGGCTTTCGCCGACCCGATCCGCCTGAAGGCAGCGAAGGAAGCCGGTTACCAATCCGTCATCACGAAGCCGATCTTCCCGGGCGAGCTGGGCCACGTGCTGGCCGCCAATGTGCATCGCAAGACCGGGCCTGAGACGCTGGTGTGACACATCGGCAACCATGCCTTGACGGAATGGTTGACCGAACAAAAGTCATTGGCGCAAGTGGCGGCGCATCCGCATACTCGTCACTCTGTGCCGATCGGTGGGCATCTCTCCCCTAGCAGTTGCCAGCACCGGCTCACTCGATCGGCCAGCTTGCCCTTCCCCTCAGCCGCGTTCGCGGTTGTCTGCCGTATCCATAAGAACGCCTGAATCCTCCCTGCCCATCTGGGCTGCGCTGGCATTCCGGGCTCAGAGAGGAGACTGCATCGCCATGCTTATCCGTTCGCTTCCCATGCTGTTGTCTGCCGTTGCGCTCGGCATTTCTGCGCAGGCCGTTGCCAAAGACGCGCCCAAGGCGACTACCCAGACCATCGCCGTAGCCGGCCTGTCAAAACCCGCCGACATCCTGATCGACCGCTGGGGCGTGCCGCATATCTACGCCAAAAGCGAAGACGACGGCTTCTTCGCCCAAGGCTTCAACGCGGCGCGAGACCGCCTGTTCCAGATCGACTTGTGGCGCCGCCGGGGCCTGGGGCAACTTTCGGAAGTGTTCGGGCCGGCCTATGTCGAGCAGGATCGCGCGACGCGGCTGTTTCTCTATCGCGGTGAAATGCAGGTCGAATGGAATCACTACAGCCCCGATGCGCAGCGCATTGCCACGCGCTTCGTTGCCGGCATCAACGCGTATGTCGACTGGCTGGCCAAGCATCCGGAGCAGATACCGCTCGAGTTCCGCAAGCTGAACTACACGCCCGCGCACTGGGCGCCGGAAGACGTGGTGCGCATCCGCAGCCACGGGCTGACGCGCAATCTGCAATCGGAAGTCGCTCGCGCCAACGTGGCGTGCAAGGCCAACCTTGCTGACGACACCATCCGCTTCGGCCTCCAGCCTGCCTGGCAAACCCAGTTGCCCGAAGGCCTGGACCCGTGCCTGCCGAAGGATCTGCTGAAGGTCTTCACGCTCGCCACGCAGGGCGTGCGTCTCACGCCTGAATCGCTCAAGGGCGTAGACGTCGACAGCACGCGCGTGGCCGCCGCCGCCAACCTTGAAGAGACCATGGAGGGCAGCAACAACTGGGTCATCGCGCCGGGCAAATCCACCACCGGCCGCGCCGTGATGGCCAACGACCCGCACCGCGCGTATTCGGCACCGAGCCTGCGCTACATCGCCCACGTCAGCACACCTACGCTCGACATCATCGGCGCCGGAGAACCATCGCTGCCGGCCGTATCGATCGGGCATAACGGGCACGTCGCGTTCGGCCTGACCATCTTCAACATCGACCAGGAAGACCTTTACGTCTACGAGTTGAACCCGGCCAACAACAGCGAATACCGCTACAACGGCGGCTGGGAGCCCTTCACCGTGCTGCATGAAACCGTGAAGGTGCGCGGCGGTGAATCCCACCCCGTCGACTTGACGTTCACGCGCCACGGCCCTGTCATCTACATCGATGCCGAGAAGCACCGCGCGTATGCCGTGCGCTCGGCATGGCTGTCGCCGGGCATGTCACCGTATTTCGGCTCGGTGGGCTACATGCGCGCACGCACCTTCGCGCAGTTCAAGCAATCCATGATGAACTGGGGCGCCCCCACCGAAAACCAGGTCTATGCCGACACGAAGGGCAACATCGGCTGGGTGCCGGGCGGCCTCGCCCCGATCCGCCCGAACTGGGACGGCCTGCTGCCCGTACCCGGTGACGGCCGCTACGAATGGGCCGGCTTCTGGCGCGGCGATCAACTGCCCAGCACCTACAACCCGAAGTCAGGCTACTTCACCTCGTCCAACGAGATGAACCTGCCGCCGGATTACCCGTACCGCGAGCGGAAACTGGGCTTTGAGTGGACCAACGGCTCACGCCACGCACGCATTGACGAAGTGCTGGCCAAGATGGACAAGGTGTCGATCGAAGATTCGATGCGCCTGCAGAACGACATGGTGTCGATCCCGGCGCGCAGGCTGATGGCACTGCTGTCGCCGCTATCGTCCAACGACGCCGACACGCAGGCCGCGCTCAATCTGTTCAAGGGTTGGAACGCAACCATGCTGGCGGATTCGCCGCAGGCCGCGCTGCATGAGGTCTGGTTCACGCACCATCTGGGCCGCGCGTTCAAGAACGCCGTGCTCTCCAAGGCGGGCGCCGAGGTGATGGCCGCGCCCGATACCGCCGTCATGCTCGACACGCTCGAACACCCGCAAGGCAGCGAACGCAAATTTGGCGAAGACCCGCAGCAAGCCGCCTCCAAGCGCGATGCCGTGCTGCTCGCCAGCCTGAAGCTGGCGTGGAACGATATGGTCAGGCGCCAGGGCCCGAACCCTCAAGCGTGGAACTGGGGCCAGTTGCACCACAACCTGAACGCCCATCCGTTCGCCGCCATCGTCGACGAAGCCACGCGCGCCAAGCTCAACGTCGGCCCCACTCCCGAAGGCGGCAGCCCCTACACGCCCAACCAATCGACATATCGCGCGACAGATTTCCTGCAGACCAACGGCCCATCGTTCCGCACGGTGGTGGACGTCGGCAACTGGGACAACTCGCGCGCCGTCAACCTGCCCGGCCAGTCCGGTGACCCCGACAGCCCGCACTACCGCGACCTGGCCCCGCTGTGGCTCAAGGGCGAATACTTCCCGCTGCTGTATTCGCGCAAGGCGGTGGAGGCGGCGACCGAGTCGCGAGTGCATCTGGTGCCGGCCAAGTAAGCACACGACGCACAAAAGAGAAACGCCACCGCAAACAATGCGGTGGCGTTTCTCTTTACCCAACAAGTTCGCATGGCACGAACACAGGCACACGAGGGTTTGGCCGTACCCTGCCCTATGCGGCGCCTTGAATTTTTGTGAGCGGGCGGAAAAAGGAAGGAGGCTTGTCTGAGCGCAGCGAGTTTGCCTCCTTCCCCGCACGGTCACATAAATTCAAGGAATCTTTCGCCGCATCGGGCGCGCCTTTCTTTGCTTACTTTCTTTGGCAAGACAAAGAAAGTGAGTCAGCCCCGGCAGGGGATGAAACACAAAGCCCACCCGCAACGCCCATTCAAGCAGCCTGAACCGAGGCCAACGCCGCCCGCACCACCTCCGCCCGAGGAATCGGCGCAACCGCGCTATACCCAGTCGTAGAAATCGCCGCAGCCACATTCGCATACCGCGCCGCCTCTACCGGCGAATCCCCCGCCACGATCCGCGCCACGAACGACCCGCCAAAGCAATCGCCCGCGCCGGTTGCGTCAATCGCATTGACGGTGTGACGCGGCACCAGCGTGCGCGACTCGGGCGTGGCCACGTAGCAGCCTTCCGCGCCCATCTTGAGCGCCACCAGCTTCACGCCCCAGTCGAGCAGCGTATCGACAATGCCATCGCGGTCATGGCAGTCGAGCTGTACCGTCACATCGTCCCAACTCGGCAGGCACAGATCGCACGTGCGCATCGCTTCCTGCATCACGGCGCGTGCACGCGCGAGCGGCCACAGGCGCAAGCGCAGGTTGGTGTCGAACGACACCAGCACACCCGACGCCCGCGCATGCGCCATCGCCGCCAAACCCGCGTCGCAGGCCGTATCGCTGATGGCGAGGCTGATGCCCGACAGGTGAAACGCCTTGGCTGCCGCAATCGCCTGCAGCGGCAGTTGCGTCGTCTGGAAGCGGCTCGCTGCAGAGCCCGCGCGCAGATAGTCGAAGTGGTGGCCACGCGCATCGTGCGACACGAAGTACAGGCCCGTGGGTGCCTGCGTATCGGTGTGCACGTAGGTGTGGTCCACGCCCTCGTCCTGCCATAGCGCGCGCAGCGCCTGGCCGAATCGATCGGCGCCCACCGCGCTGATGTAGCCGGTGCGTGCGCCCTGACGTGCCGCCGCAATGCAGAAGTTCGACGTATCGCCGCCGAAGCCGAAATTCCACGACGTGCTGCCGGAATCCGCCTGGTTGAACTCGATCAGCGCTTCGCCGTAGGCGAGGATGTCTGCCATGGGCGCTCTCGCTCAGAAGTAGGTCTGCACAACGTCGACCACGTTGTACGCATCGTCAACCACCGAAATCTGGCGCCACTTGTCGAACGTCAGGCACGGGTGCGAGATATCGAAGGCGATCATGTCGCCCACCTTGATGTCATCGCCGGGGGCGATCTTCAGGTAGGCGTGCTGATCCATCATGCCGGTAACTTCCCAGTGCGCGGGCGTAGCTGAAGGCGTCTTGTCACCCGGGCGGAAATGCAGCACCGGCAGCGGCAGGCCGGCGTCGAATGCAGCGTCACGTTTGCCCATTGCGATGATGGCGCGTTCAGCCTCAGGCACGGATTGCACATAGGCCCAAAGCTGGAGCGCCGGCAGCAGGCTCGAACGCATCTTGTGCGCGATCGGATTGTTGGCGTCGATACGGGCCTGCGCCGCGCGGTAGATGCCCACGTCGTGCGTCAGGTAGCAGCCCGGACGCAGCACGACATCCAGCGGCTGGCCGATATTGGCCTTGGCGAACTCTTCGGCCACCACGTCGTACCAGGCCGACCCGGCGCCGGTCAGCACGGCCGGCGTGCGTTGCAGGCGACCCGCCTGCGCCAGATCCCCCATCACCTTCACGGCGCGCTGCAGGAAGGCACGGATATCGGCCTCTTCCTTGATCACGCCCTCATAGACTTCAACGCCAGCGAGCTTGACGGCGCTGTTAGCACGCGTAAGCGCGTCGAGCACCGATTGCAGTTGCGCGTCATCACGCACGCCGGTGCGGCCGCCCTGCACGCCCAGCTCGATCAGAACCTGGATCGGACGGCCGACCTTGCCGAAAAAGGCGGCAAGCTGGTCGACCTGATCCGCCGCATCCACCAGGCAGAAGAACTCGAACGTCGGGTCGGCCAACAGCTCAGCCAGGATGTCCATGTTGCGCTTGCCGACCAACTGGTTGGCCATCAGGACGCGGCGCACGCCGTGGGCATAAGCAACGCGCGTCTGGTGCGCCGTTGCCAGCGTAATGCCCCATGCACCGCCGGCCAGCTGGCGCTGGAACAGGCGCGGGGCCATCGTGGTCTTGCCGTGCGGCGCGAGCTTGGCACCGTATTCGCTCACGAAGCGCTGCATCCAGGCCAGGTTGTGCTCCACACGCGATTGCGAGAGCACCGCCGCGGGCAGGTTCAGGTCTTCGTTCAACACATTCCAACGCTGGGCAGCAATCTGCTCCGGCGCGCATGCGGTTTCCAACGCACCCAAGCCCTTGTCGAGCGGGTTGACGACGGCGTTGGCGTCTCCTTGGTACTTTGTATCACTCATGGGAATCGACTCGCGTTCCTTTGGGGGTAAACATCGGGTTGACACAATGATAGCGGCGAAATTATTCTCCCGGCCAGCCTGTTACAAAGTACCAAAGCACTCTCCAAGCCGCTATCCGGACGACTACCGGGGGCCAGAATGCGAGACCCTAAGCCCGACCTCATGCGTGAACCGATGGACATCGTGACCCGACTCTCCCAGCGCGCCGCAGAACTGCGCCCCGCCGAGCAGAAGGTCGCGCAGACGGTCTTGAGCGACATTGCAGAAGCCGCCGCCGGCAGCATTCAGACGCTGGCCGAACGCGCCGGCGTGAGTGAGGCCAGCGTCACCCGCTTTGCCAAGGCGATGGGTTGCCGCGACGTGCGTGAACTCAAGCTCAAGCTAGCGCAGGCGGCCGCAGTCGGCCAGCGCTTTCTGGATGGCGGCGCAGACCGCCCGCCCTCCAGCGCCGACGGCATCCTGGCCGACATCAGCAATGTGCTGGAGGCCAACCGCGCGCTGGTGCAGCCCGAGGCGTTCCGCGCCGCGGCGGTGGCGCTGGTGGCGGCGCGCATGATTGCCGTATTCGGCATGGGTGGCGGCTCGACCACCATGGCCGATGAAATGCGCTACCGCCTCGCCCGCCTGGGACGGCCGGTCACCACCTATCATGATTCGATGCTGCAGCGGATGGTCGCAGCCACGCTCAGCCCGGACGATGTGGTGGTCGTGTTTTCCGTCACCGGGCACGTGCCAGAGGTGATCGACAGCGTGACCATCGCGCGCGAGTACGGCGCCAAGATCGTCGCCATTACAGCCATCGGCTCGCCGCTGGCGGCGCTGGCCGATGTCTTGCTGCCGATCCAGGCCATGGAAACCGATTTCATCTTCAAGCCGTCGTCATCGCGCTACGCCATGATGATGATGATCGACCTGCTGGCCACCGAGGTCGCACTGCAGCAGGCCGATCGCAGCAAGGAGCTCTTACGGCGCATCAAGTACGTGCTCGATGCGCATCGCGGCGGCGGCAATCGCCAGCCGCTCGGAGATTGAGCAGGAGCAGCACATGCAGCAGTACGACACCGTCATCCGTCAGGTCCGCATTGTGGACGGCAGCGGCCACGAACCCGAGGCCACGCTGTTCGACGTGGCCATCACCGACGGCCGCATCGCCGCCATCGCCACATCCGACTCCACCGCCTGGCTGGGGGATGCGGAAATCGCCGGCGAAGGCCGCGTCCTCGCCCCCGGCTTCATCGACGTGCATACGCACGACGACACCAACGTGATCCGCACGCCCGACATGCTTTGCAAGGTGTCGCAGGGCATTACGACGGTCATCGTGGGGAACTGCGGCATCAGCGCGTCGCCCGCTACGCTGAAGGGCGAACCGCCCGACCCGATGAACCTGCTCGGGCCCGCCAGCGCATTTGCGTACCCGACCTTCGCGTCGTACGTGGATGCCGTGGAGCGCGCCAAGCCGGCGGTGAACGTCGCCGCGCTGGTCGGCCACACGGCGCTGCGCAACAACCACCTGGACCGCCTCGACCGCCCCGCCACTCCTGATGAAGTCGAGGGCATGCGCACACAACTGCGCGAGGCGCTCGACCACGGCGCGCTGGGCCTGTCGACCGGTCTGGCCTACGCCAACGCCTTTGCGTCGACCACCGAGGAAGTGATGGGTCTGGCGGAGCCGCTGGCCGAGGCCGGCGCCATCTACACGACGCATCTACGTACCGAATTTGCCGCGATTCTGGATGCGATGGACGAGGCGTATCGCATCGGCAAGCATGCGCGCGTGCCCATCGTGATCTCGCACCTGAAGTGCGCGGGCGCCGCCAACTGGGGCCGTGCCGGCGAAGTGCTGGAATCGATCAAAGGTGCGCAGCGCTATCAGCCCGTGGGGTGCGACTGCTATCCGTACACCGCAAGCTCGTCCACGCTCGACCTCAAGCAGGTGACGGACGAATTCGACATCTTCATCACGTGGTCGGAGCCCGAGCCCGGCATGGCCGGACAGACGCTCAAGGAGATCGCCGCCGCGTGGGGCACCGACCTGATGGACGCCGCGCGCCGCCTGCAGCCGGCCGGCGCCGTGTACCACAACATGTCCGCGCAGGATCTGGACCGCATCATCACCCACCCTGCCACGGTGATCGGCTCCGACGGCCTGCCGAACGATCCGAAACCGCATCCGCGCCTATGGGGCGCCTTTCCGCGCGTGCTGGGGTACTACAGCCGCGAGCGCAAGCTGCTCTCGCTGTCGGCCGCCATCCGCAAGATGACAGGCCAGTCCGCCGAGCGCTTCGGCCTGACCGAACGCGGCCTGGTGCGCGAGGGCTATTGGGCGGATCTCGTTTTGTTCGATCCCGAAACGGTGCGCGATGTCGCCACCTTTACCGACCCGCAGCAACCCGCGGCGGGTATTGCGGCAGTGTGGGTCAACGGCCATCTGTCATATCAGGGTGGTGCCGCGCAGCCCGCGGTACAGACACCCGGCGCGGGGCGCTTTCTCAAGCGCGGGCCGCGTGCGCAGGCAGTTGCGGCCACCGAAGTCCACTGAAATCCGAGTTTGTTTGAGAGTTTTGAAAGAAGGAACGTAGCGATGACGATTACCCGAATTGGCGTTGAAGGCGGCACCGGCACCGGTGGCCAGCACCTCCCCTTTGCCCGCGCGGCCGGCGCAGACGGCTGGCTGTTCGTCTCGGGCCAGACGCCCATGGTGAATGGCGAGGTGGTGGGCAACGGCATCGTCGAGCAATCGCACCAGACCATCAAGAACGTGCTCGCCATCCTGGCCGAAGCGGGCTACGGCCCCGAACACGTCGTGCGCTGCGGTGTGTGGCTGGATGATCCGCGCGACTTCCAGTCGTTCAACAAGGTGTTCAAGGAGTACTTCGGCGCCAACCCGCCCGCGCGCGCCTGCGTGGTGTCGAGCATGGTGATCGACTGCAAGGTTGAAGTCGATTGCGTGGCCTACAAGAAGCCGTAACGCGCAATACAAGTGCAATTCAAAACGGGTGCCCGCACAACGGCGCGCCCACGACAACAAGAGCCGTGAATATCCCTGAGGAGGAAACCCGATGGTCCCGATGCAAGGCAACTCGCTATTGCTGACCGCCGCGCTGGCGGTGGTTGCGCTGATCTACCTGATTGCAGTCCAGAAACTGAACCCGTTCGTCACGCTGATCGTCGTCTCGCTCGCGCTGGGCGTGGTGGTCGGCATGCCGATGGGCAATATCGTCAAGGCGTTCGAAACCGGTGTGGGCGGCACCCTCGGCCACATTGCGCTGGTGGTGGGCCTCGGGACGATGCTCGGCAAGATGATGGCGGAATCCGGGGGTGCCGAGCGCATTGCCAAAACGCTCATCAGTGCCTTTGGCGAGAAAAACGCGCACTGGGCCATGATGGTCGTGGCGTTCATCATCGGTTTGCCGGTGTTCTTTGAAGTCGGTTTCGTGCTGCTGATCCCGATTGCCTTCAACGTGGCCAAGCGTACGGGCACGCCGATCCTGATGGTCGGCCTGCCGATGGTGGCCGGCCTGTCGGTGGTGCACGGCCTGATCCCCCCGCACCCGGCCGCGCTGCTGGCGGTGACGGCTTACCAGGCCGACATCGGCAAGACCATCATGTATGCGCTGATCGTCGGCCTGCCGACGGCCATCCTGGCTGGTCCGCTGTGGGCAATGCTGGTCTCGCGCTACGTCAAGCCGGACGAGAACAACCCGCTGGCCGCGCAATTTGTTGAAGCCGACCAGAAGCGCGAATTGCCGGGCTTTGGCGTGACGCTGTTCACGATCCTGCTGCCGGTGGTGCTGATGCTGATCGGTAGCTGGGCCGACCTGATCGCCGCGCCCAAGACGCTGGCGAACGACATTCTCAAGCTGGCCGGCAACTCAGTGATGGCCCTGCTGATTGCCGCCATCGTGAGCTTCTACACGTTCGGCAAGGCACGCGGCTTCAACCGCGAGACCATCCTCAAGTTCACCAACGAGTGCCTGGCACCGATCGCCACGATCACGCTGGTGGTGGGCGCGGGCGGCGGTTTCGGCCAGATCCTGCGTGACTCAGGCGTGTCGAAGGCCATCGTGGCTGTCGCCACCGATGCCCATCTGTCGCCGCTGCTGCTGGGCTGGGTGGTGGCTGTGCTGATCCGTATCGCCACGGGTTCGGCCACTGTTGCAATGACGACCGCCTGCGGCATCGTGGCCCCGATCGCCGCCGCTTCGGGCGCCGCGGTCAAGCCGGAGCTGATGGTCTTGGCCACCGGCGCCGGGTCGCTGATCCTGTCGCACGTGAACGACGGCGGCTTCTGGCTAGTGAAGGAATACTTCAACCTGACCGTGCCGCAGACCTTCAAGACGTGGACGGTGCTGGAAACCATCATCTCGATCGTCGCGCTGCTGCTCACGCTTGCGCTGGCGACCGTCGTTTAAGCTTGTTCTGTTGAAGTTGATCTAGGAGAACGTTGTGGGTATCGATTCCGTCGTCAAGGCCGGCCCGGTCATCCCGGTGCTGCAGTTCCAATCTGTCGATGAAGGCGTCAAGGTGTGCCGCGCGCTGTACGAGGGCGGTATCCGCACGTTCGAGATCACGATGCGCACGCCGGTGGCGCTGGATGTGATCCGTGCGGTGGTGAATGACCTGGGCAGCGATGCCATCGTCGGTGCCGGCACGCTCACGCGGCCGGAGCATTTCCAGCAGGCGAAGGATGCCGGTGCGGTGTTCGCGGTGTCGCCGGGCATTACGCCCATGTTGGCCGTGGCACAAGCCAAGACAGAACTGGACTGGCTGCCGGGCATCGCTACGCCGTCCGAGCTGATCCTGGCGCTGGAGTTCGGCCTGAACACGCTCAAGTTCTTCCCGGCCGAAGCGGCTGGCGGCATCCCGATGCTCAAGTCGATCTACGGACCGTTCGGCGATGTGCGTTTCTGCCCAACCGGCGGCATCACGCCGCAAAGCGCGCCCGACTACCTCGCGCTGCCCAACGTGGTGTGCGTAGGCGGCTCGTGGATGGTGCCCAAGGACAAGGTCGCTGCCGGCGACTGGGCAGGCATCACGGCGCTCGCCAAGGAAGCGGCCGCGCTCAAGCGGTAAATCAGCGTCACCCCTTTCGCGCGGCCGGCTTTGGCGTTAGACGAAGCTGACCGCGCGCTCCATCTGCTCCCGATATTGAACGATGTCTTCAATGGTCAGCACCGGCAGGTTGTGCTGATCAGCGAAGCGCACCGCGTCGTCCCGGCGCGCCATGGTGCCGTCGGGCAGCATCAGCTCGCATAGCACGGCAGCCGGCGGCAGGCCCGCCAGGCGTGCCAGGTCGACCGAGCCCTCGGTATGACCGCGCCGCGCCATTACCCCACCCTCCTTTGCCACCAGCGGAAACACATGCCCGGGGCTGACGACCGATTGCGCATCGGCGTCGTCCGCAATGGCTGCGCGGATGGTCGTGATGCGGTCCGCCGCAGAGACGCCGGTGCTCACGCCCGTGCGTGCCTCGATCGACACCGTGAACGCCGTGCCGTACTGGCTGCGGTTGTCTTCCACCATCGGGCGCAAGCCGAGCGATGCGCTCTTCTCCGCCGTCAGGCACAGGCAGACGATGCCGCTACACTCGCGAATGAGCATGGCCATGCTGGCCTGCGTGAGCTTGTCGGCAGCGACGATGAGGTCGGCCTCGTTCTCGCGGTCGGCATCGTCGAGCACGACAACGGGCACGCCCAGCCGCACCGCATCGAGCGCAGCGGCCATGCGCGCGGGCATGTCGGCCGGATCAAAGCGGGCGTCGATGGCGTCAAGCATCACATTGCGGGCAGGCAATGCGGGCGGGTGAACTACAGGGGATTGCTGAGTGGACAACATGGAAACGCTCCTCGCAAGATTGGCGACAAGACGTTCCAGGGCAAGCAGACAAACACGCGCGCGCCATGCAGCGGCGCAGCCCGGCGCAAAGCCAAGCGCGCCCCTGTCGCACGGGCGTGTTGTTCCGCACATCTTCTTCCATCCGGACTCTGACCGTCGGCCCCGGCATCTCACCGGATCTGCTGACCCTTGCATGCAGGCGCATGCAAGGCGCTCGCGGGCTCACGGACGCACGGTCCGCATACCGCCGGTGGGGAATTCCACCCCGCCCTGAAGACGTACTGAACCGGCAGGATCGCCGGCAAGCGCAATGCTACCGCAACAAGTTGCAACGATTCGACCCTACTGACGGGGCGGGCAAAGTGCTATCTCGCTATCTCGTTTACTGCGCCCGAGCCAGCATGGCATGCAGCAGCACATCGGCGCCGCGCGTCACATCTTCAGGCAGCGCGTCTTCGGCTTCGTTGTGGCTCAGACCGTTGACGCACGGGATGAAGATCATCGCCGTCGGGCAATGCTTAGCGATGTGGATGGCGTCGTGCCCGGCGCCACTCACGATGCGCTGGTGCGGGTAGTCGAGTGCTTCCACCGCATCGGCCACCGCCTTCACGCAGGCCGCGTCGAACAGCGTGGCCGGGCTGACCCAATGCTGGTCGATCTGCACGGCCAGGCCACGGCGCTCGGCAATGGCGGCAAAACGCTCACGCAACGCGGTTTCCATCTCGGCGATGCGGGCGTCTTCGTGGTGACGCAAGTCCACCGTGAAGGTGAGATCGGCGGCGATGGTGTTGCGTGAGGCATTGCGGATACCGACTTCGCCAATGGTCACCAGGCCATGCGGGGCAAATATCTCGACCAGCGTTTCCAGAGAGGCCGCCATCTCGGCGGCCGCGAACATCGCATCGCGCCGGAAGCGCATTGGCGTGGTGCCCGCATGCGCCGCCTGTCCCTGCACACGCACATCGAGCCAGCGGATCGCCTGCCCGCCGGTAACGACGCCAATCGGCACGCCGCTCTCTTCCAGGATCGGGCCTTGCTCGATATGCGCCTCGAAATACGCGTCGAACGGCACACCGGGGATGGCGCGTTCGCCTGCGTAGCCGGTCGCCGCCAGCGCATCGGCCACGGAGACGCCCAGCGCATCACGCGAGGCCAGGGCCTGTTCCAGCGGCATCACGCCCGCAAATGCGGCAGAGCCCAACATGGCGGGCGTGAAGCGTGCCCCCTCCTCGTTGGTCCACACAACGATCTCGATGGGCTTGTCCGTTTCGATGCCCGCGTCGTTGAGCGTGCGCACGACTTCCAGCGCGGCCAGCACGCCGTAGACGCCATCAAAGCGCCCGCCTTCGGGCTGCGTGTCGAGATGGCTGCCGCTCGCCACAGCGCGGGCTTCGGCGGACTTGCCGGCGCGGTGTGCGAACAGATTGCCGACGCGGTCGGTGCTGAGCGTCATGCCCGCGTCTTCGCACCAGCGCGCAAACAGCGCGCGCCCAGCGGCGTCTTCTTTCGTCAGCGCGAGGCGCCGCACGCCGCCCTTGAACGTGCCCCCAACCGCTGCCATTTCCATCAGGCTCGACCACAGCCGCGCCCCGTTGACCTTCAACATGTCTCCATTCCTTTGCATGCACGCCGACCGGCTCGGCGCATCCAGCCGTCTTTATCTGGCAATCGCAAAATGCGCGTCAAATTGCGAATCTTTATTCGGGCTATAAATCGGGCAAATACGGCTGGCGCGATGCGTGCATTCCGTCGTTGCTGCGACCGGCGGGAAATGGCTCTGTAGAGCTCAACGGCAATCGGCGGACTTCTTCGCCCGCGCGCATGATGTGAATGGCGGTGGCCTGGCGGCCGATCAATGGCACGTCGATGGCGAGAAACATGCGCAGCAGGTCAGGGGCAGAGTCTGGACATTTGGCCGGGCTAACCATCCGCTAATCCGGCATCGACTAGAATCCCCCCTTTCCGACCGTGCCCGCGAAGTTCACCCCAGCATGGAATCCCGCCTCGTTTCTTCCCGCCGCTCGCCATGGATGGCGCTGATTGTCATCGCGCTCATCGCCGTATTCCTCGCGCTGTGGACGGATGACCTGTTCCAACGTTCCACCCTCTTCCGGCCAGATGAAGGCCGCTATGCGGAGATCCCGCGCGAGATGGTGGTCTCGGGCGATTGGGTGACTCCGCGCCTAAACGACCTCAAATATTTCGAGAAGCCGCCCCTGCAGTACTGGACGACGGCCGCCACGTTCCAGGCATTCGGCGTCAATGCCTGGGGTGCGCGCCTGTGGCCGGTGCTGTTCGGCCTGGGCGGCATCCTGATGACGGCCTGGACGCTGGCGGTCTATCGCGGTGGGCGCGCGGCGGCAACCGGTGCGGCGATTCTCGCCTCATCGCTGCTGTATCTGCTGTTCGGCCAAGTCATCACGCTCGACATGGGCGTGGGCTTCTTCCTGACCGTCGGTGCGTGCGGTTTTGCGTTGGCCCAGCGGCCCGGTGCATCGCGTCGCGGGCAGCTCGCTTGGATGCTGGTGGTCTGGCTGGCGCTGGCGGGCGCGACACTCACCAAGGGCTTGATCGGGCTGGTCGTCCCGGGCTTGATCGGCGTGGCCTACCTGCTGATGACGCGGGACTGGGCACTGATCCGCCGCATGCATTGGCTACCCGGCCTTGCGCTGTACCTGATCACCACGGTGCCGTGGTTCGTGATCGTGCAGGAGCGCAACCCCGAGTTCTTCCATTTCTTCTTCATCCACGAGCATTTCGAGCGCTTCCTGACCAACGAGCACCATCGCAGCGGCAAGTGGTGGTACTTCATTGCGGTGGGCCTGGCTGGGCTGCTGCCGTGGACGCCCCTGCTGTTTGCGGCCATCGGCCGGCGCATGGGGCGCGTGGCCGATCTCTTCGTTGGCACGCGACAGTTTGACCTGATGCGCTGGTCGATTGCGTGGGCGGGAATGATTTTCCTGTTCTTCTCGGTATCCAACTCGAAGCTGCCGGGCTACATCGTTCCGGCCTTCCCTGCGCTGGCGATTGCGCTGGCTTTGGCGCTGGAGAAGATGCCCACGCGCGCCGTTGCGTGGTCGCTGGGCGTCAATCTGCTGATCGCCATCGGCTTGTGGTTTGCGGTGCCGATGATCGGCGCGAAGGCCGGCGCGAAGATGCCCGCCGAACAGGTTGCGCTGGCCATGCCTGCGTTGCGTCAGGTGATGGCCATGCTGGCCGTCGGCACGCTGGCTGCACTTGTGGCACTGCGCTGGCAAAGGCGCACCGTGGCCGTGATCGTGCTGTCGATCTCCGCCCTGCTCTGCTGGGACCGCGTGCTCAACGCCAGCGAGATCTTCCGCGACGCACTGTCTGCCCGCGACGTCATCGAAAAGACGCTGAGCGCGACGGGCCAGATTCCTGCCGAGACGCCGTTCTACTCGGTCGAGTGGCTAGATCAGACAGCTATCTACTACCTCGGTCGCCCAATGACACTGGTCTCGGGCTTTGACGAACTGGAAATGGGCGCCGGCCTGGAGCCGAGCAAGGTCGTTGCCACCACAGACGAATGGATCAAGCGCTGGACCGACGGGCCACCCGCCTACGCATTCATGCGCCGCACCACGTGGCAGAAACTCCAAGCCGCCGGTGTGCCGATGCGCCTGGTGGCCGAATCTGCCGACAAGGTGGTGGTGGCGCGGCGGTAAGCGCATCTCCAAACCATTCGCCTCCTCCAAACAAAAAGGGCCGCAACATCTGCGGCCCTTTTTCATTGCCTGCGGCAACTGCCGGCACTTACCACGTACAACTTCCGCGCAGGAACGCCCATTCCTCGCATTCATCCCCGCCAGGGCTGACGCAGGTTCCCACGTCAGCGCCGTTGGCACGGGTGGAAAATTCAAGCTGACCTCCGCGCTGCAGGCAATACGTGGATGCCGGATTCGCCATGCCTGGCGTTGCGCGCGGGGGTTCCGTGTCTGCGGCAGGCGGTGGAGCGTAGGCCGGCGGCTGAGACGGCGCCGGCTGCATGGCCGGGGATGGCGGCAGCGTGGTCACCGGCGCGGGTGCCGGTGCAGGCACAGGCGGTGGCGCGGGCTGGATGGTCATGCGCGGCGGCTGCCACGGAGGCATCGGCGACGAGCAGGCCGCCAAGCCCATCGCCAGCACACACGCGGCAACGGCGGCGGCCATGCGGGCCTGGCCAGCATCCTTGACGAGACAGACAGCGCGATTCATGCGTTTTCCTCCCGGAGTTCTGGTGAACGCACGCAACAAGCGTGCTTGCCTCGCCTAGGATAGCTCACGCAATCGCTTGCCCGTGTGTCAGTCGGGCAATCAGTCGGGCGATCGGGCGATCAAGCCGCCGCTGTTGAGACCGGAAACCGCATGGTGATGCGAAAACCCGGCGATGGCGCGTCCGCAGCCGACGGCCCGACCGCGAGCTCACCGCCCAGGTGACGCACCAGCCGATCGACGATTGCCAGGCCGAGCCCGCAATGCGCATTGCCGCCGCGCGCCGGGTCCAGGCGCACAAAGGGCCGCATGACGCGGTCAAAGTCGGCAACGGGGATGCCCGCGCCATGGTCTTCCACCGTCAGCGTGTAGCCGGTTTCATCCACCGTGGTGCGGATGTTGACAGGCTCGGCGCCATACGCGAACGCGTTGTCGAGCAGGTTGACGACGATGCGCTCCAGATGCGTCGGCTTGAGGCGGAAGCGGTCTCCCGCATGCAGATCGAGCGCGACATGCTTACCCTGCTCGGCAAACGGCTGCACCAGGCCGCGCAGATGGCGGTCGACCGACACCTCGCGCGCCTCGCTATCGCCGCTTTGCGCATAGGCGAGAAACTGTTCGACGATGGCCGACATGGATTCGACGTCGCGTTCGATACCGGCGCCTGCTTTCTGGTCGGCCAGCATTTCGGCGCGCAGGCGCAGGCGTGACAGCGGCGTCTTCAGGTCGTGCGCAATGCCGGCCAGCATGGTGTTGCGCTCTTCGTCGGCGGCCGACAGGTCAGCAGCCATATGGTTGAACTGATCGGTCAACTGGCGGAGTTCGTACGGGCCGCGCTCCTTAAGGGGGGCCACGTAACGACGCCGGGCCAGCGCACCGGCCGCATCGGCCAGCTCGCGCACGGGGCGCTGAATCTGCCACGCCGCAAACAGCGAGAACGCAATGGCAATCGCCAGCACCACCATCACGCCCGGCACCACGGCCGAGATGGTGGGCGGCGCATGCACCCACACCAGCGGCATGGCGATCCACTTGTTGCGCTGCGGAAAGCGCACGAACACGCGGGGCGTGGGGCCCGCTTCGAGCCGCAACTGCGTGTCGGATGGCAAACGGCGCGCAAGCTGTCGCACCAATTCCGCAGATTTGTCAGATGCCGACGACGCGTCGCCCGAAGGCGGCTCAGCGGTTTCGGTCACGAGGTCAGGGAGTTTGACCTTCAGATGACCATCCATCGCTGCCTGGAAGGCCTGCAACTGGAACGCCATCTGATCCACCGAAGCCTGGAACTGCCGCTCGCGCCGCTCCGCGCGCAGCACGCCCAGCCATGAGAAATGGCTGAGCACCAGCACCACCACGATCAGCACCGCCAGCCGGCCGAACAGCGTGTCGAATCTAGCCTTGAACTTCATTGACCTCTTCCCGCTCGTCCGGCACGAAGGTGTAGCCGCGGCCGCGCACGGTCTGGATGTACCGCGGGCGCTGCGCGTCTTCTTCCAGCACGCGGCGCAGGCGCCAGATCTGCACATCGATGCCCCGGTCGGACACGCCGCTGCCCGGCCCGTACATCAGCTCGACGATGTGCTCGCGCGTGAGCACCTGCATCGCATGCCCGATCAGCAGCTTGAGCAGCGCGAATTCGGTATCGCTGATGGAGAGTGCGTTGTCGCCGCGAAACAGCGTGCGCATGCGGAAGTTGAGCTTGAACGGGCCGAAGCTGAAGCTGTCGCGGTCTTCCGGAGCCGATGCCGGCACGGCCAGGCGCCGGCGCAGCACCGCGTTGATGCGGGCGAGCAGCTCGCGCGGCGAGAACGGCTTGCCGAGATAGTCGTCGGCGCCGATTTCCAGGCCGATGATGCGATCGATCTCGTCGCTGCGGGCGGTGAGCAGGATGACGGGCACGTCGTCGTTGCGGGCACGCAGGTCGCGCAGGGCGGACAGGCCATCCACCTTGGGCATCATCAGGTCGAGCACGACGAGTGCGGGGCGCTCGCGTTCGAGCCGGGCGCCCAGCCCATCGCCGTCGTGCAGCACGGAAACGGCAAAACCCTGCTGGGTCAGGTATTCGCGCAGAAGGTCGCGCAGTTCGACGTCGTCATCGACGACCAGGATCTTGGTGCCGCTCATCTGTCTGGTGGAGTGTCTGGTATGCGCAGGAAGGTGTGCTCATGATAGCGATTGTGGCCACCACGAATCGCGCGCACTTTCACCATATTGTTTCGCCCGGTAACACCGCAATGGGTTTGTAATCTGCCGTAATAGAACCCGCTGCGCGACTCATTCTGCGCAAAGGCGTTGCCTTTAAGCTGCGGTCTGACTGGCACGGGCGCCAGCTATGATGTGCGCTCGTCCCCATATTGCTAAGAACAGGAACGCCAACATGTCCGATCCCAAGGACCAGAAGCCCGGCCAGTTTGACGACGCCGGCCGCCGTACGCACGAGGGGAAGGAGACGCCCAACGAGGTGTCTTCGACGCTGCTGCCGCCCCCGCGCGAGGGTGGCAAGGGCCGCCGCTGGGGCATCTGGGTGGTGATCATTATCCTGGTGCTGATCGGCTATGCGGTCTACCACGCGAAGTACCGCAATGCGGGCGGCCCGGCAGGGCGAGGTGGCCCCGGTGGGCGCGGGGCGGCCATGGCGGGCAAGCCGATGCCGGTGATGGTCGGCACGGCCGTCAAAGGCGACATCAACGTGGTGCTGTCGGCGCTGGGCAATGTCACGCCGGTCAACAACGTGACGGTCAAGACGCGTGTGGACGGCCAGCTCGTGCGCCTGGCGTTTACCGAGGGGCAGACCGTCAGGGCCGGCGACCTGCTTGCCGAGGTTGACCCGCGTACCTATCAGGCGCAGCTCGCCCAGGCGGAAGGTCAGCTTGCGCGCGATCAGGCGCTGCTGCAAAACGCCAAGCTCGACCTGCAGCGCTATCAGACGCTGCTCTCGCAGGATTCGATCTCCAAGCAGCAGGTGGATACGCAGGCCGCGCTGGTGCGCCAGTACGACGGCACGGTCAAGCTGGACCAGGGCAACGTTGACAACGCACGCGTGCAGCTTTCCTATACGCGCATCACCGCGCCGGTGTCTGGCCGGGTTGGCCTGCGCCAGGTGGACCCGGGCAACATCGTGCACGCCTCGGACACCAACGGCATCGTGGTCATCACGCAGATCGACCCGATCACCGTCATCTATTCCATTCCTGAAGACAACCTGCCCAAGGTCATGCCGCGCCTGCAGTCCGGCGACAAACTGCCGGTGGAAGCCTGGGACCGCGGCCAGACCACGCAGCTCGCGCGCGGCGTACTCATGACGGTGGACAACACCATCGACAACACCACCGGTACGGTCAAGCTGCGTGCGCAGTTCCCGAATCAGAACGCCATGCTGTTCCCGAACCAGTTCGTGAACGTGCGCATGCGGGTGGATACGCTACGCGACGTGGTGATCGTGCCGGGCGCGGCTATCCAGCGCGGCACGCAGGGCACCTTCGTCTACGTGGTCGGCGAAGACAACAAGGTGGCGCTGCGCGTGGTCAAGCTGGGCGTGACCGAAGGGGAACGCGTGTCGGTTGCGCAAGGTCTGCAGCCCGGCGAGCGTGTGGTGATCGATGGTGCCGACAAGCTGCGCGACGGCTCGCCGGTGGAGGTGATCCAGCCGGGTGCCGCCGCCGCAAGCGCACCCGCCGCCGGCCAGGCCCACCAGGGCGGGCGTCACCGCCGTGGCCAGGGCGGCGCTTCGGCACCCGCCGCGAGTGCCCCGGCTGCCAAGCCGTAAGCCCTGAGTCGTGCATTGCGTGCACTCGCCTGACGAAGTCTTCTGTTCCGAGCTGGCATGAATCCCTCCCGAATCTTCATCCTCCGGCCCGTGGCGACCACGCTGTTGATGGTCGCCATCCTGCTCTCGGGCCTGGTGGCGTACCGGATGCTGCCGCTCTCTGCGCTGCCCGAGGTCGACTACCCGACCATCCAGGTCACGACGCTGTACCCGGGTGCCAGCCCCGACGTGATGACGTCGTCCATCACCGCACCGCTGGAGCGGCAGTTCGGGCAGATGCCGGGCTTGAAGCAGATGACGTCGTCCAGCTCAGGCGGTGCTTCGGTCATCACGCTGCAGTTTGACCTGTCCCTCTCGCTCGACATTGCGGAGCAGGAGGTACAGGCGGCCATCAACGCGGCCGGCAACCTGCTGCCCAACGACCTGCCGATGCCGCCGATCTACAGCAAGGTGAACCCGGCCGACGCGCCGATCCTCACGCTGGCGATCACCTCCAACACGATGCCGTTGCCCAAGCTGGAAGACCTGGTCGACACGCGCATCGCGCAAAAGCTATCGCAGTTGCCGGGCATTGGCCTGGTCAGCATCAGCGGCGGGCAGCGGCCGGCCGTACGCATCCAGGCCAATACGTCAGCGCTAGCCGCGCTCGGGCTGTCGATCGATGACATCCGCACCGCCATCGGCACCGCCAACGTGAATGGCGCCAAGGGCAGCTTCGACGGCCCGATGCGCGCCTCCACCATCGATGCCAACGATCAACTCAAGTCGGCCGCCGAGTACGGCAAGATGATCGTCGCCTACAAGAACGGCGCGCCCATCCGACTGACCGACGTTGCGCAGATCGTTGACGGCGCTGAAAACAGCAAGCTGGCCGCGTGGTCCAACACCACCCCCGCCATCATCCTGAACGTGCAGCGCCAGCCTGGCGCCAACGTGATCGAGGTGGTCAACCGTGCCAAGGCGCTTCTGCCACAGTTGAAAGAAACGCTGCCCGGCAACGTTGAGGTGTCGCTGCTGACCGACCGCACCACGACGATCCGCGCCTCGGTATCGGACGTGCAGTTCGAGCTGATGCTGGCCGTGGCGCTGGTCGTGATGGTGATCTTCCTGTTCCTGCGTAACGTGCCGGCCACGGTCATTCCGGCGGTGGCGGTGCCGCTGTCGCTGGTCGGTACGTTCGGCGTGATGTATCTGGCCGGGTTTTCGATCAACAACCTCACGCTGATGGCGCTCACGATTGCCACTGGCTTCGTGGTCGACGATGCCATCGTCATGATCGAAAACATCGCCCGCTACATCGAAGAGGGCGACCCACCGATGGAGGCCGCACTCAAAGGCTCCAAGCAGATCGGCTTCACGATCATCTCGCTGACGTTCTCGCTCATCGCCGTGCTGATTCCGCTGCTGTTCATGGGCGACGTGGTTGGGCGGCTGTTCCGCGAGTTTGCAATCACGCTGGCGGTATCGATCCTGATCTCGGCCGTGGTGTCGCTCACGCTCACGCCGATGATGTGCGCGCGCTTGCTCAAGCACATTCCCGAAGCCGAGCAATCGCGCTTCTATCACGCTGCCGGCGCGTTCTTCGACAACGTCATCGCGCGGTACGGCCGCATGCTGCAATGGGTGCTTGACCGACAGAAGACCACGCTGCTGGTTGCCATCGGCACGCTGGTGCTGACGGGCCTGCTGTATGTGGTGGTGCCCAAGGGGTTCTTCCCCGTGCAGGACACCGGCGTGATCCAGGGCATTTCCGATGCATCGCAGTCGATCTCGTTTTCGGCCATGGCCGAGCGGCAGCAGAAGCTGGCCGAGGTGGTGCTGAAAGACCCTGCGGTCGAAAGCCTGTCGTCGTTCATCGGCGTGGATGGCGTGAACACCACGCTCAACAGCGGCCGCATGCTGATCAACCTCAAGCCGAAGGATAAACGCGACGCCGACGCCACCGAGATCATTCAGCGCCTGCAGCCCGAATTGGCCAAGGTGGCGGGTATCTCGCTGTACATGCAGCCGGTGCAGGACCTGACGATTGAAGACCGCGTGAGCCGCACGCAGTACCAGTTCACGGTGGAAGATCCGGACCCGAACAACCTCTCGAAGTGGGTGCCGAGACTCGTTGAACGACTGCAGCAGACCAACGAGCTGCGCGACGTGGCGAGCGACTTGCAGGACAACGGCTTGCGCGCCTACGTGCAGGTCGACCGCGACAAGGCGGCGGTGTACGGCATCACGATGGCGGCGGTCGACAGCGTGCTGTACAGCGCTTACGGCCAGCGCCTGATTTCGACCATCTTCACGCAATCGAACCAGTACCGCGTGGTGCTCGAAACGGACCCGAAGATGCAGCTTGGGCCGCAATCGCTGTATGACCTGCACGTGGCATCGAGCAGCGGCCAACAGATTCCGTTGGGCGCGTTTGCCACGGTGGTGGAACAACCGGGCTCGCTGGTGGTGAACCATCAGGGCCAATTCCCGGCGGCAACCATTTCGTTCAACCTGGCGCCGCACGCTTCGCTGGGCGCAGCGGTCGACACGATCAATGCCGTCGAACAGGAAATCGGCTTGCCTGCCAGCATGCAAACAAGTTTCCAGGGTGCGGCGCTGGCGTTCCGTGCGTCGCTGTCGAATCAGTTGTGGCTGATCCTGGCAGCCGTCATCACGATGTACATCGTGCTGGGCGTGTTGTACGAAAGCACGATCCATCCGGTGACAATCCTCTCGACGCTTCCGTCGGCCGGCGTGGGTGCCCTGCTGTCGCTGCTGGTGTCAGGCAAGGACATGGGCATCATTGCGATCATCGGGATCATCCTGCTGATCGGTATCGTCAAGAAGAACGCGATCATGATGATCGACTTCGCGCTGGAGGCCGAGCGCGAGCAGGGGATGGCCCCGCGCGACGCCATCTACCAGGCGTGTCTGCTACGCTTCCGTCCGATTCTGATGACGACCATGGCCGCCCTGCTGGGTGCCCTGCCGCTGATGCTCGGCACGGGCGTGGGCTCCGAGTTGCGCCAGCCGCTGGGGATCACGATGGTGGGCGGCCTGCTGGTCAGCCAGGTGCTGACGCTGTTCACCACGCCGGTCATCTATCTGGCCTTCGACAACCTGGGCGAACGCCTGCGTGACTGGCGAGCGCGCCGTGCTGCCCGACGCCACGGCGCTCCGGGCGCCAACCAATCTGGCGGGCCGCGATGAATCTGTCCGCCACCTTCATCGCGCGGCCGGTTGCGACGGCGCTGCTGACTATCGGTGTGGCGTTGGCCGGTATCGCGGCGTTCCGCCTGCTGCCGGTGTCGCCACTGCCGCAGGTGGACTTTCCGACCATCTCGGTCAACGCATCGCTGCCGGGCGCCAGCCCCGAAACGATGGCGGCTACCGTGGCGACGCCACTGGAGCGATCACTCGGCCGCATCGCGGGCATTACCGAGATGACTTCGTCCAGCTCGCTCGGTTCGTCGCGGATCACGCTGCAGTTTGACCTGTCGCGCGACATCGACGGCGCTGCGCGCGACGTGCAGGCTGCCATCAATGCGTCGCGCAGCCTGCTGCCTTCGGGCTTGCCGAGCAACCCGACGTATCGGAAGGTCAATCCGGCCGATGCGCCGATCATGATCGTGGGGCTGACGTCCGACACCAAGTCGCGCGGCGAGCTGTACGACGCGGCCTCGACCATCCTTGCGCAGAAGCTGTCGCAAGTGAACGGCGTGGGCCAGGTCACCATCGGCGGTGCGTCGCTGCCGGCGGTGCGGGTGGAGCTGAATCCGATGGCACTGAACAAGTACGGTATCTCGATGGAGACCGTGCGCACCGTCATCGCCAGCACCAACGCGAACAAGCCCAAGGGCATGATGGAATCCGGCGAGCGCGTCTGGACCATCTACGCCAACGACCAGGCCAAGAAGGCTGCCGAATACCAGTCGCTCATCGTCGCCTGGCGCAAGGGCTCGCCGGTGCGGCTGGCCGACGTGGCGGACGTCAGTGACAGCGTGCAGGACATTCGCAACTACGGCTCAGCCAACGGCAAGCCATCGGTGCTGCTCATCATCAGCCGGCAACCGGGCGCCAACATCATCGACACGGTCGACCGCATCAACGACATCCTGCCGTACCTGCGCAACACCATTCCCGCGCAGATCAACCTCGATGTGATGATGGACCGCACGCCCACCATCCGCGCCTCGCTTAGGGATGTGGAGCGCACGCTGGTGCTGTCGATCGCGCTGGTGATCATGGTGGTGTTCCTGTTCCTGCGCAACGTGCGGGCAACGCTCATTCCGAGCGTGGCGGTGCCGGTCTCGCTCATCGGCACATTCGGGGTGATGTACTTGTGCGGCTACAGCCTCGACAACCTTTCGCTGATGGCCTTGACCGTGGCGACAGGCTTTGTGGTGGACGACGCCATCGTCGTGCTCGAGAACGTCTCGCGCCACATCGAGAACGGCATGCGGCCCATGCAGGCGGCACTCAAGGGCGCGCGCGAGGTCGGCTTTACCGTGGTGTCGATGAGCCTGTCGCTGATTGCCGTGTTTATCCCGCTGCTGATGATGGGCGGCATCGTGGGACGGCTGTTCCGTGAATTTGCGGTGACGCTGTCGGTCGCCATCCTGGTGTCGCTAGTGGTGTCACTCACCACCACACCGATGATGTGTGCGCGCTTGCTCAAGCCCGCTGCCGAGGAAGAACACGGCTGGTTCCACCGCAAGACCGAAGGCTTCTTCACCTTCCTGCTCGACATCTATCGCAACTCGCTGGCGTGGGCGCTGCGGCACAGCTGGCTCACGCTGCTGATCCTGTTTGCGACGGTTTGCCTGAACGTCTATCTGTACATCATCGTGCCCAAGGGGTTCTTCCCCCAGCAGGACACAGGCCGCGTGATCGGCAACATCCAGGCAGACCAGGCCATCTCGTTCCAGGCCATGCGCACGAAGGTGACCGATTTCATCCACATCATTCAGCAAGACCCTGCGGTTGAAAACGTCGTGGGCTTCACAGGCGGCAGCCAGCGTAACAGCGGCTTCATGTTCATCCAGCTCAAGCCATTGGCCGAGCGGAAACTCTCTGCCGATCAGGTGATCAATCGCCTGCGGGGCAAGTTGGCGCGCGAGCCAGGTGCGAGCCTGTTCCTTCAATCCGTACAGGACATCCGCGTGGGGGGCCGGGCGAGCAATGCGCAGTACCAATACACGTTGCAGGCCGATGACCTGAACGAGCTGCGCGCGTGGGATCCGAAAATCAAGCAGGCACTCACGCAGGTGAAATCGCTGACAGACGTCAACACCGATACGCAGGACAAGGGCTTGCAGACCTCCCTCGTCATCGACCGCGACAAAGCGAAATCGCTCGGTATCAACCCAAGCGATGTCGACAATGCGCTGAACAACGCGTTCGGACAGCGCCAGGTGTCGACCATCTACAACCCGCTCAACCAGTACCGCGTGGTGATGGAAGCCGCACCGCAGTACTGGCAGAACCCCGACGGCCTGCGGGACATTTACCTCATCACATCGACAGGTGCGCAGGTGCCGCTGTCGACCTTCTCGCACTACGAGCCGACCAACACGGCGCTGGCGGTCAACCACCAGGGGCAATTCGCGGCGAGCACGATCTCGTTCAACCTGGCCCCCGGGGCATCGCTGTCGGGTGCCACGCAGGACATTCAGGACGCCATGAACCGCATCGGCGTGCCATCCTCCGTGCACGGCAGTTTCCAGGGCACCGCCAAGGCGTTCCAGGATTCGCTCTCCAGCCAGCCCGTGCTGATTCTGTTTGCGCTCATCACCATCTACATCGTGCTGGGCGTGCTGTACGAGAGCTACGTGCACCCCATCACGATTCTGTCGACGCTGCCTTCGGCCGGTGTCGGGGCGCTGCTGGCGCTGATCATTACAGATACGGACTTTTCGATCATCGCGTTGATCGGCGTGATTCTGCTCATCGGCATCGTCAAGAAGAACGCGATCATGATGATCGACTTCGCGCTGGAGGCCGAGCGCAGCCAGGGCATGAGCCCCGCGGATGCAATCTTCCACGCCTGCGTGCTGCGCTTCCGACCGATCTTGATGACGACGATGGCCGCGCTGCTGGGCGCCCTGCCCCTGGCGCTCGGTCATGGCGACGGCGCGGAGCTGCGCACGCCGCTGGGCATCTCTATCGTTGGCGGGCTGCTGGTCAGCCAGATCCTCACGCTCTACACCACGCCGGTGGTCTACCTGGCGCTTGACCGGCTGCGCCTGCGTCGCGCCGGGCGCACCAAGGACACACCGCTGCCCGCATTGGATTCGCAAGGAAGCTGAACATGACAAGAGGCACTCAAGCCCTTCGTACCTCGTTGCTCGTGCTAGCCGCGTGCGCGCTCGTCTCGGCGTGCGCGGTCGGGCCCGATTACAAGCGCCCCACCGCCGAAGTGCCGCAGCAATACAAGGAAGCCGGCGACTGGAAAGTCGCCGACCCGAGCGACGCCATCGCCCGCGGCAAGTGGTGGGAAATCTTCAACGACCCGCAATTGAACGCGCTCGAAGAACAGGTGGCCGCCGCCAACCAGAACATCCTGGTGGCCGAGGCGCAATACCGCCAAGCCCAGGCGCTGGTGCAATCGGCGCAGGCTTCGTTCTTCCCGACGCTGGGTGCCAATGCATCGGCCACGCGCAGCCGTTCAGTGCGCACCTCGGTCAACCCGGACGGCAGCCTGTCGACAGGCAACCCGAGTCTGCTCAACTCGCAAAGCCTGTCACTCAACGCCAGTTGGGAGCTGGACCTGTGGGGCCGCATCCGCCGATCGGTGGAGTCGAACAAAGCCAGCGCACAAGCGAGCGCCGGTGATTTGTCGTCCGCTTTGCTGTCCGCGCAGGCAACGCTTGCGCAGAACTATTTTCAATTGCGTGTCACGGATACCCAAAAGGCTGTCTTGCAACGCACGGTTGCCGACTACGAGCGCTTCCTGAAGCTCACGCAAAACCAGTACGCCGTGGGCGTGGCGCAGCGTTCGGATGTGCTGACCGCGCAGACGCAGCTCAACCAGTCGCAGGCGCTGCTGTTGGATACCGAAGTCACCCGTGCGCAGCTTGAGCACGCCATTGCGGTGCTGATCGGCAAACCGCCGTCTGAATTCTCGCTGGCCCCGGCCACCGCTGCGAGTGCAGCCGACTTGCCGGCCCTACCCGCCATTCCGCTGGAAGTGCCATCGGCCGTGCTGGAGCGCCGCCCCGACATTGCCGCCGCCGAGCGCCGCATGGCCGCCGCCAACGCGCAGATCGGCGTGGCCAAGGCTGCGTACTTCCCGACACTCACGCTGGGAGCCTCGACCGGTTTGGCGGCCAACACGCTTTCGCGCCTGGCAACGCTGCCGAGCCGCGTCTGGTCGATCGGCCCAACGCTGGCCGCCACGCTGTTCGATGGCGGCGCGCGTGCAGCCGCCGTCGACAAGGCCGGTGCTGCTTACGATGCGTCGGTCGCGACATACCGCCAGACGGTGCTGGGCGCGTTTCAGGATGTCGAAGACAACCTCGCCGCGCTTCGCTGGCAGACGCAGGAATTTGGCGTGCAGGCCGATGCCGTCAAGGCCGCGCAGGAAGCCGCGCAACTCAATCTGAACCGCTATCGCGCGGGCACGGTGAGCTTCCTGGAAGTCATCACCGCACAGGCCACGGCCTACAATGCCGAGCGCACGCTGCTCACGCTGCAGGGCAAGCAGTATTCGGCAGCGGTGCTGCTGGTCAAGGCGCTGGGCGGCGGGTGGCACGGCGAAGTGCCGGTGGTTGGCCAGGCGGCGCTGCCGCGGGCATCCGCTCCTGCCGCGCAATAACCCTTCTGTTGTTGCCGGTGGCCGACGATGTTTCGCTACCGGCAATGTCCCCTTGTGCGTAAGCCCGCACGCAGTCGGATAGTTCCCCCTATAATCGACGGAATTTATTTCAGACCGCCCGACCATCCGGGCCGGCTGATGCAGCAGCGGGCGCGCAAATTGCGTCGCCCGATGCCTTGCAAGCCGCCCCGGTGCTATCCAGACCGTCTGTTTGCCAGCCACCATGTCCGCCGCGCGCGTGGTTGCCGACGCAGTTGCCCCGATTCACGCGCGCCGCTCAACTGACTCTGCTCTCTCTCTGATGATCCGATCCGCGCTTCCCCGTTCCGCCAAGCTGCTGGCTGCCGCCCTGGGCGCCGCCACGCTGTTTGCCGCCCTGCCCGCTCAGGCTGACCCGTCCGTGCGCGTCATCTATGGCAAAGACAACAAGCACGGCATCGAGAAATACGGCGTCGACCTCGACTTCGACTCGGGCTTCCACTGGGGCAACCCGGAAGGCTGGTTCGTGAATCTGGATTGGGAAGTCGCGCTGGGCCAGTGGCGCTCGACCAAGGGCACCAACCGCCAAAACATCACCGAATTCGGCGTGACGCCGCTGTTCCGCCTTGAAAAGCGCGGCGGCTCGTGGGTACCGTTCATCGAAGCTGGTGTCGGCCCGCGCTTGCTGTCGCACGTCAGCACGTCCAACGAGCACTATTTCAGCACGGCCTTCCAGTTCTCCGACATGATCGGCGTGGGCGTGGCCTTTGGCAGCAAGCAACAATTCCAAATGGGCTACCGCTTCGAACACCTGTCGAACGCGTCGATCAAGCGCCCGAATCCGGGCACGGACCTAAACGAGCTTTACCTGCGTTACACGTTCTAAAACCTGAACGTTTGCGACGCTTGAAAAAAACGGCCTGCCTTGCGGCGGGCCGTTTTGTTTTGGCACGCGGCGGTGAATCAACGCGCGTCGGCGTCCCCATCAAGATCGCGATCGCGCGATCGCATGCCCATCAACCGCTCGTAATTGAGCGAGGCATGGAAGCCCAGGCCGTTGCCACCGGCACGCTTGACTTCATACATCGCTGCGTCGGCATTGCGGATGAGCGTCTGCGCGTCATGCCCGTCGGTCGGATACAGCGCCACGCCGGCGCTCACGCCCATCGACAGCACATGGCCTTCCACACGAAACGGCGTCTGCAATTCTTCGATCAGGCGTTCCACGGTTTGCGTCACATCGTCGCGCGTGGCGCAGTGCGTGAGGACGGCAACAAATTCATCCCCGCCCAAGCGCGCCACCGTGTCCGAGGCCCGCAGCCCGCTGCGCAACCGCATGGCCGTAGCCTTCAGGACGAGATCGCCAACCCCGTGGCCGTACTCATCGTTGACGGGCTTGAAGCGATCGAGATCGATGAACACGACCGCAACCTGGCCGCGCGCGCGACGTGCCGTCTGAATGGCGACGAACAGACGATCGCGAAGCAGACGTGCATTGGGCAAGTCCGTCAGCGGATCATGCAGCGCGAGGTGGTGGGCCCGATCCAGCGCAGTGCGCCGCTGTGTCACGTCGAGCAGCGTGCCGCTCACGCGCGTGGCCATGCCACGGGCATCACGCTCGGTCACACGCCCGCGCGCGGCCACCCAGATCCATTGTCCATGGCGTGCGCGCATGCGTTGCTCGATTTCAAAGCTGTCGGCATCGCCGCGCATATGGCGGTAGATGCGTCGCGCGCTCAACGCGGCGTCTTGCGGATGCACCATCGCGAACCAGGCATCCGGATCGTTGGACAGATCCGTTGGCTCGTAGCCGAGCATGTCGGCCGTCCGACGGTTGAACGACACATGCCGTGCACGCGTGGACCAGTCGAACGTACCCAGCCCCGCGCCGTCCAGCACATAGGCCAACCGTTGCTCCGACGCGCGCAGCGATTCCAGCGCCAGGCGCCGCGCGGTCACGTCCTGCATCTGCACGACGAGGTGCGCGTTGCCGTCGTCGCGCGCCACCGCCACATCGGTCTGCACCCAGACGGTGGTGCCGTCCTGGCGGACCAGGCGCGTTTCCATCGACAGCGTGTCGCGCTGACCGGCGAGCAGCGACTCGACACCATGTCGTGTGCGTTCCGTGTGGTCGGGGTGGCACAGGTCGAACAGATCGCGCGCGCGCAGCGCCTGTGCTTCGTGTCCCGTTAGCGCGCACAGCGCTCGGTTCACGTCGAGGAAGCGACCCTCCGGCGCGCACAGGCCGATTCCTATCGGCGAATGTTCGATCGCAGCCTTGTACAAGTGGTGGTCCTCAAGCATGGCGATGCTGTTTCGCGAATGCGGCAGTCCCGGGGGGTGGTTGATGTGATGGCCATCGCGCCGCCGGGTGCCCCATGACGCAATCGTTGCGTCAGGCGCGCGGTGGCAGTTGGCGTGATCCCCGTAACCGGTCTCGTGGTCTGCGTGGCCCAGTTGGCGGCGGGCAATGACAGACCTTGGTGCGTTGCAAGCGCACGAATCGAGGCGGACTATAGAAGCCGCGAGTTAACGGGGCAATCCCTTCCCGCGAGGGGACATGGACCGCGTGCGCGCTTTGGGTCCCCTCGTGCGCGAGATGACGCGAAGGAAACGCGCCCCGCGTCATTCCCGTCTGCGTTTGTCGACCTCGATTGTCGACACTTGTCCGGCGTCGCCAGACATCCGATGACTGTACACCGGCCCTCGCGGCGAAGCAGCTAGCCGTTCGGTTAGGTCGCGCAGACGCTGCCGCCCCGCAACCGTTTGCCATATGAACGAACGGCAATCTCCACATTGTGAATGTCTTAAAGTTAAGACAAGACCCCTCGACCTCATCCGGAAAGAGGAAAGGCGCAAACGGCCGGCTCCGTTACTATTCTTCAATATCGCTTCGGGGGGAGCGAATTCAAACACGGCGAGCCGCGGCACAAGCGCACGCGGTTGTGGGAGGTCGTATGGAATTGAGTTTTGTCGCCCCCGGCACGCAGACGCATCGATATGCGCTCAAGCTCGCGGGCCTGCCCGAAGGTAACGAGCCAGGTACGACGGCAGTCGACCCCACCTGGGTGGACGATGCCCTTACCGCTGCCGTACGCGTATTCGACGCGCACCGCGTGCATTTTGCCGATGCCTACTTCGCCTATCGCGCACGTGAGACAGCGCAGCACCCCACGCGCGCTGCCGGCAAGACCCCACCCGCACGCGTTGCCGGCGATCTCCACGACGACACCCCGCTGCTCGCGGATACGTTTGCGATTGCGCAGTTGGCCGCACTTGTTTCGCTGGAGGCATCTGGCGTGGCCGATGTGATCGATGTCCATCTGGTGGTGGAGCGCTTGCGTGACGATGCCCCCACCCCGCCTGCCGATGGCATCGGCGAAGTGACGTTCGTCACGGAAACCGCGGCCGGCCTGCAAAGCGTGGCAAGTCGGCATTAAGGCGGGCAGGGCCGCTTACGGCCCATGGTGCGTGGGCCGCTCCGGCACGATGGTCGGCTGCGGCTCAGTTGGCGCGCCGACTGCGTCGGCGTCGCGAAACGTCCAGTACCGGTGCACCACGAAGTTGAAGATTGCCGTGATGGCCGAGGCGAACATCTGCGCGACCAGGTAATACAGGCCAATTCCCAGGCCGATGGCCATGATGGTCGCGTTGCATCCCAGCGCGAGAAAGGCCACCAGGCCAAACCGCACCATCGCGCCGACGTGCCCGCGTGTGCTGTTGAAGACGGCCTGCCGGCTGATGAAGTAGTTGAGCGTGGCACCGATCACGCTGCCTACCACCGACGCTCGCCACGGCGAGACTCCCAGCTGCACGAGCCCGAACAGCACCACATAGTGCGCCAGCGTTGCGCCGCCGCCGATGACGACATAGCGAGCAAACTGCTCTACCGCCGCCCAGAAATGCCGCCGAGACGCCATGCGCACACTCACCCCATCTACTTTGGAACCGACATTGTGCTCGACCATGGTTCTCGGGCCGCAACTCGCGTGCCACCGACCCCGCACAATAAGTGCGCTTAAAGTTGTGCAACATTTGGCCGTATAGAAACGTGGGGCCCTGCGCAGCTGTTGGCTCCCCATTGCCATGCTCGAACTTCAACCTCTCGACATTCCGCTAGCGATCCCCCTGCCGTGGCCGATGCTTGACGCCGACGGGCAGCTGCTCGTCCCGAAGGGCGACGTCATCCACTCCCCGGAGGAGATCGACCTGCTGTGCACGCTGCACCGCCCGCATCGTATGGCGGACGGCACGCCCGCGCCTGCGCCAGCGTTTGCAAATACGCAGTTCCCGAACACGATGTTCCCCGACATGGGCGACGATCCTGACGGTGAACGCACGATCGCCATGGAGCTGCTGGGCCTGCGCCCCGGTGGCATGCTGACCGTGCGACTGACCGCAGGCGCCGGCCAGACCAAGGGCGCCGCGCGCGTGATGGGCTACAGCCCGCAGCGCCATCTGCTCATCACCATGCCCACCGACAGCGGCCGCTCGGTCATGCCGGTCAAGGACGAACTGGTGGAAGTCCACGCCTTCTCGGGCGAGGGCATTGCCAGCTTTGAATGCACGGTGATGGCGGTGTGCCGCATTCCGTTCGAATACGTCGTGTTGTCGCCGCCGCGGCGGATCAAGAACCGCATGTTGCGCAAATCGCTGCGCGTGCGCGCCAACGTGGTCGGCAAGATGCTGGTGAGCGGCGACCCGCCGCGCATGATCCATATCTCCGACATCAGCACGACAGGCGCGTCGTTCCGCTCCGTGCATCGGCTGGAGGTGAGCGGCGCGCCGGCGCGTCTGCGCTTCCGGGTGAAAACGCGCGACTATCACTCCGAACTGGTGGCAGCCGCCCTCGTTCGCAGCGAGAAGCCGGCCGACCTGCCCAACGTCTATCAATACGGCGTGGAATTCGTAGAGCTGGTCGCGGCCCAAAAAATGCTGCTGCAATGCTTTATCTATGAACAGTTGCTTTGGGGCGGCCAGCGCATGGTGTAGCGTGCAGGCAGAACTGATATTCGCCCCGCTTTGCTCAGAATTAACTGCCGCTAAAGGTTAAAAACATCTGCCGAAATCACGCAAAAAACGCCGCAAATCGGCCACCATGGCCGGTTTTCAGCTTATGATGCCGCAGGCATGCTTGTGACAAAGCTATACAATTGACAGCACATCAAGTGCAGGCATTTCCGTTTTAAAGGCATTTGCAGGACGATCCCCATTTATGAGCCGCGCAAGGTCTGCCGCGCCATCGAGTCTGGACCCAATCTCCGGATTGCCGGACCGCGAACGATTCGTCCAGCTGCTGGCTGCCATGCCGCAACCCGCACGCCAGGATGCAATCGGCGCACTGCTGCTGATCGGCTTCGACCATTTTGCCGAGGCCACCAACACGCTCGGGCCGCTGGCCGCGCGAGAGGTCATCGTCGAATGTGCATCGCGGCTTGAAGCGCTGAGCGTGCCACCTGCGGATGGCATCGCACCCATCGTCGGGCGCGTCGGCCCCGAGACCTTTGCCGTTGCCTGCGCAGACTTTGTCTCGGCACAGGATGTGCACGATCTCGCGCGGCGGATTTCCGCGGCGCTTACGCGACCTTTCATCACGCATGGTTACGAGCTGGTCTGCTCATGCAGCATCGGCATGACGCTTTTTGAGACCATGCCTTCGGATGCAGCGCGGCTGATTGAACAGGCCGACCGGGCGCTCTACGGGGTCCAGCACGGTGCCGAACAAAGCCCCGCGCTGTATGCCCCGGCGGCCATGCCTCCGATCTCGGGCGGCAACACCGCCGCCATCGATGGGTACGACGCCGCCGCCGAGCATCCGCGCCTGGCCGCCCAGTTGCGTCATGCGCTTGCGCGCCGCCAGTTCAGCCTGAACCTGCAGCCGCAACTGAGCCTGACCGACGGACGGATCGTCGGTTACGAATTTTTGCTGCGCTGGATTTCACCGGAGCTGGGAGTCGTTGCACCGGCCGATTTTCTGCCAATCCTGGAGCAGACAGGCGACATTCGTGAGGTGGGCCGCTGGGTGCTCGACAATGCCGCGCAGATGCTGGCCGGGCTGCTACGCGAAGAATCCCAGCGCGCGGGACGCAACAGCCGGCATCAGCCGGGCGTGCATGCAGCTGTCAACTTGTCGGTTGCGCAGCTACTCGATCCGCAATTGAGCGACGCCGTGCGCGACATTGCCGCACGCCACGCGGTGCCGACCGCACGCCTCGTCTTCGAGATATCGGAACACACACTGCACCGTGCCAACGGCTCGGCGCAGAAAGCCGTGGAAGCCCTGCACGCCTGTGGCGCACGCGTGGCTGTGGAAGACTTTGGCGCCACCGCGCACAGCCTCGATTGCCTGGCAACGTTCCGCCCCGATCAGGTCAAGCTCGATCAGGCCATCGTCAACGCAGTGACCAAGGCGAGCGATCACGCGGTGCTGCAACGCCTGGTGGCTGCCGCGCATGGCGCGGGGGTGCCCGTCACCGCCACGCGCGTGGAAACCGCCGCGCAGCTCCATGCGCTGCGTGCCTGCCGGTGCGACGTGATCCAGGGCTACCTGCTCTCGCAACCCTTCCCTGCCCGCTGGATCGACGACACACAAGACGTGATTGCCGAGCGCGCACGCGATCTGATGCCGTAAAAGAAAACGCCCTTCCGCCTGCACGGCGGAAGGGCATCGGCGCTGGCGCGCGTGCTGCTTATGCGTGCTCGACGCGAAAGACCGCCACTGCGCTGCGCAACGCCTCGGCCTGTTCTTCCAGCGATTCCGCCGCAGCCGCAGCCTGTTCGACCAGCGCTGCATTCTGCTGCGTCACCTGGTCCATCTGCGTGACGGCCTGGTTGACCTGTTCGATGCCGCTGCTCTGTTCTTCCGACGCCGCGCTGATCTCGCCCATGATGTCCGTCACGCGGCGCACGGCCACCACCACCTCGTCGATCACCGTGCCAGCTTCGGCCACGAGGGTCGTACCGTTCTGCACACGGCCCACCGAATCGCCAATCAGCTCCTTGATCTCTTTGGCGGCCGTGGCGCTGCGCTGCGCAAGGCTGCGCACCTCGCCGGCAACGACGGCAAAGCCGCGGCCCTGCTCGCCGGCGCGTGCGGCTTCCACCGCAGCATTCAACGCCAGGATGTTGGTCTGGAACGCAATGCCTTCGATCACGCCGATGATGTCGGCAATCTTTCGGCTGCTTTCATTGATGCCGGCCATCGTGTCCACCACGCGGCCCACGACTTCCCCACCCTTGACCGCGATATCCGACGCACTGACGGCCAGCGTGCTCGCCTGACGCGCGTTATCGGCATTCTGCTTCACGATGCTCGTCAGCTCTTCCATGCTCGACGCGGTTTCCTCCAGCGACGAGGCCTGTTGCTCCGTGCGCTGCGAGAGGTCGGCATTGCCGGCGGCAATCTGCTTGGTAGCGCTGGCGATGGAATCGGAGCCTGTGCGCACCTGACCGATGATCTGCTGCAGGCTCGTTTGCATGGACGACACCGCGTGCATCAGGCGTGCGGTTTCATCGCGGCGGCCCGCGGCGGTCTGGCCTTCCATACGCGTGGCGAGGTCGCCCGATGCCATGCGCTCGAACACCTGAATGGCGCGCTCCAGCGGACGCACCACCGTGCGGCCAAGCACGCCGCGCGCCACAACCGACAACACCAGCGCGGCGACCAGCAAGCCACCCGAGATCCAGATGCTCATCGCATAGCGCGACTGGGAATGGTCAAAGCGTTGCTGGCCGTACTTGAAGCGCGCCCCGACCAGGGGCCCGAGCGCCGAGTCGTAATCGACGAACAGCTTCGGCACCAGGTTCGTGTTCAGTTCGCGGTACGTAGTGAGGTCGCTGCGTTCCAGTGCGGCAATGGCCGGCTCCAGCGCCGTCTTGACGAACTTGGTGCGTGCCGCGTCGGCGGCTTGCAACTGGGCGCGGTCCGCATCGGGAATCGGCAGCTTCATGAACTGGGCCCAGGCATCGTTGGCCGAGTTGACCATGGTGTGCGCATCGGACAGCAGTTTCTTGAGTTCTTCAGGCGTGGAGACCGCATCGAAATTGGTCAGGTGGATGCGCGCCCACAGCAGGTTGATGGTGTCTTTGGCCAGCAGATCCAGGCCCTTGGCATCTTCCAGATACACCGCCCGCAAATCGTCATTGGTCGCCCGGCCGGTGGTGATACCCGCGAAGCCCACCACGGCAATCATCACTGCAAATACTGCGACCAGAAACGTCAGCCGCGTGCGAATGCTCGTATCCATCCATTTCCACATATGTTTTCCCCTGCATGGTTGGGCCGTGTGCGCCGAGATCGTCTTCCCGCGTCCCTCTTCGGGCACCCTGTTCACTCCCAATGGTGCTAACGGCAAGGGACAGCGGAAATAGAGGGCATCACCACGAATGTCCGGAATGCGCCGCAAGTGATATGCAAGAAGGTAAAAAAGATACGACCGGCGCACCCCACGTGCGCGGGGTGGCACTAAAATGCGGGTTGCGCCACCGTCGTGGTGGCAATCACGCGAACATCGTGCGGGACACCGCACGGCTCACAAGGGGATCGAGATGAAGAAACTGATTGCACTGCTGGCCCTGGGCTGCGTCGTTCTGGCGGGCTGCAACACGATGGCAGGCATGGGCAAGGACATTCAGACGGGTGGTCAGAAGCTGGAAAACGCCGCTGACAACACCAAGCAGAAGATGTAATGAAGCGAAGGCCCGGAGAGTCCCTGGCCTGAGTTGAAAAAACGCCGCAGTTCGCGGCGTTTTTCTTTTGGGCCGCTACAGCAGCTCTTCCGGGGTAAACGGCGCCAGCATCTGAATCCACGTCCGGCGGCCAAGGCCCACTTCCGGCTCCTGATCGACGACGACCTCCTTGCCATTCTCATGCGTGGTCCAGCGCAAGTGGCCGTCGTCCTTGGTCACCCGGTAGGCGCTGTCGCGCACCGAATCGTCAAACAGCTTGGCTACCGCATCCGACAGCACCGGGCTGCGGATGATCAACCCCGTTTCGGTATTCAGCCCGATGGAGCGCGGGTCGATGTTCATCGAGCCGACAAACAGCGTGCTGCGGTCCACCACGATCGATTTCACGTGCAGGCTTGCCTGCGACGAACGGAACGTGCCGAACATCTTCGGGCGATCGCCCAGCGTCGGGCGCAGCTCGTACAGTTCAACACCGTCGTCGATCAGCGCGCCACGATATTTCGCATAACCCACATGCACGATGGGTGCGTCGGTCGCTGCCAGCGAGTTGGTCAGCACACGCAGCCGCACACCCCGATCCTGCAAGTGCCTAGCCACCTCGACCCCGCGCTTGCCCGGCACGAAGTACGGCGAGATCAGCACCACCTCGCGCTTGGCCTCGTCAATCAGACGCAGAAGCGTCTGGGCGAGGCGCTCGCCGCCAGGTTCCACCTCATCACCCGACACCTTGGCCGGACGGTCGACGATCACCTGTGCCTGCGCCCACTCCAGGCGCAGGCGGCCACGGGCGATCTGGTCAGCCAGGAACCAGTCGCGCGGTGCGGGCTTGAGCGGCAAAGGCTGCTCCGGCGCTGGGCTGGCCAGATCAGTCTGGTTACGGCGCTGCTCGAGCTGCGAAATCGTCTGGTCGGATGCCGGCTTGGCGGAATCGGAGCCCATGTTGATCGGCCGGGTCGGCACATCGATATGCTGCGGCGGCCCTTCCGGCCGGTGTGGCATCGTCACCGGCGGCGGATAGTTGCCCTCTTTCGGCTCGGGCGGATGCGCCATGCTCGGCTCGGGCGCCAGCGCCTGCACCGGATAGGCAAATTCGCTGTTCCAGTACGCATCGAACGCCGACGACAACTGACGCACCGCCGGCCCGGCAGCCAGCACGTCAAGATCGACGAAGTTGGTGGTCTGGTTCTGCGTGAAATACTCGGCGCCCAGATTGCGCCCGCCTGTCACGGCCAGTGCGTTGTCGGCAATGAAAGCCTTGTTGTGCATGCGCCGATTGACGCGGCGGAACTCCGCGGCACCGCTCAGGTACCGTGTGACGTTCGACATCCGCCCGCCCGGAAACGGGTTGAACAGCCGCACGTCGATGTTCTTGTGCGACGAAAATTTCAGAAATGCCAGATCGCGCCCATCGCTGTGCAGATCGTCGACCAGCATGCGCACGCGTACGCCACGGTCGGCAGCGGCCCGCACATGGCGCATCAGTTCGCGCACGCTGTTGTCGCTCGCAATGATGAAGTACTGCAAATCCAGCGTACGCTCGGCCCGGTCGGCCAGCGTGAGCAACGTGGCGTAGGCTTCTTCGCCCGACGGGATCAGCCGGAAGCCGGACACATCGGCCGACGGCGCATTCGTCTGCACCAGGCGCCCCAGCGAAGAGGCCGATTCGGCATTGGGCAGCGCCGTCGTCACGGGGCGATCGACGTGATCTGGCAGGCTTGCGCAGCCCGTCAGCAGTGCGATGACCAGCCAGGCAAACCAGGCGCGCAGATACGCGGTCGGGAGGTTCCTCGGGTGCCCTTGCATGTTCGATGTCGTGTTGGGTACGGCACAGGTCGAGAGGACGTCTACTTCACACCAGCATGCGGCGTGCCTGAACAGACGCCACGGCCAGACTACGCGAGATGTCAGCCGGGGCAGTATCCGTGTTTGTCCGACGCCACGTGGGGCGTGTCAAAATGGCGCAACGGTGCGCTTTTTCCCCCGCTGCTTTCCATGCTGACCAACACCACGGCATTTGCCGCCTTCCTCTTTGTTGTGCATTGCGTGGGCGTCCTCGCGGCCATGCATGCCGTGTTGACCGTGCGCACGTCGCAGGGTGCCATCGCGTGGGCCATCTCGCTGGTCACGCTGCCGGAGTTCACGCTGATCCCCTATCTGATCTTCGGGCGAAGCACCTTTGCCGGCTACGTGGACGCGCGCCGCTTTCACAACGCGCGTCTGCGCGAAATCACCCTGTCTGACGACTGGCGCCGTCTGCGCGACCATGAGTCCAGCGTGGTCGCGCCGCAGCACACCTGCATGCAGGCCTTGCCGCGCCTGACCGGCACACCGTGTCTGGCCCGGAATCGCGTGCGGCTGCTCGTCAACGGCGCGGAAACCTTCGATGCCATCTTTGCGGCGATTGCCCAGGCGCGGCGCGTGCTGATCGTGCAGTTCTTCATCGTGCACGACGACACGCTCGGCCGCCGCCTAGCCGAACTGCTGCTCGACCGCGCGCGGGCCGGGGTGCGTGTGTACTTTCTCTTCGACAGCATCGGCTGCCACGCGCTGCCGCGCCGCTATGTGCAGCGTCTGATTGAAGGCGGCGTGCTGGCCAAGCCGTTCTCCACGCATGCCGGGTTCGTCAACCGCTTCCAGCTCAACTTCCGCAACCATCGCAAGCTCGTGGTGGTGGACGGAGACCGTGCTTACGTTGGCGGCCACAACGTCGGCAACGAATACATGGGCGAAAAACCGCCGCTTGCCCCGTGGCGCGACACGCATATCGAGATCGTCGGTGCCGCGGTGATGGACTTGCAACTGACCTTTGCCGAAGACTGGTACTGGGCCGCGCACGAAGTGCCGCAACTGATCGTGCCCGAACTGCGGCCCGAAGAAGACATGGTTTGCCAAGTGGTCGCCAGCGGCCCGGCAGACAAGCAGGAAACCTGCTCGCTGTTTTTCATGGAAGCCATTCAATCGGCGCGCAAGCGGCTGTGGATCACGTCGCCATACTTCATTCCCGACGAAGCCGTGTTTGCCGCGCTGCGCCTGGCCGTGCTGCGCGGGGTAGACGTGCGCATCCTGATCCCGTCGCGGCCAGACCATCACATGGTGTTCCTCGCGTCCACGCTGTATGCGTATCAGGCGATCCGCGCGGGCGTGAAGATCTATCGCTACCTGCCGGGCTTCCTGCACCAGAAGGTCGTGCTGATCGACGACGAGGCCGCAGCCGTAGGCAGCGCCAACCTCGACAACCGTTCGTTCCGCCTCAACTTCGAGCTGATGATCATGACCGCGGACCCACGCTTCGCCAACGACGTCGCACAAATGCTCGAAGTCGATTTTGCCGAAGCCGCCCGAGTTGGCCGTGACGAATACGAACACGCACACCCGCTGCGCCGCGTGATCATGCACGTCGCCAAGCTGTTCGCCCCCATCTTGTAATCACGCTCCGAATTCCGAATCCCGAATTCCGAGTTCGCCCGCAAGAAGCGGAGCGCATCCAGGCATCGCCGTCCCTACCCTGAAGCGAACATTTTCAGGAGTGTGCGATGTCCGATTCCCATGATCTTGCTGTCGACCGTCTACCGCCGGGCTTCAATCGGCTGGCGGGCTCCAACCTGGCTGCGCAGTCAGCCGAGCAGATTGCGCTGGCCGCCATGCCCATGGTTGCGGTGCTCACCCTGCATGCCGACGCCAGCACAGCGAGCTGGCTGCAAGTCGCCCTCACGCTGCCGTTTGTGCTGTTTGCCATTCCCGTCGGCATGCTGGCGGATCGTTGGCCCAAGCGTGCATTGATGGCCGGCGCGGAGGCGGTACGCGCGCTGGCCTTGTTTGCTGTGGCGGGTCTGCTGATGGCCGGGCGCTTGAACCTGGCTGCGCTGGGTGTGCTGGGCTTTGTTGCTGTGTGCGGCACGGTGGTGTTCAGCGTGGCGGCGCCTGCGCTGGTGCCCTCGCTCGTGCCGGCAGCGATGCTTGCGCGCGCCAACGGCCGAATCGAGCTAGCGCGCACGATTGCATTTGCGTGCGGGCCGGCCATCGGCGGTGCGTTGGTCGGCTGGACAGGCTCGATGGCGGCGTTCGCGCTGGCGGCGGCGTTGTCCGCCATGGCTGCGGCACTGCTGGCCGGCGTGGCCGCCCCGGAGTCAGTGGCGCGGCACGCGGCGCACCCGCTGCAGGACATAGCCGAGGGCGCGCGCTTCGTGTTTCACCATCCGCTGCTGCGGCCGGTGTTCATCACGCAGTTCGTCTTCACCATGGCGTTCTTCATGGTGATTGCCATCTTCGTTCCGTATGCGGCGCATCGGTTGAACCTCTCTGCACAAGCGATTGGGCTGACGCTCGGCATGTACGGCGCGGGCATGGTGATCGGCGCGCTGCTGGCCGCCCGCATTCTGGCGCGCTGGCGCTTCGGCCATGTGGTGGCGACTGGCCCCGTGTGTGGACTGACGGGCGGTGTGCTGCTTGCGGCCACGCTCTGGCAGCCGTGGCCGGCACTGGCACAAGCGGGCTTCTTTCTGCTGGGTTGTGGGCCGATTCTGTGGGTGGTCAGCACCACCACGCTGCGGCAGACGGTGACGCCGCCCACGCTGCTGGCGCGCGTATCTGCAGTGAATGTGATGTCATATGGCGCTCGGCCAATCGGCGCGGCAATGGCCGCGTGGCTCGCCGCACACGCCGGTGCGGGGGCGTGCCTGCTGATGGCGGTGGCGGGCTTTGCGCTGCAGTTGCTGTGCATCCTGCAATCGCCCGCGGTGCGGCTGGTGCGTCAGCCGCGTGCGGACGATACGTCGGCCGGGCTCGAACCTGCCTGAGCCGCGTCGGCACCGCGATCACCGCGCTGCACGTCGCGCCACGCACGCGGCGTCATACCGAAGTGGGCGATGAACCAGCGCGTGAACGACGCCTGCCGCGTATAGCCGAGCAACGCGGCCACCCGTCCGATCCGATAGCTCGGGTTCGCCATGTAGCGAACGGCGAGGTTGTGCCGGACCTCCTCCACCAGGTCAGAGAACGTCATGCCGGCTGCTTCCAGCTGGCGTTGCAGGGTCCGCACGCTCAGGTGGAGATGATCAGCCACCTGTTCGACCGAGGCGCGCTCCAGCGGCAGCAACAGGTAGATCGCGCGACGCACGTCCTGCACCACCGCCTCTTGCGCCGATACATTGAGCGGCTCGGCAAGGCTTTCCGCGTAGCGCACGAGGGCCGGGTCAGCGGCAGGGTTGGGCGTCTCCAGATCGGCAGCGGCGCAGACGATGCCGTTGAAGTCGCTGCCGAACACGATGGGGCAACCGAACACGCGTCTGTGCAGGCTGACGTCAGTGGGAGCGCCATGTGTGAAATGGATGCTGCGCGGCTTCCAGTGCACGCCCAGCAGCGCGCTGCACGTCCTGGCGAGCACGCCAACGGCCAGCTCGTTGGCCTGCCGCAGCGGCACGGGCGTCTCGGTGATCACCTCTTCGCGAATGACCACCATATCGCCATCAGATTCCAGGTAGATCGCCAGCGCCTCGTTCAGCAGGTGGCGGTACTGGATGATGGCCTGCAGCGCCTCGCGCAGCGTGCGCTTGTGGGCGAGCAACAACCCGAGCACACCGAAATCCAGTTCCTGGCGCGCCTCGGCCATCTGCAGCCCGAGCGTCGGGCACGGGGCGCTGGCGGCGGTGATCTCCATCAACTGGCACGTCGCCACGACTGACACGAGCTGCTCGGGATCGGTCAGTCTGGCCGGGTCCAGCCCCACCTGCCGCAGTGCCTCCTGCGGGTTGAAACCAAGCCGCCGCACGACCTGGAAGTAGCCGTTGAGCGACCGGGCACGCACCATCGTTTCCATAGGTTTCAGTGGGCTTCGAGCCGTCTTGGTGTTTACACGGAATGGCGCGTAAAGAGAAAAACTTGGCGCCAATTGAGAAATTCAAAGCTACCGCTTCCCTATAGTGAAGTCCAGCCGAGACATCCCCTACAGGAGCCCCCAACATGCAATTCCTCGATGATTCGCTGCACCCGGAAAACCAGGACAAAGTCGTCATTACCGTTGCGCCGTACGGCCCGGAATGGATGCCGGAAGATTTTCCAGAAGACATTCCGGTCACGATGGAAGAACAGGTGCAGAAAGCCGTGGATTGCTACAACGCCGGCGCTACCGTGCTGCACCTGCACGTGCGTGAACTCGACGGCAAGGGCTCCAAGCGGCTCTCGAAATTCAACGAGCTGATTGCCGGCGTGCGTGCGGCGGTGCCCGACATGATCATCCAGGTGGGCGGCTCGATTTCTTTTGCCCCCGAAGACGAAGGGCAAGCCGCCAAGTGGCTGTCGGACGACACGCGCCACATGCTGGCCGACCTGACCCCAGCACCCGATCAGGTGACCGTGGCGGTCAACACCACGCAGATGAACATCATGGAGCTGCTGTATCCGGCGTATCTGGAAGGCACGTCGCTGGCCAATCCGGCGCTGGCTGCAGCCTATGCAGAAATGACCGTGCCCGCCGGCCCCGCCTGGCTGGAGGAGCACCTGCGCCGTCTGCAGGCCTCCGGCGTGCAACCGCACTTCCAGTTGACCGGCATCCACGCGCTGGAAACGCTGGAGCGTGTCGTCCGCAAGGGCGTCTACAAGGGCCCGCTCAACCTGACGTGGATCGGCATTGGCGGCGGCTTCGACGGCCCCAACCCGTTCAACTTCTTCAACTTCATCCACCGCGCGCCGGATGGTTGCACGCTGACGGCCGAGTCGCTGCTCAAGAACGTGCTGCCCTTCAACATGATGGCCATGGCAATGGGCCTGCACCCGCGCTGCGGCATTGAAGACACGATCATCGACCAGCACGGCAACCGTATGACATCCGTGCAGCAGATCGAGCAGTGCGTGCGCGTGGCGCATGAACTGGGCCGTGAGATTGCCAGCGGCAAGGAGGCGCGCGCCATCTACCGCATCGGCGTGCAATATGACAGCGTTGAAGAAACGCTGGCGAAGAACGGCATGTCCCCCAACCGTGCCCCGAACGTGAAAAACCTGCCGCTGCGCGCGGCCTAAACTAGAAGCCGCCGTATCACCGGGCCAACACAGGCGGCGCTCAACGCAAGCGCCGCCACTCGGAGACAACCATGAATCTGCATGCCGCCGACCCGCGCGCAGACCACCACGACGGCTATCTCGTCAGCCAACCCCAGGCGTGGTTTGCGTTTGCAATGACCTTTGCACTGATGCTGTTCGATTACATCGACCGGCAAGTCATCGTGTCGCTTTTCCCGCATCTGAAGACAGCCTGGGCGCTGTCCGACAAGCAACTTGGCGCGCTCGTCTCGGTCATCTCGATCGTGGTGGCGGTGGGTGGCCTGCCGGTGGCGTTGTTGGCCGACCGCTACAGCCGCGTCAAGAGCATCGTCGTGATGGCCACCGTATGGAGCCTGGCAACGATCTCCTGCATGTTCACGCGCAATTACGGACAGCTCTTCACCGCGCGCGCCATCGTGGGCGTGGGCGAGACCGGCTACGGCTCGGTGGGCGCGGCACTCATTGCCAGTCTGTTCCCCAAGCGCCTGCGCGCCACGTTGATGGGCGCCTTCTTTGCCGCGGCATCCGTCGGTTCGGTATTGGGCGTGTTGCTCGGTGGCGTGATTGCAGCGCGCTGGGGCTGGCAGGCAGCATTTGGCGTGGTGGGCATACCGGGTCTGGTGCTGGCGCTGCTCTATGTGTTCGTGCCGGACTACAAAACGGTGGCGATGGCAGCTGGCGGCACGCAAGTGCGTCAGCCCGCAGGCACGCTCCTGCAACGCGTTGCGGGCGCGCTCACCAGCTCGCGCACGCTGTGGTGGACGTGCCTGGGCGCAGCCTTCCAGTTGATCGTCGTGTCGACCATCTGGGCGTGGCTGCCGAGCTACCTGAATCGCTATCACGGGACACCGCCGGACCGTGCTGCCATGCAAGCCGCACTGGTGGTGCTGTGCGGTGCCCTGGGCGCCTTCGTGTGGGGTGTGGTGGCCGATGTGGTTGCAGCGCGCCGCCAGCGCAACCGGCTGATTGCGGTGGCTGTGCTGGCGGTGGTCACGCTGCTCGTGTTCATGACGGCCTTTGGTACCGCCATGCCGGCCAACCAGCAGTTCCTCCTGATCGCCTTCGGCGGCTTCTTGATGACGTGCACGGTGGCCCCGGCTTCCAGCGTGGTGTTCGACGTGGTGCACCCCGGCGTCCGCTCTACCGGAGCTGCGGTGCTTTCGCTGTTCCAGAACCTGTTCGGCTTGGCCATCGGGCCGTTTGTGGGCGGCGCCATGTCCGACGCGTGGGGCCTGCAGACCGCCCTGGCTGTGATGCCGATCTTCGGCGTGGTTGCAGCAGGCTGCTTCTTGCTGGCCGCACGCAGCTACGAAGCTGAACTCAAGCGCGTGGCCAACGTATCGATCGACGCGGCGCCCACCGCCGCACCAGCCGCTGTGGCTTCCGCATGACGGCCCGACTCCGCTAACCGCGCGCCGCCACAAGGCATCTCACCCCTCTCCCGCCTTGACCGCGTCTCGCCAAGCGAGCCGCGCGGGCGGCGCGCACCCCAAACATCTGAAGACGAATCCAGGAGATATCCATGGCAACCGCAGTCCGCTTTCATGAAACCGGCGGCCCCGAGGTCTTGCGCTGCGAGACCGTCGAAGTGGGCCAACCCGGCCCGGGCCAGGTCCGTCTACGCCACGAAGCCGTCGGCCTGAACTTTGCCGACACCTACTTCCGTTCGGGCCTCTACCCGGTACCCCGCCCCGCCGGCATGGGCGTGGAAGCAGCAGGCATCGTTGAAGCGGTAGGCGATGGCGTAAGCAACGTCGCCGTGGGTGATCGCGTGACCTATACCGGCTTCATCAACACGCTGGGCGCGTACAGCACCGAACGCCTCATTCCAGCCGCGCCGCTCATCAAGCTGCCCGCAGCCATTGCCTGCGAAACCGCCGCCGCCATGACCATGCGCGGCCTGACGTCGGCCTACCTGCTGCGCCGCATCTACCCGTTTGCGAAGGGCAACACGATCCTTCTGCATGCAGCCGCCGGCGGTGTGGGACTGATCGTCTCGCAGTGGGCGAAGCTGCTTGGGCTGACCGTGATCGGCACGGTATCGAGCGAAGCCAAGGCCGACATCGCCCGCGCGCACGGCTGCGACCACGTCATCAACTACGCGCACGACGACGTTGCAAAACGCGTGCGCGAACTGACCGACGGCGTGGGCGTGAACGTGGTGTTCGACAGCGTGGGCAAGGCCACCTTCGATGCCTCGCTCGATTCGCTCAAGCGACGCGGCCTGATGGTGTGCGTGGGTACGGCATCGGGCCCGATCCCGCCGTTCAACCCACAACTGCTGGCGATGAAGGGATCGCTTTACCTGACGCGCCCGGCCCTGGCCGATTACATCGCCGATCCGGCCGAGAAGGCCGAGCTTGCCGGCGAGTTGTTCGATCACGTGGCCGCCGGTCGCATCAAGATCGAAATCCACCAGCGCTATGCATTGGAAGACGCCGTGCAGGCACACCGCGATCTCGAATCGCGCAAGACGACGGGTTCATCCGTCTTCGTCATCTGAGGGGCTGTCATGCGCATCGAACAACTGACCAACGCCCTGGGTGCCGAGCTGACCGGCGTACAACTGAGTGACGCGATCGAAGACGAAGGCCTGTTCAGCGAAATCCGCACCGCGCTGCTCAAGCACCGCGTGATCTTCCTGCGCGATCAGGACTTGAGCCGTGCGCAGCATGTGGCGTTTGCCCGCCGCTTTGGCGAACTGGAAGACCACCCCGTGGCCGGTAGCGACCCGGAGCACCCCGGCCTCGTGCGCATCTACAAGACGCCCGACCACCCGAACGACCGCTACGAGAACTGTTGGCACGCCGACACCACGTGGCGCGAAGCGCCGCAGTTTGGCGCCGTGCTGCGCTGCGTGGAATGCCCGCCCGTTGGCGGCGACACGATGTGGGCCAACATGGTGCTGGCGTACGAGAAGCTGCCGGAAGACGTCAAGCGCGACATTGCCGGCCTGCGCGCACGCCACAGCATCGAGGCCAGCTTTGGTGCCGTCATGCCCATCGAAAAGCGTCTTGCACTCAAGGCGCAGTACCCCGATCCGGAACACCCCGTGGTGCGCACGCACCCCGAAACCGACGAGAAGGTGCTGTACGTCAATGGCTTCACGACGCACTTCACGAACTACCACACCCCTGCGCGCGTGCGCTACGGCCAGGACGCCACGGTAGGTGCATCTGAGCTGCTGCGCTACCTGATCAGCCAGGCCTACATTCCCGAATACCAGGTGCGCTGGCGCTGGAAGCCGAACAGCGTGGCCATCTGGGACAACACCGCCACGCAGCACTACGCGGTCATGGATTACGTGCCGTGCCATCGGAAGATGGAACGCGCCGGCATCATCGGCGGCAAGCCGTTCTAACGATCGTCGGGACACATCGGACCCGTCGGCGATAACACCAAGAGGAGACCCTGCAACATGAAGACGAAGCACATCGCCCCCGCTGCACTGCTGGCCTGCGCCGGCGCGGCCTGCGCGCAATCCGGCGTCACGCTGTATGGCGTGGTGGATACCAACATCGAATATGCGACCAACCTGGCGGGTGCCACGCCGGGCAGCTCGGGGCACCGCGTGTCGATGCAAAGCGGCGGCCTGTCGGGCTCGCGCTGGGGCCTGCGCGGGGTGGAGGATCTTGGCGGCGGCCTGAGTGCGCTGTTCGTGCTCGAAAGCGGATTTGCAAGCGACACGGGCCAATCGCAACAAGGGGGCCGGCTGTTCGGGCGCCAGGCCTACGTTGGGCTCAAGAGCAGCACGATCGGGCAATTTACTTTCGGCCGCCAGTACACGACGCTCTTCCAGTTGCTGGCCAACTTCGAGCCGATGGCGTATTCCACGCAGTACGAACCGGCGGCAGTGCAGACCGGCGTGAATTTCCGGTCCGACAACACCGCCATGTACACGGGCAACTTCGGCCCGGTGACTGCGCAGGCGCATTGGTCATTCGGCACCGGCGCCCCGAGCGCCAACCCAACCGGCGGCGGCAACGGCGAGGTGCCCGGCCAAGCCCGGCGCGACAGCGGCTACGGCGCGGGGGTGGCGTACTCGGCTGGCCCGCTGGGTGCCACGCTCGTGTATGACCAGTACAACCCCAGCACCCCGCTGGGCGGTGGCGCGTTCAGCTCCGGCACCGTGCGCAAGGCGGCGCTGGCGGGCAGCTACCTCGTTGGCGATGTGCTCAAGGTCATGGGCGGCTACCGCTGGGGCCAGAACAAGAACGCCAACGGCAGTGTGGCGCTGCGCGACGACTACTTCTGGGCCGGCGTGAACTATCAGGCGACGAACGCCGTGATGCTCTCGCTCGAATACTCGTACCAGAAGATCAAGACCATCAACAGCGCGCCGTCCACGCAAGCCAACCCGTGGCAGGTCGCGTTCATTGCCGACTACACCCTTTCCAAGCGCACCGATCTGTATCTGACCACGGCCTATGCGCGCAACGCGGGCCTGGCGCTCGACCAGGCCACGGTGGACCTCAACGCCACCGGCTACGGCCTGGCTACCGGCAAGACCAGCATGCTCGGCGCGGCCGTCGGTATTCGCCACAAATTCTGAGCGGCCCACACCACGGGAGGCGGACTCCGCCGTCTCCCCGGTCGGCATTCGAGGAGGGTGACCTCCTCGTTTTTTCTTCATGGCGTTTCATCATGACGTTGTCCAACCCTTCTCCCACCATCCTCATGGTGCCCGGCCTGCGCGACCACGTGGCCGAACACTGGCAGACGTTGCTCGAAGCCAAACTCCGGGCTGCAGGCCACAAGGCTGCGTCAGTCCCGCCGCTGGAAGCCGACAAGTTGAGCTGCGCGGCAAGGGTAGTGGCCTTGGACAAGGCCGTCAGCGCAATCGAAGGGCCGGTGATCCTGGTGGCGCATAGCGCAGGCGTGATGATCACCGTGCATTGGGCCAAGCGGCACGCGCGCAAGATCCACGGCGCCCTGCTGGCCACCCCGGCCGATCTCGACACGCAGTTGCCGTCGGGCTATCCCACGCAGGACGTGCTGCAGAAAAATGGCTGGCTGCCCTGCCCCCGGCGTCCGCTGCCGTTTCCAAGCGTCGTCGCCGCCAGTCGGAACGATCCGCTGGCATCGTTCGAGCGCGTGGCCGGCATGGCGGCCGACTGGGGCAGCCGTCTGGTCGATCTGGGGGACGTCGGTCATCTGAATCCCGCCGCCGGCTTCGGCCCGTGGCCCATGGCGGAAGCCCTGATCCATGAACTCGATTGACCGGTCCATGCAGGCAAGTCCGCGCGGCGCAATCCACCCACGCACCAAGCTCACCGTCGATGTTTTCTTCGACTTCATCTGTCCGTGGTGCTGGATCGGTACGCGCCATCTGGCCAGCGCGCTGCGCACGTTCGCGATGCTGCATCCGGAGGTGAAGACCAAGGTGCGGTGGCGCCCGTATCCGCTGCTGCCGGACACCCCGGCCGAAGGCCTGCCGTACCAGGCGTTTTACCTCAGCCGCCTCGGCAGCCCCACTGCCGTATCGATGCGGCGTGCTCAGGTGCAGCGCGCCGGGCAAGTCGCCGGCATCGACTTCGATTTCACACGCATCAATGTCCTGCCCAATACCGAGCGCGCGCACGGTGTGGTTCGGAAATATCGCCGGGTCGACGCGGGCGGACAGCCAGCTCAGCTCATCGAACACATCTTCAGCGCCTATTTTTTGGAAGGTGCTGACATCGGCAACGAAGACGTGCTGCAGCGCCTGGAGTTCGAGCACAACCTTGCCACGGCCATGGCGCCCGCAGTGTGCGCGCCCAGCGTTTGCAAACCAGTGGGCCGCAGCGTGACCGTGTCAGGAGTGCCGTATTTCATCTTCAACTCGAACGTGGCGATCTCGGGTGCGCATCCGGCAAGCACGCTGGTGCGCGCCATGCAGAACGCGCTGTCGCTGTCGCTATCGCCACTGCAATCGCAAGAGGAAGCGCAGTGAACACCATGGCGTGCAATGTCACCGTGGCTTCGTCCGGCGAGCTGGGCGCCGGAGAACGCAAGCTCGTCTTCGTCAACGGCCGCAGCGTCGTCCTGTTCAACGTTGAAGGCCGGCTTCACGCCATCGACAACAGTTGCCCGCACAACGGCGCATCGCTGGCCTCGGGCCGTCTTGCCGGCAACGTATTGCAGTGTCCGGCGCATGGCCTGCGCTTCGATCTCGCCACCGGCTGCACGCCCGGGTCCGGCGGCTTGTGCCTGAAAACCTACCTCGTTCAGGAGACCGACGGCCACGTCGTCATCCAGCTCGAAGACGCCAGTTGATTCGCCACGCGCGATACGAACCTGCACACCGACCCAGACCACTCAACATGCATGCGAACCTCATCACCCCAACACCTTCGGCGTACACGTATCCGCTGCTCGTCAAGCACTTGCTGACCAATGCGCAATGTCTCTACGGCGAACAGGAAATCACCTATCGCGGTGCGCTGCGCTACAGCTATCGCACGTTTCGGGAACACATCGGCCGGCTCGCGTCGGCACTGAGCACGCTGGCGGTCCAACATGGCTCGACCGTGGCCGTCATGGACTGGGACAGCCACCGCTACCTCGAGTGCTACTTTGGCGTGCCGATGATGGGCGCAACGCTGTTCACCGTGAACGTGCGGCTCTCTGCCCAGCAGATTCTCTACACGCTCAACGATGCACAGGCCGAGGTCGTGCTGGTACACGCCGACTTCGTGCCGCTGCTCGAAGAGATCTGGGACGGACTGACGAACGTGCGCCACGTTGTGGTGCTGGCCGACAACGCGCCCATGCCGCACACCACGCTGCCTGTGGCGGGCGAGTACGAGGCGCTGCTCGCCCACGCCTCGCCCGATTTTGCATTTGCCGACTTCGACGAACGCACGCGCGCCGCAACCTTCTACACGACCGGCACGACCGGTGACCCGAAGGGCGTGAGCTACAGCCACCGCGACATCGTGCTGCACACCATGGCGACTGCCACGACGTTGTGCGCACCGCGCGATGGCCAGCGCCTGCACCGCGAAGACGTGTACATGCCCATCACACCGATGTTCCACGTCCTGGCTTGGGGCATGCCGTACATCGCCGTCATGCTGGGCTTGAAGATCGTCCTGCCGGGGCGCTACGCGGCCGATCTTCTCCTCAAGCTGCACGAGACGGAGCGGGTCACCTTCTCGCATTGCGTGCCGACGCTGCTGCAGATGCTGCTGCAGGCGGCGGAAGGCGGCATGCACGATCTGTCGGGGTGGAAGGTCCTTATTGGCGGCTCGGCGTTATCTCCGGCGCTCTGCGAGTCAGCGCTTGATCGCGGCATTGACGTATTTGCGGGTTATGGCATGTCGGAAACCGGCCCCGTGGTTGCGCTGGCGCAACTGCCGCCGGGCCGCAAGCCCGCAGACCGGCAGGAAGAGATCCGCATGCGCTGCGCGACGGGGCGCCCGGTGCCGCTGGCCGAGTTGCGCATCGTCGACGAGCATCTGCGCGATGTACCGCACGACGGCAAGCATCAAGGCGAGATCGTGCTGCGTACGCCGTACCTCACGCAGGGCTACTTCAACAAGCCGGCAGCATCAGAAGAGCTGTGGGCCGGTGGCTACCTGCACACGCAGGACATTGCCGTCATGACGCCCGATGGCTTTGTGCAGATCGTCGACCGCATCAAGGACGTGATCAAGACCGGCGGCGAGTGGGTGTCTTCCATTGAAGTGGAAAGCCTGATTGCCCAGGTGCCGGGCGTGCAAGAGAGCGCAGTAATTGGTGTGCGCGACGCGAAGTGGGGCGAACGGCCGATGGCGTTTGTCGTCGGCAAGCCGGGGGCACGCCTGAAGGCTGAGGCCATCCGCGATTGCCTGCTGGCACACGCTGAAGCCAAGCGCATCAGCAAATACGCCGTGCCGGAACTGGACCGTATCGCCTTCGTGGCGGAGATTCCGAAGACGAGCGTCGGCAAGATCAACAAGAAGGCCCTGCGAGAGAACGCGGCGTAACCCACACGCGCTCCACCGCCGGCCGCACCTGTGGCAGCCGGCGGCAGTGTCGTCAAACCATGCGGCGGATGCCGAACCGCTGCGCGCGGCGGCGCCACACGAGCGCGTAATACAGCCCCTGCATCACGAACATGGCAAGAAAGGTGGCCGGGTATGCAGCCCAGATGCCGTCGGTGCCGATGTGTCGGCTCAACACCCAGGCCACCGGCACTTCCACCGCCGCAATGGCCAGGATGGAAATGGCCGTGGGCGCCATCACCGTGCCGCTTGAGCGCATCACGCCCGAGAAGACGCTCGCCATGCCAAAGATGACCGAGCTCCACAGCGAGATATGCAGCAGGCTCTGGGCAAGGCTCATCACTTCCGTGTTCGTGGTGAACCAGCCGATGACAGCGCGCGAGAACAGCAACGCCATCACCACCAGCACGCCGGTAATGGCCACGTTGAGCCACAGCCCGGTGCGCGTGATGGCGTCAAGCCGCTCCGTATTGCCCGAGCCGATGGCCTGCGCCCCGAGGATGGACGCCGTAATCGCAATCGACATGGCGGGAAACTGCACGTAGCTGATGATCTGCGTGCCGGCGCCGTAAGCGGCCGTCGCGTCGGAGCCGAAGCCGTTGACGAATGACAGCAGCGCCAGCTCGGCAATCGAGATCACCACAAGCTGCACGCCCGTCGGCACGCCGATCTTCAGCACGGTTTTGAGCACCCCAAAATCGACCCACAGGTGCCGCGCCAACACGGCATCCGGCGCGAGCGGATGATTGCGCCGGCGCAGGAAGAAGGCGAGCCACACCAGCGCCACCGTGAACGAGATGATGGTGGCCACGGCGCCGCTTGCCACACCCAGTTGCGGCAAGCCGAACCAGCCGCGAATGAAGGTCGGTGTCAGCACCAGCCCGATCGACGTCGACAGCGCCAGGGTGCGCAGCGGCGTGCGCGTGTCGCCCACGCCGCGCATCATCGCTGTGGCAAGCAGGTAGACGAACAGCCCTGGCATGGCATAGAGCATGACGCTGGCGTAGAGCGTGGCGTCTTGCAGGATGTCGGCCGGCGTACCGAGCCAACCCAGCAGCGCGTTTGCAAACGGGCCGCCCAGCAGCGCCACAGCCAGCCCGACGATGAAGCCCACCGACAGCGTGGTCCCTGCAACGGTCTTGACCGCCTCGGGCTTCTTGGCGCCCCAGGCTTGCCCGATCAACACGGCCGCCCCCGACCCCAGCCCGATGATGAAGGCGATGAAGAAAAACAGGATCGGGAAGAATGCCGACACCGCAGCAAGCGCCTTCACGCCCAGCATGTGTCCGACATAGACGTTGTTGAGCGTGCCCGACAACGATTGCAGGATGTTGGCCAGGATCAGCGGGCCGAGGAATGCAATGAATGTTCGCCACAACGGGCGAGCAGCAGGCGCTGTCATGCAGCCTCCTGTTGAGGATGGAATGCCCGGCTCGCCAGTTCGCGCGCAAAGTCGCGCACGTCGGCGGGCCAGGATTGGGTCAGGGATTGGAACGCCATGGCATCTGCGGCAAACAAGGCGCGCGTGGCGTCTTCAAAGCCCGCGGCGTTGCCGGCCATGGCAGACATGAAGCGGTACGCCGCCTCTTGCGCAACGCGACGGCGGTCTGCGCCTTCCGCGGCGCGGCGGGCGTCTTCCACCAGCTTGCGCAGCGTAACCGACGCCCCGCCCGGCTGCGCGGCCAGCCAGTCCCAGTGGCGCGGCAGCAAGGTCACCTCGCGGGCAATCACGCCCAGCTTGGGGCGGCCAGGGCCACGCGGGCGGCTTTCGGATTCGGCGGGTTCAGCGGCAGATGGGGCGGCGCGATCGACGCGCGCAAGCACGTCTTCAACCGTGCCGCGCAAGTCGAACTCCACAGGGTGCGCACTGGTGTTGTCGAACACAAGCACCTGCGATTCGGGGTGCGCATCGAGGTGCGCCTTGACGGCGCGTGCGACATCGCGGACGGGACCGCCGGCCAGGCGTTGGGTGCCGGCAAACGCCGTGCACGCGTGGATTGCTGCGGCATCCATGAGAAACGCTCCTGCTGAAGTTTCAACAGGAACGGATTCTACCCGGGTTTAATTGATTGTCAATATTACCCGGGCATAAAAGCGGTGTAGCGCGTAACGTGACGCAGAGGTCATGCCGCCTGCTGCACGCGCGCCTCCACCAGCAGCCGTTTGAGTTCCGGCACGCACGACCCGCAATTGCCGCCCGCCTTCAGGCAGGCCGTGATCTCGCCAGTCGATTGCAGGCCCTTGGCGCGGATGGCATCGCAGATCGTGTTGCGACCCACGCCAAAGCACGAGCACACGGTTGGCCCCACGTCGACGCCCGCTTCGATCGGCTGGCCGAGCAACACGCCCGCGCGATCGACGTCTTCCAGGCGCTCTTGCGCGAACAGGCCCGCGAGCCAGTTGCGCGACGGCATGTCCGGGCGCGGTGACAAAAACACGCAGGCTTCGATGCGGTCATCCACCACGTGCACGGCGCGGTAGACACGTGCGGTGGTGTCTTCGTATTCAAGCCAATCGGCATGGGGGTCGGTCACGCCCAGCAGCGTGCGCGCCCAATCGTGTACGGAGCCAAGATGCTGGCGGCCGGCGAGCTCATAGCGCACGAACTGCTTGCCTTGAATGCGCGTCCACCAGGTTGCATCGTCGGTGTCGAGTGCGCGGCGCGAGAGGACAAAGCCGTGCCACGCCACATCGAACGGCTCAACCATCACCGGCGTGTGCTTGAACTCAGGCTCGCCCGACACCGGGTCGACCACCGGATTGACGACCGCGCCCACGCGCGCATCGGAAGCAAACTGGCCGTTCCAGTGGATCGGTACGAACACGCTGCCGCGCGCGATGCCCCCCGTCATGCGCACGCGTGCCACCACACTGCCCCAGCGCGATGACACACGCGCCAGGTTGCCTTCGCGCACGCCGGCCAACAGCGCATCGTGCGGGTGCAGATCGACAAAAGGTTCGGGCACGTGGTCCGCCAGCTTGGGCGCGCGGCCGGTGCGCGTCATGGTGTGCCATTGATCGCGCACGCGGCCGGTGTTGAGGATGAGCGGATATTCGCCATCTGCCGCATGCGCGGGCGCACGGGCAGGCGTCGGCACGAAACGCGCGCGGCCATCGGGGTGAGCGAAACGGCCATCGCTGAAGAGGCGCGCTTCGCTGTTGCCCGACGTTGCGATGGGCCATTGCACCGGCGACATGCCGTTGTATGCATCGGTATCGAGCCCCGTCAGGCCGCCCAGATGGAAGGCGCGACGCGTGCCGCTCGCATCGTTGGCGTAGGCGGACAGGCGTGCGTGTTCATCAAACACATCGCCGGGGCTCTTGAAGTCGAAGCCGTCGTAACCCATGCGGCGGGCAACGTCGGCGATGATGTCCCAGTCGGCGCGTGCCTCGCCGGGTGCGGGCAGAAAGGCCCGCTGGCGCGAGATGCGGCGCTCGGAATTCGTCACGGTGCCGTCTTTCTCGCCCCAGCCCAGCGCGGGCAGCAGGATGTCGGCCAGAACGGTGGTGTCGGTGGCTTCAACGATGTCGGAGGCAACGACGAGCTCGCACTTGGCCAACGCACGGCGCGCCTGGTCAGCATCGGGCAGGCTGACCACGGGGTTGGTCCCCATGATCCACACGGCCTTGATGCGCCCGTCTTCAATGGCGTTGAACAGATCGACCGCCTTGAGGCCCACCTTGTCGGCCATGCGCGGTGCGCCCCAGAACGTCTGCACGAGGTCCCGATGCGAAGGCTCGTTCAGTTCCATGTGCGCGGCCAACATGTTGGCAAGACCGCCCACTTCGCGCCCGCCCATCGCATTCGGTTGGCCGGTAATCGAAAACGGCCCCATGCCTGCGCGGCCGATGCGGCCCGTGAGCAGGTGGCAGTTGATGATGCTGTTGACCTTGTCCGTACCCGCCGTCGATTGGTTGACGCCCATCGAAAACGCGGTGATGGTGCGCTCGGTCTCGGCAAACCAGTTGTAGAACGTCAGCAGATCGTCGAGCTTGAGCTTGCAGGCCTTGGCAACGGCTTCGATGTCGTGGCTCTCGGTGCCGGCGGCTTCCAGGGCGGCGTCCGGGCCGTTGGTGTGCTGCGTGACGAAGTTGCGGTCCACCACACCGCGCCGCGAGAGGAACGACAGCAGGCCATTGAACAGCCACACATCGGTGCCGGGCTTGATGGGCAGATGCAGATCGGCCAGCTCGCACGTGGCCGTGTGGCGCGGGTCAACCACCACTACCTTCATCTCAGGCCGCGCTTCTTTGGCGCGCACGATGCGCTGGAACAGGATCGGGTGGCACCACGCCGTGTTGGAGCCCACCAGCACGACGAGGTCCGCCGTTTCCAGATCGTCGTAGCAGACCGGCACGAGGTCTTCGCCAAACGCGCGCTTGTGCCCGGCCACGGCCGACGACATGCACAGCCGCGAGTTGGTATCGATGTTGGCCGTGCCGATAAAGCCCTTCATCAGCTTGTTGGCGACGTAGTAGTCCTCGGTCAGCAACTGACCGGAGACGTAGAGCGCCACGGAATCCGGGCCGTGCTCTTCAGCGATGCGGCGAAAACCTTGCGCCACGGCATCGAGCGCGGTGTCCCACGAGACGCGTTGCAATGGCGCCGGCTTGGTGAGCTGCGCAGCATCCACATCATGCGAGCGATGGCGCATGGCCGGGTATAGCAGCCGCCCGTCCAGGCTGACGGTCTCGCCCAGCGCCGAGCCTTTCACGCACAGGCGCCCGGCGTTGGACGGATGCGTGGGATCGCCTTGAATGCCGACACTGCCATCCGCCTGCGGGGTCGCGAGCACGCCGCAGCCCACGCCGCAGTACGGGCAGGTGGTGCGCACCGTGTTGGCGGCGGTATCGACTGCCGGGTGGATGGGGATGGTCGTCATCGTCATGAGATGGCCTTGGGTGTCAGGCAGATCAGAGATCAGGCGGCTTCTGCTTCGCACAGCGCGCGGCCAAACAACAGGCGCTGGCGAATCGGTGTGATGGGGGTCTGGCGCTGGATCATGTCGAAGTACCAGGGGCCATCGGCCACATCGCCGTACAGTACCGCGCCGACGATGCGGTCTTCCTTCAGCACAAGGCGCTTGTAGACGCCGCGGCGCGGGTCGCGCAACACGATGTCTTCGGTGCCGTCGCCGCCGATGAAATCGCCAGCGGAATACAAGTCCACGCCCGTGACCTTCAGCTTGGTCGCCGTGGCCTGCTGGATATAGCGGCGGTGTCCGGCGCCAGCCAGGTGCGCGGCACACACACGGGCCTGGTCCCAGATCGGTGCAACGAGACCGAACGTTGCGCTGCGGTGCTGCACGCATTCGCCCACAGCGTAGATGCGCGGGTCGTAGGTCTGCAGCGTGTCGTCGACGATGATGGCGCGTTCGCAATGCAGGCCGGCGGCCTTGGCAAGCTCAATGTTCGGCCGTACGCCGGCAGTCATGACGACGAGGTCGGCGGGAATCTCAGTGCCGTCCTTGAAGCGGACGGTGGTCACGCGGTCGGTGCCAAGCAGCTCCGCCGTGTGCGCGCCCAGCAGGAAGCGCAGGCCCTTGGCCTCCAGCGCCTTCTGCAACAGCTTGGCGGCCGGCTTGTCGAGCTGGCGCTCCATCAGGCTGTCGGGCAGGTGCACCACGGTCACGTCCATGCCCTGGCGCATCAGGCCGTTGGCAGCTTCCAGCCCAAGCAGGCCACCTCCGATGACGACCGCGTGCCGGTGATTGCGGGCCGCCTCCAGCATCGTCTCCACGTCTTGAATGTCGCGGAAGGCGATCACGCCCGGCAGCAGGTGCCCCGGCACCGGCAGGATGAACGGCCGCGAGCCGGTGGCGATCAGCAGGCGGTCGTAGCGCACCTCCACGCCGTCGCGCGAGCGCAGCGTGCGGCGGGGGCGGTCGATAGCGACCACCGGGTCGCCCGCATGCAGCGTGATGTGGTTCTCGTCGTACCACTCACGCGTGTTGAGCATGATGTCGTCAACCTGCTTCTCACCCGCCAGCACAGGCGAGAGCAGGATGCGGTTGTAGTTGCCGTGCGGCTCTTCGCCGAACACGGTCACGTCGTACAGGTCCGGCGCCAGCTTGAGCAACTCTTCGACCGTGCGCATGCCGGCCATGCCGTTGCCGATGACGACCAGCTTGGGGCGTACGGTCTTGGCGTTCATGCTGCCCTCTCCTGAAGGTTGTCGGTCATTTGATTCACTCAGTGCCGGCGGCCATCGGCATGCGCCGCCGTGTGTCTGCCCACTGCACAGGGCAGCCGCTTACGGCTCATGCCGCTACCCAGACCTTGCCGTCTTCCACCTTGGTCGCGTAGGCATGCACGGAGTTGGCCGGCGCTTCCAGGCACTCGCCGGTGGTCAGGTCGAAATGCTGCTTGTAGATGGGCGAGGCGACGACAATGCGCTCGCCCAGGTTGCCGACCAGCCCGCGCGAGAGCACTGCGGCATCGGAGTTCGGATCGTAGTTGCCGATGGCGTACACGCTTTGCGGCGTGTTGCCGCCCACACGGAACACGGCAACCTGGTCGCCTTCCACCAGCGCGCAAACGCCGGTGTTGGGAACGATGTCGTCCAGGGCACAGATCGGGGTCCAACGGGATGCTTGCATGACGTCCTCCTCTTCCTCTATCCGCTCAAGCGGCTTCAGCAACAACAGGAATGCGCACGGGCCGCGTCTTGGCACGCTCTTCCACCGTGGCGGGGCGGATCTGGCCGCGCTCCTCAACGAACACGACGTTCGCGTCCTTCGCCTCGCTGTTGACGAAGTGACGGAAGCGCTTGCGCACCTCGGGGTTGGTCACGGCCGTCTTCCACTCGTCTTGATAGGTGTCGACCACGTGCTGCATGTCGGCTTCGAGTTCTGCCACGATGCCCAGCTTGTCGTTGATGACCACGTCCTTGAGGTAATCCAGGCCGCCTTCGAGGTTGTCGCGCCACGTGCTAGTGCGTTGCAGACGATCAGCCGTGCGCACGTAGAACATCAGGAAGCGGTCGACATACTTGATGAGCGTTTCCTGGTCCAGGTCTGCCGCCAGCAGTTCGGCATGACGAGGCTTCATGCCGCCGTTGCCGCACACGTACAGGTTCCAGCCTTTTTCGGTAGCGATGATGCCGACATCCTTGCCCTGCGCTTCGGCACATTCGCGCGTGCAGCCCGACACGCCAAACTTCAGCTTGTGCGGCGAGCGCAGGCCCTTGTAGCGGTTCTCCAGCGCCACCGCAAAGCCCACCGAATCGCCCACGCCATACCGGCACCATGTGGAGCCCACGCACGACTTCACCGTGCGCAGCGACTTGCCATAGGCATGGCCCGACTCGAAGCCGGCCGCAATCAGTTCTTCCCAGATCAGTGGCAACTGCTCCAGACGCGCGCCGAACAGGTCGACACGCTGGCCGCCGGTGATCTTGGTGTACAGGCCGTATTTCTTGGCGACCTGTCCTACGGCGATCAGGCCATCTGCCGTCACTTCGCCGCCCGCCATGCGCGGCACCACGGAGTACGTCCCATCCTTCTGGATGTTGGCGAGGAAGTAGTCGTTGGAATCCTGCAGGCCGGCGTGCTCTTCCTTGAGTACGAAGTCGTTCCAGCACGAGGCGAGGATGCTCGCAACGGCCGGCTTGCAGATGTCGCACCCCATGCCGCTGCCGTGCGCTTCCAGCAGCCCTTCGAACGACTGGATACGGCCCACGCGCACCAGGTGATACAACTCCTGGCGCGAATACGGAAAGTGCTCGCAGATATGGTTGTTGACGGCCAGGCCTTGCTTCTTCATCTCGGCCTTCATCACCTGCGTCATGAGCGGCACGCAGCCGCCGCACGAGGTGCCGGCCTTGGTCGCATCCTTGAGCGCGCCCACGGTGGTGGCGCCGGCGCACACGGCCTGGCACAGCGCGCCTTTCGATACGTCGTTGCACGAGCAGATCTGCGCGCTATCGGGCAGCGCATCCACGCCCAGTGCGGGGCGCGCATTGCCATCGGCCTGCGGCAGGATCAGGAATTCCGGCGCCTCGGGCAACTCGATGCGGTTGAGCATCATCTGCAGCAGCGTGCCGTATTCGGCCGCATCGCCCACCAGCACGCCGCCCAGCAGGTACTTGCCGTCTTCCGACACCACCAGTTTCTTGTAGATCTGCTTGCGCTCGTCGGTGAACTGCACGCTGCGGCTGCCCGGCGTGATGCCCTGCGCATCGCCCAGGCTGGCGACGTCCACACCCATCAGCTTGAGCTTGGTGCTCATGTCGGCGCCGCTGAACTCTGCCACATCGTCGGCCGCCAGGATCTGCTTTGCGGTGATGCGCGCCATCTCGTAGCCCGGCGCAACCAGGCCGTAGACCTTGCCGCCCCACAGCGCGCATTCGCCAATCGCGTACACGTCCGGCGCCGAGGTACGGCACTCGGAGTCGATCACGATGCCGCCGCGCTCGCCCACTTCCAGCCCGCAGGCGCGCGCCAGTTCATCGCGCGGGCGGATGCCGGCCGAGAAGACGACCATGTCGGCTTCCAGGTGCGTGCCATCGGCAAAGTTCAGGCGGTGCGTCGCCGTTTCGCCGTCGACGATCTCCGAGGTGTTCTTCTGCGTGTGAACGGTCACGCCCAGGTCTTCGATCTTCCGGCGCAGCATACGGCCGCCGCCGTCGTCCACCTGCATGGCCATCAGGCGGCCGGCAAACTCGACCACATGCGTTTGCAGGTTCATGTCACGCAGCGCCTTGGCGCATTCCAGGCCCAGCAGACCGCCACCGATGACAACACCGGTCTTGGCGCGCTGGCCACATTCGGCCATCGCTTCGAGGTCTTCGATGGTGCGATAGACGAAGCAGTCCTTGCGGTCCTTGCCCGGCACCGGCGGCACAAACGGCGACGAGCCCGAAGCGATGACCAGCTTGTCGTACGGCAGCACCTCGCCGGTGGAGGCCGTTACCGTTTTGGCAATGGTGTCGATGGCCGTGGCGCGAGCGTTGAGCTTGAGCACCACGTCATCGCGATCAAAGAAACCCGGGGCCACGAGCGAGAGATCTTCGGCCGTCTTGCCCGTGAAGAATTCCGACAAGTGCACGCGGTCATATGCGGGGCGCGGCTCTTCGCACAGCACCGTCACCTGAAGGTGATGGCCCGGTGTGTGCAGAAGGCTTTCCAGAAACTTGTGGCCCACCATTCCGTGGCCAATGACGACGATCTTCATGGTCATGGTGATGTCTCCTTGACTGCGTTAGGCGTTGGCGGCGGCGGCCAGCGTGTTGTCGTACAGCGCTTGCTCGCGCGCCTTGTGTTCTGGCGAGAAGCGCACGGCAATCGCGCAGATGGCAGACAGCGCCACAAACACGCCGAGCACCGACAACGTGGCTTGCGTGTCGGCCATACCCTTGAGCAGGAAGCCCGCCGCCACCGCGCCGGCGTTGCCGCCCGCGCCGATGATGCCGGCCACGCCGCCCAGGGCGCGGCGATCAATGAACGGCACCAGCGCATACGTGGCGCCGCATGCCATGTGGGTGAACAGGCCGAAGCCGAGCATGGCGAGAATGGCCACCGGCACGCTACCGGAATGGGCGAAACCGAACAGGCCCAGGCCCTCGCCCACCATCAGCACGCACAGCAGTTGAGTACGCGCATCCAGGCCACGCTTGGCTGCCACGCGGTCCGACACGATGCCGCCCAGCGCGCGTGCAAACAGCGCCAGCAGACCGAAGCTCGCCGCAGCCATGCCCGCCCCCGACAGCGACAGGCCAAAGTGATCGACGTAATAGGTGGCGGCGATGTTGTGGATGAAGATCTCCACGCCAAAGCACGCGCCGTAGGTGATGAACAGCAGCCACACGCGATAGTTGCCGGCGGCCGCCACGAAACTGCCCCAGCCGCCCTTCTTGCCGCCTTCGATGGTCTTGCCGGCGGCGCGCAGCGCGCTGAAGTTGCCTTCCGGGCAGTCCTGCGTATAACGCCAGTAGAGCGCCGCGACGATCAGCATCGCCACGCCCGGCACCACCATGGCGAGGCGCCAGCCCATGCTCTGCGTCACGCCCATCATCACGATGGCGGTCAGCAGCAGCGGCATCGTGGCTTGTGCCACACCGCCGCCCGCGTTGCCCCAGCCCGCAGCCGCCGCGTTGGCCGTACCCACCACGTTGGGCGCGAACATGACCGACGTGTGGTATTGCGTGATGACGAAGCTCGCGCCAATCGCGCCGATCGCCAGGCGGAAGAACAGGAAGGCCTCGTAGCTCTGCGCCAACGCCACGCCCAGTACCGGGAGAGCACCCAGCAGCAGCAAGCCGGTATAGGTCTTGCGCGGGCCGAAACGGTCGCACAGCGGGCCGACAATCAGCCGCACCAGGATCGTCACCGCCACCGCGGCGATGTTGATGTTGGCGATCTGGCCGGGCGTGAGATGGAACTCGCCCTTGAGCACCGGCATGAGCGGCGCGCAGGCAAACCACGCGTAGAAACACACGAAGAACGCGAGCCACGTCAGATGGAAGGCGCGCATCTGCGGCGTACGCAGGCTGAACAGGTCGATTCGGGTGGCTTTGCCGGTCATGTTGAATCCCAATCAGGGGCCGAAAAAAAAAAAGAAAGGCGTCCGAGAACCCGACTGCACTAGCCAGGGTCTGGGACGCCGTTGTCCAAGTAGCCCTGAGCACCAGGGCCTTCACCACGAAGAGCACGGATCGCCTTTGACCCGCGCAATGTTGCTATGCAACAGGTATGCCAGGCGCGCAAAGCCTTGTGTTATCGCGGTTTGCAGGAAATGAGCTCGAAATCGGCCGGTGCGCGTGCCTCATGCGCGAGCACTACATCGCACGGTTTCGGTGCAGATGCGATTCGGGATGGTGCGGCACAGCAAATGCGTCGGCGGCCGCCAGGGGCGACCGGCACGCCACGTGGAGGACTGCTTGGGAGGAAAGCGCCGGATCCGGTATCGGCGTCAGTAGCCGTGCGTCACGATCGACAGCACCGACAGATCCGGGTGCGTCCCGTCGACAATGCTGCGCGCCACGTGCACGGCTTCCTCCATGGCCTCTTCGGGGCTGCGGAAGGTGTCGTCCCCGTCGGCATGAAAGGGCACGACGTGACCAGGCAACTGCGGATCGGCGCCGGGGTGGCACACGTAGCCGGTGTAGGTGTAGCGCGTGGAGTTTGCCCGCGTCGGGCTTGGCACAACGTGGATCTCGAACCCTTCGTAGAGTTCTTGCGGTGCGGTGATGAGCTGGTCAGACATGGTGGCCTCGCTGGGTTAGCGTGTACCGGCCGCGCTGGTGCTTGTGGCGTGGCGCGACTGCCCTTGGTTCAACCAGTCTAGGTGATGAGGTGCATGTTGAAATCCGGCGGTTGGATGACATCCGCATCCACCGCCGTTCTTGGGTCTGGTGCTGCCTTGCGCTATGCGCGCTTGATCAGCCGAATGATGAACAGCAGGATCACCGCACCGATCACCGCCGTGATGATCGAGCCGATCCACCCGCCGCCCAGCGAGATGCCCAGCACCCCCGCCAGCCATCCGCCGATGAAGGCACCGACGATGCCGACCACGATGTCGACGAAGATGCCGAAACCACCACCCTTGACCAGGATGCCGGCCAGCCAACCCGCCACCGCGCCGATGATCAACCAGGCAATCAAACCGTGTGAGGCCATGTTCGCGCTCCAAAGAATGTGCGTTTTGAGGGACGTTACCGCACAGGCATAGTAGGCGAAGACAGCACAATCGCGATGTGGCGCTCACACGGTTTTTGCAATTGCATCGTGCTCAACGGAACACGTTGACCGCCTCCACCAGGCGCGTAGCCTGAATGCGCAGGCCCTCGGCCGCCGCCGCGCTCTGGCCGACCAGCGTGGCGTTCTCCTGCGTGACCTGATCCAGATGGTTGACCGCCTGGCTGACCTGCGTGATGCCGTCGGTCTGCTGCGCCGTTGCCAGGCTGATGTCGGCAATCATGGTCGAGACCTTTTTGACCTGCTCGACGATGTCGTCCATGGTCTTGCCGGCATCGTCCACCAGCCGCGAGCCCGATTCGACCTTGTCGACGCTAGTGCCGATCAGCTCCTTGATCTCCTTGGCTGCACCGGCGCTGCGCTGCGCAAGCGCACGCACCTCGCCCGCCACGACAGCAAAACCTCGCCCTTGTTCGCCGGCGCGCGCCGCCTCCACGGCCGCATTGAGCGCCAGGATGTTGGTCTGAAAGGCAATGCTGTCGATCACGCCGATGATGTCGGCAATCTGCTTGGCACTCTGCGTGATGGCGCTCATGGTGGCCACGACCTGCTCCATCGCACGGCCGCCATTGACCGCCGCCTGCGTAGCCACACTCGACAACGTGTTTGCCTGCCCAGCCGTTTCGGCATTGCTGGCCACCGTGGCGGTCATCTGCGTCATGGAGCTGGAGGTTTCTTCCAGGCTCGCGGCAGCCTGCTCGGTGCGGGTGTTGATGTCGCCGTTGCCCTTGGCGATCTCCTGGCTGGCCGATTGCACATTGATGACCTGCTCTGCCACGTCGTCGATCAACCAGCGGAACATCAGCCCGAGCTGGCTGATCGTGCGCAGCGTCATGCCGATCTCGTCCACGCGGTCTGCGATGGCGACTTTCCGGCTCTCGCCCGAGGCCACGCTCAGCGCAAGTTCCTCAAGCTTTTCAAGCGGCGTGGCGATCTGCACCTTCAATGACCACGAGGCCAGCGCCAGGGCCACGAGCAACGCACCGGCAAAACCGCCGAGCGCCGCACCGGAGAGGCCAAACGCCCACGCCGTGGCCAGCAACGCGGGCAGCAATGTAAGAAAAGTGAGCCGGATGCGCCAGCGCACCGGCATCACCTGAAACACCGAACGCCAGGCCATCAACCCAGTTCGCACGATCAGGCCCTTGTGAAACTTGCGGTTACCCGCCTGGCCGGCGCGGAAATCCTTATAGAGCGCCTCGGCCGCCGCGATTTCCTCGCGCGTGGGCTTGGTGCGTACCGACATATAGCCGCTGGCCCGTCCGTTACGCACCACGGGCGTGGCGTTGGCACGCACCCAATAATGGTCGCCGTTCTTGCGACGGTTCTTGACCAGCGCCGTCCATGGCTGCCCCGCCTTGAGCGTGGCCCACATATCGGCAAATGCCTCGGTTGGCATATCCGGGTGGCGCACGATGTTATGTGGCTGGCCTTCAATCTCTTCGCGGGAAAAGCCGCTCACCTCCACAAACGCTGCATTCGCATAGGCGATGTAGCTTTGGGTGTCGGTGGTCGACATGAGCGTGGCGTTGTCGGGGAACTCGTATTCGCGCTGGGTGACAGGTTCGTTGACACGCATGGGGGGATCTCCTTTGATGATTTACTTCGCAACGAATTATCGGCACATAACTGGATTTATTAAGACCGAATACCCTTTTTTTGCGCTCACCAGATCCCAATCCGTTCGCTTGCCAGAGCAGATACTACGTCATGAAAATGATTCTTATCCGCTTTATCCCGCGCATTTACGGCACCCAGCCGGAAACACCGCAGCACACAAAGCTCGTTAATACCTTATTCACATTAATTATCGGCGGCTCGATAAAATATAAAACGTAATAGCGAGACGCCATACGTTTTCTTGTGAGCCCGTCTCACATCAGGCCCTTCCAGGGCCTGAGAGCCCCCATGCGCCCGGTCGCCTCTCAACGTTGTTGCTTCCGAGCCCGTAAGATTAAGCACTTGGCGAGCACAGTCTTACAGTGGGTGCTGCACAACCTCAAAGTTGCGGCCACCACCCGGCCACCGCCTCAAAGTTGTCGCGACAAGTCGGATGTCTTCGTTTTCGGGACGACCCTCACCCGGAGACACTGCCCCTGAGAAGTACAAAAGGCGCCCCTTCCTCTATCCGCTGCGACCGGAAGACATTGATAGAGAGCGGCGTTGTAGATGGATGGTCTCATCGCGCAATTTGAAGTCATTTCCGTGGTAGCGCACTGCGAAAACTAAAGACTGCGGCGGGACCGTCGATACTTCACATTGACCACCCGCGCCCCCAGATTCATGACCGAGACCGTACAAGTGGAAGGCATCGCTCCTTCCCGACCTGAGCTTTTTACTGCCGCAGCGGTTTCGGCGGCCATTGTTGCCTTGGCAGTTTTAGCCTTCAGCTACGCACGCGTCCTGCTGCCGGAAGTCAGGCCGTTCCTCCCTATCTTCCTCACGACGGTCGTCATCTTTGAAGGCTTGACCGGCTATCTTCTCCTGCAACGCGCCCGCTTGACGGGAGCCCCCTTCTACGGAGCACTTGCTGGCGCCTACGTGTTTGCTGCGGCCGGGGCCGCAGCGCAGCTCCCCACTTTTCCGGGCGTGTTTTCAGAAGGAGGCTTGCTCGGCGCCGGCGCCCAAACAGCCGTGTGGCTGTGGACGTTCTGGCATTCCGGCTATCCCCTTTTGGTGTTGCTAGCCGGACTGAGCCGAGGTCTCTATGCGCGCGCACAGCCGCAAACACGTATGTTCCCTGACGTTCAAGCTGTGCGCTGGGTCGGCCCAATCGCGGCGGCAGTCGTGGTGCCGCTTTCCATCTGGGGCACGAGCGTTTTGCCGCAACTCATTCAGGGCGGAACCTACGCAAACCTTGTTCACACTCTTGGCTTGCCCGTAATTGGCGCGAATGCCGCTGCCCTTGTCGGCTATGTCGTGCTGACCCGACTACGCCGCTCGGTGGATGTATGGGTTTGCGTGGCACTCGTGGCCAGCCTTGCTGACGCAGTACTGACCCTGCACGGCGGCGCGAGGTACACGTTAGGCTGGTATGCAGCCCGACTCCTGAGTGTTCTGTCATCGGGCGTGGTGCTCTCAATGTTGATTGCAGAAATCACTCGCCTGTACCGCGCGCTCATTACTGCCAATCGGCAACTCGAAAAACAGGCACTGCTGGATGGTTTGACGCAGATAGCGAACCGCCAAGCGTTTGACACGCGTTGGGAAACGGAATGGCGGCGGGCCGAACGAGATGGAACTCCGCTGTCGGTTCTGATGATCGACATTGACCACTTCAAACGAATTAACGATACCTTCGGCCATGGCCGCGGCGATGCCTATCTGGTAGCGGTCGCGAGCATCCTCTCAGGCGTCGCCACACAGCGTGGGAGCGACTTCGTTGCCCGGTATGGCGGTGAAGAATTTGTCGTGCTGCTCCCAAACACCGAGCGTTCCGGTGCGCAACAGGTTGCCGAGAGGGTACGCAGTGATGTAGAGGGTGCGGCCTTGCCTGCGCCGTCTGCGGGTCGCGTTGTGACGATCAGCATTGGAGTAGCGACCTACATTCCAACCGAGCGCGACGTGGCCGGCCAGACTTACCAAGGCACCGCCGCACGGGTTACAGCAGAGGTCCTCGCCCGAGCTGATATGGCGCTCTATGACGCCAAGCGCGCAGGCAGGAACGCCGTCGCCATTCGCTAGAGCGAACGCGCTTCACAGCACTTTCCGCATGGTGCGCGACCTTCAAGGGTAGCCGGCACGATATTCAGGGCCTGGCAGGCCGACATCGTTCCCCGCAAAGCGCGGCGCATTTCTCTCTACTTCACAGATAAGCGCACATGCTGCAGCGGGTGCAACACAGCGCTCCATCGCCGACGAAAGACAAACTTGGCAGCAGGATGCTCGTCGACCGCGCTGATTGCTGCTGGCACGTCGCAGATATCGCTACATTCGCGGGCCGCTTGAACGATGTGCGCCGTCACGCTCGGCAGCAGTGCGAGGCATTCGCATTCCTGCGCGCGCCCTAAAAACGAGCCGACACCTAGACACCAGGACGGGCTGCGCGCCCGGAAGAAAAGTCCTGCGCGAAAGACATGGCGTGAAAAGAAACGTTCGTCAGACGCTCTTTCTTCAGCACCTTCCGCAATTTGCTCGCCGGCCTTGGATTACGTCTGCCGGCTATCTGGCCGCGCGAGAACGCCCCGCGACAGCGCGTCACATCCCAAGTCCGGCAAGGGGGGCTAAACTTTCATAAATTACTGAAAGTTGAGAAAGATCAAAACAATGCAACTCTCCCCCTTGAAACAGCGCTTCGTCCTGCATTTCGGCGAGATGGGCAGCCGCTGGGGCATTAACCGCACCGTCGGGCAGATCTACGCATTGCTCTACGCCGCGCGCGAGCCGATCAACGCGGACGAGATCGCCGAGGCGCTGGGCTTCTCCCGCTCGAACGTGAGCATCGGGTTGAAGGAGCTGGAGTCGTGGAAGCTCGTGCGGCTGTCGCACAAGCCGGGCGACCGGCGCGAATACTTCTCCGCCCCGGACGACGTTTGGACCATCTTCCGCACGCTGGCCGAGGAGCGCCGCAAGCGCGAGATCGACCCCACGCTCTCGCTGCTGCGCGACGTCATGCTCGAATCCCCGACCGATCCGGATGACCGCCACGCCCAGGCGCGCATGAAAGAGATGTACCAACTCATCACGCTCATGACCAACTGGTTTGACGACGTGCAGAAGCTCGACGCCGAATCGTTGCAGCAACTCATGAAGATGGGTGCCAAGGTGCACAAGCTGCTGGAGATGAAGAACAAGCTTGCCGTTGTCGTTGGCGGCAAATCGAAGTAGCCCGTATCAAGAAAAACCATGTCGCTCGATCCCGTTGTCCTGGCGCGCATCCAGTTTGGCGCCAACATCACGTTCCACATCCTCTTTCCCACCATCAGCATCGCGCTTGCATGGGTACTGCTCTTCTTCAAGCTGCGCTATCGCAAGACCGGTGACGAGGCCTGGATGGCCGCATATCGCCTTTGGGTGAAGGTCTTTGCATTGACGTTCGCGCTGGGCGTGGTGTCCGGCGTGACGATGAGCTTCCAGTTCGGCACGAACTGGCCGGGCTATATGAATACCGTCGGCAACATCGCCGGGCCGCTGCTGGCGTATGAAGTGCTGACTGCGTTCTTTCTGGAGGCCAGCTTTCTCGGGATCATGCTGTTCGGAACAGGCCGTGTGAGCCCGCGCATCCATACATTTGCGACGTTCCTCGTCGCGCTGGGCACGACCATCTCGGTGTTCTGGATCATCGCGCTCAACTCGTGGATGCAGACACCCGCCGGCTACGTGATGATCGACGGCCGCGCTCATCCGCAAAGCTGGCTGGCGATCATCTTCAACCCGTCGTTCCCGTATCGGTTCACGCACATGCTGCTGGCCTCGGGGCTGACGGTGTCGTTCCTGCTGGCGGGGGTATCGGCTTACCGCTGGCTGCGCAACGACCGCGGTGGCGATGTGCGTGCAGCGCTCAAGACAGGCGTGGTGCTCGCCGCCATGCTGATCCCGCTGCAGATTACCGCCGGTGACGCGCACGGTCTCAACACGCTGGAGCATCAACCGGCCAAGCTGGCCGCGATGGAAGGCATCTGGCAAACCGAACGTGGCGTGCCCGCCGTGCTGTTTGGCATCCCGGATGCGGCTTCGCGCAGCAACCGCTACGAGATCGCGGTGCCGAAGTTGGCGTCGCTGTATCTCACGCACTCGCTCGACGGCAAGGTGCGGGGGCTCGATCAGTTCGACCGGCACCCGCCCGTGCTGCCGGTGTTCTTCGCCTTCCGCCTGATGGTGGGCGTGGGGCTGCTGATGCTGGCGGTGTCGTGGACCAGCGCCTGGCGCCTCCGCCGCAATGGTGAACTGCCGAACTGGCTGGCACGCGCCCTCGTCGCCATGACGTTCTCCGGCTGGGTGGCCGTGGTGGCCGGCTGGTACGTTACCGAGATCGGCCGGCAACCGTGGCTCGTCTATGGCGTGCTGACCACCGCGCAAGCTGCGTCGTCCGTGCCCGCGCGGATGATCGGCAGCACGCTGGCGATGTATCTCGCGCTGTACGCGTTCCTCATCGCCTCGTATGTTGGCGTGGTCTTCTATTTGGCCCGCAAGGCCGGGGGCGCCATCGATCCGACGGATGCCGACATCCCCGCCAAGCACACCTCCCAACTTTCTGCGCCCGTCGCGAGCCACGCATGAGCACCATTCCTGACCTCACCCAACCTGCCGGCTGGCTGCCGGTGGTCTTCATGGCCCTGATGGGAATTGCCGTGCTCGCCTACGTGGTGCTCGACGGCTACGACCTGGGCGTCGGCATCCTGCTGCGCCGCGCGGACGACGCCGAGAAAGACACCATGATCGCCTCCATCGGCCCGTTCTGGGACGCCAACGAAACCTGGCTCGTGCTCGGGGTCGGACTGCTGCTGGTGGCGTTTCCGGCCGCGCATGGCGAGATTCTGGGCGCGTTGTATTTGCCGGTGGCGCTGATGCTGTTCGGCCTCATCCTGCGCGGGGTGGCCTTCGACTTTCGCGTCAAGGCGCGCGCGCACCACAAGCCGTGGTGGAACCGCGCGTTCTATGCCGGCTCCGTCATCGCCACCGCTGCGCAGGGCCTGATGCTGGGGCTGTACATCACGGGCTTCCAGTACGACGCGGCCAACGTCATCTTTGCGATCTGCACGGCGGGCGGCCTGATTGCCGGCTACCTGCTGCTGGGCGCCACGTGGCTCATCATGAAGACGGAAGGTGCGCTGCAATTGCGCGCGGTGCAGTGGGCTCGCGGCAGCCTGTGGTTCACCGCGCTGGGCGTGGCCGCCGTGTCGCTGGCAACGCCGTGGGTCAGCACGCGCGTGTTCGACAAATGGTTTGCGCTGCCGAACATCATCCTGCTGGCGCCCGTGCCGCTGGTGACGATCGTGCTGTTCCTGCTGATCGACTGGGTACTGCGCCGCCTGCCACAGCAGATTGCCAAGGGTGACGAACACCTGATCTGGGCGCCGTTCGTCGGCACCGGCGCTATCTTCCTGCTGGCCTTCAATGGCCTGGCTTACAGCCTCTTTCCGTATCTTGTGGTGGACAGGCTCGACATCTGGCAGGCCGCCAGCGCGCCGGAATCGCTCGAGTTCATGCTGGTGGGCGTGGCCATCGTGCTGCCGACCATCGTCGGCTACACGATCTATTCGTACAAAGTGTTCCACGGCAAGGCGACGGAGCTGCGTTACTACTGAGCACGCCGCCCGCATGCGGCATTGACCGGACTGCGGGCGGACGTTTAGGCTGGCGCGCTCACCCACACGCATGCACACGCCATGATCACCTGCCACGTCCGCTACATCATCAACCCGGCACGGCTCGCTGAATTCGAAGCCTACGGAAAGATGTGGATCCCGCTGGTCGAGAAATTCGGCGGCCAGCACCACGGCTACTTCCTCCCGTCGGAAGGGGCCAACAACGTCGCGCTGACACTGTTTTCGTTCCCGAGTCTGGCGGCTTACGAGGTCTACCGCGAACGCGCGAAGACCGACCCCGATTGCATGGCGGCCATCCGCTACGCCGAGGAAACCGGCTGCATCGTCAGCTACGAGCGCAGCTTCTTCCGCCCCGTGCTTTCTTGACGCTCGCCTAGCCCTGCGGCCTGCGCTGCGACAGCACCCAAAGCATCGCCCCCACGGCTTCTGCCTGGGAGCGCGTGCAGGTCTTCTCGAAGATGGCCCGCAGTTGCGAGCGCACGGTCGACATGGCGACGTTGGCGTCGGCCGCATATTCGTCGGGTGTCTTGCCGGCGATCAGCGCTTCGCCCACCGCCGCCTCTGCCGCCGACAGACCGAACGCCTGGCGCAACTGCATGGCTGTCACCGGCGCGGCATCGCCCTTGCGCCGGGCCGTGACCAGCATGGCGGCATCGCCAAACGCGGCCTGCGCGGCATTGGCGGGCAATTGGGAAATGCCGAGAAAGATCTCGTGTGGCGCCCCGAGCGCCGGCCGCACGGCAAAGCTCTCGCCCTTGCGTGACTTCGTCACCCGCGCCAGTGCGGCTTGCAGACCGTCGTTGTCGGCAGCAAACGCCGCAGCCAATCGGCCGTGCTCCAACCGCAGGCAAGTCGATGCGCGCAGCAGCGCTTCGGCTTGCGCATTGGCAAACAGCACGCGCTGGTCTCGCCCGAGCGCGAATACGGCCAGGCCAAGCTGCTCCATCAATTCGGCGCCGAGTGCTGCATCGCGATGCAGCACGCGTGTATCCCGCCAGAGGTTGATCGTGCGCTGCAGGTGGTCGGTCATGCCGGCCGCGTTGAAGCGATCCTGGTCGGAAAATGGCGTCCGGCCGTGTGCTCGCAACATACCGAGCAGGATGTCGCTGCTGCCGGGACGCTCCAAGCGCACGCCCATCAGGTAACGGAAGCCCGCCGGAATCTGATAGTCCTGGAAGAATTCGCTGCGCTCAACATACGCATCGGACAGGTGATCCTGGCAGAAGGCAAACTCGCGCACGCCCGCACGTTCGACAAAACTGCGGCGGGGGTCCAATGCGCCGTAGTACCTGTCATACAGTCCGATGGTGTCGTCCAGTCCCCGCTTCGGGGAGTAGACCGAAAGCTGAGGCGCATTGCGCACGGCGTCCCAACTGAACATGTGGAACAGGTCGGCACCAAGCGATTCGGTCACGCCCTGGAACACGTCCAGAAACCCTTCCTGCGTTACCGCAGCTTCGTACAGATCACCAATAAGCTGGTCTTTGAGCACGCGTCCCTCCCCCGAAGGATGGCTGTCTGGCCTTGGCGCCCGCCATGCTCACTCGGTGAGAGCCAAGTGGCTGCGGTCATGTTATGCGCGCAAACGTAACACGTGTGTGCGTTGCTCAACATCGTTCTTTTGGCGACGCTTTCCTCCAAATGAATGATGCGGGCGCGTGGTGCCCCCTTTGAGAATCTCCGTGCCGAATAACGGCGCCGCATGCACGGCGCACCCACGATCCAGCGGAGGACTCCATGAAACTCACCCCCATTGCAATCGCACTGGCCACGCTTGCCCTGTCGGGCTGCGGCGGCAGCGATTCCGGCAGCAGCGCCAGCACATCGCCCGGCACCAACGTTCCGGCAGCACAGACCGTCAGCGGCGTCGCCGCCGCGGGCGCGGCCATGCAAAGCGCGACGGTCACGCTGATGGACGCAGCCGGCAAGTCGGTCGACTGCCCGGCCAACGCCACCACGGGGGCTTTCCAGTGCACGGTCACGGGTCTTGCCGCGCCGTTCGTGCTGTCGGCGGCCGGCAACGTGGCCGACTCGCAAGCCACGCTGATCGCGCTGTCCGCCAGTGCCGGCAGCCAGACGATCAACATCACGCCCATCACCAATGCCATTGCCGCCACCATCGTGGGCGACAACCCGAGCAAGCTGCTGGGCAACACGGGCCTGCTGCAAAGCAAGGTGACCGCACAAACCGTCTCAAGCACGGTGGCCGCCTATGCCGCCGCCCTGGCCGACCTGCTGGCCGCCACCGGCAACACCGGAGTGGATCTGATCTCGGGCCCGTTGACGGCCGGCGCACCGGGCCTCGACCGCCTGCTCGATCAGCTGAAGGTGAACGTGCTGCCGGACGGCAGCGTGCAGATCAGCTCCGTGGCAGGCGCGTCCAGCGATACGCCTGCGCAATTGCAGCTCGCGCCGGGCGTCGCTCCCCAGCCCGGCGACAAGGCGAGCCTGCCGAGCGTGGCGACCATCAATGGCAACCCCGTCGCCAATCTGCCGACCGCCTCGGACCTGGCCGCGTTGCAAACCGCGCTCAACCAGTGTTTTGCCGGCTCGACAGGCTCGGCGCGCACAGGGGGCAGCGTGCCCGTTTGCGGCCAGATCTTCGTGGATGACGTGGCCAATGGCGCGCTCATCAACGGCGTGCCGTCGGCCTACTTGAACAACGGCATGACGGCCGACCAGGAATTCGGGCCCGCATCGGGCGGGGGCAACCCGGGCCTGTTTGCCGATGACGCGATGAACAACGCCAGCTTCAGCCTGCCGGAGATCATCCGCGTGGCGTCCAACAGCGGTGACACGCTGTGGGTCAAGCTCGCCTGGACCCGCGCCGATGGCCTTCGCGACGGCATGCAGCAGCATGTGCAAGTGGCGGTACAACCTGCCTCGCGCGCCAGCGGCGACAACGGCTGGCGCATCGTCGGCAACCAGCGCGCCGTGTTCACAAAAGTCAATGCCAATGCGCAGAAGTGGGACTGGCTGAACAGCGCCACCGCAATGACGGGCACCAACGCGTTTGTCGATTCGATCAACATGCAGGTGGGCGTCGTGGATGCCGCTGGCACGCCCGTCGACTTTGCGATTGTTACCGGCCCCGGCCTGCGCAATGGCGTGTTCCTGCAGCCGTCGTCAGGCACGTGCGACACACTCAACATCCGCGCCCAGGTTGGCGCGAGCCAGACGGCAGCACAGCTTGCCTTGCTGGCCAAGCAAGGCGCCTGCCGCAATAACTTCCGCCTGGCAGGCGTGGCACAAAACCCGGCCAACCAGGGCAGCTTCACGTGGCCCGGCGATGCACCGCGCAACAACACGGCCTGGGCCAAGCCGCAACTGACGGCCTCGGAGCTGGCGACCATCACGCCGTTCAGTGCGTACACGATCGCCATCTATCAGGGCGGTGTCACCAGCCAGCCGTCCAAGACGTACACGGTGCGGCTGCGCACGCCGTCGCCCTCGCCCGATGCGCTGCGCCAATACACGTGGCAGGACATCTCGCAGACCACGCGCGACATCCTCACCCCGGGCACGGCATCAACGTTTGCAGGCGGCGCCACCTTGCCCGTCACGTGGACGACCAAGGCGGGCGTGCCCTTCGTGAAGCGCGTCAACGTGCAGATTCGCGCAACGGCTTCGGGCCAGCCGACGGTATTCGTGAACGGGGTGGGCCGCGCCGCACCGGCCGCGCCCGGGACCACGCTCACCGTCAATGTAGCGGGCGACCAGGGGGTGGCTTTCCCCGCAGTGACGGGCTGGTCGGGCACGCAAGACATGTCGTTCACCAACATGTCTTGGGCAGACCCGCTGGATCTGAACTTCACCACGTCGGTCGAATACGACCGCTAATACGCAGGAACGCAGCAACGCAGGGCACACACGGGGAAGTGCGGTGATCGGGCCCGCAAGGCGTCATGCCGGGCGCCCTGCGGGCCACGATCAACCCACCGTCGCTTCGAACACGCGCCGGTAATTGCCACCCAGAATCTGGCCCGTTTCCACTGAAGTGAACCCCGCTTTCAGCAGCGCCGTAGCCAGCGTCGGCAACTGCGCGTAACTGGTGAACACCGGCGGCCGGGTAAAACCGCGCATGTCGGTGCCCAGCCCCACGTGCGCCACGCCCACCACATCGGCCATGCGCTTGATGCCCATCGCCATGGCATCGAGATTGGGAAGATCCGCCGTATTGGGCCACACGCCAATCACACCGCCAATGTCCGCTACCGCGCGCGCATGCGGCATTGACCGGACGGCGGGCGGACGTTTAGGCTGGCGCGCTCACGCACCCGCATGCACACGCCACGATCTTCTACTACGTCCGCGCCATCATGGGCCGGGCGCCGCTGCCCGGTTCCAAGCCTACCAATCGACCTCAATGTTGGCATTGGTGGCGTTGTTCACGATGTTGTTGATCTGCGTCCAGACGGCGCGGTCGTAGTCATCTCGGTCGGTGTGCTCGACACGCATGATGGCGGGGCCGTTGGAGTAGAAGTGTCCGAGCAGATCGCGGAGTCCGCGCTCGTTGAGCCGAATACCGACGATGAAACGCTGATCACTCAGGGCGATGGGCGCAGCGTACGTCTGCAGATTGGTATGCAGGCTGCCGGCCGAGACGTTGTTCTGGGTGAATTCCAGTTGATAGATGCGCAATGCTTGGGGCATGGTGGGCTCCGCAAAGAGTGAAAGAAATGCCCCCGACAGACAGCAAACCGCAGAGGGCGAGACCACTCTATGGGCGCCATCGCTTCTGCCCTATAGCGCTTGCGTACCACGCGTTGGCCCGTGAGAAAGAGCACGGGCCCCGATCAACCCACCGTCGCCTCGAACACGCGCCGGTAGTTGCCGCCCAGAATCTGGCCGGTCTCGACTGACGGGTCAGCGTCAAGCGGCATCGCCCAGCCTTCCATGTCGACGATCGTGTCTTGCAGCGCGTCGGGCTTGTACGTGGCGATGACGAACCAATCGATGAGCATGCGCACCCCGCAAAATTGAGCTGCGGTCTTGTGCGCGCGATCGGCCCATCGCTCTATCGCCGTTGCTTACATGCCCCTACAAAGCATGACGATCTTGACGTTCATGGCGCTCACCCCCAGAAGCCGATGTGCGATTGCGCGGCTTCGTCTTCGATGAGCGGGCCGTGCACGTCGATTTGGCGCTGGCCGCGTACAAACACCTCGCGGCACGGCAGCGAGAACGTCGGGTTTTCTGGGTGGTCGCCCGTAAGCGTCAACAGGTGATGCTCCGACAGCGCATAGACCACGCGGCCGATGTTGCACCAGTAGATGGCGCCCGAGCACATGCAGCAAGGCTCGGCACTGGTGTACAGCGTGCAACGCGCAAGCTGCTCAGGAGACAAGATCCTGGCTGCTGCCGCCGCGGCCGCCAGCTCGGCATGCTGCGTGGGGTCGCCTTCGGGCGGCATCGAGTTGTTGCCCGCGCTGGCGATCACGTTGCCGTGTTCGTCGGCCACCAGTGCGCCGAACGGATGACGGCCGCGCTTGCGTGCGTCGTCGGCCACCGCAATCGCCTGGCGCAACAGTGCCATATCGAGATCGGTCAGTTGGGATGGCGTGTGGGGTTCACGTGCGTTCACGATGGAATCCTTGGTGTGAGACATCGACGAAAGAAGCCGGTGTCATTCAGCGAATGCTGTCTGGGCAAAATCGCGCACGATCTGACTGTCCGACACGCCACAAGATGCTGAAAAGCAGCCGCAACGGCAATCCCACCACGCTGTAGCGACGCCATTTGCGCTACGCTTACGGCCTTCCGCCCGACCTCGCTTTCATCGCTTTTGCGTCACCTCATGCCCACGCTGCAACACGTCGACCTACGCACGGACCCCGCCGCCCGCCCCTTCGTCAAGGACGAGACCGTCCACGTCGACTTTGCGGCCGAAGCCGGCGAGCTGATGAGCCTGGAAGGCCCCAACCGCTATGCTCCCGACGATGCGCTGATCACCGGTTCAACGGGCGACCGCTGGGTGGTCTCGCGCGAACGTTTCGATGCGAAGTACGTCCCCGCCGATGCATCGCTCGCACATGGGCAAGCCGGCGCTTATCGCAACCGCCCGAGCGTGGTGCTTGCCAGGCAGATGAGCGAAGCGTTCTCGATGGCGCGCTCCGAAGCCGGCGATGTGCTGCACGGCCAGGCCGGTGACTGGGTACTCCAATACGCCCCCGGCGACTACGGGGTCGTGCAGGCGCAGCGCTTCGCCAAGGTCTACCGGCCCGTCTGAAGCGTTACTGCGCCGTCTGCTGGCGCTCGGCTTCGTGGCGCTTCATCTGCAGGTAGTCCTGCCGCTCCACTTCATGCAACTGGCGCGGGTACTGCTCGGTGGCGTTGAACCACGTGTTCAGCCGCTGCTGCAGGCGCTTGTCGGGCGGCGCCGACAGCGCCTTCAGATAGGCATCGATGGCGAGGTAGTAGCGCATTGTGTTGCGCTCAAGCAAGCCGCGCACCCCGCCCACGTATTCAGGTGTGGCGGCTGAGGATTCTGCCGTCTTTGTAAAACCCACTTTGTCGCTGCCGACCGTGCCCAGATACGTGCGCATGGCGAGCCGCCCTGCGGTGCCATAACCGTACGAGTACGTCAGATGCAGAAAGGTGTGATTGCCGCCGGCCGGGGCCGGAATGGCCTCCAGCATGATGCGGTAATCCTTCGTGCTGAACGGGCCGGACCCGGCATTCAGTTCCACGCGGAAGTAGCCCGCGCTGCTGGCAACGGGGCGGTAGTTGAACTCCAGCCGATAGCTGCTCGACAAGCTCTGCTCAACCTTGCGGCCCAGATTCACGTCGAGCACGGTGCCACGGGGCCCGGACCCGGCGCGGCAATACTTGATGTTCAGGTGCAGGATCAGCACGTCGCACCAGTTGCCGGGGCCTTGCGTCGCGTCACTCAAGGCGCCGCTCACGGTAGCGAACGGGTAATCGATCACGCTGTAGATGTCGCCCTGGAGCATGTCGGGCGTCTCGGTGGATTCCAACACCAGCGGGCGGTGGAACGGGTTGTCAGCCAACTGGGACGCCACGCTCTCATATTTGTCGCGCAGGCCCTGCGCAGTGTCTGCCGCGCGCGAGGCGGTGCTCAGGCATAGGCCGGCCACCAGCGCAAGCAGGGCAATCGGGCGCAGCCAGGCGGGATGTCGGTGCAAGGTCATAAACGGCGTTTTTGTGGAATTGGTCTTCATTCTAGGAGGCGCTAACGCCCACAGTCTCGCAACAAATGGGCCTGCGGATGCACATCGGCCATGCGGCGTTCTGTCATCACGACAGCCAAGGCGTGCTCCGATGCGGCTCGGTAAAATGAACGCTTCTTCGCCTCGTGCTTCCCGGCACTTCCGGCACCATGCCCTCGCCACTCGCCGCCATTCGCGAACGCATCGCCAACCAGGTCCGCGGCCTTACGCGTGCCACCGGCAGCCTCACCCTCGACATTGCCTCGCCGCCGGGCGATCCGGGCCTGTTTGGCCCCGACGCCGTCTGCTGGAAGGTGCATGCCGATTTTCCGGCGATGATGGCCGGTGGCATCAGCGCGCTGTTGTTGCAGGCGCTGCACCCGCGCGCGCTGGCCGGCGTATGGGACCACTCGAACTTTCGCGAAGACCTGCAGGGGCGCCTGGGCCGTACCGCGCAGTTCGTGGCCGGCACCACGTATGGCAGCCGCCAGGATGCGCTGGCGCTCATCGAGCGCGTGAAGACCATCCACGACCGCGTGCAGGGCATCGCGCCCGATGGTCGGCCGTATTCAGCCAACGACCCAGACCTGCTCACCTGGGTGCACGTGGCCGAGATGTCGAGCTTCCTGGCAGGCTATCTGCGCTACGTGGATGGCAACCTGAGTATCACCCAGCAGGATCGTTATTTTGAAGAGACCGCGCTTGTGGCCGAGATGCTCGGCGCGCGCGACGTGCCGAAATCGCGGGCGGCCGTGCAGTCCTATCTGAATGCGATGCGCGCCGAGCTGGTGGCCAGCGATCGCACGCGCACGGTGGTGGAGGTGTTGATGACGTGGCAGGCGCCGCGCCCGGGGTTGCGCCCGGCAGTACGCCTCTTCCTGGATGCGGGCATCCAGTTGCTGCCGCCGTGGGCAATACAAATGCTCGATCTCAAGCGGCCGCCGCTGCAGGCGGCCATTGCGTCAGCGGCCATGCGCACCGTGGCGCCCACGCTGCGCTGGGCGCTCTACGAGGGTAGCGTCGCGCGCCGGGCTCGACACCGCGCACTGGCGCCCGCCACGAGCTAGTGCGTCCGCGCGCTACTCGATGGCTTCGGCAAGCGACACCTTGCCGCGCAGCACCTTCTCTTCCAGCCGGATGATCAGCAGCGGCGAGACCACCGACACCGCAGCCGCAAAGAAGAACAGATGCCTGAAGGCGCTCTCGCCCGCGCGCTGCAAGGCCTCGGCATCGGCACCGCTGCTGGCAAGCGCTGCGTGAAAGAGGTCCATCAGCACATCGCCGCCGGCCGCCACATGCGCTTCAGGCGCAGCCTGACGCAGCAGCGCAATCAGCACGGAAGTCAGCACCGCCACACCCACCGCGCCACCCAGCAGACGCGAGAAGGCGGTAAGCGCCGTGGCCAGGCCCACCGTCTGCGGCGGCACCGCATTTTGCGTGGCCACCAGGCCGGTCGGAAACTGCACGCCAATCGCCAGGCCGAGCACGATCATCGCAAGGGTCAGCGGTAATACGCTGTGCGGGTCCAACAAACCCAGCGAAGCCACGGCAAACGGCACCACGCATGCGCCGCCCAGCATGAGCGGCTTGTAGCGGCCGCTGTGCGTCATCCACTTGCCGGCAATGAAGGCGCCAAGCGGAATCGACAGCGTGAGCGGCACGAGGCGCAGCGCCGCAGCATCGGGGCTGGCACCCGCCACCATCTGGAAACGCAGCGGCATCAGCACCGACGTGGCAATCAGTTGGAAGAAGCAGAGGAACAGCGCCAGGCAGCAGATCGTGACCGTGCGCACCCGGAACATCGACAGCGGAATGATCGGCTCGACGGCACGGTTCTCTTGCCAGACAAATGCGCCCAGCAGCAGCACGGCACCCGCCAGCAGGCCAAGGTTTTCGGGCTGCGTGAGCGGCGTGCCCTGCCCCACACGGGTAATCATCAACAACAGCGCAGTCAGGCCCCCGGCAAACAGCACCACGCCCGGCACGTCGATGGGGCGACGCTGATGCGCCACCGGCAGATGCCGCAGCGTGCGGCGCACGACCAGCAGCGCGACGATGCCCAGCGGCAGGTTGATCCAGAAAATCCAGCGCCACGACAGGTAATGCGTGAGATAGCCGCCGATCACCGGGCCGGCGAGGCTGGCCATCGCCCACATGCCGCTCACGTAGCCCTGATAGCGCCCACGCTCGCGCAGCGGCACCACATCGGCAATCGTGGCCTGCGATACCGAAATCAGCCCGCCACCGCCCAGCCCTTGCAGCACGCGCGCGAACAGCAGCATCGGCATGCTGGTCGCCAGTGCACATGCCACCGAAGCCAGTACGAACAGGACAATGGCCGTCGTCAGCATGGCGCGGCGGCCGTAGAGGTCACTCAACTTGCCGTAGATGGGCGTCACCACCGTAGACGCCACCAGATACGCCGACACCAGCCACGCCATCAGCGCAAAGCCGTTGAATTCGCCCGCGATCACGGGCAACGCCACGGCAACAATGGTTTGCTCCAGCGCGCCCAGCAAGATGGCGAGCATCAGCCCGCCCATCACCGCCATCACCGGAATTTCAGCCACCGGTGGCGTATCCAGCGGGCTGGATACCGCTGCGATGGGCGCGGTAGGCGTGTCTGGCTTGGGCGGTTCAAGGCTGGGGCGGGAAGACATGGGAATGTGCGCGAATGCCGCTCAGGCACCCGCGCCAATGGGAGAAGCGAAGCCGTTGATGATACTGCCGATTCCCATTCGTTGCAGAGTCAACGATCGGGTTGCCGGACGATGTCCTCATAACAGCGGCTGACATTTGCCGTCATGCCGGGCAACTCTTCTGCGAGGAATTCGATGAACGCGCGCACGGCAGGCACCAGCCCGCGGCGTGACGGAAACACCGCGTGAAACTGGTGCACTGGCAAGCGATATTCCGGCAGCAGCACGACCAGCCGGCCATCACGAACCGGCTCCGCGCACAGGTTGAACGGAAGTTGCGCAACGCCAACGCCGGCCAGCGCCGTCTGCCCCATCAGGTACAAATCATCCGTCACCAGCGCGGGGGTGTATTCGATATCGACCGCGCCGCCTTCCGGGGCGGTCAGGCGCCAGCGCGTGCGCTCCCCGGCCGCACCGTCAACGCCCACGCCAATCGCGCCGCGCATCGATTCCGGCGTCTCGAACGGGCCATGCTCGGCAACAAATGAGGGGCTGGCGACGAGCACCTGATCGCTCACGCCAAAGCTGCGCACGACGAGGTTGGAGTCGTCCAACGCCGAGCGCACGCGCAGCGCCACGTCGTAGCCGTCGCCAATCACGTCGACACGACGGTTTGTCACGTCCAGCTCCAGCCGCACATCGGGCTGCGCGCGCAGGAACTTCGACAGCACGGGCGCGATGAACACGTGCGCAACGCCCACCGGACAGCTCACGCGCAAGCGGCCGGAAGGTTTTTCGCCGGCGTGCTCGGCCACCTCGAAGGCAGCGCGTGCGGCCTGCGTCATCGATTCGCAATGCGTAAAGAACGCCGAGCCCACGTCCGTCACATGCACCGCCCGCGTTGACCGCTGCAGCAGCCGCACACCCAGACGCGTTTCCAGATCAGCCACGCGGCGGCTCACGCGCGATTTTGGAATCCCCAGCGCCCGCGCGGCGCCGGAAAAGCTGCCGTGCGTCACCACACTGGCAAACAGGACGAGGTCGTTCAGGTCTTCCATGGCCGTTCTCCGAAGCACGGGCGCATTGTCTCACCGGTAGAACGATGTGTGTCGATTAGACCCACTACTGGAACTCGCTGCATCGCACTATCTTTCCAGCAACCCACCTTTTTCTTGGAGAGACACCATGCAAGTCCTTCACATTGATTCCAGCATCCTCGGTGACGCCTCGGCCTCGCGCATCCTGAGCGCCGCCATTGTCGACGAGCTGCGCCGCGAACACCCGAGCGCCACCGTTGTCCACCGTGACCTGTCGGTCGAAGCGATTCCGCACCTGGACGGCGCCATTGCCGCCGGCTTCCGCGCCACGGGCGCCGATGATTTTGACGACGCCACCCGCGCCGAGCACGCCCGCTCGGAAGCGCTCGTAAACGAACTGCTCGCCAGCGACGTGATCGTGGTTGGCGCGCCGATGTACAACTTCTCGGTGCCGAGCCAGCTCAAGGCCTGGATCGACCGCGTGGCGCAAGCCGGCCGCACGTTCAAATACACGGAAAACGGCCCTGTTGGCTTGGCCGGTGGCAAGAAGGTGATCGTTGCGTCGACACGCGGCGGCATGTACTCCGCCGGCCCCGCAGCCGCCATGGATTTCCAGGAGGCGTATCTGAAGACCGTGTTCGGTTTCTTCGGCATCACCGATGTGCAGTTCGTACGCGCAGAACGCCTGGCGATGGGCCCGGACGCGCGCACGCAAGCGTTGGAAGCAGCACACGCAGCCATGCGCGACGTTGTGAGCCAGGCCGTGGCTGCCTGAGCGAACGCGATTGCGGCGCAACGGGACGCGCCGCACTCCGCCTCGCAAAATGCCAAACGGGCGCCAGCAGCAATGCGGCGCCCGTTTTCGTTTTTACTGGCGTGGCTAGAAGGTGGGGTCGGCGCAGACGGCCGATCGACAAATCACTCGTCGCGGTGTTCGCGTGCCTGGTGCATGGCTTCGAGCAGACGGCGCGTACGCAGCTTGCTCCACATGACCGGCACGATGATCGCAGTGGCAATCAGGCACGGTGCGACCCAGGCAATGGTGGATTCCAGAAAATTCGTCATGATGCGTCCCCCGATGTGTTGCCGATGCGCACGGTTGGGCGGCGCGCATCGCATAGTCCCCGCAGGGCTTTGCTGTCTCGACTGGGCCGAGACGCCCTGACATCTATATGGACGGCTATCGGCGCCGGGCGTTCAAACCTGAAGCCCAACGTTTGCCGTTTGTTGTATTTCCCGCCGATCTCGACGATCTGTCAATAGTGTGACGGTAAGTTCGTGGAACATTGTGGCGCTGCGCTGACAGTGCCTGAACACCCCCCGATCTGCTCCACAGTCCGATCGCAAAAGTAACGGCAAATTACGGCGGCCGCGGTGCAAGCGTTGCCACCCCTGGGGCAGACGGTGAATTACCGGCCTGGGCGTCACAGTTTTGCTTACAAACGGTAAAGCGCAGTTGCGAGCCGTTTCCATACAGTGAGGCCAAGTCCAACGATCACTACGGAGCCTCACCATGAAACGCACCATCGCCCTGCTCATCCTTGCTGCTGCCGCTACCTCTGCGCTGAGCGCATGCGTAGTGGTGCCGGCTGGCGGCTATTACGAACACCCGCACTACTACCATCCGTATTACCGCGGCTATTGATCCACGCATTGCGCGGCGCGGCCTGCATGCCCGCCGCTTATGCCTTGCGCGCCTGCAGCATGCGGATGCGCGCGACGGCCTGGTGGTCGGTCGTGGCGGCGTCGTAAAGGCGCGCCAGGTCGGCCTTTAATGCCGTGCGCGAGCCGCTGTCGAGGTACACCATGTGCCCCGATGGATAAAACCCCGCCGAGAGGTTCTTGCGCACACCCGCATCCAGCAACGGCATCGCCTTCAGGTCCAGCATGGTCTGGTAGAACGGCGTGACGAAGTCGTAGTAGCCGTTGGCTGAGAACACTTTCAGATCCACGTTCAGGCTCATCGTGGCGGCCAGGTCGCCGGCGGTGTAGAGCGCGACATTGCCGTTGGCGTCGAGCCCCTTCTGCGCGCCGGTGGGGTCGGTGTGGCGGAAGTCCCAATGGCGGAAGGCCTGGTCGTTCAAATCCGTGAAGGCCGAGTTGGACGTGAACTTCAGGTCGTCGTTCAGGTAGGTGTTCCACATGGCGGTGTAGACGCCGGACACCGCCGTCATGGTCGGATCGTTGCCGCCGGAGTTCGGATCGACACTGGCCGCAATGCCGGTGTGGATGCCCGTGACGCGGCCGTCGTACGCACCCAGCGACAAGCCCTTGTCCGCCAGCAGCGTGGTCAGGAACAGCGACGTGCCCGCGCCGTCAGACGCTGCCACATCCAGCCGCCAGCCTTGCAACGTAGCCGCATCGATGCCCGTGTAGGCAGACAACGCTTTCAGCACGGCCGGATCGGCATGCGTCGGTTTGGCGAGCGCTTTTTCGTAATCGGTGCTGGCAAATACGGCGGCAGCTTCGGCAAAGTCGCCCACGTCGGCGGACAGCGGGCCGCCTTTGGGTGAAGTTGCACGCTTGTGGAACCACGCATCGGCGGCACACGTCGGCAAGAGCCCAACCGGGTTGCCCGCCTGCGTGTAGTCGAGGATGGACGACTGCAGCGTGATGCCGTTCAAGTCCACCCCGTCTTCATGCAGCACGTACGAGAGCACGCAGGAACGCGCCGTGCCGTAAGACTCGCCAAACAGGAACTTGGGCGAATTCCATCGATCATTGGCCGTCAGCCAGCGCTTGATGAACTGCGCGATGCTGCGTGCGTCCTGATCGACGCCCCAGAAATCGAGGTTGCGCTTGGGCGCAATGGCCGTCGAATAGCCGGTGCCGACCGGGTTGATGAAAACAAGGTCGGAGCGATCAAGCAGGCTGTCGGGGTTGTCTTCCATGCGATACGGCGCGGGTGGCGTGAACGACGGCATCGACGTCACGATGCGGCGCGGTGCAAACGACCCCAGCAGCACGAACACCGCCGAAGACCCCGGCCCGCCGTTATAGAAGAACGTCACCGGCCGCGCCTGCGCGCCGCCCGCGGGCGTATCCGCCACAAATGCCACGTGGAACATCTTGGCCACGGGCTGCGAGCTGCTCGGGTCTACCGTGACGAGGTGGCCGGCATGCGCGGTGTAGGCGATGTCGCGTCTGCCAATGCGCACGGTGTGGTGCGTGATCGCCATGCCCTCGCTGGTGTCGGTCACGCTGTCGTCGGGGCCGTTGCCGTAAGCGGTCGGGTCGAAGAACGGCTGGTCAGTGGTAGTCATGCGTGCCTCGCTGCTAGAAAAGGTTCGCGATCGCGTCGCCCTTGGGGCTGCCCAGGCCTGTGCAGGCGTCCCAACCGGGCGCGGCGGCAAAGGTGCCGTTGTTGCCCTGCTTGATGTCGTTGAACGCACCGGGGTTCTGATACAGCCGTGCATGCAGATAACCCGCCGGCCGCCCCTTGATGGCGTTGATGCGTGCGATGAGCGCGGCCCACAGCGGTGCCGCGGCGCTGGTGCCACCTACCACGCCGGACTCGCCATCCACGCGGACGGCATAGCCGGTCAGCGGGTCGGCATCGGCCGAGACATCGGGCACGCCGCGCCGCGCCAGCGGCACACTCTCGCCGCCGGTCTGCTGCGCGGCCAGGCCCTGCTGCCAACTCGGCAACGCAAAGACGGTGCTCACCCCGCCGCCGCCCGCACCGCCTCGTGCGCCGTCGTTCCAGACGGTTTCCTCTGCGATGCGGTTTCCGCTGGCGCGCACGCTGGTGCCGCCGCATGCCAGCGCGTACGGGCTGGAGGCGGGAAAGTCGACGTGATCAGCGCGATCAGGCTGGCCGTCACTGGAGCCGCTGTCGCCCGAGGCCACACACACTGTCACGCCCATCGTTGCGGCGCTCTGCAACGCGGCGTTGACGGCCTGCATGGCCTGCGGCGTCCAAGCGCTCTCAGGCGCGCCCCAACTGATGGACACCACCGAGGGCCGCAGCTTGGTGTCATGGATGGCGGCGTTGATGGCCTGCACAAAACCGGCGTCGGTATTGACGGTGAAGTACACGGCCAGCGTGGCGCCCGGCGCCGCGGCGCCTGCCACTTCCAGGTCGAGCATGACTTCGCCGTCGGGCCCGCTCGGGTCGCCCGTTGGGCGGTTGGCGCCCTGCCCGACAGGTATGGCCGTCACCGTCGGCATTGGCACGCCCAGCTCTTGGAAATACGCACGCAGATCGTCTTCCCGATAGCCACCGCCAAGCTCAACAAACGCAATGCACTGACCTGCGCCGTCGCCCTGCGGAAAGCCGTAGAGCTGCGCGAGCTGCACTGGCGTGTACGACGCGGCGGGCGCCGCGCGCGCGGGCCGGATGCCTCCCGGCTCCATCACCCCTGTTGGCAACGGCACAAAGCGAAAGTGCGGCGCCGCCTGCGGCCGCGAGTCGAGCCCCAGCACGGCCACGACCACGTCCTGCAACGACTCCGGCAACCGCAGCGGGCCGGAACGCCCACGGTATTCGCTGCCGCCATGTGCCACGCGATGCAGGTGCGTATCGAACGCCCGGCAGAACTGTTCGACGGAGCCTTCGAGCATGACGGTAGCGGCGGCCACGTTCACTTCGACCACTTGCAGGCCATGTTCGCGGGCAAACGTGCGGATGGCGTCGATGTCGTCCGTGGCGGCGCCAAACTGGGCGGCCCACTCTTCGCGGGTCAGGGGTGTGGGCGATGGCGTCCCGGCGGCATGCGCGTGGACAAATCCAGACAGGCGCGCATCGAGTTCAGCCTCGTTGGGGCGGCGCAATTGCACGAGCGCCCGGATCTGCTCGGTCGGATGCGCATCGCCGAGGATGCGCGCGTCTTCAGGAATGGTGCGCTCGCTGCCGCGCAGGGGGTGCCGGACCATGGGCCATCTCCATGTAGGTAGGTGGCCCGTGCGTCGCAACCGGCGTGCCGAGGGTGCCGACAGGATGCGGCGCCACCTCCAACCACGTTAGGCGATGGCTCGTCCGCTTGATCTACGGGGTTCGTCAGTCGGCGAAATCGGGGCTGCTGGCACCTTCTGCGGCATGCTGCGGCTTGCCCTCGGTAAAGGCGCGGCGGATCAGTGCACCGCATGCCGCGCTGCGCACATAAGCCCGGGGGGCAAGGGTCTCGCGCACGAGCATGCCGTAGTGGCGCTTGTCAGCGGTGATCCACGGGTAGAAGCCGAATGCGCCGGCCGAGCTGAACGCGCCGTCGCCGCCGGGCTGGTCCTCGATCCAGTAGTTGAGCGCGTAATGCCACGGCAGCGCGGCCGGGGTGCTGACAGCGGTCGAGCACGTGCCCGGCTCGGTGCACACGGCATGCTGGCCGAGCATCTTGCCGAGCTGGTATTCGCCGCGAATGAGGCGACGCAGGAACTGGCCATAAGCCGCCGGCGTGGCGATCATTCCGCCCGCCGGCTCGGGTGCGAGGTAGCGGATGCCGAGCGGCCGGCCGGCATCGCGCAGGCCAGGCGCATTGGCAAGCTGGCGGTCGAGGTCGTTGTTGAGTGCCTCGGCGTCGGCCCGGCCCAGACCGAGATCCATCAGCAGCTTCTGATCATGGCCGCCGTTGTAGCTGAAACGGCCGACGTGGCCCGGCGTGAAGGTGGCGTTGCGACCGCGCCCAAAGCAGCTTTGCACGGTGTCGTTGCGATTGCACAGCAACGGATTGAGCCCGTCGTAGCCAGAGCGCATGGTGAGGGCGTCGATTTCGGCAGGTGTGGGCTTGCCTTGCGCACGCTCCACCACGTAGGCACCAAACACCCATTTGGATGCCGATGCCAGCCGCACCGTCTTGTTCGGGCCGATCCGCTGGCCCCGCTGCCCGTGCATCAGCTCGCCATGGGCGTCACCGATTTCCCAGTAGTAATCGCCCAGACGCTGACAACTGCCGGCATTCGCGAGTGTGGATTCCACGGCGGCACGGCGCATTGCCAGGCTCGGCGCGGCAGCGTGCGCGGCGGCCGTTGCCACCAACGCTGCCAATGCCATCAAAGCGGCGCTCCCCCCTCGCCCGAATCCTGCGAACGCCCTGCTATTTCGGGCGCGTCTTGCTTGCGTCATGTCGATGTCCTGCTCGTTCTCTGGTGCCTTGCCAGCCCGGCGGCACTGTACCGCAGCGCGCGCGGCATTTCGCTGTTTTACGCTGGGGCGCCTGTTGCTGTGCAGTCTTGCAACATATGGGACCCGGACGCGCATGACTGTATCGACGGTACCTTGCGGGCAGGTTGCGAGGCACAATCGGCGTGCGTTTCAAACGTAAGCGTTTGCGCATCGATTAATCATCTTGGCAGGTGATGAAAATCGCTTCATATTTGAACCCCCAATATGTCCTAAACCTCCCGTTATGAGCCAAATGGAGGATAAGAATCATGCCAAGGGTCGCTAGCGGTCTGCGTAGAGTGTCCTAGAATGCAACCCAAGAATAGTAGAGTTAAATATAAGTAAATACGCGGCAGCGGCGAGCTTTCGGGAGCGGGCCATGGGAACAATCAAACGGGGAACAGTGAGCTTGAGTGCTCGCCTGGGGTGGGAACGTCACCCTGCTAATTGGCAGGTAATTCCTACGCGTCGGCGCCTTTTTCAAACACGCCTTCCGGCGACGCGCGCCTCCACCGTTTTGCTTTGGCTTCTGGCCATCTCGATTACCGTCGGTGTCGGGCTGATGCACCAATTGTGGTAACCAAAAAAACATAACGGAATTTTGTACGGGGAAGGTCGCAGCGCGAGAGCGAACCCGCAGTCAACTACCGAATTGACAGACCGTATAACGGCACCGAGGGATAGTCCGACCCGCTTCACTGGGTCAATCGCATCCGGATGGATTCAACATCTGGAGCATCGTCATCCCTCCATTCGGAAATAACGCTCCTGCATGTGGCCACTGCGCCGCGAAAGCGGCATGTGGGGCACGCCGCTCAAACGGCACGCCTGATCAATGGGGGAGCATCATGAACATTTCATTCACCGGCAAGACCTTCAGGTCCGTAGGCGACCTGTTCTTCCAAGCCATTGTCGACGGCAAGGTCGTGAGTTGTTTCGTCACGTCCGAAGCGCTGTCGCTCTGCGATTGCGCGCATCAGAAGATCACGGCCGAAGAGGTCTATCGCAATTACCGCGACTGGATCGAACTGGCGGCGTCGGACCTGATCCGCGCTGGCTCGCTCGCCCCGGTCATCGTGCGCGGCCGCGACCTGGCCGCTTCACGTGCATCGCTGCCGCACGGTGGCGTGCCGGCTTACGATCTGGATCGCGCGCGTCAACTGCGCCTGGTCCCACGCTCGTCGCGCTGATATCCGTCAGCGCTGGCGCAGCGGAACGTGCGGTCGGGGGGCCGCACGTTCCGTGGGTGCCAAAGCGCAACGCTCGGATCAATCGGCCGGGAAATCCTCTTCCCAATATTCCTGCAGGTTGCGTACGCCCGCGGCGCTTTCGCTGCGCGTGGCTTCACGCATGCGCAGTTCGACGCGCCGGATTTTGCCCGAGATGGTTTTGGGCAGATCGGCAAATTCGATGCGGCGCACGCGCTTGTAGGAAGCCAATCGGCTGCGGCAAAACCGGAGGATGTCGCGCGCCAGCTCCGGGCCGGCTTCGTGTCCTGCACGCAGGACCAGGAACGCTTTCGGCACGGCCAGGCGCAACGGGTCGGGGCTTGGCACGACGGCGGCTTCGGCGATGGCCGGGTGTTCGATCAGCACGCTCTCCAGCTCGAATGGGCTGACACGGTAATCCGATGCCTTGAACACGTCATCGGCGCGGCCGACGTAGGTCAGGTAGCCGCTGGCATCGCGCGCGGCAATGTCGGAGGTGTGATACACGCCGCCATGCATGGCTTCGGCGGTTTTGTCCGCATTGCCGGCGTAGCCCTCCATCAGGCCGGTCGGGCGTGAATTCAACTCGATGCAGATCTCGCCCTCTTCCGCCTCGTGGCCGTCGGGGTCGCGCAGCGTGATGCGGTAGCCCGGCAGCGGCCGGCCCATCGAGCCTGCCTTGACCGGTTGCCCGGGGCTGTTGCCGATCTGGCAGGTGGTTTCGGTCTGGCCATAGCCGTCGCGGATGGTGATACCCCACGCCGCGCGCACGCGTTCGATCACCTCGGGATTGAGCGGCTCACCGGCGCCCACGAGTTCGCGCAGCGCGGGCTTCCATGCGGCCAGGTCTTCCTGGATCAGCATGCGCCACACCGTGGGCGGTGCGCACAGCGTCGTCACCTTGGCGCGGCAGAGCACATCCAGCGCCGCCTTGGGCTCGAAGCGCGCGTAGTTGTAGATGAAGACGGTGGCGCCGGCATTCCACGGCGCGAAGAAGCAGCTCCACGCATGCTTGGCCCAGCCCGGCGAACTGATGTTCCAGTGCACATCACCCGGGCGTAAGCCGATCCAGTACAGCGTGGACAGATGCCCGACCGGATAGCTCGCATGCGTATGCATCACGAGTTTGGGTTTGGACGTGGTGCCGGAAGTGAAGTACAGCAGCAACGGATCGTTGGCCTGCGTTGGTGCATCGGGCGTGAATTCGGCGGATGCCTCATAGGCATCTTCAAAGCGGTGCCAGCCGGGCGGCGCCTTGTCCGCACCGATTGCGATGCGTGTGAACGTGCCCGATACGGCGTCCAGCTTGGCGCAATCCGATGCGCCCGCCACCACGTGGCTCACCTCACCCATGGCAATGCGCTCACGCAAGTCTTCGGCGGTGAGCAGTGTCGTGGCCGGGATGATGACCGCGCCGATCTTGATGCTGGCGAGCATCACATCCCAGAGCCCCGGCACGTTGCCGAGCATGAGCAGGATGCGATCACCGCGCTGCACACCAAGCGCCCGCAAGTGGTTGGCCACGCGCGCCGAGCGCTCGGCCATCTGCGCGAACGACAGCCGCGTCTCGTTGCCCTGATCGTCGACCACCCAGAGGGCGATGCCGTCGTTGCCGCGCGCCATGGCGTCGAAATAATCCAGCGCCCAGTTGAAGCGGTCCAACTCGGGCCATGCAAAATCGCGCACAGCGGTGTCGTAATCCTCACGGTGCGCGAGCAGAAAGTCGCGGCACCGCAGGAAAGCGTCCAGCGATGTCATGCCTGTCTCCTGGGGTTCGGAGCGTGTTGTTCACGCTCTAACTGCACGCGCCTCGTCCGGGCGCTACGGAAACGCACCTGCAACCGACATCGCCACTTATAGGAGGAATTCTTCCGCCAGACCAGCCCGGATTCTCCCGAGCCATGCACTCATTGCGAGCGCGGCGGAAAACGCAGCGAGCGGCCGCCACCCAGGCTCAGCCAGGCCCAGGCCGTTGCGGCAACCACGACACCCAGCACGACGATCCACTGGGCGCTGACCAGCATCAGCTCAATCGTGCCAGCCATGTCCGGGAGAATCTGCGGCCAGGCGGGCGCAAGCCAGCCGTCGGCGTCGAACCATGCACCGCGTCCGGCACCCGTGGCCAGCTCCACCGCCAGCAGCGCCGCATTGATCGCCGCGAACGCCATGCCGCTGTGTGCCAGCAGGCGGCTGAACACCGGCAGTTCATACAGGGGCTTCAGATATTGGATGTGCCGCGTGAGCGACCACGCACACACGATGAGCAACGCAACGCTGATGGCCGCCATGGGCGCCGGAGTGCGCAGGCACACGCCCAGCGCGATCCACGCCAGCGCATTGATCTCGTGGCGCCGATAGATGCGCAACGCACGCGCCGCGTGCAGCAGGCCAATCGGCGGAACACCAGGGGGAACACCGGCAGACGCCATGATGTGCTCCATGAGCGGAGGGTTGGTGCGGCACCGCACGTCTATGGCGCTGTGCGGCCCGCAACTGCTTGCAGTGTACCGACGCGTTTTCACCCGCGCGAGTTCAAACAGCATCCCTCCGCCAAATGACGGACGCGCCACGCACTCAGGCCTCGCGCAAATGCTCGATCAACTGGCGTGCGAAGGCGGGCAGATCATCGAAATGGCGCACGCAGATGCGCAGCAGGCGCGTCGCCCAGGCGTCGGTCAAGCGCACGCGGCGGATGCCCATGGAACGCTGCAGGCGGATTGCCGCATGCTCGGGAATGACGCCCACGCCCACGTTGCGCTCCACCATGCGGCACACGGCGTCGAAACTGCGCAGCCGCACGCGGTATTTGAGCCGATGGCCGGCGCGCGCGGCATGCCCCGCCAGATAGGCCTGCAAGGCGTTATCGCCTGTCAGCCCAACAAAATCTTCCTGCAAGGTTTCAACGAAGGCCAACTCGCGGCGCTCGGCCAGCGGGTGGTCGCGCGCGGTCACCAGCACGAGGCGGTCGTGGCGGAACGGAAAGGTCTCCAGCCCGGACAAGTCGACCGCATCGTTGACGATGCCGATGTCTGCCCGCCCCTGCGCAATCGCTTCGACAATCTCATGGCTGACCAGCTCTTCCAGGTCGATGTCGACTTCAGGATGTGCAGCCAGGAAAGCGCTGAGCGTTTCCGGCAAGAACTCGGTCATGGCCGCCGTGTTGGAAAGCAGCCGCACGTAGCCCTTGAGGCCACGCGCGTATTCGCCAAGCTCACCGCGCATGCGATCCATCTGCTGCAGGACAACGCGCGCGTGGTGGACGAGCGTGCGGCCGGCGGCGGTCGTTTCCACGCCGCGCCGGTTGCGCGTGAGCAACGGCACGCCGAGCGTGTCTTCCATGCCGCGGATGCGTGCGCTGGCCGACGCCAATGTCAGGTGCGCACGCTCGGCCCCCGCAGTGATGCTGCCGGCTTCGGCGGTATGGAGGAAGAGTCGGAGGTCGGTCAGGTCAAAGCGCACGATGCATCTCAAAATTGGCATGAGCCTCAGTTTCATGCTGAGGCAAGGTCAATTTATCGCAGATTGCAGCGTAACCACCAGTGCCGGAAACTGAGGCATCTCAAAAACAAAACATATCCAAATTCGCCCCCCATGGAATCCGCCACGCTGCTGCTTTTTGGCGCGGGCCTGCTCGCCGGCATGATGAATGCGCTGGCGGGCGGTGGCTCGTTTGTCACCCTGCCTGCGCTCATGTTCGCGGGTGTGCCGTCGGTGTTTGCCAATGCGTCGAGCACGGTCGCGCTGTTACCCGGCGCGGCCACTTCAGCGTGGGCGTATCGCGCGGACTATCGCGGGTTCGGGCAGGTCTCGATGCGCGCCATGGTGGGGATCAGCCTGGTGGGCGGGCTGCTCGGCGCGCTGCTGTTGATGAACACGTCGTCCCGCGCGTTCGATTTCATCGTGCCGTGGCTTCTGCTGATCGGCTCGCTCGCATTCACGTTCGGCAAACAGGCCGGTGTGTGGCTGCGCCAGCGCATGCAGATCGGGCGGACAACACTGCTCGTCGCGCAAGGTGCGTTGGCCATCTATGGCGGCTATTTTGGTGGCGCGGTGGGAATCATGATGATGGCGGTCTGGGCACTGTTCGGCCACGACGACATCAAAGCATTGAACGCCTCGCGCACGCTGCTGGTGGGCGCGACGAACCTCGTGGCCGTAGCCTGTTTTGCACTTGCCAGGATGGTGTGGTGGCCACAGACGCTGGTCATGCTGGTGGCTGCCGCGCTGGGCGGTTATCTGGGCGCGCACGTCGGCAAGCGTTTGCCGGTACCGGTTGTCCGGGCGTTGATTTCCACCTTCGGCTTTTCGATGACAGCGCTGCTGTTCTGGCGCGCCTGGTCACACGTTTGAGCATGAGGAGAACCGCCATGTCGCACATGCAGCCTCATCCGACGCACCGCACGCACGCACCACGCGCCTATCGTGATCCGCTGCCCCATCGGGATCGGGCCACGCGCAATACCTGGCACGCCCATCTTGGTGAAACCCCATCTGACAAGCCGGAAATGGCCGGTGCGCAAGCGGTGTTCTACATCGCGCGTGGTGTTGCTCTTTTGCTGGCCGCCGTAGCAGTGGGCCTGGGCGCGGCATCCAATGATGCGGAGCGCGCGTCCGAGCAATACCCCCCTTCTTCGCACGCGACAACGCGCTGAGGGCGCGCTATCATCCGCCCCCCGCAGCACAGGCCCGTTCAATACAAATCCAGTATCGACCGGGCAAAGAAAAAGCCCGCGGGCCGGGGGGCGGGCGGGCTTAACATCTTCAGCCTTTGACGACGAAAGATGGTCGGGTGTGCTTTGTGAACGAGCAATGCGCCGGAATTCACAAAGCGAGGCCATTATAAAAAGTGCGCGCCCCCCGCCATACCCCAACAACGAGGGGGGTCCGCGTCGTTTTCTGATTAATCCCTGAGCGCCGTGTCCAGCGCCTGCGGCGACAGCAACCCGCTCGATGCGTGGCGCTTGCCGTCAGGACGCAGGATGATCGTGCGCGGCATCTCGCCCTGCCAGCCAGGGTCGAGCGCAGCACGCAGACGCTCCGGCATGTCTTCGGCATTGGCGTATTGCGGCACACGTGTAATGCCGATCTTTCCGTCGCGAGCCAGCGGCGCCAGCGCGCGGTTCAGCATCTCGGCCTGGTCGGGGCCGTCCATCGACACCATCACCACATCCACATCTTGCTTGGCGGTGCGCCGCCATTGCGCGATACGGGCGATGTTCTCGCGGCAGTAGCTGCATTCCAATGACCAGATTTCGACGATGAGCGGGCGCGCGTGCGGCGTCTGCAGCAGCGCAGGCACATCGCGCGCACGCAGCGGCTGGAACTGCAGCGCGCCTGCGGCCTGCGCGGCGAAGGTGGCGGTGAAGGCGGCGGCGGATAGCACCACGCCCATCGCAAAAGATTTCCATCGAATGTTCATTTCGATGCCTCCAATGATGGATTGGACAGGGCGACATTACTGACATCGATCAGCCGATAGCCCTCGGCCTGCGTGCGCCACGACAGGTAGACATGGCCATCGCGCGCGAGCAGTTGCGGGTGATCGCTGCCGCCATCGGTGTTTGCAATGCTGGCCGGCACTGTCCAGTGCGTGCCGCCGTCGGTGGATTTGCGCAGCAGGATCTGCATGCGGTCTTCGGCAAACTGTTTCCACACCAGCCACAGTGCGCCGTCCGCCGCCAGCAGCGCGGGGTGCGATGCCTGCGCACCGGCCTGTGCCGAACCGGCAAAGGACCATGCGCCGCCGATCGGCTTGCCGTCGGCGGAGAGCCGGCTGTAGAACAGGCCAGGCTTGTCCTGCAGCACCGAGAACCACGCCATATGCCGCACGCCATCGGCCGTGACGGCCAACGCGGGGCCATGGTGCGGACACGCATCGACGCGCCATTCCGAGAACGTTGCGCGCGTGACGGTGAGCGGCGTGTTATCGATCGGTAATGTCGCCAATGCGTGGTCGCGAATCTGCCCGGCAAACACGTTGCGCCACAGCGCGAGCATGTGGCCGTCGGCATCGGGCGCCAGCGCAATGCGGCAGCATTCGCAGGTCTGGTCGATGACCTTGCGCTCGGGCGCGAAGGTGGCGCCGCGGTCGGTCGAAACGGTGTAGTACACCGCCGCGCCGTCGTACGGCTGTTTGGCCGCCTGCGCGCGCAGCAGGTCGCGCTTGTCGATCCACGTGATGAAGATGTGGCCCGCGCTGTCGACCGCGATCGAATCGAAGCGGTGCGTGATCGGCTGGCGGTCGTGGTGGACGGTGATAGGCGCGCTCCACGTCGTGCCGCCGTCAAGCGAGCGCGAGAAACGCACGAAGCCCGTGTACGGCGCATCGAGCGGGCGCGACCAGCTCACATACAACGCACCGTCCGGGCTGACGATGACCTTCGGACGGTTCTCGCCGTCGGTATAGATCGGCTCGGGTTGGGGGTTGATGCGCTGCGGCCTGGAGAACGTCTTGCCGAGATCGTCGGACGAGGCGATCACTACGTGCTGGCCTTCCGCCCAGGTCACCCACAAGCGCCCTGCCTTGTCGAACGCCGCGGTCGTCGCAAGCTGCGGTTTTGCGGCAGCCTTGCCTGTCATGGCGCCGTGGTCATGGCCTTCGTGCGCAAGCGCCACCGTTGCCGCAAGAGCCAGCAGCGCACCGGCAAGGAATCGAGGAATCGACTGCATTACAGGCGCCATTTCAGTTGTCCATAGAGGGTGCGTGACGGATACGGGTGGTACACGAAGTACCGCCGGTCGGTCAGGTTGTCGACGCCCAGCGCCAGCGTGATGTGCTTGTCGATGCGGTAGCTGGCCTTGAGGTCCACGGTGAAGAAGCTGCTGGTGCCACCGTAGACGTTCGGCAGCACATCGGTGTTGTCGAGGGTGCCGTATTGCCGCCCCGAATAGCGCACGCCTGCGCCCACCGTCCAGTCCTGCGTGGCGTGCCAACTGGCAAACAGGTTGGCACGCACGCGCGGCATGCGTGGCCAAGTCTTGTCGACGTAGGTGGGGTTGGCGGCGTCGGCCAGCGTTTTCGATTGCGTGAAGGCGACGTTGGCTTCAACGTCCACGCCGCGCACACCCGCATCCTGCAGAACGTCCTGCCCCGAATACGCCAGTTCGATGCCGCGCGTGCGCACGTGGTCCACGTTCTGTACGTTCGTCACGTTGGGCGTGACCGTGATGTTGGTCTGCGTGTAGATGCTGTCGCGCACGTCGCTCTGGAACAGGCTGGTACGCAGCACGCCGTAGGGCACGGCCTGTTCGACGGTGAAGTCGAGATCATTGGCGCGTTCAGGCTTGAGGTTCGGGTCGTTGTTGACGATCGTGTTGCCGCTGATCGTGCCCTGGAACAGTTCGGCCACCGTCGGAAAACGCACCGCACGGCCGTACGACAGGCGCAGCAGCGTGTCTTGCGTGGCCTGCCATTGGATGGCGGCCTTGGGCGAGAACGCGTCTTCGGTGCGGCTGGCGTAGCCCAACGTGCTCGTGCCGTTGCCCAGTTGACCGTTGTACGCGCGCCAGCTTTCATAGCGCAGGCCCAGCGTGGCGAGCCAGCGCGGTGCAAACGCCCACGCATCCTGCATGAAGACGGCCTGCGTTTGCGTGTCGCCCTGGTAGCTGGATTTGAGCGTCGATAGCGTTTCCGTCGACCAGTTGGTCGCGTTGAAGGTCTGGTTGCGCAGGTGGTATTGGTCGTAGTGATAGCCGGTCGTGAAGGTATGGCCGGACACCGTGGGCGACGTCGCCTTGATGTCGAAGTTGGACCAGCCCGTGCCGTCGCCGTAGAACACCGTGCCGGGCCCATTGCCAGCCGCCGTGTTGGACGCGCGCAGGATGTCGCGCGTGACGTTGTAGGCCGACGCGTTGGTGTCGATCTTCCAGCCACCGATCTTGCCTTTCACGCCCAGGCCGTAGAGCCAGTTTTCCTGATCGCCGTTTTGCGGCGCAAAGGTGTTCGGGGCGATGGTGTACGGCGTGCCGTTGATCAGCACATTGCCGCCCGTGACAGTGTTGCCGGCGGCATCGCGCAGGAAGCTGACCGCCTGGTCGTTGAAGTGGTTCTCCCAATGGCCCAGCGTGAGCGACGCCTCCAGGCTGTCGCTGAAGACGTAACCCAGGCGCACCGTCTCTTGCAGTTGCTGGGTCCGCTCCAGCATCTGCGGCCCGAGAATCACGCGCGGCTGGCCGTTGGGGCCCACATCCTGCCGCGCACCCGTCACCGGCACCGGCGTGCCGCCCGCCGTGAACCTGGAGTTGGGCGTGGCGTATTGCATCGGCTGGCTATCGTTCTCCAGCCGGTCGACTGACAGCGCATACCAGAACTTGCCGATGCGGTCGCCCAGCGATGCGCTTTCGTGGTTTCCGGTGACGTTGCGCGAAAAGCCATATGCATCGTTGTAATGCTGGCTCATCACCTGCGTCTGCGCGGCGGCCTTGAATTTTTCGGGGCGGCGCAACGTCATCGCGATGGTCGTGCCCATCGAGTTGCCCGGCAGCAGCGCCGAGAACGGCCCATACAAAATATCTACGCGCGCAAGGTCATCCGGCCCGACCATCGACCAGCGCGGCGGGTAGCTGTAGCTGGAGCCAAGCAGGTTCGAAAGCAGGATGCCGTCGGCATACAGCAGGCCGCGTGCACTTTGAATCTCGTTGAAATCGCGGCCGGCAAAGATGGAGTTGCGGTCGCCGATGAAGCGGCGGCGCACCATCACGTTGGGCTGGTATTTGACCGCGTCTTCGGTGGTGACGACGTTGCGGTCAGCCAGTTGATCGGCCGTCACGCTTTGCACGACCGCCGGCGTATTGCGGGCGAATGGAGTGGGGTTGGCGTTGGCCCGCACCACGGTGGGCGCGAGTTCCTGTGTAACAGGCACGGGCACGGGGGCCGCGTCTTCAGCAGCGACAACAGACAACGGTGCCGCCGCGCTCAGGGCGAGCGCAGCACGGCACACCAGCGTGCGCTTAGGGGCGGCGGCCCCGGCGCGCTTGTGGAATGACATCGGAAAGATCTCCGGATTGCGATGGCGTTGACCCCAGGCAGGGCCAGACGCAAAGGCGCCACGGAGCTCATCCCCGCAGGCGCGTCAGATCGACAACGACGGAGACACAGGAGGCGCGCGCGACTCGGCCACGCGCAGCGCACTGCGCGCGTAGACGGGCGCCGGGGTGGCCGGCTGCCGCACGCGAAAGACGAAATGGGCGGAAGGAACATCCAGCGCCGGCAACGAGGCCAGCGCCAGCCCGGCGGCAAACCCCGGGCAATACAGACAGTGCGCCACGCTGTGGTGGGCAGCCGAATCGTCGGCGGAGCCATCGCCTTGGAGGTCGATGGCAACCTGCACGGTGGTGCCATGCGGTGCCGTTGCGCTGCACAGCTCGACGGCAAGCGTGCCCGTGGCCGCCGCGCGAGCGGAAGCGAGCACCGGCGACAGTACATTCAGTACGATCGCAAGCCAGACGAGGAAGAGCCAGCGGCGAGAGAACATGGAGACGGGTGGCAAGCTGCGCGAGTATAGCGCTACACAAGATTCCACAATTTGCCTGCGACGGACTGCCACGCAGATCAAAGAACGTTCAATTCGAGCCGAATTAGGCCTAATTATAGATTCGACTATAATTTATACCGATTTCCATAATCAGGTCTAAAACAGGGCTTTCCATGGATTCCCGAATCGACTCCGGCGACACCGGCCGCTTCAACTTCCACCGCCAGGACCTTGCCAACACGCTGTGCGACAGCCTGGAAGGCAAGGGCTTGGCCGACGCGCGTTCGGGGCTCTTCCTGGCGGCGCCCCGGCGCACGGGCAAAAGCACGTTCCTGCGCGAAGACCTGGTGCCCGAGGTCGAGCGCCGCAAGTGGATCGCCATCTACGTGGATTTATGGGCCGACCGCGCGCGCGACCCCGGCCTCCTGATCGCCGATGCCATCAAATCGAAGCTGGCCCAGTTCGACGGGCCGATCGCGAAGCTCGCCAAGCAGGCCGGCATGGAAAAGGTCGACGTGCTGCGCACCTTCACCTTCAACCTCGGCAAGATTGGGCTGCCGCCGGGCATCACGCTGGCCGACGCGCTGGACGTGCTCTACAAGGCGGTGCAGCGGCCCGTCGTGCTGATCATCGACGAGGCGCAGCACGCGCTGTCTACCGAGGCAGGCACCAACGCCATGTTCGCGCTCAAGGCCGCGCGGGACCAGATGAACCAGGGTGTGGACGAGCCCCGCCTCTTTCTCGTCTTTACGGGGTCGAACCGCGACAAGCTTGCCAACCTGCTGCTCAATCGCACGCAGCCGTTTTTCGGCTCGCGCGTGACCAACTTCCCGCTGCTGGGCCGGCCGTATGTGTCGGCGTACACGGCTTGGGTCAACCAGCACCTGGCGCCGAATAACCAGTTCAAGGAGGACGACATGTTTGCCGCCTTCCAGTTGGTCGGCCACCGGCCGGAGATGCTCAAGGGCATCGTCAGCGAGATCGCCCTGGAGCTGGGCGAAGCCGCCAGCCTGGGCGAGTTGCTCAAGCGCGGCGCGCAGGGTTTTCGCGATCGCATCTGGGGCGAGATCGAAAGCGATTACAGCGCGCTGACGGAAATCCAACGCGCCGTGCTGGCGGTGCTGATCGAGCGCGGGCAAGGCTATTCGCCTTTTTCTGAAGACTCGATGAAGGCGTATGCGGCAAAGCTGGGCCACAGCGAGTTTTCCACCGCCACGGTGCAAGCCGCGCTTGACGCGCTGCGCGACAAGAACCTGATCTGGAAGGAGTCACGCGGCGCCTACGCGCTGGAGGACGAAAGCCTGGCGCTGTGGTTTCGCGAGACGCGGGGCGCCCATGCCGTGCCGCCGCGGTTGAGCAAGTAGCGCCTCTGATCGTCAAACCGCTGCCACCGGCACCGCCTGCGTGCGGCCGAGCAGGCCCCACACCACCGCCGCCGACACCACCGATACGACGGCCAGCGCATGGGCAATCTGCGCAAACGCGGCAACGTAGGCCGAGATAAGCGTCGGCGCCGATCCGGCCGGCAGCAGCGCCAACGCTGCGGGCACGTTGCCCATGGCGGTGCGGTGTGCGGCCTCCATCCAGGTCGCCACGTTCGCGCTGCCGGACGCGCCGGCCTGCGAAACGATGAGCGCCGTCAGCACTGCGCCCACCACGGCCAGCGTAACCGCTTCCCCAGCCACGCGCGTGGTGCTGAAGATGCCGGTGGCCATACCCGCGCGCTCATTGGGCACCACGCTCACCGACAGGCCATCCATCAGCCCCCACGCGAAACCGGTGCCGAAGCCTGTTAGCAGCATCGGCAGAATCCACGCGGCTGCCGGCTGGCCTGGTGCGACCTCGCCCAGCCACCAGAAGCCCATCGCCGCCACCAGCAGCCCGCCGCACGTCAGCGCCGCCGCGGACCACCGATGCGCGAGTTGCACCGCCAGCAGCGGCACCACCAGCAACGGGAGCGACAAGGCAATCATCGTGATGCCTGCCTCGGTTTCGCCCTGCCCCTCGATGCCGATGAGGCGCGCGGGCAGCAGCACCAGCATCGCCACATAGCACGCCGTGGCGAGCGGCAAGAACTGCACGCCGACAAAACGACGGAAACGGAAGAGCGAGAGATCGAGCATCGGCCTGACCACGCGCTGCTCGATGGCGACGAACACGGCCAGCCCAAGCGCTGACGCAGTGAACAACGCCAGCACCACGCCATCGCCCCAACCGCGCTCGGGCACTTCCATCAGCGCCCACGTGAGCAGGACAAGCGTGGCCGTAAAGCTTGCGGCGCCGGCCCAATCCACGCCACGCGCATCGGGATCGCGCGTTTCCCGCATGCGCGGCACGCCAAACACAAAAGCCAGCGCGCCCACCGCCGCGCACAGCACGAAGATGGCGCGCCAGCCTTGCGTCTGCACCAGCGCGCCCGCAATCAACGGCCCGAAGGCCAAACCCACGCCAAAGGTCGTCCCCAGCAGGCTGAAGGCGCGAATGCGCGCATGCCCATCAAACTCCTGTGCCAGCGCAGCCGAGCCACCCGCCAGCGACATCGCCGCCGCCACGCCCTGCAGTGCGCGCAACCACCCGATGGCGTCCACGCTGGGCGCCAGCGCGACGCCAATCGATGCCAGCACGAACAGCGCGATCCCGCTGGCGAACACGCGCTTGCGGCCATACGAATCGGCCATCGCTCCTGCCACCATCAGGCAACTGCCGAAGGCCAGCATGAAGCCGTTGACGACCCAGTTGAGCGCCGTGGCACTGCCGCCCAGCGCACGTCCGATGGCCGGCGTGGCCACCGCCGCACCGGTGAAAGACAGCGGCAGGACCAGCCCCGCCATGCAAACCGCCGCGAGCACCAGCCAGCGCCCGGCGTGCTCTGGGCGATGCGAAATCATCGTATTCAAGGGAGCCTCTTATTTTTGTATCGATCGGTATAAAAATTAACGAGGGGACACGGCCGGCGTCAAGGATTAATATATTGACCGGTACAGAAATAGGGATTTCAGGACTTCATCATGGCGACACGAGGACGCCCCCGCACCTTTGATCGCGACGAAGCCTTGCGCCAGGCCATGACCGTGTTCTGGGCGCGCGGCTACGAAGGCACCACGCTCGACGAACTCAAGCTGGCGATGGGCGGCATCACCGCGCCGAGCTTCTACGCGGCATTTGGTTCGAAGGAAGCGCTCTTTCGCGAGGCCGTTGCGCTGTACCGGCAGACGGCGGGCAGCACCACGGCCATCGCCCTGACGGAACCTGCTACGGCGCGCGAATCCATCGACGCGCTTTTGCGCAGCAACGCCGTTGCCTTCAGCCAGCCCGACGCGCCGCGCGGATGCATGGTCGTGCTCGGCGCGCTGCTGTGTTCGGCCCCCAATCAGCAGGTGCAGGAGGACTTGCGCGCGATCCGGCTGGAAACCATCGAGGCCATCCGAACGCGCATCCGCCGCGGCATGGATGAAGGCGACGTGCCTGCCACGGCCAACGCCGATGCACTTGGCGGTTACTACGCGACCGTGCTCAACGGCCTGTCGATCCAGGCGCGCGACGGCGCCCCGCGTGAAGCATTGATCGCGACCGTCGATTGCGCGATGGCCGCGTGGGACGCGATGGTCTGCGCCCGCTAAACTGCACAGACGACCACAACAATATTTCGGGGAGCAGCCAAATGGCAGGCAATCGCACCACGTGGCGCGCGCTGGTGGCCGCGTTTTTTCTGCTGACGGGCGCGGGCGCCGCTCTCGCGCAAGACGCAACGCCCGCACAAACACAAACACAGGCCCCGGCCACGAACTGTCCGCCCCCGGCCTCCAGCTTCATCCCCAAGGACGGCTGGGCCGCCGCCGCGCAACGCGCGACCGACCACGGCCTGCTCTGGCGTATCGAAAAGAACGGCCACACATCGTGGCTCTACGGGACGATCCATGTCGCGCGGGCCGACTGGATGCTGCCCGGCCCCACCGTGCGCAGCGCACTGCAGCAGGTGGATACCATCGCGCTAGAACTCGACCTGCTCGACAAGGACACCAACCGCAAGCCGCTCACCACGAGCAACCCCGCCGAAGACCGCCGCCTCATGGCGGGCCGGCGCGGTGAACGCTTCAACAAGCTGCTCTCTGCCGCGTGCCTGCCCGACACGGCCCTCATACAGATCCGCAAGTTCCAGCCGACCATGCAGTTGGCCTCGCTGGCGGTGCTGGGGGTGCGCACGGACGGGCTCTATCCCGATTTCGGCATCGACCTGTTTCTCACGACCTACGCCAAGAGCGTGCACTTGCCCATCGTGCCGCTCGAAACGCTGGCGCAGCAGGTGCGCGTCCTCAACGAAATCGTGCCGAAGAACGAGGTTGCGCAGCAATTCGATACCGTGCTCGACGCAATTGAATCGGGCGAGGCGCGCACGCAGACGCTCACGCTCGCCAATGCCTGGGCCGACAGCGACATCAGCACGCTGGAGCACTATCCGCAATGGTGCGATTGCCTGAAGACGGCGACGGATAAACGCGCCTTCCAACGTCTGGTGACGAACCGCAACCGCGCCATGGCTGAAAACATTGCACGCGTGCACAACAGCGGCCAGCGCGTGTTTGGCGCTGTGGGCGCGTTGCACATGATCGGGCCCAAGGGGATTCCGGCGCTGCTGGCCGCGCGCGGATACAAGGTCACGCCAGTGTTGCCGCCGGCCGTACCGCGTTAGCCCGTACGCGTTATCCGGTCAGCGCCTTTCCGGCGGCGTCGATCCGACAGCCGCTGCCAGTTCGGCATGCGCGGCCAGGTCGGCCCGACGATGCTTGACCATCGTGCTGGCCGGGTGCCCGCCGAGGAAATTGCCGTTCTTCCAATCTTTCGACGGGCGGATCGGCCGTGCCGTAAAGCCGCCCCCGCAGTTCGGGCACACATTGCCGAACACGCCGTCCGCGCACGTCGTGCAGAACGTGCATTCGAATGAGCAGATGCGCGCGTGGGTCGCATCGGGCGGCAGCGCCGTGTTGCAGTGTTCGCAGGTTGGGCGGAGTTCCAGCATCACGTCCTCGGTGGGGTGAGTTCAGTCCGTTGCAGCCAGCATCCGCTGCGCACACGCTTCGTCGGTCACAAGACCGGTCAGCCAGCCGCCTCGCAACGCCGCCCCGATCGCGCCCGCCTTGGCCACGCCGCCTGCAATGGCGATTACCGGGCGAGATGGCATCGGCTTGAGCGGCAAGCTGGTGATGCGGGTCTGCAGTGGCACATCCAGCAAGCGCCCTTGGACGTCGATTGGCCGGCCAATCAGCTCGCCTGCCGCGCCATGGGCAAGCAGATCTTCCACATCCTTCGCGCTGATGAAGCCATCGACCTGCAATGCGCAACCGGGGCCGATCGTGCCGACACCAATGAAGGTGACATCCGCCTGCGCAGCCAAATCGGCCACCACGCCGTAGAGCCTGTGCTGGCACCACTGCCGTGTGTCTTCGGCGCTGTCGGCAACGAGCGGCGCAGGGAGCAGGTAATAGCGGCTGCGGGTTTTCTCCGCCGCGGCAAGTGCGACGTCGTAGCGGTTGGACGAGCCATCCGCCGCAATCGCCCCGACCATCGAGACGATGCGATGCTGCGGCCGGTCAAGGTCCGGCAATTGGTCGATCGCGGCGCGCAGCGTGCGGCCCGAGCCGACATTCACCACGCGCGGCGCGTCGGCCAACAGGTGGCGCTCCATGATTTCCGCGGCGGACACTGCAATCATGCGTTGTGCGGCGCCCGCATCGTCGGCACTGGCCGGCACCACATGGCAGGTCTCCAGCCGGAAACGGCTGCGCAGGTTCTCTGCCAACTCCAGACACGCTGACACCGGGTGCGTCACACGCACCTTCACCAGCCCATGCTCTACCGCATAGGCAATCAGCCGCTGGGCGATCTGGCGCGACACGCCCAACTGCTCGGCGATGTCGTGTTGCGTGTGGTTGCCCACGTAGTAAAGCCACGCCGCGCGCGCGGCCTGGTCTCGTTTTTCCTGCTGCTTGGACACGCAGCGCCTCCTCTAGAACCCTGGCGATATCGCATGCATCGTAGCGTGCTTTTGCCCTTTCACCGAGCATTTGCTTGACAAGCGCAAACTCACATCCGATTATTTGCTCACAACACGGACAATTGCTCAAATCCTGAAGCAAGTCCAGGCGGTGCGCCCGCATTGCCAAATTCCAAGAAAGGAGACGACTGCATGTTCCGCACGCTTCTGCGCGGGATGGCCCGCCCATCCCAACTACTCAAGCTGACCGCCCTCGCTGCCCTCCCCGCTCTCTGCGCTGTCTCTGCGCACGCCGCGCCCACCACGCTCACGATCGCCACGATCAACAACCCCGACATGATCGTGTTGCAGAAGCTGTCGAGCCAGTTCGAGCAGGCGCACCCCGACATCAAACTGCGCTGGGTCACGCTGGAAGAAGGTGTGCTGCGCCAGCGCGTGACCACCGACATCGCCACCGGCAGCGGCCAGTTCGACCTGATGACGATCGGCGGCTACGAAGCGCCGCTGTGGGCCAAGAAAGGCTGGCTCGCCCCGCTGGACATGCCCGCCAGCTACGACACTGCCGACCTGCTGCCGACCGTGCGCGACGGGCTCTCGCAGGGCGGCAAGCTCTTCGCCGTGCCGTTCTATGCCGAAAGTTCGATGACGTATTACCGGCGCGATCTGTTCAGCGCGGCGGGCCTGAAGATGCCCGAGCAGCCCACGTATGACGACATTGCCAAGTTCGCCGCCAAGCTGCACGACCCCGCCAAGGGTGTGTACGGCATCTGCCTGCGCGGCCGGGCGGGCTGGGGCGAAAACATGGCGCTGGTGTCCACCATGGTCAACACGTTCGGCGGCCGCTGGTTCGACGAGAAATGGCAACCGACCATCGACACGCCGCAGTGGAAACAGGCGGTCAACACGTATGTCGACCTGCTGAAGAAGTACGGCCCGCCTGGCGCAAGCAGCAACGGCTTCAATGAAAACCTCGTGCTGTTCTCGGGCGGCAAGTGCGGCATGTGGATCGACGCGACCGTCGCCGCGGGTATGGTCAGCAGCGCGAAGGATTCCAAGGTGGCCGACAAGGTGGGCTTTGCGAATGCACCCATCGCCAGCACACCGAAGGGCTCGCACTGGCTGTGGATCTGGGCGCTTGCGGTGCCGAAATCGTCGAAATCGCCGGAGGCCGCCAAGACGTTTGCGGCGTGGGCGACATCCAAGGAATACATCCGCGCCGTGGCCAAGGCACAGGGCTGGGGCGAGGTGCCGCCGGGCACGCGCGCATCGACGTATGACGACCCGGCCTACCAGAAGGCCGCGCCGTTCTCGAGCTTCGTGCGCCACGCCATCGAGACCGCCAACCCGAACGATCCGTCCGCGCAGAAGGTGCCGTACACCGGCGTGCAGTTCGTGACGATTCCTGAGTTCCAGTCGCTGGGCACGGTGGTTGGCCAGGCGATTGCCGGCGCGCTCACGGGTAAGACGACCGTGGACGACGCGCTCCGTGTCTCGCAATCGCAGGCACAGCGGGCGATGCGCCAAGGCGGCTATCTGAAGTGATGCAGCCGCTGCTGCGCCCCGGAGGTTTCATGGAACACGTATTGGAGTCGCACCCGAAATCGCAGATGAGCGGCGTGGGTGGCACGCCCTCACCGGCATCGGTGCCAGCCCAACGCGCCCGGCACTGGCTGCCAACGCTGCTGGTGTCGCCGTCGGTGCTGGTCCTGCTGTTGTGGATGACGGTGCCGCTGGCGATGACGCTGTATTTCTCCGTCAGCCGCTACAACCTGCTCAACCCTGACCAGACCGGCCTGGCAGGGCTCGACAACTACCGCTTCCTGATCGAAGACCCCGCCTTCTGGCCGGCCATCGGCAACACGCTGGTGCTGATCGGCTCGGTGTTGGTGATCAGCGTCGTGGCGGGCACGTTGCTGGCCGTGCTGTTCGACCTGCCGTTTGCGGGGCGCGGTGTGGCGCGCATTCTGGTGATCAGCCCGTTCTTTGTCATGCCGACGGTGGCAGCACTCATCTGGAAGAACATGATGCTGCACCCCGTGTACGGTCTGGCCGCGTGGGTGGCGCGCCTGTTCGGCGTCGAGCCGGTGGATTGGCTCGCGACACAGCCGATGCTGTCCGTGATCATCATCGTTGCGTGGCAGTGGACGCCATTCGCCTTCCTGATCCTGTTGACGGCGTTGCAATCGCTCGACCCCGAGCAGAAGGAGGCGGCGCAGCTTGACGGCGCGAGCCCCGTGCGCATCTTCTGGCACATCGTGCTGCCACACCTGAAGCGCGCGATTGCCGTGGTGGTGATGATCGAGACCATCTTCCTGCTCTCGATCTTTGCCGAAATCCACACCACCACCGCAGGCGGCCCCGGCACGGCCACGACCAACCTCGCCTACTTCGTCTACAGCCTCGGCTTGCAGCAGTTCGACATCGGCATTGCGTCGGCGGGCGGCATCGTGGCAGTCGTGCTGGCAAACGTGGTGGCGTTCTTCCTCGTCCGCATGCTGGCCCGCAACCTGAAGGGAGTGCACGAGCAATGAGCGCCCTCACCTCAACCTGGCGCACGCGGCTTGCCGGCGTGCTGGCCTGGGCGATCGCCCTGGTGCTGTTCTTCCCCATCGCGTGGGCAGCTCTCACTGCCTTCAAGACCGAGCAGGACGCCTATACGCCCACGCTGTGGTTTACGCCCACGCTCGACAGCTTCCGCGAAGTGCTGGAGCGCGCGCACTACCCGAGCTTTCTCGGCAACTCGCTGGCGGTGTCGATCCTCTCCACGCTGCTGGCGCTGGCAATTGCCATTCCGGCGGGATATGCGATGGCGTTCTTCCCGAACAAGCGCACGCAGCAGGTGCTGCTCTGGATGCTGTCGACCAAGATGATGCCGGCCGTGGGCGTGCTGCTGCCGGTGTACCTGCTGGCGAAGACGGCGGGGCTGCTGGACTCCATCACCGCGCTCGTGATCGTCTACACGCTCGCCAACCTGCCGATTGCCGTGTGGATGGTCTTCACCTACTGCAACGACGTGCCGCGCGAGATTCTGGAGGCCGCGCGCATGGACGGCGCCAACCTCTGGCAGGAACTGGTCTACGTGTTGCTGCCGACGATGCTGCCGGGGCTGGCCTCCACCGCGCTGCTCCTGCTCATCCTGTCGTGGAACGAAGCGTTCTGGAGCCTGAACCTGACCAGCATCGACGCTGCGCCGCTCACCGTGTTCATTGCGTCGTACTCCAACCCCGAGGGGCTGTTCTGGGCGAAGCTGTCGGCCGCCTCGGTACTGGCCATTGCGCCGATCCTGGTGCTGGGTTGGCTGGCACAACGGCAACTTGTGCGCGGCCTGACATTTGGGGCCGTGAAATGACGCCACACGCCAACGAATATGCCAACGAACGCGCCCCCGCCTACCTGATCTGCGATTGCGACGGCGTCTTGATCGACAGCGAGTCGGTGGCGTTGCGCGCGCTGATCCGCACGCTGGGTCCGCACATACCGCATCTTTCATCCGCCGCGCTGGAAGACATGCTTGAACCGCGCCTGGGCATGAACACCATGGCACTGCTGAGCGAGTTGCAGAGCAGCATCGGCTTTCATCTGTCCGACGCGCAACTGGCCACCGTGCTGGCCGATGTCGAACACGACTGCGCCACGCAATCGCAGCCGGTGCCCGGCATTGCGAACCTGCTCGCCACCCTGCCGCAGCCGAAGGCCGTTGCCAGCAACAGCAGCCGCCCGCGCATTGAAGCGAGCCTGCGCCGCGCCGGGCTGCGCGAGCTGTTTGGCGACCATATCTATAGCGCCTACGAAACACCGCGGCCCAAACCGGCACCCGACGTGTATCTCGCCGCGTGTGCGGGCCTGGGTGCCAGCCCCGCGCAATGCCTCGTCATTGAAGACAGTGACACCGGCGTGCGTGCCGCGCGAGCCGCCGGCCTGACCGTATTCGGCTTTGCAGGCGTCGCGCATGTGCCGGCTGTCGCCACGCAGCGTCTGCTGGCCGCCGGCGCGCGGCACGTCTTTACCGACATGCGGGCACTCGCCGACGCGCTTTCGTCGACCCTCGCCACGCCCGCCTGATCCGCACACCGAACACGCACAAGGAGACCTCGACATGGCCAGCCTGACCCTGCGTCACCTGCAAAAGCGCTACGAACAGAACACCGTCCTGCACGACATCAACCTCGACATTGCCGATGGCGAATTCGTCGTCTTCGTCGGGCCTTCGGGCTGCGGCAAATCGACATTGCTGCGCACGATTGCAGGCCTGGAAGGCATCGACGGCGGCGACCTGCTGATCGGCGATACGCGTGTGAACGATGTGGTGCCCGCCAAGCGCGGCATTGCGATGGTGTTCCAGTCGTACGCGCTGTATCCGCACATGAGCGTGTACGACAACATGGCCTTCGGGCTAAAGCTGTCGGGCATGAAGCGCGAGGTCATCGACGCTGCCGTGCGCCGCGCTGCCGAAGTCCTGCACATTGATGCGCTGCTCGATCGCAAGCCGCGCCAACTCTCCGGCGGTCAACGCCAGCGCGTGGCCATCGGCCGTGCCATCACCCGCGAACCGAAGGTCTTCCTGTTTGACGAACCGCTCTCAAACCTGGATGCCGCATTGCGCGTGAAGATGCGCCTGGAGTTCGCCCGCCTGCACAACGCACTGAAGACCACCATGATCTACGTCACGCACGATCAGGTAGAAGCCATGACGCTGGCCGACAAGATTGTCGTGCTGCGTGACGGACGCATCGAACAGGTGGGCTCTCCGCAAACGCTGTATCACCACCCGGCCAGCCAGTTTGTGGCGGGCTTCATCGGCTCGCCGAAGATGAACTTCCTGCGCGGCATCGTCGCGCGTGCCGATGCCTCGGGCGTGGCCGTGGCGCTCGCTGGCGGCCAACAGCATGTGGCCGTATCGCCGGGTGAGCTGCGTGAGGGGGATGCCGTCACGCTCGGCATCCGTCCAGAGCATCTGCATCTGGACGCGGCCGGCGCGCTACAAGGCACCGTTACGCATATCGAGTCCCTGGGCGACGTGGCTTATCTGCACGCCGATTGTGAGGCAGCACCCGACGGCCTTGTGCTGCGCGTACCGGAATCCACCAGGCTCGCGCACGGCAGTGCCATCACGTTGGCTGCGGATGCCACGCACTGCCACCTGTTCGACGCCGAGGGCCGCGCGCTGCCGCGCCTGCAAGCGCAACTGGCCGCCTGAGGCGCATCCCCCCCCCAACGCTGCACGCCACGATCATGTCTTCCCCCAACTCCTCTACCTGGCTGCACCTGGGTGCCGGCTCCTTCCATCGCGCGCACCAGGCGTGGTATCTGCATCGCCTTCGCGAGAGCGGCGACACGTCGTGGCGCCTGGCGCTTGGCAATATCCGCGACGATGCCGGCACGCTGCTGCGTGACCTTGCCGCCCAGCACGGCGCCTACACGCTGGAGACCGTCGATACCGCCGGGCATCGCGCGTACACGCGCATCCAGTCCATCGATACCGTCGTGCCGTGGGATGCCGAACTCGCGGCGCTGTGCGAGATCGGGGCGGCGCCCGACACGCGTGTGATCTCCTTCACCGTGACGGAGGGCGGCTACTACCTCGACCAGCAGCACCAACTCGACGCAACACAGCCGGACATTGCCGCTGACCTGCGCGGCGGTACCGGCACGCTCTACGGTGCACTGGCCCGTCTGCTGCACCTGCGCTTGCAGCGTGGCGGCGCGCCCCTCACGCTACTCAACTGCGACAACCTGCGCCACAACGGCGAGCGCTTCCGCAGTGGCCTGCGCCAGTTCCTCGCGTTACGCGGCGAGCCTGGCGACAGCGGCCTCGTTGCATGGCTCGACGCACATGCAAGCACGCCCAACACGATGGTCGACCGCATCACACCACGCCCAACCGACGCCCTGCGCAATCGCGTGGCCGCACAGACCGGCTGGCAAGACCGCTGCCCCGTGATGGCCGAAACCTTTGCGCAATGGGTGGTGGAAGATGACTTCCGTGCCGGGCGGCCTGCGCTCGAACGCGTGGGCGTCGAGTTCGTCCCTTCGGTGCTGCCGTACGAGGAAGCGAAGATTCGCGTGCTCAACGCCAGCCATAGCTGCATCGCCTGGGCCGGCACGCTGCTGGGGCTGCACACCATTGATGAGAGCGTTGCTGTGCCGTCCATCCACCGCATGGCGGGCGACTACGTGACCGACGATGTCATCCCGTGTCTCACCGCCAATCAGCCCAGCCCCATCGATTTGGCCGCCTACCGCGACACAGTGCTCGACCGTTTCGCCAATCCGCACATCGGCGACACCAACCAGCGCGTGGCAGCAGACGGCTTTTCAAAAATTCCCGGGTTCATCACGCCCACACTGGCGGAGTCCTTCGCTCGCGGGCATGTGCCGCTTGCCACGGCGATGCTGCCGGCGCTGTTCTTCGTATTTCTGGAGCGCTGGCATGCGGGCGCCCTGCCGTATGTCTACCAGGATGGCCAGTTCGATCCGGTTGCCGCGCAAGCCATGCTCTCCGCAGATGACCCGGTTGCGGTGTACTGCCGGAACGCCGCACTGTGGGGCAACCTCGCGGGCACGGAAGCGCTCACCGGCCTTGTTCGCAACGCCATCGAGCGTGTGAGGGCGTGGCTGGCAGTCGAGCAAGCCGCCACGGCCGGTTAGTTGCCAACAAACGTATCAGCGGATTCGCGCGACAATCCACGGTTCAAGCAACCGGACCCGGCGGCCCCATGTACCTCGGCATCGATCTCGGAACCTCGGAAGTCAAAGTGCTGCTGCTTGATGCAGCGGGCGCCATCCTCGGCACGGCGGGCGAGCCGCTCACCGTATCGCGACTGCACCCGGGCTGGGCCGAGCAGACGCCGGAAGATTGGTGGCAGGCCACTAGTGCCGCCATCGGCAAACTGCGCGAGGCCGCACCGGAAGCTTTTGCCGCCACACGCGCGATCGGCCTGTCGGGCCAGATGCACGGCGCGGTGCTGCTCGACGCACGCAACCGCGTGCTGCGTCCCGCCATGCTCTGGAACGACACGCGCAGCACCGCCGAATGCCTTGAACTCACCCGCCGCGTGCCCAACCTGCACACCGTCGCCGGCAACCTGGCGATGCCCGGTTTTACCGCGCCGAAGCTGCTGTGGAGCGCACGCCATGAGCGCGATGTGTTCAACGCCATCGATTGCGTGCTGCTGCCCAAGGATTACCTGCGCCTTCGCCTGACGGGCGAGCGCGCATCCGACCCATCCGATGCGGGCGGCACGCTGTGGCTGGACGTTGCACGGCGGGGGTGGTCCGACGAACTGCTCGCCGCGACGGGCTTGTCACGCCGCCAGATGCCAAGCCTGGTGGAAGGCAGCGCGCCCAGCGGCACACTGCTGCCCGAGGTGGCCGATGCGTGGGGTCTGGCGCATGGCGTCATCGTTGCCGGCGGCGGTGGCGACGGCGCGGCCAGCGCTGTGGGCATCGGCGCGACACAGCCCGGCGATGGCTTCCTCTCGCTGGGCACGTCGGGCGTGATCTTTGTGGTCAACGACCGGTTCCGCCCGAACCCTGCCCAAGCCGTGCACGCGTTCTGCCATGCACTGCCGGGGCGTTGGCACCAGATGAGCGTAATGCTGTCTGCGGCAAGCTGCCTGCGCTGGTTCTGCCGGCTGACGAGCGTGCCGGAAGCCACGCTGCTGCCGGAGATTGCCGCGCTGGCCGAATCCGAACGCCAGGCAGCGCCGTTCTTCCTGCCCTACCTCTGCGGTGAGCGCACGCCGCACAACGATGCGTTTGCGCAGGGCCATTTCCACAACCTCACACACGCCAGCGACCGTGCCGCACTCGGTTACGCCGTGATCGAGGGCGTCGCCTTCGGCATGGCGGATGGCCTGGACGCATTGCGCGCGGCGGGCACGCAGGTTGCATCGCTCTCGTTTGTGGGCGGCGGCTCGCGCAGTCCATTCTGGGCGCAGTTGCTGGCCGACACGCTCAACACCGAACTGACAACGCATATCGGCAGCGAGGCCGGTGGCGCGCTCGGTGCCGCGCGCCTGGGCTGGATGGCCGATGGCGGCATCGAAGCAGCCGTCTGCGCCAAACCACCCGTGCAAGCCACGTATCGGCCCGATGCCGCACGCCACGCGCGCCTTGCTGAACGGCTGACGACATTCCGTGCGCTGTATCGGCGTGCCTCGCCGCTGCCGGTTACGCCTTCCGCCCACACGACTGACCTGCCCTTGCCCGCATGACCGACGCCCTGCCATTGCCCCGCCTCGTCGTCTTTGGCGAAGCGCTGACCGATTTTCTGCACCAGGGCAACGGCCAGTGGCTCGCCCGGCCGGGCGGCGCGTGCTGGAATGTGGCGCGCGTGGCGGCGCGTCTGGGTGTGCCCACGGGCTACGCGGGCGCCATCAGCAACGACGTGTTCGGCGATGCGCTCTTCGCAGATTCCCAGGCGGCTGGCCTCGACCTGCGCTTTCTGCAGCGCGTCGACCGCTCGCCGCTGCTGGCAATGGTCACGTCCACCCAGCCGCCGCACTATTTCTTCGTGGGCGATGACAGCGCCGATCTGCATTTCGATGCGCAAGCCCTGCCCGCCGGCTGGCAAACCGCCGTGGAGATCGCCCACTTCGGCTGCATCAGCCTCGCGCGCGAGCCGCTGGGCAGCCGCCTGGTGGCGCTGGCCGAGACGCTGGCCGCGCAAGGCACGCGCATCACCTTCGACCCGAACTGGCGCACGGCGATGGACGCACCGCACTACGCGCCGCTGCTGCTGCGCATGGCCGCCATCGCGTCTGTCATCAAGGTGTCCGATGAAGATCTGCGCCAGCTTTTTCCCAGGGATGCCGATCCGCTGAGTACGCTGCGCACCCTCGCGCCGCAAGCCGACATCCTGCTCACGCTCGGGGCCGATGGCATGGAATGGCTGGCAGCGGCGCACCGAGGGGAAGACGATGCCCGCATCCCGCAACCGGCCATTGCCGTGCCGGTGGCGGACACCGTCGGCTGCGGCGATGCCGCCATGGGGAGCTGGCTGGCGAGCCTGCTGCAATCGCCCGACGCGCCCGTGCAAGCGCACTTGCGCCAAGCCGCTGCAGCGGCCGCCCTCACCGCCACGCGCGCCGGCGCGTATGCGGGCACGCAAGAGGAAGTCGATGCACTGCTGCAGGCGCACGCCGCCTCGCACGCCTAAGACCACGTGGCATCGTGGCGGCGCATGCCACAATCTGCGCCGTCCGCGTTTTGATTGCTTCGGGGCCCGCTTTGGAACTGCTTCGCATTGCCATGCTGTTTGCCGTCACCGCCGTGGCGGAAATCGTCGGTTGCTATCTGCCCTGGCTCGTGCTGCGGCAGGGCAAGCCGGTCTGGCTCTTACTGCCGGCGGCCGCCTCGCTGGCGCTGTTTGCGTGGTTGCTGACGCTGCACCCGACCGCAGCCGGCCGCACCTATGCCGCATACGGCGGCATGTATATCGCCGTGGCGCTGGTGTGGCTGCGCCTGGTCGACGGGGTGACGCTCACGCGCTGGGACATCGGCGGCGCGGCCATTGCGCTGACGGGCATGGCGGTGATCGCCCTGCAACCGCAGGCCAACTGATCGAATTGCGCAGATATTTAGGTTTTCCTGAGCGAAACGGAACCCTAAGCCACCGCCAGGATCGGAGGGGGGATCATGGCTGCGGCCATCGCGCTGCGCGCCGGTCACCTACTCACCCAACCGTTCTGTTCTGGAGGCCACGATGCCTGCCAACACCCTCAAACACCTTGTCGTGGCCGCCACGCTGATGTCGGCAGCAATGTCCGCTTCGGCCCTAACCACGTCGACCTTCACGTTCACCGATCAGGACTTGCAGGGGATGCTCGCGCACAGCCAGCCGATCCAACCCGCCAAAGCCGCCGAACCGGCCTCTCCTGACCGGCTACGCGTCGGTCTGAGTGATCCGGGCACGCAGCTCGTGCTGCCCTGGTTCCTGGCGGACCTGGTGGAGGCCGTCAACCGGCGGGCTTCACCGCAGGATTTCGCGAAGACGCTGCGGGACGGGATCTGATCGTCTCCTCCATTCACCGCCCTCACTTTCCGAAAGCAGGCGACACAGTGCTGTATATTCATACAGTTATTTTTTGTGACGCCCTGCCGTGCTTGCCGCCTCCTCCACCCCAGACACCGCCAATGCCCCGGCCAGCCCCGGTTACCTGGCCCAACTGAACGACCAGCAGCGCCAGGCGGTCGAGTTCGGTATTTCCGGGGCGGACGCGGCGGAAACCGGGCCGCTCCTCGTGCTGGCCGGTGCTGGGTCCGGCAAGACGCACACGCTGGGCTGGCGCGTGGCGCATCTGGTAGCCAACGGGGCCGATCCGCAACGCATCCTGCTGCTGACGTTCTCCCGCCGGGCGGCGAGCGAGCTGTCCAACCGCGCCGGCCACCTGCTGGCGCGCACCATGCAGGGCGAGCGATCAAACAACGCCCTTAATTCGGCTGGCACTTCGTACAAAACCACCCTGCCCTGGGCCGGTACCTTCCACGGCATCGGCGCGCGCCTGCTGCGTGAATACGCCGAGCGCGTCGGCCTCGCGCCCGATTTCACCATCCATGACCGCAGCGACTCGGCCGATCTGCTCAACGTCGTGCGCCATGAGCTGAACCTGTCGACCAAGGAGCGCCGCTTCCCGCTCAAGCAGACGTGCATCGCGATCTATTCGCGCGCCATCAACGCCGAGAGCCCGCTGAACGCCGTGCTCAAGCACCACTTCCCGTGGTGCGCGATGTGGGAAACGCAGTTGCGCACGTTGTTCGATGCGTATGTCGAAGCCAAGCAGGCGCAGCATGTGCTCGATTACGACGACCTGCTGCTCTACTGGCACGCGATGGTGTCCGACGCGGAACTGGCGGCCGAGATTGGCGCACGCTTCGACCACATCCTCGTCGACGAATACCAGGACACGAACCGGCTGCAGTCGTCCATCCTGCGTGCGCTGCGACCCGACGGCCGCGGCGTTACCGTGGTGGGCGACGACGCGCAATCGATCTACGCATTTCGCGCGGCGACGGTGCGCAACATCCTCGACTTTCCGCGCCACTTTTCGCGGCCCGCGCACACGGTGCTGCTGGAGCGCAATTACCGTTCGACGCAGCCGATTCTGGATGCCTCCAACGGCGTGATGCGCTTCGCAATGGAGCGCTTTGCCAAGACGTTGTGGACGGACCGCGCATCGACGCATCGTCCGCGTTTGATTTCGGTGCGCGATGAAGCCGAGCAGGCGCGTTGCGTGGCCGAGCAGGTGCTGCATCACCGGGAAGGTGGGCTGACGCTGAAATCGCAGGCGGTGCTGTTTCGCACCGCGAGCCACAGCGCGCCGCTGGAGATCGAGCTCACGCGCCGCAACATCCCGTTCGTGAAATACGGCGGCCTCAAGTTTCTGGAAGCCGCGCATGTGAAGGATGTGCTTTCGGTGCTGCGCTGGGCCGAGAACCCGCGCAACCGCATCGCCGGGTTTCGCGTGATCCAGCTGCTGCCGGGTGCGGGCCCTGCCACGGCGGCACGCGTGCTCGACGCCATGGCCGAAGCGGTGGACCCGATTGCCGCGCTGCTTGCCTACGAGCCACCGGCACGCCTGGCCGGCGACTGGTCTACGCTGATCGCGCTCATGCAAACCCTGCGCGCGCCCAAAGACAGCCTGCAATGGGCCGGCGAACTCGAAGCCGTAGGCGCCTGGTACGCGCCGCACATGGAACGCCTGCACGACGACGCAGCCGTGCGCCAGGGCGATCTGGATCAGCTCGCCCGCATGGCCGCCACGTACGCCACGCGCGAGCGCTTCCTGACCGAGATGACACTCGACCCGCCCGAGCTGACCAGCGATGAATCGGGCGACCCGTACCGCGATGAGGACTACCTGATCCTCTCGACCATCCACTCATCGAAAGGCCAGGAGTGGAAGGCGGTGTATGTGCTGAACGCCGTGGACGGCTGCATGCCGGCCGATCTGGGCGCCGGTTCGCATGAAGAACTGGAAGAAGAACGCCGGCTGCTCTACGTGGCGATGACCCGTGCGCGCGAGCACCTGGACATCCTGGTGCCCCAGCGCTTCTACGTCACGCAGCAAACACCCAATGGCGATCGGCACATCTACGCGTCGCGCACGCGGTTCATTCCGCCTGCGCTGCTGCCGATGTTCGAAGCGTGTGCATGGCCGGAACCGGAGCCCGGCGCGGACCCTGCGGCAGAAGCGCGTGCCGCAGCCAAGGTAGACCTGAGCCAGAAGATGCGCGGCTACTGGAAAAAGTAGCCAGCGCGGCGGCCGAAGCGCGCAATCAATGCACTTCCATCTCGGGCCGCTTGACGACGTGCGTTGACTCGAAGCGCGAGAGCTGCGCGAAGATCCACGCGGCCGCGCAGGTCATGACGCCCACGCAGACGAACGTCTTGTGGAATGCAGCCAGCGTGTCGCGCCCTTCCGGCCCGGCGGTGAAGTCGGTAAAGCCCGTGAGCAACGCGCCCGCTGCGGCCACACCCAGACTCATCGACAGCATCATCACCATCGAGAGCATGCTGTTGCCCGCGCTGGCCAGCGGGCCGCTCAGGTCTTTGAGCGTGAGCGTGTTCATGGCCGTGAACTGCATCGAATTGAACGTGCCGAACACCGCCAATTGCACGATGCGCAACCACACCGGCACATTGGGCGTCATCACGGCAAAGCTGGCCATCATCAGGCCGACCATGACCGTGTTGACAGAGAGCATGCGGCGATAGCCATAGCGCTTGATGGCCCACGTGCCCAACGGCTTGGCGGCCATGCCGGCAGCGGCCACCGGCACCATCATCAGCCCGGCCTGCAGTGGCGTGTACCCCAGGCTCACCTGCAGCAGCAGTGGAATGAGGAACGGCATCCCGCCGCTGCCGATGCGCGCAAACAGGTTGCCCAGCACACCAATGGAAAAGCTCGGAATGCCGAACAGCGTGCGCGGAAAGAGCGGCCCGGCCACGCGCCCCGCGTGCAGCCAGTACGCCGTGAGCGCGGCCAGGCCGAAGACCAGCAGCACCAGCACCGTCGCGTGCTGGAAGCCCAGTTCCGAGAGCCCGTCGAGCGAGAACGACACCGCTGCCATGCCGAAGGCCAGCATCAGGTAGCCGGACCAGTCGAAACCGTTGTCATCTTCAGCGTGCACATCGGGCATCACCTTGAGCGTGACGAGCGCACCGATCACGCCCACGGGAATGTTGATCAGGAAGATCCAGTGCCACGACACCGCCTCCACCAGCCAGCCCCCCAAGGTCGGGCCGATCAGCGGGCCGATCAGCCCCGGGATGGTGACGAAACTCATGGCGGGCAAGAACTGCTCGCGCGGCACCACGCGCAGCACCGTCAGCCGCCCCACAGGCATCAACAGCGCGCCGCCCACACCCTGCACCACGCGCGAGGCAATCAGCATGTCGAGGCTGCGTGATTCCGCGCAGAGCAAGGAACCAATGGTGAACAGGAAGATCGCGGCGAAGAACATCTTTCGCGTGCCAAAGCGATCGGCCAGCCAGCCTGAAGCCGGCATCAGCATGGCGGTCGTCAGCGTGTACGCGATGATGACCGACTGCATCTTCAGCGGGCTTTCCGACAGGCTGCGCGCCATCGCCGGCAGCGCGGTGTTGACGATGGTGGAATCGAGCGTCTGCATGAACAGACCCATCGCCACCAGCCAGAGGAGCGGTTTCAGCGATTTGTCGACGGAGGCGGAGGGCGTGGCGGGCATGTGGCGGGGCAGGGGCAGCACGGTGTGCGAGGCAGCCGTCATTGTGGCGTGCCTCGCCCGAGCCCGCAAACGCTGTACCGGGCCGAGCAGACGTATCCGCCCTACCGCCAACAAGGGCACTGGGCTCTGCCTATACTGGAGCGTTCATCCCAGTCACCTCGTGCCTTTCCTTCTGCCATGACCACCCGTACCGAACGCGACACTTTTGGCCCCATTGAAGTCCCTGCCGACCACCTGTGGGGCGCACAAACGCAACGCTCGCTGCAGAACTTCGACATTGCCGGCGACCGCATGCCGCGCGAGCTGATCGACGCGCTCGCTCGCATCAAACGTGCCAGCGCCGTCGTCAACCAGCGGCTCGGGCTGCTGCCCGCGGAGAAAGCCAACGCCATCGTGGGTGCAGCCGATGAAGTCATCGCCGGCAAGCACCCGAATGAATTTCCGCTGGTGGTCTGGCAAACGGGCTCGGGCACGCAAACCAACATGAACATGAACGAGGTGCTAGCCAACCGCGCCAGTGAACTGCTCGGCGGCGAGCGTGGCGAAGCGCGCCTCGTGCATCCGAACGATGACGTGAACCGCAGCCAGTCGTCCAACGACGTGTTCCCCACGGCAATGCACGTGGCGGCCGTGGCGGCCATCACCCAGCACCTGCTGCCCTCGCTGCGCACGCTGCGCGAGACGCTCGCCAAGAAAGCCGAGGACTTCAACGACATCATCAAGATCGGCCGCACGCATCTGCAGGACGCGACGCCGCTCACGCTGGGCCAGGAGTTCTCCGGCTACGTCGCGCAGTTGCAGCACAACGAGACGCACCTGAACGCCGCCCTGCCCCACCTGTGCGAACTGGCGCTGGGCGGCACGGCCGTCGGCACGGGATTGAACGCCCCCAGCGGCTACGCAGAACAGGTGGCGGCAGAACTGGCGCAACTGACCGGCCTGCCCTTCATCACCTCGCCGAACAAGTTCGAGACCATGGCATCGGCCGACGGCCTCGTGCATGCGCACGGCGCGCTGAAAACGCTGGCCGCCAGCCTCACCAAGATTGCCAACGACATCCGTTGGCTGGCCAGCGGCCCACGCAGCGGGCTGGGCGAGATCTCCATTCCCGAAAACGAGCCGGGCTCGTCCATCATGCCGGGCAAGGTCAACCCCACGCAGAGCGAAGCCGTAACGATGCTGTGTGCACAGGTCTTCGGCAACGACGTTGCAGTGAACATCGGCGGCGCGTCGGGCAACTTCGAACTGAACGTGTTCCGCCCGATGATCGCCTACAACTTCCTGCACAGCGTGCGCCTGCTGGCCGACGGCATGCGCAGCTTCAACGACCATTGCGCGGTGGGAATCGAGCCGAACCGCGACCGTATCGACGAGTTGGTGCAGCGCTCTCTGATGCTGGTGACGGCGCTCAACCCGCATATCGGTTACGACAAATCGGCGCAGATCGCCAAGAAGGCGCACAAGGAAGGCACGAGCCTGCGCGAAGCCGCTCTGGCGCTGGGCTATGTCACGCCCGAGCAGTTCGATGCGTGGGTGCGGCCAGAGAACATGGTCGGCCGCTAACGTGATGTATGGCGGGCCTGCGGCTTGCTATGCGTGGGCGATCCCTCTCCCATTGCCCGTTTCAAGCGCGCCGGCCCGACCGGCGCCCACCTGCGCATGAAACCCGCCCCCATTCCGGATAACGAAGCACAACGTCTGGCCTCCCTCCAGGACATGCTGTTGCTGTCCACGCCGGATGAGGAACTGTTCGACCGCGTCACGCGCACAACCAAGCGGGTGTTTGACGCCCCCACGGTGCTCGTGTCGCTCATCGACGCCCAGCGCCAGTGGTTCAAATCGTGCATCGGTCTGAGCGTGCGCGAGACCCCGCGCGACATCTCGTTCTGCGGACATGCCGTGGCCGAAGACCAGATGCTGGTCATTCCCGACACCATGGCAGACCCCCGCTTTGCCGATAACCCGCTCGTTACCGGCGCGCCGCACATCCGCTTCTATGCCGGGCGGCCCGTCAGGAACCTCGCGGGCTACGCCGTCGGCACGCTCTGCGTGATCGACCAGAAGCCCCGCGCATTTGGCCAGGCCGAGCAAGAACTGCTCAACGACTTGGCCAGTTGGGTGGAATCGGGTTTTCGCGAACGCGAACTGAGCGAAACGCAGCGGTCCATCCTGACCGAGCTGCAGGTCGCGCGCCATGAGAGCCTGACCGATCCGATGCTGAGCATCTGGAACCGGCGCGCCGCAATGGAACTGCTCGCGCGCGAATGCGGCCACGCGATGCTGCATAGGCAGCCCCTTTCATTGCTGGTGGTGGACGTTGACCACTTCAAGCGCGTGAACGATACCTACGGCCATCCCGCAGGCGATGCGGTCTTGATTGAGATCGCACGCACGCTGCGGGTGAATTCGCGCCCCATCGACTCGGTGGGCCGCTACGGCGGCGAAGAATTCCTGGTGGTGCTGCCCGATACGGCCACCCTGCAGGCCACCAGCATTGCGGAGCGCTTGCGCAGCGCGGTGGAGGCTCTGGAGATTGCCACACTGGAGGGCCCCATCCGCTGCACCATCAGCCTGGGCCTGGCGAGCTGCGAGCCGGGGCGCAACCTCTGCACACCCACAGACCTCATCATGCGTGCCGATGCCGCGCTGCTGGCTGCCAAACGGCTGGGGCGCAATCGCGTGATATTCGACGGCCAGCCGGTGTAAATCAATTCGGGGCCGGCTCGCCGCCGCGGCGGGCGACGCGCACGTCAACACGTTCCGGCGCCAACGCACGCTCGAACACCGCGCGCGCGGCATGCGTCGTGCCAGTGCCGCACATGAACGCGTCGATGGCCGCAAAGCCGTGCTCGGGCCACGTGTGAATGGAAAGATGCGATTCAGCAAGCAGCAACACGCCGGTCACGCCGCCTTGCTCGCCAGCGGACAACCCCGTGCGCACGGAATCGAAACGATGCAGATGCGCATGCAGGATCGTGGCGCCGAGCGCGTCGGCAGCATCGCGCAGCGCGGCTTCCAGTGCAGCGGCATCGCGCAGCAACGCAGGCGCCACGCCGTACAGATCGAGCAGAAGATGCTCACCCACGGCGGCGGATGCTTCCTCCACTGAAAGCGCTGCGTCAGTGCGCGTCACTTGTGGCCCCCGCTAAAGCCGCCGCCATAACCGCTGCCGCCCGACGAGCCGCCCCAGTAAGACGAGCCGCCCGTGCTGCTGCCGTACGACGGCGTGCGCGGCGCGGTAAAGCCGGCCTTCCAATCCATATAGGTCGCGCCAATCACCACGGCCACGGCGTAGAGAACGAACCAGTTCTTCATTCACCGCCCCCGATCTTGGCAACCAGCCACGCGGGCACCAGCAACAGCAGTGCCGCGAAGAACGTGATACCGAACACCGAACCCGGCGCCATGAAGAACGGTACGAGGTTCAGCAAACCGAGCAATACGCAGGCGACCACAGCCACCGTCATGTAGTTCGTCGACGATGCCTTGGCCGGCTCGGGCACGACCTTGCCGAACCAGGCCTTGATCTGCGCAGCGCTCACCGGCGTGCTTTTGGACCACGTCAGTTCATGCGCGTCGCTCTCTGCAGCCAGGCTTTCCTGGCCCGCGGTGTATTCGACAACACGCGTCTGGTCACCAGCCTGAACGCGCCAGTTGAAGGCGCCAGCGGCGTAGGTCACGCGCGAGGTGTAGTCCTCGTCGCGGGCGTAGACCTTGCCGTCGAGCACCGCGGTGCGGCCGTCCTTCCGGGTGGGCCAGCGGTCGAGCACACTCGCGCGGAACCAGCCGTCATCGGTTTCGACCATCCAGCTGAAACCGCGCTTGGGCGTGTACAGCAGGTATTCGAACCATTCGCCGCCGCCGTCGACCACCGCGCGGCGCATCACGCCGATCACCTGCCACTGCTGGCCGTCGATGAGCGCCTTGTCGCCCAGCTCCAACGTGGTGGCCACCTGCGGCACCGAGCGTGCGCGCGCAATGATGTCGCCGCGCGGCGTGGCCGCATCGATGGCGGCGCCGCAGCCGGGGCACAGCACGTGGCCCGTCAGGCCGGGGCTGAACGGAATCGACGTGCCGCACTGCGGGCAATCGAGATTCGTGAGCTTGCGCGGGACGCGGCCGGCGGTTTCCTTGATCTCGGCGTCGGTACGCAGAAGCTGACACTTGAGCACGTCGAGCGTGGTGGCTTCACCCACGTAGAGCGTGGGGGCCGTGCCGTCGGAGTAATCCAGCGTGATGAAAGCGTCTTCGCGACGCCCGTCGGCCACGCGCGCATGCCAGCCCTCACCCACGCGGAACGGCAATTCCCCCTGACCGCCTGTGCAATCGGCCTCGCGCACGTCGGACAGCGTGAATTGCGTGCCCTCGGCGTCGTAGAGCTGGCCGGGGCGCAGCGCCTCGAATGCCACCGCATTGGCCGGCGTGCCTCGCGCGAACGTCATCGTGACCTGCCCCGACGCTTCTGCGAGCCAGCCATCGGTGCCGTCGTCAAACAGCACGTACCACTCGTTCCAGAAACCCGCGTCGTAACGCAACTGGATGCGCCCGACGACTGTGAACGCCTTGTTCTTGTAGCGCCCGGTGGTACCGATCTGCACGCGTGCGTAGTCCTCCAGCACGGCAGACATCTTGCCGATGTCGGACAGCGTCTCGCCGTCGCGCAGCAGCGTGCTTTTGCAGAAGCTGCACACCGCCATGACGGCAGCCGCAGACTTCAGTTCCACCGGCGCGCCACACGCCGGGCAGTTGGCATGAAACATGGTCAGGTCGTTCGATTGCGCGAAAAATTGCGCAGAAAAACGGGCGGCTTGCGGTGCCGCCCGGTCATCCGATCAGCGGGGCCGAAGCTCAGCCTCCGGTCAGTGCCTTGAGCACGGCAGCCTTGCCGGCATCAAAGTCAGCTTGCGTGATGAGGCCCTTGTCGAGCAATTCCTTGAGTTTGGCCAGGCGTGCGGTCGGATCATCCGCTGCTGGAGCCGCTGGGGCTGCAGGTGCCGCAGCCGCAGGTTGAGCCGCCGGCGCGGCCGCACCACCTGCGTTGCCTTGCACCGCCGTGCGCAGGCTGTCGGCCATCGCCTGGCCCATCGCCAACCCTGCCGCCAAACCCGCGCCCGTGCCGGCGATGCCGCCCTCGTTGCGCGCGGCCAGCGGCAGCGATTCGGCCGTCTGGTATTGCGTGAAGCGCTGCATGTCGCCGGTCATGTCCATGCTGATGCGGCGATCCAGCGCGGCCTGCAACTCATCTGGCAGCGTCACACTGGACACCTGGAAGCTGTCGAGCGCCAGGCCGTACTGCGTGAACTGCGGGAGCAGCGCCTCGCGCACCTTGTTCGACATCAGCATCTGGTTGGCGGCCAGGTCCAGGAACGGCACGCCGGATTCGCCAAAGGCGGTGGCCATCGCCCCCATGATGACGGGGCCAAGCTGCGCCTCGACTTCATCCACGGTGTAGATGTCGCGCGTGCCGCTCACCTGCTGGTAGAACAGCTTCGGATCGGCCACGTGGTAGGCATACACGCCAAAGGCGCGCAGGCGCACCATGCCGAAATCCTTGTCGCGCACCGTCACCGGCTGCGGCGTGCCCCAGCGGCGGCCGAGTTGCTGGCGCGTGCTGAAGTAATAGACATCGGACTTGAAGGGGGACTCGAACAGCTTGTCCCAGTTCTTCAGGTACGTGAGAACGGGCAGCGTCTGCGTGGTCAGCTTGAAGGTGCCGGCACTGAACACGTCGGCGATCTGGCCTTCGTTGACGAACATCGCCATCTGCGAGTCGCGCACGACCAGGGTGCCGCCGTTCTGGATTTCCATGTCCTGCATCGGATAGCGCCAGGCAAGCACGCCATCTTCGCTCTCCGTCCATTGCAGGATGTCGATGAACTGCTTCTTGATGAAACTGGACAGGCTCACAGCAAACTCCTTCGCGATGATTCGCGGGGCAGGAACAATCAGAACAAGGTCAGGACAGGCACGCCGCGTTGATCACGCCCACGGCCAGCGCGCTCACGCCAAACAGCATACCGGCGGCGATATTGTTGTGCTCGATCTGCAGGCGGTAGTCCGGCATCAGCCGCGTGAGCACCAGAAAGACGATCAATTGCACCACCGACGCCATCACCGCCCAGAACAGAAAGGGCACCAGGCCATCGGCATGCGTGATGCTCGACGCAATGGTGAGCACGAAGCCGAGCAGCGCACCGGACAGCGACAGCGCCGCCGCAATATTGCCTTCACGGATCAGCTTGAACTCGTCATACGGCGTCAGGCGCAGATAGACGAAAAAGAAGCCGGAGAACACCACGGCGCCTGCCAGCAGGTGCGAGGCGTAGGCGATCACGGGAGCGGTCATGTCGGGCATGGGAAGGCCGTGCAGTACATAGGTGGCGTCACTATAGCGGCTGATGCGCCGCTTGCGTACCCCCCGATGCGGCCATGCACCAGCCGGCTCGCAGGCAGGGAAAAAAGGCGGCACAATCGCGCTCGCCTTGGCATCCGCCGTTTGTTAACGCACCTTCATTTTCCACTTCGCAGCATGTCGACGCCGCAGCCTGACGCCACATACGAACCCACGCAGCCTGCGGGCCGCGGCAATGCCTTGCTGGTCCTCGCCGTCTTCGTGGTCGCCTCGTGCGGGCTCGCTTACGAATTGATTGCCGGGGCATTGGCTTCGTATCTGCTGGGTGATTCCATCCTGCAGTTCTCTTCCATCATCGGTGCCTATCTATTTGCGATGGGGATCGGCTCGTGGCTCTCGCGCTACGTGGCGGATGACGCGCTGCTCGCCCGCTTTGTCGATCTGGAATTGCTGGTCGGGCTGTTCGGCGGCGTATCCGCTGCAGCTCTGTTCGCGTTGTTTGCGCTGGAATCGGCCCCGTTCCGGCTGGTGCTGTATGCGCTGGTGATGGTGATCGGCGTGCTGGTCGGCATGGAGATCCCGCTGGTGATGCGCATGCTGCATCGGCGCCAGGCAAAGTTCTCCGATCTCGTCAGCCGCGTGCTGACGTTCGATTACCTGGGCGCGCTGGCGGTGTCCCTGCTCTTTCCGCTGGTGCTGGCGCCACGCCTGGGGCTGGTGCGTACCGGCTTCCTCTTCGGCCTGTTCAATACGGCGATTGCGGTCTGGACGCTCTGGCACTTCCGCGCCGAGCTGGCGCTCACGGCCCGCATGCGCACGGCAATGGCGTGGCGCGCAGGCGCAGTGGCAGCGGCATTGCTCGCGGGCTTTGGCGCATCGGACAAGCTCACGCACTGGTCTGAACGTGCGCTCTTTGGCGACGAGATCATCCACGCGATTTCGTCGCCGTATCAGCGGCTGGTGGTGACGCGCTGGAAAGACGACCTGCGGCTGTACATCAACGGCAACCTGCAATTTTCGTCGCGCGACGAATACCGTTATCACGAGGCGCTGGTGCTGCCCGCGCTGGAATCGGTGCGGGGTGCGCGGCGCGTGCTGGTGCTGGGCGGTGGCGACGGCCTCGCGCTGCGGCAGATCCTGAAGTACCCGCAGATTGAGCACGTCACGCTGGTTGACCTGGACCCGCGCATGACGAACCTGTTCTCGCACGCGGAAGCGCTGGTCGCGCTCAATCAGCATGCGTTCAGCGACCCGCGCGTGACGGTGGTCAACGCCGATGCCGCGCAATGGATGCAGACCGCTACCGACATGTTCGACGTCGCCATCGTGGATTTTCCAGACCCGTCGAACTTCAGCATCGGCAAGCTGTATTCGGTGCCGTTCTATCGGCTGCTGTCGCGCCATGTGGCGGATACGGGCTTGGTCGTCATTCAAGCGACGTCACCGTATTTCGCGCCACGTTCGTACTGGTGCGTGGATGCGACTTTGAAGGAAGCCGGCTATCGCACGTGGCCGTACCACGCGCTCGTGCCGTCCTTTGGTGAATGGGGCTTCATCCTGGCCGCACCCGGCCGCGCGGATTTCCAGCCGCCCACGTCGTACCGCGTGCCGACACGCTTCCTGGATGCCGACACCACGCACCAGATGTTCAGCTTCGCGCCCGACATGCCGCGCCCGCAGGTGGAGCCGAACCGGCTGAACAACCAATCGCTGGTGCGGTATTTCGAGGAAGACTGGCACGGCGTGCTGCGCTGATGACCGGCACATCATGAACAGCAGACGCAGCTTTCTGGTGGGCGCAGCTGCGGCCGGTGTGGCCGCGGCGGGTGCCGCTTCGTGGGCGGGCTTTCGGGCGTTTACGGAAATCACGCCCAACGTGCGCATGCCGGGTCAGGCGGCGGGTCATCGATTGCGCGACTTGCGCGCGTTGCCTGCGCCGTCGGAAACGCGCCGCGTGGGCGTGGCCATCTGCGGTAGCGGCATCGGCGGATTGAGCTGCGCTTGGCGGCTGGCAAAAAGCGGGCGGCACGACGTGGTGGTCGTGGAAGGCCCGGAGCGCTATGGCAATGCCGCAGGCGGTGCGTTCGGTGCGCAGCGGTTCCCGACCGGTGCGCATTACCTGCCGCTGCCGTCGATGGAATCGACGCACGTGCGCGAGATGCTGGCCGACTTTGGCGTGATCGAGCGCAACCCATTTGCGCTGCGCCCGACGTACGACGAACGCGCGCTCGTGCATGCCCCCGATGAACGCCTGTGGCTCGGCAATCGCTGGCAAGACGGCTTCGTGCCGCATGAAGGCATCACGCCCGATGAGCGCGCCGAGCACACCCGCTTCTTCGCCCAGATCGACAGCCTGCGCCAGACCAAGGGCGCCGACGGCCGTCGCATCTTTGCCGTGCCGACAGCGCTCTCGTCCGCAGACCCGGCATGGCGGGCGCTCGATGCACTCACCTTCCGCGACTGGCTGCACCGCGAGGGCTACCACGCCGCCACGTTGCACTGGTATGCCGACTATTGCTGCCGCGACGATTACGGCGCCACGGCCGATCATGTTTCCGCCTGGGCCGGCATTGCGTACTTCGCCAGCCGCGGCGGCATGGCGAGCAACGCCGAGCAAGGCACCGTGCTCACGTGGCCGGAAGGGCTGGACTGGATGGCCGAGCGGCTGTTCAAAGCCGCCGGATTGAACGAACCGGGCCGCTTGCTACCGGGCAGCGCCGCGCGCATCGGCACGACGAACGAAGCCGGCGCACGCGTCTTCGCCGATGTGCTGCAGGCAGACGGCCGCGTTGTGCGCCTGCTGGCCGACCACATTGTCAGCGCGATGCCGCTGCATGTTGCCAAACACATCGTCGAGGGCTTTGATGTGCCCGCCGCCGAGTTGCCCGAAGCCGCGCCGTGGCTGCTCGCGAACCTGCTCATCGATGGCTTTCCGCCCGAACACGACGACACGCCGCTGGCGTGGGACAACGTGGTCTATCGCGGCACCGGCCTGGGTTATGTGGTGGCTAATCACCAGGACATTCGCGTCGGCCCGCCTGCGCAGAGCGTATTCACGGCCTACGTGGCGCTGTCGGACATGTCGCCCAAGGCGGCACGTGAGTGGCTGCTGAAAGCGTCACCGCAAGCGCTGCTCGATCGCGCGCTGGCCGATCTCGATACGGTATACGGCATTCGCCTGCGCACGCAGATCCGCCGCGCAGACCTGACGCTGCGCGGCCACGCGATGGCGATTCCTACACCGGGCTTTCTCTCCCGACCGGGCATTGCGCGCCTGCGTGAGAGCGCCGGGCCGATCCACTACGCGCATGCGGACCTGTCCGGCTATTCCGTCTTTGAAGAAGCGGCGTGGTGGGGAGATCGGGCGGCGCGGCGCATCCTCGGTGGCTGATTGCTAGCGCCGCCGCAGGGCATCTAGCGCAACCGTTCAACCTCGGCCATCAGTTCCCACGTGGCCGGATCGATATCGCTGCGCTCAAGCGCCAGCGATAGATACGCTCCGATCATGTCGACAAACCTGCGCGCAAATGCGGGCGGATATGCGCTGCCGGTGTACTGCATCAGTTGCTGTCGCAACAGGCGCGGCCGATGCTGCCCGAACTCGCGCACATAGGCCTGCGTTCGACAGAGGAAAGTTCGCGCTTCCAGCGCACCGTCAAGGTAGACGCGGCGTTTGGTGAGTGTCATGGGCGGCTCCCGGCTCGCAACGGAACGGGATACAGCCGAGGTGGAGAAGGAAAAGACGCGGGGCGACGCCCGCTGGATACAACAGTCATGGAGCCTCCTACGGATTGCAAAAGGCCCGACGTTTCGCTGCGAACGAGGGTGGCGGGCCCGACGACAGGGTTCGCAGACCGGCCCGTAGGACGCCGGCAGACCTTTCGGTCTCCCTGCCCGGCCCGCCGTGGAGCAGGCGTGCGCGAGCGCGGACGTAAAAAAGCCGCGCAAGGCGGCCGTCCGGCCATACGGAAAAGGATAGGCTGCGAAACCCAGCTGCCGTTGGTGCGGCAGCGCCGTGAATTATAGCGGCGGCAACGGCGCAGACCACGTGCCAGTTTGCAGCATTTCGTGATCGCGCCTTACCGCCAAACCCGCACGTCGGGCAGCGCTTACGCCTGACGCGGCCAGAGCGTGCGGCCGAAGAACGTCAGCGCGCGGTCCCACGCATGTTCGGCCCACACCGGGTCGTACTGCGTGATGGCGATGCGGTTCTCGCCCACGGCCGTTTCATTGGCGAAAGCGTGGTGCGCGAGATAGCGGTGGAAGTCCACATCAACGCCGGCATCGACGAGCTTCTTTTCCAGCGCATCAACGCCCTCGATCTTGAAGGCGTTGTCCTGCGTGCCCCAGTGCCCCTGCACCGGCACCTTGATCTTCGAGGCGTCGATGTATTCCAGCGGAGGGTAGCCGTACCACACCACGCCGGCATCCGCTTCCGGCACGTTGCACAGCGTCAGCAGTGTCAGCGCGCCGCCCATGCAGTAGCCCGTCACGCCCACGCGGCCGCAGGTCTGCTTGAGGTATTGGACGGCGCCGCGCACGTCCTGCGTAGCCGCGTCGCCAAAATTCAGGTTGGTCATCAGGTGGTGGGCTTCCTCCTCTTCTACCGTCATCTTGCCGCGGTAGAGATCGGGCACCAGGGCCACGTAACCCGCGCGCGCGAGGCGGTCCGCCACGCCGCGAATCTGGTCGTTCAAGCCCCACCACTCCTGGATGACGACGATGCCCGGGGCGCCTTCCGCCTTGGCGGGCTTGGCCAGATAGCCCTGGACGTCCTGCCCGTCTGGGCGCTTGAACGAGATCATGGATCCTTGCGATGCAGTCATGCGATGGCTCCTCTGCCTGGAACGAAAACGCACAGGATAGTCCTGCCAGATGAAATTTGCTGGCGGCGCGTCAGCGGGAATGGGCTGCGTGCGCCTCTGCCCTGCCGATACCCCTCTATCAGGGTGCCGATACGCGGCACAAAGTCTCTATCATGGCGGCACGTTCACATCCTGATTGCCTCCCATGATCAAAACCCTCGGCCTCATCGCCTACCTGCTGGTGCTGCTGATCCACGTCTATATCGTTGTGCTCGAAATGGTGCTCTGGAAGACGCGCGGGCCCAAGGTCTTCGGCATGACGCCCGAGAAAGCCGCTGAAACCGCAGCCATGGCGTCCAACCAGGGCCTGTACAACGGTTTTCTGGTGGCTGCGCTGGTGATTGGGCTGGTGGCGCCAGACCCGACCGTCAACGCGTCCTTCGCGCTGTTCGGGCTGATCTGTGTGGCGGTGGCCGGCATCTGGGGCGCCATCACCGTCAACAAGCGGATTCTTTTCGTGCAGACGGTGCCGGCTGTGGCGGCGTTGGTGCTGGGGTGGTTCGCCTGAGGGCGATGGGCGATGGGCGATGGGTGCTGAAGCGACGGCGGCAGTGCTTGTCTGCCGCTCCGCTGCGCACTAGCTTGAAAGGAGTCGGGAGCGCGTTAGACGATGCGCTCTCGCCAACCGGGTCTTCGCACATGCCGCCTGCATACTGCCGAACACTCCGAATGCTGGGCCGGGCGTCACTGCTGGCAACCCTGCTGTGTGGCCCGCCCGTCTCAGCTCAAGTGAGGAACGCCATGACGCTCACCTTGACCTCGCCGGCCTTTACCGCCGGCAGCGAAATCCCCAGCCGCCTCACATGTGAAGGCGCGGATACATCGCCGCCGCTTGCGTGGACCGGCGCTCCGGCCGGCACACGCAGCCTGGCACTGGTCGTCGATGACCCTGACGCACCCGACCCCGCTGCACCAAGGATGACGTGGGTCCACTGGGTGCTCTACAACATCCCGCCCGCCACCACTTCACTGGCGGAAGACGCGTCACGCAAGGGGCTGCCTCCCGGCGCACGCTCCGGCAACAACGACTGGAAGCGCACCGCATACGGCGGCCCCTGCCCGCCCGTAGGGCGCCATCGCTACTACCACAAGCTCTACGCGCTGAACGTCGAACTGCCGGAGCTTGGCGCACCTACCAAGGCCGAGTTGGAGCGGGCCATGCGCGGCCATGTGCTGGCTGAAGCCGAACTTGTCGGCACCTATCAGAAGCACGACCACTGAGCCGATTCGTCAGGATGTGAGGCGGCCCGTTTTTCAAGGTTTGGCAACCGCGGCCTTGCGAAACAGCGCATACGGCACGCCCCTCTCCGGGTGGGCCGTCGTCTCATTGATGAAGCGTTCGACATCGGGCACGTCATGCAGGGCGGTCATGAACGGCGTCAACGCATAGCCCGGCGCCACGCAGCCCTGCACCAGCATCCACCGCTGCCATATCGTCACCCACAGCGTGGTGTTCTGCTTCCATCCCGGCACATGGATGGACATCCATTGCAGGCGCCGCTTCGCCGTCTCTGCAATCTCGTCGTCGTAAGAAAACGCGTTGGGCAAGCGGCACCGGCCTTCCAGCCAGCAATGGTTGCCATGCTCGATGCGGTGGTGAGAATCGCGCTTCCATTCCGCCTCGGTGATGCGCGGGCCGGCGGGTTCCGGGCAGTTGGCTACGCCTGACGATATCTGGAAGAACGGGTCGTGACCGCGGTTCTGCAGGTCGTCTTCAGCGTGGGTGGCCAGCGCGGCCAGCAGCAGCGCCACGGCAAGGCAGCGTGCGGAAATCATCACGGTGGCCTCCTCGCCCGCACGGGGCTTCGGCTTGAGCAATGCTGCGAAGGATAGGCGCAAAGTGCCGCGCCAACCAGACGCCCGGACAACTCCCCAAGCTATCTCGACCTCACATGCGCCGCGAGCATCGAGGCAAACACATCGTGCAGCTCGGTCTTGCCGAAACGCTGCTCCGACACGCCCTTCTCCACGTCGATCTGCCCGGCGTTGACCGCGTCGTACAGTTCGGTGATGAGCTGCACATGGTTCGCGCTCAGGCCGGCGCGTTGCAGCATCGGCGCCCAGGCGGTGCGCGGCAGTGCATCGGCAACAATCTCGCGGCCGACGACGGCGCTGAATGCGCGTGCCACGTCGACCAGGCTCACGCGACGCGGGCCCTCCACGCTGACGATGCGCGGCGTCTTGTCCGATCGTCCTTCCAGCAGCAGCTCGGCTGCCAGCGCACCAACGTCTTGCGTGGCGACAGTCGCAAACGCGCGGTCCAGCGGTTGATGCAGGCTCGGCAGCCGTCCTGTTGCCAGCATGACGGGCAGCATCGCCGCCCAGTTCTGCGCGTGCTCTGCTGAACGCAGCAGCGTCAGGTGCGTCGCCAGCGGCTTAAGCCGCTCTTCCAGCAGATGAAACAGACGCGTCAGGCCAGTGCCCCGGTCCAGTTCTGCGCCGTAGTCCGACAGGGCCAGGACAGCCGAGGGCGGGTTGGCACGCAGCGCATCAGCGGCCACGTCGATCATGCGCTCCATGGTCGACGCTGGGTCCGCATCACGCACCGGCACCGGACACAGGATCTGCACGGCCGTGGCGCCCTTGATGGCCGATGCAACCGAGGCTGGATCTGTCAGGTCAGCAATCGCAATGTCGCAGCCGAGTTTGGCCAGCGCCTCGCCTTGCCGGACATGGCGCACCACCGCGCGCACTGGCCGACCCGCATTGCGTAGTGCCGTAGCGGTGGCGCGGCCAACTTTGCCCGACGCCCCAAAGATGACAAACATGTTCGCGCTCCTCTCAAGTGGGAGGCACGAGCTTAGGGCGGCCCTGCAAACCCGACTTGCAGGAACGGAGGAATCTGGCAGATTCGGAGGGTTGGCTACACGGCCAGCCTGTCCACAGAACCAGCCGCCGCCTTGCCCGCGCGCGCGATGTCACGCGGGCCCACACCGAGCAGCCGTTGCATCCACTGCGTCATGTGGCTTTGGTGTGCGAAGCCGACCTCGAGCGCGATCTGCGATGCGCTGCAGCGGCCTTCCAACAGCAGCGCTTTCGCGCGTTCCACACGGCGTTGCACGACATAGCGATGTACCGGCACGCCCAGCGTTGCACGAAACAGCACGTTGAAATGCGGCACGCTCAAGCCGGCCTGCGCCGCCAGTTCGGCCAGCATCAGGCGCTGGTGCAGGTGGGCTTCGATGTAGTCGATCACGCGTGCAGCCACGCGGGGCGCCAGCGTGCGAGCGCTGTTGGCCGCCCCGGCAGCCACATCCCGACTGCTGTTGAGTAGACGGACCACCAATGCCGTGCACAGGCTTTCCGCATACAACGCATCGGAGGTGTCTTCCGCCTCCAGTTCGGCCCCCAGCGCAGCGGCAAGATGATGCACGCGCGCATCGCGCCATTGCAGACGCGGCGTAATGTCTGCCGGTGCGCCCACCTGTTCGCCAATGCTGCGTACAAACGTGTCGGTGATGGCGATCCGCAGAATCCGGCAGTCGGCATCGTCCGTCCACATGCCGGGCAGGCCGGCGGGAATCACGTTCGCATCGCCGTGGGCCTGGATGCCCGAATAACGGCGGCCGTCGCAAACGCAGTTCGTCCGCACAGGTGCGCCGACATGCACGGTGACGCGGTGATGCGCCATGGCGGGCACCCGATACGTGCCGGGGCGAATGCCAAGCAGCGTTCCGGCAAAGCCGTCCCAGCCGAGCCCCTCGCTGGAGCGCAGGCTGACGGAGGCGGGTTCAAGCAAGGCGGCAGGCGTGACGGCGTTCATGGCAAGGGCGGAGGTTCGCGGGCGCCTCGACATTCTGCGCCCATACGGCGCGCTATCGTTGCCATAACAAAGTTCAACTCGATTTCAGATATCGATAGCCAGATACTTGCCAACGTTGGATTTGGCTTCCCCACAGCCGAATTTCCGACGGCCTCCGGGCCGTCTTTTTATTTCGGTGCCCTACGCTTATGGTGAAACAGTGGCACCGACCACAAGGAGACACGCCAATGGATCGCGACGCATTCGTCAGCGCACTGAGGGCGGAGGGCTTTACCGAGTTTGTCCTCGTTACGCGAGACGCGGGCGAGCTGGACACGCACACGCACGCGTTCGAGGCGAAAGCACTCATCCTGGCAGGGGAAATTCATATCCACTCAAGCGGCGCCGAGCGCGTCTACCGGCCCGGCGACACATTCCATCTGGCAGCCAACGCACCGCACACCGAGCGCTACGGGCCGCTGGGTGTGCAGTATCTGGTCGCTCGGCGCTAGGCCGCAGATCAGGCGCGCGCCGGATACTGCGCGAGCACCTTGTCGCGAATCGACGGTTTGATATTCGCCAGCGACATGTTGCCTTTGTAGTGCGCCACCACGCGCGGGTTCATCATGCGGAACCACAGCGGCGGCACATAGGCGACCAGGATCATCGCGGCATAACCGGCGGGCAGTTGCGGCGAGTGCTCGAAATGCCGCAGCGCCTGGAATGACCGCGTCGGGTTGGCGTGGTGATCGGCATGTCGCTGCAGTTGATACAGGAACAGGTTCGTCACCACATGGTTGCTGTTCCACGAATGTTGCGGCGTGCATCGCTCGTAGCGGCCGCTGGGCAATTGCTGGCGGCATAGGCCGTAGTGCTCCAGGTAGTTCACCACCTCCAGCAGCGACGCGCCGTAGATGGCCTGGATGATCAGGAACGGCACCGCCTTGAGCCCGACAAACGCGATGCACACGCCCCACAGCACCACCGTCATCGCCCAGGCGTTGAGCACATCGTTGCGCCATGACCAGACCGAGTGGCCATGCTGCTCCAGCCGGCGTTTCTCCAATGCCCACGCCGATTTGACGCTGCCCACCACCGTGCGCGGCAGAAACTCCCAGAACGACTCGCCATAGCGCGCACTTGCCGGATCGGCCGGCGTGGCCACGCGCACGTGGTGGCCGCGGTTGTGCTCCACATAGAAGTGCCCGTAGGCGACCGGTGCCAGCGTGATCTTCGCGAGCCACCGCTCGAAACGGTCTGTCTTGTGGCCCAGCTCGTGCGCGGTGTTGATCGAGATGCCCGTCACCACACCCACCGAAAACGCGAACGCAAGGTAGTCGTACCAGGCAAGGTCATACGTGCGCAGCACCCACATCGCCACCGCAAAGCTCACGTAGAGCACGGTGGTCGCCAGGTAGACGATACGGCGGTAGTAGCGCTGTTTTTCCAGCGTCGGGACGACTTCTTCGGGCGGGTTTTCACGGTCGTCGCCGATCAGGAAATCGAGCAGCGGAATGATCGTGAACACGATGAACGGCCCCGCCCACCAGAGCGGATGCCAGCCCGTCGCAAGCGCCGAAACGGCTGCGATGATGGGTAGCGTGATAGTCAGCGCGCCGAGCATCCAGAGATAGCGCTTGCCGTCGGTCCATTCCACGGACGCGACCATGCCGGGTGTTGCCATTGTCTTCCTCCTGTTTTGCCCCGCTGGGTGGCTTGGCTTGTGTACGCACATGCGTGCGCCGCCGGGGTCGTGCCCGACGCTTGCGTTATAGGCGCAGCAGGAGGAGAGACCAATGCCAGAAACTAGGCGCAAAACTCCAAACAAAGCGGCCGCCGCGCGGCCCTCTGGAGGCGGGAAAAAAGCAGTCGATTGAAACGGACGATTTAAAAACGGTCGTTCGATTTTGGTGCGGCGCACCTGAACGGAGACTCACAACAACCGTTGATGCCAGCCCCGAAGGCGCCGGCGGGCAATGCGGATCAGGCCAATGTGGGGAGGAACGCGTTGACCGCATCCAGCACAGCTGCCTCCTGCTCCCGATGCGGCACGTGCCCGCAACGCTGCACGAGCTTGAGCGTGGCGGGTGCACCGGCCAGCGTGACGATGCGCTCGGGCTGCGCAGTCGAGCCGTACTCATCTTCGGTGCCATGCAGCGCCAGCACGGGGCTGCGCACGGCAAGCAGCGAGTCGTCAAGGCACCACTGCGCAAATGCCGGAGACAACCACGTGTTGACCCACGCATCCAGCACCCATTGCGCCTTGCTACCGTGATAGCGCTCCAGCCGGCCCATCTGGCCGGGCTCGGCAAACTGTGCCTGAGCGACGCGGATGCCCTCGCGCGTCTGCTCTTCCACGAACGCCTGCGCCGACTCGGTGATCAAACCCGCGCAGCGGCCCGGATACGCCGCCGCAATCGACACGGCCATCCCACCGCCGACGCTGTGACCGAAGACGATGAAGCGGTCCACGCCAAGCTGCTCGGTCAGCGCGGCAAAGCCACCGTACGCTTCCTGCTGAATGAAGCCCGGATCGAGCTGGCCCGCAAAGGCGTCGGATCGGCCGAAGCCAAGCCGGTCGTAGGCGATGACCGCATGCCCGGTCGACTGCGCCAGGTGCTGCGGAAAATCACGCCACAGCGCCACGCAGCCGAGGGAATCATGCAGCAGCACGATGGGCGGTTTGGCGGCATCGTCAACCGGGCCGCCCCAGTGCCGGGCATGGAGACGGCCATCGGGTGTGGTGATCCATGCCTCGGCGCCATCCACCGAAAGCGCTGAAAGCGACTCAGCCATCGCGGTGTCAGAACAGGCGGTCGAGCCAGCCGTGCGGGTCCGGTGCGCGGCCGTTCTGCAGATCAACCAACGCCGCCTTCAGCTTGGTCGTCAGCTCGCCCGCCTTGCCATCGCCGATGGTGAAGTTGTGCTTGTGGCCCTTGACCTTGCCGATGGGCGTGACCACCGCTGCGGTGCCGCAGGCAAAGGCTTCGCGCAGGCGGCCGCTTTGCGCGTCGGCTTGCCATTGGTCGATGGAGTACGGCTCTTCACGCACGGTCAGACCCATGCCGCGCGCCAGCGTGATCAGCGAATCGCGCGTGATGCCGGGCAGGATCGTGCCGGTAAGCGGCGGCGTCTGCAGCGAACCGTCATCGAAGACGAAGAACACGTTCATGCCGCCCAGTTCTTCAATCCACTTGCGCTCCACCGCATCGAGGAAGACGACCTGGTCGCAGCCCTCGCGGGTGGCTTCGGCCTGGGCGACCAGGCTGGCCGCGTAGTTGCCGCCGCACTTGGCCTCGCCCGTACCGCCAGGCGCGGCGCGCGTGTAGTTGTCCGACACCCAGATGGTGACGCCTGACGATGCATCGCCCTTGAAGTACGCGCCCACCGGGCAGGCAATCACGCAGAACAGGTATTCGGCCGACGGCTTCACGCCCAGCACCACTTCGGTGGCGATCATGAAGGGGCGCAGGTACAGCGACGAGCCCTGGCCCGACGGAATCCAGTCGCGATCGAGCTTGACCAGCTCGCGCACGGCCTGCAAGAAAAGGTCTTCCGGCAGCGCGGGCATCGCCAGGCGCTTGGCAGAATTCTGGAACCGGCGCGCATTCGCCTCCGGGCGGAACAGCGCACCGCCGCCGTCCGGCAGGCGGTAGGCCTTCATGCCCTCGAAGATTTCCTGCGCGTAGTGCAGCACCAACGTAGACGGATCGCACTGGATCGGGCCATGCGCGCCGATTTTGGCATCGTGCCAGCCCTTGCCCTCGGTGTAGCGGATGGTGGCCATGTGATCCGTGAAGACGCGGCCGAAAGCTGGGTTTTCCAGCAGGCGCGCCCGCTCTTCCGCCGGAACAGGGTTCGGGCGCTTCTCGATCGAAATAGCCGATTCGACAACGTTGTTCATACCGTCTCCAAGAGTGCGAGGGGGCACAAAAATGCCCAAACCGCTATTTTGCGCCAACGGCGATGCAATTTGGTTGCGTATTCACGCGCATACGGTATTGCAGGCGGCGGAAAAACAATGCGGTTGGACGAGCGCCCAGGAGCATCACCCGCCGTAGCTCCATGGCCGAGACGCCGCCTGGCGGAGGGGGAATACCGCACCGGAATAGCGCCGTCGCCAGGGCATTCGCGCGCCTGCCGGAACGGGCGCTAGAAGGCTTGATGGGCGGGCATCCTCCCTGCGGGACTTGAAACCCTATGGTACGGTTGACGGAATGAATGTCATGACCCGCCATCCTCTGCTGGTGCACGGCGGCACAACGGTGCCGCCCGGGAGCGTTGCGCACCATGAGTGATGCGAAACGCGATTCGCGTCGCCAGATCCCCGCCGAGAAAGTCGCTGCCAGCCGGGCATTGCGCCTGAGCGTGCCGGCAGAGGCACGGCCCGCGCCGGTGAGCCGAAAAGACTGGCTCCGGCAACGGAAGGAGCAACTGCAGGCCGCCCGCGTTGCCGCCAAACAGCGACGCGATCAACTCAAGGCAGAAATCCTCTCGGCAGCACAGGAAGTTGCCCGCGAAGAGCGGGTGGCCGCACGGCTGGAAGCCGAACGCGTCAAGGCGGAAACGAAGTCCGCCAGCGTGCATGCCAAGGAAGACGCACGTGCTGCGGCCAAGTTCGAGCGCAGCAAGCCCGGCCGGTCAACGTCAAAGCGCAAAACGCTTGGAACGGGAAAACGCAAATTGGTCTCTTACGCCGATCTTCTGCGCATGCGCGGATGATCCGCCCAGCAGTTTTGCGCTGCGCTTGCAATCGTTAGCGCGCCTGAACAGGCTTGGCTTCTACGTTCTTGGCATGGAGCGGCGCGGGCTTGGCGTCGAGCCTGCGAAAAATCCACGCAGAAAACACGGTCACCACGCCCATGGTGAAGAACGCCAGCCGATACGCCGGCGCGGCCACACCAAGCTTGACCGAGAAAAGACTGACAAGCCCGCCCCCGATCGATACCCCCAGCCCGATTGCGAGCATCTGCACCATCGAGAACAAGCTGTTGCCGCTGCCGGCATCCTGGTGCGATAAGCCTTTGAGCGTGATGCTATTCATGGCTGCAAACTGCATCGAATTCGCCCATCCAAACACTGACAGTTGCACGATCGATAGCACCAGCGGCCAGCCTGGCGACATGGCCGCAAACGAGGCAATCGAGACACCGACGACCCACGTGTTGACCTGGAGAAACACGTCGTATCCGAACCGGTTCACGAGCGGGACGACCCAACGCTTGGCGAGCATGCCGGCAATGGCAATCGGCAATAGCAGCAACCCTGAATGGAACGGCGAATAGCCAAGCTGCAACTGGAACAGCAGCGGCAACAGGAATGGCACGGCGCCGGACCCGATGCGGCAGAACAGGTTGCCGATCAGCCCAATGCTGAAGTTCGGTTCGCGAAAGAGCGCAAGCTGGAACAGCGGCGCCACACGCCGCCTTGCGTGCGGAATATAGAGCAGCGCGCTGACGATGCTCACGGCGATCAGCGCCACGCTCCACGGGCTATGCGCACCGTTTTCGAGCGCCAGCGAGAAGGCCACCATGCACAACGACAGCAGCCCGCAGCCAAGCCAATCGAATGGCGCCACGGCGCGCACGGCGTCTTGCGGCAGATAGCGCCGTACCGCAAACAGACCCACGAAACCCACCGGCACGTTGATCAGGAAAATCCAGTGCCACGAGACATCCTGCACAAGCCAGCCGCCCAGGGCCGGCCCCAGGAGCGGGCCAACCTGCCCTGCCACCGACACGAAGGCCAAGGCGGCGATGTACTGCTCGCCCGGAATATTGCGCAGCACCGTCAGCCGGCCAATCGGCAACAGCATCGATCCGCCAATCCCTTGCAGCACGCGTGCGATCACCAACTGCGGCAGCGTGTGTGCCGTTGCGCAGAACACCGAACCGAGAACAAAAATCAGGATCGCGGTGGAATACACGCGCCGCGTACCGAACTTGTCCGCCAGCCACCCCGATGCTGGCGTCAGCATGGCCATGGTCAGCGTGTAGGCCACCACCACCGATTTCAGGTCGAGGGGCTTTTCACCGAGGCTGCGGGCCATGGAGGGCAGCGCGGTATTGACGATCGTTGTGTCCAGCGCCTGCATGAAGAAGCCGGCAAAGACAATCCACAGCATGGCCTTCTGCGAGGCGCTCTGTGGGGCAGCGGAAGTTGAAGCGGTCTGCATGTGAATCCTGGAATGCTGTCCGGAAAGCGCCGGACATCACCCGCAATGCTACCGACGGATAGCCAATCGGGAACCCCTCTAGAGACGTTGACTGTTATCGGAAAACCCGATGACAATGCCGGCATGCTCAATCCCGTCTGGATTCAAACCTTCGCCACGGTGGCCGCCGCCCATAGCTTTACGGAGGCTGGGCGCCAGCTTGACCTGTCGCAATCGTCGGTCAGCGATCACATCCGCCGGCTGGAGCAAAGCGTGAACCGGCGGTTGTTTGTGCGTGACACCCATTCGGTGTCGCTCACGCCAGACGGCGAGGCGCTACTCGTTCACGCGAAGCTGATCCTCGAATCCCTGGCGCGCGCCGAGCTGCAGTTCAGTGCGCCCCGGCTGCAGGGCCGCGTTCGGCTGGGCTCTTCGGAAGACCTGGCGCAGGGGCCGCTGCCCAATCTGCTGGCGGCGTTCCGGGCCACGCACCCGGATGTCGAGCTTGAGATCACGATGGGGATGACCAGCAAACTGTACGAAGGCATCGAAGACGGCTCGCTCGATCTGATTGTCGGCAAACGCCGCGAAGGCGGGCGACGGGGTGTACCGCTGTTCCGAGGCCAGCTCGAATGGCTGGCGCGGCCCGGTACCGTGGTCGATGTGAGTCAGCCGCTACCGCTCATCCTCGTCAACGAGCCGAGCGTGACCCGCGCAATTGTGCTGGACACGCTGGCCGCGGCCGGTTGGCTGTGGCGCGTGGTCTGCACCAGCAGCAGTCATTCCGGGTGTATCGCCGCCGCGCGCGGCGGGCTGGGGATTACCGTGCGTGCGCAGAACCTGGCGGGCGGCGGCCTGGTGCCGCCCGTCAATGGCGATGTCTTGCCGGCGCTGCCGGCAATCGAATTCATTACGTTGTCTGCGCGGCGCCTGAGCAAGCCTGCGGAGACGCTCTTGCAGCTCATCCGCAAGAGCGACCTGCGCGCCGGGCGGACGGACTGAACAACGTTCACCGTTACGAGAACACAGTCTCGTCGACTTGCCCGGCAGGCTGCGCGACTTCAACGGCACGCGCTATCTGCTCGCGTTCAGCCTCGACACAAGCAGCGCATATTTTTCCGGCGAGGTATCAGCCAACGCCGCTTCGCGGGTGGAAGGCGAGTCGTCATACGGCACCGGCTCGGCAAACTGGCTCACGGTCAGATCCCACATCTTGCCGTCGATCCGGTTGTAGAAGTGTGTACCGCCGGGCGTCTGCGTCGTGAGGATGTCGCCGCCAAAATAATCCTGCACGACAAGCGAAGTCACGCTGCAGTGATTCTGCGCCGGATTCGACGGCGACCACGCATTGGTCGGGCTCGATGTATCTGCAGACCACGCGCGCGAGAGGGCTCTGTATAAATCGAGGGGCGTTGCGAAGGGGGACGATACGGCTGGCATCTGATCTTCCTGTTTCATCGATAGCAAAGCGGCGGTTGAATCAAGGTTGGATACCCGGTTGCTGCAACAGCGCATGGAACGCGCAAAAAACAAAAAGCCCCGTCGTTGTCGGCGGGGCTTCGGTGCGCATGGTGTTGCGGATTGCTAATGCGTGCACGTCCCCAGAGGCCGTCCCCAATGGGCGTGCGCGTGATGCTGGATCGCAATAGTGAGGGACGTGTGGGCTTGCATGGGGACGAGTGTGCCTTCCGGCGTGAGGCGCGTCAACGAATGTCGGTTGACCTTTGACGCCGGCGTGCACATGCTTGGCACGCACGTGGTGAGTGAATTTTCCATTGTTGAGCGCGGCGACGGCAGAGCTGTATTTCGCGCCCCACGTACTGAAAACCAACCGCAGGTGCCACAGCCTCCGCGGGGGGCGCCAGACACGCATCGGAGCGCATGAATGATCCCCACCATTACCGCTTTTGAACGCTCGCCCGATGGCGGCAAAGGACTGGCGCGCGACACAAGGGTTCGCTGGGCGCTAGAAGAAGCGGCCCGGCCCTACGACGTCCGGCTGGTTTCGTTCCAGGCGATGAAAGAGCCAGCGCACCTGCGCCTGCATCCGTTCGGCCAGATTCCGACCTACGAGGAAGGCGACCTGGCCTTGTTCGAAACAGGCGCGATCGTCTTCCATATCGCCGAGCGGCACACTGCTTTATTACCAAACGATAACAATGCCCGCGCACGGGCGATCACGTGGATGTTTGCGGCGCTCAACACCGTCGAACCGCCGATTCTCGAACTCGTTGCTGCCAAGTTCCAGGAGGGCGACAAGCCGTGGACCGCTGAGCGCTTGCCGCTGGTCATGGATCGCATCCGCCGTCGGCTGGGTCAACTTTCCGCGCGCCTGGGCGATGCGGATTGGCTCGATGGCGCATTCAGCGCGGGGGACCTGCTGATGGTGTCCGTACTGCTCCGGCTTAGGCCATCGGGCCTTCTGGACGAATTCCCGAGCCTGGCCGCCTATGTCGCGCGCGGTGAAGCGCGCCCCGCTTACCAGCGCGCGTTCGAGGCGCAGCTGGCGGTGTTCACCGGCACACCGCCAGCCGGCTGACCAAGCTCAGGCCGCTTTGGCCTGCTGCATGGCGTCGAGCTGATCGCCGCCAAGGCTGTCGACCAGGTCGGTCAGCATCCGCGCCAACTCGCCGGTCATCAGTGCGACATCGGAATCGAAGCGTTCGTCATCGTTCTGCGCGGTGGGGGCTTCGGCTTCCTTGATCACGTCAAGCGGCGTCACGCGCTTGATCAAAAGCGACGGCGTCAGCACGAAGGAGACCCGGTCGTCCCAGGTCATGGCAAGGCGCATGCATTGCTTGCCGGCTTCGATATGCCGGCGCATGTCTTCCGCTTCCAGCGCGTGGCCGACGTATCGCACGGTGGCACCGCCCTCACCCGTCGAGCGCAACTCGGCGTCCTGGTCTACGGTAAAGCCGCCGGGCGCCTCTCCAGAGAGCAGCCACTCCGTCATCGCGGCAACTGGCGAATGCGCCACGTGCACGTTCGTGAGCGGCAACTGATCGATCGACTTCACGAGCAGGCCGCGCACGTCGTCAGCAACCGCCTGCGAGGCCGCATCGATCACGAGCCAGCCGTTTGCCGTATCGATCCACACACGGGTATCGCGCCGAATGCTGAACGCGCGCGGCAGCAGTTCGTCAGTCACCTGCTCCTTGAGTTCGCGCAGTTGCTTTCGGCCGGGCTTGAAGCCCTGCTGCTCCTCAACCTCAAGCGCCCGGGCCTTGGTCACCTGGTTGATGACAGACGCCGGCAGCAGCTTCTTTTCTGCGCGAAAGATCAGCAGCATCTGCCCGTTGTTCGAATACACGAGCGCGCCGTCATCGCGCGGCGATGCCCAGCCGGACGTTTGCTTTTCTACGCTGTTGCCCGGTTGAAATGCGTGGGGCGCCAGCCACTTTTCAAGCTGGTCAGGGGTAACGGCCCAAGGTGCCGGCAGGCGATGAAGCTGAAGGTTTTTGAACCACATGGGAGTACGGGCAAAGTGCGCGATTCTAAATGATGGCGGCCCCCTCCCCCCAATGGGCGATGTCCGGCCCAGCGTGCACAGCGCGTTCGGGTGGCGCTGGTACTAATATGCAGGTCTTGACGCTGGCATCCGTTGATGAGCGATCGGGCGTCACATTCGAGCTGGAGACAAACGATGACACGCGTTCGCGTTGCGGGCTTCACCCTCTCGCTTGACGGATACGGCGCAGGTCCGGATCAGGACATCAACAATCCGCTCGGCATTGGCGGGACAGAACTGCACACGTGGCTAGTCACGACGCGCACGTTCCAGCACGCCCTGCTCGGCAAGGACGGCGGCACAACCGGCGTTGACAATGATTTTGCCGCCCGCAGTTTTCAGAACGTTGGGGCGTGGATTCTCGGGCGAAACATGTTCGGCCCCATTCGCGGGGATTGGCCCGACGACAACTGGAAAGGCTGGTGGGGCGACAACCCGCCGTATCACGTTCCCGTTTTTGTGTTGACCCACTACGCGCGTGCGCCCATCGAGATGGAGGGCGGCACGACCTTCCACTTCGTCACAGGCGGCGCTCGAGAAGCGCTCGACCGCGCCTGCGAGGCCGCCGGCGGGAAAGATGTACGAATCGGCGGTGGGCCAGGCACCATCCGACAGTACCTTCGTGAGGGCCTCATCGATGAACTGCACATTGCGATCTCGCCGGTCTTGCTTGGCCGTGGGGAACCTCTGTTCGAAGGCATTGATTTGCGAGCACTGGGCTATACGTGTGTTGAATCCGTAGCATCGGAAAACGCGACGCATGTTGTTCTACGGCGCCCGCCCCGTACGAACATTTGAACGGACGATGACAGGACGAACCATGACTGAGCACGACGCAAAACTGCACGGTAGCTGGCGCTTGTTGTCTTTCGAGACCGAAATGCAAGAGACAAAGGAGCTCACGCAGCCCTGGGGAGTTGATCCCAATGGGTCACTGATATTCAGCGCTGATGGGCGAATGATGGTGCTCTTGACCGCCAAGGCGCGCGAGCCCGGGAATACAGACGAGAAGCTCGTGGCGCTGTTCCGTACCGTCCTGGCCTATACAGGGCGGTATCGGGTCGACGGCGATCGGTTCATCACGAAGGTCGATGCGTCGTGGAATGAAGCCTGGACCGGCACAGAGCAGGAACGGCACTACACGTTTGATGGAGACGCGCTCGTGGTCTATACGGCGTGGATGCCGAATCCGCTGGTTGCCGGAAATCCAATAGGAAGAGGCGTTCTGCGCTTCAGGCGCGAGCTACCTCCCCTACAAAGTCAACGGTGAGTGGTCCGGCGAGATGCAAAACCCCGCACTTACATTCGCCAATCAGGAAGCTTGGGAAGCTTGGCTCGAAGCCAACGCAGAGGTTGCGCCCGGTGTTTGGTTGCACATTGCCAAGCGATCTGCCGAGCAATCGACTGTGTCTTACGCACAGGCACTTGAGAGCGCTCTCTGCTACGGATGGATCGATGGCCAAAAAAAGGCTGGGAGCGAACACTACTGGCTACAGCGATTTACGCCTAGAACCGCCAAAAGCATCTGGTCGAAGATCAACAAAGCCAAAGCTGAAGCGTTGATGTCCGACGGAAGGATGCGCCCAAGCGGGCTTCGCGCAATCGATCTGGCCAAGCGCGACGGGCGTTGGGAGGCTGCCTATTCGTCTGCAAGTACATCAACCGTGCCCGATGATCTGCAGCAGGCTCTCGACGCCAACCCGAAGGCGGAGCAATTCTTCGCGACCCTGAACAGTCAAAACCGGTACGCGATTCTGTTCAGAATCCAAAACGTGAAGAAGGCCGAGACGCGTGCCAAAAAGATCTCCCAGTTCATCGACATGCTGAACAAGGGCGAGAAGCTGCATCCGTAGCATTGTCGGACTGAAACTCAGCTGTGGGCCGGTGCATTCCCTGCCCAAGCTGAGCATGTTCGGCGCGCCCATCGCGGAGTCAGACCCGCCGCAAACCCATCACAGCCCGTGCTGGGCCCGGTATGCGGCTTCCGCGCCTGCATAGTCGGGGCTTTCGCTGTGGTACTCCGCGCGTTGGTCTTCAGCTTGGTGGATCGACTGCAGCTCACTGGCGCTCAACTGACGAGGCGCCGGGCGCGCCGCGCGCCTGAGCCCAACGGCGGCGGGTGTCGGTTGGCGAACCTCATGGTCTGCATAGGCCTGCTGATAGTTCGGCATTTCGCCGTGGTAGCGGGCGCGATCGTCTTCGGCACGCGCAATCTGAGCGCGCTGCACGTGGTCTAGCTTGGAGTGCGCAACGCGTTGGACGCGCGGCGGCGCGGACTGCGAGCGGCGTTCCGGCGCCGGATTGCTGCGCGCGAGATAGCTAGCGTACTCCGCATGAGCGGCACTGTAGTCCGCATGCGCATGGCCGTGATAGGCGGCCGCTTCCTCTGCGTCGCGCTCGAAGTCGGCCAACGTCCGTGTCGGGGCGGTGTGCTGACGTGCGGGCGTGGCAGGTGCGCTCGCCGGTCGGCCAGCCTGCGGCCCCCGCGCGGGCGCGCCTTGCACCTGTGCGGCCGGACGATGCCTCTGGCTGGCGAAGTCCTCAAGGTCCTTGAAGCTCAGCTTGCTCGGTGTGGCCGCCGGGCGCTGCGGCGTTGCTGCAGCCGTGCGGGGAGCGGATGCGCGCGGTGCCGGTGAGGACATTCCTCTGGGCGGGGGCGCGTGCACGGTTGCCGGGTTGAGCGAGGCGACAAAGTGATCCAGGTTGAGATTGCGCGTATGGCTGTCCTTGATGCCGAGGATGACCTGCATCTGCTGCAGCAGCTTGACGGATTGCGCGGGTGGCAAGTGCGCGACGTGTCGATCGAGCGTTTCCATGGCCTCGATCGGTTTGCGCCAAGCCTGCTTGCCGTGCTCGGTCGGCAGATGCTCGATCTGGCTCAATACGCGCGCACGATGGTGCTGGACCGAGATGTTGCCGCCAGACACTCCATGGCCTGGCGTGCGCACCGATCGGGGCGACGCGGCAACCTCGCGCCGGACCGGGGCGTTGGCCATGGGAGGCTGCTGGACGGATGGATGAACCTGCGCAGTCGATCGGGCAACCTGTGGTTTGGCCGGCTCGGCGGGCCGATTGATATGCAACATCCGCTGCAGCGCGCGGCCTGCACGACGCGGGCTCGCGGCAAGCGACGCCAAGACGCCCTGCCTAGACCGAACCTGGTTGCCACTGGGCTGCTGCTGCGGTGCTATGTTTTCTTTGTTCGCTTGGGTGCTGTGATGTGACGGCGTGCTGTGTGTTGAGCCGATGCGATAGTTGCCCATGGACTTCATTCTCAGGTTCGGAGGAGGAAGACAACTATCCGGTGCCCTGCGCAACCGCTTAGCGTCGACAACCATGTTAGAGCGGCACCCGCCGCGTGCTGCCGCCGCCACGAAACGTCAGTGCATCCAGCGAAGTTGCTGGGCGATGGGGGGAAGTGAACCGTTCTCCCCCTTCTCAAGCGGACGCCAATCGCCCCCTCCAAAAAGACTAATCACCGCCCGCCCACCGGCAACTGCCTGCCCAGGCAGCGTGATCCGCAGCACCATTTCATCCTCGCGTTGGACTGGGATGGCTCCGGTCCATGACGCCCGCGTTCGCCGGGCCAATTCTCAAAATTGCTCACATGGAGAGGATTACCCCCAATAGGTCGCTACAGCATCAGGTTTCCTTGCCGTTGCAAGTTTCGAGCAGCGCCATCGGGGCCTGCCATCAACAAACGGTGCGGTTAAAAGGCCGAACGAACGGGGAAACCACAATGGGGATCAACAACTTGACGGTGCGCGCCAAGCTCACCTTGGCATTTGGCTTTCTGGCGGGGCTGGTGTTGCTGGTGTCTGCGCTTGCAGTGCAGGCGCTGAGCGAGTCGAACGAGCGTTTTTCCAAGTATGTGAACGGCGTCAATGCCCGGGCCTCACTGTCCGAACGCGTGCGCACGGCAGTGGACCGCCGCGCCATTGCGGCACGCAACCTCGTGCTTGTGGCCAAGCAGTCAGACATCGATCTGGAAAAAGCTGCGGTTACGCAGGCGCATGAAGACGTGCAGAGCCGCCTGGGCAAACTCAAGGAGTTGACTGCACAAGCCGGAGACACTGATGACCGCGCACGCGGCTTGGTCGAAGACATCGACCGCATTGAAGCCAAGTACGGCCCGGTGGCGCTCGCCATCGTCAACGCGGCGCTCACTGGCAAACACGAAGAATCCATCACGATGATGAACGAGCAGTGCCGGCCGCTGCTGGCCGCGCTCGTCAAGGCAACCAATGCCTACAGCGAACACGCCCGCGAGCGCGCACACGAGATGGAGCGCCAATCGGCCGAGCGCTACGCATTCCAGCGCACGCTGCTCATCGGCATTTGCCTTGCCACCGTGCTGGGCGCCTTGGCTGCCGGCATTCTCATCACCCGTGGGCTGACCCGGGCGCTGGGTGCGGAGCCTGATGCGCTGAGCGACATCACGCGCCGCGTAGCCTCCGGAGACCTGAGCCCCGTGCACGGCGGCGCAACCGCACCTCGCGGCAGCATCCTCGCCTCCATGTCGGAAATGCAGGCCAGCCTTGTGAAGCTGATCGACCAGGTTCGCCAGGCCGCGCACGGCATTGCCAGCGATGTGGGCCAGATCGCCAGTGGCAACCAGGATCTCTCGTCTCGCACCGAGCAGCAGGCCTCGTCTTTGCAAGAGACCGCTTCCAGCATGGAAGAGCTGACCTCCACCGTGAAGCAGAACGCCGACAACGCGCAGCAGGCCAGCGTGCTCGCATCCGACGCCTCCGAGATTGCGCAACGCGGCAGCACCGTGGTCGGCAACGTCGTCGACACCATGACCGACATCCGCACCAGCTCGGCCAAGGTGGCAGACATCATCGGCCTGATTGAAGGCATTGCGTTCCAGACCAACATACTCGCGCTCAACGCCGCAGTGGAAGCTGCTCGCGCCGGCGAGCAAGGCCGCGGCTTTGCCGTGGTGGCCAGTGAAGTGCGCAGCCTCGCGCAGCGTTCGTCCAGCGCAGCCAAGGAGATCAAGGAACTCATCAGCACCTCGGTGCAGAAGATCCAGGACGGCTCCTCGCTAGTGGAAACTGCCGGCAAGACCATGACCGAAGTCACCCAGGCCGTGGCCCGCGTGACTGACATCATGGGCGAGATTGCCGCCGCCTCTGTCGAGCAGAGCCGTGGCATCGAGCAGATCAATCTGGCGATTACGCAGATGGACGAAGTCACCCAGCAGAACGCCGCGCTGGTCGAGCAGGCAGCGGCCGCATCCACATCATTGGAAGGCCAGGGTCAGCAACTGAGCCATGCGGTGGCGTTCTTCCGACTGCACGGGGCGAGTTCGGTGGCTTGATGCGGCAGACGATGACGCCGGTATCGGGCGGCTGTCGTCATCAAGCGGGAAATCGATTGGATGAGGGCGCAGCCGTTTGCTAACGGCTGCTGTCGGCCTACAGGCGACTCGGTTGTCGCGCGCGATTGGCCGTTTCCAGACGTCGATTCTGCAGAGTTGGTCAGTACCCTAGTCGGCTGCAGTGATTTTCTGATGCCCGCGCGGCGCGCTATTCGTGCGCAGGCTCGGAATCCATCTGGCACGCACTGACCAGATCTGCGCAACTACTTGGGAATCGACTTTCCAGGGATAAATCCGTCGATGATGGCCTCAGCCATCTTCGTTGCCGCCCGTTTGGCGATACCAATGCTTTCCCAATGGTCAGCCGGCAGCGCGAAAATACGAGAATGCTCGGTACTCGGCGGCTCCCCTTGCTGGCAGATCAACACGGAGGCACTGTAAGACCGGTCCGGACGCCGTTCATGCCACTCACGGGGCGGATCAAACAGGTAGATCAGGGGGTAAACATCGAACCCCTTGTAGCGGCAAGTCGGATAGGCATCCACGGCAATCTCCGTTGAAAGGGGTGGCCTCACTGTACGCTCTTTCCGTTTGCTCCATTGAACTATCCTCGAAGCAATTGCGGACGAAGCGCCTTTTGCGCACCACGTGATCCCGCCGGTTTGAGATCTCCTTGCCAAGGCTGCACGCGCATATCGAGGGTATGGTCGCCTTGTGCAGTTTTCGCGTAGAGGCTGTCCCGGATGACTTGTCCGATGGCCAGGCGACACAAGGTTTCAATGCCGCCCATGGCTGCCGAGGCCAGATCCGGCGCGCTTGCCAGCACCCTGAAGGACCGCCTTCCTTCCCCCACGAAACTGGTGAACTGGACGCAGTTCGGCTGCCCATCGTGGATAAAGCCCACAGTGATGGAATACGCCATGCCCTTTGCCGCTCCGGGGAGCGTGCAAAGAAAGCTCGTCTTGTCGGTCGCATGCGTCATCTTGCTTCCTGGCTGGTTACGCGAGCAACACGCCTCGCCAACGCAATATCAAAAAGGCACCGGCTACAGAAACACCTCGCGCCCGTTACAGCGACGCCACCGATTCTCCGGGTACCAGGCCATTGATGACGTCTTCGCCGAACTTAAGCGCGCCCCGCCTCGCGGTGCCAACATTCTCCCAAACGGTAAGCGTCATGCGAAAAACGCGCGAGTGCTCGGCTCCGGGTTGATGACCTGTGCGGCAGATCACTACAGACGCGTTGAACGTACGATCGGGACGCTTGCGCGGCCATGACTGGGCCGTCTCAGTCCTGTACACCAATGGATACAGGTCGAAACCCTTGTACGTGGCTGACGGGCTTGCATTCATGAGGGACTCCAACCGAGGGTGTGCGTGATCGATGCCCGGTTGGGCATCGACATAGACTGGCAACAGCAATCCGCTGATTTGCCGGGGCAGTTATGAGTCCACCCCTAATTGATCGACGGTGATCACGAGCATCCGATCTCCACGATCCGCTTGGGTATGCACGCCCAACTGCGCCCGCAGAAAACGGTCAAGCATGCACTGCAGCTGACCAAGGTCTTGCCGATCTGCGTGCGTCAACTGATTCATGACATCGTGCGTGAACGCGATCGTCAACGTTCTCGCACGCCAGATACGGCTGTCGAATTCAGGTACCTGCCAGTTTGCCGCTAGCACCCTCGGCCCGGAGTGCCAGGTCCGCACGTCCTGCCCGGTAATTTCGTCTAGCACCGGCTTGGTAAACGCGACGAGGTCGAGCATCACGGATCTCCATGACTTACACCGCCAGTCGGAGCATCAACGGGCAGGCGTCCGTGTGCGGCACAGGAGGATGGTGTCCCACTGTACTCTCATATATGCACGGCGGCGTGTCCGGGGCTAGCACAAGTGTGTGAGCGACGAAAAAAAACCCCGCATAGCGGGGTTTCATATTGCGGGCGAGACGAATCAGATTGCCGCAATCTTGGTCGCGACGGGGCCTTTCTGGCCTGCGCCCGACACAAAACTGACCTTCTGTCCCTCTTCAAGCGACTTGAACCCATTGCTCTGAACCTCAGAGAAATGAGCAAACAGATCGTTGCCGCCTGCGTCAGGGGTGATGAAGCCGAAGCCCTTGGAGTCGTTGAACCACTTTACGATACCGGTTTCCATGTTGGATTCCTTAAATGTTCTGGTCGAGCCCATGCTCACCAGGCATGACAATCAAGGAAGGAACAATGAGAAAAGGTATCGCCTAGCGTGACAACCCAAAACTTCGGAGTAACTGCTTGAAAAGCCTGCGGTGCAAGGTGTACCGGGCTCACCAGGTTCTGTCAATCAAAAAGGCGATGAGCCCGGAAATAAGCCATGAATGTGGATGCGACCGCGCTTTGCAACCGCTCCATGTTGCCCATACACCGCCGCGTTTGGTTGTGACAGACGAGCATTGGCATTCCATGGCTACCCACAACGCGAGCCATTGAAGCAGCCCAGAGAGCAGGGATTGCGAGAAGCTGTTACCATGCGCAACCTTTACCCGTTCTTCGAATCGATCGGGCTGGGTGCCTGGCAAGAAGACTCATCAAGCGCTGGCCACCCGTCGGGCGTACACCCGAATCATCTTGGGCCACGCGGCCCATCACCTACCTGACCGGCGGTTTATCCGCTCCGTACGCAGCGCGCATGTACTAGGCGTGCCAGCCTACGCAAGTACGGTCACCTCGTTGCCAATAGCTTGCGCCGTGCATTTGTATGCATGACCCAAAGGCGTTGGCCCTACCCATCGTGGCGTAGCTCATCAGCAGGAACTGGTTTGCTCAGGCGTTCCACGCCTGCATCAGCTCTCGCCCGAAATCCAGCAGTGTATTGAACAAAATCGACTCCCCGTACACGGTGTCCGTGTACCCAATTGAACAAGAACCCGGCGTCTGGTTTGCCACCTATCTCATCAATGAGTACAGGGATGGCACGGAACGCATCCTCGCCAACGTCTCGATGCGCCACAACGTACATGGCACGGAAGCACTCGCAACGAATGCTGCCCGGGTTGCAGGAAGAGCAGCCATCGCACGTCTGGCACCCCATCATAAGAACTGAACCGCTCAAGCCGCCCCGCGCGGCTTTTTTCCGCTTGCGGCAAGCGCAAGCGCAACCCAGCAGTCAACAGGAAGGAAATCACCATGTCTGTTAGCGAAGAGTGGGAAGAACTGCATCTGACGCCCGAGGGCTGGAAAGATGGCAGCTATCGACACGTACCTGGTGATGCCGTCATCGTCGCGCCGCCGGCCAATGATGTACTGACCGTGCGCAGACATGTTGCTGCCGTCTATGGCGGGCCGTCACGCGTGACAGAAGACAGAACACCGCGCACCGATGACCTGAGCCAGATCGAGCAATTGCTGTTGAAGTACGGCGCTCCTGTCTTTGGCGTCTAGACCGCAGACGAAGCGGACGAATACTCGCGCGCTACATCGCGCCCACGTTATTTGAGAGAGAAATTGGCATGACACTCTGCCGCGCTTGCCTTGCGATTGAAGTCCACCGACTTGGTGCGTCAGGCCATGCCTTCTTACGAATCACCGACACCCAGCGCATCAAAGCCTCCAAGACAGCGGCCGTCACGGTGAGCACGTTTGCATGCCGCACGTGCGGCGCAAACTGGACCTATCGGGAAGGGAAAAACGTGCCCAACCCGGGATGGTCGCTGGAACAGTAAGCGCCTTCATTGGTTCGCTAGCCTCCGGCGTCTTGGCCGAGGCTCTGAGGAACGCCTGGCGGCGCGTCAGGCAACTGGCACCAGGAGGCAGCACCGTGCGTCACCCATCCCAGTTCGCTCAGCGCGCGCTACCTGTTCTCTTGAAGCTGTTCTCCTCGCTGCCGCTACCTGTCATCCACAGCATCGGACGCGCGGGCGGGCGGCTGCTCTACGCCTTACCCGGTGGATATCGCCGCCATGGCTAGACGATCAATCGCCGCCTTCCCAGACACCTGTGGCCCCAAGCAAAGACTCAAACCCACGCTCGCGCATTCCTGGAACCCAACCAACGCCGCATATCGAATAACATCTTCCGACCACACAGCGGCGCAAGAGCCTCTCTGCGCAGTGGCCGAAGAGTCCTCCAATGCCACGTCACCATCATCACGTCTACGTCGTCGAACTGTCGCGACAGGTGCTGGGCGAAGCGCGCTTCGTGAAAGCCAATCCGGATTACTTTGGCGACAAACCTTGCGTTTATGTAGGCATGACAGGTCAGTCGCCGGACGTGCGCTTTGACAAACACAAGGCGGGACTGAAATCGAACCGGTTTGTGCGCGAGTATGGGTTGCGTCTGATGCCGGAGCTGTATGAGTGCTTCAACCCGATGCCTTACGAGGCCGCTCGGGAGATGGAGGTGGAGCTGGCGATCGGATTGCGCGAGGAAGGATATGCCGTGTGGCAAGCGTAAGTGGGCGACAGCCTTCGAAACCTGAGCGTGTTGGCCGGTCGAGCAGCTCAGCGCCGGATGGCGCATAACGGCTCACTCGAGTTTTTGCACGCCACGGCGCCGACATCAAATCACCCTTTCCCAGATTCCCTCAGAATCCGAATCAGCAATTCCCGTGTTGTTTCCCCTGGGTTCGGTCTCAACACATCCATGTTCAACGTCTTGCCTTCGTTGTTGACATCGGCAATGAAGAGCGGGTGTGAGCTGTTGTAGCTGAGCACATCCTCCACATCCTCGCCGAGGATGAACGGCGTCGAGAAGACTTCGCTGTTCTCTCTTAGCCCATCCGTGCCCTGGAGTGCGGCCTTCGCTTCGTCGGGTGTCCCCTCGTGCAGCCAGAAACCTTTGAACTGGCAATCCGGATACTGCTCTGAAAGCGGCTTGATGACGTACTTGTAGATCGTGTTGACTGCGGTGCCGCTGAAGTAGACCTCGGTGAAGGCAAAGCGCTTCTTTCCCGCCCGAATCTGGTCCTCGACCGCCTGCTTCATGGCGATCATATTGGCGGGCGTGGTCGGGTCGTCGCTCGACACGCTCAGCCCGGCCGGAGCTACATCGCCTGCTTTGACTTTTTGTACCTTGACCACGCGAGATGCCAGGTCGGGTGACCCCGTCGTGACGGTGTCGGCGACAAACGCGCCGCCGCGCTCCAAACCGATGATCGCGTCGGGACGGTAATCATTGAGCAAGGCGTGGCGCATGTCAGAAAGCACATCGGCATGCGCCACCAGACTATCCAACGTGAAAACGCGTTGATACTTGCCGCGCCTCAGTGCTTCGGTTGCCGATTTGCCTGTTTCATCAGGACCAAGGTCGACGTTGTCGTCCACCATGTCGACGATGCCGGGAAGTTCACGCTGGGTCTTGTCGTCCAAGCGCAGGACAAAGTCGAGTGAAGGCGGTTGGCTCCCTTGCTTGCCTTCCGCTGAACGGTCCAGTGAGAACGCTCGTGTTCCGTCGTCCAGTCCGGCATAGCGCGAGAGCTGGCCCAACGCATTGCCAGGGCGCAGCACGATGCCATCGCTGCTGATCTGATCGATGGCCGGATCGGGTGCCCCACCAATGCGAGCGCCTGCGCCGCTGATGAAGTTGCGCATGGCCGTGGACGCCTGCTCCAGAAGCTCCTGCCGGGAGGGGCTGGAGGTCGACGCATCGGCGGCGTCCGTCGATTCCGATGGAAGCCTTGCGCCGACGGCGGGGTCAAACTCACCTCCGCTGGTCGTGCCTGTCATTCCACCACCGCGCACAGCCAAGCCCGCGCCGCCCAGGCCCAGACCGAGAAGGAGCACCGCCTCGGCTTTCGCCTCACCTGACATCTTGTCGCCGTATTTCATCAACGTGAGGGCTTGATCGCCTGTCATGAAGGCGCCGCCCAGGCCCGCCGTCAGGTCAGCGCCCTTGGCGCCGACCCGGAAGGCATTGCTGTTCACGATCAACGGCGTCATGCCCCGTAAGCCGCCGGCTGCCTCGGCTGACCCGGCAATGCTTCTGACACCGCCGGCCGCCAAGCTGCCCTCCCCGGCCACGGAGACGGCAATGGTGAGCCAGTCTGCGCGCGCCTCGGGATCGAATGGCGAGATGGAGCGACCGTGCTCCGACAGCGTCGTCAAATGGTCGACCGATTCGCCGATTGCCCACCCGGCCCCGGCTGCCATCACGCCGCCAGCGATGGGCGTTGCAGCGCCACCTGTGCCCGCCACCAACACGACACCGGCTGAGATGGTCGCGACACCAAAGACGAAGTCGAGCCCATGCCTGACACGCTGCCAACCCGTGGTGACATGCGCGCTCAGATGGGCGACATCGGGAACACCTTTGGCATTGAGCGTCAGCGCGCCATTCGCATCGTTCGGCACGTAAATGGTGCCGCCATCGGCCAGGGCATTGTTATGCCGGAAATCTTTGATGTCGTCATACTGCGTGCCGCGATCATCGACGTAGGTGATCTTGCCGCTCTGCTTGTTGACTACCTTGAACAGCGCGGTCGGCGCGACACCAGTGCTTTTGTCGACGTACGCAATCGGAATCGCCGTGACGGTACCGTCGGTACCGCCTGCTTCACGGATTGCCTTGCGCACTTCGTCGATGATCTTGGTGCTGTTCTTGTTGGTGAACCATGCAGTGTTGATGTCGCCGCTGTCTTGCGCGGCGCTGTTATCGGCCTGCACCATCAGTGACGCGCCGATGAAATTGCCGAGTTGCGCGTCTGCGCCCGGGGCGTTGAAGACGTGGCTCTTACCGTCGAAGATGGGCGTGTCACGACCAAAGGTGGCCATGCTCATCTGTCCGAAAATGCTTGTCAGGCCGGCGTCGACATTCGATTGGAACGCGTCGTAGTCGGCGGCGGCCTGCTTCTTCTGGACGGTCTGCTTGCCAAGATCAAACGCGTGCTGAAAGGCATCCGCCTCGGGCAAGGCAGCGCGGTGCGCGAGCAGCGCAGTGGTCAGGCTGGTGGCTTGTGTATCACCGACTGCGTTGGTGATGGGTGCCCAGTCGGAGCTGCCGCTGACTGACCCCGACGCCCCAAGTGTGTCGAGGTAAGCGTTTGCTTGTCGGTTGCTGGTCAGCCAATCCGCAACCTGTTGTGCATGCGCGGTGGATGGCTGTGTGTCACGAAAGCTCGGTGTGTCCGCCGCAAGTGCCGTCAAGCTCAACCCGCCGTAGAAATCCGTGCCGTGCGCGATGCCCGTGCGAAGTTGGCCAGCATTGTTTTGGAACCAGTGGCCGTTATCGTTAAAGCGCCCTTCAACGGTCTGCAGCAAGTTGGCCGCAACTTCAGGTGGCGCATCCTTGGCGAGCGCCTTCATCCATTGACCGACCGCATCCAGCTTGACCGTGTCGTCGTAAGCGAGGCGCTGTGTGGCATCCGAATCGTCGGGGTTGTACTTGTATACCGAGGTTAAGTTGCCGATCTGTTGATTGAAGTAAGCGCTGTTCGCGCCAAAGTATTTTTCGCCGGCTTGTTGGAACAGTTCCTGGCGCGCCTCCGGGCTTGTCTGCGAGAACGACACTGCGTTCATGTTGATCGACAAGGCCTTCAGCGCACCGTTTGCATCCCCAGCGCTCATCCTTTGATCGACCAGCGTCTTGGTGTTGCTCACGCGCACGTCAAAGCTCACGCTGCCGACGAACTCCGCGATGCCGAACGCATCTTTGTCGTTCTTGTATGGGGCCAGCAACTGCTCGCTCGCAAACGTCACGGGATCGTTTTTCGCTACGGCCTGCAGGTCCGGCGAAAGCTTCGGGTCATTCGGGTTGACATGGTCAACCTGGTACTGAATGGCATGCCGGACGGCAATCACACGGGCCATATCCAGGCTGGCGGTGTCCCATTCCGGGTGTGCGGCAGACAGCTGCGAAACGGCATCGTTGGCGGCCTTGAGGTCGTCGGCAGTGCCAAACTTCTCGTACTCGCTCAGCTCCGTGCCGAGGGCATCCTTGAAGTTCTTGACCGCCTGATCGAGCTTGCTTTGCGCGTCAGAAACGCCGGCCTGCTTTTCCTCCGCGATCGCGCGATTGGTGACCTTGACCGCCAACGCAGACTGCAAGCTGTCTTGCGCATCCAGCACCGCATCCCGCTTTTCCGCTGCATTGCGCTGGCTCGCGTCCTGCTGCTCAACGCCGTTCTTCGCGTCGTCAACGACTTCCCCGAGCCACTTTGCGTCGGGCGCGCGCTGCTTGATCGCCGCAGCGGCATCCTCGATGGCTTTCGTCTCGCCACCCGGGGGCGCCAGATCCGCATTGAGCCGCAGTTCGTTCTCCACGGCGGCCATGAGATTGGGCAGCGATGTGTCGAGCGATGTGCCATCCGCAGAAGCACCACTAGCGCCGTTGATGTCCGAACGGACTGTGGTGATGTCTTGGTCGGTCTTTGCCTTGGCGTCCGCCACTGTCTGCCGTTGCTGGGGAGACGGAGGAAGCGGATACAACTGGGGCCGGTAGTACACGAGTCGCCCGTTGGTATCGACAAAAGCAGGCATAGCGTTCTCCCGTACCGCACAGTTCGCGAAGGCAATTGCAACGACGAAAATACGCGGCAATCTTGGCCAGATGGGCGGGGGCCTACTACTGGGAAAACGCGTAGTTCTTCTCTGGCCAGGAAGCGATACCGTCACCTGGTGCGCGCAGCACCTCACATATGTGCCGGGCTTTCATCGCCACGACCTTTGCGTTGAGCAGATCGTCACGCAGCAAGTGCATCACCGACTGCACGGCGTGAATCACTTGCTCCACGCCAGCAACCACGATGCTGTGCTTCAGATCACCGCCGCAGCGAGGCAGCGGCAATCGTTCTGGTACGTGGCAGTGATGCACCGGGGCCAGCGCAGATTCCGTGAATGCCACGCCCAGCTGGCGCATCGACGCTAATTGATCAGATCCTTGGCAGCCTTGCTGCCCTCTTCCATCAGCTTGGCTTGCGCGTTGGCGCGGTTCAGCACGTTCTGCAGCTCCGCACTGCGGATCATGGTCTCGGCCTGCATCTGCATGATGCGCTCCATGCGCGAGTCTGCGTCGCCGTGTGCGCGAGGGAGCTCCGAGCGGGGCAGATCCGCGCGGCGTTGCTTGGCTTGGGGCTGTGCAGCAGCATCATCACCACTCGACTCGCGTGGGCGCTTCGAGCCGCGCGCAGACAGCGCCCCGAGTTCCCCTTGCGACGTACGTGCCGTGCGCTGAGGCGCCTGAGGTTGCGGCGGCTTGATCGGCGACGAGCCTGGCGCGTCGGTGCTACTGATGTGTGTCTGGACGCTCGGTCCGCTGATCTTCGATGGAATTGGCATGGCGGGCAGCAATGGTCAATAACGCTTGCATGCTAGGCGGCCAATTGCAGCGTCCAGCACGATCATGCGAAAGTGCGATCGCATGTGCGAAGCCCGCACATGCGCCATGGCATGCCGAGCAATCGCACGCACACGCAACCACTCACACAATCAACTACGCGCTCGGAGGCGTTGATGCAGGTGCTGGACCACGAACCGCAGAGCTGGTTTTTATTTGAAGCGGATGGCGAGCTGTATCTCGATGCCAACTGCAACCATGGGGCGGTCGGCTACAGCTTCATGATTCGGCTGACCACGGCGGAAGTTCAACGGTATCGCGATGAGGGTCGGGATTATTTGAGCTGGCTCGCGCAGGACATACATAACGGCGCGCCGATTTTGTCTGCCAGTTTGTCGCCCTATAAAACCCGGAAGGCGACCAAGGAGGAAGAAGCCGAAGCGGGCACTGCGTTGGCGGCATGGCAGGCGGAGCGAATTCGGAGCCTCAAGCTCGGCACTTGAGGCTAATTCCCCCGACTGCCGCCCCTCACCCCCCGCTTGCCGCCGTCCAAGCCCCAACCGTGGGACTTTTTGCCTCGCGCTTGCTGCTTTTTTCAGCAACACATGCTGCTTTTTTGAGCACGATCGAGGTTCTGATCTCGACGATTGGCGTTCTGGACTCGACCGTTGAGGCTCGGAGCCTGGCGGGTGGGGCTTTTTGCTCGGCGTTTGCGGTTCGGAACTCGGCGCCCCGAGTTCGAAACCTGGCGCCCGGCGTTCTGGACCCCGCGAATGCGCTCTGATTTGGCCGCCGCGACAAACCGCAACTTGCCGCCGCCGCTCGCCGCCCATAAACTCACTCCCGCTCGCGCAAACCAAGCGCAGCCGGGACTGCAATCCCGAATTCAAGACAAATCCGCGAGTGCCGTTAGGCCCTTGCGTGCCGTCGTTCGCCTATATGGGCGGGCCCGGCAGGGAGGGCTTCGGCCCTGCCGATTTTTGGATTTGTCTTGATCGGTATTGCAGACCTTGCCGTGTGCCCGCCCACCCCTCCCGGTGGGCGGCTCCTCACTCAACCAGAGGGCAAGACAATGGAGCAACCGATCCAAGCTGTACCCATCCCACGCGGGCATCGCCCCGCAATCTGTCACTTCACCAGCATCGCGCAACGTCCTCCGTCCGGAGGTGCCCGATGAGCCTTGAAGACAATCTCCTGTATGCACAAGGCGCCCTGAGCGCGCGAGATTATCTGCGGCGCGCCCAAATGGACATGAAGGTGCAGCGGCAGTTCAGCCCCAAGACTTTGCGCTTGGAATACCAGCTTCAGGTCAAAGACAAGGCCGTTGAATACCAGGCCGGGTTTCTCGATGCGATTGGTGCCTTCATGCTGACCTCGCTGGATGGCGTAACAGTGGACTTGTACCGGTGGGAAGTCCTGCATGTGCTGGCACGTGCGAACAAGCTGAAATAAAAAAACAGCAGTAAAAGCGAACCCGAGACGGGCGGGGACGCTTGCAGAGACCGACTCTCGTTATGTGTTGAACTGACCGTACTTTTTCATGGGCAGCGGTAGCCCCTTAGGCGGTTGGCGTCAGACACCAACAAACCATCACTGCGGCGGGAAATCCGGATGCCAATGCAGTTTCAATCCCACCCCTCCACTCCCGGCACCCGCATCCCCTCCACCTCGGGCAAATCAATCCCAAAGTGCTCGGCCAACAGCTCCCGCAACGCGCGCCGGTCTTCCAATTCAAACCTGTGCGGCGTATTCCCTCGCCAGATCGTGGCGTCCCGGTTCATCACCGTCACGCGCCCTTCGTCCGTCAACGACCGCATCAGGATGCGGTTCATGAACGGCGACGCCGGATACGTGCTCGTGTAGTGATTCGCCATTTCGAAATCGATCGGGTAGTCCTGCTCCATCGTGGTGACCCAGGCGTCGACGGGCGTGTCGCTGCGCACCTGGGCGCGGAGTATCCAGCGGTCTTCATCGCGCACCATCCAGTGCAGTTCGCCGTCGATGTTGGCCTGCGTGCCGTCCAGCGGCACAGGCACGCGGGGCGCCAGCCCGCCGAAACCCGGATCGATGACAAAGGTGCCCTCGGGCAGCGGCACCGTCAGGAACATGTGCGTGCGGGGCGCCTCGGGGCGCGGCGTCTGGATGATCACGCGCGACGAGTGGCGCGTGGGCTGAAAGCCAAGCTGCTCCAGCACGGCGGCAAACAAGGTGGCGTGCTCGAAGCAGTAACCGCCGCGGCGTGCGTGAACGAGCTTGTTCTGCACGCTTTCCAGGTCGATGCGGATGCCGCGTCCGAGCAGCACGTCGAGGTTTTCGAACGGAATGTGCCGCATGTGCGCGTGCACCAACTGCGCGAGCGTGTCGTAGCTGGGGCGGGTGCTGCCGCCCCACTGGATGCGGTTGAAGTAGGCATCCAGGTTGAGTTGCGATGTCACGTGTTGCCTCCTTGTGCGCCGGGCGTGACGCAACGTCAGCCCTGTTTGCGGCGGCGGAATTGCTGTTCGGTTACGGTGCTGCCCCACTGCGTGCCGGCTTCTTCCTGCGTGAGTTGAAAGCCGAACGATTCGTAGAGGTGGCGGGCGGCATCCAGGCCCTTGAAGGTGTTGAGGTAGGTCTCGTCAAAGCGCTCGTCGACAAAGCGCATGGCTTGCGACATGAGCTTACGACCAATGCCGGTGCCCCGCAGTGAATCATCCACGATGAACCAGCGCAGGTATGCAACGCGCGTGTCCGGGTTGCCGTCAATGGCGAGCGATGCAAGGCTGCGGCCGTTTTCCACGCACAGCCAGAGTGCCTTGTTGGCGTCGGGCAGGGACTGCGCAAAGTCGGCCAGTTCCTTGGCGACGCGGCGCTCGAAGAACACGCCGAAGCCCCAGTGCTGTGCGTAGAACCGGCCGTGCAGGCTGGCGATGTCGCCAATGCAGCCGGGCACGTAGCCTTGCACGATCTGGGGGCCGGCATCGGCGGGCGCTTGCGCGGGCTTGTGGTCGTTGTCATCGGCCAGCGCGCTGACGTATTGCGACAGCGATGTGACCAGTCGTTGCTGGTCTGCCGGGGTCAGGTGTCGCAGCGCATTGGAGACTTGGCTGGAAGCAAAGGCGTCGATCTTGCGCCGCAGTTGCTGGCCGTCTTTGGTGAGGTGCAGCTCGGAAGATCGGGCGTCATCGGCGCAGGTGCGGCGTTCGACCAGCCCGGCAGATTCCAGCCGGGTGACCTGGCGGCTGGTGCTGGATTTGTCCAACCGCAGACGCTCGGCCAGGTCGCGCGCCTGGATGCCGGGCGTACCGGCAATCTCCAGGACCGCGTGCACCGCGGACGGCGGCAGGTCGCTCTCGGCCAGCGTGTTGCGCATGAAGCCGAGTTCGCGAACGAGCTTGCGCGAGATCTCCCGCAGCTCGCGAATCGTCTGCTCGCGCGATTGCGTGGGCGCTTCAATGAAGTCCATACTGGCCCCGAATAGTTGTTTCGCGCAACCAATATAGTTGCATGAAACAACCTTTTCAAGGCCCGGCGGTACCGTGGCGGGCAGCGCCTAAGGCGCCTGCCGCAGGTGCTCAGGCAAACGCGGGCCGACCGGCTCCATCCGACAGACGGAATACCGACACCGCGCGGCGCAGCGTCGTCGCCTGTTCTTCCAGCGATTGCGCTGCCGCTGCGGCCTGCTCGACCAACGCGGCGTTCTGCTGGGTGACTTCATCCATCTGCGTGACGGCCTGGTTGACCTGCTCGATGCCTCGGCTTTGCTCGGCAGAGGCGGCGGCAATCTCGGCCACGATCTCCGACACGCGGCGGATGGCATCCTTCACTTCGCTCATGGTCTCGCCCACCGCAGCGGCCTGTTGCGAACCCGCCTGCACCACGGCAACGGAGTCGCCAATCAGCCCCTTGATCTCCTTGGCGGCAGAGGCGGAGCGTTGCGCAAGCGTGCGCACCTCGCTTGCAACGACGGCAAAGCCCCTGCCCTGCTCGCCAGCGCGCGCCGCTTCCACTGCGGCATTCAACGCGAGGATGTTGGTCTGGAAGGCGATGCCTTCGATCAGCCCCGTGATCTCGGAAATCTTGCCCGAGCTGGTGCTGATCTGGTCGATCGTGCCGACCATGGCCTGCACGGCCTCGTTGCCTGCCTGCGCGATGGTGCTGGCGCTGGCGGCCAGGCTGTCGGCCTGGGCGGCGTTCTCGGCGTTCTGCTTCACGGTCTCGGTCAACTGCGTCATGCTCGACGCGGTTTCCTCCAGCGAGGCGGCCTGCTGTTCGGTGCGGGCAGACAGATCAATGTTGCCGGCTGCAATTTCCTTGGATGCCACCGTCACGGATTCGGCCGATACCTTGATGCCGCGCACCGTCTCGGTCAACTGTCGATCCATCGAGCGCAGTGCGGCCAGCAGCTCACCAAACTCGCCCTGCGTGTCGATCACGATGTTGTTCTCCAACCGCCCGCCGGCAATGTGATTGGCAACGTCCACCGCGCGGCTGAGCGGGCGAGAGATCGCGCGCAGCAGATACCAGCACATGCCCACGCCCACCGCAAACCCAGCGCACACCAGCGCAACCGCCATGCTGAAGATGGAGTGGTAGGTGGCTTCGCTGTCATCGACGGACAGTTTGGCCTGCTGCAGGTTGATGGCAATGTCCTTTGCGAGCAGGTCGCTCACGGCTTGTCCAGAACGGGCGTGGCGGTTGATGATATGCGCGGCTACGTCGTGCTGGCCTGCCTGCAGCGCTTCGATCGCTTCGTTCGTGGCCGTGTTGAATTGCGGCAGGGCATCGTTGACCTTGCTGGCGACATCGCGTTCTTGTTCGCTCGTCACGCTGGCGGGGTAGTACTGCTTCCATGCGCCGTTGATCTGTTCCAGATCCGTGCGGATGGTGCGCACGGCCGCTGCAACTTGCGCGGCATCGTCGGTGAAGACCTGCGCGCGACGCAATTGCAGGCGTATATCAAGTTGGGCCGTCCGAAGCTCGGCAAGCTGCGCGATGGGCAGCGTGTTGCTGGTATATGCGGCGTTAATGTTGGCGTTCAGGCGCATCAGGCCCCGCACCCCAAACACACCGGTGGCCAGCAACAGCGCCAAACACAGACCAAACGCCCCGAGCAACTTGAAGCGCACCGAATGCACGATAGACGGCATGATTTCCCCCGATTTGTTTATCCGGAGGCACGTGCCCCGGATTTATGGATGTTCTACATCTGCATATCGGTAGGCCGCGAAATACCTTAAGTGCGTGAGTCAAAGCGCCCACATCGCGCCCTGCACCGGTGCATGCGTTGCCAATTCGAGTGCGTGAGGGGAGACATCCGAGGGTCGGCCCGCGCGAGCGACGAGCCGACTTCGAGCAGCGCGAGCGTGCGTGCCTAGTTGAACGGCGGCATGGCGTGCGACCGCATGACGATGGCCGAGGGAGCTGTGTCCTTGGTCGTTTCATTCGGGCGCCGCACAGGCTTGTGCGGGCTTGACGGCGGCACCGACACCCCGCGTTGCGCGCGCCCCAGAAAACGCTGCATGAGGCAGAACACGCACAGCAACACCCCAATGGCGATGCGCGCCCACCAGGAGCTGAGCGTACCGTCAAAGGTGATCAACGACTGGATGACGCCCAGCAACAGCACGCCCACCACGCTGCCGCTGATGAGGCCCACGCCGCCGGTGAGCAACGTGCCGCCGACCACGGTGGCGGCAATGGCATCGAGCTCCATGCCCTGTGCATGCAGCCCGTAGCCGGAGAGCATGTAGAACGTGACCAGCACGCCGCCCAGGGCCGAGCAGAAACCGCTGAGCACATAAACGAGGATGCGCGTGCGCGCCACCGGCAAGCCCATCAACAAGGCGGAGCGTTCATTGCCGCCCAGCGCATAGACCGTGCGGCCGAAGCGGCTGCAATGTGCGAGCCACGCCGCAGCGGCAAACACCACCAGCGCAATCACCACGCTGGGCGACACGTAGTTGCCGCCACCCACCTGGATCTTGTACTGCGACAGCGTGGTGTAGATCGGGTCGGTAATGCTGATCGAATCAATGCTGATGAGGTAGCACAGCCCCCGCGCGAGGAACATGCCGCCCAGCGTGACGATAAACGGCTGGATGCGGAACACCTGGATCAGCACACCCATCATCAAGCCGAACAGGCACCCGACAGCGAGCACGAGCGGCACCACCACGCCAATCGACCAGCCGTGATGTTCAACCAGCGCGGCGGAGATCATGGTGGTAAGCGCCACCACCGCCCCCACAGACAGGTCGATACCGCCCGACAGAATGACGAACGTCATGCCAATGGCAACGACCATCAGGAACGCGTTGTCGATCAGCAGATTCAGAAACACCTGCACGCTGAAGAAGCCCGTGTAAGTCACAGACCCAAAGCCGAACAGCAGCGCAAACAGGAACAGCGTGACGTAGAACGGCAAGCGGCGTGGATTGATTCTCATGACTGCGCTCCTGCACGGCTTTGGCGTTGAAAGAACATGCTGCGAAACGCTTCCGATTGCGCCAGGCACACGGCAAATACCACCACGGCTTTCACGACGAGGTTGATCTCGGGCGGCACGCCCATCGAGTAGATCGCATAGGTGAGCGTCTGGATGATGAGCGCGCCGATCACGCTGCCCCACAGGCTGAACTTGCCGCCCACCAGCGAGGTACCGCCCAGCGTGACAGCCAGGATGGCGTCAAGCTCCAGCAGCAGCCCCGCGTTGTTGCCGTCCGCGCTCTTGACGTTCGAACAGATGATGAGCCCCGCAATGCCGGCCATGGCACCGCAGAATCCGTAGATGCCAAACAGCAGCGCCTTGGTGTTCAGCCCCGCAAGCCGCGCTGCCACGGGGTTGATGCCGACTGCCTCGATAAACAGACCGAGCGCCGTGCGATGCATCAACAACAGCAGCAGGCCCAGCACGGCGGCCGCGATGTACAGCCCAAACGGCAGCCCGAACAGATAGCCGTTGCCCACAAAGAAGAACGGCTCGTAGTAGACGGTGATGATCTGCCCGCCGGTAATGAGCTGCGCCACGCCGCGCCCCGCCACCATCAGGATCAGCGTGGCAATGATGGGCTGCATGCCTGCACCTGCCACCAGCAAGCCATTCCACAGGCCGCACACCAGCGCTGCGCCCACGGCAGCCAGCAGCGCCAGAAGCAGCGGCACCTTGGTTACATACACAGGCAAGCCGTTCTGCACCACCAGCGTGCCGCCGATGAGCGATGCGGCAATGGCGCCGGAAATGGCCACCACCGCGCCCACTGAAATATCGATGCCGCCCACGGCAATCACCAGCGTCATGCCCAGGGATATGAGCATCAGCGGCGCGGCACGGTTGAGGATGTCGATCAGGCTGCCGTACAGATGCCCGCCGCGAATGTCGAGGTGAAAGAAATGCGGGTTGAACCACGCGTTGAGCAGACACAGCAGGAGTAGCGTCACGCACGGCCAGAACAATCGGTGGCCGGTGAGCGCACGCAGGCTGGCGGGGTTCATGCGGCGCCTCCGGTGGTGGTGGACTGGGTGTTGGACTGGCTGGCGGGCACGTCGCCGCCGGCAATCACGTGGCACAGGTTGTCTTCCGTCACATCGGCGCCGGCAAGCTCGCCCACCTTCTTGCGATCGCGCAGGATCGCCAGCCGGTGGCTCACACGCAGCACTTCCGGCAGCTCGCTGGAGATGAACAGGATGGCCATGCCCTTGCGGCACTGCGCGGTCACCAGGTCCATGATGTCGAGCTTGGCGGCAATGTCGATGCCGCGCGTGGGCTCATCCAGGATCAGCATGGCCGGGTCGGTCGCCAGCCAGCGTGCGAGCACGGCTTTCTGCTGGTTGCCGCCCGAGAGTTGGCCGATAGGCTTTTCAGCGTCGGGCGTCTTGATGCCAAGCTGAGCGATGTACTGGTCGGCAATCTCGCGCTGGCGCTTCTTGGGCAGATAGCGGAACAGCCCACGCTTGGCCTGCAGCGCGAGGATGATGTTCTCGCGAATCGACAGCTCGGCAATGATGCCCTCGGTCTTGCGGTCTTCCGGGCAGAAGCCGATGCCCTGACGGATGGCGTCACGCGGGGAGCTGAACTGATGCGACTGGCCCTGCACCTTGATCGAGCCCGCATCGTTGCGATCCACGCCAAACAGAAGGCGCGCGGTCTCGGTGCGGCCCGAGCCCAGCAGGCCGCCCAGGCCCAGCACCTGCCCGGGGCGCACGTCCAGATCGAGCGGCTGCACGACGCCACGGCGGCCCATGCCGCGCGCGCTCAGGAATGCTGGCGCAGTGTCATCCACCGGCGGCACCTCGGTGCGCTCGAAGCGGCTTGCATCAATGTCGCGCCCGACCATCTTGTTGATCAATTGCAGCTGCGGCAGATCGCGCGCAGCGTATTCGCCTTCCAGCCGGCCGTTGCGCAGCACGGTAATGCGGTCGGCAATCGCGTAGGTCTGCTCCAGAAAATGCGTGACGAACAGCACGGCCATGCCGCGTGCCTTGAGCGTGCGGATGGCGGCAAACAGCCGGGCCACTTCGTCGTCGTCCAGGCTTGAAGTGGGTTCGTCCAGGATCAGGATGCGGGCTTCGGTGGATAGCGCGCGGGCAATCGCCACCATCTGCTGAATGGCCACCGGATAGAGCGACAGCGGCAGCGTCACGTCAATGTGGATGTTCAGATCGGCTAGCAGCGCCTGCGCGGCGCGGTTGGTGGCGCGCCAGTCGATGCTGCCCATGCGCATGGGAAAGCGGCCGATGTGGATGTTCTCGGCCACGGTCAGGTTCGGGCAGAGATTGACCTCTTGATACACCGTGCTGATACCGAGCTTCTGCGCCTCCAGCGGCGAGCCCGGAGCGATGGGCTGACCGCCGAGCAGGATCTCGCCCGCATCGGGCGCTTCCACCCCGGTCAACACCTTGATGAGCGTCGATTTGCCGGCGCCGTTCTGCCCCATCAAGGCATGCACTTCACCGGGAAACAAGCGGAAATCGACCCCGGCCAGCGCCTGCACGCCAGGAAAGTTCTTGGAGATGCCGCGCATGTGCAGCAACGCGCCACGGGCATCTGACGCGGCGGCATGATCAACGTGATCCGACATGGATGTCACCTGTTGATGGTGCATGCCCGCAAGGCGGAGTCACCCGCCCTGCCGGCATACTCCGGTTCAGCAAAGGGCTTGCGAACGCAGCTCAGTACTCAGTACTTGCGGTTCGGAAACTCCTTGGCCGCCACGTCCATCGGGAAGATGCCTTCCTTGGTGACAATGCGCTTGGGCACGGTCTTGCCCGCCAGCACGGCGCGCGCGGTATCCATCAGCTGCGGCCCGAGCAGCGGGCTGCATTCCACCGTGACGTTCAGCTTGCCGGCCATCATGGCTTCAAACGCGCCCTTCACGCCGTCGATGGAGATGATGGTGATGTCCTTGCCCGGCTTGAGCCCAGCCTCTTCAATGGCCTGGATGGCGCCAATCGCCATGTCGTCGTTGTGCGCGAACAGCACGTTGATCTTCTTGCCCTCGGCCTTGAGGAAGGCTTCCATCACCTCTTTACCCTTGGCGCGGGTGAAGTCGCCGGTTTGCGAGCGGATGATCTTGTAGTGCGGGTCGGCCTTGATGATCTCTTCAAAGCCGCGCTTGCGGTCGATGGCAGGCGCTGAGCCGACGGTGCCTTGCAGCTCGACGATGTTCACGTCGCCGCCCTTGGGCTTGACGTTTTCCAGCAGCCAACGGCCCGCCTTGCGGCCTTCCTCGACGAAATCCGAACCGATGAAGGTGGTGTAGAGCGAGGGGTCCTTGCTGTCGATACCCCGGTCGGTGAGGATGACCGGAATCTTGGCTGCCTTGGCCTCTTGCAGCACGGTGTCCCAGCCGGATTCCACCACTGGCGAGAACGCAATGACATCCACCTTCTGCGCGATGTACGAGCGGATCGCCTTGATCTGGTTTTCCTGCTTCTGCTGCGCGTCAGAGAACTTCAGGTTCACGCCCTGCGCCTTGGCCGTCGATTTGATGGATTCCGAATTGGCGGTACGCCATTCGCTCTCGGCGCCCACCTGGGCAAAGCCCATGGTGAACGACTTGTCAGCCGCGTGAGCCGCTGTGGTCAAGCCCGTAGCCAGCAGCACACCGGCTGCAGCCAGGAAGGTCAACACGGTCCGTCTGGCGCCCGCGGCGCTCGTTTTTTCCATCGTTTGTCTCCTTTATGGTGGAACGCAGCGGGTGACTGCCCCCGGGGCTGCGCACGTCGTCTTTGCAACGCGGTACACGAGTCAAACCCGGCATGTGGCGCCCGTCTTCCCTTGCCGGTGATTCGTGGTGAGCCATGGTATTGACAGCCTGACATGACCGTCTAATGTTTTTTTGGGGGCCAACCGATATCGCTTTTGATATCAGACCGGGCGTTTGCGCATCGTGCAGCGCACCAAAATCGCGCGATGCGACGGCAGCCGTGCGGCCCGCTCAGACAGAGCGGTAGCGGTGGCGCATGCCAAAAACCGAGCATGCATATCGAAAAAGCTTCGTTCCGCTGCATACGGCTGCTTCTTACACTGGGCGCACTTGTTATGACGAGTTCCGCGCCTGATGACGACTTCCAACCTGCACCGCCAACCGGCCCCGCCGCTCTATGAGCGGATCAAGGGCACGCTGCGCGAGGGCATTCTCAGTGGCCACTACGCGCCGGCATCACTGCTGCCGTCGGAAGCGGCCCTGGGCGAGCAGTTCAACGCCAGCCGCATCACCGTGCGGCAGGCGTTGGCCGATCTGCAGAACGAAGGGCTGATCTTCCGCCGCCACGGAAAAGGCACGTTTGTGAGCCAACCCAAGGCGTTCCAGAACGTGACGGCGCTGCAGGGCTTTGCCGAGGCGATGTCGGCACAAGGTCATGCCATTCGCAACCATGTGCTGAAGCTGCGGACAGTGCCCGCGCCGACCGATGTGGCACAGGCGCTGCAACTGCCGTCCGGTTCGCCCGTCACCGAATTGCATCGCGTGCGGTTGCTGGATCAATTGCCGGTGTCGCTTGAGGTGACGTGGCTGCCGGAAGCACTTGGCAGCATCGTCGCCCGAGCGGACCTCGTCGCGCGCGATGTGTTTCTTGTGCTGGAGCAGGACGCAGGTGTGGCGCTCGGCCACGCCACGCTTGCCATCGATGCGGCATTGGCTGACCACGCCACCGCCGCCGCGCTCGACACGGGCGCAGGCGCAGCGCTGCTGCGCGTGGAGCGCCTGACGCATGACGCGCAAGGCACGCCCATCGACTTTGAACGCCTCTATTTTCGTGGCGACGCTTTCCAGTACCGGCTCCGGCTGGATCGGCAAGTGGCGGCGCACGCGCAATCCATCCTTCCTCTGCAAGGCACTGTATGAACACGTTGGAACTGGAGTACGACCTCGTCGTCGTGGGCGGTGGCACGGCCGGCCCGATGGCGGCCATCAAAGCAAAAGAACGCAACCCCGCGCTGCGCGTGCTGCTGATCGACAAGGCGCACGTGAAACGCAGCGGCGCCATCTCGATGGGCATGGATGGGCTGAACAACGCCGTCATTCCCGGGCATGCCACGCCGGAGCAATACACGCGCGAAATCACGCTGGCCAACGATGGCATCGTCGATCAATCGGCCGTGTATGCGTATGCACAGCACAGCTTTGCCACCATCGAGCAGCTCGACCGCTGGGGCGTGAAGTTCGAGAAGGACGAAACCGGCGACTACGCCGTCAAGAAGATCCACCACATGGGCAGCTACGTGCTGCCGATGCCGGAGGGCCACGACATCAAAAAGGTGCTGTATCGGCAGCTCAAGCGTGCGCGGGTCGAGATCACGAACCGCATCGTCGTCACCCGTGTGCTGACGGATGCAAATGGCGCGGCCTGCGGCGTGCTCGGGTTCGATTGCCGCACTGCAGATTTTCTCGTGGTGCGTGCAAAGGCCGTGGTGCTGAGCTGCGGGGCTGCGGGGCGGCTTGGTTTGCCATCGTCGGGCTACCTGATGGGCACGTACGAGAACCCCACCAACGCAGGCGATGGCTATGCGATGGCGTATCACGCGGGCGCAGAGCTTGCCAATCTGGAATGCTTCCAGATCAACCCGCTCATCAAGGATTACAACGGCCCCGCCTGCGCGTATGTGACCGGCCCGCTGGGTGGCTACACCGCCAACGCCCACGGCGAGCGCTTCATCCAGTGCGACTACTGGAGCGGCCAGATGATGTGGGAGTTCTACCAGGAGCTGCAGGGTGGGAAGGGCCCGGTATTTCTCAAGCTCGACCATCTGGCCGAAGAAACCATCCAGACCATCGAGACCATCCTGCACACCAACGAGCGACCCAGCCGCGGCCGCTTCCACGCCGGGCGCGGCACCGATTACCGCACGCAGATGGTGGAGATGCACATCTCGGAAATCGGCTTCTGCAGCGGGCATAGCGCGTCGGGCGTACACGTGAACGCGCGCGCGGAGACAACGGTGTGCGGGCTCTACGCCGCCGGCGACATGGCCGCCGTGCCGCACAACTACATGCTGGGCGCGTTCACGTATGGCTGGTTTGCGGGGCAGAACGCGGCGGACTATATCGCCGGCCGGCAAGGCGACGCCCGCATCGACGACGCGCAGATAGAACGCGAGCGCGCGCGTATCTTTGCGCCGTTGCAGCGCGATCACGGCCTGGCTCCCGCCCAGGTGGAATACAAGCTGCGCCGCATGGTGAACGACTACCTGCAGCCGCCCAAGGTCACGCGCAAGATGGAGATCGGCCTGCGCCGCTTCGACGAGATTGCCGAAGACATCACGCACCTGCACGCGCGCAACCCGCACGAGCTGATGCGCGCAATGGAAGTCAGCTTCATCCGCGATTGCGCTGAGATGGCCGCACGCGCCTCACTCTTCCGCACCGAGAGCCGCTGGGGCCTGTATCACCACCGCGTGGACTACCCCGAGCGCGACGACGCCAACTGGTTCTGCCACACGCGCTTGTACAAGGACGCGCATGGCGCCATGGCCAGCCGCAAGCAGGCGGTTGAACCGTACGCCATCCCTGTCGATGTGCTCGGCACCGATTCCTACGCGCACCTGCGCATTCCGAAGGCTGCATGACCATGCAACAGACGACTGTTCATTTCACCCACACGCCGCACGACATCACCTCGCGCAGCAGCGCGCCCGTCACCATCGACGAAGCCAAGTGCATTGCCGATAAGGGCTGCACCGTGTGCGTCGACGTCTGCCCGCTCGACCTGCTGGCCATCGATCTGACCAAGGGCAAGGCCTTCATGCAATTCGACGAATGCTGGTACTGCATGCCCTGCGAGCAGGACTGCCCGACCGGCGCGGTGAAGGTCGACATCCCGTACCTGTTGCGCTGAGGTGACGATGACAACAACCCTCCTGGCGCGCCTGCACGACGCAGATGCCACCACCCGCCGCGTTGCCCTGCTGCAGATCGCGGATGAAGAAGACGCCGATGCGCTGCCCAACGTGATTGCGCTGCTTGCGCACGACCCCGCGCCGGAGGTCCGGCTGGAAGCGGCGCGCATCCTGGCGACGTGGGAGCAGCCGGATACGGTGGCCGCGCTCGCCCGTGCGTTGGAAGACGTGGATGGCGCCGTGCGTGATGCGGCAGCAATCGGCCTGGGGGATTTGAAATCGCCCGACTCCGCGCCCGGGCTGTTGCGTTACGTAGACCACGCGAGCGCCTTTGTACGCGCCGCCGCGTTGCGCGGGCTTCGTGAGTTGCGCGTGCCCGAGAGCGAAACGCCCGCGCTGCACGCCTTGCAGGACGCCGTTGCCGCCGTGCGCCGTGAGGCCGTTGCGGTGCTCGGCTGGCGCAAGCATGTGGGGGCGCTGCCTGCGTTGGCGGAACGCGCGCGTCATGACGCAGATGCCGAGGTACGCCGTGCCGCAGTGGGTGCCCTCGGCCTTGCCACCGATGCCGCCGTGCTGCCCGCGCTGCTAGATGCACTGCACGACACCGCATGGCGCGTGCGCGAGGAAAGCGCCAGCACGCTCGGCAAGCTGCGGGCGCTCGCGCCTGACCCGGACGTCACGCAAGCGTTGGTCGATGCGCTGGCAGATGCGTATTGGCAAGTCCGTCTGCAAGCCGCCCGCGCGCTGGGCCGGTGGCGCGCCGCGCATGCCGTGGATGCGCTCGCCGCGCTGCTCGCGCACCCGATCAGCAATCTGCGCAAGGAGGCTGCGCTCGCATTGGGCGAGACCGGCGATGCCTCTGCCCTGCCCGCGTTGCGCACAGCAGAAGGCGATAGCGACCCGGAAGTCGTCAAGGCCGTGCGGATCGCATTGGCACAGATCGAGGGCGCCCGTGCAGCCGCCTGAGCACATCGACAACGACATCGCACAAGGCCGGTTGCGCCTGCACTGGGCGGACGCCATTGTGGCGCTAAGCCACGTGATGTTGCGCAAGGCATGCCGCTGTGCGGAGTGCCAGTTCAAGCGCCATCACGGCACGCCCATCAACGTGCCGGCCAACGTGCGCGTCACCACCGTCGAGCCCGCTGGTTACGGTATGCAACTGGTGTTCAGCGATGGGCATGCGCGCGGCATTTATCCGTGGGCGTATCTGGCCGAGTTAGCCGCAACTGCCGCGGCCGGCTGAACGTGGCGGGCTCGCATCCATCAGAAGTTGCCGAACCGGCCAATCCAGGCGGCAGCGCCTTTGCTATGGCCCTTGATTGCCGCGTCCAGTTCAGCGCGCGTGAGCCCATTGGGCAGCGCGTCCGGCGCCAGATCCGTGGCGATCAGCACAAAGACGTAGTGGTGCATGCCGGTGCCCTTGGGCGGACACGGCCCGAGGTAGGCCGGCTTGCCGATGGCGTTCTGGCCCATACGCAAAGCACCGCCGGTGCCAGCGCCTTCGGGCAGGCTCGTCTGCGCAGCCGGGATGCCGTAGGCCATCCAGTGGTTCACGCCCAGGCCGCCCGCGCCCTGCGGGTCGGTGGTGATCAGCACGAGGCTGTTGGTACCGGCGGGCACGTTGGACCAGTGCAGCGGCGGCGAGACGTTGTCTCCCGTGCAGTTGGCGTTGGCGGGGTTCTTGCCGGCGTATTTGCGGTCCATGACGCCGTTGTCGGCAAACGTGGGGGACTCGACGGTGAACGTGCCATAGGCCTGCGCATGCACATGCGGCACAGCAGACAGGCACGCCAGCGACAACAACGCGCGAAACAGGGTTGGCTTCAAGGCAGGTCTCCTGGCAGGAAAAGCGGCAAACGGGCACAACAATACGCGAATGCGCAGCCCGTGCGCAGAGGCATCAACGCACAGATGGACGTCAGATTGCCGTGCGACAATACCGCGCCCCAGCGCAGCGTTTGCCGCGCGCTCTTGCCTGACCTGACCATAGGAGAACCGGACGCATGTTCGGCGATATCACGCGTTTTCTGCTCGACACGATCTTCTCGCTCTTTGGCGCGGCACTGCTGCTGCGCGCCTGGACGCAAGCGGTGCGGCTGTCACCGCGCAATCCGCTGTCGCAGGCCATCTTCCAGTTGACCGGCTGGCTGGTGCATCCGCTGCGCCGCGTGATTCCGGCCACGGGCTATATCGATTGGTCGTCGCTGGTGGCGGCCTATGCCACGGCGCTTGTGTATCTGTTCCTGCTGCTGGCATCGGTGGGCGTGAGCCCGATGGCGCTCGTGCCGATGGGCTTTGTGGCGGCGCTCTTTACGGTGCTCAAGTGGGCGTTCAACGTTCTGGTGTGGGTGACCATTGCGTCGGCCGTGCTGTCATGGATGGGGCCGGCATCGCCCATGGGCGCGGTGCTCAACACGCTGGTCGATCCGCTGTTGCGCCCGATCCGCCGCGTGGTGCCGCCGCTGGGCGGCCGGCTCGATCTGTCTCCGCTGATCCTGCTGGTGATTGCGCAGGTGATCGTGATCGCGCTGTCGCATCTGTCGCTCTCGCCGTTGTTCATGTGAGGGCGGCACGCGCCTTGCTCGACTGAGGGATATGCCGGCCGCTGCATCTGGCCGGCACCTCAGGAGGACATCATGAACGCATGGAAAACAGCGCTGGTCTGCGCGATTGCCGTGCTGGCTCCCACGCTCACGGCGTGTACGGCAGGCGGCGCAGTGGCAGGCGGCGTGGCCGGCCACGAGATCACGCATAGCACGGCCGGGACGATCGGGGGTGCCGCAGCCGGCGCCGTCATCGGGCACGAACTGAGCAAGTAACCAAGTAATCAATACAGCGGCCGACCAGCCGCTTTTTTTTCAGGCTTGCGCAAACAACGCCCGGTAGGCGCTGGGTGACGTGTGATACGTCCGGCTGAAATGCTGCCGCAGCGATACCGCGCTGCCGAACCCCGCCAGTTGCGCAATCGCTTCGACCGGCTGGCGTGTGGTCTCCAGCATGCGCTGCGCATAGGCCAGACGCTGCCCGAGCAACCATTGGCCGACGGTGGTTCCCGTCAACTCACGAAAGCGCCGCGTGAAATTGCGGCGGCTCATGGCCGCGCGCTCGGCCAGCGAGTCCAGCGAATGCGGCTGCGCCAGGTTGGCCACCGTCCAGTTCAACAGATCCGACAGGCGATCGCCGCCTGGCGCATCGTGCAGCGGTTGCTCGATGTATTGCGCCTGGCCGCCCTGCCGGTGAGGCGCCACCACCAGCCGCCGTGCAATCCGGTTGGCCACCTCCGCGCCATGCCAGCGGCGCACCAGGTGCAGGCAGCAATCCAGCCCGGCGGCCGTGCCTGCGGATGTCACCAGCCGGCCGTCGGCGGCGTCCAGATACAGCACATCCGGTACAAGCTTCACACGCGGGTAGCGCTGCGAGAACGCATCGGCGGCGCTCCAGTGCGTGGTTGCCTCATGGCCGTCGAGCACACCTGCCTCCGCCAGCACAAAGGCGCCCAGGCACAGGCCGACCACCGTAGCGCCGCGCGCGTAGGCGTCGCGTACCACGTTCACCATGGCCGCCGGCGGCCGCTCCTTCGTATCACGCCATGACGGCACGATCAGCACGTCGGCGCGGGCAGCGTCTTCAAGTGTGAAGTCGGTCTGCACGCCAAACCCGGCAGTGGTGCGCAGGCCGCCCTTCCTGGGCGGCTCGCCGGCACAGATCCGCAGGTTGTAGGACGGCAGCCCCGCCCAGATGCGGTCTTCAAACACGAGACACGGCACGGACAGGTGAAACGGGCTGATGTCGTTGAATGCCAGAACGGCGATTTCCTGAGGACGCTGAGTTTGCTGAGGTGGCATACGGGGCTCCGCGCTTTGGCCCGATTCTTTCGATAAACGTCTTCCGGGCCACTGTCGGGAAGGATAGACATTCGCGAAGATGCTGTCCACGGGCTCACGCAACTGCCCGCTCCAACCGACCTTGAGGAGTCAGCCATGACCACGAACAACACCCCGAAGCGCGCCCTGATCGTCATTGATGTGCAGAACGAATACTTCACGGGCGGCTTGCCGATCGAGTATCCGGACCCGCAACAGACTGTGGCCAACGTTGGTGCTGCCATGGATGCGGCGCGCGAAGCCGGCATTCCGGTGATCGTCGTGCAGCAGACCTCGCCGGCCAGCTCGCCGCTGTTTGCCATCGACACCGATGGCTGGCAACTGCACCCGGTGGTGGCATCGCGCCCGCATGACCACTATCTGCGCAAGCTGCTGCCCAGCGCCTATCCGGAGACGGACCTGGCGCAATGGCTGGAAGCACGCGGCATCGATACGCTGGCCGTGGTGGGCTACATGACGCACAACTGCGACGCATCGACCATCAACCACGCCCTGCACAACGGCACGGCGGTGGAGTTTCTGCACGATGCATCAGGCGCGGTGCCGTATCAGAACCAAGCCGGCTTTGCGAGTGCGGAAGAGATCCACCGCGTGTTCAGCGTGGTGCTGCAATCGCGCTTCGCGGCGGTGATGTCGACCCAGGAATGGGTGCACAGCGTGAAGACCGGCGCGGTGCCGGTGCGCGACAACATCTACAAGTCGAATCAGCGGGCGCGCGGGCTGCTCAAGGATGAAGTGGCGCAACAGGCAGCCTGACCGTTCTGCCGGCCGCCCCTTCTTCGGCCGGCAGAAACCCGCGGAACGACACCTCCACCTGCTCCAACATCGACGCCGATGTGGCTTCGCGCAGGGCCGCCAGCAACGCATCGAACGCGCTTTCCACGGAGGCGCGGTCGGTGGCCTCGACCAGGCGCTGGCGGATCGGATGCTCGGCCGAGCTGAATGTGCGTGCCGCAATGTCCATGAGGTACATGCGCGCCGCCGCCAGCGAACGCTTGCGCGCCGGTGCTGCGGAGGCACCCGCCTTGGGTGCTTCGGGTGCCTCGGGCTGCGGCTCGGCCACCTGAACGAAGACGGCGTCGCCGGCAACATCGGTTGCGCTCTGAATGAACCCGGCCTGCATCAGCTCGAACACGGCCTGCGCCTCCAGGCCGAGCTGACCGGCACGCACGGCAAGGTCCTCGCCCGTGACGTGGCCATCCACCATGATCAGCAGCGCTCGGCTTGTGCGGCTGAGCGCGCCGTTGCGCGTGGCAATTTCACGGCGCCCCGCGTCGGTTTTTTCGAATCGTGCAGATAACCCCTGCATGGCAGCCTCCTATCCTCCCCCGAAGATCGGCACAACATAGGGTGGCTTGTTTGCAGAATCGTGAAACCAGGGCGCCTCCCTCTCAGGCGGCACCGGGCAAACGCTTGCACTCAGGTGGATGTCGGCAAATCCAGACACCCTCCCCCGAAGGGGGGCTGACAACGCGCACGTATCGTTGATGCGGCCGCCGCCGGCATGGCCTGACGCCGCATCGCCGGCCCGCTATTGCCTGCGCGTTCTTCCAGCTCTACTATTTGTTGTTACCGGTACCAAAATCGCATCACAAACCTCCGGAAACCGCCACGCCGATTCCCCGCAGAGGGAACCCAGTTCCACATCACGACCGAGACACCATGCCCACCCAACCCCCACGCAGACTGCGCAGCCAGCTTTGGTTCGACGATCCGAGCCACGCAGACATGACTGCCCTCTATGTCGAACGCTTCATGAACTACGGCCTGACGCGCGAAGAGCTGCAGTCGGGCCGGCCGATCATCGGCATTGCACAAACGGGTAACGATTTGGCGCCGTGCAATCGGCACCACCTGGAACTGGCGCAGCGTGTGAAGGCCGGCATACGGGACGCGGGCGGCATTCCGATGGAGTTTCCGGTTCACCCGCTTGCCGAACAAAGCCGCCGCCCGACCGCTGCGCTCGACCGCAATCTGGCCTATCTCGGTCTGGTCGAGATCCTGCACGGGTTCCCGCTTGACGGTGTTGTGCTGACGACCGGTTGCGACAAGACCACGCCCGCCTGCCTGATGGCCGCCGCCACGGTCGACCTGCCGGCAATCGTGCTGTCTGGCGGGCCAATGCTGGACGGCTGGCACGATGGCAGACGGGTCGGCTCCGGCACCGTCATCTGGCATGCGCGCAACCGGCTGGCTGCCGGCGACATCGACTACGAAGGCTTCATGGAGTTGACCACCGCGTCGTCACCGTCGATCGGCCACTGCAACACGATGGGCACCGCGCTTTCGATGAACAGCCTGGCCGAAGCGCTGGGCATGTCGCTGCCTGGGTGTGCCAGCATTCCGGCGGCGTATCGGGAGCGCGGGCAGATGGCCTATGCCACCGGCAAGCGCATCGTCGACCTGGTGCACGAAGACATTCGCCCCTCGAAGATCATGACGCGCGCGGCGTTCGAGAACGCCATCATGGTGGCCTCGGCGCTGGGCGCGTCGACCAACTGCCCTCCTCACCTCATCGCCATCGCGCGCCACATGGGCGTGGAACTGAGCCTCGAAGACTGGCAGCGCCACGGAGAATCGGTTCCGCTTCTGGTGAACTGCATGCCGGCAGGCGAATACCTGGGTGAGAGCTTCCATCGCTCGGGCGGCGTGCCGGCCGTATTGCGCCAGCTCGACGCGGGCGGCTTGCTGCGGCGCGATTGCCCCACCGTGTCGGGCCGCATGATCGGCGCGATTGCCGATGCCGCCCCTGCCGCCGACAGCGACGTGATTTTTCCTGTGGATGCACCGCTGAAGCACCGCGCGGGGTTCATCGTGCTGTCGGGCAACTTCTTCGACAGCGCCATCATGAAGATGTCGGTGGTGGGCGAGGCGTTCCGGCAAACCTACCTGAGCGAACCCGGCGCGGAAAACGTCTTCGAGACGCGAGCGATCGTCTTCGATGGCCCCGAGGACTATCACGCCCGCATCAACGATCCGGCCCTCGCCATTGACGAGCGCTGCATCCTGGTCATCCGTGGCTGCGGAACGGTCGGCTATCCGGGCAGTGCCGAGGTCGTCAACATGGCACCGCCGGCGGCGCTCGTTAAGCAAGGGATCGAATCGCTGCCGTGCATGGGCGATGGCCGGCAGAGCGGCACCTCCGCAAGCCCGTCCATCTTGAACATGTCTCCGGAGGCGGCAGCGGGTGGCGGCCTCGCGCTATTGCGCACGGGCGACCGCATCCGCGTGGACCTCAATGCGCGCAAGGTTGATGTATTGATCGACGCGGACGAGCTTGAACGCCGCCGTGAAAGCGCAACGTTCAGCGTGCCGCAGTCACAAACGCCTTGGCAGGAAATCTATCGAAAGTTCGTCGGGCAGCTTTCAACAGGCGGATGCCTGGAGCCGGCAACGCTGTATCTGAATGTCATCGAGACGCGCGGCAATCCACGGCACTCGCATTGACGCAGGAAGCAGCCGGCGGCGCGCTGCCGGCTACGCACTCTCGCGCTCGACAACGCTGAATTCGATGTGCGAGAGCTTGCGCGCGCCCGTGGCCTCGCTAACGCCCAGCGCATCGAGCAATACCTCGCCCGTGCGCAGCCCGATGCCATAGGCATCGACGGAGATCGTCGTGATGGTCGGGTGGCAACACCACGCGACTTCAAAATTGCCGAACCCTGCAACAGCGATGTCGCCGGGCACGGACAGGCCGCGCCGGTGGCATTCCATGATGGCGCCGAATGCGGACATGTCGCTCACGCACATCACGGCATCGGTATCGGGCCACGCTTCCAGCAAGGCCGCCATGGCAGGCCCGCCGTGGCTCATGGTGATGGGGGAATCGCCCAGGCGGATCACGCGCGGCTCGCCAAGGCCAAGCGCCTTGATTCCGCTTACGTATCCGCGCAGGCGGTCCGTACCGCGCCGGTCCAGCTCGCTTGCGCCGCACAGGAAACCGATGCGCCGGTAGCACCGCGCGTACAGGTGACGCAGCATCGCGAGCGACGCCTTGGCGTTCGAGAACCCAACCGCCTTATCGATCGGGCGCTCAGGCAGATCCCACATCTCGACGATCGGGATGCCGGCGCGCTCCAGTAGCGCGCGCGTGCCTGCACTGTGGTGGCGCCCTGTCAATGCGATGCCACGCGGCTGATGGCGCAGCAGCGACTTCACCAGCGCCTCTTCCTGGTCGAGGTGGTAATCGGTGTCACCCAGCAGCAATTGCAGGCCATGCGGCGCAAGCGCATCCGTCAGCCCGCGCACGGTATCGGCAAAGTTGGAACTGGCCAGCGACGGCACCAAGGCAGCGACGAATTCCGACCGGCCGCTGGACAGCATCCCGGCAGCGGCCGTTGCAACGTAACCGAGCGCATCGATGGCCTGTTGCACACGGGCACGGGTTGCGGGCGACACGCTGCCGCCTGCCAGCACCCGCGATACCGTCATCTTCGACACGCCGGCAATGCGCGCAACATCGGACATGCGAGGAGGTGTGGGGCCGGTGGTCATGGAGAAACGTCTATGCGCAAGGGGAAAGAGGAAAGGGAGTGGCGATCATAGCGGAACCGGCGATGATGCAGCCGGGCGCTAGGCCTGCGCCAGCGCGCGGCCGATGCGGTCCGCCATGCCGGCAACACCAACAACGAGGCGCTTCTCCCTGCGGGCATCCAGTCGGCTGATGGGCACGCTGGAACTCACGGCAACGTGCTTTCCCAGCGGCGTGACACCGACGAACGCAGCAAAGCAGGCCAGCCCCGCTACCACCTCCTCACGCTCCGTCGCCAGTCCCCGCACGCGAATGCTTTCAAGCTCACGGAGGAGATCGGCCCGGCGCGTGGTGGTGCGCTCCGTCATGGCGGCAAGACGGGCAGGCAGCAGCGCGCACACCGCTTCGTCATCAAGGCTGGCGAGAAGCGCCTTGCCCAGCGCGCAGCAATGCGCCGGCAGGCGCAGGCCGACATCCGATACCAGGCGGACCGGCCGCGGCGCATCCTCTCGCGCGATGTACACGACTTCCGTGCCGTCGAGCACGGCAAGCTGGACGACCTCGTTGTGTGTGGCCACGAAGGCGGCGGACTCACGCCGGAACGCTGCCAACAAGCTGTCGTGGCGGAAATAGGCGTTGCCCAGCTCAAACAGGGTCAGGCCGATCAGATAGCCGTCGGCCCGCTTTTCGATCCAGCGGCGCTTTTCCAGAGACTCCAGCAGCAGGTACAGCGTGCTTCTGGACATGCCCGTCGCCTGCGCCAATGCGGCCGGACGGACGGGAGACGTTGCCGCGCAAAGTATTCCCAGCACGTCATGAATGCGCTTGAGTGCTGGCACCTCGTAATCTGTCTTCACTGGAAACCTGCTCCGCTCATGATTGGCTCGATTGTCCAACAGGTTGGAAATTGCGTCACCGTGTTGGACACCCCGCATCGCCGTCTCTACGATCACGCGGGTTCCCTGCCAACACGGGTGTCCAATTTATGGAGCGCACATGACCGCCATCGCCAACTATTTGCCGCACGATCTGGAGCAATCAACGCTCGTTGGTCGGGTCTGGCGTACGACTGCCAACGGCGAGGGGCCTTCTGTCGTGGTGGTGCTCAATGGTGTCGTGTTCGACATCACGGAAGCCGTGCCAACGGTGGCAGATCTGTTCGAGCATCCTGACGCACTGGCCGTGGCCCGGCAGGCATCGGGCGAAAACCTGGGCCGCGTCGAACCGCTTGTCGAACGCTCCCTGGCCGCCGATCGCACGGGCAGCGCGCCAACCCTGCTTGCGCCGAACGACCTCCAGGCGATCAAGGCTTGCGGTGTGACGTTCGCGGTCAGCCTGATCGAGCGGGTGATCGAAGAACAGGCCGGCGGCGACCCGGCCAAGGCCCGCGACGTGCGCGAGTCGATTGTCGGCGTGGTGGGCTCGGACCTCTCCAAGATCGAGCCCGGCTCCGATGCTGCCATGCGGCTCAAGGAGGAACTGCAGCGCCGGGGCGCATGGTCGCAGTACATGGAAGTCGGTATCGGCCCAGATGCGGAAGTGTTCTCCAAATCGCAGCCGATGTCGGCGGTCGGGTTCGGCGCCGACGTGGGCCTGCATCCGGCCTCGCGCTGGAACAACCCGGAGCCGGAGATCGTGCTGGCGGTCAGCAGCGCCGGCCATGTCGTCGGAGCAGCGCTCGGCAACGACGTGAACTTGCGCGACATCGAAGGGCGCTCCGCATTGCTGCTGGGCAAATGCAAGGACAACAACGGCTCCTGCGCGATCGGCCCGTTTGTGCGCCTGTTTGACGAGCACTTCACGATCGACACGATTCGCGCGACGCAGGTGTCGCTGCGTGTTGAAGGCACGGACGACGACTTCACGCTCGACGGCGTAAGCCACATGAGCGAGATCAGCCGCGACCCGCTCGACCTCGTCGCCCAGACCTGCGGGCCGCATCACCAGTACCCGGACGGCTTCATGCTGTTTCTCGGCACGATGTTCTCGCCGATCAAGGACCGTGACGCACCGGGTGCCGGCTTCACACACCACCTCGGCGACCGCGTAACGATCAGCGCCCCTGCGCTCGGCGCGCTCGTCAACACGGTACGCCTGTCGACAGAGATCGCGCCGTGGACGTTCGGTGTCCGCGCCCTGTATCGCAACCTGGCGGCACGCGGGCTCGTCCGTCAGGGCTGACCTATCGTCGCTACCGAAACCGTCTCAGAAAACGCCACCGCACAGTCCGTGGAAGGCAGCCCCTTGACCGGCGAGCGGAACGTGAATAATCCGCCGGCAAGCGGCTGCTCCTGCAACGCCTCGTCCGTCAGGCCCTTTCGGGCGGTGGTCGCATAGACCGTCTGCAAGTCATCGCCGCCAAATGCGAGCTTGGTGATGTTGGAACAAGGGAAGTCGACGCGCCCGATGCACCGGCCGTCGGGCGAGAACCGCTCGATCCGTCCTCCGCCAAACAGCGCGACCCACACGCACCCTTCCTCGTCGACCGCCATCCCGTCCGGGTAGCCGGTACCCTCGATCGCAGTGAAGACGCGCTTGCGTTGCAGGCTGCCGTCGTCGGCGAGGTCAAAGGCATAGACCACACGCTGCAAGGTATCTGTGTGATACAGCGTGCGGCCGTCGGGGCTCGCGGTCGGGCCATTCGTAATCACGTAGCCTGAATCGCGCACGCTCAGCCCGCCATCCAGACCGACGCGGTAGAGCTGCCCGCTCGGCTCGCGCTCCCCATCGTCCATCGAGCCAAACCACAGTGCCCCGGTGCGATCGACAAAGCCGTCATTCAGACGGTTTCCCGGCCGATCGGTCTCGACCGGCAACACGCGACTGAAGCTGCCCGTTGCAAACGCGAACCGGTAAAGGCCGCCCTGCACGCCGCAGATCCAGTTGCCATCAACGCAAGGCAGCGCAAAGCCGATCTGGCCGGGCGCGACCCAGCTACGGCACACAGCGGTATCGGAGTCATATCGGTAGAGCCGTCTGCCTTTGATATCGACAAAGACCACGCAGCGCAATGCGGCGTGCCACACCGCGCCTTCGCCCAGCGTTGCCGCTATGCGCCAGAAGCATTCCGGAATGATTTGCGCCTTCATCCGCCGTACCACCCGGCATCGACAAAGTACTCACGCGCCGTGCAACGCGCGGCATCGTCTGACGCAAGAAACAAGGCCATCCGCGCCACGTGTTCCGGCTCGACACGCTCATGCAGGCATTGCTCGGCCAGCAGCTTGGCTTCGCTCTCGGGCGATTGCCAAAGTGCCATCTGCCGCGGCGTGCGGACAGCGCCGGGCACGATGCAATTGACACGGATGCCGAATCCGCCAAGGTCGCGCGCAAGCCCACGCGTCAGGCCCTCAATGCCGGCCTTGGACGTCATGTAGATGGCGAGGTCCGGCTGGGCAAGATGCCACGAGATGGACCCGAGGTTCAGGATCACGCCGCGCCCCAGCTTCTTCATGCCGGGCAGCACGGCTTGCGCGCAGAAGAACTGATGGCGCAGGTTCACCTCGATGCGGTTGTCCCAATAGGCCTGCGACACCGTTCCAATTTGATGGCGGTCATCATTCGCGGCGTTGTTGATCAGCACTTCGATGGGGCCCGTTTCGGCTTCAATGTCCGAGAACGTGGTGTTCAGCGCGTCGATATCGCGCAGGTCGCAGTAGCGGAAGACCGGCGGATGCACGCACTCGCCCAGCGACGCCGCCAGCGCCTCTGAGTCCGCACCCGCAATATCCAGAAACGTAACGCGCGCGCCCTGTTTGGCAAAGCCTTCGACGATGGCAGCACCAATGCCGCTACCGCCGCCGGTAATCAAAACGTTCTTGTTAACAAGGCTCGGATAAATTGCATAAGACATAGGAGATTCCAGTTACAGCAAAAGGGATAAAGCCCGAAGCGCAAATTCAGCGGCGGCCGGAGCGCGAGATGACATCCACCCAGACGGCCAGTACGAGGATGCCGCCCTTGACGATCATCTGCCAGTACGCATCCACGTCGAGCATGGACATGCCGTTGTCGAGACTGGCCATGACGAGCGCGCCGACCAGCGCGCCGTAGACCGTGCCCGCGCCGCCGCGCATTGACGTGCCCCCGATAAAGCAGGCCGCGATGGCATCCAGCTCGCCCATGGTTCCGGCGGACGGTGAGCCCGCAGCGAGACGCGCCGTATTGACGATGCCGGCGAACGCACACATCAGGCCCATGAGCCCGAAGATGGCCAGCTTCACGCGATCGGTGTTGATGCCCGACAGGCGCGTGGCCTCCAGGTTCGAACCCACGGAGTAGATACGGCGCCCGAACACGGTCTGGCTGGCAATCCACGAAAAAATGCCCAGTAGCGCCAGAACGAGCAAAACGGGCACCGGGATACCGCCATAACTGTTGAGCGTGGCGACAAATGCAACGATGACCGCGCCCGCAACAATCAACTTGGCGACGTCTTGCCATAGCGGGGCGACGTCAAGTTCATAGCGGCGGTGCTCACGCCGCTGCCTGATCACCACGAACACCAACAGGCAGAAGATCAGCACCGCCATCAGGTCACCCACCCGGCGGGGCAGATAGCCCTGGCCGATCAGCACGAAGCTGTCCGACACCGGCGCAATCGTCGAGCCATGTGTGAGGCCGAGCAGGATGCCGCGATACGCGAGCATGCCGCCCAGGCCAACGATGAAGGACGGAACGCCCCGGTAGGTTGACCACCATCCGTTGAACAGACCCATGGCCACCCCAAGCAGAAGCACCACAGGCACCGTCGCGACAATTGGCCAACCCAGTCCTTGATCGAGGATGGCAGCCACGCCGCCAAGCAAGCCCAACAGCGAACCGACGGAGAGATCGATCTCGCCCGCGATGATGACGAACACCATCCCGCAGGCCAGCATCCCCGTAATGGACATCTGCCGCAGCAGATTGGAGAGATTGCGAGGCGACGTAAATGCACCGTCGGTCAGCATCGAAAAGAACAGCCAGATCGCGGCCACGGCGATCAGCAACGCCAGGATCTTGTAGCGTGCGAAGAGTTGCCTCAGGCGCTGGGTTGCCTTGAGCGTGCTACGCGAAGGGTCCACCCCGCCGGCGGCTTGTGGGCTCGTCTGAGAAGTCATGCGTGGCCTACCTGATGAAAAGTGGATGCGTGCCGCACCGGTTGAATGGCTGCGGTCAGAATGTGTTCCTGCGTCAGCCCGTCGTTCACGAAGTCGCCACGCAGCTCACCCTCGCCGATCACCAGCACGCGATCCGAAATGCCGAGCACTTCCGGCAGCTCCGATGAAATGACGATGATGGCCATGCCGCGTTTGGCCAAGTCGCCGATCAGCTTGTAGATCTCGTACTTGGCGCCGACATCCACACCGCGGGTCGGCTCATCCAGAATCAGGACGCGCGGCTCGGTAAGCAGCATGCGAGTGAGGACGGCCTTTTGCTGATTGCCGCCCGACAGGCTGGCAATCGGCAGCATCGGATGCGCGGCACGCACGGCAAGCCGCCGCATCTCCTTGCGGATCGTGTCGAGTTCGGCCGCGCCGTCAATGCGCCCGAGACGCGAAAAACGCTGGAGTACGGCGAGCGTGATGTTGTGGCCGACACTCATCAGCGAGACGATGCCGTGACGTTTGCGGTCTTCCGGCACCATCGCAATGCCCGCACGAATGGCGTCAAGCGGCGCCCGGACTTTCAACGGTTTTCCGTCCAGTTCGAGCTCCACCTCACTGGCGCCTTCATACGCGCCATAAACCGCCTGCATCAGCTCGGTGCGCCCTGCGCCGACCAGCCCCGCCACGCCAAGAATTTCACCCCGCCGCACCGAGAAAGACACATCGTTGACCCGCTTGCGAGCCGGGTTGTTCGCGTCGTAGCACGTCACATTGCGCGCCTCGAAAACAACCTCCCCGATGGGATGGGGTTCGCGCGGGAACAGTTGCGTAATCTCGCGCCCGACCATCTGCGCAATGATTCGGTCGGTGGTCAGGTCCAGCATCGGCGCGGTGGACACATGGCGGCCGTCGCGGATGACGGTGACCGTGTCGCACACCGCTTCCACCTCGTCGAGCTTGTGCGAGATGTAGACACACGCAATGCCGCGCGCCTTCAGGTCGCGGACGATATCGAGCAGGATGCGCGTTTCAGCCGCCGTAAGCGACGACGATGGCTCGTCCAGAATCAGCAGCTTGGCGCGCTTGTTGAGCGCCTTGGCGATTTCAATCAGTTGCTGATGGCCGCCACCGTAGTGCATCACAGGCAACGCGACGTTGATGCCCTGAATGTTCAGGTCACGCAGCAACTTGTCCGCGCCCTGGTACATGGCCGAGTAGTTCATGCGGCCGCCGGGCAGCGTAATCTCGTTGCCGAGATAGATGTTCTCCGCCACCGACAATTCCGGCACCAGCATCAGTTCCTGATGGATGATGACGATGCCCGCACGCTCCGTGTCTCGAATGCCGCCGGCTTGGAGCGGTCGGCCTTCCCAGAGAATTTCTCCATCCCAGGTGCCGCTCGGGTACACACCGGAAAGCACCTTCATGAGCGTTGATTTTCCGGCGCCGTTCTCGCCGCACAGGCCAACACACTCGCCCGGCCTCACGGCCAGGTTGATACCGTCGAGCGCCTTCACACCGTCAAACGTCTTGACGATGCCGCGCATCTGCAACAGAGGTTCAGACATGCCTCGTCCTTGAGGTACGAACGCGGCCGGCGACAAAGCGTTGGCTCGCCGCCGGCACAAAGTGGCCCTGACTGCGCGACCTTACTGGCCGCCGATCTGAGCCTGCGTGTAGAAGCCGTCTTTCACCACCAGGTTGACGTTGTCCTTCGTGAGTTGGGTGGGCTGCAGCAACACCGTGTCGACCTTCTTCTTGCCGTTGTCGTACTGCGCGTTGTATTTGGGCTTGTCACCCTTGGCGAGTGCCACCGAAAGCTGCGCGGCTTCCGTCGCAATCAGCTTGAGCGGCTTGTAAACCGTCATCGTCTGCGTACCGGCAATCACGCGCTTGACGGCAGCAAGGTCCGCATCCTGCCCCGACACCGGCACTTTCCCGGCAAGCTTCTGCGCAGCCAGTGCCTGGATCGCGCCACCGGCCGTGCCGTCGTTGGATGCAACTACGGCATCGATCTTGTTGTTGTTCGCCGTCAGCGCGTTTTCGACAATACCCAGCGCCGCAGACGCGCTCCACTCGGGCACCCATTGCGAGCCGACGACCTTGATGTCACCGCGGTCGATGGCCGGCTGCAGCACCTTCAACTGGCCCTGCCGCAGCATCTTCGCGTTGTTGTCGGTGGGGGCGCCACCCAGCAGGAAGTAGTTACCCTTGGGCCGGACGTTGTAGACGCCCTGCGCTTGCAGCTCGCCCACCTTCTCGTTGTCGAAGGAGATATAGGCATCGACGTCGGCATCGAGAATCAGGCGGTCATACGACACCACCTTGATGCCTGCCTTCTTGGCTTCCGCCACCACATTGGTCAGCGCCTTGGAGTTGAACGGCACGATGACGATCACGTCGACACCGCGCGAGATCAGGTTCTCGATCTGGGAGATCTGACGTTGCTCGCTGGCATCCGCCGATTGCACCGACACTTTCGCGCCCAGCTTTTCTGCGGCAGCGACAAAGTAATCGCGGTCGCGCGACCAGCGCTCCACGCGCAGGTCATCAATACAGAAGCCGATTTCCGGATGCGCCTTGCTGGCATGCGCCAGGGGCGCTGCAATCGACAGGCTGGCGAGCATTGCACCGCAAAAGGCGGCCCTCAGAACACTACGGCGTTGGTTCGATTTCATGTCTCACTCCATCTTCTATTGTTGGTGGATACCCCTAGGCCGACGGTGCGCGTGGTGCGCCGCAATAGTGATCTCGCCCGGCTCGACGGCCATCGCATGGTGATGCGACCGCTCGGCACGGGCAATTACGAAATTACCCAACCGCCCTAACATTTCTTGCCACCCCGCTGCGATCGTCTGACAGCGCCCCACGTAGCCAATAGAATGTGCAAGCGCGCAGCACGCCCCAGCGCTGCAGCCGTTTGGCAACCCCAGCCACCGCGAGCGGCCCGAGCCACCATGCACCGTCAACCGTCCGATCCATCGCAGCACGCGCGCATTCATCGCATTGCGCTGCTGTTCAATGCCAACAAGGTGTACGACCGCGAGATCATTGCGGGCATTGGCGACTACATGCGCTCCACGCGCGTGACGTGGGACCTGTTTCTCGAAGAGGATTTCCGCTGCCGGCTGCCTGGCATCGAGCGCTTTGATGGCGACGGCATCATTGCGGATTTCGACGACCCGGCAGTCGCTGAGGCGCTGCGCGGTTGCCCGCTGCCGGTGGTGGCCGTCGGCTCGTCATATGAAAATGCAGCGCAATACCCGTCCAAGGAGCCCTATGTCGCAACGGACAACGGCAAGCTGGTCTCGCTGGCATACCGGCACCTGATCGAAGCCGGCCTGCAGCACTTTGCGTTGTACAGCCTGCCCCAGGCACCGGAGAACCGCTGGGCACAGCAACGCGAACTGGCCTTTACCCGCTTGCGCCGGCAGGACAATCCCGCCGCCCCGATTGACCAGGAGATTTACCGGGGCCTCTCGACCAGCGCGCCGACCTGGCATCAGGCGATCGGTCAGTTGATTGAATGGCTGCGGGGCTTGCCCAAGCCCATCGGCATCATTGCCGTCACCGACGCGCGGGCCCGGCACCTGCTGCAGGCTTGCATGACGGCAGGGTTGGCTGTGCCAGAGGAAGTCGCCATCATCGGCATCGACAACGATCCGCTCACACGCACCTTGAGCCGCATCCCGTTGTCATCGGTCATTCAGGGCACGGTGGAGATGGGGCGCACCGCTGCGCATCTGCTGCATCAGATGCTGGGCGGTGCCCGCCTGGCAGGCCGGCAGATTCTCGTGCCGCCGGTTGGCATCAATGTGCTGGCGTCGTCCAGGCACCAGCCGCTTTCCAGCCCATATGTCATGCGCGCGCGCCACTTCATCCGGCAGTACGCCTGCCAGGGAATCAAGACCGAGCAGGTCGCGGACTACGTCGGTATCTCGCGGTCATCGCTCGAAGAACACTTTCGTCGTGAATTGAATTGCACCGTGCACCAGGAAATCCTTCGCCATAAGCTCGACGCCGCCAAGCACATGCTGGCCAGCCGTGATGTCGCAACCGCCGAGGTGGCGGTGCGCTGCGGCTTTACCTCACCCCAATACATGCACGCCGTATTCCGCCGTGAGCTGGATTGCACGCCACGCGAATACCAGGAACGCGCCATCACGGAGGGCCAATCATGAGCATCGCGCCAGCGCTGTCCGCACACGCGCCGCTCGACGGAGCCCTCTCGTCAGCAACATGGGGGCAATTGCCGGACGGTGAACCCGTTCGGCTGTTCACGCTGCGCAATGCCTCGGGCATGCGCGTTTCGATCAGCGATCTGGGGGCGACGCTCGTCTCCTGGCAAGCACCGGATCGCAGCGGGCACCTGGGGGAGATTCTTCTGAACCACGCGACGCCTGCCGCCTACCTTGAATCGCCGGGCTATCTGGGGGGCTTGATCGGACGCTGGGCCAACCGGATTGCGGGCGCGCGCTTCACGCTCGACGGCATCGACTACGCGCTCGACCGCAATGAGGGGGGCAACCTGCTCCATGGCGGGGCGAGCGGGTTTCATCGGGCGCTATGGGAGGCCGAGGATCAGGACGGCGCATTGGTCCTGCGGCTCACCTCCCCGGAAGGCGATGCGGGATTCCCGGGCAATGTCGCCGTCCAGGTTCGCTACGTGCTTGACGACGACGGCACGCTGTCGATCGACTATGAAGCCCGGACCGATGCGCCCACGCCGATCAACCTGACAAGCCACGGGTATTTCAACCTGAGCGGCAAGCCCGGCACCGACATCAAAGGCCACATCCTGTCGATCGATGCCGACGCCTTTCTGGAAGTCGATGCAAAGCTGATTCCGACGCGGACAGCCAGTGTCGCTGGCACGGCATTCGATTTTCGTCAGGGGGCGCCCATCGGGGTACGGTTGGACTGGCCTAACGCGCAACTCGCGCAGGCCGGCGGGTTCGACCACTGCTTCGTGCTGCGCAATACGGCGCCGGAGGGTCGCCCGCATGTGCGCCCAGTCGCCCGGCTGTATGACCCAGGCAGCGGGCGCGAATTGACAGTACTCACCGATCAGCGCGGGCTTCAGTTCTACTCGGGGCACAAGCTGGGGGGCACGCACGCGCTACGCAGCGGCTTGTGCCTGGAAGCGAGCGCGTTCCCGAACCAGGTCAACATGCCCGATGCGGAAGCGGTCACGTTCCGCCCGGGCCAGGTCTACCGGCAGCGCACCGCATACCGCGTGTCGGTTGCTGAAGAGACCTGAGCCGCGAGACCTGATCTGCATTCAGGCACGCGGCTTGGATGTTCAATGCGCCGCTGCGGCCGCGCCGTGCATGACTTCGTGCGCGCCGCGGATGCCGTTGAACCATGCGTTGAGCACCACGGCCACCAGCGTGCCCATCACGATGCCGCTGTGGGTGATGGGGTGCGTCCAGTCCGGAAAGTGGTGGAAGAACGCCGGCGCCAGCGTCGGCATCATGCCAAAGCCGACCGACACCGCGATGATCAGCAGGTTGTGGCGCTGCTGCTGGAAATCGACCATGCCCAGCATGCGGATGCCGGCAGCGGCCACCATGCCGAACATCACGATGCCCGCACCGCCCAGCACGTATTGCGGCACAGACGCCACCACGTAAGAGAGCTTCGGAAACAGACCCAGCACGATCAGCAGCACCCCGCCGGCGGCCGCCACATAGCGCGAACGCACGCCCGTGATCGACACCAGCCCGATGTTCTGTGAGAACGACGTATGCGGGAACGTGTTGAACACACCCGCCACGACCGTCGCCAGGCCATCGGCACGCAGGCCGTTGGTCAACTCGTTGCGCGAGATCGGCTTGCCCACCACGTGCGACAGCGCGAGGAACATGCCGGTCGATTCCACCAGCGTGATCACGATCACGATGCACATCGAGATGATGGCCGACAGCTCGAACTTCGGCATACCGAAGTGGAACGGCGTCACCAGCGTCATCAGCGGCGCGGCGCTCGCATCAGCCAGCGACACTTTGCCAAATGCCGCCGCCACCAGCGTGCCCGTCACGATGCCAAGCAGCACCGCGATATTGCACAGCAGTGCGTTACCGAATTTGGTCAGCAGCAGAATCGTCACCAGCACCAGCGCTGCAATGGCCAGGCCGAACGGATCGCCAAACGCCGGGTTCGGCACCATGTGGCGCACGCCGTCGACCACCTGCGGAATCATCTGCTGACCGCCCGCGGCCCAGTTGATCCCCACGCTCAACAGCGAAAAACCGATCAGCATGATGACCGTGCCCGTTACCACGCGCGGGAACAGGCCCAGCAGCCGGCCCATGAGCGGCGCAATGGCAATGCCGAACACACCAGAAACGATGGACGCCCCGAAAATACCGGGCAGCCCCATGCCGGGCTCCACGCCAATGGCAATCATGGGTGCAACTGCGGCAAACGTGACGCCCATCATCACCGGCAGGCGGATCCCGAAGATCAGGAAACCGAGGGATTGGATGAGCGTGCCGATCCCAGCCGCAAACAGATCGCAGTTGACCAGATACGACAGATCGCTCTTCGACAGGCCGAGCGCATTGCCGACAATCAGCGGCACGGCAATCGCACCGGCGTACATCACCAACAGGTGTTGCAAGCCCAGTGCGAACAGACGGGGCAGCGGCAGACGCTCGTTGACGGGATCGGCAACGGCGTGAGCGATTGTCGACGAAGAAGGCGAGGGTTGGCCGGGGGATTGGCGCATTGTCTGTCTCCTGGGGCCGCCCCCGTGTCAATGCCGGGAGCGTGCTTTAGGCGGGTGCGGCGGATTCCGTCCGCCTGCATTCATGCGGCGTGATGCCGCGTATTTGCCGGCATCTTGGAGGGGCTCCATTTTTCTGTCAACAATTACAATCGTTTTTTGTGTACATATTTTGCGTTCTGAAACGCGTGTGCGCCGTGATCAACCTGCCTCAAGCCTCCAAGCGCGCCTCGTGACCGGGGCCCAAAGAAAAAGCGCGGCCGCGACATGAGTCGCTGGCCGCGCAGTAGAAATACCTGGCAGGTAAAGCTGGAACCAGGAGCCGCCATCAAACCCCGTGAAGCACAGGGTTGTGTCAGTGGCTCTCAGCCGACCTCAGATCAGGTCGGCGTCGGCAGCCATGCGCGATCGCGCAGGCGCGAGCGGATGCGGGCGATGGCCTGGCTGTGGATCTGGCACACGCGCGATTCCGACACGCCCATCACGGCGCCGATCTCGCGCAGGTTCAGATCCTGCTCGTAGTAGAGGCTCATCATGAGCTTTTCGCGCTCGGGCAGAGCCTCGATGGCAGCGACAACCGATTCGCGCAGGTCGTGGTCCAGCAGTTGGTCCAGCGGTGTGGCGTCGTTCTCGGGCGCGCGGTTCTCGATGAAGGCGTCGGCGTCTTCGCGGTCGAAATCTTCGTAATACAGCAGCTGACTGCCCTGCAGGTCGACCAGTTGCTTCTGGTATTCGGCCAGCGACATGCCCAGCGCTACGGCAATCTCGGTTTCGGTGGGCGCGCGGCCCTTCTGCTGCTGCAGCTTCTGGATCGCCTGCTCGATCGTGCGCGCGTTGCGGCGCAGCCCGCGCGGCAGCCAGTCCGAGCCGCGCAGTTCGTCCAGGATCGCGCCGCGAATACGCTGGGCCGCGTAGAACTCGAACTGCACGCCCTGCGTTTCCTCATAGCGCGACAGCGCATCGAGCAAGCCCATCATGCCGGCCTGGATCAGGTCATCCAGCTCAACGCTGGCCGGCAGCTTGACCATCATCTGGTTGGCAATGCGACGTACCAGTGGAGCATACGTGGCCATCTCGTCGGACTTGGTCTTGCGACCGGTTGCGGTGTACATATCCATGCCTGCCTTTGACGCTTCGTTCATGCTGCGCCTCAATAAACCAATTCGGCCGCGCGTGCGGTGGCGCGGATCGTCGCAGTCGATGTGGACATTGACGTTGCTTGCGCCGATTCATCTGCCGGCTGTGCCGGAGCCCGCGCCGACATGACCACCCGCGACGGCGCACTGCCATCACCGGCTTGGGCCTCGGCGCTGGCCCAGCTCAACATTTCTTCGGCAAGCTGGCGGAAGGCCATGGCCGAAGGCGATGCGGGAAACGCGCTCGCCACGGGCTTGCCGAGCGAGAGCGCAAGTTCTACGTGCCGGTCCTCAGGGAGGTAGCCAGCGAAATCGATACGGGTGTTCAGGTACTGGCCCACGGTGTTGGCCAGGTTGCCGAACACGCGCACGGCGGAATCCACCGAATGCGCGCCGCACACCACGGTGCGGATGCCAGCGCTGCCTTGCAGCACGGCGGTTTTCTTGAGCAGCGTGTACGCGCTCTTGATGCCTTCCGGACCATCGGAGAAGGTCAGCAGCACGTCGTCGCAGACTTCAGCCACGGTGCTCAGTGCCCGGGTGCCGAAATGCGCGGCCACGAGCGTCACATCCGCCGTCTCGTCGTACTGCTCGAGCACGCCGGGCATGGCGAGCATGGTCTGGGCGTTCACCACGGCCGTGTCGCGGCCCATGGCGGACAGCGCGATGCGCAGGTTGTCGACAAAGTCATCGACCTGCTCTTCCGCACCGATCACCAGCACACGACGAGCAGCGGCATGACCGAGCATGCGCCGCAGCCCTGCGGCTTGATCCTTGGCGAATGGCGTCGTCATGGTCGCCCCCTTGTCAGGCGAAATCGAAAGCGGCCAGGCCAGGTTCGCGGTTGCGCGCAGCGCCTTGCGCCACGAGCAACGATTCGTCCGAATCCAGCGTGAACGACGACTGCTCCGCACCGGCCCGGAACGAGCGGTGGATCAGCAGCTTCTTGTTCGGCACCGCAATGTCTTCCGGCACACGCTGGCCGTACGACACGTAGTGCAGCGGCAGGCGGCGGCGGATCATCACGTCCATCGCGTGGCCAACAGACGCAGCCTCGTCGATCTTGGTCAGGATGCAGCCGGCCAGGTTGGCGTCGCGGTAGGCACCCACCACTTCATCGAGCGTCTTGCCGTTGCTTGCGGCGTTCAGCAGCAGCAGGCGCTTGATCGACGGGCCCACGGCATGCAGCATCGCCATCTGTTCGGACACGGCGCGGTCGCGCTGGCTCATGCCGATGGTGTCGATCAGCACCACGTGCTTCTCGCGCAGATCGTTCAGGGCGAGGCTCAGGTCTTGCGCGTCTTTCACGGCATGCACCGAAACGCCCAGGATCTTGCCGTAGATGCGCAGTTGTTCATGGCCGCCGATCCGGTAGCTGTCGGTCGAGAGCAGTGCCACGCGCGATGCGCCATGGCGCAGCACGAAGCGCGCGGCCAGCTTGGCGGTCGTGGTGGTCTTGCCCACGCCGGTCGGGCCCATCAGGGCAAACACGCCGCCCTGGTCGAGCAGGCTGTTTTCATCCGACACGGTGGTCAGGTTCTTTTCAATCGCGCGCTGCACGAAATCCAGCGCGCCTTCATACGAGTCGTGCTGCGGCATGTTCTCCAGCACGTAGCGCGTGAGCTGTGCCGAGAACCCTGCGTTGAGCATGGTCTGGAACAGGCGCGTACGCACCGGGTCGCCCAGCTTCACGCCCAGCGAGGCCAGGCTCGACATGGCGTCGTTCAGCGTGCTCTTGAGCGTTTCGATCTCGCCGACCATGCGGCGGGTCATCACGTCGGTCTCGGCACGGATGCTTTCCTTCACGTCGGCCTGGATGGCCGAACGCTGCAGGCTCACGTCATCACGCGGGGCTTCGGGCTTGGCCATCGTGTCCTCCACGCGGACGAAAATGTCGGACGCCTTGCCTGCGTCGGCTTGCGCGTCGCCGCGCGGCTTCACAGGCGCGTCGGCCTTCTGTTGTTCGGCGCGAAGGGTACGGGCCTGGGCTTCCACGCGCTCGGCAAAGCTGCGCAGCGAAACCGGGCGGTCATCCTGCTCGCGTGCCTGTTCACGCGCTTGTTCGCGACGTGCGGCAAAGCGGGCAGTCGATTCCATCTCCGGCTCGTCGTCTTCCACCGTGGTGCGGCGGGCGATGAACTGTGCGGTGCTGGCCAGGGCCTGCGCCGCAGACTGGGCAACCTCTGCATTGGCACGGTCCAGCGACAGGCCAGCCAGCATGCGGGTGGATGCTGCCAGCGCATCTTCTTCGCCAAACGCCACGTCGTCATCCACGCGCGTTTGCAGCGTGCGGCCGGCCGGCTTGGCCACCGGAGCAACCGGGGCTGCCGGTGCCTCTTCCTGTGCGGGGGCGCGGCGCGAGGCAATGAAGCGGTTACGCAGACGGGCCAGCGCGTTGGGCGCCGGGGCCTCGACCTGCGGTGCTTCTTCAGCAGGTGCCTGGGCGGCAACCACGGCTGCGGTTGCAGCGGCAATCGGTGCGGGCTCGGGGATCGGCGCCGGTGCCATCGGACGCCGCTGTGCCGTCTTGGGCGCCGACGACTGCGTGTCGACCAGCGCATCCACGTGCGAGTCGGATGCCGCGATGATCTCGATGCCGCCAGGAATGGCGCGGTTCGACAGAATCAGAGCGCCATCGCCCAGTTGGTCGCGGACTTTGCGCAAGACGTCACGCGACGTCAGTCCGGTGAATCGATGCATTTTCATGCGCGGCCTCCAAGCATGGCGACAACCTTAATCGTTCGGTGATCTGGAATTTCTGCGTGCGAGAGCACGCGCAGGCTCGGTGCGGCACGCTTGAACAGGCGGGCAAGCATCGGGCGCAGTACGGGCGGTACGAGCAGGACGCCCGTCTGACCCATCTGTTCGTGCTGCCGCGACGAGTCCGCAGCCGCTTGCATGAGCGAGTCGGCCAGTTGCGGTTCGATCGGGCCGGCGTTAGAGCCAACGACGCTTTGCAGCAAGATGTTCTCCAGATTCGGGTCAAGCGTGACGACCTGCATTTCGGTCTTGTTCGGGAAGAGCTGCTGGGCAATCGCCCGGCCCAGCGCCACACGCACGGCAGCGGTGAGTTCGGCGGGGTCTTGCGTCCTGCCTCCGTGTTCCGCCAGCGTCTCGACGATGGTGCGGATGTCGCGGATATGCAGGCCTTCGTCCAGCAGGTTCTGCAGCACCTTCTGCACGGTCGCGACGGGCAACAGCTTCGGCACAACGTCTTCGACCAGCTTCGGTGCTTCCTTGCCCAAATGATCGAGCAATTGCTGGACTTCCAAACGGCCGAGAAGCTCGGTGCTATGGGTGTAAATCAACTGATTGACGTGGGTGGCGATGACCGTGCTGCAATCGACCACGGTATAGCCCTCGGCCTGCGCGCGATCGCGCACATCAGCGTTGATCCACATGGCCGGCAGGCCGAAGGTCGGGTCCACGGTGGGCGTGCCAGGCAATTGCGTGCCCAGGCGACCACCCAGGCCGCCATGGCCGCCCAGGCCATCCTGGCCACCCGGATTGATGGCGAGGAACTTGCCCTGCTGCACTTCGCCCTGGCCGATTTCCACGCCCTTGAGCGTGATGCGGTACGACGACGGGCCCAGCTCCAGGTTGTCGCGGATATGCACAACCGGCGCCAGGAAACCCATGTCCTGCGTGAACTTCTTGCGGATGCCCTTGATCCGGCGCAGCAGCTCGCCGTCCTGGCTCTTGTCCACCAGCGGAATCAGGCGATAGCCGATTTCCAGGCCCAGCACGTCGACCCACGACACATCGTCCCAGCTCGCCTCGGGCGTATCCACCGGGGCAATGGCCTGCAGCACGGGTTCGACCTCAGGCACCTCGCGCTTCTTCTTGAGGTACCAGCCCAGATAGCCCAGACCGCCGCCAAACAGGATGAACGGGAAGTGCGGCATGCCCGGCACCATGCCCAGCACGCCCAGCACACCGGCGGTGGTCATCAGCACCGTCGGCATGGCAAACAGCTCGCTCGACAGTTGCTGACCGACGTCCTTGTCGGTGGAGACGCGGCTGACCATGATGCCCGCCGCGGTGGAGATCACCAGCGCGGGAATCTGCGCGACCAGGCCGTCGCCGATGGTCAGCAGCGTGTAGTTGGTGGCTGCGTGGCCGACGTCCATGCCGTGCTGGAGCACGCCCACGGCCAGGCCGCCGATGATGTTGATCAGCAGAATGGCGATACCCGCCACCGAATCCCCGCGCACGAACTTGCTGGCACCGTCCATGGAGCCGAAGAATTCAGCTTCCTGGGCGATCTCCGTGCGGCGCCTGCGGGCTTCGTCTTCACGGATGAGGCCGGCGTTCAGGTCGGCGTCGATCGCCATCTGCTTGCCGGGCATCGCATCCAGGGTGAAGCGCGCGCTGACCTCGGCAATGCGGCCCGCGCCCTTGCTGATCACCATGAAGTTGATGATCACCAGGATGACGAACAGCACGATGCCGACGGTGTAGTTGCCGCCCACCAGGAAGTGGCCGAAAGCTTCGATCACCTTGCCGGCGGCGTCCGGGCCGGTGTGGCCTTCCATCAGCACCACGCGCGTGGAGGCCACGTTCAACGACAGCCGCATCAGCGTGGTAATCAGCAGGATGCTCGGGAACGACGAGAAATCCAGCGGCTTGAGCGTGTGCATGCTGATCAGCAGCACGATGATCGACAGCGCGATGTTGAACGTGAACAGCAGATCGAGGATGAACGGCGGCAATGGCAGCACCATCATCGCCAGGATCAGGATGATGAGCACCGGGCCCGCGGCGGAGCGGTAGTCGCCCTTGCGCAGGATGTCGGTGACTCGGAGCAGTGCGGCGTTCATTGGCGGGCGTGCAGCGGGGGGCTTTTCGATGGATGCCATCTTGCCGGGGGAACCGCCAAATCGAAGACGTGAGAAAGCCGCCCAAAAGGCGGCTTTTCTTTGAAATACCCTCCCACCGGGGGGTGCGGAAGCGGGCGGTGGCGCCGTTTGGCCGTCGTTGCACGCCAAGCGCCCCATGCGCGGACATCAAACCGCTACTCGCCGGGCAAAAAGCGTCGTGCTCGGCGCTTTTTGTCTGGCGATTCGAGTTCGGAACTCGGCGCGTGGGGTGTTTGCTCGATGGGCGACGTTTTAGGCGTCTTCGGGCTCGTCGTCCGGGCCGGGTTGCGGCCCCGGGTCCATATCGGCAGGCACCGGCAGGTCGGTCGGGCGCACCGGCACACGGCCGCCCACCTGATGCAGGCGGCGTAGCTGGTAGACATAGGCAAGCACTTCGGCCACGGCGGCGTAGAGCGCCTCCGGAATCTGGTGGCCGATCTCGGTATGGCGGTACAGCGCACGGGCCAGCGGGGGCGCTTCCAGGATGGGAATCTTGTGCTCCGTCCCCAGCTCGCGGATCTTGGCGGCCACCATGTCGGCGCCCTTGGCCAGCACACGCGGCGCGCCGCCTTCCTTTTCGGAATAGCGCAGCGCCACGGCATAGTGCGTCGGGTTAGTGACGATCACGTCGGCCTTGGGCACATCGGCCATCATGCGGCGCTGGGCCGCCTGGCGCTGCAAGTTGCGGATGCGGCCCTTGACGTGCGGATCGCCTTCGGACTCGCGGTGCTCCTTGCGCACTTCTTCCTTGGTCATGCGGTGTTTGCGCGCGTATTGCCACAACGACAGCGGCACATCCACGGCCGCCACCAGCATCATCACCGCCGCCATGCAGAGGAAGGCCACGCCAGCCACGTGCAGGGTGTCGCGCATGGCCACGCCCAGGTCCTGCTGCGGGAGTTCGATCAGGTCACCCCGGTAGTACCGGACCAGCAACCAGCCCACACCGGCAATCAGAAACAGCTTGATCAACAAGCGTGGCAGCTCGATCAGCCCCTCCAGCGAGAACATGCGCGTCAGCCCCTGCAGCTTGAACAGGCGCGAGATATCAGGTGCCAGCGGCTTGAACGAGATGGCCCCACGCGTGAGCGCCAGCGGCGACAGCGCGGCAATCACCAGCATCAGCATCAGCCCGCCCAGCGCCATGGCCAGCGGCATGAACTGGCCCGTCACGTAGTTCCACTGGTCCTGCCCGCTGGTGTAGTTGTAGCGGTGGAACTCCAGGCAGCGCGCCAGGAAAGACGACGCAGCCCGCACAATCGAGTCGCCCATCACCCACAAACCGCCCGCGGACACCGCCGTGAGGGCGAACGAAGCCAGTTCCCGTGATCTGGGAACGTCGCCTTCCTCGCGCGCCTGCTCGAGGCGCCTCGGAGAGGCGGCTTCAGTTTTCTCAAGATCGCTTTCTTCGGACATGCCGGGCGTGCGAGGGGTGAATGGACGCTCGCATTATCCCGCCCCGGTCTGGCCATCGAAGCGCAAAGAAGACGCCTTGAAAGCACGCTTATCGGCAAAAAGCCGTCCCGCAATGCCCCCCTGACGCATGTGCACGTCGTCCGACATTGCCTGCGAGCCGCGCGGTGGCGATGACCCCTCCCGAACCCGATCCGCTCGCATGAGCGAGCCGCCCGGTTTGCGGTCGTGCCCCCTGGCTGCGCAAATACACCGCCCCCTTATATGGGGTCTGCCGCGCGAGGCATGCGGTGCGGCTCGACATCCTGCAACCGGTCCGCCGTGATATCCGCCGGATGCACCACCACGCCACCATTTCGCGCGATGAACCGTTGCGCATCCGCCAGATTCCGGAATGCGGGAAGGTTGCCGCGCCGCATCGGTCCCAAAGCGGTCGACCCCGACACATAAACGGCCTGCAGTGCCGGAAGCCATCCACCGTCTCCCGTGGCATGCACGTAGCTGGCGGCAACTTCCGCGGCCTGTCGCCCGGGTGCGTAGCGCTGCAGGTTTCGCAGGTAGATGAACAGGGTCAGCGGTGAATCAAAGAAGTACGCATCGCCGTTGGCAAAAATGAGCTGCGCCGCCCACTCGGGAACGCGAGATGGAAACGCCCCACAGACGGGGCAACGCGCATTGGCCGGAACCGGACGAGGGGCATGTGGCTGCAATCCGGATCGCGGATCGTACGGCACGGCCGGCGCGACAAAGCAGATCTCGTCGGGCACCTTCGGCTCGGCCCGAAGGGATGCACGTCCAACAAACCACCAAAGAGACCAGAGTGCCGCAAGCAATGCTGCCAATGCGGACAGCCGACGGCGTGTCGTCATGACCCGCTCCATCCACCGGCGCTGATGCCACAGATAAAGACAGTTCTGGGCAGAAGATGACAGTGGCAAATCACAAGTGAAAGCTCCACGGGAGACAAGCAAGCGTTGCCTCCCCGGCCACAAGAAATGGAACGACGACACCACGGGCGTGACATGAACGAATCCATCGGCAATCGCATCGCCAGCCAAGACCAACATGGCGAGCATATCGGCGCGGCTCATCCTCTGAATTGATCAATGGCAGGAATTGATGCTGGATATTTTAATTAGACCTTTCTGCTGGCAATTGCATTGCCTATTCCTGCTTAGCAAAAACATTCGAAAAAAATACCCGACATTGCGTTGTGGATAAAAAAGCATCTGAAATGCTTGATTTGCATCAATTCTAGCCACGGCATTTCTGTCAATTGATACGCATCAATCTGTGCCGCAGGCGTACCGCTACCATCGGCCGCTTCTGACACATGCGGTGAAATCTTGAACCGTTGCACTCTGCCCAACCGTGGAATCCTGCCGAGTATCGGGCTCGCCGGACTGGCGCACACGCTGCGCTGGACGGCCAGTCCGGCCGCGAGCACGCCGCCGGCCCGGTACCGATATGCCTTCGAGGGCGACACGATGGGCACGACATATCACGTCCGGCTCGCGCTTCCCTCGATGGATGACACGGCGTTGCTCGATGCGGCACGCGCAGCCGTGGATGCGGCTGTACAGGCAGTCGATCAACGCATGTCGACGTATCGGGCGGACTCCGAACTGTCGCAACTGAACCGGCATGCGGGCGGGCACCCCTTCACGCTGTCCGCAGACACGATCAGCGTATTGCAGATCGCGCGATCTGTGAGCCTCGCAACGGATGGCGCGTTCGATGTCACAGCCGGGAGCTTCGTCAACCTGTGGGGCTTCGGGCCGGAAAAGGCGCAGCGGGTGGTAACGCCGCGCGAGCTGGCGATGCTCAAGAGCGCAGTCGGCACCGGCGCACTGGAAATCGATCCGCGCACGCGTACCGCCACGAAGGCCGACCCTCGCGTGTATACCGATCTATCGGCCATCGCAAAGGGTTTTGGTGTCGACCAGGCGGCGATCGCGCTCGACGCGCTGGGCATCGCCGATTACATGGTCGAAGTGGGTGGAGAGGTGCGCGCCAAGGGCCGGCGCCATGACGGGCGTGCGTGGCAAATCGGTATTGAAGAGCCTCAGCGGAAGCTACCGCGCCGTGCCCGATTCGTCGTGCCATTGCGCGATATGGCAATGGCAACGTCAGGGGATTACCGCATCTGCTTTGAGCATGACGGGCAGCATTACTCACACGAGATCGATCCACGTACAGGCCGCCCAATCGCCAATGGCCTGACCTCCGTCACCGTGGCCGCGTCGCAGTGTGCGATTGCCGACGCATACGCTACGGCGCTGATTGTGTTGGGCCCCGAGCGCGGCGTCGAGGTTGCCGAGCAACTCGGGCTGGCCGCCTATTTCGTCCTGCGCGATGCCGAAGGCCGCCATCAAGACCGGATGACAACCGCGTTTGCTGCGCTGGGCGGTCGCCCTGCCACATCCACCTGATCCGCACCGCAACCCGCACAAAGCGCAACGGCATCGTCACATTCATTCAATTCCGAATAGCCTTATAAAGAATAGGTTATTCAAATTTCCAATGGTCAATCAAATAAGGCTCATTGCAATTCAATTCGAATTGATGGGTTTTCTCTGACCTTTGATGGCTGTCAATAGCAAATTCTTGCGGTTTGTTAATGTGGTTTCCAATTCTGAGGGAGCGTAAGAGATGAGCCAATCCAACAATGATTTTGAGAATCCGATTCCTGTGAGCCCGACACGGCGCAGCTTTCTGAACCGGACGGCAGCGGGGCTGGTCGGCGTGGGCCTGTCCGCGGGCCTGGCAGCCTGCAACAAAGGCACAGACAAGGATGCACCCGCGGCGGCGGCTCCGGCCGATGGCAAAGCGGGCGCAGCCGGCGGCGTCGACTACAGCAAGTACGAAGTGCCGCCCGGCCAGTTGGATACCTACTACGCGTTCTCCAGCGGCGGCCACTCGGGTGAAGTTCGCATCTACGGTCTGCCTTCGGGACGCTGCTTCAAGCGCATCCCCGTCTTCAACATCGATTGTCTGGTGGGCTGGGGCATCACCAACGAATCGAAGAAGATCATGGGCACCAATCCGGACGGCACGCTCAAGTACTGGACCGGCGATACCCACCACGTGCATCCGTCCTATACCGACGGCACCTACGATGGGAAGTACATCTTCGTCAACGACAAGATCCACAGCCGGCTCGCCCGTGTGCGCATGGACACGATGGAATGCGACAAGATCGTCGAATTGCCGAACGTGCAGGGCTTCCACGGCGTCTTCCCGGACAAGCGGGACCCGGTGGATGACAAGATCAACCACACCACCCGCGTGTTCTGCGGCAACGAGTTCCATATTCCGCAGCCCAATGACGGCCGCGACCTGAACGACCCGAAGAAGTATTTCTGCCTGTTCACGTGCGTGGACGCGGAGACGCTCGAGCCCCGCTGGCAGGTCAAGGTCGACGGCAACATGGACTTGGTGGCAACGTCGTATGACGGCAAGCTCGCCGCTTCCAACCAGTACAACACCGAAGGCGGCGTGCATTACGAAGAGATGATGTCCGCCGAGCGCGACGCGTGCGTCTTCTTCAACATTGCCCGGATCGAAGCTGCCGTCAAAGCCGGCAAGTCCTTCACCATCGGCACCTCGAAAGTCCCGGTCGTCGACGGCACCAAAGCCGCCAACACCGACCCGAAGACCGCGCTCACATGCTATGTGCCCGTGCCCAAGAACCCGCACGGCGTGAATGCCAGCCCGGACGGCAAGTACTACGCCTGTTCCGGCAAGCTGTCACCGACGGCGACGCTGATCGAGCACGACCTGGTCTTGAAGTGGTTCAACGGCGAGGTCAAGGAACCACGCGACTGCGTGGTCGCCGAACCCGAGATCGGGCTCGGCCCGCTGCACACCGGTTTTGACAACCGCGGCAATGCCTATACCACGCTGTTCCTCGACAGCCAGATCGTCAAATGGAACCTCGAAGCGGCGATCAAGGCGTTCAAGGGCGACAAGACCGCCGTGCCGGTGGTCGACCGCATCGACGTCAATTACCAGCCGGGCCACGGTTTCACCTCGATGGGCGAAACCAAGGAGCCGGATGGCAAGTTCTTCATCTCGGACAACAAGTTCTCGAAAGACCGGTTCCTGCCGGTGGGCCCGCTCCACCCGGAAACGGCTCAGCTCATCGACATCTCGGGCGACAAGATGAAGCTCGTGGCAGACCATGCGGTCTATTCCGAGCCGCATGACTCGATCGTCATCCGCCGCGACATCATCAAGACGCGTCAGGTCTACAACATCGATGAGTTCCCGAACGCGGTGAAAGACCCGAAGGAGTGCCGCGTCGAGCGCAAGGGCAAGCAGGTGACGGTCTACCTGACCTCGCAGGCACCTGCCTTTGGCTTGCGCGAGTTCACCGTGAAGAAGGGCGACGAAGTGACGATCATCCTCACCAACCTGGACAAGGTGGAGGATTTGACCCACGGCTTTGCCATCCCGAAGTACAACATCAACTTCATCGTGAACCCGCAGGAAACCAAGTCGGTCACCTTCAAGGCCGACAAGCCCGGTGTCTACTGGTGCTACTGCACAAACTTCTGCCACGCGCTGCACCTGGAAATGCGCTCGCGCATGCTTGTTGAGGCATAAGGGAGAAGGCGGACGTATGAAACAACTGTTCTCACGATTGGCGGTGATTGCCGCCACTTGTGCGATGGACACGTCCGCACTGGCGGGCATCAGCGGCATGGCTTATGAGGCGCCGCTGCCCGCCGGTTTATCGACCGACCCGAACCTCTGCGCAATGGTGCCCTGCACGGACGTGCTGCCTGGCGCCAGCAGCTTCTCCCCGCGCAAGGGGCGCCCTCCCTATGTGGAGGGCTATCGCGACGTTGCCGGCAAGCGCCAGCTGGTCGGCTACGCGTTCCTGTCTACCGACATCGTGGACATGCCCGGCTATTCAGGCAAACCCATCATTACCCTGATGGGCATGGATGCACACGGCGTGATCACGGGCGTCAAGGTCCTGCGACATTCCGAGCCGATCCTTCTGCTGGGCATTCCAGAAACCCAACTGACGCACTTCACCTCGCAATACGTCGGCAAGTTCGTCGGCGGGAGCATCGAGATCGGCAAATCCCACGCGGTGAGCGAGGGCGCCGTCGAACTCGACGCGATCAGCGGTGCGACCGTGACGGTGATGTCCGAGAATCAGGTCATCCTGCGCAGTGGCAAGGCCGTGGCCGAGCAGGCCGGAATCATCACGCCCAAGCGCCGCGCCCAGGCGAAATTCACGCCGGTCAATCAGCCGCTGAGCTGGAAGGCACTGCTCGACCAAGGCGCCGTGCAGCGGCTGACCGTGCACCCTGAAGACGTTGGACTCCAAGCCAGCGGCCAGCCTTACGTGGATATGGTGTTCGGTGACGTCAGTGCGCCGGCCGTAGGACGCAGCATTCTGGGCGATGCGAATTACGCATCGCTCATGTCGAGCCTGAAACCCGGCGAACACGCGATCTTCATCGCGTCGAACGGCACCGAGAGTTTCAAAGGCTCGGGCTTCGTGCGCGGAGGCATCTTCGACCGCATCCAGGTCGCCCAGGATACCGACACCTTCACCTTCCGGGACCTCGATTACCAGAACCTCTACGGCATCCGCGCAACCGGTGCGCCGGATTATCGCGAATCCGGCATCTTCATCATCCGCAGCCCCGGATTTTCGTCGGCGTATCCGTGGAAGCTGGTGTTCCTGGCCAACAAGTTGGATGCAGAAACCGGCGCAAAGACGTTCACGAGCTTCGAACAGGAATACTGGCTTCCGGCGGATGAGCTTGTGGGCGGGCGGCCGCAGTACGACCGCCCCGCACCGCCCTGGCTGCAGATCTGGAAGGCGCGTGCCGTCGAGATCGGTCTGTTCGCCCTCCTGTTGATCAGCGCAGGCGTGGTGTATGCGTCGCGAGACACGCTGGTGCGTCGCTCCAGGCGCAAGGACAAACGCTGGGTCTCCTGGCCCAAGTACGCGCTGTGGACCACGAGCATCGGCTTCGCTGGATTCCATCTCATGGCGCAGCCGTCCATCACGCAGGTGCTGACATGGTTCCACGCCATTCTCTTCAAGTGGCGGTGGGATCTGTTCCTGTCCGATCCCTTCATCTTCCTGTTCTGGTGGTTCATCATCATCAGCGTGTTCTTCTGGGGCCGCGGCATGTTCTGCGGTTGGCTGTGTCCCTACGGCTCGATGAGTGAGATCCTCTACAAGGTGGGGGGCAAACTTGGCCTTGCGCGCTTCCAGTTCCAGTTGCCCAAGGCGCTGCACGACAAGCTCAAGTGGATCAAGTACGGTGTGTTTGCCGGTCTGCTCGGGATGTCGTTCTACTCGATGGGCACCGCCGAGAAGCTGGCGGAGATCGAGCCTTTCAAGACCACGTTCCTGGTCGGCGTCTGGAACCGGACGTGGCCCTTCGTCACGTTCTGGAGCGTGCTGGCTGTCGCCGCCCTGTTCATCGAGCGGCCATTCTGCAAATACCTGTGCCCGCTGGGTGCCTCGCTCGCAATCCCGTCCACGTTCCGGTGGTGGGGTCTGAAACGCAAGCAGGAATGCGGCCCATGCCGCGCCTGCGAGGCGGGCTGCGGATCGCAGGCGATCGGACGCGATGGCAAGATCGATCAGCGCGAATGCCTGTTGTGCCTGGATTGCATGGTCATGTATTACGACGATCATGCGTGCCCTCCGCTGGTCAAGGAGCGCAAGCACCGCACGAGCGCCGGCTTGAAACTGACACCGATCGGCGCCGACGGCTACTACATTCCGATCCAGCCCGTGCCAAGCGCGCCGCACAAACCCGCTGCACCGGCGCCCGCTTCGCTGCCGCTGCCGCCGGTGGGCATCGTCGCCCGGTTGCGTCGCGAGCTGACTGACCACCTCTTCCCCTGGAACCAGCAGTTCCTTCACCACCCGTTGTTCTTCCGTGCCGCCGGCATTGGCCTGGCCGTGCTGGTCACCTGGGCGTGGCTGCTCGGTGCGGGCGGCAGGCTTGGCGCCGGCATCGTGCTCGGCTGGTGGTTGGCGTGGTCCGCCTACGAATGGGTCATGCGCATGGCGTGCAAGCCCTATGTGAAGGAAGGCGCCTGGTGGGGTTACAAGCTGCGTACAGCCTCCTGGGCCGACATGGCTGCCTATGTCGGCATGAAGAACCTGCTGATTGGCGCAGGACTCTTCCTTGCCATGAAGGGCGTGGGCGTGCTTCCGGCGCTGCAATCCTTGCCCCAACTGAAATGGCTGTACTGAACCGGCTCCTCTGCGCGATCTCGGCACTGCTGGTCTGCACTGCGGCCTGCGGTGCAGAGATTCGCGTGCATGCCGGCAGTTCGATTTCGCAGGCGGTCACGCTCGCGCATGCAGGGGACACCCTCATCATCGAGCGCGGTCGGTATCAAGGCCCGGTCCGGATCGACAAACCCCTGACCCTTGTGGGCATCGACCGCCCCACCATCAGCGGCGGCCTTGTCGGAGATGTGATCCGCGTCACGTCGCCGGACGTCACGATCGATGGCCTGATTGTCAGCGACAGCGGCGACGACCTCGGTGCGCAGAACGCCGGCATCTACATCCAGCCCGGCGCGGATCGCGTCACGGTCAGACACTGCGAGCTCACTTACAACCTGTTCGGCCTGTGGATTGAAGGCGTGAAGGATGTACGCATCGTGGGCAACGTGATTGCCGGCAAGCGCGATTACCCTTCCGCCCAGCGCGGCAACGGCATCCAGCTCTACAACACGACGGGTGCGCAGCTCGAAGGCAATGAGATCAGCTTTTCGCGTGACGGCATCTATGTCGATGTGTCGCACCACGCGCTGTTTCGTGCCAATCGCATCCACAACGTGCGCTATGGCACGCACTACATGAACTCCAACGACAACGTGTGGGAGGGCAACGAGTCCTACCACAACCGCGGCGGACTGGCACTCATGATGACGCGCCGCCAGATCGTGCGTGGCAACCGCGCCTGGGGCAACTCGGACCACGGCATCATGCTGCGCACCATCCAGGATTCGGTCATTGAAGACAACGTCGTGTCCGGAAACCTGCGCGGTTTCTTCGTCTACGACGCCGAATACAACGTGCTGAGCAACAACCTCGTCATCGGCAACACGGTCGGCATGCACGTATGGGCCGGGTCCATTCACAACAAGGTGGACGGTAACGATTTCATCGATAACCAGGAACAGGTGCGCTACGTTGCCGCACACGACGAGCCCTGGGGCGGGCGTAGCGGCAACTATTGGAGCAACTATGCCGGGTGGGACCGCAACGGCGACGGCCGTGGCGACGTGCCCTATCGCGCGAGCGATCTGATGGACCGGCTGTTGTGGCGCTTTCCGAGCGCCAAGCTGCTGCTCAATAGCCCCGCGGTACAGACGTTGAGGCTGATCTCGGAGCAATTCCCGCTGCTGCGCTCACCCAGTGTGGTCGATGCCAGCCCCCGCATGCGTCCACGGGGCAATGATTGGCGCGCGTGGGTGAACAAGCATGATTGAAGCGCGGCAACTGGTGAAGCGCTACGGCGAGATCGAAGCCGTGGCGGACGTGAGCCTGACGGTGCATCCCGGCGAGCTATTCGGCCTGATCGGCCACAACGGCGCGGGCAAGAGCACGCTGTTCAAGATGCTCCTTGGCCTGGAGGCGCCCACCGCAGGTGAAGTGCGCATTGGAGGCCAGCCCATGAGCAGTGGGGCCTTCCGGTCGGTGCGGCGCAACCTTGGCTATCTGCCGGAAAACGTGGTGTTCTACGACAACCTGACTGGCCAGGAAACACTGGAATTCTTCGCTGCGCTCAAGCGCGCGCCGCGAACGGATTGCGCGCGCGTGCTGGAACGGGTGGGGTTGTCCCATGCCGCAGACCGCCGCGTGCGCGGATACTCCAAGGGCATGCGCCAGCGCCTCGGTTTTGCCCAGGCCCTGCTCGGCCAGCCCACACTCCTGTTTCTCGACGAGCCCACAAACGGCCTGGACCCGCAGGGGATTCGCGACTTTTATCGCACCCTGGGCGAACTGCAGGCGCAGGGCGTGACCATTGTGCTGACCTCGCACATCCTCTCGGAAATCCAGGAGCGCGTGGGTCGCCTGGCGATCATGAAGAACGGACGCGTGCATGCACAGGGGACGGTGCAATCGTTACGCGAATCGATGGCCTTGCCGCTTTGGTTCGACCTACGGCTGACGGGCGGCCCAGAGCATGCCGAGCCCGCACTGCGGCGCGCGCTCGCGGCCGCGCCAGGATGCGAACTGCACATGGATGGATCGCGCGCCACCGTGCTGTGCCCGCGGCCGGCGAAGATGCCATTGCTGCAATCGCTATCCACGCTCGGTGCAACACTTGCCGACCTGCAACTGCGCGAACCTTCGCTCGAAGACGTGCTCCTTGGCCAACCTGCTTGAGGCCAGACATGCAATTGACACTCGAACCCCGGCAGATCGGCATCGTCATCGCCAAGGAATTCCACGACCGCATCCGCAACCGGTGGGTGCTGGCGGTGACCACTGTATTGACAGCGTTTGCGCTGGTGATCGCCTACTTCGGCGCGGCACAGCAGGGCGAAGTCGGGCTGCGCGGCATGGAGGTCACGATTGCCAGCCTGGTGAGCCTCGTGATCTATCTCGTACCGCTGATTGCGTTGATTCTCGGCTTTGATGCGATCGTGGGCGAGCGTGAACGCGGCTCGCTGGACCTGCTGCTTTCCATGCCGATCACCCGAGTCGAGCTGCTGCTCGGCAAATACCTCGGCTTAGCGGCCGCGCTTGCGTGCTCCACGGTCGTCGGCTTCGGGGTGGTCGGAATACTGTTGGCCGTCAAGCTGCCGCTCGCGGCCATGTATCACTACGCCGGCTTCATGCTCAGTTCGGTGCTGCTTGGCATGACCTTCCTGAGCCTGGCCCTGTTGGTGTCCGTCATCGCCGCCGACCGCACGCGCGCAAGCGGTGTCGCCATCGCGCTGTGGTTCTTCTTCGTGCTGGTATTCGATCTGCTGCTTCTCGGGGCACTGATCGCCACGGGCGGAAAGCTGGGATCGGACGCCCTGCCCTACCTGATGCTGCTCAACCCGGCAGACATCTTCCGCATCCTCAATATCTTCAGCTTTGACGAAGTCCGCACGCTCTACGGTCTGGCGACCGTATTCCCCGAGCATATGGCCGACCCGCTCGTGCTCGGCGCTCTGATGGCCGCCTGGATCGTCGCTCCGCTCGCTGTGGCCGCATGGAAATTCCGCAAATGAAACGCACACTGCAACCTCCGCTATCCGCCCTGCGCCGCAGCGCGCGCACGGCCCTGTTCGCTACCGCAATCGTCCTGGCCGGTTGCCAAGGCGCCGCCTCTACGCCCGATCCGATCGAACTGACCCGCGACACGCCTTGCAGCCTCGATGGCATGTCGGTAGCCGACTTCCCCGGCCCGAAAGCGCAGATTCTGTATGACAAAGGCACCCCCGACGTCTTCTGCGACACCATCGAGCTATTCGCGATCGTGCTGCGCCCCGAACAACAGCGGCACATGCTCGCCATGTACGTGCAAGACATGGCCAAGACAGACTGGAACACCCCGCGGGGCCACTGGATCGACGCCCGCACCGCGTTCTACGTCGTGGGATCGAAGGCGCGCGGATCGATGGGCGCCACGTTTGCGTCCTTCGCCACGCAGGCCGATGCCAACGCCTTCACCACACATCAAGGTGGCAAGGTTTACAAGTTCAACGAAATTACGCCCCAAATGGCACAGCTCGACGGTGGCGTATTGAAAGATCCCCAGATGTAACCGCCCCAGAGAAGACGAAATGATCGATTACTTTGCCAATCTACCGCCCGATGATGCCGTTCAGATGGAGCAGCTCAGTCGCTTGTCCTACGAGCTGCGGGAAAGCCGGCGCAAGCTGCTCGAACCCTATGGGGTGAACGATGAGGGGGATCTGCTGGCGCGCATCGCGGCGGCGGACTTGCCGGAGCATCCGGCCTATGAGCACTACCTCGGCTCACTCGCGCTTGCAACCGCCAAGCAAGACGTCACCGCTGAACTGAAGGCGCTACTGGCGCGCATGGGAGGCTGATCATGCAGCACCTCGATCTCAAAGAGGCACTGGAGGCGCACTACGGTGCGGTGTTGGCGGAACCTCCTACGCTGTGCCAGGACGCCTTGATGGTCTCGCTCGACAACGGCGTTCTGCTCGAACTGCGTTACCCCGCTCGGTCGGAATATGCGATCGCGTGGCGGTGGGGCGATGCGCAATTACGCATCGACACCGCACCGCTGCATCGCACGCTCACCACCTTCCCTAACCATCTGCACGATGCTTCGGACGTGCTGCGCGAAGATCCCTTGACCAACCCGAACGCGGAGCCCTGGGCCAACGTACGCGCCGTGATTGATGCCGTGCTGGTCGACCCGCTGTTACAGGCATAAACAAACGGCGCTCACCAGGAGCGCCGCCATGCCTGCCCGATCGCAAGTCCTTACGTCGCCTTCGACGTCATGTAATCCACCCCAGCCTTCACGTCTTCATCGCCGAGCGATGCGTTGCCGCCTTTTGCGGGCATCGTACCCTTGCTGCCCGAGAAGCCGTGCAGCGCATGGTCGTAGAGGGTGTCCTTGCCCTGCGCGATGCGAGGGGCCCAATCGTCCTTCGATTTGAACATCGGCGCGCCACCGGCACCGGTGCTGTGACACATGGCGCAAGTGGACTTGTAGACCTTCTCCCCTTTCTCGACATCGCCGGCGCTGGCCTGGGTTGCCTGCGGCGCAGCGGGCGCTGCAGCCACAGTTGCGGGAGCCGCAGTGGCGGAGGCAGCGGAAGCAGCCTCCTCATTCTTGCTGCATGCCGTCAGCAAGGTGAACCCCACCAGGGCAGCAATGGTTATAGGTCGAATGAGCACGTCGATACCTCGAATCAAAAGGAGTGAGAACAGTGGCCCAAATAGGCCATGACCATGATAAGAATGAATACCGACTCAGGCCTTGACGCCAATCAGCGCAAGGCTTTGTGGGGCGTTGTAACGTGTCAACTCCCCTACGGCGGTCATGGAAATACCGGCGGGATATTGCTGCACCTGGCACCTTCCTGACGCGCACGGGATCCGGTCTGGGCATGCCATCGACACAGACGGTCACGGCGCCGCGCACGTCGTCATCATCGGCGTATCGCGAGCCGTCGGGCAAGGCAGCGTGTTTGGCGCAGAGGCTTCGATACATCATGTTCTCTGATGCAGGCCAAGGCTTCGTTCCTACGTCTGCACGACACGCTCGGGCCGGGCGGGTGATGGTGCACGTGCGGGACTGCCGATCCCGGCAGGCTCTGCGTGGGCGACTACACCGCCGATGCGGCATTCCGCAGCGAATTTCATCGCTGGCCTGCACAGCTTTGGGAAGAGAAGGACGCGCAGATCGACGCCATGCTGGCGCGCGCGCCGCTGAAGAACCAATGAGGCGATTCGCTCCGTCGCAGTTGTCAACCTGTGGCTGACCGCACGGAGAGACGCCGCCCCCCGCATCCTGCGAGGGGCTGGCAATGCAGGGTCAGAACCCGAGGCTTTCCAGCAGGTCGTCGACCTGTTCCTGGTTCGCGACCACGTCCGGATGGTCCGGATTGATCTGCGGGCCGTTGAGCAGCGTCGTCGCAACTTGCGCGGCTTCCACGCGCAGGTGTTCCGGCGCGTTGTCGAGCAGGATGCCCACGAGCTGGCTTTCGATGAGCTGAACGACGTCCAGCACCTTCTTGATCACCTGGCCGGTCAAGTCCTGGAAGTCCTGCGCCATCAGGATCTCCATGAGCTGCTGGTTCGTGTCGCGCGTCTTTTCCGGAACGCTGCGCAGGAAGCCGTTGGTCTGCCCGACCAGCTCGCGGATCTCGTCGTCGCCCAGTTGGCGATCCATCCACGACTGCCAGCGGTTGACCAGCGCCTCGGCGTCGGACTCCAGCGCATCTTGCACGGGGCGCGCCGCGTCAATGGCGTTGAGCACGCGGGTGGCCGCCTGCTCGGTCATGTTGGCGATGTAGTTCAGGCGGTCGCGCGCGTCGGGAATAGCCGAAGCGGCCTTCTCCACGCCCTTGTCCAGACCCAGCTCACGCATGCTCTCACGCAGCATGCGCGTGAGGTGGCCGATGCGTTGGAGCATTTCCGGCATATCACCGTGGTCCACGCCTTCTACGGCAGGCGCCTGGGCGCCATCATGCATCTCGCTCATCACGCCCCCTTTTCGAGCTTCTCGAAAATCTTGCCCAGCTTTTCGTCCAGCGTGGCAGCCGTAAAGGGCTTGACCACGTAGCCGTTGGCACCTGCCTGGGCAGCGGCGATGATGTTTTCCTTCTTGGCTTCGGCCGTCACCATCAGCACCGGCATCTTGCTGATGACAGGATTGGCGTCGCCACGGATGCTCTGCAGCATCTGCAGACCATCCATGTTGGGCATGTTCCAGTCCGAGATCACGAAATCGAACCGGCCTTCCTTGACCTTGGCCAGGCCGGCGGCGCCGTCTTCGGCCTCGTCGACGTTGGCATAACCGAGTTCCTTGAGCAGGTTACGCACGATCCGGCGCATCGTCGGGAAATCGTCGACGACGAGGAATCGGTACTGGCTCTTGTCCATGGACACAATCTCCGCAAACTTACTGAATTGGGGGGTTTCGGGCTTCCTTGGCAATCTTATCGGCGCCTGGGGCCGATTCTTGAGCGCTGGAATAGTTTGGGGCGCCTGACTGCTGCGCCCCGCAACCAATGTACCCGCAAAGTGCAGCGTTACACCCGCGTCACACGGCCATGGGCCGACAGCTTGGCCAGCACGTGCGGGCCGATCTGCGACAGCGGCAGGACTTCGTGCACACCGCCGTGGGCCACGGCCTCTTTGGGCATGCCGTAGACCACACAGGACGCCTCGTCCTGGGCAACGTTATAGGCACCCGCGTTGCGCATTTCCAGCATGCCGACCGCCCCGTCCTTGCCCATGCCGGTGAGGATGACGCCCAGGGCGTTGGCCCCTGCGTTGCGCGCGGCGGAGCGGAACAGCACATCCACCGCCGGGCGATGGCGGTTGACCGGCGGCCCCTGATCCAGCTCGGTGACGTAATTGGCGCCGCTGCGGCCGAGCGACAGGTGCATGTCGCCCGGGGCAATGTAGGCGTGGCCGGGCAGCACACGCTCGCCGTGCACGGCTTCTTTCACGCGGATGCGGCACAGGCCGTCCAGCCGCTTGGCGAACGACGTGGTGAAACCCGCCGGCATGTGCTGCACGATCAGGATGCCGGGGCAATCGGGCGGCATTTCCAGCAGGAAATCCTTGATGGCCTCGGTGCCGCCGGTGGAAGCGCCCACGATGATGAGCTTTTCCGTCGACGAGAAATGGGTACGCGCAGGTGCAGAGGTTGCCGGTGCGTGCTCCGCGCGAACGGGTGCGCCGGGCGCCGATGCGGTTGCTGACCCGGGGGTCGCGGCCACCGCAACCGGTGCAGCAGCGCGCGGACGCAGCTTTGCCCGGGCCGCAGTGCGGATCTTGTCGGCAATCTGGTCGGCGTATTCGTTCATGCCGTCGCGCATGCCCAGCTTGGGCTTGGCGACAAAATCCACCGCGCCCAGCTCCAGCGCGCGCAGCGTGGCTTCAGAGCCGCGCTCCGTCAGCGAAGAGATCATGACCACCGGCGTCGGGCGCAGGCGCATGAGTTTTTCCAGGAAGTCGAGGCCGTCCATCTTCGGCATTTCGACGTCCAGCGTGAGCACGTCCGGATTGGTCTGCTTGATGAGGTCGCGCGCGATGATCGGATCGGGCGCCACACCCACCACTTCCATGTCCGGCTGGCTGTTGATGATCTCCTTCAGGATGCTGCGGATCAGTGCGGAATCGTCGATGCACAGCACCTGAATCTTGCGTTTGTCGTTCATGTTCGGGAAGCAAGTCTTCTGAATGTTGAGACCGTTGTAAAACGAAGCGAAGAGGTTCTGATGGGTCAGCGCCGACGCAGACAGTACAAGTCGTACGGCAAGGCGGTGCTGGGTCGTCAGAATCGTTTTTCAGCGGTCTCCTAGGTAAACAGTTGCAGGCGCGAGGCTGGCTTCGTCGTGATGGACTTCGACAGCTTGCTGGCGTATTGCGCCTCGCTGTCCAGCTCGGCCACCGAGTTTTGCGAGCGCAGCTTGCGCACCATGATCTGACCGGTGGACGGTACGAAATACACCTTGCGCGGGTGCACGTCAAAGAGATCTTTGGCGGCCACCGTCAGGCCTTCGTTGCGCAGGAATTCGAGCACGAACTTGCCGTTGCGCTCACCCACATCAAGCGTGCTCATGCCAGCCAGCACGGCGGCGCCGCCAAATACCTTGATCTCCAGGCGCTCACGCTTGGCGCCCGCCTTGTAGAGCTGGTTGAGCAGGACTTCCATGGCGTGCGTGCCATAGCGCATGGAGGGCGACAGGATCGATTCCCCCTCGTTGCGCGAGGGCAGCATGAAGTGGTTCATGCCACCAATGCCGAGGGTCTTGTCGCGCACGCAGGCGGACACGCACGAGCCGAGCACCGTGACCAGCATCAGGTCTTCGGTGGTGACGGAATACTCGCCGGGCAGCACTTTCATGGCGCGACGGCCAAAGGTGGTGTCGTAATAAGCGTGGGTGCTGGCCGCCGATTGCGCGAGCGTGGCCATGGCGCCAGCGCTCATGCCGCTGTTCATGCCGCTATCGCTGCGCACGGCGTCCGTGGCCGACTGCGGCGTCGCGCGTTTGCCGAATTCGATCATCGTGCCCCCATCTTGGCCCGCAGTTCGGGCGCGATTTCGTACACGGTCTTGCCGCGCAGCGACCACGCCTTGGTGACCTGCAGGAAGCTCTCCGAATGGCCGGCAAACAGCAGGCCATCGGGTTTCATCACGTCGATGAAATGCTCAAGAATCTTGGCCTGCGTGGGCTTGTCGAAATAGATCATCACGTTGCGGCAGAAGATCACGTCGAACTTCTGCTGCAGCGGCCAATCTCGGTCGAGCAGGTTGATCTGGCGGAAGTCGATCATGGCCTGCAGCTCGGGCCGCACGCGGGCATAGCCCTCCTGCTTGCCGGTGCCGCGCAGGAAATATTTCTTCAGGCGCTCGGGCGACAGGGCCGCGACACGCTCCATCGGATAGATGCCGGCACGGGCACGCGCCAGCGCGTTGGTGTCCACATCCGAGGCAACTACGCTCACCTGGCTGGGCGACATCGAGCCGAAGGCTTCAGCCAGCGTGATGGCGATCGAGTACGGCTCTTCGCCCGTCGACGACGCCGAGCACCACACGGTGAACGGCGTGCGCTTGGCCTTGGCGTGCTCGTGCAGGATCGGGAAGTGATGCTGCTCGCGGAAGAACGCGGTCAGGTTGGTGGTCAGTGCGTTGGTAAAGGCTTCCCACTCGTCAGGCAGGTGGCCTTTTTCCAGCGCATCCAGATAATCGCGGAACGAGCCGAGGTTGACCACGCGCAGGCGGCGGGCCAGGCGGCTGTAGACCATTTCACTCTTGCGATCGGACAGCGAAATACCGACGCGGCGGTAGATCAAGTCGCGGATGCGGCCGAAATCTTCGGCGGTGAATGAAAACTCGCGCGACGCGAGCGTCGGCGAAACGGGCGCCAAATTTTGTGCTGCCATGGATAACTAACCCCGTGTTTGGCGAGTCTTGATGCCCGCTTTCAGTCGTTGGCGGGCACCGTTACCGCGGGCCGCGCCAAATTTGCTGTTGGCGAGGCTGGCGTCAGAAGGTGCTCCAGTCATCTTCATCGGCAGAACCCGAGGCCAGCTTGAGGGTCGGGGCGACGACGGCCTCGGAAACGGCGGCCGAAACCGCAGCCGCAGCCACCGGTGCAACCGGCGCATGTGCTCCCTGGGGCGCTTTTTCTGCTTGCGCGGCGGGAGCCTGTTCCGTTGCAGCCTCCGGCATCGCTACCGGCTTGGTCGCCTTGCGCGAAGCCAAGGCGCGCGCTACGGAAGGCACCACTTCGGTCTTTTCTGGGCGGACCTCGCTGCGGACGGCCGGCGCCGGAACGGCAGCCTGCGCCACTACGGCCAGCTCGGCTGAGGCATCGGTGCGGAACGTCGCCACGGCATTGCGCAGCAGTTGTGCCTGTTCTTCCAGCGACAAAGCGGCAGCGGCGGCTTGCTCCACCAGCGCGGCGTTCTGCTGCGTGACCTCGTCCATCTGGTTCACAGCCTGGTTGACCTGTTCGATACCGGAGCTTTGCTCGTCCGACGCGGCGGAAATCTCGCCCATGATGTCGGTCACGCGGCGCACGGCCACCACCACTTCTTCGATCACCGTGCCGGCTTCGGCCACCAGGGCCGACCCGTTGCGCACACGGCCCACCGAATCGCCGATCAGCTCCTTGATCTCCTTGGCCGCCGTGGCCGAGCGTTGCGCAAGGCTGCGCACCTCGCCCGCCACCACGGCAAAGCCGCGGCCCTGCTCGCCCGCGCGCGCGGCTTCCACCGCTGCATTCAGGGCGAGGATATTGGTCTGGAAGGCAATGCCCTCGATCACGCCGATGATGTCGGCGATCTTCTTGCTGCTGGCGTTGATGCCAGCCATGGTTTCGACCACGCGGCCCACCACTTCACCGCCCTTGACGGCGATGTCCGACGCGCTGCCCGCCAGTTGGCTGGCCTGGCGCGCGTTGTCGGCGTTCTGCTTCACGATGCTGGTGAGTTCTTCCATGCTGGAGGCAGTTTCCTCCAGCGACGAAGCCTGCTCTTCCGTGCGCTGAGACAGGTCGGCATTGCCGGCGGCGATCTGCTTGGTAGCGCTGGCGATAGAGTCAGCCGAACTCTTGATATTCGTGATCGTGCCGGTCAGTTGCTGCTGCATCTGCGCCATGGCGAAGAGCATGCTGTCACGGTCGCCGGGGCGGGTCTGCACGTGCACGGCCAGGTCGCCGGCGGCAATGCGGCGGGCAATATCGGCCGCGTACGATGGCTCGCCGCCCAACTGGCGCGACAGCCGGCGTGCAATGACCAGACCGAGCACGATGCCGAGCAGCGCACCCGCGCAGGCCATCACGATCATCACCAGACGCGAGCGCTCCGCGTTTTCACGCGCCTTGACGGTCGAAGCGGCGGCGACCTCTTCCACGCGCTTGACCATCTTGTCGAGGGTTTTCTCAAAGGCAGCCGTATCGTCCTGCAGCCCAAAGTTTTCCGCGTCTACGCGGCTGTCGAACTGGGTCGGGTCCAGGCCTTGCGCTTCCATCAATGTCAGGAAGTCGCTCATCCGCTTGCTCCAGACGGGGTAGATGGCATCCACCTCGCGGATCATCTTTTTGCCCTCGTCCGACGCGAACAGCGGGCGCACGTTTTCCACGCTCTCTTTCAGGCGTTGCACGTTGGCCGTGATTTCTTTGCTGAGACCCTTGCGATCAGCGAGCGTGACAGCGCTCAGCAGCCCGATCTGCGCGCGAGTGGCGTGTGCAAGGCTGTTGGCCGCACCGCCCATCTGCGTGATGGCGCGCATCTGCTTTTGCGCCAGCTCTTCGCTGGCGCGGGTCAACTGCGTGATCGTGTAAATGCCCAACCCGCCAATGGCCGCGCCCATGGCAGCCACGATCAGGAAACCACCGGTGAGTACCGTGGACACCGGCAAACGCTTGATCCAACCCATGTTGTCTACCTCTTCCTGTTTTTATATGCCCCCTAACCGCTATCGGCCTATGGGGGACGGCTCTTTAGAACCGCCGTGGGGTCATGCCACTTCAGTGGGGGGTCACCCCGGCTTCAGCAGGCACTAGCCCAGGCAAAAAAAAACCTGCCCCGGAGGGCAGGCTGCACACCACAAACACACACGAGAGAGCTTTCGCGAGCAGCGAAGATCCCGTGCATACATGGTCAAAAGGTCTCCCAGTCGCTATCGTCGCCGCCTGCGGCAACGAGCTTGGGTACGGGCAACTTGGGCGCTGACGCAGCCGCTTTGCTCACTGCAGCGGCGGCGGTGCGCTCGCGTTGTTGTTCTTTGGCGGAGGCCGGGGCTGCAGTTGCAGCGGCGGTCTTCGCGGTGGGTTCAGCGGTGGTACGTGCTGCAGCCTTCGGTTGGGCTGCACGGCGCGGCACGGCCTTGGCTTTGCGCGCCGGCTTGGCAGCCGCGCTCGCAGCCACCGGCACCGTCGACATTGCGTTTGCCTGTGTGCCGGCCAGCGTCCGGAACGCCGCCACAGCTTGGCGCAGCCCGCTGGCCTGTTCCTGCAGGGACATGGCAGCGGCAGCGGCTTGCTCCACCAGCGCAGCGTTCTGCTGCGTGCCTTCGTCCATCTGCGTGACGGCCTGGTTGATCTGCTCGATGCCCGCGCTTTGTTCGTCCGATGCGGAGCTGATCTCGCCCATGATGTCGGTCACGCGTTTCACGGCCACCACCACTTCATCGATAACGCTGCCCGCTTCGGCCACCAGCGTGGTGCCGTTTTCAACGCGGCCAACCGAATCGCTGATCAGCTCTTTGATTTCCTTGGCTGCCGTGGCCGAGCGCTGCGCCAGGCTGCGCACCTCGCCCGCCACCACTGCAAAACCGCGGCCCTGCTCGCCTGCGCGCGCGGCTTCCACCGCAGCATTCAGCGCCAGGATGTTCGTCTGGAAGGCAATGCCTTCGATCACGCCGATGATGTCGGCGATCTTCTTGCTGCTGTCGTTGATGCCGGCCATGGTGTCCACCACCCGGCCAACCACTTCGCCACCCTTGACGGCAATGTCCGAGGCGTTGCCCGCCAGCGTGCTCGCCTGGCGCGCGTTGTCGGCGTTCTGGCGCACGATGCTCGTCAGCTCTTCCATGCTCGACGCGGTTTCTTCCAGCGCCGAAGCCTGCTGCTCGGTGCGCTGCGAAAGGTCGGCATTGCCGGCGGCAATCTGTTGCGTGGCACTGGCAATCGAGTCGGAACCCGAGCGCACCTGCCCCACCATCTTCTGCAGGCTTTCCTGCATGCGTTGCAGTGCCTGCAGCAGGCGGCCGGTTTCATCGGCGCGGTCCACCTGAATGGTGTGCGTGAGGTCGCCCTGCGTGATGTGCTCGGCCTGTTCAATGGCGCGCATCAGCGGCAGCGTGATCGAACGGCGCAGCGCCCACGTCAGCAGCCCGCCCACCAGAATGCCGCCCAGCAGCAGGCCGGTGGTGAGGGCGCTCAGATTGCGATGTTCGGCCTGGCTGGCTTCGTAGCCGGCTTTGGCCGCGTCCATCTGCAGGCGGTTGAGCGCCGTCACCTTGTCGCCAAGGGGGCGGTACAGCGCCGGCATGACGTCCATGACCGTCTTGTTGATGCGCGCTTCATCGTGCGCCTGCACGGCTTGCATCAGCACCTGTGCGCCGTCACGCAGGAAAACGTCGCGCAGGCCCTGAGCCTCGTCGGCCAGCTTGCGTTCGTCTGCCGTGGTGGGCAGCGCGCGGTAGCGCTTCCAGGCGGCGTCGGACTTGTCGAGGAACATCTTGGCGCGCTCGACCGTCTTTTCCGTGCCGGGCGCGTTGGGCGCCATGGCGGCACGGTCGAGCACGATGCGGAAGCTGAGCAGGTTGGAATCGGATTCAGCCAATGCCACGGTGCCCGCAAGTTGCACGGCATAGCCGTCCTGCACGCGGGTGTTGGCGTGTCGCATGCCGATCAGGCCCGTCACGCCCACGATGACGGCGAGCACACCAATGCCCGCCATCATCAGCCCCAAACGGAGCCGGATGGTCATTTTGCTGAACATGCTTCCCTCCCCTAACGGCGCCGCACCTGTTGTTACGGTGTCTTGTCACCCGGCGGGCCCCTTCGGCCCCGCCTCAATCGCTATGGGCACGTACGCCGCGCCCCAGCCGGATTCATGTCGCGATCAGGCTGCTTCGGCTTCGTCGCACAGTGCCATGTCGGCCGACATCAGCAGGCGCTCGATGTCCACCAGGATCAGCATGCGCTCGTCGATCGAGCCCAGGCCACGGATATATTCCGTGTCCAGCGCGCCCGAGAACTCCGGCGCCGGCTTGATCTGCTGGCTCTGCAGCGTCAGCACGTCCGACACACCATCCACGACGATGCCGACCACGCGGTCCATCAGGTTCAGGATGATGACGACGGTGTACTGGTTGTACTCGACGCGATCGAGCTGGAACTTGATGCGTAGATCAACGATCGGCACGATGATGCCGCGCAGGTTGATCACACCCTTGATGAAATCGGGTGCATTGGCAATGCGCGTGACGGTCTCGTAGCCGCGGATCTCCTGCACCTTCAGGATGTCGATGCCGTACTCTTCTTGACCCAGCGTGAAGGCCAGGTACTCCTCCCCGCCGGTGTCTTCGCCGATCGCGTGTTTCTTGACTTCCATTGCGGCTCCCCTCGGCCCCGTCGGGCCACTAGATTGAATTCGTTGTGGTGGTTGATAGCACCCTGTCAGGCGTGAACGCTTATGCCGCAGCCATCGCCTCGGTCGAAAAACGACCGCCCTGTGCTTCGCCCATCTCGTGCTTTTCGGCAGTAACGGCACGCGCCGCGTTTTCTGAATGGCCCGAGCGCGTCTCGCGCATCAGGGCCGACACGTCGACGATCAGCGCCACGCTGCCATCGCCCAGGATGGTCGCGCCCGAAATGCCGGGCACGCGGCGGTAGTTGGTCTCCAGGTTCTTGACCACCACCTGCTGCTGACCGACCAGCTCGTCGATCTGCAGCGCAATCTTCTTGCCTTCCGAATCCAGGATCACGACGATGCCTTCCGACGGATCGGGCAGCGACGGCGTGATGCGGAAGCGTTCGTACATCGGCACCAGCGTCAGGTATTCGTTGCGCACCTTGAGCAGGCGACCGCCGCCCGGCACGGCCTTGATGTCTTCCGGACGCGGTTGCAGCGATTCGGCCACGCACGACAGCGGGAGAATGAACACCTCTTCACCGGTCTTGACCGACATGCCGTCCAGAATCGCCAGCGTGAGCGGCAACACGATACGGATCGTCGTGCCCTTGCCCTTCTGCGACTGGATCTCGACGTAGCCGCCCATCGACTGGATGTTCTGCTTGACCACGTCCATGCCCACGCCGCGGCCCGACACGTCCGTCACCTGGTCGGCCGTAGAGAAGCCCGGCGCGAAGATGAGCTGGTTGATCTCGTCGTCGGTCATGTTGTCCGACACGGGCAGGCCGCGCTCGCGCGCCTTCTTGAGGATCTTGTCGCGGTTCAGGCCCTGGCCGTCGTCGCTCACTTCGATAACGATGTTGCCGCCCTGGTGGGCAGCGGAAAGCAGCAGTTGGCCGGTGGCGTCCTTGCCGGCGGCCACGCGGGCTTCGGGCAGTTCGATGCCGTGGTCCAGGCTGTTGCGCACCAGGTGCGTGAGCGGATCGATGATGCGCTCGATCAGGCCCTTGTCCAGTTCGGTCGACTTGCCGAACGTCGACAGCTCGACCTGCTTGCCCAGCTTGTGCGCCAGGTCGCGCACCAGGCGCGGGAAGCGGTTGAACACGTAATCCATCGGCATCATGCGGATGGACATGGCGGCCTCTTGCAGGTCGCGCGCATTGCGCGTGAGCTGCGACAGGCCGGCAAACAGGCGCTCGTTGAGGACCGGGTCGAAGGCCTGCGCGGTTTGCGCCAGCATGGCCTGCGTGATGACGAGTTCGCCCACCAGATTGATGAGCTGGTCGACCTTTTCCACGCCAACGCGGATCGACGTTTCAGCAGCCACGACCGGCTTGTGGTCGGCAGCGGCCGGGCGTGCCGGCGCCGGGGCGGCCGCAGCGGCAGCCGCCTGAGCCGGCGCAGCTTCGTTGGCAGCCGGGGCGTGCACTTCCGTCTGTGCGGCAGCGGGCGTCGGTGCGGCGACAACCGTCGCGCTGGCTTCGGCCACGGCCGGTGCCGCGCCACCCACGTGCGGCGTGATGACGATCTGGTCGGCATCGATGATGAAGCAGCTCACCGCGATGATGTCGTCGGCGGTGCAGGTGGTCTGCAGCACGATGTCGCTGTTGCGGCCGGTGCGCGCGTGGCGCAGCACGGTGCCCAGATGCTTGAGTTCGGTGACGATCAGCTCGCAGTCTTCATTCGAGACGTTGATCAGCTTGATGTCCAGGCCGCCGTCGATGTCGCCCACCGCTTCGGCCGCAGGCGCTTGGACCACCACCGGCTCGGGTTCGGGCGCGACCACCGGTTCGGGCGTCGCCACCACGGGCGCCGCAGCCACCGGCGCGGCGGCAACAGGGGCGCCTTCCTCGGCGGTCAGGCTGTTGAGCTTGGCCACCATGTATTCGAGCGTGGCCGTATCGATTGGGTGCTCTTGCCGGTAGGCATCAAGTTGGCTTTTCAACACGTCTTTCGTTTCCAGGAAGGCATCCACCATGTTTTCGCGCAGCTGCAGGGTACCGGTGCGAGCGCGGTCCAGAATCGACTCCGCCACATGCGTGAGTTCCGTCATGTGTGTGAAACCGAAGGTCGCAGCACCACCCTTGATGGAGTGCGCGCAGCGGAAGATGGCGTTCAGATCATCAGAAGAAGGGTTGGCGACATCGAGGTTGAGCAGCAGCCGCTCCATGTCGACGAGCAGCTCTTCCGCCTCTTCGAAGAAGGCGCCGAAAAACTGGCTAAGGTCGAGGTTCATATCTGTCTTCTCGGTCGTTTAATGCGTCGATGCAGACCCATGGGTCTGCGCATGCCATTCGAGCAACTGCATCACCGAATCCGTCAGCCCATCCGGGTCGAACGGCTTGGGCAGGAAGCCCGTCGCGCCGGCAGCGCGTGCCTGGTCGCGGATGGTGCTGTCAGCCTCGGTGGTCAGCATGAGGATCGGGGTGTCGGCGTAGGCCGGCAGTGTGCGCAGCGCGCGAATGAGGGTCAGGCCGTCCATCGACGGCATCACCTGATCGGTAATCACAAGGTGGTGGCTGCCCTGGGCGAGCGTGCGTGCGGCTTCCAGCGCAGCGGTGCCGTCGCCGGCTTCCGTCACGACAAAGCCGCACTCGCGCAGGCACGTGGCAATCATGCGGCGGATCGACGTGGAATCGTCCACCACCAGGATGTGTTTCTCGCTCATCGACTGTTTCTCCCCTCGGCGCTCTTTATGGCTTGGCCGCGCTCACCGCATCCGCCACACCCGTGGCACGTGCGGCGGCGTCGGTCAACGTGTCTTTGCCGTCATTGCGCAGGTCGGCCACCGGCTCGACCCCACCCGAGCGCACGGCTTCAGCGGCGCGTGCGTTGAGCACAACGATGCTGATGCGGCGGTTGATCGGGTTGTAGATATTCGTCTTGTCCAGCGGCACCGATGCCTCCAGGCCCACCACGCGGCTGACCTTCTCGGGCTTCATGCCGCCCGCCACCAGCTCGCGTCGCGATGCGTTGGCGCGGTCGGCCGACAGTTCCCAGTTGCTGTAGCCGTGTTGCGTGGCGTACTGCGTGGCATCGGTGTGGCCCGATAGGCTGATCGGGTTGGGCACGTCGTTCAGCGCCGAGCCCAGCTCGCGCAGGATGGTGCGCATGTACGGCTGCACCTCGGCACTGGCGTTGGCGAACATCGGGCGATTCTGCTGATCGACGATCTGGATGCGCAGGCCTTCGGTGGTCATGTCGATCAGCAACTGGTGCTTGAACTGGCTCATCACCGGGTTCGTCTCGACCATCTCGGCAATCTTCTGCTTGAGCTTGTTCAGCGCCGCATCGTCCGACTCATCGCGGATGTTGCGCTGGCGCTGCACGGTCGGGCTCGGGCTCGGATTCGGCTGCGGCACGTTCTGCTTGAGGGAAGGGCTACCCTGCAGGATGCTCGACTGGTCGCCCGAACCGGCACCGCCGAACAGCGCCACCTTCAGCGGCGTGCGGAAGTACGTTTCGACCGACGACAGTTCTGCCTTGGTCACCGAGCTGAGCAGCCACATCAGCAGGAAGAACGCCATCATGGCGGTCACGAAATCGGCGTAGGCGATCTTCCACGCGCCACCGTGGTGGCCGTGTCCGCTTTTCTTGTTGCGCCGAATGACAATGAAGGTCGGCGTGCTGGACTTGCTCATGGTCCGTTCCCGTCGGTTTGTGCTGCGTTGTTAGTGGCGCAGCTCGGTGGCTGTGCTCTTGTGGTCATCGATATGGTTTTGAACCAGCTCAGGAGCCGTAGCGAGCAGGCCCGAGGTTGGCGCGAGAAGCGCAGCCGTACACGGGTACGGTGAGCATCGCAGGGCCAAGATCGGGACGCGCAGTAGGATCATGAGTGGGTTCAGGCCGTTTTGGCGCCGCGCACGTGGTCTTCCAGTTCTGCAAAGGATGGGCGCTCGGTTGAGAACAGCACCTTGCGGCCGAATTCCACGGCAATGGCCGGGGCGTAGCCGTTCATGCTGGCCAGCAGCGTCACCTTGATGCACTGGAACAACTTGGTCGATTCTTCGGCGCGCTGCTCCAGCAGCGACCCCAGCGGCCCGATGAAACCGTACGCCAGCAAGATGCCGAGGAACGTACCGACCAGCGCCGAGGCGATCAGCTTGCCCAGCTCTGCCGGCGGCAGGCCGACCGAGCCCATGGTGTGCACCACGCCCATCACGGCGGCCACGATGCCGAAGGCCGGCATGGCGTCGCCCACTTTGGTGATGATGCGGGCCGGTTGTTCGGCTTCGTGGTGGTGGGTGTCGATTTCCTGATCCATCAGCGCTTCGATCTGGAACGGATTCAGGTTGCCGCCCACCATCAGGCGCAGGTAATCGCAGATGAAATCCAGCGCGTGGTGATCTGCCTGGATAGCGGGGTAATTGGCGAACAGCGTGCTTTCGTGCGGGTTCTCGATGTCGGCTTCGATCGACATCATCCCTTCGCGGCGGATCTTGGACAGCACCACATACAGCAGCGCCATCACTTCCATATAGAGGGCCTTGGTGTACTTCGAGCCCTTGAACAGGCCGGGCAGGGCCTTGACGGTGGCGTTGATGGCCTTTTTGTCGTTGCCGACCACGAAGGCGCCAATGCCGGCGCCGAAGATGATCAGCAGTTCGGTCGGCTGGAACAAGGGCCCAAGGTGTCCTCCGGCCAGCATGTAGCCGCCGAACACCGAGGCGAGAATCACGATGTAACCGATGGCAACTAACACGGGGCGAACTCCTGAATGGGCGATCCTTCGATCAATACAAGGAGGAATATCGGCATCCCCCCGGTTAACTGAAGGCTTGAGCGCCGAGTTTTGCTGCTGCGCGGTGCTTGGAAAACCCTGCCGCCGCGCCCTTCTTCACAAAGAACGGCAACAAAACGGGCGGCTTGAGCACCACCCGGCCCAAAGTAGGCTTCCCCCTAGGCCGATCCAAAGAAAAAGGGACGGAAATCGCTTTCCGTCCCCACTTTTCGCCTGTCTTTCTGCGCGCGGCGGCAAAAAAAATGCCGGTCCGCAGTTGCCTGCGACCGGCCTACCCCCTTCCCCTTTTGTCCTGCCTGAGCCCCTGTGCTTTTCTTGCTCTGTGTTCCTTGCTCTTTTGTTCTTTGTATTGTTATTTGCCGATCTGGCCGGCTATTCCCGTATTTCCCGTACTGCTACCCGTATTTCCCGTCCGCCCTTTTTTGCCCATCCCCCGGCGGTTCTGCAAGTCCCGTATTCCCGTTTTCCTGCAATGCCGTTATCAGGCGTCGACCGTCTTTTCTGCGATCGCATCAACCGGAGCAGCGACGCGCTTTTTCTTTCCTGCGCGTGACGGCGGCTGGCATACACCGCACACGAAATCATGGTGCAGGTCGTCTGCGTGGGCCACGAAATGGCCGGTGCAGCGCTTGCACTTCACGGTGTGCAGCATTTTCCCCTCGAAGAACTTCAGCATCATCCACGCACGGGTGATCGAGAGCACCTCTTCCTGTTCGTGAACGTGAATATGTTCCTGGTACAGCTTGTAGGCCGAGATCAGGCGGCGCACACCAGTGCTGCGGCTGTTCTCACCCAGAAAACGGTAGATGTTCAGGAAGATCGACGAATGGATGTTCGGCGACCACGTCAGGAACCAGTCTGCCGAGAAGGGCAGCATGCCCTTGGGCGGCGATTCCCCACGGATTTCCTTGTACAGCTTGACCAGACGCTCACGGCTGAGCGTGGTTTCCTGTTCCAGCAGTTGCAGGCGCGCACCGAGCGAAATCAATTCCGCTGCGAGGTGGATCTGCTGAACTTCGTTCATGACGCTGGTGTGACGCATGGCACTGCTCCCGCTACGCTTGCTACTCATCCAAAGTGCAATCTCTGAACCCGGCGAAAAGGCCGCCGCAAATGGCTCAGCTGATCTGCTCAACCGCCTGACGTGCCAGCAGGATCGACATTTGCGATTGCTGCAGACCCTTGTCACGGTGCGGCTGGGTCACCAGACCCAGGATGGCGTGATCGTCGAAGCGGAAGCGGCACAGCATCATGTTCGTGCTGGCCAGCTTGACGATCTGCGCGGGCGACATCGTCAGCAGGATGTCAGCCAGTTCTTCAGAGATGCCGAGGCGAAACAGTGCGGCATCCCGATCCTTGGCCAGCATCTGCTGGGCAAGCATCAAGTAGGTGAGATTCAGTTCGCTGATCTCGGAAACAATGTCTTGCGTGTCCATGTATGTCCCGTCGTGTGCAGTAAAAGTACAACTTGCATCCGATCTCGCATGGTGATGTCCGGTGGCGCTATTTTCTTGCGCCTACCCTCGCCGGGCTGTTCACCAATCCCCACGGATCGGATGTTCCTGCAGTCGGCGCCGTTGCCGGCACCTCCTGCTCCTTCTTACTCACGTCGCTAAAGACATGGCGAAGTTGTTTTCTGTTGAACACATTGTGGGTTTACGTCCGGGGTAAGTAAAGAAGGGGGGACCCCTACGTCGGAGGGGTGAGGTAGTCCATTTTCTTGTAGGCGAATTTCCTACAAATCTGTTAATAAACGTTGCAAATGAAGCCTTTGCCGACGCAACGGCCCTGGGTGGACGATGCGCTAAAGCGGGTGTTTGACACGTATTTACCCCAATGAACCGCGAAAGATAGCAATTAAATTGCCTAAAGTTGTCAGAAATCGACAAAGAAGGCGTCGCACTTCTGCGACTGTGAGCATCGGATGCCGGGTTAACCGCTTGTAGGACACTTCTGACCCGCTCCTACACGCCGTGTAGGACAGTTCCGACCGACTTTCGGCCGACTTTGTAGGATCGCTCCTACAGTCGAAAGGCGATTTTGTAGGACAGCTCCTACTTGTTTGTTTATCTAAAACAGACACGTATCTCTAATCGATACAAAATTCGGCCAGGAAACATACTTGCCTGGGTGGGAAAGGACGGACCACGCACTTCCTTTTTTGCAGCGCGGCAGGAAGTGGCGCATGGTCGTCTGCGGAAGGAAAAAACGCGGGAATTTTGATGGTCTGCCAGCCGCCCCTCGTGTAGGACAGCTGTAGGACAACGTGAGCTGCGCCAACAGCCCACGTGCGTCGTCAGTCGTGGTGCGGCGCGGACCAGGGGGCACGCAATACGGTGCCAGTGGCGGATTCTGTGATGACGAGCGATCGCCCGTCTGGTGTGAGTGCAACGTTGGTGGTGGTGCGCCCCTTGCACGACGTGATGCGCGCCAGCGGTTCACCATGCGGCGAAACGACAAACACCGCGCCCAGCGAGGCATGCGCGACGAACAGGTGGCCGGCCGCGTCCATCGCCATGCCGTCGGGCCCGCTGGTGCCGTAGAACTGCGCGAAGCGGCCCACCTTGCTCGTGCTGCCGTCAGCAAGCAGCGGCAAGCGCCAAACGGCGTTGTCGCGCGTCATGGCAACGAAGAGCGCGGATTCGTCTGGCGTCAGCACCAAACCGTTCGGGCTCGGGCCATTCGCCAGCAGGCAATCGAGCCGGCCATCCGCGCGCAGCCGATACACACGGCCGGTCGGGTCATGCAGGCCCGTCTGGCCTTGGTCGGTGAAATACACATCGCCGTTGCGGGCGACGATCAGATCATTGGGGCCTTTGAAGCGCTCGCTGTTGCGGCGAGTCAGGAACGGCGTGACTGCGCCCGTCGCAGGGTCCAGCGACAGCAACCCGTTCTTGTAGTCTGCAATCAGCAGCGTGCCGTCGTGGCGCAGCGCCAGGCCGTTCGGTTCGCCGTCGTATTCCGCCACCACATCCCAGTCGCCCTGCGCAGAAACACGCAGGATGCGGCCATGCGGAATATCCACCAGCCACAGATTGCCGTGCGCATCCCAGCACGGCCCTTCCAGAAAGCAGTCGACCGGCGCCCCGCCTTTGTTGGCGCGGGACCATTCGGTCGGCACCGGGCGACGCAGCCTGGCCGGCATCTCCGCAAAGATGGTGGTTTCGATGATGGGCCAGTTGAAATACGTCATGGCGCGGTGCCCGGTTCGGCTTGCGCCAGATGCCGCGTGACGTTGCCGGTATAGCGATACGGCAGTTGGCGCGGCATCGGACCTTTGTTGCGCTCGCCGCGACCGCTTTGCTCCCAGGCGTGCGCCAAGATGCCGACGGCCCGCGAGAGACAGAACACGCCGCGCGCCAGTGGCGCCGCAAAACCCAGTTCCGCATAGATAACAGCCGTGGCGCCGTCGATGTTCATCGGGATGGGCTTGCCCTTGCGGCCGGAAAGCAACGCTTCGATGGCGCGGCCGATGGCGGCATAGCGCCCGCCGACCACGTCGCTCCGCGCAGCCTCGTCCACCAGCGCGAGCAGGCGCCCCGCGCGGGGGTCGACCGGGTGGAAGCGATGCCCGAAGCCCGGCAGGTACTTGCCATGCGCGGCGATGAACGCATCCACACCCGCCGCCGTAGCAGCCTCCAGCGAGGCGCCGTCACACATGCGCGCCTCGATATCGTGAAACAACTCGACCGCCTGCTGCCCCGCCCCGCCGTGTACGTCGTCCAGCGCGTTCAACGCAGACGCCATCGCACCGTTGAGCGGCAGGCCACAGCTCGTCGCCATCTTGGCAATCGCAATGGATGGCGCATGCGGGCCATGATCGACGGACGCCACCAGCGCCGCTTCCAGCAGAGCAGCCTGACGCTTGGCAGGCAGCTCACCGCGCAGCATCAGCCAGATCATTTCGGCAAAACCAATCTGGCCGATCAGCTCCTGGATCGGGTAGCCGCGCACATGGATGCGGCCCGGTTCGATATCGATGATGTCGGTGCGCCAGTAATCGGCAGCGAGGCCGGCGGCAGAATCGATTGCGTTGGGGACAGATGCGGTCGTCATGATCAGATGGCGCCTTCAGCGCGCAAGGCTTCGATTTGGTCGTGGCGGTAGCCCAGCTTGGCAAGCCAGTCGTCGGTATGGGCGGAGAGCGACGGTGCGGGAGTCTTCGGGCAAGGGTCTTCACCAGACAGGCGAAAACCCGCGCGCGTCACGTGCTGCCCCGCTTCCGGGAAGGAGGTGACGAAGCTGCGGCCCGTCACCTGTTCATGCGCGAGCACGCCAGGCACGTCGAGCACCAGCCCGGCCGGCACCCCGGCTTCGATCAGCAGCGGCTCCCATTCGACGGCGGGGCGCGCGGCCAACGCCGCTTCCAGCGCGTCGTTGAGTTGCTGGCGATGTTCCTTGCGTGCATGGCGTTCGGCAAAGCGCGCATCGGTTGCAAGGCCCGGATGACCGACCACGCAACACAGCGCGGCAAACTGCTTGTCTTCGTTGGCCGCGATATTGATCAGCCCATCGCCCGTGCGGAACGTGCCCGACGGCGCCGCCGTGAAGTTCTGGTTGCCCATCGGGTGCGGCGTCACGCCGGCATTCAGGTAATTGGAGACGACCCAACCCATGGTGGCGAGCGTCGATTCCAGCATCGACACATCCACCATGCAGCCCTGCCCCGTGCGTTGCGCGCCGAGCAGGCAGGCGGTCACGGCCAGCGCCGCCGTGATGCCGCCCACCGTATCGCTGATCGGGTAACCCACGCGCAGCGGCGCGGATTCGTCATCGCCCGTGACGCTCATCACGCCGGAAATGCCCTGGATGATCTGGTCGTATGCGGGTCGGCCGCTAAGCGGGCCATCCTTGCCGAAGCCGGAGATGGCGCAGTAGACCAAGCGCGGGTTGACCTCGCGCAGCACGTCGTAGCCGAGCTCCAGGCGATCCATGACGCCGGGGCGGTAGTTTTCGATCAGGGCATCGGCCTGCGCTACCAGCTTGAGCAGGATCGCCCGCCCTTCCGGATGCTTCAGATTGACGGTGACGGACTGCTTGCCTGCATTGACGGCGACAAACGAGGCGCCCATCTTGCGGCGCGCCTGCTCCGGATCAGCGCCTAGACGGCGCGCGAGATCGCCATTGCCGGGCACCTCCACCTTGATGACTTCAGCGCCGAGCAAACCCAGCTGATAGCCGCAGAACGGCCCGGCCAGCACGTTCGACAAGTCGAGCACGCGCAAACCCGCGAGAGGCAAAGCCATGAAAACAACTCCTGCTACACAATCGGCTCCGCCCCTCGCCCCGTTCAGGAAGTTGGGCGTCTTGGCGGAGCCTAGGTTTTCTGGATGAGCTGAGCGGCGAGACGCAGCGGCGCGGGGTCGCCACCCAGCGTGGAAGTGATTTGCGCGGCGTGCTCCAGCACCGGCACGCGCCACGATTGCAGCAGCGCGCCATCGATCCGCGAAGCCGGGCCGGCAAGGCACAGCGCACCCCGCAGCGCCTGCTGCGCACCAAACACCGGCACCGAGAGGCCCACCGTTTCCCGATCGCGTTCGCCAATCGACACGTAATAGTGATCGCGCCGGATCGCGTCGTACGTGGCGCCTTGCATGCCCGAGAACGCGCACAGCACGCGCCCGCCCGAACCGCGCTCCAGGGGCAGCACATCGCCCTCGCGCACGTGATCGCGGATCGAATGGTTCGAATCCACGCGGTGCAGGCACACACGCACATCGCGCTCCCGGATGTAGAGCGACACCGCTTCGCCCGTCGCCTCAGCCAGCGCGCGCATGTGCGGCAGCACCACGTCGCCCAGACGCATGCTGCGCTGGTAGAGCGCGCCGAGCATCAACGGCGCGGCACCGATCTGGTAGCGGCCATCTTCCAGGCGAAACAGCATGCGATGCTGGATGAGCGAGCCTGCCAGCCGCAGGATCGTGCTCTTGTAGAGCCCGGTGCGGGCGGCCAGCTCGGCCAGCGTCAGCGCGTAGTCGCCGGGGCGGAACGCAAACAGGATCGAGAACGCGCGGTCCAGCGCGGCCACCCCCGACTGCCCCGGCGTGGCGGCATCGCCCTCATTGGCGGCGGTGGTCTCGTTCTGGGTGGTTTGGCGCTCTGCGGTCATGGCGGGTTGGGCGAGACGGTTCACTTGACCATCTTCAAGGCTTGGTCGACGAAGCGGTTAGTGTACGTTTTACTCACGTCGATCTTGGCGTTGCGGATCTTTTCGTCGTAGCTGGAGAGCACCGTCAGGGCCACCTTGGCATCGGCATCGGTCATCAGGCCGTCCTTCGAGAAGATCGGCTTGGAGTGACGCAGCGCATCGACAAACACGTCGCGCCCGCCCACCTGCTGCTCCTTGGGCATCTTGTCGGCAATGGCCTCGGGCGTGCTGGCGTCGATCCACTTGAGCGTGCGGATGAAGGCGTTCACCAAGCGCTGCACCGTCTCCGGGTTCTTCGTCATGAAGTCGCGCGTGACGTACAGCGTGGCCGTCGGGTAGCGGCCGCCGAACACGGCGTTTGAGCCGGCATCGGTGCGCGTATCCACCAGGAACTTGGCGGCGCGGCGCTTCTCCAGCAGGCTCGCCACGGGGTCGAAATTGACGAGCGCGTCGATCTCCTTACGATCGAGCGCCACCATGCCCGGCGCGCCCGACCCCACGGCGATGTACGACACGTCGTTGACCTGCAGACCGTTCTTGATGGCGTAGTAACGCGCAAACAGGTCAGTGGACGAACCGGGTGCGGTAATGCCGATCTTCTTGCCCTTCAGATCCTTGCCGCTCTTGATATCGAGGTCGGGCCGCACCGCCAGCACAATGCCGGGCGTGGTGTTGAGCAGCGCCACCGACACGATGTCCTTGCCCTGCGCCTGGATGTGGATGGTGTGGTCATAGAAGCCCACCACCGCATCGGTCGAACCGGCAATCAGGGCCTGCAGCGCCTTGCTGCCGCCGGCCTGGAAGTTCTCTACCTTGACGTTGAGCCCTTCCTTCTGGAAGTTGCCCAGCGACTGCGTGAGCGGCACCGGCATGTAGTTCAGGATCATCGAGCCGACCGACAGGCTCACGTCCTTCTTTTCCGGCTCGGCGGCATTGGCTACCGTACAGACGGCCGCACACAACAGGGCCGAAATCCATCGTTTCATGGTTGTCTCCGTGATGTTCTTTGCGGAAATGCGGATCAGGCGCCCGTTTCCGGATCGGCCTTCGGACGCCACACCAGCAACTTGCCTTCGAGCGCATCGACGCTGCGGTCCAGCGCAATCACAAACGCCGACAGCACGACGATCCCCGAAAACACACCGGTGGCATCGAACACGCCCTCGGCCTGTGCAATCAGGTGGCCCAGGCCAGCGGACGAACCGAGGTACTCGGCCACGATCGCGCCCATGACCGCCATGCCGACGGAGGCGCGCAGGCTGGAGAGAATCCAACTCGTGGCGGACGGCACATACACGTGGCGCAGCAGGCTGATGCGGCTGGCCTTGAGCAGGCGCGCGTTGGCCAGGATGACGGGGTTGACCTCGCGCACGCCCTGGTACGTATTGAAGAAGGTGATGAACAGCACCATCGTTGCACCCAGCGCCACCTTGGAGGTCAGCCCCAGCCCGAACCACATCACGAAGATGGGCGCGAGCAGGATGCGTGGAATCGCGTTGAAGACCTTGATGAACGGGTCGAGCACCTCGGCCGCGAGCCTGGACAAGCCGAGCCACAACCCCAGGCTGATGCCAAGCAGCGTGCCGATGCCGAACGAGAGGATCGTCTCGGCCAGAGTAATGGCCAGGTGCGTGTAGATATCGCCACCCGTGAACCACTCCCAGATGCGCGCGACGATGGACGACGGCATCGAGAAATAGAACGGGTCCACCACGCCCGCGCGGCCAAGGCCCTCCCACGCGCCGAACATCAACACCACCACGGCCAACTGAAACAGGCGGATCTTGGTCTTGTGCGCGAGACCGGCGCGCTGCGTACCCACGGCAGGCATCGTATTAGTGCTGGACGGCATGGCTCTTCTCCACTTCGGTGCCGAGGATCGACCAGATCTCGCGATACAGGCGGATGAACGCGTCGGACATGTTGATTTCAGATACGTTGCGCGGGCGCGGCAGCGTGATTTCCACATCCCCAACCGGGCGGCTGGCCGGCCCGGCGGACATGACGACCACGCGGTCGGCCAGAGCAATGGCTTCTTCCAGGTCGTGCGTGATGAACAGCAGCGATTTGCGGTCTTCCTGCCAGAGGCGCAGCAACTCGCTCTGCATGAGGTGGCGCGTGTGCACGTCCAGCGCCGAGAACGGCTCGTCCATCAGCACGATCCTGGGCGAGAGGATCAGCGTCTGCGCCATGCTGATGCGCTTCTTCTGCCCGCCCGAGAGCTGATGCGGATAGCGCGCCTCGAAGCCGGCCAGCCCGACCTTCTTCATCCACGGACGGGCGCGCTCGCGGGCCTCATCCACCGGCATGCCCTGGAACACAAGGCCCAGCGCGACGTTGTCCAGCGCCGTCTTCCAGGGCAGCAGCGAGTCCTGCTGCATCATGAAACCGGCATTGCCATTGAGCCCGGTCAGCGGCTCACCAAACACAGTGACGCTGCCGCCGGCCGGCTTGAGCAGCCCGGTCACGGCATTGAGCAACGTGCTCTTGCCGCAGCCAGTCGGCCCCACCACCGCCACGAATTCGCCTTCACCAATCGACAGGTCAACGCCCTGCACCGCCGTGAAGCTGCCGAACCGCACCGAAACCTGATTGAGCTGAACCGCCGGCAACCCGGCGCGGAGTCGGCCGCTGGCGGCCTGGGGGGAAGAAAGCATGGGCGTCTCCGTGAACGCGCCTGATTCGATGCGTTCTGTTTGATGGAATATAGTTCTATTTTATATGGCATATCGAGCGAGGTTAACGCACGTAAACCCGAAAACAGCACAGGCATCAGCGGTTTTCGCAGCTTCTTTCTAGGGAAACACCATAATTGTTCTTTCTGAAGAAACTTAATTCTTACAGACAGAACACTGCATGCTGTAAATTTGCGAGAATTGTTCGCGTGAACGCTAAAGTTTTCCGCCCACCTTCCGATGAAGGGCGTACTGATCAGCGAGATGGCCATGCAACTTTCTTCCCCTTCCGTATCTACTGCGACCGCCGGCGCATCGGGCAGCGGGAGCAGTTCGGCCGGCGACATCGAGCGCCTGCAGCGCCAGCTCAAGAACCTGCAGAAGTCGATGCAGGATCTGCCCGCGCAGAATCTGCCGCCGGATCAGGCCCGCGAGCAGGCACAGTTGCTCAGTCAGCAGATTCAGATCGTGCAAGCGCAGATCGCCCGCCTTCAGGCGCAGAACGGTCTGGAGCAAGCGCAAACCCGGTTGGAAAACCGACACAACGCATCTAAAAGCGCTTCCGGCACAGGCAATACCGACGCAGCGGCCAAGGCCCGCACGACGGACAAGGTGACCGGCTCGTCCACGGCGAGCGATACCCGCCTGCACACCCGCGAAGCAACGCAGGCACAGTCCGCGCAGTCAGCCCACCCCGCCAGCGCAGAGGCCATCACGCCGGCCAAGCCGCCGCTGGTTTCCGTCAGGGCCTGACGGCGGCAACGCGGCGGCCTGTCCTTGATGGCGCCCGTTGCCGATGCCTGACCACCTCCTTTCCTACCCCCTCCCATCGGGGGGACGCCAGCCTGCGGTGCCGACAGCGACAATCGCCGCGCCGCCATCCTGTGTGCGGCATCGAGAACACGCATGACCTCCGCCGCCAGCGACGCCCTGCCCCCGACCGCCCCCGCCGATCCGCACCCGGAACGCACGCCCTCGCGCAATTTCTTTGCACGCCACTGGCGCGGTGATTACAGCCTCGCCCGCTCGTATTGGTTGCATACCGCGCTGATGCAATTTGGCGTGGTGGCGCTCAGCGCGGGTGTTACGCATGCGCTGGCGCATAACGCACCGGCGCGCGCAGCCTCGTCGGCGCTGCTCGTGATTTACGTGATGGGTTTGGCCCTGTGGATCTGGGCGGTGGTGGGCACCTGGCGCTCCGCCGATCGCGAGCAAGCGCGCAACCGGCTTGCCGGCATGTCAAACCTGTGGCCGCTGATCGCCAAGGTGATGATCGTGCTGGGCGCTGTGGGCACCAGCTCGCGCCTCATCAACGATGGGCCGCGTCTGGGCGCGCATCTGCGCACCGCGCTGGGTGAGCAAGCGGCGTCACCGTTTACGGTGATGCCGCAACGCGATGGGCGCGCCATCCTCTTCAATGGCGGCATCAACGATGGCGCCGCCGATGCACTGGAGGCCGCGCTGCGCAAGGCGCCAAACGCCGTGGCCGTCGTGCTGCGCTCCGAAGGCGGCTGGCTGCGCGAAGGGACGTTGGTGGCAGACGTCATCCGCCGCCACCATCTGCGCACGTATGTTGAACGCACCTGCGCCTCGGCGTGCACGATCGCCTTCCTGGCAGGCGTTGACCGCGCCGCCGCACCGGGCGCACGCATCGGCTTCCACCGCCCGCGTGCGGTTGGCGCCGATCACGACCAGACCCCAGGCGCCACCGACAGCGAACTCTGGCGTGCATATGCAGACGCGGGCCTGCCCGATGCTTTCGTGCGCCGCGTGCAGGACACACCGTTCGACCAGATGTGGTTTCCCACCGCGCAGGAGCTGCTGGCCGACCACGTCGTCACGCGCGCATCGCCCGGTGGCGAATATGCAACCATGGCCACGCAGCTGAATACCCGCGAAGCCCTGGCGGCAGAACTGCGCAGCGCCCCGCTGTATGCAACCCTGGAGCGCAAGTACCCCGCGCACTTCAGCCGCTTGATCGACAAGCTGTGGCCAGAACTGCAGCGCAACGTTACCGATGCGCGGGCGGTAACACTGCTGCGCGAGCAGACGGGCAAGCTGTACCGCGCGCTGATCCCGACTGCACCCAACGCGCTGCTCTTTGCCAACGCGCAACTCACACTTGAACAGGCCCAGGCCCTGCAGCGCGTGAGCCCGGAAGCCTGCGTGGCTTATCTGGACGGCACGTCCGGGGCAAGCGCCGCTGCTGCACGATTGCCGCGCGCGCTGGTCACCCGCGAGCAGGCCTTGTTCTCCGACCTGATGCAGGCCGCCGACCCCGACCACGCGCCGGTTGTCACGCGCGCACAAACCCTGCCGGTGCTGCAACTGGCCGTGGCCGCGCTTCCCCTCAATGAACAACGCGTGCTGACCGTGCCCGCGCTGCGCCACTCCGCACCACCGGCCGAACGCTGCGAGGCGCTGATCGGTTTTTCGCGCTCCATCCTGGCCCTGCCGGAAACCGAACGTGCGCTGGCGCTGCGCGGCATGTTTGCCGATACGTCAGCGCCTGATTCGTAGCAAGACCCTTCAGGCCGAACGCAACGCGGCCAGCGACGCCCGCTGGCGCCCCTCTTCGTCAAAGTTGTCCGGTGACAGCCATTGCTCGAATGCGGCTCGCACCTGCGGCCAGTCCGCATCGATGATGGAGAACCACGCGGTATCACGGCTGCGGCCCTTGTAGACCACCGCCTGGCGGAAGATGCCTTCGAACTGGAAGCCCAGCCGTTGCGCAGTCTGCCGCGATGGTGCGTTCAGGCTGTCGCACTTCCATTCGTAGCGCCGATAGCCGAGATCTTCAAAGACGTGCTTCATCAGCAGGAACTGCGCTTCGGTCGATGTCGGCGTGCGTTGCAGCAACGGCGAGAACGTCACCGCCCCCACTTCCACCACGCCGTGATCAGGCGTGATGCGCATCAGCGCCAACGTGCCGACCGGGCGATCGGTGCGCGCGTCGATCACCGCGTATTGCAGCGGATCGCGCTTCGCCGCAATGCGCTCGATATAGGCGCGGTGTGCCGCCATATCGGCGAACGGGCCTTCCACCATGTACGTCCAGACGCGGTCGTCCTGCGCCTGGCTGAACGCATCGAACAGCGCGTCGGCGTGGCGGGCAGCGTCCAGCGGCTCCAGCCGGCAGTAGCGCCCGGCGAGCGGCGCGTGCGGCGGCAGCGGCCGGGCCGTCCAGCCGGACAGCGGCGCACCAATGGGTTGCTGATAAGCGTTGAGCGTGGGCATGCGGGAAACCTGGATCGAGAACAACAAGGAGCCTTCACCCTACCGAACGTCCTGGCTCCATGAAAAGAGCCATGGAAGCACACGTGGATAGAGCCACATCAACACCCTACGCCCGGATTAAACCGTTCGATGCCCCGCCACACGCCGATAGCGCAGGTGCGTGCAAATCGATATGTTGGCAGCGGGGGGAGACGGCGCCACGAATAGGCGCGGGCATAGGCATTGCTGTGCAGGGGTATGCACGCGCCCTCGGAATCGTCCGCCATCTTTTCTGCCAGGAGCCCGCGAGTGGCGCCGTTCATTACAGAGTGGTATTGCCGCTGGGGCCGCTGCGTCCAATACGCATGCGCGGCCGCATGGATCGCCTTTGTCGGCATGGCGCCCTGGAGCCCTGCCCGGGCGGCGCCCAGGTTTGCCTATCCCATCACGCAGCGCATTGACGCCGGCGCGAGCCTTGCCCTTCCGCGCACGTGGGGCCCATTGCAGCTGAACACAGAAACGCCCATTCCTTCCGTTGCGGCGACCATCAACTCGCCCTTTGGCCCATCGCGGCTGGTGTTTGCGCAGCAGACCGTAGCGCCGGAGAGCTTCGCGCTGGTAACGGTGCGTAAATCCGATTTCGACAAAGGCACGCCCGATTACCTGGAAACCCTGCGCTCGCGCGATCTGGCGATTCTGCTCAGCCACATGGAATCGCGCGTGCATGGCGATCGCCCGGCCTGGGCTGCCCGCCTCGTCCGTGGCAAGGCCCCGACGCAGCAGGTGCTTGCGGGGCACCGGTTGATCTACTGGGAGGGCGAATGGAGCACCTCCACGGCACGGACGGTCGTAGTGCGCGGGTATGCGTTCTTCGGCAACGGCGCGGTCTACTTGCTCCGCGTATTCGGCACCGCCGGGCACGGCAACCCCGCCGAGTTTGCCGAAGAGGCACGTTTTGCCGATTTGGTGGCCGCGACCTTCCGCACGAAGTAGCCGTCCGACTGCCGCTTTGTTGCGGCGCAACAACAAGCGTAGCCCGCGCGGTGGCCCCGCCCCTCAAGCGCTGGCCGGGCCACGCAAGCGCTGAAATCTGTTGTTACTCTTGGAACAGTCTGTTCACCCGCCGCTGTATTGTTCTTCCGCATCGCAACACCTACACTTCGTGACAGTTGTTCAGACATCGATTGCCTGAACAAGCAATGCAAGTGTTGTAAGGAGAACAATGATGAAATGGTTGGATATTGGCGCCGTCATGGCCGCCTGGATTGCGAGCTGCGTTGCAGCAGGCTGGCTCATCAGCGCCGCCGCCTTCCTGGCTTAACGCCCTCAAATGCCCTAAAAGGCAAAACGGCCGAGCGGGAACCCCTTCCCCGCCCGGCCCTGAACACCCCGGTTGATTGATTCGTCAGGCTGGCTTTTGGCCTGCCCACTGAACGAATCGGTCGACAAACCCCTGCAAGAACTGGCGCGTACGCGCATCTGTCACCCCGCCCTGGGCATCAAAGGGCTCCCCCGCAAAGTGGAAGAACACCTCCGGCAAGGGTAAGACCTTCACCCCGACCGCCGCGAGCACGTTGCGCAATTGCGCCTGCGACAGCGCCGTCCCGATGGCGCCCGGCGAAGCACCCGCAATGCCTGCCGGTTTGCTGCCCCACACGCTCTGGCCGTATGGCCGCGAACCCCAGTCGATCGCATTCTTCAGCACGCCCGGTATGCCGCGGTTGTATTCCGGCGTGACGAACAGAATGGCATCAACGCCCGCCACTGCTGCCTTGAAACGCTGCACGGGCTCGGGCAAATCGGCATCCAGATCCTGGTTGTAGAGCGGAAGCTCGCCAATCTCAATGAACTGCGCCGTCGCGCCAGACGGCAGTAAGCCCACCAGCGCCTGCGCCAACTGGCGGTTGAACGACGCCTTGCGCAGGCTGCCGACGATCACTCCGATAGTCAGATTGCTCATGAACGCTCCTTGCGTGCAAAACAGTTCAAAACGGCCTTGATACTTAATCGGCCGTTGCCGGCTCTGGGGCCACCTCGCGCTTGAGGCGGTTGATGAGGGCAAACATCAGCGGGTTCAGCAGAATCGACAGGATTGCTGCCGACAACAGCAGCCCACGCGCGCGGTCGGGCAGGATTTCCAGGCTGATCCCCAGCCCGATCAGGATGAACGAAAACTCGCCGATCTGTGCGAGGCTGGCAGAAATCGTGAGCGCCGTGCGGTTGCCGTGACCAAACGCGCGCACCACCGCAAACGCTGCCAATGACTTGCCTACCACCACGATCAGCACCGTGCCGAGCACCGCCCAGGGGTCTTCAATCAGCACGCTTGGGTCGAACAACATGCCCACCGACACAAAGAACAGCACCGCAAATGCGTCGCGCAAGGGCAGCGATTCTTCCGCCGCGCGCTGGCTGAATTCGGACTCGGCCAGCACCATGCCCGCAAAGAACGCGCCGAGCGCGAACGACACGCCAAACAGCACCGTCGCGCCATAAGCAACGCCCAGCGCCGTCGCCAGTACGCCCAGGCGGAACAGCTCGCGGCTGCCCGTCATGACAATGCGTTCCAGCATCCACGGGATCACGCGGCGGCCCACCACCAGCATCAGCGCGGCAAACGCCACCACCTTCGAGAGCGTGACGGCCAGCACCTTGACGATGTCCCACGTACTGACCGCCGTGCTGCCCGCGCCGCCCAGCGCTCCGGCCAAGGCTGGCAGCAGCACGAGCGTTACCACCATCACGAGGTCTTCCACGATCAGCCAGCCGACGGCGATATGGCCTTCGTGCGAGTTGTCGATGCCGCGATCCTCCAGCGCCTTGAGCAGCACCACCGTGCTCGCCACCGACAGCGCCAGTCCGAACACCAGCCCCGGGCCCCAATCCCACCCGAGCAGCCAGGCCAGGCCCATGCCCATGAGCGTGGCCAGCGCAATCTGCCCGATGGCACCCGGAATGGCGATGGCCTTGACCGCCAGCAACTCCTTCATCGAGAAGTGCAGCCCCACGCCAAACATCAGGAGGATCACGCCCAGCTCGGCCAGTTGCGGTGCGAGGCTTTGATCAGCCACGAAACCGGGCGTGAACGGCCCGGCCACCACGCCCGCCACCAGATAGCCGACCAGCGGCGGCAGCCGCAGGCGCTGCGCGATGGTGCCGAAGATGAAGGCCAGCACAATGCCGCCGATGATGGTGGAGATGAGCGGGGTGTCTACGTGCATGCGGTCCTGGATTGGAATGGGGCGGGTTCAAAGACGAGAGGGGCGGAAACGCCGGGAAAGGGCCGGCCGGCCCTTGTGCGACAAACACGGCGCGGATTTGTTCAGCCTGCGTCGCAACTATAAGGATTGCCCTTTGCGAAACCTTACGAAGCAAATGTCATGCAGAAGACATCGTGCCGAAAACACCGCTCCTACACTGCGCCGCAGACCGCTCGCTCAGGGCGGCCCCAAGGAGACGACACATGCGCTACGCCAACAAAGTCCTTTCCGTGGACGAAGCCATCGCCCACGTCCGCAGCGGCTGCCGCCTGATGCTGGGCGAATTCGTGGGCGCCGGTGAGCCGGCCTGCTGCATCGAGGCGCTGCTCGCCAGCGGCATCGGGCAACTCACGCTCATCACCAACACGCCGGGGCTGCGCGGTGGTTTTCTTAAAGCGAGGCTGTTCACCTCTGGCCAGTTGACCGAGTTCATCGGCACGCACGTGGGCACGACGGATGAATCGACGCAGGCTTACCTGACCGACTCTGTGCGCGTAGCCGAGTTCTTTCCGATGGGCACCTGGGCTGAGAAAGTGCGCGCGGGTGCGCTGGGCCTGGGCGGCGCACTCGTGCCGGTGGGCGTGGGCATCCTCGACCAGCCCGGGATGTTTCCCAAGCGCGGTGCGCCCAAGCCGACGCTCACCGTCGACGGCATGACCTGCTTCGTCGAGCCGCCCCTGCGCGCCGACGTGTCGATCATCAAAGGCTGGCGCGCCGATACGTTCGGCAACGTGGAGTTTCGCGGCACGGCGCTGCAGAACCAGCGCGATATCGCCATGGCGGGCGACTACACCATCGTCGAGGTGAATGAAATCGTGGAGGTGGGCACGATCCCGCCCGAGCGCGTCGGCTGCCCGGGCGTGTTCATCAACGCGGTGGTGCAAGGGCTGTCATTGGACGAGCAGCACGCGCTCTACAAACACCACTGGACCAAGCTCGGCCGCCTGCCCGCCGCCGCCGAAGCCTGATCGTCGATCGACACAACCAGGAGACCGCCATGCAATCTCTGCCCGAAACGCCCAAGCAACGCATCGCGGCCCGCTGCGCGCAAGAACTACGCGCGGGCGAAGTCGTCAACCTTGGCCTGGGTATCCCCACGCTCACGGCCAACTACCTGGAGGCCGATGCGGGCGTCATCTTCCATACCGAAAACGGGGCCTTCGGGTTTGGCGGACGCCCCGCGCTGGGCGCCATCGACAGCGACTTCACCAACGCCGGGTGCGAGCCCATCACGCTGCTGCCCGGCGCGGCGCTCATGGACCTCGCCACGTCGCTGGGTGCAATGCGCAACGGCTACATCGACGTGACCATCCTCGGCGCGTTGCAGGTGGACGCGCAGGGCAATCTCGCCAACTGGGCGTGCGATCGCAACGGCAAATGGTGGCCTGGCATTGGCGGGGCAATGGACCTCTGCTATGGCACACGCAAGGTGATTGCCGCGCTGGCGCACACCGACAAGCACGGCAACTCCAAGATCCTGCCGCGCTGCACGCTGCCGCTCACGGGCCAAGGTTGCGTGAAGGTCATCGTCACCGAACACGCCGTGTTTGACGTGACCGATGCGGGGCTCGTGCTGCGTGAAATCCTCTCGCATGCGACACTCGATGACATTCGCGCCATGACGGCAGCGCCCTTTACGCTGGCCCCGCTGCTGCAGATGCGTGCCGCTTGAACACCCAGGAACGCTCATGCCCACCGCTGTCGATTGGTTCTTCGATGTCATCTCGCCGTTTGCCTACCTGCAGCTTGAGCAGTTCGATGCGCTGCAGGAAGCCAACGACATCGTCATCCGCCCCCGTCCGCTCGTGCTGGGCGCGATCCTGCACCACTGGGGGCAGAAGGGCCCGGCCGAGATCAGCACCAAGCGCGTGTTCACGTACCGGCATGCGCTGTTTCGTGCGCAGCAGCTCGGCATTCCGTTTCGCATGCCGCCCGCCCACCCGTTCAACCCGATCAAGGCGCTGCGGCTGACGATCGCGATGGGCGGCTCGCTCGATGCCGTGCGTGCGGTGTTCCGGCATATCTGGCGCGACGGCAACGATGTGGCCTCGCCGGAAGGTTTTGCCGCGCTGTGCGAAGCGGTGGGCTTTGCGCAAGGCGCAACCGCTGTCGAACAATCCGCCGTGAAAGACGCGCTGCGCACCCACACCGATGCGGCCATCGCGCTCGGCGTGTTTGGGGTGCCGACGCTCGTGCACAGCGGCGAGCTGTTCTGGGGTGAAGACGCCACCGATATGTTTCTGCAAAGCCTGCATTCCGACTGGCTCTCCACGCCCGAAGTGCGGCGTGTGAGTACGTTGCCGGTGGGCATTCAACGTGGCTGAACACGACACAAACTCGCGCCCCGGCATCAGCCGCGCACGGCTGGCCCATATTGCGGCGTGGTCGATTGAGCTGCCCCCGGAAGAAGCAGACCGTGCCTGCGCCGGCATCGTTGAGAAAACCTATGCGCGCGGCGCCTGCATCTGCCCTAAGAACACATTGCTGGAAAGCTGGACAGGCGTGGTTACGGGCCTCATCAAGATCGGCACGGTGTCGCCCGAGGGGCGCAGCGTTACGTTTACGGGTGTGCCGGCCGGCGGCTGGTTTGGCGAGGGCACGGTGCTCAAGAACGAGCCGCGCCGCTACGACATCGTTGCGCTGCGCGACACGCGCATGGCCTTCATGGACCGCGCCACCTTCATGTGGCTCGTGGAAAACAGCGTGGCGTTCAACCGCTTCCTGGTGCAGCAGCTCAACGAGCGGCTCGGGCATTTCATGGCGCTGCTGGAATACGACCGGCTGCTGGATGTCACGCCGCGCCTGGCGCGTTGCATTGCGTCGCTGTTCAACCCGGTGCTCTACCCCGGTGCGGGCGACCACCTTGAGATCACGCAGGAAGAACTTGGCTTGCTCTCGGGCATGACACGGCAGGTGGCCAACCAATCGCTCAAGGCCCTGGAGAAAGACGGCGTGGTGCGGTTGGAATATGGCGGTGTGACGGTCGTCGACCTCGAACGGCTGCGCAGCTACGGCACCTGAAGACGCCGTCTTTATTAACGAATCTTCATCCGGCGCAGCGGGCCGCACCCGCTAGAATCGCGGCACAACAAGACAAGATCGTTACGCTGCGGCATGCGCCCCGCGCGGCCGCAGCCGGAAGAGGGAACAGGGCAACGCGCACCGTGCGTGCCTGCATCTATGCTGCCGATTCATCTGCTTTCCACCGGCAAGGCATTGCCGGAACACCAAGTCACGTCCGCTGAGCTGGATGCCCGCCTGGGCCATCGGGCGGGGTACGTGCGCAAGAAGTCCGGTATCGACATTCGCCACCATGCCACGCTTGCGGAGCACCAATCGGAGCTTGCCGGCGCTGCCGTGCGCGATGCGCTGCGCCGCGCCGATGTTCCTGCCGCCTCCATCGACCTGTTGATTTCCGCCTCGGGCGTGCAGGAACAGGCGCTGCCCAACACGGCCACGCGCATCCTGGAGCCCGCCGGACTGCCTGCCGGCACGCCCGCGTTTGACGTCAACGCCAGTTGCTTGAGCTTCCTGACCGCGCTGCATGTGGCAAGCAGCCTGCTGACCACTGGCGCCTACAAACGCATCGCCGTGGTGGCGTCCGACCTGGCCTCGCGCGGCATCGACTGGGACGATGCCGAGACCGCGTTGATCTTCGGCGATGGGGCAGCGGCAGTCATCGTTGAAGCGGCACCTGCGGAGTCCAGCAAAGGCATTCACGCTTACCGCATGGAGACCTACCCCGCCGGCAAGGCCTATTGCGAAATCCCTGCAGGCGGCACGCGCCGCAACCCGCGCACCGGCGCGCAACCCACCGATTACCTGTTCCACATGGACGGCAAGCGCGTGTTCAAGCTCGCCTCGCAACTGATGGACGGCTTCCTTGATCGTCTGTTTGCGGGCAGCAATTACACGCTGCGCGACATGCACGTCGTCGTGCCGCACCAGGCGAGCCACCTTGGCATGCAGCATTTGCGCAAGCGGCTGGGCGTGCCGGAAACCAGCGTGATCGACATCTACGCGCAGCACGGCAACCAGGTGGCCGCGTCGATTCCCACCGCGCTGCATGAAGCGGTGACGAACCGGCGCATTGAGCCTGGCAAGCCGGTTCTGCTGGTTGGCACGGCCGCCGGCCTGACGCTGGGCGGCATGGTGCTGACGCTATGACCACGCTTGTAACGGGTGCCACGGGCGGGCTCGGCCGCAACGCGGTCGATGCCCTGCTGACACAAGGCGCAGGCGTACGCGCGACGGGGCGCGATGCCGCACAGTGCGAGGCCTTTATCGCACGCGGTGCGGACTATGTACCTGCCGACCTTGCACGCCTGACGCCGACCACGCTCGATGCGCTGCTCAATGGTGTCGACACGGTTTGGCATTGCGCGGCGCTGTCATCCCCTTGGGGCGCGTACGACGACTTCTACGCGGCCAATGTGCGCGCAACGGCCGCTCTGGCCGAAGGCGCCGTCAAGCGTGGTGTCCGCCGCTTCGTGCATATCTCCACGCCGTCGATCTACTTCGACTACCAGCATCACGCCGATCTGCCCGAGAGCTATCGCCCTGCCCGCTTCGCCAATCATTACGCGGCCACCAAGATGCTGGCAGAAGCGGCCATCCAACAGCAGGTGTCCACGCAGAACCGCACGCACTTCGTCATCCTGCGGCCGCGCGGGTTGTTCGGCCCGCATGATCGCGTGGTGCTGCCGCGCATCCTGCATCTGCTGAATCTGCGCGGCGGCGTGCTACCGCTGCCCCGTGGCGGTGCCGCGCGCATGGACCTGACATATCTGGAAAACGTGGTGCACTCCATGCGGTGCGCCACGACAGCGGACGTGCCTTCCGGCGCCGCCTACAACATCACCAACCACGCACCGGCCACGCTGCGCGATCTGCTCGATCAACTGCTGGGGCAACAGCTCGGCCTGCGCTACCGCATCCGCGCCGTGCCTTATCCGGCCATGGCATTGGCCGCACGCGCCATGGAATCGGCCGGTGCCATCACGCGCCGCGAGCCGCTGCTCACACGCTACAGCGCCGCTGCCCTGCACTACGACATGACGCTCGCCAACGACCTCGCGCGCATCGAACTCGGCTACGTGCCGCCCATCGACATGGCCGAAGGCATCCGCCGCACGGCCCACTGGTTACGCGAACAGGGCAACCGGTCATGGCAACGTTAACGGTCTTTGAAGCCGGGTACTGCACGCACACCGCGTGTGTGGCACTGCGCGGCGCGGGCTTGCGTACCTGCGCCTTCCCCGCACGCGCATGGCTGATCGAAGCCGCCGGGCGACGCTGGCTGTGGGACACGGGCTATGCCTCGCATTTTCATGACCACACGCGCAGCGGCCTGTTTGCCATCTATCGCAAGGTCACACCGGTGTATTTCGATACATCGGAATCCATGGCAGCACAGCTCGCACAACAGGGCATGCGCCCCGCTGACCTGGATGGATTGATCGTCTCGCACTTCCACGGCGACCACGTTGCCGGCCTGCGGGACTTTCCGGGCGTGCCGGTCATCTGCTCCGGCGAGGGATGGACGCACTTGCGTGCGCTGCGAGGTGTTTCCGCGTTACGGCGCGCTTTCGTGCCCGGGCTGATCCCCGAAGATTTTGAAACGCGCACGCGCTTTGTCGAACAGTTCGAGCACGTTGCGCTGCCCCCGGAGCTGGCGCCATTCACATCCGCCTGGGCCCTGCCCGGGAGCAACGGCGACGTACTCCTTGTGCCGCTACCCGGCCACGCTGCCGGGCACCTCGGCGCGTTCGTGCGCACGGATGAAGGCTGGGCGTTGCTTGCCGCCGACGCGGCCTGGTCACCGTTGAGCTATCGCGAGCTGCGCGGGCCATCGGTGCTGGCGTATTCCATCATGGAAGACCGCCACGCCTACTTCGATACGCTGCGCAAGCTGCACGCGCTCGATGCCGGCGGCCACGTGCGCATTCTCCTCACACACGAGGGTGCATTGTGACGGCGTTGCATCGCCTGCTGTGGTCTTACTGGCAAACGCGCCGGTTGCGGTTGCCTGATCGCGCAGCCCTGCAAGCGCATCAGCAGCGTCAGATCGCACACTTCACGCAACGGGTGCTGGTTCGCAGCCCGTACTTCCGCCCGTTTGCGTCGAAGCCTATGCACGAATGGCCATTGATGGACAAGGCCACGATGATGGCCAATTTCGACGCCATGAACACGGCCGGCCTGCGTCTGGCCGATGTGCTCGCCTGCGCGCAACAGGCCGAGCAGTCGCGTGATTTCCGGCCGACGGTCGGGGCCTATTCGGTGGGCTTGTCGTCCGGCACGTCCGGCGGACGCGGCGTCTTCGTCGTCAGCCCGATCGAGCGCGCGCAGTGGGCCGGCATCCTGCTCGCCAAGCTGTTGCCGCGCGGCCTGTTGCATGGCGAACGCGTCGCGCTGTTCCTGCGCGCCAACAGCAATCTGTACACGGCCGTGCGCAATCCGTGGCTGACGTTCTCGTTCTTCGATCTGTTTGCACCGTTCGACTCGCACCGCGCGCCGCTGGAGGCATTGCAGCCGACCATCGTCGTGGGGCCGGCGCAGGTGCTGCGTGCGCTTGCCATGGAGAAACTGGCCGGCCGGCTCGACATTGCACCGGTGCAGGTGCTGTCCGGCGCCGAAGTGCTGGAGCCGATGGACCGCGCGCTGCTTGCGCAGGCCTTCGGCAACGTCGGCGAGGTCTATCAGGCGACCGAAGGTTTCCTGGGTGCGACCTGCCCGCACGGCACGCTGCATCTGAACGAAGCGCACGTGCACATCCAGCCGCAATGGCTGGACGCGCGCCGCTTCGTTCCCGTCATCACGGATTTCACACGCAGCACGCAACCCATCGTGGGCTACCGGCTGGATGACATCCTCATCCGCCGCGACCCCGCGCTGGGGGCCTGCCTCTGCGGCAATCCGGCCATGGCCATCGAGCGCATCGAAGGCCGCTGCGACGATACGCTTGTCCTGCCCGCCCTTGGCGGTGGAGCCGTCACGCTGTTTGCGGACGTGTGTTCGCGGGCGCTGGCCCAGGCGCTGCCGCTGCATGCCGACTACCGCCTGGTGCAAACCGATGCGTGCACGCTGGCGTTGTCCATCCACCCTGCTGACGCCGACATTGCCCGCGCGTGCCAGGCGCATCTGGCGGATCTCTTCGCCTGCCAGGGCGTCGACACATCGCGCGTGACATGGCACGCAAGGCCCGAGCGCATCGCCACCGACTTCACCACCAAGCGCCGCCGCATCGTTCGGCTCGCGGCGTCGGGGGCGGCGCGATGAGCCCGTTTATCGCACGCCTGCGTCATATGGCCCTGGGCTGGTGTTCGGTGGGCCTCGTCTATGGTCTGTGCGGTGTGCTGCAAGGCGTGGGCACGGTTGTGCCGGAAACCGCGTTGGACCGCGCGATTCCGTTCAGCACGTCAGGCATCTGGCTGTACGTGTCGTTCTTCGCGCTGATTCCGTTGGCGTATCTGCTGGCCGACATGTCTCGCCTGCCCTGGCTGGAACACGCCATGCAGATGAGCGCGCTGATGAGCGGCGCGGTGTTTCTGCTGTGGCCGACCACGCTGCACTACCCGCCGCTGGCGGATGCATCGCTGCCGGCCAGCGTGCAACGCATGCTGATCGCCGTGGATTCGAGCCAGAACTGCCTTCCCTCGCTGCACGGGGCGCTCACGCTGCTCTCAGTGTGGGCGCTGGCGGACGCGCGCAAGCCGATTCGCACGGTGCTTGCAGCGGCCTGGGGGCTGGGCATCCTGTACGCCACGATCCAGACGCGCCGGCACGTCGCACTGGATCTATCGGCGGGCGTGGCCGTAGGCGTGCTGTGCGGCGCGGCTGTCCGTCTATGGTTGGCGCGGCGCGCGTCAACGCTTTCAATCGAACCGGTGTCGACATGAATGCCTTTGCTCTGCCGCTTTCATTGATGCTCGGCTGCGTGCTCTTGGAACTGGCTGCGCTCAAATGGTGGCGCGGCCAGCCCCTGCCGTGGCGCGACGTCATCCTCAACCTGAACTCTGGGCACGTTCTGATGTGGCTGTGCCGCGGCGTGGAGGTGGCCGGCTTCACGTGGCTGTATGCCCATGCCAGCCTGCATTGGGTGGATGGCTGGCATCCGATTGCGGGCTGGGCCTTCGCCTTTGTCGCATGGGATCTGGGCTTCTACTGGCTGCACCGCATGCACCATAAGCTGGGCTTTCTGTGGGCGATCCATGCGGTGCACCACGAGGGGGAGCATTTCAACCTGTCGCTGGGCGTACGTAACGCGTGGCTGTCGTCGCTGACATCGCTGCCGTTCTTCGTGCCGCTGGCGTTGCTGGGTGTCACGCCGGAAATGTTCGTGGCGGTGTCCGGCCTGCATTACTCGGTGCAGTTCTACAACCACTGCGGCTTGGTGGGCCGTTCGGGCGTGCTGGACCGCTTCATGGTCACGCCTGCCAACCATCGCGTCCATCACGGCTGCAACCCGGAATACATCGACCGCAATTTCGGCGGCACGCTGCTCCTCTGGGACAAGCTGTTCGGCACGTATCAGCGCGCGCTGCCCGACGTGCCGATCCGCTACGGCGTGCACAGGCCCACCCACAGCGACAACCCATTCTGGGCCAACGTGGTGCCCGCATTGCAATGGATGGGGTTGCGCACACCACTGCTGCAACGCGATACGCGCGCCACGCCCGCCGGCTGGATCGCCACCGGCGGTGTGCTGCTGTTTGGCGTGGTGATCGACTACGTGCGCACCGATGGCCTGTGGCCCGGGCATTGGCAAGCGGTTTGGTTCGCGCTCATCCTGCTGCTCACGATTGCGCTGGGCGGCTTGTCGGATGGACGGGTCTGGGGCCGCTGGCTGTGGCCGCTGCTGGCGCTTGCACTGCCCGTGCTGATGATCGGCATATGCGGTGCGGGCGATGCATTGTCCGACACGTTGACCGTTGCACTGGGGCTACATGGCCTTGCCTGCGGGCTGTGGCACGCACTGCGTGCCGAATCACCGCTTTCTTCGTCGCCGCATGCCGAATCTCGTTAAGCTTCGCTACGCCTCACCGCGCTCGTCATCGCTGGCGGAGGATTTGCGCCAGGCCGCGCACGATCATCTGCAAGCAAACGGCGACCATCGCTTTGCCGATGCGAGGCTCATTGCCAAGGGCGCCTTCCTTGTCGTGATTTCCGCACTGCTGTATGGGGCGATGGTGACAGCCAAGAGCACGATGATTTTCGTGCTCGCCTATGTGGCCTTTCCGTTCATCGCGATGCTGCTGGCGATGAACGTGCTGCACGACGGCGCACACCGGGCGCTGTCTCCCTGGCTATGGTTGGACCGCCTCATGACACGCGTGACCGCCATCCCGCTCGGCATCGAACCGGCCTATTGGACGGTGCGCCATGTGCACTATCACCACGCGCATGCCAACGTGGAACACTACGACCTGGACACCGCCGCAAACCGCTTCCTGCGGCAGACGCCTTTTCAGCCGTGGTATCCGCAGTTCCGCTACCAGCATCGCTACTGGCCGCTGATTGCCGCGCTGTCGTTGCCGTACATCAACTGGATCTACGACTGGTCGGACCGGCTCGGCCTCACGGCGCTGACCACAGACCGCGTGTTACCTGGCCTGCGCGGCTGGGCGACGTTCCTGTCTGCCAAGACCTTGCACTTGCTCATTGCCGTGGCGGTACCGGCCTGGGTGGCACATCAACTTGGCCTCGGCTGGGGCTGGGTGGCGTTCAGCTACTTCGCGGGGCAGATGCTGGCCTCGTGTGTGCTGGTGGCACTGATTCTGGGCACGCACTGGGCGGACGTGACGTTCTATCTGCCGCCCGAATCAGGCCAGTTGCCGCACACGTGGCACGAGCATGCATTCCACACCGCCTGCGACTGGCAACCGCAACCGGCGTGGATCGGCTACTGGCTCGGCGGCTTGAACTGGCACCTGACGCATCACCTCTTCCCGACGTACAGCCACCGGCACTATCCGGCATTGGCTGCACGCGTGGCCGAGGTAGCGCGCGCCCACGCACTCGACTACCGCGCGCTCACCTACCGGGAGTTGCTGACCGCGCAGCAGACATTCCTGCGCGCCATGGGCAAATGCCCCGACTGACGCGCAAGCAACACGCCTCGCCTCAGTTGCGCGCCTCGACCGCGTGCACGGCATCAAGAATCACCTTGGCCACATCCTGCGGCCGCGACTGCTGCGGCACGTGGCTCGTCAGGAGCGTCGTCACCTTGGCGCCGATCTTCCTTGCCATGGCGCGCTCCAGGTCCGGCTGGATCATCCTGTCGTGCGCGCTGACGATGAACCACGACGGCTTGCTCTGCCACGCCGCTACCGTGGTGCGCTCGCCAAATGCCGTCGCCTTGATGGGCCCTTGCGTGGCGGCCATCACGCGCGCCTGGGCAGCGGCCACATCCTGGGCAAAGTCGCTCGCCAGCGCCGCTGGGGGCAGTGACAGATAGCCGTTGGCATCGGCCACCAGCTTGCCGATGCCCGGCGCGGGCGCGTAGTCCTTGCCCACTTCTTCCGTCGACTGCCCGGCGTCCGGCGCAAACGCGGCCACGTACACCAGCCCGGCAACCTTGCTGTCGGCGCCGGCTTCCGTGATGACCGTGCCACCCCACGAGTGCCCGACCAGCACGACCTTGCCGACCTGGTTTCCAATCGCTCTGCGCGTTGCAGCCACATCGTCAGCCAGCGAGTTCAGTCCGTTCTGCACCGCCTGCACCTTCACGCCTTTGGCCTGCAGCAGCGGGATCACCTTGGCCCAGTCGGACCCATCGGCAAAGGCGCCGTGCACGATCACGACGGAAGGTTGATTGGCGTCGGCTGCCGTGGCGGCAAAGAGTGGCGCACTGGCGGCCATGCCAAGTGCCAGCGCTGCGATGGAGACGGCTTTGCGGTTGAACATGTCGGGTCCTTGTTATCTGCTCGGTTCTCGGTGGGATGGGGTGTGCGCGAGGCTGCCGCTTCAGGCGTGTGCACCGTCGTAGTACGGATTCGCGCTGCGGGCGCCATCGGTGTAGATGTCGGTGGCACGCGCGCCGTCCGTATAGACATCAGACGAACGCGCGCCCTCGGTGTAGGCATCCACCGCGCTTTGCACGGCGCGGGCGCCTTCGGTGTACGGGTCGCGTGCACCGATTGACGAAGCGGCTTGGGCCCCTGCAGCGGCCACAGCGAGAGCAACAACAGCGAGGGTCTTGGTGAGATTGCGGGTCATGATCGTTTTCCTTTGAACGGTTGGTTTGGGATTGCGCGGCCTGCCGGTGCTTTGCTTTGCGTTGGCCCGGCGCCTTGGCCACGGAATGCATTGAAGGCGCCTGACGTATCCGGCACGTAGCGATGTGCTGCCCGTTTTGTCTGGGCATGTACTAGAGCTGCCGCCAGATACAAACGCATACAAAACCCCGCCTATCGATGCCCGTTGCTACAAAGCAATACAAATCGGCGGCATCGTGAAACCGACCGGATACATCGCAGGCGCCCAATGCTGGAAACGAGGTGAACAAGACCCGCCCCGTCATCCATCCTTGATCACTGGAGCCCTCATGCAACCGAATCGATTGACCGCAACGTTGCTCGTACTGGCAGGCGCCCTGGGCGCGCACAACGCATTTGCGCAAGCCGCTGGCGTGCATCGGACGGATCTCGTCCATCACGACCTGAGCGTGCCCGACCACGAAACTCTGCAAGTGCGCGTGGATTTTGATGAGCGTGCATTCGCCCCCGCGCATATCCACCCCGGCGAGGAAATCGCCCACGTCCTGCAAGGCACGATCGAATACCGGTTGGATGGTCAGCCCCCCGTGACGCTGCAGACCGGGGATTCGCTGTTCATTCCGGCCGGCGTTGCGCACTCGGCAAGAAACGTCGGCAGCGGCAAGGCATCGGAACTGGCCACGTATGTCGTGAAGTCCGGTGAGCCGCTGGTCAAGCTCGTTCACTAATCCCCTGCCCCATCCACCCCAAAGAGAGAACCCCCATGTCGAACCCCGTCAACCTCCGCCGTCGCCGCCTTCTGGGCACCACCATCGCCAGCATTGGCGTGCTGGATCTCGGCCTGGCCGAACTTGCGCATGCGCAACCGGCACCGTCCGCCAATGGAGGCACGCTGCTGGCCGGCCAAGCCAACCCGTTCGGCACGCTGCAGCAGATCGATGCAGGCGTGCTCAACATCGGCTACGCAGACCTGGGGCCGAAGAACGGCCCCGTGATGATCCTGCTGCACGGCTGGCCGTATGACATCTACAGCTATGCAGAGGTGGCGCCCGCGCTGGCGGCGGCGGGCTATCGCGTGCTGGTGCCGTACCTGCGCGGCTATGGCACGACGCGCATCCGCTCGGCGGACACGCCGCGCAACGGACAGCAAGCGGCGCTGGCCGCTGACATCATCGCCTTCATGGACGCGTTGAAGATCAAGCAGGCGCACTTTGGCGGATACGACTGGGGCGCGCGCACGGCGGACATCATCGCGGCGCTGTGGCCGGAACGCTGCAAGACGCTGGTATCTGTCAGCGGCTACCTGATCGGCAGCCAGGAGGCGAACCGCAAGCCGCTGCCGCCGGCCGCGGAATTTGCGTGGTGGTACCAGTTCTATTTCACGACGGAACGTGGCGCGCAGGGCTACGCCGCCAACTGCAAGGAGTTCAACCGTCTGATCTGGAAGCTCGCTTCGCCCACGTGGAAGTTTGACGACGCCACGTACGACCGCAGCGCCGCCGCGTTCGACAACCCCGATCACGTTGCCGTCGTCATCCACAATTACCGCTGGCGCCTGGGGCTGGCGCAGGGCGAATCGAAGTACGGCGCGCTGGAACAGCGCCTGGCCACCGCGCCGGGCATCACGGTACCCACCATCACCATGGAAGGCGATGCCAACGGCGCACCGCACCCGGAGCCGTCAGCCTATGCGAAGAAGTTCACGGGCAAGTACCAGCACCGGAACATCGGTGGCGGCATCGGCCACAACCTGCCCCAAGAGGCGCCCAAGGCGTTTGTGCAGGCCATGCTGGATGTGGTGCACCTTTGAACCGGCGAGCCATTTGACGCTTCTGGCTCACAGCGCCGCGAGCAACCCTTCGGGTAATCCGCGTGTGAGGGCCAGCAGCGTCATCACGGCCGGCATGGCTGCAGCGGCCATCACCGTCTGCGCGGCAGTGATGCCGGCCATGAGCGGTGCGTCACCGCCCAGTTGACGCGCCATGATGTACGACGAGGATGCCGTGGGCAGCGCCTGGAACAGCAGCGCCACGATCAATGCAGCATCGGTCAGACCCAATGCGTGGCCAACGGCCAGCGTCAGCACGGGCATGGCCAGAAATTTGATGCTTGACGACACGACCACCGGCCGCGCCCACGAACGCACGCCGCTGAAGTTGAGCGCAGCCCCCACGCACAACAGGCCCAGCGGCATGGACGCCACCCCGAGCGCACGCACCGCAGGCTCGATCGCCACAGGTATCTGCAGCCCCAGCGCCTGCATGGCAATGCCCAGCGTGCAGGCCACCACCGGCGGATTCGTCACGATCTGACGCACCAGCGCACGCCCACTGAGGCGCACCGAGCCATAGCGGGCGAAGACCAGCACGCACAGCAGATTGACCGTCGGCACAATCGCAGCGTTGCATACAGCCGCCAGCGCAATGCCCTTGGCACCGAAGATGCCCGTGGCCAGCGACACGCCTACGTAGTTGTTGAACCGCACGGCCCCCTGAAACACCGAGGTAAACGCCGCGCCGTCCACTTGCATCCATGGTCGGGCGATCATCAACGCCGCAGCCACCAGCAATGTCGCGCCAATCAACGTCAGCACGAGCGGCAGGACGGGAAGCGACTGCATGTGCGCCGTGGCCAGCCCGTGCATAAACAACGCCGGTAACAGGACGTAGTAGCAGAGCCGCTCGGCCTGCGGCCAGAAGGTTTCGGCGAGGAAGGCGGAGCGCTTGAGCCAATGGCCGAGCGCCACCAGAAGCGCAACCGGCGCCAGAGCGAGCAGGATTGCAGCGGTCATGGCCGTGCGCCTGTACCGTGGCGTGCCTGCAATGAGGGGGAGGAACGGAGGAGCGTGCGGAACGGCATGAGGTGCTCGGCGAAAAACAGGAACACCGCCAAGCTATCACGCAGTCATAGCAGTAATAATTGTTATTTATCTGGTAATCAATGAGAAATTCTCATTGCAGAAGCGACCACCGCATCGGCCAATGCCTGGGTAAAGCGCTGTGCGGTCCGCGATTGGTGTTCAAGCAGCACCACCGCGCGGTGCAATTGCGGTTGACCGAACGCCAAACGGGCAATGGGCGGCAATTGCGTCAGCTCGGAGTCGGAGAGCGCCACCACGGCGGCGCCCAATCCGCTTGCCACCATGCGCACGATCGTGTCCTTGTTGTCGAGCACCATCTCTTCGCGCACGCGCACGCCCAGGCGCCGCAGTTCCGAAGCGATCATGCGGCCGGCCCAGGCCTGTGCATCAAAGCGGATAAACGGCAGCTCGGTCAGCAGCGCGCGCGCATCGTGCTCGGCGTATTGCGCGGGGGCGAGCAGCCAGAAGCGGTCTTCATAGAGCGTTGTCCAGACCAATTCCGCCGGATGCGGCCGCACAGGGTGAGACGTGATTGCGGCGCCCAATTCGCCGTCGGCCACGCGCTGCGCAAGCTCGGCCGACATGCCGGCCGCAACGTGTACGCGCAGGCCGGGATGCGCCGTCCGCAGGGCCAGCAGCGCGTTGGGCAGCGGCCCCGATAGCGCGGTCTGGATAGCGCCGATGCGCAACCGCCCGACCAGCGCCCTCTCATCGCTCAGCGCATCGGGAATGCGGTCATACAGCGCGAGGATCTGTTCTGCCTGGGCGAGCACGATGCGGCCTGCTTCTGTCAGCGCGGGCTCGCGGCGTGAGCGGTCGAACAGACGGACGTTGAACTCCTCTTCCAGCGATTTGACCTGCAGGCTGACGGCCGACTGCGTGAGCCCGATGGCCTCGCCTGCACGCGCAAACGTGCGGTGGCGGGCGATGGCAACGAGCGTTCTCAAGGCGCGGAGAGACATGGCGGATACGAAGTTCGATCGGGTGCGGATAGCGCATCGTACCTCTCACCACATCGCCGGGCGCCTGGGCCACGCCGGCCCGCCCTCCAGGGCAGTCAGACAAACCGCTTACGCCAGCATCGCAGCCAGCGCAGGAGGCAAGCCGCGGTTTGGCTTGTGCGGCGGCCGCGCAAAGCTGCCTTCCGCTGCGCCGTTCGGGGCAAGCGCGATCAGGCTCTCGCAATGGCGGATGGCGCTGGAGACGCCGTCCACCACCGGCACGGGAATGCGGTCCTTGAGTGTCCGGGCCAGCCCGGCAAGCGGTGCGCCAGCCACGATGATCACGTCGGCGCCGTCTTCACGCACCGCCTGCAGGCTGAGCTCCTCGAGCCGTGCCGCATGGTCTTCCTGCACGCTGCCGATGTCGCGTAGCGGCTGCTGCAAAGAGCGCACGCTCGCCAGCCGCGACGACAGCCCATTGGCAGCTACGCACTCGCGGTACCACGCCTGGATACGGTTCGAAATGGCGATGATCGAAAAGCGCTGGCCGAGCAGGCAGGCGCTGGTCAGCGCCGCTTCGGTCATGCCGACCACCGGCACATTGCACAGCTCCTTGATGCCGGCGAGGCCCGGGTCCCCAAACGCCGCGACAACCACGCCGTCGAATCGACCGGCATGTTCGGCGACGACGCACGCAGTGGCGTAGCCGCCCACCAGTGCTTCGAAGCGCGTTTCGATGTAAGCCACGCCAAATGGCGCCGTCGCCATTGTGAGCGTGGTGCCGGGTGAAGCGGAGCGACGCGCCTCGGCATGGATCAACTCCGTCACGCTCTCGGAGATATTGGGATTGACGACCAGAATACGCATGATGAAATTTTGAGAACCCAACCAGAAACGTCAAACCAGCGACGGCGCGCCCGCCGGCAGGAACTGCCCGCGCCCCGGCGCCGGTTCGAGGTACTTGCCGTTTTCGACCAGCATCTCGCCGCGCGAGAAGCAATGCACCGGCCAGCCGGTCACTTCAATGCCTTCATAGGGCGTGTAGTCGACCGCGTGATGCAGCGCAGCGTTGGTGATGCGCACGCGACGCTCCGGATCCCACAGCGTGATGTCGGCATCGGCGCCCACGGCGATCGTGCCCTTGCGTGGGTACAACCCGTACAGCCGTGCCGGGCGATACGACGTCAGCTCCACAAACTGATGCAGCGACAGCTTGCCGCGCGCAATGCCATCAAACAGCAGCGGCAACCGTGTCTCGATACCGGGCACGCCGTTGGGAATATGGTCGAACGGTTGCGCCTGACCGCCAAGTTTCTTGCCTTCCGGGTCGTCATAGTTGAACGGCGCATGGTCGGAAGAGAACACGCTGAACACGCCCCCTGCAAGCGCGCGCCATACGGCTGCCTGGTTCTCCGGATCGCGCGGTGGCGGGCTGCAGACGCACTTGGCACCTTCGTAGCCGTCGTCACCTTGCAGGCCCATGTCTTCGGCGGTCAGGTAGAGGTACTGCGGACAGGTCTCGGCCAGGATCTGCAAGCCGCGGCTTTGTGCCCAGCGAATCTGCTCGATGGCTTCCTTGCCGGAGACATGCACGATCAGGATCGGCACGTCCACCAGCTCGGCAAAGGTGATGGCCCGGTGCGTGGCTTCACGCTCCACGGCAGCCGGGCGCGACAGGCCATGGAAGCGCGGCGAAATGCGGCCCTCGCCGACCAGCTTCTCGGTCAGCCAGGAAATGCAGTCGGCGTTTTCCGCATGCACCATCACCAGGGCGTTGTTCTGCTTGGCCACATCCAGCACATCCAGCATTTCGCGGTCGGACAGCTTCAGGTCGTCATAGGTCATGTAGACCTTGAACGAGGTGTAGCCCTGGCGAATCAGCTCCGGCAGTTCGTGCTTCAGCACCTCGGGCGTGGGGTCGGCCACGATCAGATGGAAGCCATAGTCGGCCACCGCGCGGCCCTCGGCACGCCGGTGGTAATCGGCCACCGCCGCCTTCAGCGAGCCACCCTTTTCCTGTGCGGCAAACGGGATCACCGTTGTCGTGCCGCCGCAGATGGCCGAGCGCGTGCCGGTGAAGAAGTCGTCGGCCATGCGCATGCCGTCGGGCATGGGCTGGTCGAGATGACAATGACCATCAACGCCGCCGGGCAGCGCCAGCAGGCCGCTGGCATCCATCTCTCGCGCGCCGCGCGGCAAGCCGTGGCCGAGCACGGCGATGCGGCCATCGCGCACACCGATGTCGCAGCTAAAGCGGTCGGATGCGGTGACCACATCCGCATTGCGGATCACCAGGTCGAGTTCCGTGGACATGCTTAGCGCTCCCTCATTCCGTTAAGCAACGTCCGAGAACAGGCGGCCCCAGCCGCGCAGCTCGCGCGTGTCGACGCCCGCGAGCCGCAGCGATTTCCACACGACGGTCGAGATGGTGTCGTACACGGGGATGCCCGTTTCGGCTTCCAGCGCTTCAACCAGGTGAGCCGCGCGCAGGTTCGTGCAGAACGTGGTGATGGCGGCAGGCTTCTGCTGCGCCACGTCGCGCACCAGGGTGCGGATGGTGTCTTCTTCCACGTCGGCAAAACTGTGGTTGACGTGCAAGTCCAGATGGCGCTCGGCCACGCACTTGAAACCGTGGCGCGCGTAGTTCTGCACGATGCGCTGCTGCACGTCATCCAGATACGGCGTAACGAGTGCGAAATCGCGTGCGCCGGTTTTGGCCAGGATTTCGTTGAGCGCCAGCACTGACGTGGTGGCCGGAATGCCGGTGGCTTCCGTGATCTGGCGGCACAGCGCCTCGTCTTTCTCAAAGCCGAGCCAGCCGGACGACGTGCCGTTCCAGGCAATCACGTCCACGTGCGCGTCGGCCAGCAACTTGGCGGCGTTCAGGATCTTCTCCAGATCGAACTGCCCCAGCGCCTGGTCGCGCAGCGAAATTTCCGTCACGGTAAAGCGCGAGAAATGCGCGCTCACGTTGGGCAGGCCGCTCACCATGGCGCTGGTAATGGGTTCCAGCGCCGTGTTGGACGATGGCGTGAGCATGCCGAGCTTGATGCGTTTTGTCATGGGAGTCTTCTTCGTGGTTTGCGCGCCCCGGCGCACGCGAGTGTGGGCATCGGGGCCTGCTTGTTATGTTGATGAGTGCGGTTACAGCTTGTCGTCAGAAGTCGGAAGCAAACGCCGCGCCGCAGCGCGCTGCAGATGGCGTTGGCTGACGTTAGTTCATCGCGCCTCAGACCGGCAGCTTCTTGCTGTAGTCGATCAGCAGCGTCGAGCAGATGAAGAGGCCCGCGCCGGCGGCGGCAAACAGCATCAGCGCCATGTCGTACGAACCGGTCGCCTGCACGATCAGGCCGACGATGATCGGCATGCCGACCCCCGCGAAGTTGCCGCCCAGATTCATCGTGCCGCCCAGGAAACCCACACGCTTGCGCGTTCCCAGGATCGACGGAATGCACCAGAACAGGCCGCACCAGCGCAGGAAGAACAGCGTGGTCGACAACAATGCCACCACGACGACCGGCTCCTTGAAGCGCGCCACCGTGTAGATAGCGATCGTGGCCAGTACCGAGGCGACGCCGAACAGCGTGCGCAGCACCCGGGCTCGCGATGCCCCGGTGGCCATCCATTTGTCCGCAATCCATCCGCCCACCATCTCGCCCACAAAACCGGAGAAGAACATGGTGAACACGGCACCGCCCATCTCCTTGATGTCCAGCCCATGCACCTTCGACAGATAGGTCGGCATCCAGGTCAGGAGCCCGTAGAACAGTGCGTTGAAGCACATCCAACCGAAGAACATGCCCCACACCGAGCGGTACTTGAAAAAGTCCAGCACGTTGCCGCTGACAGCGGCGGGTTCGGCGGCCTGGTCGGCGGCATGTGCCTCCTCGATGTAGGAGGCTTCAGCATCATTGACGGACGGATGCTCGCGCGGGTGGTTGCGGATGTACCACCACGAGAAGAGGCCCGCCACCATCGTCCCGATACCGGCCACCACGAACGACGTGCGCCACGAACCGAATTCGGCGATCAGCCCAGCGATGATGAGTGCGCCCAGTGCCGCGCCCAGCGGCGCGCCTCCGTCGAGCAGCGTTGCACCGCGACCGCGTTCGTTCTGCGTCATCCAGATGGCGTTGAGCTTGCCCCCGGCGGGGTAGATGGGCGCCTCGGCAGCACCCAGGCCAAGACGCGTGATGAGCAACGGCACCCAACCGGTACACAGCGCCGCAATGGATTGGAAGAAGCCCCAGCCCAGCGTGGCACCGGCAATCACCACACGCGGCCCGAAGCGGTCGGCCAGCATGCCGCCTGGGATCTGCATGAGCGCGTACGTCAGAAAGAACGAACTCAGCAGTAAGCCTTGCGCCGCCGGGCCGATGTCGAATTCCTTAGCGATCAACGGCATGGCGACTGACAACGATGCGCGGTCGACGTAGTTGATGGAAATCAGCATCAACATCATCAAGAAAATCTTCCAGCGCACAGAGCTCTTCGTCTCCGTTAGCGCCATGGCCGGGGCCGGGCTTGTGGTTTCCATTACGCGTGTCTCCTGGTAGCTCCGAAGTCGTTTCGGAAAACGGGCTTGGGGGTCGGTCTTGACGCCGATCCGCCCCAACTCCGCCCACCGAAACGACCTCCTGAGTCGATTTGATTGGTTTGTGTTGCGCAACGTGGCCGAGTATAGGATACGTAATCTGTAATTACAACATCTGTAAGTTGTTGATTTTATTGAATGCAAAAAGCACAATATCGGTGTGTGATAGCCTTTTGTGGTGCATCTTCCCCATTCTGGTGACGTCTGTGACCCAACCACTGCTCCAATCCTCTCGCCTGCGCACGCTCGGCATGTCAGCCGAAATCGCCTCGCGCCTGCGCACCCTCATCGAAGAAGGCGAGTTGCCGCCCGGCGCCCGCATCGACGAGCGTGCTTTCTGTGAAATGTTCGATGTCTCCAAGACGCCGCTGCGTGAAGCCCTCAAGGTGCTGGTAGCCGAGGGGCTGGTGCTGCATCGCCAGTACATCGGCTACCGAGTCGCCCCGCTCGATCTGGATGAACTGCGCGCAACCTTCGAAACGCTGCATGGGCTGGAATTCACGGCTGGAGAACTGGCAGCGGCGCGGTTGTCCGAGGTGGCTCTGGCCCGCCTGGAACGCAAGCACCAGGCAATGCTTGAGGCGCATGCGGCGGGCAGACGCACCGAGTACTTCCGCATCAACCAGGAAATTCACCAGCTCATCATCGATGGCACGGCCAACCCCGTGCTGGCCGGCATCTATGCGACCTTGATGAGCAAGGTGCACCGCGCGCGCGGCGCAGCCAACGCCGACACGCTGCGCTGGCAGGAATCGCACGAAGAACACGAAGCCATCATGGCCGCCCTTCGCGAGCCAGGGCGCCCGCGCCTGGCACAAGTGCTGCGCCTGCACTCGGAGAACACGGCCAAGGAAGTGCTGAGCGTCGTGGCAAGCAGCCTGGCCGAGGCCGGACGCCCTACCCGATCAACCGAGGAAGCCCCCAAGAAAGGCGCGCAATGAAACTCGTACGTGTGGGTGCACCCGGCGCAGAACGCCCAGGCCTGATCGATACGCAAGGCCGCGTGCGCGACCTATCAGGCGTGGTTGGCGACCTGGGCCCGCAAGAGTTGTCCGATGCCGCCCTCGTGCAACTCGCAGGCGTAGACATCGCCGCCTTACCCGTGGTGCCAGATACCCGTTTTGGTGTGCCATGGACGGGCATCGGCAAGATCATCGCGATCGGCCTGAACTATGCCGACCACGCAGCCGAGGCCGGTTTGCCGCCTCCCGCAGAACCCATCCTCTTTCTCAAGGCCAACAGCGCTTTGAACGGTCCCAACGATGCCGTCATGCTGCCGCGCGGCTCGGAAAAGACCGACTGGGAGGTTGAACTCGGTGTGGTGATCGGCAAGACGGCGAGCGATGTTTCCCGCGAAGAAGCCCTCTCACACGTTGCCGGCTATTGCGTGGTGAACGATGTGTCGGAGCGCGAGTTCCAGCTTGAGCGCGGCGGCACCTGGGACAAGGGCAAGGGCTGCGATACCTTCTGCCCCGTCGGCCCGTGGCTGGTGACGCGTGACGAAGTGCCCGACCCGCAAGCGCTTGGCCTGTGGCTCGACGTCAATGGTGAGCGCGCGCAGCGGGGCAACACGGCGACCATGGTGTTTGGCGTGGCCCATCTGGTGAGCTACGTCAGCCGCTTCATGACGCTGCATCCGGGCGACCTGATTTGCACCGGCACGCCACCCGGCGTGGGCATGGGCGCCAAGCCCCCGCGCTATCTCAGCGCCGGCGACACCATGCGCCTGGGCATCGACGGCCTTGGCGTGCAGACGCAGACGGTCGCCGCCTACACCAAAGCCTAGACCGGCGGCGCGGCCCGCTTAGCGTTGCACCGCCACCAGCTTGCGCATGGCATCGACCAGCTTCGGATCGACCGCGCCCAGCGTATTGGTGCGTGCGTTGATTCGCCCTTCTGCGTCCAGCAGCAGGATCGTGCTCGAATGGTTGAAATCGCCATCGGCCAAGCGCCGATACTGCACGCCCAGCAATGCCGCCACCTCGCGCGTGCCGCTGGCGTTTGCGCGGGCGACTTGCCAGCGGTCGTCGGCGCCATGCGCGCTGGCCGTCTTCTTGAGCGCCGCAACGGAATCGCGCTCGGGGTCGACCGTCACCATCAGGACACGCACGCCGTCGTGCGCGGGCTTACCGCCCTTAGCCAGCGTGGCGCGAATAGTCTCGAAGATCATCGGGCAGACCATCTGGCACGACGAATAGAACATGCTCACGAGTACCGGCTCGCCGCGCAGGTCTGCCAGGTGGAAGACGCGGCCGTTCTGGTCGGTCAACGCCACGTCAGATTGATACAGCGAGCCCGAAGCGACGGGCCCGGCGGCAAGCGCGCCTGCGGCGGCACCCGCTAGCAGGAGTGCCACGAAGGCACGGCAAAGTTGCTTAAGAAGCGTCATGGACGTTCTCCATTGATGGATCGGGCGCAGCGAAAGCCAAGACTTCCCGTGGCATCGGCGCCCTCAAGTGATGACAGCAACGCCACGCGCATCAGCACGGCGTAGCTGTCGCGGCGCACGATGCTGATGGCACCGGCGCCGCAAAACTTCTGCTTGTCGGGGTCGCCCTGCGTGCGGCTGTCCCCGGCGATGAAGAGTGCGTTGAAATCGTCGACCCATTCCCAGATCAGGCCGTGCAGATCGCGCACGCCATGGACATCCGCTGGGCCGCCAACGGGTGGCAACACACGCGTGGCGGGCCGTTCGTACCAACCGAGAATGCGTTGCGCCCATTGCGGGTCGTCGCGGGCGTCAGCGCGTGTGGCATCGGCGGCAGCGGCGGATTCCCACTCAAGCCACGTCGGCAGGCGCGCGCCTTCGCTTTCGCAATAGGCACGGGCCGCAAACCAGCTCACGCCGGTCACCGGCGCTTGCGGCGAGACTTGCGCATCGGCGTGCGTCGCATCGGCCCAGTCGGCAAGGTAGGCCTTGCCGGCAAAGACTTGCGGCACCCGGCCGCGCTGCCAGGCCTCGTGACGTTGCACGAAGGCCTGGAACTCGCCGATGGTGACCGGGGTGGTGCGCAACTCAAACGGCTCGATGCGCACCCGCTGCGGCTGCCCCGGTGCGTTCTGGGGCAGCACGCTGTCGAAGTCGCCGCCCGGCAACCGCACATAGGCGGCGCCCTGTGCGGCAGCGCTAGCCAGCGCCATCAACATGGCAGCAAGGTGCAAGGTCAGGCGGCCCATGGTCGTGCAGATCCGGTCAATGTTCGGCCACGGCCTTGGCAGGCGCCGGCTGGGCACGCACCTTCTTGACGTCGTCCGCGCTCACGCGGCCGCCGGGGTTGTCCCAGCTGTTGAGCACGTAGGTCAGGATGTTGGCGACCTCGTCGTCATTGAGCTGCGTCATCGGCGGCATGACGGAGTCGTATTCCTGCCCGTTGACCTTGATCTTGCCGTTCAGGCCGTGCAGCACGATGTTCATGGCACGCTTCGGATCTGCCGCCAGGAAATCCGACTTGGCAAGCGGCGGAAACACGCCCGGCAACCCGGCGCCATTGCCCTGGTGGCACACCGAGCAAGTACCCGCAAACAGCGCGCGGCCGGCCTGCACCTGATCCTGCACGGTCAGGGTACCGCTCACCGAAGCCTCGGTCGCCTTGGTGACGGCGCTCATGTTCGGTGCGGCACGATCGCCCAAGTACACCGAATCCAGTTCCTTGCCGGAATAGACGAGCTTGTTCTCCGGGCCATCCACCTTGAGGATCGCCATGGCGCCCTTGTTGAAGGCACGGAAGATCGAGTGGTCGACCAGCACATAGCTGCCAGGCACGCGCGCGGTGAACTTCACAACCGCCGCGCCACCCGCCGGGATCAACGTGGTCTGCACGTTCTTCTGCACGTTGGTGCCGCCCTCGTAGCGCACCTGGTCGAAGATGGCGCCAATTACGTGGAAGCTTGAGACCAGATTGGGCCCGCCGTTGCCAACGAAGATGCGCACCGTTTCACCCACCTTGGCGTGCAGCGCCTTGTCACCGGTGAGCGCACCTTCGGCACCGTTGAACAGCACGTAGCTCGGGCGTTCGTCGATGGCCTTTTCCATGTCGAACGGCTGCAGGCCCTTCTCGCGGTACTTGCCGGCCGTGTAGAAATCGCCCTGCATGACGTAGTACTCGTGATCAACCTTGGGCAGGCCTTCGGGCGGCTCGACCAGGATCAGGCCGTACATGCCATTGGCGATATGCATGCCCACCGGCGCCGTGGCGCAGTGGTAGACGTAGATGCCCTCGTTGAGCGCCTTGAAGGTGAATTGCGATTCATGGCCCGGTGCGGTAAAGCTCGATGCTGCGCCGCCGCCCGGCCCGGTCACGCCGTGCAGGTCAATGTTGTGCGGCATCTTGCTGCTCGGGTGGTTCTTGAGGTGGAACTCCACCGTGTCGCCCTGCCGCACGCGGATGAAGCTGCCGGGAACGGTGCCGCCGAACGTCCAGAAGGTGTAGCTGACGCCTTCGGAGATCTGCATTTCCTTCTCGACCACTTCCAGCTCCACGATGACCTTGGCTGGATAGTTCCGGTGGACCGCCGGTGGCACAAGCGGCGGACTCGTAAGGACGGCGTGGATCGGCTCGCCGCGCGGCGGCCCGAAGTCACCCGGCAACTTGGTGCTGGCGGCGCGGGCCGCGGTGCCCGCAAGCAGTGCGCCCAGCACCACAGAAATCAAGCCCGCGCGCATCAGGCTGCGGACGGTGTGAAGACGGCTCATTTTTTCCCCCGTGTATCGGTCTGGTGTCGTCCGCTCCACGTTAGGCCCCGGCGGCCATTAGGGCTTTGATACAGCGCAAACGAAAACCGACCCCGTCCGGCACATCCACCCCACCGCGTGGCACGCAAGCCCAGTCGTGGCGTGATTTACCACATCAAGATACCCATAAAACAAGCATCTGATATACATCAATAACGCCGGAGATTCCGCTCACTAATATAGTTGCATCCTTAATGCATCTTTTTGATGCGACACCCACAGAGGGAATCCCCATGACACAGTCCGCCTCCACCATCCAGCTCGACCTCCGTGTGCTGGCGCCGCGCGAGCGCCATCCGCTGATCTTCTCCGCCTTCGGGGAACTCGGCATCGGTCAGAGCCTGGAGCTGATCAACGATCACGATCCGCGCCCGCTGCAGTCGCAGTTTCAAGTCGAGCGCCCGGGCCAGTTTTCCTGGGACTACCTTGAGCGCGGCCCCGCTACGTGGCGCGTTGCCATCACCAAGGTGGCATCTGCCGCCAGCGCCGGCCACTGCTGTGGTGGCTGCGGTGGTGGCGCCTGAATTTCCGATCGCATCCTGCAAGGAACCTTGTCATGAAAAACAACCAAAGGCTGTGGCGGTGGCTAGGCCTGATCTTCATCCTGTCGTTCGGAGCATTGGGCTATCTGGGCCGGCAGATCTATCTGGCAGCGCCGCCGATTCCGCATGCTGTTGTCACCTCTGTGGGCGAGGTGCTCTTTACCGGCGAACAAATCCAGCGCGGCCAAGAAGCCTGGCTGGCAGCCGGCGGCCAGCAGCTTGGCACCGTCTGGGGCCACGGCAGCTACGTTGCGCCTGACTGGTCTGCCGATTGGCTTCACCGTGAAGCCACGGCGCTGCAAGCCATCCGCGCGCATCAGCAGTTCGATACCGATGCGCCGTTGACGACCGTGCAGCAAGCCGCCGTCGACGCCAGCGTGAAGGAAGAAATGCGCCGCAATACGTACGACGCAAATCACGACATCCTGACCGTGTCGCGCGAGCGCGCAGATGCAATCCGCGGTGTGGCGCAACACTTCGAGGCCCTGTTCGGCACCGATCCGTCGCTGGCAACGTTGCGTGATCAATACGCCATGGCCACCGGTGTGCTGCCGGAGGCGGCCGATCGCGAAGCCCTGGCGGCGTTCTTCTTCTGGACGTCGTGGGCCGCCGCTGCCGACCGCCCGGGCGAGACCGACATCTCGTACACGAGCAACTGGCCGCATGAACCGCTCGTGGGCAACACCATGACCGGCGGTGCCGCCATGTGGTCGATGGTCAGCATCGTGCTGCTGCTGGGCGGTATTGCCGCCATGCTGTGGCTGCACGGCAGCAGCAAGCACGAAGAGGAAGCTGCGCCGCTGCCGGCCGATCCGTTCCTCAACGTGGTCGCCACGCCCTCGATGAAGGCCACGCGCAAGTACTTCTTTGCCGTGATCGGCCTGATGCTGGTGCAGATCGGCATGGGCGCCATCACCGCGCACTATGCGGTGGAAGGTGAATCGTTCTTCGGGATTCCCCTGGCGCAGGTGCTGCCGTACGTGATCAGCCGCACGGTGCACACGCAACTGGGCGTGCTGTGGATTGCCACGGCGTGGCTGGCCACGGGCCTGTACATTGCGCCGCTGCTGTCGGGGCGTGAACCGAAGTTCCAGAAGCTGGGCGTTGATGTGCTGTTCTGGGCGCTGATCTTTATCGTGGTGGGCTCCATCGCCACCGGCTGGCTTGGCACGCTGCAACATCGCGGTGCGGACTTCGGCTTCTGGGTCGGCAACCAGGGGCTGGAATACACCAGCATGGGCCGCGTGTGGCAGATCCTGTTGTTCATCGGCCTGCTGTTCTGGGTGGTGCTGCTCGGCCGCGCGCTGTGGCCGGCATTGAAGACGCCGTCGGAATCGCGCGGGCTGATCGCCATGGTGTTCCTGTCGGCCACGTGTATCGGCGGCTTCTATTCGACGTCGCTGGTGTGGGGTCAACACACGCACTATTCGATGATCGAGTACTGGCGCTGGTGGCTCGTCCACCTGTGGGTCGAGGGCTTCTTTGAAGTGTTCGCCACCGCCGTCATCGCGCTCATCTTCACGCGCCTGGGCCTGATTCGCGCCAGCAGCGCCAACCGCGCCATCGTGGCTGAAACGATCGTGTTCCTGTTCGGCGGCATTCTGGGCACGCTGCATCACTTGTACTTCACGGGGACGCCGACCTCGATCATCTCGGTGGGCGCAGTGTTCTCTGCGCTGGAAGTGGTGCCGCTTTCGCTGATCGGGCTCGAAGCGCTGCAGAACTATCGCCGCACGCAAGGCACGCCGTGGCTCAACGCCTACAAGTGGCCCGTGCTGTGCTTCGTGGCCGTGGGCTTCTGGAACACCGTCGGTGCCGGCCTGCTCGGCTTCGCCATCAACCCGCCCGCTTCGCTGTACTACGTGCAGGGTCTGAACATGACGGCCGCCCACGGGCACGCTGCGCTGTTCGGGGTGTACGGCATGCTCGGTATCGGCCTGATGCTGTTCTGCCTGCGCGGCCTGTATGCGCGCAGCCTGCATGCCGATCGCCTGCTCAAGCCCGCGTTCTGGGGCCTGAACATCGGCCTGGCAATGATGGTGTTCATGTCGCTGTTGCCGGCCGGTATCTACCAGGCCTGGGCCAGCGTCACCAAGGGCATGTGGTACGCCCGCTCGCCGGAAGTGGTCCACTCGAAAGTGATGGAAACGCTGGTCTGGCTGCGTGTGCCGGGTGACATCGTGTTCGCCATCGGTGCGCTTGTGCTGGCTTGGTATGCGCTGCGGCTGCTGCGCCGTCCGAAGGCACAACAGACCGAACCGCTGCCGGCTTCGGCTCGCGCGACGCGTTAATCGCGTGAATCCATAACCCAGCAGTCCTCCCAAAACCCGCAGGGCCCGTGTCGATCATCCGACCGGGCCCTGCGGGTTTTCCTGTAATGCCCCCCGCCTTCAAGCTCCCTACAATGACGAGTCATATAGATGAATAGTTGACCACTTTCGATACCCATGCCCGCCGATCTCCGCCTACCCCGCTATCAGCAATTGCGCGACGATCTGGCCGCGCAGATCGCCCAACAGCACTGGCGCCCGGGCGACGCCATCCCGACCGAAGCCGAGCTTGCCAAGACGTACAACGTGGCGGTCGGCACAGTCCGTAAAGCCGTAGACGTATTGGTGGCCGAAGGGCTGCTCGAACGCTTCCAGGGCCGCGGCACCTTCGTGCGGCGCGCCAGTTTTGCCAGCTCCTTGTTCCGCTTCTTCCGCTTCCAGAGTGAAAGCGGCGAGCGGCGCATTCCCGAAAGCCGCATTCTCAAACGCGACGTGCTCGATGCGCCTTCTGCACCGGCTGCGGGCCTGCAGATTGAAACCGGCTCACCCGTCATTCGCCTGACCCGGCTGCGCCTGCTGGATGGCGCGCCAATGCTCGCCGAAGAAATCTGGTTGCCGTACGACCGTTTTGCGCCGCTCGCCACGCTGGAACTCGACGCGTTTGGCGACCTGCTGTATCCGCTGTACGAATCCCACTGCGGCCAGATCATCGCCAGCGCCGAAGAAACGCTCACCGCCGAGGCCGTCAATGCAACGTATGCGCGGCTCCTGCGCATCCAGCCCGGCGATCCGGTGATGGTCATCGAACGCGTTGCGCGCGGCTACGACCGGGTGCCGCTTGAATGGCGGCGCTCGCGCGGCGCGGCGGCGCACTTCCGGTACCACGTGGATATCCGGTAGCGCCCGAGACGCTGCAATCCATACCGAAAAAAAACACACACAGGAGACAACATCATGCAGGCCAACTCATCGACGGCCCCACCGCTGCTGGATGTGCGCGGCGTCACGCTGCAGTACAAGACACGCCAGCATCTGGTGACGGCCACCTACCGCGTCGACTTTCAGGTCTATCCCGGCGAGCGCTACATCCTGCTGGGCCCGTCGGGCTGCGGTAAATCGACATTGCTCAAAGCCATCGGTGGCTACCTCACGCCCACCGAAGGCGAGATCCGCCTGAAGGGCCAGCCAGTGACCAAGCCTGGCCCGGATCGCATGATGGTGTTCCAGGAGTTCGACCAGCTTCTGCCATGGAAGACGGTGAAAGAGAACGTGCTGTTCCCGCTGCTCTCCACGGGCAAGCTGGGCCCGCGTGAAGCCGAAGAACGCGCCCTGCACTACATCAACAAGGTCAATCTCACCAAGTTTGCCGACCACCACCCGCACATGCTGTCGGGCGGGATGAAGCAACGCGTAGCCATCGCGCGCGGCATGGCGATGGAACCCGACGTGCTGCTGATGGACGAGCCCTTCGCCGCGCTCGATGCGCTCACGCGCCGCAAGATGCAGGACGAGCTGCTGCAGCTGTGGGATGAAACGCGCTTCACCGTGCTGTTCGTCACGCACTCGATTCCAGAGGCGATCCGCTGCGGCAGCCGCATCCTGATTCTCTCGCCGCATCCCGGCCAGGTGCGTGCCGAACTACCGAGCCTGGCGCGCGACGATGACGATCCTGAGCGCTTCAAAGCGCTAGAAGCCGAGATTCACGACATGCTGTTCGCCCGCACGGTAGAGGAAACCCATGCAGACTGAAACCCTTTCCATGCCGGCCACCACCGACATCAGCAATCGCGCGCCCGTCTACAGCACGCCCGTGGCGTTCGAGCGCATCGGCGTGGTGGAAAAACCGCTCTCCATTGCTGAGCGCCTGTACGAGCAGGCGTGGCTGCGCAAGCTCGTGATCCTCGTCGTGCTGGCACTCGTGTGGGAAGGCGGTGCACGCTGGCTCGACAACCCGCTGCTGATGCCGACCTTCTCCGACACCGTGCAGGCGCTGTGGGCAGGGCTGGCCAGCGGCACGCTGTTTGCTCGCATCGGCACGTCGATGCAAACGCTGCTGGCGGGCTATGCGCTGGGCCTGGCGCTGTCGTGTGCATTGGTGGTTCTGGGTATCAGCAACCGGCTCGGGCAAGATTTTCTGGAAACGCTCACCGCGATGTTCAACCCCCTGCCGGCCATCGCCCTGCTGCCAATCGCGCTCGTGTGGTTTGGCCTGGGCAACGGCAGCTTGATCTTCGTGATCGTGCATTCCGTGGTGTGGGCGGTGTCGCTCAACACGCATGCCGGCTTCCTGTCGGTATCGAACACGCTGCGCATGGTGGGCCGCAACTACGGGCTCTCGGGCATGGGGTATCTGACCAAGATCCTGATCCCGGCCGCGTTCCCGTCCATCCTCACGGGCCTGAAGATCGGCTGGGCCTTCGCATGGCGCACGTTGATAGCATCGGAACTCGTGTTTGGCGTGAGTTCCGGCCAAGGCGGCCTCGGCTGGTACATCTACGAGAACAAGAACCAACTGCAGATTCCCGAAGTGTTCGCCGGCCTGCTGACCGTCATCATCATCGGCCTGCTCGTGGAGAACCTGGTGTTCCGCACGCTGGAAGCCCGCACCGTCAAACGCTGGGGCATGCAGAACTAAGCATTGGCGCAACGCAAGCGCCCAGACGGTTTGGCCGTACCCTGCCCTATGCGGCGCCTTGAATTTTTGTGAGCGGGCGGAAAAAAGAAGGAGGCCTGTTTGAGCGAAGCGAGTTTGCCTCCTTCTCCGCACGGTCACGGAAATTCAAGGAGTCTTTCGCCGCATCGGGCGCGCCTTTCTTTGCTTACTTTCTTTGGCAAGACAAAGAAAGTGAGTCAGCCCCGGCAGGGGATGAAACAAGAAATGCACCACCAACAAACATAAAGACCAACAGAGCAACAAGGAGACAACAAATGCAGCAGCCCCGCCGCAACATCCTCCGTTTCACCATGGCCGCCACGCTGGCCGCATCGCTCCTAGGCGGCACCATCAGCACCGCACATGCCGAAGCCAACGAAGTCCGCATCTCCCACGGCTACGGCATCCTCTACCTGCCCATCATGGTGATGGCCAGCGAACACCTGCTGGAGAAGCAGGCCAAGGCCGCCGGCCTGGGTGACGTGAAGGTCAACTACCGCATCCTTGATGGTGGCAACGTCATCAACGACGCCATGCTCTCGGGCGCGCTCGACATCGCCTCGCTGGGTGTGCCGGGCTTCCTCACGCTGTGGGACAAGACGCGCGGCAGCGCGATGGAAGTGCGCGGGCTGTCGTCGCTCAGTTCGTCATCGATGTATCTGATGACGCGCAACCCGAACGTGAAGACGCTGGCAGATTTCTCCGACAAGGACCGCATTGCCGTGCCCGGCATCAAGACCTCGCTGCCGGCCGTGGTGCTGCAAATGGCTGCTGCCAAGACCTTCGGCGACAAGCAGTTCAACAAGCTTGACCCGATCACCGTGCCGCTGCCGCACCCCGACGCCACCGCTGTCATGCTGGCCGGCGGCAGCCAGATCAACAGCCACATGGCTTCGCCGCCGTTCTCGTACACCGAGGCCGCGGCGCCCGGCCTGCACCGCGTGTTCAACACGGTCGACGTACTGGGCAACATCACGCTGGACATGACTTACACCAGCAAGAAGTTTTACGAGGCCAACCCGAAGCTATCGGCGGCATTCGTGGCCGCGCTGGATGAAGCCAACGCCCTCATCGCCAAAGACAAGACCAAAGCCGCGCAGATCTACATTGCGCAGTCGAAAGTGAAGAGTTCGCCGGAAGAAGTGAAGAAGATTCTGGACGATCCGGATTCGCGCTTCACGACCACGCCGGTGGGCGTCGCCCACTATGCTGAGTTCATGCAGCGCGTGGGCACGCTCAAGAACAAGCCCGCGTCGTGGAAGGATGTCTTCTTCCCGACGGTGCAGAACCGGCAGGGTTCGTAACGCGAAACGCCTGAGCACAACGAGCAGCACGCAGCATCCGCACGGAGGCATTCCATGGCACTACGCATCGTCCGGCTCGGCGAGCCGCGTCACCCCGATGAAGGCTTGCGCATCGGCACCGTGCGGCGCCCACCTCGTGGCGTGCCCAAGGAGGAATTCGCCAGCCGCGATTTCTACGACGTGTGGATGCCGCTGCTCTCGCCCACGCCCGAACTCGTCAAGCAGGCACAGGCCGCACAGAGTGCGCACGATGAGAAGGGCTGGCAAACCTTCGTGCGCCACTTCCGCACCGAAATGCGCGACGGTGATGCGGCACGATTGCTCGACATGCTGGCCGCGCTCTCGCACCAGACCCATCTGTCGATCGGCTGCTATTGCGAGGATGAAGCGCATTGCCACCGCTCGGTACTGCGCGAGTTGTTGAAGGAACGTGGGGCGAAGCTGGCTCCGTGAACAAGCACACCACTTATACAAGGAAGACCATGACCAGCCTGCCTCGAACGTTTCGCCACCGCACCGCATCTGCCCTTCTGCTCGCACTGGCAATGACCAGCGCGCAGACAGTCATGGCGCAAAGTGTGCCCGCCGCGCTCCAGCCAGCCGATGCACACCACATCGTCGCCACGCTATCGGCCACGGGGGTGCAAATCTACGTTTGCAAACGGGACGGCGACAAGCCTCTGGCGTGGGCCTTCAAGGCACCGCTGGCGGAGCTCTACGATGCCAGCGGCAAGCTCGTCGTCAAACACGGAGCAGGCCCCAGCTGGGAAGCCTCCGACGGCAGCAAGATCACAGGGAAAGTCTTGCAGCAGGTGTCCAACACCTCAGAAGCCGGTGCCATTCCGCTGCTGCTGTTGCAAGCTACCAAGGTTGGCGGCGTGGGCCTGTTGAGCAGTGTGCGCTACGTGCAGCGGCTGCAGACCCACGGCGGCATCGCACCCGCACAGCCCTGCACGGAAGAAGGCCAGGAAGGCCGCAGCCCGTACCTGGCGCAATACGTCTTCCTCGACTGACGCACCGCTCTCAGAGGTCGGTGCCGCTACCCCATACGGGGGACGACGGGCTTCCTTGGCAACCCTATAACGAAGAGACGCACGACCGGTGGTTCACCGCGTCGCGCCGTCGTCATTTGTCATTCGAGGAGCACGCCATGGGCCGCCGCTACATCGATTGCCGCGCCTTCCCCAGCGAGACCAACTGCTCGGTCGCCATCAGCGCCGACAGCGATGCCGAATTGCTGGAGGCGGCTGTGCAGCATGCCGTTTCCGTGCACAAGCACACCGATTCGCCCGAGTTGCGGGCGCAACTGCAAACCCTTTTCCAGGACGGCACCCCAGCCGTGGCGCCACCAAAGATGGCCGCTGCCTGATCAAAACGTGACCGCCGCTACCGACGCGCCGACAGCGCCAGCATCAGCCGCACCACATCGCACTGGCTGTGCGTGTTGGTCTTGCGATAGACGTGCTTGAGGTGCGTGCGCACCGTGTCGAGTGAAATACCCAGCGTACGCGCAATACAGGCAGGGTCGGAGCCGCTTGCCAGCAAATCTGCCACATCGGCTTCGCGGCGCGTCAGGTGGAATGCATCGGTCAGCCACAGGCTGGCCGGCTGCGCAGGCGAGATACCGGTGCGTGCCGCAACGCGTTGCCAGCACAACGGCAGGGCTTGCGCAAAGTGCGGCAGCAGGGCTTGTGGCGCCGCGCCCTGCTGCATGGGTTGCGGCACGCCTGCCTTGCGGTAATCGAGCCACACCGCGCCGCGCACTTCGGCATCGGCTACCTGCCAGGCGTGAACGCGATCACCACGCACCGCATGCAGCAGCACATCGGCCGAGCATGCGCCACGCGATGCCGCCCAATGCCACCTTCCATCGACGCGCCACCGGATCATGGCCGCAGCATGGTCTGCGCCGCACGCATCGCGCAGCACGTTCATCACGCCCACGGCATCGCCACCGCAGGCTGCTACGTAGCACTGGCGCAGCACGGTTGCCAAGGCATGAGGTGACGAGACAGAAAGACGCAGCATGAAGGAATACGGGCGCCGCGGCTTGCGACCGCGGCGCCCGTCTTGAAGGGGACTTCATTATAGGAAGCGCATGACCTCCCGCACTGCCCCTTTTGCCCTAGACCCGTCTTTACATCAGGCCAGCACACGGCGCGACATCCAGCGTGCACGCAGATGGTCGTACGCGAAGTTGAAGAAGAACGTGTACGGCAGGAACAGCAGCATGATGCCGACGTCGAGCACAAAGGCTTCCCACAGGCCCACGTCCAGCCACCAGGCGGCCAGCGGCACCAGCATCAAAACCAGCCCGCCTTCGAACAGACAGGCATGCACCACCCGCAGGATCACGGTGCGCGAAAGCCGGTAGCGACGCTCCACGCGTTCGAAGATGGCGTTGAACACCATGTTCCAAACCATCGCCACCGCGGCAAACATGAGGGTCATGACACCCATTTCAGCCAACGGCAAATCCATCAGCCAACTAAACAGGGGCGCACAGATGAGCATGGCAATCAGTTCGAACGACAGCGCATGTACGAGACGCTCGGCTGGCGTTTTGTATGAGACTTGCATTGCGATTACCTCCAAAAGCAGACGTCATTTTCATCGGCGCAAGCCGCTTTAGCCAGTTTCCTACTATCGGTTTTTCCGATACATTGATAGGAACTCCCCACTCTTAGGTTCCGATGCGCCACTCCCCGGAAGCCCTGCTCGCCTTTGCCGAAGCCGCCACGCTGGGTTCGTTCTCGGCGGCGGCCCGCAAACTGGGCAAGCGGCAATCCACCATCAGCGAGGCAATCGCCAACCTGGAGATCGATCTTGGCCTGACGTTATTCGACCGCAGCACGCGCCAGCCGACGCTGACCGAGGCGGGCCGTGCCATGTTCACGCAAGTGCGTCGCGTGCTTGACGCCAGCGCGCAAATGGACCGCCTGGCCGCGCAGATGGCTGGCGGTCTGGAAGCGCGCCTGACGCTCGTGGTGTCAGACACTTACCAGTCCGACCGCTATGAACAAACGCTCGCCACGCTTGAGCAGCGCTACCCCGACCTCGAACTCGAATGCCTGATCGCCGAACACGAAGACGTGGTCGACATCATCCAGTTGGGCCGCGCCCAGATCGGCTTGGTGGCCGCGCAGGCGGCCTATCCGGCCGACGTCGGGTGGGCAACCATTGCAGAGCAATCGGAGATCGGACTGTTCGTCGGGCTGCAGCACCCGCTCGCCCGATATGGCGACGAGGAAGTGCCGCACGCAATCCTGCGCGAGGCACGCGAACTGCGGCTGAACACCTTCGTCGACCGGGCTGGGCCGCGTGCCGACGCAGTGCCCGTGCGCAGCGCTCGCCGATGGTCTGCGCCGAGCTATCTGATGCTGCTTGAAATGGCGGTGCTGGGCTTCGGCTGGACGGAGTTGCCGCGCTGGCTGGTGGATCACTTAGCGGCAGACCGGTTGCATGAAGTGCGTGCGCGCGGCTGGCCCCGCCTCGTGCCAGTCGACGCGGTATGGTCACGCAATCGCACGCTTGGGCAGGCAGGCGCGTGGCTGCTGGAGACGATGCTGGCGGGCTAGGCGCTCACGCGTTTTCGTCCAGCCGATCGATGATCAGATGCGACAGCTGCGCTGTCTGCTCCTTCGACAGCGAAAACTCCATGCCAAATGACGGAAACGCAGAAGCAGGCGCCCCCAGGGCAGGCGACCCGCTCGCCACGCGGCCCGTCAGCGAAAACGACTCCAACTGCCCATCGACGTAAGCACTGAAATCGAGAATCAGCCGGTCGCCGGCCTGAAACGCCGCGCTGGCGCTTTGCACAAGCGCGCCATTCAGGCAGATATCGCGGATCACCGCCACGCGATCTGCCGCTGACGCCGCCTGCCCTTCGGGGCGCAAGCGGGCACCGATCCGTACCTGCACACGCTTGGCACGGCGCAGCGGCATCTTCTGCATCTTGATCGGCGCAGACAGCACCAGATACGGCGAGGGGAACTGCCCCACCGATACCACGCTGCACATCATGGTGACGACCGCGCGGCCCGAGAATCCGCGCAGCAAGAGAATGTCCCGTACCTCCGGGCGCAGCGTGCGCTTACCGTCAGCCGGCTGCGTGACGAACACCGCCTCGCCTTCGATGTAGCCGATCAGGCGACACGGCAGCAACCCGCGCAACGGAGCAGATTTTTCCTGCACTTGCAGGACGTTGCCCACGCTTAGGCCCGTCGACCCGAGGCGGGGTTTCGTTTCGGCCGGCGCTGCGGCTACGGTGGGTGCAACGTCACTGCTTTCGTCCAACGCCAGCACAGGACCATGATGAAACAGCAGGCGCACGTCTTCGGCATCCGGCACCACGGCACCAGCGGGCAGCAGCAAGTGGCCTACGCTATCGGCCAGCGGGAACGGCAGCGGCTGGCCGACCGGCACGTCTTCCTGGGTAAGCTGGCGCGTTTTTGGTTGGGTCATGAGGGGCGATGGATCTGTGCGTCTGGGCCGGGCATAGGCATATGCCACGGCAGGCATACCGGCCATTCTGCAACAATGGCGGGCAAACGGGCGGAGATCAACTCGCGCGAACCCTGCCTGCCTGACGCACATCAACGACAAGCGTTTGCATCACACCGCCAGTGCCGTCGCCTCGATTTCAACTGCCAGACCGTAATGCAGCGTGGGCACGGGCACCACGGCGCGTGCGGGCCGCAGTTCGCCGATCCACGCGCGATACAGAGCATCGAACGCCGGCCAATGCGTTTCCATGTCGGTCACGTACACGCGCACCTGCACCAGGCGCGAGCGGTCGGTGCCGGCCGCGGCAAGCACGGCGTCAAGGTTGGACAGCACTTGGCGCACCTGCGTCTCGAATGGTGCATCGACGAGCTTTTCGCCCGCCGGCGTAACCGGAATCTGCCCAGCCACAAACACGAAGCCATTGGCGCAGACCGCGTGCGAATAGTGCCCCGCCGGCGGACGCAAATCCGGCGCGTTGACGTAGCGAGCGCCGCTGGGGGCGGCTTGGCCGTGGCTGCTCATGCCGCCTCCAGCACCAGCTTGGCGAAGTGCTGCAAATCGACATTGCCGCCCGAGAGAATCACGCCGACACGCTTGCCACGCACATCGACCTTGCCGGTGAGTACGGCTGCGGCGGCGAGGCAGCCGGTGGGCTCAACCACCGCCTTCATGCGCGACGCGAAGAATTGCATGGCGCTCACCAGTTCCGCATCGCTTACGGTGACGATGTCGTCGACCAGTTCGCGAATCACGGCAAACGTGTAGTTACCCAGGTGCTGCGTCTGCGCGCCATCGGCCAACGTCTTGGGCGTATCGATATGGACGATCTCGCCCTTGCGAAAGCTCTGCTGGCCGTCGTTGCCGGCTTCCGGTTCCACACCGAAGATCTTGCACGCGGGGTTCAGCGCGCGCGCCGCCGTGGCACAGCCGGAGAGCAGGCCGCCACCGCCCAGCGGGGCCAGCAGCACATCCAGCGGGCCGACCTCTTCGATCAGTTCCTTGGCCGCGGTGCCCTGCCCGGCCATCACGTGCGGATGGTCGTACGGAGGGATCAGCGTGAGACCGTGTTCTTCCGCCAGCTTGCGGCCGATGGCTTCACGGTCTTCGGTGTAGCGGTCGAAGAAGACCACCTCACCGCCGTAGCCGCGCGTGGCTTCCACCTTCACGACAGGCGCGTCCTTGGGCATGACGATGACAGCGCGCATGCCCAGCAGCCTGGCCGACAGTGCAATCGCCTGCGCGTGGTTGCCAGACGAAAACGTGATGACGCCCGCCTTGCGCTGCTCCGGCGTGAATTGCGACAGCGCGTTATACGCGCCGCGAAACTTGAACGCACCCATGCGCTGGAAGCTCTCGGCCTTGAAGAACAGCTCGGCGCCGGTCATGGCATTGGCGGTTGCTGACGTCAGCACGGGCGTCTTGTGGGCAACGCCTTGCAAGCGCGCGTGGGCGGCAACAACATCGTCGTAGGAAATGGGCAGGCTCATGCGAGGTTCTCGGGAAGGTAGGTGTAGACGGTGGAGCGCGCCACGCCGAGCGTCTGGGCGACTTCGGTCAGTGCGCGGCGCAAGTTCAGCAGGCCGCTGGCAGCGAGTTCACGCATGGCTTCGCGGCGCTGGTCGAGCGTCATGGCCATGGGCGTGGTGTTGCGCGCAGCGGCAAAGCGTTCGAGTGCGCCACGCACTTCTTCAACGCGGCGCGGTGCCAGAGACTCGGGCACCGGCGGCGCGGCCACGTCAACGCGCATCAGTTGCGTGAGGCCGGTTGTCACCGCGTTCAGCATGGAGACGTCCATGTTCAGGCAGATGGCGGCCACGTAGTCGCCACGGCTGTTCTTCAATCCGATCGATGTGCTCTTCGCCGGGCGCCCGTCAGGAAACCGGTTGGCGTAGTTCTCGATGACTTCCGGGAAGTCCGGATCGGCCAGGCGCGCGAGTCCCAGCTCGGTCACGGCGTCGCCCACCTGGCGGCCGGACAAGTTGTTGGCGATGGCGACGACGGAATGATCGGGATCGGTCAGGTCGTGCAGGACGACTTCCACCAGCGGCGCCAGCGTCTTGCCCAGCGCCTCGACGATCTTGCGGCCTTCGCGCAGCAAAAGGCGGTTTTCTTCAACGGACTTCATGGGTATTGACGATACGTCAATTACTGACATTTCGTCAATACCACAGGAGCCGCCCTGACAGCGCGCGGCCCCAGAAGAAAAAAAGCGCCTGCCCGAAGGTCGAGAGAGAACGGAGGTAACTAGGGCAGGCGGGAAAAGATTACTCAGGCACCAGTTGGCCTGGGGGCCGCGCCGTTTCGTGCGATGTGGGCTGCGCCTCGACCGCGTTGCCAGGCCGGATCTTGAACCAGATCGAGTACATCGCCGGCAGGAACACCAGCGTCAGGATCGTGCCCGCGAACGTTCCACCGATCAGCGTGTACGCCAGCGCGCCCCAGAACACCGAATGCGTCAGCGGGATGAAGGCCAGGACAGCGGCCAGCGCCGTGAGAATCACCGGGCGGGCACGTTGGACCGTCGCTTCCACCACGGCCCGGAACGGGTCCAACCCCTCGTCTTTGTTGTGCTGGATCTGCCCGATGAGGATGAGCGTGTTGCGCATCAAGATGCCCGACAACGCAATCAGGCCAACCAGCGCGTTGATGCCAAATGGCTGCCCAAACAGAATCAAGGTCGGGACCACGCCAATCAGGCCTAGCGGACTGGTCAGGAACACCATGACCATCGCCGGAATCGAGCGCACCTGGAAGATGAGAATCAGCAGGGTCACCGACAGCATGATGGGGAACAGCGGCAGCATGGCCTTCGTCGCCTTGCCCGACTCTTCGATGGAGCCCGCTTGCTCAATGCGGTATCCGCTCGGCAATTTCTCGATGATCGGGGCGAGCTGCTTGCTGATGGCGGTCGACACATCGGGCGGTTGCAGGCCGTCAGCAATGTCGCCGCGCACCGTGATGGTCGGCATGCGGTCGCGCCGGCGCATGATGGGCTCTTCCATGCGCACCTCGATCTTGCCGATCTGCGAGAGCGGAATGCGCTGCCCGTTGGCACCGGCCAGCGTGAAGTCTCCGATCTTGGCCGGGTCGAGCCGCACGTTGCCGGCCGAGCGCGCCGTCACCTGCACGGTGCGGATGTCCTCGCGCACCGCCGTCACCGGAACGCCGTTGAGCAAGAATTGCAGTTGCTGCGCGACGGCACTGGACGTCAGGCCCACGGCCTGGAGACGGTCTTGCTGCAGGGTGAAGTGCAGCGTAGGTACACGCATGCCCCAGTCCGTATTGACCGTGCGCATCATCGGGCTGGCGTCCATGACCTGCCGCACATCGGCCGCGATGCGGCGCAGTGTCTCCGCATCCGGACCGGTCACGCGGTAGGCCACCGGGAACGGTGAATACGGACCGAACACGAGCTGCGTCACTCGCACGCGCGCCTCGGGAGCGAGGCCATCCGCAACGGCCTGACGCAGACGCTGCTTCAGCGTGTCACGCTCTTCCTGGCTATCGGTGCGGATCACAATTTTTGCGAACGACGGATCCGGCAATTCCGGCCCCATTGCCAGATAGAAGCGCGGCGCCCCCTGGCCGACGTAGGCAGTCACGATCTTGGCTTCCTTCTGCTTGGCGAGCCAGCCTTCGATTTTTGCGGTCGCCGAGTCGGTCTGGTTGATCGATGTGCCATAGGGCATCTGCACCTCGACCAGCACTTCAGGCCGATCCGAAATCGGGAAGAACTGCTTCTTGACCACCGCCATGCCCGCAATGGCCAGCGCGAAAAGGCCCACCACCGCACCCGCCACCAGCCATTTGCGTGCAATCACACGCCCAAGCAGTGCGCGGAAGCGGTTGTAGCGTGGCGTGTCGTAAATCGCAGCGTGACCACCCTCGACCTTCTTGAAGTCGGGCAGCATCTTTACACCCAGGTAAGGCGTGAACACGACCGCAACCACCCAGGATGCAATCAACGCAATGCCGACGATCCAGAACATGTTGCTCGTGTATTCACCTGCGGTGGATCGTGCAAAGCCGTTAGGCATGAAGCCGACGGCCGTGACCAGCGTGCCCGACAGCATGGGCGCGGCGGTGTGGCTCCACGCATAGGCCGAAGCGGCCACGCGGCTGTAGCCCTCCTCCATTTTCACCACCATCATTTCAATGGCGATGATGGCGTCGTCCACCAACAAGCCCAGCGCCAGAATCAAAGACCCAAGGGTGATGCGATCGAAGTTCTTGCCTGTCGCGGCCATCACCACAAACACCACGGCGAGTGTCAGCGGCACGGCTGCGGCCACGACGAGGCCGGCGCGCCAGCCCATGCTGATAAAACTCACCAGCATCACGACCAGCAATGCCGCAAAGAACTTCAGCATGAACTCGTCAACGGCCGCGGCGATGTTCACCGCCTGGTCCGTCACCTTGGTCAGGCTCATGCCGACTGGCATGTCCGCATTGATGGCGCCGACTTCCTTGTCGAGTGCCTTGCCCAGATCGAGCCCGTTCCATCCGTCGCGCATGACGATGCCCAGCAGCAAGGCGGGCTGCCCACCATTGCGCACCATGAACGTGGCGGGGTCTTCATAACCGCGCTTGACGGTGGCGATGTCCGAGAGCTTTAACGTGCGGCCCTGCGACACCACCGGTGTATCGCGAATCTTCTGCAGTTCATCAAATGCGCCATCCAGGCGGATGAACACCTGCGGCCCTTTCGTTTCCACCGAGCCGGCAGCCGTCAACGCATTCTGGCTGTTGAGCGCGGCAAACACGTCTTGCGGGCTCACACCCAGCGTCGCCAGCCGGTCATGTGAAAACTCGACGTAGATGCGCTCGGACTGTTCGCCGATGATGTTGACCTTCTTCACGCCAGGCACGTGCAGCAAACGCTGACGCAGCGTCTCGGCATCGCGCACGAGCGCACGTTGCGGCTCGCCTTGTGCCTTGAGCGCAAACAGCGCGAAGGTCACGTCCGAATATTCGTCATTGACGATCGGCCCGATCACGCCAGACGGCAGGTTGCCCACCTCGTCGCCAACCTTTTTTCGTGCTTGATAAAACTCTTCCTGCACCTCCGACGGCGGCGTGGTGTCGAGCAAGGTCAACGTGGTGAACGCCAGGCCCGGGCGCGTGTACGTTTCGGTGCGGTCGTACCAGCGCAGCTCCTGCATGCGCTTTTCGATCTTCTCCGCCACTTGGTCCTGCATTTCCTGCGCAGTGGCGCCCGGCCACACGGTGACTATGTTCATCACCTTGACCGTAAACGCGGGGTCTTCCGCGCGGCCCAGCTTGAAGAAGGAAATGAGCCCTGCCAGCGAGATCAGGCAGATGAGGAACAGCGTGACCGCACGCTCGCGCACGGCGAGCGCCGATAGGTTGAAGCGGCCCGGGCTCACAGTCGCACTCCCGCGATGGCGGTGCCGGTGCCCTGCCCGGCCACGCGGACTTGCTGGCCCTCACGCAGCAGTTGTGCGCCTAACGCGACGATCCGCTCGCCTTGTTGGATCTGGCCGGCAATGCTTGCCCCTTCGTCACCAAGACGCATGATGGTGATGGAGCGCCACGACACCTTGGCAGGGTCGCCCTGGATGACCCACACGCCGGGGCCCTTGCCGGCATCGAACACAGCGCCCAGCGGCACCTGCAGATCGCCTTGCGCGGTGGCCAATCGATCGGGAATCTGGATCGTGACGGTCGCGCCAAGCGGCGCATTGGCCAGTTCGCCATCCAGCACATAACGCGCTTCGTACGTGCGGGTAAGCCGATCGGCAGCATCCGAAAGTTGCCGCAGCTTGGCGGGCGTTCCATCGCTTTCCTTGCCGAACAACGTGGCTTGTGCGACCGAGCCGATTGCCGGCCGCAACGTTTCCGGCAACTGGACCACCGCTTCACGGCGCCCGGCATGCGCCAAGCGCACAACCACCTGCCCGGCATTCACCACTTGGCCGGGCTCGGCCAGCGTTTCCATGACCACGCCGTCGCCATCGGCAACGAGTTCTGCATAGCGGCTGGCGTTGCGGGCTACATCGGCCTGAGCTTCAGCCGCGCTCAATTGCGCCTTGGCTGCATCCGCCGCGGCCTTGGCCTGGTCGTAAGCGGAGGCGGAAATTGCGCCCGTGCCGCGCAAGTCGCGGTAGCGCGCTTCGTCTTCCGCCGTCTGTTGCGCGCGTGCCCGGGCGGCGGCCACGGTTTCTTGCTGTGCGTGCGCGGCCAGCTTCAGATCGACCGGATCGATGCGCATGAGCGGCTGCCCGCGCTTGACGGTTTGCCCCGCGTCCACCAGCCGCTCCAGCACCTTGCCGGGCACGCGGAACCCGAGGTCGCTCTGCACCCTGGCAGCCACGACGCCTGTGAAGGAGCGCGATGCAGACGCCACAGGCCGAACAAACGCGGCGCGCACCAGAGGCGCCTGGGTGCGTGGGTCAGCGGGGGCTTTTTCGCCGCAAGCGCTCAGCGCAAGCGGCAACGCAAGAACAACGGAAGACGTAATAAAGCGACGCGAAAGCATGAAAGCCCCATCGACAGGATGATCTGGGCTTTCATTCTTGTTCTTGTGACCAATTTAGTCAATGGTCACAACGAAAAAATCTGCGCATCAGGGGGAAAGACTTCGGAGTACGAGGCTGGAAAGCAGTCCGGGCGCCGTGTCCGTGTAGTCAAAGCTGTATTGCAGAAGCAACGGATTCATGTACGGGCGCATGACCAGGTAGATGGCCGCGGTGGCCTCGTCCAATGGTGTCTTGCGCTCGAAGTCTCCGGTCTCCCGGCCCTCCAGCAGCACATCGCGCAGCAACTTCTGGATACGGCCTTCATAGGCGATCACCGCTTGCCAGCGTTCAGTCGCTGCCGAGGCCGCGATCTCGTACAGCTTGCGATCGTGGGAAAACAACCGGAGGCTGGCCTCCGTCAAGGCTTTGAACATGCGGCGCAGCTTTTCCGGCGGGGAGTCTGCCTCCGCCAGGGCGGCATTCACATCGGCCTCGATTTCGCGCAGGCAGTTGGCGCAGATCATCTCGCCAATGGCCTGCTTGGACTCGAAGAACTTGTAGATGTAGGCCTTGGAAAAACCAATGGCCTTGGCCAGATCGGACACGGCGGTCTTCTCATAGCCGTAGCGACTGAAGTGCTCGGTGGCGGCGGCGACGATCTGGTCTCGCACATCGTGGTCCGCCGGGCCGCGGGCGGAGACGGGATAGGAAGGGGTCTTCATGGGCTCCAGCTTACGTGACTCGCGATAGTTGAACAACTTGTGACCAATTTGTACTATAGTCACTCAAAATTTCGATGGACCCCGTCATGTTGCCAAAACACGCCTCTGCGGCCCTCCTCCTCGCAAGCCTGAGCGCCGGATGCGCGGTCGGCCCGGACTATGTGAAGCCTGATGCACCGCTTCCCGACCGGTTCCTTGGTCAGACAGCCGTGGAGCAGCGCACCGCCAACGCGGCGGCCGATCTACCGACGTGGTGGGCAGCTTTTGGCGATCCGCAACTCACCAAATGGGTGCGGCTTGCACTGGAACAGAACCTCGACCTCGCCCAGGCGTTCGCACGCGTCACGCAGGCCCGTGCCGGCTTAGGGGCCGCCAATGCTGCACTGCTGCCGTCCGGCAATGTCACGGGCCAGGCTGCGCGTGCATACCAGTCTGTCGAAACCCCGTTAGGCCGCGTGTTGAACTCAAGGCCCGGCTTTGACCGCTACGGCAACGCGTTCGAGGCTGACGTGAACGCCAGTTGGGAGCTGGACGTATTTGGCGGCCTGCGCCGTGGCCGCGAGGCTGCGCTGGCGGACTACCAAGCCTCCCAAGCTGGCGCCGTCGCCACACGGCTGGCCGTGGCTGCGCAGACTGCCGATATCTACATCACCATCCGTGGCTTGCAGACGCGCCTGAAGGTGGCCCGTCACCAGGTGCAAACGCAAGAGGAATTGCTCGCCACCATCAACCTGCTTTACGGCAAGGGGCTGGCGGCGGAGCTTCAAGTCAGGCAGGCGGAAGGCGCACTGGCGCAGGTTCGCGCCTCCATTCCGCAGCTTGAAGCAGGTCTGGATGCAGCGATGAACGCGCTGGACGTGATGCTCGGCTCGTTACCGGGCACGCACCGGGACGAGCTTGCACAAGACGGTGACATCCCCGCCGCTCCGCAGATTGCCATCAGCGGATCGCCCGGCGATTTGCTGAGGCGCCGCCCCGACCTCATCGTCGCCGAGCGCCGCCTGGCGGCTTCCAACGCGCGCATCGGCGTCGCCATCGCGGAGTACTACCCGAAGTTCTCGCTCAGCGGCCTGTTGGGCAGCGCCACATCGGTGGGCGCTGGAAGCCTGTTCGGCAGCGGCGCCAGCCAATTTTCCGGCGTGCTGGGCTTGCGCTGGCGCCTGTTCGACTTCGGCCGCATCAACGCGCAGATCGATCAAGCCAAGGGGCAGGAGGCGGAGATGCTCGCTGCGTACCGGCTCGCCGTGCTGCGCGCCACGGAAGATGTGGAGGACGCGTTCTCCGCTCTGGTCAAGCGCGAGGAGCAAGCCACGGTGCTCGCGCAAGGTGTGGATTCGCTGAGCCGCGCACGGAATGCTTCATTTGCGGCGTACCAAAAGGGCGTCGTCAGCCTGATCGAAGTGCTGCAGGCAGACGAGAGCCTGTTGCGTGCATCGGACGCACGCGCCCAGGCCCAAACGGAATCCGCGCGCGCCGCTGTCGCGGCATTCAAAGCGCTGGGCGGCGGCTGGCAGCCCGATATCCCGACCGCCGTCGCCAGCAAATAAACCGCTGACAAAAACCCGATTTACCGCAGATCCCATTTACCCATACAGAAAGAAATTGCCATGTCGAATTCCAAAGTCGTTGTGATTACCGGCGTGTCCTCAGGCATCGGCCGTGCCACCGCCGCGAAGTTTGCTCTGCGCGGGTGTCGCGTATTCGGCACCGTGCGCAACATCGCTCGCACTCAACCGATCGCGGGTGTTGAACTGGTCCAGATGGATATCCGTGATGAAACCTCTGTCCAGCGCGGAATCGAGACGATCATCGCGCAGACCAAGCGTATTGATGTGCTGGTCAACAGCGCCGGCGTGGCCCTGCTCGGCGCGACAGAAGAAACGTCGGTGGCCGAAGCCCAGACGCTGTTCGACACCAACGTGTTCGGCATCTTGCGCACCACGCAAGCCGTACTGCCGCACATGCGCGCGCAACGCTCGGGGCGCATCGTCAACATCAGCTCGGTGCTCGGCTTTCTGCCAGCGCCTTACATGGGCCTGTATTCGGCATCCAAGCACGCAGTGGAGGGAATGTCCGAGACCTTGGATCACGAGGTGCGCAAGTTCGGAATCCGTGTGGTGCTTGTCGAGCCGTCATTCACCAAAACCAGCCTGGATGCCAACGCACCTCAAGCGGTTTCCAAGGTCTCCGCCTACGACGCGGAGCGCGGCATCGTTTCGCAGGCGATTCAAAAAAGTGTCCAGAAGGCGCCGGACCCCGATGGGGTCGCGAGCACCATCGTCGATGCTGCACTGGGAGCATGGAAGATGCGCCGCACGCCCAAAGGCGAGGCATCTCTTCTGAGCAAGCTGCGCCGGTTCATGCCGGCAGGCCCCGTTGACTCGAGCCTGAGGAAAACATTCGGCCTCTCCTGAGCGCGCTCACTCCCCACCAGAAAGCTCAACAATGTTCACCGCAAGTCCAGAACCTCGGACGTACAGCCAGAAAACATCTTGAAAAAAGCTCATCAAACCTGCCCCTCCATGGAAGCTTGACGACGCATCCTGTCAGGCGTGGCGGCAAAGCGCGTCCTTGCCCACCAAAGCTCCGCATGGCATGGTTCCTGCACGCCGTCATGCGCCGTACCACCAAAAAAAAGTCGGGGGGACTTGCGTGATGAAGGGGCAGCACAAAAGGGGAATTCGCCTAACAAGAGAGATGTGCGCAGGGGCTCACGCTACGCTGCACTGTAAGCGGCGGCGCTGTGTTTTCCGGACCCGCTATGGAGACGGAGCCCCGCACGCCAGGGTGACCGCAGACCCCGCCGCCTGATCGCTCGTCAGGATGTGCTCGAAGTACCGCTGCGCCGCGTGCATCACCACCATGCGGTCGTCTAATGCCATTGCATGCGCTGCGGCGCAGGCTTGCCTGCCGCGCACGGGCCCCACATTGCACCGGGTACGACTGTTTGGTCTTGCAGCGCTGTTCGCTGCGCAGTACGCCCACGCTGCCCCGCTGGGCACATGGGATTTTTCTATCGAGCGGGCGCCCTTGGAGCGCGTGTTGATGGAAATCGCCCAAGTGAGCGGACAGCCCATGTCGTTCCCCTCCGGTCTTGCCAAAGACCTGTTGGCCGGTCCGGTTCGCGGCGCCATGTCGGCCCAGCAGGCGGCGGAGCAGGCCCTCAAAGACAGCGGTCTGCAACTGACCACACTGCCCGACAACACGTTGACCATCGTGCGCGCGCCTGACGAGCCGCGCGACATCGGGACCCTGCCCCCGGCCGAAGTACGCGCGCGGGCAGGCAGCGACTTTGCCGTCTTCACAACAGGCTCCGTCACGCATGTCGAGACGCCCATCACGAGCGTGCCTCACGCCGTCAGCACCCTCACAAGAGACTTGCTTACCAGCCAGAATGCCCCGTCGATGGCGGATGCCCTGGCGCTTGCCGGTGTCTCGTCGGTGTCGCTCGACCCCTCGGCCCCCCCCACGGTACGCCACGCGGGGTTTCATGACAGGGCAGATATTCGTCGATGGCCAGCCCGACAAGATGGCTGCGGTGCGACCCATCGAGGCGGTAGAGGATGTTTCGGTGATCAAGGGAACGCATGCTGACATCGGGGGCGCCCCGACCGCCGTGGGCGGCATCAATGCCAATCTCAGGGCACCCACGGTAGCGCCACAACGAACGGTGGCAGTCGAAATCGGCTCGCACGCCGAGCGCAAAGCCGTGGTGGATCTGGCCGGCCCGATCGGATCGACCGACCTGTCTTACCGGGCGGTGGCGTTGCAGGACACGACGGCCAACAGTGATTCGGGATACGCCGGTCGGCACAAGAGCTACGGGCTTGCAGCGCTCGGCTGGCACGATGCTGCTACGGAAGTCACAGTCGGACTGGAATCCGTCACCAGCCGCCAGCCCATGCCGCCCGCTACGTTTGCATTGAATGGCGCGCCTGTCCGACTGGCCATGCAAAGCCCGCTAGGTAATGCCGACGACAACGTGCAGTCCCGCGCGAGCCGCGCCTATTACAAGGTCTCGCGCAACCTCACGGACGATTGGTCCTTGCACTCACGTGGCACGTACGAAGCGCTCACCGAACAATCTGCGCTTTGGCATACGGCGCTCGTGGTCAACAACACGGCGCCTACGTCAACGCTGAACTTTGGCGATCGCAGCAACGACACCTCGTGGGCCATCTCGAACGAGCTCACGGGCAGGTTCGCACATGGGCCGTTCCAGCACGTGCTCACATTCGGCTGGGATGAGTTTCAGGAGCGGCAGGACATGGTCTTTGCGGCGACGCCTTTTCTGATGCCGCAGAATCCGTTTGCACCTGTTCAACTGCCGCCGGCCACGTTCGTGCCGGGCATTCAGGTTTCGCAATCGGTGCGGCAGTCGGTGTTTCGCGCGCGCGACCAGATTGCCATTGGCGCGCGTTGGGAGCTGTCCGGCGCCCTGTACGTGAATGACTACATCGCCAAACTGCCGCGCGCGCAACTTCAGGGCTCGGCCTGGACGCCGTCGCTGGGCGTGCTCTACAAGCTGACGCCGCATACCGCATGGTTTGCCGATTACTCGCGCGGTTTCCGTCTCAACACCGGCTACTTCGACCCGTGCGAAGCCTTGTTGCCTGAACGGAGTCGCCAGCTGGAAACCGGCCTGCGCTGGGCAGATGCCAACCGCGCGCTGACGATGCAGGCGGCGCTGTATCGCATCGATGCGCACCACGTAAGGCTGGTGGATGTGGCGCCCGCCGGCTACGACACACAAATCGCGCACCAGAGCAGCGAAGGGCTGGAAGTCTCGATGCAAGGGGCAGTAACGAAGGGCTTGGACACTTCGCTGTGGGTGGCACTGTCTCGCGTATCCGGCGCGCTGACCACGGGGTTCCTGCCGCAGGCGCCATTCCTGAGCGGGGCGCTTTGGACGACGTACACCATGCAGGCGGGTCAATTGAAAGGCGCAGGCGCCGGGATTGGCATCACGGGGCAACGCGGCGCCCCATGCTACGGCGACACTCCGTTTCGCATGCCCGGCTTTGTGCGCGTCGACACCAGCCTCTTCTGGCACCAGAAATCCTGGAGCGTCGATCTCTTCGCGCGCAATCTCTTCAATATCCGGGCGTACGGCAACGCACAGTCCGGGAACTTCATCCCGGTTCAGCCGGGCCGCACCCTGACACTGCGCGTGACCCGCAGCTTCTGACGTTGGCCGGCCAGGCGGCAAGGCGCAGCGCTTAAAGAAAGCCGCCTTGCGCTCGCCACCAAGTCGTGGACACCGGCCACCGGGTGGGCTTAAAGCTGGCTCATGCCGCCGTCGGCAATGATCTCCGTGCCAACAATAAAGGCCGATTCCGGCGCCGACAGATGCAGCACGGTCGAAGCAATCTCTTCCGGCTGGCCGAAGCGGCCCAGCGGCACCTGGCCCTGGATCTGCGCAGCGGTGGCGGCCAGCGTGTCGGCGTCCAGGCCGAGCTTGCCGTACAGCGGTGTCGTCACCGGGCCGGGGCTGACCACATTCACGCGGATGCCCGAGCCGATCAGCTCACCCGACAGCGTCTTCGCCAGCGAGATCAGCGCAGCCTTGCTCGCTGCATACACCGACGAATTCGGCATGCCGATGTGCGCGTTGATGGAGCCGTTCAGCACGATCGACGTGCCCTTGTTGAGGATGGGCAACAGTGCCTGGATCTGAAAGAACGCGCCCTTCACGTTGGCGTTGAAGGTGGCATCCCAAAGGGCCTCGTCCACGTCCGGTACGGCGGCAAACCTGGCCATGCCGGCGTTGATGAACACGGCATCCAGACGCACGCCTGCCTCCTGCAGCTGACGGGTCAACTCGCGTGCGGCCGCCACGCTGCCGGTTTCATTGCGGATGGCGATGGCGTTGTTGCCGAGTGCGGCGCGCGCCGTTTCCAGCGCTGCGGCGTCACGGCCGGTGATGACCACGCGGGCGCCTTCGCGCACAAATGCCTGGGCGGCTGCCAGGCCAATACCGCTGTTGCCGCCAGTGACCAGAACGGTCTTGCCTTCGAAGCGATTCATGATGTCCTCCAGTAGGAAAATTGAACTTGAACAATCGCGTGACTGCAGTGTGGACGAGGGCAAGCGGTTTGCCATACGATCCGAACGATGAACATGTTCGAAGGAATTGCACATGTTGACGGATGAAGAATTGGCCCTGCTGGAGGCCATCCGGCAGACGGGCAGCCTGTCGCGCGCGGCGGCGCAACTGGGCAAGGCGCCGTCGACCGTGTCGTATGCCGCGCGACAGTTGGAGCAGCGCTTCGACGCCCTACTGTTTGATCGGCGCGGCTACCGGCTGCAACTCACGCGCGCCGGGCAGTTGTTGACGGAAGAAGCCGCGCGGCTGGCGCAGGACGTATCGCGCGTGACGCAGCGCGTGCGGCAGGTAGCCAACGGCTGGGAAGACCGCTTGTGGATCGTGACGGACGAGCTGCTGGAGTTCGAATCGCTTATGCCCGTGATGCACGCGTTCGATGCGCTGCAATCGGGCGTGGCGCTGCGCGTGACGCACGAGGTGCTGGCCGGCACATGGGAGGCGCTGCGCGATGGCCGCGCCGACCTCGTCATCGGGGCGACGAACGAGCCGCCGTCCATCCCGAACCTCGGGTGGTTCGAACTGGGCGTGGTGGAATGGGTGTTTGCCGTGTCGCCACGGCATCCGCTGGCAGCCATCGAGGCGCCGCTCACGCGCGAGGAAATTGCCCGGCATCGGGCCGTGGTGGTGGCCGATTCAGCGCGAACCACCGCCGGCCGCGCCTACGGCATGCTCAGCGGGCAACCTACGCTGGCCGTGCCCAGCATGCGTGCCAAAACGCTTGCGCAGCGCAACGGCCTGGGCGTCGGCTGGCTGCCGAGGCACCGCGTGGCATCGCTGCTCGCGCGCGGGGAGCTGATTGAAAAGCGCACCACCGATCCGCGCGAACCGAATCTGCTCTACGTCGGCTGGCGCAGCGGCGATGGCGACGGTGAAGGCCGTGCACTCCAATGGTGGCTCGAACAACTACGGCAGCCCCGTCTGGCAAAGCGGCTGGTTCAGGGCGTCGACGCATTCGCCTGAAACCTCGCCGGGCCACGTGATCTTGCCTATGCTGGGATGGCGCCGACGCCGCATCGCCCGTTGGCGCAACACAAGCGACGCCGACTGTTGCGGAATGATCAACATTGCAGCGTTTGTCTTCTGACAAACCCTCGGGTGGGTCAACGCGCGCCGTCGGCCAGCGTTAATCGGTCACGCACGTATCTCCGTGCCTCGTTGAGGGTCTCGTTATGAAACTGTCTGCGTTGATGTTTTCGATGGGTGCGCTGGTGATGGGCTCGGCGTTTGCGCAGGGCACCGCCGCGCCCGCCACCGCACCGGCAGCGGCCCCAGCGGCCGTCCACGCGGTCTGCAAGGACGGCACGCCTTACAGCGGCGCGACGCTCAAGGGCGCTTGCCGCGGCCATGGTGGTGTCGACAAGAAAGCCAGCGCAGGCGGTGCACCTGCTGCCGCGCCGGCCGCGCCTGCAGCAGCACCTGCCGCACCGGCTCCGGCCAAACCTGCCGCAGCCGCTCCCGCTGCACCTGCCGCCGCTCCGGCTCCCGCCCCCGCGCCAGCAGCCAAACCTGCAGCCGCAGCGCCTGCCAAACCTGCTGCGGCCGCTGCGGGCACCGTTGCCCCCGGCGGCGGCCCCGACAAGGTGTGGGCCAATGCCAGCACCAAGGTCTACCACTGCCCGGGCGATCGCTACTACGGCAAGACCAAACAGGGCGAATACATGACTGAAGCCGACGCCAAGGCCGCCGGCATGCGCCCCAGCCGCAACAAGGCCTGTACCAAGTAAGACACGCCCGAAGCAAACCCGCACGCCGCGGCCCACCCGGACCGCGGCGTCGTCCATTTCAGCCTGATCACCGCATCGCATGCCCCCCAGCAACGAACATCTCGCCGTCGCCCTGCAACACCCAGAGGGCTTCGCCCCGCTGGATGCGCCACCACAGCCGCCACAGAAGCGCGTGGTGCGCGATGTCATCGCCGGGTTCTCGATTGCGGGCCTGTTGCTGCCCGAAGCCGTTGCCTACGCAGGCATCGCTAGCCTGCCGCCGCAAGCCGGGCTGATCGCGTTGCTGTGCGGCCTGGTGGTCTATTCATTGGTCGGCACGAGCCGCTTTGCCATTGTCTCGGCCACGTCGTCGTCGGCCGCCGTGCTGTTTGCGACGGTGCTATCGGAACCTAGCGGTAACGGCGCGACGGCGCTCACGATGGCAGCGGCGCTCATCATCGCGACGGGGGTGCTGTTCATCGTGGCGGGCGCGGCACGCCTGGGCGGCATGTCGGATTTCATCGCGCGGCCGGTGCTGCGCGGTTTCACGTTCGGGCTGGCGCTGACGATTGCCGTCAAGCAGTTGCCCAAGATCCTCGACGTGGCGGTGCGCCACAGTGACACGCCACGCATCGCGCTTGATCTCATCACCAGTGCGGCCAGCGCCAACCGGTACAGCACGACATTGGGAGCCGTCGCACTCGCCCTACTCTTCGGCCTTGGGCGCTGGGGGCGCATTCCGGCCACGCTGGTCGTCATCGTGCTGGCCATCGCGGCCGGCTACTGGATCGACTGGCACAGCTACGGCATTGCCGTGGTCGGCCATATCGACCTGCAGAACATCAGCTTCGGCGTGCCTGCGCTGAACCGGGTGCAATGGATGGAAAGCGCTGAACTCGGTTTTGCGCTCATGCTGATCCTCTATGCCGAGTCCTATGGCTCCATCCGCAACTTCGCGCTCAAGCACGGAGATGGCATCTCCGCCAACCGTGACCTCGTCGCACTGGGCTGCGCGAATCTGCTCTCGGGCCTGCTGCACGGCATGCCCGTCGGCGCCGGATATTCAGCCACGTCTGCCAACGAAGCCGCAGGCGCGCAATCACGTCTGGCCGGGCTGTGCGCGGCAGCGGTGGTGGCGCTGATCGTTTGGCTGTTCCTGCCGCAGCTCGCGCGCATTCCCGAGCCGGTGCTGGCGGCCATCGTCATCTTTGCGGTGAGCCATTCGTTGCATCCGGCTGTGTTCAAGCCCTACTGGGCCTGGCGCCGCGATCGGCTGGTGGTGATTGCCGCGTTGCTGGCCGTGCTGATTTTGGGCGTGCTGCATGGGCTGCTGGCCGCGATTGGAGTGAGCCTGCTGCTCACTCTGCGCCAGCTCTCCGAGCCCAACGTAAGCGTGCTCGGCCGCCTGCGCGAGAGCCACGATTTTGTCGACGTGTCTCTGCACCCGGAAGCCAAGGCCGTGCCTGGCGTGCTGATCGTCCGGCCGGAAGTACCGCTGTTTTTCGCCAACACCGAACGCGTGCTCGGCGCGGTGCGCGCGATGCTGCAACAGCCGCACGAACCCGCGCTGCGCACCGTCATGATCAGCCTGGAAGAAACACCGGACGTCGACGGCTCGGCCATCGAGGCGCTGCGCATCTTTGCCGCCGAATGTGCAGCGCGCGGCCTGCAACTGATGCTGGTGCGACTCAAGCCGCGCGCGCTGACGGTCCTGCAGCGTGCCACCGATAACACGCTGCGCACCGAGATGCTGCATGAGCTGAGCGTGGATGAGTGCGTGCAGTCGCTGGCCTCAACAGCCGGCACACCGGCGCCGGCCTAGCTCGACAACGCCACCGCACTCCGGACACGCCAGCCCCGACGTTGGCGGATTAGCGCGGTGCGTTGCCCGCTGCGCGCGCGCCTTCAAGAATGATGCGGGCCAACTTGGCGTAATCGCCATCAAAGTGATGGCCGCCGGGCAGCTTCACCAGTTGCACCTGCTTCGGGTCCAGGCCCGGGCAATTGGTGTCTTTCTCTTCCTTGCCGTAGATGCACATGCCAAGGCCCGCCGGCAGCTTCTGCACCTCGGGCAGGATCGGCAGGCCAGACGCGCTGCTCGACACCCAGTTGGTCATGTGGAACTCAAAATCGGCGCGCTTGCCCAGGCCCATCATCACGGCCAGCGCGACATGCTCGCGCGACGCCGCCGGCAACCGGTTGACGATGAAGGGCAGCACGTCTGCGCCCTGCGAATAGCCGATCAGCAAAGCCTTCTGTTTCTTCCAGCGCGCGGCGTAAAAGCGCACGAGGCGATCCATGTCGGCGGCGGCGGAGGCCGGCGTACGCGGCGTCCAGAAGTAGCGCAGCGAATCGATGCCGACCACGGGCACGCCCGACTTGGACAGCGCAGCGGCCACCTCCTTGTCGAGCCCGGCCCAACCACCGTCACCCGAGAGCAGGACCGCGAACAGCTCGGATGATGTACCGGGCTGCGCGGGCACTTCGATGATCGGCAAGTCGGACACCGCTGCGGGCGGCGGCGGGGGCGGCGGTTTGCGTTGGGCGACAAGCTTGGCGAAAGCCACCTTGAATGGCTCGCTGGCTGTCACAGGCGGTGCATTGGCGGCCGACGCGGTGGCCGGCAACGCCACCGATTGCGCCCCCGAAATCGTATCGATGAAGGCTTGCGTGGCACGCGCTTCGCACAGCGGACCGGAGCGGCGCGCAAACGACGTCGGCGTGGCTGATTGCAGCGCCACCCATGGCGCAGACAATTTCGTGGCGGGCAGCAGGACCACACCGGCGTTCTCGGGCGGCTTGACGCGCTTGGCCGTGGTACGGCTCTCGCTCATGCGGCGGCTGAAATGCACGCCCTCGCCCTTGCACAGCGGCTTGCGCAACTCCAGCACCGGGCAGAATTCCATCGACATGGCCGCGGCGAAGATGTTCGGGCGCGCCTGGGCAATCATGGCGTAGGCCAGCGCACCGCCTTCGTTGTCGCCAACGAGGATGGGCGGGTAGTAGCCCGGCACTTTCTCGTAGGCCTGCAGGAAGCGGCTGAAGTTTTCGAGGTCACCATCGGGGAAGGCGCAATCGCCCAGGTCGGCCTCCAGACTGGCGAACAGCGCAGGCGTTGACAGACCTGCCACCAGAGCGCCCTGCTGCGCGAGGCTCTCGGCCATGCGCGATGCGGCGGGCGTCCAGCCCAGGTCGCCCGAGAGCATCAGCACGACGGAGCGGATTTCGCCCTTCGGCTTGTAGACCGGCACATCGCGAAAGCGCCCGTGCGTGACGAACTCGACGGCACCGGGCGCCGCCGCGGCCGTGGCAGGCGCCACCACGGGCAGCGACAGCACGCCGCCGTTGGCGGCCTTGTTGGCGGTGACGGCCGCAGCGCTCATCTGCAGGCGAGGCGGCATGTCGCCGCGTGGCGGCGCAGCCACAACGCCGCTGGCGCCCGCCATGCCCACGGGCGGCACCAGCACCGGACCCTGCGCAGGCGTGGGCTTGGCCGCAGGAGCATCGGCTGCGATGGCCCAGGACGTTGCCAGCACCATGCCGACCGCACTCAAATGCCCAGCCCAACGCAAGCCTTTGCGTAGCACTCCCCGATGCCGCGCCTCTTGCGTGCGCGGTGCTTGCCAACTCATTTGGAGATCACTCCCTTCAAGCCGCCGCCGATCAGCGCGGCGACGTCCGTCAATGTGAATAGCGGCGCAATACCGCCACGTGCGAGCAGGTAGCGGGCTTCCCACACCGGCTCGAACTTGTCTTTGAAATTGCGCAGCCCTCTGAAATTGTAGAAGCGCGCGCCGTGTCGGAACATCATCCGTCCGAAGCGGTGCCAGCGCGGCGCAAGCTGATGCTCAACCATGCCCGACATCGGTGCCATCCCCAGCCCGAAACGCTGATACCCCTGCGCCTGGAAGTAGAGGATGACCTTGCCGAACAGGAAATCCATCGTGCCCGGCGGCACGTCGCTGCGATAGCGCATGAGGTCGACACTCGCCTCGATGCGCAGCACATCTGGGCACATCAGCGTGGCAAACGCCAGGATGACGCCCTCACGGCGCACCACGGCCACGGGCTGGCTGCAGATGTAGCGGTCGTCAAACGCTCCCAGCGAGAAGCCCTTCTCGCGCGCATTCTGGTTGCGCAGCCATTCATCGGAGATGGCGCGCAATTCGTCCAGCACGGTGGGCACATCTTCCGTCGGCACGATCTCGAACGACAGGCCTTCGCGCTCGCCGCGCGTGACGCCATGGCGCAGGTTGGCGCGGCGCGAGCCCTTCAGGCTGAACTCGGGCAGCGACACATAGGCCTCTTCGCCCAGCTTGTAGGCGCGCAAGCCCGCATCGAGATACAGCGACAGCGTCTGCGGGCGTGTCTTGTAGAACGCGGCGCGGCCGCCATGCGCATCGGCCATTTCGATAAAGCGCCAGATCAGCTCGGGCCATTCCTGCTGCGCGCCCACGGGGTCGGACAGCGCCACCCACGAGCGCCCCTGCTTGGCGTACATGATGAACGCGTTGCCCGACGGCGAAAACAGCAGGCTCTTGTCACCCATCAACGCGAGCGTGGCATCGGCGGCGGGCTGCTTGCGGACGATCTCGGCGGCGCGGGCAAGTTCTTCGTCGCTCGGGAACGTGGTGACACCGGGCTCCTTGCGAAAGAGCTGGCGCATGCCAAACCCGAGCCCGGTCACCGCCACCGCCATCAGCGCGCGTATGGAGCGTGGCGCATCGCCGTCGAACGTGAATTGCCACCAGAGCTGGTTGGCGTAGGCCACCTCTCGGTAGGCGAAGAAGAGAATCCACACGCACGCCGCAAACACGCAGAGCATGGCAACCAGCCACCCCGCCTCCAGCCGCTGCGAAAACAGCGACGACGGCCGGTCAAACTGCCGACGCGAGATGACGAGCAGCACCGCCAGCGTCACCAGCACCGCCATCTCAGACACGGCAATGCCCTTGGGCAACGCCAGCACGCCGGTGAGCAGCGACAGCACCAGCGCCGCCCACCACGCGGCGTCCAGCCGGTGCAGCAGCCCGCGCGCGACAAACAGCATGATGAGCCCCGCCACACTGCCGATCATGTGCGAGGCTTCCACCACGAACAGCGGCACATGCATGCGCAGAAGGTCTTCGGCTTCGTCCGTGGCGGGGGTGACGCCCGAGACGAGCAGCATCACGCCTGCCACCATCGTCAGCGCGGCCAGCAGCCCCGGCGACAGCTTGACCGCAGCGCGGCCGAACGGCGCCCCCGCGCCGGAACGCAACTCGAACACGCCGAGCATGGCGGCGGCCACGACCAGCGGCAGCAGGAAATAGATGACGCGGTAGAACAACAGCGCAGCAAGCACCTCGGCCGGCGGCGCCTGGCCGCTGCAGCCCAGCAGGATCACGGCCTCGAACACGCCTAGACCGCCCGGGCTCTGGCTCAGCACGCCCAGCGTGACCGCCAACGCGTAAAACGCCACAAACGTCGGCAGATCGACTGCGCCTGCCGGCATCAGCACCCACAGGGCCGCCGCCGCCGCAATCATGTCGGCCGCTGAAATCGCGAACTGACGCGCGGCCAACCCCGGCGGCGGCAGGCGGATCTCCCACCGGCCGAACAGCATCACGTGGCGCTGCCGCATGCAGAGCGCCAACAACGCCACGACGCCGCCCAGCACCAGCAATGCCACGACTTCAAGCAACGCGGCCGGCAAATGCGCAATGGCCGCGATGTGCGGGGCGCCCCACAACAGCCCGACCGCCCCAAAGGCCGTGGTGGACACGCCCAGCGCGCCCGCATCAAAGGCCACCGCCTCTGTCACGCGCGCAGGATCAAGCCCGGCCGCTGTGTACAAGCGCGTGCGCACCGCCCCGGCCGTCAGCGAACCGAGGCCGACGGTGTTGCCCAGCGCATAGGCAATGAACGAAGTGGTGGCCACCGTAGCGGGCGCCACATGCGCGCCCGCATAGCGCAGGCCGGACGCGTCGTAACCGGTCAGGGCGACATAACTGAGCGCCGTGGCCAGCATGGCCAGCATCAGGTGCGAGCGCGGCGTGGCCTGCAGCGCGGCGACCATGTCGGCGTAGTGCACATGGTCGAGCAGCGCATACAGGCTGTCGAACACCAGCGCGCCAAGCACCAGCACCACACCGATCACGATCCAGCTGGCAAGGCCAAAGCCGGAGTCAGAGGGCGCAGGCGTGGCGGGCGCGTCAGGCGCGGTGCGGGCCGAGGATCGGCGTGATGTTGGACTGGCGTCGTTGGACGCGGCGTCAGGCATGGTGAAAAACGAAATCCTGCTGGCTTGGTGGAGTGCCGGTCAAAGCGATACACGAATCCGGACACGCAGAGACGGGAGAGCGCGGCAAGCCAAGCCGCCGAAGCCCATGCTCCGCACGGTATCGACGTCTTGATTGGACCCCGACCTACCGGCACGGGCTTGTCGCGCGCGCCGGCTTTCTCTTGCCCCGCGCTTCAGACGGCGCGTGTGCTGGATTCGCACGTTGTTTGCGGCCTACGTAAGACGGCTAAAACCGCCGATGCGTTGACACGCAGCCCGCATTTTACGGTTTGGGCGCGCTCGCCGGCGCCTTGGGGGGCACATCGGGCTTGCCGGCATCGACGGAAACCGGGTCACTGGCAGGAAAGGTTTCCTCGATGCCCTCGTCGAGGAGGGCTTCCTCGTGCGTATCGGCCACGGGCGGATGCGGGTTGGCGGGCGCCGGAGTGGGTGAGGCGCGATCGTCTGGCTCTGGCATGGCGTTCTCCAAGGATGCTTACCCCAGAATAGGCAAAGCTGGCCTGACACGATGGCATGGGGTGCGGAATGCACATCTGTCGGGCGGGCAGGATGCCCAGCGCTGCGGGTGCGGCACTCAGCCGAGGATCAGCAAGCTGCACACCCGCGGCCACAAACGTTGCATGGACAGGATGAAATCAATGGCCGCAAACGTTTTCATTGCAGAAAACGTCTTAGATAGTATTGCGTAGGAAGGTGGAGTCCGGTACACAATTGAGGCTACCGTTTTCAATATTTTCACAATTCTGCGCATGCCTTTACAGCGCGCCACCAGTGCATTCCTGCGGCGGCCTTCCCTGCTGATCATCGGCGCGTCGATGCTGTCGGTGGTGCTGGCCGCGCTCACCGCGTTCTCGCTCTGGGAAATGCGCACGGACGCGCTGGCCCGCGCACGCGACGCCGCCGACAACCTGTCGCTGATCCTGCAACGCGACATCGCCCGCAACATCGAGGTGTACGACCTGTCGCTGCAGGCCGTGATCGACGGCGTGCGCGATCCTGCCATGCTGGCGTTGCCGCCCGCCGTGCGCCAGTTCGTGCTGTTCGACCGGTCGACCAATGCACAGGACCTGGGCTCCCTGCTGGTGACCAACAAGGTCGGCGATGTTGTTCTCGATTCACGTTCGGTGCCGCCGCGGCGTATTTACATCGGCGACCGCGATTACTTCCAGGTGCATCAGGGCTCCGCGAACGTCGGGCTGTATATCAGCGAGCCATTTACGCCGCGCGTGACCGGCCTGGACACGTCGCTGGGCCTCAGCCGGCGGCTGAACGGCCCGCATGGCGAATTCAACGGCATCGTGGTCGGCACGCTGCGCCTGAACTACTTCCGTCGCCTGTTCGATGGCATCAACCTCGGCCCCCACGCGACCGTCACGCTGATACGCACGGACGGCACGCTGCTCATGCGGCGCCCTTACACCGAAAAGCTCATCGGCCGAAGCCTGGCCGAGGACGTTGCCTTCCAGAAGCGCCTGCTTGCGCCCGAAGGCTCCTATGTTGACGTTGCCAGCGTTGACGGTATCGAGCGCCTGTTCAGCTTCCGCCATATCGGCGACCACCCGCTGATTGTCACAGTCGGGCTGGCCACCGAAGACATCTACGCGGAGTGGCGGCAGCGCGCATGGGTGATCAGCGGCATCGTGCTGATGCTCGACGCGGTATTCATGGTGCTGTCGTTCCTCCTTGCGCAACAACTGCGCAAGCGGCTCGAGATGGAGCAGCAATTGCACCTGCTGGCCAATACCGACAGCCTGACGGGGCTCGGCACGCGCCGCGCGCTGGACTCGGCACTGGACGTTGAATGGCGCCGTGCCAATCGCCATCACACCCCGATGTCGGTGCTGATGATCGACGTGGACAACTTCAAACCCTACAACGACAAGTACGGCCATGCCGCCGGCGATACCGCGCTGCGCACGGTGGCACGCTGCATCAACGACCGCATCAAGCGCCCGGGAGATTTTGCCGGCCGCTATGGCGGCGAAGAGTTCTGCGCCGTCCTGCCCAATACGGACTTGAGCGGCGCCGTGCGCGTGGCCGAGAGCATCCGCACCGCCGTGCTGGCCGCCAACGAGCCCAACGCGGGAAGCGCGTACGGCAAGCTGACGGTCAGCGTCGGGGTGGCTTCCCACTCGGGCATCGCCGCGGCCGACGATACCGTTCAAGACCTGATCCACCTCGCCGACGGGCGGCTGTATGAAGCCAAGGCCGCCGGGCGCAACGTGGTCATGCCCAGACAGGAGCGGCCAAAGCTGGCGGTCGTTTAGGCCAGCGCCCGTCGACACCCCACTTTGGGGGCATCCCATCATCGGCCACCGCTTCTGCACAATGCCGGGGGCTTTCAGGAAACCGCCGTGAGCAAACCTCCGCATTCCCACTTCGATACGTCTGCGCTGCCGCGCGAGCATCAATTTGCGGCGTGGCGGGATGCCATCAACGTGCTGTTCGACACGCGCTCTGCCGCGCCGCAATCGCATGGCTTTCAGGCCAGCGTCGATGCGTATCTGTGCGGCGAGACGGGTGTGGGCATGATCAGCGCGCAGGCACAGCACTATGATCGTTCCCGCTCCAAGCTGGGGCGCGACGGCATGGATGTCTACGTGCTCCAGTATTACCTGGAAGGCAGTTGCGGAGAGCGCGACGGCGCCAGCGGCACCGCCACGCGCCCCGGCGATCTGTTCATCGTCGACGCTGCGCAGCCGCTCGCCACCAGCACGAACGACAGTCGATTCCTGAGCCTGGCCGTGCCACGGCGCCTGCTGGCACCGCTGCTGCGCGCACCGGATGAACTCAGCATGCGGGTGCTGCGCGGCGATGCCCCAATGGTCGGGCTGCTGCGTGATCACCTGTGCTCGCTCTATCAATCGGTCGGGAAGTTGAGCGATGCCGAGGCACAGGCCGTCATCCCGGGCACGCTGCAACTGGCGGCGGCCGCCATCAACTGCCAGGTGACCGAAGCCAGTGCGCCAGCCGTCAGGGAAAGCCTGTTTGCTTCGATCTGCCGGCACGTGCAGCACAACCTGTCCGATCTCGCGCTTTCGCCCGAAGGCGTGGCCGTGCAGTTCGGCATCTCGCGCGCCACGCTGTACCGGCTGTTCGAGCGCGAGGGCGGCTTCTTCAACTACCTGCGCACGCAGCGCCTGCGACAGTGCCACGCGATCCTGGCCGACCGATCGCAGACGCACCGTTCGGTGGCCGAGATCGCGCAGACCTACGGTTTTTCCGACGCATCGAACTTTACGCGCGCGTACCGCCGCGCCTCTGGCATGTCGCCGCGTGAAACGCGCATGCTGGCCGTGGAAGGCCGGGCCGCTGCCATGCCTTTCGTGCAGCACAAGGACTGGCGCACCTGGGTCATGCAGATGCGCTGAAGCGTGCGCGGCACCCCTCGCGCACTCCCTCTTTCCTCCCACCTCCGGCGCCCTGCCGTTCCCAAGACTGAGACGCACTGACAGGTTCGCGCGACGGCCGAACCGGTTAGCGCGCGCAGCCGCATTCTTCGTTGAATCCCAACTGGCGTGCATGCGAGCATCCGGCCCGACCTGATGAGCGCCCATGCGCTCGCGGCGGGCACGAGCGACGTGCCCTCTCTTCGTCGAACAGGTCAAAGCGGTGCGGACATCCCGCGCTTTGCACAACACACAACGACAAAACGGGGGTCTCGTGAAAGACATTACGGGAAAATCGCTTGCCTTGACGCTGTTCGCCACCGTGGCCCTGGCCGCGTGCGGCGGTGGGGACTCGGGAAGCAACACCGCCAGCAACGGCGGCAACACTGGCGGCAACACGCCGCCCGCATCCACCTGCGCGGAAACCGGCGTCGATGCCAAGTACGCCTGCCAGACCGGCAGCACCGAGCCGCTGTACGCCTACCAATGGGCGCTCAAGCAGGCAACCAGCTTCTTCGCGGCGTTCGGCCTGGTGGCCAACGGCACGACCGACATCGACGTGGAAGACGCGCACAAGGCCGGCGTCAAGGGCCAGGGCGTGAACGTGCTCGTGCTGGACGACGGCATCGACGTGCACAACGAAGATCTGTTCGCCAATGCCAACTCGGACATGACGCACAACTTCGACGATGGTTCGAACGATCCGACACCGGCAGACATTCCCGCGAACATCAAAGACGCGCATGGCACCAACGTGGCCGGCATCATCGCCGCGGCGCAGAACGGCAAGGGCGTCATGGGGATCGCTCCGCGCGCGACACTGGGCGGGGCGCGCTTCATCGGCGCGGCGAACCCCGACATCACCGCAGCCTACGGCGGCGCAGACTGGTCGAAGAACGGCCACATCATCAATGCCTCGTACGGCGCGAACCCGCAGGCACCGCTGGAGTACGACACGTCTACCTCGACACAGGCAGCGGTGCGCGCCTTCCCGAACCTGCGTGGCGGCCGCGGGCTGGTCATGCTCAAGGCGTCGGGCAATGAATATGAATACATCAACGACGGCGCCAGCGTCCCGCCGCGCACATGCCCGACCGTGGGCAGCGCCGCCGGCATGATCGGCTGCGAGAATCCCGCCAATGATCCGGAAGCCCTGGAGCCTGGCGTGATCGTGGTCGGCGCGGCAAACGCGCAGGGCATCAAGTCGAGCTACTCCAACGCCGGATCGGTCAACTGGATCACAGGCTTGGGCGGCGAATACGGCAACGGCGGCAAATATGGTGAAACGGGCAGCGGCCCAAAGATTTTCTCCACCGACCTCAGCGGCTGCGCACGCGGCTACAGCCGAGCCAATCCGGACGACACCTATGACTTTGCGATTGCAGGCACCGACACCAACCTGAAAGACAACGCGAAGTGCGACTACTCGAGCATGAACGGCACATCGGCGGCCACGCCCACGCTGTCCGGCGTGGTCGCGCTGATGCTGGCGGCCAACCCGAATCTGACGTGGCGCGATGTTCGCGAAATCCTGCGCGCCACCGCACGCAAGATCGACACCGACTATGGCAGCCGTGACGGCCGCAACGCGCGAATCGACTTGCTTACGGGCGCCGCCACTGGCGACACCAGTGCTGCGCTGACTGATGGCGCGACCACCGCACGCCTGGACTATGGCTGGCAGACCAACGCCGCCGGCTATGTGTACTCCACTTGGTACGGCTTCGGGCTGGTCGATGCATCAGCGGCGGTGAAGATGGCCAAGGCCACTGTCACCTACAAGCCGGCCGCTCTGTCAGTGCCGGACTTCGCGGCGGCCTTTGCCAACGTGAACCAGCTCAACTACGGCGCAGTGCAGAAGCTCGGCCAGTTCAACGTGTCGGGCACCGACAAGGTCGACGCCCTGCAACTGCGCGTATCGGGCTCGGTGTGCGTGGGCAGTGTCGGCTTCTTTGTGAAGTCGCCCTCGGGCACGGTGTCGGCGTTGTCCCTGCCGTACAACGGCTATTACAACAACGGCGTCGATACCGTGAACAAGTACGGCCTGGGCAGCTACGCCTTCTATGGTGAGAACGCAGCCGGCACGTGGGAGGTCTATGCCGTAAGCGGCGTGCCGACCAACGCCTGCTCGACATACCAGCCCCAGGGCGGTACCCACACCGTGACCCTCGCCACGCCGCTGGCCGTGGAGTACCGCGTGATTGCTGCCAAGTGAGCCCGTTCGGAGACCATTCAACATGATCAATACAACCCTGATGAAGACCGTGGCGCTGACGGCGCTCCTCTCGATGGCTTCGGCGTGCCAGGCGGCCGACCTGACGGTGGGCAAACACCTGAGCACGCAGGAGCTGACGCAATACGCAAGCGCACCGACGGTGCAGATCGAATCGCAGTCGTTCAAGGTGCTCTCCAGCGGCACGCGCACCAAGGCAGCGGGCGCGGCATCCTCAGCCGTCACGCAGGTGGTCAATGAGCGTGGCGTGGTGGGCGAGAGCCGCAACGAGGTGGTCGTCTCGCAGGTGTCGGTCGACAGCGTGCGCCAGGCCGTGAGCGGCCTGCCGGCAACGCCCGTGTCGGCGGAGTATTACGGGCACCTGAACATCAGCACCCTGCGCTTTGCTTCGTTCCAGGATGCTGTGAACGCGCGCGCGCAACTCAAGAAGACACTGCCGCAGGCGCGGGTGGACGTTCCGATCCAGTACGCCAAGCCCGTGGCGCGCTGATCGTCATCGCCCGGTAGCACAGGACGCCCCGCCTCCACGCGGGGCGTTTTGCATCGATCAGCACGGAAGTCACGGCGGTGCCGTCGCACCCCCGCGCGTCAGCCCTCTGCGCGCAACTGATCCTCCACCAGCGCCACCCAGCACGCCGCCCCGATCGGGATCAGCTTGTCGTTGAAATCGTAGCCGTCGTTGTGCAACGAGCAGCCGACCCACTGGCCGCCCAAACCGTTGCCCAGCGCGAAGTAGCAGCCAGGGCGCTTCTCCAGCATCCAGGCAAAATCTTCACTGCCCATCTGCGAGGACGGCGGCACCTGGATGACACGCTCCTCGCCCAGCACGCTCGCCACGGCACGGCGTGCGATGGCGGTCTGCTCGGGTGTATTGCAGATGGCCGGCACCAACCGCTCGTAGACGATCTCCGCGCGCACGCCATAAGATGCGGCTTGGTGCGTAATGACCTCGCGGATGCGCGTCTCCAGCAGCTCACGCACCTCCGGCTTGGTGGCGCGCACGCTCAACTTGAGCATGGCCGTTTCGGGGATGATGTTGTGGGTCGTCCCAGCCTGCATCTGCCCAACGCTGATGACGGCCGCATCCACGGGCGCCACGTTGCGCGAGACGATGCCCTGCAGCGCCACCACCGTCGCCGCCAAAGCCAGCGTCGGGTCCACAGCCAGGTTAGGCATGGCACCATGACCGCCGCGCCCGCTGAAAGTCACGGTCACGCGATCTGACGAACCGCCCAGCGGGCCGCTCTGCACCACGGCCGCGCCCAGCGGCAAGCCAGGCGCGTTGTGGAAAGCGTAGATGCCATCGCAGGGGAAGCGCTCGAACAGGCCATCCTCCATCATGGCGACGGCACCGGTCAGGCCCTCTTCATCGGGCTGGAAAATGAGGTTCAGGGTGCCGTTGAAGTTGCGCGTGGCTGCCAGGTGCTCGGCGGCTGCAAGCAACGTGGCGGTATGGCCATCGTGGCCACACGCGTGCATGCGACCGGCCACCTGGCTGGCGTAGGGCAAGCCTGTGCGCTCCTGCATGGGCAACGCATCCATGTCGGCGCGCAGGCCGATCGTGCGCGTACCGTTGCCCACCTTCAATTGCCCCACCAGGCCGTGGCCGCCGACGCTGTGTACGTCATAGCCCCATTCACGCAGCAGGCCGGCGACGAGCTGGGAGGTGTGCGGCACATCGGCACCCAACTCCGGATTGGCATGGATGCGATGACGCAGTTCGGCAAAGCGGTCAGCGCCCACGTGCAGGGCCTGGGGAATGCTGGGCGAATTCGGATCGAGGTACATGGTGCGATGTCAGAGGCGAACTGGGTGGGGGCAACGATGGCGCGACGTCAATCTCAATCGCGGCCGGGATACGTCGGGAACAGCGTGAGCGCGGCCAGGCTGATTGCACTGCTGGCCAGCAGATACCAGGCCGGTGCCATCGGGTTGCCGGTCACACCCAGCAACCACGTAACGATGAGCGGCGCAAAACCGCCGAACAGGGTCACCCCCAGGCTGTACATCACCGACATGCCGGTCGCGCGATGCTGGCGCGGAAAGGCTTCCATCAGCAGCGCCGCGCCCGCGCCATTGCTGACCGCCATGATCGTCACGCCCAGCGCGATCAACCCCATGGTGAGAGCCAACCCCGCGCCGGAAGACAGCAGCACGAAGCCCGGGTACGTGCACGACAGGCTGACCGCAGACGCGACATACAGCATCGGCTTGCGTGTCGGCAGGCGGTCGGCAATCAGACCAAACAGCGGCGACATGACCAGCATGGTTGCCCCCGCCACGCAGGCCGTGAGAAACGCCGTGACCGGCGGCATGTGCAAAGAGTGGATCAGATACGTGGGCATGTAGAAGATCAGGATGTACATGGACGCAGTGGCCCCGGTCATCAGCAGCATGCCCAGTACCAGCGTGCGCGCATGCTGGCGAAGCACGTCGACCACACTGCCGTGCGGGGCGGCCTCGTGCGTCTCTTTCAGATGCCGGCGGATATACATGCCAACCGGCGCGATCAGCAAGCCCAGCAAGAACGGCAGCCGCCATCCCCAGCTCTGCAGTGCCTCGGGGCTGAGCACGGCGCTCACACCGGCCGCACTCAACGCGCCGAGCAGTGCCGCCGCACCCTGCGTGGCAGCCTGCCAGCTCACCAGGAAGCAACGCCGGCCCTTGCTGGCCGATTCCAGCAGCAGTGCCGACGCCGCGCCGATTTCCCCGCCGGCCGACAGCCCCTGCAGCAAGCGCCCGAGCACCACCAGCACCGTAGCCGTCACGCCGATCGTCGCGTGGCTGGGCGTGAAGGCGATCAGCGCGGTGCCGGCCGTCATCAATGCAATCGTCAATGTGAGTGCTGCCTTGCGGCCACGCCGATCGGCCATGTTGCCAATCAGCACGGCGCCCAGCGGCCGCATGACAAAGCCCGCACCAAACGTGGCGAATGACAACAGCAACGATGCCAGCGGGCTGCTCGACGGAAAGAACAGTCGCCCGATGGTGGCGGCAAAGAAGCTATAGACCGTGAAGTCGTACATTTCGAGCCCGTTGCCGATGGCGGCGGCAACGACAGCGCGGCTCGAATGCGGGGTGGCGGTAGTGGTGCCTTGGCGCGGGGCGCCAGCGGGCACGGCAATCTGGGCATCCATCTTGATGTCTCCTCCAGTCGGGCGGGCTTCTATGAGCGTCCCGCAGTGCGCTGGATTGAAGGGCAATAGTAGGAGCTGTCGGGCCGATTCCGCCTCTCGCTTTTTTTCATGGCTATAGCTGTTGGCTATGGCGGGAGCGCGCATCCGAGCCTGCCCGGCTAGCCCAACGGCCGCCCCAGCAGAATTCCGCAGTACAGTTGCTGGCTGACGGTGCGGCATGCCAACTCTTCGCTGCGCCGTGTATCAAGGACACCTATGAAGCTCAACCAGCTACGCGCACTGGTCACCGTCGCCGAGACGGGCAGCATCCAGGAGGCTTCGCGCCTGCTTCACATCACGCAGCCCGCGCTCAGCAAAGCCATCAAGGAGCTGGAAACCAGCGTGGGCGCAACGCTGTTCGTACGCTCCAGCAAGGGCATCCGGCTTACGCCGTATGGCCAGCGCCTGGTCGGGCATGCGCGCTTGATCAACGAAAGCGTCAAGCGCGCACGAGAAGACTTGGAAGACATGAAAGGGGCGGTGACGAGCGAATTGACGGTGGGCGTCACCCCCGTCACCGCGCTCATCGGGCCGGTGGCTGACTGCCTCGTGACATTCCGGCGCGAATTTCCCAAAGCGCGGTTGCGCATCCTGGAGGCACGTCCGGGCCAATTGCTGGAACTGCTGCGCGAGGGCGCCATCGACTTTGCGCTGACGTCTCAGTTGCAGACGGGCGAACGCGGGTTCGACCACACCGTGGTCTGCCGTGCGCAGACGCTGATCGGCGTACGCAAGGGCCACCCGTTGCGCGGCCACCAGCCTCTGCATGCCTTGCAGCAAGAAGAGTGGCTGGCCCCTGATTCGCTTGCTGACGAGCACTCGCCGCTGTACCGACTGTTTGCCGATGCCGGTCTCGCACCGCCCGAACGCGTGGTCGAGTGCAATTCCATGACGCTGCTGCTCGAGCTGTGCTGGAAATCGGACGCACTGCTCCTGCTGTCGAGCGAATCGACGCGCTCGCCCATCATCCGTCAGACGATCGACTTTATCGAGACCGATCAGCCGATGCCCGAGCGCGTCATCTCGCTGCTCACGCGGGACCGCCACGTTCTGACAGCGCTCGGCGCGCGCTTGCATGACGCGCTGGCACAGGCGCTGCGGCAGGCGTATCCGGAGCGGCCGGCGCAGCCGTGAACCAGCGCGGTTCTGCGCCAGATCAGGCCAACGCCAGCGCCTGATCCAGATCGGCGAGCAGGTCGTCGATATGTTCGATGCCGATCGACAACCGGATCGTCTCCTGCCGCACCCCCGCCTTGGCCAGCTCGGCTTCCGAGAGCTGCCGATGCGTGGTCGACGCCGGATGCGTAGCCAACGACTTCGCGTCGCCAATGTTCACCAGCCGCGTAAACAACTGCAGCGCATCCTGAAAGCGCGCACCGGCGGCAAAACCGCCCTTCACGCCAAACGTGAGCAACCCCGGTGCCTTGCCCGAGAGGTACTTGCGCACGAGCGCGTGGTCGGGATGATCCTCCAGGCTGGCATGGTTGACCCACTCCACCTTGGCGTGGCCGCGCAGATGCCGTGCGATGTGCGCGGCGTTCTGCGTGATGCGGTCGATGCGCAGGCCCAGCGTTTCGATGCCCTGCAGGATCAGGAACGCGTTGAACGGCGACAGCGCTGCGCCGGTATTGCGCAGCGGCACCACGCGGGCGCGGCCAATGTACGCCGCGTCGCCCAGGGCTTCCGTATAGACGACGCCGTGGTAGCTCACGTCCGGTTCGTTCAGGCGCTTGAAGCGCGCCTTGTGCTTGGCCCACGGAAACTTGCCGGAATCGACGATCGCGCCGCCCAGGCTTGTGCCGTGGCCACCCAGATACTTCGTCAGCGAATGCACAACGATGTCGGCGCCGTGCTCGAAGGGCCGCGTCAGATACGGTGTCGGCACGGTGTTGTCGACGATGAGCGGCACGCCGTGGCGGTGTGCGATCTCGGCCAGCGCGGCAATGTCGGTGATGTTGCCCAGTGGGTTACCGACCGTCTCGGCAAAGATGGCCTTGGTGCGGTCGTCGATCAGCGCTTCGAACGATGCAGGGTCACGCGGATCGGCAAACCGCGTGGTGATGCCCGACTGCGGCAGCGTGTGCGCAAACAGGTTGTAGGTGCCGCCGTACAGCGTGCTGGCCGAGACGATGTTGTCGCCCGCTTCCGCAATCGTCTGGATCGCATACGTGACGGCCGCCTGCCCCGACGCCAGCGCCAGCGCCCCGATGCCGCCTTCGAGCGCGGCAATGCGCTTCTCCAGCACATCGTTGGTCGGGTTCATGATGCGCGAGTAGATGTTGCCCGGCACCTTCAGGTCGAACAGATCGGCACCGTGCTGTGTGTCGTCAAACGCGAACGCAACGGTCTGGTAGATCGGTACCGCCACCGCTCGGGTGGTCGGGTCTGCGCTGTAGCCGCCATGGACAGCCACGGTGTCGAGTTTCCAGGCGGGGGCGGTGCTCAAGGACGGGTGCGTCATGGTGCGTCTCCGGAAGGTGGGTCCGGCGAGCATATGGCCAGCCCTGCGGTTGGAGGAACGACCGTTTTTGCCTTTGGTTATGCGTGAAACGGCACGATGCGGAGGCCGCATATGGTCATGCGGATATCGCATACCTAGGGTAAACACGTGCCATCTGGCGTGAGCCGAACGGATAGCCTCCACAGCATTGAACGCACCGCGCTGGAGGGGACATGGAAGTCAAATGGATCGAGGACTTTATTGCCCTCACGCAGCACCAGAGCTTTTCGCGGGCGGCGGAAATCCGCAATGTCACCCAATCCGGCTTCAGCCGGCGTATCCAGGCGCTTGAGCAGTGGGTGGGCGCCGAGCTGGTGGATCGCAGCACCTATCCGCCCACATTGACGGCAGCGGGCCGCCTGTTTGAAGAGGCAGCGGATGACGTGCTGAGCAAGCTGATCGACACACGCGCCATCATTCGCTCCGAGCACCGCATGCCCGGGCCGGGGCTGCAGATTGCAGCGGGTCACACCATCTCATTGAACTGCCTGCCCGCCTGGCTGGCAACGGTCGGCAAGCACATCGGCAACCTGCGCGCGCGCATCATTCCGGGCAATGTGCACGACTCGGTGCTCATGCTGGTCAACGGCACCTGCGATCTGATGTTCGCGTACGACCACCCCAGCCTGCCGCTGCATCTTGACCCGATCAAGTACCCCAGCTTGACAGTCGGGCGCGACACCTTCATGCCGGTCAGCAAGCCCAACGCGCGGCTAGGGCCGATGCACCGCCTGCCCGGCACGGCCAACCGGCCCCTGCCGCTCATCTCTTACACCCCCACGAGCTACTTTGGCCGTTGCCTGGCGTTGCTGTTGAGCCAGGCCGATGCGCAACCGTTCCTCCGGCTCGACTATGAATCCGACATGGCCGAAATGCTCAAGAAGATGCTGCTTGCCGGTGAAGGCATTGCGTGGCTGCCAAAAAGTTCGATCGAGGCGGAACTTGCCGCCGGCGTATTGGTGCCGGCCGGCGGCCCGACCTGGTCGCTCGATCTGGACCTGCGTGTCTATCGCAACCAGTACACGCGCAACGAGCTGCTGGAAAAACTCTGGCGCCATCTCAGCCTGCCCTGAACCTGCCTTGGTGGGCCGTTTGCTCGTTTACCCGAACTATGCGGCGCTCGCATGAGCCCTTGCGGGAGCCGCATCACAACGCACGCTGCCGTTCCTACACTCCGTCCACGCAATGAAAGCCGAGCCGAATAACCGGCCGGCGTCGTGCGAAAGGCCACGGATTCGGTGTTCTCCGATTCCGGCAAGAGACCTCACTGGACGGAGCACCATGAAAAAGAATCGCCTTACCGCAACCATCCTGGCAGGCATGCTGCTGGGCATCGCCGTGGGTTATGCGTGCCACAAGCTCGCACCCGACGCCAATGCCGCCAAAGCCATCGCCGGCTATTTCTCCATCATCACGGACATCTTCCTGCGGCTGATCAAGATGATCATCGCGCCGCTGGTATTCGCCACGCTGGTGTCGGGCCTGGCCGGCATGGACGGCACGCAGGCCGTACGCCGCATCGGTTTGCGGTCGGTCGCGTGGTTTCTTTGCGCGTCGCTCATCTCGTTGGCGCTCGGGCTGGTGCTGGCCAACGTGCTGCAGCCGGGGGCGGGTCTGAACATGACGCCCAACGCGGCGGACGTTGCCACCGGTCTGAACACCGCCGGCCTGAACTTCAAGGATTTCATCACCCACGCGTTCCCCACCAGCGTGCTGGATGCCATGGCACGCAACGACATCCTGCAGATCCTGGTGTTCTCGGTGTTCTTTGGCGTGGTGCTGGGCGTGCTCAAGGGCGACGAACGTGTCGCGCCGCTGTCGCGCGCCATCGATGCCCTCGTGCCGGCCATGCTCAAGCTGACCGACTACGTCATGGCGCTGGCGCCCATCGGTGTGTTCGGCGCCATTGCCTCGGCCATTACGCTGCATGGGCTCGATGTGCTGGCGACTTACGGCAAGCTGGTCGGCAGCTTCTACCTGGGGCTGGCGCTGCTGCTGACCATCCTGATCGGCATCGGCCGCATCTTCCTGGGGCGCCAGACGTGGGCACTGCTCAAGGCGATTCGCGAGCCGGCCATGCTGGCGTTCTCCACCGCCAGCAGCGAAGCCGCCTACCCGCGCCTGACCGAAAAGCTCGAGGCCTTTGGCGTCGACAAGAAGGTCGTCGGTTTCACGCTGCCGCTGGGCTACGCGTTCAACCTTGATGGCTCGATGATGTATCAGACGTTTGCTGCCCTCTTCATCGCACAGGCGTTTGGCGTAGAGATGCCGCTGTCGCAGCAGATCCTCATGCTGTTGGTGCTGATGCTCAGCAGCAAGGGCATGGCAGGCGTGGCACGCGGCTCGGTGGTGGTGGTGGCAGCGGTGGCGCCGATGTTCCATCTGCCGCCCTCGGGCGTGGTGCTGATCCTGGCCATCGATCAGATCCTGGACATGGGCCGCACGGCCACCAACGTGGTCGGCAACAGCATCGCCACCACGGCCATCGCCAAGTGGGAAGCACGCCGGGCCGCGCGTGAGCAAACGCCAGATTTCGACGGCCTCTCCAACATTCCGGGCGTTTCGGGCATTTCGGGCGAAGTGAAATGACAACACCGCACGCGCGTCGCTCGCTGGGCGTGATCGGTGGGCTGGGGGCGCTGGCCAGCGCAGACGTGTTCTTCAAGCTGATCCAGTCCACCCCGGCCAGCACCGATGCGGAGCACCTCGACATCGTGTTCGAGCAGCATCCGTTTTCTCAGGCAGGCCACACGACGGCAGCCACCACGGAGCGCAAGCTCTACATCTTCGACCTGATCCGCGACTTCCAGCGGCGCGGCATCGGGGCGGTGGTGCTGCCCTGCTTTTTGAGCCACACCTTCATTGACGAACTGACCGCCAATTCGCCGTTGCCGATCATCGACATGATGGCGGGGCTGCGTAGCCACGTGCGGCGCAAGTTTCCGGCCGCGCGCCGCATCGGGGTACTCGCTTCGGACACCACGCGCAGCAAGCGTTTGTTCGAGCACTACTTCAATGCGCCGGAGTTCGACGTCGTCCACCCGCGCGTTGACGGCATCGATCGCGTGACCGAAGCGGTGTACGCCCCTGACGGAATCAAGAGCGGCAACCTGCGGGGGCGCCCCATCGGGCTGTTGCGCGACGCCTGCGCGGATCTTGTTGACCACCGTGTCGACCTGATCCTGCCCGGGCTGACCGAGATCGCCCTGGTGCTCGGCGAGCTTGGGCCCCTTGGCGTGCCCATCGTCGATTCGAACCTGGCCTACGCGCAGTACGTGGTGTCGGGGCAACACGATGCGCGCGGCAAGCTGTTCAAGGTGGGTGTGGTGGGCGGCGTGGGGCCCGCCGCTACGGTCGACTTCATGCAGAAGATCGTGCGCAACACGCCGGCCACGCGCGATCAGGACCACATCAAGCTGCTGGTCGAGCAAAACCCGCAGATTCCCGACCGCACCGAAAACCTCATCGGTGAAGGGCCGGACCCGACCATCTCGCTGTACGCCACGTGCCGCAAGCTGGAGGCGGGCGACGCCGACATCATCGCCATTCCGTGCAACACGGCACATGCGTACGTTGAGCGCGTACAGCCGTATCTCGGCATCCCGATCGTCAACATGCTGACCGTGACGGCCGAGCATATCCGCAGCACGCTTCCGGCCTTGCGAAAGGTCGGCCTGCTGGCGACCTCTGGCACCGTGGCCAGCGGTGTGTACCGCAAGGCGTTGGAGGCGGCGGGCCTTGAACAAGTGATACCCAGCACCGAGCGGCAAGCCCGTGTGATGAACGCCATCTATGGCCCGCAGGGCGTGAAAGCGGGCTTCACCGCAGGCGCCTGCGTTGACGATCTGATGGCCGCCATCGACGAGTTGGCAGCGCGCGGCGTCGAAGTGGTGGTTCTCGGCTGCACGGAACTGCCGCTGCTGCTGCCGCACGCCAGCGTCAACACAACTCAAGGCCGGCTCGTCACGCTGATCGACCCGACCGATGTTCTGGCGCAGCACTGCGTTGCGCGCGCCCTCGCCCACCCTTCTCCATCGCATTCCAACGCTTCATTACAAACGACATGACCCACCGTATCGAACACGACCTGCTCGGCGACCGCGAAATCCCCAGCGATGCCTACTACGGCGTCCACACGCTGCGCGCGCTGGAGAACTTTCCGATTACCGGCACTCCCATTTCTGTCTATCCGCAATTGCTCTGCGCGCTGGCCAGCGTGAAAGCTGCGGCAGCGCTGGCCAACCATGAGCTGGGGCTGCTGGACAGCCTGCATGCCAACGCAATCGTCCACGCATGCGAGCGTGTGCGGGCGGGCGAAGCACACGCGCATTTCGTCGTCGATGTCATCCAGGGTGGCGCAGGCACGTCCACCAACATGAACGCCAACGAGGTCATTGCCAACCTGGCGCTGGAGTCTCTTCGGCACGCGCGCGGCGACTACCAGCACCTGCACCCGAACGAACACGTCAACCTGAGCCAGAGTACAAACGACGTCTATCCGACCGCGCTGCGGATTGCCGCGCACGAGGGCGTCCTGGCCCTGATCGATGCCATGGGCGTGTTGCGGCAAGCGTTCGAGCGCAAAGCCGAGGCATTCCGCGGTGTGCTCAAGATGGGCCGCACGCAGCTCCAGGACGCCGTACCGATGACACTCGGCCAGGAGTTCAGCGCCTATGCCGTCATGCTGGGTGAAGACCAGGAACGGCTGGCCGAAGCCGCCGCACTGATGCGCGAGATCAACCTGGGCGCCACGGCCATCGGCACGGGCATCAATACGCATCCGGACTATGCGGCCGCTGTCTGCCGGCATCTGGCACGAATCACGGGCATTCCGCTGGTGACGTCGCACAACCTGGTGGAGGCCACGCAGGATGTGGGCGCGTTCGTTCAGCTCTCGGGCGTGCTCAAGCGGACGGCGGTCAAGCTGTCGAAGACCTGCAACGACCTGCGGCTGCTCTCCAGCGGCCCGCGCGCGGGGCTGGGCGAGATCAACCTGCCGCCCATGCAAGCGGGGTCGAGCATCATGCCCGGCAAGGTGAACCCGGTGATTCCGGAAGTCGTCAATCAGATTGCCTTCGAGGTGATCGGCAATGACCTGACCGTCACCTTTGCCGCTGAGGCCGGGCAGCTTCAGCTCAACGCCTTCGAGCCCATCATTGCGCACAGCCTGTTCAAGAGCGTCTCGCACCTGCGCAACGGCTGCCTGACGCTGGCGGAAAAGTGCGTCGACGGCATTACCGCCAACGAAGCGCACCTGCGTGCCAACGTGGAACACTCGATCGGCATCGTCACCGCGCTCAATCCGCACATTGGATATGCGAATGCGACAGCGATTGCGCAGGAGGCGCTCGTCAGCGGCACCAGCGTGTATCAGCTCGTGCTGGACAAGCGCCTGCTCAGCCGCGAGGCGCTGGACGAGATTCTGCAACCGGACATGCTGGCCCAGCCGCGTGCGGTGACGGCGGCCCGGGCGATTTGACCGAACGGAGGCTGCTGAGCCGAACAGGGATCAGTCAACCGAAGCCGTAAAGCTTCACCGGATTGGCGACAAAGATCATCTGTTGCCAATCCGCACGTCCGATCCACGCGGCAATCGTGTCGAGCAGCGCGGCATCGTCGGGCTTGTGCGCCTTCTCGGTCGGATGCGGCCAATCAGTGCCCCAGAGCATCCGCTCGGGCGCCATGTTGATGAATGCCTTGGCAACGGGCTCTACGTCGGCATAGGCCGGTGCACCGGTCTTGGTATCGACGTACGGACCGGACAGCGTGATCCACGTGTTTCCCTTGTCGACCAGGCGTTGCGCTGTGCGCATGGCGTCGGACTGCATGCCGCCTGGTTGCGGGACATGCGCAATGTGATCGATCACGAGCGGACATGGCAGCGCAAGCAGATGCGACTCCAGCGCGGGTAGCTTCGCGCCTTGCACGACAAGCTCGATATGCCACCCAAGTGCGCCGATGCGAGACGCCAGCGGCGCCAGCATCTCGACGGTAGTGGCGCCCGGATAGCTCAGATTGAAGCGGATGGCCCGCACACCTGCTGCGTGCATCTCCGCAAGCTGGGCATCCGTCACGGAGGTATCGATCACCGCGACACCGCGCGCATTCGGCCCGAAACGCTTCAGCGCATCCAACGTGCAGCGGTTGTCCGTTCCGTATGTCGACGGCGTGACGACCACGTTGCGCTGCACGCCCAAACGTGCCTGCACCTTGCGGTACTGCTCAATGCTCGCGTTGGGCGGTCGTAGCGTGGTGCCCGGGGCACTGGGAAATCGGTCATCGTAGATGTGCATGTGGCAATCCACCGTGCCGGCGGGCAGCTTGAACGTCGGCGTGTCGCTACCGCTGGACCACAACTCTTCCGCCGCCCCAGAGCGCGCGGGAACGGCCGCCGCCACGGCACCGGCACCTGCCATCTGCAGGAACTGCCTTCTGCTAAGTGCGCGCATGGTCAGGCGGTCTCCGTCTTGTTCAGTACCGGCGCTTCCGGCGTCGAGCGGCTCAACAGCAGCAGCGTCGTCACGCTCACCAGCGTCAGCAGCGCCAACGGCATCAGCGCCAACGCGTAGCTGCCGGTGGCCTGCTTGACCCAGCCGTACACGTTCACCATCAGGCCGCCGCCAATGAGGTTGGCAATCGCGTTGATGGTGGCCAGCCCCGCAGCAGCCGCACTGTTCGAGAGCATGCCGGAGGCCAGCGCCCAGAAAGGTCCCTTGAACGAATAGGCCCCCACCAGCACCGCGCACAGCATCACCATGGTGGGCACGAGAGACCCGCTCAGCGATGTGCCAAACAGGCCGAGGCCGATCAGCAGCATCGGAATGGCGGTGTGCCAGCGGCGCTCCTTCAGACGATCCGAGCGGCGTCCCCAGAACACCATCAGCACCGAAGCCACGGCATACGGCACCGAGTTGAGCAGCCCCGTCTGCATGACGGTCAACCCGAAAGATTTGAGGAGCTGCGGCTGCCACACCGACAGCGTGCTGCCGGCAGCCGACGCACACACGTCCACCAGCGCGAGGCACAGCACATAGCGATTGCAGAACAGCTTCGCCAGCGGCATCTGCGCAACCTTCTTGGGCCCGCGCGCTTCGCCAGCCAGCGTATTCGTGAGCCACTGGCGCTCCTCACTCGACAGCCACTTGGCTTCTTCCGGCCGATTGGTCAGCAGGCGCAGGCAGGCGATGCCAAGCAGCACCGTCGGAATGCCTTCGAGGATGAACAGCCAATGCCAGCCGCGCAGGCCGGCAAACCCATCCATCTGCAGCAGCGCAGCCGAGATGGGCGAGCCGATGAAGCTTGCCGCCGGAATCGCCACCATGAACGTCGCCACAATGCGGGCGCGGTGCGTTGCCGGAATCCAGTACGACAGATACAGCAGCACGCCGGGAAAGAACCCGGCCTCCGCCGCACCCAGCAGGAAGCGCAGCGCATAGAACGATGCCGGGCCTTGCACCAGTGCCGTCGCGGCCGAGATCAGCCCCCACGTGATCATGATCCGCGCAATCCAGATGCGCGCGCCGTAGCGTTGCAGCGCCAGGTTGCTCGGTACCTCGAAGAAGAAATACGACACGAAGAAGAGGCTGCTTCCGAACCCGAACACACGGGCTGACAGCCCGAGGTCATGATTCATCTGCAGCGAGGCCATGCCTACGTTGCCGCGGTCGATGAAGGCCAGCAGGTAGCAGAGCATGAGAAATGGCACGAGCCGCCAGACCACCTTGCGTAGAGTCCGCTGCTCGATCTCGGTGACACCGGTACTGCCCGTCACTTGCATGTGTGTCTCCTGGCGCCGTCGTGTGCTGCGCGGCGCTGTTTGAATGTCTAGGAAGAAAGGTACTGCGATCGCTCGATCAGCGGGTTATGGCTTCACCGGCATCGGCGCCGGGGTCGCCCAGCCAAGCGATGGACAACGCACCGATGAGCAGCACGGCCGACACCGCCAGCAGCGGCGCAGTAAAGCCATGCGAGAACTGCTTGATGGCACCGATCATCGACGGGCCGACAAAGCCGCCAAGATTGCCCACGGAAACGATCAGCGCCAGGCCGCCCGCGGCCGCGCGGCCCGTGAGGAAGCTGGAGGGAATCGCCCAGTACGTAGCCTGGAACGCCAGGATGCCGCTTACCGTCAAGCACAGCGCCGTCAGCTTGAGTGCCGGTACATCAACGGCGGTGCTGGCCGCCAACGCGACCGCTGCAACCACCAGCGCACCGGCCACATAGGGGATGCGGTTCTGCGCGCGGTTCGCCACGCGGGCCCACCACAGCATGCCCCCCGCCCCGATCGCGTACGGAATGGCCGTCAGCCAGCCGACCACCGCGTGCTCGACACCAAACTGCTTGATGATCTGCGGCATCCAGAGCCCCACGCCGATGGAGCCGACGATGCCGCAGAAGTTGATGAACGCCAGCACGAAGACACGCCAGTTGGTCATTGCATCGCGCAGGGTCGTGCCATGTTTGCTGGCGATGTCGCGTTGCTCCATGGCGAGGCGGCGCGCGAGCACGACCTTTTCATCGTCGCTGAGCCAGGTGGCCTTTTCCGGCCGGTCTGCCAGAACGAACAGGCACGCGATACCAAGCAGCACCGCCGGCAGCCCTTCGATCAGCAACAGCCATTGCCAGCTGCGCAGCCCATGCAGGCCACCGAGCTCCAGCAACGCACCCGATATCGGCGAGCCGATCATGTTCGCCACCGGAATCCCCACCAGGAATGCCGCCGTCACCTTGGCGCGCCATTTGCCTGGAAACCAGTGCGTGAAGTACAGGTAGATGCCAGGCGTGAAGCCCGCTTCGGCAAGACCCAGCAGAAAGCGCGCTGCCGCAAAGCTTTTGGGCCCGACCACAAATGCCGTGGCCATCGAGAACAGGCCCCACGTGATCATGATCCGCGCGATCCAGATGCGCGCGCCCACCTTCTGCATGATGAGGTTGCTGGGGATCTCGAACAGGAAATAGCCGATGAAGAACAGCCCCGCCCCGAACCCGAACTGCTCGGCCGTCAGGCCAATGTCCTTGTTCATGGTGAGCGCGGCAAACCCTACGTTGGTGCGATCGAGATAGCTGATCACATAGCAGGCAAAGATGAACGGCAGGATGCGGCGGAATGCCTTGGCCAGCGTGCGTTCGCTCGCGTGGTAGTCGGCATCGGGCAGCGTGGCGGCGGCGCGCACATCCGCGCCGTGCGGTGGCGTGGTGGCACTCAAGGTCTGGGACATTTGCATGGTCTCCTCCATCGCGCTTCTATGAGCGCTAGGGGTCGCGTATCGATGAGCTAGGGCGTGGGCTTTGTCTGTTTTGCCCGATGCGGCAGCGGGCCGGCGATGTCCATCTCGGTTTTGAGCACCGTGCCGGACACCGATTCGGTCATGAAAAGCGTCTTCATTTCGGGGCCGCCGAAGCACAAGTTCGTGAGCGATGCACCTTCGGGGCTGGTCACAATCACCTCGGGCTCGGCACGGTGGTTGAGCACCCATGCGCGGCCGAGTCCGGGGTTGGCCACGAACAGCCGCCCCGCCGTATCGATCGTCAAACCATCGGGGCCGCTCGGGCCGTGCGATGTGAAGAACTGTCCGACCTTGCTGACCGAGCCATCCGCCTGCAACGGCACACGCCATACGCAGTTGCCGCGCGTCATGGCGACGTACAGCACCTTCTCGTCGGGCGACAGCACAAGCCCGTTCGGGCTGGGGCAATTGCCGAGCAGCATGTCGAGCTTGCCCTCCACCGACAGGCGATAGACGCGCCCGGTCGGGTCATGCAGCCCGGTCTGCCCCTGATCAGTGAAGTACAGGTTGCCGCGCGAATCGAACGTCAGATCATTCACGCCCTTGAAGCGCTCCGAGTTGCGGCGCTCCAGATAGGGCGTGACTTCGCCGCGCTGGATGTCGAGCAGCATCAGCCCGTTGCGATAGTCGGTGATGAGCAGGTGCGCATCGTCGACGAACTTCATGCCGTTGGGCTCGCCGTCGTACTCGGTCACCAACTCCCACTCACCTGCGGGCGAAATACGGAAGACGCGGCCATGCGGGATGTCGGTCACGTACAGATAGCCTTGGCCGCCCGGGCTCCACACCGGCCCTTCGAGAAAGGAATCGGTAGCTTGCCCGCCGCGATTGGCGCGCGCCCATTCCGTCTGCACATCGGGCTTGCGGAACCTGGCTGGCATGCGTGTGAAGACTTCAGCTTCACGCACCGCCGGTGGCGAGAGCTGGAACATGGACATCACGCCGCCGTGCGCGAGCGTTCCTCGATCACCGCGAGCACATTGGCCGCCGCGCCCTTGCCCATGTTCACGTAGGCCGCATCGCTCACGCCGCCGATATGCGGCGACAGGATGATGTTCGCAACGCCCTGGAACGGGTGTGGCGTGGTCATCGGCTCCACGTCGAAGCTATCGAGCCCGGCCGCACGGAGCCGGCCACTGGCCAGCGCTTCCACCAGCGCCGGTTCGTCGATCAAGCCGCCACGCGCCGTGTTGACCAGAATCGCACCGGGCTTGAAGCAGTCGAACGCGTCGCGGTTCAGCATCTTGCGGTTCTCCGGGGTCAACGGGCAGTGCAGCGAGACCACGTCGGACTGCACGTACAACTCACCAAGGCTCGTCAGCTTCACGCCGGCCGGCGCCTCCTTGGCGTACGGATCGAAGGCGAGAACATTCATACCGAACGCCAGCCCGATGGCAGCCGCCCGGCGGCCGATCGCTCCCAGGCCGACCAGGCCGAGCGTGCGGCCGTCCAGTTCGATCGACTTGTGCGTCGCCTTGTCCCAGTGTCCGGCGCGCATGCGCGCGTCGAGCTGCGGGACGGACTTTGCACACGCCAGGATCAGCGCCCACGCATGCTCGGCCACGGCGGCGGCGTTGGCACCCGCCGCGGCACGCACCGCAATGCCACGCGCCGCAGCGGCGTCCTGATCGATGACATCGATGCCGCTGCCGTGCTTGGAAATCACCTGCAGGTTGCCGGCCGCGTCCATGATGCGGGCGTTGACCTTGCCATAGCGCACGATGATTGCCACCGGCTTGTACCGCGCGCACAAGGCAACGATGTCGTCTTCGGTGGGCTGCTTGCCGGCAAACACGACTTCGAAATCGCCCAGCATGTCCAACGCCTGGGGTGCCAGATCAGCCGCCGTGACGAGCAAGACCGGCTTGGTTGCCGTCGTGCTCATTACAGTGCCTCGCCTTCAGCCAGCATGCCCGCAGCGCGCAGTTCTTTCTCAAGCCAACCCGGGCGCGTGTCGCCCTTCTGGATGGCAGCAATGCGGGCAGCTTCCGCCTCGACCTTCTTTTGCGCGAGCACGAGAATGCGCTCGACCTCCGCACGCGGGATGACGACCACACCATCCGCATCGCCCACCACCAGGTCACCCGGATGCACCGTCGCCCCGGCGGCTGAGACCGGCAGGTTCACGCGGCCGGCCACGCTCTTGGTCGGCCCGCATGGGTTCAGGCCCGCAGAAAAAATCGGGAACGTGCCGTTGGCCAGTTCGTGCGAATCACGCACCGCGCCATCGATGACGAACCCGGCAATACCCGTGGCGTGCGCCTGCGTGGCCATGATCTCGCCGATCAGCGCGCAGCTCTGGTCACCCTTGCCGTCCACCACGATCACATCGCCGGGCTTGGCGACGGCCATGGCGGCGTGGATGGCAAGGTTGTCGCCCGGGCGAACTTCAACCGTCACGGCGGGGCCGACCACTTTCATCGTCGGCGCGAGCGGTTTGACGCGGCCGTTGAGGGTGCCGCGGCGCCCGGCAACGTCGGCCAGGATGGCTGCCTGAAAGCGGGCAGCAGCGTCGACCAGCGCGGGCGAAACGCGCTCGATATCGCGAACGATGGCGGAAGGGGTGTGCGAAGGGGTACTCATGAAAAACCTACCTCAGACTGTGATGTTTTACTCTGTACAACAATGGTGTACTCAGTGAAATCACTATAGCCAGGGCGAGCGGAGCGATCCAGTAGCGTTTACCCTTCCGCCAGATACAACAGCGTTGTACATAGTACAATCCTGCCGTACATGCGTTCGGGGAGTTGGGAATGGGGAATGACGGCGTTGCCGCAGTAGAAAAGGCGCTGGCCTTGCTGGATTGCTTCAAGCCAGGGGCGGAAGCCCTGTCACTCGCGGCCCTGGCGCAGGCGTCGGGCATGCACAAGACCACGGTGTATCGGCTGATGAACTCGCTGGAGCGCATGAGCTATGTCATTCGCTCCGAGTCTGGTGCGTACTCGCTCGGGCCGCGCCTGCTGTATCTCGGCAAGCTCTATGAGCAGTCGTTCCACTTGTCTTCCGTGGTGGAACCGGTGCTGCACGCGCTGGCGGCAGCCACGCGAGAGAGCGCATCGTACTACGTCATCGATCACGGCCGGCGGCTATGCCTGTTCCGCGCTGAACCGTCGGAAGGCCTGCGCGAGACACGCCTGCCCGGCACGTCTCTTCCGCTGGACGATACGGCCATCAGCCACGTGCTGCGCTACTGGGGGCTGGGTGAAGCGTTGTATGACGAAGCACCGGCGTTGCCGCTGTTCACCTCCGGCGCGCGCGACCAACACACGGCGGCATTTGCCACGCCCGTCTTCGGCTCCGGCGACAAGTTCATGGCCGCGCTGACGCTATCGGGCGCAGCCTCTCGGCTCGAAGCTGCGCGCACCACTGGCGATTTCGTCACGAAGCAATTGCAGGCCGCGTCCGACCTGTCGCGCAAGCTTGGTGCAAGTGCGGCATTGTGCGAACGCGTCTACGGTGTTTGACGTGAAGGCGCTGCCTGAAGCTAAGCTCGCCCCTCCGGGCTAAGGGCGCCCCGCAGATTCAACCGAGGTTTGCTCTGCCGTCGCCGCTTCGGCGGGGCGCTTCGCATGGCCGATGCGCTGCGCATGATAGATGCCGGTGTGGCCTGAAAAGAGATAGCTCACCACGCACGCGATGCCGGCAAACGTGCCGACTTCGGGGCCAAAAAGCTCCATCGCCATGAGGGTCGACGCGATGGGCGTATTGGCGGCGCCCGCAAACACCGCAACGAACCCAAGGCCGGCCAGCAGCGGGAACGGCAGCGGCAGCACGTAACCGAGCGCATTGCCCAACGTGGCGCCGATGTAGAACAGCGGCGTGACTTCACCGCCCTTGAAACCCGAGGCCAGCGTCACGATGGTGAAAGCCGCCTTGCCGGCAAAGTCGTAGGCCGGCAGCGGGTTGTGGAAAGCATCCACGATGACGGGAATGCCGAGGCCCAGGTACTTGTCGGTACCCAGCGCCATGGCCGCAGCCACGACCACGCTGCCGCCCAGCACGGGGCGCAGCGGGCCAAACGCAATGTGATGCTTCAACAGTCGGCTGAGCCGGTGCGTGAGCGCCGCAAACGTCATCCCTGCCACACCGAAGACGATGCCCGCCACGACCACCAGGCCGATCGCGACCGGCGTGAGATGCGGCACAAAAGGAATCGCGTACGGCGTGTGGTGCACGCCCAGCAGCGGCGGAACCAGGTCACCCACAATGGCCGCGATAAAGCACGGCAGGATGGCGTCATAACGCAGACGCCCGATCGCGAGCACCTCCAGCCCGAAGACGGCACCGGCGAGCGGCGTGCCGAACACCGATGCGAAACCGGCGCTGATGCCCGCCATCAGCAGAATGCGCCGGTCCGCCGGGGCCAGCGAAAACAACCGCGTCAGATAATCCGCAAAGCTGCCACCCATCTGGACAGCCGTGCCCTCGCGCCCCGCTGAACCACCAAAGATGTGGGTAACAACGGTGCCCAGCAGGATGAGCGGCGCCATGCGCTTGGGCACGACACGCTTGGGGTCGTGGATCTCGTCGATCAGCAGGTTGTTGCCGCCTTCCACCGAGCGCCCCATGTAGTGGTAGAGCAAGCCGACGGCAAGCCCCGCCACGGGCAGAAACCACAGCAGCCAGGGGTGGGCGGTGCGCGTGTTGGTCGCCCAATCCAGCGCCAGCAGCAACACCGCAGAGCCGAGTCCAGCGAGCATGCCGACGAGCGATCCCAGCGAGAGCCAGCGCAGCAGATACCCGAACATGAGCAGCGGCTCGGAGCGTGTAAGCATTGTCTTCATGATGACCAGATTCGAAGAACTCAAACCTGAGCGACAGAACGTCGTTTGGGCGTGTGCCTACAACTTCCTTCGTTCAGGAACTTGTAGGCATCATCAGCCGGTTTCGTGATCCGCAGACCGGCGGTTAAGGGAGGCATGCCATCTCCACAAGGTTGGGCATTGTGCCTGAAGGCGGCCCAGGGGCACAAGCCGGCCTGGGCCTCGCTTGGCGCGCTGCCCGCCGCCTCACGGCTTGGCGAGCATCTCCTCGATCGCGTGCTCGAACACACTCAGACCTTGCGCGCCGACGATCAGCCGACCCTGCACCATGCCATCCACCACCCTGCCGACCACAAACGACGGGGTGCCGGAAATGCCCACGGAATGCGCGTACTGGTTATCCGCGTTGATCTCTGGAAGATACTTGTTGTCCGCCATGCACTTCTGATACTGGCCGGCGTCGAGCCCCAGGTCTTGGGCGTATGACGCCAGTGCAGCGGTGTCGATCCGGCTCTGGTTCTTGAACACTAGATCCTTCATTTCCCAATACTTGTTCTGATCACCCGCGCAGCGCACCGACTGCGCCGCGTTGATCGCGAAAGGATGGAAGTCGAGCGGGACGTCTCGCAAGACGTAGCGCATCTTGCCCGTATCGATGTACTTCTTCTTGAGCTCGGGAAACGTGGTGGCTTCAAAGCGCGCGCAGTACGGGCACTGGAAATCGGTAAAGGCGACCAACGTGATCGGCGCATTCGCCTTACCCAACACATGCGTTGCCGGCGCCTTGACGGACAGCGTGCGTGCCGGCGCGGCAGTGCCCGGGGCTGCGGGCGCGGCCTGGCGGGCCAACAGTTGGTGGATCTCTCGCAACTCCTTGAGGATGGCCTCGCCTTGTTGCTGGGTCATGGGCGCATCGGCATAGGCCGCGCACGAGAGCAGCGCGCTGGCGACGCAAACGGAGATGGCTGACCAGAACTTCATGTCTTTCCTTGCATGCAGGTAGATGGAGGACTCGCGGGTCAGTGGCAGAACCCGGCCGTGCACACGCCGGACTGGCAGTCGCTTGAAACCAGGCAGGTCTGGCCGGCGGCGCACTTTTGACAGGATCCGCCTCCACCGCAATCCACGTCCGTTTCAACACCGTTCTTGACGCCATCGAAACACGTCGGTCCCTGGCAGGTGCCCGACGTGCACACGCCCGACCCACAATCGCCCGGCGCGGCGCAATGTTGGCCCACCGCACATGTTGTGCAGGTTCCGCCCCCGCAATCCACGTCGGTTTCCTGACCATCGCGCACGCCATCGGTGCAGGTGGGCGCCTGGCATGTGCCGCCCAGGCAGACATCCCCGCCTGTACAGTCGGCAGTCGTCGTGCAAGCTGCGGCAACGCAGCCGCCGGAACTGCAGGCGAAGTTGGCGGGGCAGACCACGCCGCAACCTCCGCAGTTGTTCGAATCCGTTGCGGTATCGACGCATGCACCGCTGCAAGCGCTATACCCCGACGCGCACGAACAGGACACGGAGACGTTCGTCACGTTGCCGCTGACGGTTCCTGATCCATTCACCACCGGGCAGCTCAGATTGGCGGGCGGGCTCGATACGGTCACGACGTAGGGATTGCCGTAGGCCACCGCCGATGGAAACGTGAAGGCGCCGTTGACGCTGCGCGAGAGGCTGTCCCCGCCATTGTTCTTGAGCACGACCGTGCCGCTGCTCAAACCCGAGAGCGTTCCGCCCACGGTATAGGCGTTGGTCGTGCAGGTGACCGCAACGGTGCTGATGTCGCCCGCACCCATGGTGCCGGCGCCGTTGGCAATGCTGCAGCTCTGCCCAGCCGGATTGGTCTGCACCGTGACTGAGAATCCACCGCCTTCTGCCACCGGCGTAGCAAAAGCGAAAGCGCCGTTGGCGGAACGGCTCAGGCTATCCGTGCCGTTGTTCTGCAGGACAACGGTGCCGTTCAACCCTGAAACCGAACCGCCAACCTTGAATGCATTCGTTGCACAGACCACCGACACGTTGCCGACATTGGCGGCCGAAACCGTACCGGCGCCATTGGTCACCGTGCACGTCTGCGTGGCCGGCTGCGTCGATACGGTGACGTGATACGCCGCGCCGTTGGATACGCTGGTCACAAAGGTGAACGTGCCGTTGGCGCCGATGGCGAGATCATCGCCCGCATTGTTCTGGAGCACCAAGGTTCCGGATAGGCCCGTCACCAAACCACCAATGGAGTAGCCCTGCGCCGCCGGTACTGCAGGCCCCGTAGACCCGACAGAGGCCGCACCGGTCGTGCTGCCTCCATCCCCTCCGCCGCAACCGGACAGACCCAGGACAACACAGCAAGCCAGGAGCCTGCTTGACAACTTTTTCGACACGCTCATTTGGAGCCTAGCGGGTGACCGCATTCAGAACGATGCCCGCGACGACATGCACGGCGCGCGGCAAGGCCACATCCCGCCTGCGGCTGTCCGCCGTTGGGGATGAACCACAAGGAAGCCATTGAAGTGGGGGCCCGGAATGGCTCGACACACTGCGCCAATTCGCCGCCGGAAGCAGCGTCTGGAGACACCTCACGCGTCAGCACTTGCGGCCGACGGCCGTTGTGCCGCAGCGCGTCGAACTCGGTCTGGCGCATGCGTGAAGCACGCCCAGTGAGGGCTGCCCGGCCATCGGCCCTTACCTTCGGGTGATGCCCTTATTACGCCGGGCAATCGGATTGGCGTAGGTGAGAGGAGCGATCAGCCGGCCCGTCAACGCCCGCCTTCCCCCGTCTTCAATCGACTTCTTCTTATAGGCATGTGTAATTTTGTGGCATAAGCTACACATTCGACCCCACAGCTGCAAGGGATATGTGGAGGGGAGATCGCACCGAGCGAGGATGGCCACGCCGGCGCGGATCGACAAAAGACTCTTCGTTGTTCAATGGCATTCACCAGTGTGACGATTCCGAGGCGGATTGTTCACTGTGGATTCGTCCGGCATGCTCGGTGAAGAGCCGCAGCTCAATCGAGACACCCCGACCTTGCCCCAGGAGCCCCGCATGACCGCCAGCCTGATCTTCGACGATCGCCCGACCGATGCCGATACGCTGCTCGCTCGGGGTTCCGCCCTTGCGGGTGGCCTGCGCCGCATGGGCGTGCAGGAGGGCGACGTGATCGGCGTGCTGCTGCGCAATGCGCCCGCCTACATCGACGTGATGCACGCCTGCCGCATCGCCGGGTGCTACTTCTGCCCCATCAACTGGCACTTCACGCCGGCCGAGGTGGAGTTTCTCGTGCGCGATTCCGGCGCCAAGGTGTTGATCGGCCATCGCGACCTCGTGGATGCGGTGGAACCGCTGCTGCCGGCCCACGTGCAACTGCTTCGCGTGGATGCCGAAGGCACCGACCGCGCTGACGGCTATGCCAACTGGCTCGCGCTGCAGACGCCGTACGACGGGCCACTGGTTTCTCCGCGGGGGCACATGGCCTATACGTCGGGCACCACCGGCCGGCCCAAGGGTGTCGTGCGCCAGGCCGTGCCGCTCGATCAGCTCGACGCGCATCTGCAGAAGGCACGGGCCGTGGTGGCCGCCACGTTCGGTATCGTGCCGGGCTGCCGTGCGCTGGTGCCCGCGCCGCTCTATCACAGCGCGCCGAGCCTCTTCGCTCAGCAAGCCGCGCAGATGGCGGAGCTGCTGGTGGTGAACGCGCGCTTTGATCCGCTGCGCGTGCTGGAGCAGATCGAGCGCTACCGCATCGACACCGTCTACCTCGTGCCCATCATGTATGTGCGCCTGCTCAAGTTGACGGACGAAGAACGCAGCCGATACGACCTGTCCTCACTGCGCTTCGTGGCCTCCACCGGCGCCCCATGCGCGCCCGAGATCAAGCGCAAGATGATCGACTGGCTCGGCCCCGTCATCTACGAAACGTATGCATCGAGCGAGACCGGCATGATCACCGTGATGGACCCGCGCGACGCCGCCGCCCGCCCCGGCAGCGCTGGCCGCCCGGTGTGCGACGCGCGCGTGCGCATCCTGCGCGAAGACGGCACGCCCTGCCCCACCGGCGAGATCGGCCTGATCTACAGCCACCAGCCCGCCTACCCCGATTTCACCTACCGCGGCAACGACGAAGCACGCGGCAAGATCGAGCGCGATGGCCTCGTTACGCTCGGCGACATGGGCTACCTCGACGCGGACGGCTATCTGTATGTGTGCGACCGCGCATCGGACATGGTCATCTCGGGCGGCGTGAACATCTACCCGGCCGAGATCGAACATGCGCTGCTGCGACACCCCGATGTGGTCGACTGCGCTGTCTTTGGCGTGCCCGACGACGAGTACGGCGAGCGCCTTGTCGCGGTGGTCCAGACCGAACGCCAAGACCTGCTGGCCGAGCCCGTGATCGAGTGGCTGCGCGGCCAGATTGCCGGCTTCAAGATCCCGCGCCAGATCGAGTTCACCACAGCGCTGCCGCGCGACGACAACGGCAAGATCGCCAAGCGCCGCCTGCGCGATGCCTGGTGGGGCGACCGGCAGCGGCGCGTATGACGGCGCACGAACCGCTGCCCGAACCGATCACGCGACAGCAGCCTCCTGGGCCGTGCCGGACTTGGCGAACAGCGTGCGCTCCGTGAACTTGATGTTCTGCGGATCGTAGTACGGGTCGGCCCATGCGCTGGTCGTCTTCAGCACCAGCGGCTTGTCGGCTGTGGCCTTGGATTCCCCTGCGCGGAACCGGTAATGGTCGAACAGGCGGATGGCCTCGATCGCATAGGCCGTGACGATGGCGGGGTCATAGATGGCGATCAGGCTGTCGCCGTTCTGTTCCTCGCCGCCTTTCGACAGGTTGGACGAGCCGCAGAACACGACCGGCTCGTCGCCATTGAAATCGCACACGACAAACTTGTGGTGGATGTGCTGGCCGGTGCCGGCATCCACCTCCTGCTTGAACGGCGCAGGCGCTTCGTCCTTCAAATACGCGAACGACACGGTTTGCGAAGGCACATCGCGGCCGGGGGCGAAGGCATCCACACCGCCCTGTTTGTCGATCACGCCCAGCGAGAGCAGCCCAGCCTTGTGCGGCACCACCTGTTCGAGCGTGGTCAGCATCTCGCCGCCGCCGTCGGTAGCCATCACCGCAAACAGCACGGAGGACAGCGCGCCCTTCACGCGGTCAGCCGCCTCCGTCAGCAACGCGTCGGTCTGATGCGGCGAGAAGCCGAAGCGCGCACGCGGCGTGCTGCCTTGCGGCACGGCCTTCCAGTTGGCAGCCAGCGCATCGGCACGGAAGGCAGCCGCCACCTTGCGGCTGCCGGCGGCGTCTTCACCATGCTGGCCGATCAACCCCCACAGATGCTCGAACACCTGCGCGTAGAGTTGCGCGGCGTCTTGCCCGAACACCAGCACGCTGTTGGCCTGCACGTACAACCCGCGCAGCGAGAAATTGGCCGAGCCCGCAAGCACGCGCACCGGCTTGCCGCCAGCATCGCGCAGCAGGATCGCCTTGTGGTGCTGGAAGCGTGCAAGGTGCGTGCGGCGGACCTCCGCGCCAGCCTGCGTGAAGTATTCAGCGGCCTGCGTCTCAAACGCGTTGTCGGTGCCGTGGCCCGCCGGGTTGGCGCCGGTGCTGACGTAGTTGTCCTGAATCACGCGGACCTTGCGGCCGTTTTGCGCAAGCCACGCAATGGCACGGATGATGTCCGGCTCGTCCAGGTCATAGGCCAGCACGTCGATGCCGTAGCCGTCGGATGCCTTGCACTGGTTCAGTAGATCGATGATGAGGCGGCGGCCCGTGGCGCCCAGGTAGGCGTACTTGTTCTGATACGGCTGCGTGTCGTACAGCAGCGGCGATTTTGTCTGCGCGCGCCTCTCTGGCGCCAGCGCCGTGTTGCCGCCGTAGTGATCGATGAACGCCTGCGACGACACATAGCCACGCACCATGCCCACGGTGGCCCAATCGCTCATTGGCTGCTGCAGCGTTACAGCCACCGTGCGCGTGGCGCGCGTCTCCAGTTGCACGGGGTTCGTCGACGCAAAGTAACGCGCGTGCACGGTGTAGCTGAGCTGCGCAGCCGCATGCGGCGGAAAGTGGACCCAGTGGAAGGACTGAAACGGCGCGTCGATGGAATCGGCATACTTGCCGGCCTTCAGCGGCGCATCTGCATGGATGGGCGTGTCGAACGTCAAGCGGTTGGGCACCCAATATGGCGCCCCGCCCTGCGGTGTGCACTGGATGGCAAAACCGGCCAGATCGGCGCGGTCTGCATCGGCCACATCAAAGGCGAACAGCACCGCGCTGTCGCCCTGATACACCTTCACCTGAAATGAATCGACGGATGTCGCCATGGAAGCCTCCTGGGGTGGCAAAGCATCCATCCAGTAAGCACGGCGATTGTGACAACCATCTGACGCACGGCACGAAAACCTAGCTGCCATGCGGGTTGGCAGGCAGAGATTTCAACCCGGCTTCAATCGGATCTGCGTACGCGCTTGCAACAAGCTGCGCCGTTTCCAGCACAGCGCATGTCACCCATGCGCCCCTTCACTTGCCACGCTCAACCAAGCCCCGCCAACGGATGCGCCTGCGTCCGCCAAGGCGACGTCAGAAAATGCCGCACCCGCTCCGGCCGCACCTGTGGCAGCGTTGCCGGCGCCCAGCCGGGTCGGTGATCCTTGTCTACCAGATGCGCACGCACGCCTTCACAGAAATCGCCGTCCTGGATTCCGCGCGCCACGATGCCCAACTCCATCTGGAAGCACTCGGCCAGTGACAGCTGCCGACCGCGCAGCAGCGCTTCGCGTGTGACGTGCAGCATCGTCGGCGAGTGTGAAGTCATTGCATCAAGCGTGGATTGCAGCCATTGGCGCGGCTCGCGGGCCTGCTCGCGCTCCAGGCTCTCGCGCAGCGTGGCGACAATGCGATCGACCGACGAACGGCGATCGAAATAGCGCAGCACCCACGGCGTTGCCTGTGCCAGCGGCGCGTGCGGCACGACGTTGCACGGCGGTTCGAACACGCGGCGCAGGGCCTGCATGAGGTCGCCATCGTGCGGCATGCGCTGCAGGCGCTCTTCGAAGGAGGCGAGCCATTCGGCCGGCACGCACACATCGGCCAAGTGGCAATGCAGCGCGTCAGCACCCGTCAGCGTCACGCCCGTCAGCCCGACATACAGCTCAAGCTCGGGCGACATCACGCTCAAAAAGCGCGTGGCGCCCACGTCGGGCAGAAAGCCGATGCGCGTCTCCGGCATCGCCATCTTCGTGCGCTCGGTCACGACACGCAGCCGTGCGGCCTGCCCCAGGCCCATGCCCCCGCCCATGGTGATGCCGTCCATCAGCGCCACGATGGGTTTCGGGAACTGATGCAGCGCATAGTCGAGCCGGTATTCGTCGATAAAGAACTGCAGCCAGCCGTCGTCGCCATCCATGCGGCCCTGCTGCGCAAGCTGATAGAGCGAGCGCACATCGCCGCCCGCGCAGAAGCCTTTCTGGCCCGCACCGCGCAGCACCAGCGCAACGATGCCGTCGTCGTGGCGGCATTGCTCCAGCAGCGTCGCCAACTGGCGCACCATGCCGTGCGACAGCGCATTCAGGGCTGCCGGCCGGTTCAAGGTGATGACGGCCACGCGGTTCACCACGCGCATCAACACCTCGGGTTCGGCAGCGCCAGTCTCGGGCAGCGTCGCCTGACGTTGGACGGCACTCATTGCAGCGTCTCCGATTCATGTGCGGAATGCCAGCGCGGCGCGCGTTTCTCAAGGAAGGCGTTCACGCCTTCGCGCTGGTCCGGATGGTCAAACAGATCGACAAAGCGCTCGCGCTCTACGGCCAGCGCCGCACCGCGCGGCACGCCATTGCGCGCCTGGTGGATGAGTTGCTTGCTGAAGGTGACGGCCTGCGGGCTCAACGTTGTTACACGCAGCGCCATGGCGATGGCCGCTTCGCGCGCAGCACCGGTTTCCACGACCTCCTCGACCAGGCCGATACGCAATGCGGTCTGCGCATCGACGCGCTCGCCGGTCAGGATCATGCGCTTGGCCCAGCCCTCACTCACGAGCCAGGGCAGCGTCTGGGTGCCGCAACCGCAGCACAGCAGGCCGACGGCCGTCTCGGGCACGGCCAGCTTGGCGTGCGCTTCGGCGATGCGGATGTCGCATGCCAGCGCGCACTCCAGCCCGCCCCCCATTGCAAAGCCATTGATGGCTGCGATCACCACGGGCCGCGCATTCTGCAGCGCTTCGAACGCGGCGCCGAAGCGCGCTGCAGCCTCGCGTGCCACATCGCGGTCGCCATCGGCAAAGGTGTTGAGGTCGGCGCCCGCGCTGAAGAACTTCGGCCCGTCGCCGGTGATGACGATGGCGCGCACGCGTGCGTCGGCGTTCAAGCGTTCGACGGTGGCTTGCAGTTGCAGCAGACCATCCGGTGTGAATGCGTTGGCCGGCGGGCGCTTGAGCGTCAGCAGCGCAATGGTGCCCTGATGCAGCGTTTCCAATTCGATCATCATGCCGCTCCGTCTTTCCGATAGAGCTTGATGACGGCGGAGAAATCCAGCTTGCCATCGCCCTTGCTGCTCACGGTCTGGTAAAGCTGCTGCGCGAGCGCCCCAAGGTAGACGGGCTGACGGACGGACTTTGCCGCGTCGCCGGCCAGGCCCAGGTCCTTGAGCATCAGGTCGGTGCCGAAGCCGCCCGTGTAGCCGCGCGAGGATGGCGCGGTCTCGATCACGCCCGGGAACGGGTTGTAGGTGTCGGAACTCCAGCAGCGCCCCGTCGATGTGTTGATGATGCCGCCGAGCACCTTCGGGTCGATGCCGAGCGCCTCGCCCAGCGACATGGCTTCGGCCACGCCAGCCATGGTGATGCCGAGCACGAGGTTGTTGCAGATCTTCGCGCCCTGCCCGGCGCCGGTGTCACCGCAATGCACAAGGTTCTTACCCATGGCCGACAGCACGGGGCGCACCTGCTCGAATGCCGCCGCGCTGCCGCCTACCATGAAGGTCAGCGTGCCAGCGGCTGCACCGCCCGTTCCCCCGGAAACTGGCGCATCGACGAAGGGGTTGCCATGCTCGGCTGCCAGCGCGGCAAGCGCCTTGGCGCTGGCAGGGTCGATGGTGCTGGAATCGATGATCGGCACGCCCTTGGCAATGCCGGCCAGCACGCCGTCTTCTGCCGTCAGTACATGGCGCACATGCGCCGCGGCAGGCAGCATGGTGATGACGGTTTCGGCACCCGCCGCTGCCTCCTTGGGCGATGCCGCTGCCGTGGCGCCGGCTTCCACCAGCGCGCCCACCGCTTGCGTGTTCAGATCAAACACGGTCAGCGCGTGGCCCGCCTTGAGCAGGTTGTGCGCCATCGGGGCGCCCATGTTGCCCAGGCCGATGAATGCGATTTTCATGACAACGCTCCTGGTGCGATCAGCGCAGGCTGATGGTGGTATTCACGCCGCCGGCGTCGACCGCGTCATCAAACCAGCGCGCCGTCACCGTCTTCGTTTGCGTGTAGAACTGCACGACTTGCTTGCCGTACGGGCCCAGGTCGCCCAGCTTGGAGCCGCGAGAGCCGGTAAAGCTGAAGTACGGCACGGGCACCGGAATGGGAATGTTGATACCGACCTGCCCGACGTCGATCTCGCTCTGGAACTTGCGTGCCGATGCGCCGCTCTGCGTGAACAGCCCCACGCCGTTGCCGAACGGGTTGGCGTTGACCAGCGCAATGGCGTCGTCCAGCGTGGGCACAGTCAGCACCAGCAGCACGGGGCCGAAGATTTCGTTGGTGTAGATGTCCATGTCGGTCTTCACGTCGGTGAAGATCGTCGGACCGATGAAGTTGCCGTCTTCGTAACCGGCCACGCGCACGTTGCGGCCGTCGAGCGCCAGCGTGGCGCCCTGCTGCACGCCCGACTCGATCAGGCCGAGGATGCGCTGCTTGGCCGCGCGCGAGACCACCGGGCCGACGTCGGTACCCGGCTCCACACCGGCGTTCACCTTGAGCGCCTTGGCTTTCTGCACCAGGTCTGGCAGCCACTGCTGCGCTGCGCCCACCAGCACGACCACGGAGGTCGCCATACACCGCTGCCCAGCCGCGCCAAAGCCCGCGCCGACGAGCGCATTGATGGCCTGCTCGCGGTTCGCATCTGGCAGCACCACGGCGTGGTTCTTCGCGCCCATCATCGATTGCACGCGCTTGCCATGCTCGCTGCCAAGGCGATACACATGCGTACCGACCGCCGTGGAACCCACAAACGAGATCGCCTTGACGTGTTCGTGTGTGCACAGTGCATCCACCACGTCCTTGCCGCCATGCACGACGTTCAGCACGCCGGGCGGCACGCCGGCTTCGAGTGCCAACTCCACCAGTTGCATGGTCGACAGCGGGTCCTGCTCCGAAGGCTTGAGCACGAACGTGTTACCGCACACGATCGCCATCGGGAACATCCACAGCGGGATCATGGCGGGGAAGTTGAACGGCGTAATGCCAGCGCACACGCCAATCGGCTGGCGCAGCGTGTAGGTATCGACCGCGCCGGCCACGTTCTCCAGAAACTCGCCCTGCTGCAGCGAGCCCACCGAGCAGGCGTGTTCCACCACTTCCAGCCCGCGGAAGATGTCGCCTTCTGCATCGGGCAGCGTCTTGCCCTGCTCGGCCGTGAGCGTGCGCGCGATGCGCGGCGAATGCTCACGAATCAGCGCCTGGAACTTCAGCATGATGCGCATGCGTGCGCCCACCGGCGTGTTCTTCCATTTGGCGAACGCGGCGTGCGCCGAGCGGATGGCCGCATCCACTTCATCCGCCGTGGCAAACGGCACACGGGCCAGCACTTCCTGCGTGGCGGGGTTGACGATATCGCGCCATTCCTTCGACTGCGATTCGACAAACTCGCCGCCAATCAGCAGCTTGACGGTGGGCGGGGTGTCCTGCTGTGCGGCAGGCTTGGCGGAAGCGAGAGAGGCAACGGCGCTCATGAGGGTCTCCTGGCGAATCGGTATCGGTAGCGGTGGCGGGTTCAATGCGGGATGGGCAAATCAGGCGAAGTCTTCTTCCCAGTACTCGCCGGGCATGCGGGCGGGCTGGGGGGTGCGTTCAAGTTCCAGGCGGCGCAGTTCCACACGCCGGATCTTTCCGGAAATGGTCTTGGGCAGCTCACTGAACTGCAGGCGGCGGATGCGCTTGTAGGGGGCCAGCTTTTCGCGCGAGAAGAGGAACACGGCGCGCGCCAGTTCAGGGCCGGCTTCGTAGCCCTGGCGCACCGTCACGAACGCCTTGGGCACCGACAGGCGCAGCGGGTCGGAACTCGGCACCACGGCCGCCTCGGCAATGGCTTCGTGCTCGATCAGCACGCTTTCCAGCTCGAACGGGCTCAGGCGGTAGTCCGACGACTTGAACACATCATCGGTGCGGCCCACGTAGACGAAGTAGCCATCGTCGCGGCGCATGGCGACATCGGACGTGTGGTAGTAGCCGTTGCGCATCGCCTCGGCCGTGGCGCGTTCATTGTTGGCGTAGCCCTGCATCAGGCCGAGCGGGCGGTGCGAGAGCGGCAGCACGATCTCACCTTCGCTGGCCGGCTGATCGTCATGGTCGACGAGTTCGACGCGGTAGCCCGGCAGCGGGCGCCCGACCGAGCCCGGCACCACCGGCTGCCCGGGCGTGTTGCCGATCTGGCAGGTGGTTTCGGTCTGGCCAAAGCCGTCGCGGATGGTCACACCCCAGGCGCTGCGCACGCGCTCGATGATCTCCGGATTCAGCGGCTCGCCCGCGCCGACAATCTCGCGCAGCTTGACGGCATACGAGGCCAGCGGCTCTTGCACCAGCATGCGCCACACGGTGGGCGGCGCGCACAGCGTGGTCACGTTGAAGCGCACCAGCACGTCCAGCGTATCCTTCGGCACAAAGCGCGCGTAGTTGTAGACGAACACGCAGGCCTGCGCATTCCACGGGGCGAAGAAGCAGCTCCACGCATGCTTGGCCCAGCCGGGCGAGCTGATGTTCCAGTGGATATCGCCGGGCTGCAGGCCGATCCAGTACATCGTCGACAGATGGCCGACCGGATAGCTCTGGTGCGTGTGTTCAACCAGTTTCGGCTTGGACGTGGTGCCCGAGGTGAAGTACAGCAGCAGCGGGTCGGTCGCCTTGGTCGGGCCGTCGGGAACAAACTGCGCGGGCGCCTCGTAGGCTGCGCCCAGGTCGACCCAGCCATCACGCTGCGCGCCCACCGCGATGCGCTTGACGCTCGCATCCACACCGTCGAACTTGTGCAGCTCCGCCGCGTCGACCACCACGCATGTGGCGCCGCCGAGTTCCACGCGGTCGCGCACGTCGTCTGGCGAGAGCTGCGTGGTGGCCGGCAGCACCACCGCGCCCAGCTTCATCGCCGCGAGCATCACGTCCCACAGTTCAACGCGGTTGGGCAGCATCAGCAGCAGGCGGTCACCCCGCACGATGCCCAGCCCGCGCAGGAAATTCGCCATGCGCGACGAGCGCTCCGACATCTGCGCAAACGAAAGCTTCAACCCGCCGCTTTGCGGGTCATCAACGATCCACAGCGCCGGGTTGTCGTTGCCGCGCGCCATCACATCGAAGTAATCGAGCGCCCAGTTGAACGTGTCCAGCGTCGGCCACGCGAACTCGCGATACGCGCGGTCGTAGTCGGTGCGATGGCGCAGCAGAAAATCGCGCGCTTCCACAAAACCCTGTGCTGCAGATACCGCTTGGTTCATCGTCGTCTCCTGGTCGGCGCGTCTGCGCTCTTTCGTATTCGGTCGATGTGCGCGGTGCGTGCTAGACGTGCCGCGCGATCACCATCCGCTGGACTTCGCTGGTGCCTTCGTAGATCTGGGTAATCCGTGCGTCGCGGTAATGGCGCTCGACGGCGTAGTCGGCCAGGTAGCCATAGCCGCCGTGGATCTGGATGGCGTTAGAGCAGATTTCCTCGGCCAACTCGGACGCATAGAGCTTGGCCTGCGAGGCCTCCGACAGGCACGGCTTGTCTGCGCTGCGCAGGCGCGCCGCGTGGTGAACGAGCAGGCGCGCCGCGTTCAGACGCGTGGCCATGTCGGCCAGCATGTTGGCGATGGTCTGGTGCTCGCGCAGCGCTTTGCCGAACTGGATGCGCTCATTGGCGTAGTTGCGCGCGGCATCGAATGCGGCGCGGGCAATGCCCACGGCCTGCGCGGCAATGCCGATGCGCCCGCCTTCCAGGTTCGACAGCGCGATCTTCAGGCCTTCGCCGCGCTCGCCCAGCAGGTTCTCTTCGGGCACGGCGCAGTCTTCGAGCGTGATCGGGCACGTATCCGACGCGCGAATGCCGAGCTTGTGTTCCGGCCGCCCGACGTGGAAGCCCGGGGTATCGGTCGGCACGATAAAAGCCGAAATGCCGCGCTTGCCGGCTTCGGGGTCAGTCACGGCAAATACGATGGCGATGTCTGCCCGCGCGCCATTGGTCACGAACTGCTTGTTGCCGTTGAGCACCCAGTGGCCATCGCGCAGCACGGCGCGCGTGCGCAGGTTGTTGGCTTCGGAGCCGGCGTGTGGCTCGGTCAGGCAAAACGCGCCAATCGCGCGGCCCGTGGCCAAATCCGGCAGGTAACGCGCCTTCTGCGCCTCGGTGCCGAATTTCAGGATGGGGCCGCAGCCGACCGAGTTGTGCACGCTCATCATCGTCGCGCTGGCAGCGCACCCGGCGGCAACCTCTTCCAGCGCGAGCGCATAGGCTACGTAGTCGGTGTACGAACCGCCCCACTCCGCCGGCACGATCATGCCCAGCAGGCCCAGCTCGCCCATCTCGCGCACCACGTCATCCGGCAGTGCAGCATCGCGGTCCCACTGCGCAGCGTTGGGCGCCAGGCGCTCGGTGGCAAAGTCGCGCGCAGCGTCGTGGATCATCCGCTGCTCTTCGGTATAGAAGTCGTCCATCGCTTGGCTCTTGCTTGGTTGCTGACCGGCGCCGCGTGACGCTGCCTCTGCAGGCGCCTTACACTGTGCAGCCTGCGGCGCTTGGGTTCGATGGGGAAAAAGTGTAGGCACGCGGCTGGGCGGCTTCGATGCCCGTCACGATCAACTTGCGTGAGCGGATTTGCCATACCGATGAAAAACAACGAAAAGGGAACCGTCTCTGTCAGCCTCGTCAACGAGGCCGTGACACGTGCGCGCGCGCATGGTGTGGACATGCAGCCCATCATGGCGGCTGCGGGCATCACACCGCAGATGCTGGCGCAGCCGCGCAGCCGCGTGTCGTCTGCACAGTACGGCGCGCTGTGGGCCGGCATTGCGCAGGCCATGGACGACGAGTTCTTCGGGCAGGATGCGCACCCCATGCGCTGGGGCAGCTTCGTGGCGATGACGCAAGCGGCGCTCACGGCGCGCACCGGGCGGCAGGCGCTGGCGCGGGCCGTGGGTTTTCTGCGGCTGGTGCTTGACGACCTGCATGTGCAGATCGAAGAAAGCCCGGACCGCGTGCGCCTCGTCTTCGTGCACCGCAAGGGCACACGGGTGCCGCCCATGTTCACCTACGCCACGTGGCTCATCATGGTCTACGGCCTGGTGTGCTGGCTGGTGGGGCGGCGTATTCCGTTCATTGCCGCACGCTTCCGTTGTGCGGCGCCGCAAGATGCGCAGGAATACCGCCTGATGTTCTGCGACGACATGGCGTTCAAGCAGGACGCCTCGTACGTCGATCTTTCGCCGGGCTTCCTGGAACTGCCTGTCATCCAGACGGCAGCGTCCATCAAGACCTTCCTGCGCGATGCGCCGGGCAACTTCATCGTCAAGTACCGCAACCCGGATTCATTTGCGGCGCGCGTGCGCAAAATGCTGCGCAACCTGCCGGTCGCGAGTTGGCCGGCGTCTGACGCAATGGCGCTCAAACTGAACGTGGCCGAAGCGACGATGCGCCGGCGCCTGAAGCTCGAAGGCCACACGTATCAGTCCATCAAGGATGACCTGCGGCGCGACATTGCCATCGGCCAGTTGCAGGACACGCGCCGCACGATCGCCGACATTGCCATCGCTGTGGGCTTTGCAGAACCGAGCGCCTTCCACCGCGCCTTCCGCAAGTGGACGGGCATGCGGCCGACGGACTATCGGCTGGCCAGCGCAGACTGAGGCTGCGCAGCGACGGCGTCTTCGCTCGTGCCGCTGACTTCGCGCAGCGTCTCCAGAAAGGCCTTCAGCACCGGCGAGTGATCGTCCACGCGATAGTGCACGTATAGCTGCACGGCTGGCAGCGCGAAGGTGTGGCGGACCTGATGGCACATGCGCCTGACGGTTCAGGCGTCGAGCCGCAGCGCCATGTGTTCTTCGTCGTAGAAGCGATAGCCGACACGCATGGCGCGGCGCTCGATGCCGAAGGTCTCGAAACCCGCGTTGCGATACAGCGCTTGCGCACGTGGGTTTTCAGCGTTGACGCAGAGATGGATCTGCAGCACCTGCGCAGCACGCGCATGCGCAATGGCGGCATTCAGCAGACGGCTGGCAATACCGCCCCGCCGATGCGCAGGATCAACAAATACGCCCCACAGTACGGCCTTGTGTGCAACTTGCGCGAGCGCTTCACGCCGCAACCCGGCAATGCCAATCAGTTCGTGCCCCGCAAAGGCACCAAACACGATCTGATGCGCAGTCGCCCGGATGCGGTTGCAGGTTTCTTCCAGCGTGCGCCCCAACTCTTCATCGTGCGTCGGCCAGATGGCGGTGGGCGCGTCTTGAATGGCCTTCAGGCGCAGCGCCTTGAAGGCTTCGGCATCGTCGTCGGTCAACGGGCGGATGGCGATGTCGCTCATGGCTGTTTGGCCTCCACGGTGAACGCATCGCCGGTCTCAAAAAATGCACCGCCTGCGAGGTAGTGCACGGTCTTGCTGCCCGCATCGGTAAAGTGCCAGCGGCCGTTGCTGAACAGCGCAGGGTCTGCCCAGGCGGCTGTCACTTCAGCGATGAACAGGTCATAGCGCTTCTCATTGTGCGGCTCGGGAATGACGCGGCATTCCAGCCAACCTGCGCAGCCTGCTACCAGCGGCACGTCGATCGTGCGGGCGGGCATGGTGGCAAGGCCGAGCGCATCGAACTTGTCGCCGTCGCGGCCCGAGAGCGTGCCCACCGCGAGCGTGGTCTCGGCAATGGCGCGGGTGGGAATGTTCAGTGCGAAGACACCGGAAGCTTCGATCAGCTCGCGAGTGAGGGTGCGGCTGTCGACCACGACGAGCACCTTGGGCGGGTCAAAGTCGAGTGGCATCGCCCAGGCGGCTGCCATGACGTTGCGCACGCCGTTGTGGGCACTGGTGACCAGCGTGGTCGGGCCGTGGTTCAGGAGGCGGTAGGACTTTGCCAGTTCTACTGGGGCGAGTGTGGGGGGATTGGGCATGATGGCGCGGGGACTGAGGGGAGGCGTCATCATAGGTCAATGGGGTTGGAAGTGTTGGGGGTGGTTTTTGTGCTGTTCTTTTGTTGGTGGTCCATCCCCCTTTCGTACCCTGCCGGGCACGACTCACTTTTCTTTGTCTTGCCAAAGAAAAGTAAGCAAAAGAAAGGCGCGCCCGAGATGGCGACTTCCCCTTGAATTTGTGTGACCGTGCGGGGAAGGAGGCAAACTCGCTGCGCTCAAACAGGCCTCCTTCCTTTTTCCGCCCGCTCACAAAAATTCAAGGCGCCATCAAGGGCTCAACGTCAAAAGAGAAAGGCCAACCCATCGCGCGGTCGGCCTTGTCGTTTGGGCTTGTGCCCAGATGGTGTGGCTTTTGTCTTTTGACTTTCCCTGCCCTAGATGGCGCCTTGAATTTCTGTTGCAGGGAGGAAAAAGGAAGGGAAACTGTCTGAGCGCAGCGAGTTTTTCCCTTCCCCTCCCTACGACATAAATTCAAGGAATCTTTCGCCATCTCGGGCGCGCCTTTCTTTGCTTACTTTCTTTGGGCAAGACCAAAGAAAGTGAGTCAGCCCCGGTAGGGGATGAAACCAGGGATGCACCACAAAAAACAAAACCCCAGCGAACCCCATCAACCGGGCCAAAACTCACTCAGCAACCCGCTTAGCAATATGCCCCAACGCCTCCTCCACCTGATCAATCAAAATCAGGCAGAGATCACCCGGCTGCAACCGCCCCAGCGCCGTGTCGATCGCCAGAAATTCACCACGGATTTCATCAACACGGCTCGTGCGTGCCGCACCCTGTAGCCCTTCACGCAGCAGCGCCAATACCTCGCCATCCTCACGCCCACGCTGGCACTGGTCTTCGTACAGCACGACATCGTCAAACACGCCGCCCAGAATCTGCGTCTGGCGGCGGATATCCTCATCGCGGCGGTCGCCCGCCCCGCTGATCACCACCGAGCGGCGCTGGGCCGGCATGGTGGCCACGGCGTTGCATAGCGCCTGGATGGCGTCGGGATTGTGGCCGTAGTCGGCGATGAGCGTGGCGCCCTTGTAGTCGAATACATTGAAGCGGCCGGGCGCGGTGGCGGCGTCGTTCACAAAGGTGGCGAGGCCGCGGCGGATGATCGCCCAGTCGATGCCAAGCGCCCACGCAGCGGCAACCGACGACATCGCGTTTTCAACCTGGAAGCCGATGGTGCCGTTGCGCGTGAGCGGAATGTCGGCCAGTGCGATGCGCGTTTCGTTGGCGCCTTCGGTGGCCACAATCTCGGCGCCGTCGACAAACACCACCCGCTTGCCTTGCGCGCGGTGCAGGGCCATGGTCGGCAGGCTGGCATCGTGCGCGAAGAAGGTGACTGAACCCGGGCAGCCGTCAGCCATGCGCGCGACCATCGGGTCGGCGGCATTGAGCACCGCCATGCCGCGCGGTGCCACGTTCTGCACGATCACGCTCTTGAGCACGGCCAGGTCTTCCACCGTGCTGATGTAGTTCAGGCCCAGGTGGTCGCCCTCGCCCACGTTCGTCACGACTGCCACGTCGCAGTGGTCGAACGCGAGACCTTCGCGCAGCAGGCCGCCGCGCGCGGTCTCGAAGACGGCGGCGTCGACGTCCGGATGCAGCAGCACGTTACGCGCGCTGCGCGGGCCGCTGCAGTCGCCGGTGTCGATGCGCTGGCCCTGGATGTACACGCCGTCGGTGCCGGTCATGCCCATGCGCAGGCCGCTGGTGGCGAGCAGATGTGTGATCAGGCGCACCGTCGTCGTCTTGCCGTTGGTGCCGGACACCGCCACCACGGGGATACGGCCGTCGTCGCCGTCGGCAAACATCGTGGAGATGATCGCCTCGCCCACGGCGCGGCCCTTGCCGTACGACGGCTGCAGGTGCATGCGCAGGCCGGGCGCGGCGTTGACTTCCACAATGCCGCCGGCCTGGTCCTCGAACGGCTTGAGCATCGTTTCGCACACGGCGTCCACGCCGCAGATGTCGAGGCCGACCATCTGCGCTGCCGCCACCGCACGCGCCGCGATGGCGGGGTGCACGTCGTCGGTCACGTCGGTGGCGGTGCCGCCCGTGGAGAGGTTCGCGTTATTGCGCAACACCACGCGCGTGCCCTTGGGCGGCACGGCGTCGGCGCTCAGGCCCTGCTTGGCGAGCGTGGCCAGCGCAATGTCGTCAAAGCGGATTTTCGTGAGCGACGTGGCATGCCCTTCGCCGCGTCGCGGGTCGCGGTTTACCTCGTCGACCAGCTCACGCACAGTGTGCTTGCCGTCGCCGATAACTTGCGGCGGATCGCGGCGCGCAGCAGCCACCAGGTGCTTGCCCACCACCAGCAGACGGAAATCGTGGCCCGGAATGTAGCGCTCGACGATCACGTCCGACGAAATGTCGGCCGCCACTTCATAGGCGGTCATCACTTCTTCGCGCGTGCGGATGCGCACGGCCACGCCCTTGCCCTGGTTGCCGTCGCGCGGCTTGACCACGACCGGGCCGTGGATTTCCTGCGCGGCTTCCCAGGCTTCCTCGGCGCTGCGCACCGAACGGCCCAGCGGCACCGGCACGCCGGCCGCGTGCAGCAGGGTCTTCGTCAGATCCTTGTCCTGGGCGATGGATTCCGCCACGGCGCTGGTCATATCGGTTTCGGCGGCCTGGATGCGGCGCTGCTTGCTGCCCCAGCCGAACTGCACCATCGAGCCCTGCGTGAGACGGCGGTACGGAATCCCGCGCGCCACGGCAGCGTAGACGATGGAACCGGTGCTGGGCCCCAGGCGCACGTCTTCGTCCAGCTCGCGCAGGCGGTGCAGCGCGTCGTCCAGATCGAACGGCTGGTCGTCGCGTGCGGCCAGGCAAAGTTGGCCGGCCAGCTCAAATGCCAGTCGGCCCACTTCCTCTTCGCTGTATTCGACGACGACCTGGTACGTGCCGGGTTCGAGCGTGGGCTCGGTATGGCTGAACGTCACCGGGCAACCGGCGGCGGCTTGCAGGCCCAGCGCGGCGGCTTCCAGCGCGTGCGCAATCGACGGTGCATCGGCTTCGTCATCCGGGCGCAAGGGGCCAATCGCCGGAAAGCGCGCGCGCAGGCGGTCTTCAAAGCCCGGCAGTTCGGCCAGCAGTTGGGATTGATCCGAGCAGGCCACGATGGCTTCGATGGCCGTATGGCGGCACCAGAGATTTGGGCCGCGCAAGGCCCGGATACGAGAGACTTCCATGCAATCAGCTTTCCGTTGTGCTTTGGGCGTTCTTTTGGATTCAGGCCCGATCGTCAGTTCTGGGATTCGGCGCGGCCCATCCACTGGTGTACCTGCTCGACGGTGCCCTCGATGGCGCACTCGTCGCATTGCAGGACCAGCAGGTCGCCTGCCGTGAGCTGCGAGAGCGCCGCATCCACGACATCCCGGCGCTTGGCCCCTTCGACGACGACTTCAGCCACGCGACCGCCTGCCTGCAACCCTTGCTTGAGCAGCGCGCGTGCTTGGCGATCGAACTCGGCATCGGTGCGCTTGACGCTGGCGTCTTCGCATAGCAGCACGCGATCGAACGTCTGGCCGATGACGGTGCCTTGCGCCACCAGGTCTTCGTCGCGGCGTTGCAGGCCGGCACCGAATACGAGCGTGCGGCGCTCGGCCGGGAAGTTGTCCAGCGCAGCGGCCAGGGCGTCCAGCGCCGAGGCGTTGTGCGCGTCATCTACCACGATGGTGGCGCCGTGGTGCTGGAACAGCGTGAAGCGGCCCGGCACATCCACCTGGCCCACATCGAAGGTGACGATACCGGCGCGCATCAGGTCGTTGGAAATGCCCAGCGCCCAGCCGGTGGCTACAGCGGCCAGCACGTTCTCAAGCTGGAACGGCACGCGGCCAGCGTAGGTCAGCGGAATGGCCGCAACATCGGCCAGAGCCAGTTCGGTCGGGCCGGTGGCGAGCACCACCTTGCCGTCACGCACGAACACGGCCCGTTTGCCAGCGGCGCGGTGCGCGGCAATCGCCTCCAGATCGCCCGACAACGCGAAGAAGATCACATCGCCGTCGCACAGGTCGGCCATTTCAACGAGGCGCGCATCGGCGGCATTGAGCACGCCCACGCCTGACTTCAGCACAACGTCAATCTGCGTGCGCAGAACGCTGTACATCCGGTCTTCGTCTTCGACGTAGAAGTCGCCCAGGTGATCGGGCTTGCCGAAGTTGGTGACCACGCCGACCTGGCAACGGTCATACGGCAATCCTTGCGAGAGGATCATGCCGCTGTCGCTCTCGAATACGGCGGCTTCCACCGCGCGATTCATCAGGATGCGGTGGCAGGCGTCCCACGCAGCGCGGTCGCCATGACCGCCGCGATTGTTGCTCGCCTCGACTTGGCGGCGGTCCAGGAACAGGCCATCGCTGCAGCCCAGGCCCGTGTGCTTGCCCGAGAGCTGCAGCAACTGCGCAACCAGCTTCGCGACGACGGTCTTGCCGTTGGTACCCGTGATGCCGACGATGGGAATGCGGCCGTCGTCCTGCACGCCGTCCTTGTCGGAAAACAGGTGATCCACAATCGCGCGGCCCACAGGGCGTGGTTCGCCCTGGGCCGGCCGAATGTGCATCAGCAAACCCGGCCCGGCGTTGACTTCCACAATGGCGCCGCGCTGCTCATCGAGCGGGCGCGAGATGTCGTCGGCCACCAGGTCCACGCCGGCAATGTCGAGCCCGACCACCCGCGCCGCCAGCGATGCGTGCGCGGCCACGCTCGGGTGCACGCGATCGGTCACGTCAAAGGCGACGTTGCCATTGCGCTGGATCAGCACGCTGCGGCCTGCGGGCGGCACAGCGCTGCCGTCGGCATAGCCCTGGCGCTTGAGTTCGAGGAGTGCGGCAGAGTCCAGGCGCACGCAGTTCAGCGGGTGCTCTTCGGTGCTGCCGCGGCGCGGGTCGGAATTGATCTGCGATTCGATCAGTTCTTCGATGGTCGAGGTGCCATCGCCGATCACCGACGCGGTTTCGCCCATCGCCGCCGCCGCCACACGGCCGCCCACGACCAGCAGGCGGTGTTCGTTACCGGAGACGAAGCGCTCAACAATCACGCCGTTGCCTTCCTCGATGGCCACGGCGTAAGCGGTTTCCACCTCTTCGCGCGTCATCAGGTTCGTGAACACGCCGCGGCCGTGGTTGCCGTCGTACGGCTTGACCACCACCGGCACGCCGATGTCTTCGGCCGCGTCCCAGGCGTCTTCAGCGTTGTCGACCATGCGGCCTTCGGGCACGGGCACGCCGCACGACTGCAGCAAGCTCTTGGTCAGGTCCTTGTCGCGCGAGATCGATTCAGCAATGGCGCTGGTGCGGTCGGTCTCGGCCGTCCAGATGCGGCGCTGGCGTGCGCCGTAGCCGAGCTGCACGAGGTTGCCGTCCGACAGGCGGATGGAGGGGATATTGCGGTCATCGGCTGCATCGACGATGCAAGCGGTGCTGGGGCCGAGGCAGTGCTCATCGACCAAGTCGCGCAGCGTTTCGACGGCCGCGTCCACGTCGAACGGGCGGTCTTCAATGGCCGCCATGACCAGATCACGGGCGGCCAGCAGGGCAGCGCGCGTCACGTCTTCATGCCAGGCACGCACGATCACCTTGTAGACGCCGCGCACCGGGGTCTCGCGCGCCTTGCCAAAGCCGCCGGGCATGCCGGCCAGGTTCTGCAGTTCCAGGGTGACGTGTTCCAGGATGTGGCCGGGCCAGGTGCCTTCCTTCAAGCGCATCAGGAAGCCACCGCGCACGCCGGGGCTGCAGCGGTGCTCGATCAGCGTCGGGAGCCATGTCGACAGGCGCTCGTAGAAGCCCGGAATCGTGTTGGAGGGAAAATCCTCCAGTTCACCAATGTCGACCCATGCCTCCAGCACTGGCCGATATGTCCACATATTCGGGCCGCGCAGCGACATGACATCGAGAATCTCAATGTCCTTCTTCTTCATTGAATTTGCTTGGAAAGCAGGGGGGCGATGTACGCGTGAATTGGTCCGTGGAATCGAACCGTTACCTTTCAATAACGTTACAACGGCGTCGGCGTTGACGTCTTGAGCCCGAAGTGCGTTGTGCAACGCACCAAATGTCCGGCTCGCGTGGCTATGTATACTTGCGAGCAAAATTTGCAGGCCGCAACAATTGCGACGCCGCACTCTTGCCTCGATTTATGTTCGTCCTTTTCCCGTTTTGGGCTGTTTTTTGGCCATTTGGACGCGCTTTTTGAATTCTTTGCGCCACTGATGACCCAGTCCTCCCCAACGTCCGCCCCCACCCTCGCCCGCGCTCAGGAACCCTGGAGTGTCGTGCTGGCCCCGAGCCTCGCTCCAGAAGAAACCGTCCTGGCCGGGCTGCAGCTGGATTTGGACGCAAGGTTGCATTTTACCCAAGGGTGGCTGGTTGTTACGAACCGGCGCCTGATCGGCCAAGCCCCTGGCGAAAAGGATTTGCAAAGCTGGGACATCGGCCCTGGCATGACGCTTGCCCACAGCGACCACGCCGGCGTTGGCACGCTGGAGCTGGCGGACGGCCAGCGCAGGCTGGCAAGCTGGCGCTACACGCTGGGCCACAACACCGACGCCCTGCGGCTGGCCGACGCCTTCGATGCCCAGCGCAACGCCCTGGCCACTGGCGCCCAAGCCGCACAGCCCGCCGCGGACATCTGCCCGACCTGTAAGGCGCCCCTCCCGCCCGGTGAAGACAACTGCCCGCAATGCAGCCGCGAACAGGAGCAGCCGCCTTCGACCTGGGCGCTGCTGCGCCTGTGGCGCTTCGCCCAGCCGTATCGGTGGGAATTGCTGGCCGGTTTCGCCCTGCTGCTGATCGGCACGGCCGCCACCCTGGTGCCGCCGTACCTGACGATGCCCTTGATGGACAAGGTGCTGATCCCCTATCAGAACGGGCAACCGGTCGATTACCGCCTGGTCACGCTCTACCTTTCCGGCCTGTTTGGCGCCGCGCTGGTGGCCTGGGTGCTGGGCTGGGCGCGCACTTATCTGCTGGCGCGCGTATCCGAGCGCATCAGTGCCGACCTGCGCACGACCACCTACGAGCACCTGCTCAAGCTGTCGCTCGAATACTTCGGCGGCAAGCGCACGGGCGACCTGATGGCGCGCATCGGCTCGGAAAGCGACCGGATCAGCGTGTTCCTGTCGTTGCACCTGCTCGATTTCGCGACCGACGTGCTGATGATTGCGATGACGGCAGTCATCCTGGTCTCGATCGACCCCTGGCTTGCGCTGGTCACGCTGGTGCCGCTGCCGTTCATTGCGTGGATGATCCACCTGGTGCGCGACCGCCTGCGCCATGGCTTCGAGAAGATCGACCGGATCTGGTCGGAGATCACCAACGTGCTGGCCGATACGATCCCGGGCATCCGCGTGGTCAAGGCCTTTGCCCAGGAAAAGCGCGAGGTGACACGCTTTGCCGAGGCCAACAAGCACAACCTCGCGATCAATGATCGCGTCAACGCGGTGTGGTCGCTGTTTACCCCGACCGTGACGCTGCTGACCGAAGTCGGCCTGCTGGTGGTATGGATTTTCGGGATCTGGCAGGTCAGCCATGACGCCATTACCGTCGGTGTGCTGGTGGCGTTCCTGACGTATATCAGCCGCTTCTACACGCGCCTGGATTCCATGAGCCGCATCGTGTCCGTCACGCAGAAGGCGGCGGCGGGCGCCAAGCGCATCTTCGACATTCTCGACCACGTGTCGAGCGTGCCGGAACCGGTCAAGCCTGTGCACATTGAGAAGGTGGACGGGGCAATCGAGTTGCGCGACCTGGGCTTCCGCTACGGCAACCGAGCGGTGATCCGCGGCTTGAATCTGTCGATCCAGCCGGGCGAGATGATCGGGCTGGTGGGGCATAGCGGCTCGGGCAAGAGCACGCTCGTGAACCTGATCTGCCGCTTCTACGATGTGTCGGAAGGCGCGATCCGCTTGGATGGCACTGATATCCGATCGCTGCCCGTCTCGGAATTCCGTCGCAACATCGGCCTGGTGCTGCAGGAGCCGTTCCTGTTCTTCGGCACGATCGCCGACAACATTGCCTACGGGAAACCCGGCGCCACGCGCGAAGAGATCATTGCCGCCGCGCGTGCCGCCCACGCCCACGAGTTCATCCTGCGCCTGCCGCACGGCTACGACTCGCTGGTGGGTGAACGCGGCCAGGCGCTGTCGGGCGGCGAACGCCAGCGTATTTCGATTGCGCGGGCGCTGCTCATCAACCCGCGCATCCTGATCATGGACGAGGCCACGTCTTCCGTGGATACGACCACCGAGAAGGAAATCCAGAAGGCCCTCGACAACCTCGTGCAGGGCCGCACAACCATTGCCATCGCGCACCGTTTGTCGACGCTGCGCAAGGCGGATCGCCTGGTCGTCATGGATCGCGGCCAGATCGTCGAAGTGGGCAACCACGATGAGCTGCTCGCGCGCGAAGGGGCGTACTACAAGCTTTATCAGGCGCAGGCCCGCAATGTCGATGCCGACACCGATCTGACCAGCGACGGCGAGCGCGTGGACGCCGCCGCGCCGGCTTACGCGCAGTGATCCCCTATTTGAAATGACTGCGATGCAAACGCCCGATTTCACCCTGAGCCGCAATGGCTTCGGCAAGCTTGTGATGACCCTGGCCGACGGCACCATGCATGAAGGCGTAGTGCCCGTGCGCGCGTTTCCGATCTCCGCCGCCAGCGAGGGCTTGAGCCTGATGAGCACCGACGGCCGCGAGCTGGCGTGGATCACGCAGCCCGATGCGCTACCCGCGCCAATGCGCGCACTGATCGAAGCTGAACTCGGTGCGCGTGAATTCATGCCCGAAATCCGCAAGATCGTCGGCGTATCGACCTACGCCACGCCCAGCACGTGGACGGTGCAGACCGACCGCGGCCAGACCGACCTCGTGCTGCGCGGCGAAGAAGACATCCGGCGCCTGACCGGCACCACGCTGCTCATTTCCGACAGCCACGGCATCCACTACCTGATCCGCGACCTGCTTGCGCTGGACAAGCACAGCCGCAAGATCCTCGACCGGTTCCTTTAAGCCCGCGCAGCCACGCAACCGCGCAGCCGTCGTTACCGGGGCGACGGCTGCACGGCCGCCATGACCTGGTCGAGCAGGTTTTCGGCCTGTTTCCAGGTTGCACGCTGGTTGTAGTCGCCCGCCGTGGTGACGATCACCATGTCGAGCCCGGGCACGATCCACAGACGCTGGCCACCGTTGCCGATGCCGCCGATCCACGCGTGTTCGGTGCCGCCGGCCACCACCTTGCCGAGCCACCACTGATAGCCGTACTGCAGGCCCATGCCGGTGTCGATGTGCGGGCGCGTTGATTCGGCGATCCACGCGGCTGGCACGACTTGCCGCCCATTCCATTGGCCGTGCTGCAGCACGAGCTGACCGATGCGCGCCAGGTCTCGGGGGCGCAGGCGCACGCCGGCAAACGCCAGGGGGCGGCCACGGTAGTCGTCTACCCATTCCCAATCGGTGATGCCCAGCGGTTCGAACAGCTGCTTGCGCGCGTACTCCGGCAACGACATGCCGACGCGCTCTGCCAGCAGCAGCGCGAGCACCGCCGTGTTGCCGCCGTTGTAGTTGAACTGCGTGCCGGCCGGCGCCGCCATCGGGCGGTCGAACACGTAGTGCGCCTGAGAGGTGTGCCAGAACAGTCCGAACTCGTCGTTGTTGAACAGGCTCGTCGCACGCCATTCGTTCCAGGCAAGGCCGCTGGACATCGACAGCATCTGCGAGAGCGTAATCGCCTCACGGCCGTCGCGATTCAGGTCGGCCAGCCCCGGAAACAGCGACAACGCCGGTGTTTCGAGCGGCGGCATCTTCCCCTGCCCTTGCGCAATGCCCCACAGCAGGCTTGTCACCGATTTACTGACCGAGCGGATGTCGTGAAGTGTGCTGGCGTCGAACGTGCGCGTGGTGCGGAACAGATCCTTCACACGCTCATCCTTGCCGGTGTGATAGACCTCCGCCACCAGACGGCCATGACGCACCACGAGCAGGCTGTGGAAGTTGATATCGGCTTCGGCAAAATTGCGCAGGACGGCGCAAAGGCGGCCGGCTTCGAAACCGGCTGCGGCAGGGTCGGCTTCGGTCTGCCAGCCATCATTCAACTGGGCGGGCGACTCGCAGGGTGCCGCCCGGGCGCCGCATGCCGCGCAAACCAATGCCAAAGCGATGCCGATGCTGCGCAGTCGTAGCGTCATCCCAGCCCCCCGTTGATGTGTCACCAAGTATCGTAACCGGCACTTGCAGGTGCAAGCCCGCTGCGATGAACTGTCGATTTGGGCGTCCGAACGGCAGCGGATCGGCCATCCGGGGGAGCTTCCAGCCCGCGCCGGAACCTGGGCCCGCGTTACCATGTCGGACCCTTCTTATTCATCAGTCACATCACAGGCACCTATGGTCACACGTCGAACCCTTCTTGCCTCCGCATCCGTTACCGCCACGCTGGCGGCACTCGGCATCACGCCCGAGGCGCTGGCCGCAAATCGCGTCAAGCTGGGTGATGCCGCGCCGTTTTCTTTCGATGCGCTGATCGAACGCGCCCGCACAATGGCCGCCAAGCCGTACACGCCGCCCGCCACGGCGCCGGCCGACATCCTGGCCAAGATCGACTACGAAGCGCACGGCAAGATCAAGTTCGACACCGCCCACGCGCTCTTTGCTGACGGTCCGGGCCAATTTCCGGTGACGTTCTTCCACCTGGGCACGTTCTTCCGCGCGCCGGTACGCATGCATGTGGTGGAAAAAGGCGCCGCACGCGAGATCGTCTACGACGAGTCGTACTTCGACATGCCCGCCGACAGCCCGGCGCGCAAGCTGCCGCGCGGCAGCGGCTTTTCCGGCTTCCGCTTTCAGGAAAGCCGTCTGGGCGATCAGAAAAAACTCGACTGGAAAAAGAACGATTGGGTTGCCTTCCTGGGCGCATCGTACTTCCGCGCCATCGGTGAGCTGTATCAGTACGGGCTCTCCGCACGCGGGATCGCGCTCGACGTTGCGCAGGCCGGCAAGCCTGAAGAATTCCCCAATTTCACGCATGTGTGGTTCGACACGCCGGCCGACAACCGCGCCGATTCCGTGACGATCTACACGCTGCTCGACGGGCCGAGCATCACGGGTGCATACCGCTTCGTCATGCACCGCACGAAGGGCGTGGTGATGGACATCGATACGGCCATCTTCCTGCGCAAGGACGTGGACCGTTTCGGCATCGCGCCTGCCACGTCGATGTACTGGTTCTCGGAAACCGCCAAGGGCACCGCCACCGACTGGCGCCCCGAAGTGCACGACTCCGACGGCCTGGCGCTCTGGACCGGCACAGGCGAGCGTATCTGGCGCCCGCTGAACGATCCGCCGCGCACGATGGCGTCTGCCTTTGGCGACAACAACCCGCGCGGCTTCGGCCTGCTGCAGCGCGATCGCGATTTCAACAACTACCAGGACGGCGTGCACTACGAGCGCCGCCCGAGTCTGTGGGTCGAGCCGCTGGAGGGCTGGGGCGAAGGCGCCGTGCAGCTCATCGAGATCCCGACCGACGACGAGATTCACGACAACATCGTCGCCATGTGGGTGCCGAAGGCACCGGCACGCGCGGGCAGCCAGTACCGGCTGCGCTATCGCCTGCACTGGCTGGCCGATGAGCCGTATCCGACGCAACTGGCGCGCTGCGTGGCCACGCGCATGGGCAACGGCGGCCAGCCGGGCCAGCCGCGCCCGCACGGCGTGCGCAAGTTCATGGTCGAGTTCAAGGGCGGCCCGCTGGAGAAGCTGCCCTTCGGCACCAAGCCGGAGGCAGTGCTCAGCACCTCGCGCGGCACGTTCTCGTACGTGTTTACCGAAGCCGTGCCGAACGGCGTGCCGGGCCACTGGCGTGCGCAATTCGATCTGACGGTCGATGGGAAGGAACCGGTGGACATGCGATTGTTTTTGCGTGTGGATGGCAAGCCGCTGTCTGAGACCTGGCTTTACCAATACCACCCGTTCCAATCGCCGGTGGGGCCGGTGGCGTCGTAAACGCCATCGCGGCGGCCACCAAACAAAGGCGGGAGATTCCCGCCTTTTTTCATTACTGGTAGGCGAGTGTCACCACCGCAAGCGCTGATTCCACTCCCGGCGCGCGCGACAAGGTCAGCGTGCCGTTGTTTGCCGCGAGCAGGTTGGCCTTGAAGCCGGCGTACTTGACGAGGACGTCCGCCTTGCCCCGCGAATCACCCACCCGCAGAGGCCGGAGCGATGACGCCGCGCGTGCCTCCACCGACACATCAAGCGGCACCACGCGCACCGCAGACGAGCGAAAGTCCAACACCACCTGGTCGCCGGACGACGACGGGCTCGCCTTCAAGAGGTTCTCCGCACCGGTGCGCTGGGGCGCAGCCTGCACGTGGAACCCTGCCTCGACGATGGTGCCGCTGAAATGGATCACGCCGCTCTGGCTGCCGCCCGCCAGCGCACCACCTGCTCCGACGGCCGCTGCCACGGCGACGGCCATTGCCTTGTAGACCTTGAACATGAGGACCCCCGATGTGTTGCATCCGTCCGTTTCCGTACGGGCCGGCGCAATAGTTTTTAACGATTTGCATCGTCCTCGGGATCGATCTCATTGTGGATTGCTGGCATCCCTGATTGCGAATCAGACGGCGGAGCCTGCAGACGCAACTCTTACGGCGCCGGCCACACCTCCAGCGCCTGCATCAACTGCTTGCCCAACGGAATACGCTTGGCCATGTCGCCCTCACGCGGCATGTCGATGTTCAGTGCGAAGGCATAGACGCGCCCGGCACGTTCCACCCAGCCGACCCACCAGCCGATCTCCGGCTGATACTCCGTCGCAACGCCCGTCTTGGCATACAGCGCGGCGTCGCCCTGCTGCTCGATCAACAGCATGCGGTGGACCAAGTCCCAGGTGCGCGGCTTCACCGGCAACTGCTTGAGCGCCATGCGGCTGGTGAAGCGCGCTTCTTCGAATGCGGAAATCTCCAGCGGGCCGCGTAGCCAGAATTGATCGATCACACTGCCGAGTTGCCGGTTGCCGTAGTCGAACGCATCGACGTAGGCTTGCATGCGTTCAAAGCCCACGCGGCGCGCCACCTCCTGGTAGATCGGCACGGCCGACAGGCGGATCGCCTCGGGCAACGCCATGTCGTGCTCCCACTGCTTGTAAGGCTGCGGCTTGCCGCCGTAAGGCAGCACCTCTTGATCGTCGCGCACGGCTCCGGTGTCGAAGGCGATCAGGCTGTTCGGAATCTTGAACGTGGATGCCGGGTGGATGCGCCGCGCGGCCCGCGCCGGGTCAACGACGTACGTGCGATCAGCGCTGATGTCCATCAGCACAAAGGTGCCGGAGACGCCGGCGGCGTCGAACACGCGCTTGAGGTCATTGCGCACGACCAGCTCGGCATGGGCAGTGGCGGTGCTCATGGCAACGGTGCAGGCCGTGAGGGCAAGCGCGAAGATCTTCGACCAGCGAGAGAACATGGAAAGCTCCTTGAATTGAGTGGATGGCTGCCGGCAACCATCAACGCGCAGATGAGCCGGCGCTGCGCATCGTAGGGAGCGCGCCGTGCCGCCGCCAGCGTGCAGGACACGCCGCACGTCACGCGCGTAACGCCTGTAACAAGGGGCTTGGCGCACAATGGCGCCACGTTTCGTTTCGCTTCGCCTGATTGCCTGCATGACGCCTGCCCTGCCCGCCCTCCATGTCGAGCTGACCACCCCGCAAACCGTGGATGGCCGGCGTGCGCCGTTCCAGAGCCTGTGGTTGCTGGTGCGGCTGGCATACGCGCATCGTCTGTCGCCGGAGCAACCGCTGGTGCGCCTGGCCGACCTGCGCGGCGCCGTGTCGGACGCCAGCACGCAGCGCATGATGATCAGCCGCGCGTTTCGCGACTGGCAGAACTGGGGCGTGCAAGCTGGCTGGGGTGAACAGCGCGACCGCGAGCCGCGCTTCCTCAACGCAGATAAGCGCAGCCAAGGGCCCTTCTGGCTCACACCCGAAGACGCGGCACGCGTGGTCTGCGTGGTTGAAGGACGGATTGCCGATGACGCCGATGTGCGCGCCTTCCTCGGGATTGCCGCCCCAGATGGCAGCACGGACAACAGCACCGATGCCAACGCCAGCGCGCTGTCCGGCCCGGCGCCTGGCACGCCCAACCCCGCGTTCTGGCACGCCTTTCTGACCGCGCGCCACGCCATGCGCGAAGGCCGCCTGTTGCATGCACTGGGCGCCAGCACAAGCGCGTCCGATACCGAGCGCGGCGGTGCCCTGCTCGCGCTGCGCCACGCCAGTGACGCCGCCGACAACGACTTCCAGCGCGCCCTCGTCACTCTGGGCGAGGCGATGGCCGCTCGCCGCCTGGGCGATTCCACACGCGCCAGCGCCCTGCTCTCGCAACTGCGCGCGCACCGCCGGCAACGCCACGTGCTCGGCAACGATTACCTCGCCGCCATGGAGCGCATCGTCACCGCATGGTGTGCGTATGACCGCCGCGACCTCGACCTCGCCGCCGGCCTGCTTGCACGCCTGGCCGATGCCGAGTCCGGCCGCAGCCTGCTGCGCTACCACCCGCAGATCCGCTTCGAGTGGAACAACCTCAACGCCCTCATCGAGCGTGCCCGCCTGCTCTATGCCGACTCAGACGGCACTGCTTTGGACGTACGCGCCCAGGCCGCACAGCGCATCGTCGCGCAATTCGAAACCGCGCTGGCTGCCGCATTGGAGAGCCAGGCGTCGGACGCTGTGCAGCAGGTTGCCGCCAATCTCGGCATGACTTGCTGGCTGCTGCGCGATGTGCTCGGCGACTCAACGCATGCCGACGGCACGGTCGACGCCGTCCGTTGGCTGGCCATGAGCGAATGGCAGGCGCTGCGTAACGGTGGGCCGCTGCAATCGGCGTGGAACGCCATCGCGCTGATGCGGATAGCACGCGCCGACACGCGCCGCGCGGCGCTCACGTTGACCGACATCCGCACGCAGGCCGGCCCATTTGCCGAAGCCTTTGACGCGCGCTACTGGCCGCAGCGTTGGACCGACGTGGCCGCACTGCGCCTGCGCGAACACGACAGCGGCCGGCATCGCTACGGCCACGTGCAAGTGAGCGGGTTACTGCTGGAGCTGGCATGGTTTGCCCACGCCGACGGCGATCACGTCACCGCCCGCACGACGATGGACCGCCTCTCGCAAACCATGCAGGACCTGGCGCCGCACGATCGCGCGTACTTCGTCCAGGCGCTGAAGCAGCTTACGCACACGGCAGAAGCGGCGCCTTAGGCTGCACCCAGAGCACATCGACGGGCGGAAAACTTCGTTGCATACCTAACGATTCATCGCTAGACTGCCGCACATGTTCGATCACTGCCTGTACTTCAATACCACCGCGCTGGCGCGCTCCGTCGAGCGCGAATGGACTGCCGCGTATGCGCCGTTCAGCCTGACGCCGCCCCAAGGATTTGTGCTGCGCGTGGTACTCAAGCAGCCCGGCGTACTCAACCGCGAATTGGCCGAGGTGCTGGGCATTGCGCGGCCCACCGCCACGCGTCTTGTCGACGGCTTGATCGCCAAAAGTCTGGTGGAGCGTCAGCCGTCTGCAGAGGACGGCCGCGAGTGGAACCTCTTCCCCACGGATGCGGCGCGCAAACTGGAAACCGCGTTGCAGGCCGCGAGCGCCAAGGTGGCGCGGCGCGTGCGCGAGCATGTCGGCGCCGGGGCGTTCGACGATACGGTGCAGGCCATCCGTGAGGTCCGCAGTGCACTGAACACGTAAAGCAATCGGGGGCGGCATGTGCCGCCTTTTTTATTGGCAAATAGTTGCATCACTACGCATCTAACCAAGGAGCGACCGTATGTCCGCCGTTCTCGTCACCGGCATCGAGCCATTTGAATCCGACCCGACCAACCCATCGTGGGACATCGCGCAGGCGCTCGACGGCATGCAGGTTGATGGCGCAGTCATCGTGGCGCGGCAGTTGCCGTGCGTGTTTGGTCTCGCCAACGAAAAATTGGTGGAAGCGATCGAGGACACATCGCCCACTCTCGTATTTGCGCTCGGCCTAGCCACGGGCCGAACGGAGATTTCGGTGGAGCGCGTGGCCATCAACGTGATAGATGCACGCATTCCGGACAACGCGGGCAACCAGCCGGTTGATACGCCGGTGGTAGCAGGTGGGCCGGCGGCGTATTTTTCCACGCTGCCGATCAAGGCCATCGTACAAACGTTGCGCGAGGTAGGCGTGCCGACGGGCGTGTCGCAGAGTGCTGGCACGTACAACTGCAATCACCTGTTCTATGGTTTGATGCACCACATTGCAACGCGCGCGCGGCACGTGCGCGGCGGCTTCATTCACGTGCCGACGACGCCCGAGTTGGCGGCCCGCCATGCGGGCCGGCCGAGCCTGTCGATCGATACCCAGATCAAAGGGATACTTCTGGCAGTGCGTACGGCGCTGGCCACGCAGGCGGATCTCAAGATGAGCGGCGGTGCGGTGCACTGACACGCATGATGGCAAGTGGCAGCCCAGGCGCCACAGGCGAGCCACGCTTTTTTCTTTCGCGCGACAACCCTCAAGCCACCAGCGGCATGAGCAACATCCGCGCAGCCAGTTCCTGTCGGAAGCCTTCCAACGCCCGCACGGCGGAATCGGCACCGCGCGCAGTGTTCTGCAAGCGGATGCCTTCCACCTGATGGATGCCCACCGTGGCAAACACATAACGCAGATACGGCATCAGAAAATCGGTCTGCGCGTGGGCGCCATCAAAGTTGCCGCCGGAGGCAGACACCACCAGCACCGAACGATCGGTCAGCATGCCCACTTTGCCCGTCGGCGTGCGCCGGAACGTGCGTTCGGGCCGCACCACCAAGTCGATCCACGCCTTCAACGCCGAAGGCACTGTGTAGTTGTGCACCGGCGTGGAGATCAGCACGGCATCCGCCGCTTCCAGTTCGCCGATCAGCGTTTCCGACAACGCAAGCGCTGCGCGGTGCGCTGCAGTGCGGTCGGCATCGGGCATGAGGCTGGCCTCGACAAAGCCGGCGTCGGGATGCGGCAGCGGTGTCGCCGCCAGGTCGCGCTCGATGATGCGCAGGCCACCGACGGCTTCGGCCAATTGTGCAATCACCAATTTCGCGCCACGCCGGCTGTGCGAGCGATCGTCGCGCGGGCTCACGGTCACATGTAGCAGTGTCGTCATCGGGACGCTCCACGTTGCGTGTTCATGCCAAAGCGCAAGGCACCTGCGAGCAGCCCGTTGCGATAGTAGAAGCGATGGCCGAGCACGTTGGACAGCGGCGTGTCGAGCACGAGCCGTGCACAGCCCAGGCGCTCGGCTTCAACCTTGAGGTGGTCCATCAGCACGTTGCCGAGGCCGCTGCTGCGCAGGTTGGCATCGGTCACCAGATCGTCGACATACAGGAACGAACCGTAGACGAGATTCTCCTGCTGCCGATAACCCGCCAGCGCAACTGGCACGCCATCGCGCCAGACGGCGATGAGGCGATAGCCGTCTTCCACCTGCCGGCGCCAGCGCGCGGCCAGCTCGTCGGCGTCGGCAAGATGCGGCCGCAGTTGATGCATGACGGGAAAGCACGCACGCAACGCGGCTTCGTCTTCGATGGGGCGGATGGTGTCCATGGTCATGCTTCCTCTGCGGCCACGGCGGCGGGCACCTGCGGCGCAAAGCGCATCGCAACGGCAATACGGTTCCACGCCTGGATGTTAGCGACGGCGGCCGTGAGGAACGCGACTTCCGTCCTGGAGAAATGCTCAAGCACGGCGTCGTATTCGCCATCTTCCACGCCGTGGTCGGAGGCGCGGGCCAGCGTGGTCAGCGCTTCCGTCCACGCCAGCGCGGCACGCTCGCGCGGCGTAAACACCGCCGGCGTGTCGCGCCAGACCGCCACCAGATCGAGCTTGGCCGGCACCACGCGCAGCTTGCGCGCCAGGTTCAGATGGAATTGCACACAGAACGCGCAGCCGTTGATTTGCGAAGCGCGCAGCTTGACGAGTTCGGTCAGCGGCTTTTCCAGCCCTGAGGCATCGACTGCCTTGCCGAGCGCCTGCAACGCCGGCGCCACACCGACGACGGTATCGACAAATTCCGAGTAATCCATGCGAGGGGAGAGATCTTCCATGTCTGGCTCCTGTTGAGGGGTCCGGGTTGGAGGAATGGTAATATCAGTGCTCGAACATCATATTCGAACTCTTACATCATGAGCAAGCGCACCCCTGCCGCCGGCAAGGAAAACGACACGCCACGCAACTTGCCCGCCATCCCCGAGCCCGGACAGGGCAAGCGCGGTGAAGAAGGCTATCTCGGCTACCTGTTGCGCCAGGCCAGCGCCGCCCACCGGCTACGCATGGAGCGCGCCATGGCCGATGTAGGCGTCACCCTCCCGCAATTCCTAGTGCTCACGATGCTCCGCGCCTACCCCGGCATCTCGAACGCCGACCTCGCCCGGCTGACCATGCTGACGCCCCAGACGGTGAGCGTGATCGTTACCAACCTGGAGCGTAGCGGCGCTATCACGCGCCGGCCCCACGCCGTGCACGGCCGTATCCAGCACATCGACGTCACACCGGAAGGATCGGCCCTGCTTGCCGCGTGCAGAGAACGCTCGGGCGGCATCGAGCAGGACTTGCTGGAAGGGTTCTCGCCCAAGGAAGAAGAGGTCGTGCGGCGTTGGCTCGTACACGTCGCAAGACTCGGTAGCGACAAACCCGCCCCCTGATCCGCGCGTCTTTTTTCTCCGCTGTCCTTGACTTCTGGATCGCCGCCACTATCATGCGATGTATCTTAAGATATATCTGATGATGCTCTTCAGGAGAATGGCAATGCGCGGATGGTTTGGACATCACCACAAAATGTGGATTCAAAAACACTTCATGATGGGTCGCCATGGCCATGGCGGACACGGTTTCGGGCGAGGCATGGGCGGCTTTGGCGGCCCCGGGGGCTACGGCGAAGGCGATGACGAAGGCGGCAGCCCGTGGCGCGGCCGCCGGCTCAGCTCGGCCGACCTGCAGCTCGTGCTGCTGGCGATGCTCAAGGGCACGCCCCGCCACGGCTATGAATTGATCAAGGCGGTGGAAGAGCATTCGCTCGGCTTCTACACGCCAAGCCCGGGCATGGTGTACCCAGCGCTGTCGTATCTGGAAGACCACGGTTTTGCTTCCGTCACGGTCGAAGGCAACAAGAAGCGCTACGGCATCACGCCCGACGGCGAAACATGGCTGGCCGAACGCCAGCACAGCGCCGATGCCATCCTCGCGCAACTGCGCGCCATGGGCGAGCGTATGAAGCGCATGAACGAAGCCATGGCGTTCGACCGCGAAACCGACAACGCCGCCGAATGGACGGACACAGGGCACGACCCGTTACGCACGGCGCGCTGGCGCCTGAAGTTCGCTCTCATGGAAAAACGCTTCGCCTCGCGCGAAGAACAGCAGCGCGTGGCAGACATCCTGCTACGCGCTTTGAAGGAAATTACCGGCGAGCGGTAAGCAGCAAGCAGCAGCCGTTCAGCCGCCCGGGGGACGTTTCGTCGTCCGGGCCACCGCCTCGGTCCCCGGGTCACAGCCTCGGGCCACTTCGCAGCCATCTATGTTTGCCTTCAATCGCACACAAGGTCTCATGTCGCAGCTGCTCAGTTCTGTCAAACCCGCCACACGCCGCATGCGTGTGCGCGCCATCCATACGCTGTCCCCGCGCATGCGCCGCGTCGTGTTTACCGGCGTAGCCGCTGCGGATCTCGCCGATCTGGCGGGTGCTGCACCGGGCGCAGCCATCAAGCTGATGTTTCCGCACGATGCCGCAGGCACCGGGCGCACGCTGGGGCGCGCTTACACCATCCGCCGCTATCACGCGGCGCGCGATGAACTCGAAATCGATTTTGTTGTGCACGACGAAACGCCCGCCGCGCAGCACGGCCCTGCCGCACGCTGGCTCGAACACGCCGCCCCCGGCGATGAAGTGGAATTTGCCGGCCCCAAGCGCGGCTTCCGTGCCGACCCTGCTGCACCGTGGACGCTGCTCATCGGCGATGAAACTGCGTTGCCCGCCATCTTCGCGATTCTGGAAACCTTGCCCGCGCACGCGCAGGTGCTGACCTATATCGCCATTGGCGACGCCCGCGCCAGACTGCCCCTGGAAGGCGCCTTGGCCGGGCACCCGCGCAGCCGCAGCATCCATTGGGTGGAGAGCGATACGGCGCACGCCGGCGCCATGATGGTCGGCGCACTCAGTGCCCAATCCATGCCGACCGGCACGCCACAGGTGTTCCTGGCCGGCGAGGCGTCCTTGCTCAAGCAGGTCCGCACGCTGCTCGAAGGCGCCTGGGCGGTGCCCCGCGACGCCATCGACGCCAAGGGCTACTGGACGGCCGGGCTCTCGCGCGAAGAACGCAAGGCGGCCGAGGCGCGTTGATCTTCGCGTCGCCTCAGGTGGCAACTTCTGCACCGGGCGTGGCACCCCGCACCCAATCGCGCAGCAGGCGCTGCCCGTAAAGCAGCGCCGCGTCCATCGCTTCGCGCGGCGAGCCAAACGTGCATCCGGGCCGCACCGGTTGCGAGCCAGACAACGATTGCCCTTCCGCGCCGCGGAACACCACCTCGACACGCGCCTCCCAGCCCCGCCCGCCGGCGGGAACCACACGCGGGACGATCTCGACGTCTCCACAGATCTTGTGCACCTCGTTCCTCCGTCTGCAGCGCCTGAACGGCGCATTGCCAGCGACGTAGCAACGGCCATGCCCATCTAGGCAGGGCCTTGTGATTTGATCGAGATCAACTGCCGGCGCCCACATCACCTTTAGCCCGTCGCCGGTGTGCCGATGCAAAGGAGGACAGCGCGTCTCTCGCGCCCTTCCTTCCGTCCATCTGCGCCCACGAAGCGCGGCACAACCATGCGCAAGAATCTGCCGGTCACCCAAGCCGAAACCGCCCTCAACCCGACGGACTACCTCATCTCCCGCACCGATCTCAAAGGCCGCATCGTCTTCGCCAACCCGGCGTTCGTGCGCATCAGCGGCTATTTGCTGGAGGAGCTGGTGGGTGCGCCGCATAACCTCGTGCGCCACCCTGACATGCCCGAAGCCGCCTTCGCCGACTTGTGGGCCACGCTGCAAGCCGGCAAGCCGTGGCGCGGCTTCGTCAAGAACCGGCGCAAGGACGGCGGCTTCTACTGGGTGCTGGCCAACGTGACGCCGGTGTTTCAGAACAATGCGGTGGTCGGCTATACGTCCGTGCGTTCGATGGCCACGCCTGCGCAAATCGCGCGCGCGCAACGCGCCTATACCGCCATCAACGAAGGCGACACGTCGTACACCGTGCGCGCAGGCCGCATTCTGCGCACAGGCTGGCGGCGCGCAGCGAATCTGTTCCAGCGCGACAGCCTGCGCTTCAAGGTGATCGGCCTGCAAACGCTGATTGCGTCGGCCATCCTGATCGGTACGCTGTGGGCGCATATCGCGCTGGAAGCAGCCGATCTGCATGGCGCGGCGTGGCTCGTTTTCAGCCGCGACTGGCTATGGCTCACCGGCGTGGGTTGCGCCGGACTGGCGACGATGTCAGGTGTGTTGCTTGCGCGCACGCTCATCCGCCCGCTGGAAGAAGCCGCCATGCTGGCCACGCGCCTGGCAGCCGGCGATCTGACCACCGTGGTTGAAGCCCGCTCCAGCGACGAGTTGGGCGAAGTCATGCGCGCCATGGCCACCATGCGCGCGAGTCTGTCGTCCATCGTGCGCGACATCCAAGACGGTGCCGCCAGCGTCGCACACAGCACGCTGCAGATTTCGGCCGGCAACCATGACCTCTCTGCCCGCACCGAGCAGCAAGCCGCCGCGCTGGAAGAAACCGCATCGAGCATGGAAGAGCTGACGTCGATGGTCGCGCAGAATGCCGACCACGCCCGTGCGGCCAGCGCCCTTGCCGAGGAGGCCTCCACGATCGCGGCCGACGGCGGCCAGGTCGTGCAGCGCGTCGTACACACCATGGACGCCATCCGGGCCGACAGCCAGCGTGTAACCGAGATCATTGCCACCATCGAGAGCATCGCGTTCCAGACCAACATCCTTGCGCTCAACGCGGCGGTGGAAGCTGCCCGCGCGGGCGAAGAAGGTCGCGGCTTTGCGGTTGTGGCGGGCGAGGTGCGCAGCCTCGCGCAACGCAGCGCCCAGGCTGCAGCGCAGAGCAAGGAGATCATCCGCGCATCCGATCAATCCGTGCGCGACGGCGTGGATCTGGTTCACAAGGCCGGGGCGACCATGACGCAGATCGTGCAATCCGTGCAGACCGTCACGCAGCTCATGTCGGAAATCTCGGCCAGCTCGCGCGAGCAGAGTAGCGGCATTGCGCAGATCAACGCGTCGGTTTCGCAGCTCGATGGGGTGACGCAGCAGAACGCCACGCTGGTGGAAGAAGCTGCGGCGGCCACGTCGGTGCTGGCGCGCCAATCGGAAGATCTGAAGCACGCCATCGCGGTGTTCCGCGCGTAGCGCCGCCGCGGGTGCGGGGCCTTACAGCGTGAAGCGCGTGTCGCGTTCCAGGAGTGCCGTCACCGCCTCTGGCAACAGCGGCTCGCTGAAGTAATAACCCTGCAGCACGTCGCATTGGTGTGACGTCAGGAAGGCAGACTGCGCGGCATCTTCCACGCCTTCCGCGCACACCTTTACGCCCAGGTTGTGCGCGAGCACCACGACCGTCGTGCAGATGGCGGCATCGTTGGAATCGCGGTCGATGTCCTTGACGAACGCGCGGTCGATCTTGATGAGGTCGATCGGCAAGCGCTTCAAATAGGCCAGGCTCGAATAGCCCGTGCCGAAGTCGTCGATGGCAATGCGCACGCCAAGCTGGCGAATGGCCGTGAGGTCTTCGATGGTGCGCTCGGTGCCCTCCATCAGCATCGACTCCGTCACTTCCAGTTCAAGGAAGCCCGAGCCGAGGCCGTATTGGCGCTGGAGCTTGAGCAGTGTCGGCAGCACGGTGCCGCGCTTGAACTGCAACGGCGACACGTTCACTGCCAGCGTCAGGTCATCGGCCAGGCCGCGTTTGTGCCACTCGGCGCGCTGCTGCGCAGCCTCGGTCAAGACCCAGTTGCCGATCTCGACAATCAGCCCGCTCTCTTCGGCCACCGGAATGAACGCCGCCGGCGGCAGCAACCCCCGCGTCGGATGAATCCAGCGGATCAACGCTTCCAGCCCGCACACGCGGCCCGTCTTGGTGTCGATCTGCGGCTGATACAGCAAGCGGAACTGGCCCTGCTCGAGTGCCGCCCGAATCTGGTGTTCCAGGTTCAGCCGGTACGACACGCCGATGTCCATCTCGGGCGCGAAGAACTCCAGGCGGTTACGGCCGTTCTGCTTGGCGTAATACATCGCCATCTCGGCGTGGCGGATGAGGCTATCGGCGTCTGCGCCGTGCGCCGGGTATTCGGCCACGCCAATACTTGCGGTCACGAACACCTCGTGCCCTTCCACGCGCACCGGCTCGGCAAACAGGTCAAAACCGAAATCGACACCGCGCGAACCCGCGTGCGAGATCACCAGTGCAAACACGTCGCCGCCAAAACGCGCCACGGTGTCCACCGTATCGGCGGCATCGCGCAGGCGCTCGGCCACACGGCGCAGCACCTCGTCGCCCAGCAGGTGGCCAAGGCTGTCGTTGACGACCTTGAAACGGTCAATGTTGACCAGCGCCACATAGAAGCGGCTTCGCTGGCGCGCGGCCATCTCCACCGACTGCTGCACGCGATCGGCCAGCAGCGTGCGGTTGGGCAGGCCCGTGAGCGAATCGATGGTGGCGTGCTGCGCCAGGCGCGTGCGCGTCATCTCTTGCTCCGTCACGTCGTCCTGAATGCCGACGTAATGCGTGACCGCACCTTTGGCATCGCGCACCGGCGAGAGCAGGAAGTTGTTCAGGAACGCGTGGCCGTCCTTGCGGAAATTACGCAGCAGCACGCGGATCTCGCTCTCGTCACGCAGGGCGGCACGCACTTCGTTGAGCGCAGGCTGCCCCGGCTCGGACGAATGCAAGAAGCGTGCATTGCGGCCCAGCACTTCTTCTGCGCGATAGCCCGTCATGCGCTCGAAGCCCGGGTTCACGTACACGATCGGAAGGTCGGGCTGCTGCGCGTCGGCCACGGTAATGCCGGACGGCACCGATTCGACCACGCGGCGCAGCAGCCGCAGTTGCTCGTCGGAATCGCGCCGCTCGGTGATGTCCTGCATGGTGCCGAACAAGGCGACCACCTCATCGCGATCATTGCGCTCGATGTTGCCGCGCGAGAGCACCCAGCGGTGCTCGCCGTCGCGGCGGATCATCTCCAGGTCCAGCGAGTACGGTTCGCCTTCAGTCACGGCGCGGCTGGCGGCTTCACGCAGGCGGTTATAGCTGTCGGCGGTAAAGAACTGCGCCTGCTGCGCAAAGGCCGGGGGCGTGCCCAGCGGCATGCCAGTCAACACATACATGCCCGACGACCACGTGGTCGAGTCGCGCAGCACGTCCCAGCGCCAACTGCCCAGAAGCGCAATCTGCTCCGCCACGCGCAGGTTCGCTTCGCTGCTGCGCAGTTCCTGCTCAATGGCCGAGCGCTGCGAGATGTCGGTCACCCCGCCGACCATGCGCACGGCGCGGCCAGCCTGGTCTCGATACAGGCTCGCACGAATTTCCACCGTGCGCGTGGCGCGGTTGGCATCGATCACGCGGCAGACGTGCTGCCAGCTGTCGCGGTCTGAATTCAGCACGGCGCGCAGCTCGTGACCGAAGGCATCGACGTCGTCCGGGTGTACGAACTGGTGGAAGGTCAGCGTGCGCGAGGTACCTCCACCGGTGCCGTCGTCGTCGCCCCGGCTCAGCAGCGCGTCGCTGCCAAGCAGCCGATGCAGGCTGGCGTTGGCCCAGGACTCGCCCGTGGCGATATCCCAGTCGAAGATCCAGTCATTGGTGGCACGCGCCACGCGCTGGAAGCGTTCGGTCAGGCGGTGGACGGTGGCGTCGTGGCGCTGGATGGAGGCACGCATTTCGTTGAAGGTGCGCTCAAGCAGCGAGAGTTCATCGCGCGAGGTGCCGTGCTCGGGCACGCTGGCAGAAAAATCACCCGTTGCGTAGTGGCGCGCCGCATCCACGAGCGCATCGATGCGCGGCATGACCATCCGCCGCAGCGCCATCTGGATCAGCGCCAGCAGCATCACGACCATCAGCAAGATGGCGCCGCCGCCGGCCAGTGTCACGTCGCGCTGCTGGCGAACGATGTCGGTTGCGTCCACGCCGCGCACGATGCGCAAATGCCCGCCGGCCGCATGCGGCACCACCATGGCGGCGTAGGCGCGGCGCACGCCGTCCGTGTCGTCCACCAGCAGGGGTTCGCCCGGCTGTTGGGCCGCGGCAGCCACCAGCGGCCCGCGCATGATGGCCGGCACCTCGGCAGCCGCCAGGGCACCGTGGTTCGACAACACGTTGCCCTCGGCATCCACCAGATAGACGGGCGCTTCCGGCATGCCATCAACGGCCGCCGCAATCAGCGCACTCTGCCGCACCGCCGCGTACGCCACGCCGCGGATGGCGCCGTCGCTGCCTGCCATCGGCCGCGCCGAAATCAAGACGGCTTGGCTGGAGGCGCGTCCGGTCACGAACGTCGACAGAGACGGCCGGCCCGTCGCCATGATCTCGTTGATATACGGTCGGTCAGACAGATCGATGCCAAGCTTCGCCGTGTCGGGTGTGCATACCAGCTTGCGACGCGCATCGATGATGCCGAGGTTCGCGAGTTCGCTCTGGTTATGGAAGACGCGGTTGACGAAACTGCTGCACTCTTTCTGCTCCATGCGCAGCGCCGAATCGTCGGCCAGCAGCACCGACAGGAGCGTGTTGGCGTTGGACAGCACCATGCCGACGCGCGCAGCGGCGGCCTCGGTTTCGTGGGTCAGGTGCTGTGCGAGGTGATCATTGAGCCGGTCACGGTAAAGCGCCACACCGGCAATCGCCACGACGATGGCCGGCAAGGCGGCCACCGCAGCCAGGGCAAGCAAGCGGCCGCGCAGCGTGGTGGGAAAGAAAGCGTGCTTCGGCACTTGAATGACCGGTAGAGCCTATATGGAGAGCGAATGCACTCTGCGGTTGCACGATGCGCGGCTCAAGGACCATCCCTCCGGCGCACGATGCAGTTGCGGCATCGTGCCGGCTGACGGCTGACGCAGTGCGCGAGCATTTTGCTTGCAATTCCTATCGCACGCAACTTGTGGATAGTCTGTAGGTGACCCGGCCGCAAATCGGCGTGGCAGGCGGCACGAAGCGTCATAACCGTGGGTGCGATGTGGCGCCCGGAGCACCGTTGCCGCTACCCTGGATCGGAGGCGTTGCGAGCCCGCTGTCATCGCGTCGGCAGTCTTTGGCGCAGATCGCCCAACTGGGCAGATGCCAATAGAAAAAGCCACCGGATAGCGGTATCCGGTGGCTTCAAGAATACGCTTTGAACGGGGAAGTTCAGCGCAGTTGAAGGATAGGCAATGGTCCCCGTTCAGGCCAATACCCAGGATAGGGTAATTTAGGAAAAACCCTGCATGGGCAGCGGTTTTGGCCAGCGCACCCGTTGCGCGTGTGCCTTCTGCGCAACGCCCGACTCCGTAACAACCCGTCCTCCGAAATATCCATCCTGGCGACCGGGTGCCGCAGCCCGTGACGCGGGTTGTTGCGTTATAATGAAAACGATTCGCATTTAGCCTCATTGCATTTACCACGTTACGTTAGCGATCACGCACGATGCGCCTTTCCGAGCTTTCCCGCCGGGCGACGGCGGTGGTGGATCACGTTGAAGACCGTGAATCCGCCGATCCCATCAGCCAACGCCTGCGCGAACTCGGGTTCGTGACGGGCGAAGAGGTCCGCGTGGTGGCCGTCGGCCCGTTCGGCGGCGATCCGCTCGTCGTGCAGGTCGGCTTTACCCGCTTTGCGCTACGTCGCCAGGAGGCCGCCCGCGTGCGTGTGCGCGCCGAATCCGCCACGCAGCCCGCCGCCGCCATTGCCGCCCCCGAAACCGCGCCACCCGCAAAGGTGCGCGAGGCGGCATAGCCCGCCTCCCATTGCTGCCGCTTTCCGGCTCCGCTTATCCGGCTCCATGCAGATGCAAGCTTCTTCCTCCTCCGCTTCCACACCCGCATTGCGCGTTGCCCTGGTCGGCAACCCCAACTGCGGCAAAACGGCGCTATTCAACCTGCTGACGGGCAGCCGTCAGAAGGTCGCCAACTATGCGGGCGTGACGGTCGAGCGCAAGGAAGGCCGCTTTACCTCGCCGTCGGGCCGGTATGTGCAGATCCTCGATCTGCCCGGCGCCTACAGCCTGATCGCCACCAGCCCGGACGAAGCCATTACGCGCGATATCTGCCTCGGCACGTTCCGTGGTGAGTCCCGCCCCGACCTGCTGATCTGCGTGGTCGACGCCACCAACCTGCGGCTGCACCTGCGCTTCGTTCTGGAGCTGCAACGCCTGGGCTTGCCCATGGTGCTAGCCCTGAACATGGTGGATGCGGCCGAGCGGCGCGGCATCCGCATCGACCGTGCCAAGCTGGAAGCCGCGCTGGGCGTGCCGGTGGTGCAAACCGTGGCCATCAAACGCAACGGCGCAGCCGACCTCGTCGCGCATATCGATCACGAACAACTGCCGGCCGTGCCGGTTGGGCTGCCGGCCGACGCCGATCCGCACGTCGAAGTGAAGCGCCTGCTCGATACCGCCGTCACCATGCCGCGCAGCACGGCCGAGCTGGACGACCGGCTCGACCGCATCGTGCTGCACCCGGTACTGGGCCTGGTGCTGCTGGCGGTGCTGATGTTCCTGATGTTCCAGGCGGTGTTCTCGTGGGCGCAGCCGCTCATGGACGGCATCCAGGGCGCTGTGGAAGCCGTTGGCGTGTGGGTCGGCAACGTCATGCCCGACGGCATGCTCAAGAGCCTGCTGGTGAACGGCATCATCGCCGGCACGGGCAGCGTGCTGGTGTTCCTGCCGCAGATCCTGATCCTGTTCCTCTTCATCCTCTCGCTGGAGGAATCGGGCTATCTGCCACGCGCGGCCTTCCTGCTCGACAGGTTGATGGCGGGCGCGGGGCTGTCGGGCCGCTCGTTCATTCCGCTGCTGTCGAGCTTTGCGTGCGCAATCCCGGGCGTGATGGCCACGCGCACGATTCAGGACCCGCGCGACCGGCTGGTGACGATTCTCGTTGCGCCGCTGATGACGTGCTCGGCGCGGCTGCCTGTGTATGCGCTGCTGATCGGTGCGTTCATCCCGGTACGGCAGGTGTGGGGCCTGTTCAATTTGCAGGGGCTGGTGCTGTTCGGGCTGTATATGGCGGGCATCGTATCGGCACTGGTCGTGGCCTACGTGCTCAAGTATCTGAAGCGCGATCGCAACGAGCACCCGCTCATTCTCGAACTGCCGTCGTACCGGCTGCCCAGCGCGCGCAACCTGATCGTCGGCCTGATCGAACGTGCACGCATTTTCTTGCGCCGCATCGGCACGGTCATCCTGAAGATGATGGTGGTGCTGTGGTTCCTCTCGACGTTCCCCTCGCCGCCGGCCAACGCCACGCTGCCAGCCATCGATTACAGCTTTGCGGGGATGATCGGCCGCGCGCTCGAAGTCGTGTTCGCGCCAATTGGCTTCACGTGGCAGATGTGTATTGCGCTGATTCCCGGCATGGCTGCACGTGAAGTGGCCGTGGGCGCGTTGGCGACGGTGTACTCGCTCTCGGCCACGCATGAAGATGCGGCTGCGCAACTGGCGCCGATCATCTCCCAGCAATGGTCGCTGGCCACGGCGCTGGCCTTCCTGGCGTGGTACGTCTACGCGCCCCAGTGCATCTCGACGCTGGCCACCATCCGCCGCGAGACCAACTCGTGGAAGGTCATGGCGGGCACCGCCGGTTACCTCTTCGCGCTGGCCTACCTGGCCGCGTTTGCCACCTACCAGATCGCACGGGTGCTGACATGAGCATGTACCACGTTGTCGAAACCGGTGTTGTCGCCACGGTCGTGGCGCTGAGCGCCTTGTCGCTGACCGGCCGCTATGCGCCGGCAATGCGTGCCCGCACGGCCGCACGCGTGGCGGGCTGGTGTGATCGACCGTCGCGGCCGGGCTGGATGCGCGCCTTCGGGCAGCGGTTGCTCACGCCGGGCGAGTCGCCTTCGTGCCACTCCGATCCGCTTTCAGGCAGCGCATGCGGCAGCGGTTGCAGCGGTTGCGCATCGGGTGAGTCGTCATCATCCGCGGCGGTTGAACAGCCGATCCACTTCGTGCGGCGCAAATAACGGCCGACGCAACGTCACAACACCGACGGGCTCGCATGACGCGGGCCCGTTTTGTTTTTGTCCAGCGCAGGCGTAGACTGGTCCAAACCTGAACGGGGGACGCGTCATGACCGAAGAGTTGCTGGTCCAGTTGATTGCGGAAGTCGAGAAGGAAGACCCAGTGGATTTCGCCAACCTGCCCTTTGACGAGCAGATGTTGCGCGACCTGGTCTGCAAGCTGGTGTCGCGCCAGCTGACGCAAATGGAAGATGCCCACTTCAGCCAGGACGAGGTGATCGTGTCGCTCACGGCGAGCATCGCCAAGCTGGTACTCGAAAATCTTGTGCTGAATGCGCGCCTGCTGGCACAGCAGGGGCACGGTGAAAGCGCACGCGCGCTGCTGGAGCGGATCTCTCGCCAGGCGAAGGGATAAGCGACGCAGGTTACCGGGCCGGCACCACGTTGTACTGCGTGCGGGCGCGCGTCAGTAGGCGCTTGGCGACGGACAGACCGCGAATGGCGGCGTCATCGTCGTCGACCGGAAAATCAAACTCGGCGCTCCAGTTGCAGCCGGTGTGATCTGGGCGGTGAATGCACATCGCCCGTAGTTGGCACTGCGCGCATTCCGGATGTTGCTGGACGCAGCGGGCCAGCAAGGTCTTGAGTTCATGTTCGGACTTCAGACGGCGTTGCATCGGCATCTCCTGAATAACAGGGAGTTGGAACACCGAGCGCGCAGTGAGTTTCGCCATGATTCCGCCGATACTGTTTCAGCAAGTTACCGGATCACATCACGCGTTCAACCCAATCGCGCCGGACGCCCCCGCAACAGCCTGACACGCGGGGCATACGCCGTAGAGCGCCAGCGCGTGATCGCGCAGCACAAAGCCGCGCTCGTTGGCCACACGCTCCTGCCGCGACTCAATGGCGTCGTCGTGAAACTCCTCCACGCGGCCGCACGACAGGCAAATCAGGTGATCGTGATGCGCGCCCTCGTTCAGCTCATACACCGCATGGCCGGCCTCGAACGTATGGCGCAACAGCACGCCGGCGTCCACCAACTGATTGAGCACGCGATAGACCGTGGAGATGCCGACGTCGAGTTCCGACGTGAGCAACTGACGGTACACATCTTCTGCGCTCAGGTGGCGGCCGTGTTCCGTACCGGCGGTGAGGATTTCCAGAATCTTGACGCGCGGCGACGTGGCTTTGAGCCCCGCCCTGTGCAGGTCGGTCGAGTTTGGCATGGCGTTCGTTGGGGCGAGATTTGGGTACAGCAGGCGGGGCACTACAGCGGGCGAGAACCAGAAACGACCGGGCACCAAGCATGCAGGCCGGGTCGATGCGTTCCGAAAAAAAACGGCATGGCTGGCAGCCCGGAAAAGTCGCAGTCGGGAAAGCGGGGTCTGAGTGCTTTCCCGACTGTCGGGCGGCTTGCTACTGCCAAACGCTCTGTGTGTCAGAGCGGTCCCCACAAAAGATCGGTTGCCGGGCGCCGGCCCATGAAGCAGCGAGCACACGCAGCGAAATTCAGTTCGATGTGCTGTGCCTTGGGGGATGTGCCCTGGGGGCAGATCCATCGGCTGCAGCGCCGTCGATGGACACACTATAAATGCGAATGATTCGCATTACAAGGGTTTTCTTTGCGAACTGTTGAAGACCCCGATCCGAGTGCGGCTACCCGGCAGCGCAAGTGGCATCACAGGGGCCCGATAGCGCGGGCGTAGCCGCCTACTCCCTCAATGCTGACGGTCTGGCGTATCAGGCGTTTGCTGACTGCAGGCGTACGGCATCGACCTGACTGCCATTCAGCAGATGGGCGTGCTGCTGGTCATGTTGGTTGCAAGCAAAGGGCTGCGTGGACGTTGAGAGATGCCCTCCCCGGCAACAATTCACCTGCGCCTCCGCAAGTCAGCGCGGCCTCCAAGAAGAACAATGAGACCAGATTGATTGTCGGTTTGTCCTTCGAACTGCAGATGGCTAACGTACGGGACGACTAGGCGGCCAATTGACTAAGCGCCCGGTTGAACGCGCCCGGGTTGGCGATGTTCATGCCATGCGACGCCCCGGCGATGGTTTGACGCTCAGCCTGTGGAATCCACGCATGGAGTTTGTCGACGGTGTTCCGGAACATGCGCGGGCTCTTTTGCCCGTCGATCAGCAACGTACGGCACTGGATTTCGCTGGCCGCCTCAGGCGTATAGGCGGGTAGTGGATCACGCAGCTGCTTGGGCAGCGTGAGCGCATTGTCCAGCGCCATCCTGCGGAAGCTCTGCGTGCTCTTGCCCCAGAAGCCGGGCATGGTGACCGAGTCCACAAACAGGTTCAGGCCTGCGTCAAATTCACCCTGTTCGATCAGGTCGGCAGCTTGTGCTCTCAATGCCTGGACCGCGGGCGGCAAGGCGCCAGTGGCTGCTTGCGGCGCTGCCTGCAACGGGCCACCCGGATCGGCCAGCGTGAGCGTCTTCACCAGGTGCGGGTACTGCCGCGCCAGATGGAACGCAACGCAACCGCCGCGCGAATGGCCAACCAGGTGCACCGGGCCCAGCCCGAGCGCTTCGATGAACTCTGCCATCTCAACAACGTGCGCTTCCCAGCTGAAATCGCCGTGACCGAATGCGTGGGTTTCCGGCCAATAGTGGCCCAGGCTGGGCGCGAAGCAGCGGAACTGCTTCGACAGCGCGGCAAGCTGCGGATCCCAATAGCGGTAATCGCACAACGACCCGTGAACAAAGACCATCGGCTCGCCGCTTCCGGCTTCCACGTAGGGCACTGAGGTGCCCGAGGCGGTGGCAGCAAAAGCGGGTTGTGGCCATACACCGGCAAGAGCCAGCGTCGTCAGGGGCGTTCGCGCATTCATTGTTGAAACTCCGTTTTCCCGAGACTTTGCTGCACCGCAATTGAAAAGAAAATCGCATAATATTGATGGAATCTTTCAGTTTTTCTGATACATCCACGCAAGCGAGCGCGCATGAGTACCGAGATGAAAGCCCTGGACGTCGACGTTCTCATCATGATCGTCGCCGTTGCCGACACAGGCACGATCAGCCGGGCGGCAGATCTCGTGCACCGCTCGCAATCAGCCGTAAGCATGCAGATCAAGACGCTGGAATCGGCGCTCGGAAAGGCGCTGTTCGTGCGCAAGCCGCGTAGCGTGATACCAACACAAGACGGCGAGGTGCTGCTGGCGTATGCGCGCCGGATCATTGCGCTGCGTGATGAAGCCTGGGCAGCGGTCGTGCGGCCGGACGTGACGGGCCGGGTGGTGATCGGTGTGCCGGACGACTACGCGTCGTCGCTGTTCCCGCCGATTCTCAAGAAATTCTCGGCCAGCTATCCGAAGGTCGAGATCCAGGTGATCGGCTTGCCCAGCGTGGCGTTGGCGCCGATGTTGCGTGATGGCACGGTGGACCTCGTCTGCGCCACACGCGTCAAAGGGCTGACCGGCGAATTTTTGCGGCACGAGCCGATGGTGTGGGCAGCGGGCCCGGGGGCGACGGAAATCTGGCGTGAGCGGCCATTGCCCATAGCGGTGTTTCTGCCGGGAAGCGTCGCGCGGGAAAAAGCGATTCGCAGTCTCGAGCGCGCGAAGATCGCCTACCGGACTTCGTATGAAAGCCCGAGCCTGCTGGGCTTGCTGACGATGGCCCGCGCGGGCCTTGCCATCACCCCATTGGCGCGATGTGCCGTGCCCTCCGACTTTACGTTGCTCGGATCCACGCACGGCCTGCCTGAGATCGGTACGTTGGAGATCGTCTTGGCGCGTAGCGTCACTTCCAACCGTCAACCCTGCGATTTCCTGGCCGAGCGGATTGTGGCTGAGCTAACTGCGTGAGCCGGCTTCGATAACCTTCGCGTGACTGATCGGGAAATCGCTCGCTTTTGAAACAACGGCGGCTAGTTCGGTGAATCTCAGGGCGCAAGTTCAGCCCGAGCGCGACGGGCCTGCCAAGCTTCGTAAAGGCCCCGCTCGCCCGTTGGCCTGGACGGATGCAGTTGCAGTTCACCGTCCGCCGGCGCGCGACGCATTTCGGCATACAAGGCGGCGGTCGACATACCGAAAGGCTCGCCGTCTTCGTTGGAATACGCAAAGTACGCCGTGCGAATGCCGCAGCGGTGCATGGCCGCAAAACACATCGGGCACGGATGGCCGCTGGCGTACATCACCGCACCGCGCAAGTCGGGCGTGGCCAGCGCCTGGCTTGCCTGGCGGATGGCCTGCATTTCGGCATGCGCTGTGGGGTCATTGGTGGCGAGCACCTCGTTCACGGCACGGGCCACGATCTTGCCGTCGCGCACCAACACAGCCCCAAACGGCAGCCCGCCGGCGCTGACGTTATCGCGCGCAAGCTCCACTGCCTCACGCATGTATGGCTCATCGGACATCGGGTTCTCCGCAGACGAAATTGCGGGTCGATTATGGTTGCGCCCCTAAACATGTTGAAATTAAATAATGGAATGAGATTCAGTGGGTTTTCAAATGATTGATCTTGTGTTGCTGCGCAGCTTTGTCACGGTGGTCGATACAGGCAACTTCACGCGTGCGGCCGAGCATTTGCACTTGACGCAATCGACTGTCAGCCAGCAGATCCTGCGGCTCGAGCAGCAGTTGGACTGCCGCCTGCTTGACCGCAGCCAACGCCAGGTGTTGCCGACGGAAGAAGGCGACCGCCTGCTTGGCTACGCACGCCGTCTGCTGCGCCTGGCCAACGAAGCGAGCGAGGCGCTCAGCCCCGAACACACCGGCGGCGTGCTGCGCCTGGGCGTGCCGGAAGACCTCGGCAGCGGCGCGCTGATGCCGCTCATTGCCAGCTTTGCGCGCGAGCGCCCGCGCCTGCGTCTGGAAGTAGAAAGCGGCCTCTCCCACCACCTGCTGCGCCTGTACCGCAATGGCGATCTCGACATGCTGCTCGTCAAGCAATGGGGCACCGATAGCGATTGCCATGCGCGCTGGGCTGAACCGGTTTGCTGGATCGACAGCGCCGAGCGGCCGCACACGCTGCCGCTCGGGCCATCGCAACCTGCGTTGCCGCTGGTGGTGTTTCCGGTGGGCGCGCTGTATCGGCAGGAGATGCTGCACGCGCTGGAATCGATCGGCCAGCCGTGGCGTATCACGTATTCAAGCCCGAGCCTGGCGAGCTTGTGTGCGGCTGTCAGCGCGGGGTTGGGCGTGAGCCTGCTGCCGGCCAGCACCGTGCAGGCCGGACATCGCGTGCTCGGCGCTGCCGATGGTTTTCCGGAGATCGGCGGGCTGGAGCTGGCGCTTTTTGCGCGACCCGACCTCGACAGCGCGGGGCGCGCGTTGCGCGATCGCCTTGTCGACATGTGCTCCGCGCGCGCGCAGGTGCTGCAGTCCGCGGCCGACTGAGCGCCAAAGCGCCCAAGAAAAAAGCCGGACCCGCTGATCGCGAAGTCCGGCTTTGTACAGCGTGGTTCAGCCTGGATCAGGCCTCAAGCAGCTTCGGCCAGCGGCACGCGGATCAGATGATCGAACGCCGACAGTGCGGCCTTCGCGCCATCGCCGGTGGCGATGATGATCTGCTTGTACGGCGTCGTGGTCGCATCCCCTGCCGCAAACACACCTTCCGCACTGGTCTGGCCACGCGCATCGACGACGATCTCGCCAAAGCGGTTGCGCTCAAGCGCCCCATCCAGCCACTCGGTGTTGGGCACCAGGCCGATCTGCACGAACACGCCTTCGAGCGCGACCGTGTGCTCGACGCCATCCACGCGGCTCTTGTAGCGCAGGCCGTTGACCTTCTGGCCGTCACCGGTGATCTCGGTGGTCTGCGCATTGGTCACGATGGTCGCGTTCGGCAGGCTTTGCAGCTTGCGCACCAGCACGGCATCGGCCTTCAGCTCGCTGGCGAATTCCAGCAGCGTGACGTGGCTCACGAGGCCGGCCAGGTCGATGGCCGCTTCCACACCCGAGTTGCCACCGCCGATCACGGCCACGCGCTTGCCCTTGAACAGCGGGCCATCGCAGTGCGGGCAATAGGCCACGCCCTTGTTCTTGTATTCCTGCTCGCCCGGCACGTTCACGTTGCGCCAGCGGGCGCCGGTCGACAGGATGACCGAGCGGCCCTTGAGCACCGCGCCGTTGGCCAGCGTCACCTCGGCAAAGCCGCCCGGCTTGTCCGCCGGCGTGAGCTTGACCGCGCGCTGCGTGTTCATGATGTCGACCTCGTACTGGCGCACGTGCTGCTCCAGCGCGGCGGCAAACTTCGGCCCTTCGGTCTCCTGCACGGAGATGAAGTTTTCAATGCCCAGCGTGTCGAGCACCTGACCGCCAAAACGCTCAGCCACCACGCCGGTGCGAACGCCCTTGCGCGCCGCGTACACGGCAGCCGCCGCACCTGCCGGGCCACCGCCGACGATCAGCACGTCAAACGCTTCCTTGGCGGCAAGCTTTTCAGCGTCCCGTGCGGCAGCGCCGGTGTCGATCTTGGCGAGGATTTCTTCCACGCCCATGCGGCCCGTGCCGAAGGTCTCGCCGTTCAGGAACACGGTCGGCACGGCCATGATCTGGCGCGCCTCGATTTCGCCCTGATACAGCGCGCCGTCAATGGCGACGTGCTGGATGCGCGGGTTGATCACGGACATCACGTTCAACGCCTGAACCACATCCGGGCAGTTCTGGCACGTGAGCGACATGTAGGTCTCGAAGCGGAAATCCCCTTCGATATTGCGAATCTGTTCGATGACGTCGGCTTCGAGCTTGGGCGCATAGCCGCCCACTTGCAGCAGCGCCAGCACGAGAGAGGTGAACTCGTGACCGGTCGGGATGGCGGCAAAACGCACGCTCACATCGGCGCCGGTGCGACGGATCAGGAACGACGGCGCACGCTCGGCGGCGTCACGTTGTTCGGTCAGCACGATCATGCTGGACTGCTCGGCCACGTCGCGCAGCAGGTCGATCATGTCGCGGGAGCCCTCGCTGTCATCGACGTTGGCGACCAGCTCAATGGGCTGCACGAGGCGTTCGAGGTAGGCCTTCAGTTGGGCCTTGACATCAGCATCCAGCATGACGACTTCCTTTGTATTCGTTGAATCCGTGTCCGGACAAATCAGTGGGCGCGGCACATGCCTGCGCCCTTAAGCAAACGGCCGGCAGAGCCGGCCGTTTTTTCCGCTGCATTTCTGCAGCAACAGCCTTTACAACTTAGATCTTGCCGACCAGGTCGAGCGACGGCTTGATCGTCTTGGCGCCCTCGTTCCACTTGGCCGGGCACACGTTGCCCGGGTTGTTGGCGACGAACTGGGCAGCCTTGAGCTTGCGCAGGGTTTCCTTCACGTCACGGGCAATGGCGTTGTCGTGCACTTCCATCGTCTTGATCACGCCTTGCGGGTCGATCACGAACGTGCCGCGCAGTGCCAGGCCTTCTTCCGGAATGTGCACGCCGAAGGCGTTGGTCAGTTGGTGCGTCGGGTCACCCACCAGCGGGAACTGGGCCTTGCCCACGGCCGGCGACGTTTCGTGCCACACCTTGTGCGAGAAGTGCGTGTCGGTCGTGACGATGTAGACCTCGGCGCCAGCCTTCTGGAATTCTGCGTAGTTGTCCGCAGCGTCTTCCACTTCGGTCGGGCAGTTGAAGGTGAATGCGGCCGGCATGAAGATCAGCACGGACCACTTGCCCTTGAGCGACTCATCCGTGACTTCGATGAACTTGCCGTTGTGGAACGCTTGGGCCTTGAACGGTTGGACTTGAGTATTGATCAGCGACATAGTGGTTTTCGGTTGGGTTGCTTGGTTGACAACGGAGTGGATCGTATCGTCGATCGATGCATTGCACAAGTTGATTGATATGATTTTATCGATTGTTTTTTTCTATCACATGGGCAGCCGAGCGCCTACGGCCTGAGGCGCCATCCGTCCTAAGCGGGCACCTGCGTGCATAGACGAAATTACATAGCGCACCCGCAGGTTGCACACCCCGCACGTGCTCTCGCAACGCGCACATCACGTACAGCCAAGGCGGGGCGGGCCAAGACTACAGCCTTGTCAGCGTCTGTCTGACTGGCATAGGTCTTGCGCGAAGAGGTCGATCGAAAACCTCCGCCGCGCATCGGCGCCGTCCACTGCTCATGCAGCTGGCCCACGGCCCGGCAGGCAAATTCCTCCGGGAGCATGACCTTGTCGCTGAACGTTCTCTTTGTCGCTTCTGAAGCTGTGCCGCTGGCCAAGACCGGCGGGCTTGGAGATATGGTCGGGGCCTGCGCAAACGCATTGCGGCGCGCCGGCATGAAAGTGACGGTGATGCTGCCGGGCTATCCCGACGCCATCACGCAGTTGCAGCACACGCGCACCGTGTGCGAATGGACCGACCTGCCGGGCGGCCGCGCCCGCCTGCTGAGTGGCCGCATGGGCACCCAGGGCATCCCGGTGCTCCTGTTTGACGCGCCGGCGCTGTTCGCGCGGCCCGGCAACCCTTATCTCGATGACCACGGCGAGCCCTACGAAGACAACGCGCTGCGCTTTGCGGCGTTCAGCCAGGCCGCAGCACGCGTTTCCGGCGGTGTGCCCGGGGTGCATCGCTTTGACATCGTGCAGGCGCATGACTGGCATGCGGGGCTGGTGCCGCTGTTCGTCAAGCGTGCGCAAGTGCCGGTGAAGACCGTCTTCACGATCCATAACCTCGCGTTCCAGGGCAATTTCCCGATGCACGTGGTGCCGGACATTGGCGTGCCGCCCGATGCGGCGCACGAAGCCGAATTCTGGGGCCAGTTCAGCTTCCTGAAGGCCGGCCTGCTGTGGGCCGATCGCATCACCACGGTGAGCCACGCGTATGCGCGCGAAATCCTGACCGACACCGCGGGTTGCGGCATGCAGGACCTGCTGCGCGCACGTCAGCAAGACCTCGTCGCCATCCTCAACGGCATCGACAACGACGTGTGGAACCCGTCGAAAGACCCGCTGCTTCCGCAGCCGTTTGTTGCCGCCAACCTGAGCGGCAAGCACACCGCCAAGCGCGTACTGCAGCAGCGCTTCGGGCTGCCGGAAGACGCCAAGGCGCCACTGCTGGCCGTGGGCAGCCGCCTGACGCATCAGAAGATGGCCGACGTGACGTTGCAGGCGCTGCCCCAGTTGCTGGAATCCAACCCGCAATTGCAGGTGGCCGTGCTCGGCTGCGGTGAACACGCCTACGAGACCGGCATGGCCGAACTGGCAGCGCGCTATCCGCGCCAAGTGGCCACGAAGATCGGCTACACCGAGGCCTATGCCCACCTGCTGCACGCCGGCGCCGACATCCTGCTGCATGGCAGCCGCTTCGAGCCGTGCGGCCTGACGCCGCTCTATTCGATGCGTTACGGCACGGTGCCGGTCGCGTCGCGCGTGGGGGGGCTGATGGACACGATCACCGACCACGGTTCGCCCGAAGCTGCGTTGCACGGCGCGACGGGCTTCCTGTTCGACGGCGACACCGCCGACGCCATGGTGGCCGCGGTGGAGCGTGCGCTGCGCGTCTTCGCCCAGCCGCAGGCGTGGCGCATCCTGCAATACAACGGCATGACGACCGACTTCGGCTGGTCGCAGGCCTCACGCGAATACATCGCGCTGTACCGCAACCTCGTGCCGGCCGCCACGCCCATGCCTGCCGTGGCGCTTGCACAGACGCCCGTCGCACCCGACGCGCTGCATACGCCCCGACCCGACCAACCTGTGCGTACGCCGGCGCGGCGACGCTCGACGGCACTGTCCGACGAGATCCGAGCGCACGCGGTGGCGCGCGCCGCCAGTGCCGAGAAGATCCGTGCCTGACCGCGCCTGACGCCCTGCCCCGCTTTCACGCATGCCCGAGACCAAGTCGCCCAAGCCCGCCACTCCACGTAAAACCACGGCCGCACTCAACGCGGCCAAGCCACCCGGCAGCACAGCCAAATCGGTGACCAGGCCGGCTGAAATGCCGAGCGCGGCACCGCCCACCACGGCAGCGTCCCCATACGCCCCGGCCATCTGCTACGTGCATCCGCTGCAACTGGGCAGGCTCGACCGATGGGACGGCGTGCTCGATCGCATCGCCTCGTTGGGTTTCGATCATGTGTTGATGGCGCCGCCATTTGCGGTGGGTGCGGCCGGCAACGTCTTCGTCACCCGCGACCATGCGCAATTGCATACGGCGCTGGGCGGCGGGCAGGCTGACGCAGCCCTCGCCAGGCTTGCCGAAGGCTGCCGCTCGCGCGGGCTTACGTTGCTGCTCGATCTGGTGATCGACCGCGTGGCGGTGGATGCGCCCCTGCGCGCCGACCATCCCGACTGGTTCGCCAGCCACGCCGAAGACGGCGACGCGCTGGACCCACGCCTGCCGCCCTCGCACCTTGAAGTGGCGTCCTTCCGGCACGACGACCCGCGCAGCGCAGATGCCATCCTCACGTGGTGGGCTCAGCAACTGCGCGCCTGGGCCGCGTTGGGCATCGGCGGGTTCCGCTGTGAAGCGCCCGCCCGCCTTCCTGCAGACCGCTGGCGCGCGTTGATTGCCGACGTGCGCAAAGACGCCGGCGCCGTGCGATTCCTGGCGTGGACGCCCGGCATGGACGGCGCTGCGGTCGATGCGCTGGCAGGTGCCGGCTTTGACGCGACATTCTCATCGCTGCGCTGGTGGGATTTCCGCGGCGGCTGGATGGTGGAAGAGCACGCGCGCCTGGCGGCTGTGGCCCCGCCCATCGCCACGGTGGAAGCGCCGTTCGGCACGCGCTACGGCCAGGCATTTGGCGACGCGATGGTCCGTGAGCGCGCCTATCGCCGCCTCCTGCACGTGGCAGACACGCTCGATGCCGGCTGGCTGATGCCGCTGGGCTTCGAACGCGGCGCGCTGCTGCCGATGCTGGCTGAGCGCGGAGACCCATCCGACCAGCAATGGATCGATGCCCATGCCGCGTTCGACCTGAGCGACGCCGTGCGCGATGTGAACGCCACCATCCGCGCCGCGCGCGAGACGAACACCGTGGCGCCGCACGCCGAACTGCGCATGCTGACCGGCCCCGACGCACCCGCCACCGCCCTGCTGCGCGCCGATGGCCCTGACCTGCGGGCCGGCGATGCCGCCACGCTGACCGTCATCAACCCCGATCTGCACATGGGCGTATCGGTGCATGCCGATCACTTCCTGCCCGGCGTGGCCGGCGGCTTTACGCGCGGTGTGGCGCTGGACCTGCTGACCGAACCCGTTGGCAGTTGCGACGACACGCTGCGTGCCAATGCACGGCCCTTGGCCGAGATCGACCTGCTGCCCGGCGACGTGCAGGTCTGGCGCGTGTTCCGCAATGCCCCGGTGCGCACTCCCGCAGCGGGCAAACCCGCCAAGAGCCAGCGCGCCAAGGCCGGCGAAGCGAAAGAACCAGTGAACGCCGCCATTGCGTCGCCGCGCATCGGCATCGAACAGGTGCAGCCCTCCGTTGAAGACGGCCGCTTTGCCGTGAAGCGCCTGGTGGGCGACGACATCATCATCGAGGCCGATGTGCTGATGGACGGGCACGACAAGTTGGGCGTGCACCTGCTGTGGCGCGCGCAAGATGAAGACGCCTGGCAGCACGTACCGATGGTGCCCCTGGGCAACGACCGCTGGCGCGGTGCATTCCGGCCCGAACGGTTGGGGCGGCACGCCTATGCCGTGGCCGCGTGGCGCGATGCGTTCGGCACCTACCGGTCTGAACTGGAGAAGAAGCACACCGCCGGCGTGGACGTGACGCTGGAGCTGGAAGAAGGCGCGCGGCTCGTCGCACAGGCGGCCGAACATGCGCCCAAGGACGCACCGGTCGACGCGTTGCACAAGCTTGCCCACTTGTTGGCCGAGGCCGACCACGCGCACCGTCTCAAGCTGCTGCTGGACCCTGTAACCGCCCACGTGATGGCACAGGCTTCGCACTACCGGCCGTTCTATGTGGAAAGCGTGGCGTATCCGCTGGACGTGGAACGCGATGGCGCGGCGTTCGCGAGCTGGTACGAGCTGTTCCCCCGCTCGGCATCGGATGACGAACAGCGGCACGGCACGTTTGACGATGTGATCCGCCGCCTGGGCGCCATTCGCGGCATGGGCTTCGACGTGCTGTACTTCCCGCCCATCCACCCCATCGGGCGCACCAACCGCAAGGGCCGCAACAACAGCCTGCGCGCAGAGGCCGACGACCCAGGCAGCCCATACGCCATTGGCGCTGCCGAAGGCGGGCACGATGCTATCCACCCGCAGCTCGGCACACTCGAAGATTTCCGCCGACTGGTGCGCGCCGCGCGTGAGAAAGGCCTGGAACTGGCGCTCGACTTTGCCATTCAATGCTCGCCCGACCACCCCTGGCTGCGCGAGCACCCCGGCTGGTTTGCATGGCGCCCCGACGGCAGCATCAAATACGCCGAGAACCCGCCCAAGAAGTACGAAGACATCGTCAACGTCGACTTCTACGCCGACGACGCCAAACCCGGCCTGTGGACCGCACTGCGCGATGTGGTGATGTTCTGGGCCGACGAGGGTGTGCGCCTGTTCCGCGTCGACAATCCGCACACCAAGCCGCTGCCGTTCTGGGAATGGATGATCGGCGAGGTGCGTGCGCGCTATCCGGATACGGTGTTCCTGTCGGAAGCCTTCACGCGCCCCAAGGTGATGTACCGGCTGGCGAAGGTGGGGTTCTCGCAGTCGTACACATACTTCACGTGGCGGCATACCAAGCAGGAATTCATCGATTACCTGACCGAGCTGACGCGCACGCCGGTGCGTGAATATTTCCGCCCGCACTTCTTCGTCAACACGCCGGACATCAACCCGGTGTTCCTGCAGACATCGGGCCGGCCGGGCTTTTTGATTCGTGCGGCGCTGGCGGCCACGCTGTCTGGCCTGTGGGGCGTCTATAACGGGTTCGAGCTGTGCGAAGGCGCGCCGGTGCCGGGCAAGGAGGAGTACCTCGACTCAGAGAAGTACCAACTGCGCGCGTGGGACCACAACCGCCCCGGCAACATTGTCAAAGAGATTGCGCTGCTCAACCGCATCCGCCGGGCCAATCCGGCGCTGCACTCGCACCTGGGCGTGACGTTCCAGCCGGCCTCGGGCGAGCACATCCTGTTCTTCAGCAAATCGACGCCGCCCGTGGTGCCGGCGCAGGTGGGAACCTCGCCGGCCGAATTGGCCAACGCCCTGCCGTCAGACCGCTTTGGCGACAACACGGTGTTCGTGGCCATCAACCTCGACCCGCACCACGCGCACGAATCCGATATCGAACTGCCATTGTGGCAATGGGGCCTGCCTGACCACGGCGCGCTGATGGCCGAGAACCTGGCGAGTGATGGGGGGGCACAGCGCACCGTGTGGCGCGGCAAGTGGCAGCACATCCGTCTTGAACCCGAGCAGCCGTTTGCCATCTGGCGCGTGCGCCCGGCCCTGCCATCGGAGGAACAACCGTCATGACGCGCAATCCGACCGCGCTGCTGGTAGACGACGCGCTCTGGTACAAGGACGCCGTCATCTATCAGCTGCATGTCAAATCGTTCTGCGATTCCGACAACGACGGCGTCGGGGATTTCCCCGGGTTGATCTCCAAACTCGACTACATCGCCGAGCTTGGGGTGGACGTCATCTGGCTCCTGCCGTTCTATCCGTCGCCGCGCCGTGACGACGGCTACGATATCGCCGAATACCGCGGCGTGCACCCCGATTACGGCAGCATGGCCGACGCGCGCCGCTTCATTGCCGAGGCGCATGCGCGGGGCCTGCGCGTGATCACGGAACTCGTCATCAACCACACGTCGGATCAGCACCCGTGGTTTCAGCGTGCGCGGCGCGCCAAGCCGGGTTCTGCGCTGCGCGACTTCTATGTGTGGTCCGACAACGACAAGAAGTACGCCGGCACGCGCATCATCTTCATCGATACCGAGCCTTCCAACTGGACGTGGGACCCGGTGGCCAAGGCGTATTACTGGCACCGCTTCTATTCGCACCAGCCCGATCTCAACTTCGACAACCCGCGCGTGCTCAAAGCCGTGATCGGCGTGATGAAGTTCTGGCTGAACCTGGGCGTGGACGGCCTGCGCCTTGACGCCGTGCCTTACCTCGTCGAGCGCGAAGGCACCTCGAACGAGAACCTGCCCGAGACACACGAAGTGCTGCGCAAGATTCGCGCGGCCATGGATGGGGAATTCAAGAACCGCCTGCTGCTGGCCGAGGCCAACCAATGGCCAGAAGACACCCAGGAGTACTTTGGCGCCGGCGACGAATGCCACATGGCGTTCCACTTCCCGCTGATGCCGCGCATGTACATGGCGATTGCGCGCGAAGACCGCTTCCCGATCACCGACATCATGCGTCAGACGCCGGAGGTGCCCAGCGGCTGCCAATGGGCCATCTTCCTGCGTAATCACGACGAACTGACGCTCGAAATGGTGACCGACGCCGAGCGCGATTACCTCTGGGAGGTCTACGCCAGTGACCGCCGCGCGCGCCTGAACCTCGGTATCCGCCGCCGCTTGGCACCGCTGCTGGAACGCGATCGCCGCCGCGTCGAGTTGATGAACAGCCTGCTGTTTTCGATGCCAGGCACGCCCGTCATGTATTACGGCGACGAAATCGGCATGGGCGACAACATCCACCTGGGCGACCGCGACGGCGTGCGCACGCCAATGCAGTGGTCACCCGACCGCAACGGCGGGTTCTCGCGTGCCGACCCTGAACAGCTCGTGCTGCCCGCCATCATGGGCTCGCTGTACGGCTATGAATCGGTGAACGTGGAAGCGCAGAGCCGCGACGCGCATTCGCTGCTGAACTGGACGCGCCGGCTGCTTGCCACACGCAAGCGGCATCGCGTGTTCGGGCGTGGTTCCATCCAGTTTCTGCAGCCGTCCAACCGCAAGGTGCTGGCGTATATACGCGCGCTGGAAGGCGAAGCGCCCATCCTGTGCGTGGCCAATCTCTCCCGCGCCTCGCAAGCCGTGGAGCTGGACCTGTCCGCCTTTGCGCAGCGCGTGCCGGTGGAGCTGATTGGCGGGACGGCGTTTCCGCCGATCGGCCAGCTGTCGTATCTGCTCACGCTGCCGCCCTACGCGTTCTATTGGCTGGAGCTGCGCGAGAACGAGCCGGGCCCGAGCTGGTCGCAACCTGCCGCCGAGCAGTTGCCGGAGTTCACGACGCTGGTGCTGCGCGCGGGGCTGGATGCCCTGGCCGACACACGCCAGCGCGAGGCGCATCGCCAGTTGATCGAACGCGAAATCCTGCCGACCTATCTGCCCAAGCGCCGCTGGTTTGCCGCCAAGGACAGCGTGCTGCGTAGCTCGAAGTTTGCCTGGGGCGCGACCGTGCCGGTGGATGCCGCATCCACCAACCGCCCGCTGGCCGGGGCGACGCGGCCAGAGGTGTTCTTCAACGAAGTGGCCGTCACGCTGGGCAGCCCCGACGGCAGCGAGCGCGTCGAACGCTACCTGCTGCCGCTTTCCATCGCGTGGGAATCGGCCACGCTACCGGCACTGCCGATTCAGCTCGCCCTGGCGCGCGTGCGGCGCGGCCGCCATGTCGGCTACCTGACCGACGCCTTCACCACCGAGACCTTCGCCCGCGCGCTGCTCACCAACCTCGTGCGCGGCGCCACGCTGGAAGCCAATGACGGCACCGTGCGGTTCGAGCCCGAACCGAACATCGCGGAGCTGGCGGAACCTGCCGTGCCGCCTGAAGCCGGCAGCACACGGCCTGCACCGCTACCGCTGGCGCCCGACACACCCGTCCAATGGCTGGCTGCCGAGCAGTCGAACAGCTCGCTGGTGATTGGCGAGTCGGTCATCGTCAAACTCATCCGTCGTATCGCAGCGGGCATCCACCCCGAGGTGGAGATGACGCGCCACCTCACGCGCGTCGGCTATGCCAACACGGCGGCGCTGATTGGTGAGATCTCTCACCACGCTGCCGACGGCGAACGTGCCACGCTGGCCGTCATGCAGAGCTTCGTTCCCAACCAGGGCGATGCCTGGACATGGGCGCTGGACTACCTGCGACGCACCATCGACGAACTGGCTGTGCAGATGGAAGGCGTGACCTCGGGCGATGGTGAATCGTCCCCCGTGGCCGTCTCGGAAGCGCGCATGGATACCGACGAGGCATTGGCCGGCTACGTCAACTTTATCGGCGTGATTGGCACACGGCTGGGCGAACTGCATGCCGCGCTGGCCGCGCCCACCGAAGACCCGAACTTCGGCGTGCGCATTGCTGATACCGACGATGCCGCCTACTGGACCACCCGCGTGAGCGAACAGCTCAATCGGGCGCACGACTACCTGACGGCATGGCAACGGCAAAACCCCGACAGCCCACGGCAACCCGACGTGCAATGGCTGCTGTCGCAACACCAGGCGTTGCTCGACGCCGCGCGCATGCATGCCGAAGACGGCCTGGGCGCCACGCTCTCGCGCATCCATGGCGATTTCCACCTCGGCCAGGTGCTGGTGGCGCAGGGCGATGCCTACTTGATCGATTTTGAAGGCGAGCCCTCGCGCTCCGTGGAAGAGCGCCGACGCAAGACGAGCCCACTGCGCGACGTGGCCGGACTGATGCGCTCGCTCGACTACGTGGTGGGCGCCATGCGCCAAGGCCCCGAACACGTGGCCGGCCCCGCGCAGGAGCGCCGCAACGTCCTGCTGGAGCGGTTCCGCGCGGCGTCCACCGAACGCTTCCTGGAGGCGTATGCCGCTGCGATTCGCGGGCCCGATCTGAACGCGCTGGATCAGCCCGTGGTCGACTTTCACCTGCTCGATCTTTTCCTGCTGGAAAAGGCCGCGTACGAGGTCAACTACGAAGCGTCCAACCGCCCGACCTGGCTACCGATTCCACTGGAAGGCTTCACGCGCGTGGCACGCCGCCTGCTGCAGGCAGAGCCACCATCACCTGCTGCAGAAGACTCGACGGGAGGCCCACCGTGACCGCACTCGACTTTGCCTCTCCAACCAAAACCACCGCCGCCCCCGAGGCGCCGATCGTGCTACCAGCCGGTGTGGACCAGATGCGCCTCGATGCGCTCACGCATGGCCGCCTGGGCGATCCGTTTGCCGTGCTGGGGCCGCATCGCGTGGACACTGACGACGGCGCACGCTGGGTGGTGCGCGCGTTCTATCCCGGTGCGCGCCGTGTGCAGGCCATCGACGCGCGCGGCCAGATCATTGCCGAGATGACGCCGGTGGGCCGCACTGGACTGTTCCACGGCCCACTGCGCGCCGATGCGCAAGACGTGTACGGCCACCCGGACCTTTATCGCCTGCGCATCATCTGGCCCGCGGGCACCGGTCATGAAGCCGTGCAGGAAACCGAAGACCCGTACGCCTTCGGCCTGCTGCTGGGGGATCTGGACCTGCACCTGCTCAACGAAGGCACGCATTGGGCGCTGGCAACCTGCCTGGGCGCGCAGGCCATGCGCATCGACGGCATCAGCGGCGTGCGCTTTGCGGTGTGGGCACCGAATGCGCAGCGCGTGTCGGTTGTGGGCGACTTCAACCAATGGGACGGCCGCCGACACCCCATGCGCCTGCGCCACCAGGCCGGTGTGTGGGAACTGTTCCTGCCCAGTGGCTTGGGCGTCGGCCCCGGCACGCGCTATAAGTTCGAGTTGATCGGCGCCGACGGACACCTGATGGTCAAGGCCGACCCCGCCGCCCGCCAGACTGAACCGCCGCCCGCCACCGCATCGGTGGTGGCCGACCCGGCGCCGCTGCGCTGGAGCGATGACGACTGGATGCAAACGCGCGCCGAACGCCAGAAGCCCGACGCGCCCATCAGCATCTATGAAGTGCATGCCGGCTCGTGGTTGCGCGATCTGGAAGACGGCGGCCGCAACCTGCATTGGGATGAGCTGGCTGACCGCTTGATTCCCTACGTTACGGCACTCGGCTTCACGCACATCGAACTGCTACCCGTAGCGGAACATCCGTTCGGCGGCAGTTGGGGATATCAACCACTCGGGCTGTTCGCGCCGTCCGCGCGCTTTGGCTCGCCCGAGGCGTTTGCGCGTTTTGTTGATCGCTGTCATCAGGCAGGCCTGGGCGTCATCGTCGACTGGGTGCCCGCGCACTTCCCAACCGACGCGCACGGGCTGGCGCAGTTTGACGGCACCGCGCTGTACGAACACCAGGACCCGCGCGAAGGCTTCCATCAGGACTGGAACACGCTCATCTACAACTTTGGCCGCAACGAAGTGCGCGGCTTCCTCATCGCCAGCGCGCTGGAATGGCTGGAGCGCTTTCACATCGACGGCCTGCGCGTGGATGCCGTGGCGTCGATGCTCTATCGCGACTACTCGCGCCGCGCCGGCGAATGGGTGCCCAACCACTATGGCGGCCGCGAAAACCTTGAAGCCGTGGCGTTCCTGCAGCAGATGAACACCGTGGTGCACGAGCGATGCCCCGGCGCCATCACCATCGCCGAAGAATCGACTGCGTGGCCCGGCGTGACCGCCCCAGTGGAATTCAACGGCCTGGGCTTCGACTACAAGTGGAACATGGGCTGGATGCACGACACGCTGCACTACATGCAGCGCGACCCGGTGTACCGGCAGCACCATCACGACGGCATGACGTTCGGGTTGGTGTACGCATTCTCCGAGCACTTCATCCTCCCGATCTCGCACGACGAGGTCGTGCACGGCAAGGGCTCGCTGCTGGGCAAGATGCCCGGCGATGAATGGCAGCGGCTGGCGAACCTGCGCGCCTATCTGGCGTTCATGTGGACGCATCCGGGCAAGAAGCTGCTGTTCATGGGCTGCGAGTTTGGACAAGTAGGCGAATGGAACCACGATGCATCGCCCGAATGGCACCTGCTCGATGACCCACGGCACCGTGGCGTGCAGCGGCTCGTACATGACCTGAACGCGCTGTACCGGAATGAACCGTCATTGCATGCGCGCGACACCGCACCCGAGGGGTTCAACTGGGTGATTGGCGACGACCGCACCAACAGCGTGTTTGCGTTCCTGCGGCTGGATGGCGACGGGCGGCCGATGCTGGTGGTGGCAAACATGACGCCGGTGCCACGAGAGGGATATCGCATTGGTGTGCCGCCCGCCGATGGCGCCACGCATTGGCAAGAGGTGCTGAACACAGACGCCGCCGTGTATGGAGGCAGCGATCTCGGGAACGGTGGGGCGGTGGATGTGGACCACGTGGCTGCACATGGGCAGGGGCAGTCGTTGGTGTTGAGGCTGCCGCCGTTGGGGGTTGTGGTTTTGAAGGTTTGAGTTTTTTGCTGGTGGTGCGCCCCTTGTTTCATCCCCTGCCGGGGCTGACTCACTTTTCTTTGTCTTGCCAAAGAAAAGTAAGCAAAGAAAGGCGCGCCCAAGATGGCGACCCATTCCTTGAATTTTCATAACCGGACGGAGACGGGGAAAACTCGCTTCGCTCAGACAGTTCCCCGTCTTTTTTCCGCCCGCTTACGAAAATTCAAGGCGCCATCTAGGGCAAAAACGGCCAACGCGGCGGAGCACTAAGGTAAGCGACAAAGCCGGGGCGCTGCTCGGCGAACTGATGGAGAGAGAACGTATTGCGCCTGCACTCGATGGTTTGCTTTTTCTGCCCTTGATGGCGCCTTGGATTTTTGTTGCGGGGAGGATCAAGAAGGGAGGCCTGTCTGAGCGCAGCGAGTTTGCCTCCCTTCCCTCCCCGCGACACAAATCCAAGGAGTCTTTCGCCATCTCGGGCGCGCCTTTCTTTTGCTTACTTTTCTTTGGCAAGACAAAGAAAAGTGAGTCGGCCCCGGCAGGGGGCGAAAGGGAGGCAAACCACCAACGCAAAGACAACTCTGAAACCAACGAACTGATGCTCCGCTTCCCCAAAACCCTTGCCCCCGGCAAACCCTTCCCCCTAGGCGCCCAATGGGACGGCCTGGGCATCAACTTCGCTGTCTTCTCCGCCAACGCCAGCAAGATCGAACTCTGCATCTTCGATCCGGCCGGCCGCAAGGAACTGACCCGCTTCGCACTGCCCGAATGCACCGATGAGGTCTGGCATGGCTACCTGCCCGGCGTGGAAGCCGGCCTCGTCTACGGCTACCGCGCCTACGGCCCGTGGGAGCCGCAGCATGGCCATCGCTTCAACCCCCACAAGCTGCTGCTCGACCCCTACGCCCGCCGGCTGGCAGGCGCGCTGCGCTGGTCCGATGCGCTGTTCGGCTATCGGCTGAACTCCAATCGTGGCGACCTCTCATTCGACCGCCGCGACAGCGCCCCCGCCATGCCCAAGGCCGTTGTCACCGACGAGTCGTTCAACTGGGGCAACGACATACGCCCCAACACGCCGTGGTCGCGCACGGTCATCTATGAAGGACATGTGCGTGGGATGTCGATGCTGCGCGAAGACTTGCTGCCGCCTGAGCGCGGCACCTTCAGCGCGCTGGGCGACAGCGTCTTCATCGAGCGCCTGCAGCGGCTGGGCATCACCGCCATCGAGCTGCTGCCCATTCACGCCTTCCTGCAGGACCAGTTTCTGGTAGAGCGCGGCCTGCGCAACTACTGGGGCTACAACACACTGTGCTTCTTTGCGCCGGAGCCGTCGTACCTGTCGGCGCCATCGCTGCATGAGCTGAAGGTGGCGATCCGGCGGCTGCATGCGGCGGGCATCGAGGTGCTGCTCGATGTGGTCTACAACCACACGTGTGAAGGCAGCGAACTGGGGCCGACGCTATCGTTCCGCGGGCTCGACAACGCGAGCTACTACCGTCTCGTGCCGGGCCAGGAGCGCTACTACATCAACGACACCGGCTGCGGCAACACACTCAACCTGTCGCACCCGCGCGTGCTGCAGATGGTGATGGATTCGCTGCGCTACTGGGTCAACGCCTTCCATGTGGATGGCTTCCGTTTTGACCTGGGCGTCACGCTCGGGCGCGAGGGCAACGGCTTCGATCCGGGCTCCGGCTTCTTCGATGCCATACGCCAGGACCCGGTGCTCTCCACCGTCAAGCTCATCGCAGAGCCCTGGGACGTGGGCCCCGATGGGTATCAGGTCGGCAACCATCCGCCCGGCTTTGCCGAATGGAACGACCGATTTCGCGATGGCATCCGCCGCTTCTGGCGTGGCGATTCCGGACAGCGCCCAGACCTTGCCGCACGCCTGACCGGCAGTGGCGACCTCTTCGACCGCCGCCACCGCCGGCCCTGGGCGTCGGTCAACTACGTGGCCTCGCACGACGGCTTCACGCTGCACGACCTCGTGAGCTACGCCGACAAGCACAACGAGGCCAACGGCGAAGACAACCGCGACGGCCACAACGACAACTGCAGCGCCAACTGGGGCACGGAAGGCCCGACGGACGACACCGCCATCCAAGCCCTGCGTGAACGCGTGACACGCGCGCTGCTGGCCACGGTGTTCTTCTCCAACGGCACGCCGATGCTGCTGGCGGGCGACGAGTTCGGCCGCACGCAAGACGGCAACAACAATGCCTACTGCCAAGACAACGCGCTGTCCTGGCTCGATTGGTCGTTGCTGGAGAAAGACCCGGGGCAGGCGCTCGCGCGCTATACGGCACGGCTGATCGCGTTGCGCAAGGAAAGCCCCGCGCTGCGCTGGCCGCATTACGTGCACGGCAACACCGAGATCCTGCCCGGCGTGCCGGACATCGCCTGGTTTGATGAGCGCGGTCAGGTGCTCTCGCCCGACGCGTGGAACGACAGCGAGGCACGTGCGTTGGCGCTGCGCCGCGCATGTGTCGAGACCATCGACGGCGAAGCGCGTCCGCATGTGGCACTGCTGCTCATCAACGGCGCCGCCACGGACCTGACCTTCACGCTGCCCGAGCCGGCCATGGATTGGCAAATCGCCATCGATAGCGCAGCACCAGAGCAGGACACCCGCCCGCACGGCAGCGGCACGCTGAAAGTGGCGGGGCGCAGCGTCGTGCTGTTGCTCGCCACGCAGCTCGCCACGATCGCCCATATTGCCGGGCAGCCCGATGCAGACGTCAGTGGCGAAACCCTCGGGCACGTTCCCGAAACGCACAACGCCCCGCCACACGAAACACCCGTACAGCCCATCCCCGACGAGGAGCGCACTGCCCCAACCGCCGGCCCCGCAGCCACCGACGACAATGGAGACGCCACGCGATGACCGCACCCGCCCCCCGGTTCGCGCACGACATGCCGTTTGGCGCCACCGTCCTGGCTGACGGCAACACCCGCTTCCGCCTGTGGGCACCTGACGCGACCGCCGCCTGGATCGACCTAGACGAGGCGCGCGGCAACGAGGCCATCCGCATGGACGCCGAACCCGACGGTTGGTATGCGGGGGTAGCACCCGTGGGCGCCGACACGTGCTATCGGTATCGCATCACCAATCGGGACGGCGTGACGCTGTCCGTACCCGACCCAGCCGCACGCGCACAGTGGCAGGACATCCCCGGCCCAAGCCTCGTCGTCGATCCGCAGCGCTACCGCTGGCAGCACGCCAACTGGCAGGGCCGGCCCTGGCACGAGACGGTGTTGTACGAACTGCACGTCGGCACGCTGGGCGGCTTCAAGGGTGTGCGCGGGCGGCTGCCCGAACTGGCACGGCTGGGCATCACGGCCGTCGAGTTGATGCCGGTGGCGGAATTTCCGGGCGCGCGCAACTGGGGCTACGACGGCGTATTGCCCTTCGCGCCCGACGCCAGCTATGGCACGCCGGACGATCTCAAGGCGTTGATCGACACTGCCCACGGGCTGGGCATGATGGTGTTTCTCGATGTCGTCTACAACCACTTCGGGCCCGACGGCAATTACCTGCACCACTACGCGCGCCGCTTCTTCCGCGACGATGTGCATACGCCCTGGGGCGCAGCGATCGATTTCCGCATGCCGCAGGTGCGCGAGTTCTTCATCCAGAACGCGTTGATGTGGCTAATGGAATACCGCTTTGACGGCTTGCGACTCGACGCCGTGCATGCCATCACCGAGCGCGACTGGCTGGGCGAACTCGCCGCTCGCGTGCAGTTGTCGGTCGAACCCGGCAGGCATGTGCACCTCGTGCTGGAGAACGAGCACAACGCCGCATCGCTGCTGCGCGATGGCAACACCCATGGCGACTTCGAAGCGCAGTGGAACGACGACGGCCACAACGTGCTGCACGTGCTGCTGACCGGCGAGCGCGAAGCCTATTACGCGGCCTACGCCGATGCCCCAGCAGAGCGCCTCGCGCGCGTACTGCAGGACGGTTTCTGCTACCAGGGCGAGCCGTCACCCATCCACGAAAACGCACCGCGTGGCGAACCTAGCGCGCACCTGCCGCCCAACGCGTTCGTGCTGTTCCTGCAGAACCACGATCAGATCGGCAACCGCGCCTTTGGCGAACGGCTGACGCAGCTTGCGCACCCCGATGCGTTGCACGCCGCGCAAGTGCTGTTGCTGCTGAGCCCGCAGATTCCGATGCTCTTCATGGGTGAAGAATGGGGCAGCACGTGCCCGTTCCAGTACTTCACCAGCCACCACGGCATGCTGGCCGAAGCCGTGCGGGAAGGCCGGCGTCGGGAGTTTGCGAAGTTCGAGGCGTTTGCCGATCCGCACCAGCGCGAGCGCATCCCCGACCCGAACGACGAGCGCACCTACCTCGCCTCCTGCCCCGGCGAGGCGAACCTGACCCAACCCGGGCCACTCAACACGCTGAACCGCATGCACCGCCTGCTGGCGCTGCGTCACGCGCAAATCATCCCGCGGCTGCCCAATGCGCGAGCACTCGACGCGGTGGCGCTGGGCCACGCCGGCGCCATTGCCCGCTGGCGCATGGGCGATGGCAGCGTGCTTACGCTGATGCTCAATCTGGCCGATCAACCCGTGGCGGTGCCCACGGTCCTGGCAGGCAGCCCTGCCGATCTGCTGCACGAATCTCGTGAAGGTGCGGCCGCAGCGCTCATCGCGCACCGCCTGCCGGAGCGCGCGTGCGTGGCATTGCTGCACACGCCGTCGCCTACCTGACGGCTGACAACCACAACGCACCATGGACCGCACGAACCACTCCTCAGGCACGCAGCGCACGCCGCTCCAGCAACTGGCCACCGATGCCGGTCTACTGGTCGACTGGGAAGACGCCGCCAGCCGCCCCATGCGCGTGGCCGACGAAGTGCTGCGCGCCGTGCTCTTCACACTGAGCCTGCCGGCCGGCACGCCCGCCCAGGTGTCCGAAAGCCAGGCGCGCCTGCGCGCAGAAGCCGAAGCGGTCGCCATACCGCCGCTTGTGACCGGCGTGGTCGGACAGCCGATCGTGCTGCAGACCTCGGCGCCCCAAGCTGCGTTGCTGGGCGGACAAACCTATCGCGTCGACTTTGAGTCCGACGGCAGCACCGAGGGCAAGATCAGCGTCAGCGCAAGCGAGCACCACGCAACGCTGCGCCTGGCGCCGGTGCAGGCCGTGGGCTACCACCGCCTGACCATCGACGCCGGGCCTGGCACCGTGATCGAAGCCACGCTCGCCATTGCCCCAGCGCGTTGCTATGGCGTGGCCGATGCCCTGCGACAGCACGATCGTCCCACCGACACCCGCCTGTGGGGAGCATCCGCGCAGCTCTACGGCTTGCGATGCGATGCCGAACGCGCCGCCAGCAGCGCCGGCCTGGGCGACTACACCGCTGCGGGCACGCTGGCGCGGCACCTTGCGCAGCGCGGTGCGGATGCATTGGCGCTGAGCCCCGTGCATGCCATGTTCACGGCCGACGCGCGCCGCTATTCGCCGTACTCGCCATCGAGCCGCCTGTTCCTGAACGCGTGGATGATCGACCCCGCCGCGCTCTTTGGGGACGAAGCCGTGCGGCAAGCCGTGGTCGACTGCAACCTCGTGGCTGACTATGCCCGCCTGGAAGCCGCGCAACTCATCGACTGGCCCGCCAGCGGCAACGCCCGCATGACGGTACTGCGCGCGCTGCATCGCCGCTTACTGCAGGCGCCGCTTGGGGACACTGTCGCCCAGATGCTGCTGGATGATTTTCGCGCGTACTGTATTGATGGCGGCACGAGCCTGCGCGATCACGCGCACTTTGAGGCACTGAATGCGCACCTTGGACCCGCGCATTGGAAGCAGTGGCCCGAGCAGTATCAACATCCGAGCTATCTGGGCGTGCAGGCCTTCGCACGCGAGCATGAAGATGCGGTGAATTTCCACCTCTTCCTGCAATGGGCTGCGACACGCCAGTGGGCCCTCGCGCAGCGCACTGCGGAAAACGCCGGCATGGCCATCGGCCTCATCGCCGATCTGGCTGTGGGCACCGACAGCGCGGGCAGCCACGCGTGGGCGCGGCAGCGCGACTTGCTGATCGGCGTGACGGTGGGGGCGCCGCCCGACGTGTTCAACGCGCAGGGCCAAGGCTGGGGCCTGACCACCTTCAGCCCGCGCGCCATGCGCACGCAGGGCTTTTCGGCCTTTATCGAGATGCTGCGCGCGGTGATGGCCGTGCCCGGCGGCGTGCGCATCGACCACGTGCTCGGGCTGATGCGGCTGTGGGTGATTCCCGATGGCGCTCCGCCGCTCGACGGCGTGTACCTGCGCTACCCGATGCAGGATCTGCTGCGGCTGGTGGCGCTGGAATCGTGGCGCAACCGCTGCATCGTCATTGGCGAAGACCTTGGCACCGTGCCACCGGGCCTGCGCGACAGGCTTGCCGACGAGGGCCTGCTCGGCATGCGCATCCTCTGGTTCGAGCGCGAGTACACGCGCGACGAAGCCCCCTTCAAGGCGCCGCGCACATGGGCGCCGGCGTCGGTGGCGATGACGAGCACGCACGATCTGCCCACGCTCGTCGGCTGGTGGATCGGCAACGATCTGCGCTGGCAAGCCCAGCTCGGCCTGCTGCCCGCCGGCATGACCGAGGGCGAAGCGCACGCACGCCGCATGGACGATCGCGCCGCGCTGGTGGCGGCCTTTGCAGAACATAACCGCCTGGTGCTGGCCGATGGCGGTGTGCCGATGATCGGCGTAGCGCCCCTGCTGGCTGCGGTGGAACAGGCGCGCGTGGCCACCGCGGCGCAAGCCGAAGTCATCCTGCAAGCCAGCGCGCAGGACTTTGCCACGGCGGCCACCGCGTTCACCGGCGCTGCCAATACGCCGCTTGCACTGGTGCCGCTGGAAGACCTGCTGGGCCTTGTCGAGCAGCCGAACCTGCCAAGCACGATCGACACCCACCCGAACTGGCGGCGTCGCCTGCCTGGGCCGTCCGACACGCTGCTCGACGCGCCCACGGTGCAGGCGCGCCTGTCCGCGCTGGCCAACGCGCGCATCAGCACGCCATGAGCGAACCGACCACACCCCTCCCGCCTGTCGCCCTCCAGCGTGTGCCGCGCGCTACGGTGCGGCTGCAATTGCACCGCGACTTTACGTTCGACCATGCGCGCGCGTTGGTGGATGACTTTGCCGCGCTCGGCATCTCGCATCTGTACACATCGCCCATCACCACGGCGCAACCGGGCTCGACGCATGGCTATGACGTGGTCGACCCCACACACGTGAACCCCGAGCTGGGCGGCGAACGCGCGCTCGAACAGTTGGTGGATGCGCTGCATGCGCGCGGCATGGGGCTCATCGTCGATATCGTGCCGAACCACATGGGCGTGGGCGGCGCGCACAACGGGTGGTGGCTGGACGTGCTCGAATCCGGTCCAGACAGCGCCTACGCCAACTTTTTTGATATCGACTGGCAGCCGCCCAACCCAGCGCTGCGCAACAAGGTGCTCGCGCCCTTCCTGGGCGAAAACTACGCTGACGCACTCGCCACCGGCCGACTGCAGCTGACCTACAACGACACGGCCGCGCGGCTGGCGATTGCGTATTACGACCACCGTTTCCCGATCGCGCTGGCCGACTATGCCGCGCTGCTCCGCACGGGCAACACAGACACCGCCATCCACGCGGTGGCCGACCGTTTTGTCGCGCTCGGCACGATCCGCTCGCTGCGCACGCGCCGCGAACGCACCGACGAAGCACGCGACGCGCTGCGCAACCTCGCCACCACGGAAGCCGGTGCCGCACACATCGCCGAGGCTGTGCGCTTGCTCAACGCGCAACCCGATCAGCTTGACGCGTTGATGGCACGGCAGCATTGGCGCCTTGCCCACTGGCGCACCGCCAACGATGAGATCAACTGGCGCCGCTTCTTCGATATCGGCTCGCTGGCTGGCCTGCGCATGGAGCGTGCCGAGGTGTTTGAAGCCACGCATGCGCTGCTGTTCCGGCTCTATCGCCTGGGTTGGATTGACGGTGTGCGCATCGACCACGTTGATGGCCTGGCCGACCCGGCCGCCTATTGCCGCCAGCTACGCCGCCGCCTGCAAGCCGAACACGCTGCACGCCCCGCCGACAGGCTCACGAGTCGCCCCTGGATCGTCGTCGAAAAGATCCTCGCCAGCGATGAACCCATGCGCACCGACTGGGGCGTCGACGGCACCAGCGGCTACGATTTCATGAACCAGGTAGGCGCGCTGTTGCACGATGCGCACGGCGAGACCGCGCTCACCCAGGGCTGGCTTGAGTGGATTGGTGCACCGGCGGCTGAAGCGCCGTTCTCAGCCACGGCTGTACCCGCACGTCGTCAGGTCCTGCATGCGCACTTTTCTGCAGAACTCGATGCAGCCACGTCGGCGCTGCACGCGGTGGCACAGCAGAACCGCAACAGCCACGACGTGACGTGGCACGCCATCCGCCGCGCGCTGGCCGAGGTGATCGTCCACTTCCCGGTGTATCGAACCTATGCGAATGCGCAACAACGCGATGCGCAGGATTCGGCGATCTTGCAAACCGCCATGTCCGGCGCGGCGACCTGCCTGCGGCGCGTCGACCAGCCTGTGCTCGGCTGGCTTGATGCATGGCTGGGCGGGCAACCGGCAGGGCAAGACAAGCTGGGCCAACTGGCGTTGCGCCGGTGCCAACAATTGTCATCGCCAGTGGCGGCCAAGGCGGTGGAAGACACCGCGTGTTATCGCTACGGCCGGCTGCTGTCGCGCAACGAGGTCGGCGCGGATCCGGGTGCGTTTTCCATGAGCGCCAACGCGTTCCATCACGCCATGCAAGCGCGCGCCCACACCTGGCCGCACGCGATGCTCACCACCGCCACGCACGATCACAAGCGCGGCGAAGACGTGCGTGCGCGGTTGGCCGTGCTGTCGGAACGGCCCACGCAATGGTTGGCCGCCGCACACCAATGGCGCACAGAACACGCTGCTTGGGTGCGCCCACTGCCTACAGGGCCTGCCCCTTCGCCCGCTGCGCAGTGGATGCTGTATCAAACGCTGGTGGGCATCTGGCCGGCGGATCTGGACTGGCATGACGCCGATGCCGTGCGCGAGCTGGCCGAGCGCGTCGCGCAGTGGCAGGAAAAAGCGCAGCGCGAAGCCAAGCTGCGCACTGACTGGTTCGCACCCGATGCGGACTACGAAGCGGCCAGCCGCGATTTCGTCTTTACGCTGCTGACGGGCGAGGCGGCCTCGACCTTCCTGCCCTCGCTCTCCGCCTTCGCGCAAAGCGTGGCGCCGGCCGCCGCCATCAACGGCCTCGCCCAGACCTTGCTGCGCACCACGCTGCCCGGCGTGCCCGACCTCTACCAGGGCGCCGACTTCTGGGACACCAGCCTCGTTGATCCCGACAACCGCCGGCCCGTCGACTATGCCGCGCGGCATCGCGCATTGCGGGCATTGCACATGCATGCTGGGCACAGCCTCGCGTCGCTGCTCGCGCATTGGACCGACGGGCGCATCAAGCAAGCCGTACTGGCGCGTGCACTGGCCCTGCGTGCCGCGCTGCCAGCCGTGTTTGAATCCGGTGACTACCAACCGCTGGCCGTGACCGGTAGCGGCGCGCAGCACGCGCTGGCGTTTGCGCGTGTGCATGGCGCCCAGGCGGTCGTCACGATCGTGCCGCTGCATGCCTCGGCCCTGCTGGGCCATGCCGCCACACCAACGTTTGCGGAGGGTGCATGGCGGGACACCACGGTCTGTCTGCCGTCCGCGTTGTCGCACGCTCCGCTGCAGAGCGCTTTTGACGGACAGACGCTGCACAGCCCCCGCCTGGCGTTGGGCCAAGTGCTGGCGCATCTGCCAGTCGCCCTGCTGCACACCTGATCACCCCGTCACGCATTCGCACGGGTTAACACCGACTGCGCCACTCCCTTGCTCGCCCTAGAATTCCTCTATTCATATAGATGACTAGAGCAATCGTGATGAACACGTCGCTCACGTCACCCGGAGGAGACCGCATGTTCGGCTGGTTCAAAGAGATTTCGAAAGGGGAAAAGCGGACGTTCTGGGCCTGCTTTGGCGGCTGGGCACTCGACGCGCTGGACGTGCAGATGTTCAGCCTCGTCATCCCGACCATCATCGCGGCCTGGCACATCGGCAAAACCGAGGCCGGGCTTGTGTCGGGCGTCACGCTGGTGGCGTCGGCCCTGGGCGGCTGGATTGCCGGCGCGCTGACCGACCGCTTCGGCCGTGTGCGCACCCTGCAGTTCACGGTGCTGTGGTTTTCGCTGGCCACGTTCGCCTCGGCCTTCGCGCAGAACTTCGAGCAGTTCCTGGTGCTCAAGGCCATTCAAGGCTTCGGCTTTGGCGGTGAATGGGCGGCGGGCGCCGTGTTGATGGCCGAGAGCATCCGCGCCAGCCACCGCGGCAAGGCCATGGGCACCGTGCAAAGCGCCTGGGCGGTGGGCTGGGGCGCGGCGGTGTTGCTGTATGCGCTCACGTATTCCTTTATCGAGCCGGACCTCGCCTGGCGCGTGATGTTTGCTGCGGGGTTGCTGCCGGCGCTCCTGATCATCTACATCCGCCGTGGCGTGCAGGAACCCGTACCGGCCGCCAAGCCGGATGCGAACGCCAATGCGATGCCGATCTCGCGCTTCCCCTTGCTCGATATCTTCCGCCCGCAGGTGCTGCGCATGACGCTGATCGGCGGGCTGCTGGGGGTGGGCGCGCACGGCGGCTACTACGCGCTGATGACGTGGCTGCCGACGTATCTCAAGACGGAGCGCCATCTGTCGGTGCTCGGCACAGGCGGCTACCTGGCGGTGATCATCTTCGCCTTCTGGTGCGGCTGCGTCGCCAGCGCCTGGCTGCTGGACGTGCTTGGCCGTCGCGGAAACATTCTGCTGTTCTCGTGCTGCTGCGTGGTGACGGTGCTGGTGTATCTGCTGGTGCCGCTGTCGGATGGCGCGATGCTGGTGCTGGGCTTTCCGCTGGGCTTCTTTGCGGCGGGCATTCCGGCCAGCATGGGCGCACTGTTCAACGAGCTGTATCCACAGGGCGTGCGCGGCACGGGCGTGGGCTTTTGCTACAACTTCGGCCGCGTGGTGTCTGCCGCCTTCCCGGTGCTGGTGGGCAAGATGAGCGCGTCGATGTCGCTGGGCACAGCCATCGGCATTGACGCAGCCATCGCGTATTCGATCGTCGCGGTGGCGGTGCTGATGCTGCCCGAGACGAAGGGCCGCGACCTCGCTGCCGTCACTGTCTGAACCCCCAACACAACACCATGACGACGCACTTGATCCGTCGCCGCCAGGAGACCCCATGCCCACCCGCCGCGCCTTCAACACAGGGTTGCTTGCCATGCTAGGTTCCACCGCCCTTGCCGGCTGCGCCGCCACCGGTAGCAGCGACGTCTCGCGCGGGGGCTCCGCGCGCATCACCGCCATCGACACGCATGCGCATGTGTTCGAACGCGGCCTGCCGTTGGCCAATGCCCGCCGCTATGCGCCCACGTATGACGCACCGCTGTCGGCCTACCTCGCGCAGCTCGACGCGCATGGCGTGTCGCACGGGGTGCTGATCCAGCCGAGCTTCCTCGGGGTCGACAACAGCTACCTGCTGGCCGCGCTCAAGCAAGCGCCCCAGCGCCTGCGCGGTGTGGCCGTGATCGACCCGGCTGCGCCCGAGACCTTGCTCACGCAGATGAACGCCGAGGGCATCGTCGGCATCCGTCTGAACCTGATCGGTGCGGCAGACCCGCAATTGAAATCGCCCGTGTGGCAAGCCGCACTGGCGCGCCTGCATGCGCTCGGCTGGCATGTGGAATTGCATGTCGAGGCACGCCGCCTTCCCACGCTGCTGCAGCCGCTGCTGGAAGCGCAGGTGAACGTGGTGGTCGACCATTTCGGCCGCCCCGATCCTGCACTCGGCGTGGACGACCCGGGCTTTGCCGCATTGCTCGCCGCCGGCCGCTCGCGTCGCGTGTGGGTAAAGATTTCCGGCGCATACCGGAACGGCGCCAACGGACGCGGCGAAGCCATCGCACAGGCCGCCATGCCGCGCCTGAAAGATGCCCTCGGCCTGGACCGCCTCGTCTGGGGCAGCGACTGGCCGCACACGCAGTTCGAATCGCAAATCAACTACGACAAGATGTGGGCCTTCGCCGGCGTGCTGCTGCCCAACGCAGCGGATCGCAAGCAGGTGCTGGTCGACACGCCCGCGCAGTTGTTCCGCTTCGTCTGAACGCACAACTGCTGCAGCGCCCCCGCGCGATACCCCATTTCGCGAATCACGAATTTCGCCGCGCGGGCCGCGCTCCTACACTGGCCGCTCCTCATCCCTACAAGCCGTAAGGAGCAGCCATGCAGCAGCATCGACTCGTCGACCAGCAATTCGGCCAGGTCGCCCAGGCCTACCTGACCAGTGCAGTGCACGCGCAGGGCGCCGATCTGGATGCGCTGGCCACGCTGGCGCAATCGGTGCCGCACGCAAAGGTGCTTGATCTCGGCTGCGGCGGCGGGCATGTGAGCTTTGCCATGGCACCGCACGTGGCCGCCATGGTGGCGTACGACCTGTCGGAAGACATGCTGAGCGTGGTGGCCGCCGAAGCCGCGCGCCGCGGCCTTGCGCAGTTGCACACGCAAGTTGGCCGCGCAGAGAGCCTCCCCTTTGACGATGCCGCGTTCGACATCGTTGCCACGCGGTTTTCCGCTCACCACTGGTACGACGTGCGCAAGGGCCTGGCTGAAGCGCGCCGCGTGCTCAAACCCGGTGGCAAGCTCGTCATCGTGGATATCTTCGCGCCGGAAGCACCGCTGCTCGACACGCTGCTGCAAACCGCCGAGGTGCTGCGCGACGCGTCGCACGTGCGTGACTACCGCGTGTCCGAATGGCAAGCCATGCTGGCCGAGGCCGGTTTCCAGCCCGGCACCCCTCGCACGTGGAAGCTGACGATGGCCTTCGACAGCTGGATCGCCCGCATCCGCACCCCGCAGGTGCGCGCAGATGCCATCCGCGACCTGTTCGACCGCGCGGCCGATGAAGCGCGCACGTACTTTGCCGTGGCGCCCGACCATTCATTTGCCATCGACGCGATGCTGATCGAGGCCACCTGAGCCATGTGAGCGGCTTGGGCGCCTTCATCCCTCTCATCCTTTTTGTCACACCCGTTGGAGGGGTGGCGTGATGCGGCGCCATTTTCGCGGTTTCGCTTAATCCAGAATGAAAAAAATGTGATATCGGAACACGTGTACGAACGCGGCGTTGCCGGTAGCCTTCCGGGTTACCGCCGACTCCGGTCGGCCTTGGCGCGCGGCCACTGCGCCGACTTCCGATTTCCATGTACGCCCTGTTCCCCGCCTTCGTCTCGTCGCTCTTCCTGTTCTACGGCGTCTACGTCGTGACCACGCGCGGCCGCACGCGCGCGAGCCTGGCGTTTCTCGGCATGACAACGCTCACGTGCCTATGGCAAGGCATCTGGGCGTTTCTGTTCCAGACCCAAGACGTTGGCACCGCCCAGGTGCTCGCCAAACTCGGTTGGCTCGCCATCCTCATCATGCCGACCATGCTCTACCACTTTGCCGTGGAGGTGGCCGAGGCTCCGGGTGAGCGGCGCTGGCTCATGGCTGCCTATACGTTGGACGCCGTGCTGATTGCATTGCTGCTGACCACCAATCTCGTCATCGACGGCGTGTATCAGTTCCACTTCGGGTTCTATCCGAAGGCGGGCATGCTGGAAGCCGTGCATATCGCCCAGACTGCCGCGCTGGTCACGCGAGGCATGTGGGTGCTCTACCGCGAGCAGCGGCATGCCACGGCAGAGAAGCGAAAACGGTTGCTGACCTGCCTGTTCGGCGTGGGGCTGATTTCGTTGGCGGCGGCTGACTACGCCGTCAACTACGGCATGGCGTTCTACCCGCCTGGCGTGCTGCCCCTGGCCATTGCGCTTGGCATCATCGCCGTGGGCGTGGTCAAGTTTGACTTGATGCGCCCCTACGCACTGGCAGCCACCGTTGCACACGAAGTGCGCACGCCGCTGACCACCATCCGCTTGCAGGCAGCCGAAATCGCCCGCGCCTGGCCAGACGTCTATCGAGGCTATCAGCTCGCCATCGACAACGGCCTGTGCCAACCGCCGCAGCATCCGGCCATGCTGGATCGCCTGTCCAAACTGGCGGGAGCCATCACGTCGGAAGTCGCGTCCGCACACAGCGTGATCGAGATGGCCTTGGCCTCCGTCACGCTGGAGCGTCTGGACAGACGCACCTTCGCAGCCCATTCACTGCACGAATGCGTAGAGACGGCCGTGGCGCAGTATCCGTTCCAGGCCGGTGAGCGCGAGCGCGTGCGCGTGCAGCCGTTCAACGCCGACTGGCGCTTCGTGGGCTCCGATACGCTGCTCGTCTACGTGTTGTTCAATCTGCTGAAGAATGCGCTGCACGCCATCCAGATCGCGCGCAAGGGGCACATCGAAATCTCCGCCCGCCAGGATGGAGACAGCTATGTGCTCGTGGTGCGCGACAGCGCCACCGGCATTCCGCCCAGCGTGCAGCGCCGGATGTTCGACCCGTTTTTCTCCACCAAGCATGTCGGCAAGGGCTCGGGCGTGGGGCTGACGTTCTGCCGCCGCGTCATGCAGGCATTTGGCGGGCGCATCCAGTGCGAATCCGTAGTTGGGGAATACACGCTGTTCTCCATGCGGTTTCCCCAACCTCCTTCTATCTGACGTTCACGTCTTCAAAACGTCAGGACACGTGCGCCAATTCCGGCAGCGTGTCCAGCTCGTACGCCTTCACACGCAGGCGCACGTGTTCCGGCAGACGCTGAATCACGCGCTCGGCGTTGGCGCACACCACCTGCTGATACCCCAGCGACACCAGCCGCCCGCCCGAAACAAACCGGAACACCATGTAGAACGAGCATGACTGTACCCGGAATGTATTCAGGTGGCATTCCACGCGCTGAAACGGGAATGTCTCTTCAACGAATTCCTGATGCGCCAGCTTGGTCACGAAGATCACGCGACCGCTCATGAGCAGGTCTGCGTCGATGCATTCGTGAAACCACCGCTCGCGCACCACGCCCTGCCACTCGAAATACCGGGCGAAATACGTGTTGGCGTAGGCGTTGGAATCCTTCAGATAGACATCGAAGGCGTGCTGGAACGTCTGCTGCGCGGAAATGGCTTCGGGCAGCTCGGCATTGCGCAGATAGTGGTTGACGACTGTGGCAATGGATTGGCCTGTCGGCATCGCATACTCCAAGAATGGAATTGGCTGCTGGCGGCAGCCGCGCATGCGCGGTGGTCCCGCGCATGTGTCCATTCTTCCGATGCACTTGCCGTTGCGTAACAAGGCAATAGCGTAGCCCTACGAACGGGCGGCCTACTCCCCGCCCGCAACACTCCGCAGCCCCGGCGGACTCTGATGAAAGCGGAACGTATTGCGCCCGCTGCGCTTGGCATCGTAGAGCGCCGCATCGGCCCATTCCAACAGTACGTCCAGGGGTTCGTCGGCGGGCGTGAGGGTGACAGCGCCCGCTGACAGCGTGACGTACGGCACGGCAACGGACGCCGCGTGCGGTTCGGCCCGTTCGGCCACCATGGCCACGGCACGCGCCACGGCCAGTCGGGCCTCGTCGCGATCCAGGTCAAACAGCATGGCGACGAATTCTTCGCCGCCCACGCGCGCAATGAAGTCATCGGGGTGGCGGCACGCCGTGCCCAGCGTGTCGGCCACCATGCGCAGGCAATCGTCGCCGCGCAGGTGGCCGTAGGTGTCGTTGTATTGCTTGAAGCAATCGATGTCGAACAGCGCCAGCGTGACTGGGCGATTGTCGCGGCGGGCGTGGTCGAACAATCGCGGGGCCTGCGTTTCAAAAAAGCGGCGATTGAACAGCTGCGTGAGTGCGTCGCGGTTGACGTCGTTCTCCAGCACGCTGAGCAAGGCCCGCGTTCGCTGCAGCTCGCCGCGCAGCGCATCCTGGGCGCTGGCCATGCCGGCACGCTGCAACTGCTCGACCGTCACGTCGCGCAGCAGCAGGAAAACGCCGGCATGCCGGCCGCGCGCGTCGCTCAAGCCTTCGAGGGTGACTTCCAGCGTGCGGCCCGTGTCGGGCAGCCAGACCTGATGGCGGTTGGGCAGGCGCGTACGCTCAAACTCGCGCAGGATGCCGGCCACGTTCAGCACGGCGGGCGGCATTGCATGCACCTTGGCAGTCGGCAACAGGTGGCGCGCGGCGGCGTTGATGCTGGCGATGGAGCCATCGCGGGCGAGCACGATGCAACCATCACGCATGGATTCGATGATCTTGCCGCGAGCATAAGCGGCCGTATCGCGCAAGCGCGGCCGCAAGACGATCCAGCCGAGCAATGCTGTGCTGACGGCAAACGTGGCGGGTGTGAGATCGCCGCCGAGCGCCGTCGTCCAATGCTGCAGATAGGCGAGATGCGTCACCAGCGGCAGCAGTTGCCCGATGACAAGCGCCAGCCGCACCTGCGTGCGCGACGACACATAGAGCCCGGAGGTGACTTCGTCGATGGGCAACACCAACAGCACAAGGCTGATGGCCAGCAGCACGTAGTTGTAGGCGGTGGCCACCCAGAACATGCGCCCGTGCTCGAACACTGCGCCCCGTATGCCGTCGATGACGACGAAACGCGCATCGAGCCATACCAGATGGTGCAACTCATTGGTGGCGACCAGCCCGATGAAGCCAGCGGCCACCAGCAGCGCCAGCACCCAGCCAACGCGCACCATCAGCAATGCATTGAGTTCTGGCCGTATGAGGCCCACGACCATGCGCAGCCATGCGGCCGGCACCATCATGATCCCGAGATAGGCGACCTTGGCCCAGCCCACGCGCACGGGCATGTCGAAGCTGACGACTTCCATGAGGCGCGCGCCGCTCCAGAGCGCGGTACCGAGCGCCAACAGCATGAAGGCGGAGACCTCCGTGTCATCGCGGCGGGGCCAAGAGAGGCCAATCAGCGCGATCGAAACGAGTGCAGCGCAAGCCAGTGCAGCGATCAGCATGATCGGCACGCCCAGCGCGCATGGCGATGCCGGCGAATGACGACGCCAGCCTGTTGGTCCACGTGTATTCCCCGTTCGTCCGTTGTTCTTGCAGTGTATCGGCCACTGTTGCCGTGTGATTGACTGCGTGGTGCGCACCCGATCACCTTCCCCTCCCATCGGCAGGAAATGTAAAAACTGAAGGCCCGTGCGGCTTTGCGGCGCATGGCGCGGCCTGCGCGTGCTGAGAGGTGCATATCGAGCTGCCGAGGAATTCGTTTGCGCGGCGTAGAAATCACCTTCGCACTGACTGCCGAAAAGCTCGGAGGTGTCATGCGCACCGTGTTTTCTGGGTATTGGGCGCGAAGGCCGTGCTGCGCTTTCCCGCGATGCAGAGGTGGATTGGAGCGTCGCCAAGATGGGGGCCGTCAAGCCCTCCGGACGACCCCTGCCACAGGCCGGCCGGGCAACGTTTTTGCCCTGGCGCGAACGTCCCGTTTCAGATGCCGTGACTTGAGCGACACCGCTATCTTGGCTTCACAAAACGTCGGTATCATCGAACACATGACCGATACCCGCGCCACAGCCCATCTCTATCCTGCGCACGACTTGGCGATCTGCACCGACGCCAACACCGCCGTCGAGCGTATCACCGCCATCTACGAGCGCTCCGCGCAAGCGATCCGCGATCGTTTCCACGCCTTTGCGCGTGGCGAGGATTGCAGCGAAGACCTCTCCGCCTGCTACCCCTACCTCGGCATCACCGTCGACCCGAAAACGCTGGTGAGCGACGCGCGGCCGGCGTGGGGCACGGTGGCGTATCCGGGCGTGTACGGTACGACGCTCACGCGGCCCGACCTCTTCCGCGATTACTACCGCGTGCAGATCGAACGGCTGCTGCACTATCACAACAGCCCCGTCGTGGTGGGCGTGAGCAACCGGCCGATTCCGCTACCCTTCGTGGTGGAAGCGTCCACCGTGGATATCACGCCCGAACAGGCGCGCGCGCTGGGCGGTGCGTTTACGCTGCCCGACCTCGCGCAGATCGACGACTCCATTGCCAACGGCACGTACCGCCCCATCGGCGACGAACCGCAGCCGCTGTCGATGTTCACCGGCGAGCGGGTCGACCTGGCTCTGCAGCGCCTGTACCACTACACCGCCACGCACCCGAAACACTTCCAGCGCTTCGTGTTGTTCACCAACTACCAGCGCTACGTCGATGAGTTTGCCGCCCTCGGCCGCAAGCTGATGGAAGACGGCAACGACGAGGGCTACATCCGCTTTGTCGAGCCCGGCGACACCGAACACGAACTCGGCACGCCCGCGCCGGACGACTCGCACCGCATCAAGGGCCTGCCGCAAATGCCCGCCTACCACCTGGTGCGCGAAGACCGCCTGGGCGTAACACTGGTGAACATCGGCGTGGGCCCGTCCAACGCGAAGACCATCACCGACCATCTGGCCGTGCTGCGTCCGCACTGCTGGATGATGATCGGCCACTGCGGCGGCTTGCGCCGTTCGCAGCAGTTGGGCGATTACGTGCTCGCGCACGCCTATGTGCGCGACGACCACGTGCTCGACCAGGACCTGCCGCCGTGGGTGCCCGTGCCGCCCATCGCCGAGATTCAGGTGGCGTTGCAGGAGGCTGTGGCGCGCATCACGGGGCTGTCTGGCGCCGATATGAAATCGCGCATGCGCACCGGCACGGTGGTCTCTACCGACGACCGCAACTGGGAGCTGAAGTACCAGGCGCTGTACAGCCGCTTCAACCAGTCGCGCGCCATTGCCATCGACATGGAAAGCGCGACCATTGCCGCCAACGGCTTCCGCCTGCGCGTGCCCTACGGCACCCTGCTGTGCGTGTCGGATAAGCCGCTGCACGGCGAGCTGAAGCTGCGCGGCATGGCCAATCTGTTCTATCGCCAGCGTGTGAGCCAGCACTTGGACATCGGCATGGAGGCCGTGCGCCTGTTGCGCGAAAACGGCGTTGAAGCGCTGCACTCGCGCAAGCTGCGCAGCTTTGACGAGCCTGCGTTCCGATAGCGCGGGTTGGTGCGGGTTAGCGCGGGCGCTGCTCCGGCAGCGCTTCGCGCAGGAAGTCCAGAAAAACGCGCACCACCTCGGGCAACGTTCGGCCCGCCAGGGTCTGCAGCTCCACTGTTCGCCCACGCATGCCGCGCTCGCGAATCTCCGCGGCATGCAGCTCACCGCGCTGTACGCGCTCGCGCACCGTGATTTCCCCCGCGATGCCCAAGCCGCCGCCGTGCAGCACGAAACTCAACAGCCCATCGAAGCGATTGCTGACGAGCACCGGCTCGAACACGAGCCCGCGATGGCTGCAGCCCATGTCGAACAGCTGGCGCACCGTGTTGTCAGGCCCCGAGAGCGCAATCGGAAACGGGTGCATCTGCGCAAGCGTCACGCTGTTGAACTTCGCCAGCGGGTGATCGGGCCGCATGATGGCAAACACCGAGCCGCGCTGTTGATATGCCACGCAAATGCCCTGCACGGCGGCACGGCTGTACGTCAAGCCAATGTCAACGTCGCCACGCAGGACCGCTTCGGTCACGCGCATGGGCTCGTCCGCGCGCAGGTCGAACTGAATGCCAGGATGCCGCTCGCGAAACGCCACGATTGCGCGTGGAACAAACTCAATCGCAAACCCATCGGAGCACGCAACGCGCACGCGCCCGCGCTGCAGCCCTTGCAGGCCCTGAATATCAGAGACGACGCGCTCTGCCTCCAACGCCCCGCGCAGCGCATGCGCCGCAAGCAGCTCGCCTGCTGCGCTGGGCGTCATGCCACGCGGTTGCCGCTCGAACAGCGGCACGCCCAGCAGCTCTTCAAGCATCGCCACTTGCCGGCTGATGGCGGATGCGCTGACGTGCAGGCGCGCGGCCGCCTCCGTCAATGAGCCGCTGCGCACAACCTCCAGAAAATAGCGGAGGGACGTCTCCTGCAGGCGATGAGATGGCATAGGCGACGTGGGCGCGAGGCCCTTTTGCTTTGCAGAAAACGCAAAGATATCCCAAGAAAATTCTAATGGTCAAAAAGGTAGGGCGTGCCCAGACTCATGCGAAACCGTTCGATCAGCGGAGTGTCCAGATGCACCTTCAGCTCGCAGCCCGTCAACCTGCCACGTCCCGCGCATCCCATCGCCTTCGGGCGCTGGTGCCGGCTCTCATGTTGGGTGCCGCCGGCTTGGCCGGTGCCGCTGAACTCTCTGCGGCAGACGCCGAACGCCATGCCCAGACAACCTACCGCGAATACTTTCAACTGCTCTCCCTGCCCAACGACGCCATCGCGCCGGAGGACGTCCGCAAGAATGTCGACTGGCTGGAGCAGGCGTTCCGCAAGCGTGGCTTCACGACCAAGCAATTGGCAAACAATGGCAAGCCAATGCTCTATGCCGAAATGCCGAACCCGGATGCTGCCCGCAAGACGGTGCTGTTCTACATGCACCTCGACGGCCAGCCCGTAATTCCCGCGCAGTGGGCGCAGAAAAGTCCGTGGACACCCGTGCTCAAGCACAAGACCGCTCAGGGCAACTGGGAAGAGATCGACTCCGCGCAGTTGTTCAGCGGCCCGCTCGATCCGGAATGGCGTGTCTTCGGCCGATCGTCTGCCGACGACAAGGGCCCGATCATGATGATGCTGGCGGCCGTTGACGCACTGAAGGCCAGCGGCGCCCAGCCCGCCGTCAACATCAAGATCATTCTCGACAGCGAGGAAGAGAAAGGCTCGCCGTCGATCAGCAAGGTGATGCAGGCAAACCGCGAGCTGCTGCGCTGCGACGCCATCGTCATCCACGACGGCCCCATGCACGCGAGCAACCGACCGACCCTGGTCTTTGGCAACCGCGGCGCGGCCGAAGCCAGGCTCACCGTCTATGGCGGCAAGGTGCCGCTGCACAGCGGGCACTACGGCAACTACGCTCGCAACCCGGCCCAGCAGTTGGCCAACCTGCTGGCATCGATGAAGAACGACGAGGGTCGGGTGACGGTGCCGGGCTATTACGACCACGTGAAGATCAGCGACGCTGACCGCAAGATCATGGCGGCCGTGCCCGACGACCAGGTGGCGCTCAATAAGCGCCTGGGCATTGCGCATGCCGACAAGGTCGGCGCCAATTACCAGGAGGCGATGCAGTACCCGTCATTGAACGTGCGTGGCATGGCGTCTGCGGCCGTGGGCGACAAGGTGGCGAACATCGTGCCCGACAAGGCCGTCGCAGAGCTCGACCTGCGAACCACGCCAGACTCCAGCGCGGCCTACCTCGGCAAGCTGATCGAGCAGCACGTCGAGCGCCAGGGCTACCACCTCGTAAAAAATGCCCCGACCGATGAAGAGCGCAGCCGCTACGACAAACTGGCCACCTTCACGTATCAGAGCGAAGGTGCAGACGCTGCGGGCTCACCGATCGACTCGGCAGTGGGCACATGGGCCTACAAATCCCTGACCGACACGTTTGGTGCCAACCCAGCGCCGGTTCGCATCCGCATGATGGGTGGGACCGTGCCCACCGCAGAAATCGTCGGCGTGCTGCAGGTGCCGTTCACGATCATTCCCCTGGTCAATGCCGATAACAACCAGCACGCTGCCAATGAGAACCTCCGGATGGGTAACTACGTCAGCGGCGTGCGCACGATCTACGGCCTGCTGACGCACCCGCTCTGACACGCCACCACGGTTAAGCCGCGCGAAACAGCCCATGCAGCCCGAGCGGCGCCACGCCGTTCAGGCTTGCCATGGCGACGGGGCCTGCGGCGACATTCTGTGCATCGAACGCCGTCAGTCTGGTGCAGCCGGCGTCTGCATCGAATACCGTGCCGATCAGCCAGCCTTCGCCTTCACGGGCGCTGGCCGAGGCCGGCACGAACACGTGTTCCTCCACCAGCGTGCGGTGCCCAAAACGGTACTGTTGCACCCGCCCCGAATCCGTATCGACGCGCATGACGGTGTCGAAACCGTTCAGCGACTGGGGGCTGCCGCTGGACGAAGGCGCCGTGTGGGCCACCGTGAACAACGCGTGATGACGCTGCGCGGTGCGGCGTGTATCGATCTTGGGGAATTCGGCCACATGCTCGGTGCTGAACTGCTCGGCGCGGCCAGTGCGCAGGTTCAACTGCACTTGCGTAAGGCGAGCGCCGGGCGACGGACGAATCTGCCCGCGCATCAGTTCACGCAGCGACGTGGTGACGACCGCGGCATCGTCCGAGCGGATGTAATCGAGATGAACCTCCAGCCCATCCGGCGACGACCATGCATTGCCGAGATGAAAGACGAAGCCCGCCGGCAACTGCAGCCAGCGCATGCGCGTGGCATCGTCCTTGTCGAGCACGAGCACACGCATGCCCAGCTCCGGCCGCCAGACATGGGAATCCAGAAACGACATGCCTGCTTGCGAGCGCTCCACGTCGTACACGAAGGGAGGCAGCAGAAACACCAGGTGGCGCTGCGTCACGGCAAAGTCGTGCACCATCGCCACGTCCGGAACCTTGACCGATTCCACGCGCTTGAGCGCCCCGTCCGCGCCCACGCAGTAGACGGTCAGCAGACCGGCCGCGCTGCTCACGCCAAAATTCCATAGCGTGCCGTCGGGTTCGACCTTGGGGTGGGCGGAAAACGGCATGCCCTTGTAGTCGTCGCGCCAGGTCTGCACGCCCAGCGTGCGCAGTGAATCCGGATCGACGCGCATGGCCGAGCCACCTTCCCACAGCGCAAGCATCTCGTCGCCATGCATCACTAGGCTGGTGTTGGCCACATTGATGCTGTCGGGCGAAGCAACCGGCTCCATGTCGGGGTTGGCGGTGCCGAACGTCGCGCGCAACGGCCGGCCGGCGGCGGTGTCGGCGACAAACTTGTCAGTGCGCACGAACACGCCGCGGTGCGTTACGCCCTGCTCGCTGATGTCGTAACGCTGGATCATGCCGTCGCCATCGAACAGATGGTGGTAACGCACGCCGCCGATCTCATGCCGCGCCGGGCCGTTTCGGTAGAACGCGCCGCGCAACGCGGGCGGGAACCTGCCTTCCACTTTCAGCGCGCGAGTCGGCATGTCGGCGCTGACGCCCTGATAACCCGCCAGCCACGGATACTGCGCGCGCGCCGCTGCAAACCCCGCAGCCCACGGGTCCGGGGTGGCGGCCATTACATCGGTCAGGGTCAAGCCAAACGGTGCGGCGCCCAAGGCCGCAATGAAGGATCGGCGTTGCATGACGGGGCCTCGCTCAACATCAATGCAAGTGAATCGTCACGCGCTGGTCGCCCTGCACGTCGATGGCAGCATCGTCGAATGCGGGCGGGCCGAAGCGGCCGCGTGCATCGCGGCTAAAACCGTAAGGCTCGACGGGAATGCCGGCCGGGTTGGTGCCGAGCTTCGCGTCGTTGTTGGCGTCATGGAAGACCGACAACGCGTAGCGCCCCGCCGGCAAATCCGGATACACGAAGGTGACGCTTGCGCCGGACACGCTATCGAGCGCGGCGATGTCCGCCCGGATGGCCGAATCGGGCTTGAGCCAGCCCGCAGCGTCGCGGAACATCGCCGCACGCACCGCGCCTTGGCGCCCTTGTGCGCCTTCCACCACCACAGTCAGGGTGGCGGCGGATGCACTTGCGGCAAGTGCTGTCAGCGTCAGGGCCAGCGCAAGGCGCGGCAGAGAAAACATGGCAGTCATGAACGTCTCCTGAGGGGCCGGCGATGCGTTGGCAGGCCGGCGGTCAGGAGGCAATGTAGGCGCAGACTTCGTGGCAGTCAGCGCGGATGCGACGAAGTGCGAATACCGCGGCGCAAACGGGCGCTTGCGGGCGATGAGCGCATCACAGCAGCTTGGAGGAATCACGCCAGAGGTGCTGACCAAAACGCCCGCGGGGTCGGCGGGCGCTTTGTGGGTGGTGCTAATGCTGCAAGCTCGACAAGCGGTGCTCGGCAAGCAGCACACTCGCACTCAAGGCAAGCTGAGCGGAGATGAAGCCCTCCGGGATCTCAATGTCTTCCCAGTCACACACGATGTGGCCGGCGCGACAGACCTGGAAACGGGCCGTCCACCGATGATCGTCGCGTTGCAGCGGATCAACGACGATGACATGCGTTCCATGTGTCACTTCCTGAATCGCCATTGTGGTTCCCCCGTTCGTGATCGTTGGGAGACCACCTTAGCAAAGGCACGTGACACAAATCTGTCCGCCGCTCACCTACAAATGGGGGAGGGCGCACCTCAACCGACCAGCGGATCTGGCCGTGCAGACGAGCGCGTGCCAGGCAGCGGATGATTATCGGGGCCGTAGTACGTGAACACCGCCGAGAACTTGACGGCGCCTGTCTGGTTGGCGCGGGCCGCATGGAAGGTGTTGCAGTGGAAGAGCAGCACATCGCCGGGCAGCAGAGGCACGGGGCGCGCGGTGTCGATCAGCGCACGGTTTTCTGGCAGCTCCTGGCGCAGGAACAGCTTCGCGTCGAACCGGTCCGCAGGCAGCTCAAGCGTGTGGCTGCCGGGGATCACCCACAGGCAGCCGTTGTCGACCGTCTCTTCCACCAAGGCCAGCCACGACGACACCAGCTCGTTGCGAGCGAACGACCAGTAGCGGCTGTCGCGGTGCCAATGCGTGGCGGTGCCAAACGCGGGGTGCTTGGTCATCACGCAGTTGTGGTGCGCGAGAGAAAGATGCACGGGACTGCCAATCAGTTGCGCAATCGCGCCGGCCACGCGTGGGTCGCGCGCCCATTCTGTATAAGGTGTGCCGCGTGAATCGGCGTCGAGCAGGCGGCGCACGGTCTGGCCCCCCTCGGCGTCGCGCGAGAGCGGTGCCCCGGCATAGCCGACGTCGGTTTCCAGCTCCACCGGCGCTGCGGCGCGGGCCAGCCCGTCCTGCGCGGCCGCGAGCAACGCGGCGCTCACCTGCTGGCTCACGAAGCCGCGCAACACGACGTAGCCGTGCTCCTTGAAGAAGGCTTGCTGCTCGTCGGAAAGCGGGTGGGCGTGGGTAGCGGTGGGGGCAGACGCGGACATGGTGGAAAAAGCGTACGGAGACGGCGAAAGACAACGAGTGTAACGCGCCGCCGTATGCGTTGCAGACCCGCCCCACGACTGGCCTGCTCAGGATCAAACGCAATGCGCGTTGTCCTGGTCGGGCTTTACCAAAAGGCTTGTTGGCCCGACAGTCGGAAATATTTTGCGATCACCATCAAACCGAGCAAGCGCTCCTGATCGCGATTCATGAATTGCGCCACCCATCGATTGGCGTTGCGAACGATCGCCAGTGCATCGCCAGGGTGCTTCCGGTAATGCTCCATTTTTTCCTGAAGGTCAGAATAATCGTCCTTCAGCAAGACATAATGCACATCCGGAATCAGCCTCCCCTCCATGAACCACGTCTCGTACCGGGGCCGCCTCATGAAGCAAAGCGAATTGGAGGACATGATCCATTTGAGATTCGTCGCAACGTCGTTTCCCTCGACGCTCACAATGAACTTGTATTGCAATTGCTCGGCAATCGTCATGGGCGATTTGTAAGTCACCTTCCCAAGTTCCGATTTTCGAGTGTCGCCGATGTCAACGTTTGCCAAGTCGTGACAGCGCTCGACAAACGCTTTGCGATGTTCCTGATGGCAAGGGCCACGAAAAACCGCCATGGGCTTCTTGTCGTGGAAATCGATCGTGTCGCGTGCCAGCGAAAAATGCCGGATGGCGTCCAACTTCAAGAGAACCCCGTTATGGGAGCTGCTCTTGATGGGACGGCTCTTCACAAACGCCGGGTGATTCGGCTCGGCAGTGACGTCGCCGCAGTCGTAGTCAAAGCAATAGCCCGGACCAAAATAATCCATCAAGTCGACAAGATCATAAAAATAGGTGCTTCCTATTTCACAATCCTTGTCGACGATGGTGCTTGTTGAGGATTTCAACAAGAAGTTCGAATACTCCACGGCATTGCGGCTCGGGTCGAATGACTCCGAAATCGAGTTGTAATAACTCAATCGATCAATGACGTCCTGCATGCCCCCGTGGCCACCTTTTCTTTTCAGAAGCGCCTCAGCTCTTCCATTTTTGGTAGCGCGGGCCAGGAAATGGCTTGAAGCATTCGAAAAGTAATACCAGAATTTTTTTGCAGAGACTCTGCTCAAGCGGTATTTGAGATGACGCATGAACCAAAAGATGCCGCGGAAATTAAACCCAGGGCGTCGCTCTTCGAGCGAAATGTTTCAGCCCCCAACACGCAGATTCAAGTGGCGCACGATCCACTTCCTGCTCGCCGCTGACGCACGGTACGGTCTATCGTGCATCTCCTATCAGGCAGCACATCGACTCAGCTTGCCACTCGCATCTGCAGCGGCCCTCACTTTACCGTAAGTATCTTTCAGCGCATTGTGTTTCTTGGCCCCGAGCCGCCCGCCTTCGTGTTACTGCGCGTCCAACGCCGTCACAGTCAATGCGCCGTTCACCTTCTCGGCGACAAAGCGCACTTTGCTGCCAACGTGCACTTTGGTCAGCGTGGCCGGGTCCTGCACTCGAAAGACCATCGTCATGGGTTCCATACCGAGGTTCTCAAGCGGGCCGTGCTTGATGGTCAGTTTGCCGGCGGCGGTGTCAATCTTCTTGATCTCGCCTTCTGACATTGGGGCGGCAGCGGTAGCCGCAGGGGCGGAAGGGGCATCTCCAGCCGCGTGAACAAACGGTGCACCGGCCAGCAGCGCGGTCAGCATCAGGGCATGACGAAACATAGTGGGCTCCTTGTCGAAAGACGTGGCTGGAGAGAGATCAGGACTTGTTGCCGCGCACCTGCACGGCGCCGCGCATGCCGGCTTCGAAATGTCCGGGCTGCAGACAGGCAGACTCAACGGAGCCGGTGCGCGTGAAGTGCCAGACGATCTCGCCGCGCTGGCCTGGGTCAACGGTGACGGCGTTGCCGTCGTCGTGCTCCATCTCGGGGTGCTTGCGCATCTGCTCGGCGTGGGCGACGAGGTCAGCCGGCGTGCCAAGCGTCATCTCGTGCCGCACCTGGCCGCTGTTGGCGACCTCGAAGCGGATTGTCTCGCCGCGCTGCACCGTGATCTGCGCGGGCGTGAAGCGCATGGTGTCGGTCATGTCGACGCGCACGGTGCGTGTGATATGGGCGGCGTCGCCGGGTTCACCGATGGCTGCGTCGCCATGGTCATGCCCGCCGGCGTGACTTCCGGATGCGTGAGCGATGGCGGCCGTCGACATCAGCACGGCCAGGAGGGTGGAGCAGATCAGATAGCGTTGCATGTTGGGGCTCGTATTGGATGTGGATTCCGGCATTGCTCAGTCGTCGATGCCACTGCCGGTGTATTCGTAGGCGACAGTGCCCTTGGGGTGCTTGTACCAACCGGGGTCTGCATAGCTGTTGCGCGGCAGATCGCGTCGCACCTTCATCACCGTGAACATGCCGCCCATTTCGATGGCACCGAATGGGCCCTGCCCCGTCATCATCGGCAGCGTGTTGTCGGGCAGGGGCATCTCCATCTCGCCCATGTCGGCCATGCCGGCCTGGCCCATGCCCATGTAGTCGGGCACCAGCGCGTTCATCTTCTTGGCGAGATCCTTCTGCTGCACGCCGATCATGGTCGGCACGTTGTGCCCCATGGCGTTCATCGTGTGGTGCGACTTGTGGCAATGAAAGGCCCAATCGCCAGGGTTATCCGCGATGAACTCGATGGCACGCATCTGGCCCACAGCAATGTCCGTCGTCACCTCCGGCCAGCGCGCGCTGGGCTGGACCCAGCCGCCGTCGGTGCCGGCGACTTCGAAGGTGTGGCCATGCAGATGCATCGGGTGGTTCGTCATCGTGAGGTTGCCCATGCGGATGCGCACGCGATCGCCAAGGCGTACGGGCAAGGGGTCGATGCCGGGGAAGACGCGGCTGTTCCACGTCCACATGTTGAAGTCGGTCATCTGGGCCACGCGGGGCGTGTATGAACCGGGGTCGATGTCGTACGCGGCGAGCAGGAAGACAAAGTCGCGGTCTACACGATGCTGCGCCGGGTCTTTCGGATGCACGACGATAAAGCCCATCATGCCCATCGCCATCTGCACCATCTCGTCGGAATGCGGGTGGTACATGAAGGTGCCGGACTTCTTCATCTCGAACTCGTAGACGAAGGTCTTGCCCGGCGGGATGTGCGGCTGCGAGAGACCGCCCACACCGTCCATGCCGGCGGGCAGGATCATGCCGTGCCAGTGCACCGTGGTGTGCTCGGGCAGCTTGTTGGTGACGAAGATGCGCACGCGATCGCCTTCCACGCATTCGATCGTCGGGCCAGGGCTCTGGCCGTTGTAGCCCCACAGGTGGCCCGTCATGCCGGGCGCGAATTCGCGCTCGACCGGTTCGGCCACGAGGTGGAACTCCTTCCAGCCGCCGCGCATGCGCCACGGCAGCGTCCAGCCATTGAGCGTGACGACGGGGTTGTAGGGCCGGCCGTTTGGCGGCGCGAGCGGCGGCTGTGTGGCGGGCTTCGATTGCAGCGGCGCTTCAGGCAGCGAGGCCGCACCGGCGCGCGAGACCATCGCCGCGCCCAGCATGGCCGCGCCCGTGCCGCTGAGAAATTGACGTCGGGAAACCATGTTCAGTGTCCTTGAGGAGAGTTGGGCGCAGGCGCTGTCGCGTTTGCTTCAGCCGGCGGCAACTTGCCGCCCAGCGCCATCTGCAGATCGGTCTGCGCAATCCAGTAGCCGCGCAGCGCGTCGATATAGCCGTTGACGGCATTCACCTGCTCGCGCGCATCGGCCAACAGCTCGAACACGCTCACGAGCATGCCGTTGTAGCGCAGCAGCATCTCGTCGGAGATGGACTTGCGCACGGGCACCACCTCGTCGCGGTAGTGGCGCGTGAGGTCATATGCCGTCTGATAGCGCACGTACGATTCGCGCACTTCGGAACGCGCACGCACCGCCGTGTCGGCAAGCTGATCGGCGGCCTGCATGTAGATCGACTGCGCACGCGCCACGCGGGCGCCGCCCCAGTCGAACAGCGGGATCTCGATGCCGATCTCGTAGCCCGTTTCGCGTGGCTCGTTCGATTTGCTGTTGCGCACGTAACCGAGGTCGAGCACGTTGATGAAGCGCGTTGCCTGTGTGAGCCCCAGAGACGATGCCAAGCCATCGACCTGCAACTTGCCCGCCTGGATGTCGAGCCGGTTGCGCAACGCGTAGGCCTCGATCTGCTGCAGTTCGGGGCGATCCTTCGGCAGGTCGGGCAGCCGATCCGGCAACTGGAAGCCGGTATCTGCGCCCCACACCCCAAGCTGGCGAATCAACGCCTCGCGCTCGGCCTGCGCCTGCTGGCGCGTGCGCGCGAGGGTGGCAGTGGCTTCCGCATAGAAGGCTTGTTCGCGTGCCCGATCAAGCTTGCTGAAGTTGCCGGCCGAAGCCAAGCGCTTGGCGAACTCGGCACCGGCTTCGGCGGCTTGCTGAACCTGCTCGGCATAGCGCGCGGATTGCTCCGCCGCCACGGCATTGACGTATGCGCGGCGCGTATCGGCCGCCACCTGCAGCATCTGGTTGGCAACCAGCAGCTTGGTCTGCTCGAAGTAACGGCTTTCGATGCGCGTGGCCATCGGCAGCGTCAGCAGGTTCAGGAACGACAGCGAGAACGTGCGCTCGATCGACAGGTCATCACCGCTGCGTGTGCGCTTGAAGCTGAAACCGGGATTCGGCAGGCGGCTGGCCTGCACGAGCGCGGCTTCGGATAGACCCAGCTCCGCATACGAAGCCTGCAGGCCACGGTTGTTCAGCAGTGCGATCTGCACGGCGCTGTCCATCGTCAGCGGCTGGGCGAGCAGCTCGCGCGTGCGTTGCGCTGCGCTGTCGCGTGCTTCTGGTGAACGCTGCCACGTGGCGTCTTTGCCGAGCCTATCGCGCGCCACATCGGCAACGGTCTTGAACCCGCTGTCTTGCGTGATGGTGGCGCAGCCGCCCAGCAGCAGCGTGGCGGCCAGCGCGCACAGGGCGAGGCGGCGTGTGGATGGTTTGAGCACGGCGCCTCCTAGTGGTGGTGCATGCCGGGCATGGACCAGCCGGCAGGCTTGTTGGAGGTGGCGGCTGGTGCGCTCGCTGGCATGGCGTGCCTTGCGTGGCCGCCTTCCGCAGAAGCGTCTGACTTGGGGCTCACGGCAGCGTTGGTCTCGCGCCAGGGTGCGGGGCCGGTATCGCGATACGCGTGGTAGCTGTCGAATGTGCGCGGCGCGGCTACAACCGGCACAGCCGCGTCCGCATTCAGTGGATCAGCCGGAGGAGCTGCCGGCGCAGACGCCCCACCCTGCGCCAACACCCATGGCGGCGCTAGCGTCAGCGCTAGCAGTGCGGCGGCCAAGAACCATCGTGTGGAAAACATGAGAAACCTCGATCAAGCGTGATGACGTACGGCCGCGTGTGGTGCACGGAGCCGCAGAACCAGAGGCCAGCCCGTTCTATGGACGGACTGGTGGCGTCAAACGCGAATCGAGGGTGGACGTTGCAGCGCTTCGGGAATGAAGCTGCGGAAGGAAACAGCAAGGCCACGCGGCGCAGCGGCCGGCAGCTTGATCGGCAGCACGCCAAGACTGGCGGCCAGAGGGACGACCGAACCGAGCGAACAGGCCGCGCAGATCGGGCAGGTCTTGCAGTGCGACTGCGCCGGCGCATTCCGCTCGCTGTCGGCAGCCATGGCGTCTTCGTGCTCATGGCAGACGTCAGACATGACGGCGCCGTCATCCGGCATTGCCATGGCAACCATCGCATCGTCCATTGCACCGCCGCGCGCCATCATGGCCGTCGCGGCAAACCCTTGCAGGGGCAGTGCCAAGACAACCAGCCAGAGCAGGAGGCGGGTCAGCAATCGGTGCATGGGAGACAGGACGGGCTGAAAATCGTTTGCCGCGGAAAACCGGTAGTGTAGCGCGGCGCCATCAAATTTCGCGCAACGCAGCACAAGATGAGTCGAGCGCGGCACAATGACGGCCTGCTGCGTACCCATTTCTGCGCGCACTGCTTTCCCATCATTCCAGCATCAACGCCCCCATGAATACGCAATCCCACCAGCTCAGCATGACCGTGCTGATGACGCCCGACATGGCCAATTTTTCCGGCAACGTACACGGCGGCCACATCCTCAAGTTTCTCGATCAGGTTGCGTATGCGTGCGCGAGCCGCTACGCCGGCCGCTACGTCGTGACGCTGTCGGTGGACCAAGTGGTGTTTCGCCAGCCAATTCATGTGGGTGAACTGGTGACGTTCCTCGCGTCGGTCAACTACACCGGCCGCACGTCGATGGAAATCGGTATCAAGGTTGTGACGGAGAATATCCGCAACCAGGTCGTGCGCCACACCAACAGCTGCTACTTCACGATGGTGGCGGTGGATGACGAAGGCAAACCGGCCGACGTGCCGCCGCTGGCGCCCGCCAACACCGAAGAAAAGGAACGCTTCGAAGCCGCGCAGCAGCGCCGCACGCTGCGTCAGGAAATGGAAGCACGGCACAAGGCAATCAAGGCAACCTACAGCACGGCAGTTTCGAGCAACTGAGCTGCCTGCCTACGCAGTCAGCAAAGGACTGCGAACCGCGTGGTATCGCGATCGGGCATCGTTATCCACAGGCTTACCCACCGATTCTGTGGATAACGCGCGGCGCAGTGTTGCGCAAACGCGCCAGACCTCCACGCGACTCAGGGCAGAGGAAGTCCGTGCAGAAACGCCAGCACGGCGTCGTTGAACAACGCCGGCCGCTGCAATGGCGCGAAATGGCTCACGCCGGGCAGCAACACAAATTGCGCATCAGGAATGGTCCGCGCGAGATACTGCGCGTGCTCGGGCCGAATGAACTCGTCGTGTTCGCTCTGAGCGATGGTTACCGGCACACGGGTCCCCGCCAACGCTTCGGCTGTTGCATTCGGCTGCGTCTGCATCATTTCAGTGACGGCCGCGACAAATGCATCGAAGTCGCTAGGTGTGGATGAGAGCGCGGTGTAATCCTTTCGGTGGCGATCGAAACAGCGGTCGACAACGGGCGTGGGCGAAAAGGGCTTGGTGCCGCTTGGGTCCATGTTGCAGCCGAAGAAGAACACGCCGGCGGCGCGTTCCGGCGTCTGCATGGCCAGGGTGAGCGCAACGCAAGCACCGTCGCTCCAGCCGATGAACGCCGCACGGTCGATGTGCAGCGCATCCATGACGGCCCGCACGTCAGAAGCCATGCGCGTGTAGGCGTAAGGCTGTGCGTCGCGTGTGCTGCGGCCGTGCCCACGGCTATCAATGACGATTGGGCGGTAGCCCGCCCTCATGAGTGTCGGAACCTGATACCCCCAATTGCCGCTATGGCCAAGCCCGCCATGCAGCAGGATCACAGGTGTGCCGGCGCCGAAGGTCGCATACCAGATGCGGGCACCGTCGTGCTCGACATGGCCTTGCTCAACGGCGGCCGGCAGCGGTCCAGCACCGTGGGCGGCAAAGCGCGTCAGATCGTCGTCGAAGGCATCCATGTCGATCAGGTATCAGCTCGCATAGCCCAGCCCCGACTACCGCGCCTCTTCGATCTGGATACCGAGTTCATTGAGCACCTCACGCGCCGAACGAAACGCCTCGACGGCCGCCGGCGCGCCGGCATAGATGGCGCTATGCAGCAGCACTTCGCGAATCTCCACCGCCGTTGCGCCGTTGTTGATCGCGCCGCGCACGTGGCCCTTCAGTTCAGTGCTGCGGCCGAGCGCGGCCAGCATCGCGCACGTGCACAGGCTGCGCGTCTTGAGGTCGATGCCGTCACGCTGCCACGTGCTGCCCCAGGCGTGCTCGTTGAGCCAATCCTGCAGCGGTGCCGAGAAGGCATCCAATCCGCTCATCGCACGTTCAACAAATGCGTCGCCCATCACCTGCGCGCGGCGTGCGTGCCCGGCCTGCTTGTCTTGTTCCGACACGATGCCCTCCTCCGTTTTGAAAAACCAGGTCGATCAGGCTGGCTTGACCATCAACATCATCAGCGCCGTACCCAGCAGCACAACGCAGAACGCCAGCCGCAAACGCCGCGCTGAAAACCGATACGCCAGGGCCACACCCCACGACACGCTCACGACACCGCCGGCCGCCAGCGGAATGCCCGTACCCCAATCCACATGGCCTGCATGCGCGTACGTGGCAAGTGCGATCAGCGAGCCCGGCACCACCAGTGCGAGCGCCATGCCCTGGGCGCGTGTCTGCGGCATGCCGAAGAACGTCACCAGCGCCGGCACCACCACCAGCCCACCGCCCACCGTGAAGATGCCCGACATTGCGCCGCTGGCGATGCCCATCAATGGCAGCGCGGCGGCCGGCATGGCATGTGGGGCAGCGTGCGCGGCATTACCGGCATTCGGTTTCTCTTTGAGCTGCGAGGCAAAGTACACCGCCAGCACGATCAGGAACACAGCAAACGCCGTATGCAGCAGATGGGCGTCCAGCCCCGCCGCAAAGCGCGCAGCAACGTAGGTGGCCGCCATCGAGAACACGCAGATCAGCGCGACGGAGCGCAGATGCACCGGATGCCGCTGGTGATACCGCCAGAAGCCGATCAACACATTGGGCGCAATCATCACCAGCGCAGTGCCCTGTGCAAGGTGCTGGTCCAGCCCGTAGAGATAACCGAGCACAGGAATCGCGATGAGCCCCCCGCCAATGCCGAGCAAGCCGCCCGCTACGCCAAGCCCCATACCGAGCAGCAAATTGATCAGGCCCGTAAGAACCGCGTGAGACGTCATGCCGACAAGAAGAAGAAAGCAGAAAGAAACGCGGCGGCGCGCTGTATCTGCTACAGCGCGCCGCCGGAGATGAATGTGAAATTGTAGCGCTTGCCGCGCCGGGCAAGGTCTAGGCGAGATGCGCAGCGAAGCCTGATTTCTCGGGAGCGATCTCGGCCCGCAGCGTAAGCGCCGGGATCTCGTATTCACCGGCATTCTGCTGGCGGAAAGGGATCGGCGCGGCGGTGAACAAGGTGTCGAGTCGTTCGCCCAGCGCCTGGGTGGTCTGCGTAAAGCGTGCCTCGTCCATGCGGCCGGTGCGGTAGCTCACGAATGGCGGCACCACATCAAAACCGGGGTAGTACAGGATGCCGTGCTGGATCGGGAACAAGATGTCGTCGACCGGGCCGTTGATGCCGCGCGGGCTGTAGTGGGACTCCCAGCCGCCCGTGGTGACGATGAGCATGGCGCGTTTTCCGGCGAGCTTACCTTCGCCATAGCGGTCGCCCCAATGGGTGTCGGAGTGCTCGCCAACGCCGTAGGCAAAGCCGTACGCATAGACGCGCTCAACCCATCCCTTGAGGATGGCCGGCATCGAAAACCACCACAACGGAAACTGCAGGATCACGGCGTCGGCCCATTGCAGTTTGGCTTGTTCGGCAGCAATGTCGTCGGCTTGCAGGCCGTTCTCGAACGCGTGCTTGGAATCGAGCGACGGGTGGAAATGCGGACCGATCGGCCCGACGGTGCTGTCGCTCGCATCGAGCGCGGCCTTCCATTGCATGGCGTACAAGTCCGATACCTGCACGGTGTGGCCGGCCGCTTCGAGGCGCTGGACGGCAAAGTCCTTGAGGGCGCCGTTGAGCGACTTGGGTTCGGGATGGGCGTAGACGATCAGGACATTCATGGTGGCAACTCCAAATAAGGAATAGCTCCAGAATGCGGTGCGCCCAGGTATATTGGAAATGAATTATCAATATTCCAGGCATAGCCATGAATAATCTCAGGCGGTTGGACCTGAACCTGCTGGTGACACTCGATGTGCTGCTGACCGAGCACAACGTCACGCGTGCAGCGGAGCGGCTGAACTTCTCGCAGCCTTCCGTGAGCGTGCATCTGGCCAAGTTGCGCGACATCTTTGGTGATCCGCTGCTACTGCCGGGCCCGCGCGGCATGCGCCCAACCGCGCGCGCTGAAAGCTTGCGCGAACCGCTGCGGCTGGCGCTGGAAGCGCTGGAACAGGCCGTCGCGCCCGCCAGCCCGTTCGACCCGGCCCGAGCCACTAACACCTGGCGCGTGGCCGCCACGGATTACGGCGAATCCACGATCGCGCTGCCGGCGCTGAACACCCTGCGCACAAGCGCGCCGGGCACACGGCTCGCCATGCTGGAACTGGTGCCCACGCGTATCGAGAAGCAAGCCGAGCAAGGGGAGATCGATCTCGCGTTCCACACCACAGACGGCGCACCACCCGGCCTGCGCCGTCGTGCGCTATTCACTGAGCGCTATGTGCTGATCGGCCGCGCTGGACACCCGCGCCTGAAACGCAAGCCGACGCTGGCGCAGTTCTGCATGCTGGATCACGTGATCGTGTCGCCCGATGGCGGTGGCTTCTTCGGCGTGACAGACGAAGCCCTGAAGGCGGCCGGTGCCGCCCGGCGCGTGGTGCTGTCGGTCCCGCACTTCCTTTTTGTGATGACCGCGGTCGCCAGCACTGACATGGTTGCCATGCTGCCCGAGCGGCTGGTGCGCGGGGCCAGTGCGCTACAGGTGGTTGAGCCGCCGGTGGACGTGCCCGGGTATGAGATGTCGATGCTGTGGCATGAGCGCATGCATCGAGACCCAGGGCACCAGTGGCTGCGAGACGTGATTGCGGGAGCGGTCTAACCGGCCGCCCCCAACGCCATCATGGAAAAAACTACAGCCCGACCTTGGGTGCAGTGAAGATCAGACGCAGCCCGAGCGCGCCGATCGCCACGGCCGCCACGCGATCGACCCAGGTCTTGGCACGCAGGTACATCTCAGGCGGCACTCGGCTCGAAAAACACAGCGCGACGATGGTGTACCACCCGAACTCGACCAGGAACACCAGCGGCGGCAGCACGAAGTAGCACCACACCGGCGGATGCTGCGGCAGCAGCGCAGCAAAGATACTGCCGTACCAGATGGCCGTCTTGGGATTGCTCATCTGCGTGGTGATGCCGGTCCAGAACGACTTGCGCGCGCTGCCGGCTTGCTGCGTCAGGCGATCGTCCATCACCATGGGCAGCTTGGCGCCGCGCCAGATCTTCCACGCCATGTAGGTCAGATACGCGCCGCCGGCAATCTTGAGGCCGATGTAGAGCCACTCCACGGCTTGCAGCAACGTATAAAGCCCCGCCAGCGCCAGGCCACCGAAGAACAGGGCGCCCGCGCCCATGCCAAGTGCAGTGGCCAGGCCGTCGCGGCGCGATAACCCGATGGCATTGCGCGCCACCAGAACAAAACTCGGCCCGGGAATCATGGCGCCCAGCAACAGCGCAACGAGAATGGCAAATACGGCGGCAGATGCAGTCATCGGGAGTCTCCTTTTGTGGGCGCAGACGTTCACAGATGCAGACCGCGATTCTGCCACGCCGACGGGGCCAGCGTCGGCCTGGGCGGCAAGGCAGCGGCGGCACCTCTGCCGCCACCCGCCCTGCCCCTACTTGCACTGCTGCTTGTTGATCGACACGTCATTCAAGTCGGCGGCGGTGTATAGCGCCGGCACGTTAGGGTCGCCGGCACCCGTCATTGCCGCGTTCAGGATCGCCAAGGCCTGGAGGTGGCCAGCCTCGCCGCTTGAAAAGCGCTGCTGCGCCGATTTCGATGCGCCGTACATGCCGTTGCACAGGAGCGCCTTGCGGAAGATTTCCAAAACCGCGATCCGTGCAGAGTACGTCTCGCGCCGTTCGGCCGCTGTGGCGGGCGCGTGGTTGATCTTGGCGTAATGATTGGCGCACTGCGTGCCGAGAATCGGGTACGCATCCTTGATGCCTTCGCATGTTGCGACGGTCGCGGGCGGCGCAGCCAACGCGGCCGTGGCCACCAGCGAGGCGATCAGGGACACCACCGCCAACAGCACGATACGGATGACAAGCACATTCGAGCGGATGTTCATTGCAGGTTCTCCTCAGTCAGATACGTGGACAAAAAACACAGCGGCAACCGGTAGCGCTGCGTGGACTGACGATACGGGCGGGCTCTGCGGCGGCGGAATGCACCAGAGGTTCTGGCGCAAGTCAGGGGAAACGCGGCATGGGAGGAATGGCGACCAGACGCCCGTGCTTCACTGACGTCGACGGTTGATTGCCATGGCAGCGCGCAACGTGGGGTCCCGACAACGCTTCATGCGGCGGCCGGCGCGTTTGCGCAATCTCCGTTTGCCGGCCTGGCGCGGCCCCGGTAGAGTCTTTCCCCAATGGGTTCACACCCAGAGGTCTGGGCAAAACCGGAGTGATCCGGCGACGCAAAGCTACAGGGACTTCTCTAGACGAAGTCAGCCAGTTGCCCGCCAACCCACAAAGGGGTGCGGGCCTGATGTCACACGCAACAAACTGCGTGGTCGGGGGCACATAATGAAAACGATACAAACGGGGGGGCGTTTGCCCGCATCCGCCACGGTGGCCGTGGCATCGCAACTGGGCAACGCGAAGCGCAGGTTCGCGCGCGCAGCATGTGCGGCGTTCGCGCTTGTGTCCGGCGCGCTGATGGGTGCACCGCATGCCAGCGCTGAAGGGCTGCTGGTGCCGTCCTACATCTATCCGTCGGGCACGGGAGCCACGCAGTGGAATGCGCTGGCCACGGCGGCAACGTCGGTACCGACGACGGTCATCCTCAACCCGAACAGCGGCCCGGGCACGACACAGGACGCCAACTACGTTGCCGCCGTCGCCAAAGTGCATGCCGCTGGCGGCAAGGTGATCGGATATGTGTCCAGTTCATACGCAAACCGATCGTTGTCGGCGGTGGTGCAAGACATCAACACCTACCAGGCGCTGTATCAGGTCGACGGCTTCTTCATCGACGAGATGACCGCCGACAGCACAACCGCACACATCCAGTTCTACCAATCGGTCTACAACTACATCAAGGGGCTGTCGCCCAACTACACGGTCACGGGCAACCCGGGCACCAATGTGCCGGAGATCTATGCCAGCCTGCCGGTGGCAGACCAGCTCGTCGTGTTTGAAGACAGCGCCAAGCACTACGCCAACTATGCGCCCCTGGCGTGGCAGGCCAGCTATCCGACCGCCCGGTTTGCGCACATCGTCTACGCTGCGTCGGCCACGCAAATGCAAACCTTCGTTCGCAACGCGTCGAGCAAGGGCGCTTCCACCGTGTTCATCACAAACAAGACGCTGCCAAATCCGTACGGCGCGCTGCCGACTTACTGGAGCCAGGAGGTGTCCGCCGTAGCGGTTGCCCCGTGACGGCGCTGGCATGACGCACTCCGCATGTGCGGGCTGATGCTCCGCACATGCTTTATATTCGGGCCACACTGCATCGACCCTTCGCCGCCCGCCGGCGTTGAGGCAACAACAAGGAGAACTCCGTGGCCCTCTCTTCCAACAAGCTGCCCCCCTGGACAATCGCTGCTCCGCTGCTGGCGTGGGTGGTCCTGGTTGGCGGCGCGTTCATGACGCCCCCCGGGTGGCTGATCGCGCTGATGGCGCTTGCGCTGGCCGGCGCCGTCTTTGCCGCCGTTCACCATGCCGAAGTCGTCGCGCACAAGGTGGGCGAGCCCTTCGGCACGCTCGTCCTGGCGATTGCCGTGACCGTGATCGAAGTCGCGCTGATCGTTTCGGTGATGCTCTCTTCCGGTCCGGAGAAAGCGGGATTGGCGCGCGACACCGTGTTTGCCGCGGTCATGCTCATTTGCAACGGAATCGTGGGCGCTTGCCTCTTCGTGGGCGGCCTGCGCCACCGCGAGCAAGCCTTCCAGGCGCCGGGCGCCACCGCCGCGCTGGCCGTGCTGGCTGCGCTGGTCACGCTGACCATGGTGCTACCCAACTACACGAGTTCCACGCCGGGGCCTGTCATGACCTCGTCGCAGCTGGGCTTTGCCGGGGTGACATCGCTGGTGCTGTACGGCTGCTTCGTCATCGTGCAGACCATCCGCCACCGCGACTACTTTCTCGTCGACAACGCTAACGAAGACGTACACGCCCCGCCGCCGCCCGCACGCGTGGCAGCGCTCAGCGGGGTCTTGCTGATGGTGTCGCTGGTGGCCGTCGTCGGTCTGGCCAAGGTGCTTTCGCCTTCTGTGGAAGCGGCCATCCTGAATGCCGGGGCGCCGCCCGCGACGGTCGGCATCGTCATCGCCGCGCTGGTGCTGTTGCCGGAATGCCTGGCCGCCCTGCGCGCCGCCAATGCAGACCGCATCCAGACCAGCCTGAACCTCGCACTAGGCTCGGCGCTGGCGAGTATCGGCCTGACCATCCCGACGGTGGCGGCCGTGTTCATCTGGATCGGCCGCCCGCTCGAACTGGGTCTGGGCCCGAAGGAAATGGTCCTGCTGTTCCTGACGCTGATCGTGTCGTCGCTCACGCTCGGCAAGGGCCGCACGACCATCCTGCAAGGGGTCGTGCATCTGGCCATCTTTGCGTCGTATCTGTTTCTCTCGATCGTGCCCTGAGCGGCACGCACGGTAGCGGGTCGAGGTTTGGGGGCGCCGCCGGGCGCCCTTTGTTTTTTGAGCGCAATGCCCGGCGTTATTGCACCGGCTCCATGCTCTGCAGCAACGTGGGAATCAGCTCCGACACCGTCGGGTGAATATGCATGGCGCGGCTGATGGTCGTGTAAGGCGCCTTGGCATACATCACGTCGAGGATCGAATGCACTGCCTCGTCGCCACCCACACCGAGGAGCGACGCACCCAGAATCTCGTGCGTCTGCGCATCGACCACCACGCGCATGAAGCCCTGGCTCTCCCCCTTCTCCACCGCACGGCCGACGCGTGTCATGGGGCGGTTGCCCACCAGCAGCTTGCGACCCGATTGCTTCGCTTCCGAAAGCGACATGCCGACGCGCGCAAGCGGCGGGTCGATGTACATGGCGTAGGCCTGGATGCGGTCCGACACCTTGCGCGGGTCGCGGTCGAGCAGATTGGCGGCCACGATCTCGTAGTCGTTGTAAGCCGTGTGCGTGAACGCGCCGCGACCGTTGCAATCGCCCATGGCCCAGATGCCGGGTACGTTGGTGCGCAACTGCTCGTCCACGCGGATATTGCCGCGCTTGTCGATTTCCACGCCGGCCTTGTCGAGCCCAAGATCGTCGGTATTGGGCACGCGCCCGACCGCCATCAGCAGATGCGAGCCCGACACCTCGCGTGCGCCGCTGCTGCAGTCCAGGCCAACCACCACGTTGGCGCCGTCACGCCGCACGCTCAGGCAATCGGCGTTGACCTGCACGTCGATGCCCTCGGCTTCAAGAATTTCGCGTACCGCCTGCGATACGTCTTCGTCTTCGCGGGCAATCAGGCGCGGCCCTTTCTCGACAATCGTCACGCGCGCACCGAAGCGGCGAAACATCTGGCCGAACTCCAGCCCGACGTAACTTCCCCCAATCACGACGAGGTGCTCGGGCAGAAAATCCACGTCCATCATGGTGGAGTTGGTGAGAAACGGCACCTGATCGAGCCCTGGCATTGGTGGCACCAACGCCCGGCCGCCCACGTTGATGAAGATGCGTTCGGCTTCTAGCAGTGCGTCGCCAACGCGCACGGTGCGCGCGCTCTCGAAGCGGGCGTGGCCCTGAAAAACGGTGCCGTGCTCCAGGCCCCGCACCCATTGTTCGACGCCATGGCTGGAGTGGCCGGAAATTTCATCCTTGCGTGCCTTGACGCGCTGCATGTCGACGGTGACGCCGCCGTTGATCACCACGCCGTATTCAGCCGCACGCTGCGCCATGCGCGCCGCATAGGCGCTGGCCACCATCGCTTTCGTGGGAATACAGCCGGTGTTGACACACGTGCCGCCAAAGCGGCCGCGCTCGATGATAGCCACCTTCATGCCCGCGCCGGACAAGCGCGCCGCCAGCGGCGGGCCGGCCTGTCCGGTGCCGATGATGATGGCGTCGAAGCGTTGCGTCATGGCGCTCTCCTTCGTGTGCGGGCCAATCGCGGCCGTCTCGGTATGGTAGGCGGCGCACGTGGCAACGGCGAGTCGCGGCGACAGGTTTTACCGACGCAGCGGGCGACGCACGCGGACAGCGCCGTCGCGGGAAGGAAAGCAAGAAAGCGGCCGTGGCGCTCAGTGGCGAGCGCAACGGCGCATCAGATCAATGGTGGTGATGGTGTTTGCCGTGGCGACGGTAGCCGCGGCCGCGGTCATCGCGGTCGGAATACGAATTGCGCTGTACGTTGCCGCCGAGTGCCGCACCGGCGCCGCCACCCAGGCCCGCGCCAACGATGCCGCCCGTACGGCCGCCCATGGCATTGCCCGCAGCCGCACCCACGCCGCCGCCCAGCGCACCGCCCACGATGGCGCCCTTGCGCTCCCGGCCGTTGGCCGTCAATGCGCCGCCGGCGCCGCCGCCAACAGCACCGCCGATGACCGAGCCAGTCTGCCCGCCCAGCGCGCCGCCCACGGCCGCCCCGCCTGCGCCACCCAGCGCGCCGCCCAGCGCATTGCGCAAGTCATCCGCCGCAGCGGGCAAAGCCGTCAGGCCGGCGAGTGTTGCCACAATCAGGGCAGGTGCAATTTTCTTCAACATGGTGTTCTCCTATGCGCAAATGCAGGATACGGCACTCAAACCAGCACTGAGAGGCCGGTCCGGGCTTGATGAGTTCGGGGCGAAGAATACAAGTCACGCAACGGGGCGGGTTAAACACATTCGTCAATCTCGTAACAGAATGTTGCCAATCCGAGCCCGCCCCTAAGCCATTAATAAGACAGACAGAACAGGAGAACCCATGCCCAGCTACATCGCCTTCCTGCGCGCCGTGAACGTGGGCGGCACCGGAAAACTGCCCATGGCCGAACTGCGCGCGATATGTGAATCGATCGGCCTGACCGGCGTACGCACCTACATTGCGAGCGGCAACGTGGTCTTTCAGAGCCGGCTGGCGGAAGCGACCGTCAAGGCGAAGCTGGAACGCTGCCTGGAGGATTACGCCGGCAAACCCGTGGGCGTGCTCGTGCGCACGGGCGCGGAATTGGCGGCGGTGCTGGAAAACAATCCCTTCAAGACCGCCGCGCCCAACCGGACGGTCGCCATCTTTCTGGATACGCCGCCGCCGGCCGATGCATTGGCCGCCGCCACCGGCTGCCGGACGGAAGAGATGGCCCTGGGCACGCGCGAAATCTACGTGCACTACGGCGACGGCATGGCCGATTCCAAACTGAAGATCCCCGCCGCCAAGACGGGGACGGCCCGCAACATGAACACCATCGCCACACTGGTCGACTGGGCAGCCGACTAGCGCCGGTCATTTCGCTGCTGATTTGCGCTTGGTCATGTGGTGCAAGTACGCCAGCAGATCGTTGAGTTGCGCATCGGACAGCGTTTTCTCGTCGATGGCCGACATGCGGGCGTTGGGCCACCAGCGCAGCGATTGCGGATCGCGGATCAGGTGGCGCAGCTTCTCGTCGCCCAGGTATTCCACCGGGCTGTACGGCACGTTCAGGTCGGGGCCAAGGTTGGCATCGCCGGCGCGGTTGAGCGTGTGGCACGAAAAGCAGACGCGCTGGAACGTGGCGAAACCGCGCATGACAGGGCCATCTGCGGGCAACCCCGCCGCGGGGCGGATGGCCGCAAAGCGCTCGCCGGGCAGCGCGGCAATGTCGATGCGCACGATGCTGTAAGTCCACAGGCTTTCATTCACCACCGATGCCTTGGCCGGCGGCGCCGTCCAGATCAGGCGGAACGGGCCGATGTCTTGGCCCTTGAGCGTCGGCCACGGCGAGGCCGGGTCTTCCACGGCCAGCCACGCGCGCGGGCCGTCGGCGCGATCCCCCAGCAGCAGGCGCATCGGCAAGTGCGAAACGTAGCCGTCGCTGGCGGCGGTGGTGGCGCTGGCATCCGGGCTGACAGTCTGCCCACGGAACAGCTCCGTCACCGGGATCGCCTTGAAGGTCAGGCGGCGCTTCAGGTTCTGGTCTTCCACCGTCACGCTGGTCAGGTGCGGATCGTGCAGCAATGCATCGCGCGACAACGTGCGGTGCTGCGTGCCGATGTTGACAGTCAGCGTCGTGCCGTCAGCGGTGTCGGCAGCATGGGCGACGCTGCCGAACGCTGCGCATGCGCAGAGCGCCCATGCGGCCGTCGTTGCAAGCCAGTTCTTCATGAGGTCTCCTGTGGACAAATTGGGCCATTTCGTTGCGACGAGAGTGTAGGCAAGCGCACGAGGTTTGGCACGGTTTTCGTTATCGATACCGCTGTGCTTCCACGCGCTGCCTGACAGTCTGCAGCGCGGCATCGAGCCGGTCGAGCACGACGGAGCCCAATGCCAGCCGCAGCGCGTGCGGCACCTGCTTTGACGTTGCGAACGGCTCCGCGGTCGACACGGAGATGCCATCTTCCTGCAGCGCCACGGCCACGCGGTCGGCGCAGACCTCGGGCGGCAGCGCCAGCCAGACAAAGTACGACGCAGGATGCGTGACCAGCGTCAGGCCAACCAGCGCCTTGCGGGCAATCGTCTGGCGCCCGTCGGCGAGAAAGAAGCCTACGTGGAAAACGCCCTGCGCAACCTGCGGCCTCACCTGCCTGGCTGATCGCGGGTGCGTTGGCCAGCCGATAGACTGGACGGCCCCTTCACGCATCGCAGACACGCGATCAGGAGTCACTTCTTGAACACGCTGACGACACTGAAGACGCTGGCCCTTCCCGTTGCCGTTGCGCTGCTGGCACACAGCACCGGGGCGTTCGCAGCCGAAAGCCTGGCCAATGGCGTCAAGCGCCGCGCACCGCAGGGCATTTCCACCAAGCTCTATGCCTGCGTCGACAAGGCACCGGACAATCCGGACGCAATCGGCGCATGTCTCTCCGCAGAAAAGACCGCGCAGGACGAGCGCCTGAACCGCGCGTACCAAACGCTCTCGAGCAAATTGAACGGCAAGGCGAAAGACGCCCTGGCGAGTTCCGAGCAGGCGTGGCAGGATTTTCACACCAGAACGGCCGCCCTTGAGACCGCCATCTACGGCAAGGACAAGCTCGACGATCTGCAGCGCCTGGAGAACGAAGTCTTCCGCCTGAGCGAACGCGCCAACGCACTCGACAAGTATCTGGCCGCGAAGGGGCAATAACCGCTCAGGCCCAGGCGGTCGTCGACAGCCAGTTGCGCAGGATGGCCACGCTGTAGCGTGAATCCACCTGTGCGATGAACTGCGCGAAGTCCACACTGGCCGCGTCATCCGCGCGGTCGGAAATCGTGCGGATGGCGGCAAACGGCACGCCCCATTCGTGGCACACCTGCGCCACGGCGGCGCCCTCCATCTCCACAGCCAGGGCGTCCGGCAATGCCGTACGCAACACGGCGCTCTCGGCCGAGGTGCAGACAAAGCGGTCCCCGCTGACGATGAGCCCACGATGCACCTGTGGCGCCGCAATTCCGAAGGCCCGCATGACATCTGGACCCAGCAGCGCGTGCGGGTCGGCCAGCACAGCGCCAGCGCTTTCCAGCAGCCCGCCGGCGAGCGACACGTCGGCAGGAAAACGCGCCATGCCGGTCAACGGAATCTCCCAGCGCGGAAACAGCGGCGAGGCATCGACATCGTGCTGCAGCAATTCTTCCGACACCACGACGTCGCCCACAGCCACGCCCGGTGCCAATGCGCCGGCCACGCCAGCAAACACCACGGCGCGTACGTTGAACTGCGTGATCAGCACTGCGGTGGTGGACGCCGCTGCCACCTTGCCGACGCGCGACAGCACCACAACGACCGCGTGGCCGTCCAACTCGCCCGTCCAGAAATCGCGGCTGCCGATGTGGATGCACTGCGCGTCGGACAGCCACGTCAGCAGTTCGTTGATCTCTTCATGCAGGGCAGCAACGATGCCAATCGGGCCACGGGCGTTGGGCTGGGAAGACGGAGTGTTCATGCAGGATGCGGCGCCGGCTTGGGGCGTGGATACGTCGAAAGACGCCATTGTCGCCGCAATCCGGCGCGCGCCGGCGCCGTGGCTCAGAGGCGCTGCGCCGCCCGTTGCACGGCGTCGTGGCGATCCGCACGCAAACGATCGAGCCGCGACGTCACCGCTTCGAGAATCTCCGGTGCTGCGCGCTCGGGGCGGCCGCAATCGAAGGGCGGCGCGGGAGCGTATTCGATACCGAGCTGCACGGCCTGCGCGTGTTCGACACCGGCAATGTCCGCCATGACCGTCAGCGCCATGTCGATGCCGGCCGTCACGCCACCGCCGGTGATGAGGTTGCCGTCACGCACCACACGGGCTTCGTCCAACGTGGCGCCAAACGCCGACAGCAGGTTGCGCCACGCCCAGTGGCAGCCCGCGCGCTTGCCCCGCAGCAACCCTGCCGCGCCCAACACCAGAGAGCCAGTGCAGACTGAAGTGACATAGCGCGCGCCGTCGGCCAGGCGCCGGACTTCGCGCACAAACTCGGCGTCTTCCATGGCTTCGATCACGCCAAAACCGCCGGGCACGCAGATGAGATCGGCATGCGGAATATCCACCAGCCGCTGCACGTTCGAGATGGTGAGGCCACCGTCGGCGTGAATCTCTCCGCCGGCCGCCGAGGCGACCACGCATTGCGCGCCGGGCAACCGCCAGAACACTTCGTGCGGGCCGGTGAAATCAAGCTGGGTGACACGGTTGTACAGCGCAAAGACAACGATGAACGGGGAAGTCGTCATGGTTCAGCTCTCCTGAGAGTGATGCGGTGGCGGGTTGACGCTTCACAGGATCGCGCTCTATCGTGTTGGCAGCAATGACCAGTCTCCCACTTTTTCTGCCATGGCCCATCGCATCGCTGTGCTCATCTTTCCGGACTTCCAACTGCTCGACGCCGCCGGGCCGGTGGCGGCATTTGAAGTGGCCAGCCGATATCGGGACGATCACTACGCGCTGCGCATGATTGCCGCCCAGGCCGGCCTCGTCCGCAGTTCTTCCGGTGTGCGCTGGGATGCCGACGCCCTGCCCCCGGCCAGCCAGGTCGACACGCTGCTCATTGCCGGCGGCGACGGCGTGGACGCCGCCATGGCCGATGCGCGCACGCGCCGCTTTGTACAGCGCTGCGCAGCGCGCGGCGCACGCGTGGCCAGCGTGTGTTCGGGCAGCCTGCTGCTGGCCGCCACGGGCTTGTTGAACGGCCGGCGCGCCACCACCCACTGGAGCCGCACCGAGCAGTTCGCACGCACGTTCACGCAAGTGCAGCTCGAACCCGACCACATTTACGTGAACGACGGCCCGATCTGGACGAGCGCCGGCATCAGCGCCGGCATCGACTTGGCGCTTGCCCTCATCGCCGAAGACCTGGGCGAGCGCCTGGCACGCGCGGTGGCACGGCAGCTTGTCGTGTACTACCGGCGGCCCGGAGGTCAGTCGCAGTTTTCAGCGCTGAATGAGATGGATTCGGCACGCGGCCGATTCAAACCGCTGCTGGATCATGTGCGCCGCAACCTGAGTGCACCGCATCGCGTAGGCGATCTGGCCGAGCACGCCTGCATGAGCCCGCGCCATTTCGCACGCGCGTTTCAAGTCGAAACGGGTCTCACTCCTGCAAAGGCCGTGGAAAAACTGCGCGTGGAGGCAGCCCGCGCCGCACTGGAAAGCGGTGCGGTTTCCATGCAGCGCGTTGCTACCGAGTGCGGTTTTGGCGATACCGAACGCATGCGGCGCAGTTTTCAGCGCCTGTTGGGCGTGCCGCCATCTTCCCTGCGCGACCGGTAACACCATTTAACCCGCGTCGCTCCGCCATTCGCCCGTCTTGGGCCCGAACTTTGCGTCCGCACCCCGACGCCGCCCGACACCAACAAGAGGGGGCCGAAACAAGGAACGTAAGGAACCAAGGAGGAGACGCGTATGGACACTCGGGAAATGCTGGCCATCGTGGGAGTTACGCTGGCCGTGATTACAGCCTATTCGCTTGCCCGCGATCTGACGGACGAGCCGCTGGGCCTGCTAGCGCCGCAAAGTGGCCTTGTGCACGTGCAAGCGCAGGTGAATGCGCCGCATCAGTGACGCGCATCGCGCAAACGCCACCGCACCTCCCTGACCGAATGGCCGCGGCGCCTAGTGGAAGACATCGCCCGCGCGGCTCGCAACAATGACCATCCGCATTGGCATCTCTGGGTGGCGCCATGAAGGGTGGCGCGGCGTGTTCGATCCGGAAGATCTGGCACAGCGCCGCGAGCTGGAATATGCATCGCGCCGGTTCGACACCATCGAGATCAACGGATCGCACTACTCGCCGCAATCGATCACGAGCCGGCAGGCCTGGCATGACACCGCGCCCGACGGCTTCGTTTTTGCGGTCAAAGGACCGCGTTACCTGACTCACATGCTGCGCTTTCGTGACGAGACGGCGGTGCCGGCGCTGGCCAACTTCTTCGCTTCCGGGGTGCTGGCGCTGCGGCCCGTGCCTGAGCGCTACCGCGTTCAGCCCGCTTTCGCCCGCTGGCGCTTCGTCTCCTTGACGGCCGTCGGGTGGACGACCGCCGTATCCTCCGGAGCCAGCGCTCGCCCATCCTGCGCGCGGAGTTCAAGTCGCGGCACCGGCTTACCCGTTGCCTTCTCAACCAGCACAACGTGCGCCTCATCGGGCCCAAAGCAGAACGCTTCGCCCCATTGCCGCAGCGCCACCAGCAGCGGAAACAGCGCACGCCCTTTCTCGGTCAGCACGTAGTCCTGATACGCACTGCCGTCAGCCGCCGGCACCGTCTCGAGAATGTCGTGCGCCACAAGGTTGCGCAGCCGCACCGCCAGGATGTTCTTTGACAGCCCGAGACTGCGCTGAAACTCTCCAAAGCGGCGCAGCCCGTCAAACGCATCGCGAACGATCAGCAACGACCACCAGTCGCCAATGGCGTCCAGGGGCCTGGCAACGCCGCAAAGAGAATCCGCGTGGCTCGTACGTTTGACCATCTTTATCGCGCATACCGTGCGCCCTCACATTCAATGTGGTTGCAATATAAAACCCACTCGGTTATCCCGCAACGGGCGCATTGCGCAACAACTTACATGAGGACGAGGCAACGCATGTGCCAACTGCTACCCCCAGCGTTTCCAGCCCTTATTCGCGTGGTGCTGACAGGGCGGCCTGACCGAGCCTGACCTCCGCCACCAGCCCACCACCCTCGCGGTTGCGCAACGTAAGCCCGCCGCCTGCGGCCACTGCCAGCTGCAGGGCAATCGCCAGGCCCAGCCCCGTGCCGCCCGTCTCTCGGCTGCGCGAATTCTCCAGCCGCACAAACGGCTGCAGCACGGCATCGAGCTTGTCTTCGGGAATACCGGGCCCGCGGTCGCGCACTTCGATCACCACGGCTTCGCCGTCGCGGCGCACATCGACTTCCGCCGCGCCGCCAAACTTGATGGCGTTGTCGGCGAGGTTGGTCAGCACGCGGCGCAGCGCGTGGGGGCGCGTGACGATGGCGCCGGCGGCGTGCTGCTCCAGCGTGACGGGCTTCCCGGTGTCCTGGTAGTCGTACACCAGGCTTTCGACAAACGACCCGACGTCGATGCGCGAAGGCTTTTCACCATCACCATGCGCACTGCGCGCATAGGCCAGGCCCTCCCGCACGAGCGTTTCAATCTCGGCCAGATCGCTCAACAGCTTGCGCTTCTCTTCAGAGTCTTCCGCCATTTCAGCGCGCAGCTTCATGCGCGTGATGGGTGTCTGCAAGTCATGCGAAATGGCGGCCAGAATCTGCACACGCTCTTCAACAAAGCGGGCAATGCGCTGGCGCATGGCATTGAAGGCGTGTGCAGCACGCGCCAGTTCGGTGGGGCCGGTCTCGTCCAGCGGCGGCGTCTGCGCATTGGGGTTGAGCGCATCGGCAGCGTCGGCCAATGCCACCAGCGGGCGGATCGACAATCGCACCGCAAACCAGCAGCACACGATCAGCAACAGCAATTGCACCACCAGCACATACGGCAGCCACTGCGCGATGGGCGTCATGCGCGGGTGCACGTCAATGGTGAGCGTGCTGCCGTCGCTTAGCGTGAGGTGCGCCTGCAGTTGCTTGTCGTCGCCCGGTATTGACTCCACTGTCACGGGAAAACGGCCGCCGCTGGCCTCGCTGATGCGCGCGGCGATGTCCTTGCCGCGCTGCGTCATCTCGGGCACGCCCGGCGAACCTGGGCCGAGGATGTACTGATAGTTGCCGCGGTTCAGGCGCGCCAACCACTGCGGGCGCTCGTCCGCAGGCAGGCGGTCAAGGATGGCGATGGCCGTGGACACATCCGTCTCAAGCGTACCCAGCATGACCTCCCGCGCGCTCATGTAGCGCTCGGAAAACAGTACGGCAAACGACAGCGCATACGCCACCACCAGCCCCGCCAGCAGGATCACGAACAGGCGTGAGCCCAGCGTGCGCGGCCATGCCCAGGCACGCGCGCTCGTTGCTGTGTTCATTGGCGCGGCTCCTTGATCTCCACCGGCTTGGCAAAGACATAGCCCTCGCTGCGCACGGTCTTGATGTACGCCGGATCGCGCGCATCGTCATTCAGGCGCTGGCGCAGGCGGCTGACCAGCAGGTCGACGGATCGCTCGAACATCTCGGCCTCGCGGCCCTGCGTGAGGTTGAGCAGTTGATCGCGGTTGAAGACGCGCATCGGGTGGTCGACAAACACGCGCAGCAGGCGGTATTCCGCACCGCTCAGGGCGACGATGGTGCCCTCGGCATCGATCAGGTGGCGCGCGGTGGTATCGAGGTGCCAATCGCCAAAGGCCAGCATCTGCCCCGCTTCGGAAATCTGCAGGTTGGGTGGCAGCATGCGCGTGCGGCGCAGCACGGCCTTGATGCGGGCCAGCAGCTCGCGTGCAGCAAACGGCTTGGCCACGTAATCGTCAGCGCCCATTTCCAGGCCGATGATGCGGTCGGTCTCGTCGTCGCGCGCGGTGAGCATCAGCACGGGCGTGGCCTTGTGCTTGCCAGCGCGCAGCTCGCGACACAGCACAAGGCCGTCGTCGCCGGGCAGCATCAGGTCGAGCACGATCAGGTCGACGGTGTTGGCCTCCAGAAACGCACGCATGTGGCGCCCATCGGGCGAGGCAGTCACACGCAGCCCGTTCTTGGTGAGATAGGTCGAAACGAGTTCGCGGATCTCGCGGTCATCATCGACGATCAGGATGTGGTCGACGTGGGCGTCCATGGGGGTGACCTCGGCACGATGGAAGGTGGAAGGAAGGCGCTATTTTGCGCCTCTCGGTGTGACGCAGCGGGCCCGTGTTGTATCGGAATGCATCTGGCGGACGCGTTTGTACAGTCCGATACAAAGTCGCCCCTGCGGTGATACAAGCCAGCTACGCGCGCGGCGTCTGATGGAGGCAATCCCGATCCCTTGCGGAGGAATGTCGATCATGAGCCTGCTGATACTCGCCTACCTGGGCGGTGCGCTGACCATCCTGAGTCCGTGCATCCTGCCCGTCCTGCCGTTTGTGTTGAGCCGCACCGGCCAGCCCTTTATGCGCGGCAAGCTGCCAATGCTCGCCGGCATGGCGTTCACCTTTGCCGGCTTTGCCACGCTGCTTTCAGCCGGCGGTGCGTGGGCAGTGCGCGCCAACGAGGTCGGCCGGTTTGCGGCGCTTGCGCTGCTGGCGGTGTTCGGGCTGTCGCTGCTGTGGCCCAGGCTGGCCGATCTGATGGCACGGCCCGCCGTGGCGCTGGGCAACCGGCTGGCTGGGCAAGCGGTGACGGGCGGCACGGCGGCCGAGCCTTCGGTGGCGGGCTCGCTGCTGCTGGGCGTAGCCACGGGGATGCTGTGGGCGCCCTGCGCCGGGCCGATCCTCGGCTTGGTGCTGACCGGCGTGGCGCTCAACGGCGCGAGCGTGTCCGGCGCGTTGGCCCTGACGGCCTACGCCGCGGGCGCGGCCACATCGCTGGCGGCGGCGCTGGGGCTGGGCGGGCGTGTATTTGCCGCCATGAAGCGCTCCATGGGCCTGGGCGAATGGGCGCGTCGCATCATGGGCGCAAGCGTGCTGGGCGGCGTAGCACTCATCGGGCTGGGGGCAGATACCGGCCTGCTGGCGCGCCTGTCTTCCGGCAGCACCACGCAGCTTGAACAGGCGCTGATGAACGGGCTGGGCGGGCTGAGCGGCCTAGGCGTAAGCCGCCCTGCACCACAGGCGAGCCTGAACGTGGTCTCCGAAGCCAACGCTGCACCCGTGGCCCTGCCCAGCGGCTTGCCCGTGGAGGGCCGCATGGCGTCGTTTGACGGCGCGGTGCAGTGGCTCAATTCCGCACCGCTCACAGGCGACCAACTGCGTGGCAAGGTCACGCTCGTCTATTTCTGGACGTACTCGTGCATCAACTGCATCCGCACGCTGCCTTACCTGCGCGCGTGGGCCGACAAGTACAAGGACCAGGGCCTGACCGTGGTGGGCGTACACACGCCGGAATTCGCCTTCGAAAAGTCACCCGAGAACGTCGCCCGCGCCGTCAGCGGCTTCCGCGTCAACTTTCCGGTGGCCATCGACAGTAACTACCGCATCTGGAACGCCTTCCACAACAGCTACTGGCCGGCCGCGTACTTTGTCGATGCCCAGGGCAACATCCGGCACCACCAGTTTGGCGAGGGCGATTACGCCGCCTCTGAACGCGTCATCCAGGCTCTGCTGGCCGAGGCCGGCAACAAGCAGGTGGCAGGCGGCGTGGTCGCGCCCGATGGCCCCGGGGCGCAGGCTGCACCAGACCTGGACAACGTCCGCTCGCCGGAAACGTACGTCGGTTATGCCCAAGCCGCACGCTTTGCATCGCCGGGCGGTGTGCAGATCGGCACGTCGCACGCATACAGCGTCGGCAAGCTCGGCCTGAACGACTGGGGCTTGTCTGGCCAATGGACGATCGATGCCGAGCAAGCCACGCTCGACCGCGCCGACGGCAGCATCGTCTACCGATTCCACGCGCGTGATCTGCACCTCGTGCTCGGGCCTGCTGCTGACGGCCGCGCCGTGCGCTTCACCGTCAGGATCGACGGCAAGGCCCCCGGCAACAGCCATGGCGCCGATACCGATGCCCACGGCAACGGCGCCATCACCCAAACGCGCCTCTACCAGCTCGTCCGCCAGGCCGGCACGGTGGGCGAGCACACGTTCGAGATCCGCTTTCTTGATGCGGGGGCACATGCCTACGCCTTCACCTTCGGTTGATGCCGCCGCCAACGCCGCTATGCGCGCGGCGTTTTTGTACGCGTTTGTATCCAGCCGCGACAGAGATACACGCCCAGACAGAAAGGCCCTTCCGCGCTACTTCGGGGATACGTCAGCCCTCTTTAATACGTCTCGTGGCCCCGGCAACAAGCCAACAACGCAAATCCAACCCCCAGTCTTTCCCCTTCATCAAAAGGAGATCACCATGACCCGCATCGAAAACGTTCTGTACACCGCCAAGGTCAACGTCACCGGCGGCCGCGACGGCCAGGCCCACAGCGACGACGACCGCCTGAGCCTGAAGCTGTCGCCCCCGGGCAGCAGCGGCCGCGGCACGAACCCCGAGCAACTGTTTGCCGCGGGCTGGTCGGCCTGCTTTATCGGCGCAATGGGCCGCGCGGCCAGCCAGATGAAGATCAAGCTGCCGGCCGACCTGTCGCTGAACACCGAAGTCGACCTGGGCACTACCGACGATGCGTTCTTCCTGCAAGCACGCCTGAACGTGAGCCTGCCCGGCCTGGACCGCGAAGTTGCGCAGGCCGTGGTGGAAGCGGCTCACCAGATCTGCCCGTATTCGAAGGCTACGCGCGGCAATATCCACGTCGAGCTGAACCTGGTCTGACGCTTCGCATGGCCCGCCGCCAGCGGCTGGCGGGCCCTCACCAGCAATCTTTCAGGGAACCCACATCATGCGCACGACCCTCCGCGCCGCCCTTGCGGCACTCACCATCGGCGCCGTCTACTTTGTCGGGACTGGCGCGCCCGCCTTCAGCCAGACCGCCGCGACCGGCGCGGCGGCACCCGAATTCACCGGCATCAATCAGTGGCTGAATTCGCAGCCGCTGTCGATGAAGGACCTGCGCGGCAAGGTCGTGCTGGTGGATTTCTGGACGTACTCGTGCATCAACTGCCTCAACACGCTGCCGCACGTGAAGCAGTGGTACGACAAATACAAGGATCAAGGCCTGGTCGTGGTGGGCGTGCACACGCCGGAATACGCGTTCGAAAAATCGACCGCCAACGTGCAGGAAGCGCTCAAGCGCCTGGACGTGCGCTACCCGGTCGCGCAGGACAACAGCTATGCAACGTGGTCGGCCTTCCACAACCAGTTCTGGCCGGCGCTGTACCTGATCGATACCGATGGGCGCATCGTCTATCAGCACTTTGGCGAAGGCCGCTACGCCGAGACGGAAGCCGCCATCCAGAAGCTGCTGGCAGACCGCAAGCCGCAGAAGCCTGCGTGATGAGGCTGCGGGAGAAGTCCCGCCCCGACGGCGCTTAAGAACGCCAGCGGGCGGGGCGTTTTTCCAGGAAGGCGTCGATGCCCTCGCCCGCGTCTTCTTCCATCATGTTGCGTGCCATGACATCGCCTGCGTAAGCATAGGCATCGGCAAGCGGCATCTGCCGTTGCCGATAGAACATCGCCTTGCCGTAACGGATGGCGACGGGGCTCTTCGAGACGATGTCCGCCACCTTGCGAGCGACCACATCATCCAGCTCGGCAGCCGGCACGGCCTCGTTGATGAGGCCCCAGTCAGCGGCCGTAGCCGCATCGATAAAGCGGCCCGTCACCAGCATGTCGAACGCGCGCTTCGCAAGCACGTTGCGCGACAGCGCCACCGCAGGCGTCGAACAGAACAGGCCGACGTTGATGCCTGACACTGCAAACCGCGCCGCATCCGAGGCGATGGCGAGGTCACAACTGCCGACCAACTGGCAACCCGCAGCGGTTGCCACGCCATGCACGCGTGCGATGACCGGCACCGGCAGCGCCTGAATCGCCTGCATCACCACACTGCATCGCGCAAACAGCGCCTGGTAATACGCAAGCTCGGGCGTGCCGCGCATTTCACGCAGGTCGTGTCCGGCGCAGAAGGCCTTGCCCTCGGCGCCGAGCACCACGCAGCGCACCGCCGCATCTCGCGCAATGTCGTCCAACGCGCGCTGCAGCGCATCAAGCATGGCTTCTGATAACGCGTTGAACTGCAGGGGCCGATTCAGCCGCAGGGTGACAACGCCGTCGCGGTCATCGCGCAGGACGGGTGCCTCGGTGGCGGTGTTGGTGGTGGGGTGAGGTTGCATGCGCACTCCTTTGCAGGCTGGTGCCCTGGGGTGGGCACCAGTCTATCTCTGCTGGATGCGTGCCGCACTCAGGCGTAGCCAGTAGCTGCCGGCTGGCTGTCGGCCACCACCCCGGGCCGGCGCGCCAGACCTGAAAGGCCTACCCCTTCGCCGCTTTGACATTGGGCAGGCTGCTGACTATCACGCGTCTATAAGACGTCAGCCGTCGGCACCCCGCAAAAATGCGCCGGACTCACCATCGCGGGCCGCCGCCTGGCAGCACAATCGCATCGCAGTCGCACAACAAGTCACACCACAAGCAAACGCGTGACACAGTCACCGCAAGGGGGCCAACGTGATGTCGGAAACGCTGGACATGCAGCGAGGCTTGTTGCTGAGCCTCTCTCCAGGACGCCGGACGTACTGGATGGCGCAAGCGGTGGCTTTGCTCTCGCTCGTGGTACTGGTGTCGGCCGTGCCGTTCGCCAAGGTGCAGTTGGCGCAACTTCCGTCGTTCGTGCCGATTTACGAGTCGGCCCTCATCCTCAATGACTTGATTACCGCGGCGCTGCTCTTCGGGCAGTTCGCGATCACGCGGTCGCGCGCGATGCTGGCGCTCGCCAGCGGCTACCTGTTCACGGCGGCCACGGCGGTGGGGCACTTGCTATCGTTTCCGGGGCTGTTCGCATCACGCGGCCTGTTGGGCGCCGGGCCGCAGAGCACTGCCTGGATCTACATGTTCTGGCACGCGGGCTTTCCGCTGTTTGTCATCGCTTACGCCGTGCTCAAGGGGCGGGAAGAGCGCGAGCCCGGCCGCTTCCCAATCCACACGCTGACGCGACAAACGGCGCTGGGCACCGTGGCGGCCGTGCTGGGCGCAGCGGCCACGTGCGTGGCGCTGGCCACCGCCGGCGAACATCTGCTGCCCGCCATCATGGCGGCCAACCGCTACACGCCCGTGATGGGGATCGTGGCGGGCGGCACATGGTGTTTTTGCGTGGTCGCGCTGGTCGTGCTCTGGCGCAGCCGCCCACACCTGACGCTCGACATCTGGCTGATGGTGGTGCTGTGCGTGTGGATCTGCGATGTCGCGCTCAGCGCCGTATTCAACGGCGGGCGATATGACCTCGGCTTCTATGCCGGCCGCGTGTTCGGGTTGTTGGGGGCGAGCCTTGTGCTGCTGCTGTTGCTGATCGAGAACACGGTGCTGCATTCCCGGTTGGCAGCGGCGCGGGCGGAACTCAGACGGCTGGCGGCGAGCAATGTTGGAGATCGGAAGGGCTGACGCGGTGATGCAGTGATGCGGTGATGCCGCGCTACACCCGCCGCACTTGGATGGCACTGCCCGGCATCGACATTGCCGCCACCCCCACGACCACACTCGCCAGCCCGATCCACGCCGAAGACGGCAACGATTCCCCCAGAAACACCACGCCGATCGCCACGCCAATCGGCACACGCAAATAGGCCTGCGCGGTGGTACCGATCGCCCCCAGCGTCTGGATGAGCCGGAAGTAGATGGCAAAGGCCAGCGCCGTGGAGAACGCCGCCAGCGCCACCAACGCCATCAACGAACGCACGGAAGGCTGAAGCGCCCAAGGATGATCAACAAGCAGGCTCGCCGGCGTGAGCACCAACGCCCCCACCAGCAATGAGCCGGTAGCCGGCGCCGCAGGATGCAGCCCCTTGAAAGACCTGCCGTAGATGGCCGCACCTGCATAGCAGGCCGTGGCCGCCACGATAGCCAGTTGCGGAACAAGCTGCCCGCCCAGCCCATCGAGCGCGCTCGGGCCAATCACCAGACATGTGCCGACAAACCCGGCAATCACGCCGATCAGCTTGCGCAACGACACCGGCTCGTGCCGCGTGATGAACGCCGTCGCCACAAACACCATCACGGGCGACGTCGAATTCAGAATGGTCGCCAGACTTGCCCCAACCGAGCGCTCGGCCCACGCGATGAGCGTGAAGGGCACAACGCTATTGAGCAGCGCCTGCACGCCGAAGCGCATCCAGACTCGCCTGTCGCGCGGCATGCGGACGTTGCGACTGCGCATCCACAGCAACAGCAGCGTCGCTGCGATCAACGTTCTGGCGGCAATGAAAGTGAGCGGCGGAATGGTCTCCACGCCTATCCGGATGAAGGTGTACGACGCGCCCCACAGGGTCGACAGCGTGAGGAGCAGGGCCAGATCGGTAGCGTGGCCGGATGGGGGCGTGTCGGTGTGCGGCACGGAGTGCCCTCCTGTTTGGCGGCGGCAGCCGCAATTTCGTACCGGAGGATCGTAGCGGGGATGGGCTTTGGTCGTGCGGGAAACGGTTTGGTGTGGAGCGAAGTGTGGGTGGGAATGCGACGGAGCGCGTGGACAGCGCAGTGACACTTCAGTCCTACTTCATCCGCCGCTCCGCATACCCCCTAACCACCCCGCGCAACACCCCCACCATGTACTCCCGGTGCTTCTCCTCCTGCGCAGGATTGCTCCAATGCGGCACCGGATACCGCTCGCCCTGCAAGGTCACGCCCTGTGCATCCGCCACCCGCTGCCGCCATTCCTGCAGCACCTGATCGAGCTGTGCATCGTCGTTCTGATACCAGGCCTGCGCCACGCGATCGCCCAGCACGCGTTGCCGCAGGCGGTCGCGCTGTTCGCGCCAGATGGCGATGCGATCGATATCGACGGTGGCGGCCTGTATGTTGCCGTTCAGGTGCTGGGCAGCCAGCAGCTCGTCATGCGCCTGCATGTATGCCTGATACCGCTCGGCCAGTTGTAGGGCTTCCGCAAGCGCGGTGGGCGGGAGTTTGCTTTTGAGATAGACCGCCAACTGTTCAGCGCGGTCACCGTCAGGCTTGAGCAGGAAGGTGTTGAACACGTTGAGCAATGCGGTATCCACAACCAGCGTTTGCTGCTCTGTGACAGCGAGCGCAGGAGCGATGCTCACGCGGGACGATGTTGTGCTCGGCGCGCTTGCGGGCTGGGCGGATAAGACAGCGGCGCTTGATGTGTGCGACTCAGCGGCAGCGGCGTTTTCCGATTCAGGCAGCGGCGTCGAGAACACGCCAATCGACAAGCCGATGACGGCCGCAAAGGCCGCAGCAGCGCACAGATACAGGCCTTGCCCGTCGCGCAGGGTTTCAGTTCGGATTCGCATTAACGGTGCCCGCGCCATGCAGGGCCGTGCGGCGCCGCTGCATGGCGAGGCATGTGCAGCCGATCAGAACGAACAGCTCGGCACGCTGCCCGACATCGTGAAGCTCGACGTGGTCACGCCGGTGCCCGACGGCACATCATTCGACTTGTAGAGGCCGACATTGGCGTACTGATCACCGCTTTGCGCCGTGGCATCGAGGCTGACGTTGGCCAGGTACGCATTGACCGGGAAGCTCGCGTTGCGGCCGTCGATCTTCGTGTATGCGCCCGACACCGATTGCGTGGAATACGCACCGTTGACCACGATGTTCGACAGCGACGGGCTGCCACCCGTGGTGCACGCGTTGTAATTGGTGTCCATCACGATCAGGTGCTTCACGCCGGTCATGCAGGTATTGACGTAGCTCACCTGCTTGACGGTGAGCGAGCATGGGCCCGTCTTGACGTTGATACCGTTGTTGTTGGTGGACTGCGTGCCGCTCAGGTCATTCCCATACACGTAGTTGTTCGTGAACAGGATGTTCGACACGGTGTTCTGGTCGATGCTGCCCACGGACAGGCCATGCGTGCCGTGCAGCCGCGTGTTCGACACCGTCACGTTGGAGATGTTGCCCGAGTTGGTCTTGACGGCAATGCCGTCGTCGCCGGCCTCGATATCGGATTGCGTGACGGTGGCGTTGGTCAGGCTGTCGATGTCGATGCCGTCTGCGTTCTTGCGCGTGGCCGGCGTGCGGATGGACACACCCCAGGCGGTAAAGCCGTTGCCGCCTTCCACATACAGGTTCGGGTGCGCGGCCTGCGCCAGCGTGACGTTGTAGACGATGAAGTTGCTGATGTTGCTCGCCTGCACCAGGCGCGGCGTGCCGGAGATGATGTCGCCACGGCCATCCACCGTGCCCGGGCCCATGAGCGATGCATTGGTGCCCGTGAACGACAGCAGGTTGGCGTTGCCGCTGTAGCTGTCGTTGCCGAACAGCGTCACACCGGAATTGATGACCAGCCCCGCCCCGCTGATGGACAGGCTGCCCGTGTAGAACGCGTCATTCGAGCCCGATGCGGCCAGCACCACGCTCTTGCCGGTGCCCTTGCAGTCGGTCAGAGCCTGCTGAATGACGCTGGTGTCGTCGGACGAAGACGACGGCGGCGACGCGCGCTGCGAGCTTGAATACCGCGCATTGATCGTCTTGCAGACGCCCGGATACGCCGGCTGCATGACGGTGCGGCTATCGCCCGTGGCCAATGTCTGCGCCCCGGCGGAGCCAGCGGCCAGCAAGGATGCGGTCAGGATCAACCCGACCTTGGTTTGCATGTTCATCGATGTCTCACTCCTGTCTTGGTGTTCGGCACCGCAACGGCAGCGTGTCGGTGCCACCTGGGCAGACCGCACCCTCGGCTCAAGATATATCAGAGCAAATCAATTGGTATATCAGTGAGGAAAGTTGAGAATTCAGTCGAGGGGCCATCCGATCTGCGTTTCGCCGCCGAAGATGTGTCCGCAATTACGAATGCACAAAGCCGTATCGCCAGGCTGGAGGGTGACGCGGCGGCGGCGGTTACCTAAGATGCCGCCCTCTCGGCAGGTCGCTACAAGTGGTCATGCCGGGCCCGACGCTCATGCGCACCACCGCGTGCATGAACGTCAACCCCCGACCGCCACTCAGTGCAATCCACTCCCGATGTCGAAGATCAGCAGCGCGAACGGTATCCCGCCACGGCATGACAGCCCGCCTGGCGGGCGGCTTGCAGGGCTGCCGGCGCGCGTTGCACCGTCACCCGACTGCGCACCCAGGGTGCCCGGTCCGGGTCTGGCGCAACTGCCTAAATCCACCGCTGCACGCCAGCCCGCCGCGCCAACCCGGGTCAAAGCCTTGCGGACGCTGGAAACGCGGCAGCGCCTGCACCGCTTGCGCAAACAACTCAGCAAGATTGACCCTCCACCGGCCTGTGCCGAAGACGCCCATGCCCACATCCTCGCGGCCATGGCGCGCGCCGGGTTGAGCGGCTGGGCGTTACCGGCACTGTCCGACCCCGCCAATGCGCGCCATGCAGATGGGTCGGTAGTGGTGTCGCTGGTGTCTCACGCCATCGTCTTCAATGCGGGGGGCGCGTTCCGCATCTTCGATCTGCTGCCCCCGGGCAGCGTGTACTTTGAGTTGGCCGGGCACAACGGCGCTGCGTTTGTGCTGCCGTGCGGCTGCGCCCTCGTCGCGGCCCGTTAGCGCACGACACCACCGTCCGCAGCCCGCGCATCCGGTATCTCAAAAATTCTCGCCTCAGGGTTATCCGCCATTTCGGCCGGCGCTCACCTTTTCGACACTCCTGCCACACCACCAATAAAACAAGGGGCGGAGACAGGTATGGACCGGAGGCAATTCGTACGGAGTTCGGTAGCACTGGGCGGCGCAATGATGCTGTCGCCCATGGCACGCGCGGCGGAAGCCGGCGTGTTTGCAGACAAGATCGTCTTTGGGCAGACGGTCGGGTTCGACAGCGTGTGGGGCGGGCTGTACAAGAACTACACCAATGGCCTGCTGGCCGGCTTCGAGCAAGTCAACGCCCAGGGCGGCGTGGCCGGGCGCAAGCTGGTCGTCAAGCGGCTGGAAGACAACTACCTGCCAGAGAAGGCCGTGGCCAACGTCAAGACGCTCATGCAGGAAGGCGTGTTCGGGCTGGTGTGCATGGGCGGCACCGGCAACACCATCGCCGCATTGCCGCTGCTGGAGCAATACCGCCTGCCGATGGTGGGCGCCATGACCGGCGCCACCGCAGCGCGCAAAGCCAGCGCACCGCTGTTCCATACGCGCGCCAGCTACGCCGACGAAGTCACGAAGATGGTGCAGCACGCCACTACCATCGGGCTCAAGCGCGTGGCCGTGGTCTACCAGGACAACCCATTCGGTTCCGGCAATGCCGACGCCGCCAAGGCTGCCGCCAGCAAGTTCGGCGCACAGATCGTCGCGCTCATCCCGCACAACGCCAAAGGCGACGACATCGACATGGTGGTCGACAAGATTGCCGCCGCCAACCCGCAGACCACGCTGCTGTTTACGTCGCCCACCTCCGTGGCCGACATGCTGATGCGCTACCAGGCCAAGCACGGCCCCGTGCCGTTGCCGCAGCCGTGGATCCTGTCCGTTACCACGCCCAAGACCGTGTTCGAGAAAGCCGGCACGCTGGCCCATGGCGTGGCTGTCACGCAGGTCATGCCCGGCCCCAACGTGCGGACCCAGCCGCTGGTGCGCGCGTTTCGCGAGGCCAATGACAAGTTTGGCGACCACAGCAACCAGACCTACGAAGCGGTGGAAGGTTTTCTCACCGCCCGCGTCATCGTGGAGGGCCTGCGGGCCTGCGGCAGCAACCCCACGCGCGACGCGTTCATCCAGGCGCTCGAAGGCTTCGGCACGCGCGACTTCGGCGGCGTGCGCGTCCATTACGACCGCAACAATCACGCCGGGCTCGACTACGTCGACGTCACCATGATCGGCAGCAACGGCCACCTGGTCGGCTGAGCCATGCGCGGCTTGTAAGCTCAACGGCTTGACGCCCGCCCGCCGCCGGAGACGTTCAATCCGGCGGCGGGCACGTCGTTTTGGGTGACGGGCGTTGTAGGCCGATCGCCTCCCTCGGAAGAGTTACTCCCACACCGCCACCAACGCGCGCTAAAGAACCCGCGCGCCACCGCCGTTACCTGATAGTGGAGACAATCTCGGCAGGCCAGCGCGCAGCGGGATTGATATATCAGAACGAATACAACACAAGAGGAAGTGCCCCCATGCCATGGTTCGCCAGTCTCAAATTGGGTCACAAGCTCATGGGCTTGTTGCTGCTCTGCGCAGCCACCACGGTGGTTGTTGGGGTGGTCGGTACCGTCAAGGTGCGCGAGCTCGCCACCATGCAGACGACGATGTATGAGAGCGAAGTCGTGCCCATCCGGCAGATTGGCACCGCCGCGTGGCAAGCGGCTGCGCACTATCGGCGGCTGTACGACTACGTTGTGAAGACAGACCCGAAGGGCCGCGAAGACACGCTGGCCTTCAACAAGGGTGGCGAGGCCGCCATCATCGCCGCGTTCGACTATGAACGTGCGCACCCGTTTGACGATCGGCAAAGGCAATTGCTGGCGGATTTTGATGCCACCTGGCCGGTCTATCTTGCTTCCGTGCAGAAGGTGGAAACCCTGGCGCGCCAAGGCGACCAGCCCGCTGCGCTTGCCGAGATGCAAGCCAACACGGATGGCTTACACGTGAAGATCCGCAAGATCCTGATCGAATTCTCCAACCTGCGCGATGCCTCGGCCAAAACACGCGCCGAAGCGGGCGTCGCACTCGTTGCCGGGGTCACGCGCTGGATTGTTGGTTGCGCGGCGGTGGGCGTGGGTATCGCGCTTGCGCTGGGCCTGGCCGTTGCCCGATCGATCGTGCGGCAGATCGGGGGCGAGCCCGCGCAGGTTGCGCGCGTCGTTGCGCAAATTGCCGGTGGCGACCTGCAAACACGTGTCGATACGCGCGCCGCCGACCGGCAGAGCATCCTGCATGCGGTCGTGCAAATGCAGGGCAGCCTTGCAGCGGTGGTCGGGTCAATTCGCACGAGCACGGAATCGGTGTCTGTGGCATCGCGCGAGATTGCCAGCGGCAACGTGGATCTGTCCTCGCGCACGGAGCAGCAGGCTGCCTCGCTTGAGGAAACCGCGTCGAGCATGACGCAGTTGACACAAACCGTGAAGCAGAACGCAGACAATGCACGCCAGGCCAATACACTCGCCGCACTCGCCACGGAAAAAGCAGACGCCGGCAACGACGCCATGCAAGGCATGGTCAGCACCATCGAAAAAATCAGCGGCAGCTCGACCAAGATCTCGGAGATCACCGGCGTGATCGAGGGTATCGCGTTCCAGACCAACATCCTCGCGCTCAATGCCGCGGTGGAGGCCGCGCGTGCCGGCGAGCAAGGCCGCGGCTTTGCCGTGGTGGCTAGCGAGGTGCGCAGCCTTGCGCAGCGCTCTGCGTCCGCCGCCAAGGAGATCAAGACATTGATCGGAGCATCCGTGTCGATGATTCAGGACGGCGCAACGCAAGCCTTGGCCGTCGGCTCCACCATCGGGCAGGTGAAAGACGCGATCAAACGCGTGTCCGACATCGTGGGCGAGATCACCGCCGCGTCGGACGAGCAGACGCGCGGCATTGAGCAAGTCCACACCGCGATTCATCAGATGGACGAGGTGACGCAGCAGAACGCCGCGCTGGTGGAAGAAGCTGCTGCGGCTGCGCAATCGCTGGAGGAACAGGCGGGCAAGCTCAAAGACGTCGTGTCGGTGTTCAAGCTGGTGGGGGCAGGCTGATAAAGTCACCTCCTCTTACTTGAAGCTCACCGATACAACGCGATGACGGTATCCCTAAGCCTGGACCCGCAGTTCTTCAACCTGCTGGCCGACAGCCACCAGCGGCTCGTTGGCACGCCGCTGATCGACAACGGTATCGCGCCCGCCGATGCGGCCCGGTGGCTTTATGAAGACGCGCCCTTCTGCGTGCTGGCGCACAACACCGATACGGACCCGCGCTTCATCTATGCGAACCGGGCCGCGCAGCGCTGCTTTGAATACGATTGGAATGGCATCACGGCGTTACGGTCGCGTTTTTCGGCAGAGCAACCGAACCGGGAGGAACGTGCGCAATTGCTTGAGTCGGTACGCACGCGCGGATTCGCCTCCGGTTATCGGGGCGTACGCATCTCGCGCTCCGGAAGGCGATTCTGGATTGAGGGCGGCACCGTGTGGAATCTGATCGACAGCGATGGCGTGTACCACGGGCAAGCCGCGACCTTCCACCACTGGCATGACGTGTGATTTGCGGGGCTGGAGCGCGCGCAGGCACGCCGCTGAACTTCGCACGCACAGCCCTCGCTTCGCACAGGCGCATTTGCGCTACGCGCACCCCACGCAACACTGTCGGCTTCGTTGAATTCCCCTTGGAGACCAACATGGGGCTCTGCATTTCGAAGCCGGCCGGCACCTCGATCAACCGCCCGCGCGACACCCAGCCCGCGACGGCGCCATCAACTCAGCACACCGGTCAGGCGCAAGCGCGCCACGCCCGCCAGGCTGGCGGGCAACTGAGCCAACTGGGCAACATGACCCGCAACCGGGCGGCCACGTCGGGCGCCGGCACGTCGTCGCTGCAAACGCGGCGCACCGCGGTCCCTCCGTCTGCGCAGCAAGACGGCCCATCGCAGACGCAAACGGCCGTGGCGGCCGTGCTGACCCACGTGCGCGAGACCTACTACAAGCCCAATCTGAAGTCGGGCAACAAGGTGAGGGGCGATACCGAGGCAGAACGCCTTCGGCAGCAGAGCGCGACAGATGAGGTCAACCGGATACGCAGCCAGACCAACGCGTTGCGTGCTGTGCAGGAAGGCAAGGCGCACCAGTGCCAAGAGCTGGCGCTGTTGGCAGTGCATCACCTGTGGCAGGACCACGCGCTGCCCGCAGAGATTCTGGAACTCGGCGGCGATGACGACGACGTTGCCCACTGCGTTGCCGTCGTTGGCTTAGCACCCCATCAGCTTCATAGCAACATGAAGCTATGGAATCCGGACACCTTTATCTGTGATCCATGGTGCAACATTGCCTGCCGGGCAAAGGACTACCCCAAGCAGTTCATCGACAAGATGAAGAAGTGGGAAAGCCAAGACAAGCTGGTCGGTTATCGGCGCATGGGCTTTGTACAGCCAACCGAACCGGCGTGGATCAGAGACGTGCTGCGGGGCGACAGGACCGTATCAAACCCGTTCGAAAGCCAATCGCCTTGACCCGACGTGTATGGATGCCCGCCAAGCCAGCAGAACCCGCCTCCAAGGCGGGCTTTTTGTTGCCCATGATCGACATCCGCCCAGCGCGGTTTCCGGTGGTCTCCGGCTCGGGCTCGACGTTTTAGGCCTCGGAACCTCGCGCTTGGTATTCCAGGCCCGGCGTAAAATCCGTTCGCCAAGGAACCCGCCACGACCATGCTCGCTCGCACCATCGCAACGCTTTGCGCCATCGCGCCTCTCGCTGGGTGCGTCAGCTATCAAGACCCGCGCACGCCCGAACAGCAGAAGCTCGCGCTGCAGCGGGCCGCCAATGAACTGGCCGGCAGCTACACCATCACAGATAGCCGCAACGACGATGGCCGCCGCTATACGCAAGCCATCGTCAGCAAGCAAGACGGCTCATACCAACTCAGCCTGCAGTTGGTAGGCCCGGCCACCGGCGCAATAACGCTGGCCGGGTCCGACTGCCGCGGGTGGTATGTCGAGAACCAACGCTACACCGCCATGCAGTGCGATGCGTTGACGGGCGAGGTCAACTTCTTCTCTCTGGTGCGGCAGGCCAACCCAGACCCGGTGAACTCCGGCACCATGCCACCGTCGTTCACGACGATGGTGGTTCCGCAAGGCAGCTATCTCTTCGACATTGCTGACCGCAGCGGGCGGCATCACTATTACGTGTTGACGAAAACACCACTGCAGCAGATGCCCGAAACGCCCGGCGCAATGCGGCGATGGCCGGCACCGCGCTCGACGCAATAGACTCCACCGGCTGGTTCCGTCATATCGGCGGCTTAGCATTTACAACACAACAACGTACGTTCAGAAGGGGTAGGAGTTGTCGAAAAAGATCATCTCGCTGGTCTTGGCCTGCGCTTGCAGCATGAGCCAAGCGGCCTTCGGACAAATCTCAATGGAAGCGCCCCTGACAGACGCGCCGCAAAGCGAAGCGCTCCAGACGGAAGTCCTGCAAGCGGGCACACCTCAAGCGGAAGCGCCCATGCCGGAAGCCCCGCAAGCGGAAGCGCCTGCCCCGGAGCCCGCCCCAAGAGCGGAGCCCCTCGTCAAGGTCGAACAAAGCTATTGGGAAGCCGAAGGCCTGAGCGCGCGGATGCGCAAGGCGCGTGCGATCACGTTGTATTTGATGGACCCCGCCGTGGCATCGCTCAAGGCGGTGGACGAAGCGCAACTGAAAGACGCAGGCTGCGAATACAGCACCGAAGACGCCGCGCTCATCGCCAACTTTGCGGATTCCATCGAGCGCACCAGCGTGCGCAGCAACTCGTTCGTGCTGCAGTTCGAGCCTCGTGAGGCCATCTACATGGCGCTTGGCGGCGGCAGCGAGATGAAGCTGCTGTTTGAGAAGCCCTACCCGAATCAATCTGAGGTGCTGGGGCAGATCAATGGTCAACCGGTCACGGTCAGCAAGAGCCTGGTGGAAGGCCTGTACCGATGGGCCGCGAAGGTTGATCGCGTCCGTCGTTGCGAAAACTTCGTTGGCAAGTACAGGTAAGCCCGCGCGCCCCCGCCTTCAAAGCGCGCGTGCCAACGGCTGCAGGTTGGCATCCAGCACAAACTGCTGACACACGCTCGGCGCCAGCGGGCGGCTGAAGAAGTACCCCTGAAAACGGTCGCACCCCAGGGCCGACAGGCGCTTGAGCTGCTGTTCAGTCTCCACACCTTCGACCACCGTCGACAGGTTCAGCGTCCGGCTCAGGCTCGCGATGCTGCGCACGATGTGTTCGTTGATGCTGCCCGCGCTCACATCTGCCAGAGAGCGGTCGATCTTCACGGTGTCCAGCGGCAGCTCGCGCAAGTAGTGCAGCGACGTATGGCCCATCCCGAAATCATCGAGCGCGACTTTCACGCCGGCCTCACGCAGCCGCTTCAGGTTGCCGATGGCGTTGATGTCCGGCAGCAGCATCGTGGTTTCGGTGATCTCCAGTTCGAGCTGCGTTGGTGACAACCCTTCGCGGTGCAGGATGTCGATCACGTTTCGATGGAACGCATAGTCCAGCAACTGCCGTGGCGACAGATTGACAGCGACCACGAAATCGTCCGGCAAGACATCGCGCCACGCAGCGCGCTGCTGACACGCCAGCGACAGGATGCGCAGGCCCAACTGGTCGATCTGGTCGATGTCATCGGCCAGCGCCACGACAATCGGCGGCGCCACGCGCCCCAGCACCGGGTGCTGCCAGCGCAGCAACGCCTCGGCGCCAAACACGCGCCCGGTTGCGCAATCCACCTGCGGCTGAAACTCCAGGAAGATCTGGCCTTCTTTCTTGATGGCGCCTTCCAGGTCGCTGGCCAGCGCCACCGCCATGCGGCCCTCGTCGCCGGGCAGGTCCAGACACCGCCGGCCCTTCAGGCTCACCTCGGGCGACTCGGCAATCTGCAGCAGAGACGCCAGTACGTCCTGACTGCGCCGTGCGGACAAGACATCCGCCATGCGCACAAACGGAAGGTAGATTGCCGCCCCCACCACCAGGCCAATGAGCTGCACCACCGCGCCTGATACCGAGCCGGTGGCCGCGTAGCCGCTGAACAGCGCCGGCGTGGTCCACGCCACGCTGTAGCCGGTCTTGGGCATCAAGTCAGCAACGGTGGCCGCATAGGCGATCAGAATCTGCACCAGCGGTGTGAGCAGGAACGGAATCGCATAGACGGGGTTCAGCACCAGCGGCAGCCCGAACAGCAATGGCTCATTCACGTTGAACAGCGCCGGCAACATGACGACGAGCGCCATCTTGCGCCCACGCAGCGTGCGCCTGGACATGAGCAGCGCCAGGATCAGGCTGAGCGTGCCGCCCGAGCCGCCCATGCGCGCGAACACCGCGAAGAAGTGGTACGTAAAGATGAACTGCGGCTGGCCACCGCTGGCAACCGCCGCCGCATTGGCCTGCGTGGCGGGCTCCAGTATGTGTTGGTGAATGGCATACAGCGCGTTCGGCCCATGAATGCCGAACAGCCAGAGCACCTGCGCCGCGGTTTCGTAGCCCAGACCAAACAGCAGGCTGTTGGAGACCTCCGAATACGGCGCCTCCAGCCGCGTGCCAAATGCCGCCATGAGCTGCGGCCAACCCGCCCAGGCCATGGCGACCTTGAGCACCGCAAACGTAAGAATCGTCAGCATGCCGGCCGGCATGACCGACAGCACATCGCCCACCAGAAGATCGTTGCTCAGGTGGTGAGACGGAATGCGCAAACGGCGGATGCCGCACAGCTTCAGAAACAGGCTGCCGCCCAGCGACGCAACCAGCAAGGCGCCAAACAGCCCGCGCCCCAGCGAAAGCGATGCCATCAAAGATGCATCCGCATCCGACGCAATGAGCGTGAAGAAGCACGACACCACCACAACGGCCGCCACGGTCGGGTTGACCACGCGATGCCCGGCGCGCTGGTTGTACAGCTTCGCCAGCACTTCGGCAAACCCAAAGAGCGCGACCAGCGCGCCGATGCCGATCGTTCCGGCCAACACACTGTCGCAAAAGACATCCAGCCGCGTGCCAAAGGCATTCAGCAGCGCGTGGCGCATGCCGGCGGTGGGCGGGTTGCGCAAGAGCAGCGCCAGCGCGCCCACCATGATGAGCGGCAAAGAGAGCGCCAGCCCGCGCCGAACGGCAATGAAATACGGCCCGCGGTCGATGCGCTCGGCAGCGCTCAGCAACCTCAGCCAGGGCGATAGCGGCTGCGTCGTCATAAAACTGGATCTTGTTCGAGGTGGATCGGCAACATCCCGGGTAGCCCGGAGCGTTGCCTATCGGGCTATGCATCGTAATCGACATAATCTCGCGTGCTCTGAAGCGCCGCCCTTTACGCAATACGCAAAAAAGCTCACCCGCCCATGGCAAGCTTTGTGCAATACCTAGGGGAAACCCGAAGTCTTGACGCGCCACTTGCACCCGGCGCGCACCACAACAAGGCATCGGCACCAACGTGGCGCCCATCCTGGGGCCGTCGCGCCCTAGAATCTGCAACGATCTTGCTTATGTCGATTTCCATTCGTGCGCCCCGCACCGTGAAACTACCTGCCCCCTTCCTTTCCCTGCTCCGCCTCGTGCGCGACCCGCATCGGCGCTATCAGCATGCGCGGTACATCCATGCCACGCGCGTTGGCTTGGGCGTGCTGCTGTCGATTGCCGTCACGTCGGGCTTCGGCTGGCCGCATGGCGAGTGGGCCACCATCTCGCTGCTGATCGTCATTGCCGGCCTGCAGCACCACGGCAACATCCGCAAACGCGCGGCCGAGCGCGCCTGGGGCACCCTGATCGGCGCGGTGGCAGGCCTGTTGATCATCGTTCAGCAGACGTGGCTTGGGCACCTGCCGCTCACCTACGCGCTCACGGCCATCGCGTGCGGCATCTGCGCGTATCACGCGATTGGCAAGGGCGGCTATATCGCGCTGCTGGCGGCCATCACACTGGTCATCGTGGTGGGGCATGGCGACAACAATCTGCTGGACGGCGCCTGGCGCACGCTCAACGTGCTGGTGGGGATTGCGATAGCGCTGCTGTTCTCGTTTGCGCTGCCGCTGTATGCCACGTACTCGTGGCGCTACCGGCTGGCCGATGCGCTGCGGGAATGCGCCCGGGCATATGCCGGCCTCGGCCGCGCCGGTGAAGCCCCCGGCGAGCGCAGCAAGCACCTCGGCAAGCTCAATACGCTGCTGGTGCAGTTGCGCTCGCTCATGCCGTCCGTGTCCAAAGAGATTGACGTGCCCGTGGAGCGGCTGGAGAACATCCAGCGCAGCCTGCGCATCTGCATCAGCACGCTGGAACTGCTCAATGCAACGCACGGGGCATTGGGCGCACCGAGTGCTGGCGCCCTGCCCGGCGTGGGCGCCCGGCGCATCCGTGACACGCTGATCGGCATGTCACGGGCATTGCGGTTCGGCACGGTGGCGCGCCTGGCACGACCACGCGCGGCCGACCCCGCCGAGGTTAGCCCCACGGCCAGCTCGCCAACGGTGGAAAGCGCGCTTGCAGAGGGCTTTGCCAACGAGATCGAGAACCTCCGGCGGCAACTGCTGGCGATTGCGCCGCAGTGGAATATCGGGTGAAGCGAGGGGCGCTGCATCTGGTGAGGGCCGCGGCGCACGCATTGCTCAATAATTCTCACCAGCACTGCTGGTGTGAGGTCACGTGGGTAGACTGGCGCGTAGCCATGGTTCACGAGCCTTCGTGAAAAGATGGTCGGGAGCCCCGGGATTGACCACCTCGGGGCTTTTTTTCGCCGGTGCGGAGCACCTTTCCATCGACCGGCCCTTCGGAGCAAGCGTCATGCGTTCGGGCGGGGGCACCCGGCGCTGCTGCGAATCCTTATGCTGAAGCGGTAGCGACATTGCGTACGTCGCCTGTCACGCTTCTTACGGCGTGATCGAGCCCACAACGCCACAGCCAGCCCGCATGAAGGTCAATCACACCAGCGCTTCCCACAGTGCAGCAGTGCCAACCAGCAGCGCCCCCAGCACCTCTGGTGCACCCGCTATCGGCGCACTGGATCGTCGGCGTAGAGCGCCTGCCGATGCCCCCGATATGCCGCCGCCTCGCAGGCAACGGCTGAGTACGGCAACCGCTTCTGGAAAGCCGGAATTCCGCCGCGTTCAACTCGCCAGCGTTACCGCACCGGCCCGCAATGCTGCGGGCACTTCGGCTGCCACCGACGCCACCGAGCCCCTGCTGGACAATCGTCCGACATTGGAAAAAATGGGCATCGAGCACCCGTTGTTGGGGCACTCGTGGTACGGCGATCCTCCGGACAAAGCCCGTACCGCCGGCAAGCAGCCGGTCGTCCACGAGCGCGGCACGGGCCAGACAAGCCAGACTGCCAGCGGCCCCCAACTGACGCCGTCTCAAGAGGCCGCCATTGAGCATGCCCGGTCGCAGGTGCGCAGTACCCTGCAAGGGCCACTGACCAAGCTGCAGCAGGCGCTGGACAGAAATCTCGATTTGGAGATCGTCAAGTTCCCGATCAAGAAGGTGGACTGGGCGCTTGCGCCGCTGCTGATGGCGGCGGAAAACGCGCGGAATCCGGGGCTGAACCTCGTTGCCCTGCACATGGACACGGCAGAAGCCGGGTTCGATGACGACGAAGACGATCTGCCACCCCTGGTGAATTCACACAACTTCGGGGCCTTTATCGAGTCAGCGCCACCCGGGCGATACAGGGCCATCGTCAATGACGGCCCGCACACCAGAGCGGCCGATATCCGAAAAGACGCGCAAGGAACGACCGTGATCGTGGTCGACCCCTTACGCAAGGAAGAAGACGAAGCCGAGTACGATCAGTACGCAGACAACGTCAGCAGTGAAGCGGGTGAGCACGCCAAGTGTGCGTTCATCCCAGTGGACTTGCAGAAGTCTGCCTTTGGCTGCCGGATCTTCTCGATGTCGCTGGCCTTGAAAATGCACGCGCGCGAAGGCGACTTTTCGGCGTTGCATGATGCGTTGCGATCCGGGACAGACCCGACGCCGTTGGTGTCACGCGCAAAGACAACAGAAGAACTGGGTGCGTTGCTTGTGTTGGACGGGGCACCGCTGATCGACGCCAGGATGATGAAGCACAGCCATGCCGGCAGTTCGGTCGAGCGCTACGTTGCAAGTCATCCGGATCAGTCGATGACACCCGTCAACAAGCGCAACGAGACCCTGCAGAGCAGAACGAGCCGGCATCTTACGGAACGCGAGGTTCTGGCACGCGTAGACCCCAACGCAACCATGCCGGTCGCTCCGACGAAAACAGCACGATTGAGTACTTCGATCGAGCACAAGCGTATTTCGATGATCGGCCGTGCGATCGCCTATCTGGATGGAGCACCACCACAAGCCGTGGCAAATATGGCGCATCTCGTGTCGCGCGCCAGCCGGGAACTGGCGAAGCAATAGGGCCGGCCGGAGAAGGCTTTCTCAGCCCCGGTTATGCCTTCGACGCCATCGACTTGCTGAAGTAACGGGCACAGCCGAAGGCCATCAAGACCCCGCGACGAGCGGGCCGGCATGCATGCGTCAGGCTGCCAGCTTCACGTTCGGGGCGAGGCTCTGCGGCTGCTCGCCTGCCGGCTGGACGGTCAACTGATAGCCGCGCGAGTAGACCGTCTTGAGTTCAACGCCGGTCGCTGGGCCGAAGCCCAGCTTCTTGCGCAGCTTGTAGATGTGCTGTTCGATCGAGCGCTCTGCAACGCTGGCTTCTGTACCCCATACCGCAGAGGCGATCTGCTGGCGTGACAGAAACGCCCCAGACGAAGAGAACAACAGCCAAGCCGTGGCGAATTCGCGAGCGGTCAGACGAATCGGTTCGTCGTGCAATGTCACCGTGCGGGTCAGCCGACATAGACGGTAGGGCCCGGCCACCACCTGCGTATCGAGGGCGACCTGCGTCGACTTGCCGGCCCCGCGCAGGATGCGCCGAACGCGCGCACACAACTCCTCGGCGGTGAAGTGGCCGGAAATGATGTCGTCGATGCCGGCATCGAAAACGCCAAGCATCTCGTGGCGGCCGGCAAAGTCGCCAAACACCAACGTTGGCCGGCACATATTGGCGTTGGCGTTGCGCTCGCGCCCAGCAAGCAACAGTCGGGCGGCCGTGCTGAACTGCTGCGCATCAATCATCAGCAACGCGAAGGCCTCGGTGTGCCCGGTGCGCATCAGGGCCAATGCGTCGTCGAATCGCACGCACGTCACGCCCTGTGCTGACAGGCAAGCCGCTACATAAGCAAAGCTCGCTGGGTTGGTGGTGAGTACGGCAAATTTCATGGCAAAGCACCCCGACGGCGCGGGGTCGATCAACACGTCTACCCCGCTTGTTATGTTTCGCAACAGCATAGCGTTCACAGTGTGTTCATCCATCGCTATGACTAGCGATGCGGCGACCGGGGGCGACCGACCGCGCACAATCAGCGGCGGCACAGGTGACGCGGTCCGCAGGTAATGCGGTCGACACCACGCAGGGTCGGCCCGTGACATCGTTCAGGATGCGAAATCCGTGATCACCGTCACGCCGGTGCCTTCAAACCGGTTCATGTTCGTCAATGCCTCGATCGAGGCGCTGAGGCTGATTTCCCTGCGGACCATTCGCCCTGGCTGCAGCTTGCCCGTGCGGATCATGTCGAGCATGGGGCCATAGCGATGGGCCTGCATGCCGTGGCTGCCCAGAATCTCCAACTCATGCGCGATCACTTTGCTCATGGGCACTGCGGGTGTCGTGTGATCACCCAGCATCAGGCCGACCTGCACATGCTTGCCGCGCCGGCGCAGATTGCTGATCGAGTTGAAGCATGTGGTCGGATGGCCCAGCGCATCGAGCGAAACATGCGCGCCCCCTTGCGTGATGGCCTTCACCGCCTCAACCACATCCGACTCACGCGATGCGTTGACCGTGGCGACGGCCCCCAACGCACGCGCCAGCTCCAGCGCGCTGTCTGAAATGTCGATGGCCACGACATTCGCGCCGATGGCGTTGGCAATCATGATGGCCGACAGGCCCACGCCGCCGCATCCATGCACCGCAACCCATTGGCCGGCAGTGGTCTTGCCCTGGTCGACAACGGCACGAAACGCCGTCACGAAGCGGCAACCGAGGCTCGCCGCCGTGGTGAAGTCCAGGTCATCGGGCAAGCGCACGAGGTTCAGGTCGGCATAGCCAATGCCGACGTATTCAGCAAACGAACCCCAGTGCGTAAAGCCTGGCTGGAACTGTTGTTCGCACACCTGTTGGTGCCCCGCGTGGCATTCGGGGCAGTGACCACAGCCGGCCACGAACGGCACCGTCACCCGGTCACCCACCCTCCAGCGCGTCACATCCGCACCGACCGCCGAAACAACGCCGGCCAGCTCGTGACCGGGCACGTGCGGAAGCTCGATGTCCGCGTCGTGGCCCATCCAACCGTGCCAGTCGCTGCGGCACACGCCGCTGGCCATCACCTGCACGACCACGCCATCCGTTGCCGGAGTCGGGTCGGGAACGTTCATGTGCTTTGGCGCGGCGCCGAAGGCTTCGTAGACTATGGCTTTCATGATTTCAACGCAGAGCGGATGAGCGTTGCAATATAAGCCGCAGTCGTCGAAAGTATCTTTCTATTTTGAGAGCGTTTCTGGAGTCTTTCGAAGCGCTCTTTCTGATTCCGACACGCCGTGGAAAGGAGATTTCATGGAAGCACTGGACACCATCGATCTGGGCCTTTTGGATCAACTCCAGCAGGATGGACGCGTCTCAAACGCCAAGCTGGCGGAGCGCTTTTCCTTGAGTGAAGCGTCATGCTGGCGGCGGCTCAAGCGCCTGGATGATGCCGGCCTCATCGAGGGCTATCACGCGGCGCTCGACCGGCGCAAGCTCGGGCTCGGCGTGATGGTCTACGTGCAGATCATGTGCACCCAACACACCGAGGAGGTCACGGCGGAGTTCGAAAGGCTCATCCTGGCAAGCCCCAACATCCTGGCCTGCGACAACACAACCGGCGAAGCCGACTACCTGCTCCAGGTGGTCGCCAACGATCTGGACGACTACAGCCGCTTCGTGGAAAAGGTCCTGAGAAAACTGCCCGGTGTGTTTGGCATACGCTCGAATATTTCGCTTCGTCAGGTGAAGTCGACCAAGCGGTTGCCGATTGTTTGAGGCGGGCCAGCCCTGCACTTAACGCTGGGGCACAGCATCAGCTAGCCGGTCTTGGGCGATGGCCTGCCCATGAACCGGCGCAACGTCACCAGATCAACGTCTTTTCAGAACAAGCGATTTGAGGATGTTTGAAATTCGCGCAACGTAACCGTTGCCGGCGCGGCACAGATGGCCACGCGCGCGTGCATTACTTCAGCGATCCGCCAGCTTCAAGCGCGGCAAGGCCGATCGCACTGCGTGACTCCACGCCAATCTTTTTCATGATGTGCCCCACGTGGGTGCGCACCGTCCAGTAACTCATGTTCAGGGCCAGGGCGATCTGCTTGTCTGACATGCCCTTGAGCATGAGGTGGCAGACCTCCCCTTCGCGCACGGTCACGCCAAACTGCTGCTGGAACCAGGCCGATGAGCCCACGCCCCGTGCGACAAGGTGAATCCGGCAACCGTGCCCAGAGCCATCGTGGGCAGCCAGTCGCTCCACGCAAAAGCCGAAGCCTTTCCACTGCCCGTGGCGTGATCCGTTGGCCGCCTCTGTCAATTGCTGATAGAGCGCGTCACGCTCTTCCATGCAAAGCCCAATCATGATGGCGCGCGCCTTTGCGTTGGGCAGGGGCGGTGACTTGCCGTCCAGCATGAATGTGGGCACATGCGCCCCGGCATCAGCAGCAGCGCCGACTTCCCCCACTTCCTGTATGACGCGAAGCTGATGCGCATTCAGCAGATGCGGCTTCAAGAGGCTCAACAGCAATGTCTCTCGATCACCGAAACGCTTGTTTGGATCGCTGGTGCTGAACCGATAGTCCAGCAGCATCCCGTTGGCATCTGGCAGGCGCAGGCTGATGCCCGGATACGCCTTGTGCCGACAGAGAAAATCTGTGAAGTACTCAGACTTGCCCCATTCAGAGCGGCAGATCTTCCGCTCGATCACGACAGGTTCAAAGCTGCCCGTCAGGCACTGCGCAATCGAGTCGACCCCATGGAAGTACTGCTGATACTCACCGCGCATGGCCTGGTCTCGGCCCCACAGCGCGCTTGGCCGTGTCTGATGCCTACCGTCGTGCCCCCACTGGATATGCGCCGCAAGATCGAAATGCAGGAGTGACCCCAGCTTCTCGGCCACTTCCGGACGGTCGAGAACGCTGCTGCTCGATGCCTCATGCAAATGCCCGGTGATATCGAGCAGTGCGCGCAGTTCAGCTGTGGAGAGGTCCATCGATCGCTTGGGCGGCTCGCCACTGGTGTTGAGTCTGAAAATTCATCGTGGGGCTCCAGGCGCGCCAATCAATACAAATACAAACAGGTATATCGGCACAACGGCCCAGCCCTATAGCTGGTGCACTTGAGATTGGCCCAACCGCGTAACGCACGTGCACCGCACTGACCATCGCTATCCATAGCGATGGTTGCAGGCCGCCCGATTTTGCGATAGTGCGCCTGACGAAGGCTGGCTGCCGCGGCTGCGAGCCGTCATCACCGGCAACTGCCTGCCTTCAGTCAGGTTGCACCGTGCTTTTCAAAGAGGAACCCGCATGCCAGCGCGAACACCACCGTCGACCAGTCCGCCAGACATATGCAGTCCTGGCCTTCCATCGACCGCCATGGTTGCGCGCTGGGATGCTGCTGCCACATCGCTGGCCGTCATCTTTCTGGACACATCGCTGCTCAACGACTCCACTTGGCTGCCTTCACAGCCCACGCTGCAGCCGATGGCGCTGGAAGACGTGCAGCAGATGCTGAGCGGCGCATTGAAATCGCTTGAGCCGGCCAGCGGCATGGAGCCCAGCCCATCGCTCAACACGCTGGAGCCCAAGCCCCTCACCCCGCGCCAGTGCGACATTCTTAAAGAGGTGGCCTGCGGCCGGTCGAACTCCGAGATTGCAGAACGCCTGCATATCAGCGTCGAGACGGTCAAAACACACATGCGCCAACTGCTCGTGCGAATGGGTGCACGCAACCGCACAGAGCTGGCCACGATCTACCAACGCACGCGCTAAGGCGCGCCAAGCGCCACCTGTATGGCGCGACGTTTCGCGTGCGATCCGTTTTGATGTGGAGCACAGCGCGGCCGCTGACGCTTAGTCCGGCCTGCTGGCAGGGTCATCACATGGCCGATTGCCGCATGTGACTCCATTGGGCGCTGCCCGAGCACCCAACGCGCGCCGATTCAACCAACACTGCCTGCACTGCGAGTGCACGCACCATGCGCGCACCCTTCGGGCTCGACGGTTGGTTCGGCAACTTTGCGATGTGGCGCTACATCAGCGCGCCAGCGTCGCAACCTCCGCAGCACTCAATGCACCCGCCTGAACGCGGAAGCCCTGAATGCGCCCGTTGAACGATGGATGCGCCCAATTGCGGCCCAGGAAGGTGACCTGATCCCCCACCTGGCGCGGCGACAGCAGCATGTCGTCGTTCTTCCCCACCTCCGTGCCGTCAACGTAGAGGCGGCAGGTGTTGCCCTGCAGCGTGACCGCCACATGGACCCAGCGGCGAATCGGCAGAGGCCACGGCGCTTCCACAACCTGCGCATCATTGAACGTTGCGCCAAAGATCATGAAACGCAGCACGCCTGAGCCGGACTGCGGCGCGATGGCCATGGCTGCATTCGCGTCCTGCCCTGCGAAGAACATGCAGCTATCCCAATGCAGCCCATTCGCGTAGGCCCAGAAAGAAATGCTGAAGTCGTCGAGGTCTGCAAACAACCCCGACGGCAACTGCAGGCCTGCCTTCTGGCCGTCGAATGCGATGGCCTTGTCGTTGACGCGCCCGTCGCCCCAGGTTGCGCCGTCCAGCAGCGTGCCCTGCACCAAGGCCGTGGTGCCGGCGGCGGTCAGCACCGCGCCGACCGTGCCGGTGCCGTTCGGGTCGTTCAGCGGCAATGACAGGCGCGTCTCTCCCGGCACCGCAATGCGTGCCACGTTCGAGCCCGTGTTCGGGGCACCGTTGCCCTGGGCGCTGATCTGATAGAACCAGACGCCGTTGGGCGGGGTATCGCTGTAGGTGAGCAGCTCGCTGGCCGAGACCGTGCCCAGCAGGCTGAAGGGGCCGTTGGCCTGGCTGGCGCGCTTGACCGCATACGAGGTGGCGCCCACGCTGCCCCACCACGACAGCACGACGCGGTTGCCGCGCAAATGGGCCGTGAGCCCAGACGGCGGCTTCATCGGCCCGGCATAGGGCGAGAGACGCTGCGTGAGCGTGGGGTACATCACGTCGTCGCTGCTGCCGCCGTAGTTCGGCTCGCACCACGTCACCATGCGCGCGACGTTGGGCGCCGCCAGCCCCATACGATTGACGTAGTGGTTGTAGATGGGCTCCCACGCGTTGCGGCGGTGCTGGAACGACTGGTTCACCTCCGTCCACGGTGCCGGGTGCGGGGCGGTGGGGTTCTGCTCGCGCGCATAGGGCATCGCGTAGGGCTTGCCGTTCTCGTCCAGCAGGTTCGATCGCGCCACGTACTCGGCCGCCGAGAGGAAGCGGTTGTTATAGAGCCCGTAGAGATCGTCGCCCTGGTTCCAGGCCATCTCCATCAAGTCCCCACCCAGCGACATGCCCAACGTGGAGTGGCCCTGGTCGCGGCCGCTTTCTTCCCACTGCCCGAAATGGCCCGGGTGCATGTAGTACACGCCGTGCACGATCGAGCCGTTGCCGAAATTGCGCAGCTTGCCGCGGTTGTTGCCCGCATAGCAGTCGTAGGCCAGCCGGTACAGATCCGGCTGATCGCAGAACACGCCGATGGCCATGGCGCCTGCCATCGAGGCCATGTCCCAGTTGGCATGCGAGCCGATGCGCCCGTCGCTGAGGAAGTTCGAACAGATTGGCGCGAAGACGTTGAGCAGCATGTCCTGAAAGCGCTTCAGGCTTGCGGGTGCCCAGCCGGGGTACGTGCGCAGGACTTCGCCAATCTGCGCCAACTGGTGGCCTTGTATGCCGGCCAGGATGATGAAGGTGTGGTCGTCATGGGCAGTCGAGCCCGGCGGCACCGTTCCGATCACCTTCAAGGTGTTCGCCCAAGCGTCCAGGAACTCCACTGCCTTGTCGGCATAGCGGTTGTCTTGCGGGTCAGACAACTTCCAGTGCAGCACCAGAGACCACGCGCGCCAGATGTCGACGTACAGGTTGTTCTTGCTGCCATCGGCCCGGTAAACGGCTGGCAGCGGGAAGGGCTTGGTGTCGAGCGTGCCGAAGCGATCGACGCCAAGCGTGTTCCACCAGTTCGTCCACGGCTGATCGCCAGCCTTGATATGCGCGCGGATGCGGGTGAAGGCGTCTTCAGTCACCAGCAGGGCCGGGTGGCGGAAGACGCCACTCTCATACGCCGACGCAGCCGTGGCAGGTGCTGGTTTGGCAGGGGCGGTCGGGACGGTCGGAGCCGCGCCGCCTGTCTTCTCTTGCGGCTGGCCTAGCCCCGCAGCGGAGGCGTCTTCGACACCGCCGCCGCACCCCGGCAAAAACGGCAACAGGGGGAACAGCCCCAGACCCAATGACAGCGCTCGACGCACAGGATTAGGCACCGCGCCGACGCTGGCGCGTTCCACGGACTTTTTCATCATGTATTGACCCGACCATCTTTTTTTAATGGCGCAACCGTAGGTCAGCGCGCGAAGGCGCGTCAACGCAAATGGCCAAACGGTGAGAATTGTTGAGTGTTCGGACGCAATGCGCTGCTGGCTTTGCGGATCGATTCGTTCGGCCGTGTGATTTTCAACACCGCCTTGAACACGGAAATCCTGACAGGCCCGGTTCGACTCTCCGAGGCCAACGTTCCATCCTCCAAGGTTGGCGTTTCACCCTCCGAGGCTAGCGTTTCACCCTCCGAGGCTAGCGTTTCACCCTCCGAGGCTGGCGTTTCACCCTCCGAGGCTGGCGTTTCACCCTCCGAGGCTGGCGTTCCACCCTCCGAGACTGACGTTCCACCCTCCGACACTGACGTTCCACCCTCCGACACTGACGTTCCAACCTCCGACACTGACATTCCACCCTCCGAGGCTGGCGTTTCACCCTCTGAGAGCGACGTTCCACCCTCTGAGGCTGGCGCCCAGCTCTCAAAGCTCCGACTAATTGGACCTCGGACATTGGCGCTTCGCCCTCTGGGGCTGGCAGTCGACAGTTTTAGCTTGGCAGTCGACCCTCTGACCTCGGCACGCGAGTGTTTGAGCTCGAAAATTTGAATGTCTGCGAGCGGCGCTTGGGTGTTGGCGCTCGGCGTTTTGGCCTCAGACCGTGGCGGTCGGGCCTTTGGGTGTCGTGCTCGGCCAGTTGGGCGGCACATAGAGGGCTGGGCGTTGTGCCCTGGCCTGGCGCCCCCGCCCGTCGCGGGTTCGCTTTTACTGCTGTTTTTTTATTTCTGCTTGTTCGCACGTGCCAGCACGTGCAGGACTTCCCACCGGTACAAGTCCACTGTCACACCATCCAGCGAGGTCAGCATGAAGGCACCAATCGCATCGAGAAACCCGGCCTGGTATTCAAGAGCCTTGTCCTTGACGCGAATCTGATACTCCAAGCGCAACGTCTGGGGGTTGAACTGCCGCTGCACCTTCATGTTCATCTGCGTGCGCCGCAGATAATCCCGCGCGCTCAGCGCGCCTTGCGAATACAGGATTTCGTCTTCAAGGCTCATTGGGCACCCCCTGACGGAGGACGCTGCACGATGCCGGGAAGGTGACAGATTGCGGGGCGACGCCCGCGTGGGATGGGTACAGCTTGGGTCGGTTGATCCATTGTCTTGCCTCTGGTTGAGTGAGGAGCCACCCACCTGGGAGGGTGGGCGGGCACACGACAAGGTCTGCAATACCGACGTTACTACCAAGACGGCAGGGCCGAAGCCCTCCCTGCCGAGGCCCGCCCGTATAGGCGAACGACGACAGCGGTAGAAACTTGAGTTTCTTCCGGGTAGTGACGTGCGAGATTGCAGTCTCGGCTGCGGTTGTTGCCGCAGCGGGGGGGAGTTTAGCGGGGGGAGTAGTCCAATAGCAAGTAAGAGGCCATTGTGAGAGCAAATTGACTTAAGCCCGATCCATCACCGCGCGGCCCCATTCACTGGGACTAGCTATCCGCGCTAAAACGCGGGCTATCCTTTCATCGCCCCTCTATTCCACCATCTCACTCCCACGCGTCGATAGCGTTCTCGAAACTGAACCAATTGAAATCCACCACATTCCAGCATTCACAGTGCTATTCTGATTTTATAATTTCAGACACCTTATTAGCAGCCTCGATCAGAATAGAGTCTCTAGAGAAGACTCGATTGCAAAAATCAACCTGCTGCAATATCCAATCACGTCTTTTCGGCGAGATCTTTCCATTCTTATTTACGACGAAAATCGTAGCACTAAACAAAGTAGAGTATGGATGTGGCGTTGGCCTCCAAGTTCTATTCGTCGTTTCATACTTGATAACCTTTGCCAAAACGTCGTATATCTCACTATATAGAGCTTCCGCCCCAACATTGGAAACCTCGAGCTTCTTAGTCAACAAAGAAGCAAGAGTGGTCCACGGAAATGGGTGCTCCTCAATTGCGACAGCATGTCTAGCATACTGAATCGCGACATCAATATTATTCGACTGCGTCAAAAGCGCTCGTTGTTCCCAGTATCTCGAATTCCACTGCCAAGCTTCCCGAGCTTGGCTAAAGAATGCGTCTGCATGAGTCCCTAGAAGGGGCCGGGCGACTTGTTCAGCACTGAAGAGCCTTGCGGCCAACTTTGCCTCAGGAGTTCTATCAATCGTTGCGCGCCTATTAACGTAGGGTGACAAAGCGTTTGCCAACATCGAGAAAATCTCGAGCAACAGCGATTGCTTCTCTCTTGAAAGCATGTGAAGAAGCCTATCAGCTATTACAGGATTCAGAGGCAGAACATAATCCCCATCGTCAGCATATGCCAGAGGCAAAGGACAATCCATTTTAAGTTGATTGCTTAGTCCGCTGTTATGAAATGAATTCTCCAGAATTGGATGAAAAATCCCCCCTGCATAGCAGTGCTCGGCAAGGGCGGCAATTGCGTAACTTCGCCTATCACTTTCTTTAGCATCATTCCAGAGTGAACGTAGAATTGCCTCAAGCGGCTTGAAATTGTTGAGGGCACGGCAAGTTGCAATTGCAACGGGATCACGAGCTAACTGACTCGCGAATTTTCTAGGATAGCGAACGGCATCCGATGCACCCAGCAACCCTGCACGCCGCAACTTCTCGATCAAGCGCTCATATAAGTCAGCAGACCACCCCCCTATGGAGCAATACTCGATATCGAAATCACCAATCAGTCTGTCGATATGATCTCGCCTATAATCTCTATCCGCTGACAATATTACGATTGGCTTTGGTGGATTTAATGTTGCGAGCAGCGACCGCACAGACGGCGAGTGATCTGCAAGGCCATCAATTATCAAAACAGCAGGCCTATTTATCAGAGAAAGAACCCGCGCGGAGTTTTCGTAATCAAAAACCGAGTTGACCCCCAAACACAAAACCGCAAATCCATCTTTAGACAAGTCATATCCAATTCTTCTAATTGTCGTAGTCTTCCCGCTCCCGGGATCACAGTTCACGTTTACTATTTTTACCTTAGAAGTATCGGAATTTAGCCAATTCCTTACCCTTGCACCAATCGCCCTTTCATCATCCGTGGGCACATCCAGCGAAGATTCAAAATCTGACCACCTTGGGCATTTCCCAAAATAGAATGGCGAGACTTCTCCCTCAGAATTTTGAACAGCCGGCTTCACAAGCTCAAAGGACGAAAAAAAATTAATCTGATCTTCAGGCGATGGTTTTTTCAAGAAAACACCATCAAGCGACGGAATCGTCAACTGCGAAACTAGCGGCGGAGCGCCGAGTTCACTCGCCAACCAAGCCAAAAATTCTGAGAGCTTGGCTTTGACAAGAGTGAGTCCGTGTTGTTTACACACTAGCTCTGTTACTTTGTCAGGATAAGGCTCCACCAAGAACGATGGTCCTCTGTTAGTTCTCGCCGAAGCTTCCGTGCGACCAGCGAGATAATACTCAAGATCGGACTCGTTAAGACTTGTTCCAGCTATAATAAAGGGTTCGCTCGCCATTAACTCGGCCAGCACATGCATCCAAGCACTCATACCGCGCGTGGCCCTTCCATACTCCGTGGTGGAAAATACGTACCCCTTCTCGGGTTCCCTTGTAAAACCATGCAAATGAATCAGTGACAAGTACCCTTTATTGGGTTGTGTCTTGAACAAACTATCGTAATTCAGCGACTCTACCTTTTGCTTCGGCCGCTCCGTGGCCTCATATGCCGACTCAAGCGCATCATCAATATTAAATGTGAATATATTTCTCCATACATACGATGTGATTCTTTTAACCGTTTCACCCGGTTTGCAGCCCAGATAAGGCTGAGTTAGATGCTTATCAACCTCGCTAGGCTCGAGCAATAAGCTCACTCGCGACAAGCTCGTGGTGTCGGAAACTCCCTTCAGCTTGCACAAGCCCTTCGTTAGCTCCGTCGCTGATTTTAGATCAGAACCAAATCTGTCCTTGCTATCAAGAGATACACCACTGCCAAGCAAAAGATTGTACTGACCAGAAAACAAACCCTGCCGAAGCAAATCCAAATCAATTTTAGATAGCATAATTTAAATATATATTTATTTTTCGAAACAGCACCTGGCAATAAGTGGCACCAGAAAAATAAAGTTCTCAGCTAAAAAACCCTAACCCTTTGCTGCCGTGTAGCGGGAGCGCATTCACGCTGCACGCCCCACCTGCAACGTATACCGACACCCCTTCCAGTAATTGCTACACCCCCAAAACGCCCCGCTCTTCCCATTCCGCGCCACCAGCTTCACCCCGCAAGCCGGGCACGAAGGCGTGCGGTAATCCCCCTCAAACACCTTCGCCAGCAGCGCGGCCTGCTTCTCTTCGGCCAGCGCGCGAATGCGCTCAAGCACCGCCGGCCCGTCCAATAGCTGGATACCGGCAAGCCCGGAATACTCCTGCACCGGGTTGCCGACATAACCCGACAAAGACCAGAACACGCCCCGCTTGACCTTGTGCGCCAGCATGGAGCCGCCCAGCGCCCGCACCTGTTCCACCTTCACGGGCTTGGTCCACGCCTTGCACTGGACCACCGCCACGGGCGCGTCCTGGCCGGCCTTGTACAGCGTGGCGTCAATGCCGCCGTCTGCGCCGTGCGGCACCGTCTTCACCGCAAACCCCATCTGTTCGTAGTACTGCACGCACAGCAGCTCAAACCGCTTCCACTCAAGCGACTGGATGGCCTCCAGCGTCCAGCTCTGGGGCGTGGCGGGTTCTGCCGGTGTGGGGGCTTGCGGGGGTGTGGTGGTGTTGCGTGCGGGGTTGGGCGTGTTGCTGCCCGCGGCGTTGCGGGCGGGCTGGGGCGGTGCCTTCGGCGGGCGGGTGCGCCCAGTCGGTTCAGTGCGCGGGGGGCCGAGCCGGGCATCGGCCTGCTGGCTGCGCTCCCGCAGGTACGACAGCACGGCAAAGAAGGCGAGCAGCAGCGCGGGCATCCAGGCCAGCCCGCGCGCCAGCATTCCGAGGCCGCTCAAGATGGGGTTGGCCGCAAACGCGGCTGGGAGGATGTTGTGAAAAATCAGGTAACTGGCTGCCGAGCCAATCGCCAGCATCCACCACGGCAGCGCCAACAGCACATCGCTGGTGGATGCTTGTTTTCTCCTCCGCCCCATTTACCGCCCCCGGCCTAATGCTTCTAGATATTTAGGACTAGGCGCTTTCTCTGATAATCCGATTCAAATCAGGGCGCCGGTTTTTAATTGGGAAACAGCATAGGCGATGCATCGGGATTGCGCTGCCCCCGTTGGTGGGGTTTTCGGAGGTTTTTTTGGGTGGCGGTTGATAAAGATCGAAACTGGGGTGCTGATTTATGTTTGTCGAAAATCTGAATTAAGGATTGGGCATATCTGGGGTGCGGTGGCGCGTGGCGCTGCGTGGCTGCGGGTGCCGGTCCTTTTTGCACTTACTCAGGCAAAGACTCTCCGGTACGATTCGGCACCTATTTCCCATATCGTCATGGCTCTCACGCTCCATGAGAATCGCCTCCCTCTCCGATATTCACGGCAATCTGGCCGCGCTAGACGCAGTGCTGGAAGACATTCAAGCCCAGGGTGTCGATCTGATCGTGAACCTGGGCGATATTGCGTCTGGCCCGCTGCAACCGCGCGAAACGGTTGATCGGTTGATGGCACTGAACCTGCCAACCATCCGCGGCAATCATGAAAGGCAGGTTCTTGCGGGCGACCCGTCGCGCATGGGTGCGTCAGATCAATATGCGTTTGAGCAATTGCGGCCGGATCAGCTCGCGTGGTTTGCCAGCCTGCCCGTGCTTCGGTACATCAAAGACGATGTGCTGCTCGTTCACGGGTCTGCCCAGCACGACCAGACCTACTTTCTGGAATCGCTTTCTGAGAAAGGCTGCCGCGCAGCCACGCACGATGAAGTGCTCTCCCGTGCCGAAGATGCCGACGCGAAGCTCGTGCTGTGCGGCCACACCCATATGCCACGCGCGATGAAGCTGGTGGATGGCCGCTTTATCGTCAACCCGGGCAGTGTCGGCCTGCAGGCTTACAGCGATGCCTATCCGTTCGCCCACACGATTGAAACCGGCAGCCCGCATGCGCGCTATGCCATCGTCACTGAACAGGCAGGTGAATGGAGTGCGGAGTTCCGTGCGGTTGAATACGCGTGGGATGATGCGGCGGCGATTGCGGAGCGGCGGGGCAGGCCAGATTGGGCGGTTGCGTTGCGCACTGGCAGGGCAAAAGACTAAAGAAACTCGATATGCGCCTCTACCAAAAACTCCTTCTCGTATTCGGCGTTCTCGCCCTGCTTGCTGGCTGCAACCAGCAAACCATGCTCGAGAAGTTCGCCCCAAAAGAGGAATCCGCCATCGCTCAGCGCGCGCTTTCTGAGCTGATCGCCAAAGACTTCGGCTCGCTCGATAGCCAACTCGATCCCAGCCTCAAAACGGCTGACACGCGAGACACACTAGAAAAGATGGCCAATGCGTTTCCATCGGCCCAGCCCAAGAGCATCAGCCTCGTTGGCACACAGACCAACATGCGCAACGGCGTCACGACCTACAACCTGACCTACGAATACGAGTACCCCAACGCGTGGATGCTCACGAACGTCATGCTGCAAAGGAAGGATGCGCAGCTCCGGATTATCGGCATGCATGCCTATCCCGAAAAGCAGTCACTGCGTGAGACCAATGCCTTCAAGTTTGCAGGCAAGGGGTTCCTGCACTATTTCGTGCTCGGGCTGGTGATTGGCATCGCGTTGTTCCAGCTCTACGTACTGGTGCTCTGCTTCCGCACACCGATTGCCAAGCGTAAGTGGCTTTGGCTGCTGTTCGTTGCGCTCGGCATTACGAGGTTCTTCTTCAACTGGACGACCGGCGACCTCAGCTTCCAACTCTTTAACCTCGCCATCCCAGGCGTCGGCGCCTTTGCGGCTGGTCCGTATGCGCCGCTGATCTTGACCTTCAGCATTCCGGTTGGGGCGATTGTGTTCTTGCTGCGGCGGCGGGCGTTGGTTGCAGCGGGCCATGCGAGCTCAACAGATGGCGATCAAACGCCGGTCGCTCCCTCTGCGCAATAGCTGGGAACCGCCAACTGGATCAGCTTTTCCATCATCGAAATCTTCACGTCGTATGAGACGTACGCAGCGCCGTACGAGAAATACGAGAAGAAAAGAACCTCTACAGGACGCTGTATTCTCCAGCACCAGTTGTGGCTCTCTACGACACTGCCGTTATTCAATTCACGCACTCACCGAATGTTCAAACACACCGTCGCCGGAATTTTTGCTCTGAGCTGTTATCTGCCCTGCGTCGCAGCCCCTTCTACAGGATGGGCGCCGGTACCTGTCAAACCCAGTCTCGAGTACCTCATAGACTCCGTGCATCGGATCGGGACGCACGTTTATCTCATGCATAGAGGGACATCCGCCTTGGTCCAAGGCGCGATGAAATATCAGACTCCAATCGAGTTCGACTGCGACGGCCACGCTCTCCGTTTTGCATGGACGGACGGAACGCTGGATGGCAAGCCCCTTCCTCGGGCGTATGGGATACCCGGTCGTGCATCCGGCCGCTACACCGCTACAGGGTTCGTGCCGACGCAAAACATGCCCGGTGCAGAATCCATATTGAACTGGGCGTGCCAACTGCCCGTTAAACCAGAACGCTTGGTGAACCTTCGTCGCGTAGACAAAGGGACGCTGATTCAAATGGACGCCAGCAGCTTCTCTAAGACGGGCACCACGGCATCGTTCTGGACAAGGTACGACTACCCAAAGATCACCTTTGACCCACCGTACAACGCTCCATACGATTCGAAGCGTGAATTTGTTCGGGTGAATTGCGCCGCAAAAACGTATGGCATCACAGTTGGCTACGACTTCACTCCAGAAGGAGCCATCACTGACGGAATCGTCGAGCAGAGCGACCTGGCAACACCTTTCGACTCCACTGATGACTACGCCATTGCCATCAGCGAGGTGGCATGCGGCAAACCGATCGATCAGGCCACCTACGCGGGGATCGGTGGAGAAACGCTCCGTATGAAGGCGCCCCTACAGCGGGATCTTGATATGGGCGATGTCACGATTCCGCCCGCCGTCCTAGCGACAGCGGAGAAGCTGGCGTCGGTTATGCCTAAGCCGCAAACTGTGTCGCTTGCAAGAATCACTGTTGCGGCCAAGCGCAACGGACAACCTCAGGAGAGCAGCGTCTATGAGGTTGAACCAAAGAAAGACGGCACAACACGAGTACGCGAGATCTACAGCTCAGATTTCACCGTCGATCGGGAAATGATGGGTATCGTTCAGCTGAAGTCAAAAATGCGCTCCGCTTTCGCAAACAGCCGAGATGTCACCGTCACAGAGTCGCTGGAAGTGGATGCGCCGAAATGGGCTCCGGGGGCGCGGCTGTCATACCACGCAGACATGCGCACAATCCCCACTCAGGAAATTCCGAGCCGGGTCGGGCACCGTTGCACAATCGGCCAACCCATTGAGGCAAGCCGAATCCACTCGGCATTCAGTGGGCGGGCATGGCCAATGGATTGTCTGAACGACAAAGGCGATCGGAACGTCGACTACTACATCGAAGAGCTTCGCTATCTCGTTGCCATTCACGCCGAATCCAAGGACTACGGCACGTGGGATTACACCGTCAGCGACGTGTCAATACAACGCTAGCCAGCAAGACCGCCGCCGACTGTCACTGCACCGGAACCGGGAGGGGTTGTTCCCACGCCCGTCCCGGTGCCTTGGCCAGTTTGCAACAGCGAATGACCGAGCACATGGCTGGGGTGTGTCCCGTCACCCGACAAACTTATAATGTCGCCCGGCCACCCGCCTACGCCGCCACCGCCCGCCGCGCACAAAACTTGCGCCGCACACGCAGTGGTGCCGCCGCCGCACCATCACCCGGCCGAGCCCTTTTGCCCAACGCCATGCCCTACCGCTTCCGTCCGTTGTCTGTTTTGTGCGCTGCTGCCAGCATCGCCGCCGCTCTGGCTGCGTGCAGCTCTGCGCCCACGCCGCTCTATCAGCAGGAGCAGTTTGATGCGGCGGCAAGCCCCTATGCGCGCACCTTCCACGCCAAGTCTGATGCGACGTGCGAGGCGGCACGTCGGGCGCTGCTGAGCCAGGGCTATGTGTCGAGCTCACCCCGCCCCGACACGATCGACGGCAGCAAGAACTTCCAGCCGAGCAACGATTCGCACGTGGTGATCTCGTTCCACGTGGTGTGCGCAGAGGCCAATACCGAGGGCACGTCGAGCACGGCCTATGTGAACGCGGTGCAAGACCGCTACACGCTCAAGAAGACGAGCACGTCGGCAAGCGTGGGCTTGAGCATCCTGGGCTCGGTGTCGCTGCCCATCGGCTCGGGTGACGACTCGATGGTGAAGGTGGCAAGCGAGACGATTCCGGCCGGGGTGTTCTACGAGCGCTACTTCAACCTGGTCGACCACTTCCTGAAGATCGACCCCGCCCGCCATGACCGCAAGATCGCCAAGGCGGCGGAGAAGGAACACGTGGCCCCGCTGCCCGAGCCCGCTCCCACGCCGCAGGGCGAGCCGATGAAGATGACCACGCCGGTGGTGCCCACGCCGGCCGCGCCGCCTGTGCCGGTGGCGGCGCCGGCTTCGGCTCCGGCTGCTGCGCCCGCTTCCGCGCCTGCAGCGGCGCCTGTGGTTGCGCCGGCCTCGAAGGCCCCGGCTGAAGCTGCACCGGCATCGGCCCCTGCAGCCACGACCCCGGCGCCGAACACCGCGCCCGCGTCCGAACCGGCTGGTTCGACAACGGGCGGCGCAAGCTGAACGCGATGCACGCGTCGATTGCCGCTAGATAAAAAGAAAGCCGCCTTTGGGGCGGCTTTTTTGTTGGGGCGCTGTATTAGAGCGCTTCTGGCATCTGCGAGCTTTCCGGATCGGCACTCACGTCCACCGGCTCAGGCGCTCGTGCCTTGGCCTCGCGGGGGGTCACCTTGCCTTCACGTTCTGCGGCAAGCGCGTCCATTCCCTCTTTCAGTTCAGCAAACAGGTTTCGTTTCATGGCTACGAACTATACGTTTATTGCGTAGGGTTCCAGTTCGAGATCAAGGTGATCGCAAAGCTGCCCGAGCCGGCATGACGCATGCGTCAAACCTACGAGAAACAGTACCCGCCTCTGCCGTAGGAATGTGCGAGAGTGCAAGCCACGGCAACGGCATCCACGTCACATCACGGGCACGCGCAACCTGTGGAATGCCTCGACCGCACATGCCGATGCCCGCCCTTCAGGAGACATGCATGGTCAGCAAGAACACGATCTGTCTGTGGTACGACCGCGACGCGCTGGATGCGGCCAACTTCTACGCCAAGACCTTCCCAGACAGCAAAGTCACCGCTGTGCACCGCGCGCCCGGCAACTACCCCGCCGGCGAGGAGGGCGATGTGCTGACGGTGGAGTTCACCGTGGCGGGCATTCCGTGCCTGGGGCTGAACGGCGGCCCGCACGTCAAGCACAGCGATGCGTTTTCGTTCCAGATTGCGACAGACGACCAGGCCGAAACCGATCGGCTGTGGAACGCCATCGTCAGCAACGGTGGGCAGGAAAGCGCCTGCGGCTGGTGCAAAGACAAGTGGGGGCTGTCGTGGCAGATCACGCCGCGCGCGCTCACTGCGGCATTTACTGATCCGGATCGCGCAGCAGCCAAGCGCGCATTCGACGCGATGATGACGATGGGCAAAATCGACATTGCCACGATCGAGGCGGCGCGGCGCGGTTGAACCGAGCTGGCTAGTGAGGGGATCGGCGCGCCGATCAGCGTGCCGATGCAAAGCCAGTGCGTTTATGCCGTTAGACGAGCGCGCTCACTGCGCGACGGGGCGCGGCACCGACGCACGAAACCGATGCGCAAGCGTGTGATAGAACGACGGCGTGAGCGCCTTGGATACCTGGCTGGACAACAACGCCACGGCCATGAGCGGCAAGACCATCTCGTGGCCGTCGATCATCTCCATCACGATCACAAACGATGTGATGGGCGACTGCGTGACCGCCGCCAGATAGCCGACCATGCAGAGCGCGGCAAGGCTGGGCAGCGGTATCGCCGATGTCACCAGCGACATGACGTTGCCCAGCCCCGCGCCAATTGCCAGCGACGGCGCAAAAATGCCACCCGGAATGCCCGACAGGTACGACGCGATCAGCGCGCAGAACTTGAGCACCGCATAGAACGGCGAGAGGGCCTGATGGGTTTCCAGCAGGCCCCGCGCTTCTGCGTAACCGCTGCCGAACGTGGTGCCGCCTGAAACCAAGCCGATCAGTGCGATGGCGATACCGCACACGAAGGCAAACCACACCGGCTGCCCTTGTTTGATGTCAACCAGCCGCGCAGGCATCCAGCGAGGAATGTTGAGCAGCAGCCAGCAGAACGCACCGCCCGCCACACCCGAGAGGGCGCTCGCGGCAATCACCACAGGCACCAGCGCCAGATGAAACTGCCCAATGGCCTGGATGCGCCCGAAGTACAGGTAATTGCCTTGCAGGCCGAGGGCGACCACGCCGGAAAAAATGATGGCGGTGATGAGTGTGCCGCTGTTGCGGGCCACGAAACTGCGCGTCAGTTCTTCAATGGCAAACACGACGCCCGCCAGCGGCGTGTTGAACGCGGCCGCAAGCCCGGCCGCTGCGCCCGCCAGGGCGAGTTGCCGGTCGATGTGCTTGCTGCTTCGACGATAGCCCCGCCGCATGGCGTACATGAGCGATGCCCCGATCTGCACCGTGGGCCCCTCGCGGCCAATCGTAAAACCACAGAGGATGCCCAGGAACGAGACCACGATCTTGCCGAACATGATGCGCAGGGAGAGCAGCGCACTGGATAGCCGCCCGTCCTCCAGCGTCGCAATCACCTGCGGAATGCCACTGCCCTCGGCACCTCGAAAGAACTGGCGTGTCAGCCAGATGGCCAGTGCCGCACCAACCGGTGTAATGACGATCGGCAGCCAGAACGCGTGCGACACCATGCCTCGAAAAAGCTCGAAGCCCAAATCGATGAGCTTGGCGTAGGCGACGGATACCAGACCCACGAGAACGGCACCGAGCCAGAAGATGCCGTAGTTTGCCCAGAGTCTCCTGGCCCGACGCACTGATTGATCTGCGATGTGGAGAGGAGAAAACATGGGGCTGGGGTGTCGGGTCCGGGAAGCGGAGATTATAGGACCCGACGTGAGTTGGCCTCTTTGTGCGGCTTCGTCTTGCGGCCTCATCTTGCGACCGTGATCGCACGCGGCAGGCGGCGACGCCGCGTGATAGAGTCGACCGCCGTCCCCTCCCGGTTCGTGTAGCCCTATGTCGACATTCGCGCTTGTTCCCAAGCAAACGGCGTTGTTGGTCATGCACTATCAGACCGACATCATGGCGTTGTTTCCGGCCGTCGCACCCACGCTGCTCTCCAACACCCGCACGCTGTGCGACGCCGCGCGGGCCAAGGGCGTGAGCGTCTATTTTGCGAAGTTCCACTTCAGCCCCGGCTATCCGGAAGTCAGCCCGTTGAACAAGAACGGACAAGGCGTCAAGAAACTGGGGCTGTTCGTTGAAGACCGCATCTCGCCAGAACTCGGCCGGCAGCCTGATGAGGCGATCATCATCGCGCACCGCGCCAGCGTGTTCTACGGCACCGATCTGCAGGTGCGGTTATCCGCCAAGGGCATCGATACCTTGATCATGGTGGGCGTTGCGTCGACGGGCGTGATGCTGTCGTCCATTGCCCACGCGAGCGATGCGGACTACCGCCTGTTCACCGTGAAGGACTGCTGCTACGACCCGGACCCGATCGTGCACGACCATCTTTTTGCGACGGCGTTTGAATCGCGCACGACGGTGCTGTCGCTGGCAGATGCGTTGTCGCTGCTGGAGTAATCACAGCAGGGGCTCGGCGTGCCTCAGGCGCTGACCACCTTGTTCTTGCCGGCGCGCTTGGCCTGATACATGCCGCGGTCGGCGCGATGGATGGCCGCCATGGGCGGTTCGTCCTTGCCGACTTCCGCCACGCCGGCAGAGAAGGTGATGAACAGCCGCGTGTCGCCCGCCGCAAAGAAGCGCTGTGTGAGCGCCCGCTGCAGGCGGACGATGGTCTGCACGCCCTCCTCCAACGGCGTGTCCGGCATCAGGATCACGAATTCCTCGCCGCCAAAGCGGGCGAGCGTGTCTTGCGGGCGCATCGATTCGCGGGCCACCTGGGCCAGGTGCGACAGCGCATCGTCGCCAAAGCCGTGGCCGTGCGTGTCGTTGATCGACTTGAAGTCGTCGATGTCCAGGAACGCGATGGAGAGCGTGGTGTTCTGGCGCGCGGCCCGGGCAACCTCGCGCTCCAGCGCCTCTTCCAGACCCTTGCGATTGAGCGCACCGGTCAGCAGGTCGTGGCGGGCTGAAGCGGATGCCATGTCGAGTGCCTTGCGCAGTTGCGCCACTTCGGCAGCAGCCTCTTCGGCCTTGACCTTCATCGCCGACAGCACGTCGCGATTGCGGGCCGACTCCACCGACATCCAGCGGGTGGCCGACAGCGCGTCCTGAATGGCCGGCGCGATCTCTGCGATGCTGTTGGCCGATTCGATCTTCTTGGCGCAGGCTTCCATCTGGCGGTGATGCTCGCCCGAGGTTTCGGCGGCAACGGACAGGCGCTCCATGAAGGCGGCCAGCAGCCGCTTCATCTCTTCCTGGGCTTCGATCGACTTCGACTTCAGCGAACTTTGCTTCTGGATCACCTCCATGAGGCGACGCCGCAGGTCATCCAGCCGGCGCAGGCTCACGGGGGCCTCGCTGGCTTTCATCAGGGCTTCGATCTGGCCGCGCAGCCAGTGGTCGTCCAATGACAGCTCGCCGATGTTCTCGAACACCAGTTGCAGCAGGCCCAGCAGCGCCCGGCGAATCTCGCCCTGGTCTTCGGCCGCGAGCGACAGCCTGTGGTTGAACGTCGAGAGCTTGACGTTCAGGTTGGCAAGGCTTTCGAATTCGGAGCGGCAGGCCCGGATCAGCGCCCACGCGGCGGGGCCGATGCTGGCATCGTCTTCACCGAGCACCGGAAGGCAGCATTCCACCGTGCGCGCGAGTTGTTCGCACAACTCCCGCACCAGTGCCATCCGATCGGCGTCCTGAGCGTCTCCGTTTGCGTTTGGCTTGCTGCCGGCGATTTCGTAATAGATCGAGGCAAAGTTGTCTGGCGTGGGCGCCAACCTGCGTGAGGCCAGCAGCTTGAGGGCGTGCCGGGCGGTCTCCGAGGGATTGTTTTCTGTCATTCCGAACTACAGGTTGGCGAGCAGGATTGGAGCGCGATTCTCCACGGTTCCGGCCCGACCGAAAAGCCGTCCAAAGGGTTGTGTGGGCTTTGCGCTGCACGGCTAAAGCTCGCCAAATTGGGTGTCGCGGCAAGCATCTACGCGAAGAGCGTGACCCCGATTGGCAGGATCGCCGCGCATGGCGTTTCGCCGAGCGGGCGTGCGCCGCCAGCAATGACGCGCTGCACGGGGCGCCGATTATCCAAGCGTCTGGATATACCTCAGGAATGAAGGGGATTCGCCTCGCGCTCCGTAGAACCGGATGACACCCGACACGTCGCCGTACTGCTGCACCAGGCCTTCTGCAGCAGCACGGACGCGTCGAACCTCGGACACCTTCTTCAGGAAACACTCGACCAGGGTCGGGTCGAAATACCCGCCGCTCTGCTCGGCCAGCACATCCAGCGCGTGGGCTTCGGCCATCCCCTGGCGGTAGACGCGCGGCTCCAGCATGGCGTCAAAGGCATCAGCAATGGCGACGATGCGCGCAGCAAGCGGGACATCTTCCCCCGCCAGGCCACCGGGATAGCCGCTGCCGTCAAAATGCTCGTGATGATGGCGGGCAACGCTCGCTGCCAATTGCAGGATCGGATCGGGCATTCCGGCAAGCAGGTCGGCACCGATGTCCGAGTGCCGTTGCATGACCTCTTGCTCCGCGTCGGTCAGGGAGGCGGGCTTGAGCAGGACGTCATCCGGAATGCCCAGCTTGCCGATGTCGTGCACGGGCGCCACAAGATAGATGCGTCTTTGCTCGGCGTCGTCCAGCTCCAAAACGTTTGCCAGGTACGCCGCAACAGTGGCCGTCCGGACAAGATGGCCCAGAGCCGACGGATAGCGCGACCCGCCAGCAAGCGTCAGGCTGGCGAGGATGATGTGGGGCCGGCTTTGCTGTGCCATGGTGTTGACCTTCTTGGTAGCGCGCCTGCCAGCACGCAGTGAGGCTCGATGGAGGATTGCACGATAGTCAGCGCGCCAGTCGACCGCAACCACCTACGCGGGTCATTTTTGATCTACCCCGCCTGCAACCGCCGCCACAACGTCGTCTTGCTGATGCCCAATGCCGCACATACGGCGTCGCGATCGCCGTCGTGGGCTGCCAGTGCTGCGCGTATCTCTTCGGCTTCCACGCCCCGGCTGCGCTCGCGCAGCGTCAATACCGCCGCTTTGCCGGGCGTGGCGCGGGCAAACACTTCCGGTGCAATCAGCCGCAGCACATCTTGCGTGACGGCGCTGGCGTCTTCGGTGTAAGCCAGCTCCACGGCAATCCGTTCGACCACGCTCTGCAATTCGCGCACGTTGCCGGCCCAGGCGTAGCGCCGCAGCGGCTCGGCGACGCCGGCCAGCACGCGGGCAGCCTCCTCGGTATCGGCAATGCGCAGCAGCAGGCGCGGTTCGCGGCGCGCGGCTTGCACGAGCAGTTCAGCGGCCAGGGGCATCACGTCGTCGGGCCGTTCGCGCAGCGGGGGCAGCGCAATGCTGAGGATGTTGAGTCGGTAGTAAAGGTCCGCGCGGAAAGTGCCGGCTTCCACCGCGTCCGTCAGCGCGCGGTGCGTGGCGGCCATCACGCGGATATCGACGCGCGTGGGCTCGGTGGAGCCCAGCCGCACCACCTCGCGCTCCTGCAGCACGCGCAGCAGGCGGCTTTGCAGCGGCAGCGGCATCTCGCCGATTTCATCAAGAAACAGCGTGCCGCGGTGCGCGGCTTCAATCAGCCCGGTCTTGCCGCCCTTGCGTGCGCCAGTGAAAGCGCCCTCTTCGTAGCCGAACAGCTCACTCTCCAGCAGCGCCTCGGGAAATGCGCCGCAGTTGATGGCGACAAATGGAAAATCGCGCCGCGCGCTGAGCTGATGCATGCCCTGCGCGACCATCTCCTTGCCCGTGCCGGATTCGCCCAGCACGAGCACGGTGGCGTCGGATTTGGCATAGCGACGCACCAGCGTGCGCACGCGCTCCATCGGCAGCGATTCGCCCACCAGGTCTTCGAGACGGTAGCGCGCACTGAACTGCTGCGGGCGCTGGCGTGAACGCAGCGTGCGGTCCAGCCGCTCCACCGCGCGGGATTCCTGGAAGGTGAAGACCGTGCCTTCTGTCGCGCCGGCGCCGGTGCTCGTCAGCGGGCCACGGTGGATGACGTAGTTCACGCCCCGCACGGTGCCCAGCGTGTCGCCGTCGGCATCGGGCAGCAAGCCCAGCAGGCTGGGCGCGATGCTGAGCAGCGGTTGCCCGATTGCCTGTTTTGCCTCGATGCCCAGTGCAGTGGCCAGCCGCTGGTTGATGGCCTCCACGCGGCCCTGCGCATCCAGCGCGACCACACCGTCACGCAGATGCTGCAGCAGGTTGTCCAGCCGCTGGCGGCGCAGCGTTTCGCGGCGCGTGGCCTGCACGACTTCGAGCGCGGTATCGAATGCCGCACGCACGGAGTCACGCGAATACAGGAACACGGCGTTCATGCCCGCCTGCGTTGCCAGATCCGTCACCAAGCCGGGGCCGACCACCACGCCCACGCCACGGTCGCGCAGGTCCAGTACGCAGCTCTCCGCGCCCTGGCGCGAGGTGTACGAGGCAAACACCACATCCATGCCATAGGCGGCGACAAAGCGGCGCACCTCTTCGGGCGTGTCGCCGTGGGTGACGAGCGCCACCGATTCCGCATCGCGCCGGGCGCGGGCCAGCGCGTGCATCACATCAAAACCCGTCGGGTTGATGACGACCACGGGCAGCGACAGACGCGGCTTCAGATACGCGCCGTTGGACCCGCCCGCCACCACCACGTCGGGCCGCTCTGTGCCGGCGGCCTCGATCTCGCGCACGATGTCTTCAAAGCCGCGCGTGATGACGCGCAGCTCGGCGCGGTCGTTGTACTCGGCGGCAATGTCGAGAAAGAGATCGCTCAGGCGGCTGATACCGCAGGCCCAGATGCGGGGGCGGTCGGTCAGCTCGGGTGCAGTGGGGCTCATGGTGCGGTGCGGCCAGAAAAAACAGCGGTCTCGACATTATGCGCCGAGCGTTTCCAGATTGAAATTGAAAATTTCATTTCTGAAATGATGTGCGCGCGAGCGGTAAAGTCACATCCATACAAATCAAGGGGTTACGTCGGCTCGCACAGGTGGCCCGCTTCCTGCTCTTTTATGCCGTTCTTTCTGGAGCCTTCATGAGCACAACCCAACGACACCCGACCAGCGCCGGCGCCAAATTCCGTGCCGCCGTGGCTGAATCCCAACCGCTGCAAGTGGTGGGCGCCATCACCGCCTACGCTGCCAAGATGGCCGAGCAGACCGGCTTCAAGGCCGTGTACCTGTCGGGCGGCGGCGTGGCTGCCAACTCGCTGGGCATTCCGGATCTGGGCATCAGCACGATGGAAGACGTGCTGATCGACGCGCGCCGCATCACCGACGCCGTGCAGATTCCGCTGATGGTCGACATCGACACGGGCTGGGGCGGCGCCTTCAATATTGCGCGCACCATTCGTTCGTTCATCAAGGCCGGCGTGGCCGCCGTGCACCTGGAAGACCAGGTCGGCCAGAAGCGCTGCGGCCATCGCCCGGGCAAAGAAGTCGTTTCCATCGACGAGATGGTCGACCGCGTGAAGGCCGCCGTGGATGCCCGCACCGATGACGATTTCGTCATCATGGCCCGCACCGATGCGGCCGCCTCCGAAGGCATCGACGCAGCCATCGAGCGCGCTGTTGCCTACGTGGAAGCGGGCGCCGACATGATCTTTCCTGAGGCGATGAAGACGCTGGACGACTACCGCCGCTTCAAGGCCGCCGTGAAGGTGCCCATCCTGGCCAACCTGACCGAGTTCGGCAGCACACCGCTCTTTACCACCGACGAACTGCGCAGCGCCAACGTGGATATCGCGCTGTACTGCTGCGGCGCCTATCGTGCGATGAACGCTGCGGCGCTCAACTTCTATCAAACCGTGATGCGTGATGGCACCCAGAAGGCGGCCGTGGAAACCATGCAATCGCGCGCCGATCTGTACCAATATCTCGGCTACCACGCGTACGAAGACAAGCTCGACGCGCTGTTTGCCGCACAGAAATAACGCCTACGAATTCAACGCATCCAAGGAGACCACACCATGAGCGAAGCCGATAACAGCACGCCGAACGCCGGCGCTTTCAAGCCGAAGAAGTCCGTGGCCCTGTCGGGCGTCACCGCCGGCAACACCGCGCTGTGTACCGTTGGCCGCACTGGCAATGACCTGCACTACCGCGGCTACGACATCCTCGACCTGGCCGGCGCGTGCGAGTTTGAAGAAGTCGCCCACCTGCTGGTGCACGGCAAGCTGCCCAACAAGGCTGAGCTGGCTGCCTACAAGACCAAGCTGAAGGCGCTGCGCGGCCTGCCCGCCAACGTGAAGGCCGCCCTGGAGTGGGTGCCCGCCTCCGCCCACCCGATGGACGTGATGCGCACAGGCGTGTCGGTGCTGGGCACCGTGCTCCCAGAGAAGGACGACCACGCCACCCCCGGCGCGCGCGACATCGCCGACCGCCTGATGGCATCGCTCGGCTCGATGCTGCTGTACTGGTACCACTACAGCCACAACGGCAAGCGCATCGAGGTCGAAACGGATGACGACTCCATCGGCGGCCACTTCCTGCACCTGCTGCACGGCGTGGAGCCGCCGAAGTCGTGGGTCGACGCCATGCACGTCTCGCTCAACCTGTATGCCGAGCACGAGTTCAACGCATCGACGTTCACCGGCCGCGTGATTGCCGGCACGGGCTCGGACATCTACTCGGCCATCACCGGAGCGATTGGCGCATTGCGCGGCCCGAAGCACGGCGGCGCCAATGAAGTCGCTTTCGAGATCCAGAAGCGCTACGACACCCCGGACGAGGCCGAAGCCGACATCCGCCGCCGCGTGGAAGCCAAGGAAGTCGTGATCGGCTTCGGCCACCCGGTGTACACCGTGTCCGACCCGCGCAACAAGGTCATCAAGGAAGTGGCGCGCAAGCTGTCGAAGGAAGCCAGCAACACCAAGATGTTCGACATTGCCGAGCGCCTGGAAACCGTCATGTGGGACATCAAGAAGATGTTCCCGAACCTGGACTGGTTCAGCGCCGTGTCGTACCACATGATGGGTGTGCCGACGGCAATGTTCACGCCGCTGTTCGTGATCGCGCGTACGTCGGGCTGGGCAGCGCACATCATCGAGCAGCGCATCGACAACAAGATCATCCGCCCGAGCGCCAACTACACCGGCCCCGACGACCTGAAGTTCGTACCGATCGGCAAGCGCCCGTAAGACCGCAAGAAAAGGAACGTCAACCCCAAACCGTAGAGGGTGTGGCCGTTGACGTTCCGGCCCTTGATGGCGCCTTGAATTTTTGTAAGCGGGCGGAAAGAAGACGGGAAACTGTTTGAGCGAAGCGAGTTTTTCCCGTCTCCGCCCGGTTACATAAATTCAAGGGGAAGTCGCCATCTCGGGCGCGCCTTTCTTTTGCTTACTTTTCTTTGGCAAGACAAAGAAAAGTGAGTCAGCCCCGGCAGGGGACGATACCCGGGATGGACCACAACCGCCCGCCCCCGACAGGGGATGAAACAAGGGATGCACCCACACCATGAACACAGCACACCGCAAACCCCTCCCCGGCACGTCACTCGACTACTTCGACGCGAGAGAAGCCGTCGAAGCCATCCAAGCCGGCGCCTACGACAAGCTCCCGTACACCTCCCGAGTCCTCGCCGAGAACCTGGTCCGCCGCTGCGACCCAGCCACCCTCACCGACTCGCTCAAGCAACTGATCGAGCGTAAGCGCGATCTGGATTTCCCCTGGTTCCCGGCGCGCGTGGTGTGCCACGACATCCTGGGCCAAACCGCGCTGGTGGATCTGGCCGGCCTGCGCGACGCGATTGCCGACCAGGGCGGCGACCCCGCCAAGGTCAACCCGGTGGTGCCGGTGCAGTTGATCGTCGACCACTCGCTGGCGGTGGAATGCGGCGGCTTCGACCCCGACGCCTTCGCCAAGAACCGCGCCATTGAAGACCGCCGCAACGAAGACCGCTTCCACTTCATCGACTGGACGAAGCTTGCGTTCAAGAACGTCGACGTGATCCCAGCGGGCAACGGCATCATGCACCAGATCAATCTGGAGAAGATGTCGCCCGTCATCCAGGCGCACGACGACGTGGCCTACCCCGACACCTGCGTCGGCACCGACAGCCACACGCCGCACGTGGATGCGCTGGGCGTGATCGCCGTCGGCGTGGGCGGCCTGGAAGCCGAGAATGTGATGCTCGGGCGTGCCTCGTGGATGCGCCTGCCGGACATCGTTGGCGTGGAGCTGACGGGCCAGCGCCAGCCCGGTATCACCGCCACCGACATCGTGCTGGCGTTGACCGAATTCCTGCGCAAGCAGAAGGTGGTGGGCGCATACCTCGAGTTCTACGGCGAAGGCGCATCCAAGCTGACGCTGGGCGACCGCGCCACCATCTCGAACATGGCCCCCGAGTACGGCGCCACCGCGGCGATGTTCTCGATTGACGACAACACGCTCGACTACCTGCGCCTCACCGGCCGTACCGACGAGCAGGTCAAGCTGGTCGAGACGTATGCCAAGACGGCGGGCCTGTGGTCCGACACGCTCAAGCATGCGGAATACGAACGCGTGCTGCGCTTTGACCTGTCGAGCGTGGTGCGCAACATGGCCGGCCCGTCCAACCCGCATGCGCGCGTGGCGACGACCGACCTGGCCGCCAAGGGCATCGCCGGCAAGTGGGAAGAAACGCCGGGCCAGATGCCGGATGGCGCCGTCATCATCGCGGCCATCACGAGCTGCACCAACACCAGCAACCCGCGCAACGTGATTGCCGCGGCGCTGCTGGCGCGCAATGCCAACCGCCTGGGCCTGACCCGCAAGCCGTGGGTGAAGAGCTCGCTGGCGCCGGGCTCCAAGGCCGTTGAGCTGTATCTGGAAGAAGCCGGCCTGAAGCACGAACTGGAAAAGCTGGGCTTCGGCATCGTTGCGTTTGCGTGCACCACGTGCAACGGCATGAGCGGCGCGCTGGACCCGAAGATCCAGCAAGAGATCATCGACCGCGACCTGTACGCCACGGCCGTGCTGTCGGGCAACCGCAACTTCGACGGCCGCATCCATCCGTATGCCAAGCAGGCGTTCCTGGCCTCGCCGCCGCTGGTGGTGGCCTATGCGATTGCCGGCACGGTGCGCTTCGATATCGAGCGCGACAGCTTCGGCACCGATGCCAACGGCAAGCCGATCCTGCTCAAAGACCTGTGGCCGACCGACGAAGAGATCGACGCCATCGTGCGTGCATCGGTCAAGCCGGAGCAGTTCCGCAAGGTGTACATCCCGATGTTCGAGCAGCGCAGCGAGTCCGTTGCCAACGTGAGCCCGCTGTACGCGTGGCGCCCGCAGAGCACGTATATTCGCCGCCCGCCGTACTGGGAAGGCGCGCTGGCTGGCGAGCGCACGCTCAAGGGCCTGCGCCCGCTGGCCGTGCTGGGCGACAACATCACGACCGATCACCTCTCGCCGTCCAACGCCATCCTGGCGAGCAGCGCCGCTGGTGAATACCTGGCCAAGATGGGCCTGCCGGAAGAGGACTTCAACTCGTACGCCACGCACCGCGGCGATCACCTGACCGCGCAACGCGCGACGTTTGCCAACCCCACGCTCATCAACGAGATGGCCGTGGTCGATGGCACCGTGAAGAAGGGATCGCTCACGCGCATCGAGCCCGAGGGCAAGGTCACGCGCATGTGGGAAGCCATCGAGACCTACATGGAGCGCAAGCAGCCGCTGATCGTGATTGCCGGCGCCGACTACGGCCAGGGCAGCTCGCGCGACTGGGCGGCCAAGGGCGTGCGCTTGGCCGGCGTGGAAGTCATCGTGGCCGAAGGCTTCGAGCGCATCCACCGCACGAACCTGATCGGCATGGGCGTGCTGCCGCTGGAGTTCAAGCCGGGCACCACGCGCCTCACGCTGGGCATTGACGGCACCGAATCCTTTGACGTGGTCGGCGAACGCAAGCCGCGCGCAGACCTGACGCTCGTCATCCACCGCAAGAACGGCGAACGCGTGGAAGTGCCCGTTACGTGCCGCCTGGACAGCGATGAAGAAGTCTCGATTTACGAAGCCGGCGGCGTGCTGCAGCGCTTTGCGCAGGACTTCCTGGAATCGAACAAGGAGGCGGCATGACGCATCCGGCTCAGATCAAAATCCCCGCCACCTACATCCGTGGCGGCACCAGCAAGGGCGTGTTTTTCCGTCTGCAAGACCTGCCCGAGGCCGCGCAGCAACCCGGCGCCGCGCGTGACGCCTTGCTGATGCGCGTGATCGGCAGCCCCGACCCGTACGGCAAGCAGATCGACGGCATGGGCGGCGCCACATCGAGCACCAGCAAGACGGTGATTCTCAGCAAAAGCACGCGCCCGGACCACGACGTGGATTACCTGTTCGGCCAGGTCTCCATCGACAAGCCGTTTGTGGATTGGTCGGGCAACTGCGGCAACCTCTCCGCAGCAGTCGGGCCCTTCGCCATCAGCAACGGGTTGGTCGATGCGAGCCGTGTGCCGCAGAACGGCACCGCCATCGTGCGCATCTGGCAGGCCAACATCGGCAAGACCATCATTGCGCATGTGCCCATCACCAACGGCGCGGTGCAGGAGACGGGCGACTTTGAACTCGACGGCGTGACGTTTCCGGCGGCCGAAGTGCAGCTCGAATTCCTCGACCCGGCGGCGGAAGAAGATGGCGACGGCGGCGGCGCGATGTTCCCCACCGGCAACCTCGTCGACGACCTGGACGTGCCCGGCGTGGGCACGCTCAAGGCGACGATGATCAACGCGGGCATCCCGACGATCTTCATCAACGCAGAGGCCATCGGCTACACCGGCACCGAGCTGCAGGACGCCATCAACGGCGATGCGAAGGCGCTGGCAATGTTCGAGACCATTCGCGCGCATGGCGCGGTGCGCATGGGCCTGATCAAGAGCATCGACGAAGCTGCCACGCGGCAACACACGCCCAAGGTGGCGTTCGTTGCGCCGCCAAAAGACTACGTGGCGTCGAGCGGCAAGAAAGTCGGCGCGGGCGATGTCGATCTGCTCGTGCGCGCGCTGTCGATGGGCAAGCTGCACCACGCGATGATGGGCACGGCGGCAGTGGCCATTGGCACGGCGGCGGCAATTCCGGGCACGCTCGTCAACCTCGCGGCTGGCGGCGGAGAACGTGGCGCGGTGCCTAATGCCGTGCGATTTGGGCATCCGTCGGGCACGCTGCGTGTGGGCGCGGAGGCCAAGCTGGTGGACGGCGAATGGGCCGTCACCAAGGCCATCATGAGCCGCAGCGCACGTGTGCTGATGGAAGGCTGGGTGCGCGTGCCAGGCGCTTGAGCCAGAGGGAGTAGGAAAGAAAAAGCCGTTCAACATCTTGCAGAACGGCTTGGAGAATGGGCCAGCCTTGCTGGCCCATTTGCATTGCAGGAAGGCAGTCAGTGCATCAGTGCGTCAGGGCGCCGCCTATGGTGGTAAGTGCGCCGCCCACCGTGCCTGTCACCGGTGCCAGCGGCGTGGTGGCGCCCGTGGACGTGACGGAGGTGCCCACACTGGTGACCAGCGAGCCGATCGGCGCCGTGCCGCCAGCGGTCGGCGTACCGCCCAACGCGCCGGTCACCGCACCCAGCGGGCTGCTGCCTCCTCCTACGCCGCCCAAGGCATTCGTGATCGGCGCCAACGGGCTACCCGATGCACTACCGCCAGACAGCGGGCCGCCCAGTGCTGCCACCGTGTTGCCCGTGGCCGTGACCACGCCGCCCAGGCCCGAGACGCCCGGGGCATTCGTGGCGGTCAGCGACGTACCGACGTTGGCCACACCATCGCCCACCGTCTCCAACAGGTTCTTGGCAGGCGCGCCCAGGCCGGTGCTGTTGCCCAGCGTCTGCGTGGCAGTGGTGACTTGCGAAGTCAGCGGCACCACAGCGGAACTGACCTGCTGCGTGACCTGCTCCACCGGCCCCGTCGACAAGGCCGTGCCAAGCGTGCCGCCCGCGCCCGCCACTGCCTGCCCAACCTGCGAAACCGCGCCACCCACCGGTGACGTGACCGGCGACAGCGGCTGCAACGGCCCGGTGCCGAGACTGCTCACGAGGCCACCCGTTGCATCGACGGTGTTCCCGACCTGCGTCACCACGTTGCCGGTGCTCGACACCGTGGTGCCGACCGGGTTCGAGCTGGTGCCGATGCTACCCAGGCCCGATTGCACGCCCGTGCCGAGCGCCGACACCGTATTGCCCACGTTGTCGACCACGTTGCCCAGCGCCGACGCACCCGGCAGATTGCTGCCGCCCACCGTCGACCCCAGGCTGCTGATAGCGTCCCCCGTGGCCGTCACCACCCCGCCGCTTTTGTAGGCGATGTCGCCGGTGGGCGTGGTGGACGCTGTCGTTGTCGTGCCACCCGAGCCGTTGGAACCGGAGCCGCCGCCGTTGCTGGCAGAGCTGCCATCGCTGCCGGTGGTACCGCTCATGTCACCCGAGCCGGAGCTGGCGCAGCCGCCCAGCACAAGCAGACCTACCAAGGCCGCCGAAACCAGTGTCCCTCGTTGCAATGCCTTCATGTCTGCCTCCCGTTTTAAAAATGCGCTTGATAATGCGCGCTTTGCCTGATTCGATCCTTTATCGGTGCGCCATCCGAATCACTGGATAGCGCGTTCAAATTAAGTCTATTAACCGAGTCGATGGCAATTGCAAACATTGTCAAACGCCGGCGATCCCCGGCCTGAAGCCAACTAGGCCCAGGGGACCGCCGCCAGACGAAGTGCCACCGTGGCGCAAACGTTCGCCTTGCAGCAAGAGTTTCCGATTATGTTTGGAGGCAACATTCCAAATTACCCAAAATGGGTTAAACGGCGAACACACGTTATCTGGCTGCGGTACGCAAAAATGGCAGGCGCGGCATGCGAAGCCCCGGAGCGCGCTGTGGCACGGTCGCATCAAAGTGATGGCGTTCGATCACGATGCCGCGCGCCGGCGCCGCCTCGATGAAGTGCTCGACCATCTCGCGCACGTCGGGGTCGATGTAATCTGCTCGAGCACCGTCGACGATGAGCGTGGCGTGGTCCGGCACCTGCGCCAGATAGCGCTTGAGCGGCACCTTGCCCATGAACGACACATCCTTGCGGAACGACAGCAGAAAGTGGTCGTGATGGCGCGCCATGACAATCGTGCGGCGCAGGTTGGCGCGGATCGCCAGCGCGATGCTCAGCGCAATGCCGATCACGATGCCGATCAGCAAGTCCGTCAGCAGCACCCCGACGATGGTGGCGATGAAGGGTGCAAAGCGATCCCACCCCTGCCGCGCCACCGCCACGAACAGCGACGGCTTGGCCAGCTTGTAGCCGGTGAAGATCAGGATGGTCGCCAGGCACGCCAGCGGAATCAGATTGACGATGGTGGTGAGCGCAAACACGCTCGCCAGCAGCAGCACACCATGCACGACGGCTGACCAGCGGCTCTGCGCGCCGGCGTGCACGTTGGCCGAACTGCGCACGATGACGGACGTGATCGGCAGCCCGCCAAACAGGCCTGCCACCAGGTTGCCCACGCCTTGCGCCTTCAGCTCGCGATCCGGCGATGCAGCACGTTTCTTTGGGTCGATTTGCTCGACGGCCTCCAGGCACAACAGCGTCTCGAGGCTGGCCACGATGGCCAGTGCCATGGCTACGCGCCAGACATCGGGATTGCCCAGTGCCCCGAGCGCGGGCGACTCAAGCGCATCGAGAAACGCCCCGAACGAAGCCAGCGACGGTAGATCGACACGATGCTCGGCCGGCACTGCAATGCCCGGCGCCACCACCTCAAGGAGCAATGTCACGCCAATGCCGAGTGCCACCACAACCAGCGGCGAAGGCAGCGCGCGGACCAGCGTGAATCGCCGCAGCATCGGCGTATCCCAGCCGATGAGCACGGCGGCTGACAACAGCGTCACCAGCAGCGCCGTCAAGGACATCGACCCCAACGGCGTGGCGACCGTGCCCGCGCCGGCCGCACCATCGGCCCCTGCCAGCCCAAGCGCCAACGGCACCTGCTTGATGATCAGCAGCAGCCCGATCGCCGCGAGCATGCCCTTGATGACCGACGACGGCACATACGCCGCAAAGCGCCCGGCGCGCAGCATGCCGAACACAAACTGCAACGCGCCCGCCAGCGCCACGGCCATCAGAAACGCCGAGAAACCGCCCAGCTTGGCAATGCCGTCCACGACGATCACGACGAGGCCCGCAGCCGGGCCGCTCACGCTCAGTTGCGAGCCGCTGAGCAGCGCCACCACCAGGCCGCCGATCATGCCGGAGAGCAGCCCGGCAAGCGGGTCAACGCCCGATGCATTGGCAATACCCAGGCACAGCGGCAGGGCGACAAAGAACACGATAAGCCCGGCGAGCATGTCGCGCGGGAAGAATGCCGGTGAGGTTGGTGTTTGCATGGTTGTTGGAGTTGTATGAATTGCGCACGCGCGAACGCCTGCCTGCGGGCGGGGCACCGCCGGCATGCGTGAGGAGAGAAAACGTCGGGAAACAGCGGCGGCCGCAAACGCCGCCGCCGATCGGGTTAAGCGATGGCCTCGGCGGGCATCAGGATGTCGCCGCGGGTGGCGTGTTCCGCATCAGGATCGCCCGAAGCCAGCACGCGGATGTGCCCATCGGCCAGGCCGAAGATCCAGCCGTGTATGCGTGGCGGGCGTTCTGCCTCGCGCACGATGGCGCTCTCGCGCAGGCAGCGCACCTGTTCGAGCACATTGAGTTCGGCCAGACGATTGACGCGTGCATCCAGATCGGACGCGGCATCGAGTTCTGTACGGTGACGGCCGGCCAGCGCGCACAGCGGCGCAATGCGGCGCGCCACGTGCGGCAAACCATCGGGCGGCGGCAGCAGCGATGCACGTACGCCACCGCAGCCGTCATGCCCGCACACGATCACGTGCGCGACCTTGAGCACGCGCACCGCATATTCCAGCACGCTCATCGTGTTGTCGTCCGCCGGACAAACAAGATTGGCGATATTGCGATGGACGAATAAATCGCCCGGGTTGGAATGCGTAATGGTTTCAGCGGGCACACGGCTGTCTGCACAGCCGATCCATAACACCTGGGGTTGTTGGCCTTGGGCCAAACGTGAAAAGAATCCGGGATCACGTGCGGCAGTTTCGTGCGCCCACGCGACATTCTCGACAAGCATGCGTTTCGGTCGATGCATTGGTATGGCTCCTGCGGAATCTGCGAGACCGCTGCAGGCCGGAAACCCAGTTGGGCGGGTGTTCGCGGCAACGTTGCAGTGCAGCGGAAACGTTACGAAAACCATCGTATGAGAAAGGTTCCCGCTGTGCCAGTGAGGGTATCGACGTCAAATCGGATCGAATATGCACCGATAATGCGCACGCCCTGCGCGACTCTGTCGCACCGATTATCTGCAATCGGGAAACTGCGTGCAGTTATTCCACTGCCCAAGTTATCTATCCGAAATATTTAATTCCTGGATCGGAAAATATTCCATCACAGGTGAATGACCAGCACCCTCGATCAACCACGTGGGTGCCCGCATTTGGGGCACGTTTTCTAAGCCGATCAACAGCTTGCGCGTTAGCCCAGGCGAACTTGCGCAACCGCTTCGCGCCATTGCGTGAACCGCTGGGCACGCGCTTGCGCATCGCCATCGTCGCGTCCGTAGCGCAGGGCGACGTAACCGGCGGCTGCATTGCGCAACGCCTGAGCCGCGTGCGGAAACTGCGCGGCGGCACGCTCGGCATAGGCCGTCGGGCCCTCTGCCGGACCGCGCGCGCAACCATGCCTTGCCAGCCGGTCACACAGGCGCTGCCACTGGGCCTGCACCGGGTCAGGCTTGGGCTTGCGCTGCTGCCACAGCAGCGGCAGCGCAGCGAGCAGGAACAAACCCGACACGCCCCACAGCACCGCGCGGGGGTCCGCTGCATCCAACCCAAGCCACGCAAACAGGCGCGCCTGGCGGCTGCGGTCGTAGCCGAGCACCCAACTGTTCCAGCCGCTGATCAGGCCATCCAGCCCCCAGCGCACGCTGCGCAGCCAACCCGGTTCTTCTGCGCGGCGCGAGCGGAATTCGCTGGCGGGCACGGCGGCAGCCAAGCCACGTTCGACGCGTTGCGGCGCGACGGCGGCGGTTGGGTCCACACGCACCCAGCCGCGTCCGTCGAGCCACACCTCAGCCCAGGCATGTGCATCGGACTGGCGCACGATGATGTCGCCGCTCATGGCATTCACCTCGCCGCCGAGGTAGCCCACCACCACGCGCGCCGGCACACCCGCCGCGCGCATCAGGAAGACGAAGCTGCCCGCGTAGTGCTCGCAGAAGCCACGGTGCGTGCGGAAGAGAAAATCATCGATCTGCTGATCCTGCAACGGCTCCGGTTCAAGCGTGTAGGCAAAAGGTGCGCGGCCAAACAGCTTGAGCGCCGCCGATACGCGCTCAGGCGGCGGCAGCTCTGCCCATTGCGCTGCCAGCGCACGCGCTTGGCCGTTGCCCGGCGGCAACGCCAGCGCCATCTGCTGCGTGCGCGGATCGAGCGGGCGGGCATCGTCCGTGCGATTGCGCTCCGGCAGCCGCGAGCGCGCGTGATAGCGCACGCGCTGGTCGAGCGGTTGCGTGCTGATGAATTCGCCGTCGATGCTGCGGCCGGTGCCGTCTCGCGCCTCGATCGACTGGCCGCGATCGAGCGCAAACAGCCAGCGCTGGCGCGTCGGTTCCAGCGTGATGTTGTAATCGAATACGCCCGGCGCGCCGCTCATTGCGTCCGCAGAATTGGGTACGCTTTCCGCTGCGGGACGTTGCCGCATCGACGCAGCCGTCCACGCTTGGCCATCAAAACGCCACAGCACCATGCCGCGCCAGTAGAGCGTGTCGAGCGGTGGCGGCGCGCCGGCAAAATCGACACGGAAGGCAAGATCGTCGGAGAGGATCAGTTGACCGACGGAGCCGGGCGCCATGCGGTCAGACAGGCCGCTGACGGCGGTGTCGGCAGTTTGCGGCAGGCGCCACAGCGGATGATCCAGCCGCGGGAACAGCAGGAACAGCACCGCCGCGCACGGCAACCCCATGAGCACCAAACGCGCCAGCACACGCGCGGGGGATACGCGCGTACGCGCCTGCGGATGCAGCAGCAACAGCCAATTGCGCAACAGCAGCGCCACGGTCGCCAGCATGGTGGCGGCCAGCCAGGGCGGCTGGTCGAACAGCCCCTGCGAGAGCAGCAGGAAACAGCACAACTGCGTGACGAGCACGCCGTTGCGCACGGTGTGCGATTCCATCAGCTTGAGCACGAGAAACGCGCCAAGCAGCGCCACCGACAAGTCCCGCCCAATGTTTCCGCCGGTGCGCATGGCGAGTGCCAGCGTCACGACAAGGGTGGCCACGCCCGTCAGCCCCAACAACCACTTGCCCGGCAACGGCGCGCCCCGCACCCACAGCAGCGCGCGCCAGAGCAGCAGCACGCCGAACACGGCGCAGGTCACCAGCGGCAGCGCACGCAGCAGCGGCACAAGCACGACAGCAAGCTGCGCAATCAGCCAGCCGTGCTCGCGATGGGTCAGCGCGCGGGCCGAACCGAAGGCGGCCGCTTCGGTGCCGATGATGGCAGTGGTCATGTGGCCACCTCCCCGCGCATGTCGATCATCCGAGCCGAGTGGTGTCGGTGGCCGGCGGCATTCGCGGCCGTGCGCATCCCCGCTGCGCGGGGCCCCTGCTTACTGCTCATGCCGGCCCCTCTTCCGGCATCGCAGGCTTACCCCACAACGCCAACGCACGCAGACATGCGTCCCGATGCGCAACACCCCGCGCCGGGCCAATGACAGTGCCCGGCAGGCTCAGCGTGTATTCGGGTTCATCGCCGGCGGGGGCGTGCTCGGCGGCCAGCACCCACGCGCACAGGCGCGACAGGCGTTGTTCCACGTTCATCGAGGGCGGCAGCGCTTCCCACGCGAGCACGCATTGCGCGTGGCGGACTTGCTGGCCGGTGCGGCTCATCCACGTGTCGAGCCGCGCGCTGTGCTTCCAGGCGATGCTGCGCAGGGCGTCGCCGGGGCGGTACGTGCGCAATTGGTCTGCGGCTTCTTCGACATGGGTGCGGGCGGCGCGCGTGTCGTCTTCGTCGCCAGGGTCGGGCGCAAAGCTGGCGGGCAGCGGCGGCGCGGAGGGTTCCGGTGCGGGATAGACCAACAGCGTGAGCGGCGCATCGGCATAGCTCCACGCGCGAAACAGGCCGAGCGGAAAACGCGTCGACACCGTCAGGCGCGGCAACTTGAACCAACCGCGCGGCTGATCGGCGAAAGACAACGCGGCCACGATGGCGTCTTGCGCGTCGAGCGATGTTTCAACCGCCGCGGCTTGCGCGGCGCTCACATCCACACCCACACGCGCCCATGGCGTGACATTGGCCAATGCCACGCCAACATTCAACGCATGCCCGGCAAACACGGCATCGCCCGCCGCGCCGCGCACTTCCAGATCAACGAGGTTGCGATGTGTCTGCCACATGGCGGACGCTGCCACGCCGGCCAGCACGAAGGTCAGCAGAAAACCGAGGCTCACGTTGTAGTTGAGCGAGGTGAGCAGCATCACGACCAGCAGCAACGCAAAGCCGCCGCCGGCCGCAGTGGGCAGGATGTAGACGTGATTGCGGTCCAGGCGGATGCGGCCTTCGCGCGGCTTGCGCGGCCGTTGCAGAAAGCGTTGCACACGCGAGCGCGCAAAGCGCACGCCGGGCAGCATCGCCAGGCCCGCACCGAGCACACGCAGCGGCGCCAGCAGCAAAGACGTGAACCGCGCCATGACGCCGCGTACTTAGGGAATAGCGACCGTGTCGAGCAGCCGCTGCGCCAGCGCGGTGGCCGACAGCGTGCCGCCCGTGGGCAACAACCGGTGCGCCGCCACGGCCTTGAATACGGCTTGCACGTCTTCGGGCAGCACGGCGTCGCGGTCGTCGATCAGCGCCCAGGCACGCGCCGCCGCCAGCAACGCCAGCCCGGCGCGCGGCGACAGACCCATCTGCACCTGTGCGTCGGTGCGCGTGGCGTTCACCAGCGCGAGCACGTAGTCGACCAACGCCGGCGCCACGTGTACGGCATCGGCGGCAGTCTGCAAGGCGATGACCTGCGCGGCGGTCAGCACCGCTTCAATGTCTTGCGGCGCACCACCCCCAAGGTACAACGCACGTTCCGAACTTTGATCGGGATAACCCAGCGACAGCCGCATCGTAAAGCGATCCAACTGCGATTCCGGCAGCGGATGCGTGCCGATCTGGTTCAGCGGGTTCTGCGTGGCAATCACGAAGAACGGCTCGGGCAGCGGATACGTCGCCCCGTCATGCGTGACCTGCCCTTCGGCCATGGCTTCGAGCAGCGCGCTCTGCGCCTTGGGCGTAGCGCGGTTGATTTCGTCGGCCAGCACCACCTGCGCGAACAGCGGCCCGGGGTGGAATTCGAATGCGCCCTTCTCTTTCACGTAGATCGATACGCCGATCAGGTCGGTGGGCAGCAAATCGCTCGTGAACTGCACGCGCTGGTATTGCAGCCCGAGTGTGCGGGCCAGCGCATGCGCCAGCGTGGTCTTGCCCACGCCCGGAAGGTCTTCCAGCAGCAGGTGCCCGCGTGCGATCAGACACGCCAGCGCCAAGCGAATCTGCAGCGGCTTGCCGAGCACGATGCGATCGAGCGCGCGTTGCGCCTGCGACAGCGCAGCCGGCAACGTGAGCGCCGTAGCGGGTGTCGTACGAACGGGAGACAGCGGGGCTTGGTTGGGCGTCATCAAGGTGCGGCCGAAGCAACAATGCCAGCGAGTGTAGCGGCATCGTACGACACCCGCGCGCCCATCTCTCGTGTGCGTGAGTGCGCTACAACATCAGTCCGGTTTGCGCGCGGGGATAGCCGCATCGAGCAACACGCGTGCCGTGCGCGGCAGGCTCTTGATGAGGCGCGGCGCATCGGTGCCGAAGGTCTGGCTGGCGGTGTAGGCGCCTTCGATCAGGAAGGCCAGGTCGTCGGCCAGCGCATCGGGATCGCTCGCACCGGCGGCTCGGGCGCGGTCACGCAGGCGGGTGAGCAGCAGCGCCTTGTTGCGCTGGACAAACTGCCGCGCCGGATGCGTCATGTCCGGAAACTCCGCCGCCACATTCACAAACGGGCAGCCCCGGTAGCCGGGGCGCGAAGCGCGCTCGGAGACATCGATGAAGAACTGCAGCAATTGCGCGCGCGCATCGTCCGGGTGCTTGGCCACGCTCGTGTTGAAGTAGCCCCAGAAGCTCTCATCGCTGCGCTCCAGGTAAGCGATGACGAGATCGTCCTTCGACTTGAACTGGCGGTACAGGCTCATCTTGTTGACGCCGGCCTTCTCCACCACGGCCTCGACGCCCACGGCCCGCACGCCTTCGTAGTAAAACAGTTGACGAGCCGCTTCGAGCAAGCTGGCGTGAGCGTCCTCACCGCTGATGCGACGCGGCGTCGGCTTGGGTTGCTCAACGGTGGTGGAAAGCGCGCGAGGTCCGCGACGATTGAGGGTGGCCATGGTGGTGCTCCTGCAAGCGCGGTGGGGCACAAACCCCCAGCCACGCCGGTGTCATTCGAATGCTGCTTGACATGTTACCGACCGGTACCTACTATCGCAACCACGTTGTTACCGACCGGTAACGAATGCGATATTGTCGCCCCAACAAGAATTAAGAATCGAAAGAATCGGACAGCCCATGCAGCGACTTGCCCGCCTCATCGCCCCCCGTTTTCACTACAGCTGGCTTGCGCTGGCGGTGGTGTTCCTGATCCTGCTATGCGCGGCTGGCACGCGCGCCACGCCCAGCGTGATGATGCTGCCGCTCGAGCACGAATTCGGCTGGAGCCGCAGCACGATCTCGCTGGCCATCTCGATCGGTATTGCCCTGTATGGGCTGACGGGGCCGTTTGCAGCGGCGTCGATGCAGTATTTCGGCATCCGCCCGACGGTGCTCGGCGCGCTGGCGGTGCTGATTTCCGGCACGGCACTCTCGGCGATGATGCACGAGCCGTGGCAGATGGTGCTGCTGTGGGGCGTGATGGTAGGCGGCGGCACGGGCGTGGCGGCCATCACGCTGGGCGCGACGGTGGTCAATCGCTGGTTCACTTCGCATCGCGGGCTGGCCATGGGCATCCTGACGGCCAGCTCGGCCACGGGGCAGCTTGTGTTCCTGCCGATGATGGCCGCAGTGGTCGAGAGCTACGGCTGGCGCCCGGTGGTGCTGATCGTGGCCGGCGCGCTGGCGTTGCTGTTGCCGGTCGTGTGGATGCTGCTGCCGGAATCGCCCAAGAGCGTCGGTCTGCGCACCTATGGCGAACCCGCAGATGCGCCGGAAGTCGATCCAGGCCCGCGCGCCAACCCGATCACCCTGGCCATGCAGACGCTCGTGCAGGCGGCCCGCAAGCGCGATTTCTGGCTGCTGTTTGCCAGCTTCTTCATCTGCGGTGCGAGCACCAACGGCTACATCGGCACGCACTTCATCGCCATGTGCGCAGACCACGGGTTCTCCGAGGTGAAGGGCGCAAGCCTGCTCGCGGCGATGGGGATTTTCGATCTGGTGGGCACCACGCTGTCGGGCTGGCTGTCCGACCGCTACAACAGCCGCGTGCTGCTGTTCTGGTACTACGGCCTGCGCGGCCTGTCGCTGATCTACCTGCCGTATGCGTTCGGCTTCGAGTTCTTCGGCCTGCCGGTGTTCGCAATCTTCTACGGCCTGGACTGGATTGCCACCGTGCCGCCCACCGTGCGCCTGACCAACGATGTGTTCGGCAAGGCCGCGGCGCCCATCGTGTTCGGCTGGATCGTCGCGGGGCATCAGTTGGGCGCGGCATTCGCCACGCTGGGTGCGGGCATGATGCGCGCTTCGCTGGGCAACTACACGCTCGCTTCCATGATTTCGGGCGGGCTGTGCGTGGCGGGCGCCTTCCTGGTGCTGCGCATTCACCGCACGCCCAAGCAGGATGCCGAGCGCGCGGGCCAGCCAGCTACCGCGTAATCAAGGTTTCAGGAAACCGTACTTGGCCAGCACCGCCTGGCCGGCGGGCGACAGCACATACGCCACGAAGTCGGCCGCCGGTTGCGGCTGCTTCGTGCCCGAGGTCACAGCGATCGGGTACGTGAGCGGTAAATTCAGCGGCACGGGGCTCGCAATCTTCACCTTGTCAGCGGCGATGGCGGCATCGGTGGAAAACACCAGGCCGGCCTCAACCTCGCCTCGCGACACATAGTCCAGCGCCTGCCGCACGTTCTGCGCCAGCACGGCCTTGGCCTCCACCGGCTCCCACAGTTTGGCCGCTTCCAGCGCACGCTTGGCATAGCGGCCCACCGGCACCGACGCCGGATTGCCGATCGCCACACGTTTCACTTCGGGCCTCGTGAGATCGGCCAGCGCATGCACGGGCACCGTGCCCGTGGCGGGCACGATCAGCACGAGCTGGTTGGCGACAAAGTCGTGGCGCGTCTCGGCCTTGATGACTTTCTCGGCCACAGCCTTGTTCATCGCCTCCTGATCGGCGGAGGCAAACACGTCTGCGGGGGCGCCCTTCACGATCTGTTGCATCAGCACGTCCGACGCGCCAAAGTTGAGCACGACCTTGGTGTCCGGGTGCAGCACTTCGTACTGCTGCGCGATCGTCTTGAAGGCGTTGGTCAGACTGGCGGCCGCTGAAACAACCAGGTCCGACGCATGAACGGGCGCGGCCAAACCCAGCGCCAGCGCAGCGACCAGACCAATGGCGCGCACGTGCGCGCGCAGCGAGAAGCGTTGCATGAAGAACCCGGGAAAGTTGATGGATGACCGGCCGTAATATACGAGTCGATATAACGCTCGGTCAATGCGCTACCTGAATGCCGGATATCACGCTCTGGTCATGCGGCTTCAGGTGCGATCGGCTCGCGCGGCTTCGTCAATGCAATCGGCAAGCCGCCCCGCAATGGGCTGGCGGCTGTGGCGGGGGCGTTCGATTAAACCGATCTCGCGGTAGAACGTGTCGTCGCCCAGGCTGATGGCACGTGTGCCGGACGGCCAGGTGGCTTGCGCGGCGGTCTGCGGGGCAAGTGCAACGCCCTGCCCGCGCGCGACGAGCTGCGTCATGCCTTGCAGCTCGTCGAGTTCGATCACGTCGCGCGTGGTGATGCGCTGGTCGCGCAGGAACTGCTCGACGCGACGGCCGCCGAACGAGCGGCGGTCGTAGCGGATGAACGGTTCACGCGTGAGCAGCGCGCGCCAGTCGTCGCCGGGCATGCTGGCGGGCACCAGCAGCACGAACGGCTCGGCCACCAGCGTGCGCCATTCCAGATCGGCCGGTACCGCAAACGGAGGGCGGATCAGCACGGCCAGGTCGATCTCGCCGGCATCTACGAGGCCGAGCAGGTCAAGTGAGACACCCGGCAGGATGCGTGCGCGGCAATGCGGGAATTCGCTGCGAAATTGCACCAGCGCATCCACCAGGAACGAAGTCTGCACCGAAGCAATCGCCCCGATACGCACAAGGCCGCGCTGCTCGTTGCCGCCGGCCTGGTCACCCAGACGGTCGTACAGCGTGACGATGTGCTCGGCCAGCGCCAGCGCATCGCGCCCCGCGGCGTTGAGCGTTGCCGAGCGGCCCGTGCGATCGAAGAGCGGGAAGCCGAGCGAGGCCTCCAGACGTTGGATCTGCGCGCTCACCGCCGACTGCGTCAGGCCGATGCGATCGCCCGCGCCCGCAAAGGTGCCGTGCCGGGCAACGGCGATGAAGGTCTTGAGTTCTCGAAGCATGGAGCGCGCGCGTCAATGGAGAAGCGCAAGGATACGCGTGCCGCGCCGGCTCACTTGGCAAACAGCGACGCCATGTTGGCAAACGCCTTGATCTCCATCGCGTTGCCCGACGGATCGAGAAAGAACATCGTGGCCTGCTCGCCCACTTCACCTTTGAAGCGGATGTGCGGCTCGATGATGAACTCGATGCCGGCGGCACGCAGCTTGTCGGCGGCAGCTTCCCATTCGGGCATCGACAGCACTACGCCGAAGTGGCGCACGGGCACGTTGTCGCCGTCGACGGCGCTGGTCTTGCGATGGCCGATTTCGTCCGGCGCCAGATGGGCGACGATCTGATGGCCGTAGAAATTGAAATCCACCCAGTCCGGCGAACTGCGCCCCTCCGGGCAACCGAGGATGTCGCCATAGAAGGCGCGCGCCGCGGCAATGTCGTGTACAGGAAAAGCCAGGTGAAACGGGGCAAGCACGGGTGTGACGTCGCTCATGGTGTGGGGGCAAAGGCGGCAGTGATTGAACAAGGCGGCACCGGCACGCAGGTGGGGGGCACCCACGCACCAGGCCACGCGGATGAGTCTATGCGTATCCATTCATCCACAAAAGCGATGATTTTTCGCACTGAGCACCATTAATATCGATTGATTGACCAAAAAAAACGCCGCTCAACGGCGGCGAAAGAGACACACGGTAGGCGCGCCTGCATGGGTGCAGACACGCAAAACTCGGACGATTCAGGCGAAAACGAACGGCGTCATGACCGCTTCAACATCGGCCAGCGGCAGGCGCACAGTGCAGACGGTGGCATCGCCCGGCACATTGGCAACGCGGAAACCCGCATCACGCGCCAGGCTGATCATGCGGCGGTTGATGGACAGCACCTCACCGAAGACCTCCCGCGCGCCGGACACCCTGGCCGCACGGACCAGCGTGGCGAACAAACGCCGCCCGACGCCCTTGCCCTGCCACGCATCGGCCACCAGCATTGCAAATTCGGCCACACCGTCTTCCACGACGAAGCGGCCATCGGCGATCAGGTCTTCGCCGGTGCCGTCGGGGCGCGCCACGCTCACGACCAGCGCCATGTGGTTCACGTAATCGATTTGCGTATAGGCGGCGAGCATCTCATCGGTCAGCCGGCCCCCGCCCACCAGGAACCGCGCATAACGCGACTCGGACGACAGCCCTTCGACCAGAGCGGCCTCAAGGGGCGCGTCTTGCGGCAGAATCGGGCGCACGGTGGCGATGGAGCCGTCGTGCATGGTCCAGCGGTCGATCCATTCGGCGGGGTAACGGTGGATGGTGTAAAGCATGGGGATCTCCTCACGCGATGGATCGTTGTTATTGACCGCCAGCACGGGATCACCGCCTGACTTTCTAATTTGAAGCTAGATTAGCAGAAACCCTGACTTTTGCAAGTAAAGTCAGAATTGACTATGCTTTTGCCATGAGAATTCCGGAACCCTTCCCCGTCCCAGCGGCGTCGGAGCTTGTGACGTCGATGGAAGAGCCCTGCTCCATCGCGGCCGCCGTGTCGATCGTCGGCGAGAAATGGACCTTGCTCGTGCTGCGCGAAGCGTTCTCGGGCGTGACCCGGTTTGATGAGTTTTTGCGCCGCACGGGGTGCTCGTCGGCGATCCTGTCGTCGCGGCTCAAGGCGCTGGTGACGTACGGCATCCTGCGGCGCGTGCCGTATCAGGAACCGGGCGACCGCGTGCGCGATGCCTACCGGCTCACGCGGGCGGGCGTCGACCTGCTGCCCGCCATCGTCGCGCTGATGCAATGGGGCGACCGCTACCTCACGCCCGACGGTGAGGGCCCCATGCTGTTGCGCGACCGCGAAAGCGGCACGCCGATCCACGTGGCGCTGGTCAATGCGCTGGGCGAGCCGGTTGCGCCCAAGAACTCGATGCGCGAGCGCAATCCGCGTTATGGGCAGAGGGAAAATGCTGCCGCCGCGGCCGACGATACGCCGTCAGACAACGGGTAACACACAACTTTACAGGCCCGGAAAAACGCCCTATCGTCGCGGATGAATGGGCAAATGGCCGCGTTCGGCCCGGCTTTCCAACGCATCCTGCGCCTTGCCCCATCGCTTGATGGCCGCCCCTCCTGATTTCGCCCTCGACCTCGCTGCTCACGTCCGGAACCACGACCGCCATGCCTGATGCCGTGGTACCGCTCTACCACCAGATCTACGTCGTCCTGCGCCAACAGATTCTTGAGGGCCGGTTCAGTGACGGCCCGATGCCGGGCGAAATCGAGCTGGCCCGTCAGTTCGGAGCCTCGCGCGTCACGATGCGGCGCGTGTTCGACTACCTCGTCAAGGAAGGTCTGGTGCGCCGCCATCGCGGCATGGGCACGTTTGTCGTCAAACCCGATGACCCGCTGACGATGGGCGGCGGCGCCCAGACGCTGCTGCAGAACATCATCGACGTGGGCGAGCGCACCTCCGCCGTCGTCGTCGAATTTGAAGACGTGCTGGCCCCGCCCGACGAGGCCAAATGCCTGGAAATCGCACCCGGCACGCCGATCAAGAAACTCGTGCGCGTGCGCCACCTGGAAGACACGCCCATGGCGCTGATCACCACGTGGCTGCCGCTAGACGTAACAAGCAAGCTCACGCTGGACCGCCTGGCAAACCAGTCGCTGCTGCGGCTGATCGAGGGCTCGGGCGTGCGGATCGATCGTGCGTCGCAGGTGGTGTCTGCCCGTTTGGCCGATGTGGCGACGGCGCAATATCTGGATGTGACAGTGGGTGCGCCGCTGCTGTCCGTTCAGCGCATCGTGCGCGAGATGAGCGGGCGGCCCGTGCAACTGCTGCAGGGCCTCTACCGACCAGACCGCTACGAATACCGCATGGAGCTGTCGCGCGTGGGCGAAGACCGCGCTCGCCTGTGGATCGACAACGCCGGCCACGACGTGCAGGGCGGCCACAGCGAAGACGTGGAAGAGGCCCCTGCCTCAGCGCCCAACCCCGCCGGACAGCGCGCCTGACACCACCCCCAGCAAGGTTATTGGCCGCCAGCAAGCCCAGAGGAAAGTTGTTAGCATCGCCGCTTCGCTGCGATGCAGCAATATCCTCCATGAGGTTTCCATGTCGACCTCGCCTGCGTCCCCAACGCCCGCCACCGCCGCCACCGCTTCAGCCGCACCTGACACCCAAGGGTTGATCCGCCTGCTCACGGCCGGTGCGGGCATCAGCGTGGCATGCATTTACCTGAACCACCCGTTGCTCGGCCTCATTGGCCGCGACCTTGCCATCGCGCCGCACGCGTTGGGCGTGTTGCCGACGCTCACGGCGGCGGGCTATGCCAGCGGCATCTTTTTCTTCGGCCCGCTGGGCGACCGGTACGACCGTCGCATCGTCATCCTGTGGAAGGCGGTGCTGCTCACGCTGGCGCTCATCGCCAGTTGCCTTGCGCCCAACCTGCCAGTGCTGGCTGCGGCGGGCTTTGCAGTGGGGCTGTCGGCCACCATCGCGCAGGACTTCGTGCCCAGCGCTGCGGCCATCAGCACTGACCACAACCGCAACCGCAACATCGGCACGGTGATGACGGGGTTGCTGATCGGTATCGTCAGCTCGCGCGTGTTCAGTGGCATCGTGGCGGACCACTTCGGCTGGCGCGCGGCATTTGGCGTGTCGGCGGTGGCGATTGTCGGGCTGGCGATTGCCGTGCGCGCCGCCCACTTTGGTGTGGCGCCGCCCTCCGCCACCATGCGGCAGCCGTACCTCACGCTTCTGCGCTCTCTCGGCACGCTGTTCGCCCAGCACCCGCGGCTGCGCGCATCGGCCATCACGCAGGCGTTCATCGGCATTGCGTTCTCGGGCTTCTGGTCGACCGTGACACTGCATCTGACGGGTTCGCTCGGCCTGTCGACGGGGCAAGCGGGTCTGCTGGGCCTAGCCGGCGCAGCGGGCGCGCTGGGTGCGAGCATTGCGGGGCGATTGTCAGGCCGCGTTGCGCCGGGCCACATCGCGGCGGGCGGCGCGTTGCTCATGGCAGTGACGTTTGCCGCAATGTCGCTGTTCCCGCAATCGCTCATCGCCATCGTGATCGGCACGCTCGTCTTTGACGTAGGCGTGCAGGCAGCGCTGGTGTCGCACCAGACCATCATCTATGCGTTGGCACCCGAAGCGCGCAGCCGCATCAACGCGGTATTCATGACGGCGCTGTTCATCGGCATGTCGGTGGGCGCGTATGGCGCGAGCCTGGCGTGGACAAGCGCGCGCTGGACCGGACTGATGGCGTTCTGCACGGCGGCTGCGTTGGTGGCGCTCGGGTTGCGCGTGGTGTTCAACGCGCGGCAGGGGGCGCGGTAAGCCGAATCGGCCGGGTACGCGCATTGAGCGTACCCGTTTCTGCGTGACCTCAGCACACCTCCCGCAACACACCATCTCATCCATCGGGGCAATTCCGGGGCGCGACAATCCGCGACATGTCGCTACAATTCTGAGGGTCAGCTTAGGCTGCCCACAGAACAACCACACCGAGACGCCCTCATGGATAGCACTGCAACCCCGCATGCGGTTGACCCGCACGACACACGCCGCCGCATCTTTGCCATCGTCGGCGCGTCGTCGGGCAACCTCGTCGAATGGTTCGACTTTTACGTCTACGCGTTCAGCTCGCTGTACTTTGCGCCGGCGTTCTTCCCCAGCGGCGACCGCACGACGCAACTGCTGAACACAGCGGGCGTGTTTGCGGCTGGCTTCCTGATGCGTCCGATTGGCGGCTGGCTGTTCGGCCGCATTGCCGACAAGCGCGGCCGGCGCACGGCGATGATGATCTCGGTGCTGATGATGTGCGGCGGTTCGCTGCTGATCGCGGTACTGCCGACGTACGCGCAGATCGGTGCGCTGGCCCCGTTCCTGCTGCTCGTGGCGCGGCTGTTCCAGGGCCTGTCGGTGGGCGGAGAATACGGCACCAGCGCGACCTACATGAGCGAGGTGGCGCTGAAGGGTCGGCGCGGCTTCTTTGCCTCGTTCCAGTATGTGACGCTGATCGGCGGTCAGTTGTGCGCGGTGCTCGTGCTGGTGATCCTGCAGCAACTGCTGACGACGGCCGAGCTGAAAGCCTGGGGCTGGCGGATTCCATTTGTGGTTGGCGCGCTGACGGCGCTGATCGCCCTGTACCTGCGTAAATCGCTGCACGAAACGCAGACCACCTCGGCACGCAAGGCCGAGCACGCGGGCACGATCCGCGGCGCCTGGCAGCACAAAGGTGCGTTCCTGCGCGTGCTCGGCTTTACCGCCGGCGGCTCGCTGATCTTCTACACGTTCACGACGTACATGCAGAAGTACCTCGTCAACACGGCACACATGGACACCAAGACCGCCTCCAACGTGATGACGGGTGCACTGTTCGTCTACATGGTGCTGCAGCCGGTATTTGGCGCGCTGTCCGACCGCATCGGTCGACGCAATTCGATGCTGCTGTTCGGGGCCCTTTCGGTGCTGGGGACGGTGCCGCTCATGAAGGCACTGGCCACGGTGTCGAGCCCGCTCGCTGCCTTCGGCCTCATCACGCTGGCACTGGCCATCGTCAGCTTCTATACGTCGATCAGCGGGCTGATCAAGGCCGAGATGTTCCCGCCGGAAGTGCGCGCAATGGGTGTGGGCCTGTCGTATGCGATTGCCAACGCGGTGTTCGGTGGCTCTGCGGAATACGTGGCGCTGTGGTTCAAGCAGGCCGGCACCGAATCGACGTTCTACTGGTACGTGACGGCGCTGTGCGCGGTGTCTTTCGTCGTGACGTACTTCATGCCAGACCCGAGCAAGGAAGGGTATCTGCGCCACGAGCCGTGATGGCTCGTCGCTGATCGATGCACGCTGGGGCGCTCTGATTCGGTAGAGCGCCCTTTTTCATGTCCATTTCAATAAGCGGTCTTGCCCGTCGCCTGGCTGATTCGGCACGCAGCCCCTGGACAGGAAGTCGGCAAGCGTATTAGGGAATACCGACGCCACAGATGCTGCGATGGGACGCTGCGTCCTACCCTTAGACGGCAGCGTGCGCACCAAACCGCTGGCGAATCAGCTCCGGCGGATAGCGATAATTCCAGCGCAACTCGGCACCGGCGGGCACGCGTTCTGTCGCAAAGAAGGCGCGGATGGAAAAGCGTCGTCCGCAACGCGAAGTCGCTTCAAACACCGCAGCCTCCATGTTGTAGCCGGACTCCGCCTGCCGATCCGCCTTGCCGCGTTCGTAAGCAAAGATGGTGTTGGCCATCGCCAGGATGTTTTCACCGTCGACCCACGAATCGATGCCGCCAGCGCTGGTGCTCAGCACGAAGGAATCGTCGAGGCAGGTGTAATAAGTGGCAGGCGTCAGGAGCCGGCCACCGTAGACGCCAAGGCATTCGCCCACGGCAATGTCCCGGGCGGCAAATACACCACGCTCGCCAATGAGTGCCTCCTCGCGCGCGTCGCGTAGGTCAGCGCGCTGCATCCGCCGGCACACAAGCGTGCGTTGGTAAAGCGCGCCACGCAGACTGGGCACCACATCGGCCTGCAGATACGGCCATACGGCGTCTGCCGGGTAACGCTCGAAGCGGTCTCTGGATCGCCCGGTCGGTTCCAGCGTGGTGATGAGAACGGGCTGCTCCATTTCATCGCGAAACGGATAGCGGCAGTCGACCTCGGGCGAATACGCGAGTCGCGCAATGGCGTACGTCTGCTTGAATGCCTGCGTCTCCTCTCGAAAGGCCTGAGCGCACGTCAGCACGGCGAGGTCGTCCGGTTCTTCGGACACCAATTCCAGAATTTCGGAGCGCAGCGCCTGCGCGGCGTCGTAGAAGCGCTCGTGCCGCGCGGCAAGTCCGCTCGTCTGGGCTGCCTGTCGGAGTGACGAGCGAATACGATCGGTCAGCGCATCGGCAGAGCAAAACGTTGATGACAGCATAAGCACCACGGCGGAAGAACGAGTCACGGACGGCGACAACCATAGCGGCTGGCCGCCGCATGGCGGCGCCATGGCGCGAAACGAACCGTTGCGAGGCGAAACGGGTCGCGCCAATCGAATTCCTTTCGCAAAGGAAAAAGGTCGCCCGATCTGTCGCCGCGTTGAGCTGCGCCGAGGAACTGGCGTCAAGCGTCTCGGCGGGAATCCCCCCCCCACTTCGGAGGGGAAACGTGGCACGGTTCCTGCGTAATTCGCGTCCGTTTCACGACAATAAAAATACGGGTGGGGTATGAACAAGAAGCGGATCCCGTCGATCGCACTGGCGAAATGCGCACGCCAGTTCGGCATGGGTGTACTGAGACAGCGCGCAAGCCGTGGGGCGCATCGGCGCTCAACCGAGGCTTCTTTCCGGACACATCGCGGTACTGCCTTGACCGTAGCAGCGACGGCCTGCTCGACGGCATGTGCATCCATCGTGCCGCTCTGAGCGCCAGGCACATCGTGTCGCCGGTGAACGTCTGCTTTCGGGAGCGCGCTTAGCCGTCAGGTCCGCCCCCTTCTGCGATACCGCAGAACGCCCTGGAAATTCCACGCGCAGGTTGCGCGGACGCGTTTCGTTCTCCGTCCTTTCCAGACCTTCGCCGCACAGTGACAGCGCTGTCCCTCATGACGCCCTTGCCTTTTACCTTGCTCCGCCTCCCTGGCCTGGCCGCCGTGCTGATCGGACTGTCGATGGCGCAGCAGGCGCATGCCTTGGCGGCTGACGAACCCCAGCGATTGCGTATCGAGCGATCAACGCTCGAGCATGTCCTGATGGAAATCACACGGTTGAGCGGCCAACCGGTGTCGTTCGCATCCAGCCTTGTGAAGGACCGCATGGCCGGCCCCATCGACGGCACGATGACGGCAGCAGATGCCGCCCGGCTGGCACTGCAAAACAGCGGGCTCGCGCTCTCCGTGCTGCCTGACGGCACGCTCACCGTCGTGGCGGCCGGCAACGCTGGCACCCCCGACTCGCTACCGCGCGACATCGGCTCGCTACCGCCATCGGAAGTCCATGGCGCAGGCGATACAGGGTTCGCAGTGCTCTCCAGCAGTGCCATCACCCGCGTGGAAATGCCGATGACGAGCATGCCGCACGCCGTCAATACGATCACGCGCGGTCTGTTGGCCAGCCAACAACCGACCTCATTGAATGCGGCACTGGCGCAGGCCGGCGTGGCATCGGTATTGGCTGACCCGACAGCACCGCCCCTCTACGCCATCCGCGGCTACCTGACCAACACAATTTCGGTGGATGGCTTGCCTGACAAGCTCGCCTCGCTGCGGCCCGTGGACGCACTGGAAGAGATCGACGTCATCAAAGGGCCGAACGCAGACGTGGCGAGCGTCACCATGGCTGGCGGCGCCATCAATGCCAGCCTGAAGGCGCCAACCGCCGTCGCGCAGCGCAGCATCGCCATGGAGATCGGCTCGCACACCGAACGTAAGGTGGTAGCCGACCTGGCCGGCGCTATCGGGGCCAACGGGTTGTCTTACCGCATCGTCGGGCTCAATGACACGACTGCCGACAGCGATGCCGGATACGCGGGCCACCGCGTCAGCTACGGCCACGCCGCGCTGGGCTGGAACGACAGCGCAACGAGCGTTACCGCCGGCATCGAATCGCTCACCAGCCGGCAGCCCGTGCCGCTCGCCACCTTCGCGCTGGGCGGCGCACCTGCTCGCGTGCCCGTGCAGCTTCCCTTCGGCAACGTAGACGACCGTGTGGAAGGCAGCGGCACGCGGGTCTACTACACGGCCTCGCGCAACTTGACCGATGACTGGGCCCTCCATTCGCGGGCGAGCTATGAATCCGTGAGAGAGGAATCGGCCCAGTGGGACCTCGGATCGGCCTCGTCGTATAACGTCATGCCCAACAACACGATCTGCGGGCTGCGTCACACAGAGAGCCATCTCTGGGCCATGTCGAACGAGCTGACGGGCACCCTGTCGCACCACGCCGTGCGCCACACGTTCACCCTCGGCTGGGAAGAGATTCAGGAGCGGCAGAACCTGATCAAACCGGGGTCGGTCGCACAAGTCACGCAAGACCCGTTTGCGCCTGTACCGCTGCCGGCGGCAACGTTCATTCCGGGCAACCGGTTGTCGCAAACGTTGCGGCAATCGATCTTCCGGCTGCGCGACCACGTCTCCATTGGCGACAGGTGGGAAGTGTCGGGGTCCATCCGCGCGAACAACTACGTCGCCCTGCTGCCCCATACGCAATTGCAAGGGGTTGCCTGGACGCCCGCCGTGGGCGTGCTCTACAAGCTCACCCCCAGCACGGCGTGGTTTGCCGACTACATGCGTGGCTTCCAGATCAACACCGGCTACTTCTATGACGGCACCGGCACGCAACCCGAGCGCAGCCGCCAGGTAGAAACCGGCCTGCGGTGGGAAAACGCCCACCACACGCTGACGGCACAGGCAGCCCTCTACCGGATCGACGCAAAGAACGTGAGCCTGGCCGACGTGTCGCACCCGGGCTACTACACGCAACTGGCCGAACAAACCAACCAGGGCGTGGAACTGTCGATGCAGGGCACGGTGGCACGCGGCTGGGAGGCGTCGCTGTGGTTGTCGGCCTCTCGTATGTCGGCAAGGCTACCGGGCGGCTACGTACCAGGCGTGCCAGCCCGAAACGCCTCGCTCTGGACGACGTACACCATACAAAGCGGCGTGATCGCAGGCGCCGGCGTGGGGCTTGGCATCAGCGCGCAAGGCCGGGCCGATGCCCATGGTGATGTCTCTTTCCGGGTGCCCGGCGCCGTGCGCGTCGACAGTAGTCTCTTCTGGCACCAAAAGGACTGGCGCATCGACGTCTTTGCCCGCAACCTGTTCAACGTGCGCACGTACGGCAACACGCTCAGCAGCAGCTACATCCCGATCCTGCCTGGCCGCACGCTGGCGCTGCGCGTCACGCACAACTTCTGAAACCCACTGTCGATTGGTCCGCCGCATGCCCTAACACGGCGGCGCGCGCGTGAGTTTTGCCTTCTCTCACATCCCTCTGGCCTGCGATTTCGTCTCGGTGATCAGCGCTTCGGCCTTGCTGCATCGCCTGATGGCCGACATTCCCTAACGTTCCACCAAAGTCGCCCGACATGCCATTTCGCTTTGCGATCGGCGTGCCGGCACGCGGCTGCCCAGGGCTGCGCGGCCCGGCACGGGCAGAACGCGCAGGGCCATGCCGGCCCCGCGACCCGAACCGGAATCGGAAGCGATTGCCGTGCCGCCGTTTCTCTGCAGACGTCGGTCGTGCGGCGTTTCTCTCCTCTCTGTATCGGCATGCGTCCAGTCAGCGGCCTGGGCGGTGCCATGCATCACGCCTGCCCACTGAGGTGACACATGAATATGAAGGTCCAAGACAACGCTTCACTGAATATCTCGACCCAGCTCCAACTGGATCAGCCCGGCAAACAGAACCAGGCCGAAAGCCCGCTGCAGCATCTCGTGCAAGACATCCTGAAGGTGCTTGAAGCCATGCTGCGCAACGCCACCGCACAAGGCGGCGCCAATGCAGGTGCCGGCGGTGGCTCGGGTGGCCCAGCCGGCGGTGGCGCCCCGGGCGCGGGTGCTGCGCATGGCCCGTCGGCAAGCCAAGGTGCGCAAGGCGCCCAGGGTTCGCAAGGCGCGCAGGGTGCCAGCAAGGGCCAGCAAGTTGGCGATGACAACGGGGGCGACTCCAGTAGCCAGGACCCGATGCAAGCGCTCATGAAACTGCTGGAAGACCTGCTGAAGTTCATGAAGCTCAGCGAGCAGATGCAGCACAAGCTCGACACGGGCGAAGGCGCCAAGGGCGTCGATGGCGCAGGTGGTGCCAACGGCGGCAAGGGCCTCAATATGGACGACATGCTCCAGATGCTCGACGACGCGTTGCAACTGATGCAGCAGCAGATGATGACGAACGCGTTCGGTGGTGCCGATGGTGGTGCTGGCGCGGGCGCGGCAGGTGGTGCTGGTGGTGGTGCCGGCGCAGGCGCGGCAGGTGGTGCTGATGGCGGCGCAGGCGCAGGCGCGGCAGGTGGTGCCGATGGCGGCGCCGGTGCTGGCGACGCTGGCGGTGCCGACGGTTCCAACAGCACAGGCGATGCCGGTGGCGCCAACGGCGCTGACAACACGGGCGATGCCGGCGGTGCAAACGGTGCCGACGGCTCCAGCGCAGCCGATGGCGCAACGGGCGCGGACAACGCCAACGGTGCCGAGGCCAGCAGCCAGAAGAGCAACGACTCCATGATCGAACAACTGCTGAAGGTGTTGGACGATCTGCTGAAGATGCTGGCGCAACAACAGCAACAGGCGCTTGGCGGCGATCAGACGCAAGGCGGCGGCGCTGGCGCGGGTGGCGCAGGCAACGCTGGTGCGGCCGGTGGTGCAAACGGTGCAGGTGGCGCAGCGGGCGGCACGGCAGCCGGCGGGGCAAACGGCGCGTCCGGTGCATCCGGCACGCCGAACACCTCCACGACGGATGGCGCAAACGGCGCAGACGGCAGCAGCAATGGCACCAACAGCCCCATGGCCCAGCTCGAGACACTGCTCAAAGACATGATCAAGGTGCTGGAGCAACTGCAAGCCCAAAAAGCCGGCGGCGCGCAACAGCAGCAAAACCACGTGCAAGGCGCCTAAGGCCAGGCTCGTCAATCCGACGGCCGGCAACGGCCGTCATTTTTGCTATCCCAAGCAAGGAGACTCACCATGAGTATCTTCAGCAAAATCAAGCACGCCTTTCAGCACTTGGGCGATGACATCGCCAAGGTCGGCAAGGGCATCGCCCACGCCGCCGAGAGCGTAGGCAAGAACCTCGTCCACGACGTGGAAGCCGTTGCCAAGCAAACGGCAGCCATGACCAACGATCTGGTTCATCTGCGCATTCAAAAAGCGCTGCACGACGCCGTGGGCGTTGGCGAAGCCACCTTCAAGGGCTTGCGGGATCTGAATACCGCGGCCTTCGACGTGGCTGAAAAATCGCTGGAAAACGCCCATCTGAGCAAGGGGCTGGACAAGGCCCTGAGCAAGGTCGACAAGGCCCGCGGTTTCGTCAACGACATCGCTGACCGCACGGTCAAGGGCATCGGTGACAGCGTCAACGGTTTCGCGGACAGCAGCATTGCCGCCGCAAAAGCGGCTGCGCATGGTCACTTTGGTGAAGCGCTGGGCGATATCGGCTCAGCCGCTGGCAACGCCGCACAGTTGGCCTCGGACCTGACACCCGAGGGCCTCGCCGCCAGCGCTGCCGTGGCAACACTGCAGAAGACGCACCTGGGCGGTACGGTGGTCGACTCTGTGGTGGAAGGCGCTCTGACCGGCGGCCGCAGCGGCCTGAAGGATGCGGTCAAGCTTGCTGCCAAGGAAGGCACCAAGGCCGAGGCCGGCGTACAGGCACAGAAACTGTTCGACAAAGTGAGCGACAACGGCAATGGCACCGGCGGCATGCTGCTCGGCGCTGCTGCCGCGGGCGCTGGCGTGGCGGGAGACTTCCATGCCTCGCGCAAGACCCGTCACGCCATGCAGCCTGAAGCCCACCACACCGGCACGCAACATCAAGCCGTCGCGGACGACCACGAAGGCGCCAGCCGCAAGGGCAAGAAGAAGCACGAGGCCGAAGTCGACTCCAGCAACGGCAACGGCAACGGCAGCAACAAGGCTCAACCCAACGGCGCCGACCCCACCGGGCAGGATGCGCTTCTGGAGCTGCAACTTCTGCAACAGCAGTCCGCGCATCAACGCATGCTGAACGCCATCAAGTCGAACGGCAACGACGACGATGATGACGATGGCGACGACGTCACCTCCAAGGCCCCCGTATCGGCGCCGCAGTCCTCCGGCTCGAGCCAAGTGAGCGCTAGCGCCAACGTCAGCACGTCGACGCATAAGAAGGCCGCATAAGCCACCGCGTGCGTTTCTTTTACCTCGGCCCCACGCGATGTTGGCGTGGGGTCGTTGTTTTCCATCATCGGTGCGACGCATCTGTCGCGCCTCCCCGACTCGAATTTCAATGCCTTCGATCAATCCATTCCGCCGCACTTCGCAGGCTCCGGCCGCAGATTCCACTCCAGCGCGCAGCAATGTCCCTGCCTACGCCACGCCCCCGCGGCAAGAGCCGGCACGGCAGCCCCGGCGCGGCGGTATTGCCGGATTGTTCGGGCTGCGCCGCTCGTCTGCCAATGCCGGCGGGCCTCCCGCTGCCCGCCCCAACATCAGTGCCGGCACACCAACTGGCGCATCGCGCACAGCGCCAAACAGCCCGCTCCATGCACGTGCCCCGGCACCCGAAATCCCGCTGCATGGTGAGGCCGCCGTGAATGCGCGCATCGCCGGTTCGGGTGTCCGCCAGGCCCTGGAAGCATGGCACGCGCAGATGCATGCCCGGATAGCGGACTACCGCCCGGCAAATCCGCCTGCTCACTTCAATGCGGCACGACAGCTCGACGTTGCACTGACGCACATCGAAGACGTAGCGCGAGGGCGTCGTGACCCCGCAGACAAGATCGAACTGAAGACGACGCCCGTGCTCCATCTGCCGGATCTCGTTTCCGACATCGCGCACCTGAAGGCCCTTCACCTGTCGGACTGCGATCTGCGCGAGTTGCCGCATGATCTGGGTAACCTCGGCATGCTGGAGACTCTCAAGCTGCACGACAACCAACGCTTGCACGCAATGCCCGATACGCTGGGGCAATTGTCGAGCCTGAAACATCTTGAGATCGTGGGAAGTGGCGTGCGCGAGTTGCCGGCCATGCACGGTTTGGCGAACCTGGAGCACCTTGCCATCCAGCATTCACCGCTCACCCAGTTGCCGCGCGACATTGGCAATGCACGCAAGCTGAAAACGCTGTCTCTGGCACACACCTACCTGCGCGAGTTGCCGGCCAGCATCGGCAATCTGTCGAAGCTCACCGAACTGAACCTGCACGACAACGTGGGCCTGACTTCGGTACCCGATTCCATTGGACAACTGCGTCATCTGAAAACGCTCGACCTCTCGCACTGTCCGCAACTACGCGCCGTGCCGGCGTCCGTCGGAAACCTGCGCCAACTCAAGACCATCGATCTGCGTGGCTGCACGGGGCTCACGATGCAAGGCCTGCCAAAATCGCTCATCACCCCGATGCCCGGCCGCAAGGTGCACTTTCCGGAACATCTGCGCACCGAAATCGGCAAGGTGCGTGAAGAATGGGCGATGAAAAACGCGCCTCGCCTTCAACTGCTGCACGCCGACATCGAGCGCAAGAACGAAGAGATGGAAAATGCCGTCTTCGGTTCGGCAAGCGGCATGAATGACGGCCAGTTGGTCTCGGTCGCGTTTCGACTGAAGAATGCCCATGACCGGCTACCCGAAGTAAGGAATCAGGCCCTGCGCAATCCGACGGCCGTGCAGGCCGAATCGTCTACCGCCATGCGGCAGGCATTGGCCAACGCGTTCAACGTAGAGCCCGATCGCGAGGTGTCCGCACGTTTGGCTACCGCCGCGCGTGCGCTGCCGCGCGCCCTGCAGCATGAACTTGCCGATCTGGTGGCCTCCAGCGCGGGGCGCCAGCTGGTGATCGCCATTGGCGAAGGCGCGTTCGGCGTGCGCGGGTCCAGCCGGCTGCAACACATGCTTCCGGCATTCGCGCAGAAGATTGCCAGCCACGCGCAGATCCAGGAGTTGCGCGAGCAGGCACGGCGCTATCCGTCGACCCACCCTTCGCACCAAGTCGCTGCACAGCTGGTGCCGATTGTTCAGCAGTTGTGGACCGCCACGCAGGCGCAAGCCACACTCGCAGCGCTTGCACAGCCGTTGCAAACAGAACTGAAACCGCTGCTGGCATCAGAAGCTGGCCGCCAATTCGTATTGGACCTCAGCAAAGTGGCCGAAGGCGCCAAGGGAACGAGTACGCTCAGGCGTCTTCTGCCGCAATTGGCGACGCGGATTGCGCACGACCCGAATGCGCAGGCTCTCCACCGTTTGGCACGGCAGGATCAGCACGGCACCGCAGACGAACGCCGCGAAGGTCTTGCGCTGGCATTGCTTCCCATCGCCCAGCACCACTGGAATACGCTTGTGCAGGAAGGCACCGCGGGGCCGTCAAACCGCCCCTGACCGCGCGGCTGGCGGGCACGAATGACAAAGCCTCCCTTAGGGAGGCTTTGTCGTGACGACATCGGCAAAAGCACTACAGCGCCACCACGCGCGGTGTCAGCAGAAATAACCGCTGGAATCGCTGGCCCGTCGTCTGGTCATGCCGGAACAGCGCCCCCAGCAACGGGATCTTCGAAAGCCCGGGCACAGCATCTACGCCCTTGGTCTGCTGGTCTACCGAGTAACCGGCAATCAGCAGGCTCTCGCCTTCGTTGATGAGCGCCTGTGTGTTGATCTCGCTCTTGTTGACCACCGGCAGGTTACCCACCATCTGATTGGTGATCTGGCCATCCTCAATATGGATGTTCATGCGAATGCGCGAGGTGCCGCCGTCGGTGACCACCATCGGCAACACGCGCAGCGACACACCCGCCGAAATGCTGTACAGATCCGCCGACTGATACCCCGCCACCGGCACATAGAAATTCTGCTTGCTGTCCATGATGGCCTCGGTGTTGTCGAGCGTGGCCACCTTGGGGCTCGCGGTAATGTGCGCCTGATTGGTCTGCTGCAGCGCGCTGATACGCGCCATCAGGTAACGCGATGCCCCACCGATCACAGCGGTCAACACCCCACCCGTCGGCGTGGCGGCAATGGCAGCAGCGGCATTGGCCGTTGTGGATACCGCATCGAGCGAGCCCGGATTGGACAATTGCGTGTTGGTGCCATAACCGGTTTGCATGTCGACGTGGCTGTTGTGCAGACGCCAGTCAACGCCGAGGTCTTCCAATGCGCTCTCGCTGATCTCGATGATGCTGGCGCTGATCTCCAGCACAGCCGGGCGCGTGTCCAGCGATTCAATCAACGATTGATGGGCCGCCATGCGGTCTGCGCGGTCTCGTACGAGCACCGAATTGCTGCGCGGGTCTGCATGGATGATCGGGGCGCTGCCGCCGTCTTCCTGAAAAGCATCCGCGCGGTTGCGGCCTTCGCCGCTGGGCAGCGGTGCCACCGAACCGCCGCCAGCATATTGGCCGATACCGCCTGGCGGCAGCGGCGCTTTGCCGCCATTGCGATCGTTGCCGTTAAGGCCCGACAGCGCGCGCGTGCCGGCGCGGCCTGCGTTGGACTCTCCGGGGGCGACGCTGTCGACACGGCGGTCACCGCTGCGCAGCGGCGTGTTCTCCGTGCTGGGCGCGTTGTTGCCGTACATGCTGTTCAGGATGGATGCGACACCGCGAATGGTGATGGACTGGCCGTCCACCAGCATGGTGTGATCCGTGGCCCAGGCATAGCGCAGCGGGAAGGTGCGCACGACGGTGCGGTTGGCATCCTCGCGGCCACGATCGATCAGGCGTGCGATGTCCTGCACGAGCTCGACCAGGCGCGGCGGCCCGGATACGACCACGCTGCCCGTTTCGTCGTCGTACAGCACGGGAAAGCGCGGGTCGGTCACCCCCAGGCGCGTCAGCGCACGCTTGACCTGCGCGGTAGACGCGCGCTGCAGCGCGATGGTGGCGCTCTGCGCTTCGTTGGCGCCCGTCACACGCAGCACGGCGCCGTCGTAGTACCAGGCAAAGCCGAACGTGGCGGCCATGCGATCGAGAAACCGCTGCGGCGTTTCATTGAAGTTGCCCGTCACGCTGCCCTCGACCTGCGGCGATATCCACGTCATGACGTGCTGGCTGGCGCCGAGGTCTCGCAAGACATCTTTCACGTCTTTGCGGTCGGCCACGTATTCAAATTTTTGCGACTGCCACGGGATCACCGCCGCAGCGGCACTTCCGGCCAGCGACAGCACCGCGATGGCCGCAGCCATCAAGCACCGGCACGCGGCCAGCACGCGACCCTTCCGGCCCGCAATTCGAGTCAGATGCATGGTTGCACTCGTGAGAATGAAGAAGACAGACCGCGCCAGCGCGCGGCCATGCGATACAGCGCCCGCGGCTTAACGCCAGATGGTTTCCGAGGGCGCTTCGTTGAACTGCTTGCGATACCCCTTGACCAGCGCCGAGCGGCTGCGGATGCCCCAGCGCGATGCCGTATCGATGATGTTCGACGGCCCGCGCCCCTCGTCCAGCAGGTCGGAGCGGATGCCCTCCAGACGCAGGCGCCGGATGACCGAGCTGGGCGACATGCCCACCGCGCTCTTGAACGCAAGTTGCAGCGCGCGCTCCGTCACGTTGATGTGCGCGGCCACCTCACGCGTGGTCAGGTCGCTGCGTTCGATGTTGTCGAGGATGTAGTGATAGGCACGACGGTACTTGGCAGACAGCCGCGCGCTCACATCATCCGACGCACGTGACGCAGCGGGCGTGGTCTGGCTGACGCGGCGCACGCCGGGCGATTCGGTGCGCAGGCAGCGCAGGGCGTCCTGCATATAGGCGGTGTAGTACTTGAGCGCACCAGCAGCATCGCCACGCTGCGCGGCCATCTTGGCGCGGCAGTAGAGGTAGTCGAAATTCCAGCGGCGCGCGCCGAAAGACGTATCGCGATTGCAGATCTGGTCATACACCTTGCCGGCCACGTCGTGCTGCTCGCCGCTGAGCGCTGCCAGCACAACCTCCACTTTCGTCTGCATCAACAGACGGCTGCCCATGCGGCGGGACTGCCCGATGATCGCCATGAGCGGGTCGATTGCAGCGCGATCGCCATCTGCCATGCGGCGCAGCAGGCTCAGATATTCGGCGCGGCGATGGATCATCGCGGGCACACTCGCATCGTGCTTACCGTTGGGGGCCCATCCGTCGCGGCCGCCATGGTGGTGCAGCATCGCGGCACCCACTTCGGCCGACTGCCAGAACGCGTGTTCCAGCAAGCGGTTGGAGCATCGGATGCCAGCCTGCACCGCAAACTCGTACACAACGAGATCCAGCGTAGTGACCCAGCCGGCATCATTGCGCTCCGTTGCAATGGCGCGGGCCGATTGCAGCGCCTCGTCTGCTGCGTCCTGCTGACCAAGCTGGTGGTGCACGAGGGCCAGGCCCATCATGCCTTCGACGCGCTGCAGCCATGTCGCGCCATCGTCTTCGGCCATGCGGGAGAAGCAGCCCGCAGCAGCCGAATAACGATCGCGCAGCAGCGATTGCCAGCCCATGTTGCGGCACGAGACCACGCGCAGTTGATCATCCGAATGGCGAATCAGACGCTGCGCGGTGCGGAACGCTTCTTCGGCGTCTTCATCGCACTCCAACAGCATCGATGCATCGGCCATGGCGAGCACGCCGGCGTAGTCGCCCGCCTCCTTGCCGTGCAGGCCGCCATGATCGTCGACCAGTTGATACGCGCGGTCGAAATCCTCCGCGAAGACGGCCTTCGCATAGTCCGGCAGACGCTCACGCGCTGCTAATCCGGAGGCCAAGGCAAAGTAGATGTTTCCCAGCATGTCGACGCTCCCGTGTCAGAGATTGCGGCTGGCGAAGGGCTGGCCGCTTGGTGTTGGATTTCCTAAGGACATCCTAAGAAATCGCCGCACCGACAATCTCAACAAAGCTTCGTCAGGCGCTGAACAATCCTCACCGCATATTTTTCGGTTTTGACGACGTGCCATCGCCCACCAGTCCGTTCTTGACCCGCTGCAGCAACTGGCTATATGTAAGCGTGTCCCGCACCTGGGTGGACATGGCCACCACCAGCGCCGTGACCATGAGGATGGCCACCGCACCCTTGATGGGCTGGCCGAGCGACGCGGGCTCGAGCTTGTCTGCCGCGCGCGAAAGCAGCCCGATGCCGGCGTCGATGAGGAACAGCGTCATCATCACCGGCGCGGCCAGCTTGACGGCGGTGGAGAAGATGGAATCGGTTTGCTGCAGCAGAAAACTCTCGGCCACGGCGCTCATGTCAGGCAGCGTGGCGCCCAGCGGCCACCAGTGGAACGACTCGAACACCACGCCCAGCAGGAACAGCATGCCACCCGCTGCATAGAACAGCGTCACGGCCAGATTCAGCAGCGTGTTGCCGATGGGCGTGTTCTGGTCACCCTGCAACGGGTTGCTCATCTGCACGTTGTTGAAGCCCGCCATGTTGTCGACGATGGTGCCCGCCGTCTGCGCCACCCAGAACACCGTGGACGCCGCGTAGCCAAGGCACGCACCCAGAAAAATCTCCTTGCCCGCCAGCAGGAACCACCGGGCCGCGCTCAGATGCTCCGCCACGGCGGGTGGCTGCGCCGCCGCCACGATGATGGCGAGCGTGTAGACCACACCATTACGCGCGGTGCCGGGCACGGACTGGTCGCTCGTGGCCGGCAGGATCGCGAAGATAGTCATGATGCGCACGCACGACAGCGCGAGCAGCGCAAGGATGACCTCCGCGCTTTCATCAAGATCAAACCAGGCGTGCAGAACAGTATCGATAGCTTCCATGTGAATGCGTGAATGTCGTCGGAATGTTTCGCCATCAAGCCGCTGCGCGTGGACGCGGACGCGCCAGGATGGCCTCGACGGCTTCTTCCTCGGTGGCAAGCTCGCGCTCGGTGGCTTCCTGCTGGTCGATCCGCTCTGCAGTCTTGCGGCATTGGTCGAGCATGGCATCGAGCCGCGCCAAGGCCTGGCGGCGCGCCTTGAGTTCGGCTTCGCGTTCGGCTACGGCGGCGTGCGCGGCCGCTGCGTCGTGCTCGGCCTGCACGACCGCATCGTCAAGCTCGCCGCGAAACGCGTCGTAGCGCAGATACGCATCGGCCAGCAGCACGGGGGCGGCAATCAGCTCATCCATGCGGCCGATATGGCCCCGCAGCCGCTCGTGCGCGCGCTCGCACGCGTCTTCGCTGTCTTGCGCGGCGGCCTGTGCATCCGCCACGACTTGCTGTGCGACGGCGATCTCCGCTTCGACACGACGGCGCTGGCGCGTTTTGGCTTCGATCAGCGTGTGCCATACCGCGGAGCGCTTGCGCTTCATGTCTGGCCCACCTCGGTCAGCAGCCGATACGTCTCATCCGGGCTGCACCACTCGTCGGTGCGCTGGCGCAGGAAGTCTTCCATCCAGCCGTTCCATTGCACGGCGGTGTCGGCCACGGCATCGCTGCCTTCCTTGTACTCGCCCATCTGCAGCAGGGTCTCGACCTCGTTGTACTTGGCAAGCAATTGACGCATGCGGCCGGCAGCGGCGCAGTGGTCGGCCGGCGCGACTTGCGTCATCACACGGCTCAGGCTGTTCAGGATGTCGATGGCCGGATAGCGATTGCGCGCGGCGATGTCGCGCGACAGGATCAGGTGGCCATCCAGAATGCCCCGTACTTCTTCGGCCACGGGGTCGTTGCCGGATTCGTCTTCGGCCAGCACGGTGTACAGCGCGGTGATGGAGCCCGTGGCGCTCATGCCTGCCCGCTCGAGCAGGCGCGGCAGCTCAGCAAACACCGACGGTGGAAAACCGCGCCGCGTGGGCGGCTCGCCCGCGGCAAGGCCGATCTCGCGCTGCGCGCGGGCAAAGCGCGTGAGCGAGTCCATCATCAGCAGCACACGCAGGCCCTGGTCACGGAAATACTCGGCGATGGCGGTGCCGACGTGCGCGGCCTTGGCGCGCTCCACGGACGATCGATCGGACGTTGCACACACCAGCACGGAGCGGCGCATGCCTTCCTCGCCCAGGATCTGCTCGATGAATTCGCGCACCTCGCGGCCGCGCTCGCCAATCAGTACGATCACGTTGACATCGCATTCGGTGCCGCGCGCCAGCATGCCGAGCAGCGTGCTCTTGCCCACACCGGCCGGCGCAAAGATGCCCATGCGCTGCCCTTCCGCCAAGGTGGCCAATCCGTCGATCACGCGCACACCAGTGGCCAGCGGCTGCTCCACCAAGCGGCGCGACATCGGGTCAGGCGCCTGCGCGAACACCGGCACGTAGTCATACACATCCAGCGGCGGTCCGCCATCGGCGGGCCGGCCCAGGCCATCGAGCACGCGGCCAAGCAAGCCGGGCCCGATCCCGACCGAAAGCGTGCGCCCGCTCGGCACCACGCGGGTCGAACGCGATAAGCCCACCACGCCGCCAAATGGCGCCAGCAATGCAAAGTGCTCGCTAAAGCCGACCACCTCGCCTTGCTGAAGCTCCGTTCCATCCGGTGTGGTCAAGGTGCACAGCTCGCCAAGCTTGACGTCCACGCCACCCACACGCAGCAGGGTGCCCGTCACTTCCACGACCTTGCCCAGCCGCTGGACGGGCGCCACGCTACGGATCGCCTCGTCCATGGCGTCGATCAGCGCGGCCTTGGTCATGCCGCATCCTCGTCAAAGCCACCGTCGTCATCTGCAAAGTCTTCGTGCGGATCGGCATGTTCAAGAGGCTTGCGCCTGCGCGCTGAAAGCGCCTGACGCAGCGCCGCCAATTGCACGCGCAGGCTCGCGTCTGCCACGCCGTGGTCCCATTCGCATTGGCAATGTCCGGGCTCTGCGCGGTCGTCGGCCAGCACCTCGAAGGCGGCATTGAGCGAGCCCGTCTGCACGGCCTTGGCGAAGGCGGCACGGGCTGGTTCGATCTCGTCTGCGCACACGCGCACCGTCAGGCGCGCCTGACTTTGCAGCACGCGACCGAGCGTGGCGGCCACGCGCGCGAACAACGCCTGGCGATCGGATTCCAGCACCACGTGCTCGACCGCCTGCATGACCGTGGCGATCAGGCGGTCTTCCTCGCGGCGCGTGGCTTCGTCATCGTCGTACGCGCGCGCGGCCATGGACGCGTGAAAGTCCTCCAACGCACGTCGCTGACCAGCGGCATAGCCAAGCTTGGCGCTGCGCTGCGCGCGCTGCTCGGCTTGCCTGAGCAACTCATCTGCATTGGCCTGGGCTTGCGCCACGATGGCTTCAGCCTGGGCGTGAGCCTGCGCCAATGCAGCCTCGCGCGCTTCTTCCACGGCCTGCCATGCGGCATCCAGCTCCACCACGTGCCGGTAATCTTCGGCACGGATCACGTCCGAGCCAATGCCCAGCGGAGCATCGCGCCTCAACCAAATAACCATGACAACTCCGGAAAGAGAACAGGCAACGCAGCCATGAAGGATTCGGCTTGCGTTTCAGCGGTTGGCGTACCTGCGCACGGCGGCACGGCAGCCTGCATGCCGATCGTCAGGCGCATCAGTTGCGCGAGCGACGGATCCGACACCGTACCGTCGGCAATCAGGGCATGCAGGCCGGCCTCGGCAAGCTGCGCCAAGTCGAGTGCGGGCAACGGCCCACCGGGATCTGGCGCCCAGTGCTCGCGTTGCGTCAATGCCGTGAGGGCTGCCTCCCCCAACAGACCGGCAACGCCGGCGAGATAAGCGCCGTCAATGCATCGCGCCAGCGCGGCGCGCCTGCCGATCAGCATGCGGGCGGCCAGCACGCGCTGGAGATCGTCCTTATCCAGCACCGCCAGGCGATGCGCATGCGAAAGCAATGTCGGCAAGCCCACCTGGCCCACACCAAGCGCGATACACACCTGCCGCCAGTCTTTGGCTGCGCCCGCCGGCACATCGGTTGCCTGTGCGGCCAGCCCCGATGCATCGCGCACGTGCGCAAGCCCATGCAGCCGCTCTTGATACGCGTGCAACATGCGCAGGATCATGGCGGCGGCCGGATCAGGGGCGGCGCTGGTGTGGTTCATGCTGTCGCGCGCTTCTTCCAGCGTGCCGGCAACTTGTCTTCCAGGCGCGCGCGCGCTGCGTCAAGCCGGGTCCGTACAGCGGACAGCCGGGTTGCGGCGCGCCACAGCAATACGATCACGCCCAGCGCACCCACCACGGCCGCGAGCGTGGCCCACGACACGCCGGCAGGCGTGCGGCTCGCGGCATCGGCGGTGGGCGCATCTACGCTGCCGGGCACCAGCGTGACGCTGACGTTCTCGTAGGTGAGCCCCTCCACGCTATGCACGACCAGGTTCTTGATGCTGGGGACCAGCGAAGACACGTTGGCGCTCGGGCGGTATTTGATGAACACCGATGCGCTGGATGGCTTGACCACGGTGGCCAGCGGATCGTTGTTGGGCAGCACGATCTGCACATTGGCCACGGCCACGCCATCAATGCGCGAGAGCGTTTGCGAAAGCTGCTGCGATACGCCGTAGATGAAACGCACCCGCTCTTCCGTGGGTGTAGAAATGAGCCCGTCTTTCTTGAAGATGTCGCCCAGGCTCGCGTACTTTTCATGCGGCAGGCCGTGGCTGTGCAGGACTTCCATCGCGCGGGCAAAGGCATCCTGGTCGACCATCACTGTCCAGGTCTTGCCGTCGTCTGGCGAATTCTTCTGCGCGTCGATACCGGCCTGCAGCAGCACGGTCAGCATGTCGTTGGCGTCAGCCTCGCTCAGCTGCGCAAAGAGCTGCTTGTTGCAGCCCGCCAGCAGCGCGGTCAGCGCAAACAGCAGTGCCAGCGCGCCGCGCCGCATGCGGCAGGAGGGAAGCGCGGTCCGCATCATTGGTTCCGCATCAAGGTCTGCACGGCGTTCTTGCCGGAATGCGCAATGGTGCTGCCCAGATGGATCTTCGTCATGGTGGCTGCGCACTCCATTTGCACGCGCACGCCTTCGGCCACCACTTCCTGCACCGACATGCCGCGTTCGGCCTCGGTCATGGCCTCCACACGCGCCATCGACGCCTGCACGGCGGCATCTTCCTTCTTGACCAGTTCGCCAACGGCCGAAGGCGCCTTGCTGTGGTGCTGACCGTGCTTGGCGTTCTGCAGCATGGATTCGAAACGAGCGACAAGCTCGGGCGCTGGCGTGGCGGCTTCAGCCGGTGCGATGCCGGTACCCGGCGTGCCGGCGGTCACCGGCGGAATAGCGGTCGGACCTTGGATCATGGTGGGCTCCGGGAGGATGGTTAGGCGCGGGTGAAGTAATGCGCGCTGTGGTACGCGCTCAAATCCACACTCTCTGCGGCGGGCGCCGCGGTGGGGGTGCCGAACGTGCCGGCATCCATTTCTTCCTGCACACCGATCAGCGTGCGCACCAGCGCGACGGAATCGGGGTCTTCGTCGCGCGCGAGCACCTCGTTGGCATACACGTGCCATTCCTGATCGCCCAGGGCGTTCAGGCACAGGGCCATCATGGCCGAGGCAAACGGCACCACGCTCTCGGCACGCTCGCCGTTGTGCAGTTCACGCAGGATGCGTGCGGCGTCGGCGTATTGATGCCGGCCTACCAGCAGCCAGCCTTCCACCAGGTCGAGTTCGCGAAAATTCGGGCGCAGCGTGCGCAGTGCAGTCAGCAGCGCTTGCGCGTTGTCGAACTGCCCGCTGCGCGTTGCGTACATCAGGACTTCGAGCAGCCCGCCCAGCAGGCGGTTGCTACATTGAATCGGTTCCATATCGCAGGGTTCTCCGTGTCGGGTCATGTCGATGCCGGCATTGGTGGACCGGCCGACCTCGGGTGGAACCATAGACGCCTGCATGCCGCGCGCCGGCCAGCCGCCCCGAAAAAGAGCGCCCGGCCCCGAAGTCGGCAAGGCCCTGTGCGCCAGTACGCACAAGGCAAAGCCGCCCGCTCTCGCCTCGCCCTCGTCCTTGCCCTTGTCCTTTGTTCCCGCGGTTTCGGAACGGCGCATCCGCCTTCGCCCAGGCGCCGAGCGCGTAGCGCCCGCGTCAGCACAATGCGTCGCATCGCTACGGCACCGCACGCCGCGGCCTCCTCCGTCGACACCCCAGGGCACCGCCATGTCGGACGAAAAAACCGAAGAGCCCACAGACAAGAAACTCAGAGACGCGCACAGAGATGGCGAAACCGCCAAGAGTGCCGACCTGATCGCCGCCGTCGTGCTGCTGGCGGGCTGCCTGCTGCTTGCCATGACGGCATCGCTGCTGGGCGACCGCTGGCGGGCGCTGGTCGACCTTGCGCTGGATGTGAACAACAGCCGGCATCCAGCCATGACGCTCAAGCAGACACTCGGCCACGTCGCGCTTCAGCTGGCGCTGATGACGCTGCCGCTGAGCCTGGTGTTTGCACTGGTCGCATGGATTGCCACGTGGGGCCAGACGGGCATCGTGCTATCGACCAAGCCGCTCGAACTGAAGATGAGCGCCATCAACCCCGCGTCGGGTCTGAAGCGCATCTTCTCCATGCGCTCGATGATTGACCTGCTCAAGATGCTGGTGAAAGCGCTCGCCGTGGGGGCTGCGCTGTGGAAGCTGGTCCTGATGCTGCTGCCGACCATTGTGGGCACGCCGTATCAACCGGTCATGGATATCGCGCAGATCGGCATGTCGATGCTGGTGAAGCTGTTGGGTGCGGGCGGACTGCTGTTCCTGCTGCTCGGCGCCGTGGACTTTGGCATCCAGCGCTGGCTCTTCATCCGCGACCACCGCATGAGCAAGGACGAAGTCAAGCGCGAGCACAAGAACAGCGAAGGCGATCCGCACATCAAGGGCCAGCGCAAGCAGCTCGCGCGCCAGATGGTGGACGAGGCCAAGCCCAAACAGAGCGTAGCCGGCGCGCAAGCCGTGATCGTCAACCCCACGCACTACGCCGTGGCGATTCGCTACGCGCCCGAAGAATGCGGCTTGCCGTGCATCACCGCCAAGGGCGTCGACGACGAAGCCCTGAGGTTGCGCGAAGAAGCGCAGGCGCTAGGCATTCCGATCATCGGCAACCCGCCGCTGGCACGCGCGCTGTACCTCGTGAAGCTGAATGATCCCGTGCCCGAAGCGCTGTTTGAAACCGTGGCCGAAGTCCTCGCCTGGGTGGGCGAGATCGGCGCGAAAGACACCGGCGCCAGACACACCGGCGCAAGCCCTTCCATCTTGAACTGAGGCATCCGATATGGCCAAGAAGACCGCCGTCTCTGAATTCAGCGGCGAAATCGGCATCGCCGCGTTGGTGGTTGCCGTCATCGCGTTGATGGTGCTGCCGCTGCCCACCGTCCTGATCGATTCACTGCTGGGGCTGAACATCACGCTATCGGTCGTGCTGCTGATGGTGACGATGTACATCCCCGCGGCGACATCGTTGTCGGCATTTCCATCGTTGCTTTTATTCACCACACTGCTGCGGCTCTCGCTGAACATCGCGTCGACCAAATCGATCCTGCTGCATGCAGATGCCGGCCACATCATCGAGAGCTTCGGCAAGCTCGTGGTAGGCGGCAACCTGGTGGTGGGTATGGTGGTATTCCTGATCATCACCACCGTGCAGTTCATCGTGATCGCCAAGGGCTCCGAGCGTGTGGCCGAGGTCGGCGCACGCTTCACGCTCGATGCCATGCCCGGCAAGCAGATGAGCATTGACGCCGATCTGCGCGCCGGCCACCTGAGCGCAGACGAGGCCCGCAAGCGCCGCGCGCTGCTTGCCATGGAAAGCCAGTTGCACGGCGGCATGGACGGCGCCATGAAGTTCGTCAAGGGCGATGCGATTGCCGGTCTGGTCATCACGCTGGTCAACATCCTGGCCGGCATCGTGATCGGGATCACGTATCACGGCATGACGGCCGGCGAAGCCGCCAACCGCTTCGCCGTGCTGTCGATCGGCGACGCCATGGTGTCGCAGATTCCTTCGCTGCTGATCTCGGTCGCGGCCGGCGTGATGATCACGCGCGTGTCTGACGATGACCACGGCGCCAAGCCGAGCTCGCTCGGCAAGGAGATCGTGCGGCAGCTTTCAACCAGTGCACGGGCCATGTTCACCGCCAGTGCGTTGCTGGCAGGCTTTGCGTTGGTGCCAGGGTTTCCGTCGTTTCTGTTTATCGCGCTGGCAGGTGCGGTCTTCGCCTTTGGCTATACGTTGCGCAAGCGCCTGAACACGGGCAGCACGGCCGACACCGATACCCTGCCCGCGCTGCTGCGCGAAGGGTCCAAAGACAAGGCACCGACCATCGCCGACAAGGCCCCGTCGTTCACGGCACCCCTGGGGGTTCGTCTGGGCACGCGGCTGGCAGAGGGACTCGACATTCCCAAACTCGATGCTGCATTCCAAAGCGGGCGGCACGCATTGGCTGAAGAGCTAGGCCTGCCCTTCCCCGGCATTGCCGTATGGAAGAGCGCCGCGCAACCCGAAGACGCCTATGAAGTGCTGGTGCACGACATCCCGGGCCAGCCGGTGGCGGTGTCCGACGGCAAGGTATCGGTATCCGACCTGCCGGAACCAATGCGCGCACAACTGGAGGCGGCCCCGGATACCGCACCTCACGCTGAACAGGTGATTGCAGACCACGTCGTGCACGTGCTGCGCAAGAACGCGCATCTGTTCATCGGCCTGCAGGAAACGCAATGGATCATGGAACGCGTGACCACCGAGTACCCGGGTCTGGTCACCGAGGCGCAGAAGGCCGTGCCCGCACAGCGCATGGCCGACGTGCTGCGCCGCCTGCTGGAAGAGCAGGTGCCCATCCGCAACATGCGCGCGATCCTGGAAAGCCTTGTCATCTGGGGCCCGAAAGAAAAAGACACGTTGATGCTGGTGGAGTACGTGCGCGGCGATCTGGGGCGGCAGATCGCACACCAGGCCACGTGCGGCTCACGCAAGATGCCCGCCATTCTGCTGGACCAATCGGTGGAGCAGACGGTGCGCCAGGCGATCAAACCCACGCCGGCAGGCAACTTCCTGACGCTCGATCCACAGCAGGTCGACACCATCGTCACGCGGCTGGAACACATGAGCCGCACCGCACCGCAATCGGGAGCAGCGCCGGCAGGGGCGCTTGCCATTGTCACGTCCATGGACATCCGCCGCTATGTCCGCCGCATGATCGAGCCGCGATTGCAGGCGCTGAACGTGTATTCGTTCCAGGAACTGGGCGCATACGTTGATCTGCAGCCCGTGGGCAAGCTCACGCTGTAAGCCGCCATGACCACACCCGTACGCCTGTGGCGAGCCCCGCCCATCGTCCATCCGACCACACCCGTCCGGCGCCCCGTAGCGCAACGCAGCGCAGACGGGCGAACCGGCATGCAGACCGAGTCCTGCGCGGGTGAAAGTACCGCCTGGATACCGCTCGATGCGTACAGCGACGCCGCATGCGAAGACACCACCGAGCACGAGCCGCCCACGCACGACCACGCCGACGCCGACACGCAGCCCGATGATGCCCCGCCCGAGGCCCCGCCGCTTCACACCTCGGCCATGGCCAGCCGCCTGGTGCGCACGTGCTCGGAGATCAGCGTGGGGAGCACCGTGACGGAGCATCTCGCACAGTTGCTTTCCAGGTTCTGCGGCTCCCGCGTTGTAAAGGCCAACAGCGAATGCTGGGAGGTCACGCTGGACCTCGACCCGCGCGTGCTGCCCGACACCCGCCTCACCCTGCGCCTTTCGCCCCACACGCTATGGCTTCGCTTCCTGGCGGCACACCCGCGGGCGCGCGACTTACTCTCCGAGCATGGCGATGCACTGCGCCAACGCATTCACGTTTTGCTGGAGCAGCGCATCGATATCGAACTCGAAGTGTGGTGACCGCTGCCACACCCCACCCGACACCTCCCGCCGACTCGCTATGAACACCGGGCTCACGCCATCCCCGCTCGATGCGCATCTGCGTGCCTTCACGCCGGCCCAGGCCGCGTTGACACGGCTGATCGGCACGCCGTTACCGGATGACGATGACCGCCACTGGCAACTGCGCGCCGTAGACCACGCCGCGCCCATGCAGGCGCCCGTGCGACTGGGCATCCGTTCATCGCTGTGTGCGGTCGACGTTGTTGTTGAAGGCGCCAACCACCCCGCGCTCCACGCCATCGCGCACGAAGCTGATGCGCAACGCCGCACGGCGCTTGCCGGGCTTTGGTTGACGCCGATGCTCGATACGCTGTCTGCCGCCGGGTTGGGAGATGCCGCCCTGGCAACGTTCGCGCCCGAACGCAACGATGCGCAACGCAGCGGTCAGCAGGAACTGCCGATGCGGCTCGATGGGCCACACGGTGAAACGCCATGCCGCATCGCCACGCTCGATTGGCTTGCCGCGCCGCCTGCACCGCCCGTAGCCGATCGCAACGCTGTGCTTGCACAACTCGGCGTAGTGGGCCTGCCGGTGGGCGTGCGTATCGCCAGCCGTCGATGCCCAACACACACCCTCTCTTCGCTTGCACCCGGCGACGTTCTGCTCGGCTGGGGCCAGCACGCCTATTGCCCCGGCACCGATGCGGGCGCCGTACGCCTGACATGCGGCGACAGCCGGCGCGCCCACTTCACTGCCCATGCTCACTACAAGGAAGGCACCGTGACGATCCTCGATGTTCCTACGCTCACTGACGACGACACGATCGCTGCACGCGACACCACACACGACAGCACAGACGGCATCGCAGTGGAAGCACTGGAGGTACCCATACACCTTGAGGTGGCCGTGATGAGCCTGCCGCTGGCCGAGCTGGCTGCGCTGGCACCAAGCCATGTCTTGCAGTTGCCCGTCTTGCTGCGCGATGCCACGGTACGTCTGGTCTGCCACGGCCAGACGCTGGGCCACGGCCAGCTCGTAGCCGTGGGCGAGCATCTCGGCTTGCAGATCTCTGCCATGAGCGCGCGCCATGCAGAACATTGAATTTGCCTCGCTCATCATTGCGGCGGTTGCCATTGCGCTGTTGCCGTTTGCCGCCATGGTGGTCACGTCGTACACCAAGATCGTCGTCGTGCTCGGCCTGCTGCGCAACGCGCTGGGCGTGCAACAGGTGCCGCCCAGCATGGTGCTCAACGGCATTGCGATGATCGTGTCGTGCTTCGTGATGGCCCCCGTTGGCATGGAGGCCATGCAGCGCGCCCACATGCAGCTCAATGATTCCAGCGCGAACGTCAGTCAGGTCATGCCGCTGCTCGATGCCGCGCGCGAGCCGTTCCGGCAGTTCCTGGACAAGCACACCAACGCACGCGAGAAAGCGTTCTTCATGCGCTCTGCGCAGCAACTCTGGCCGCCGGCCAAAGCCGCACAGCTCAAGGAAGATGACCTCATCATCCTCGCGCCAGCCTTCACGCTGACGGAGCTGACGGCGGCATTCCGCATCGGCTTCCTGCTGTATCTGGTCTTCATCGTGATCGACCTCGTGATCGCCAACCTGCTGATGGCGTTGGGGCTGTCGCAAGTGACGCCCAGCAACGTCGCCATTCCATTCAAGCTGCTGCTCTTCGTGGTGATGGACGGGTGGTCTGTGCTGATTCACGGCCTGGTCAACACGTATCGTTAAAGGGGCCACCATGGACTACGACAACATCACGCGCCTGACCAGCACGGCGCTCATGCTGTGCCTGCTGGTGTCTTTACCCGCTGTAGCGGTGTCCGCCATTGCCGGGCTGCTGATCTCGTTCGTGCAAGCCGTGACCTCGCTGCAGGACAGCAGCATCTCGCATGGGCTGAAACTCATCATCGTGTCCGTGGTGATTGTGGTGGCTGCACCCTGGGGAGCCGCGTCGATCCTCCAGTTCGGCAACACGATCCTGCAATCGCTCTTCCAGTAGGACGGTGTCATGACACGCATCTCCGCCTCAACGCCCAACGTTCTCTCGTTGCCCGATCCGGTACAGGCACCGCAGAACACGGCTGCGCAGCACCATCGCAAGCATCATCGACATGGCGCGCATGGACACGACCATTGGGCCGAGCAGCTGGTAGAAGATCAACTGCATCATCACAAGCACGTCGCACAGGTTGCAAAACGCGTGCGCCGGCCGCGCACGGGCAAACGCACTGGTGCGGGCTCGCCCGAAGAGCCGATCACCGACAGCACGTTCGAGGAATTGCTCCTCATGCTGGAGGAGCATGCGCGCAAGGTCGAGCCCATGGTGATTGGGTTGCCGTCCCGGCAAGACCAACGCGACGGCGATGACGAACAGTCGCGAGACCACCGCAGCGCCCAGGGCCGCCGTGCCCTGTTGCTGCAGTACTTGCAGGAACAAGCCGCCGAGACCGCCGCCGCCGCACCGCAGAAGGCCGCAGGCGCCGGGACCACCGCGTTGCCGGCCGACACGCTGCTGCCCGAGATGGAGTCGCCCAGCTATCAGCAGCTTGAACAGGAGTTGCTTGCCGTGCGGCACGCCATGCATACAGGCCACCCGATGCCGCTGCGCATGGCGTTCGACATCCTGCGCAGCTATCTGAAACAGACGCCGGTCGAAGGCACGCCAGGCACGCTGGCCGCTGTGAAAGACCGGCTGCTGGCAAACACCACGCCACAACACGCTGCCGCCCACGCACTGACCGATCGCGAAAAAACATTCAACCTGCTGTTTCCGCTCTTGCTGCTGAGTCCATCGCGGCCGCGCATTGGCCGCGAGCGAGCCGAAAGCATCGCACGCAGCAGCGCCGTCGCGCGCCGCTGGACAACCGAACTCTGGTCTTACCGGGCGGGGCTGGGTCTGGCCCTGCCTCCGCTTCCTGATCCTTCCCCGCAATCACCATGAATAAGCACATTCGCGTGTTGGCAGGCGCGCATGCCGGCGCATGCCTCGACCTGACTCCAGGCCGCTGGACGGTAGGCCCCGACGCACAAGCCAGCATCCGCATCTCCGATTGGGCGGGCGATCCGCTCGCGCTGCTTGTCGATACAGAACACGGCGTCCTGATCGAATCCGACGACGGCGGCAGCACCTGGGACGACCTGACCCCCCGCCGCTTTGGAGAGATCATTCTGTGCGTCGGCCCGGCCGGGGAGGCATGGCCATCCGATCTTGCACTCCTGGAGCGCGTGCTATCGCCCGCAGCCGCAGAGCCTGACATCCACAGCGTTGCCGCCGCGCAAGCTCCTGCCGCCGACACGCCTACGCCCACCCGGCCCCGCGCACGCAAAGGCTGGATGGGCGTGACGGCAGTCGCGCTGCTGACACCGTGCGCACTGCTGCTGGCATCGACGCGCGAAACATCCTCCGCCGCGCATTCCGCAGCCACGGCACCGATACCGCTGTTGGAACGTGTGCGCACATGCCTGGCGCTGCACCGTATCGACGGCTTGCAGATCGAGCAGCACGATAACGAGATCGTCGTGCACGGCATCGTGACTTCAGCCGCCGAGGAGCTCGCCACACTGCGCGATCTGCGCGCGGTGTCAGCGTCCGTCCATACCGATCTTTCAATCGCGCAGGAGGTCATTGAAAACCTGCGTGAATCGCTGCAGGAACCGGGGCTGCGCATCAGCTACCTGGGCAGCAACCGGTTCTCCATCACCGGACCAGCCATGCACCCGGAACGTGTTCGTGCAACGGCGGACCATGTGCGTAGCGACCTGGGCGGCAACATCAAAGACATTGCCTTGGACATCACGCAAGCACGCGTGCGCGACCCTAAAGCCGATGCCACGTCCGCACTTTCGGTTGACGAACTGAGCTACATCGAAAGCTCAGACGGCACAAAAGATTTTCTCGCTGCGCGGCGTTAAGGCGCCTGTACGTTCTTGCCATTCCCTCTTCTGGAGACCCACATGTTTGACCACTTCTCGCTCGACATCATCGAAACGTTTGACGGCATCCAGGCGTTTGCCAAACAGGAAGGCCCGAAGGACTTCGGCCCGCTGAACAAGGCCATTGAAGCGCTCAAGCACACCGCCATGGACATGGAACAGCGCGCCATTCGTGCGGTGGACGTCAACCAGCGCGAGCAGCTTCGCGTGCTGTCGCATGGTTTTTCCAGCGCGGCACAAGTGTGCTCGGGGTTGATCCCGGCATAACACGCGCAGCGCGCAGACGGGCTTCGCGAGACGACATCACATTTCGCCTCTTCGCCAGTCCAGCGCAGAGAAATCCACGATGATGACTTCACGGCGAACACAACAGCAGCACGTTCGCTAAACCGAATCAGCGACATCCCATACCGGGGTGTTGTTGAAAAACCCGGCTCTCACCCGAGACCATTCATCCACTGCAAAGGAGTTTTCCATGACCATTCAAACCACTGCCGCTGGCCTGGGCGACGCCGCTAGCCGTCTGTCGTTCAACGCTCAAAACGAAGCCGTCACCAAGGAAGGCGAGCAAGACATGCTGAACGCAGCCAAGCTGCAAAACGAACTGAACCGCGTCAACATGTTCGCCAAGCTGATGGAAGCGGGCCCGAAGGCCGCCAAGGACCTGATCTCGTAATGATCGGTTCCGGACGGCACACCGTGTGCCGCCAACGTTCGGGAACGGGGCCGCGCCGTTCCCGAGCGGTTTTTCAACGCACCGCCCGCGCGCTTCTGCTGTTCTCTGCACTCGGCCCATCGCGCCGCCGCCCGATTCACTGAATCCGACCCGCCACCGCGATCCCGACATGACACCGATCCACCGCAACGTTTCCGCAGTTCCGGCACCCCCTGCACCGGGCCAATCCGCGTCGCACCCCGCCCACGCCCACGCCCACGCCCACACAGGTGCGCGCGCATCCGGTACGCTGCAAGCCGTGGTATCCGCCGGCACGCAAGACATGCTGAACGCAGCCCATCTGGAAGATGAACTGAACCGCACGCAAGCATTCTCCAAGCTGATGGAAGCCGGCCCGAAAGCGGCCAAAGACCTGCTGGTGTAAAGCATGAGCATGGAACGGCGCGACAGCCTCATCCGCGACATGTGCATGCATCTGCAGATTCCGGATGCCGATGCCATCATCGCCGCCGGCAGGCTCACGGTGGAGGGCTTCGAAGTCATCATCGATGCGGTCGAGGAAGACCTCGATGCGTTCTACCTGAACTTCGACTACGGCATCGTCACAGGCGGCCGCACGCTGCGCGTGTTCCGCCTCATGCTCGAAGCCAACGTCACCATCTATGCGCAAGACCATGCCCAGCTCGGGCTGGATGGCGATACAGGCGGCATCATCCTGATCGTGCGCGTGGCGTACGACCCCGACATCGACGGCGAACAGCTAGCCGAACTGCTGGGCCACTATGCCGAGCACGGCCGGTACTGGCGCGACAACATCCTGCAGACAACCGACGACATGTTCGAGAACCTCTCGAACGGTACTTACGTGTGGATTCGCGCGTAACGCGCAATGCGTGAAGCGAACGACAACGCTTCCATCCGAGCGGCTTCGCAGCATCCGTGATGATTTCGTGAACGCGAACGTCCGCTGTCATATAACGCCGTACGCTCGCGGCATTACATGCGAAGGTGCTCGTTGAAGCTGACGTGTCGGCTGCTGGGGCATCGCCAATCCACGTTCATGTCCGCCTCACGCACACCATATCTTCCGACCCTAGACGTCCCGCTTCTGCGCGCCGATGAGTTCTTCCCGTTCGCGGCGCACCCCATCCACATCGGTACATATCAGCTCTGGTTCATGTGTGATGCCGACGCCGACCCTGAGTCGGTCACGGTTTGTATCGACCTCGGCAAGCCGCTCGAGATCAACGTTGACGAAGCACTGCACGTGATCCTCGGGCTCTGCCTCGGCCTGCCTGCTTCCTCGCGGGGCGTGGTGGCGCAGCAGGCGCACACCGGTACGCTGGTCTATCGCTTTGCTTACATGCTGCACGAAGACCCCACCGGCGCTCTGCTGGTTGACGCAATGTCCGGGCTTGCAGCATCAGCCATATCGGTCTCGAAGTGGTCGGTGCACTGACGGATTGCGCGTGGGCCGGTGGCATGCAACTTCGCCACCGTCACACCCCGTTCGCATTGCACGCGCGTTTGTCATTCGTCCGCATCAAAGTGGTATGCCGATTGACCACGCCAGTGCCTGAGCATTCCGAGCCATGCCACCTTCACGCCTGTTGCCCGTCAACGTGCCGACATCGCCGTCGGAGTACGAGACACTCCACGACTTCGCTGCGCGCACACCATCGCCCCCGCCCGAGGGCAGCGCTGCTCCGCAGCCTCGCAAGAAAGGTGGCTGGCTCGGCAACCTGAAATCGCGCGTGCGCGAAAAGCTGCCCAAGAGCGACGAGACAGAACTGGCCACACTGTTAAGCGACCGCAAGCGCTCCGGCGCGTCGTTCAATACGGTGGACAACTACAAGGCGCCCACGCGCGGCACGTTGACGACCACGCCCGAGACAACCCCGCAGGCCGCCGAAGGCACACCGCATCCTGCCACACCGCAGGTTCAGGAACATCACGAGACGCGCCGCGCGGCACGTTCCCAGCGCAAGACTTCAACCATGATGCAGCGCGCCGAACAGGGTGCGCAGCGCCTGCGCCAACGCGGAAAACCGCCGACGCCCCAAGCGGCAACATCGACCGCTGCGTTGACCGTTCCAGCGACGGCCGAAGCGTTCCGCCAGAGCGTTGCGCAGTTGTTCCGCACGGCGGGCAGCACAAGCGAACGAGAGCTGCTGGCCGATCGGCTCGGCGTCTTGGCGGCTCCAGCGCAGGGCACCTCGTCCGCAGCAGGCAACTACATCGGGCCGATGTTGGCAGCACGCGCGCTGGCGGCCACCAGCGGCGGCAATGCAGCCGATGCGCTGCGGGTGCTGCAGCACGTTTCGCATGCAGTGCACTTCGACGCTGCCGCCTTTGCCACGCCTGTACCGACGCCGAGCCATGACGGCTCAACACATTCCACGGGCAGCTCTTCGATGGGCATGGGCCGCCTGTTTGATGAGACGGCATCGGCAGCAGTGTCGCATCGCTCCAGCGCGTCTGACCTGGGCTTGTCGCATCTGTTCGGTGCGGACGAAACGTCGTCACATGGTGCCCAAGCCAGCGGTAGCGGGACGGTTGATCAGGAAAGCCCGCGTTCGCTCTCCCGGCAATCCAGCCTGTCGGCCCAGTACGGCTCAAGCGGCTCCGGTGGTTCTTCACGCAGCCTGACGGTCCCGCCAATGCCGCAAGGCATGAGCGATGCGGGCGTGGCAAGCGCAGCGTGGCGCACGGCGCAGTTGCTCTCGCGCAGCCATCACGGCTTTGAAGCGCTGACCAGTCTGATGCAAGCTCCGCCCACCCCGGAGCAGGCGCACACCGCACGCGCCTTCTTGCAAGCGGCCGACCATGTTCATACGGCTGCCACTACGGCGGCCGACCCCACCGCCCTGTTGCACGCCCACCCGGCTGGCAGCGGCACCCAGGCCGAGTCACTCGCCGTCAACGTCATGCATGCCGCTGCGCTCAAGCTGCGCGGGGAGCCCGTCGGCGCGCAACAGACCGGTGTCCTTTTTGCGTGGCACCAAGGCTTTCGTGAAGACGGTCCGGGCTCGGATCTGGCCAGCACCAAGGCACGCCTGGCGAAGTTTGTCGGGCGCACCATTCCGCGGGTGGAAAAGCAAACCACGGGCAGCCATTTCTGGCAGATGATCGGCAAGAAGAAATCGCCGCTGTCATCGGCTGCGCTTGGCATGCACGGCGCACAGCGGCCTGGGCTCGTCAAGGAAATGGACACCTATACGGCGGCGCTGCGGACGATGATCGACACGCTCGTGCAGGCTGGCAATGCGCCTTCGCTGCACACCATCGCCCACCCAGGCGATCTTTGGCGCGGCGCGATCCTCGAGCACTGGGCCGGGCTGGCAGCCGCCAACGCGCCGTTGAGCGACTACGCGCTCACGGCAGAGAAGCTGCGTGCGCTGCAACCCGAAGTCGGCGCAGCAGTCAGCCGCATGCAGCGCGAGAACGCCGAGCCAACCGCTGTCGCCCGCACGCCGGGCAGCTCGCCGGCCCACCAGGAATTCGCGCAATTCGTGGCCCTGACCGGACTGACTGACGATGCAGACAGCCGAGCCTGGGCGCAAACCCGGCTGAATACGCTGACCCTGCCGCAAGTCAATGCCGCGCAGGCCCACGTGGCGCAGCTCATCGACCACGCCGGCCTGGTGGGCGAGCCGCCGGAATACCTGGTGGGGCTGCAGCCGTCGGCCACGCTGTTGCGCTACTGGAGTGCCCACGCGGGCGAGGCCGCCGAAGCCCCTGCATTCCGTAGCGCACTGGAGCGTGCCGACAAGCTCGAGCACCCGGAAGACCTCAAGATGCAGGCGCCCACCATCGAAGACGCGCGCAAGACCATCGAGACGCTGCTCACGTCCATGGAATCAGGCAACAAGGTGCGCCTGTCCAACGGAGGCTGGATTGGCGGCAGCACGACCGGCGTATCGACAGGCTTGTCGCACGTCGGCAAGGCGCTGCCGGTGCCCGTATCGGTACAACTGGACGCCAATTACGGCAGGGGCCGCCAGGCCGTGGTGGAAATCGGACGCAGTTCTCATGGGCGCGACGTGTTCGTCGGCACTGACCGCACAATGCGCGCCTCGGTCGGTGTGGGTGCCTCTGTTGGCTACGACCTCAAAACGTGGGGCAAGCGCTTGCGCGCCAACCTGCTCGCCGTCAAGGTCACGCCATTCGATCTGGAGACCGGTGAGCCGCGCGGCGTGGTCATCCGTGCCACGCGGCCCACGCAGCGCCCCGTAGAAGGCCACGACGACTGGGAACCCATCAAGTACGACGACAAAGCAGCTGCAGATGCCATCGTCAAGGCCACCAACCTGCTGTTCGAGCACGCGTCTGCCGCGCCCGAGCACCGACCCGATGCCGATACGCTGTGGAATACGCTGGCACAGCACTGTGGCGAAAGCGGTGGCAGCGGCGGCATTTCGATCAGTTGGGTCGACCAGACCAAGAAGCGCTGGCGCGCGTCGATGGACGCGAGCGTTGGCATGAACGTACGCGTGAGCAGCCCGCACACGCCGGTGCGGATCGGCCCATCAGCACGGCTGCGCGGCGAGAAGACGCTCAGCAACACGGCCACCCTGCAGGAGAAGACCGGCACGATGCGCATGGAGCAGTTCAGCGTCGCCACGGGGCACAAGGTGACGGCGCGCGCCGGCCTGGCGTTCTCGGTGGGCCGCACCTTCTACACGGCAGCCCCCGACGACAATGCATCGGCCAAGGCCGGCGAGAGCGGCAAGTTCACACAGTCGTTTACCGGCGGCATGCCGCTGGGGTTCAACTGGAAGCTGTCGGAAGGCGGCCACACGACGAAGGTGAAGATGGCTTATCAGAACGGCAAGATTGCCGATCGCGTCAGCTACTTCGACACCGAATACCGCAGCGTGCGCGAATACCTGGCTGTCGTGCGCAGCGACCGCGATGCGTGGATCAACATGCTTGCCCACAAGCCCGGCGGTACGCCGGAAAAAGCCGCACGCGAGTTCGAAGCCTACTGCGAGACCGTCGAAAAGCACGCCCGTCCCAACCAGCGCTACCTGCACCGGCATCGGCTTCGGCCGTCTGCCGCTCGCGAGATCGAGGGCCACCTGGCCTTGGCGGACCTGCACCGAAGCATCGACCCGAATTCTGCCGACGCACAAGCCTCCGAAGCGCTGGCGCAGGCGCTGCTGGAAGCGCCCACGTCGCGCCTGCCGGAAAAGCTCGCTATCGTCGAACAGGTGTCCACCAGCCGCAGCCGTGGCTTGACCAGCGCGCTACAGCTACGGGCCAGCAAGGAAGCGGAAGGCACGCGCGAACTCGCCGCCATCAAGTTCGGTTGAAGATCAATTCATCAGGTTGTCAGATAAGCCGGCGAATTAACGGTTTCGCCGGTTTTTTTATGTGCATATGCGCATAGTCGTTCACACAGAATGCGGCATTCGCATGCTCAAATGACGATTTCCAACTCAACAAAAAAAACTCAATCAGATCTAAACGCGATTTCACTCTTTATAGGGATGTGTGAGCAAATTGTGAACGTTATGCTTGGCCCCAGTTTGAAGCGCCATCTGCAAAGATTCCTCTGCGCGATGGCTTGAAATGGGGAAGCGCTATGAAGTTCGCCGTACTGACCTCCAACCCGTCCAGCTTTGCCTACGTGGCAAGCTGCCTATCCACGCAAGAGGCGGAGTGCATCCGCTTTGACGACGCCCTGTCGCTGCTGCGTGCGCGCCGCACGGAAACGTTTGATCTGTTGATGATTGACGCTCAGCACTTCCGTACGGCAGGGCAACTCGTGCTGTCGTGGCGGGAGTGCAATGCCGACATGTGCTGGCCCACCTTGGTGTTCGGGCAGTTTGTCGACCGGGGGGACATGGCGTCGGCCTTCGATGCCGGCGTGGACGACGTGCTGACCGGTCACTTCAGCGCTGAAGAGCTGCAAGCCCGCGTGCAACGGGCGCTGCGCCGTGCCGAGCCAGTGCGCCAGAATGCCGGTATCCACGTCGTGGTGGGGCCGTACCGGCTTTGCCGCCTGACCCGCACCGCTACGGTCAACAGCGTCCCCATTCGCATGACCGCACGGGAATTTGCGACGGCATGGCTGCTGTTCTCTTCGCCCGGCTCGTTCCTCTCGCGCCAGCAGATTGCATCGGCCGTGTGGGGCGCAGACGCCAGCATCGTCGAGCGCTCGATCGAGCAGCACATCTACAAGCTGCGCAAGAAGCTCCAGTTCGGCCCCGAGACCGGCGTGGAACTCAAGACCGTCTATGCACGCGGCTATCAGCTCGCCGTGCAAGCCGCCAGCAACGAGCCGGCAGGCCCCCAGGCGCGCACCGTCCTGGCCGCTTAGGCCGCTTAAGCGGCCTTTTTTGCGCAAACGATTGCGCGCCGCAGGGCCACTGCGCCCACAGCAAATTGTTTTAGCGTTTCTTAATAAAAACCTTCAAGGCATATAATTTCAGTGCCGGCTTAAAAAACTCAGCGCCGGTTTAAAAAACATTGCCTTGTTAATGGTTATCGCGTTAATGATTCTCGTGCGAGCGGATTTCACCCGCACATTGCTGATATAGCGCTGCCAATTCGGTCCGATTGCGTGCTTGTAAACGCATCAGGATTTGGCGCACGTGCGATTTCACGGTTTCTACGCCGATATGCAGTGTCTGCGCGATTTCCACATTGGATTTTCCCGAGGCCGCCTCACGCAGGATGTCGCGCTGGCGTGGCGTCAGCACGGAGAGCAAAGCCCCCTTGCTGGACGAACGGGCAGGCGCCTTCCGCCTGGATTCCAACATCCGCCCGAGCATCGCGTGCGCCTGCTCCAGCGTGACCGGCTGGGCCGGCGGGTCTTCGCCGGCGGCCTGGGCCAGTTCGGTCAAGTCGACCAGGATCCCAGAGTTCGGGGTGCGCGAGACCTGCCGAACCGCGATCGTAAGAGGCACCACCGCCTGCGCCCGCCAATCGGCTGCCGCAGGGAGAGGGGAGAAATACCGGCATTCTGCCGTGCTGTCGGCTGCGTGTAGCAGCACGTCGTTCTGGGCCCGGGCGTTCATGTCGTCCTTCGCTCTTGTGGAAGCTATTGCATCTGGATGCAGTGGCGTGCGCGGATGGGTATCGCGGCAGCCTCTTACTCTCTCTGTGCAACGAGGGAGAAAAACCGGAACCCCGATCGGAAAAAAATTTCGCGGCCGACGAACGCTCAGCGTGGGCCGATGCGCACCCACACGCCGGCAAGCTCCTTCACCTGGATGGGCAGCGTTTCGGCCAGCATCTGCAGGGCGCGGCAGCCGCCGAGGGGGAACCGCCCCGTCACGCGCAGGCCGGCCACCTCAGGGTGCAGCTCGATCAGGCTACGGTGGTAGGGGCGCAATGCGTCGATCACATCGGCCAGCGGCTGGTGTTCGACCTCGACCATGCCGCGCGTCCAGGCGGCTACGTTGCGCGCCATGAGCGTGAGTTTTTCGATGCCACCGTCGCCAAGACGCCGTACCTCGCCGGCATGCGCCGTGGACACCGCACCTGCCGGCGTCGACAACGCCGCGCTGCCTTCGAGCACGGCAACCTTCATTGCGCCGCCGGGCTCCAGCGTTGCGCAGATCATGCCGCCCGTGCATTCCACCGCGCCCGCGGCAGACCACAACCGCAACTGACCCGACGGCGACCCAGCGACGGCCAGCACGCTGCCGCTGCGCAGACGCACGTCGTAACCGCGCGCAAGCGCAGAGGCATCCACCGCGCTGCGCGCGTTCAGGCGTAATTGATAGCCGCCGGCCAGCGCGAAATCGCGGCGCTCCGAGGTGACCGTGCGCATGTCGGCAACCAGGTCGGCCAGCGGAATCTCTCTGTCAACGAGGGCGGCAACGCCCAGACCCAGCCCGCTGAAGATGAGCGCGCGGCGCACATGCCGTGTTGGCGAAGAAGGCGCATCGAGAAGCCGCCGCGCAGCGCGCCGATGCGGGTCTGCCACGGGGGGCAGTGCCACCGAACCCAACGCGCCTTGCAAACGCTGCACGGCAGCAGCATGCGCGGGGTCGGCTTCCTGCCAGGCGGCAAAGCGCTGGCGCTCCGTCTCGGAAGCTGTGCCCGAGCGGAGTACGACGAGCCACTGGATCGCCTGCTCGGCGATCCGATCGTCCAGCGCGTGCTTCACGACGATTCAGCCAGATAGCAAAGGCGCATGGCCTGCGTCATGTATTTCTGCACCATGCGAACGGATACCTGCAGGCGCTCGGCAATCTCAGGGTACGTAAGGCCATCGAGCTGGCTATAGAGAAAAGCGGCGCGCGCCTTGGCGGAAAGCCCATCGAGCATACGATCGATGGAGGTGAGGGTCTCGAGGATCAACGCACGGTCTTCGGGGGACGGCAGCGTTGCTTGCGGTTGCGTGGCGGCCCACGCCATGTAGGCCTCTTCCAGATCACGACGACGCCAGATGTCGTAGAGCACGCGCTGCGCAATCGTTGTCAGCAAAGCGCGCGGCTCGCGGGTGTCTTGCCACCCTGGCCTTTGCAGCAATTGCACAAACGCTTCTGCCGCGATGTCTTCGGCGCCAAAGCGGCAGCCCGTCTTGCAGCCCATACGACGGGCGAGCCACGCATAGTGTTGTCGGAACCAGTCAGAGGCCAGTTCGGTAACTGGCTGGCAGGTTTGCGTCACGGTACCCTCCGCGAAAATCTGTGCTGGCCGTTCCCCGGCAAACGACCCGACCCGGTATCGAGAAAGCCCCCACCCAGGTGTCGAGATTTTAACCACCGCTGATATTTCAGGTGGGCATTTTTTCGGCTTTTATCGCAGTTTTTCGGCACACCCGCCACATCCGGAAGCCCATGCTGGCATCGTTCTGCGGTGCAACCCGGTTGCTGCAATGCGTTGCAGCGACAACCGCCACGGCGCCCGCCCATGCCCCCCCAAGACTTGCCCCACCCCCCGTTCGACGACGACGCATTGCCCGCGCATGCCCTGCGCATCGGCACCCGCAACGTCTGGTTGGCTTACGACAGCTACGCCGATCCCGACATGCTGACCGCGTACGTCGAACTTGGGCCCCGCGACACGTTGGACGTCGCGCTCACGCTCAATCTGCTGCTCGGCCTCTGCCTGGAAGTGGACGGTGCTGCACGCGGCAGCGTTGTGCAACACCCGCAAACCGGCCAGATGATCTATCGCTTCCGCTACGCGTTGGACGACGACCCGGAAGCGACCGATCTGCTCGATGCCATCGCTGCGCTCACGGCAGAGCTGGACAACGGCGCCGCGCCCGCACGGTACTGAGCCGCCGCGGGCGGTCGCTTCGGATGCCGACGCAGCACTTCGGTGCCAGTGACGTTCGTCGGCAGTGGCTGGCTACGCTTGCAAGGTTCAACTGTGCTCGGGCGAGTCCGCATTGCCCCGGCATGCCAACCTCGGAGCCCTCGCCCATCATGAAGATATTCTCCCGACACTCCAGCGCGACGCCTCCGGCGCAGACGTCGTCCAGCGCACCGGCCTCGCAATCCGCGCAGCCATCGATGCCAAGCGTGCGCAAGACTTCGCAGTTGCCCGGCGGCCTGCGCGATCTTGCCGACATGGTGACGGCGAACCGCCAGAAGAAAAGCGCTGCGTCCCTGACGAACGAGCAGCTCAAGGTTGCGCTGTCGAGCACCACGTTGAGCGGACGCGGAACGCGCGCCGCGCACCGGGAGGCCCAGAAGCGTATTCGCAACGGCAAGCTGCAGTGGCCGCCTCAACAGTCCGCACAGCCGCAAACCGCTGCGCCGCAGGCACAGGGGCACGCAAGCAGCACAACCGCAACGCCGCTTCACACCCCACACGCGCAAGCGAACCCGAACCCGACGCCCACGCCGACGGAGCAGCCCCACGCCGAATCGTCTGGTACTGCCCACACCGAACACACAGAACACGCCGAACACACCGAGCACACCGAACACACCGAGCACACCGAACACACCGAACACACCGAACACACCGAGCACACCGAACACACCGAACACGCCGAGCATGGCACCCAGCAAGACCTTGCCATCGTGCTGCGGCCGCCGTCGCCCTCGTCGTTGTCTCCCTCATCCAGCGCGCACGCGCAGGGCCGCCACACGCCGCCGGATGCGCCCGTGTTCGATCCCGATACCGGCGCGCTGAACAAGCCCCAGTTGCGCCAGATGGCGCTTGCGCTCAAGGATGCGCTACCCACGGTGCCGGTAGCACTCACGCGCTCGCACCCGCACAGTGACGGGCTGCGCGCCAAGCTTCAGCATCAGTTGGGCACTATCCAGACGATTGCCGCAGACAACACCCGCAAGGCTCCGCACGAAGTCGGCATGGCCGTGCGTGATGCCTTTGCGTCGGCGGCCAAGACCGCGCGCCAGCTTGCCAAATCACTGGGTAACCATGATCCGGCCGACGCCTACAAGGGGATCGCGGCGCTGCTCACCGAGCTCAAGCGCACGCACCTGAGCGGCAGCGCGCACGAGGTCATGAGCCACTACGCCGAGAAGGAAACCGCCAACCTTGAAGCCAAAGCCCCCGGTATCAGCACGGCAAAGCCCGGCTCCAACGTGAGCACAGGCACGTCGGGCAGCGTGTCGATCTCGGCCTTCCCAACCAACCGCTATGCCGGTGCCCACTTATCGGTGGAAGCGGGTGGCGGCAAGGGCCGGCTGTACTTTGCCGATGATGACGGCGACGTCGACTACTGGCCCTCGGCACAGGCCTTCGCCAAAGTTGCGCTCGGCGGCAAGCTGGGCGAGTGGGCCGCCAAGCTGGCGGGCCGGCTGGACCTGTCCGGCGGCAATGTCTACCTCGAACACGATGACTTGCGCCAACTCGTCAAGCTCGTTGCCAACCACGATGCCAACCACGCCTGGGTCAAGTCTGCCGGCCCGCATGCGCGCCAGGCGATGCAGCAACTGGAATCGTTGGCCAATCTCGTGTCTCACGCCATCGGCCGCAACTACACGGAAGCCGCGGGCAAGCCCTACTTCCTGAACGACGCCAAGATTGCCAAGGGTTTCAACACCTTGAAGATGACGCTGCTGGCCGGCGCGATCGACCAGCAAGTGGGCGGCGACCGCTTCAGCACGCTAATGAAGGCCGCGTACCCGCCAATCGCCGACGTGCTGACGGACCGCATCGGCAGCGGGCAGCCAATGCCGGCGCAACCGCGACGCGACGTGCCCGATTCCGTGGCCTATGGCGACCGCTTCCTGGCCTACCGCCAGGTGACCGGCAGCGTAGATGCCAACGTCGGCAACGAGACCCACGGCGGCACCAACCTGGAAGCCGGCGGGAGCTTTGATGTCAACGTGCGCGGCAACGTGGCGCAGTTCTTCACGGAAAGCGCTGCCGCACCGCACACGCTGCTGGACCCGGGCTATCACAAGGATTACCAGTCCACGTTCAAGCTGCATCAGCAGCTCGATGCCGCCTGTGCCGAGCCGCCGCCCGCGCAGCTCCACCTGTACAACGAGACACGCAAGGCACTCACGCACGAACTGCACGCGGGCCCCGCTCAGCCCTTTACCGAAACCGAGCGCCTGCACTATGGCGAGGAAGCCAACATCCCCGCGCAGTTCCACAACGCCATCACGCACGCCAGCCCCGAACAGCTCAATCACGCGACGGACCAGCTGGAGCATCTCATCGGCACCTATCTGCAATTTGCGGATCACGCCGGGGCCGTGCTCGCCAGGAACGATCGCTTCATGCCCGCCAAAGAGCGCGATACGCTGAACCAGCATCGCGAAGCGGCCTTCGCACAGATCAACCAGACCGTGTGGCATGGCCGCTATCCGCAGAAAGATGCGCTGGCCAACCCAGAGGCGTTCGTCGCCAAGAGCCATGCTGCGATCAGCTTGGCGCTGGGCTGTGTGGGCGCGCATATCTCTGTCGTGAAGCAGCAGATGGCGCAGCGCGACGAGCACGGCACGGCCGCCGCCGAAGCCATCCTGACGGCGGATTCGATGTACAAGACCGCGCGTGAAATGCTGGACAAGACGTACCTGCCGCTCAAGAACTACGACGTGCAGAAGAACGGCCCGCTGAAAGACAAATCGCTGTGGCAGCGCTGGGATACGGCACTGAAGGCGACGGTTTCCGGCGGCGCGCAAAGCAGTGCGCTCAACGCGATCCTCAACCGCTTCGGCCGGTCCACCGGCAAAGTGCAACTGGGACCGTTCACAGGTTCCATCTCTGTCGGCAACAGCGCGGGGCAAGTCTCGCTCACCGCCGAGGCGCGCCTGATGAACGCCAATCATCAGGTCAACCCCAGCCGTACGGGCAAGTTCTGGCAGTTCACGTTCACCGCGCAGGGCGGTGCGCCCATCACGGGCGCGATACTCAACAAGGCCATTGCAGCGGCTATCGAAAAGTTCGCGCCGAACATGCGGCTGCAGGACGACAAGTTCGATCCGCACGAGTTGATCCGCCAGACGCAGGGGCTGCTGCTCAACGTGACCGACGGCACCAGCCTGGTCGTCAAGTTGCGCCAGGCGCCTGACGTGCAGAACGCCCCGATGGAGCTGCAATACGCGCGCGTCCTGCGCAACAAGAACAGCGGCATGAGCCTGTCGCTAACAGTGCCGACGCCGCATGGCACGTTCACGCCGTCAGTCTCGCATACGGACAGCACGCAGAGCTACGCTGGCGAGGTAATGGGCTCCGACACGAGCTACCTCATCATGCAGCATCCCTTCCTCGCCAAGATCGTCGACGCGGAAGCCCACCGCGAAGATGCCGCGCTACGGCAGGCGTTCGATGCGAACCCGGTGCAACGCGATCGCTACCTCGCCAATCCGAACCTGATGGCCGATGTGGTGGCCAAGTACGCAGCGGCGACCCAGGAGATCAATGCCGCGGCTACAGAGAACCGCCCCGTCCAGATCAAGAACGAGTTCGTGCGCTACCACGCCGCAACACCGTTCGCACGCGCGGCACAGGTGTCGACGCAGGTGGCTGCGCACGCGCCGGGTTCGACCGCCAACGGAGAACAGCTGTTCAAGCTTGCCGAACCGTTGGCCAAGCCGATCGACGTGAGCCACCTCGACGTGGAAGCGATGCGTGCACGCCTGCAAGCCATGACGACCATCGAGGAACGCGCCGACTATCTGTGCGACTCCAGCCAGGGCCGCCCGCTGCTCGACGCGTTCTCGAAGATCATCGGCAACACGCGCGCCATCAACTCGGCCGCGCTGTTCCATACCGAGGAGCGCAACACCGGTATTCAGTCGCTGGTGCGCAACCCCAAGGCGCTGCAACGCGAGAATGACCGCACCCAGGCGGCCCTGCACGGCAAACCGCAACCGTCCGGCACCATTGGTCAATTGCGCACACGCCTTGAGCCGGCCAAAGCATCGGTCAAGCAGGCCACCCTGGCGGATCTGCAGCAGCTCGCTGCCATGAACCTGCCGATCAGCCAACAGGCACAGCAGGAGCTGCAGCGCCGCAAAGCGCTGCTCGGCAACGCATTCCCGACTGACGAGGGCCCATCGCCAACGTAAAGCCCACTGACTTCACGCTCTGCCGCCAGCCCTGGATGCGCCCGGGCTGGCGTTTTTTTTTCCCCCTCGCAAGCATTCTTGTTTCGTTGCGTAGGCCCAGAAAGACAAAGGCCGGCATCAAGCCGGCCCATGGGAATACACGATTGAACGGCTGTATCAGCCGGCGTGCAGCCAGTCGCGCGCGACGGCAACGTGCCGCTGTGCCACGCCCTCGCCGGCCCTGACGTAGCGTGCGACGTAACTCTGCAGCGGCGCCCAAGCCGCGAGCTTCTGGACAGCCTCGTCAATCGACCCACCGGCGGCGCCATATTCGAGCAACGCCGCAAAAGCCTCGGCGCGGACCATCCTGGCTGCCGCGTCTTCCAGCAACCCGGGCTCGCGCAGGCGCTCGCTCACCAACAGTGCCATCAGCGCGTCAAGCGGCAGCGCCTCTTCGTCCAGGCAACCCAGCGCATAGCGCTCTTGGGCTCGTTGGAAAACGGCGCTGCGTAGCGCTGCCAGCTCGCACAGGCCATCCACCAGTTGGCCCAGACGGCGGCTGTCGCGGTATGAACGCACGGCGTCGGGCGCGATGGCGTTGATATAGCGCTCCATCCAGATGCACAAGGCGTCGCTGCCATATTCGGCGTCATAGGGCTGCAGGCGTGCGCGCCAGCCCTGGCGCAGCGCGATCCAATCCGGTGCAATGCCAGAACCGGCCGTCGCGATGGCGCCGGCTGCGGGTCGCAATTCGGCCAGCCGTGCAGACAGGTGCGCCGGCACATCGACACGGCAGGCTGGCGGCAGATCGCGCAGCGTATCGGGCAAGCCAGCCAAGGCGTAGCAGCCGCGCAAATCCAGGTGCGTCAGCTGCTTCAGATCGCCAACAGACTCGGGCAAGATGCGCAGCGATCCGCAATCGCGCAGGCGCAGCGTACGGAGTTGCGCGCAATGGCCAATGCCCTCCGGCACAGCCACGAGGTTCGACATGCCAGAGACGTCAAGATGCCGCAGCTTGCGCAGTCGGCCGAGTGACTCGGGCAGTGTCGTCATGGCGCTGTTCTCGCGCAAGTCCAACCGTTCCAGTTCGGCCAGGTTGCCCAAGGTATCAGGCAGCACAGAGAGCAGAGGATTGCCACGCAAGTGAAGCTCGCGCAACTGCGAAAGCTGGCCCAGGCTGATCGGCAGTTGCAAGAGCAGTTTGTTGGATGCCAGCGTCAGCGTTTGCAATGCGGCCAGTGTGCCAAGCTCAACCGGCACGATGCGCAGATCCGTGCCCTGCACAACCAGGCGCTCCAGCTTCGGCAGTTGAGACAACGACGAGGGCAGCGCGCGCAGCGGCGAATCCAGCACGACAATCTCCTGCAGCTGCAACAGCTTGCCGATCCGCCCCGGCAACGCTGTCAACCGCGGGTTGCGCGCGAAATGCAGCGCGCTCAGGTTGACCGGCAAACCACCGGACGCCGGCCACTCAAAAAGATCGCAATCATGGACGGTCAGCCGCTCCAGCTCTTCGGCCAGGCACAGGGCGGCAGGCAGGCGCATCACCGGAATACCGTCGAGCACGAGGTGCCGGCTTTTCTGCTGCATGGCCAGCAGCATGCGCGTAGCAGCCAGGGCCAGACCCTGCTCGGTGGGTCGTGCGGTGTCGGTCAACAACGGGCCGCTGTAGCGGTGCAGGCGACGTGCCATCTCCTGCTGCCAACCCGCCACCGCCTCGCATACGGCCAGCCAGCGGCTGGCATCGGTGGGCGGAACGATGGCCCGTAGGCCGTGGCCCTGGGGCATGGCTTGCTGGATGCGCAGAGCATCGCGCGCCGCGCCTGCACGTTGTTGATGCTGCGTGCGTGAAGACGTCGGCGCTGCCTGTCGATCGTGATTCGGCATCGGCACGTGAAATCGGTTGGCGGCTGGCGACGGCTGGGTGTGCCCGGTCCGCACACGCTGCAGCACGCGCCGCAACGCACGCGACAGCTTGTTGGTCACCGAGACACCTGCATCCGCCGCACCCCAGTCGGCACGGCTCTGCGCGACGTTATCGGGCAGCACGGAGGCACTACCGTAATGTGATTGCATGATGGGCCCAAGAGAAGATGAAGTGGCAATAAGCGGCGGGCAACGCGCCCTCTCCGCCTGTTTGCTGATCGTATGGACCACCGCGCAACACGACCTGTGGCAGGACGAACCCGTTGCGCCCGCGGCGAACCGTCGTGCCCATGCACGCTGTTGATACGGTTTCGCTGCAAGCCCGGCAAATTCGCACTGTGCGTGCGCATCGCCCGGCGGGCATTTCTATGATGCGCGCATGCTCGTTACCGGAGATCCGCAATGCATGCCCCATCGTCTCGCATCATGGCTGCGCGGGAGCGTCGCGCAACCACCCATGCAGTACCGCCCACGCGTCGCGAAACCCATCACACCTGGCAGCAGCAGCGCCTGCAACAACGCCACCCCATGACGCGCGCCTGCGCCGGCAGGCAAGACCATGCGCGGGCGTAACCGGCTCGCCGTCGCGCTACGGCGGGGAGTGTTTTTCGTCATTGCCCTGCTGGGCTGCCTGCCCGCGGCGGTCCTGGCCGATTGCATCGACGATGCCGCCGCTTACCACGGCGTCAACGCACAAGTCCTGCGTGCCATCGGCTATCAGGAATCGCACCTGAATCCGCAAGCACACAACCGAAACCGCAACGGCAGTGAAGACCTGGGCATGTTCCAGATCAACACCATCCACCTGCCGGAACTGTCACGCTACGGTATCGGCCGCCAGATGCTCTATGACCCGTGCGTCAGCGCCTATGTGGCCGCATGGCATCTGGCCCGTAAGGTGCAATTGCACGGCAACAGCTGGCATGCCATCGGCGCCTATCACTCGGAGTCCCCAGGGGAAAACGGCATCTATGCCCGTGCGGTGGAAGGCATTCTCACCCGCAAGCTGGCAGCACGCGCGCCGTTGCCGGTTGCCGGGCAAACGCGTGCACAAGAGTCGGCGCCGCAACCGATGCAGGATGGCGCCAAACCCATGCACCCCGTCGTTCTCAAACACGCGGCAGATCAGCCCGCCGAACACAGGATGCATGCATCGACCGTGCCGACGGCAGGTGCAGATGAACACTGGCTCGATGCCATGCTGACCAGCCTGAACCAGAGTGCAAGCTTGCGGGATCGGTTCAGCCGGTAAGCCCGCGCGCTATCGGTTGTTTGCGGGGTCGCCCCCCATACCGCGTCGCGTCTTCGAACTCTGAATTTTTCTCAACTGCCCCGTCGTCAATGGCGGTCCGCTGACGAAACGCTCTATCCTTCCCGGCCACCCCCAAACCAATAAATCGGGTGTCAGCAATACAAGGGGAGCAAGCAAAAATGAAAAAGCGATTTCGTGGAGGAATTGCACATCGGCCTATCCGCCGGTCACTGGTTGCAGGAGCGGCCGCCGCCCTGTGGGCGTGCATGCCGGCTGGGCACGCCGTCGAACTGGGCGTGCTACATCTGCATTCGAACATTGGCCAGCCGCTTGATGCGGAAATCGACTTGACGGGGTTGCGGCCGCACGACGCACAAGCGCTGGTGCTGCAACCCGGCAACCGCGAAACCTACCTTGCCGCCAGCGTGCCTTACGGCGCGAGCGCGACTTCTCTGCGTACGACATTGGTACAGCGGCAAGACGGCTATGTCGTTCGCGTGTACTCGACCGTCCCGCAGGTGGATTCCATCGCGGATATCGTCGTGCGCCTTGCTGGACCAGGTGGAGACACGCTGGCGGCATATACGTTGCTGCTCAGCCCCCCAGGCACGGCAAGCGCCCCCACCACGTTCCTGCAGACGCAACGCAAACCGGCGCCTGCTTCGGGAGTGTCGGCGCCCAGTGCAGCACCAGCACAACGCGCGCAGACGCAAGCAGCGGCAGGCGCATCCACTCCCGCCGTACACGCGACGGCCAGCACTCAGCCGGGCGGCATGCGTCCATCGGCTGCGGCAACCGCCTCGTCTCTACTAGGTGAAGACGACGGACGTGCTGAAGCGGCCTATACCGTCAAAGCGGGCGACAGCCTCTCACGGATCGCGCTCAGCACCGTCCAGGATCGGGCGGACGTTTCTGCCGGGCAGGCCGCGCTGGCGCTTTACCGGAGCAATCCGCACGCCTTCATTGCTGGAAACATCAACGGCCTGCGCGTCGGCGCAGCGCTACGCATGCCACCGGCAGAGGAAATAACCGCGGTGGCAAGAGGTGAGGCCGAACGCCAGATCCGCATGCTGACGCAGGCTGCGGCTAGCGAGCGCACACCACCTGTGCCCGAGGCAAATTCCAACGCCGTCGCCGGCAGTCGGCCGCCTTCGGTGCCAGCCAATGCATCGGACAAGGACACATTGCACCTTTCCGCCACGGGCATGCGCGAGCGGGCAAACGTGGGGCAGCTCAACGAAGAGTTGGTTGCGGCCAGGCAGGCGATCCGTGAACTCGAATCGCGCCTTGCGCAAGTTGAGCAGAATCTGGCCGATATGCGGCGGCTCGCAGCCTTGAAGAATGCGTCGGCACAGCCTGCCGCAGCAACGGCGACGGCGCCGTCCGGGGAAGAGGGCGATGCGCCAGACAGTGGTCTTGCAAGCCGCAGTCCGATTACCCCCGATGACCCGGCACCCTGGAAGCGTGCCCACATCATCGGCCCAGTCTTTGGAGTCTTGCTGGCTTTGCTGATCGCCGCGTCGATGTTCTACCGAATGCGCATGCGCAAGGTTCAATCTGCGCTGGCCGCGATCTACACCCAACTCCACGATAACGGCGATCCACTGACCGAGCGCGGCCCTCGCGCCCCGCGCAATAGCCAGACTGTGTCACCACGGTAGAGCGATGACGGCGAGGAAGTTCAGCAGCAAGACGAGCGCACCGAGAGCCCGTTACGGCTGCGCCACTTGCCGCATGTCCGAGCCTGCGCGGGCCGGCAAGTGCAGGATCGTATGTATGGCGCGTTTTCTCATTCGACGCCTAAGCAGTGAAAACCCGCACGCAAACGTTTTCTTTTCGAGGCGCCGCTACACCTCCACGAGGACGTGCCGATTTAAGGCGAGCCCTTACATTTCCAGCGAAGCGTCAACCTCGCCCGGTCTGGCGTCATATCAGAGCTGGTCTATACGGCGGCGCAAAAGGCACATGCCCCGCGCCCCCGATCGCTGGAGTCGATGGCCCAATCCAACCTGATCGACGTTTGCCCAGCACCAAGCCATGTCCTCCGCGTGCCCTCCGCTTCTGAAAGCCATCCCGATTTGCCTGATCCTGACCGCATGCGGCGGTGGCGGCGATACGGCCACCACGCCGCCCCCAGTGCAACGCAGCCGGGTGCGCCGATCGGAGCACCGGTCGGCCCGGTGGCCCCAACGGCTCCGGCCACTTACACCATTGCGGGAACGACCACGGGCTTGCTCGATTACGGCAGCCTCACGTTGCTTAACAACGGTGCAGATGCGATCGTCCAAGCCGCCGACGGCGGTTTCAGCTTTTCAGTTTCTGTAGCGGCGGGCAGTGCCTACGCTGTCTCCGTCAACGCCCAACCGCTTTGGCAGTCCTGCTCCGTGGCAAACGGTAGCGGGCTGGCCAACGGTAACGTCAATAACGTGAGCGTGAACTGCGCGGTCGCTCAGTCAATGGTGTCCACCATCGCCGGTTCCACCACTGCGGGGTATGTCAACGGCACTGGATCGGCGGCCTCGTTCCGACAGCCGAGCGGTATTGCGCGAGACGCCTCAGGCAACCTTTATGTGGCGGATTTCGGCAACCACGTCATCCGCAAAATCGCACCGGGCGGCGTCGTCACGACCCTGGCAGGCACAGGAAGCCCGGGCCACGTCGATGGCATGGCGGGCAGTGCCAAGTTCGCGACTCCGGTCGGCATTGCGGTGGCAGCCAGCGGCAACATCTATGTGGCGGAGTTCTACGGCAACGATATTCGCAAGATCACGCCAGGCGGCATCGTGACGACGCTTGCCGGTTCGGCAACTGCGGGCAGCGCCGACGGCATCGGCGCGAGCGCCTCATTCAACAACCCGCTCGGCATTGCAGTGGATGCCAACGAAAACGTCTACGTGGCGGATTACAGCAACAACATGATCCGCAAGATCACGCCAGCCGGCGTGGTGACCACGCTGGCCGGCACAACAACAGCGGGCAGCGATAATGGCGCGGCTGCGCTCGCCACCTTCAACGGCCCTTCGGGAATCGCGCTCTCTCCGTCTGGCACGCTGTATGTGACGGAGTGGTTCAACAGCGATATCCGGCAGATCTCATCGTCAGGTGTTGTCACGACACTGGCGGGCTCCGGCGCGACCGGCAGTGATGATGGAGTGGGTACCGCGGCAACGTTCTCGCTACCGGTGGGAATCGTGATCGGTACCAACGGCGTGCTTTATGTCGCCGACGACGGCAACAACTTGATCCGCATGGTGACCCCGGCGGGCGTGGTTGCCACCTTGGCCGGTTCCCTCAACGCGGGAAGCGCCGACGGCGCCGGTAGCACCGCGATGTTCAATCAACCATCCGGGATCGCGGTCGACACCAACGGCAACCTGTACGTCGCCGACCAAGCAAACAACCTGATCCGCAACGTCGCACCCAACCCATAGAGAAGCTCGGCGTACCGCTGCGCACACCCGCCGCGACTTGGAAACGCGTCACGCCCGGCGTCGCTTGGCCACGCCGGGCGCTGAACCGCTCTTGAGACAAAGGCTGTCTCTGGCGGGCCCTTCACTTACTGCACGCCAACACCACCGTACGAAAGGTACTGCCCGAACAGGCGTGCGAACTGGCCGCCGTCGGTGTTGATTGACGTGGAATACGTGCCGCCACCGCTAAAGACGATGGCGAATGTGTGCATGGCGCCGTATTCCCACGGGTTGCGCAGCATGTAGTCGACGTGGTTGTCGCGGTAATGCCCTGGGGTGCCGCCCGGGGTGTCGGATGGAACACCCAGCGGTGTCTGCCACCACAGGATCGGCAGACCATTGCCCAGTGCATCGCGGTAGGCAGAGACGGCGTTCTGCTGCTGGTGGAAGTTGGGCGTCTGGACGTTGTTTTCGTCCAGGTAGAACGGGCCAGTGCGGCCGGTGCATTCGCCTACCGCTGCGGCTTCGAGGCAGCCGGCATCGCGGTCGCTGGTCTGGGCGACGATGAAGTCAGCCGTATTCGCGCCGACTGCCTGCATTTCCTTGCCGATCACGTCCGGCCCGGCATTCCAGAAGGCGGGCGGGAAGCCGAGCAAGGCCTTGGGCGCGTGCCACCGCCCCATCGATACGAGGCACATGCCGATGCCGGCGGCCGTATTGGGGAGCCAGCTGCATTCCTGCTGGTTGTTCACGGAGGCGGCAAGCTGCGCCGGATCATGGTTGGGCGCCTGCGCATACACATAGCCCCAGAAGTCGGGCTCCAGATTCACCAGCACCGACGTGTTCAGATCATTGATGCGTTGATACATCAAGCGCACCTGCGACCAGTAGTTGTTCATGAAATTGGCGTCGTTGATGCCGCTCAAGTTGCCATCGCCGTTGGATGCCATCTGGTAGAGCGTGAACATCGGCGTTGCGCCGAAGCTTTGGACGCGCTGCGCGGTGTAAGTCACGTATGCACCGTCAGTGTTCCAGCTAGGCCAGGCGTTCTGCCCGACGCCAACCAGGTAGGTGTCGATGATGTCCGGGCGAATGCTTTGGGCCTTCATGTCATCGGTCGATTGCCCTGCACCCAGCCCAACCTGCAGGCGCGGCACCCGGCCCATCTTGTTGAGGATGGCGGTTGCGGGGGCGCTGTCGGTGCTCTGCGTGTGCTTGATGCCGTCCTGGCTGGTCTGCGTACCGACGGGCGCACTGGCGGCCGCTTGCGTGCCCGCGCTGCTGCCGGACGTCCCGTCACCTTCGCCACCGCAGCCGAATAGAGCAAGCGAAATCAGCGCAACTGCCGCATACCGCTGAGAAAACCGGCCGACCTTGCCGCGCGAATCTGCTGCAGCGGGCACTTCCCGCACATTGCTTGCACCACGTTCTGTTTTCATTATCCCGACCTCGTCAAATCTATTTAATGTTCAACACGGCGGTGCATATCTACGCCTTCCAAATTTTTACCAAAGACGGGAATAGACTGGTCTACAACGTATTGCACAACCGGTCATCTTCCCGATAAAAACCCTGATGGCGAATGCCAACCGCCAAGGCGAGACTACCATCGCTTTTTGAGCCCGAATGACGGGTGAGGTTAATTGAAGTTTTTTTGAGTGAACCAAATCGATTTTGAAGTATTGATTTGTATTTCTTTCAAAAACTCTATTCACCGAAGTTGCAGCGGCAATGTTTGAGAAGGCAGGCGAGCGTTTCTCGCATGATTGACGTGGCGCTGAAGGCCAGAGCGGCGGGGCCATGCCCCATCAAAAAGAAAGCCCCAGGCAGCTTGTAACCGCCCGGGGCTTCTTGACCGCGCTTCACGGAGGCACGTGAATCATGGCTATCGGCAAGTTTATCGGATCAACGCCCTCCAACGAACGTTGATGAGATTAATTGAACAATGCGCGCATCACTGCCATAAAGTATTCATCATTCAGTGCGCCAAGCGATTTAATAACGCGATCGCGATATTGAATGACCGTTGATCGAACAAGAAGAGCGCGTACCGAGGCCGGTCAATACGGAAGACGCCTGCGGCATTCGATGTGTTTTTCTCCAGTCAGGTGGACGATGTCTCGGATGCACGTGGCTTGGCGGCGGAGGTTGTCGCTGCGGTCGCTTCGGGCAGTACGGCCGCCTTCTGGTGGCTTGAGCCGGAGCCGGTGCTGACTGGCTGCTGCACACGCGGCCCGACAGATCGCGGCTTGGCCTTGCGCTGCCCAAACAGCTTGCTGGACAGACTGCCGGACTTTTTGGGAGCAGAAGCAATGCCGGCCTTCGCATCCATTTGCTGTTTCAGTCGCTCCAGATGCGCGCGGGTGTCGTCGGGTCGCGAGCGCGGCGGAGACATGGCCAGCATGTCGGCAAGCGACGGAGATCGCTGCTCGCGCGGCGGGACGGAAACCGGTTCGCGGTCAGCCTCTTCGTGCGCCGGCTCGATTTCGGATCGCGCACCTTGCACGCTCTGATACAGCGGCGTGCCCGATGACCCCTGGCGCTGCATCGGGCGAGGCGATGGAGGCACGCCGGTTGGGACATGAGTCGCCGCCGGAGGCTCTGGTGTGCTCTGATCTTCCTTCAACTGCGCTTCATACTCCTTGAGCAGCTTGGCGTCGATCGTATCGAACACGATCTGCCGCTCGACCTTGAGCCCGGTGTTCTGCGTCAAGCGCAGCCCCGCGTTGACGTTGAATCCGTCAGCCTCACTGTATTTTTCATAAGCGCGCAAGCCAATCGGCATCCAGGAGTTGGGGGCGTTGATCGTCTTGGTGTATGACGCGGCAAGCTGCTCGTGCAGCTTTGTCTCGCTTTGCGGCGTCACCAGCGAAAGCTGCTGCAGATGGTTGAGCGTTTTCGCAGCGTCCGCGGTGAGTGCCCGGCGCACAAAGAAGGCGTTGTATGGGGTGTCCAGCAGACGCGCGGTATCGAGATTGTCATTGACGGCCTTGAGCCCCTTTGCCTGGCCGCCATCCGGATCGTTCCGGTGCGGATAGGCAAAGAACTTGACCCACTCCTGCTTGGTCGCTTCGACATACCGGGCGTAGTCGTGGAAGCTGTCGAATTCGAAATCGGCCACGGACTTTGTCGGCAGCACATTGTCCCGATCGATCGCCAGGCGCAGCTTCACGTTCGTGCCGCGCTCTTTGACCACCGCGCCACCACCGAACAGATCGGCCGAGGTGTTGCCGATCGTGCCCGTCACTGCTGACGTAGTGAGCCCAAGATTGATCTTGTGCCGGCTCAGTTTTTGCTCGCGCAGGTTAGCAATCCGGTATGTGCCGGTGGCGTCGAGCTGCTTGAATGTCGACAGCCATTGCTTCTCGAACGAGTAGCCGAGGCTTGTGCCGAGGGCGCCTGTCTCCTGCCTGCTCGCGCGGTGTTGGCTGGGGTTCAGAAGCTTGCTGACGGATACGCCGATCCCCACCGACATCTCGCTGCGATGCGCGCGCGTCTTCTGGTTGATCCAACTGATCGAAAGATCCTTCTCGGCGTAGAACTCGCTGGCAAAGGCGTGGAAAAGCGCGTCGGCGTCGGGCATGCCCTCTGGCGAGCGGCGCCGGGCATCCGCGGCCGAGAACATGAAGTCGGTAACGCGCGAGAACAGCGCGCGGACCTCCGCATCTTTAGCCGCCGTCCGGCGCGGGATGCGGACCATGATGCCGGTGGCATCCGTGCGCTCGTGCTCGTACGGATTCACATCAACGTTGGCGCCGGTGCGGCAGCATTTAAACAGCTTGGCGCCAAAGAAGCACCCCGCGCCGATGCGCCCACGGTGGCGCTTTTCCGTGCCGATAAACAGCTCGGCGGCGTGGACGGGGTACGACATGGAGACCGCCGCTTCACGCCCCTTCTCATAGCGCAGATCGACACGGGCATTGCCGGCAACCGGAACGCCAAGCAACCGCTTCTTCGCTTTGACAAGCGCCTTGGTAATGCCCTTGGTACTGAACCCTCCGGTGGTGCCGCGGCTGAACCGGACGGTGTTTCCACCGGGAATCGTCTTCAGGTAGTCCACCAGCATGGCACGCACGCTGTGCTGCGATCTGTCAGGCGGGGCAAGCGGCGGCGCCGTGGCAATTTTTCGAGCGGCTTCCATTGCCTTCTGGAATGGCTCGGCCCGCTCGACGTTCAGGAAGTTCGCCAGCGCATGCAGGTCTTCAAAGCCAAGGCGGACATTGCCAAGATGCTGCCGGACGTTTGCAATCGCCTGTTCCAGGGCCTCCGGAGAGCCCGACGTCACCTTGTGTGCGGCGTCTTCAGTGAACTTGCGAATACGCTGCTCGACATCTTGCGGCAACGCTGCGGGCGAGAATTCGCGGCCGAGCACCAGTTGATGCCCCTGGCGTGCGGCCTGGTGTTCGGGCATCCAGTCATCAAGCGCGACCCGCAGGGCGATCCACTGGCAATGGGTGTCACTCAACGCATTCGGGCGATGGCCCCCCCCTTCTCCGGCGCCAGTCTCAGCGGGCGGGGTGCTACCGCAAAGGCGTTCCATCTCGACAGCGACGGCCTGCACCACCTCGTTGACCGCCGGTTTCGCGAGCTCGGCCATCAACGCTTTCTGCTCGTTCGCCAAGACAGCGCGATCGCCCTGCGCCATGCCATTGCGCGCGGCGGAGAGCGCCGATTTGTGGTTGCTTGGTAATGTCGCGTGCCGGTCGTCGTCCATGCGGTCGACCCATGCAAGCGACTTGAACAGGCGAGCCTTGAACTGGCTCAATTCGGAACCCGGTGCATCGTCGGTGAAGCCGTTGCGCCATGCGACCAGATCACTCTTGTCGGCGGCGCTCAAGGTTGCCGGACCTACACCGTGGATGAGCTTGGCGCTTGCGTCGCTGACGCGCTGGGCGAAGTTCGCGGCGCTCGACACGGCCTCATGCGGAGCGAGCCGCGCAGCAATCAGCGCCTCCGGGGTCGGCTTGGCCTTCAGCGCATCGGCAATCACAGCGCCGGCCTGCAGATGGATTCGCAGGTTGCCTTGATCAGTGGCGCCAAGATTGCGGTTGCCCGTGGCGGCGAGCATGGCCTCGAAATTGCCGGTGGTTGCGGCATGCTGTAAAGCGCCCCACGCAACGGCCCGCCCCGATTCGGCATGCTTGAGCTGCTGGTCGTGTGCGTGCAGGTGGGCCGGCGTCGAAACAACCGAGATCATCGCCTCCTGCGCCTCGCGTATTTTCTCGACGGTGTGGGTGGAGACTTCAACCGCACCCTTTTGCCCGTGCGCAGGCGGTTGCGAGCCGATTTCATCGGCCACCGCTTCGAGCGTGGCCAGGCATGCGGCAGCCGCCTCGGCGTTGCGCGCATCGAACTGCGCGTGGCTGTCGCGCACACCCGGCCAATCGGCGAGGGCCTGCGGCGCATGTCGTGCCGCCCCGCGCATGGCGATGGGGAAATCGCGCACCGTCTGGATGAAAGCCTGCAGCGTCTTGACGTCGATCGCGTGTGACGGCGCCGAAGACTCACCACCCGAACCTGCGGCCGTGGTGCACCGGTTTGCCATCAAGGCCTCGCGCGTCTGCTCCAGCGCGCCACGCAGGCCAAGGATATGAGTGTCGCGCGATGTCTCGGAATGCGTTTTCGCGTTACCGATTTCAGCGCCCAGGTCCGCATGCTTCAGGTAAGAAAAGACGTCGCCATTGAGCGTTGTGGCGTTATCCGGGTCGAGGCGTTCCTTGGCCGATACGAGCGCCAGCGATACCGCCATGGCGACGGCGGGCGAGTGCGCCGCAGCCATCTCCTGCACTCCCGCAACGAATGCCGCCGGTTCGCTGCTGACCTTCGCAGCCAGCGCTTGCCCTTGCGCAGACTCCCAGTAGGCAATGACATCATCGACGTGTTCCAGCGCCTGAGCCGGTTTCGGCTGGCCACCGTGGAGACTGGCGCTGGCATTAGTGATCGCCGAAATCTGGGTGCGCAGCCCTGACATGGCTTGATTGAGCGCCTGCTCCGTTCGACGTGCCGAACCCGAAGGACTACCGGGCTGCGGCGCGTCCCCGCGCGCGGCGGCCATCCGCTCGGCAGATTGCTTGACGTGCGCGAAATCACGCAACGTGGTCGGTCTGCCAGCCCGCGAGTGGGCGCTGAACGGCGTGTTCCAGTCGAGTCGGCTCGCGCCGTCCTTCGTTACGCAACTGAATGTGCTCTTGACTTGCGCACGCAATGCTTGCCCTACCCGCTTCATTACGCCGACGTCAGCCTGCGGTGTGCCCGGCAGCGCGGGCGGGGCAGGCGGGGCCTTCTTCAAACCGGCAAGTTCGCCACGCTGGCGAGACGCCTGTCTGGCAGGTGTGGATGGCGTAGCCGTCTCGCCCGTCACCGCCTGTGACGACGAAGATGTTGAGGCAGGGGCGCGGGACGAGATGCGGGGCAGTTTGAGTGGCATGGGTCAGCAGAGCGCATTGAACCAGGTTGGAACGCGTTCAAGTCTGCTTGCACCAAGGTGAGGCCGGCGTACACCGTCCGAATATGCGGCATCGAAAGCGAAGTTTGGTGGGCCACCGAGGTTGAACGCGCAACCCAGCGGCACACCGAAGCGGGAGATGCGCTTGGTGGCCCTGCGACGCACTCAGTTCCGTAGCGGTGGAAGATTGATGCCTGCATCACGCAAGCGCTGCCACACCTTTTCTTTGTAGACAAAGAGCGGTGAACTGCGCGACGGAGCCTTGTTGGAGAGCGAGAGACTCAGCGGGTTGCGTGCGTCGCCGTTTTCGTAGTCGAAGCGCGCACCCAACTCGATCAGGCACCAGACCACATCCCAGTCCATACCCAGAGCAGCCTTCGTAATGATGGGATCATGGGAGCGGTCGCGCGCATCGAGATCTGCACCAAACGATTTCATCACCTGCAGGCCCTCAATGTCGTGCGAGTTTACAAACCGCATCAGCACTGGGTCCCCATTGGGGCGACGGGTGTCGGGACGACCACCAGCTTGAAACACGGCCATCATGATCTGTCGCCCGTGAGGCTTGGCGCGGAAGTTTTCAACGGCCAGGCCGACTGGCGACGCGCCGTCCTTCGCGATTGCATTGGGATCAGCGCCAGCGTGTAGCAGCGTCAGCACTGATTCCATCTTTTGACGATCGACCGCAATCATCAATGGCGAGACGCCCTGTTTGCTGACGGCGTTGATCGACGCGCCATTGGCAAGGGCACGCGCTATCGCCGAGGGGTCGTTCACGCGGATGGCTTCCTCAAGAGCAGCGTCCGGACCGGAGATGAAGTACACGGGGCGTGTAGAGGGCGTGGCGGCGTAGCTGGGGAAAGCGGCCAAACAAGCGATGAAGGCTGCGCCACCCAGCGTTGCGGCAACAATGGCGCGAAGCTGCGGCGTATGCGTCATGGACGACTCTCCAGAGTCACCGGCCGCAATGTGCGTCTCAGTTTCGGCCGGCGGGATGTAGCCCATGGGCTGAAGCATTCGGATGTCGTTCATTTAGCGCGCCTATTGCAGGGTGGTCTGGCTCCTGCGGCGCCCATTAATGTATCGCTTTTTGTTTAGTCTCCATTTGAATGCTTCGATCTGAAATCACGCTGCACCACTGACAGCATCGTTAGGATGCATCGGGCATGTATGCACAACTCGTGACCAGCAGCCGTCATCTGTACTGGTTGCACATCACGATTCACCAACGGAACGCTCGCCCATTTCTCCAACGACTGAATTTGCCTGGACAAGGCCGGTTGTGAAAGACAGCGCTTGCGTGCGGCGTGGGAAAAGCTTCGTGTTCCCTCAAGCGCAATAAGTGCCTCCAGCCATTTCATTTGCATCGTCGAAACAAACTGCGCCAGTGATGATCAGGGAATGGGATCTCAAGCAGAAGCGGAAACGCACTCCGACGGCGTCTCACTGGCCAACGGCAGATTCTCGGGCAGGGCCAGGCCCACACAATGTCGCGCCAGCACGGCGGTGGGATCCACCAGCACGACGGATTTGCCGTTGGCCAGCGCAAACGCCGTCGTTTCTTCGTAGATGAGCGGCAGTTCGGTGCAGCCGAGGATGATCACCTTGGCGCCGGCCAGTGCGAGGTGCTCGATCGCCTCGCGCAATGACTCGCGACATGCACCATCGACATAGCCGGCCTTCACACCATGCTCGCCGTAGATTGCGGACATGACGCGTTCCTGGAACGGGTCCGTGGGCGCCATCAACGTGATACCGGCTGCCTGGGCAGCCTCGTGATAGACGCCGCTTGCGATCGTGCCGGAGGTTGCCAGCAATCCCACCGGCCGCACGGTGCCGTACTGCGAACGGATAAAAGCGATCGTTTCTGTCAGCATGTTCACGATCGGGATCGCCAAGTAAGGCTGAATGTCCTGGACGAACGCGTGTGCTGTATTGCATGGAATAGCAATTGCGCTCGCGCCCTCAGATTCGAGCCGCTTGCACGTCGCGTAGAGACTGACTGTCGGGTCAGCCTCCTGATGCAGCAAGTGTGCGGTGCGGTCTGGAATCTGAGGGTTCTGCTCCACGACCATCTTGATGTGGTCTTGGTCTCGGCTCGCTGGCGTGCTGCGTACAACTTTGTCCATGAAATCAACCGTGGCTGCCGGACCGACACCGCCGACGATACCCAGCTTGAATACACGGCGTGGCCCCGATGCAGTGAATGACACCGCGTGCTCGGCATAGATGGCGTTGCCGTCCAGCACGGGGTAGCCGCGGCGCTGCAGCACCTGGCAAACCAGCGACAGCTCAGTCACCCCCGGAAGGATCCACTCCACGCCCTGCCGCTGCAGGCTTTCGCATGCATGTGCGAGGTGCTCGACGGCGTGGCCTTCCAGCTTGCCTGCCTTGACACCGTCCTCGCCGTAGATGGCGTTCATGACGAAGGCTTGGTCGAGGCCGCCGGGATAGACGATGTCGTAGCGATCTGCAAAGTACCGCTCGAACAAGCCGGATCGCCGCACAAAATCCGACGCGACCACACCCAGCACGGCGCCTTTGGTGGCGATGCGGTCCACGTGCCGCCGCAACGCCGCCATCATGTCGACAATGGGTACAGTCAGCTCGCTCTGCAGTTCCTCGCGAAAGGTGTGGCTGGCGAAGCATGGCAGCAGGATGGAGTTCACCCCTCGCTGCGCAAGCGACTGGCACATCTGGAATACGTACAGCTTGCGTGCCGTCATGCTGCACGTCACATTCAGTGGTGCACGCACATCTCGAAACGGATGCTGCTCGAATAGGAAGTGGAAGGCATCCTGCTCAGCCAGCACGGGCTCGCTACGTACCAGTTTGAAGAACAGATCGGCGCCGGCCAGCGACCCGAGTCCACCAATCACGCCAAATGTGTGCTGTTTCATGGTTGTCCCCCAACCGTCACACCGAAGGCGTGGCCGAGGTTGCGTGGCGGGGCTCCAGCTCGCGCGGTTGCTCCGCCTGTTCGTACTTCGCCACCACGGCGGTGGCCAGGCTGTTGCCGATCACGTTGGTAGCCGTGCGGCCCATGTCGAAGAACTGGTCGATACCGATGATCAGCAGCAGACCCGCTTCCGGCAGGTGGAACATCGGTAGCGTGGCCGCCACCACCACCAGCGAGGCACGCGCCACGCCGGCCATCCCCTTGCTCGTGAGCATCAGCACCAGCAGCAGCGTGACCTGCTGGGTGAAGCTCATTTGAATATTGTAGGCCTGCGCGATGAACAACACCGCGAACGCCTGGTACATCATCGAGCCATCCAGGTTGAACGAATACCCCAGCGGCAGCACGAAGCTGGAGATGCGCTTGGGCACACCAAAGCGGTCCAGCGCCTCGATCGTCTTCGGGTAAGCGGATTCGCTGCTTGCGGTAGCAAACGCCAGCAGCGTCGGCTCACGAATCAGCCCCAGCAGACGGCCCAGCGAGCGGCCCAGCAGCACGTAGCCGACGAAGAACAGGATCGACCACAGCAGCGCCAGACCCAGGTAGAACTCGCCGATCAGCTTGCCGTAGGTCCACAGCACGCCCACGCCTTCCACCGTGATGGCAGCGGCCATGGCGGCAAATACGCCCAGCGGCGCAAAGCGCATCACGTAGTCGGTAATGCGGAACATCAGCTTGGTCAACTCTTCCAGGCCACGGCCGATCACGCTGTCCATCGGGTTCTTCATCGTCGACAGCGCCGCGCCGAAGAACAGCGAGAACACCAGGATCTGCAGGATCTCGTTGGTGGCCATGGCCTCCACGATGCTGCGCGGGAACACGTGCGTAATGAAGGCCTTGAGCGTGAAATCACCCGTCTTCAGGCCCGACGTGGCCGACACATCCGGCAGCGCGAGGTTCATGTGCACGCCCGGCTGGAAGAAGTTGACCAGCAGCATGCCCAGCGCCAGCGACGTGGCCGACGCACATACAAACCAGATCATCGCGCGCAGTCCCACGCGGCCGACCGAGCGGCCGCCGCTCATGCTCGCCAGGCCCGTCACCAGCGTCGAGAACACCAACGGCGCGATGATCATCTTGATCATGCGCAGGAAGATGTCGGTGATGATGCTGAAGTACGAAGCGATGTCCTTGGCCGCTGCGGCGTCCTTGGCGTATTCGTGGCAACCCCAGCCGACGGCAACGCCTAGCAGCATTGCCAGACTGATATGGGTCGTCAAGCGTCTGGTATTCATGTTCCCCCCTTTTTGTGCACGGCCGGTCGCTCCGGCTCAGTGCGCTGTCTCTGTGGTCTTCTTCTCGTAAGTCGCCATCATGATGCCGCCCATGTTAGGCAAACAGGGCCCACTGGTTATGAGGATGTGGACTGGGCCGATGCGCATTCGGAATACTTTTCGCACCGAATGCGATCCATCATCTAGGGCATGCAGGAAGCGATATCGGATCGTTGCTCAGCCGGCCACGACCCCTAACGATCGAGGCCCGGAAAAATGCAGTTGAAATGGATCGAAGACCTACTGGTGCTTGCCGAGACAAAGCGCTTTTCTCGTGCCGCAGAACTACGCCGCATTACGCAATCAGCGCTATCGCGACGCATTCGAACACTTGAGGAATGGGTAGGCGTTGAACTGGTGGACCGTGGCACCTATCCAGTGGAGCTGACACTGGCGGGGCTGAGCTTCTCTGACCAAGCCAGAGAGGCGATCGATATCCTGCGTGAGCAACGCACAGTCTTGCGCGCCGGTAGACGCATGCCTGGTTGCTCAATTCAACTGGTCGCCGGACACACCTTGTCGACGTCGTTCCTGCCGCGGTGGCTCAAGCAGTTCCAGCAACGTCACGCGTACATCAGCCCCTTCAACGCACAGGTGGTCGCCACCAACGTCCACGACGCTGTCATTTCGCTGGCGGAAGGGCAGTGCGATCTGATGGTGTGCTACGAACACCCAAGTGTGCCGATCATGCTCGACAAGGGAAAGTTCATCAGCCTCTCGCTTGGGAGAGAACGTTTTCTGCCCATCTCGGCACCGACCTCGCTAGGCAAACCGGAATTCGCCCTGCCCGGCAATCCAACCCATCCCATTCCCCACCTTGCCTATACCGCTGAGACGTTCTTGGGCAAGGTGGCCGACGCGGTACTCAACCAGGCGGTCGCTCCGTGTCACCTCGACCGCTGCTATGAAGCCGATATGGCGCTCTTGCTGGTGCGATGGTCAAGCAGGGCTACGGCGTCGCATGACTGCCAGAAAGCGCCGTTGCGGAGGGCCTCGCCGGCAAAGATCTGGTCCAGGCCGCGGATGAAACCTGGACCACAGCCCTGGAGATACGGGCATTTCGCGCGGTGGGCAATACCAATAAAACGCTTCAGGAGATGTGGATCTCCCTGGAGCGGGACAGAAAACAGATGACGTCCGTTTAAGGGCGCTCCGAGCACAATTTTTCGGCACCCAAAACACACCATGCCGAAGTTGCGCTGTCGCATTCGTCGGAGTCTTGCTGGCGACACGGCAAGGGCAACCGACTTTTTTTGGGGGAGGAAACTCGCTATGCCACTGTTGTTCTCACGGGCGCGACCAATCGCAGCGCCGGTCGTCGTTTTGCTGTCCATCTTCGCGCCCGGGCTCGCCCTGGCCTCTTCCACGCCGGTGCTTGACCGCATCCGCGATACGGGCACCATCCGCCTCGCATACCGCGAGAGCTCCGTGCCGTTCTCGTTCTACGATACCGACAAGAAGCCCGTCGGCTATGCCATGGATCTATGCCTGCGGGTGGTCGACAAACTGCGCACCGACCTCAAGCGGCCGGACCTGAAGGTGCAGTACGTGATGGTGACGCCCTCCTCGCGCATCCCCGCCATTGCCGAGGGCAAGGCCGACCTCGAATGCGGCTCGACCACCAACACGCGTGAACGACGCGAGAAAGTGGCGTTCACCATCCCGCACTACATCGCGGGCAGCCGGATGATCGTGAAAACATCGTCGGGCATCCTGAAGTGGGACGACCTGCGCGGCAAGACTGCGGTGTCCACCAAAGGCACCACCAACATCACCGAACTGCGCAAGGTGAATGATGCACGCGTGCTGGGCATGAAGATTCTCGAAGCGAAAGACCATGCCGAAGCCTTTGCCATGGTTGAGAGTGGCAAGGCCGATGCCTTTGCTATGGACGACGTGCTGCTCTACGGTTTTCGCGCCAACGCCAGGAACCCGGGCGACTATGCCGTCGTTGGAGACATGCTGACGGTCGAGCCCTACGCAATCATGCTCAGCAAAGACGACGCTGAGTTCAAGCACCTGGTTGATCGCGCGATGACCAACATCATCCTCGACTACGACGCCGAGAAGCTCTACAGGAAGTGGTTCCTCCAGCCGATTCCGCCCAACGGGGTGAGGCTGGATATCCCGATGAACTTCCTATTGCGCGACTCGTTCAAGTATCCGAGCGACAAGACCGCCGATTGAGCGTTGAATCGAATACTGCCATCGCCTCCCTTTGGTGCCAACGATGCATTCTTTGCATAGCGCTAAAGCCGCGGGGGCCTTGGATCGATTAGCGTGTAACCAGCCGGGCCTCTCTGCCGGCGGCACCTCACCGACTCTTCAAGAGGCTGTTCATGTTTGCTTCCATTCGAACGAAGATTCAACTGGCGTGTGTGACCATCGTGGTCTGCGCGCTGGGCCTGGCGGGCGGTCTCAACTATCTGGTCGCACAGGCTCACAATGCGCAGGCCATCCAATCGAATCTGCAATCTGTCGCAAACGGACACGCAACGGGTATCGACGACTGGATTGCCAGCAAACTGCAAATGATCGTCGCGCTTCAGGATGCGGCGCTGTCAGACGATCCGGTTCCCATGTTCCAGACCGTAGCCAAGGCGGGTGGACTGATCAAGGTGTATGTCGGCTACCCCGACAAGTCGTACAAATTCTCGAACCCCGAAGGCATTCCGCCCACGTATGACCCGACCGCGCGCCCCTGGTACAAGCAGGCGGTGGAGGCCGGCAAGCCCGTGGTGACGCCGCCGTACGTGAGCGCCAGCACCGGCCAGCTCGTCGTGACCTTCGCGGTGCCCATTCTGGACGGCAGTACCCTCAAGGGCGTGATTGGCGGCGACGTGGCGATGGACAGCGTAATCGCCAACGTCAAGGCCATTCATCCGACGCCGGCCAGCTTCGGCTTCCTCGTCAACGCGGCCGGCAAGATCGTCGCGCACCCGAATGACAAGCTCACGCTCAAGCCGGCGACCGATCTGTCGGCAGGGCTGAACGAAGCCACGCTGGCATCGCTGGCGCAAGCGGAGAAGCCGGTGGAAGTGTCAGTGGATGGCGCATCCAAGCTGCTCTACCGCCAGGGCGTGAAGGGCACCGACTGGGGTCTGGTCGTGGCGCTGGACAAGTCTGATGCCACGGCCGGCATGCGCTCACTGGTGATGACGTCGATTGGCGCGCTGGTGGGCGTGGCCATCGTTGCCGCACTCATCGTCGGCGCAATGACTTCGCGTGCGTTCCGCCGCCTGTCGATGATCCGCGATGCCATGGACGACATCGGCTCGGGCAGCGGTGACCTCACCAAGCGTCTGCTGTCGGATGGCGAAGACGAAGTCGCGCAGATCGCCCGCTCGTTCAATACGTTTGCCGACAAGCTGACGGCGGTGATGCAGCAGATCCGCCTGGGCAGCGATTCGGTGCGCTCGGCGGCGCAAGAAATTGCCGCTGGCAATGCAGACCTGTCGCAGCGCACGGAAGAACAAGCCAGCTCGCTGGAAGAAACCGCGTCGAGCATGGAAGAGCTGACGAGCATCGTGAAGCAGAACGCCGATAACGCGCGTCAGGCCAGCCAGCTTGCCGTGACGGCGTCGGACGTTGCCACGCGCGGCGGCAACGTGGTCGGCCAGGTGGTGCAAACCATGGGCGGCATCAACGAGAGCAGCAAGAAGATTGCCGACATCATCGGCGTGATCGAAAGCATTGCCTTCCAGACCAACATCCTGGCGCTGAACGCTGCGGTGGAAGCCGCGCGGGCCGGCGAGCAAGGCCGCGGCTTTGCGGTGGTGGCTAGCGAAGTGCGCAGCCTGGCGCAGCGCTCGGCGGGCGCGGCGAAGGAAATCAAGGCGCTGATTCACGACTCGGTGGATCGTGTGAGCAACGGCACGGCGCTGGTGGACCAGGCCGGCGTGACGATGGCAGAGATCGTCGATGCGGTGAAGCGCGTGACCGACATCATGGGCGAGATTTCGTCAGCGTCGGAAGAGCAGAGCAGCGGCATCGAGCAGGTCAACCAGGCCGTCAACCAGATGGACCAGGTGACGCAGCAGAACGCCGCACTGGTCGAGCAGGCCGCGGCCGCTGCGGAGTCGCTGGAAGAACAGGCCCTCAACCTGAACGAGGCGGTAGGAATGTTCCGGCTCTCACGTCAGTGACCAGGGGCTGCGGCGTACCGCATGTTGATCGGCGCGGCGTCGGTATTCGCGGTCGGGCTCGATTCAAAGTGCCGGTGCGAAATGGTCAAGAAGGCTGACCGCCATTCCTCAAATTTCTTCAAACAGATTTCACGTTACTCGGAGGGGTCGCGCTTTGGCGCGCATCGTATTTTACTAACAGCAGACAAAAGAACCTGTACCAGAATCACTGCTAAGCAATTGATTTTGTTGAGTCACGCAGAAAGTGGCAAGAGAAAAGTCTGTACCAACAAGACGCTTGAACAGACAAATGACGCACACAAAGTCTGGCCACCCGCATGGCGCCTAGTTTGCCAGGCATTCGGGTTCGTCAAAGAGGCTATCGAGCTCCGGCAACGCCCGAATCGGACGTGCGAAGAGATAGCGCTGCAAAAAGCTCAGGATCAAACCAGTTCGAGGACATCACCTGCACGATGCGGCCGCAGTGCGAAGCTGAACTGCGCTTGCAAGGACGGGCGATGCAGAAACCGTACTGGATCTTTGGCCATCTCCAACACTAGGCCCGCCCTCGGGGATCTTCGCTTGCTAGCGAAAGCACGAGGTCGATTTCGAACGCTATGCGGACAAACGTATAGACGTTGCGATGCATAAAAAGAGAGCGCCGATTTGCATCGACGCTCTAATCCAAAGCGCTCTCAGAGATAAAAGCGCCTAGAGACACAGCGGAATCTTCGCGATGGTCATCTGCCTACTCAACACGTACCCAATGCTGGTTGCGGGAAAAAAAAGATCTAGCCGCGCACTTCGAAAACGCTCCCCCGATCGAGAGGTTTGAGCCGAACACCGTACACCTCGCCATTGATATGATATTTATCATATTTTGATCCAAAAAAAATGTACTCCCGTCCGTGCCGGCGCGCCTTGTTAGACATCGCCGGCAGAAGTGACTTGCTTCAATGCAGCCGCAAGTAGCGCGTCGGAGAGCTTTGGGTCGTCGACAGCACGTGCAAGCGTCAACGTGCCGACCATCAGCGCCACGGTGACCAGTGCATGTTCGTGCGCACTCGGTTGCCCCCAATCTGGCAACTGCCGGGCAACAAGATCGATCATCTCCTTGATGCGACGCGTTGCGGCACGCCGGACCTCTGGTGCCTGACGCGGCATTTCCGAGGCGAGCGCGGCGGTTCCACAGCCGGTTTCCACGCCCTCAACGTGCTCTTTCGAGAGATAAGCTTGCGCCATCGCCCGCAGCACTTCCTGAGGTGGCGTGGTGGCAGCGATGTGCTCCATGAGCGCCACGCCCTCTGCTCCCGCCTGGTCGGCTGCCTCTGCAAGCATCGCTTCACGGGATTCGAAGTGCGCGTAGAAACCTCCGTGCGTCAGCCCAGCATCCTTCATGATGTCGGCCACGCTAGTGCCGTTGTAGCCACTTCGTCTAATCGCGCGCGCGGCGGCCCCGACAATGCGCTGGTGGGTGACTTCCTTGGCAGTTGGGGTAGTTCTTTTCATATGATGAGCAGCATATTCGAATGCTGTGTCCAGTGCAAGCAGACGTCTCGCTCGGCACGGGCGACGTGGCCGCACGGAGATCGGCGAGCGAAGCCGGGCGCCCCACGCTTTGCTGCAAAGACGTGCATGTAGATGCGACCCGGGCAACGTTGACCACGCAATCGGCGCTTGGGCCCGTGACCAGCACAACGAAGCTCAAGATCAATCCCCTGATCTCTCTGCTGTCCGTCGGTTATGAGTTCTGACTGCTGCCTGGTATCGGGCCGGCGCGATGCCGGCCAAGCGCACTTCACCTCACTACCTGCCGGCTGAGGCACCAGCCGGCGGCAACAGGCATGCCCAGCACACTGCACCACAAACTCACCTTGACAGTCGATTATCCGGAACATATGATGATCATCATATTTACGGTGCCAATCAATGAAGCCCACGTTCAACAGCCGCAAGAAAGACACGCACGAGCGCATCGTGGCTGCGGCTGCACACGTCATCCGCAGCCACGGCTACGCTGGGGTGAGCGTGGCAGAAGTGATGAAGAAGGCGGGATATACGCATGGCGGCTTCTACGCGCATTTCAAATCGCGCGATGCGCTGCTTGTGGAGGCGCTTGACTGCGCTAGCCAAGACATTGCTGTTGAAGCGGCGCGTGTGGCTCGGCTGCGCGCTGGCGCGGGCGCTAGCGAATTTCGCTGTCTTGTCGAAGCTTATCTGGCTGATCAATACCTTGGCACGTTGGAGAACGGCTGCCCGATCGCTGCGCTTGCCGCCGAAATGCCGCGGCAATCGCAGGCTGTGCGTGGAGCGTCTATGGCCAGGGTGCACCAACTCATCGCTGCAGTACGTTCAACACTTCCCGAATCGTACCGCGCGATGGCGAGCGTGATTACAGGCTCGCTAGTCGGCACGTTGCAACTTGCCCGTGCCCTGGGCGACACCCCGCAGGGGCGGGAAGTGCTCTCGGCGACCCGTGAATCGCTCCTCCGACTCTACGACACATCTGTACCTGCTCACTGAAATACTCGACCGTTTTCAGGGCAACATTTCTGCTCGCCCACAAATATGATAGTCATCATATTTGTGATCAATCCGGCTTACCAAAGGAGCCTCTCGTGAAAATTGAAAACGCTGTTGTTCTGATCACCGGCGCCAACCGCGGCATTGGTCTCGCCTTCGCACGCGCGTTGTTGGCCCGTGGCGCCCGCAAGGTGTACGCCGGCGCGCGCGACCCATCGACGATCACACAAGCGGACGTGGAGCCGCTGCAACTGGATGTCACCAAGCCTGCAGAAGTTGCGGCGGCCGCTGCGCATGCCCGCGACGTGACGCTGGTGATCAACAACGCTGGCATTGCGCAACCGGGAGGCTTTCTCGCGCACGACAGTGAGGAAGTCTCTCGCCGACTGTTCGAGACCAACGTCTTCGGCATGCTGCGGATGAGCAAGGCCTTCGCACCAGTGCTCCAGGCCAATGGTGGAGGTGCACTTCTCAATGTGTTGTCTGTGGCTTCGTGGGTGAATAGGGGCGAGCTGGCCGCCTATTCGGCCAGCAAGTCGGCAGCATGGTCACTCACCAATGCGCTGCGTCATGAGTTGGCAGCGCAGAAAACGCAGGTCCTGGGCTTGCATATGGCCTACGTCGATACCGACCTTACTCGCGGCATCGACAGCCCGAAGAGCAGCCCTCAGGACATCGTCCAGCATGCACTTGACGGCCTCGAAGCCGGCCTTGACGAAGTTCTGGCCGATGCACTGACGCAGCAGGTGAGGCAAAGCCTGGGGGCACCACGTCCCCTCTACCTTCCCCAAGCCTCCTAAGCCCCTGCCCCTCAATCGAAACAAAGGCTCATCATGCTTTTTGAACCGCTCACCGCTCCGTTCCTGAACCTGGGTAACCGGACCGTCATGGCACCGATGACGCGCAATCGGGCCGTCGAAGCCAATACACCCAATGCGCTGATGGCGGAGTACTACGCTCAGCGCGCGTCGGCCGGCCTGATCGTTGCGGAAGGTACATCGCCATCGCCCAACGGTCTGGGCTACGCGCGCATTCCGGGACTCTTCAACGAGGCGCAGGTGCGCGGATGGCAGTTGGTCACGGACGCTGTGCATGCACGGGGCGGCAAGATCTTCGTGCAGCTCATGCACACCGGGCGCGTAGGCCATGTCGCCAACCTGCCGGTAGGCGCCGAAGTCCTCGGCCCGATGGGCAGTGCCTGCCCTGGTGAAATACACACCGATGCACAGGGTATGCAGCCGCATAGCACTCCGCGGGCAATGTCCCTCATCGATCTGAGCGCGGTGATCGACGAATACGTGCATTCGGCGCGGCTTGCCGTTGAAGCAGGTTTCGATGGCGTGGAACTGCACGCTGCAAATGGTTACCTGATCGAGCAGTTCCTGAACGGCAACGTGAACCAGCGCACCGATGCATACGGCGGCAGCGCTGGTGGCCGCAACCGCCTCGCACTTGAGATTGCACGCGCTACGGCAGACGCCATTGGCGCAGACCGCATCGGGATTCGACTATCCCCGTATGGTGTCTTCAACAGCACAGGTCCTTTCCCTGACGTAGACGCGCAGTATCTGGCGCTGGTTCGTGAGCTGTCGACACTCGGTCTGCTCTACGTACATCTGCTGGATCACTCCGCAATGGGCGCACCTGCGGTGCCTGCAGCATTCAAATCTCAACTGCGTAAGGCATTTGACGGCTTGTTCATTCTCGCAGGCGGATTCGATCGGGCCAGCGCCGAGAAGGCGCTCTCAGACAAGCACGCCGACCTCATTGCCTTTGGCCGACCATTCCTGGCCAATCCGGACCTGGTAGCCCGCCTGCAGGCTGCTGGGCCGCTGAATCCCGTCGACACGTCCAGCCTCTACACGCCCGGCGCTGAAGGCTATATCGACTACCCCACACTCGCTGGCTGATTGACCGGCAACGACCATGACCATAGCCAAGCAAACGCTCGCGCAGCATCACCCCGGAAACATGATGAAGGCATTTATCGTCGATCGATATGGGAGCAAGACCGGCCTGCGATTCGGCGAGGTACCGATTCCAGAACCGCGCGAAGACGAAGTTCTGGTCCAAGTTCATGCTGCGGGCGTGAACCTGCTCGACTCTAAGATCGCAAGCGGAGAGTTCAAGCTCATCCTGCCCTACCGCCTACCGTTCGTCATGGGTCACGACGTCGCAGGCGTGGTGGTCAAAGTCGGGGCTCAAGTACGGCAGTTCAAAGTTGGCGACGAGGTCTACTCCCGGCCGGAGGATTTTCGAATTGGCGCCTTCGCCGAGTACATCGCGATTCGAGAAAGTTCGCTGGCGCTCAAGCCCAAGACACTCACCATGGAAGAAGCCGCTTCCGTTCCGCTGGTGGGGCTAACTGCATGGCAGGCGCTGGTCGAGAAAGCAAAGCTGAAGAAAGGGCAAAGGGTCTTCATTCAAGCGGGCTCGGGAGGCGTCGGAACATTCGCTATCCAGTTGGCCAAGCATCTTGGTGCAACGGTGGCGACAACAACAAGCACGGCCAATGTTGGGTTGGTGAAGAGCCTTCATGCAGATGTCGTCATCGACTACAAAAAGCAGGACTTCGAGAACATCTTGCGCGACTACGACGTGGTCCTGAACAGTCAAGACGGCAAGACACTCAACAAATCCCTCCGCCTGCTCAAGGGCGGCGGAAAACTCATCTCCATCTCCGGGCCACCTGACCCGGAATTCGCCAAAGAAATTGGGGCGCCCTGGTTCGTCAAGTTGTTCGCGCGAATGCTCAGCGCCGGTATCAGACGAAAAGCGAAACGCCGCGGAATCAACTTTTCGTTCCTGTTCATGAGGGCAGCTGGAGACCAGTTGCGCGAGATCACGCGTCTGATTGATGCGGGGAATATCCACCCCGTGGTGGATCGAGTCTTTCCATTCGAGTCGACCAACGAGGCCATGGCCTACGTCGAAACCGGGCGAGCGAAGGGAAAGGTCGTCGTGAAGATCAAATAGCCGCCACTGCCCCGTTTCGAATGCCCGGCTCCTGGAGATCAATGCAATGCGTCATCTACTGAAAACAAGCCTGCTCGGACTCGCTCTGGCAGCAACACTCATTTCATCCACGGCGAGAGCCGCTGATTCCCCGTCGGCCGGGGCGCAGATGACCCCGCCGCTGGCAATGCAGGCACAAGAGGTCAGTTGGAAGACGGTGCCAACGCAAACCATCACTGCAGGCGGAGTGGATTTTGCATACCGGGAGCTCGGCAGGCAGCACGGTGGCACGCCGGTGGTGTTTCTTGCCCACTTGGCGGCTGTGCTCGACAACTGGGATCCTCGCGTCGTAGACGGCTTTGCGGCTGCGCATCACGTTGTCACTTTCGACAATCGCGGGGTGGGGGCTTCCAGTGGCACGCCGTCGAAGTCGATTGAGGAAATGGCTGACGACGCCATCGCTTTCATCAAGGCGATGGGGTTCAAACAAGTGGATCTCTTCGGCTTCTCGATGGGCGGGATGATCGCCCAGGAAATCGCGCTGAAGGAGCCCCAGCTCGTTCGTAAAATGATTCTCGCGGGCACAGGGCCCGCTGGCGGCGAAGGCATCAGCACGGTTTCCGGCGTGACGTTCTACGACATGGCGCGAGGCTTCTTCACCGGCCAGGATCCGAAGCAGTACCTCTTCTTCACCCGCACACCAAACGGCATCGAGGCAGGAAAGGCATTCCTGGAGCGGCTGAAGGAGCGCTCGGAGAACCGCGATAAGGAGATCAGCGTCACCGCGTTCCTGGCTCAGTTGGAGGCACTGCGCGTCTGGGGGCTGAAAGAGCCAGCGGATCTGTCAGTCGTGAAGATTCCCGTGTTCGTTGTCAACGGCGAAAGTGACCGGATGGTACCGAGCAAGAACTCGCAAGACCTTGCACGGCGCCTACCGAACAGCAGCCTCCTCATCTATCCCGATTCCGGCCATGGCGCGGTGTTCCAGTATTACGCCGACTTTGTGCCCAAGGCACTCGAGTTTCTTGACAGCCACTGAAACCAACTCGCATTCCGGCTCGCAATCGCAGTGGTCGACCATGCCGAACACGCGGTCTTCCGATTCAACGCGGAGATACCAATATGACTGACACCCACCTCACCGCTCCTACGCGCTTCGTTGAGGTCGAAGGCGCTCGCTTCGCCTACCGCCGTTGGGGTAACCCGACGAGTGGCCAGCCGCCGCTATTCTTTCTCCAGCACTTCCGGGGCGGCATGGATCACTGGGACCCGCTCATGACCGATGGTCTGGCAGCAGGGCGCGAAGTCATCCTCTACAACGGTCGTGGCATCGCATCGTCTTCGGGCACGCCACGCACGCGAATTGAGCATATGGCCGACGATGCCGCCGCGGTCATACGCGCACTCGGCCTCGGTAAGGTCGATGTTCTGGGCTTTTCACTCGGTGGTTTTCAGGCTCAGGACCTGACGCGTCGGCATCCCGATCTGGTGCGCAAGCTCATGCTGCTCGGCACTGGGCCCCGCGGAGGAAATCCGGATTCAGATCCCCGTGTGCTGGAGGTTGCGCCGCGACCGGTACCCACGGTGGAAGACTTCCTGTTCTTGTTCTTCGGCCGGTCAGAAACGGCACAACAGGCCGGGCGCGATTTCTGGGAGCGCCGTCACCAGCGTGTGGACCAAGACCCACCCAGTTCCCCGGCAGTCACGCAGGCCCAAGTCGAGGCAAATATGTACTTCCTGCCAAAACTCGATCTCAACGCGCCCTTTGCTCACTTGCATGAGATCAAGCAGCCGACGTTCATCCTAAACGGCGCGAATGACGTGATGATCCCGACAATCAACTCGTGGCACATGGCTCAGAACATTCCGAACGCACAGTTGTTTATTTATCCGGACGCTGGTCATGCAGCCCAGTTCCAGTACCCCCACAGATTTCTGAAGCATGCCATCCAGTTCTTGGACGAATAATGCACGAAACGCGACATGGAACCCGCTTGACCATGCTTGGTTTCGCAAAAATAAGCAAACCATATCACCATGATTAAATTTAAATTCCTTCTGTGGGCACTATCGAGGCTGCTAAAGAGGGCCGTGAATAAAGACCCCGCGTGTGCCGACTACGTCAGCGCGAAAGATCTAACATTTCAGATCAGAACACTGGATGGGATCGGGCGTTATTTCATCATTAGGAATGGAAAAATCAATTCCAATTCAGGCTTAACCAACAGCCCGAAGTTCACGATGACATTCAGAGACGCCGCCAAAGGCTTTGCAATTCTCTCCGCAAAGGATTCGAAAGATGCATTTCTGACGGCGCTACACCGGCAAGATCTCGATATCAGTGGAGATTTTCTCGAGGTGATGTGGTTTCAGGGACTCACTGAATACCTGAAGCCCGCAAAACAGCCATAACGGCAATTGAAGCCCGGCCACACAGAGATGGCGCAAGCTATATCTTTTGCAATGACTGATGAGAGGAGAGAACCTTGTCCAACCTGGTAGAAAAAGATTGCGATGCAACGTATTCTGAGGAGCAAGCGGACCTGTTCAAAAGCTGGGTCAAGCATTTCGGAGCGGTTGACGCAAAGGAACTCGACCTTGGGGTGCTAACTGCAATCCACGAGCTGGTCGTGAACCACTTGTCTCCGAGCACCCCTCCGGGCCAAGAGCTATCGTCTGCGTCTGTGGACTAGATCGAATCTTCCAACGCGAACTTCGCGAGAGTTCGTCGCACATAGTCACGAGGTGAGCAACGTTATGAACCGCGCCATGGCCGATCACATCAAAATCCTCGCTTTTGACGTGTTTGGGACAGTCGTTGACTGGCACCAAGGCGTTATGCGCGAAGTCCGCTCGATGAACCTCGGCGTGGACCCGGACAAGTTTGCGCTAGCCTGGCGCGCCGGATACATGCCGGCTATGCAGAAGGTAATGTCTGGCCAGCTCGACTGGACGTCGATCGACGATCTTCACAGAATGATTCTCGATGACCTTCTGGATACGTTTCATGTGACGCATCTGAACGAAGGTCAGAAGCGCCATTTGAACAAGGCTTGGCATCGTTTGGATGCGTGGCCGGATACGGTGGCAGGTCTGACGAGACTGAAGTCGCGGTACACCATCTGCACGTTATCGAACGGCAATATTGGATTGCTTGCCAATATGGCTAAACGCGCTGCACTGCCTTGGGATTGCATCCTATCGGCGGAAGTTTTTCGCAAGTACAAGCCCGATCCAGCGACATACCTAGGTGTCGCTCAAGTCTTCGATGTGACTCCAGACGAAGTCATGCTCGTGGCAGCCCACCAAGATGACCTGGCTCATGCCAGAGCGGCAGGGCTAAGGACCGCCTATATCGAAAGGCCGATGGAATATGGACCATCTCGGCAAAAGGATGTCTCCGCGCACCCGGATAACACCTTTCATGCCAAGGATCTGATCGACCTGGCAAGCCTTCTCAACTGTTGAGCGGCGCCCTCAGCTGGATCACAGATAACTTCGGCTCACGGCCGAGTGCGGACTTTTTTGTGTGCCGTCAGTGGTGCTGACGGGAGACAAAAAAGTCTGTACCAAAATCGCGTCTAAGCCGTTGATTTATTTGCCCCCCTTCAGACCGGCAAGAAAAAAAGTCTGTACCAAGGGGGCTCATCTAGAGACAAATGAGAGACACAAAGTCTGGCCAACCGCATGGCGCCTAGTTGGCCAGACTTTTTTTGTCTTGCAACGGCTGATGGACGTTGGTCCGCCCCTCGCCTGGGGCGTTGCGCGCAAAAAAAAAGCTACATCATCCCCGTGCCTTCGACACCAGCAGACGTCACGCTGCATGGTGGCGACAGCGGTTTTGTCCTTAGCGCATTGAGGGAGGCAGAACACCAATCTGCCCCCAGTGGGCTGGCGGTGAGCGGGGGGAATAGTGCATCCTTAAATAGGGTTGTGCGGGACCCCTTATTGCTGCTCTCTCCGGGCAGCGGAGCTGGCGAGGGAAGTTACACCGCGCAGCCAGTCGATGCCAGTGTGGTTCGCACACCGATTGAAGTTCATGCAAGTTCGAAATTGCAATAGCTCGGACGGCTTTTTGAGGCATGCGGGCTGCCGAAACGTTGCCCTTCGCAAGGATAGTAGCTATCGGTAATCGAGGAGCTGCCAGCTCGCTGGATAACCCGCCATCCGCCAAAAAAACCAACATCATGTTGATATTCTGGTCAGTGGCCACAGCTTGACTGACCTCCCGTCGTCGGTGGTTGTGGATTTATCACAACCCTTGCAGTGACCGTGCCCCAACCCCATCCACGAGCCGGTCGATGGTCGCCTGAATCAATGGCGTCACTTGAGGCTTTTGCATACCCACTCGTCTCAAGAGCTTCCAGGGAACAATCGACTGCCCCTGGTCAAACATGGATTGCGCCTCTCGTTCAAGCCGCAGAATCTGGAACTGCTCAATTGACTCTGCCAACTCAGATAGTGCAGCTCGGCACATGGGCAGACGTTTCAACCGCCTCAGGCTGAATTGGAAAACATTTGCCTTCTCGATAATTGCGGCCACACTCACTCGCATGGGCCTTGACGCAGATGCGTACAGATTGGCTGCTGCGGCCCGCAGTGCTTCGCTCCATGCTTTGTCGCGAGTTTCCCAGTCAACTCGGGGTCCCCTCGGACGCGCCTTGGGCTTGCGCTTGCAGCGCCTGCCAGATTCCCTGAACCAGGCCGTATCGTGTCTATTTAGCCGAAGGTAGAGACTCTCGTTCAAATTTCTTGCAGCCTCATGACCAAGAGGCGCAACGGTTTCAAGTAGCAGGTTCCATTGACGTCTCCATTCGAGGATGTGAACCTCGACGAGTATCGCGTCACGTGCGTGCTTCCTGCCCACCATCGCTTTGACGGAGTGTACAGACACTCCCATTTCCGTTGCGATTGTTTCGGGTGGCACTCCCTTTCGCTTCATAGCCCGAGCAGATTCGCGCCAGTCCTTCCCATAGTCAGCGACCCTAACGATTTCCGGCTCGGTAGTTCCTGCTCGGCATCGCCGAAAGGAAAATTTCATTCCACAGCTGCAGTACGCTCTACCAATACGCCCGTCCGCTGTCTGTGTCACCTTGACCTTTTCAATGACATGACCGACCCCATGTGTCGCGTAAGGGTTGGGACAAGTAAAATTCTGTCGTGCTGTTAGCTTCGCCTGCCCAGCATTTTCCGTTGAAGTTGTGAAGCACTCCAAAAGATGACTCAAAAGTATGTGTTGTAGCGGTTGATATGACGCATCCTTGCGACTCATCATATCTTTGAGCCACTTCAGCCCCTGGTCTGGGGACTCGGAAAGTCCAGTGGCGTTTAGAAAGTCTTCGCCATACATGGCTCTCATCTCCCGGCTGAGCACATCAACGTCAACGATGCCACTGGGGCGCGTGAGTCCTGCAGCTCGTGCAAGGGAAAGATAGTGCTCGCCCATGGCAGGAAAGGACTCAGTCGTGTCATGCGCGAGCAAGTCGATGGACCTGCGCGCGACCTCAAGCAGGTGTAAATTGCCATTCCATAGCGAATTTTGCTTCGAGTCATCCTCAAGCGAGGCCGTGATAAGAGTGTTTGCGGTATGCCACTCTGTCGAGGAACGAGGCCTCGTGGGAACGCTGGACTCCAGAAGCGACAACCGATGCTTGGGACAGGCGATGACTCCGGGTAACTGGAATGACCGCCGCCAATAGGCCTCACCATGGTTGGCAATATCCTCACGCGCGCACTGCGCGCAGAATCGGAAGTTCACTGGACCAACAACTCTGGTTGTAGCCTGTCCGAGCAACTGTGATGCTCTGGAGTGGCCATCACGCGCAATGGCCTGATATGCCGCTTTACGCGCACGGTCAGTGGCGTAGCTTGCGTAGTAAGGTAGCGGCGTATAAAGGTCGGCAATCTCTTTGCTCGACAACCCCCATGAATCATAGGTCTGCCGGGCCAGTTCACCCAGACCGCACATCAAATCAGCTGATGGAAATCTGAGTAGACCAAAGAGTGCTTGGACAACGTTTGTGGGTTTGTCGACTGCCAGCAACTCCATGTAGCGGGCGATGACGCTATACAGGAGTTCATCTTCATATGGCAAAGGAAGAGCAATGGGCATCGTTCTCGCTCCACTCTAGGCCATAACGCCGGCACGCTGGAGCGCCGCCAGCGCTTCGTCGACGTTTTCAGTGCCGTGGATGATGTCGTTCAAGCTTTGCTCCTCAAGCGCACTGGCCTCCGGTGGAACCGAAGGCTCAACGTCCATTTGGCTGAGCGCTGCTGCCAAAAGGCGTACTCCGGATAGCGATGGGTCTTCCTGAAGTGCTCGTGTAACGGCCTTCAATGCGTGTGCTTGCTCCATGCCTGATGAGACTAATGAAGAAACTGCCGAGAGCTGCGAAGCTGTCGCTTGTCGACGCTCCGTGGCCTGCTTGAGCTGGGCAGTTCGCGTGTCTTGCTTCACACCCTCTTCCAAGCCAACCAGCGTGGCCACCAGTAGGTCGTCGTAGAGCTCGATGCGATTACGCCTTTTGCTACGCAGCGCGTTCAGCATTGGCTGAACGGGGCCGAACCTGTCTTTCGCCAACTGGCGGATAGACGCAGCAGTTACCTTTTCCGAGCCGTCACGAATAGCCGTAATCTGTGCAAGCTGAAACAAGCGAACGACCAGAGAATGGATTCCCTGCGTGACATCGTAGATGGCCTTGCTAAGTTGCGGTGTGAGAGCCGCTGGCTCTCGAATCCACTGGAACTCGAACAGCGCCTCGAGAAACAGCTGCCACTCGGCGTCGAAGGCCAAATTTGTGTGGATGATTGCGCCGTGGTCACCAGTTCGCCTGACCAATCGGAATGAGGTCTCAAACAAGGACAGGGCTTTCGGCGTCCCGGCCAACATCATGGGGACGCCGACGACGTTGGAGAACGTCACGAAGAAGTCCATAAGGGCGTCGCCACGACGCTTCGCCGCGTTAACGGCGAACTGAACCTCGTCAATGACGATGATGCCCGTGCTGTGGTATTTGGCGACAGCCGCTACCTTGTTAATCAATTGGTCGAGACGCGCATCGCGTCCAACCTCCTTTGCATAGCGGGTTCCAAGAAGACGGTCATACTCCAGCAGGAGCCAGTGAAACAGTTGGTTGACACTGCCGTCTGGTGGGCAGTCGCACTTGACCCAAACGACCTGCAAGTTGCTGCCACGAAGTCGCTTATGGCGAATAACGGGAGGAAGGAACGACAGAATGCGGTTGATAGACGTGGTCTTTCCTACGCCGGATACCCCAAAGAGCGCGAGACTCGCAGCATGTGCGGGTGCCGGCGGCACAATTGGCACCAGCCTTCCTGTAGTCATGCTCATCTCGTAGTGCTTCCGGACGAGCTTCGGAATATTGACCAGCGGATTCCGCCATGCGTAGCCTTGAGTAATCACCCGGAACATGGACTCAATCAGTTCTGGGTGAACCGTCAGCGGTTCGATGTAGAGATTCAACGAACCGACACGATAAATTCTGGCGTTTGCTGAGAGGGCCCGCTCAGCGGCATCGAACGTTGGCGCGTTACGAAATTCCTCGAGAACGGTTTCGGTTGTGACGAGCGATGGCAGCGCGCGGATGAGCGGGTTGTTATCACCAAGGTCCTCGTCACGCTCCGTATAAATTGCATCGACCCAAAGAAGCTCAGGGTTGTCGAAAAGGCGTGTTGCCGGTTCTTGTTTTTTCCGTGTTGTGGCCATCACTGCTTCCCCTTAATTCTGCGGAGCATGGCCAGAGTCTTGTCCTTGCCAGTGCTCATCGTCTGCAAGTTGCTTTCGTGGTCCGAGATGTCATCTTGCTGGCACGTCGCGTCGGTGTCGGCGGGCGATGAAGCAGTGGCATTTACTCGCGACGCCTGAGTGCTACTCGTTCCTTTTGGTCCAACGCTAAGGTCAGAGCCGACACCTGCCTCGCCCAAGCGGCTTGCTTCCCGCTCTGCGGTGTTCGCTGTTCCGATATCTTTGGTGGAGAGCTTAGATACACCAGCATCCGCTTTGGCCTTCTTGGTGGCAGCTATCGCCTTCTCGGCGATGTGTTCAACCTTGGAGTTGGCCAACACTCGAAGATTGGTGTGCTTGTCCTCAGCCAACTCCACGTTCTGTCCATTTCGTTCCTGAAGGTCGACGCGTTCGGCCAGTGTTACGCCAGCAAAGTTGAATTCTTTCGAGTTCGTTCCACGGGTGGAACACTCTTCGAATCCCCCATCGTCGCAAAGCCAAATCAGCCCAAGGTCTCGAGGGTCATACGCAATCTTCACGCGCCACGTGGCAACTCGCGCTTTGACAAACCAGTCGTTGTGCACCGCTGTTGGACATTCATAGAAGACGCCGTGAAACGATATGCCTTTGTGGGTGACCGTTGCAGTCGCACGAGGCAGCACACTGCGTCTTACCTCGTCAATGGAGAACGAGCGCAGCGTTCCAGAGCGGGTCGAAATGCCGTGTGTCCACAGGTCCAGAGGCGTTGGCGCGAAGCCATCCGCCACTGCGTCCGGAGGCGTGGGAAAGTCGCTGATTGGTGCGGCGTTGCACTGCAGCACCGACCATATGACCATTTCGGTGAACTCGTGAATGGTCAGCGCTGCGTCGAGACGATAGTCTCGGGCCCCGCGTTGATTGAAATCCTTCTCGACGTAACCCGGCACAAAAGCCTTGAACTTGCTAGGCACGATGCCAAAACGCCGCTCCACGATTGCCTTGAAGTCTGCACGTCCTGAGGGAGCGTTTTCGATTTTGACGCCGAGACTCTCCACAATGAGAGGGCCTGCTTGCGTAGCCATCATTTCCCCCTTGTCACCAAGAACCCGCGAAGAGAGATAGTGACTTGGCCATTGGCCTTCGCGAATGGGGATTCCATACTGCGCACAGAACGCGACCTTGGGCGTCACGACATTGATGAGTAGTGCCATCGCGGCCATCCATGACGGATGTTCAAAGCCCACATAGATGCCCACGATAAGGCGACTGTAGACATCTACCGCGAAGTAGATGGTGGGACGTCCCACGATGAGCGTTCGGTCGAACTGCGACACCAGATATATATCCGCTATGGTTGCGTCGATAACGAACGAGTCGCCGGGCCCAGAAACGTGTTGGTCCGCCCGACCATTGAATGCACGGCCAGTGAGAGTGAACCCTTTTTCGCCAAGCTTGGCTCGCCTCCGTACTGAATACGGGCGCTCTGTGTATATGAGGTATCTCAACTGCCGTATCGTCGGCTGAGCTGTGCGGTCAATCTCAACGGTTATGGGGCGGCCCTGCGGGTCCAAGACTTCGCGACTTGAACCAAAGAACTTGGCAATTTGGTCAAGCGCAAGTTGCAGAGTGCGTTTTTTGGGGTCAGCTAGATACCAGTCGGCAGCGATATTCAGCCATTTCTTCGTGCTTTCCCACAATGGTGCGCCCGGCCAGCGATTCTTCGGCCGCCGACCATTCTTCTGGCCGGCAAAGGTCTTTGGCTTACCCGCGCCACCGCAACGGTCCATGTCATCTATGAGCGCTTCCTGCGTAAGGCCCCGTTTCCAATATCGACGGAGCAGGCGAGAGAGCCTCTGTCGCGAAGTACCGTGTGCGGCAGCATGGTGCTCGAGAATTTTGTTGCGGAACTCTGGGTGCATCACCCGACAGGCTGTCTCACCGGAAATCAGCGGGCCAATCAACGTCCAGTCGGCCTCGAGCTTCGCCTTGTCGTAGCCGACTCTCGGCTTGCGCTCGGTCGATGACCACGGGTCCTTGAGTTCAACGACGAGCTTCGTATCCTCTGGCGCGTCAGGGTGCAGCCGCTGTCGAACAGTCTCAGTTGGCTCCGGAAACGGCCAAGAGTCGTCATTGATATCGCAGAGCATCGTGTAGTGGCTCGCGCCCTCTGGAGTGACGATGCGATAGACGCGGCCGGTTTTAACCTCACGCAGGAGTAGGCGAGTTGCTAGCGGAATAGGATGGTTGACAGTATTCATCGGGCCACCTCGAATGAGGAGAGCAACTGTCGAGAAAATTCGCTGGCTTCGAGGTTGCCTTTCAACAGCCGCGACAAGAGGAGAAATCGAAACGCAGAAAGGTGAGCGCCTGGCTTCGAGTTCCATCGCCGGTCAAGAGCCGCACACCCTGTCCCTGCCACAATCGCTCGGCCCTCACGCACAGCCTCGAGCACTCGTGTCACACACGTGGCGTCTAGTTGAGCCTTGCCCATGCGCAGCGTATTTTCAAATTCCAGCAACCAATCGAGGTTCAAGGCCCGAGATGAATTCAGCCCGTCATTCACAACCAGTTGCCAGGGCACCCCCAACTCGCTCCAGTAACGTCGCTCGATTTCGAGCTTATCCATGGTTCGCTGGTCGGAAAGCGCTGACCTATCCTTCACGGCCCATGCGTGGAAGGTCTCCGCGTCGCGCAGCCCCCTAGTTGCCAAAAGGTCTGTCGTTTGCGTCAGGACGATGCCAGTGTGCTGGTCGATTGGATGCTTCACTCCGAGCTGCCCGGCTATGCGGAGGGTGCGCATCAGACCCAGTGGATACTGCTCGCGGATGTCGCTTACGTCCGCGTCCCACCAAAGCTCGAGGAACGCCACGTACTCATGGTCGGAAAGGAAGTGCATTGTTCGGCCGCCGGTCTTCTGGCACGACACCCGATGCGACCGTCCCTTGGAAGGGACGTCGCCGACAGTGAGCCACGGGCGGTAGGAGGCGCGTTCCCCGTGCCCCCGCCGTTCTTTCTTGAAGCGCCGCAGTTTGGCGGCTGTCATTTGGTATTTGAATCGTGCCAACGCAAGCACCTGCATAGTTTGAGAATCGGAACCTGAGTGCCCTTACGACAGCAGAACAGCGAACTGGTATGGACGAGCGTGTGCCGTCAGACGCCGGAAGGCGTCGTTTCAGTTCGGTTAAGCGCGAGAAGTAAGTGGGCCGCTATTCGTGTGCGCGGACGGCACGAGCCGAATGCGAGCGCAGTGGCGACAGCGATGCGCGCCCGCAGTTGCGGGCATCAGGAGACGGGTGGTGATTCAGCATAGAGTTCCCTGACCAGCATCGGCTTACAGCCGAAGTAGTCATCCATAGTTGAACGGATTTGCCGGGCGGACGCCCGATTGAGGTCAGGGGGAACTGGAGTATGGCGGTAGGGGATTGCAGAGTTTCCTCTGCGAGCATCCTCGCGGTCTAACGAGCAGCCGACCCGTTTGCCGGAATACCGGCGCGACCACGAAGTCAATTGACCTCAAGCGCAACATTATCACAGCAGTTGTCGCTGGCAACTTAGTTGCACTGCGCATGTAACAAAAATGCTACGCCTTCGCGCAAGCGCGAACCTGCCAGCTACTGTTCGTACTGCCAAATGCTCCTAGTGCAGGCATCGAACCTTTCATCAGCTCAAACGACCAGCCATATTGGTATGAAGAACACAGACGCGAACCTGGCACAAGTCGTTGCGATGCAGGTTGAGCACGGCATCGACACGAGCAACCTCATAGGCTTCTACCAAAGCCTCTTCACACGATTTGGGGAGCATCTACTGCGCGAGTCGCCCGTCGAGACGGCCGCCATCACCTCGTCGATAAAGGCGTTCTTCCACGAGACTTTTTCTCGAGACTATGAGGTTCTCCTATCCGGCGAGCGCAAGAGGGAGTACTTGACGGATGTCCTGGTGACAACGTTTTCACCAACTAAAGTCCTCAGCCGGGGCCAGCCGTTCACGTGTCACGGTGAGACGTTGCACGCCCTCCTAGCAGTGGAGTCTGAACTCGGGGGCGAGAGCGCTTCTTCCCCGGGGCCTCTAATGAGAAACGTTGTCGAAGACTATCTGAAGCTGCTGCTCATTCGAAGCAAGTACCGGGTCATGGTCTTTACCTCACTACCCTATGCTGCAGAGTTCAGCGACCATGTCGTCAGCAGAGCGAAGACGTTGAGAGACCTCTATTCGCAGGCGGATGGCATCACCGGTGGCGCCCTACTCATTCATCTTGACGGGGCCAACCTCAGGGCCACATCAAACCAAGTGAAGGTAACCGTCGGGCCCGGGAAGATAAGGGGCTTCGTCATATCGTCAGACGGTAGCGACCTTGATGAAATCAGAGCGACTCCTGAAGCGACACAGAGTGTGGTCGACGCTGCCCTGAATCCGAGTTAGCGCACCGTGCGCTGGGACGCTTCAGCAACCAATGGTTCTTCCTTGTCCCAAGGGCTACCGCGTAGCAAGTCGGACAGCTCCCAATCGAGCTTCGCCCACTGCATGAGCGTTAGCCCTTTGAACCGGCACAAGTAGGCTTGAAAGATTTCTCTAAAGTGCTGAGACACGGCGTGCTGCTGCGCTATGCGTTCTGCACGGAGCAAATCCATCTGCCGGGAAAACCATAAGAGTTTGAGCTGCCGCTCATGATAGAAGCGCAAGTTCGGCTGATACGTCCGCGCGTCCTCGCGCGAACGCCCATCGATGACGTCGCGCTTACGACGGTTATCTTGGACCAAACGCGAGTCATGTTTCTCCCTTGTGCAGTAGCTCCAAGCCACGGCCAGCGCGGTAAGCAGCAAACGATGGGGGGTTTCATCAGAAAACTGCGGCGTAGTCTGGTCGGCATCAGCCACGGCTTGGGCGCGCAGTAGGACGTTATCCAGGGCGTGCCCCTTGAACTCTCGCCAGTCGTAGCCAGGTGCGCACAAGTCCATGGCTGAAGCCACTGTATTGCGAACATCGTCCACGTTGTGCACTAGCGGCAATCGGTGGTCGGGATAGCGCTGCTGTAGGTGCCGCACGAGCGCTTCCATTCCCTTGGCGGCCTGCCGGTCCAAGCGCGAGTGTTCTGCCAACTCCAATAGGCAACGATTGATGGCCGTATTGAGCAGCAACTGCGCAAACAAAGAGTCGTTGTTCTCAGCGGGAGACTCGAGAAATGAGGCCAGAACTAGGTCAACGTACCGCCGCGTCTCGTCCGTTAGCTCAATGCCGGCGACCGGCAACGAAAGTTGCCTCGCTCCCCTCTGGTGGTAGAGAAACGCGCGCGTCTGCATCAGCACATCTTGCAACTTGTACAGCACGTAGGAAGCTTTGATGTCCGGCATGCATCCAGTTGCCAGGTAGCATGGGGACAGCAGTTCGCCGAATACTTTGCGCTCAGTCAGTGGCAAGTGTTCATAGAGCAAATCGAGATACGCGAAGCGATATTTCGCTAATTTCTGAACTCCCTGGGGGGCTTGCTCCTGCGCATACGGCGAGATGTAGACGCTTTTTTTCTCGGTGCCACGCCATTCGAGCATCAGGTTGCTCGACCAGTGTTTGTATCGTCGAGCCATCTCGGCGCAGACCCGGCCGTAGTCGATGAGCTGCTCATGCTGGGACGACGACATATTCGAGCGATAACGCTTGTAGGTCGTCGCATCCCAACCCAACGTCCCTCGTACAGATTCACGAATTTTCCTATCCAGCGCTGGCGCGGTATTCAGAATGCTCGAAGTGGCGGGCATGGAGAACGTCTCCGGGCTAGGCGAGCTTCAGGTGCGCATGCGCAGCTGCTTGCCGCTGCAATTGCACGTGGGCCTGCTTGCAAACAGTGACGCCGTTTTGGACAGCGCGGTGGTACTCCACAATTTCCACCGCACGGCGCATAGCGTCTGTGTAGTTCGTGGCCAAACCGGCCCCCTGCACCTGCCCGGCCAGAGCGCCCAGAACCTCGGGCTCGGAAAAGTCGCGCAGTGCACGCTCAACGTGATAGCCCTCGTTGCCGGCGGCCCAAACAATGTTGATTGTTTTGAACATCCTAATGCTCCTAGTCTGTGCAAGGCCCCACTGGCCTTGCTGCGAGCATTGTTGGCAATTGACGCATCGAGCGGGGTACAGTTTTTCGATTTGAACTCTGACGGCGGCAACACGCCCATAACCCCATGATTTATATGGACTTTCCCTTGCAAAGACCGCAAAGCATCAACAAGTGTTGCTCACCTGCCTTCGGCCGGTACGAAAGCCGGATGCCGCCGTTCAAAACTAGCGATTCGCTTCGACGGCCTTGAAGTACCGCGTGACATCGCTCGCCTTAGTGGCATAGAGGGCAGGATTTGTAATCACCTCGGCGCCTGTAAACGTCCCTGCGCAGTAGCCGTCGTACCGCAGCTCCACTCCGTGTGCAGCGCCAAGAATGCCCCATGCGTCTCGAAGGCAGGCTTCGATGGACTCACCGTTGCCCTGCTCCAGGACAACCCCTCCTCCGCGCGGCTCGGCTCGCCATTCATAAAGACCTCGGTCCAGTTTCTCGATGAGAAGTTCGATGAAGAAAAAGTCTTGGTGGGTCATATGCGGACGTATATCCAGGTTTTGAGACCAAGGGCTTGCGCGGCGCGCTTTGCTGTTTCTTTGTCTCCGAACTGCGGCACCCTGCGCAGGTCCAGGCGCTCCAGTAGCTCGTACTCCCCAGGGTTTAGCTCTGGGCCGAACTTGAAGCTGTACCAACTCACTACTGTCTCTGTTGTCGCGAGGACGTAGGTCATGTTCGAGTTCTCTGCTATTCGGAAAGGTCGTTCAACGGTAGCGACGACTACCGCTTGAGTGCGTTAGGGTGAGGAAACTGGAAGTCACGGTGCCGGTACGAGAAGGGGCGTCTCCGAACAAACGACCACTCTATGCGCTCCTCTCGTGAGCGCGACATATAAATTGGCTGCATTCATTGTCTCTGGGTACAAGATAACCGCAACGTCGGCCTCTAAACCCTTCAAAAGAAGCGTACTGCCGACAGACCTGCCCCCCAACGGGCGCCCTGCATGCCGATTCTGCTCGCGCATTTGGACGGCTGCTGCTTGGAACGTGCTACTCCCACTTGCCGCCGTCTGCATGGCAGCGACACAGCACCGTAAAACTTCCGGTCGATAGACTCGTCCGCCTTGCTGTTCAGACAGGCTGTTCAAGACGGCCTGGGCAGCACTCAACGATGGCGCGTCAACAAAGGCTACCGCAGACAGTTCCGCCGCAGTTGGAGCATTTCTAGCGCGCCCTTGCCGAATGGTCTGCACACGCCGCAAGAAATCGGTTGCGCCGACGCCTGTCATAAGACCACTCGCGAATTCCACGAGATGTTGCAACGCGTCGGGAGCGGCAACATCGTAGCGACGAGCGAAGCTGGTGAGGTCATCGAGGTCGACCCGCTCTACGGCAATTGCTCCAGGTATCTGGCTAGCCAGCTGATACCGCTCCTGGGGTCGCCTACTGTCGCCGATGACTAGTACGTTTCTTTGGCGACCCTGTGCTTGTACTCGGGCGGCTATCAGACGCTGCTGTACGCCTGTGGCAGGGTTAATGCGCACCCAGTTAACTTCAGGTGGCGCAGCACGCAGGTCAACCGCGCCGCCCGCAGCGAGCTGATGCCTCGTTTGTAGCAGCCAATTGCCGAAATGCTCGGTTCCAGCAAGTCGCCACCGCCAAGGTATCTGGAGCTCGCCCGACGGTGGAAATTGGGGCAGTACGTCGGCCTGCCAATTTACAAGTGGATTGTCTCGGAACCCAAAGATTGCTTGCATTGGGTCGCCGAGCACACACGTCGGTAAAGTCGTAGCCAGCCACGCGACTATGGCGTGCTGTGTCAGGTTGCAATCTTGGTACTCGTCAACGACAAGGCGTGAGTAGCTTGCCCGGAGCACATCGTTGACATGTCCCGCGTGCAAGATTCGGTGCGCTCCTTGCCGAATCGCCGGATAGTCTCGATTGGGATTGGCAAGCGCCAAGACGTCGGGAGCATGTCCACTTCGCGATGGGAATCGGCTTACGAGCCGGATTGCGAAGCCGTCAATCGTTGCCAGCCTGTAGGCTGCGCTAGGAACCCGGGCGCGGCGCAATCTCGAGTGCAACGCGCTTACACCAGCATTCGTGTGGGTGAGTACGAGAATTGGTTTGGGACCGGTATGGACACTTAGCGTATCCGCAATGAGTTGCGTTTTGCCGCATCCCGCTGGCGCAGTGATTGAGCCGCGATTAAACGCGAACAGGTCAATCTCCGGGGGCATGGGTCCACCCAAAGAGCTGCCAAACGAGCGCAGCAAAGGTGCCGTCTGCTGCATGAAGGTGAGGCCCAACGACGTCCCTGGCGACACTCTCAAATCTCGTAACGGACTTGTACCAACCGCTATTTCTTTTGCGAGAGGCGAGTCCCAGCATCGCCCGAATCTCTGGGGTGTAACCGTCCGTTAGGCTCTCTCCCCATATCAAGGTGAGCGTTTTCAACCCGTTAGATTGACTCTGGATATTCGCGTTGACCAGGTCCTCGCCCGCGAAATCGACCGCCTGGCCTAGCAAGGCAGTTATAGCCTCATCACTCAGACTGTGGAATAGCTCATCCTCCAGTGCTCGTCCTGCGCGCCAAGATATGTCGAGCCCGCCCTCCTCCCGGAACGTGTTCACGACTTCTGCGTTTGCCTGCTTGTCCGCATCCACCAAGACCATAACGCGATAACCCAGCCTGCGTAGCGCTGTACCTCTGGTGTAGCACCTGTCGGGGTCGCCTCCCGATACGTTGACGTAGGCACCTCCGTACGTCAGAAACGACGCATGACCCTGGCTCACCCAGTACTGGTCTAGCCCACGGACGAACCCGACCTCACTTGCTCCTTCGCACACAATCACGGACTTCGCGAGAAACGCTTCGGGGTCCGCACGAATCGTGCTTTGCACGTCGTCGCCGGGGCCTACGTTATGCACCTTGTGAGCATCAGGAGAGGCGCGCACCACAAATACCTGCCGTCCACTGAGCTCGCGAATAGCGACCGGCGAGTGCGTGGTCATGAAGACCTGTAGCGGTTGCGCTTCGTTTTTGGCACCGAGTGAGTCAAGTAGCCGAGTCAAGCGATGTGGCTCAAGGCCGTACTCAACCTCATCTATCAAGGTGATGGTTGCCACCACCGCCGCTTCGCGCTGTAGCCCTGCAATCAGCAAGCGCGCAGACCCGGTCCCAAGACAACGTAGTGGGACGCCAATTGAATTGTGTAGTGCTATCGCGCCGTCTCCTATGGAGACGGAATGCGCGTCCAGAAGGGCTTGTGCTGCCGTACCCACGGGAACACCGAGTGAGTTTGCCGTCCTAGTGACAATCGCGAGCGATTCTGCCAGCGGTGTGGCTGCTTGGTTGCCAAAATTCGCTCTGGCCTCTCGCGCGGCGCGGGCAAGCTCTGCTCCAAGGTTCGCGCGCTCTTCGGAAAGCTTGTTCAGGACAGAGCCGCGCGTCCATGAGAGATTTGTGTTCGCGTAACTTCCAATGCGAGCCGGGGCGACTGCGACTCTATCCTTCCAAGGAAGCACTCGCTCCGAACCGGCGAGTGCGGCGCGCTCCGAGAACAGCGACCACAGCGGCTCGAGGTCGCTTGCGACGGTAAGTCTTAACGTAAGTACCGTCTCAAGACCAACTCGAGGCTCGTCCTCGACTTGGCCAGTGGCCAAGTCAAAGCCTCTTAGATAGTCACCATACGCATCGAAATTCTTGAGGCTGTCTGGCAAGGCGCCAAGTGTCAGAGTAATGACGATTGGTCGCGTTACATCGAGCCCAGAAAAATCAGTGTCACCGAACGCTACGTTGCGGCGTGCCCCCAGGCAGAGGTCAACGGCATCCAAGATGGTGGACTTGCCGCTGTCCCCCGGTCCAATGAGGCAATTGATACCTGGCGATGGAACCCAGTCTAGTGACCGGATTGAGCGGAAGTTTCGAATCTCGATTCTTCGAATACGTACCATGCTCCCCTCGGTGTTCAACGTTGCTATCAGCCATACCTAAGTGCCGACCATCTCATGGCCACGAGAAGCACGGAGTATTTCGATGCGACAGAGCCCGACCTATGAAAACGTCCAGCGCGCCCAAAACAATGCCGTCCTGACCCCGCACTTTCTCGAGTCAGTGAACTTTTGATTGTACGACCTCATCTCCAGCAATGCAGCAGAGGAGCGCCGCAACTCGCGAGCTAGGTTAGAAGAAGGACCAATTAAGTATCGGACAGAATTGTCCACTAGCCTGCCACCGGGCCGCGCCAGTTCGAAAGCAGCCACAGTCATGAAGTTCATCTAGACTCCCGAGCTAGGAAATCCAACCTGGGAATCGAAATGGCGACATACAAACAGCTCCTGGCCGAGAAGGCCGCTCTCGAAGCTCAGATAGAAGAACTTCGGGCTCGTGAAGTTCAGCAAGCCATTCAGAGTGTTCGACAGCTCATCGATGAGTATGGCCTGACTGCGGCTGACATTGGACTCAAGACAAGCGGTAAGGGCCCTAAGCCCGGGAAAGGCGTTGCGCCCAAATATGAGGACCCGAAGTCTGGGGCGACGTGGTCTGGCCGAGGCCGCGAGCCGGCGTGGATTGCGGGCAAGAATCGCGCACGCTACCTGATTAAGTAAGCTAAATAAGCTGGATTGAGTCGGCCATGCCGTGCGCTGTCAGGAAGGTAGCGTCCTGCAGCACGGTCGACTAGTTCCTCGAGAATCCGTCGCGTGGAGGCCAAACATTGGCCCCGCGCGGCAGGACGAGCAGCGTGAGCGTGCAATCGTATTGGTCGGCCGAGATTTTCATCTCGCGCACCGGCATCGAAGCTTCGGCGTGAGGAAACCAAGTCTTCGCTGGAATCACCACCCCGCTCTTCTCACGCGTAACCTGTGCATTGGACGCCAACGAGTTAGGCGGGACTTCGATGGTCGACTTTCTTGTAGCGAAGTAGGCGCCGGCGTCAAAGGCGGGCTCGCTAGCGCACGACCAGTCCATGAAGCCGTCGCGCGACATCACCACCACGGCTTTCTCTTCGGTGTGCGACAACCACTGCAAGATTGCTGCGGTAAGCGAGACGCCGTACCGCTCGGCGCATGCCCCAAGCACGTGAAGGTCGACATCCCCTTGAACCTGCGCCCGGAAATCGTGAAGCGGCATCAAGAGATACGCGGCAAATTTGTCTGCCTCACCCTCGATGGCTTTTTCCGCCTTCGTCCACTCAAGCATATCTTGAGTACTGCACTGGAACTGGTTTTGGTTGGTGCGATGCAGGACGTAGTGCCCAAGTTCGTGGGCCTGAGTGAAGCGAATGCGTCCAGCCGAGGAAAGCGAAGCGTTATAGAGAATTGACCACTCCGCTTCGCCGGTTTTGAACAGCCCCCCTTCGAACCCGGGAATTTCGGCGGATTGAACGCGCACCACCCGCTCTGGCAGTTGGAATAGGCTCGCGCACTCCAAGGCAAGGGCCTCTACGTCGACGGGGTATCTTGCCCCGCCGTGCATCTGGTGAAACGTATCCAGAATGTGCGAGAGCCTATTTGCTTCCTTCGCCGGGGACAGTGCCATCGTCTATGGTTTGTTCTTGAAAGTTTCAAGAATCCTACGAAGCTGTTCCTTGGAAGATACGTCCAGCTTCTGGTAGTTGCGATAGAACGCTTCGTCCAGATGACGTTCCTCTGGTTCCCGAACATCTTCCTCTAGGAAGTAGCTCGCGGAAACACCAAGAGCATCAGCAAGCTGAGTTAGTTTCTCTGCAGAGGGTCTTTGGGACTCTCGATTCTCGAGCTCCCACAGATAGCTTTTGCTCATCCCAGCCATCTCAGCCAGCTTCTCAAGCGTTAGCTCCTTCTCCGTTCGTAACACCTTCAACTTGGTACCTAGTCTGGTGGCCATCTCCAACTCCTGAACACAACAACTCCGATTGTAGAGTACCACGATTCCGAACTTTTTCGTTGACAAGGACGGAAACAGAGCATACCGTTTACGCCAAGTTCGCTATTCCGAACTTTTAGTCATGATGCCCCGGCGGCACTAACGGGCGCGCAGGACTGAAGCGAACTCGCGCGGCTGACGTCTGGCCTTGCTTCCATAACCACTAAGCAGCCGCGTGGGCGGCGTAGGTAGAGGAATAAGCATGACTCCGGAAATCACGTTCTACCCTGTTGGCAACGGCGATATGACGCTCATCAAGCTGGAGAGCGGCCGCACCATCCTCATCGACGTCAACATTCGCACGCCCGGGGATGGCGCTCGCGATGTGGCGAAAGACTTGCGCGACGTACTTAAAACCGACAAAGAAGGCCGGCCGTACGTCGACGTCATGGTGCTGAGCCACCCGGACCAAGACCATTGCCGAGGTCTCAAGGCGGAATTCCACCTTGGCCCTCTGTCGGAGTACAACGACTCCGGCAAGCCAAAGAAGATTGTCATCCGCGAGATGTGGTCGTCTCCGCTGGTTTTCCGTCGTGCGAGCGTGAACCATACGTTGTCTGAAGACGCCAAGGCGTGGAACCGCGAGGCCAAGCGCCGCGTGGAGCTGTTCCGCAAGAGTGGTATCGGCGCCGACGGGGACCGGGTCATCGTGCTCGGTGAGGACAAGGACGGCAAGACGGATGACCTTGGCGCAATCCTCGTGAAGGAAGGGGGGACTATCCGCCAGATTTGCGGTGCACAGCAGACCAACTTTAGCGCCCTGCTGCTCGCGCCCATGCTTGCCAATGATGAAAACGAAGACGCGGAACTGAGCAAGAACGAATCGAGCGTCATCATGAACTACACGATTGGTGCCGGCACCAACGCGAATGCCGTCAAATTCCTGTCTGGTGGCGACGCTGAGGTTGGCATCTGGGAACGCCAGTGGAACCGCCACAAGGCGGACCCGACTAAGCTCGAGTACAACCTGCTGTCCACACCACATCACTGTTCGTGGCACACCCTTTCCTGGGACAGCTGGAGCGAGCTTCGCCGCGACGCAAAGGTCAGTTCTGATGCCCGCTCGGCGCTGAGTCAGGCGCTGCCCGGTGCGGTTATCGTTGCGAGTTCCAACGTCATTAAGGATGACGACGTGGACCCCCCATGCATCCGCGCGAAGGAGGAGTACGAAGCCATCGTCAAGGGCGCGAAGGGCGAGTTCTGGAACACGTCGAAGTACCTGTCGGAGGACGACCAGCAACCGCTCACGTTTGAAGTGTCTGAAGGCGGTCTGAAGCGGGTGAAGAAAACCAGCGGGGGCTCGGCCGCGAGTGTCGCCAGCGTGGGCCTGGGCAAGCAACCGTTGATGCACGGATGAGCGGCGGCAACCTGAAGCTCAGCGAGGCGGTGCAGGATGCCGTGAGGCAACTCCGGCGGCATCCGTCCGTCTCAAACGTCACGGTAAAGGAGCAGGAAGGCGGTGGCGCCATTGTCACCGCTGACTTCGACACGAACCTTGCGTCGACCTGGCGAGCCAACGGCGAGAGCCCGACCGGCGTTCGCCCCACGGAAACGGTCGAGTACGAATTCCCGCCTGACTATCCACGATGCGCTCCTGTTCCGACGCTCCGCCAGGATTTCAACAGGTCGCTTCCGCACATCAACCCCCACCAGCAGGGTGAGCGCGTACCGCCGTGCGTCATCTATGGCAGCGCGCTTGAAGTGCTGCATAACGAAGGGGTGTACCGGCTGTACGACCAGATGGCCGTGTGGCTCGAGAATGCTGCTGAGGGCAAGCTCATCGACAAGGGCCCAGGCTGGGAGCCCATGCGACGCGATGATTGCGTCGACCGCCTGCAGGTCGACGTCGACGACCTGACCGAAGATGCATCGTTCGGCAACGCGAAGATTTACCGCGTAGACGCTTTCTGGATGGATAACGCCCCCGACACTATTGGGTTGAACAAGAGGAACGGGGCCACGCCCATAACCGCAAGCGAACTCTCAAAGGTCATGAAGTTCCGGACTTATCAGGACTTCCACCTGGCTGACTCGCTTTTTGCAGTTTGCTGGCCTGAGTCGGATGGTGCGGAGGGTCCGCCGGTTATCGACGCGTACCAACCCGACAGTGTGAGGTGCTATGCCGACCTGGAGCTGCTGGCGAAGAAGGTCGGATGCAAGCAAGCTCTTGCACGGTTCGCCCTAAACCTCAATACGGTCTCACGCTCTGTCGCCTCTCGTCTGCCGGTACCTATCTATATCGCTCTTGCTGTTCGACGGCCGACTCATCTCATCGGTTTGGAAACGGACTACGAACTGCTCGCCTACCGCGTGAACATCTGCCCCCAGAAGGGGCCCGTCCTGATGGAGCAGACACCAGCATCCGCCGTACTCTTTGCTACGCCGTTGTCGCCCTCTTTACTACGGCAAGCGTCTGGCATCGGCAGCAAAGAATCCCAAATCAAGCTTGGGTTGGTGGGCTGCGGCAGCCTTGGTTCCAAGGTGGCAACCCACGTTGCGCGGGCTGGCTATGCACCAAGCGTCCTGGTCGACGACGACAAGTTCCACGTTCACAACGGCGCCCGGCACGCCCTCTTCCCGCCGCAATTCGGCTTCGGGTCTAACAAGGCTACACAGCTGGCGACCGTGCTAGCCGAATTCTCGGACGGACGGAAGCCAAAGGTCTTCGCGGGAAACATCACACGACTGCCGTTCAACGAGCAGAAATTCACCGGCTTCTTCTCAGGCGAGAGTTCGGTGTTGTTGAACACAACGGGGGCTCACTCCGTTCGGCACTTCCTCGCCGATGCGCCGATTCGCGCGCGCGTCATGGAGGCGTGCCTACTGAATCTCGGCGGTGCGGCAGTTGTAACTCTTGAAGGTGCAGGCCGTAACCCCACAACCACGGACCTGATGACTCACGCCTTCGAACAGCTTCGAGCTGATGGGCTACTGCAGCCCCCCGTCACCGGGCAGGAGGGCGTAGTTGGCGTAGGTGTGGGCTGCAGTTCCATCACATTGCCGATGACCGACGCAAACATCTCGCTGGTTGCCGCCGGCGTCGGCCAGAACGCTTTGCGCCTCTTCCAGGATGGACTGACTGAATCCGGAAAGGCCTCGATTGCCCAGGTCAGTACCGACAGGATGTCCATCAACTGGAGACACAGCAACCTCGGAAAGACACATGTTGCGCGGGTCCCAGACGGCGCCGGCTGGGTGGTGCGTGTCTTGGATAGTGCTCATCGCAAGATGAGCGCGGATGTAGCAATCCATCCGAAGGTCGAGACCGGCGGCGTCGTCGTGGGACGCATTTCTCCGATGCAACGTGAGATTGTCATCGTCAACGTTCTCGAGGCACCCCCCGATAGCAAACGCTCGGCGATGGCCTTCATCTTGGGCGTCGAAGGCCTGTCTGAACGGATTGAGGCCTACAACGAGTCTGGGCAGGGCGTCCTCTGGTGTCTTGGCACGTGGCATAGCCATCTGATGCCGGTAGGGCCATCGCCAACCGACATAGCAACTGCGGACAGCCTGAAAGGCTCAATCGCCGGCGTGGTCGTCCTGCTTATCCATCGGCCGGACGGGTACTCGGCGGTGGTAAGGGATGGGTTTTAACGGGGGAGCATTATGGTCTTTGGTGGGCAGATTCTCTACGACTCGTACGACCGCAAGGCGCGGCTAGCACCTGCGTTGCTCGCGGTAACTCCACTGCTGTCAGCCGCACTCTTCAGCTTTGAGAACGCAGCGCTCATCGGGCGCCTTGCATCAATGCTCGTGGCGGTTGGTATGTTGTGGCTACTGGTGGACATGAGCCGAGGCATTGGTCGGTCGAAGCAGCAACAGTTGTTCGCAAAATGGGGGGGCGCACCCAGCATTCAACTGCTGCGTCATGCCGACCGTACGATAGACCCACATACAAAGGCGCGCTACCACACCTGCCTCCGGGCAAAAGCGAAGGTCCAATTGCCTACGCCAGCGGAGGAGGCGGCGGACCCGTCGGGCGCAGATGCTCTCTACGATTCTGCGCTTCAATGGCTGTTGCAAAACACACGCGACAAGAAGCGGTTCGGACTGCTAGCGGCGGAACTTGCGACTTATGGTTTTCGACGCAACGCATACGGTATTCGATGGATTGGGCTGGCCGTCTGCGTACTTGCTGCGCTATGGGCTGTTCGCAAGGCATACCTCGTCCCAAACGAAACCTTGCTCACACTCGTTGCCGAACCGGCGACGGCCACCCAACTCGTCCTGTGCGTAGCTCTTGCACTCGTATGGCTGTTCTACTTTGGCGAGAGAATGGCCCGCGATGCAGCATTCACCTATGCGCGCGAGCTCCTGAGATGCTGCGACATTCTTGCCGTGCAGCGGTCCAGTCGGAAGCCCAAAGAGGCCGACACCAATAAAGCGGCCGGACCAGCTCAAGAACCAGTGTGACCGAAACGGGTAAGCCACAGCCTGCATCACGAAATGGCCTGCGCAATGCTCCAGAAATTGCGTAGGCCTACTATCTTCGCATCCCCCACGTACGGACTAGAGACGTCATCCGCCGAGAGCGCCAAAATGCCGAGAGGTCTCTATCGATATAGTGGATAGCCGTCGGGTTCGCTAAGCAAAATCCCTCCATAAAAGCGTTTTCATACATGCAACAGCAGAACATTTCGATTGGCACGTTGGTGGATATGTACACGCGCGGAGAACTGCGGCTGCCGGAAATCCAGCGCCACTACGTATGGCGGGCAACCCGGGTTCGCGATTTGCTCGATTCACTGTATCGAGGTTACCCCAGCGGCTCCATCTTGATGTGGGAAACAGACGAGCCCGTGCCTACACGGGATTTCGCTATCGCACAGGACTCGAGCGCGTTTGCTGGCCGAAAACTCCTGCTGGATGGTCAGCAGCGCCTGACATCTCTCACCGCCGTGCTCGGGGGCAAGCCAGTGACGGTACGGGGACGCAAGAAGCCCATCGATATTCTCTTTAACTTGGAGCATCCAGACGGTCTCCCAACCGAGGTTGTTGAGGTCGAGAGTGATGAGACATCACCGGTGATATCGGATGACGATATCCCTGACGAGGCGGATGATTCTGAAGAGAACGACCAGGCTCTGCAGGCAAAACTCAATCAACGAACATTCGTCGTTGCCAGCAAAAGTCTATTGTCCCTGCCCCAGTGGATATCCGTCACCAAAGTTTTTGGCAGCGATGGCGACGCAGAAATTTTTGAGCATGCGGGAATAGAATCGGTCAAAGACCCGCGCTACCAGAAGTATTCCGACCGACTCAAGAAATTGCGTTCCATCAAGCAGTACAGCTACGTGGTCCACGTGCTTGAGCGCAGTATGAGCTACGAAGAGGTCACGGAAATCTTTGTACGGGTCAACTCTCTGGGGGCAAAGCTGCGGTCCTCAGACTTGGCTCTCGCGCAGATGACCTCGCGCTGGCCAAATCTTCTGAAGCAACTCGAAGCGTTCCAGGCAGAGTGCGAGGAAAGCTGGTTCAGCATCGAACTTGGGCAACTCGTGCGTGCTATTGTCGTATTTGCGACGCAACAGTGTTTGTTCCATCGCGTGGCCAGCACGCCGATTGACCAGCTCCAAGAAGGGTGGGAGCTGGCAAAAAAAGGACTGCGTTTTGCCATCAACTTCCTGCGCGCCAATGCTGGAATTGAAGACGAAACGTTGTTGTCCTCACCGATGTTTATCCACGCGCTGGCCGTGGTGAGTCACATCAAGAACAACAAACTGACCGACATCGAACAAGGTAGGTTGCTGCATTGGTTGCTGGTTGCCAATGCCCGAGGTCGATACTCGCGTGGGTCGACTGAGACCCTGCTAAACGAGGACCTCGCGATTCTGTTCCGTACTGGTGACCTAACCGCGTTGATGGAGCCCGTCAAAAGTCAGTTCGGTCGTCTCAATATTGAGGCCGGGGACCTTGCAGGTCGAGGCGTCAACAGTCCGCTGTTCTCGCTGGCCTACCTCGCACTCAAGGACTCGGGCGCGAACGACTGGCATAGCGGCCTCGGGCTGTCACTGACTCATCAAGGCAGACTGCACTTCATTCAGTGGCACCACATCATCCCTAAGTCTTTACTCAAGGGCACCTTCGAGACCGGTGAAATAAATGAAATCGCCAACATGGCTTTCATCACTGGCCAGACGAACCTCCGAATCAGCAACAAGAAGGCGTCTGACTACTTGGCAGAAATCGTTGCCAACCGAGGGGAAAAAGCACTGACGAGTCAGTGCGTACCAACGGACAGAGAACTTTGGGCTACAGACCGCTACAGGGACTTCTTGCAGTATCGGCGCGAAGAACTTGCGAAGCGGATGAACGAGTTCATTGAAAAGAAGGCCAATCTGCAACAAGCGATTGCTACATAGCTACTGGAAGGCGAGGTTGGCAAATCATCGATATGACAGTCAGTTCCTGCACCTTGCCCAAAAAAGCGCCGCCACCGAACAAGGGCTGTCGACCTGTATGCCAGCGAGGTGAAGCCCCCTTGGCGCATGCGGCCGACTCGCTGGACCAAAACATTGATGCACTGCGACTTAGGATTGCCGAAATCGGCGCTCCCGATGAAGAACGTGTCTATGCATACGTCGTCCGCTCAGTGCGGCCACGAGGTGGCCAGTACGCGCAGACAGGCAGCGCACCAAATTTTGACGGTGGCCTTATCACGCTATGCACCTGCAAACACCGCATGCGCGCCGGGCTGCTACCTGAGCAGTGGACGAAAGGCGTATGGGTTGCCGGCCTGACGAGCTGGGACAAAGCCTTCCAAAAGCAACAGTCTCTTGTGTTTCTGATGCGTGTAGGTGAAGCCTATGCCTCGCAGGCGGCATTGGTCTACGCACTGCGTGACTCAAGCCGCTCCGCTGTGGTCGACGCAAAGGCAGCAACAAGGCACCCGTTGGGTGACTTGATGATACCGGCCAGCAAATCTACCCTGGCTGACCCATTCTCACCGTCCGCTTACGTGAAACCTTTGCTGGGCCACGCCCATCGCGAAGACGACGCGGACACCCGTTGGCACAATGACGTCCACTATGCTCGTGGAAACGGCCGGCAGCCAGCAATGCTCGTGGGGGATGAGCGATTGTCCTTCGCATGGACCCATCCGATGATACGGCGTCGCCGTCCAGGGCCAATCCGGCATTGCCTAAAGTGGACGCTCACCGAGTTGTTGGACGAGCTCGAGGCTGCTTCGGAATAACCATAGCGCTGCCACTTACAGTGTGGACAGCGATGGTAGCGGTACGGTAAGCAACTTGGGGCAGAGTGCGTATGGGGGTTCGCTACCCCTACTGTCTGATGCAGCAAGAGGTTACGCGTAAGGTAGCTGCGTAACTCGCGCAGCGCTCCGGCTCCGTATCAATGGGAAAAATATGATTCCAGGCGGAATTGCTGACAAATTAGGTAATCGGTACGAGGCTAAATGGCTAGCACTCAAGTTAATTGAAGTGGTGCTCGGGCAAGCCTCGATGCTGTGCTTCGAAGGGCCCGCAGAGGAGTTTGCTGGCTACGAGTTCCTGTTGGTAAAGGGCTCAGAGAAGCAATGGCATCAGGCCAAGATATCCAATACGTTGGGAAACTGGACAACGAACCGGCTTCAGAATCTCGGGGTTCTTGAAGCGTTTCGCAAGCGCCTGAGTCTGGAAGATGCTACCGACCAGTGTCATTTTGTCTCTCAAGACCCGGCTGTCACTCTGCGTGACCTTACTGAGCGCGCCCGTACTGCCAACGATTACGCGGATTTTCAGCATCTTCTGACCGGCAAACTGGCCGAGGCTCTGCAGGAAATATCAGCAGCCTGGAAAACGAGTCAAGAAGTTGCGTATCTCTGGCTGCAACGTGTCCACTGCCGGGTGCAGCCCGAAGATGAGCTCGATGAATCCATCGAGGTGTTCGGTAGCCTGTGCATCAGCCTCAATCGAACGCAAATCTTCGCAGCGCTACGCGACTATTTAGAACAGCGTTTCAACAAACGTCTTACCACGGACATGGTCCGTGAAGAGTTGCCGCAAGCGGGCATAAATCTCCGCCACTGGCAGTTGGACCCGACCCTCACTGAACACCTGCGTTCAGCTACCGAAGACTATGTAAATAGCTATCCTCCCGTCTCTTCTGAGAATTTGATTCCCCGCAAGGAAGTGCGCCTGCTACTAGACGAGCTTGAGAACCCGCACGGGGCTAACACTGTTCTGCTAACCGGTGGAGCTGGGTCTGGGAAGTCGAGCGTAGTGAACCAGTTGCTGGTAGAGCTAAGCACACGGGGCATAACCCACGTCGCCCTCCGTGTTGACGAATACCTCGAAGTTGCAACGAAGGAAGACATCGGGCGGAGACTGACACAACGTAGTGAAAGTCCGGTCGTCATCCTCAAGGGCATAAGCGAGGCAGCTCTGAGCGTACTAATTATTGACCAGGTGGACGCTATCAGCGAAGTTTCGGGCCGAAACTCGCAACTCAAACCGCAGCTCCTGCGCATGCTCAGCGATGCGGAGAGGTTCAATACCGTCAAGGTTGTGTGTGTATGCCGAGCGTTTGACTTAGAGAATGATGTCCGCTTGAAGGCACTAACCAGCCGGCAATCGGTGCGACGCATCGAAATCTCGCCGCTAGATTGGCAATCTGAAATCGAGCCGCTGCTGCAACAACGAGGCATCGATGTAGCCTCCCTGTCACTGAGGCAAAAGAAGCTTCTCGAAGTGCCGCTAAATCTCGGAGTGTTTCTCGAGGTGCATGCTGATGGGCGCCCTTTCACCAGCAGAAATGACCTGTTCGCCGGATTGCTGGAGAAGAAGACTCGTCAAATTGCCAACAGAGACCGTGCACCCAAGTGGAGTGTCGCGCAGCCACTCAATGCGCTTGCGAGGTGGATGAGCGACCGGCAGACACTGCAGGCTCCGCAATCGACACTGCAAGACTTTGAGTCAGCGGCGGAGATTCTCGCATCGGAGAATCTCATCACGGTGCGGAACGGGAAGGTACATCTATTTCACGAGAGCTTCTTCGACTATCTGTTCGCTCGAGGCTTTGCAGCGTCGCCACAGACGCTTGTAGAACTGCTTCTGTCCGACAGTGACCAGTACCTCTTTCGACGAACGCAGGTTCGGCAGATTCTGGAGTCGCTCAGGGAAGATGACCGACGCCGCTATCTATCCGAGCTCGAATGCGTTCTGACGAGCCCCAAGGTTCGCTATCACATCAAGCTTGCAGTCGCTCAATGGCTGGGCGCATTGCGGGACCCGTCGCTCGCGGAATTCACGCTCGTCCGAAACATGGATGCCGCCAGCGCATCGCCATCCCTGCTCGCTCGCTCCGCATTTCAAGGTACGCCAGCTTGGTTTGACTTGGTAAAAAATACCGAAGGCTTCCTTGAGGGCCAACTGAATAGCCCCGTCGAATCCCGCCGAGAGACCACCCTGTGGTGGCTATCCAGAGTGGCCCCGGAAAGGCCGGACGAGGTGGGGAAGTTGCTTGATAGCTGGCGCCGGACTGGTGACTCCAGCCAAAGGGCCGAGCGCCTATTGGACTGGTTTCCCCTAATGCATGGGCAACCGATTACAGGTCAGCTATTGCAGCTATGCGAATCGCTCATGCGGGAGCATCCCGAAATTCTGCTGGAGAACAAGAACCACTCACGCACGACTACTCTCTTGGAGTGCCTTGCACGAAGTGGTCCTACAGCGGCGGTACCAATCATCCAAGCCTATTTTGAAGCTTGGTTCGAGGCACACAAAGAAGGCCATCCGTTCTCCCGAGATGAGTCTGAACTGGACTTGGAGCCCCTAGCGCAGTTGGCTAGCGAGCATCCGAAAGCGTATGTGGAGGCAACAATACGAGCACTTGCTGTAACGGTCGTGCGGATTAGGCAGGCACAAGACGCGGAAAATTATGACGGGACGTTTCTCTGCAGAAGAGTCGGTGACCAGTACTCAACAAGCGACAAGTTTCTTGCAACGTTTCGGGAAGCGCTCAAGTCGTTGGCAAAGAGCGAGCCGGCAGTAGCGGAACAGTTTCTTTCGCAGCTCACGCCGTCTTCGCATCCAGCGGTACTGCACCTACATTTGGAAGCGATTGCCGCTAACGGAATCGCGTTAGCAAACCATTTGCCGCAGCTCTTCGAAGAAGAACATTTGTTCGATGCCGGCTGGGACGGTGCGGCGCATCAGTCGTTTGCCGATGCTGCACGCGCTGCGTTACCTCACTTGCCGGTCGAAGCATGTCAGCGACTAGAGGAAAAAGTACTAGCCTATAGGCCAGAACTGAGCTACGCGCGCAAGTTGCTAGCGTCGATTCGTAGCGACGGTGACGACGGCCTCTACCGTTCAAGAGGAAGCGTGCTCTGGTCACTAGGGATATCTGGGCATGCCGAATGGTGTATTTGGGAAGCGTTTGACACAAAGCTCTTTTCAGAACGAGCCCGAGACCGGTTGGCAGAGCTGCGCCGAAAATTTGCCGGATGTCGTGTACCTGCTCCTCGGGAAATTGGGGCGAAATTTGTCGGCTCGCCCATACCGCCGCAGGCTATCACTCGCATGTCGGACGGTCATTGGCTGCAGGCTATTCGCGATTACGCAGACAAGGACCGTCGAGGGGAACGGCGCCCATTGGAAGGAGGGTCTGAGCAACTGGCAACACACTTAGTTCAGTTGACAAAGCAGAGTCCCGTACGCTTCGCTTCGCTTCTTACACGGATTCCTGAAGACGCTCCGGCCTCGTACCTTCGGAACATCCTCTTAGGCCTGAGTGAGGCAGAGGCAGAGGGAATTGACAGCACTATCGCCCGAGCTGTGTTGTCTGCGCATCAGCGTGCCGGCAGGCCTTTCGGTTCAGAAATTTGCCACCTCATCAGTAAGCATCCCAAGGTGGCCGAAGATGATGCAGTTTTCGACGCCTTGTGTTGGTACGTTGAATTCGGCACACATCAACAACGCAACACTGGGGCCTCGAATCAAAGCTCCGGACAACCGTACTCAATAGAACAACTAATCTCGCGCGGGGACGAATTGCACATGCGCGGATTGGGTGGTCAGCGCGGCTCCGCAATCTCTGCGCTCGCGCGAGTTTTATGGCAATTGCCGCACCGAAAACCTCATGCGTGGGAGCTCATACAACGCAGAGTCTTGGACGAGCCAGAACTGGAGGTCCGATGCACTTTCGTCGAAGTGCTAATGCCTATGCTGGCCGACAACAAGGAGGCTTGTGCAGAGTTGCTCGAGGCGTCGGTCACGCACGCCTCCGATGCAGTGGGACGCAACCTGCTTGTATTGAGTTCACGCATAGGAGTTCGGCTCCTTTCCTATTTGCTTTATCACGTGCCTGGCGCCGCAGGCCGACTAGTTGAACACCTTCTAGCGTCGACAGATGAGGTTCTGCGGGGAATAGGAGCTTGGCAAGTAATCTGTGCCAGCTTCTACGAAGACGGCTATATCAAAGCTGCGGACGAACTGATTGCGAGTTCGGACGAGTTTAGACAGCTCGCCGCAGATTGCGCCGCATCCGCAGTCGTAGACGGCGGCTTGACCAAGCGCGCTCTGACATGCATCCCTCAATACTTCAACGACCCCAACAAACGGGTGCGGGCCAAAGCAAAGGAGGTATTCAGGAGCATACCGGCCGACAACTTCGCAGGAGCCATTCCCCTTTGCAAACAGTTCATCGGCTCTCTAGCCTTCGATGAACAGATGTCTGCGTTCTTCTCCGCGCTGGGCCATGCTACGTGCGATGTCAGTGATGTCGTCATAAGTGCTGCCGAGAAGCTGGTGAGCGCTGTTGCTGCTTCTGGAGAACCGTATCGACGAGCGTCAGACCTACACCATCTTCAAGAGCTCTTGAAGAATGAGTACGCCGCCACGGAGCACTCCCCGGCACTACGCAAGAGGATACTCGACGTCATAGACTTGATGCTCGAACACGGGATGTATGGCACTGACGAAATTTTGAAGGCGCATGAGCGCGATTGAGCGTGTCCTTCTCCACTTGCCGTTTGCGGTTATCTCCAATCAAATATTCCGGTGCACCACTGAGCCGCACCCAATTCCAAACAGTTGCTGGTGAATCGCAGACCGAACAAGCATGACAACTAATCACTGGCAAGTCCAGATTCAAGGGGGCGCTTCTGACTTGGAGCACCTTGCTCGGCATCTCTCGTCGCCTGTACAGAGAGTCATTAAGGATGCACAAGGCCCCGGCTTCGTATACGAGTCTGTGGCTTTCGCTACTTGCAGTCACGCAAACGAAGTGCTGGAGGTCGCGAGGGAGGAGCTACGTATTTTGTCAGGCGTACTAAGAATTGCACGCGACTCGCCTGAGGCGTTGAGCACGGGAGCTGTGTTTAAGGAGAACGGTGCTGATGGGCGAGATATTTTCTTGTTCCTCTCAGATGGAGTGCGTGCTCGCTGCGAACTAGGTGAATTCAACGTTGCAGATGGCAATGGGAATGTAGTGGCCACCCCGCCCAAACCATCCAAGGTAACGAGTATCTCGCAACTAGCTTCCGCGAGTCCCGCTGTTGCAAAAGCAATGAGGCTGCTTGCGGCTTCCGACTACAACACATGGTCCGGTCTGTACCGGCTATACGAGGTCATCGAGGCGGATGTAGGGGGCAAGCGCCAACTGAAGGAGACGGGCTGGGGTTCGGCTAAGGATGTGGAGCGCTTCAAACGCTCAGCTAACTCTGTAGCTGTGGCAGGCGACTCCGCTCGCCATGGCGAAGAGACGGAACTGCCGCCTCCTCATCCGATGTCTTTGGATGAGGCAAATGCCTATTTGTGGAGCCTTGTGAATTCATGGCTCGCCTCGAAGAACGTATAGCTCTGTTGTTCTCACCTCACGGTAGACAGGCTGGCCAACTGGAGCTCAGAACAAGTCGCCACTCTCGGGCGGCGGATTCGGCTTCTTAGGTACTTTGCGGTTGGCCGGTGCCGGCGCCGCGTCCATAAGCTCCGCTGGGTACAGTGACAAGAAGGTACGCGCGACTTCTGGGTCCCTGCACGATAGCCACGCGTCCCACTTGTCGCGCGTCAGCATAACGACACCGCGCCTTTCTTTGGGCGATTCCATCGAGCGGCTATGCATGCCGGGTGCCGGCCATCTATAGATGGCGCGGCGCCTGCGGCCGCGAGACTCGGTACGCGCATGACGGCCTAGACAATGGGTTTTGGGATGCACAGTACGAAGCACAGACTGCTACTCGTTGAGGATGACGAGAAGCTAGGCATGCTCGCGAATCCAGCCATACAAGCCGTCTTGATGTTCTTGGCCGGCACGGCACTAACGCTCGGCGACATACATAGCCAAGTTTGAGCCCTGCTCTGCTGGAGCGTAGCAGGGGTATTCATTCTCGTAGCCTTCGTCCGCTGGATACGCTGGCCCGCTGGTTACGGTCGCAAGCTAGAGAGTCTCTGGTTTCTGCGCTGGGGCGGGCGTGTGTCGCTGCGGAAGGCTGCCGAAATCATCTACAGCGAGGCTCGCGCACAAGCCTCAATGTGGGCGGACGCGGCCGAGCGGTTTAGTCTAGATAAATAGCCCGATGGCGTCTTGTGCTACATCGCCGAAATCATAAAGCAAGACACCGCCCTGTACGGCAAGCGCTCGCCATCAACGCATCTCGAGAAGTTGGAACCACTGCAGCTAAAGTACGGTACCGTGAAAAATGGCGCACGCGAGATACACATGCGCGATAGCACGAAGGCGGTGTTCACGGACCTTGAGGTCGACACGAAGGAACTGCGCCGCGCTCTGCGCGAGGCACGCGAGAGTCTGCGGACGAGGACGCCTGTCTGACGAAGTAGCCCCGCGCGAAGCTGGCTGGTCTTGTATAGCGACGGCGCAGGCTTACGCTCTGCGCATCCCAGTGATGAAGAATGCGCCCCAACAGGTAGCAACCGCTGCGCCCCTTCGCATCCCAAACAAACGGTCAATTTAGTTCAGCCTGTAGAGCCGGCCAATCCTCGATGCTACTTGTCCACCCGGACTCGAAGAGTACTTTTTCGCCAAATTCTCCCCAGTCATTCGGAAACAGGACAACATTCTGCCCAGATGGCCTCACGGTACTTGGATAAATGATGCCGTCGAGTTGCGCACCATCGGCATCACGGAAAACTTTTGCGAAGTATTCCGACACGACTTGGGAGGGAACATAGTTGACATGCTCTCGACCATCCTTCGCGATTGGGATGGTGATTGCACCAACAAAGCCCTCGAGAAAGGTCAATTCAGTCCATTCATCGCGATGACCGCTATCAAAGATTGATGGCTTCTTTGGCAATGCCGCCAAGTCTAGTACACGCAAATCGCGACAAGCCTTAAACCTTCCGACTGCTCCAATGCAAGGTGGCCGCGATAGCGTTTCCGCAAATGCGGTTTGGGGCTCCGTAGCAAGATAGAGATAAGCAATGCCGGCGGGATTCATACGCCCTGCAGCAGCTTTGTCGGGTGGCGGAGCACCGATAGATGCTGCATCTGGAAGGACATGTTGGTCGGCCCACACGCGCGCTCGATAGAGAGACGACCCCATCTCCAGGTGTTTGCACAGCGCCAATTTCTTGACATAGTCGCCTATGCGGGCCAGCAGCTCTGCCGGGTCCGGCTGCTGCTGGACAACATTATCTTCCGCCCTCGACAGCGAGAAAAAGTATCGAGTGTGGTGTTTGACAATCTCTGTGAATTCCTTCCAAGCGGCGTACAGCAGTTCATGGGCGTGTGACGATGCCCAATGACCTTGCGAAGAAGGAACCCAAGCAGTGGTTAGAAACGCGCCATCAATGTCATCGAACAAATCTGCATGACAGTAGAGGCCCAGCGATAGCAGAACCTCCGTCGTCGACACAGGCTCAATGAGCCATCCACCCTCCCCGCTGTCATACGGGACCCCGGCCGCAGCGGGTTCACAGTAGAAGAAGTCGACAGCATTTGCCACTTCCTCTTGGATACATCGTACCGGGGCGGCAACTGGGTCCGACGCCGTGCATCCGCAATAGTCACAAGCATTGCCAGAAACGTCGCTTGCAATTACATCCTTGAGATAAGCATCTGCCACACATTCCGCACAGACCAGCTTGTCACACTCCGCCCATCCACGCTCAGTGGACTCCAGCCATTCCGATTTTGCGCGTCCCACATTGTCTCCAATCGTATTGATGCACTCAAAGTCTTATAGCCACGGAAAGCCTCACGCCCAAATTCTTTTCAAGCCCGAAAACTGGCTCGTCGAAGCGACAGGCCGCAAGCGACGCGGCATCGGACCATATGTGCCACAAACTACTGGGATTTGCTCTTCTTTCGCTTACCTGAAGATTTTTTCTTTTTGATACGGGAAGCTGTTTCCGAGTTCATTGACTCTGCATCGAGTTTGTCGAGGTAATCTTTTCGCTCCCATGCATAACGACGCTCTTCATCTGCCTTGACGTCTTTCGCTACGCTATCAAGCCCCGGATAGATGAACGACTCGGAAATTCCAAATTGACGAAGTTCCTTCTGTATGACTATCGCGCTCTCAAACGGGATGAGAATTTTTGTTAGAAGTGGGCGAATGACGGTGTAATGGTCGAGAGGCTCAATGTTCGTGCCGTGAATTGAGAACAAGCCCGACTGTGCCCGAATGCGGGGAGAGAGTTGTGGTGCAGTAATGCAGAGTGGAGGATATGTGTCGAAATGCTCGGATGCCAGTTGAGTTGGCCGGCTGTAGGGCTTCCATCGGTCGAAGTCGTGCGCAATGTCAACCACCTCGTGGATGTTCTCATGCATTTCGCTGTTGACCTTGTTCGGATTCATCGCGAAGATGGCCACCGAATTTTCATCAAACTCGTTGAGCTCCGCACTCTCATCATCGACCGGGTCATCCGGTGTTGGAGCGATGGAGTTGGCTCGAAGTGACGAGACAGCAAAATAGAGTGCAACGAGGGCATTAGTCGTCCAGTCCAGCAGACGTGTCGGAGCGCCGTGGTGTTGCATGAGGAATAGCCACTCGAAGTCATTCTTCGGGCTGTACTCTAGGAAGGGGAGTGCCCTACGCTTGAAATCGTCAAGCATCCTCTCTGGGCTAGTGCCGGTTACGGTGTACCCCGTTGCACGCAGAATCTCATTACCCCGCAGTTTCGCTCCATATGCACTTGTCAACGGCACTGAGTCTCTCAGGGCACTGGGAACAAGTCTGTAAGTGGCAGATGAATGCCCCCTGAACCAAGCTGAATCGCTTTCGACAGCATTTATCTCGGATATCGTCGAGACATACTCAGCAAACGAAGTAACCTTGATAAGCGTCGGATTTGGCATGATAGAAAATAGATGAAGTCAAGAATCTGTTGCTCTGCACTCCACCATTTGCATAGCTAGAGCGCTGTTGTTGAGCAACACTTGCGTCGCGAATCAAGGGCTCAGCGACCCTCTGATTTTTTTGCGCATCTCGTACCATGCTCGCGTAATGCCGCTCGGATATTGCCAACGATTGCAACAGGATATCGCAGAGAGGTGATTCTGCGAGGAGTCACCCTCTCCCCACCAAAGGGGGGCTCGTAGAATTCGCCAATACTCAGTGAAGGTATCGCTCCGGCGCCAATATGAAGGTCGACTGCCCTCTCAGAACGAATGAATACCTCGCCAAAGAATTCCGAAGTTGATTTTCATTACCCGTTCGAAGGGCGCCCTCAACCGCTTGCTCGGGTCGGGTTGTTTGCGTTTGCACCTGATGTCTATCTGAAGCTCAGCGGCTTCTCGGTTCGGTCGGAGTTCGAAAAGCGGGGACTTGGAGCGCTGCATAAGCGCATGACCCGCTACCTTGAGCGGCCGGGGAAGCCGGAGCAAGGTGCCAAGTTATTGGCAGACCTCATTCACCACATCCCGAACCACAGCATGACGGACTACGCGCTAGCGTTGGCAGGTGGTGCCGAAGCGCAGGCTAAGCTGGAACGCCAGACAGCTTTCGAGGCGCTCTTCCTCGGCATGGGCACGGGCCCCGAAGACTGGAAGCATCATCACTTCTATCTCATGGCCATGGAGCGCGCTGGGGTGGCCGCACTTCGCAAAGTCAAATCGAGCGACATCGCCGGCGCAGTGGACTACGTTGCCACTCATCCGCTGGCAAGCCGCCTTCTTTGGCCCGAGGCCTACGAAGCCTTCCTAAAGGCATCAAGTCTGCAAGAACTACATCCGCTCCTGGTCGCCATGTCGCTGGAAGCGCATCTTGGCAGCATCGCGGCGTGGGACATTGACCTAGCAAGCGGTGCTGGCCCTCAAGATTCTGTCCTCGGTTGCTTGTTGCCTTCGCACGCGCGAGCCGGCCGCAACCCGACGAGCCTCTACTATGATGAGCTGCAGCGGCGGCTGGGCAAGCGGTCCATTAGGCAGGTCCTTGATGAGGAACCTCGCAGCTCCGGCGTGGACATATGGACTCTCAATCGCTGGAGTGCTGGGAAGCACATCCCTGATTTCGGAACTCTCCAAGCGCTGCTAGGCGCGTATGACCTGGACCATCAAGACGAGCTTCTGTATTCGCAGTACTGGTGCACCAAGCATGTACACCTGCTCGGCTACTATGCTCATCTATTTGTGAAGGCCGCTCGCGAACTCGCTGGGACGGCGCATGCAGCGAAACTTTGGCCTTGGCCAGCCTACCCGTTCGAGCAGCCAGACTTTGAAAGCTGGGTAGCAAAGCGCTATCCGGACTGGCTAGAGTTCCACCGAAAGAACGGTGCGAGCTTGACTGAATGGGCCGCCCCCGCACCGGAAACCGAGACCCGTTAGGGGCCGACGGCTCAAGGGTCACTTACCTTTTGGTGGGTTATTGCCGCGACCGCCGCCCGATGGATTGCCTGTCCTGCTAGGCCAGAGGGGGTTCTGCGGTTCTGCATAGGTGATAGACATGAAGCTCTCCTGTGGAAACGCCGGGGAATTCCGGCAGCCGCAGTTTGCGCGTCACCAGCTTGGTTGACGCTAGCAATGTTCGGACAACACCTTTCGCCACACGTTCGACATGGATAGCTGAATTCAAGCATGTCCCATGCAAGCCGCTCCGCTTTCTTGCGCCGAACTTACTCATCTTCCCGTTCACCTATTTGTTCTGCAGTCAGATGCACGTGTCGCCTCCAGGCAGCCGCCGTCTTGTTGCTCGACGTTGTTTGCGCTGTTCTGCTCGCAGCCCCTTCTTGTACTCTCGCCCAAGAGCTGTCGCCGGAATCGATAGTGCGGCGACAAGTTGACGTCGATTCAGCGCATCCAATCGCTTCAACAAGGCTCGTTCAATCGCATCGATGAGAACTTGCTCTGATTTCATGCATTGCCTCCAATGCAAACTAGTCAGTGGGCATTCCATCCATACCAAACTGCATGTGCAACGCTGCCTTCAATTGTTCTTGGACGACAAAGTCGCCAAGTCCACGGTCGAGGTCGCAATGAATGAGGTGCCCACTGTAGTCACCGAATCCGTCATTGCGGTCGTCTATCGCGAGCCATCGCACGAGCCGGTGGCGACTCACGTACCTGAGTATTTGCTCACCCCGTTTGATGCCGTTCCAACGATACGCATCGTCGAATCTTGAGTGGTATGTCGCCCCCACTACGCGCTCGCGCAGCTCCGCAACCGATATGGCATCTCGCGCCCGGTTGTAGCCCAAGACCTTTACCCAAGACGTAGCCAGGACAAGCTCGATGTGGGGGTACGGTGCCAGGAACTGATTGAGCAAGCCGGCAAACTCAAACAGTTCGATTTGCCCGGGTGCGCTGCTCACAATGCCGGCGCGAGTTCGATAAGCATCGCCTCGATGCAACACCCCGTCATAGTCGACAAACACGACGCAGCGTGTTGATGTCCACGGTCGCTCTATCCGCGAAGGCGGGGGGCCAAGAAATGCATCGAAAGTCATGGCTCGCCGTTTTCAGCAACCCGCGACGACCGCACGATTTGGCATCCGCGTCTCAGTGCCAGCTATGTCATTGAACAACCTGAATGCGGACACCTCGGATGTATGACGGAATAGCGTTGTTATGGAAAACACACGTCGCTCGAATATCGTCTCCGCCGAGCACGGCTGTCTGTGTGACGGGCTTTGTTGCATCACACATGTAGGGTACCAATGCTGCGACCAAATCAGGGCTTTGCGGGAGAATTTGCAGGGTCGCGCCAGCGCCGCACGAGTAGTCTTGCCCTTGCACGTTTCTACCACCGGAAATCAATAGACCCTCATAACCCGGCTTCGTGTGAGCGAAACATTGGCTCTTGTTCACCCCGAACCCCTTAGGGGTTGGCAGGTACGCCGGTGTTGGTGCCTTTGCAGCCCCCGAGGCGGTGGGCCCGTTGGCTCCAATCGGGGTAACGCAGCCCGGAAGCACGGCGACAACTATAACTGCAAGCAGCATCGACTGTTTCATTCACTCCCTCGCCCTACTGATAATTGTTGGTGTTAGAGAAATCGATTCCGAACCAGCAATAGACGCGGGGGGCGTGCTCACCTCAACGAGTCCGCTTCACCGCCGTCCGCTGACGTATGCGATTACCGTGCGCTTGTTAGCAGTTCGTCAGTGACGTCTCGATAGCTCGCAACATGGTTCACGCGGCACCACTCCACCCAAACGAAATCGCCGTCGGAGACATCGGCGCCAGGCGGCCCTTCGAGGGTGTACATACGGCCGGATTTAGTAGTTGCGACACGTGCGGATATGTCGATACTGGTGATTGCAGCACTCACTCGAGATGTCCCTCGGTCGGGACGAAAGCCAACGAGATGCCGAGCGCCGGCGTCCGTTTCCAGAATGCGCCACGCTTCTATGTGAATCTCCGGAACGTCCGCCACGGACCGCGCTTTCCATATGGCCACTCGACCTCCTCCGCCCAGCCTTCAAACGCACACACGTTGGCGCGGAAGCTCGCTGTGAAGGCGCTGCAGCTTGTCTGCCATCTCCGTGCGAACACCCGGTTCTCCCAGTCCAAGACGAGGGTTCGGGCAGACCAGATATTTCTCGAATATCTCTGGCCACGCGTGATTGTTGTCATCAAGAGCGAGCCACGACTCGATGCCCCTGCCAGCGACGTATCTCATCACTTGGTCAAAGCGCGTCAACTCCATCCATTCATAAATGTCCACGCAAAACTCGTAGGTCGAGCCGATGACCCGTTGCTGTAACTCTGGCGGCAGACGACGCACGGACTCTTCGAACCCGAACACCTTCACCCAGGAGGTGGACAGAACGATGCGCAAGTCAGGATAGGGGGCGAGCAATTCCACTAGAGCAGACGCGTGCTCGAATAGTTGACCGCCCTCCGCAAGAAGCACCGGAGTACCGGAGTACCGTCGACGCTGCGCACGTTATCCGCATGCATGCAGCCGTCAAAGTCCAAGAAGAGAACTGGGTTCATGTCACGTCTTTGAGGAGGCGTACACAGCGCGGTGGGAGCGGGAACCGCTTCTGTGCTGCGACGTTGGGAGGCGCAGCGAGACCGGCCGCCCTTGGGTCAGTGTAGACCCAAAGTGTGGAGATGTAAAGCACGGAGACGCAAAGCGAGTTGTTGGGCCAGATTGCCTTCCCGCAAGCTTCCGGTCGCCATGGTCACCGAAAATGAAAGCGTCCTGATTCGAATCGCCAACCGCGTCCGCCAGCTTCGTGAGGACAGCGGTCTATCGCAGGACGCCTTTGCACGACTCGTTCCGTGTCATCGTAGCCAAGTCAGCCAGGTCGAGCGCGGCGTCAATAATCTGTCGCTAGATACCATCGAGCGATTCTCCGCCGCGTTAGGGGTAGACCCCGTATCTCTACTTCAAGATGGGCCAGCCATAGCTCGCAAAACGCAGGGAGCAATTGAGCTGCGCGAACGCGTCGCAAGAAACGTGCACCTGCTCAGAACGACTAGGGGGTTAGCGCAGGATGCGCTTTCGGAGAGTGCCGGCCTATCGCGGAACTACGTGTCAACGCTTGAGGTCCGGAAGAAGAATGTCTCCCTGGCCCACCTGGAAGCGCTGGTGGCGGTCCTAGGTGTTCCGCTACAGGACGTGTTTGACCCGGAATTGAGCATCCACTAAGACCGCATCTGGCGCGGCCCAGACTTTATTTCGGCTTATTGCTGGACTGCACACCTGACCTCGCCAAAGCCGTTGCTAAGACGCTGGGCCGGCGGAATGACTGAACACCGTCCCGCTTGCCGAAATTCCAGCGTGTCTGATGGAGGCGGCCAGTTCGCTACAACGCGTCCGCCGGCACTGCGAGAACCATCGACGCAGCGGGCGCATCAATCTGCGATTCGACCGCTCGCGCTCCACAACTCCGCACAGTTACCCAAGGCACCAATTGAAATGCCGAGATGCTCCTCTCGGGACTGAGTCGCCTGGGGATGCATCCAGACGAACCTGTACTCGCGCTGGTAGGCAAAGCGAAAATCTTTTGCCATCGCGTGATTGATGTATGCGCCCAGGTGCTGCTCATGCGGGTCAAAGTACTCAACAGGGCTGTGATGGAAATGCCATCCATCCAACTTCTCAGCTGCCACACCGCGTATGCGGTCTGCAAACGCATCAGTGTTGGTTATCACCACGCAGCGGTCCACATCAAACTCGTCAAACAACCGGCTGTCCCAGTCGCAAGCAACGCAGAACATGTAGTAGTCGGGGCCTTGATGAGCAACAGACACGTCGCCAATGACGGGAATGTTCCGGCCATCAGCTGAAGTCACAGTGACATTCTGGCCAAAAAGAGAGTTGCGCTTCTGCATCTCGTCATCCTGACGTGCCTCGTCACCATCCAAGCGACCATAGTAGCCGGCGCTTGACAGCCTCGTTTCTCCCCTCAAGAACAGGTCGCTCGCCCATCTATCGCTCACATATTTATAGAGGACATCCCCTGCATTTGGATATTTGGGTCGACGCGGCTCACCGGAGACAGGCTCACGAAAAACAGCCTGCGGAGGCGCAACCGGGGGCTGAATCCGTCGGCTGTGTAGCTCAAGGCGCGTCTGATGCTCCTTGCGGTGCCAATACCAGGAGCTGAGGAAAGACAGACTTGGTATGACATATCTATCAACCGAAACCAAATAGGTGAAGTTGCGAACCAAGTCCATATAGCGCCGCATCAGCATGTCCAACGGCAGATTTTTTAGATATGGCGTTACTCGGTACTCCAGTTCCCAGAACTCTGGTTTGTAAGCCCCCAAGTTTTGTCGAAAGGATTCCAACGCACTTTGACTGGGACGAATATCCGGCGTCGGAATCGGTCTGATGATGCAGGACAATCGGCGCTCCCACTTCCTTAGTTATAAAAAAAAGGGATGGCTGCGCTAAACAACGCCTCAAGATGCGAAATATCTTGATTGGCCAAGAACCCTCCAACGAGAAGGTAGCCGAAGCCACAAACTACGGAATAGAGCGCGACTCGACGCAACGCACCGTCAAAGGAACGTTCCTTCAGGAAGCTGAACAGGAGATATCCAAACGACAGGAATAGGAGAACCAGTCCTACTAGCTTAGACAGCCCATAGTAGAAGGCCCGCAGATAGTCACCGGCATACTGGGACTTGGCCACCGTACTGAGGCCGTAGTGACGTACGCCCTTATCAAAGACAGCATTCTCTATGGTGTCTTCTTACCCTATCAGTGGGCTTGGATTGTTTGCGGCCTGGCAAGCACCGCCCTGCTGTCCGTTCTTCTCTTCATTTGGTTGCGCGGATTACTCGGCCAGTTGAGGTCGACGCTCGCGCTATATCGCCCGGCGGGCCTCCCGTAGGAGCTGTTACGCCAGCGATAGCCCTCTGCTCCAATCAAATTGATGGACCGCTTCTGTCTTTGGCTATCTTTTCTTCGTCGTCCGATAGCCCAGCATTTGCAGAGACGTCGCTTTGAACGTCCAACCCCGTCCCCCATCCGGCCGCAGAGAGCCGACTCAGCAGCTCGTCCCTTTCTGAGAGCAGTGCATCGAGGTCTTGCCGCAGCCTCGAGACGTTCTTGTCTCGCGCCCAAGTCTTGTTGCCCAGCAGAGCTCCAACTAGCGCAACCCCGTCCTCAACTGAGAGATTTGAGACAAGACCGTCAGCAAGAATGAGAAGACGTGCTGTGTTTAGTTGTCCCAATCGAGCCTTCGGGAACAATCTGGCGTCACATATGGCAAGCGGTGTGAGCGACTGTGGCACACCGGTGCCGACGCTTTTGAGCTGGTGCAGCAGCGACGCATGAGTCAATGCCGGCCTCCTACCAGGAAGTGGCGTGGCCTTGCAAACCAGAAGGTTGTCTAGAAACTCTTCGTCGCTTGCTTCGGATGGCGCCGGAAGCTTGTTAAAGCAATACTGGACGGGGATTCCAAAGGAGTTCAACACCTCGAGTCCTTCATGCTGCGTCTTCTCAAACGACGGCAAGACGCGCTCATGATGCACCTTGAACTCGAGCAGCAGGGGTTGCCAACCGCCCACGCAACCAACCAAATCCGCACAATGCTGGTCAAGGTCAAAGAAGTTCTGCCGCGTCTCCCGTGACACGTACGACCTATAGAACATCCCCTGATTGTCAAAGTAGTTGCGCAGACGGTCGTCGACTTCCTGCACCCAATCGTGTTCTGCAACTTTGATGTCTGTTTCCATGTGGATGTGCCTGCAATCCCGTCGTACGAACTTGTTTTTCAAAAATGCCGCTGACTCAGCGGCCAGTTGTGACGCTACGCGTGACCAACACGCAAACAAACGCTTGAGATATTCAACTGCGATGCTTAGCGGCTAGCTGTGACGCTTGCCTGCTTCGACAGAGCGAGAACTCCTCGGTAGGCCCGCGACCACTCAGTTGCGCAAGCAGGTCCACGCTGCTTCGTGACCAGATTGGAGCCAATAAGGTTCGGCAGAATCTCCTTGGACGAGCCACCTGCAAGGCACGCGAAATTCGCCATACGTTGAGGACCGAGCTCATGTGCGTCGGCGTAGTTCTCATACTGGAAGGATGCCGGCGTAAAGGTGGAAGTAAGCGTGCGCACCGCCCAAATCGCGTCTACAACTCCTTCTGTGGAGAGTCCATTCAGCAGTACCACTGACGAGAAGGTATCCGCTTCCGTCTCCTCTCTCCCCATTGAAGCGTAGTTTGCAACCTGTGCAATCGCTGCGTGCCCGAGCTCGTGGACGACCGCAAACTGCACCGCCATGAACAAGCGATTTGCTTCGCGCCTACCATCGCCACCTTCGGACACTCTCTGTTGCGCCTCCGCCAACAGTCGCGTCACAAGCTCATAGCAGATAACTACGGTTCCTCGCGCAGCAGAGTAGAAAGCATTCTGTTGACCACAAGTTGCCGCTATCACCCTAAGCCGTCCGTTGAATGCGACCCACTGTGATGCACGCTTGAGCGAATACTCAAGAATCTGCGCCTTGGCCATCCAATCACGAGTGAACGCATCGGCAGGGTTCGCCTGAAGATAGTTGGCGCCGCCTGGTTGTCCAGCGCTGGCAGCAAGGGCGCTATCGAACCCCGAGTCCCGCGCCCATGCCTCGAAGCTCCCAGAACGCAGCTGCCCGATACGATTTCCGTACGCAGTCAGCAGACACCCTTCGGTTGTGCACTGATTTCGCACAAGACGCAGCCAATCGCGTTGGGTCTGCCGCAACGACTGCTTGTCAACCGTGCCAGCCCACGCCGCCTGGTACAGCGAGGCCATCAACTCGTCCAGCTGTGACAGCTGCGGAGAGAAGCAGATGGCCTGCTCCACTCCCACCCTAGCCCTCTGGCAGTCAAACGAAGCAGCAGAGGCTCGACCTGCAAGAAGCACCATCGCACACGCGACAAAAAGGAAGGACCTCACAAAGAAGGCTTTCGATTTCCCAGCACGGATAAATTTCATCGCTTTACTGTTTCCTACTATCTATTTCGATGTACGCATGAAAAACGCTACCACTGCCTTGCTGCTGGCCACCCTATCCTGCGGCATCCCGTTAATATCGAACGCCGGACAGGAAGATGCAGCCATTGACCATCCAGCCCTCCTTTTGTCAAAACTTGACTCCGCTGGAGGGCCTCCGGCATGGGTCGACGAAAGATTCGTCAACTGGTTCATGAGGAAAGAAGACTGCAAAAATTCAGTCTTGGCCTTGCGCGGTGACAGTACCCAACAGCTCTACCTGAATGGTCACCGACTCCGCCCCACTAGTAGCGGCAAGCTCTGCGTCTCCCCCTGGAACATCCTCAGCATCCGTCGATAATCGACGCGCCAGTTACAGCCCATCGCACTCAACGGCGAGAAAATCCCACCAACCCGGCTCGATTTCTATCGGCTGCCACGGCAATATTCTTAAGCCAATTGTCAACAAAATATGGGGTTTGGCCGAGAATGAAGCAACGCTGGCCGAATCTGTCTTGTTTCCAAAAAACAAAACCCCTATCACCCTACTTAATGGGGGTTGCCATTTAACTTGGACTCAGATTATTTGCAGGACACGACACACGACCCTGCACGGGGATGCGACAGCAAAGAATCGCTACCTCGTCGGGTCGCCGTCCCTTGCTTCTGCCCGGGGTGACATTTTCTAAGCTGTTCAGCGCAAACAGAGTCTAGCGGGCTCGTCGACATCGCATTTTCGCTACTGGGAAGATTTGCCGTCGATGGCGGCACCCTTGACCGTTTGCGAAAGCCAGACACATACGCTCGAGGAATATCAGAGCCGCCTGACGCCACTCGTTGCGAGAGGTCGAAGCGGCCTGGTCGAAGTCGTCCGCACAGAAGATGCCGTCCGTACTAAAGATATACATCTACGCGTCGATAATGGAACACACATCCACTCCATCGGTTGAAGCAACATATCTTCGGGTTCGGCGTGACTGAGACCAAGCAAGGAAATAAATGTACAAACTGATAAATAACATCATGAAGTGGGCCTCCCTCATCGGCGGGACACTCGGATGTCTGGCTTCTCTATTCGGCGGCTTTGGCTCAGCAGGAAATATCGCGCTGCCATTTTCAGTACTCGCCCTTCTTAACGGTGCCTGGCTGTACATCGAAGGACCAAAAAAATAACGATAGCCATCAATAATGTCTCTAGCGAAGACCGCACAAGACTCCAAACGCTACCCTTCAGCAACCCAAACTGAGGGTAGTAGTTAGAAACCACGTAGATGAGAAAAGCGCAAACTATGGTCAGCAAGGCCATAGTTTTTGAGAAACCAACAACATCACGTTTTATTTCTGAAAGACCTGATGCAGTAGCGTGCTTAGATAGAATGGCGATATTTTTTTCATGGAAAAATTCTCCTAACTTGGGTTGGTCGCACCCCAGCATTTGATTCCAGGACGCATAAAAGGTATAGCTACAAGTTTTAGCTCGTCGCCCCTTCACAGCCCAGTTCAGATAGCTAATCGCCAGGCAGCTTCGCCAATCCGCAAATTCTCCATGCTCCCCGCAGCGGGACTACTTCCCCCAGCCAATCTCTCGAATCACGAATCCCGTTGCGTGCAAAGCAAGCTCAGCGTCCGCATTTGATACCGCACGTAAGCTATATCGCTCACGCTCGTTGTCCTTCCCTCGCGGATGAAGAACGTTCACCGTCTCAAGCGACGCGCGAATAAGCCTCTGCTCTTTGTCTCCAAAGTAGTTTCTGACAGCAGATATGCAGGCTCCAAGGTCATCGTGACGCGCCCTATCTTCTCCCGTCAGCTGACGCAGCCAGCGAGCAATGAGAACCGCGCAGAGGTTGCGGCACTGGTCGACAATCGCCGTCGGCGAGTCCCGATATGCCACGTTCATAACCCGCTCGTAGGCCTCAGTGACGGCTTGCCGTCCGTCCTCAGGGATTTTGGTCACGTCGAGAGCGGGTAAAACGCCGTACGCCGACTCCGCCCGAAGCGTTACCAGCACGTCTTCGTTGACTGTTAGCTCGGTTTGCAGAATTCGCCAGAGCGAATACGCCCCTGCTTGACCGATTGCAAGCTGAAGGCCTTCTCCTTGGCCCGGTCGTGACACGAGTTGAGTGCAGTGAATGAACACGGTCATCTCCTTACGCAATCGACCGTCAACACTGCTTCGAGCCAAGTCCGACGGCAAAAAGGGATGCGCGTCGACGTAGACCGACTCCCGATTGCCACCGCTGAAGTGCTGGAACACGCGACCCCGACGAACTCGGGACACCGGGTCGAACGAGTCTTCCCTGAAAACCCAGCGAAAGGAGTCGATACCCGTCATCCCACGGGGCAACTTCTCAAGGTCTGCGGGAGATTCGATAAGTGCACATTGCGAGACGATAGGCGTGGGCACCGTGAGGTAGCCGGGATGGTCACGCCCCTCGTAGATTAGACCGTTCTGGTGTTCGATTCCCAAGCGAGACATGGCGTTCGGTGCAGTACGTAGGTTCCTCACTATATCGCTTGGGCATACCTCCAGGGCACCTACGCCGTCCGCCGCACGATTTTGCCCGCCTGGCTACAAAAATGGCCAGTCGACAAGGACCGGCCATCCGTCGCAACTGTTGAAGCAGGAACCGTCGGTTCTGCTCAGGTTCCATTTGCAGACACTGCGCCCCCAAAGTTAATCCAGCGCAGATGGGGTCACACACCCTTCAACGGCGCACTTGGTACAGACTTTTTTGTCCAGGTACGAACTTTTTTGTCCAAGTACGGACTTTTTTGTCCAGGTACAGACTTTTTTGTCTCTCGTTAGGTGCCAAAAACGACTAATCCGGCACCACCGCCGTCACCTCAATCTCTACCTTGGCCCGATCCTCCACCAGCGCCACCACCTCCACCGCCGTCATCGCAATGCTGAAGCTGCCGATCAGTTCTCGGAACGCCTTGCCGATCTCGGGGTAGGCCGCCACGTAAGCCTTCTTGTCGGTCACGTACCACGTCATGCGCACGATGTGTTCGGGCTTGGCATCACCGGCGGCAAGTACCTCGACGATGTTCTGCAATGCCTGGCGGACCTGCCCGGCCAGGTCGTCCGTATGGAATACGCCCTGCGCGTCCCAGCCGATCATGCCGGCCACGAACACCATGCGCCCGCGCGCGGACACACCATTGGCATAGCCCTTGGGGCGCGGCCAGTTAGGGGGGAGGAGTACTTCCATGATGCGATTCCTTCTAGTTCGATTGCGACTGTTGAACGCTCGCCTCGATCGCCTGCCGCACATCGGGCGGCATCGGCATCGCGCGATGCGTATTGAGATCGGTAAACACCAGCACCTGCTGCGAGCGCACCCGCTGTTCGTCACCCGCCCAGCAATCCAGGCCTAACGTGAGCGACGCATTGCCCAGCCGCTCCAGCTTCAACTTGAACTGCACGTCGTCGCCCATGCGGCTGATGGCGCTGAACTCGCAATGCAGCTTGACGATGGGCAGGCCGATGCGGCGCGGCCCCAGCATCTGCGCATACGAGATGCCCAGTCCGTCGGTAAACCAGTCTTCGACCAGCCCGTTGAACAGCACGAGGTACTGCGGAAAATAGACGATGCCGGCTGGGTCGCAATGCGCAAAGCGGATACGCGCGGCACGTTCGAAGTGGTAGTCGCTCATGATTTGTCGTGCTCGCGCAGGCGGTAGCGCAGCAGCTTGCCGACTTCACTGCGCGGCAGGCTCGTACGAAACTCGATGGCGCGCGGGTACTTGTACGGCGCCACGGTCTGCTTCACGAAATCCTGCAGCGTCTTGACCATCTCCGGCCCCGCCGTGTGGCCTGGGTGCAATACAACGAAGGCCTTGACGATCTGCCCGCGCTCGTCATCGGGCTCGCCGATCACGCCGCACTCGGCCACCGCGGGGTGCTGCATCAGCGCGTCTTCCACCTCGGGCGCGGCAATGTTGTAGCCCGACGAGATGATCATGTCGTCGGTGCGCGAGTGGTAGTGGAAGTAGCCTTCCTCGTCCATCACGTAGGCATCCCCCGTGAGGTTCCAGCCGTTGCGCACGTAGGCGCGCTGGCGGTCATCGGCCAGGTAGCGGCAACCGGTCGGGCCCTGGACTGCCAGGCGGCCCACCGTGCCCGGCGGCACAGGGTTGCCGGCGTCGTCCACAACCTGCGCGACATAGCCGGGGACCGCCTTGCCGGTAGCGCCGGGGCGCACGTCGGCGTCAGCGGCGGAGATGAAGATATGCAGCATCTCGGTCGCGCCAATGCCGTCGATCAGCTCGATGCCGGTGGCGTTCTTCCACAGCGTGCGTGTGGCAACCGGCAGCGCCTCGCCCGCTGATACACAGCGGCGCAGCGGCGTGGCACGCAGCTCGTCTCCGCGCGCCGCGATGTTGCGGTACGTGGTCGGGGCCGTGAACAGCACCGTCGCGCCAAACGTGCGGATGCCATCGACCAGATCGTTCGGCGATGCCTTCTCCAGCAGCACCGTCGATGCACCCACGCTCATCGGAAACAGCAGCAGGCCGCCGAGCCCGAACGTAAACGCCATCGGCGGGCTGCCGATGAAGATGTCGTCCGCGCGCGGCTGCAGCACATGCGGCGGCCAGCACGCGCAAATGGCGAGGATGTCGCGATGAAAATGCATCGTCGCTTTCGGCACGCCCGTCGTGCCCGACGTGAAGGCGAGCAGGCATGTGTCATCTGCAGCCGTGTCGACGTTGGTGAAGGTGGCTGGCTGGCGCGCCATGGCGGCCTCCAGCCCTTCCGGAGTGTCATCGTGAAAACACAGCGTCTGCACGGGCTTGGCGGCTTGCGCTACGGCATCGCGTAGCTCGTCGACGAGCCGCGCATCGCACAGTGCGAAGCCGATCTCAGCCTTGCCCAGAATCTGCCCCAGCTCTTTGGCGCGCAGCAGCGGCATGGTCGTCACGGCAATCGCGCCCACCTTCATCACCGCAAACCAGCAGGCGGCCAGCATCGGGCTATTGGGCGAGCGCAGCAGCACGCGGTTGCCCGGCACCACGCCCATCTCGTTGACCAGCACGTTGGCGATGCGGTTGGCGTGCGCCTGCAGGTCGGCATACGTCCAGCGGATGCCGGGCGCCTGGATGCAGAGGCGGCCGCCCTCGCCTGCAGCAACACGGCGGTCGAGCAGTTCGGTTGCACAGTTAAGCTGCGGCGGAAACTGCAGCGCCGGCAGGTCGAAGCGGTACACCGGTTGCAGCTCCGCCGGCGGCAGCCGGTCGCGGGCGAAGGTGTCGATATGGGCGCTGGGCATGGAGAACTCTCCGTCTCTGTCGTGGACGTGGGCGTGTTCAGGGCTTGGGGGGCGCCGCCGCGCGCAGCAATTCGCGCGCGATGATGAGTTGCTGCACCTCGGTCGCCCCTTCATAGATGCGCAGCGAGCGGATCTCGCGATACAGGCGCTCCACCGGCTGCTCGCTCACCACACCCAGGCCACCCCACATCTGCACGGCGGCGTCGATCACCTGCTGCGCGTTCTCGGTGGCGGTCAACTTGGCCATGGCGGCCTCGCGCGTCACGTTGCGGCCCTGGTCACGCTGCCATGCGGCGCGGTACGTCAGCAGCGCAGCGCTGTCGATGGCGGTCGCCATCTGCGCGAGCTTGGCCTGCGTCAGTTGGAAATCGGCCAGCACGCCGCTGAACATCTTGCGGGTGGTAGCGCGCGCAAGCGCTTCGTCCAGCGCACGGCGCGCAAAGCCCAGCGCCGCCGCTGCCACCGACGTGCGGAACACATCCAGCGTGCGCATCGCCACCTTGAAGCCCTCGCCTGCCGCGCCCACGCGCTGGCTGGCCGGAATGCGGCAATTGGTAAAGCGCAGGCGCGCGAGCGGGTGCGGTGCAATCACGTTGATGCGCTCTGCAATCTCAAAGCCTGGCGTACCAGCCTCGACGATGAACGCGCTGATGCCGCGCGAGCCCGGCGCCTCGCCGGTGCGGGCAAACACGACGTAGAAGTCGGCGATGCCGCCGTTTGATATCCACGTCTTCTCGCCGTCGAGCACGTAATCCGTGCCGTCTTCACGCGCGGCGCAAGCCATGGCCGCAACATCGGAGCCGGCATCAGGTTCGGACAGCGCAAACGCGGAGATGGCCTCACCACTCGCCACCTTCGTCAGATAGCGCTCGCGCTGCTCGGGCGAGCCGTGCAACGAGATGGCGCCCGAGCCCAGCCCCTGCATCGCAAAAGCAAAGTCGGCCAGGCCGGAATGGCGCGCCAGCGTCTCGCGGATCAGGCAAATGGCGCGCGTGTCGATGGTCTCGCCCGTGCCGCCGTGCGCCGTGCCGCCCACAGCGTGGCGCAGCCAGCCGGCTTGCCCGAGCGATTTGACCAGCGCGCGGCATTCGGCATCCACATCGGAGCCGTGGTCATGCGGGATGTGCTTCGTGGCCCAGGCGTCCAGCTCGGCTTCGAGCTGGCGGTGCTTGTCGTCAAAGAAGGGCCATAGCAAATAGTCCTTGTCGCTCATCTCAGTTGCCCTCGAATACCGGTTTCTGCTTGGCGACGAACGCGTGGTAGGCGCGCGAGAAGTCTTCGGTCAGCATGCAGATGGCCTGCGCCTGAGCTTCGGCCTCGATCGCCTGCTCGATCGTCATCGTCCATTCCTGATGCAGCATCGTCTTGGTGATGCCGTTGGCAAAGGTCGGGCCGGCGGCCAGGTCGGCGGCCAAGGCTTGCGCTTGGCTCCGCACCTCGGCCGGTTCGCACAGACGGTTGAAGAAGCCCCAGCGCTCGCCCTCTTCGCCGCTCATCGAGCGGCCGGTATAGAGCAACTCGCTCGCGCGGCCCTGGCCGATGATGCGCGGCAGGATCGCGCAGGCGCCCATGTCGCAGCCGGCCAGGCCGACGCGGTTGAAGAGGAACGCCGTCTTGCTGCGCGCGGTGCCCAGGCGCAGGTCGGAAGACATCGCCAGGATGGCGCCTGCGCCGGCGCATACGCCGTCCACAGCGGCGACGATGGGCTGCGGGCACGCACGCATCGCCTTCACCAGCTCGCCCGTCATGCGCGTGAACATCAGCAGCTCGGGCGCCTTCAGTTGCACCAGCGGGCCGATGATCTCGTGCACGTCGCCGCCGGAGCAGAAGTTGTCGCCCGCGCCTGCCAGCACGATGGCCTTGACGTCATCCGCCCACTTGAGCTGATGGAACAGGTCGCGCAGCTCGGCATACGAATCGAACGTGAGCGGGTTCTTGCGTTCGGGCCGGTTGAGCGTGATGGTGGCAACGCCGCCTTCCACGCTCCACAAGAAATGCTTGGCTTGATAACCCGCCAGCGGGCGGCGGTTGCCGGCCAGCAGGGCCGGGTCAATGCGGTCGGTCATGGTTTGGTCGGGTTCGTTTGGGGTTGATCGTCGCGGGCGTCCAGCTCGGCCTCGCGCTGTGCAAGGTGCACGCGCAGGTGGCCGAGCTGCGCATACAGCGCGTCTTTGTTGGCAACGCCAAGGCCATCGAACATCTCGATCAGCCAGCGTTCATGCTCGGCAGCCATTTCGGCAAAGTGGCGGCGGCCGGCGTCGGTCAGCAGCACGCGAAAGGACCGGCGATCATCCGGATCCGCCTCGCGTTTGACAAGCCCTTCCTTCTCCAACTGGTCGGTCAGGCCGGTGACGTTGCCGCCCGTCACCATCAGGTAGCGCGACAGCACGTTCATGCGCAGGCCGTCCGGATGCCGGTCAAGCTGGGCCAGATAGTCGAAGCGCGGCAGCGTGGTGTTGAAGCGCGTGCGCAGACGCTGGCGGATCTGCTGCTCGATCTGCGTGCTGCAGGCCAGCAGGCGCAGCCAGATCTTGACGTCCATGTGGTCGTCGACATGCGCGCGGGCCTCCAGGCCGATGCGTTCATCGCCCAGCGCTTGCGCCACGGCGTGGTAGCCGGAGGTACTGGATGGACGTACTGCGGCCAAAGCGGTCTTGCGCGGCTTGCTCACATCACCTCCCCGCCAGACACCGAGATCGCCTGCCCCGTGATGGAAGACGCGCCATCGGAGCACAGCCACGCCACGGCGTTCGCCACTTCGTCGGGCGTGATCAGCCGGCCTTGCGGGTTGCCCTTCACCAGCTCGGCCAGCGCTTGGTCTGCGCTGCGTCCGGTGCGGGCGACGATGCGGTCGATGCTCTCGCGCACGATGTCGGTTTCGGTATAGCCGGGGCACACTGCGTTGACGGTGACACCGCGCGCCGCCAGCTCCAGCGCGAGCGAGCGCGTGAGCCCGATCACGCCATGCTTGGCAGCCACATACGCCGAGACATACGCATAACCGCGTTGCCCCGCCGTGCTGGCAATGTTGACGATGCGACCACGGCCCGACGCCTGCACATCTGCCAGCGCCGCCTGCGTGCACAGGAACGTGCCCGTCAGGTTGACGGCCAGCATGCGTTGCCATTGAGCAAGCGTGGTCTTCGCAAACGGTGCGCTCTCCGCCTGCCCCGCGTTGTTGACGAGGATGGAAATGGCACCAAGCCCTGCGCGCGCGGATTCGAATGCCGCTGACACACTCGCTTCATCGCTCACGTCGCACGTCACCACCTGTGCGCGGGCGCTGTCAGGCAACGTCCTGGCGGTGGCTTCCAGCACGTCGGGGTTACGGCCCATCAGCGTGAGCGTGGCGCCGTGCGCTGCGAGTTGCTTGGCAATCGCAGCGCCAATCCCGCGCCCTGCGCCGGTAACGACGGCGTGGTGTCCAGCGAGCATCGCAGGCATCGTCATCTCAGACCCCCTGCATGCGGTTGGCCTGCTCCAGCGGCGACAGCCCTGCCGCCTGCGCCGCCATTGCACGCTCGCGCTCCAGGTTGCGCTCCAACTGCAGCTTGCCCGCGCGGTACTGCTTGGGCCACGGCATGTCGAGATAGCCAATGCGGGCGGCTTCGTTCAGCGTCCAGGCCGGGTTGGCCAGGTGCGGACGCGCCACAGCGCACAGGTCGGCACGGCCGGCAGCGATGATGCTGTTGACGTGGTCCGCCTCGGAGATGGCGCCCACGGCAATGGTGGCGATGCCCGCCTCATTGCGCACGCGGTCGGCAAAGGGCGTCTGGAACATGCGGCCGTACACCGGCTGTTCTTTCTTGCTGACCTGGCCCGACGAGCAATCGATCATGTCCGCGCCTGCGGCCTTGAAGATGCGCGCGATCTCCACCGCATCGTCCGGCGTGATACCGCCTTCCACCCAGTCGTGCGCGGAAATGCGCACCGACATCGGCTTGTTGCTCGGCCACACCTCACGCACCGCGTGAAACACTTCCAGCGGAAAACGCAGCCGGTTTTCCAGCGAGCCGCCATATTCGTCGTTGCGCTGGTTCGTCAGCGGCGAGATGAACGACGACAGCAGATAGCCGTGCGCGCAGTGCAGCTCCAGCCAGTCGAACCCGGCGTCTGCCGCCAGCCGCGCCGAATGGATAAAGTCGTCACGCACGCGGTCCATGTCGTCACGCGTCATGGCGTGCGACCACTGGCTCACGCCATCCAGATACTGCTGTGGCGATGCGGAGATCAGCGGCCAGTTCTGCCCGTTTTCCAGCGGAAGATCGATGCCCTCCCACGCCACGCGCGTCGAGCCCTTGGCACCCGCGTGGCCGATCTGGACACCCAGCTTCGCATCGCTGTTGGCATGCACGAACTGCACGATGCGCGCCCAGCCATCGCGGTGTTCGGTGTTCCACAAACCCGGGCAGCCCGGGGTGATGCGCGCATCGGGCGATACGCAGGTCATTTCGGCCATCACCAAGCCCGCGCCGCCCATGGCGCGGGCGCCCAGGTGCACAAGGTGGTAGTCCGCCGGTTGGCCGTCTTCGCACGAGTACTGCGCCATGGGCGACACCACCACGCGGTTCTTGAGCGTGACGCCACGCACCGTGAACGGCGTGAACATCGGCGGCACCGGGCCGTGCTGCGGGCCGCGCGGTGCGCCGGCCTGCTCGGCAATCCAATCTTCAAACGATTCGAGATAGCGCTTGTCACGCTGGCGCAGGTTTTCGTGGCTGATGCGCTGGCTACGCGTGAGCAACGAATACGCAAATTGCTCGGTCGGCAGGTTGGCGTAGCGGTCTACGTTTTCAAACCACTCGGTCGAGTTGCGCGCCGCGTTCTGGATGCGCAGCACTTCCACGCTGCGCACCGCCTCGTAGTGCTCAAGCGCGGCACGCAAATCGCCAGGGTGCTGGCCGATGCTACGCGCCAGTTCAATCGAGTCTTCCAGCGCCAGCTTGGTCCCGGAGCCGATCGAGAAATGCGCCGTGTGGGCGGCGTCACCCATCAGCACCACCGGCGTGTTGTGCGCATTGGTATGCACCCAGTGCCGGCAAACCACACGCGGAAACCGAATCCACTGCGCCGAGCCCCGCAGGTGCGTGGCGTTGGAAATCAGCTTGTTGCCGTCGAGATACTTGGCGAAGAGGCGCTCGCAATAGGCGATGGCGTCTTCCTTTTCCATGGTCTCCAGCCCGGCGGCGCGCCATACCTCTTCGGGCGCCTCGACAATGAAGGTGGAAGTCTCGTCATCAAAGCGGTACGCATGCGCCTGGAACCAGCCGTGCTCGGTTTCTTCAAACGCAAAGGTGAAGGCGTCGAACAGCTTGTGCGTGCCCAGCCAGACAAAGCGGCAGCGGCGCGTGTCGATATCGGGTTGATACGTCGCTGCGTACTTGGTGCGAATGCGGCTGTTCAGGCCGTCGCTGGCAATGATGAGATCCGCATCGGCATAGGTGCCATCGTTTTCCAAATCCTTGTCCTGCACGTCGGTTTCGAAGACGAGCTTGACGCCCTCTTCCTCGCAGCGCGCCTGCAGGATGTTCAGCAGGCGCTTGCGCCCGATGCCGCAGAAGCCGTGGCCGCCCGAGCGCACCACCTGGCCGCGGATGTGGACTTCAATGTCGTCCCAGTGGTTGAAGGCGTCGAGGATCTGCGCGGCGCTCTTGGCGTCGGCGCGCTGCAGGTTGCCCAGCGTCTGGTCGGAGAACACCACGCCCCAGCCGAAGGTGTCATACGGGCGGTTGCGCTCCACCACGGTGATGTCGTGCGACGGGTCCTGCAACTTCATCAGCAGGGCAAAGTACAGGCCAGCCGGCCCACCACCAATACAGACAATCTTCATGACAACGGCTCCGCGTTCGATGCGGTATTACATTAGTCATGAATAGTTTAGTTGTAAAGCAATTTACTCAGCCGGCGCCCCGGGGTTTACACCGAACCGGGCGGCGCCAAGTTCACACCCGCATGTGAGTCCCCACTCAGCTCAGGCGGTGGCGGAAGAACACGAGGATCTCGTCGCGGGCGGCGAGCGTGGGCTCCCCGGCTGCGTCGATCAGGTGGGCGGTCACCACGCTATGCGGACAAGGCACATGCTGGGCGAAGAACGACGGCGGGCTCGGGTGCGCGGCGCTGTCGGGCAGCACGCGCGCCACAAAGCGGCTGCCCAGCGCATCCGCGTACGCGGCAAAACGCTGGGCGCGGCAAAAGCGGTCGCCCTCGAACCGGTAGGCCAACACGGTCAGGTCTTCCCGCTCCAGCCGTTGGCGCACGGCAGCGACCTCCTCCGGCGCGATCTCGATCCCGCCCGGCTCGTTCAACGGCAACGACGGTTGGCACAGCACAGGCGCCAGCATGGCCGGCTCCAACATCATCGTCAGCGCAAAATTGCCCGTGAAGCACATGCCGATGGCGCCCACGCCCGGGCCGCCGCACTCCGCATGGGCCAGCCGCGCCAGCGCGCGCAGCCATTGCGTGACCGGGCTCGACTGGTTGGCCGCAAACGCGCGGAACTCCGCACTCACGCACGCATGGCGGAAGACCTCCGCGCCGGCATCCGCCTCGGGCACTGCGCCATCGCGGCCGAACAACGACGGCATGTAGACCGTCAGCCCCGCATCGCGCACCCAGCGCGCAAACCGCGCCACGTGCGGGCTGATGCCCGGCATCTCGGCCATGACGATCACGCCCGGGCCCGCGCCGGCCACGTACACGGTTTTGGTGATGCCATCCAGCGTGATCTGGCGGCGCGTGAAGTCTTCCAGGCGATCATCCTGCTGCGGGGGCTGGCTTGTCATGCATGGGCTCCGTTGGAATGGCTTGGCTCAAGCGACGAGGTGCTGCAGGTGCGCATAACCCGCCGCCCTGGCGAAATCGGGCAGCGTCCACAGCGCGCCGTTCACGCCCCAGGTGCCGTCGGCCACGTCATGCAGCATCACGGAGGTCACCACGCGCCGGGCATCGGCCGCCGGCAACGCCTGCGAGAAGGCCTCGTGCATCTGCTGAACGAAGCGCGCCCGCGCATCGGCATCCAGCACACCCGCAGGTACATGGGCGACGACCAGACACGGCACCATCTGCCTTGCCACGTCCACCCCGCCGCACCACCAGGAGGCGGCCGGCACGTCTTCCATCACCACCCAGGTTGTCGCGCGCCGGCGCGGATCATCGGGAATCTGCTCCGCCTGTGCGGCCGCCTCGGTGATGCGGCGTGCGAGCGCCGCGCGTGCGTCGCCGTCAAAGGTGTTTGCGGGAATCTTGACGAGGATGTTTGGCATGTGGGCAATCGTCGGCGTTGTTGACATGCCTGCATTGAACCCTTGCAGCCGCTAGACTGGCAGTGTCGATTTCGACATCTTTCGGGCAACTTCGGTCATGGCGGATTTCACCATCCTCGTACTCTCGGGCGCATATGCCACCAGCGTGGCGGCCACGCTGGACATCCTGCAGGCCGCGTCGACACTGGCCCCGCGCATCAAAGCCGCACGCCCGACGTGGCGCGTGCTGTCCGCCGACGCGCCCAGTGTGCGGCTGAGCAACGGCATGCAGGTGGAGGCCACCGCGCTGCCAAAACGCCTGCGCCCGGATGGCAGCACCTGGATCGTGCCAGGCCTGGGCCTGGACCATGCGGAAGTGATTGCCAAGCGCCTGGCGCAAGACGATGCCCAGCGGGCAGCGCGCGCCGTGGCCGCGCAAGTGGCGGCGGGCGGGCAGGTGGCAGCATCGTGCTCGGCGGTGTTTCTGCTGCAGGCGGCGGGGTTGCTGCCCGGGCGCTGCGTCACCACGTCTTGGTGGCTGGCCGCAACATTGCGGCGGTGGGAACCCGCATGCACCGTCGACGCAAACCGCATGGTGTGCGCCGACGGCCCGGTCGCCACCGCCGGTGCTGCCTTTGCGCAGACCGACCTGATGCTGCACCTGCTGCGCACGCGCTTTGGTGTGGCGCTGGCCGATGCCGTGGGGCGCGTGCTGCTGATCGACGGCCGCCACGCGCAGGCGCCTTTTGTGGTGCCCGCCATGCTGGCCAACGGCAACGCGCTGATAGCCCGGCTGGTGGCGCGCATTGAAGCCGCCCTGCCCGACCCGCCCAGCGTGCAGACGCTGGCCGACGAACTGGCCATGTCGCAACGCACGCTGTCTCGGCACGTGCGCGAGGCCACCGGCAGAAGCACCCTGGCCCTGGTGCAGAGCGTGCGCCTGAACCGCGCCCGCATGCTGATCGAATCCAGCCGCATGACCATCGACAGCGTGGCCGAAGCCGTGGGCTACGAAGACGCCACCGCGCTGCGGCGCCTGATGCGCAAGGTGTCGGGCACCAACCCGAGCCAATACCGCCCGGCCGCCTAGGGGCCTAGGGTTACAGGCCGTTACACAAGAAGCTGCGGGACTTTAATTTTCGTTTAAGACTTGAAGCCTAACTTGGTCACGTCGCTCCCACCCAGACAGGAACCCACACCATGTCACCGCAAGAACAGCAAGCGCTGGAGAACTTCCTGGCCCAACTGACGCAAGCCCGCGCCGCAGCCAAGGACCCGCAGGCCGAAGCCCGCATCCTCGATGCCGTGGCACGCCAGCCAGACGCTGCCTATCTGCTCGTGCAGCGCGCCATGCTGCTTGACCAGGCGCTGGCATCGGCGCAAGCGCAAATCGCCGCGCTGCAAAACCAGTTGCAAGCGGCACAGGCGGGCCGCGGCACATCGTTCATGGACTCCGCCAACAACTGGGGCAGCCACGCCAACAGCCCCGCGCCCAACCCAGCCTACGCCCCGCAGCAGGCCGCCCCCATGCAGATGCCGCCGCAGGCGCAGCCGGCCCCGGCGCAACCCGCGCGCTCGGGCTTCTTTAGCGGCGGCCTGGGCAGCACGCTCGGCAGCGTCGCGACCACGGCAGCCGGCGTGGCCGGCGGCGCGCTCCTGTTCCAGGGCATCGAGAACATGTTCCACCACAACAGCGGCGGTGGCGGCTTCTTCGGCCAGCAGCCGGTAATGGGCGGCACCACCGAAACGGTCATCAACAACTATTACGACAGCAATAGCAACGGCAACAGCGGCAATACCAACACGGCCTCGCGTGACGACAGCCTTGGCCTGATTGATGACAGCGATCTGGGCGGTAGTGATTATTCGGATGACGATTCGATGTTGAGCTAGTCGCCACAGCTCAGGGCTCAAGCGCGAGCGTCGTCTCCTCAATTCGGAGGAAACGTCCGTCGGAGCCGCGCTTTGCGAAGAGAGACACCTCTTGGCAAAGCGGGGTGGCAGGACAGAGGGCCCGCAAACACTTAATCAAGATAAGGCTTCAACACCCCTTCGATCCACGCCATAAAAGCCCGAACGCGCGGCGACAGGTTGCGCCGATGGGCCACGACGAGCGACGCGACCAGGGGTTCGGGGCGCAGGTCAGGGAGCACTTCCACAAGCGCGCCGCTTTCGATATGCGGCGCGAGCGCAGAATATCCCGCCTGAATCAGCCCAATGCCCGCGAGCCCGGCGGCGTGATAGGTCTGCACGCTGTTGACCTGCATGGCACTTGGCAGCGGCAGCCACGCATAACCGTCGCCGTCGGGGTATTCCCATCCGGCATGCCGGGCGCCGAGCGTGAGCGTGTAATGCACCATCTGATGCCCCTGGCTGCGCAGGTCTTCGAGCGTATGCGGGACGCCATACCGAGCCAGGTAAGACGGGCTTGCCGCATTCATCATGCGCAGCCTGCCAAGCGGCCGGGCAATCAGTGTTTCATCCGAGATCGGACCGAGACGGATCACACAGTCGAACCCTTCCTGAACCAGATCGACGCGGCGGTCCGTACTGGAGAGTTCCAGTTGCAGCTCCGGGTGCGCAGCCATCAGTTGCGGCAGCGCAGGGACCACGACACTGCGCGCCAACTCGGTGGGCATGTCGACGCGCAGCCGGCCGCGCAACGGCCCGCCGTTGCCCAGGAACATCGATTGCAGTTCCTGGGCTTCTGCCAACAAGTCCCGCGCGCGTGCATAGAATTCGCGGCCGTCTTCGGTCAGCTGCACACTCCGCGTGGTCCGATGCAGGAGCGCGACGCCCACATCCCGCTCAAGCGTGCGGATCACCGTCGAGACACGTCCCTTCTGGATGCCGAGGCTTTCGGCCGCACGCGTGAAGCTCATCATTTCGGCCACACGCGCAAAGATCAACAGCGCGTCGAGGTTTTGCATTGTTCACCCGTGGAAGAACAGAACGTTCAATTTGGCGTCATTTATAACGCAGTCGCCGCTCGCTAAAGTGGCTTCCCATGTCGTCCACAGCGGACCACGTTCACGATAGGAAGCCACCATGACTGAAACCACCAACACGGCAAAAACGGCCGTCGTCTATCACTCCGGCTACGGGCATACCGCACGCATGGCAAGCGCCGTGGCGCAAGGCGCCAGCGCGGTGCTCGTTGCAATCGACGCCGAAGGCAATATCCCCGAAAACGGCTGGGCCACGCTCGCCGCAGCGGACGCCATCCTGTTCGGCTCGCCAACCTACATGGGTGGCCCCAGCTGGCAGTTCAAGAAGTTTGCAGATGCATCGTCAAAGCCGTGGTTCGAAGGCGCATGGCAAAACAAGGTCTTCGGCGGTTTTACCAACAGCGCGAGCATCAATGGCGACAAGCTCAACACGCTCGAATACTTTGTCCTGCTCACGGGGCAGCATGGCGGCATCTGGGTGAGCATGGATATCAAGCCTGCGAACGTAAAGGCATCGAAGCGCGACGACCTGAACCGCATGGGATCGTACATCGCGCCGATGGCACAGACGCCGGCCGATGCCTCGCCCGAAGAAATGTCGGCGGGCGATCTTGAGACGGCACGCCGCTATGGCGCGCGCGTGGCCGTGGTTGCGGCACAGCTCCGCGCGGGGCGGGCTCAAGCGCGCTGAAATGATGGAAGCGCACCCGCCGCCGATGACGCGCTTTGGCGCGATCGGTGGGCGGGGTGCGCCGGGCTACGGGGCAATTGGCATGGCGCTCACTCCTGGAGCCTCAAGCTCGACTCTCCGACACTCAACCCCCAGCCTCAAAGCCTCGCACCCGACACCCAAACACTCGTGTTCGACAGTGCGAGCGTCGAGCATCGCTTCCAGACAGTCGCGCTCCACAGCCTACCCCTGGGGCTCGACTCTTTGAGCTTCAAATTTTCGACCTCCGAGTGTCGCGTTCCAGTCTCAAACAGTCGATGGCCACGGGCGGAGGCTGGTGCTCGACAGCCCGGCCCTGGAGCACGACTCTCAGAGGTCGAAAATTTCGAGCGAAAACAGCGGCGCTCCACTGTTTGGGTACCGTGCGTGAACCTTCCACTGTGGAACACGAGCCTTTGAAACCCAAACGCCGCGCTCAAACCTCAACGCTCGGCTACGTGTCGGTGGTGATCCGCTCAAGCGCCATCATCGATTGCAGTGCGTGCTGCAATTGATCGAGCGTGTACGGCTTGCGAAGCGCCGTCCACTTGAACGCAAAGCTGTCGTGGTCTGGGATGGGGTTTCCAGAAGCGAAGACCACCCGTAGCGCCGGATCCAATTCAGACGCCCGCTGCGCGAGTTCAATGCCGGACATGTCAGGCATGACGATGTCCGTAAACAGAACGTCGACGGAGCCTGCACGCAGGGCTGCGAGCGCCTGCGCGCCGCTGGCCGCCTGCTGCGGCGTGATCCCGATAAGCATCAACAGCTCGCATACCGCGCCACGCAAGGAAGCGTCGTCCTCCACCACGAGGATGCGCAAGCGCGCCGGCTCCCAAACAGGGCCCGTGTTGAGATCGAGCCGCGTCTCTTCTACGTCGGGTCCGATCGCTTCCACCGCGTCGCCCCCCAGCACCTGGCGAATCTTGAATGCAAGCTGCTGGCGGCTGTAAGGCTTGCTCAGTAACTCGACACCGGGATCGAGCCGGCCGCCATGCACGATAGCGTTCTGCGTGTAGCCGGACGTGTACAGCACCTTCAGCGCGGGAAGCGTCTGAACCGCCCTGCGCACCATCTCCGGACTGCGCAGTGCCCCTGGCATGACCACGTCGGTAAAGAGCATGTCGATGTGCACGCCACTCTCGACCACGGCCAATGCCTGCTCTGCGTTGTTGGCCTTGAGCACGGCATAGCCGAGTCCGCCCAACAGATCGACTACGGTTTCGCGAACTTTTGCGTCGTCTTCCACGACGAGGATCGTCTCGTTGCCGTGCTTGAGCCCGCTGGCCGTGAGGCGTGAGGGCTCGACCGCCGTGCCGGTGGAGCGGGGCAGATAGACCCGCACGGTCGTGCCCTCCTCAACTTCGCTGTAGAGCCGAATATGACCGCCGCTCTGCTTGACGAAACCGTAGGCCATGCTGAGCCCCAGCCCCGTACCCTCTCCCTCGGGCTTGGTGCTGAAGAACGGGTCGAATGCCTGCTCCAACACTTGGGGGCTCATGCCCGTGCCGGTATCCGTGACGGCGAGCATAACGTACTGCCCAGCCGACACATCGGGAACTGGCATCACATATTCGTCGTCGAGCGTGGCGTTGGACAGTTCGAGCGTGAGCTTGCCGCCCTCGGGCATCGCATCCCGCGCGTTGATCGCCAGATTCAGGATGACGTTTTCCAGGTGATGCGGATCGACCGCGATATTCCAGAGGCCGCCTGCGACCACCGATTCGATTTCGATCGCCTCGCCCAGCGCCCGCCGCAACAGATCATCCATGGCGCGCAGTTGCCGCGCTGGATTGATCACGACGGGAGCAAGCGGTTGCTGGCGACCGAAGGCAAGCAACTGAGCGGCAAGCGTGGCGCCGCGATCAACGGCATCGATGGCGTTACTGAGTCGCTCGGCGCTCCAGCCATCACGGCCGTGCCGACTTTCGAGCAGTTCGAGATTGCCCCGCAGCACCTGCAGCACGTTGTTGAAATCATGCGCAACGCCACCCGTGAGCTTGCCCAGCGCTTCCATCTTCTGGGCCTGGAACAGCGCCCTTTGCGTTTGCTCGAGCTGCTCGCTGGCACGCCGCCGTTCCGTGATGTCGCGGGTGATCTTCGCAAACCCGACCAACTCACCCTCTTCGTAGATGGCATCGATGATGACGTGCGCAAAGAAGCGGCTTCCGTCACGCCGCACGCGCCAGCCTTCGGCCTCGAAGCGCCCGTCGCGCCGGGCGGTCTCCAGGCCCCGGAACGGTACGCCCGCCGCAACATCCTCAGGCGTATAGAAACGCGAAAAATGTGAACCGATGATGTCGGACTCGGTATAGCCCTTGATGCGCCGTGCCCCCTCATTCCAGCTCGTGATGTGCCCGTCGGTCGACAGCATGAAGATGGCGTAGTCCGTCACGCCCTGAACGAGCAGGCGGAAGTTGCGTTCGCTCTTCAGCACAGCGTCGTGAGCGGCCTTCTTGTCGCTCACATCGCTGATCACGGTACCGAACCCGATCAACGCGTTGTTGCTGTCGCGAAGTGCCGTCATGGCGACGTTCGCCCAGAAGGGCGTGCCGTCCTTGCGCATGCGCCATCCCTCCTCGACATGCCGCCCTGTCTTGGCGGCGGCATGCAGCGCGGCCTCGGGCGCACCCGAGGCTCGGCCCTCCGGCGGATACAGAAGTGCGAACGGCTGGCCAATAATCTCGTCCGGCCGATAGCCGTGCATGCATTCGCCGCCCGGATTCCACGTTGAAACAATGCCCTGTATCGACAGCGCAAAGATGGCGTAATCGGAGGTCGATTCAGCCCACAGCCGAAGCCATGTAGGGCCGAATTCGGAGGGCGGAGAAGCGGCGTCGTTCATTCAGTTGGCAGGTAAGCGTGGAGCGCCGCAAGGGGGGTACGTGCCAAGAGCAGCAACTGGTGTGCCCATGGCCGCCCGCTCGTGCACCCACGACGGTCTGCGGGTGCGAGTTGTAGAGGAATCTCCGCACCCAGCTAGCGACTGGAACGCAGTTTGCATACCTTGTAGCGGTAAAACGGGCAACGACCCTTTCCACCATGTGGGCAATGGCCTCGTTGTGCCCAACCTCCCGTCTCAACATGGCTTTCGCAACCGTCGAGGAAATCCATGACGCTATCTGACTTTATCCAGGCAAACCTCCCCGACATCGTCGACGACTGGACGGAATACGCGCGCACGGTCAGCAGCGGCCGCGCCGGTCTTTCCGAATCCCAGTTGCGTAATTCGATTCGTGATCTTCTCGTCCGGATTGCCGCAGACATGCGCGAGCGGCAGACGCCCGAGCAACAGCGGGCCAAATCGCAGGGCGACCGGGCGCCTTCGGAGTCCGGCTTCAATGAAGCGGCCCACGAGCATGCCGACGACCGCCTCTCGCACGGTTTCGACATCAACGATGTGGTGGCGGAATACCGCGCACTGCGCGCCAGCGTGCTGCGCCGGTGGCAGCAGTTTGCGCAATCGGACCCGTCAGCCTTCCAGGAGATGATCCGATTCAATGAAGCAATCGACCAGATGCTCGCAGAGTCGGTGCGACAGCACGCGCAGCGAACGGAGCGCACGCGCGACCTGTTTTCCGGCGTGCTCGCGCATGACCTGCGCTCCCCCCTCGGCGCGATCCTGGCCTCCGCAGAAACGCTGCTGCACGACGAAGGGCTGTCGTCACGCAGCGTACGCGCGGTCGCATTCATACAGCGCGGTGCGATGCGCGTGCAACAGATGATCGACGATCTGCTCGTCTTCACACGCACCCGCTTGGGCGATTTCCTGCCCACGACTTTCAGCCCCCAGGATATGGGGCGGCTTTGCAGCGATGCCATCGACGAAGTGTGCGCGTCTTACCCCGATGCGCAGATCGATCTGCGCCTTGCGGGCGAACTTCGTGGCACCTGGGACGGGAGCCGGATCGGCCAGTTGCTGGTCAATCTATTGGCCAACGCGGTGCGTTACGGATCGGGGCGCGTCGCCATCGAAGCCGCTGGACGCGAGGGGCAGATGACGGTTGCCGTTTCAAACGAGGGCAACCCCATACCGCCCTCCGCTTTCCCAACACTGTTCGATCCGCTCACCCGCGCCAAACAGCCCGACCACAGCGGGAGCGCAGCCGGCATCGGGCTTGGCCTGTACATCTGCCGCTGCATTGTGCAGGCGCATCGCGGAACGATCGATGTGCAATCGTCCGAACACGGCACGACGTTCACCGTGCGGATTCCCTATTCGGTGGCTGCTTGAAACTTCCGGCTGCGGGCATGCCGGTCGCCCAGCGTTAAAGAAAAAAAGCCGGCACCCTGAGGTACCGGCTCTTTCTCTTCCTTTTGCGAATCGCAGCGTCGATCAGCCTGCCTGACGCAGGGTAGCGGCTTCTTCGCCACGCTTGCCCATCAGCAACTGCACCACCACCGCAACGATGATGTTGAAGGCCAGTGCCGCCAGGCCCGTGTAGATGGTGTACTTGTCACCGCCAATCACAAAGGTGTGCACGGGCTTGATGCCGTCGGAGAACGCCAGCCAGCTGCCGCCAATCATGCCCGCTGCCCAACCGGCCAGCAGCGCCGGTGCGCGGAAGCGGTTCGAGATGTTGAACAACCCGAACACGACCGACGGGAACGTCTGCACGATCCACACGCCGCCCAGCAGCTGCAGGTCCAGCGCGAACTTGGTCGGCAGGAACAGGATGAACACCAGCGCGCCCGCCTTGACGATGAGCGAGATCACCTTGGCAACCTTTTCCTCACCGGCGTGCGTGAGGTCCGGGGCCACGTAGGGCTTCCAGAAGTTGCGCGTGAACAGGTTGGCCGCCCCAATCGACATGACGGCCGCCGGCACCAGTGCACCAATGGCGATGGCCGAGAACGCAAAGCCCGTGAACCAGCTCGGGAACAGCGCGTTGAACAGCGCGGGCACGACGTCGTTGTTGTTGGTGACCTTGATGCCTGCCGCATAGGCCATGAAACCCAGCAGCGCGATCAGGCCCAGCAGCACCGTATAGGCGGGCAGGAAGACGGCGTTCTTGCGGATCGTGTCTGCACTGCGCGCGGCAAAGATGCCCGTGAGCGTGTGCGGATACATGAACGCCGCCAGTGCCGAGCCAATTGCCAGCGTGGCGAACGGCAGGAACTGCGCAGGCTTGAGCGTGAGGCCCGTGGCGCCGCCCTTCAAGGCAAACGCATCATGCGCGGTGGCAAACACCGCACCGTAGCCACCCAGCTTGGCCGGCACCAGCACCACCGCCACCAGCACCACGATGTAGATCATGATGTCTTTGACGAAGGCGATGAGCGCCGGGGCGCGCAGGCCGGCGGAGTACGTGTACAGCGCCAGGATGACGAACGCGGCCGCCAGCGGCAGCTCGCCCGTCAAACCCAGCGCCTTGATCACGACTTCCATGCCGATGAGCTGCAGGGCGATGTAGGGCATCGTCGCCACCACGCCCGTGAGCGCCACCGCAAACTCCAGCGAGCGCGAGCCGTAGCGGCCGTACACGGCATCAGCCGCCGTGACGTGGCCATTGGCATGCGCCACCTTCCACAGCTTGGGCATGATCAGGAAGACGATCGGGTACACCAGGATCGTGTACGGCAGCGCGAAGAAGCCATACGCGCCCACCGCATACACGAGTGCCGGCACGGCGATCACGGTGTAGGCGGTGTAGAAATCGCCGCCCACCAGGAACCACGTGATCCAGGTGCCGAAGTTGCGGCCGCCCAGGCCCCACTCCTCAATGTGGGCACCCTTGTCGGAGTTGCCGCGCTGCCAGCGCGAGGCGATGAAACCCATCACCGTGACCAGCGCGAAGAAGAAGATGAAGACCGCCAGCGCAGTCCAGTTGATTTGTCCGCCCATCATTCTTCTCCTTTGCTCTGACCGTTCTTGAAGACGATCCAGATCAGCAGCGAGGTGATCGGCACCCAGAGGAACTGGTACCAGTAGAAGAACGGAAAGCCGAAGAGCGCCGGCATTTCCTGGTTGTAGAACGGCACCCACAGCAGGCCGATGAAAGGCAGTGCGAGCAAGAACTTCATGGGTTGTCTCCTAGTTCGGGGACTTCGGATTGTTGTTTTGAACAGGTGAGGTGCCACGCCCGATGCGTGGCCAGACGGATGTCTGAGGGAGTGCTTTCCGCCTTTGTTGTTATCCGGCGCACTCTGATCGCGCGCCCTCCGGAAAACCATCCGCACCTGTACGCAGCAGCCACACGTAGTACTACGTAGTAAGCGTAGGCTTTTCGCGTGAAATAACCAATCGCTAAGGTGGGCGCGGGTTTCCTAGGGTTTTCACGAATTCCTGTCATGACAGACAGCGGCCGATTGCGTGAGCAACACGCGTAAGCCGTTACGGCGTCGCATGGCACCAAGCACAACGGGGAGCCGCAGTGGTTCCCCGTTGATTGTTGTGGCGCAGCATAAGCCCTAGCGTGTCCAGGGTTTCTGCACCGTGCAGCGCTGCCGCGTTGCGGTCGGCTTACCCGTTCCAGCGCATGCCGAGCTTGCCGTCGTAGCCGTGAAGGGGGCCGTCCGAGTGCTTCGAGCGGAAACCCTCGGCGCTGAACCGACACATAAAGCCCCGAATTCTTGCCGGCCGACGCGCCCCGAAATTCGATCAATGTCGATCAATGCAAATGCCTGCTCATGCAGTGGTGTGCGTGCCGATGGGCTCCTGGCGTCCAACATATCCGGTCAGATCGACAATTCAATACGGAATTGATTGAATTAATTTTCCAATTCATTTCAATCCAATAAAGTCTTTTTCATTGGGGGTTTTTTAGCTTTTTTTACTTGAAAGGCACCGCCATTGAAATTCCTCTTTCAAGAGGAAATCGTTTGCCATCAACCCGCAAATGGCGCAGCCATCAGGAAAAACCCGCACACCGGTTGACATTCAAGCGCCCGTTTCTTTAGAGCAAATCCTCAAAAACGTGTTGTGTTTTAAATTTGTTTTCAATCTGATCAAAGAAAATCTTGTAAGGTGATTCTGTCTTATGCATTCACATCCCACTTAGCCCGGCAATCCCCTCGCCGGGTATTTTTTTGCGATGCGTCAGATGGCCTTGCCTGTTCCAATCCGGCGTAAAAGCGGCAGGGCATTGCAGCGCGCTCAGTGGCGCTCAGCGCCATGCCGCCACGCCACGGCGGCGCATGCGAGCTGTACCGCGCCGCCGCACAACATGGCCACGCGCAACCCCGATGCGCCGATGCTGCACACGGCATACACCGCCCCCAGAATTGCCACGCCCAGCGTCGCCCCAGTCATGCGCGCCACGTTGACGAGCGCCGATGCCGTGCCGGAACGCTCCGGCCCCACGGCGCCTACCGCCGCGCCCATCAGCGGGCCGGTGGCAAAGCCCATGCCGAGCCCCGTGAGCGCCAGCCCGATGGCTGCCGGCACCACCGATGCGGCACCTGCAAACGCGCCCACCGTGAGCAGCCCCAGCGCGATGATGCCCACCCCGCCCGCCGTGGCCAGCCGCACGCCGTGGCGGCGCGCCACCGTGCCCGACAGGGGCGACACCGCCATGAAGACCAGCGCCATCGGCATCAGCGCAATGCCCGCGCCAATGACGTTGAAGCGCCCGGTGCTTTGCCACATGAGCGGCAGCAAAAAGAGTGCGCCGTACATGCCGAACGTCATGCCCGCCGTGGCGACAATGGCGCCGCGAAACTCCCGCACGCGAAAGAGATCCAGTGGCACCAGCGCCTCGCCACCATGGCGCGCCTCTACGCGAATGAACCACGCCAGCGCGATGATCGCCACGGCCAGCACAGCCGCCGCCACAACGGGCGCGTGATGCGCTTCGATGGCGGCAAAGGCCAGACCGCCCAGCGTGATGGCGCCCAACACCTGGGCCAGCGCATCGAAACGGCGATGCGCGGCGTCGGACGATTCCGGTACCACCCGCACGGCCAGCACCATGATGGCCACGCTCACCGGCACCACTACCCAGAACACGGCGCGCCAGCCGAAGTGCGTGACCAGCACGCCGCCGGCCGTCGGCCCAATCGCCATGGCCAAGCCGTTGCATGCGGCCCAGACGCCCAGCGCATGCGCACGTTCGCCCGGGTCGCGCCACACCACCCGCAGGATCGCCAGCGATGCCGGCAGCAGCAACGACGCACCCACACCCGCCATCGCACGCGCCCCGATCAGCCACCCGATCGACGGCGCCAGCGCGCACAGCACCGATGCCACCGAGAACACCGCCGCACCCGACACAAACGCCCGCCGGCGGCCGTACAAGTCGGCCAGCAGGCCGCCGCTGAGCAGCAATGCGGCATAGGCGAGGTTGTAAGCGTCGATCACCCACTGCAGCGGGCCGACCTCCGCGTGGAAGAACTGGCCAATCGGGCGCACCGCCAGGTTGACGACGGCGGTGTCGATCTGCGCGACCAACACGGCCATCGACAGCACGCACAGCACCACGCGTTTACGTGTCGCGGTGCTGGCATGCGCTTGTTGCATCGTGATTCCATCCATCTCGGGGCCTTTAGCTTTTGGCTTTAGCAAGTGATGGCCCCAGCGTAGTGCCGGCATCGTGGGCAACGCTTCGATGCGTGTCGAAGCATCGCGGCGCGCGGCTCCCTAGAATGGCCACATGACAAGGAGTCGGACATGTCGCATCCGAACAGCTTTTCCGGCACGGCCTTCCTGATTGCTGACCCGGCACGGGCGGCCATGCTGACGGCGTTGCTCGATGGGCGCGCGCTGCCAGCGGGCGAGTTGGCGCATGCCGCGGGCGTCACCGCGCAGACGGCAAGCACGCATCTGGCCAAGTTGCTCGACGGTGGCTTGGTGGTGGTGGAAACCGAGGGGCGGCACAAGTACTTCCGGCTGGCCGGGGCACATGTGGCGCAAGCGCTGGAACACCTGGCGGCCATCACGCCCGCAGCGGCCGTGCGACGCGCCACACCCAGCCCGAAGGCGCGAGAGCTTGGCTTCTGCCGCTGCTGCTATGACCACCTTGCCGGGCAGGTGGGCGTGGCCGTCACGCACGCGCTGCAATCACGCGGCTATCTGCTGCCGATGCCAGACAAGCAATACGAGATCACCCCCGCCGGCATCACCTGGTTTGGCGACGTGGGGCTCGATGTGTGCGCCATTCGCCCGACGCGACGCGGGCTGGCGCGGCAATGCCTGGATTGGACGGAGCGCACGCATCACCTGGCGGGGCCGCTGGGGGTGCAGTTCCTGCGTCGCCTGTGCGATGTCGGCTGGATGCTGCGCGCACGCGATTCCCGCGCCGTGCTGGTCACGCCCAAGGGCTGGCAGGAATTGCATCAGCGCCTGGGCGTGGATGAAGCAACGGTGCGCAGCGCGGCCGAACACCGTCATGCATAACGCCGTCGATCAGTGCCCAGCAAAGGCCAGGACTTCGGGCAGGCGCGCAAGCAGCGCATCGCGCGAGCGTATGCCGCCCGACGTCGGCTCCACCTTGTCGTCCTGGATCAGGTTGGCAAATACGTACGTTTTGTCTCCCTTCTTGGCCCAGCCGACAAACCAGCCGTAAGCGTGCGCCTGATCCCACGTGCCGTCGGCTGACGTATTGCCCGGCGCCGGGCCGGCGGTGCCCGTCTTGCCCTGCACGGCCCAACCACCCGGCACCTGCCAGGTCTGCACGGTACGGTCGACCATCTCGTAGGTGCGCGCCGACACCGGCAACTGCCGATTGACGATCCTGCGCATAAAGTCGACCTGCTCCTCCGGCGAGATCTTCAGCGACGAGGTGATCCACGAGCGGTCCATGCCGTTGTTCTTGCCCGGGTCGCCGCTCACATCCATGTTGCCGTAGCCGAGCTTGCGCACGTACGCCTGGAAGGTCTGCGCGCCCATTGCGTGCGTAATGCGCTGCGAATACCAGACCACCGAATATTTGAGCCACAGCGCCGGGTCGATGGGCTGGTGCCAGGCTTCGCCGCCCCAATCGGGGTCACCACGCTTGAAGTGCTCGACCGGGGTGTGCTCGTCTTTGAGGAAACCGTGGTCAAAACCCATGACGGCGAGTGCCAGCTTGAAGGTGGAAGCGGGGGTCACGCGCTCGTCGCACTTGCCTTCGTGCAAGACGGCCTTGCCTGTGGCGGCGTCGGCCACGATCGTGCAGATCGGGTGCTCGGCGTGGGCAAACGTGGCAAGCGCGGCCAGCAGGGCGCCGGTGGCGGCGTGGCGAAGTTTCATCATCGATCAACCTCATGTTGGGGGGAATGCAAATGGCTGCGTGGCAGCGTAGCAGCGAGGTTGCCGTCCTGCTGACCCCTGCGGGCGTAACGGCTGTAACGCTGGCGGAATAGCCGTTCCAAAAAGAAGGGCTTGCAAATTTTTCGGCGGTCGGTAAAATGCGCGGCTCACCTAGCCCAGGTGGCGGAATTGGTAGACGCACTAGTTTCAGGTACTAGCGGGTAACTCCGTGGAGGTTCGAGTCCTCTCCTGGGCACCAAACACAGTCCCAAGCAGTTCAGGGGCGACAAAAAACCCGCGTGGCGATAAGCCTCGCGGGTTTTTTGTTGTCCGGACGAAAGCGAGATTCAAACCGTCCTGCATCGCCTCACATTGCTCTGATGACGCCCGGCGCCGCCGATGCCATGCAAGGCAGAGCACGCGGCTCGGATCGTTGCTGGCTCCGGGAAGGGGTACGAAGGGGTACGAACGCGCCGTATCGGAATCTGGCGCTCGAATGCGCCCGCTGCATCAACGGCTTTGCAGTGGCAAGACGAGCCGAAAACACGTGCCCCGGCCAACGTCGCTACGCACGTCGATCTGGCCACCATGCTTGCGCACGATGCCATAAGAAACGGACAGGCCGAGCCCCGTCCCCAGGCCAACGGGCTTGGTGGTGAAGAACGGATCGAAGATGCGGCTGAGATGCTCGGGCCGGATACCGCCCCCGGTATCTTCCACCTCCACCCAGACGTTGTCCGCGTCGTGGCCGGTTCGCAGCGTGATGCGTCCGTGGTCCTGAATGGCTTGTCCGGCATTGACCAGCAGATTCATGAACACCTGGCTCAGTTGGGTGGGCCTGCACTCGATGTCTGGGATTCCGCCATATTCGCGCACCAGCTCCACCTTGTACTTCAGCTCATTCCAGACGATCTTGATTGTTGTTTCCAGACACGCTTCAAGATTGGCAGGTTGCGGCTGCGCTTCTTCTACATGGGAGAAATCCTTGAGACCCTGCACGATCGTCTTGACCCGCTGCAGCCCCTCCTGGGACTCCGCCAACAGCCCCGGCACATCTTCGCGCACGTACTCGAGATCAGCCGCCAGCTTGACCTGCGCAAGCGCAGCCCGCGTGGCGGGCGCCAACTCTGCCTCGTGGGATTCGTAGGCTGACAGCGCGTCGAGCAATCCTCCAACGTATCGCTGCAAACTGCCCAGATTGGCTTTGACAAACGAGACGGGATTGTTGATCTCATGGGCCACGCCGGCAGCGAGCTGGCCGATCGACGCCATCTTTTCCGATTGCAGCAGCTGCCCCTGCGTTTGGGCCAGTTCGTGCAGCAGTTGCTCCTGGCGCGCACGCTCGGCCTGCAGTGCCTCGTGGGCCAAGGCAAGCTGCCATCGGTCACGCTGGAATTGCTCGACCGCGCGCGCCATCTGGCCGATCTCATCGTCGCCATCCACGGGTACCGCACTGGGCGCCCCGTCCGAGTGTCCTTCGCGCAAGCTGCGGCTGACCTGCAGCAAGCGCTGAAGCACATGGCGCCCGAGCAGCCCGTAAGCCGCCAGGCAGGCAAATGCCACGCTGGTGGCGAGCAGCGCTGTCACCCAGCGCTGATTGCGCTCGGAAACAACCGCCAACGCCTGCATCGCCTGCTGAAACGCCCGCGTGTGCTGCTCCGACACCTGCTGTGCCGAAACCACCATGGCGCCGGCTTGCATGTAAAGCGCATCCAAGGACCGGCGCCCGGCAAGGCTGCGTTCGGATGCCGGCGCCTGTGCAGCCGCGCCGGCAGTTCCGGCATGCTGCAGCTCGCTTTCCCACCACTGCGCGACGATATTGACGACGTTGCGAAACAGCTGAGTCGACTGATGCAGATCGAGCACTTCAATGTCGTCGTCGGTTGCAGCAAGCCGTTCGGACAACTGCTCGAACGCCTCCAGGTTGCGCAAGATCTCGGCATAGTGCCGGCGCAGGGCTTCCACCGACGAGGTCTTTTCCAACTGCGCCGATTCGCGCTCAATCAACAACGTGCGCTGAACGAGTTCCTGCGCCTCGCGCAATTGCATGAGCTGCTCGCTGGCGAGCCTGCGGGTGGCTTCCGCCGAGGTGCGCAGCGCATAGACCGCCGTGATGCCGCCTGCCGAGATCAGCAGCGCCAGCATGGCGACGACCAACATGAATTGACGCCCGAGCGATCTGGGCCACAGACCGTACCGCGGCATGCGCGCACAGCGGATAGCAGGGGCTGCGCTGAACATTCAACGGCCCCATATCCGGCGATACACGGCCCGGTAGCCGTTGTCCGGGTCGTATTGCCCGAGTGGTCCGCCATCGAAAGCGACGTTCTTGACCGTCACAAGGTGCACGGGGGCCACATACCCGGTGACCACATGATGGGTCAGCAGCCGGTTCACCTCGTCCACCAGTTGCCAGCCTTGCAGGTTCAACGGCTCGGCCACCGTGCTCGTCTGAAACGCTCCAGCCTGGATGCGCAGGAACGCCGCGGCGCTGCCGTCGCCGGCAGACAGCATGTGGATGCCGTCGGGCTTGCCGGCGCGGGTCAGCTCGGCGGCGGCGTAATCGAAGTAGATGTCGTTGATGGCCAGCGCATGCGTCCACACGCGGCCATACCGCTCCAGCAGACGTCGCATGACGGCGGGCATGGCCTGCGCACTGCCCGAGATAGGTACGTCCTCGACGGCCAGCAAGCGGCAGCCCTTGCATGCGCCGATCACCTCAGCCATCGCCGCAGCCTTTGCGCTGGCGATCTGGAAATTGGAGTCGGTAAAGATGACCACGTTGGCGTGGCCCGCCGATTCCACTACAGCCGCCATGGCCGTGAGCCGGGCAACTGCCATCGGGTCGGTGGAAACATTGATGGCGATGGGACTGCCCGTGATGGCGCCGGCCGTTGCGGCAACGTGCCAGCCGACCACGGGCCTGCCCTGCCGCACGAAGGGCAGCAGCTCTGCCTGCATCTCGCGCGCGTCACCCCCGACGAGCACGACGCCGTCCGGTTGCAGCGCCCAGGCCGATGCCATCGCTCGCTTGCGGCCCTCCGGCGTCCCGCCGGCGTCATAGACGCGGATCTTCCAGCCGATGGCCCCAGCGGCCTCCTTGATGCCTTTCGCAACACCAAGAATGCCGCCGTTGCGCAAGTCTTCACTCACGACGGCCAGCGTGATGCCGACCTGCGCACGAGGACCTGCCTGGGGACCATCCCAAGGGGCCCCGTGTTCGCTGGCGCGCGCGACGATCTGCTGCATGCGTGCGTCGTCGGCGATGCCGCCGGAGGCCATCGCCTGGCCTGCCATCGCTCCCCACCCGAATGCGCACAGCAGGTATGCCAGCATTCGCTTGCCGCTGCTTGGGACCATCGCCGCCTCCCGAAGGTCACCCTTCACGCTGCTGGTGGCACGTCTGCCGCATCCGTGGGATTGGGCAAAGGCGCATAGACAAGAATCGCGAACGGCACATCCTCATGGGTTTCGAAGCGCCTGATCTGCAAGACCTGATGCGCACTGACGATGCTGTCCCGTGTAATGAGCAGCACACCGCGTCGCGTGAGCAGATCGTCGGCCAACCGCATGCCCTCCCGCAGTTCGGCCGCAGCGATCTGCCGCACAGGCATCACCTCGCCCTGCTGTCTGAGCACGGCCACGAAGCGCACAACCACGTCGGGGTCATAGCGCAGGCCCGATTGCGCCTTGACCATCTCCAGAGCTTGATCGCCCGAGACGTGGTCCTTGATGATCTCGCCCGTCAGAAGCCCCTCGAAATCGCGTGCGACCGCCACGATGCGTGCGCCGATCGGGATCGCCGATCCTGCCAATCGGTCGGGAGTACCGCGGCCATTGAAGCGTTCGTACTGGTGCCGGATGATTTGGGCCACATGCTCGAGCTGCGGCACGGGTGTGAGCACCATCTGAGCACGCAGCGGATGCTGATAGAACTGCTGTGCCTGTTCAGCCGAAAGCCTGTCGAGCGACGTATTCAGCAGGGCATCGGGCAGCGACAACTTGCCAATGCCGTGCAGCAGGCCAGCGTGGAAGATGTCCTGCACCTGCAGCCCCGTCAACCCGCATTCAATGGCAATGCGGCGCGCCAGATCGGCCACGCGCAGCGACTGGCGCGCCATGGCACCACAGCGCATCTCGATCATGCTGGCGCATACCTTGACCATATTCGTGAAGTTCGCTTTCTGGTCACGTTGAGCACCCTCCAGGAACATCACGGTCTGGCGAATTTCTTCGGTGCGCGCCAGCACCTGGGTTTCCAGCCCGGCATTCAATTGCTGCAGCGTTTCGTTCTGCTGCTGCGTCAACTCGCTCAGGCGGCGCGCCTCGCATGCGAGCGTGCGCTGCTCGATCGCGTGCTTAACGGTGAGCAACAGGTCCTGGTCATCCCACGGCTTGTTGAGGTAGCGATAGACGCCGCCCTCGTTGATGGCACGCACAGCCGAATCGACTTCGGAGTAGCCGGTCAGCAGGATCCGCATGATGTCCGGATAGCGCTCACGAGCACGTGCCAGGAACTCAGCGCCGTTCATGCCGGGCATGCGCATGTCGGAAATGATCAGATCCACCGGATACACCGACAGCATGTCGAGCGCCGCCGCACCGCCCTCGGCGGTGATCACGCGGTAGCCCGTGGGCCTCAGCAGCCGGCGCAGCGACGAGAGCACGCCTGGCTCATCGTCCACCAGCAGGATCAACGGCGTGGCGTCCGCAGACGTTGCAGAAGCGGGCGCGCTTTCTGGCTGCGCGGCGGCTTTGATCTCGGGCGCGCTCGCTTGCGCGGTGTCTTCGTCGTAAACAAGCATGGCTGGCGTCTCACGGTTGGGTGGCTGGCGGGGCGCGTCTCAAAGCGCCTGCAGGAATTGCTCCAGCGCGTGCTTCATTTTTCGGATGGCGGTTTCAGGTAACAACATCACCAACTGGGCCACAAAGCCGCCGCGCTCCAGGGTGAAGCGCACCTCCAGCAAAAGCGCTACATCCCAACGATGGAACTGTTCGCCGGACAAGGCTTGCTGGAGCACCGCGGCCGGAACGAAGCTTGGCCGCGAGAACGACAGATTGCGGCCGAGCTGCTCGAAGACGCTGCGCACACAAGCACCCACGAGCAAGTTGGCGATATCGGCCAGGGCTTCGCTTTCGCTGTTTACGTCGGCATCGCCGTAGCCCATCAGTTCTTCGAGTTCTTCGCGGCCGTCCTTGCCGAACAGCACGATCGCCTCGCCCGGAATGTCGGACTGAAACGCCTGCCGCACCGGCGAGGGCGCGTCGCCGGCCATGTCGCGGCCCAGCAGTTCGGCCTTCAGTTGTGCCGCGTTGACAAGCTTGATGCCCGGCACCGAGAGCGTCACAAAGGCCCCCAGCAGTTCGGCCAGTGCCGCCCCCGCTTTGCCCATCCCGATATTGGCGATTTCCTGCAGAGCGTCGCGCTGGTCTTCGTTCAGTGTCAGGTCATTCATAAAGACCGTACCCCCGCAGGATCGGAACAATGCGCTCAGCCGATACGGGCTTCGGAATGAAGCCGATGGCGCCGAGGTCCTTGACGCGCTCGACGGCACCCGACTGGATGTCGGCCGACACCACGATGACGAAGGCGTCGTCGCAGGCCTTGCGGATGTGTTCGAGCACCTGGAAGCCGTCCATGTCCGGCATGGTCAGATCGAGAAAAACGACCGTGCCCTTACCGGCACGAAACAGCTCCAGCGCCTGCGCACCGTTGGATGCCTGCGTAACCTCGACATCCCAGTCGTCAGGCAAGGCGTTGATCAGAAGCTTGCGCGCCAACGATGAATCGTCGGCAACGAGCACAGGTAGCGCCATGATGTGTCCCCTTCAGGCGTAAAGCGTGAGGCTTACGTCATATAGCCAGCGCGGTAGCGGCCGGCGGTTGTTGTTCGACAGGCGGGGCTTCCGGCCTGCAACGTGGCAAGGTCACGCGAAAGGTCGTGCCCACGCCCACCGTGCTCGACACGTCGATGCGCCCGCCATGCGCCCTGACAATGCCGTAGGTGAGAGACAGGCCCAGCCCGGTGCCCTTGCCAACAGGCTTGGTGGTGAAGAAAGGATCGAAGATGCGCTTCAGGTTTTCGGGCGCGATGCCGCTGCCGGCGTCTGCTACCTCAAACCAGATCGATGCAGCGTCGGTCGCGTCAGTTCCGGTGCGGACGGTGATGGTGCCGCGCCCGCCGCCCTGCGTGCTTTCGCCCGCATACGACTGCGCCGCGTTGACCACCAGGTTCAGCACCACCTGATTGATCTGCGACGGGATGCAGGTCACGGCCGGCAGTTCGCTGTACTCGCGCACGAGGTCAGCCTGATATTTGACCTCGTTGTGGGCGATGTTGAGCGTCGACTCGATGCAGCGGTGAATGTCCACCTGATCCCATTGGTGGGCGCTGTCGACGCGTGAGAAATCGCGCAAGTCCACCACAATGTCGCGCACCCGGGTCAGGCCTTCCTGCGATTCGGCCACGAGCGCTGGACCATCTTCGGCCAGGAACTCGATGTCGGCCGCCTGCGCAAGCGCCAAGAGCTGTGCGTCGAGTGACGGCGTATGCTGGCCAATCAGCTGATCCAGGCTGCGTGCGTAATCGAGCAGCGTGCTCATGTAGCGCTGCAAGCTGTTCAGGTTCGAGAGCACAAACCCCACGGGGTTATTGATCTCGTGCGCAATGCCGGCGGCAAGCTGGCCAATGGCGGCAAGCTTTTCAGACTGCAGCAGCTGCTGATGCGCCTGGGCCAGCTCTTCGTTCAGTGCGGAGAGTTGGGCGTTACGCACGGTGAGTTCCTGAAGCGCATCGGTTACGGTTTTTTCGCGCTTCTTCAGCTCGCCATATGCGAGGCACACGTCCGTCGCATCGAGCAACGTAATCCCCACCGCAATGACCACACCATTTCCATCTTCGATCGGAATAAAGCTGCAGTTCTGCTGCATCCATTCAATCGTGTCGGTAATGGGCCGCGTATGACGAAAACGAAACAAATACGGGCGGTGCTCCCAAGATGTGTACGCAGAGACACCTAGAATGAATACGCTCTCGATTTTCTTGCGCAGCCACTTCTCCGGCAACTCGGGAAACAGCGCAAACATATTCTTGCCGATCACTTCCTCGCCGGAAAAACCGCTGTGATATTGCATGAAGCGGTTCCACGACAGGATCTGCATCTGGCGATTCACAGAAAACACGCCACAACTTACCAATTCCGCAATGGCATCAGATAACAGGGGTTGGGTGACGTCTGCCATGTTTGGCATGCTTCCTGCGGGATAATGATGTTCGCTATCAGCCACTTGAGTTCCGTGGCCGTCTCTCTATCTATCGACCGGATTTTGCCCAGGCAAATGCGTATAAATCCCTATTAACCCCTGAATATCCGGATCGCCACGCTAAAACCGGATCTCATTTTTTTGATTTGGTAGTCTGGATAGAAGCAAAAAGCCCGCAAGTACGCTGCGGGCCTTTTGCTTTTCGGCATACCAGGTGCGCGACTCACCAGCCGTGGAACCGCCCCCACGTCTGCACCATGCCCCGCGACGACACCGCCTGGTACTCCGGAAACTGGGCCCCTGTCGCGCACGCATGGTTGGGCAGTACACGCAGCTTCGTGCCGACCGGAAATCGCGCCACCAGGTCGTCGCGTGCCGAGCCATCGCTGGCCGCCAGAATGCCGTGCTCCTGGTTCGCGCCGATCAGCATGAGCCCGTCGAGTGGCGTGCCGTCAAGCGCGCACGGCAGCCCGTAGCCGAAGTCATGCGACTGCTTGGCGGTGCCGCGGTCACGGCTCATCGCCATCCATCCGGCGTCGACAATCACCCAGCCTTTGTCGGGCTGATGGCCGATCACGGTGGTCAGCACGCTCAGGGCGATCTCGTCCAGCGCGCACACGCCCACGTTGTGCATGACCAGATCGAAGAACACGTAGACCCCCGCGCGCACCTCCGTCACGCCGTCGAGGTGTTCGGTGGCCAACGCGGTGGGCGTCGAGCCCACGCTCACCGCCGCGCACGGCACGCCGGCATCCCGCAGGCGCTGCGCGGCGTGCACGCAACCGGCACGCTCCTGCTCGGCCAATGCGCCCAGCGCGGCGCGGTCGTTCAGGTCGTAGCTGGAGCCGGCGTGCGTCATCACGCCGCCCACGTCGATGCCACCGCCTTTCAGGATGCGGCCGACTTCCAGCAGCGCCTCCTGCTCGGGCGTGATGCCGGAGCGGTGCCCATCGGTGTCGACTTCGATCCACACTTCACAGCGCTCACCGTGTGCGCGGGCGTAGTCGACCACAGCGTGGGCGGCCTCTGCGTTATCGACCACGAGCTTCAGATCGCAGCCCCGCTTGCGGAGCGCCATCGCACGCGGCAGCTTGGTGGCGACAATGCCCACCGCGTACAGGATGTCCTTGATACCGGCGGCAAAGAAGGCCTCGGCCTCCTTCAACGTCGATACGGTGATGCCTTGCGCGCCGGCCGCCATCTGTGCGCGCACCACATCGAGGCACTTGGTGGTCTTCACATGCGGGCGGAATTTCACGCCCAGCGCGTTCATGCGGTGCTGCATCCGGGCAATGTTGTGCTGCATGCGCGGCAGGTCAATCAACGCAGCGGGCGTGTCGAGGGTTTCAAGCGTGTGCGTGTCAGGGGTCATGGTTGCATCCTCATGCGGCAAAGCGGCGGGCCCAGGGCAACAGATCGTCGAGCGTGGGCGAGGTGATTTCCGGCAACTGGGCGCCCTCCACCGGCGTCAGGCCGATGCGGTTATGCCAGTACGTGCGCAGACCCACGGCCGCTGTGCCAAACATGTCGTAACTGGAGCCCGCAACAAATGCCGCGTCGGCCGCGTCCACGCCAAGCTGTTCGAGCGCCATGCGATAGGGCTTCGGATCGGGCTTGTACACGCCAGCCTGCTCGGCCGTGACAACGACATCCCACGTGACGGGCAACAGCGCTGCGGCTTGCCGGCCCAGCCGTTCCGAACAGTTGGTGACAACGGCCAGTTTGCAGTGCGGCTGGAGCTGGGCCAGCGCTTGCGCAGCGCCGCTCCACGGTGCGAGGTGCAACCAGTTGGCTTCCAGCGCTTCAGGGGCGGAGGCCAATAAGCCGACGTTCTGCGCGGCCTGCCGAACCATCGTTTCATAAGGGACGTATGCGCCGCAGCCGTACGTGAGCCGCAGATACTCGGCGCGCCACGTGCGGCCTGCCTGTTCGGAGCCAGCGGCGCGGTTCCACAACGACCACGAATCGAGCAGCGCGGTCAGCAGATCGAACAGGATGGCTTTGGGATAGCCGGTATCGGGAGAAACCGTGGAAGCATTCACGCTTGTCACCTGCAAATCGGTAGAGATCGATGCAGCCGATTGTAGGTACCGCGCACCGGCTTTCGGTGAAGCCGGTTTAAATCAAAGATTCAGTGAAGCTGCATCATGCGCGCCACGGCGGCTGCGGCTTGAAACGGCTCTGCAGCGCCTGCATGAAGTGACGCGTACGTTGAGGCAACCCGGCGCGGTTGTGCGTGAGGGCGATCACGTTGGCGTCCGGTGCCTTCCAGCCGGGCAGCAAACGCACCAGCCGGCCCGCGCGCAAATCATCGGCCACATCCCATTCGGAGCGCAGGATCACCCCGCGCCCTTCGCACGCCCACTGGCGGATGACATCGCCGTCGTTGCAGATCAGTCGGCGCGGCACGCGCACGCTGCGGCTCGTGCGGCCCTTGCTGAAATGCCAGAGCGACACGTCTTCCTTGTTCTCGCGCAGCACGATGCAGGGCAGCGCGGCAAGGTCATCGGGGGTTTCCGGCGGGCCGAAGCGCTTCACAAACGCGGGGGAAGCGCAGACAAAACGCGCATTCGGCGCAATCGCATGGCCGACAAGGTTCGACACCTGCAGCGCGCCAATATGCACCACCACATCAAAGCGGTCCGCCGCTTCGGTCAGGGGCGCATCGGACAGCGCCAGTTCGATGTCGACATCGGGGTGCTGCTGCTGGAAATCGGCAATGACGGGTGCCACGTAGCGTCGCCCAAACCCCAGCGGCGCATTCACCTTGAGCGTGCCGACCAGGCCGCCCCGGCGCGTGTGCAAATCCTCTGACAGTGCGTCGAGCTGGCGGATCAGCTCTGCCCCGCGCTCGCACAGCAGCATGCCTTCCTGCGTAAAGCGCAAGCTGCGCGCCGTGCGATCGACCAGCCGTGTGCCCAGCTTCTTCTCCAGCTGTTGCAGCCGCTGCGACACGGCCGATGGCGTCAGGTCCAGCGCCCGCGCCGTCGCCACCAGGCTGCCGTTGTCCTGGATGGCGAGCAGGAAGCGCAGATCGGCGGAATCCGTCATGGTTTACTTGCCGGCAAAGCGGTCCGTTGCGGCCAGCAGTTGATCGAGAATGCCCGGTTCGGACCACGCATGGCCGGCGCCTTCGATCAGGTGGAAGTCTGAATCCGGCCACGCCTGATGCAACGCATACGCATAGCGCGCGGGGCACGGCATATCGTAGCGGCCATGCACGATCACGCCGGGAATGCCCGCCAGCTTGTGTGCCTCGCGCAGCAACTGGCCCTCTTCCAGCCAGCACTGATGCGTGAAGTAGTGGTTCTCCAGCCGCGCGAAGGCCAGCGCGAAATGGTCGTCGGCGTGCTTGGCGCTATTGCTCGGGTCGGGCAGCAGCGTGATGGTCTCGCCTTCCCACACGCTCCAGGCGCGGGCGGCTTCGATCTGCCTGGCGGTGTCGTTGCCGGTCAGCACTTTGCGATAGGCCGCAATCATGTCACCGCGCTCGGCCTCCGGAATGGGCGCCTGGAAACGTGCCCATTTCTCGGGGAACATCTCCGACACGCCGTACTGGTAGTACCAGCGCAGCTCGGCCTGCGTGACGGTGTAGATGCCCCGCAGCACGAGTTCGCTCACATGCTGCGGGTACTTCTGCGCGTAAGCGAGTGCCAACGTCGAACCCCACGATCCGCCAAAGACGAGCCAGCGCTCGGCGCCGGCAATCGCGCGCAGGCGTTCGATATCGGCCACCAGATGCCACGTGGTGTTGGCCTCCAGGCCCGCGTGTGGCGTCGACCGCCCGCAGCCGCGCTGGTCGAACAGCATCACGTCGTAGCGCGCGGGGTCGAACACGCGGCGGTGATCAGCCGAAACGCCGCCACCTGGCCCGCCATGCAGGAACACCGCGGGCTTGGCACCGGGCGTGCCAACGCGCTCGTAGTAGATCGTGTGGCCATCGCCCACGTCCAGCATGCCGGTTTCATAGGGCTCGATTGGCGGATACAGGGTGCGCAGTGCAGTCATGGTCGGTCCTGTCAAAAGGTTGCCGGGAGAATGGGCCGATTCTACAGAGGGGTTCTCGCTTGCACATATTTTTGAACGACGTATAAAATTGCACATCGTTTAAAAAAACAGCGGACCCACCATGTCGTCCATCCCGATCCCCATTGAAGCCGGCCGCCGCGAACGCAAGCGCAACCAGACGCTGGACCACCTGGCGGCCACCGCCTTCTCCCTGTTCGAGCAGCACGGTTACGACGCGGTGACGATGGAGCAGATCGCTGCGCAGGCCGATGTGTCCAAGGGCACGCTGTACAACCACTTTCCGGTCAAGGAAGCCCTGTTGGCGCACCAGTTCCACGCCGAACTGGCGGCAGGTGGTACGCAACTGCGCGCCCAGATCGAAGCACAGCCGGATTTCGCCTCCCGCCTGGCGGTGTTGCTTTCCGCCTCGGCCGATTGGTGCAATGTGCGCCGGCCCTACCTGGCCGCGTATTTCCGTTACCGCTTTGCCAGCGCCGACCTGGCTGCCCGCAACCGTGACGCAGACAAGCGCAGCGGGCTCGAAGCGGTGTTCATGATGCTCATCGATGCGGCGCAGCGCTCGGGCGAACTCGATACCCCGCTCGATGCGCAGCACCTCGCGGTGCTGTTCGAGTACCTGTATCTCGGCGCACTGATGCGCTGGCTGGCACGTCCTGAAACGGACCTGCACGCGGGTTTCTCCGCCGTTATCGACCTGTTCCTGCACGGCATGGCCGCCAAGGAGGCGTGATGAACCCGCTCGTGCTCGATTGGCCGGCTGCGGCTGGTGCCGCAGTGGCGGGCGGCAAGGGCTGGCAGCTTGGTCGGATGGCGAGACTCGGCGTGCCGGTGCCCGATGGTTTCGTGCTGGCCGCAGAGGCCAGCCTCAGCCGGAATCACGGAGATGCGGTGCCCGATACGGTGCTGGCTGCCATCGCGCAAGCGCTGGCCGCGCGCGGCTGGCAAAACACGCCGCTGGCCGTGCGCTCGTCCGCACCGCAGGAAGATTCCGCGCGACGCTCGTTCGCGGGCATTCACGAAACGCGCCTGAACGTGATTGGCGTGCAGGCGCTGGCGGAAGCGGTGCGCGCCGTGTGGGACTCGGCGTACGCACCGCAAGCGTTGGCATACCGCGAGCGCTTTGGCATCGACACCTCCGATCTGGCGATGGCCGTGGTCATCATGCCGATGTTGCCGGCAGTGGCCGCAGGCATCGCGTTCACCGGCGACCCCCTGAGCGGCCGCGACGACCACATCGTCATCAACGCGCACTGGGGCCTGGGCGAAGCGCTGGTGGGCGGCCAAGCCGATGGTGACGTCGACCGGCTGGAAGTCGCGCCGCAAGACGACGCGCTGCGGGTGGTCCAACGCCAGATCGGCACGAAGCGCCGCATGACGCGCGCGCTGGCCGAAGGCGGCACCGCACTCGCCGATACCGCCACTGAAGATGCCCGCCGCGCCGTGCTGGACGACGCCCAGCTCATTGCACTTGCCACGGTGGCGCGCGACACGGCACGCGCGCTGGATTTTGCGCAGCCGCGCTATGACATCGAATGGGTCTGGGACGGGCAGCGCTTCTGGATCGTGCAGGCTCGCCCGATCACCACGGCCGCCCGCCAGACTTACGCCGCACTCCAAACCCAGCCGACGTTCTGGACGCGCGGCAACACGCGCGAGGTGTTTCCCGCGCCGCTGTCGCCCATCGACTGGACGCTCTACGGTCACGCGGCCAATCGCATGCTGATGCTGGCCTACTCGCTGGCCGGCTACGCGTTGCTGCCCGGGCTGGCGCGCGCCAAGTTGTTTGGCGGCTGCGTGTACCTCGACGTCTCGTTGATGCAGTGGGAGGCATTTGACGCGTTCGGCATTGCGCCGGATGCCATCAACCGCATGCTCGGCGGCACGCAGCCCGAGATTGCGCTGCCGCGCGCCACATGGCCGCAGCGGCTGGCACGCGGGGCGCGTCTCCTGCGTTATTTGTGCAGCGCCGGCGCCGCGCGCCGCCATGCGCAAAGCGATCTGAACCGCGCCCGCAAGCAAGCCGCGCAATGGCGTGAAGACGCGTGGCCGCAATCGACAGCGGAGCTGGCCGCCTGCCTGCGCGAACGCTTCAACACCGCGCGCCGCGCAGACGGCCTGTTCTTCCTGCAGGGCTCGGCGGGCGGCTCCGTTTCGGGCCTGGTCGACGTGATCGAAAAACACTGCCCCGGCGAGGGCCACGCGCTGGCCGCCGCGCTCATGGCAGGCGCAGAACCCAGCGTCACCGCGCAGCAGAGCTACGAATTGATGGCGCTGGCGCAAACGGCCGCCGCCGATGCCGAAGCCCTCGCCTGGCTTCGCGCCGACAACCGCATCGGCACGCAATGGGCGCAGCAACTGCCGGCGCACAGCCCGTTCCGCCGGCACTTCAGTACGTTTCTGGAGCGCTATGGGCACCGCGCCATTGAAGAGAGCTACTTCCGCCGCCCGCGCTGGCGCGAGCAGCCCGACTATTTGCTCGACCTCATCGTCGGGCTGATCGACAGCGACGCGCACGCCGTGCGGCAAAGGCAACTGGCGGCGTCTGAGCGTGCGTGGGCGCGCCTGCCGTTCTGGCTGCGCCCGATTGTGCGGGGGATGCTCAAGGGTGCCGTGCGCGACAGCAACCAGCGCGAAGCCGCGCGCAGCGCGCTGGTGGCGTATCTGGAAGCGCTGCGCATCGGCCTGCTCAAGCTGGCTGACAGGCTCGTCGGCGAGGAAGGACTCGATGCGTCGGAAGACATCTTCAACCTGACGCTGGACGAATGCGTAGCCGCGGCCACAGGCGCATTACCCCTGCGCTTCGCCGCGCAGCGCGCGCGTGAACGCCGCCAACAGTTGGACGATTGGGCCGCTGCGCAGGAGCCGGACATCCTCATCGAACATGGCGAGGCACCGGTCGTGGCCAGTACGTCAGTCCCCCTCTCAGGAGATGCCTGGAGCGGCACCGCCGTGGGCGCTGGCTCGGCACAGGGGCAGGCACGGCTGGTCGATCACGCCGCCGCCGGCACGGCACTGCAAGCCGGCGATATCCTGGTCGCCCCCAGTACCGATCCCGCTTGGACGCCCCTTTTCCTGAAGGCCGGCGGGCTCGTCATGGAAACCGGTGGCTACCTCTCGCATGGCGCCATCGTGGCGCGGGAGTTCGGGATTCCGGCCGTGGTGAACCTGCCTGGCATCCGGGCACAGTTGAAAGATGGCGAGACGATCCGTGTAGACGGCAATGCCGGCACGGTCAGTAGAGTGGCGGATTAGGCACCCACATGTGGTGATGAGGCGACACTGGCGAATGCGGTTTTGCTGCGCCGCAATATTCGGACTAATATTCGGGTATTCCCTACTAGGGTTATCCCTAAATCAGTCCTCAGAAGGAATCGCCATGAACACCGTCGCTCTCAAAGCCGCCCCCGCCTCGCGTTTCGCCCGTTTCTGGCAAATCGTGCGCCGTGAAGCCAGCCGCGCCGTTGCACTGCACGTGGAAAGCTGCGGCATGATGGCCGAGCTGTATCGCCGTTCGGGCCACTGAGCCGAAGCGCACAGCAGGCTCACATCAGGTCTCGCTCCACTGCCGCATCAGGTTGTGATACACGCCGATGAGCGTGCGGCGCGCGGTGGCATCCGCGTCGGTCTGGTTGAGCGTCTGGATGGCGTTGTCCAGGTCGAACAACATGGCGCGCTGCGCGTCATCGCGAATCAGGCTCTGGATCCAGAAGAAGCTCGCCACGCGCACTCCCCGCGTGATGGGCGTCACCTGATGCAGGCTCGTTGCCGGGTAGATCACCAAATCACCGGCATTGAGCTTGACGCTGTGCATGCCATAGGTGTCTTCAATCTGCAGTTCGCCGCCGTCATAGCTGGCAGGGTCTGACAGGAACAGCGTGGCCGAAATGTCGGTGCGCAGCTTTGTGCCGTTGTGCGGGTGGATACGCACGCTGCCGTCGACATGCGCGCCGAAGGTCATGCCCTCGCCGTAGCGGTTGAACATCGGCGGGTACACCACGTTGGGCAACGCCGCGCTGATGAAGCGCGGGTGCCGCTCCAGCACGCTCAGGATGAGCTGCTGGCACTGCAGGGCCACTTCCGCGCCCTCGTCAATCTGCTGGTTGACCTTGACCGGTGCCCCCGAATACCCGGCCGACACGCGGCCATCGACCCAGGCATCGCCCGCGCTATCAAGCAGGTCACGCAGCGCAGCCACCTGCGCGGCGTTGAAGACGTTGGGAATGCAGACAAGCATGGCGCTGGAAGGAAACGGGGACGCAGCCGAGGGCCCATCCCCCAGCCATTACATCCGATATACCACCGACAGCATCGCCGCACGGCCGGTACCCGGCACGGCGCGACCGCCATCGGACGGAATCAGCGCATCGTAATACGTCTTGTTGAACAGGTTGAACAGGTTCAGCCGCACGTCGTATTTCGGTTGGTGATAGGCCAGCATCGCATCCCAGCGCACGAAGCCACCCACCTGCACCGTGTCGGTGTTGTTGGCGTAGCGCTGCGACATGTAGAACGCGCCCGCGCCCGCCTCCCAGTTCGGCAGGAAGGTGTAGCTCGTCCACACCGTGGCAGCGTGCTTGGGCGTGTTGGCCGGCGTCATGCCCTGCGTGCCCGCGGCGATGCCATTGACGATCTGCGCATCCAGGTAGGTATAGCCCGCAAAGATCTGCAGCTTGTCGGTCACGTGGCCCGTGGCACCCAGGCGCGCACCGCGCACGCGGATCTTGCCTGCCGACGTGTACGTCGTGCTGTCGATCTGCGTGCGGGCGTTGTCCTTGGTGATCTGGAACAGCGCCGAGCTGACCGACAGATCGCCGTTGAGCAGATCCCACTTGCCGCCGGCTTCATACGACTTGTTCTTCTCCGGGTCCAGGTTCTGCTGGCCCGTGGTGCCCACGAGTTGCTCCAATGACGGGTTGAACGACGTGCCATACGACACGTAGTACGACTGCCAGTCCGTCGGCTGCCAGATGCCGCCCAGGCGCGTGCTGACAAAGTTCACGCTCTGCTGCGCGTACGGCAGCGCGGTGATCTTGGCCGACGCCGGCGTGTTCGCCGAATTCAGCGAGTTCGAAATGCTCGCAACGTAGCGGTCATAGCGCAGGCCGGCCACCGCCTTCCACTGCTTGGTGAATTCGATCGAGTCGTTGAAATACGCAGCCACCGTGTTGGCCGAGCCGCCCTGCAGGTTGCCCAGGCTGGACGGCGTGCTGGCCGGCGACGTGGTGTAGCTCGGGCTCACCAGCGGCTCGCACGAGACAAAGCCGCTCGTCATGCTCGACTGCGCCAGCGGCGTGCCATTGCACGAGCCGTTGCGGTAATAGTTCTGGTTGTCGTAACCGTCGTGGCCGAACTCGGTGCCAACCAGCAGCGTGTGCTTGACCGAACCCGTATCGAACTTGGCCGTCAGTTCGGTCTGGTTGAATAGCGAGTAATCGCGGATGCGGCGGTCATGGCTTTGCAAACGCACCGATAGCGCCGAGAGCGGCAGATTGCTGTTGGCGAGCGCCGTGAACACGCCCGGCGAATTGACCGTACCCACAGCGTTGGGCGCCGTCTCCCGCGCGTCGGTCTGCACGTAGTTGAACTGCGTCTGGTTGCGCAGGCGCAGGTTGGGCGAGAACTTGTGATCGATATTGGCCGAGAACGACGCCACATCCTGCGTGGTGCGGTCATCGGTGTAGCCGTAGTACGTCTTGGGGCTCACGTTGACCGGGTGGCCGTTAAGGTTCGGCACGCCGTAGTCGGGCATGTCGCGGTTGTGCTGCAGCAGCGCAGACAGCGTCACCTCGGTCGGCGTACCGATGCCAAAGCGCCACGACGGCGCGATGCCGAAATCCTGCGCGGTCATCTCGTCGCGCGTGCTGGTCTTGCCGTTCTGCGCCATCGCGGCGATGCGGAAGGCGGAGGTGTCGGACGTCGGCGTGTTGACGTCGGCGGTCGCGCGCACCAAGCCGTTGGTCGTGACCGAGCCGGTGATTTCCGTGGCCGCTTTCAGCTTCGGCTTCTTCGTCACCTGGTTGATGACGCCGCCGGTGGAGCCGCGACCGAACAGCATCGACGACGGGCCCATCAGCACTTCCACCGAATCGAGGGCGAACAAGTCGCGGTAGTACTGGCCGCGATCACGGAAGCCGTCGAGGTAGATGTCGGTACGCGCCGAGAAGCCGTTCAGGTTGATGTTGTTGCCAATCTGCCCACCTTCGGCCGCGCCGATGGTGATGCCGGGCACGTTGCGCAGTGCGTCGGCCAGCGAGCTGCCGCCTTGCGCGTCGGTCAGCGCCTTGGGCACGACCGTCACCGATTGCGGCACATCGCGCAGGTTCTCGGGCAGCTTGGAGATGGAGCTTTTGGCGGCGTTGTAGTCGTCGCGCGGGGCGGAGCCCTTCACAACAGCTTCCGGCAACGTGGCGGTGGCGGGTGCCTGGGCAAGCGTGGCCTGCTGGGCGAGTGCGACGGTGGGGGTGGCAAACAGGGCCAACAGGGCGCTGGCGACGGGCGTGCGGCAGTTCATTGCGTGGTTTCTCCGGCGGCACTCTTCTAGTGGTGCCAGCCGCTACGGAACGCCCTCCTGCGCCCGCGCCGCCGTGCACTAGAGCGCACTACGAATTGCGGACGCAAATATAAATGATAACGATTCTCAACAGCAATAAATTGTCGCAATAACTCCCGAAAGTTCCCGGAAACGCACAATTTGAAGAGGCCTATAGAGCGCTTTTCCTTGGATTTAGCTGACTTGGCAAGCTTGTCCTCCAGGAATATCTGTGGTTAGGCGCCTCCCAACCAGCAAAGCGTACCTATTTCTGCGTGCTGTCTGATGGCGATGGAAGGTGCTGCGCATCGTCTCCGGCATCTGCACGATTGCGCGCCAGCGCACGCGCATACACCGACGGCGCACCCGCCGCATGTGCCGTCACATAGCCGGTAATGCACGCCAACATGAGCGGCAGCACCACCTGATACGACAGCGTCATTTCGAAGATCATCAGGATCGACATGAGCGGCGCATGCGTGGTGGCCGCCAGCAGCGCGCCCATGCCGACCACCGCGTAGCTGACTGGCACGGGCGCCGCATCCGGCAGCAGCGCGTGCATGCCCGTGCCGTACAGCAAACCCAGCGCCGCGCCACAGAACAGCGTGGGTGTGAACACACCACCCACCGCGCCCGAGCCCGCGCTCGACGCCGTCGCCACGACCTTGCAGATCAGCACCAGCGCCACCGTCTGCCACAGCCATGGGTCATGCAGGAAGCCATTCACCACGCTGTAGCCGTTACCCCAGACCTCGGGCACGCCCGTGGAGAGCGCACCGACAATCAACCCGCCAGCGGCCAATCGCAGCGTGAGCGGCAGCTTGGTCTGTGCAAACGCATCACGCGCGCGGTCAATCAGACCCAGCAGCAGCGGCCCCACCATCCCCGCCGCCAAACCAAGGCCCAGATACGTCAGCACTTCCCAGCCGGAAACAAAATCGAAGTGCGGCATCTCGTAGACCGCCCCGTACCCGAAGAACTGGCGCACCACGATGTCTGCGGTGACAGCCGCCACCAGCAGCGGCCCGAGTGTCGCCGTGGTGATGACACCGAACACGATTTCACAGACGAACACGGCGCCCGAGATAGGCGCGTTATAAGCAGAGGTGATGCCAGCGGCCGCACCGCATGCGACCAGCAGACGCAATTGCTCGACCGGCACGGGCGTCCAGCGCCGCAGCACGCGGCCGACCAGCGAGCCGCACATGGCCGACAATTGCACCATCGGCCCTTCGCGCCCGATCGACGCGCCACTGGCCACCGAGCACAACGACGACGCACTGCGTACCAAGCTCTGCCGCGCGCTGAGCACGCCATCGCCCACGGCAATGGCTTCCATATAGTCTTCCGAGCCCTTTCGGGGGATCCACTTCAGGCCCACTTGCAAGGTAATGCCCGCCAGCAGTCCGCCCACGGTCGGCACCAGCAGGCGCGCCCACCACGGCAACGCGCGCGCCGTGGCCACCAAGCCCTGGTCCGTACCCGAGAGCCACCATTGCAGATGACGCAGGGACTCGCGAAACAGGATCGTCGACAGAGCGCCCGCGCAGCCGATCACCCCGGCAATCACGAACACAAGATGCTCGCGACCGAACGGCAGCCGGGCAGTCGCGCGCCGCCACCATGGCTGGCGCGGCACATCAGGTTGAGGCGGCGGCGTGTCGGTCATGTCGATTCGCGCAAGAACAGATCGACATGATAGCGGCGGCGCCGCGCCCGTTTTAAGTCGATGCCGCGACCACAGCGTCTGGCAACCACGCCTGCGGTGTATCAGCGCTGCGACGATTCGGGCCCCAGGCAATGACGCGCGCCTGTACGAGGTTTTCGATCACGAATGGGTCGCGCTCGACGATGGCGTCGATTTCTTCACGGGATTCGGCACGCGCCAGGATGCCACCGCCCTCACGTGGGAAGAACGGCCCCGACATCAGGAAATGGCCGCTCGCATAGTGGGCGTCCAGATGCGCACGATGCGCAGGCAGCACGCGATCGAGCGTTTCGAGCGGTGCGGTGTAGTTGAAAAGAATCAGGTACAGCATGCGATGGCTCCTTGTGGGATGAGGTGAAACCTTCCAAACGCGAGACCCGGCAACGTGAAGCAACGACGCTGAGTGTCCCGCAGAAACGGGTACGCTTTGCACGGAAACCCTTCGGCGCGCAGGGTTCTCAAGGGCGCAAGAGCAACGCCCCCGAGGTCTGTCCGGCTTCGAGCGCGGTGTGGGCGGCAGCCGCATCTTCCAGCGCATAGGTACCGCCCACCGGCACGCGCACGCCATCGAGCATGCGCTGCAATGCCGCCTGCGCTCCCATCCGGTAATTCGACAGATCGGCCATGTAGCGGAATACGCCTGGCCGCGCCAGCGCAATCGAGCGCGACGGTCCAAGCGCCGCAAGATCGACGACATCCGTTTGGGCGTTGCCGACATCGCCCGCCTGACCGATGCTGGCCACCATGCCGAATGGCCGCGTCACTGCCAACGACGTTTGCAGCATGGCGCCGCCAATGCCGTCGATCACGTAGTCGACGCCTTCTCCGCCGGTGAGCTGCAGCACGGCTTCGCGCACGTCCTGCTGGCGATGCAACACGACGTGGTCTGCGCCATGGCCCAGCGCGACGGCGGCTTTGGCTTCGCTGCCTACCGTGCCGATCACACGCGCACCCTGGCGCTTGGCCCACTGCACCAGCAACACGCCCAGGCCACCGGCTGCGGCGTGCACGAGCACCGTATCGCCGGCGCGCATCTGCCGTACCCGCGTCAGCAGCATGTGCGCAGTGATGCCGCGGACCAATGTGGCCGCGACGGTTTGGTCATCAAGCGCATCCGGCAAGGCAATCGCCCGTTCGGCCGGAATGTTGCGATGGCTGGCGTAGCCCCCGGGCGCGCCATCCATCAGGCCGGCCCAGGCCACGCGCTGGCCAACCACAAAGCCGCGCACATCCGTACCCACGGCTTCCACCACGCCGACACCCTCCACCCCGAGCACCGCCGGGAATGCCGGCACCGGATACAACCCGGCACGGTGATACACGTCGACAAAGTTCACGCCGACGGCGGTATGCCGCACCGTCATCGCATTCGGCGCGGGCGGCGGCAACATCAGGCTGGCGGGCCGCAAACCCAATGCTGGTCCGGGTTCGCGCAGTTGGATTACCTTGGCGTGCATGGCAAAAGTCCTCGCAGAAATGGGTACGCTTTTCGGTTTGGTCGATGACGGGTACTGCGTTCGTCACGTTGTGAAACAAGCGTAATCCGTTCAGAATCACCCGGGAATTCACAAAAACTGATCAGCTTCTGTGCAAAAAAGCCCAGGTCGGCCAAAAAATGCACGTGCCCTGGCGCGTGCGGCGGCGGCCGAACCTTCCTCTTCCTTGCAGTGGGATGACGTGCGCTACTTTCTCGTGCTGGCGCGCGAGGGCAGCTTGTCGGCTGCTGCGCGGCGGCTGGCGGTGGAACACACCACGGTAGCGCGGCGTGCCGATGCGTTGGAGCAATCGTTGGGCGTGCGCTTGTTCGACCGCCTGCCGCGCGGCTGGCGCCTGACCGCTGAAGGCAACGCCCTGGCCGAGCGTGCAGAACGCATGGAGCAGGAGGCCGCCGGCTTTGCACGTGCCGCAGCGGGGGCGGGCAGCTTGCGCGGGACGGTGCGTATCTCCGCGCCGCCCACGGTGGCCAGCCACATCATCGCGCCAAACCTGGCGGCACTGCGCCGGCAATGGCCCGGCATCGACCTCGTGCTGCTGGGCGAAAAGCGCAACGCCAACCTGATGGCGCACGAGGCCGACTTGGCGGTGCGCTTGTCGCGCCCGACGTCATCTACCTTGGCGACACGGCCGCTGGGCGACCTCGGCTACGGCCTGTACGCCACCGCAGAGGTGCTCGCACGCCCCGAATCAGAGTGGGAATTCATCGGCTACGACGAAAACCTGCGCCACGTCCCGCAACAGCGCTGGCTGGACAACTACGCAGGCGAACGTCGCGTGGTCTTACGCTGCAGCGATCTGGCGGCGATGCATCAGGCGACACTGGCCGGACTGGGTGTTGCAGCGCTGCCTCACCTGCTTGGCGCGCCCGCAGAAACGGGTACGCTTTTGCGCCGATTGCCTGTCGACGATCCTGCGTTGCACCGAGAAATCTGGTTGGTGATCCACCCCGACGTTCGACGATCACCGCGCGTGCGGGCCGTGGCCGATGCATTGATCGCGCTGTTCGACGCACAGCGACACGTGTTGGCAGGGTTTTGAACGTACGCAGAAACGGGTACGCTTTTGGGTGAAAATGAACCGCAAACCCAATGGATATGCGGTTCTTACGCCTCGACAATATTGCATGCCGAGGCGCGTTCTGAACGCTCAGCCGCCCAGGTAGGCCTCGAGCACGCGCGGATTGCCCAGCAGGTTTTTACCGCTGTCAGCGAGCACGATCTGGCCGGTCTCCAGCACGTAGCCGTGCTGCGCGATCTTCAATGCCTGGCGCACGTTCTGCTCGACCAGGAAGATCGTCAGACCTTCGGCATTGATGGTGCGCAGGATGCGGAAGATCTCCTGCACGATGATCGGCGCGAGGCCCATCGAGGGTTCATCCAGCAGCAGCACGCGCGGGCGAGCCATCAATGCGCGGCCGATGGCAAGCATCTGCTGCTCGCCGCCCGAGAGGTTGCCCGCCAGACCCTCGATACGCTCCTTCAGGCGCGGGAACAGGTGGAACACGCGCTCCAGGTCGGAGGCGATCTGGCCCTTGTCCTTGCGCGTGTAGGCGCCCAGCTCCAGGTTCTCGCGCACCGTCATCGTGGTGAGCGTGGCGCGCCCTTCGGCCACCTGCACGATGCCGCGCTCCACACGTTTGTGGGCGGACCACAGCGTGACGTCTTCGCCCTCGAACAGGATCTGGCCGCGCACATCACCCTGCGACTTCGGGATCAGGCCCGAGAGCGCAAGCAGCGTGGTCGATTTGCCCGCACCGTTTGCGCCCACCAGCGAGGTGATCTCGCCGGCCTTGAGCGCAAAGTCGATGCCCTTGACGGCTGCGATGTGCCCGTACGACACGTCCAGCCCTTTGACTTCCAGCAACGTGGTCATGCCGTCTCCTTCTGCGCAGCATCGCCGTTCGCTTCATCGTCGTCATCGCGGCCCAGGTACGCCTCGATGACTTGCGGATCGTTGCGGATTGCTTCGGGCGGCCCTTCGGCGATGATGCGGCCGAAGTTGAGCACCGCAATGCGCTCGCACAGGCCCATCACGAAACGCATGTCGTGCTCGATCATGAAGATCGTGTAGCCGCGCGCCTTGATGTTCTCGATCTCGGCCATCAGGTCGACCTTCTCGCCCGTGTTCATGCCAGCGACGGGCTCGTCGAGCAGCAGCAGCTTGGGTTCGGTGGCCAGCGCCCGCGCGAGTTCGAGCTTGCGCTGGTCGCCGTACGAGAGGTTGTCGGCAATGTCGTGCGCCTTGTGGTCGAGCTTGACCCAGGAGAGCAGCTCCAGCGCACGATCGCGCGCGCGGCGCTCCGCAGCACGGTACTTGGGCAGCGACAGCAGCAGGCCCGGCGCGCCGTAGTCCAGATGCCGGTGCATGCCCACCACAACGTTCTCCAGCAGCGTCATCTCCTTGAAGATGCGGATGTTCTGGAACGTGCGCGCAATGCCCATCTGCGTGATCTGGTGCGGCTTCTTGCCGACGAGATTTTCGCCGTTGAACGTGAGCGAGCCGCCCGTGGGTGCCAGCAGGCCGGTGATCAGGTTGAAGACGGTCGTCTTGCCGGCGCCGTTCGGGCCGATCAAGCCGAAGATGGTGCCTTGCGGCACTTCAATGTTGACGTCCTGCAAGACCGACAGGCCGCCAAAACGCTTGGAAATGGAGGTGAGTTTCAGCATGGCGGCCTCAGTGCGATTCATTGGAGGCGGCCGACGCACCCGGCATGGTGCCGCCGCGCTTCATGCCGAACCAGCGCGCGAAACGCGCCGGATCCCAGATGCCCTTGGGCAGGAACAGGACGATCACCATCAGGATCACGCCATTGACGACCAAGCGGAAATCCTTGAACGCACGCAGCAGCTCGGGTAGCAGCGACAGGATCAGGCTGCCGAGCACCGGGCCCGTCAGGCCGTTGGTGCCGCCCAGAATCGTCATCGTGAGAATTTCCACGCCGCGGTCGAAGCCGAATTCATTGGGGCCGATGAAGAACGTCAGGTGCGCATTGAGTGCGCCCGCCAGCCCGGCAATGGCCGCACCCAGCGTGAACGCCAGCAGCTTGGTGCCGGCCACGTTGATGCCCATGAGGCCTGCGGCGGTCTCGTCTTCCTTGATGGCCTCGAATGCGCGGCCGACCTTGGAGCGGCGCATGCGCGCCAGCACGAACAGCGTGGCCAACACGGCCAGCGCCACATGCCACCACTCGGTCAGTTGCGGAATGCCGTTCAGGCCCAGCGCGCCGCCGGTCCAGTTCTCGGTGTTCAGGATCAGCACGCGCACGACTTCGCCAAAACCAAGCGTGGCCATGGCCAGATACACGCCGGAAAGACGCAGCGTCGGCCGGCCGATGACAACGGCCACCACGGCTGGTGCCGCCATGCCACCCAGCAGCGCGACCGAAAACGGCATCTCCGCATTCATCGTCAGCAGCGCGGAGGTATACGCACCGATGCCCATGAAAGCCGCATTCGCCATCGCCAGCAGGCCGCACGACAGCGTGAGATAAATGGACAGCGCCAGCAACGCGTTGATGCCGAGCGTCAGCACCAGGTTGCTGTAGACCGACCAGAAGTTGTCGAACCATTCCATGTCGGTCTCCTTATGCCTTGCGTTCGAGCACCTTGCCGAACAGCCCTTGCGGCCGCACCAGCAGGATCAGGAACAGCAGACCGAACGCCACCGCATCGCGCATGGTCGAGCCGATGTAGGCCACCGACAGCACCTCGGCAAAGCCGAGGAACAAGCCGCCGAGCATCGCGCCGCGAATATCGCCCAGGCCGCCCAGGATGATGACCGCGATGCCCTTGTGCAGCATCGGCTGGCCCATCAGCGGGAACACGGCGTTGGAGTACAGGCCGATCAGCACGCCCGACAACCCACCCAGCGCAGCGGCGGCAAACGAGGTCAGCAGGAACAGCCCTTCGACATTGATGCCGAGCAGCGCCGCTGCCTTGGGCGACTCCGCAATCGCGCGCAGCGCACGGCCGAGCTGCGTGCGCTTGAGCAGCAGCATAAGCGCGCCCATCAGCACGAACGACAGCACGATGATGCCCAGCTCGAGCGGCGTGAGATGGATGCCGCCCAGGTCCAGCGATGCGTCCGACACGAGCCCGGCCGGGAAGCGCAGATTCTCTGCCCCGAACACGCCCTGCATGGCGTTATTGATGGCGATGCCCGCACCGATGGTCCCGATCATCGGAATCAGGTGGGGCGCATTGCGCCGGCGCAGCGGGCGCAGCAGCAGCACATCGATGATGAGCCCAGCCACGCCGCTCACGGCAAAACCGACGGCCAGCGCCGCCCACAGCGGCAGATCGAAGTGGAGGACGACCTGCAGCGCCGCATAGGCACCGAGCATGAAGACCGCGCCGTGCGACAGGTTGATCACGCCCAGGATGCCGAAAACCAGCGTGAACCCCAGGGCGAACAACGCATACACGCAGCCGAGCGACAGCGCATTGACGAGTTGCTGTTCCAGCATGATGAATCAGAGTGAGGAGTGGCCGAATGTCACCAAAGCAGCCACAAAAAAAGCGATGGGGCGTAGGTTTAGCTACGCCCCGCGTTTCGGTTTCAACGAGAACCGAAGATTACTTCTCGATCGTGTACTTGCCGTTCTTGGTCACGCTCACGATCGGCGTCTGCACGGCGTCATAGCCGGCCGGCTTGCCGCGCGCCGTCACCTGACGGAACGCAAACGCGCCGGTCGCGCCAACGTGCTTGACTGCCGGCAGCGCATCGCGGATCGCCTTGCGATCGGCTTCGAGGTTGCCGCTGAACTTCACCTTCTTCAGCGCAGTCGCCGCGATGTACATGGCGTCATACGACTGTGCCGCAAACTGGTCCGGCGCAGCCTTGTACTTGGCGGTGTAGGCGGTGATGAACTTGCTGTTCTCGGCCGTGTGGTTCTCGATCGACCACGGGCTGCCCACCCACAGGTTGTCGGACTTGTCCTTGGCCAGGTCGAACACCTTGACCGAGTTCATGCCGTTGCCGCCGATGATTGGCACATTCAGGCCAAGCTGGCGCGCCTGCACCATGATCGGACCACCTTCGGCAATCAGCGCCGACAGCACGATCGCGTCCGGGTTCGTCGCCTTGATCTTGGTGAGCTGGGCCTTGAAGTCGACATCGCCCTTGGCGAAGGTCTCGGTGGTCGTGACCGGAATCTTCAGGTCTTCGAGCGCCTTCTTGAAGTTGTCGTAGCCGCTCTTGGTGAAGACGTCGTCGTTGCCGTACAGCACGGCCACCTTCTTCACGCCTGCTTTCTTCACAACGGTCTGGATCGTGGCCGGCAGCACGTCGGCTTCGGTCACGGAATTGCGGAAGACGAAATCGCCGATGCTGGTGATGCCGTCTGCGGTGTTGGAAGTGCCAAAGGCAACCGTCTTGGACGCCTGCGCGATCGGGTCGGCCGCCTGTGCCGAGTTGGACAGCGTGGGGCCGAACACCATCGCCACCTTGTCCTGGAAGATCAGCTTCTTGAAGACGTTGATGGCCTCTTCCTTCTTGCCCTGCTCGTCTTCGATCACCAGCGCGATCTTGCTGCCGTTGATGCCGCCCGCGGCGTTGATCTCGTCAGCGGCCAACTGGAAGCCGTTGCGGATGGCCACGCCGTACTGGGCCGCGCCGCCCGACAGCGCTTCGGCCACACCGATCTTGATGTCCTGGGCCGCGAAGCTCGTGCCCGTTGCGATTGCCGCCCCCGCAGCCACTGCCGTCAACAGCAGCCGTTTGATCATTTTTTTCATGCGAACCTGCTCCTTGTTTGTCCGTCGCGATTGCTTGAATGCGATTCGTCTCGAAGATGCGCTGGCCCAACACCGTCGCTCCCCCCGCATGCGCCCTGCATCGCGTCCGGACGCTCGCCTGCCGGGTTTCGCGCCACGAAGACAAACAACGTTGGCGAAACGGCGGAAGACCTGCCGGGCGAGCGATGCCGGATCGGGCATGCTGCGCCGGGAGTGCGTCGGAGTGTGAAGCGAAGGCGCCATGGGTACAGCGCTCTTGTGCGACGCGCCGGGGTGGCCGGCACGTGCAGTCAGTCGCGGGACTTTACCGGAAAGCGCACGACCGTGCGATAGGGGATTGTCCGCCGCCCGGCCTGGGGGGCGACTGTTGCGGCGCAATATTGCCAGGCGACACCATCAAATCGACGTGGAGCGTACCCGTTTCTGCGTGCCTTGCGGCACTGCGAAAATCACCCCGTCGGCAGCTCGTCGGCGCTCACAAACAACCCCTTGCCGCGCGATTTGGCTTCGTACAACGCCTCGTCGGCGGCTTCGAAGACGACGCTCTGCGCCAGCGTGCGCGCGTCGAAGGTCGCGATACCGATGCTCGCGCCCACCTGCACCACCGCTTCACGCAGGCGAAACGGCTTGTTGCATGCGGCGAGGATATTGGCGGCAACCGTCTTTGCGTCGTCCGCGTGCGACAGGTGCTCCAGGATGACGGCGAACTCGTCTCCACCAAAACGCGCCACGCCGTCGTACGGGCGCACGGCGCGCGCCAGGCGCTGCGCGAAGGCACGCAGCAGCGCATCGCCCACGGCGTGCCCGTGCGTGTCGTTGACGACCTTGAAGCGGTCGAGATCGACCAGCAGCAGCGCTCCGGTGGATCCGTTCACACGCGCCTGGTCCAACGCTGCCAGTAAGCGCTCTTCAAAGCCAGCACGGTTGGCCAGGCCGGTGAGGTGATCGGTGGTGGTCAGCGCGCGCAGGCGCAGCTCTTGTTTCTTGCGCTCCGTGATATCGAGGGTGACCGAATGCACGCCCGCCACGCGGCCTTGCGCATCGAACTGCGGAAGGTAGCTGACCTCTTCGCACCGGTACAGATCGCGGCCCCGGAGTTCGCGCTCAAAGACCATCGTCTCGCCGCCCAGCGCGCGCCGCAACGCATCGCGAAGGTTGCTGTAAGCATCGTCGCCCACAACTTCACGCAGCGTCTGTCCGAGCATGCTCGCAGCCGATCGTCCATACGCTTTCTCGTAGGCGGCATTCAGGAAGCGGAAGCGCTCGTCGGTGTCGATGAAGGCCACCAGCGCAGGCAACGCATCGGTCACCGTTTGCAGCGTTTCGCGGCTGCGCTGCAGCGCTTCCTTGGCAGCCCTGTCCTGCGTGATGTCGCGCATGACCGACGAGAAGTGCTCCATACGCCCGGCAGGATCGCGGTGCGCGATGATCATGTGGTTGATCGGCACGACCTGACCTTCGGCCCCTCGGACCGTGGTTTCGCCAATCCACACGCCGTCGCGCGAGGCTGCGGGTACCGCCACCTCGCGCAGCCAGCCCATCGTCTCGGGCGGATAGAAATCCGCAACGGTCAGGCCCTGGAGATTGGCGTCCAGCGCAATGCCGGCAAAGCGCCGGCCGGCCGGATTCATGTAGGTAACGTTGCCCTGTACGTCGCTCTGCGCAACGAAGTCGGTGGTGGAGTCGAGGATCTTGGTCAGCACGCGCGACGCCTGTTGCGCCCGCGCGCGTACGGTGATGTCTTCCATGGCCCCAACGTGGCCGACGATCTCGTCGTCCACGCGCACCGGCGCTGTCGTAACGACCAGCAGCCGCTCGCCGATGCCCGGCACGATCACGCGCTGCTCGGCGCTGTAACCTGCGCCGCGCGCGACCGCATCCCGCCAACCGGCCATGGTGGCATCGCGGTCGTTCGGATGCAGGCGTGCGAGCCACACGTCGGCCAGCGCCTCTTCATGCGTGGCACCGAGCAGCCGGCGATACGCCTCATTGGTATAGACGGTCCGGCCGTCCGCATCCGAGCGGAACAACCCGAGCGGCGAGGCATCGTTCACGGCTTCCAGTTCGGCGCGCTGGCGGACAACCTCGCCCATCAGCTTGTGGAATGCCGTCGACACCGCGTCGATTTCCGCCGAGGTACCGTCCAGCTCGAGCGGCGGCGCATTGCGCAAGTCCGTGGCCGAAAGCTGCGTCATGGCGGCATGCAACCGGCCAAGCGGGCGCAGCAGCCACAGCATCGCCGCCCACACCGACACGCCGATCAGCGCTGCCAGCACCAGGAGCGACCAGCGAAACCGCTGGCGCATGAGGAAGAGCTGCCGGTTGGCCTCGGCCCCGGGCAACACCGCAGCAAGCGTCCAGCCGGCCGCAGTGATGTCGTGCGTGGTAACCACGTCGCCGCCGCGATCAGGCAGCGCATCCGGATTTGCGCGAAAGGCCGCGGCCACCGCCGGATCGGCATCGAGCGGCGCAAGCGTCTTGTCGGCCTCGGGGTGGACGATATAGACGGGGTTGTCACCTCGCGTGGCCAGGTAGACATGGCCGGTCTGGCCCACGCGCATGTCGCGCATGTCCCCCAGAAAGTTCGGCTTGAGCAGGTACAGCGACGCGCCGATCAACCCGACGAGATTGCCGTCCTGATCATGCACGGGCGCGGCCATGATGACAATGGGCTCGCCGCCCACCCGGTTGCGCAGCGGCGCGGAGATGGTCGGCTGATCGACCACCATGACCTGCCTGAAGTAATCCCGATCCGAAATGTCGATGCCGACCACGCCCGCGCGGCGCCGCGAGGTGGCTGTCACCTTGCCATCGGCCGAGGCCAGGAACACCCCGTCGAACAGGCCGCTGGCGGGCTGGATGGATCGGTAGAACGCCGCTTCCTGCGCGGGCGTGCTGAACTGCACGGTACGCATCTGCTGGGCAGTGCGCTCGAGCACACCCAGGTAGGTGTCCAGCCGCTGCTTGAGGTCTTCCGCCGACTCCTTGACCATGGCCGTCTGCTGCGCCTTGATCTGCGCCATCACCTCGCGGCGGATCGGCTCACGCTGCGACCAGCCGAACAGGCTCACCACCGTCACGCTGATGACGGTCGCCATGATGGCCGCCTGCGACTTCAGGGTCAGTTTCATCGGACCGTCGGCTGGCACCGGCGCCCCTCGCGACCGGTGTCTTGTTGTAGTGGGAGGGCAGACACCATAGTGCTATGCCCGCCGGTCATTGTCGAGCCGCCGCGGCGTCTAGCGGCGGCCGCAGACGTAAGCGGCAGAGCGCGCAGCGAGCGTACCGGAGCGGATGCGCATCCAGTGCGCGCCGGCTGCGGTATCGGTATCGAGCGTGGCGCCGTCGGGACCGCGCACCACGTAGTCGACCAGGCGGATGCGCTGGCGATGGCAATCGATCTCCTGACGCGAGAGGATCACCGTGCCGGGCCGGTAATGGGCCCCATGGGCGCGGCGTTCGCTGCGCTTGAGCACGGTGCGCGCCAGAAAGGTCTTGTGGCCGGTACGGTTGGAGCGCAGCGACGTGCGATCGATGGAAGCCACGACGGACGTCGTCGTCAGGTATTGGTGCCAGCGCGCAGCCTGGGCAGGCACCGCCATGCCGAAGGCGCCCACGCCGACACTGCATATCCAGATCCACCGCCACATCATGCGTTTCACGACCGTCCGTCCTGCCATATCAAGAAGTCAAGGAGCGGCACTGCTGCCGCAGGCACATATTGTAACAATCGGCCCGCAAGACTCGCGCCCGCGCCCTCAGGTAGCATGCGGCGACCTTCATTGCCCCAATTGCGCCATCCGCCATGCCTACCGTCGCCCTGTCTGCCCTCGTTGCCCACGCGGTCGCGGCCTTGCTCATCGCAAGCGTGCCAGTCGTGGCGTGGTTCTGGCTGCGGCGGCGCTTTGACCTGGTATGGCGCGACATCGGCGTGGGTGCGGCGGTGTTTGTCGTGTTTGCGCTGGTGCTGGAACGCACGCTGCATTTGTACCTGCTGCAGCTCAATCCGACCACGGCGCACTGGCTGCGCATGCCCGTGCTGTTCGTTATCTACGGCGCGCTGATGGCCGGCTTGTTCGAGGAAAGCGGCCGCTGGCTCGGCCTGCGTTTTCTCGTGCGCAAGCCGGGGGATGCCGCCACACCGGTGGCGTACGCGCTCGGTCACGCGGGCATCGAGGCCTGGCTGGTCGGTGCGGCATCGCAGGCCCAGATGGTGATGTTCGGCATTGCCGCCAACCGCGGCGAGCTGGAATCGCGCCTCGCGGCCAGCGGCGCCGATGCCATGGTCGGGACGATCCACGCCATGCTGGCGCAGCTGTCGCCATGGCTGGCGCTCGGTGCGGTGAGCGAGCGCATTGCGGCGATGCTGATCCAGTTCACGCTCACGTTGGTGGTGTGGCACGCGGTGCGGCAGCGGCGGTTTGTGATTGTCGTGCTGGCGGTGCTGCTGCATGCGCTGGCGGACTTGCCCGCTGCGCTGTACCAGGTCCATGTGCTGCCCCTGGCGGTGACCGAAGCGATCTACGCCGTGGCGGCCGTGCTGCTGGCAGCAACGTGCTGGCCCCCGCAAGGCGGCCGCAAGATCGGCGAATCCTCGCTGCGCTAACTGCTGCGGAAGCGGTCCGGCTCGATCCCGTGCCGGTTGAGCTTGTCGTACAGCGTCTTGCGCGGCACGGCCAGCAGATCGGCCGCGCGTGCAACGTTGCCCTCCGTGGCGCGCAGTGCTTCCTCGATGGTGGTACGTTCGACCGCCATCATCCGGCCCGCCAGGGAATGCTGGCTCGCTTCCGAAACCACCAGGCCATCGTCCAGTCCGAGGCAAAAGCGCTCGGCCACGTTCTTCAGTTCGCGCACGTTGCCCGGCCAGTCGTGGTGCTGCCAGCGCATCATGTCTTGCGCAGACCAGTCGGGCGCAGCACGCTCGTAGCGCACCGCGGCCTGCTGCAGAAAGTGGGCCATCAGCAACGGAATGTCTTCGGCACGCTGGCGCAGCGCCGGTAGCGCAATCGATACGACATTCAGGCGGTAATACAAGTCCGCGCGGAACTGACCGTGGTCGGATGCATCCTTCAGGTCGACCTTGGCGGCGGCCACCACACGGCAATTGACCGGCACGCTCGCGTTACTGCCCAGCCGTTCGATGCTGCGTTCCTGCAGAGCACGCAGCAGCTTGGCCTGCAGCGCCAGCGGCATCGATTCGATTTCATCCAGGAACAGCGTGCCGCCATCTGCATATTCCATCTTGCCGATGCGGCGGCGGTTGGCGCCTGTGAAAGCGCCCGCCTCGTGGCCAAACATCTCGCTCTCGAACACGGACTCCGGCAGCGCCGCGCAATTGAGCGCGACGAACGGCCCGCGACGTCGGCTACCTTCGTGAATGGCGCGCGCGAGCACTTCCTTGCCCGAGCCGGTCTCGCCCGTGACGAGGATGTCAGCATCGGTGGGAGCCAGCGCGGTGACGAGCCGGCGCACGTTCTGCATGACGGCGCTCTGGCCGATCAATGGGTACGCCTGCCGGCCCTGCAGCGCTTCACGCAAACGCAGGTTTTCGGAAGTGAGCCTGCGCTTTTCCAACGCGCGCCGCACCACGTCGACGAGGCGCTCGGAGTGGAACGGCTTCTCCATGAAATCGTAGGCGCCCGCGCGCATGGCGGCCACAGCCATCGTCACGTCACCATGACCGGTGATGAGGATGACGGGCAACTGACGGTCGTGCTGCAGCATCTCGCGCAGCACAGCCAGGCCGTCGCGGCCGGGCAGGCGCACGTCGGTGACGACCACGGCCGGCGTTTGCGTGGCGAGTGCGGCCAGCGCGCTTTCCGCATCGGCAAAGGACTGCACCGGCACATCCGCCAGCGTGAGTGCTTGCTCGCAGCCCAGGCGCACCACGTCATCGTCTTCGATCAGGAAGACGGGCGCGTGGTCGATGGGGGAAGGGTCCGGCGTACCGTGTTCAGTCATGTGGGTTTCACAACGCGTTCAAGCTCGATGATGAATTCTGCGCCACCCGCTTCGTCACCCGCATTGCGACCTTCGAGCCGGCCACCAAAGTCTTCGATGATCGCCAGCGAAATCGCCAAGCCAAGCCCCAGGCCCTGACCATCGTCCTTGGTGGTGAAGAACGGCTCAAACAGACGCGGCAGCACATCGGCGGGAATGCCCGGGCCGAAGTCGCGCACGGTGATGCGTACCCATTTCTCGATGGGTTCGACGCTCACGCGCACGGTAGGCGAGTCGGCTGCGGGGGCCTCGGCGGTGGCATCAATGGCGTTGCGGATAAGGTTCACGAGCACCTGCTCGAGCCGCACAGCATTGGCCCAGACCGCAAGATCGGCCGGCACCGGCTCGGCCACCACCGTCACGCCGGCCTGGCGGCGACGCGTCTCAACCAGCATCAGCGCCTGGCGGATGGCCTCGTCCACCGACACGGCAGCGCGTGCCGCATCGCCCTTGCGCGAGAAGGCCTTGATGTGCGAAACGATACGCCCCATGCGCACGGCAAGCTGGCTGATGTGGGTGAGGTTGCCGCGCACTTCGTCGATGCGGCCGCGCTCGGCAAGCTGGTTGGCGTTATCGGACAGCGTGGTCAGCGCGGTGAGCGGCTGGTTGAGTTCGTGCGTGATGCCGGCGGCCATCTGGCCGAGCACGGCGAGCTTGCCGGCCTGCACAGCGGCATCGCGCGTTTCGCGCAGGATGCGTTGCGCGGCATCGAGCGCTTCGACCTTGCCGGCCAGCGCGGTGTTGGCGGAAGTCAGCTCCGCAGTGCGTTGTGCGATGCGCGCTTCCAGATCACGCTGGATTTCGCGCAGCGCGGCGCGCGCGCGGTGCTGCTCTTCGCGCCGGCGCGTACGCAAACGCAACGCAACGAGTACGGCGAAGATCAGCGCCATCGCAAACGCGGCACTCGCACCGGCCACCAACGCAGTGCGCTGCTCATCGCGCGGGTCGATCAACACGGCGACCTGCCAGCCGAGCAGGCCCACCGGGCGGTACTGCACGCGCAGTGTCGACGCCGATTTTCCGGGCAACGCCACGCGCACGGTCTGCGGTGGGTGGTCCGCAGAAAAGGGTACGCTCACGGCGTGCCCATCGTTCATTCCGAGCGGCGCAAGTACGTGGGGCGCGTACTGGCGCGTCGCGTCGAGTGCTGCGCGCTGGTCCGCGCTCAAGGTGCCGAGCGTGCGGTATTTCCACTCGGGTACGGACGACAGGAAGATCACGCCGTGCCGATCCACCAGCAGCACCGTATCGCCGCTGCGCGACAACGTGGCCTCGAACGCATCGAGGTTGACCTTCACGACCACCACGCCGATCGGTTTGTTGTCTTCGCGCACGGGGGCAGCCACGAAATAGCCCGTCTCGCCCGTGGTATTACCGACACCGTAGAAGCGACCGAGCCCCTCGCGCATGGCCTCGACAAAGTACGGGCGGAATGCGTAGTTCTGGCCGACGAACGAGGTCGGCAGATCCCAGTTGCTGGCCGCAATCGTGAGGCCTGTCGTATTGATCAGGTGTGCGGCGGCCAAGTCGGTGGCCGCCTGGACTTCTTTCAGATAGGCATTGGCCGCGCGACGCATGACGGCGTCGCCAGCCTGGGGATTCTCTTGCAGCGCGACGTGCAGCACGTGCTCCAGCGCCGCCAGCCTGGGCAATGATTCATAGCGCGCCAGCGTGCTGCGCAGGTTCTGTGCGTAGAACGTGGTGCGCTGACCGGCCTCCTCGGCGCGCGTGGCGACGTAGCGCTGCAGGGCGACAGCGTAAGCGCCCCACCCCGCTGCGCCGCAACATGCCGCCATGGCCAGCGCGACGGCCACGCGCCAGCCACGACCGCGTGCGGGTGGGGCAAGGTCGGCGTGGCCGTCGGTTGGCGACATGGGTCAATGTTCGATGCGGGAATGCTCGCGAGTATCGCGCATGAACACGTACACCAACAGCGACAGGAAGATCGTGCCCGTCACATACCAGTAGAACAGCGACTCGTGACCCGCCTGCTTGAGCCACAGTGCGATGTACTCCGCCGTGCCGCCAAAGATTGAGACCGTGAGTGCATACGGCAGGCCCACGCCCAGCGCACGCACTTCCGCGGGGAACAGCTCGGCCTTCACCACCGCGTTGATCGACGTATAGCCCGAGACGATCACCAGCGCGGCCATGATCAGGAAGAAGGCCGTCCACACGTTGGTGGTCTGGCTGATGCCGGTCATGATGGGCACGGTGAACAGCGTACCCAACACGCCGAACGCAATCAGGATCGGACGGCGGCCAATGCGGTCGGACAACCCGCCCACGATCGGCTGCAGCATCGCGAACAGCAGCAGCGTGGCGCCGGACACCAGCGTCGCCGTGTCCTTCGACAGCCCGACCGTGTTGGCCAGGAACTTCTGCATGTAGATCGAGTACGTGTAAAACGCCACCGTACCGCCCATCGTCAGGCCCACGACCGTCGCAACGGCACGCGGATGCTTGGCCAGTTCCGACAGCGTGCCGCGCTTCTTGTTTGCCTTCGCGGCGGTAAAAGACTGCGTTTCCTCCATGTGCGAGCGCATGGCCATTGCCACCAGCGCACATAGCGCGCCGACAAAGAACGGAATGCGCCAGCCCCACGCCTCAAGCTGCGCCGGCGACAGCACGAACTGCTGCAGCACGATCAGCAGCACCAGCGCCGTCAGTTGGCCGGCGATGAGCGTGACGTACTGGAAGCTCGAGTAGAAACCGCGGTTTTCCTTGTTGGCGACTTCGCTCAGGTACGTGGCCGAGGTGCCGTATTCCCCACCGACCGACAGCCCCTGCAGCAGACGGGCCAGCACCAGCATCACCGGTGCCGCAACGCCGATGGTCGCGTAGCTCGGCGTGAGCGCAATGATGAGCGAGCCCGCGCACATGAGCACCACCGAGAAGAACAGTGCGCGCTTGCGGCCATAGCGATCGGCGTAGATCCCCATCAGCCAGCCGCCCACCGGGCGCGCCAGGAAGCCGACCGCAAACACCGCCGCCGTATTGAGCAGCTGCGCGGTCTGGTCGCCCTTCGGGAAGAATGACTTGGCAAAGTACAGCGCAAACGCCGAGTACACGTACCAGTCGTACCACTCGACCAGATTGCCAATCGAACCGGAGAAGATGGAACGCAGACGACGGCGTACGTCTGCGGGAGTGTCTTTGGTGGGGGCCTGCGCGGGCGAAAAGTCGCCCGTGACCGCACCAGCCTGAGGCTGCGTCATGGTGTCTCCTTGGAGCGTTGGCGGCGGCCTTTGCTGGTGACGTGTCGCACAGAGAGCTGCGTGTGCGACGTCCGAGCGGTCCGCCGGTTTATGGGTGGTTGCTCTTACTCAAGAAGCATTCCATGCGGAAAACAGGCACGTCGATCCGCCGCAAAGGCCCATGGCACAAGGCTTTGCGAGAAATCGACGGAACGGCGGGAGATAGGGGGAGTGTGCGGTTTCTCAGAATCGGCCGAGCGGCCTGTGCGGAAACCCGCACGACCGATTCTGAAAGAGGTGAGGCTCAGGCGGCCACGCTCAACGGAATGGTGTCGCGGACCAATGAACCCATCTCGGCAGACACATCTTCATGCGTTTGGGACAGACCCAGACGGTCATACAGATACGCTTCAAAGTCAGCACGCACTTCCGGATGGCGCAGCGCAAACTCGACCGTCGCCTGCAGGTAACCAAATTTGCTGCCGCAATCGAAACGCTGACCACGGTAGCGATAAGCCAGGATCTGCTCTTCAGCGAGCAGGCTCTGGATGGCGTCCGTCAACTGCAACTCGCCGCCCGCGCCAGGCTTGAGATTGCGCAGATGATCGAAGATGCGCGGCGTCAGGATGTAGCGCCCGACCACGCCCAAGTTGGACGGTGCATCATTCGGCGCCGGCTTTTCGACGATGCCATCGAGCTTGACCAAGCGGTCATCCCATTCGCGGCCGGCCACCACGCCGTAAGAACGCGAGGCTTCCGGCGCAATCGTTTCGACGCCGACGATGGAGCAACGGTAGTGATCGTAAAGTTCCGTCATCTGCTGCATCACGGGCGGCTGGTTGTCCAACAAGTCATCGGCCAGGATCACGGCGAAGGGTTCATCGCGTACCAGTTTCTGCGCACAGAGCACGGCGTGGCCGAGACCCAGCGTCTCGGGCTGGCGGACATAGAAGCACTCGACGCCGGGCGGCTTGATGGACTGCACCATCTCCAGCAGCGCATGCTTGTTCTTGGCGGCCAGCTCAGTTTCCAGTTCGTAGGCCTTGTCGAAATGGTCTTCGATAGCGCGCTTGGCGCGGCCCGTAATGAAGATCATCTCCGTGATACCCGCAGCGGCAGCCTCTTCCACCGCATATTGGATCAGCGGCTTATCGACGATCGGGAGCATCTCTTTCGGGCTCGCCTTGGTGGCGGGTAGAAAACGTGTACCGAGTCCTGCCACGGGAAACACGGCCTTGGTGATCTTCTCGTTCATGACAACTCCATTGGTGAGACGTAGCGTCATGAGCAAGTCATATGCCAGCGCAAGCCAAGCGGTCCACCCTTTGATGGAGCACGATCTGGCGTGCCCCGCGCAACGTTGCGGGCACTGCATCGGCGCCTTTCCTACAACCGGTTGCAACTCCGTCGCACCAACTTTCAGCGCCGAAAGTCGAAAAGCGTACCCAATTCTGCGTGCCGTTTTACGCCAACGTACGGTGTGCGCGACCAGTAAGTACCCGCTAACAGAGCGTCAGGAAATCAGGAGGATGGCTTGACCCAGCCGCGCGAGACTGGTGGGGTGCGTTCCGGCGTGCGCCGGTAGGCGTCGATTTGCGCGTTCAGTTGCGCGACCTCGGCTTCAAGGGTGCGGATACGCTGGCGCAGTTGATCGGCTTCGTTTTGCGTCTGCTGGCGCACCGCATCGTTCTGCAAGCGCAGAAAGCGCTCCGTACCCGCCAGCGCGCTGGCCGCCCCCTCCAGGCGGGTCACGGTTTCCATGGTCTGCTCCAGGCGCTCGAGCGTTGCGTCCGTCAACTTGGGGGGCACGGCGGGCGCCGTGGCAAGCGCCTCGCCGAGACGGCGCTCCAAGTCGGCCATCGCGGCCTGCAATTGCCGATTGCGCGCGGCTTCGTGTTCCAGCGCGCGCTCCGCCACCTCAGCGCGGATGCGCGCTTCCATCCATTCGGCGCCCGCACCGGGCGCGCCAATGGCGCGCGAGGCAATGCGGTTGCGCTCATCACGTGCCGAAAGCGTACCCGTTTCTGCGTGCGCCAACAGGATCGGCCACGGCTCGACCGCATCCGCGGTGACACCGTTTGCAACCGGCCCGCGCCCCTGCGCTCGATCTATCGCCTTCTGTAACGTCGTATTGCTCGGACGCCGGCGTAGTCCCGCCTCCGTCAACCACTGCACGTAGCGCCGAACGCCATAAATACGACGCGTCACGGCGTGGACGGCTTCGATCACCTCATCCAGGAACACCGCGTTGTCGTGCGGGAAGGCGATATCCAGCCTCCGGATCGCTTCAACGATCCGCTGCTGCTGCTCAGCCGAGAAATAGAGACCGGGGCGTGCCATAAGGGCTATCAGGTGTCTATATAGTGTACATCAAGGGTTAAAAACCTCAAATACATTCATATATACATCATTATTTTAATATTGAATAAGTGTAGTTGCAGTCCAATTCTGAATAGTTGGCATGCCCTACCAACGCCGCATCTGCTTGTTTCGGCGCACGTTTAGTGGTGAAGCAGCCCGTCCGTGGGACGCACCCGACGCATATCAGCCCGCGCAGAAACGGGTACGCTCCACACGCCGGCGAGCGTCCGGCACGCGAAATTGGGGAAAAAAAAAGCGCCCTGTTGGGCGCTTATGGCGAACAAAACTGCGTCGAAACTACAGTAAGGCGACGTCCAGGCCGAAGCGGCTTTTCAGTGCCTCGACCAACGATTCTCGTGCGCCTCGATCTCCCAGCTTCACATCAAGCATCACGCGTCCGGAATCCCACTCCTTAATTGTGCCGAGAAGATCACCTTCAGCGCTTCGGATCTTGTACTGGCGGCTGACTTCCTTGACCTTGCGGGTACGCCCCTCCTGAGCCACCTTACGGATCTGCTCCACGTCGCGGCTGGAGAGCCCCTCTTCGAGCACGCGATGCACGAGCTCACGCGTGCGGTCTTCGCCAGCGCTCTTGAAGTACAGCGTCAGCTCATATCCGGTCGCGATACCAATGCCAGCCGGTCGCTCCTTCATCACTTCAAGCACCGATTCCGGCAGTTTCAGCAGCGCCAATGTCTTGTTGACCGTTCCCGCGGATACCCCGGTAATCTCACAAATATCTTCTTCTTTTTTAACTTTTCCTTCATCTAGCAGCTGCCGCCACGCGATGGCGTTGTCCAGCACGGATTGGCCGGAACGCTGCTCGTTCAAGACGAAGGACAGACGGTAGAAATCGATGTCGGACAGGCCGTCTTCGATGAAACAGTCCATCTCGGCCTTCCCAGCAGCGGCCAAGGCACGCTTCCGATAGTGACCGTCGATCAGGACATACCACCCTGGCCGCGCGGGGTCTGGCGCCGCCAACCCAGGCGTCTGCTGACCATGTGTAGCGATGGATGCCGCCCGCTCCTGAACGATCTGCGGATCGTAGATGCGACGGGCGTTGAGCGGATTTTCCTGCAGCCGCTCAAGCGAAACCTTGATCACCCGGCGTTCGGAAGTATTTGCAGGTGCGGGACTTTCAGCGCTGAAAGCGGGGGCAGGAGCCGCCTGCCCAAGCAGGCCGCGGGGGTGCGATGTAATCGCTTTTTCCGCCAAAGCAAAGCGATCAACCGGTGTCGCCTTGGTCTTCTCTGCGGCAATGCCGGCCAGCATGCCGTCTTTGAGCGATTTCAACTTCGCGCTCATACACGTTCCTCCTGCAACAACTGCAACACCTCGTCGATCAAGATGTCGACTTCACTAACGGCTTCCCGGGCGCCCGACACGCCATGCACCGTCGCACCGATTGCCTGACATTCACGAAATGCAGAGCGTGAGCCGATCATGGATTCCATCAAAGGAATATCGCCATCATCACCAAGAATTTCAATTGCTTGCTTGGCAAGCGAGACACGCCGCTGAACCATGTTCGCCAGTACGCGAATACGCAGCGTCTCGTTGGTGACCTGCGCTTGCTGGGCCAAAGCTTTGGCTGCCACCGCTGCCCAAAGATCGGGCGGTGACGGCACCACAGGGATGAGCGCAATGTCGGAGATCAGCAGCGCACTTGACGACGATGGCGAATGGACGGCCGGAGGGCAATCAACCACGATGTAGTCATAGTCCGCCACAAACTTGCGGACCTCTCGGTGCATGGCGCCGCCAGACGGCGCCAAACCGATCACTGAAGCCGGGAAGGGCTTGTCTTCCGGCGCCTGAGCGGCCCACCGTGTGGCCGTTCCTTGCTCGTCCATATCGACCAGCAACGTCTTATTTCCCCGCAAACCAAGGGTTCCGGCGATGTGCATGCTGACCGTGGTCTTGCCGCAGCCGCCCTTCTGATTGAATACCGTTACGATCTTGGCGCTCACTGGCCCTCCACTTTCAGCGCTGAAAGTCAGCAGCGCTCATCTTAGGGAAGACAGCACGAAAACACAAGATCGATAAAATTCAATTCGTACAAATTTAATTGTAAAAGTGGGCTAAAGGGATCATCCACACGTGGTTTTCGATTCACCTAAATTGAGATGTAAATGCGCCTTTAACGCACAACTTCATGTGTTCAACCCTGTATTTACGGGCTTCCTAGGTGTTTACCAGCGAGATGCATAAAAGCGACATTTTGGAAAAATGTCGCCCATCGACACTGTGCCCCAAACTGGTTATGATGCTTGGACAGTCGTCTGAAGACTTTGTCTACGCAAGATTCGGAATTAGCCGGTTCTTCGTGCGATGTCCGGATCGGCTGGACGACGTGTTTTTTGTTTTTTAAAGGAATTTTTGCATGGCCACGGGTACTGTCAAATGGTTTAACGAAACCAAAGGCTTCGGCTTCATCACTCCAGACGGCGGCGGCGCAGATTTGTTCGCGCACTTCTCCGAAATTCAGGGTTCGGGCTTCAAGACCCTGAAGGACGGCCAGAAGGTCACCTTCGAGGTGAAGCAAGGCCCGAAGGGTCTGCAAGCCTCGGCGATCAAGCCGGAATAAGTTTCGGGCTGATCGCCTGAGATGAAAAAGGGGAGCTTCTGCTCCCCTTTTTTTTGCCCGCCACTTCTGCGTTTTGCGTCAGGCCAACTTCCGTACGCTGGTACGCGAAGGCTGCAGAATCAGCGCCTTAGACGAGTCAGCATCCACCTTCGCGTCTGGATAGACAACCAGCACGTCTTTCAGCGCCTTACGGAACAACGCTCGGAATTTCCGCTCGCTTTCGGTCTCGGTGCCGAATTGCATCTGCAGCGCTTCCCAAGGGATCTCTGTACGCTTCTGGATCGTAAAGAAGCGGTAGGTAAGCCACGAATACACATCCAGCGCAAACGGCGACTGCTTGAGCGCCTTCAACGCACGCATATCCACCGGCACAGGCCGATTCACGAGTTCGTTGAAGAACGGTTCTGACAGCACCACGAAGCTCTCGAACATCGAGCCCTGGCCGGGCTGCATTGGATCCCACCAGGTCGACAGCTGATCGGCCAGCAGGTAACCGATGCGATCGATCGACAGCGGTTCCTGGTTCTGATTCTGGCTGCTGGGTGCAGACTTGTTC
>NZ_CP096453.1:0-148376 GCF_054792405.1 Ralstonia sp. SA306
GACGCCAAGCACTTCCGTATGGGCGCTGACCCGGACTTGGTCCCTGAGTCCTTGCTGCAGTCCCTTCAACACCGCGAGAACTTCGAGGAAGAAACTGAAGCCTCGAACAAGCTGTACGTCGCCCTTTCCCGGGCACGCGAGCATCTCGTCTTGTATGAGAGCCAAGGCGCCTACAAGGCGCAATGTGTGGGCGCAATCGAGCACGCTGCCCATCTTCTCCAGCCTGTTCAAGGGTTCGCGACTGCACCCAAAGCGGTCATACCCAAGAACACGGCCACGCGCGGCCAGGCTGGGCACTGCAAATTTCCCGGCTTCATGACCTACATGGTCTGCCCAAGGCGCTACTACTACGACTACGTCAAGAACCTCAAGCCGGCATCGGGTCTGCATCCAGCGGCCCAAATTGAGGGCGCGGTGATGCGCGAGCTGTTCGTTCCCTACGGGGCCGACCCTTCGGTCGGTACCGATGATGTCGACAGGACGCTGGCATCGCTGGGGCTCGCCTACAAAGATTCGCTTCCTCATCTGCGTGCGTACGCAGATGGTCTGCTGTCTGCAGGACGCGGCCTGATACGCGCGCAGCGCGCTGCCATGGCCAAGCCGTTCCAGGTCACGTGCGCGGGGCTGCAAATCAACGTGATGGCACACCGCATTTCAAGTTCCGGTGACACCTACACGATTCACTTCGTCCGCACCAAGCCCTCGGGCAAGCTCGGCCGGCAAAGGTCTGCAATCCGCTGGATGCTGAAGTACCTGGCCGCAGCCAACACGAACCTCTCGTTATCCGCGCGCATCCATGTGCTCAGCACTGGGGAAGAAGAGACGCTGTGGCCTGACAGCCCCAGGTTCGACAACAAGTTCGCCTTAGCGGCGGCTGAGGGCATGCTGGCCGGGAATTTCGAGGCGCGCCCGAACCAGTGGGAGTGCCCGAAGTGCAGGCACTTCCTGCATTGCCCGGTCTGAGCTGCCCCCCCGTCCACGCCCTTCCGATTTCTAGGCCTTCCTGCGACTTACCCAGCATGAGCAGCGCATCCCGCGCAGCTCACCTAGCTGGAAAAGGAAGCAGAAATGCCCACTCGCGTTTACATCCAGTCGGAGCTCTTCTCTGACATCAAGTTCGTCGAAGTCAACGACGAGGCCACCGTCGCCGAGCTGAAGCACGCCGTCCTGGCGCTGCTGCCGCCCGACACCGATACGTCCGACCTGACCCTCTCGGTCGAGGACGATGACGACGACGCCCACGGCCGCGCCACCCACGTCAAGCACCTCAAGAAGGAGCACGGCGTGCGCGTCCACCTGCACCGCTGCAAGCAGGTGGAAGTGAAGGTGCGCTTCGGCGTCGAGGTCGTGCACCACAAGTTCCGCCCGGCGACCACCGTCGGCCGCGTGCGCCTGTGGGCCGGCGAGAAGCTGGGCATGGCGCCCGGTGACATCGCCGAGCACGTCCTGCAGATTGCCGGCACCACCGAGCAGCCCGACGTCGACGTGCACATCGGCACGCTGACGAAGTGCCCGCAGTGCGAGGTCACCTTCGACCTGGTGCCCGCGCACCGCATCAACGGCTGAGGGGAGAGGTATGGCACCGGATGAGCAATCTCTGCGTGCCGACCTCGTGTCGGCACGCTTTCTCTCGGGCGAGGACCGCAACCGCTGGCAGTTCAAAAAGCTGGAGTGGCCCTTCGTCTACATCAGCGTCATCGCCCGCGACCTTCGCGAGTACACGCTGCGGCTGGACTGCAGCGGCTTCCCGACGACGACGCCCACGGGCACGTTCTGGGACCTGTCGACGAACAGCAAGCTGTCGTTCGACAAGTGGCCCCTGGGCGGCGAGCGCCTGCAACTGGCCTTCAAGCCCGGCTGGAAGAACGGGGATGCGCTCTACATCCCGTGCGACCGCGAAAGCATCGTTGGCCACGACTGCTGGTTCGCCCAGTACCCGCAGCTCATCTGGAAGCCCGCCAAGGGCATCACCCACTACCTGGAGGTGGTCCATGACCTTCTTCAAAGCCGCGACTACGCCTGCGCCCCTGCTTGAGCTGCCGGCCTCGCTCTGGACGGAATTGATGGCGCACCTGCGCGCGCAAGGCGCCGGCGTTCGCGAAAGCGGCGCCTTCCTCCTCGGGCAAAGGACCGACGCTGGCCGCGTGGTGTTGCGGTTCCTGCCCTATGAGCAGCTGCAAGCCGACGTCTTCAGCCACGACTATGTGTCCCTGAAGGCCAACAGCTTCGCCAAGCTCTGGGCGGTCTGCCGCGCCGCTGGCATGACCGTCGTGGCCGACGTGCACACGCACCCCTTCGGCCCCGGCCAGAGCCGCTCTGACCGCGCGAACCCCATGGTCGCCTTGAAGGGGCACATCGCGCTCATCGTGCCGCGGTTCGCCAAGGGCAACCCGCGCCCTCGCGACCTCGGGCTCTACGTCTACCAAGGCAACCACCAGTGGGCGTCGTACTCGGGTTCCGATGTCGGCCGCCTCCTGCGACTTACCGATGCTGGAGTTGTTCAATGACCGAATTCAACGCTGATTCCATGCACCGGCTGGCCAAGATGGCCCTGGACGCCGGCGAGGTCGCCTCGCCCGAGGAGACCGTGGCGCTGTTCTCTCGGTACCGGCTGCGCATCCACCTCGGGCAGGGCTGGGCCAGCACGCTTGCCGGCCAGGCCTGCTTCTTGACCGCGCTGAACACGGCTGTGCGCGCCTTTCTGGGCGGCGTCGAGGTCCACGGCGACTTGGCCGTTGCGCTGGACGTCCCGCTGTATCAAGGGCGCAGCGCCCGGGAAGTCGCCGAGGAGCTCGGCGCCGCGGTGGTGAACAACGCCACCACCGAGCTGCCGACGCTCGTGCTTGGCACCGTCCCCGATGGCACGCCGCCCTCCTTCTGCGTCCGGCTCAGCTGGGACCACTGGCGCTTCGAAATTGCGCCCGTCGGCGCAGGCGGCCTGGCCTGCAAGGACGACAACCCTCTCGCCGGCATCGGTGCCGCGGCGCTCGGGGTCAATGAGGCGTTCATGCATGTTCGCGGCGACTTGGCCGAGGCCGGCCACCGGAGCGTCGGCATGTCCCTCTGGAACCCGCTGGCCGTCGCCGACTGGCGCGACAACGCACACAAGGGCCCCGTGCTGGCGTACCTGCCGAAGTCCCTGTGGCTCATCGGTCTGGGCCATCTTGGCCAGGCCTACGCATGGACGCTGGGTATGCTGCCCTATCCGGCCGACGGTCGACCGCACCTGGTGCTCCAGGACTTCGACAAGGCCACCAAGTCCAACCTCAGCACCTGCTTGCTGCTGTGGGCGGCAGACCTGAACAAGCACAAGGTCAGGGCGGTGGCGAGCTGCCTTGAGGCCGCCGGCTTCACTACCGCGCTGGTCGAGCGTCGCTTTGGCGCCGGGCATCGCGTCATGGTCGACGAGCCGACCACGGCCCTCTTCGGCGTCGACAACGTGGCCGCGCGCCGCGACCTCGACACGGCCGAGTTCTCGATGGTCGTGGAGACCGGGCTGGGCAGCGGGTATCGCGACTTCCGCAACATCCGCCTGCACACCTTCCCGGGCGCGCGCCTGCCGTCCCAAATCTGGACGGCTGAATCCACCGCGCAAGCCGCCACCGAGCTGAACGACACCTACAAGAAGCTGGCCGATGAGCGCAAAGACATCTGCGGGATGACGTTGCTGGCCTCGCGTGCCGTTGCCACGCCGTTCGTTGGGGCGCTGGCAGCGGTGCTGGCCTTGGCTGAAGTGATGCGCCCGTTCCACGGCGGCCTGGTCTATGCCTCCCTGGACGTGCAGATGAAGAGCCTGCGCCATCGCACTGGCGCGGCGCCAGCCTCGTACCAAGGGCTGCAGACGCCCTTCGTTCAGGCCGAGAAGCGGTCGACCGGCACCGCACCGGAGACGACATGAGCAGGCGTCACTACCACCGCCGGCGCGGCAACAGTCTTTCTTGCGCGGTGGACGACGCCGCGCACATCGCCGCGAGGTTCGGCCCTGTTGGCGCCCTTTGGACTGGTGCGATTGGCTTTGCCATCTTCTACGCCGCGCTGCCGGCTTGCATGATGGTCTGGAACGCGGACCGTAAGGCCACCCTCAAGGGCCCGGCTGCGGCAGCGTTCGCGAACTTGCTGGACCAAGTCCTGTGGCACCGCTTCATCTCACCCTGCCAATGGGCCGGCATCGCCATCCTGCTCGTGTGCTCGGCCATCGCCGTCTGGAAGCTTCTCGACCCAGCCGAGCTCGATGATGAAGACGCGACCTTCCTGAGCTTCATCGCGAAGGGCATCAGCCGGCTGATTGGGCACTGAGCGTCTAGCCGGTCAACGCGCAGGTCGCAGATCGTTGGTGCTCAGGCCGAGACGAGACCGCGCGTCTTCTGTAGACGGAATTAGATTTGTCACTATATCGTCGATAAATGTGTCAATTGGCCACCGCGCCGGCTACCGGCACGCGTTCGCTGCGAGGAGGTTGCTTGGCTGCTGCGTCAGGGGCGGCGGGCATAAGCGTGTCGGACAGTTCAGTTCGTGGCGCCATACAGGGCGGACTGGCGGTCGGCGGTCAGATGCCACCGCTGTGCAAGGAGGGCGGCTTCGGGATTGCTGGCCAGGACCGCCTCGGCCTGCGGAAACAGCGCAACATAGTTCTGTGCAAAGAAGCTCATGAATACGAGGGCCACGCTGACGAACCTGGCGGCCAGCGCCTCCTGATCGTTCAGCGCTTTTGCATCGCGGATCTGCAGAATGCTGAGCCAGCTCGAGTGCGCGTAGCCACAGAGGAAGCTGTAGATCTGACGAATATAGACGGGGTGGAAACCGGCGGCGATGCCGGTGTCGGCCCAAGACTAGCCGGCGCGCCATTCGCCCTTCAGTACCTTCTTGCGCATCGGATCGGAATACTGCTTTGGGTGGGCACACCGTTGCCGCTGTGGGCAAGTGTGGGCAGGCGGTGGGAAACCTCGTGGGCGGCCGGCGGCCGTCCGCCAGGTTGTCCACGGTCTGTCCTGACGGGCCGCGCCAGCGGCCGTCCACAGCCACATGCACCACCGCGCCCCGATGCACGACTCAACAGCCACCCTGCCCTATTGCGCCAGCAACTTGGCGATTTCGCGCTGACGCCGGCGCGCGCCGGCCTTGTTGTAGATTGCCGTGGTCGAGGTTGACGCATGGCCCAGATAGCTCTGCACCACGTCGACCGGCACATCCGCTTCGGTGGCCGCCGTGCCGAACGCGTGACGGTAGGCATGCGGATGCAGATGACGCGCCTGCGCGGTCAGGTCGGGTTGCGTCTGCTCCAGGTAGTCACGCAAGCCCTCGGCCGCCTGGTGCACCAGCTTGCGCAGGCCGCGGTCGCTGTACCCGACCCGTCCCGCCGCCACCTTCGCCCGCGCACGCGGCAGCGTGTCGGCTTCGGCCGGCACCAGGAGCGGCCCCTCCCCCGTGTGTTCGACGCCGCGATCGCGCCAGTGCACGGTCAGCGCCTCATGCGCGCGCCGGCTGACCGGCACCCAACGCACCTTGTTGCGCTTACCCACAATCCTGACCTCGCCCCACAACGGACCGTCGCCGGCCACCGGCCGCAGTTCCGCCCGCTCGGCCGCCGCGGCCTCGAAGATGCGCATGCCCGAGTCATGCAGCAGCAGCACGGCGGCGCGAATCGCACGCCATTGTGCATTGTCGGTGGCCTGCTCAGACAACCACGGCACCAGCACCTGCCAGATCGGCTCCGGCACGGCGCGCTCGGGGTCGATCGCGGGCTCGGCCACGCGAAGCGCCGGCACCCCATCCCAGGGGTTGGAGTCCAGGTAGTGGCGCCCGACCAGCCAGGCGCACAGCGCAGATAGCACCTGCTCGGCGTACGCGCGACTGCGCAGTGACAACGCTCCCTGGAACGGGCGCCAGCCCGGCAGGTGGCGCGCGACCGGCGGTCCGCTCCAGCGCGGACCCCGCTCGGGCATCGCCAGGAAGGCCCGGTACGCCAGGCAGTCGTCGGTCAGCAGATCCGAGAACGCCTTGCCACGCTCCAGGATGGCCCAGGCCAGGAAGCGTTCGGCTTCCTTGCGGTACGCGCGCCACGTGTGACTGCCGGCCGGCCATAGCGACAGCCAGGTCTGGATCGCCGCGTAATCGTTATCGGCGCTGATGCGGCAGCGGCGCAGCTCGCCCCGGTTGGCGCCGGCACTGCCGTCGAACTGAGCCGGCAGACGGATCGCTTCGAGCGGTACCGCGCGGGGCGCGGTGGGCGTCAAGGGCGGCGCCAGCAACGGCACCGGCAGCGGCGCACCCGTGACGTGCGCCCCCAGCCTGCCTAACGTGCCTTCGGCGGCGACCAACGTGCGCACCACGGTCGCGGCGGCGTGGTGGCCGACGCGCGGCACGCGACGCCACCAGCTGGCCCCGAGGTCGTTGGCCAACGCCATCAAGTCACCCAAGGTGCGGACGCCGGCGTTCGCCAGCCGACGCGCCAGCGGCGCAGCGAACCACAGCCGCACGTCGTGCTTGAGCGCCGGCGCCGGCGAGCCCAGCCGCTCCAGCTCGCGCAAGCCGGCGAGCATCGACTCGACGGCCGTCGCGCCCGGCGTGCGGCCCGCGAGCAGGCGGGCCAAGGGCTCACGGCCATGGCGCAGCGCGAGTTGAGCCAGCGTTGCGCGCAGTGTCTTCAGGGCCCGGGTCGCTTCGAGCTCGGTCCACTCGGTATCGGGATCGGCCGAAAGCCAGCGGCTCGCGACCGCCACGGGCCGCAGTCCCTGCAGCGCGGCACGGACCGCGGCGTACTCGGCGCGCGTGGGGGTGCGATCGGGGGCCGCGTCCGTCATGGCGTGTCCAACCAACGTAGGCGCAACCCGGCGCCCCCGTCCCGGATTCCGAGGGGGTGGGTCATGGCTGCCCTGCCCACGTTGACGGTTCCGCCGGGCGCGGCTCGAAACACAAAGTCAGGTCGGACTGCATGCGCATGATATGGGCCGCGGTCCACGCCAGGCGCAGTGTCCTGCTTGAGTCCAGGCAGGCCCTCGGTCGTCACGCAGGCAGCCGTCGCGGCACTGGCCCCCAAACACAACTCAGCAGCGACGCCGGCCAGGCGAACGTCAACGGTGGCGAGCACGTCTTGCGTCTCCTTGTTCGGCGCATCGGGCGCGGTGCAGTGCCAGGAAGGCCCGCTGTGCGGCGTTGGGCTTGCGGCGCAGGCGCATCTGTCCATGCAGTCCTAGGGCCATTGCCGTCTGCACGGACAACCGCGTCAAGTCGATGCGGCCGTCATCCCTGAATTGGATCAACCCAACCTCGAACAGCGCGTCGATGTCTGCGCGCAGCAGCAGGCCATTGTCGACATCAAGGCGTTCATGGTCATCGCTATCGGCCCAGCGCTTGATATGGGATGCCCGCAGCGCTGCGGGTTCGATCAGGCCAGTCAGCGCGCAGGCGCTTCCCCAATGCCGTTCGAGCTTGCGGCGGAACTCGCCTTGGCCAATACGGGCCAAGACCACGCGCTGGATCTCTGTCGGTACGCCCGCGCGCGCCAGGAGCGCTGCCACGTCCGCCGCCATCGCCGTCGATACTTGGTCCGCCTTGCGAGGCTCGGAAGCGCCTCGTCGCGCTGCGGGCTTGCGGTTGACAGGTTTATTCCGAATTTCGCAGCCCAGATCTTCCAGGCGCCGTATGTAAAAGCCTTTTCGTGCGCCAGCAAAATCGCTTGGCGTTAACCGCTCGCCGGTAGCCAGTTCGTACGCCCGTGCGATCAAGGCTTTCGGCGGATATGGCGTGCGGTCTCCTGGCAGCAAAGCATCGTAGGTGATCGAGCGCCGGAACGGGGGATAGCCCGCGCCGTCAGCACCGATGGCACGGGCCGCGCGCAGCAGGTGGGTGAGCGTAATACGGTCCAGCGTGCGACGCGGTGTAGCCATCGAGCGAGTCAGATCCAAATGGAGGCGCCCCGCCGGCCCGGCGCGCGATTTATCGAGGTGGATTCCGGAAACCGGCGCTTTTTGCGCCCAAATGCTGGTGCCGATAATAGCATTTATCGGCACTGACATGAGACCGGTTCGGGGCACGGTCGTAGCCGGTAATAGCACTTATCGGCAAGGAAATCGGACCAAGAAAGTACCGCACCCTGCCTCGTGAGCCGGTCATTCCGCTCGCTCTAAGGCTGTCGGCGGGCACCGCCGCTATACTCTCGCGCGACACGTCACCGAACTGGACTCATGGGCTTCGAACAACTGGCAACCTTGAAGGCCGAATTGGCCGCACAGGCCGAGGAGGCCAAGCGCACGGCACGCGCCCAGGCGCCCCGCCGCACCACCCCCTCCGCGACTGCAGCGACTCCGGTCGACCCCGTGGTGCGGACCATTGGCAAGCTGCAACAGCGCTTCCCGCTGGCGTTCCCCAAGAACCCGGCGCCCAAGGTGCCACTCAGGATCGGCATCTTTGCCGATCTGCAGGCCCAGGCGCCGGATCTGAGCGAAGCCGAACTGCGCGACGCGCTGCGAACCTGGTGCCGGGGCGCCCGCTACTGGGCCTGCCTGACCGAGGGCGCGCCGCGCGTGGACCTCGCCGGCCAAGCCGCCGGGCACGTCACGGCCGCCGAGGCGAGCCGGGGACAACAGCTGCGCGTCGGCCGCCCGAAACAAGACGCCGCGCGGCTGAAGAAACACCCACCGCGTTGAACGGCCGCCGTCGTGCCGAGCACCGTGCGGATTTATACAAAATCTTGTATAGTTGCAACTGTAAGAAAAGGGATGCCGAATGACTGCGACGAAGCCCGTCGAGTTTCGCGGCAGCGCCTTGGATGACTTGCGCGCGTTTCCGGAAAGCGCGCGGCGCGAGGCGGGCTACCAGCTCGATCGGCTCCAGCATGGGCTCACGCCCGACGACTGGAAGCCGATGCCGACGGTGGGCGCGGGCGTGCAGGAGATCCGCATCCAGGACGCCGCCGGCGCCTTCCGGGTCATCTATGTGGCCAAATTGGCGGACGCGGTCTATGTGCTGCATTGCTTCCAGAAGAAGACGCAGAAGACCGCCAAAGGCGATCTGGAGTTGGCCGCCAAGCGCTACCGCGACCTGATGAAACAAGGAGGCTGAATCATGACAACACAACGGTTCGCCAGTGTCTGGGAGGCCATCGAGGACACGCCCGTGCAGGCCGAAAACATGAAGCTGCGCTCGTCCCTCCTCATGGCGCTCAAACGCCACCTCGAGGCGGCGGGCCTCAGCCAAGCCCAAGCGGCCGTGCTGCTGGGGGTGACGCAGCCGCGTGTGTCGGACCTGATGCGCGGCAAGATCAATCTGTTCGGGCTCGATGCGCTCGTCAACATGGCGAGCGCGGCGGGCTTGCACGTCGAATTGCGGGTCTTGGAAGCCGCCTAAGCGGTGCGCCTGGCTCAGCACAACCAAACCGCCTGATTTGGGCATTGATTGCCATGACCACCCGCTGGCTGGCCTGCCCCACCTGCGACCGCCTGTGCGACCACACCCGGTCCACGGCAGATACCGCCCTTCCCTACGCCACCACCGCGTCCACCTGGATCTGCACGCGCTGTGGCACGGCCCACCTCGTGGCCGACCTGCACAGCGACCAGGCCGCACGCGAGCAGCTCGAAGCGGTGTACGGGCAGCAACGCCTGTTCGACTAAGCGCGCGGCGCACACCCCGCCCCGTCTCCTCCCGCTGCATCGGCGTCCTTGGCGCGGTCCAACGCGTTCAGATGCGCACGCAGGGTCACGCTCTGGGCCGCATCGGCAATCACGCCCGCCGGCTGGGTCGCGCTGTACGCCCACAAGGCATCCAGGCACGCGAGCGCTGCCTGCACCGCCGCTTCCGTCACCGCTCCCGTGTGGATGTCCAGGGCGGCGCAGCGCAAGGGCTCGACATCGGGGCACTGGGGGTCACGCATGCGCAGGACGGCAAAGACCTCCGCATACGCGCGCAGGGTCGCCGGCACCTCGTAGGCCCGGCGGTGCGTGGGCGACACGTAGATCCACGCCCCCTGCTCCGTCGCATGCAGCTCACCGCCGCGGGCCACGTGTTCGAGGATGGCCCGCAAGGGGCCAAAGGAATTTTCGAGCCGCCACGGCTGCGTGCGCAGCGGCGTGGACGTGCTGGAGGCTTTGGGGCGGTACGGCTTGCGCGGGGGACGACTGCGACCCATGCAGAAAACTCCTAGTTGAGGGCGAGGCTGACCGGCAAGGAGTGGCGCCCGAAGGCCCGTTCGACCTCGGCAGTGGCCAGACGCAGGTCGCCGCTGCGCAGCCGTTCGATCCACGGTTCGGTTTCCGTCAGCGGCCCCGTCGCGCTGCGGCCGGCTTCTACCACCTCGACAAAGCGGGCGCGCTGGTCGATCACGTAGAGCTTGGTCTGCGTGCGGTTGGTCAGCGTCGTGCCAGCAAAGCGCTGGCGGAACAGCTTGGCGCGGCGCTTGACGCGTTGTTCTTCGGCCGCGCGTTGCTGGCGCCGGCGTTCATCGGCGGCCGCGACCGAGAAGTCAGTGGGGCCGCAGGCGAGGGCGGCCAGGTAGGCGAACAGCTTGCCGCCCTTCAGGTCCTGCAGATAACCGGCCACCACCGTCACGATGTCGGACAGACGCTTGCCGTGTTGTTTGGCCTGGCCCATCAGCTTGAAAACACCCGCCCGCGACAACCCTTGGCCAGTGAGCCAGGCCAGATCTTGGGGTAGGGCTCCGACCAGGGTGGGGCGTTGATTCTTTGAGAGAGTGGGTTCAGTTAACGTATGGCCGTCTGACATTTTGTCGTGCGGTGGCGTGTGGATAACGTCCTCTGGCACGTCGATCAGGCCCACCAGTTCACAGGCTTTGCGGGTCAGACGCACACGTGCCACGGCAAAGCGGCCGCTGCGGCTTTTACGCTCCTGGGGCAGGACTTCGATGAGTTCGAGCTGGCGGAGCGTGGCAAGGTGGCGATAGACCGTGCGTTGGTCAGCGCCAATGCGCTCGGCAATCACATCCTTGTGGGCAAAGATCGGTGCAAAGGGCTCGTTTTGAGGAACGAAGCGGCACAGTTCCGCGAGGGTCGCACGGGCGGCCCGAGGGACGCCGGTCACGTGCTTTGCAGAGTCATAAGCGCGCAGGATGCGGTTGGGTAAATTGCGGCGTTTGGGGGGCGCGAGGGTAGGGACGCGGTCAGCGAGCCCATGCTCGTCGAATGAGGTTTTTCGAGGGCGAAAGACTTCCTCGCCTGCAACCGAGCGTTGCGCGATAGACATAGCCACGTATCCATTTCGAAAAATGGTCAGACATCGCTTGACGTGGTTGCCTTATCCGCTACACTCCGAAGTGTCGATGCTCTTCCGGTTCCAGCCGGGGAGTGTAGCGGGCGAGGTTCCAGCCAAGCCCAATTTGCAAAAGCCTTCGGTTCCAGCCGAAGGCTTTTGTCTTTCCGGGTCTACTTAATTCATATTCAAGGCCTGAAAACACAAGACCTGGTGTTGATTCGTAATACCAAGTCGTTGATTTTTAAGGAATTATTTCTCTTTCTCGGCGACAACTGCTTCTGCCCGTCGTTCGAGCAGTGCTTTCAGCTCGTCCTGCACGGCCTTTGCTTCTTGTTCGTTGCTGAACTCCAGGCGTACAACATTCCGAGCGGTCCGTAAGTCGCAATACACCGTCCGGCCCGCACGGATCTTGAAGCCAGAAGCCCTCACGGTTGGTTTGGCTTTCTGCGGTTCTTGGCTCGCAAGCCTCACCGCCTGAGTTTGGTCGAGCTCCCCTTTCGCAAGACGCTGGACTGCCTCGACCACTTGGTTTGCGCGCCCCTTACGGGTCAGTGCTGACAGGTCCGCTCCTGCGTTCGCACCGAGCAAAGCTGGTATCTCGTCAAGCAAGTCGAGAACGGCTGGCGGGAGGTGCTCAAACGCCATGAGCGCCGATACAACTGAAGCCGGTGTCCCCGACTGCTCGGCCATCCTAGCCTGGGTGATGCCAGGAAACCGCTTCTGGATGTCACGGAAGCCGAGGTACTTCTCATAGTCCGTGAGGTCGGACTGGAGCAAGTTGGCGTAGAACGCGCCTAACGAAGCCTCCTCCTCCGTGACGTTCTCAAGCACGCAACGGATTGAATCTCGTCCCAGCTCCCGATAAACATCGCACCGGTGATGACCGGAAACAATCTCGAACCCCCCTTCTGCGCGAGGGCGAACAACCACGGGGTGGATCAACTTGTTGTTGCGGAGGTTCTCACGCAGTTCGACGAATTTCTCCGCAGGCATATGCCGGCGCCGGCCGGGAACCTCATGCAGCTCGGACAGTGGAATCTCCGCAGCCCCGCCGGCCTTCCTCGCCTCTTCCAACTCAGCAGTCAATTGTGCGATGCGCACTTCCGCCGAGTTGATGCGGTTTTGCGCATCCATCAGCCGCCCGGGCGAAGTTTTCGCCTCGGACGTACTGGGTTGACCTATTGGCCTAGGCTTGGCTTCGACGTTGGCCGTCTTCGCAAGCAACTTATCACCAATGCCCATTTAGACTCCTTCTTGCGACCAAGCCCGGACGAACTGAGCATCCAAGTGCTCAGCGAGCCGATCGAGCGGGTCCTTGTATCGATGGTACGCGGCAGCGCTGCCGTCAGGTTTCGACAGGTCGTAGACCGTTGAGAGCTGGGCTGACGCTCCTTTGGGGACCGTCGAATCGGGAATCTCAAACGGAAGCACGCGGTCACCGTATGCCTTTTGCAACCAGCCCTTCACCACGCGCGAGACGTCATCACTCTTTGATTTGGTGAGTACCACATTCACAAAATCGAACCGCTTGGAATCGGCTACGCCAGGAAGCTTCTTTGCAATGTCCGAGAACAGATGCCAAAACTGCGTTGAGCTCGCAAAGTCGAGGCCTTCCGGCGGACAAGGGAGTAGAATCGCATCGGACGCCAGTAGGGCGTTGATGGTCAAATAGCTGAGTGCGGGTGGCGTATCGATGACCACCACGTCGTAAGAATCCAGCAGAGGGCGCAGGCCCGCATTCATGATGTCCCAGAATGCGAAGGTGCTATCCCTAAGGACCTTTGCGGGAATTTCGAACTCAGCATCGAACAGTGAGGACGACGCAGGTACCAGATCCAGATTGTGCCAGTAGGTACTTTGCACCGCATAACTCAGGTCGGCCTGATCACCATAGATCAATGGTAATAGTGTCTGTTCGTCCGTAATTTCCGCATCTGGAGCCCATCCGCACAATTGAGTCGTAGTTCCCTGCGGATCGCAGTCAATGACGAGGACTCGCCGACCGAGGAGAGTCAGTGCTTGTGCTGCCGACACGGCGGTAGTGGTTTTCGCCACCCCCCCTTTGAAATTAGCAACCGTGAGAACCCGCCCACGTGCATGGGCAGGGCGGTGCATGCGCGTCGTGGTACTCCTGACCCAGGTGATCGCTTCCTCTAGCGTGAACTCCTTGCTTCGGCCGCTGCCTCGCGACTTGCCTGCTGGTAGATCACCTTTCGTAGTAAGGTATTGGAGGCGCTGCTTGTCGAGTCCACACAGTGACGCGACTTGAGCACTGGTAAAGGTGGGCGGATGCTTGCGAGGGTACGGCTCGAGCATTGCATCCCGGATCTGAGCCAAAATATCAGTTGCCTGAGCAGCTACACCCAATAAGGTATCAATGGACACCGACTGGTCAACCTCTGGCAGTCGAGTACTGATCAAGGCGTTTGTGTTCACGGCTCAGGCCCCGGTATCTGGTGGATTCTTCGGTTTTCGCAAAAATGCGCGCTGACCGAAGAATACGGGGCCTCCTCGTTAACTTCAAGTAAACTCTGAAGAATCCCAGGGGCGCACACCCAACTGCGGGGCAGGACGCCGCAGCTCCTACCCCCGCAGCGGGAAGCGTGCACATTTGCTGGTTGCCTTTCGTCGATGAGTTACAAGCGGCATCGAAGCGAGGGGACGGCTATCCCTCAGTAGACAAAGTTGTCAGGTGCCCGTTGATCGCACTGATAACCTCTTGTGCCGCACGCGGTAGAGGGCGGTTTTCTTTGACCAGAACACGGGCATACTGGTTTTCCGTGAGTGGATGAGCGATGCGTACGGCGACCAGTTGGCCTGCGTCTACTTCTTTTCGAATCGAAAAATCGGTGACAAACGCCACGCCACCGGCATGTTGCGCATAGGCGCGCAACGCCATCAGGGTGTTTGCATTGAAGCTCGGCCTGAGCATCAAGTTTTCCGCTTTGGCGATAGTGCGAATCAACAGGCCCAGACCGTACGTCTGCGGCATGATGCCAACCGGATAGCTGAGGGCGGTTGCGAGCGAGACAGGTCTTGCGCTTTGTGCAAGCGGATGGTCTGGATGCACTGCGGCCACGATGTGGTGGACGGCACTTGCAAGGAACTCAACGCCCTGTGTCGTGGGCGGGTTATAGGCCAAGCCGATGTGCGCGTCATTGGATAACACGTCGCCGATAATCTCGGCGGTGGCCCGCATATTCAAGACGATTTCAACGCCGGGGTATTTCTTCGCGAAGTCAGCCAGCACGTCTTCGATCAGCGTATCGATCAAACCTTCGCTCAAAGAGATCAGAAGGTTGCCGGTGTGCAAGCGCTTGAGTTGATTGACTCCATCGAGCAGCTTCTCGTGGGAAGCCTCCACGCTGCGCGCGTACTCGAGCAGGTAGGGCACCGCATCCGTCGGCATCAGTCCGGTGGCAGCTCGATCGAAGAGTCGCTCGCCGATCATCTCTTCAAGTTCGGTCAAATACCGACTCACCAGCGTTCGGCTCAGAGCTAACTGATCTGCCGCTTTGCGGACCGATTGGTGTTCGAGCAATGCTTGGAAAACGCGCATCTTGGCGCGCGTGATGTCGTACATGCGGTCTCCCTCGGATAACGTGGTCCTCTTTTTTATTGTTATCGGGTCTCGCAGGTGGCTTCATCCCCCGATGGAGTGAAATTAAGGTGTCCACATTTTTAGGCCACCCCGTCCACAAAATCGCGGACACCTACAGTATGTGTTTCGTGTAGAGTCCCGCCACGTTTCGCATAATGGCAGGGCGGTCGATGGTAGCAAACGCAACAGAGCATGTGTTGGGCAGCCGAGAAAATGAGGCGGCCGTGTACCGCCGGGTGAACCGGCGGGTCTTGCCGTTCTTGGCGGTCTGCTACCTGTTTGCGTACCTGGATCGCATTAACATCGGCTTCGCCAAGCTGCAGATGCAAAGTGACCTCGCGCTGAGTGACGCCGCCTATGGCCTTGGCGCTGGCGTCTTCTTCTTGGGGTACGTGCTGTTCGAGGTGCCGAGCAACCTGTTGCTCGCCAAGATTGGCGCTCGTCGCACGCTCAGCCGCATTCTGCTGCTTTGGGGTATCACGTCAGCGGCCATGCTGTTCGTCACCAATGTGGGGACGTTCTACTCGCTGCGCTTCCTGCTTGGTGCCTTCGAAGCTGGCTTCGCGCCAGGCATGATCTATTACCTATCCCAATGGTATCCGGGCGCTCGGGTGGCGCGTGCCATGGCGATCGTGCTATGTGCCGCACCGATCGGTGGTGCCATCGGCGCTCCCGTGTCGACCTGGATCATGGCGCATCTGGCAGGCACCAGCGGGCTCGCCGGGTGGCAATGGATGTTTCTGCTCGAAGGAGCCCCTTCCATTCTTCTCGGGGTAGCGGCGTATTTCTATCTGGTCGACAAGCCTGCCGACGCGACTTGGTTGACCGAGGCGCAGAAGGCCTTCATCGCAAGCCTGGTCGAACGATCCAACACCGGTCGGTCCGAGTCGTTCGCCAAAGCGCTCACCGATCCAAACATGTACGTGTTGGCGGCTACCTATTTCTGCCTCATCTGTGGCTTGTACGCCGTCAGCTTTTGGTTGCCCACCATCCTCAAGTCCGCTGGGCTCACCGACTTGTTGAAGATCGGCCTGTACTCGGCGGTGCCATACCTGGTGTCAATCGTGGCCATGTACGCGCTCGGCCAGAGTTCCGATCGACGTGGTGAACGTCGGTGGCATAGCGCGGTCACAGCGATGCTGGGCGCAGGCTTCCTGGCCGCCGCTGCCTATTCGACATCATTCCCTGCTGCGTTGGCTAGCATCACGCTTGCCACGGCGGCTGTCTTTGCGTCGTACACCGTTTTTTGGGCCATTCCGCAAGAACATCTGAAGGGCACCGCTGCTGCGGGGGGCATCGCCTTCATCAATTCGATTGGTCTGTTTGGCGGATTCTTCAGCCCGACCATCGTCGGCTGGACGAAAGCCGCGACGGGTTCGCTGCAGGCTGGTTTGCTGGTGATCGCTACGTTGCTGGTCATTGGCGCAATCCTGCTGGCGGTCCGCCGCAGTGCAGCGGCTTCGAAACTGGTGACGCTATGAAGATTCTCGTTGCAGGTTTCCATCACGAGACCAACACTTTCGCACCGTCCCGTGCGACCTACGACATGTTTGTCCACGGGGATGGGTGGCCGGCAATGAAGCGGGGTAGCGATGTGCTGTCGTTGCGTAGCGCAAATGTACCCATTGCGGGTTTTCTCGCGGCCATGGAGGCCTCCGGACACGAGCTGGTGCCGGTGCTGTGGGCGGCCGCGAATCCGTCAGGGCCTGTCACAGAGGAAGCGTTCGAGCGGATCGCGAGCGAGATCGTAGCGGGAGCTCTGCTGCCGAACTTGGACGCCATCTACCTCGACTTGCATGGCGCGATGGTGACCGAGCACTGCGACGATGGAGAGGGAGAACTGCTGGCCAGACTGCGCGCAGCGACAGGCACCAATGTGCTGATTGTTGCGTCGCTCGATCTGCATGCCAACGTGACCGCGCAAATGCAAAAGAGTGCGGACGGGCTCGTTGCGTATCGAACCTATCCTCACGTGGACATGGCCACCACAGGTATGCGAGCAGCACAGCTACTCAAAGATCTGATGTCGGCCAAGGCGCCGGTTGCCAAAGCGTGCCGGCGCCTGCCGTTCCTGATTCCGATCAACGGCATGTGCACGAGTGAAGAACCTGCGCGCGGTGTCTACATGCGGTTGGCACAGGCGGAAACGGGCGGTGTGCTCTCACTCTCGTTTGCGCCTGGCTTTCCCGCAGCCGACTTCCCGGAGTGCGGGCCGACCGTTTGGGGCTATGGCGTAGATGCGGCAGAACTCGACAACGCTGTTCAAGCGCTGTACCGAGACATCCTCGATAGGGAGCAACAGTGGGGAACCACGTTCCTGTCGCCCGATGAAGCCGTGCTTGCCGCAATGCAGATTGCAGGGCCCGCGCAAAATCCGGTAGTGATCGCGGATACGCAAGACAATCCCGGCGCGGGCGGCGACTCAAATACGACGGGCATGCTGGCTGCCCTTGTGAGGCACAACGCTAGGCGGGCCGCAATTGGTCTCATCTACGATCCTCAAGCCGCACAGGCAGCCCATGCCGCAGGGCTTGGAGCGCAGATCCGACTTGCGATTGGAGCGGATTCTGGTGAGCCCTTTGAGGGGACATTCACGGTGGAGAGTTTGTCCAACGGCGAGTGCGTCTTTGACGGTCCGATGATGAACGGCCTGCAATTGCACCTGGGCCTGTCGGCCTGCCTACGCATTGGCGATGTCCATGTCGCGGTGTCGTCCGCACGTGCGCAGATGATGGATCGGAATCAGTACCGCATGGTGGGCATTCAGCCCGAGCTGATGAAGATTCTGGTGAACAAGTCCTCGGTACATTTCCGGGCAGATTTCGAGCCGATTGCCGAGGCGGTGCTGGTGGCCAAGGCGCCAGGTGTTGCGCTGGCCGATCCCGGCGAGCTTCCATGGACACGGCTGGCGCCTGGAATGCGCGTGCGACCGGGTGTGTAGAAACAAAGCGAAATAGAACGCTCGCCGGCGCGGTCATGCCGCCGCCGTCGTATAGCGCCGTTCGCAACGAATAGACACGGGGAAGGCGGAATTTTCCGCAAGCGTCTGGCGCTGATGAAGCGCGAAAACGGGCAACCGCACGAGCCAACAAATGAAGCGTCGGCCGTGTTTCTAAAATAGCCCGAACTGGGGGAATTACGCGCTTCGTCGCGCCAAACACGAGCGGGTTGCCATGGGCAACTTCAAGTTCGTTCGGCGTCGGCGGGCGGCATTGTGTGTACCACCAGTACTGCGTATGTCATGCTAACCAACGCCATTGAACGCTGCATTGTCGCTGCAGAAGATGTTCATTCTATTGCCGACTTCAAAGCTTGGGTCCGCCATGATGTTGGCCTTGTCTTGAGACACGAGTGCTTGGCATGTGGGCACGGGCGGATCACGTCTGCCGGGGTTTCCATGGACCACGTCGTCCTGGTCGATTACCCAATCGCGCATCTGCGGGCGATCGAGAATTCCGCCGGGGGCATCGATACCCCGTTAATGCGTCGATGGCTGGCTACGCACCGGCCGGTCTACTTCGATACGCACGCCCCGTGGCCTGGCATCGATACTGCCTGGCTCGCCAAATTCACGAAGCATGACCTGCGCAACGCTGCAGCCGACGCGGTCTTTGACGAGAAGAACTTTGTCGGCACCTATTTCAGCTTCCACCGGTTGCCAGAGATTGATCCCCCAGCACTGGATGCGACTCTGCATGACTTGACACCGGTCCTCCATGCAGCACTTGTACGAGCAATCTCCAATGCCGAGCAGCAGTGGATTCTTGCCGCACGAGGCCTTTCGGACATGACAGAGAAGGAGCGCGAAATTGCGGAATGGATCGGGAAGGGTAAGAGCAATGCGGAGATCTCTGCGTTGATGGGCACAACAGAGAGCACGGTCAAGCATCACCTGAGCCGGATCATGGACAAGATGGGCTGCTCGAATCGGGCCGGAGTTGCTGTGTTTGCGTCCCGATGGTTCGCGTCGCCGCTAAGCCTCGGGACGAAAGTGCTATAGCAAGAGTTGGGTGGCGGCCGATATGCTCGACGCTCTTTAGTCAGCGGATTGCAAGGACAACAACGACAGCTCGCGTGTCGGTTTGCCGTGTCAGGGAATTCTGGCGCACTAGCTGTGTGTTCCCGGCCGCAGGCAGAGAGGTTCCGATGCAGCTCATTACGGAGTGACCTGACCGGATTGTGTCAGAGGGCTGAGCGATAAAATCGTTCTGAAATCAAAATAATCGTTTTGATTTCACGGTCGCGAAAACGGTGTATGATTTGCTCAATGCAGCGACGAAAGTCCCGTTCTGCGGTCCAGGCCATGGAAAATACGCCTGTGCAACTGGCAGAGGGGATATGTACTTCACATTTAGGGAACTGGCGGCTGTGGCGCTTACCGGCTCGAACAACTACTTCCTGAACCTTCAAAAGGACGAGGGGAAGTGGATCATCGCCGTCAGCGTACTTGATGCCGACAAGAGAGCAACGAAGCAGTACCAGGTGCAGACAAATCGGGGCAAGACCAAGACTTGGCGGTACCTAGAGGATGCACTGCTGTTCGTGAATGAGTATTGCGAGAACTGCCAGAACTTGTCGATCGCGATTGAAGGCAAGGTCTGGGGACTGAAGGCAGAAGGAGAGGACCGAGCGGTCCAATCGTAAAAGCGGCTGGCACCAGTGTTACGAGCACCGATGCCAGCCTGACCATCGTAAAACCCGTGAGAGGCTCAAATGGCTGCGCCCATTATAGCGTTTGCTCGCCTTGTGAAAACGTGTGTGCGTAAGTGAGGTCACATGGTTGACTTCAATGCGCTCGCGCAGCAGTGCGCTCCCGGCGTCCATCCGACGACGCTGCAGGCCGTTGTCCGCACGGAATCCGGCTTCAACCCCTACGCGATCGGTGTCGTCGGCGGCCATCTGACTCGCCAGCCGAAAACGCGCGCAGAGGCGGTTGCAACCGCCAAGGCCCTGGCCGCCCAGGGTCTGAACTTCAGTATGGGCTTGGGCCAGGTCAACAAGGCCCACCTGCCACGCCTTGGCCTGAGCTACGAAACGGTTTTTGACGCCTGCGCAAACCTGCAGGCCGGCGCTCACATCCTCCAGGAATGCTATCAGCGCGCTCACGCGCAACTCGGCCCTGATCGCGCGTTGAACGCGACCATCAGCTGCTACTACAGCGGCAATTTCAATCGCGGCTTTCAGGTGGAACGCGCGGGCACGAGCTACGTGCAACGCGTGGCCGCCAATGCGACCACAGCTAATCCGCCTGTCGATGTAGTCCCGGCCATTCCCGTTGTGTTGGATCGGGCCGACCCCCGCGCGCCCAGTGCCCCAACGCCTGTTCGCTCCGCTCGACAGGCGAAAAGCGCCGCGCCCGAAGCAACCACCGCGACAGCACAAGACCAAGACGAGCGCGCCAGAGCGCGCGCGAAGTGGGACGCCTTTGGCGATTTCCGCCCGCAGTGAATTCCCCCCGGATTCAAACCAGCCGCATCGTCGGCATTCCCGTAGGAGAACGCAGTTGAAATCCCTCCCTAAAATTCCCCTGACCCTGGCGGCCCTGTTTGCAGGTTTGTTGTGCTGTGCACCGGCGTTTGCCGGTGGACTGGACTCCGGCACGCAAGCTGGGAACACCTTCAAGATCTGGTTCTACAGCTTCTGCGGCATCTGCGCCGTCATCTACCTCCTTTGGGTGGGTCTGGAGCTTTGGAGCGACAAAGCGCGATGGGCCGATTTCGGCCTGGCAATCGGCAAGGTGGCCGCGGTCGGCGCGGTCGTCATCATCGCGCCGTGGGCCTGGAACCTCTTCGTCGGTTGAGCCATGACGGAGAAGCCGAAGTACTCCGCATACGCAGGCTTGGGCAGGGTCGCGATGTACTGGGGCGTCCCATTGATCCCGCTGCTGATCGTGGTCGGCGCGTTCGTTTTTCTGGCGTTGTTCGCCGCTGCCTTCATGGGCCCGGGTGGGCTGCTCTTTGGCGCCCTGGCGGTCCCCATCCTGCTGTTCCTGCGCAAGACGTGCGAGACCGACGACCAGGCACTGCGCATCCTCTGGCTCGAAGTGCTCTGCGTGCTCCGCCGGCGCTCCTGGCGCATGTTCGGCCGCACTTTGACCCTGGCGCCGATCCGCTACGGCCAACACCTCAGCGTTTATCGCCGGCCCTTCCGCAAGGCGCCCGCCGAGCGCGCTCAATAAGGATTCCACCATGCAAGCACGATTGACCAGCGACTTTGGCAAGGTGCCGCCGATCGAGGCGTGGCTGCCGCGCATCGAGATGCCCATCACGCGCCGCGTCACCCACTACGAAGACGGCCGGATGATGCTCTGCATGCGCTTGACGGGCATCCCGTTCGAGTCGGCCAGCGACGCGCTGCTCACCAACCTGTTCGATAACCTGAGCGGCTTCTACGCGGGCATCGGCCGCGATCACGGCAACCGCCTTTCGATGTGGGCCACGTTCAAGCGCCGCAAAGTGTCGTTCCGCCAGGCCTATCAATTCCAGTCGCAGTTCCTGCAGGACTTCACGTACAAGTATCTGCAGCGCTTTCACAACGGCAACTACTTCGAGAACGCGTTCTACCTGTCGCTGCTGCTCAAGTACGACGATTTCGATGACGGCCTCAAGGCGATTGAGCAACTGGGCGACGAAGCCTTCAAGTCCCTTCGCGACTACGACCCTGAGTATCTGGAGACGAACCAGCGCAATGGCCTGCCGTTCTCCGAGCCGTATCGCTTCATCGGTGAGCTGGTCAACGGCACAGACCTCGCCGTGCCGATCACGGCCGCTCCCGGATACGAAACGATCCCGGATTCGTGGTTGCACTTCGGCTATGACCTGCTCGTCATCCGCACCGACACCGCCGAGAAGTTTGCCACCTGCTACGACCTGAAGGATTTTCCCAAGAGCGGGTGGGGCCAGTTGAACCCACTGCTCACGCTCGATGCCGAGTTCACCATCACCCAGTCGTTCGGCTGCTTGACGGCTGCCGGCGCCGACAAGGCCATTGAGGGCCAGATCAACAAACTGGAGTCGGTCGGCGACAAAGCGCAGCACCAGATTGCCGAGCTTCGGCATGCCCAGGCCCTGGTCAGTGCCGGCGAACTGGCGTTCGGCCAATACCACGGTGCGCTGGTGGTCTACGGCGACACGGCCAAGGAAGCCATCGACCGCGGCGAGCTGGTCAAGGTGCGTGCCAAGGGCGAGTGCGGTGTCGGTTGGGTGCGGGCCACTGCGTCCGCACCGTACACGTACTTCAGCCAGGTGCCGGGCGCCAAGATCCTGCCGCGCCCCATGCTCAAGAGTTCGCGCAACCTCGCATCGACGTTCTCAGTCCACGACTACTCGGCCGGTAAATCCAAAGGTAACCCGATCGGCGATGGCACCGCCGTCATGCCGCTGCAGACGGTCTCGAAGAAGCTGTACAGCTTCAACTACCACGCCACGCGCGAGGACGAACTCAACATCGGCGAGAAGATCGCCGGCCACACCGTCATCCATGGTGCCACCGGTGTGGGCAAGACGGCCCTGCAGCTGGCCATCGCGTCGTTCTTCATGCGCTTCGATCCGATGGTGTTCGGCCTGGACTACGGCGGCGGCATGAAGATCTTCTTCAAGATGCTGCGCGGCACATATATCTCACTGCAGCGCGGTGTGGCGACCGGGCTGGCGCCATTCGAGCTGCCGGACACGGGATACAACCGCCAGTTTCTGTACGACCTGGTCAACATCTGCGCACGCGATGCCGACGGGAAGCTCACCGCTGAAGAGAAGAAGCAAATCAAGGATGCCGTCGACACCGTGATGGCCCTGGAGGATCTGTCGCAGCGCACCTTCAGCCGCCTGCTCGAATCCATTCCGAACATGGGCGGCGACAGCCTGTATGTGCGTCTCGGCCAGTGGTGCCATGCCGAAGACGGTCCGCTTGCTTGGATGTTCGACAACCCGCCGCAGTCATTGGTCGATGTCACTGACGAGCGCCACGTGTGTTTCGACGTGACCGAATTCCTGGTCGACAACTACGCACCGTCGGAGCCGTTGTTTGCCTATCTCTTCCACCTCAAGGCGCTGATGCAGCAGGAGGGTGGCTTGATGATGTCCATCATCGAGGAGTACTGGGCGCCGATCAAGTTCAAGCGCACGCGCGAAGAGATGGCCAAGACGCTCAGTGCGGGGCGCAAGGAAGGCGAATTCCTGGTGCTGGTGTCGCAGCAGCCGGAGCAGGGGATGGCGAGTGAGATCTGGCCGCAAATCCGTAGCCAGACGGCCACCAAGATCTTCTTGCCCGATCCGGAAGCGGAATACAGCAGCTATCAGCGTACCAACATGACGCCCAAGGAGTTCGCGGAGTTCAAGCGCCTCTCCAAGACCTCGCGCACGTGCCTGATCAAGCAGAGCAACCAGTCTGCCTTTGCGACGCTCGACCTGTATGGGTTCCAGGACGAGATGGTGGTGCTCTCCGGCAACAAGGAGAACAACAAGCTGCTCGACGAGGTGATCGCAGAGGTGGGTGATGACCCCGACGTGTGGCTGCCGATCCTGCAGGACCGGGTGTTCGAGGCCACCACCCGCAAGAAGCTGATAGCCGAATGCGGCAACGACGCGTCGATTTGGAAACCGAAGCTCGACGAGGCCATGCAAGCGCGCCGGAGATTGCGCCCGAGCGCAAACGAATCCATGCATCGCCAACTTGCCTGAGCACGGGTCGCGCGGACAGCGCCGCCCGGCAATAAGAGCAAGAGGCTTCCGGGGGGAAAGGGCATATCGCCCGCACTACAAACCGGAGAAGCAAGAATGGAAATTCAGCAGTGCAACGGGGTGCTCGCGCGGCACGGGGGGTTGCTCACCCAGGTGTTGCCGTGGTTGTCGCGCCCAAAAAAGCCGATTCACCCAAAGGCCAGGCGTGCGCTGATCGCCCTGGCGGGTGCGATGTACCTGTCCACAGCCAATGCGACGGGTATCCCTGTGCTGGATGTGTCGAATCTTGGTCAAGCAGTGTTGATGGTGCAGAACCTCAAAGCCCAGATCGACCAGCTCAAGAGCGAGTACGAAGCACTGACCGGTAATCGCGGCTTAGGGACGATCCTCAATGATCCGCGCCTGCGCAGCTATCTGCCTGACCAATGGCAGGCCGTGTATGACCATGTCAAGAGCGGCAATTTGCAAGGCATCTCGAACGCGGCCTTGCAGATTGCCGCATCGGAGGGGCTAACCGGCGCGTCGACGGCCGGGCAGCAGCGCTACTACGACGTGATCGCAGCCAACAAGGCGATGGCCATGCAGGCCTACAACGCGACGCTCGCGCGTCTGAACAACATCCAGGCGTTGATGCAGCAGTCGAACCTGACCCAAGACCCGGCAGCCAAGGCAGACCTGCAGAACCGGTGGTCCGCTGAATACACGATGGTGCAGAACGAGCAGACCCGACTGAACCTGATGTCGCAACTACAACAGAGCGAACTGCGCCTAGCGGAAGAGCAGCGCGAGCGTGAAGCGAAACGTGAGTTCCTGGGAGGTGTGCAATGAAGCGAATTCTGATGCTTGTTCTCGTTGGTGCGGCGTTCCTTGCAGGCTGTCAGCAACAGTCTTGGGATGAAAAGAAGGAAGAAGCCGCCAAGGCGGAATTCCTGGGCAAGAAGAAGTGACGCTCGTCCACCGCCTGGTTAGTCGCATACCGCAGTAGGGAGGCGCAATGGAAGATCCATCTTCGTGGAAGATCCAAATCTTCACCAAGATGTTTGCCAGGTTTGATCAGAACCTGCTGAACGTCATCAACTCGGGCTCGGCCAAGATCATCACGCTGATCACACCGCTGATGGCAACGGGGTTCGCCATCTACGTGATGCTGGTGATGGTCTCGTATTGGCGAGGCCACAGCCACGAACCAGTGCCGGACTTCATCCAGCGCATGGCGGGCTGGGCGGTGGTGCTCACGCTTGGCATGAACATTGGCTACTACAGCCAGTATGTCGTGCCGTTTTTCAATGGCCTGGGCGATGACATCGCTCGTGCGTTGACGGGAACGCAGGACACAGGCGCCGCTATGGACACGCTGGCGACGACGTATGTGAGATCCATGTGGTTCATCCTGGAAAAGGCCCATGGTCCGGAGAGCATTTTGAATGCGGTGGTGTTCGTCTTCCTGACGTTCCTGCTGGGGCTCCCATTCATGGGCCTGTCCGCTGCTTACATCATCCTCGCGCGGTTCGCACTTGGGCTGTTGCTGGCGATTGGACCGATGTTCATCTCAGCCGCGTTGTTTCCGGCCACGCGACGCTTCTGTGAATCGTGGATTGGCCAGTGTTTGAGTTACGGAATTCTCGTTGCCTTGATGGCAGCCGCGGGAATGATCCAGATCGCCTTCGCCTCTTCGATCGCCCCTGACAAAGCGAATCTGGCCTCGCTCGTGGAGATCTCGTTGATGGGGGTGGCGTTCTTTGTGATCACGCTCAACTTGCCCGGTCTCGCGTCTCAACTCACGGGTGGGGTCGGCATCTCCAGCATGGTCGGCAAGATCAGCCAGGCAGCGCGGATCATGAAAGCGATCCAAGGCGGCTTGAAGGGCTCTGGCGGTAAAGGCGGCAGCGGTGGCGGCTCGATGGAAGGCACGTCGGGCTCCTAACCAAACTCCACGACTGACTCTTCCATGAGAACACTCATCGTCATCTCGCTGGCGGCGGTTTTGGCCGCCTGCAGCAGCGCCCCAGAGGCACCCCAGCCGTCCGGCGCATGGCAACCGATCAATCGAACACTGTCGAAGTAAGGACGGACATGTTCAATCTTTTGAGAAACAAGCTGCAGGGCAGCACCCCTGGCGGAACTGCGCCCATGCCCCGGGTCGATGACCTGGAGCTGGGCAAGTGGTATCTGGAACAGTGCAAGCAACTCGCCAAATCGCGTGTGGAATCGCGTGAGCGGGTGGCCGACGCCGCATTGCTGGCGGTCAAGTGGATGGGTGCGATTGCGATTGTCGCGGTGGCCGGTGCGGCGGCCGTGGTGGTGGTCAAGCGTCCCAATCCGCCCCCGGTCCTGCGTGTGGACAACGCGACTGGCAAGGTCGACGTGCTGCCGACCACGGTCGATGGCAAGGTCACCTTCACCGAGAAAGAAGACCGCGCGGATCTGCGTAAGTACGTCGAGCGGCGAGAGGGCTACGACTGGGAAACCATCCAGGACATGCACGACGCCGTGATGGCGATGAGCGCCGAGAAAGAAGGCGAGCTATACGACAACTTCATCCGCGGCGACCACTCGCCGCTCAAGGTGCTCAAGAACGAAGCGCGCGTGATCCCCAAGGTCGGAGCGATCAGCTTCGTCGGCACGACCGCCCAGGTGATGTTCTCCCGCAAATACGTGCCGCTCAATTCGGCCATCAAGCCGGAGACCACGTACTGGGTGGCCACGATCTCGTACCGCCATGACGGCGTGCCCGAGAAGCGCGACCTGCAAGACATCAACCCCACCGGTTGGAAGGCCACCAGCTACACGGTGACGCGCGACTGGTCGCGCAGCGGCGAGGACACCAGTTCGCCGGAAGGAGCGCACCCATGAAGCGATGGATTCCTGTTGCCGCCCTCACGCTGGCGGCGATTCCAGCGGCCGCGCGCGTGATCCCCGGCGCGTGCGGGTTCGAGAGCCACATCCAGTGCGCCGTCTACGACCCGAATGAGATCTATGAGGTGGCCACCACGCCCGGCAAAGCCATCATGCTGCAGCTCGAACCCGGCGAGACGATCGAGGACGACGGCGCCGGCATGGGCGACGGCAAGGCCTGGAACGTCTCGGCCAACAAGAACTGGATCCTGCTCAAACGTGCGGCGCAGCGGCCCGACACCAATCTGATGGTCGTGACGAATCGCCGGACCTACACCTTCGACCTGGTGACGGCCACGCGCGGTACGCCTGCCACGTGGGTGCTCAAGTTCGACTACCCGGACACGCGGGCCCGCACGGCGGCAGAGGATGCTCGCAAGCGCGCGCAGGTGCTGGCAATGACACGCATCGGTGCGAGCACGTCCAAACCGCGCAACGCGGATTACCAGATGCGCGGTAACACCGAACTGGCGCCGACTGCTGCCTGGGACGACGGCACCTTCACGTATTTCCGCTACGCCACCGCACGGGAACTGCCGCGCATCTACGTCAAGCGGGCCGATGGCTCCGAGGCGCTGCCGGCCTATCACATGGAAGCCGACACGATCGTCGTGCACGAGGTCGCACGCGAATTCCTGGCGCGCCTGGGCAATTCGGTGCTGGGCATCCGCAACGACGGCTATTCCCCTGAGGGCCACTACAACGCCGCCGGCACGACGGCGCCCGGCACGGTGCGTCTCACGAAGGAGCACTGAATGACCTGGATGCACAACGTACTCAAACGCTGGGCAGTCCTGATGCTGCCTGCCGTGATCGCCTCCCTGGGCCTTGGCTATGTCTTCGGCGCGTCGCTGCGCCTGGCGGTATCCGTGGCTGCTCTCCTCGTAAGCGTCCTGCTTGGACACCTCCTCTTCAAGCTGGTGGACACGAGCTTGTCCCGCAGGGCGAGAGCCAACGCGCCCTTTGCGTGGGAAGTCTGGATCAATGACGTCAAGGTCGGCACCGTCACCGATGCTGAGTATGCGGCGATCCAATGCCTGGCGTTGCACGACGGCAGCAGTGCGGTGGCTCAACTGCTCAATCTGGGCCGGGTTGCGATGGTGATCGTCAGCAGGCTATTCGTCGGCCTGACGCTGGGAATCGCGTGGAGCGCGATTGCGCTGGCGCTCCTGGAGCCGGAGGCGCATATCGCGATGATCCGGGCACTGTCCAACGCCGACCCAGCGGCGCTGACGCACTGGACGCGCACGCTCGTGCAATACGGCGCGCTGTTCATGGTGGTTCAGATCTGCGCCATGGCGGTGATGGGCGTTCGCTTTGGCTTCCGCAATCACTACCGCGCTGCGATCGCCACGATGCTGCGCCAGCACTTCAACACGCCCGCCGATGGCGACATCCGCCTTGTCCGGATGAGCTTGCGCAGCGGGCTGCCCACCCCTCAATTCGGTTACGCGCATGACTGACCCCAACGAAATCAACCCCGCGCCGGCCGAAGAGCGCGGCATCCCCTCGGTGCGCCGAGGCAAGAAGCAGACCAATAGCAAGAAGCTGGTCATCCTGATCGTGGTGGTGCTCATGCTGGCCATGGCCGCAGGCGGCGCCGCCTTGTTCGTCAAGCGGCTGACCGACATGAAGCTTGCAGAGAAGGAGGCGGAACGCACCAAGCCCAAGGAGCGTGCGCGTTCCGATCAAGACAACGCCGATCTGGAAGCGCAGAAGCGGCGCATCAAAGACGAGGAAGCGCAGGCCAAGGGCGCGACCGCTGCTACGGGCCTGGGCGGGCTGGCCACCCCCGCTGGCGCCCAGGCAGCCAACAGCCTCGGCACGTCCGGTACCGGGAGCACGGCTGGGGGCAATACCCAGTCGGCTGGCGCGACGCCCGGCAACGGCACTCAGCAGCATGTCGAAACACCGGCAGAACGCCGCCTGGCGGGCAATGTGACGGTGCTGGCACAACGCAAGGGCCAGGCGGCGCCGACACCTGGAGAAGGTGGTGCGTTGTCCGTCCAACCTTCACCTTCACTGGGTGGCGGCGGCAGCAAGAACAGCCTGGATGAGCAACTTACACCGTCGGCAGCCTCACGCGCCGGCGTGGTCCGCGCGGGCTTCCTGCCCGACCTGCGTTACCTGCTAAAGCGCGGCACCATGCTCCCGTGCGTGATGGGCACCAAGACCGTCACGACGTTCCCGGGCATGACTTCGTGTTCGTTGGTGCGCGATGTGTACAGCGCGGACGGCAGCACACTGCTCCTGCGTAAGGGCGCCGAGGTGACGGGGGAGCAGCGCTCGGCATTGCTGCAAGGTCAGGCGCGCATCTTCGCGTTGATGACGCGCATCGACGATGGTCCCGTGACCGTACCGCTGGACTCCCCGGTGACTGATGCCTTGGGCGCCAGCGGCATGGACGCCTACGTCGACAACCACTTCTGGCAACGCTTCGGCGGCGCCGCCATGGTGGCACTGATCAGCGACTTCGGCCAGGCCGTGGCCAACCAGTCGACCAGCTCCAGTGGCTCGACCACGGTCAACTTGTCCAACACGACCCAGGCAACGCAGAGCCTGGCGGCGGAGACGCTGCGCAACACCATCAACATCCCGCCGACGGGCTACGCCAATCAGGGTGCGCTCATCAACATCTTTGTGGCGCGCGACATCGACTTCAGCAAGCAGTACGAGCTGGTCTCGGCCGTGCCGTCCCTGGCAGGGGGTGCGCAATGACCACCGCACTCGACCATGACAAGTCCACCACGGTGCGCAGTCTGCTCAAGCAGATGGGCATCGCGCGATTCCTGGCCACGCCGGGCGTGACCGAAATCAAGATCAATCGCCCGGGCGAGATCTGGACCGAAAGCCGTGCGGGTTGGCAGCGCTATGTGGCGCCTGAGTGTTCTTTGGACATGGCTCGGCGCCTGGCCAACACGCTGGTGAACTTCAATAAAGGCAAGGGGCCGCTGACCGAACAGGACCCGATCAAATCGGTGGTACTCCCCGATGGCGAACGCGGCCAGGTGGTGATTCCGCCGGCGTGCGAGGCCAACACGGTGTCCTTGACCATCCGGATCGCCAGTGCAGACCGGTTCTCGCTTGACGACCTCATTGGCTTTGGCGTGTTTGAGGGCTATCGGGACGTCTCGCCGCACAAATCCGTGCCGGCGGATGTTGAACTGGAGTCGTTCGAGCTGGAGATGATGGTGGCCAAGGAACAGCGCGACATCCGGCGCTTCTTCGAGCTGGCGGTTTTGAGCGGACAGAACATCGTCCTGGTGGGCGGCACGGGCTCGGGCAAGACGACGCTCACCAAGGCGCTGGCCGACATGGTGCCGTACGACACCTGCATCGGCACGATCGAGGACACGCACGAACTGTCCCTGCCTTATCACCCGAACCGTACGCACCTGTTCTTCAGCGACATGTTGCCAGCGACGGACGTGGTGAAATCGACGCTGCGCATGAAGTTCGACCGGGTGTACCTGTCCGAGCTGCGTGGCAACGAGGCGTGGGACTACCTGACCTTGCTCAACACGGGCCACGAAGGCGGCATGACCACCGTGCACGCCAATGATTGCATCTCCGGCCTGGGAAAGATCGCGACGCTCATCAAGCAAAGTCCGGTCGGGCAGACGCTGGATTGGAACTACCTGCTGGCCGAGGTTAAACGCACCATCGACGTGGTGGCCTTCATGGACAAGCAGACCAAGCGCATGACGCAGCTGTACTTCGATCCGGTGGGCAAGTGGAAGCTGCAGCGGGGGCTGGCATGAAAACGCCGCAATTCATCGTCGCCGTGGTGGCCGGGTTGGTCCTGGTGAGTGGCTTCGCGATCGGGGGCCAATTGGCCGGCGCGACGCTCTTTGCCAAGTTGCAGAAATTGCCTGACTCGGCGGTGGGCGTGACCACGCTGTACCGGTATTGGCAGGTCTATGCGGACGTGAAGCCGGTCAAGCAGGCCTTGGGCGTCTGCAGCCTGCTGGCGGCCGCCATCACGGCGGTCCCGTTTGTGTTCATCGGCATCGCGCTGGCCAGGCTGCACAAGGAGCGGGAACTGCACGGCAGCGCCCGCTTTGCGACGCTCGCCGAGATCCGCAAGTCTGGCCTGGTGGGGCGTGAGCAATGAGCCAGGAAGCTTATCCCGGCCTCATCGTTGGCTGGCATCCGCAGCTTGGGCCCTTGATCTATCACGGCCAGCAAGGCGTGCTGCTGGCGGCCGCCACCCGAACCGGTAAGGGGGTCGGCTTCGTGATCCCGAACCTGCTGCACTACCCGCATTCGGTGGTGCAACTCGACGTCAAGGAAGAGAACTTCAAGTACACGTCGCTGTACCGGCAGCGTAACGGCCAGGAGGTGTACCTGTGGGCGCCGTTCTCAGAGACGGGCCACACGCACTGCTGGAACATCTTCGATGCGGTGTGGCAGCGCCCGGAACACCTGCAGATTGGCGACATCATGTCGATCGGAGACGCACTGTATCCGGCCAAGGTGGAGCCCCGTGCACGTTTCTTTAACGACAACGCACGCAGCTTGTTCCTGGGGTTGACGCTGTACTTGCGCGAGACGCCCGGGATGCCGGTCACGCTGGGCGAGATCCTGCGCCAGAGTTCGGGCAAGGGCAAACCGATCAAGGAATACCTCAAGGGGATTCTGGAAACGCGTTCGCGCACGGACACCGACCTCGCGCCGCTCTCGTGGCGCTGCGTTGACGCGCTCAACCGCTTCCTGAACCAGCCAGAGACGACGCTAGGGAACGTGCTGTCGACGTTCAACGCGCCGCTGCAGATCTTTACCGATCCGGTGGTGGAAGCGGCCACCAGCAAGTCCGACTTTGATCTGGCCGACGTGCGCAAGCGCCGCATGACGATCTATGTCGGCATCGCTCCGGGCAAGCTTGCCGAGGCCTCCGCGCAGTTGTTGGTCAACCTGTTCTATTCGCAACTGATCAACCTGAACCTGCGCGAGCTGCCGGAGAGCAATCCGGAACTGAAATACCAATGCCTGCTGCTCAACGACGAATCCACGGCGCCCGGCAAGATTGAAATCATAGCGCAGGCCAACGGCTACATGGCCGGCTACAACCTGCGCCTGGCCACGGTCATCCAGTCGGTTGCGCAGGTGACGGAGTGTTATGGGGAGCAGGGCGCCCGCTCGCTCATCACCAACCATGGCGCACACCTGCTGTATCCGCCGCGTGAGCAGAAGGATGCCAATGAGTACTCCGAGATGCTCGGGTACTTCACGGCCATCGCCCGCTCCAAGAGCCGCAACCGCGGTGCACGGTCGAATAGTACGGGGGAGAGCGAATCGGGCCAGAAGCGCGCCCTGATGCTGCCCCAGGAACTCAAGGAGATGGGGCAGGAGAAGCTCATCGTGACGTTGGAGAACTGCAAGCCAATCCAGGCTGAAAAGGCGTTCTTCTACAAGCACAGGGTCTTCATCGATCGCCTCAAGGAAATCAGCCCGTCACTTGCAGCCTTGGGTGACGAGATGCCCAACGAGGAACAGTTGAAAGAGGCCTTCCTGACCAAGGGCGAGGGCAGTATCGCGCTGCCGCAAGTTGACTTCCAGGCGTACTGGCATGTGTCGCCGGCGCAGGCCTCAATGCAGCCCGATGACAGCCGGCCGGTCGAGGTCGATGAGCTGGCCATCCTGGAGGCCTCCGATATCACCAATGCAGACGCGATTCTGCTGGCCATGCGCCAGGTGATGCCCGAGTTCGACGAGGTGATGGCCCTCGTGCTCCGAGATACCCCCCGATTCGATGCCCAGCAAGTGGATGACAGCCGACCCGTGCAGCCGGACGAGTTGGTCCTCCTGCAGGCGTCGGACTTCACCAATGAGGACGAAATCACCGAGGCCATGTGCGGCGCGATGCCGTACTTCGGCGAGGTGATGGCGATCCTGAACACCGCAGGAGCGAATGCCGCATGAACACCATTGATTTCGACAGCCCGGAAGCCATCAAGGAGCGCGCCGACGAGCTTCGCGCGCAATTAACGGCCGTGGACTGGCGCAAGCAGCGCACTGACCTCGACCCCATTGTGGAAGGGTTGCGCGATTTGGCCGAGCGCGATTGGTACGCCGCGGCGGATGTCTGGCGGGAGTCCGGCACGGATGCACCGTTGCCAGAGTTCATCGACCCCGCAACCGAAGTGGCGCTGGAGCTGCGCTACCAGTCGGCCGAACGTGGTCTTCACCGCGAGCTGCGGGAAACGCCGGCAACGCCCGTCGACCAGAAGATCGACAAGGTTGCAGTGGGGGAAGCGGCCAACGAGCCGGATGCCAAGAAGCCGGCCAATGAGCCGGAGAAGCCGGTGGCCGATCGGCTGATCGATCTTGATCTGGTCTCGGTCAAGGCCACACGCAAGACCGATCGGGCGCGTGCCGAAGCCATGCTGCGGGAAGTGGCAGAGCAGGCGCGGGCGGCTACCAAGGGAAAAGAGCAACTGGGGCCGGCAGCCAAGAAGGAGAGGGACGCCGCTGGCGGCGCGCTGGTGAGCAAGTCCGGCACCAAGCCCATCTTCAAGAAGACCGGTTACGAGATTCCGCAAAAGGTCGCGGCGCTATATGTCGCGCACGAGGGAAAGTTTGTTGACCGCAAGACCGAGCAGGTGCACTTTGAGGACAAGGGGCGCTCGCTCTCCACCGAGAGTAATGACCGCACCGTCCTCGCAAACATGGTGGAGGTCGCCAAGGCAAAGAACTGGGGCACGGTGACGCTGCGAGGCAGTGAAGAGTTCCGGCGCCAGGGGTGGATCGCCGCGGAACTCGCCGGCGTGAAGAGCAAAGGCTTTAGACCGCGTGCGCAGGACCGTGCGATGTTGGAAGCGGCACGGCAAGAGATGCGCATCAGTGCCGGCGAGCGCAGCAAGGAGAAGGAAAACAGTCTTGACGCCGACGACAGCAAACCGGCCGAGCGTTCGGCCGAGAAGCCTGAGCCGACAAGCGCCGCTGCGCCGACGCCGGCAGCCGCCCCGGACAAGGGCGGAAACCAGAAGGAAAGCATCGGCATTGCCGCAGCCCGCATGGTGTTGGAACGCCAGATTGCGAACTGGCCAGCGGCCACGCAGGACAAGTGCCGCAAGGAGTTCGATCAGGTGATTGCCAGCGCTGCCGCCTACAAGGATCGCAAGGTCGACATGCCGACCCCGAAAGTTTCCGAAAAAACCATGGCGCAGCGCCGGTCTGCGCAGCGCCCTGACGTAGACCGAACCAGGGCGGCTGCACCGGGCCAGCCAGGACAGCCTGCCAAGTCCCACGAGCGCGCGGCGGTCGAGCAGGGCATGGAGCTGGACCGCTGAAACCAGACCAACTTTGAATTCTGAACCGTAGAGGAGCCCCTAAATGATCATTGCAGTAATGAATTACTCCGGCAACGTGGGTAAGAGCATGGTGGCGCGCCATCTTCTGGCGCCGAGGCTGGGCGACGCGTCGGTGATCTCCATCGAGTCAATCAATGCCGATGACAACGATGGACCCACCATGCGGGGTAGTGAATTCGGATCCCTGCAGGAGAAGCTCCTGGCACTGGACGATGCCGTGGTCGATATTGGCGCGTCCAATGTGGAAGACCTGGTGAACCGCATGAAGAGCTACAGCGGCTCACATGAGGACTTCGACATGTTCGTAGTGCCGACGGTGCCGGATGCGAAACAGGAGCGTGACACGCTCGCGACGATTAAGGCGCTGTCCGATGAGATCGGTATCGAGCGTGAGCGCATCCGTGTTGTGTTGAACATGGTCGATCCGCGCGATGCCCTGCGGTCCAAGTTTGCCTCGCTGTTTGCATTCCACGACGAACATCGCGGCTTTGTGCTGCGCGAAGAGGCGTCGATCCACGAGAACGAACTGTTCGGTAAGTTGGCCAACAGCCCGATCACCATCGGTGACTTGCTGGCCGACGCCACGGATTACAAGGCCATGATCCGCGAAGCGCAGACGTCAGAGCAAAAGACCGAACTGGCACGCAAGGTCGCCATGCGTCGCCTGGCGGTGGGTGTGAACGCTCAACTCGATAGCGTCTTCGCGGCGCTGATGCGCTAAGCCATGGCGGAAACATCTGCACAAGAGGCGCTGTTGGCCGAGCTGCTGGGCGACGTGCACAAGCTGCGTGAGGAAGTCGCGGCGCTCGGCCAGGTGGTGCCGCAGGCACGGGAGGCCATCGAGCGCGCTGGCGAGTTTGCAGCGCTCAAGTTTGCGAAGGAGACCACCCGCGTGGACACGCTCCTGGCTGAGCGCATCGTGCAGATGGCCGCCGCAGTCAAGGACGCGAGCGCCGCGCGCGAGATGCTCGTCGGCGCGGTCACTGTGAAGGCCTCTGAGCAGGCACGGTCGCAACTGCTTGAAGTCGTGCGCGACGTGCTTGGCAAACCGGCTACCTCACCTTCAGCCAAAGGCGTCGGCCGATACCTGGACCGCATTGTGGTGGGGCTTTGCAGCGCGGCCGTGGCGAGTGTGCTGACCACCTGGATTGTTGTAGGACTTGTTTCACATTGACTCCATGAAATTGCCTCTCCATTCCTTGGTTCGAATCGGCACGCTCGCCATGCTTGTTGCAGCGGGCCACGCGAGCGCGAGCGACTACGGTTGCAAGGTGCTGCTGTGCCTGGCCAACCCTGCCTCCAACGGAGGACCCAAAGGGGTTGCCGAATGCGTTGACCCCATCAACCGCTTGTACAACAACCTCGCACATGGCCGCCCCTTCCCGCGCTGCGAAGAGGCGGAGGCCACCGGCAATCGGGCGGTACCGGTCAACGATCCGTTCGACCCATGTCCCTCGCCGCTGCAGCCGGCCGAACCCGATCAATACGTGGTGCAGGGTCAGTCCTCGGCAAGCAGTGTCTTTGGTTACAGCCAGACGGCGGCGCCGCAGCTAGGCGCTACTGCAGGACAGAGGGCATGTGTCGGCAGATTCGTCGGCCGCTATCAGATGGGCGGCAACGACGATGGCACGACGGTCAACGTGTACGACCGGGTTGTCTGGCAGAAGGCTCAGAGTCCGCGTGCCATTGATCTCTACCAGGACAACGTCTGGCAGCAGCGCGTGCATTGGTAGGTGGCGTCCAACACACCAGTTGGGGGGAGTTTATGCAGAAGAAGCAAGAAGATCGGCCGGCGGTGGACTCGGATAAGCAGCGGCAAGCGACAAAAGGTGCAACTCGCGGGCGACGCTGTCTGTCGGGGAGAAAGAGTGTTGAACGTGTTCCTGCACGTCTTAGTGAGGATGTCGACGCAGGGGTGACAGATGATGATTTGCTGTCGGACTGGAAAGCTGAACGCACAGCATTTGGATTGCTGCTCGTCGGATATGCGTTCCTGATGAGTATGGCCCCGCTCCTTGCTCGCTTTCCCAATGAAACGGCGCAGATGGCTTGCACCTCGATACGGCACATCGTGGATTGGCGCGTCTGGGTGGTGAGCGCCTCTGCGATGTGTCTGGCGGCGGTTGCCGCCATCGTGCTCAAACGGCGGCGCTAGACCGCCAGTACAGCCTGACAGCAGGTGGAGGAAACCCGCTGCCAATCGACCATCCGGGGATCTGGACGCACCCAAACCAATTGAATAGGCCCGACCGCTGATGTTGGCGCCGGCGCGGCGCATGCCCAGATGTCGACTGCCAATGACACACCAACACAACTTTTTGGAGGACATGGATGATGAAACTTCGGACGCTTGCCACGCTGAGTGCGCTCCTGGCGACGACACAGGTATGTGCTCAAGTTCCTAGTGCCGACCTTGTCAAGATGAGTTCGATTCAGGTCCAGCAATTGGAGCAACTGCATGCCATTCACGCGCTGCTGGCGTCGCAGGGAGCGCCGCGTGAGCCGAAATATTGCTACTTCGACAGCAAGGCGTTCTCGATTGGCTCGAAGCTCAACGGACAAACGTGTGCCCCTGCGGTCGCGTCTGGCGAGCCATCGCGTTGGGTTGGGGATAGCGAGGCGACCAAATAGGAAGCACCGCTTGACCACAGGTGGCAGAAGGCCAATACCAATGCGTATTTCGGAGGAGTGAACCGATGACGAAGAGCAACGCAACATCAGTTTCGAATGCCGAGCTGGAGTTGCCCATGTCGCAGCCAGAGCATGGCCAGGATGTCCGCGACCTTCTTGCCACGTTGGTAGCCGCGCAACTGGAAACGCTGGCAACGCTCAAGGCGATTGAAGCAAAGTTGCCAGCCTCACTTTGGTAAGCAGCTTGCGACCGCCGATTGAAACGCGACGAAGCGAATTCCCATTGTGCCGGCGTGAGCCGGCGCTTTTTTAGGTGATAACAATAATGAAGATCAAACGCTTTGCCATGCTGGGGACTGTGGCCGTTGCTTTCCTGGCCAGTCACGCTATCGCCGACGTTGTGACGGTTGCACAAGTGCTGCCGCTGGAGGGATCGGTGGAACCCTCGACGCGCGCCACTGCGGATGCGGCGCAGGTGTACCTTCGCAAGGTCAATGACGCTGGCGGTGTGAACGGCCACACCATCAAGGTGGTGACCCTCAATGCTTCCGGCAACCTGGAAACGGCGGCGCAACGTGCCGGAGACGTCATTCGGCAACAGCACCCCGCGGCTTTCCTCAACTATTACGGATCTGCACGTACTGCTGCGCTCATCAAGAGCGGTGTCCTGGATGCAGGCCGCACCCCCGTGATCGGTGCCATTGTTTCGTCGACTCAGGTGCGCCAGATGCCCGAGAACCATTGGGTGTTTTATATCCGCGCGGGCCTGAAGGCCGAGGCGGACCGGATGGTCAGGCAAAGTGTGTCGCTTGGCGGCAAACGGATTGCCGTGCTGTATCAGGCAGACGCCTTCGGTGAAGATGGGTTGCACAAGAGCATGGCGACCATGCAAGCGCTTTCGATCAAGCCGGTGCTGGCGGTGCCGTTGGAAGCGAAGATGATGGAGACGGGCAAGCTGGTCAATCTCGCCGAAACTGTCCCGAAAGACGACATCGACGTCGTCCTGATGTTCTCCGATAGCGTGAACATCGGCAGTTTCCTGCGGGCTTACCGGGAGCGGGGTGGCAACGCGGTGGTGACAACGGATTCCACCCCATCTGCCGACGAGCTGGTGCGGGCATCGAGCCCGGACCTGGCGCGCGGTGTGTGTATCGCAGAGGTGATGCCGGCGCTCACCAAGCGCAACACCAGGTTAGCCCGCGCATTTGTGGCCGACATGACGGCAGCCGGCCGCCTCGATCTGGCCAGATCGTCGACCGCGCTGGAGGGCTACGCATCGGCTAGGCTGTTTGTTGAAGCGTTGCGCAAGGTCACTGGCCCGGTGACCGCAGACGCGATTCGGGGGGCGCTGCAGACACGTGGCCCCTTTGACCTAGGCGACTTCGAGCTCAATTACGGCCCGAGGCAGTACGAGGGCTCGCAATACGTTGACATCGGCATCATCGGCCGCGAAGGGCGGGTGCTGAACTAGGAACAGATGACGGGAATCGATGCGCTTGATTCGGAATACCGGTAACAACACCATCCTGCGTCAACTCACGAAGGCAGAGGCGGAATCGGTTCGGCGGTATTGCGGCGCCGGCATGCAAACGCAGGCGCACGACGCACAGGTTGTCGAGGCCATCCTTGCCGAGATGCATAACGGCAAGGAGCCGCGCTATTGGCTGGAGTGCGATTGCCGGGATGGAGAGGCGATCGAGGAGCGGCCGCGCATGACCGCGCGCATTCGAGCCGATGGACCTCGGCACTTCGTGCGCATTGCTGGACGTGATGCGCATTCCTGCGTGCTCAAGACCTTTCGCACCGATCCCTCCGAAGACGAGGACGATCCTCAAGGAGAGCCAGGCAAGCACCCGGCGCTGCACCCAATCCGGAACTCGCTGGACTATCTCGATAAGGTCTACGAAATGGGGGGCAAGCGCCCCAGCAAACGCGCGGGTGGCGGTAGTGGTCCGAATCGCGGACGCCGTTTGCCAAAGCTCGGGCGCATCCTTTACACCCTCTTGGAACAGGCAGGATTCAGCGCGGTTTCCACGGATGACCTGGACACCAGTCAAGCATCCTTGACCCATTGGGACCGCCTGGAGCGATTTGCCGTTGAGGAAGAGGTGACAGAGGCGCTCACGCTCTGGGACATGATGAAGACCCGCGCGTGGACCAAACCGGTCGATTTCATGGCCGACATCGACAAATTGCAGTGGCCCAAGGGCAAGAAGCGCATGGGCTATCTCCTCTTTGTCGCAGACAAGGTGACTGCGTCGGCCGCCACCAAGTTGACCCGTCTGAAGCCAGCTGTGGTGTCGCCGGCAAGTGGGATTCGAATCGGGGGCCGGGACCAGAACTTTGCGAATCCGCCGTACTGGGTGCTTGCAGTCATCGATCGGGACGACAACGGCGTCGCTCGCGTGCGCGAAGCCTTCGCTCAGCATGCCTTCAAGATGAACCGACCAATACCTCTGGACAGCAGTTATGAGCGGCAGACACTGAAACTGCTTCTGGACGCCATGCAGTGGGTGAAAAAGAAGGGCGTCACAGTCACGCTCAAGAAGCCACTGTTCGATAGCGAGGTGACATTGGCCGATGGCACGATCACGCACTGCCGCGCGGATTTCGAGCTGGAAGTCCATGCGCCAATGGGAGCGAATGGGGAGTCGCGTCGCGTCCTGGTCGAAACCATGGGGGCGGATTCGCAGGAATACCTGGACCAGAAGGCGGCCACGCACGCCATCATGCGGCAGCGCGGTGCGATCATCGAGCACGAAGTCCGGAACGACGGCGAGCAGGCCGACCGGGACGATAGGTTGCGCAAGCGCGTGTATGGTCGTCTGATGGCGTTGGCTGGGATACCGCTCGCGGCGGGGCGCGCCTAGTGTGATTCTACGATGCGAGCGGCAAAGATCTGACATAAGAAACTTTCAGATCGGTTCCCATCCGATGGGGGATGCGCACCACATTGTGTTCCTCTACCATCCCGCCCCAAGTCCAAGAAGGGGCGCCTGACATCTTCCGTTGATGGCCATGCAGCGACCCCGCTAAACAACAGGTTTGGGGAGTTCTGCAATGCGCGAGCCGGTATCGGCCAATGCGCGGCCCGCGCTTGCGCAGCCGCGTGCCGCAGTACAACAACAAGAACCAGGCATTTCGGGCGGGGACGACACCCTTGTCAGTCGTACTGACCGCGCCAGGCGCTCGGTTCTCGCCCGCACCATTGCAGGTGCTGTTGCCGTCCTCAGCTGGCTGGGCCCCGTACAAATTTCGTGGCAGGCCGCTCAACAGAGCGCGGCGATCATTGCGACACATGGCAACGATGCCAGCGAGTCACTTCGCAACCTGATCGCGTCGTGGCAAACCACGGGCCGCATTCTCGTTCGTTGGGGTATCCAGCAGGCCGAAGCCGCGCCAATTACCGACCCCACCGCCCCCATTCGTTTCACGCCCGCCATTACCCAGACGACGACGGGTGTCCCGACCATCAACATCACGACGCCGAACCAGGCCGGTCTGTCGTACAACCTGCTGCAGTCGCTGACGGTCGACAATGGCGTGGGCCTGGTAATGAACAACAGCCTCACCGGCGGCGGCACGTTCCTGGGTGGCAACGTCGCAGGCAACCCGAATCTCGCTTCCTCCGGCCCAGCGTCAACCATCCTGACGCAGGTCACGGGCACGGCACCGATCCGTATCAACGGTACGGTCGAAGTCTTCGGCGCGCCGGCAAGCGTCATTTTTGCGGCACCCGCGGGCGTCTATCTGCAGGGTGCGGGCTTTACGAACACGCCCGCAGTGAGTCTTGTCACCGGCACGCCGCAGTTCCTGAACGGCAGTGGTGCCCCGGTCGGCTTCGACCAAGCAACGGCGATCGGCTATACGGTCAACGGCGGCCGCATCCAGATCGACCCCGCGGCGGGTAGCCCCAATGGTGCGGGCATCGAGGGCACAGTGGGGGCGATCAATCTGATCGGCCAGACGATCGGCGTTAACGCGCCGCTGTATGCCGGCAACCAGATCAACCTCATCGCCGGTAACCAGCAAGTGACGCCCGTGGCCACGGGCACCGGCCACGCCGGCTCCGATTGGCAGGTCAGCAGCACCGGCCAGAACAACGCCGCTAACAGCGCGACCGCACAGAACGGCCTGGCCATCGACGCCACGGCGTTCGGCGCCATGACGGCAGGGCAGATCAAGCTCATCAGCACGGCGCAGGGGTTGGGCGTGCGGGCGGCGGGCGATTTGGCCGCCAACACGTCCAACGTCAATATCGATGCGAACGGCAACGTGACGGTCGGCAATGTCTACGGGCAGCAAAACGTCGGCATTGTCTCGACCGGCGGGGTCTCCACGACGGGCACGGCGAAGGCGCAGCAAGACGTATCCGTTTCCGCAAGCGGCGATGTCAACGTCGGCGGCGCCACGCAGGCGGGCAACAATCTGACCTTGAACGCGGGTGGCAGTGTCACAGGTTCCGGAAATCTCTCGGCAACTAAGGCACTTGCTGCGACGGCGGCCAACAGCGTCAATCTGACCGGCAATCTCAACGCCACCGCCATCACCACCACGGCCCAAGGTCTGGACGGCACAGGCGACGTCACGCTGGGCGGCACCGTCTCCGCGCCGGGCGCCATTGCGCTGACAGCGGCGCGCGACGCGAGCGTCGCGGGGCAACTAACCGGTGGCAGTGCCACGACGATCAACGCAGGTCGAAATCTGGCGGTGGCCGGCGCCATTGGCAGCGTTGGCGACCTCACACTGGCGGCCGCCAACGGCACGCTGTCCACGACAGGCTGGGTCACAAGCCAGGGCAACCTGAACGCCAGCGCCGGACAAGACGTGAGCCTCGGTGGCACCACGGCCGTGAATGGCAACGCGACCATCCACGCTGCGGCCGGCAACATCACAACGGCCGGTACGCTCGATGCGGCGAAGGACATCGCGCTCACCGCTGGGCGGAACGCGACGCTCGGCGGCGCCACCCAGGCCGGCGGTAACCTGAACGTCACCACTGGCAACACCGTCAGCGGTGCCGGCAATCTCACCGCGAGCCAAGCGATTGGCATTCAGGCGGGCGGCAGCATCGGCGTCAACGGCGACGTCAAGGCGAGCCAGATCGCGATGCAGGCGGCGGGTCATGACGGTATCGGCGACATCACGCTGGGTGGCAACGTCAGCGCACCGGGCGCGATTACACTCTCGGCCGCGCGTGATACCACCATCAACGGCAGCGCGGTCTCTGACAGCGACCTGAACCTCGCGACGCAACGCAATCTCACCGTTGGCGGTACGGTCGGCAGCACTACGGGCAACGTCAGTCTGACAGGGCGCACCGGCGCCGTGACCACCAGCGGTGCCGTCCTGACCCCCGGCAACCTGAACGTCACCTCCGGCACCGACACGAACCTGGGCGGTCTTGTCAGCGCAGCGGGCACCGCCACCGTCACCGCAGGCAGCAACCTGACCACGTCGGGCCAGATCGGCAGTAATGGCACGCTCGCGCTCAGTGCGGGACAAAACCTGACGGTGGGCGGCCAAGTCGGCAGCGGCGTCGATGCCAACTTGCAGGCGGGCAACGCGGTTTCCGTGAGCGGCGCGGTGTCCAGTACGGGCAACACCAGCGTGACGGCAGGCCAATCCATCACGCTGGCCGGCGACGTCGCCGCTGGTGGCAATGCGTCACTCTCTGCCAGCCAGACGACTACGGGCACGGGTACCTTGAGCGCGGCCCAGACGGCCACCGTCACCGCAGGCAGCATTGACCTTGGTGGCCAAGTCAAGGGCAACCAGGTCAACCTGACCGCCAATGGCACTGGCACTTTGGGCGACGTGCACCTAGGCGGCGCTGTTAGCGCACCGGGGACCGTCTCAGTCTCCGCCACGCGTGATGCGACCTTGAATGGCGGAGCGGCGGCCGGCACTGACCTGCAGGCCACGGCCGGACGCAACCTGACCGTCAACGGCACAGCCGCCAGTGTCGGGGGAAATGTCAGCCTGAACGCGCAGACCGGGCAACTGACCAGCACCGGTTCTGTCCTCGCCTACAACGGTAACGTCAACGCCGGCGCGGCCCAGGACTTGAACATCGGTGGCGCCGTCTACGCTGGGAAGAACGCGACGCTTGCGTCGCAGGCCGGCAGCACCACCGTTTCGGGCAACCTGGCGAGCCAGGGCAAGACCAACATCAGCAGCGGGCAAAACACAACCCTGACCGGTCAGCTGCAAACAGGTTCCGACCTGCAAGCCGGTGCCACTAAGGCGCTCACTGTTGGCCAACTGAACTATGTCGGCGGCAATGCGACACTGCGTGGTGCAAATATCACGGTCGGCTCGCAAGCGAACCAGGCCAATGTCGTGCAAGGCACGCTGGATGCGGTTGCCACCAACGGTTTGACGCTCACCGGTAGCAGCAATGCAGCCAACCTGACGCTGGGTGGTGCGGCCGTCAACAACCAAGGCTCGACGCTTGCCACCCAGCAGGCCACCGTCACCACCGGTACGCTCAACAACACTGGCACGCTCGCGGCGAACCAATTGACCGTCAACGCGACCGATGTGGTGAACCGCGGAACCGTCGGCGGCCAGACCGTCAACCTGACCGCGGCCAATAGCGTCGATAACGCGAATGGCCTCGTGGTTGGCACGCAGACACTCAACGTCACTACCAACACGCTCAAGAGTAACCAGGGCGGTACGTTCTTCGCGGGAGACCTGAGCGGCCAATCCCCAACCACGGGAAACATGACCTTCACGGTCAACGGCGGCGCGGGCAGCTTCAACAACGCTGGCGGCCAAGTGCTGGCGGGCAACAACCTGACGGTCAACACCCCGAATCAGGGGTTCGATCCGTCGGCGGCCGCCACCGGCACGCTCAATGCCAACAACCTCCTGACGGTGTCGGTCCAGTCGATCAACAACACGCAGACGTGGAACGTGCAGGGTTCCAACGTGGCGATCAATGCCGCGCAGGGCATCACCAATAGCGGCACGATTCAGAAGGCGGGCGACCTGTCGTTGTCCACTGCCGGCACGTTGGCCAATAGCGGTCAGATCGTGGGCGGCGCCAATGTGTCGCTGTCGGCCGGCAATCTCGCCAATTCCGGGACGATTCACGCTGATGGCAATCTGGCGCTCGCCGGCAATATCCTGAACAGTGGGACGACTGAGGCGCTGGGCAATATCGCCGTCACCGGCTCCAACTACGACAACCGGGGCGGCAAGACCCAAGCCAATGGCGACCTCAAGTTTGACCTGAGCGGCACGCTGAACAACGTCGCCAGCACGATCGGCGCCAACGGCAATATTCATATCGCCGCGCAGAACGTCATCAATGATCGTAGTGGCCCGGTGGATGCCGGCAGCAGTTTCGGCAAGGTGCTCAACGACTCACTGCTGAACTCGACGATCATTGGCAGCTACGCACCGTGGGTGAGCACCGGTAGTTGCGACACCTGCTCCAGCCCGTATGCGCCCGGTCCAACCACAAACCTGACAATTGGCGATCTGGCACGCACGCCGGACGGCGCATCCGTGCAGTTGGCGACGGGTTACATCGGTGTCTATTCGGGGGGCGGCGACAATGGCGCCTCGCTCGGCTATGTCGACATGTGGCATCTGCTGCCGGCGGGGGCTCAATCGGGCACGCAGTCTGTAGCGCTGCCGACTGTAGACCGCACCATCATCCGCCAAGCCGACGGCACCGCCGGTCAGATCGTCGCCGGCAAGGCGATGGACATCACTGCCGCCAGCCTTTCAAACAAGGGCGGCTTGATTCAGGCGGCGGGCAATGTCACGCTCAACGTAGGCACGCTGGACAACAGTCGTTCTGCAACGCTGACCAGCAGCGTGACGGATGTCGTGAATGCGGGCGAGTACGCGGCGTTCATCGCGCAGCTACAGCACATGGGGCAGAGCGGCTCCAATGGCGTTGTCGATCCGTTCCAGCCGCGCCAACTGCAGTACGGCCAGCCGCAGGGTTATCCGTCGAGCTGCGATAGCTGCACCACGCCGGCACCGACGGCGTCCCAGGTGACCTTGAACCAGGATGCCTCCGGCAACACGACATCGGCGCCGAGCCAATCCTCGGTGACGCAGACGCTCGGCAAGGCGGGACAGATTCTGAGTGGCGGCAATCTCTCGCTCACCGGAAACGGTGACCTGGTGAACGCGGGGGACATTGCCGCCGCCGCCAAGGTCACGATCACGACGCCCGGCACGTTCACCAACCAAGGCGCCTATATCAGCCAGGTCACCACTACGCCGGGCTGCCTGCCGGGAGCCGCTACCTGTAAGGAAGGTGGCGCTCATGTGGATACCCTCGCCTGGCAACAGACCCCCAATACCGTAGCAGCTGGTGACACGCTGACCGTCAACGCCGCGAACATCCAGAACAACAATGGCACGTTGGCCGCTGTCGGCAATGTAACGTTGACGGCCACCAATGGGCTGACGAACACGTCCGGCGCGATCCAGTCGACGGCGGGTGATGTCACCATCAGTGCACCGACGGTGGTCAACACGACCATGGCACCCGTGACGCTGCACAAGAGCTACGGGAACATGAACCCGAGCTACGCGGGCGGCTGTAACGCCGGGGGCACCTACAAGGAAAGCCAGTGTGCATCTGATGAGATGACTCAGGCGGGCCCCGCGGGCGTCATCTCGGCCGCACGCGACGTCAAGCTGTCGGGTACTACGCTGACCAACAACGGGGCGCTGATTACCGGGGGCCGCAATGTCACGGTCAGCATGGCCGGTGGCATTGACAACACCAGCATCGCGCTCAACGCCAACTGGCATGGGTTGTGGGTCGAAGAGACGGGGCTGTTCAGTTCGGATATCCGCCACAACACCAGTGGCGTTGCGGTGCTCGGCAACTTGGCTTCCGGGATTCAAGCCGGCAATGCACTGTCGGTGACCTCCGGTGGACAAGTGCTGAATACCGGCAACTTGCTGGGCAGCACCGTCGACGTGAGCGGAGCCGCGCTAACCAACGGCATTACGAATCCGAATCAACCGACACCGCCGACCGTGGCAGGCAGGCAGGTGATCTCGTTGGCGCCGCCTGCGGGTCCGACTGGAGCGCTGCCGGCAGCAAGCACTGCGGGTAGTGGCCCGTCCGCTCAATCGGGCGGCCCGGCTCCGACCACGTCCGGTGCGTCCGGTGGTGCGCCGCAAGCGAATGTGGCCCCCGTGCAAGCGCCGGTCTGGATCTTCCAGCCTGCAATCGTAACGACGCCTGCGGTACCAGGCAGCTCGCAGGTGACCTGGCACTTCAACGCGCCGGCGGCTGGCAATACGACCAGTTCGCCGACTCCCAGCGTCAACGGCGCGACCTATCTGAACCCGAACCCGGCGACCTCGGTGTTGGCGGGCGTGACGCCGAATTCCCTCTTGGCGCAATTGCCAGCCAATCTGCAGCCGGGCAGCACACCGTTCTACTTCGATCCGTTTACCGAAGACCAGAAGCTGTTGCAGGCCGCTCAGCAGCAGACCGGCCAGAGCAGCTTTATCAACGGCCTGACGTACGACAACCAGAATCAGCTGTCCGTCACGGATCAGGAAAAGCTGATCCTGTACAAGGACGCAGCTGATTACGCGAAAGCACACAACATCCAGCTCGGCCAGGCGCTGACGCAACAGCAGATCGCCGAGTTGGATAAGCCGATGTTGTGGTACGTCACGCAGCAGGTGCCAGACCCGAACTGCAATACGGTCGCCAGCACCGCTTGCCCGATGGTGAGCGCACTGGTGCCGCAGCTTTACTTGCCGGCAGGCTACGCAGATGCCGTCACCCAGCCGGCGGGTGGCGTGATCGCGGGGCAGAACGTCAACCTGAACGTCGATGGCACGCTGCGCAATAGCGGCCAAGTCACCGCCAGTGACACGCTCAACGTCAAGGCCGGCACGATCGACAACGCGCCGAATGTGGTGGACATCGGTACGTCGGCCTACAAGGTGGATGGCGGATGGCTGCAGGTGACCGGCACGCAGGTGCAGCCGGGCGGGTTCATGAGCGCGGTGAACCTGAACGTGCAGGCCAATGCCATCAATGCGATCAACGATGCGTTCATCGTGCGCAATGCGGATGGCACGAAGGACCAGGCCGCGACTGATGCGCTGATTTCGCAGTTGTCGTCCAACCTCGGCTTGAAGTACACGGCTGGAACGGCATCGGACGACATCCACCAGGATTTCATCAAGGAACAGGGGCCATTCCCAAGCTGGGTCGGAGCTGTCGCTGCAGTAGCGATCTCGATCGTGACGATGGGCGCCGGTGTCGGCGTGATGGGGGTTTTGCTGTCCGGCATGCTTTCCAGCATGGCCAGCCAGGTGCTCACCACCGGTACGATCGATTTCAAGCAGGCCGTTATTGCGGGCGTGGTTGCAGACGTGACCGCAGGGCTAACGGACGGTGCGCTGTCTGCGTTGGACCTGAGCGGAGCAGGCGTTTCGACGATCGGCAGCAATATCAGCGTTGGAGACTGGGCGACGGCCGGAACTAATCTGGGCCGATTCGCGGAAGCTAGTCTGGTACGTTCGGCTATCAGCGCAGGCGTGAATACTGTCGCGTATGGCGGCAGCTTCGGGCGGGCGTTTACGAACGGTCTGGTGGCCGATGCGGCGGCGTTGGGTGCGAATGCGATTGGGGCAGAACTGCCCGGCATCGGCGCGGCAGGCGCGACGCCAGGAAGTATTCTCGCCAACGTGACGGCTCACGCGTTGCTCGGCTGCGCCGCCGCAAGTCTGTCCGGCAATGAATGTGCAGGTGGGGCGATTGGCGGGGCAACGAGCGCGCTTGTGGCGAATCAAATCGCGACTGCCGTAACCGATGGCCAGGGCAATCCTTCCGCCGCTCAATTGGCGACCATCACTGCGTTGTCGATGATCGCCGGTGGCGGCGTGGCTGCAGCGTTGGGGCAGGATGCGCTTTCCGCGGCAACCGCAGCCCAGAACGAGGTGCTGAACAATACGTGTGGCAGCGAAGATCCAAACGGATGCGGTAAGAAGTTGGCCGCGCACGGTGCCGCAGTTGGCGGTGCTATCACGGCAGCAGGCTCTGTAGTGGTCGATGCCGCGACTGGCGGATTGAACATCATCGCGACACCGCTAGAAGTTGCGGGTGGCGCTGCACTCGGTGGTGCGGCTGGGGGACTGTTCGGGTCGCTCCTTGACAAGCTGGCTAGTGGTCGTCCGCTCTTCAGCTCGGGCAGCGAGGTAGATGCCTCGACCGGAGATGGCAATGGGGCAAACAGTGGTAGCAGCAAAGGCCCCCCTAAGCTTCCCAAAGACACGGAGCAGATTACGAATCCGCCTCAGGCTCCGGTAATTCCTCCAGATTGGGAGAGCAGGCCTGGCAGGAATGGTGGCGAGGTGTATTACCCTCCCGGCACAGAGCCAGCGGACGGTGAGCACATTAGAGTAATGCCGCCGGGCACATCTCCTATGCCGGGTTACGAAAATGGGTATTGGCGTTGGGTGAATGGAAATAAGCAGCCTATGGACCCGTCGACGGGCAAGCCCGGCAGAGGACGAGGGGATACTCATGTACCCTTGCCCCCGGATTCTGTCCCACCACCGCGTCGTTAATTTGAGGCCACGAGAGGTTTGTTGTGGCCCTGTTGGAGTCTCTTATGTACGAGTTGCCAAGTAATTTTGACGAGGGGCTTCTTTCTGGGTGCTATCTGGAGCTGGTTAGTTTTGGACCGTCGATCACGAAGCTTGATTTCACACGTCCCCAGTCGGCTCCAGGTTCCACCTATAAGGTGGCGTTCTGCGTAGAGGCAGGGCTGTCGTATTCCCTAAAAGGGACGTGTGGCACCAGGGATTTCTCTAGCCCGGATAGTTGTGCCCCATTGATCGGATTTTTATTAAAGGACGTTGTTGGTGTAAGTCGAGTGGGTGCTGCGTCACTTCGAATCAATTTTGGCGAGGAGGCGTATATCTCAATTGAGGCAGATGATATGGCCGAGTTTGAGTCTTATTCGATATATCTTGACAATGGGGATGTAGTCGTTGTCTGAGTTTCTGCGATGAAACCCTTCATTATTAACGCGAGTGAAGGTGACCGTTATGTTCTGCGCTTGCAAACCGAAGGAGTGCGTAGAGACCAGATAGCGGACGCTTTTTTCCGGCAGGAGTATTGTTGCTTACGCGCTTCCGGACGGGCATGCGCTGAAATGTACGTGGCAGTGCCGTATTTTTCTAAATAATAACGATGTTTTAGACCGCATTTTCCGCGATGATGTAGGCCACCTGACGAATACGCCTGAAAATCAGCGCACACTGGTTTCTTTGGTTAATGACTCGGCCAACAGCCTAGGGACTGATAGATTTGGCAACCAATGGTTTGCCAAGATCTTGCCTGATGGGTCGCAGCTTTGGGGTAGCGTTCGAAACGGAGTTACTCAGAACGGCGGTTTGAATGAAACCCCACGTCCTTTCAATCCTGCAAGTGGACTTTCGCGAGCGACTAAATGAATGCGCCTACAGATCTCCTTTCTTACAAAGAGGCATATCTTGCAATGTTCGAGTTCTTGGTCGAACTCTACGAACGGACCCAATCCGACGAACTGGGGGCGTTATTGGGAGACTTAAGTCTCTTGTCAGATGGAACGACAGCCGATCCTGCAGCATGGAGGGATTGGCTTCGATGTGTGAAAAAGGCTCGACATGGTGACGTAGACCCTGGCCTTGCCCTCAAATAGAGAGGGAGCGGTGACCCACCGCTCCCTCCAATCGGCTTTTTGCGTCGACTTCAACGAAACGGTCGATTCCAATACTGTTTTGCTGTCGATCGATGACACCAAGGTTGACGTGTCTGGCGTGATCGTTCACTTGCGGCCCGGCATGTCCATCACTGTGTATATGGATGATCTGGACGAGCACGGAAACGTTGACATTCTTGTGGCCAACGGCGTTGTTGTAAGGAATGCGGAACTCAGCTGGGCCGCGCACGTAAAGTGGTGCTGCCGGATCGACGGCGATGGTATTCGTCCACAGTCTGAAATAGGGCGATGAAGCCGATGTTATCAAGAGCCGAGGACAAGCTATTTCGATTGATGCCGACTTCAACGGTCTTTATTCACCCGACAAAGCGAGAGCGCAAAGTGAAGGCTGGTTTCTATTGGCCTGCGTTGTTGTTTGGAACCGCTTGGGCGTACTCGGAAGGCTTGATTGCGCACGGCGGCCGACTGGTAGCCACAGACGCGATGGCTGCCCTGATTGCCCTCTATGGAGACCAAACCGGTCACCCATCGGCGATTGGCGGTGCTTTGCTGCTGTTCATCGCAAAAAACTTCTACTGCGCAATCCGTGGGAGCCATTGGGTGCGTAGATCGTTACTTCAGCAAGGCTATAGGGCACTCATACAGCGACCCGGTAGCCAAGTCAGCGTCGTGTGACGCGATGTAGGGGCCAAATGCCACCACATCAACAGAAAGAGCAGTTTCAGGGGGAAGTTTCCGTGCAGTCACAACACCGCCCAGCCAAGCTGGCCGCGCTCATTGGCCTATGCGCCGTTTTCGTGCCACCGGTCGCCGTGGCGGCCGGCGTCGTTACCGATGGCGGCACAGCCACGTCGGTAAGCACCGGCACCAACGGTCGCCAAACCGTCAACATCGCCCCCAGCGTTGGCGGTGTCTCACACAACACCTACACGTCGTTCAACGTGGGCACGGCAGGCGCCGACCTGAACAACACCACGGTCGCCGCCCGCACCATCGTCAACCAAGTCACGAGCACTAACCCATCACTCATCCAGGGCAATATCGCCGTGCTAGGCCCGCGCGCTAACGTGATCATTGCCAACCCGAACGGCATCACGGTAGACGGCGGCTCGTTCACCAACACCGGCAACGTTGCGCTCACGACGGGCCAGGTGTCCTTCAACGACTTCACCAACGGCACCGGCCAGTTGCAACGCAACGTGGTGCTCAACACCAGCTCGGGCGCGATCAACATCGGCCCGGGTGGTCTCGCTGGAGCGATGCTCAACCTTGAACTGATCGCCAAACAGGTGCGCGTGGCTGGTGCCGTGCAGAACAGTTTCACCAACCCCAATAGCAAGGTCCGTATCGTCGCCGGGGATAGCCGGGCAGAAGTCGACACCAGCGTCTCGCCCACCGACAACCTGGACCCCTGGGTCAGCTACAGCAGCACGGGCAGCGGTACGCCGCTGGGCTACGCCATCGATATTGCGTCGGGCGGATCGCTGACCGGTGGCCGCATCGAACTGATCGCCACCGACCAAGGCGCTGGTGTGCGCCACGCTGGAGCCGCCTTCGCCACAGCAGGGGATTTCGTGGTCAGCGGCTCCGGGGATCTGCAACTCGCCAGCGGCACAGTGCAGGCGGCCAACGACGTGCTGATTGGCTTCGCCGGTCTGACGGGCAACGGCGCCCTGACCGCCGCCCGCAACCTTCAGATCGCTTCCAATAAGGTGCACCTTGACAGCAGCACCCTGTCGGCGGGCACGGCCGTCCAGGCTGGCAGTATCGTCATCGGCAGCACAGGCCAAGTTCACACCGAGCCCGTCACCATCGACCACAGCACGCTGAGCGCAACCGGTGGCGTTGGTCTGTTCGATGCAGGTGCCGGCGTCTCGATGACGGCGACCCAGTTGAACGCCACGCAGAACGTGATCGCGCAGGTCATTTCCCTGACGCTAGGTTCCGATGCGTCTGGCACGAGCCAGTGGACTTCGCAACAGGGCACGTTAGCGATCACCGCGCCCGGCGCAGTGCAGCTCACCGGCAGCAAGATCGATGGCGTGGGTGGCACATCCGTTCAGGCGGGTTCAATCGCACTGATGTCCGGAAACGGCAACGCGAGCACCGCGCAGTCCTCGGGAGGCGACGTTACGCTCAACGCCACGGCTGGCTACAGCCAGACCGATTCCAGCGTCATCGCCGCAGGCAACGCCACGATTCACGGCAGCAGCGTCGCCATCGCGTCGTCTGCATTGCCGGCCGCCGTCGCGGCCACGGCTGGAGGCGTACTGATCCAGAGTGATACCGATCTGACGAACACGGCGGGCCTGATCCAGGGCCAGACGCGCAATACCGGTGCAGCAGCTTCCGAGGGTGCCGTCACGCTGCTCGCCGTCGGCACGATTCGCAACGATGCGTCGGCAGGTACGCAGGGCATCCTCTTCGGCAAGAACGACGACGTGGTGCTGCGCGCCGGTGGCGACATCGTCAACCACCAGAGCCGAATTTTGTCGAACGCCAAGCTGACTCTGGCTGCCCAGGGCGATGTGCAGAATCTGCTCGACAAGACCATTGGCGCGAACAGCGAACAGCCGGCGACCTGGACCAGCAGCGGCACCCGCTGGCTCTTCTTGCGCAACCACAGCACGGGCTTTGACGTGGACTACGGCAGCATCCCGGCAGTCGGGCAGGTTCCGTACCTCGTCTCGCAAACCGGTACTACGATCACCGGGCGCAACGTCAGCAACATTGGCGGGCAGATGCTGGCCAACGGCAGCGCCGACATCAGCATCACGGCCGCGAACGTCTTCCATAACGAAGCGCTGGCCAGCGGCTCAGCGCACTTCAGCCGCAGCTGCATGATCTTCTGCCGCAGCAGCGCATCGAGCACCATTGCGACCACGGGCGGCGCGATCTCCGCTGGCGGAAATCTGACGATCCATGCGGGAACGCTCGCCGAGAACATCGGCGGCCAGGTGCTTTCGGTTGGTGACATGACGGTCACGGCGCCCAAGGTGCGCGCAGTCGGCATCACAGGCTACACCGCACTCGCCCGTGACCGCGGCTTCAAGGCGTTCTTTGGCGACAACTGGGCGCGCCTGTACGCCGCCGATGTGGGCGGCAACTGGCTGACCATTGGCGGGGCGTTGACGATCAACGGCCAAGGTCAGATCGAAGGTGGCACCTTTGACGGGCAGACCGTCACGGCCAGCAACGGCATCGTGACGCTGCGCGCCAGGTCGCGTCAGCCGGTGGCCATTGATTCGCACGTGGGCTTGACCTCGTGGCTGTGGCAGTGAGGCGATGCACATGTTGCTGAAATTCACGCCGCTGGCCCTGGCAGCACTGCTGCTTGCAACGACCACCCACGCCCAGACCCCGCCGCTCGAAGACCCGGCCCAGCGTGCCTTGCGTGAACGCCAGGAGGCCGAGCGCCGCCGCGAGGCCAACCAACCTCCGCCGCAAATTCAGGTGCCGCAGGCTGTGCCGGACGCCGCGAACGTCGAATCCGTGGCTGAGCCCGGCACCACCTTTGCCATTCACCGGATCCAATTGAGCGGCAATACGGTGCTGGACGACGCCACGGTGGCGGGCATCACCCAGCCGTTTGTCGATCGCGATCTGGGCACCAACCGCATCAACCTGCTGCTTCGCAGGCTCACCGAAGCGTTCGTGCAACGCGGCTTCGTCACCACGCGCGCCTACTTGCCGCCGCAGAACCTCAAAGAGGGCGTTCTGACCATCGCCGTCGTGCCGGGCAAGGTGGAGAGCCTGCAGATCAACGGGAAGACGGTCCGGACCTCCGTGCCGAACCAGCCGACCGCCAGCGGTACGCAGAACGGTGGCTGGCTGACCGACGCCGGTACCGTCTGGTCCATGCCCACCGTGGGTGAGACGCTAAAGCTGACTGACCTAGAGCAGGGTGTCGACCAGATCAACCGCCTGCGCCGCAACCAGGCCGAGGTGCAGATCCTGCCCGGCCAGAGCCCTGGCGCCTCGGTCATTGCGCTGGCCAACCAGCCGGGCGACCGCTTCCGTTTCAACGTTGGAACGGACAACTACGGCAGCCGTGCCACCGGCACCACGCGTTTGCGTGCCGGCATCGATGCAGACAATGCGCTCGGCTTCCAGGAGGCGCTGTCGCTGTCCTACATCGGCACGACCGACACCAATGCCGCCATTGCCTCGGTGGCGGTGCCGTTCGGCTACAACACCTTCAGCTATACCGGCTCGTTCTCGGAGTACAACAACCTCATCGGCGATACGGCGCTCGTCTACGGCCGCACCTTTGCGCACACCTTTGGTTGGAACCGCGTAATCGAGCGCGACCAAGCCGGGCGCACCGCGTTCGACGTTACGCTCACGCACCGGCGCACTGAGCGCGAGGTCAACAATCTGCTGCTCGATCCGCAGTTTCTGACGGTGGTGCGGGTCGCTATCAACGGGCTGCGCAAGTTCGCCGTGAACAACCAAGGCGGCTATGCCACCTGGGAAGTCGGCGTCACGCGCGGCATGCGCACGCTCAGCGCTAGCCAGGATGCCCCAGATATCAGACGTGACGAAGCGCACAGCCAGTTCTGGAAGCTCGATGGCAACGCCAGTACGCAGTTGCCCCTTCCGAGCTTTGGCAAGGCTGCGTTGGCGTACCGCGGCCAGGTGTCTGCGCAGTGGTCGAATGTGGCGCTGTTCGGTTCGGAACAGATATTTGCGGGTGGCATGAGCTCGGTTCGGGGCTTCCGCGAGGGCCTCATTAGCGGAGACCGGGGACTGACCTTGCGCAACGAAGCCGTGTGGGCGAATGCGCCTTCGGCTGGGGGCGTGCGGATCGAGCCCTACGTCTTCCTGGATGGAGGCCAGACGCAGTTGGTGGCCACGCAGCACTGGCAGTACCTGGCGGGTGCCGGTGTAGGGGTGCGGCTATCGGCGGCTTATGGCAAGAACGTGCTGACCAGTGAGTTGCTGCTTGGCCGTGCGCTGGTGCAGCCGGCCGAGCTCGGCGCCAAGCCGACTGTCCTGTTGGCGACCTTGAACTGGACTTATTGAGCAACGGGTACGCCAATCCGACACCTAGGATCATGAACATGAAGATTCCCAAAGGCGCAACGATCAAGGCTGCATACCGTTCAGCCTTTCAAATTCCATTGCGTCACCCTTTGCTTACGGTGCTCACCACCGTTGGTCTTCTGATGCTGACCGTGGCGGGTACCAACGGGGAGTTCCGACCCTGGTTTTTCATGACGCTGCTCATGATGGCGCAGACACTCGTAACGGTGCCGTTGCAAGTGGCCGGATATCGACTCGTCCTGCGCCGAGAGACGAATAATCATGCGTGGTCGCTTCAGACGGTCGCCTTCTGTCTTCTTGCGGTGTTGTCGGGCGCAGCGTTCATGTTGATTGCCAAGCTGCGATTGATGTTGGGCTTGATCGGCGCGGTTGGTCAGTTTGGGCTCTATTACCTGTACTACCGCCTCATTCTGGCTTTGCCCGCTTTGGCGACGGATGCTGGACGTTCCCCTCTACGCCTTTCGTGGAATGCGACGGCTGGGCGCGTCTGGTCGATCTTTGTCGTCATGACCGCTGGCACGGCGCCCATCATTGTGGCGTCCGTGCTGATGCTGACAACGGGACAGGTCTCTATGGTTGGCGTTTCTCAGACGCCGATTGGATCGGTGTTACAGGCGGCAACCGCAGTGATCTCAACGTTCCTAGTCGTGGGGACCATTTCGGCGATCTATCAGAACTTGCTGGGCGGGTTGGATTTCCCTAGTGGACCTGATGAGGTAGCACCGAGCGACGCTGTCCCACTTGGCTAAATGGCACGCGCCGCTATTGTCGACGCCGACTTTGCACTGAACTTATTGACAAGGATTTCTGACATGAACACAACGATCCACCGCTTCGCCATAACTGCATTGGCCGCAGCATCGATTTCATCCGCATGGGCTGACGCCCTGCCGGCGGGTGCTGTGGCCGTCGTCAACGGCACGCAGATCACGCAAGCCCAGTTGGACCGAGCGATTGCACAGACCGGCGTGGCCGCGACTCCGAACGTCGTACAAGCGCTCAAGCAGCAGCTGATCGCGCGTGAACTGTTCCGCCAGCAGGCTGCCAAGAATGCCGCCTACGAAAAGCTGCCGGCGGTGAAACAAGCCGTACAGGAGGCGCATGACGCGGCCATCACTCAGGCTTGGCTGAAAGACAACATCAAGCCCGCGCCGGTGACGGATGCGCAAGTCAAAGCGCGCTATGACGCGATCGTCTCCAGCCTGGGCGACAAAGAATACAAGCCACGTGTGATCCAGGTGGGCGACGATGTCACCGCCGCGCAGGTCATCGCGCAACTGAAGCAGAGCGGCGATTTCGCCAAGTTGGCACAGCAGTACAGCACGGCGCCGAACAAGACACGTGGCGGCGAGATGGATTGGGTGAGCTTCAAGGTGCCGGCCGAAGAGGGCAAGACGCAGAACTTGCCGCTGGCACTTGCGCGCGAGATTTCCGCATTGCAACTGGGTGCGACCAGCGCTGCCCCAGTCGAAGTGGGTAACCAGCGCTACATCGTGAAGCTCGATGCGATGCGGCCGACGCAAGTGCCTGCATATGACGCCGTAAAGCCGGCCATTAAGCAGGCGTTGGAGACGGCGGAACTCGAACGCGCCACGGTACAGGTAGTCGGAAACTTGCTGAAGACTGCCAAGGTCGTTCAGTGAGGCCCGTCAACTGCAAATCTCGGTGACGCGGTCCGGTAGCCGGTCATGGATGGCAACCGGCCGGCATTAACGGTCAGCACAACCTTCACGCACAAGGAGCGCGCGTGCAACAAGTTTTGAGTAAAACCTTTGGTGGGCTCTCCCGCCCGTATTACTTCCGACATTTTGTATTCGGCCTGATCTTTCCCGTCTTCATCTTCTGGATGTTGTCGCACGCGAAGCCATCGTCCGGGCAGCACGCGTTCCCCTTCACGCTCGTGATTATCGCGATCCTCAATACCGTTCTCTATCCCTACGCACGGTTCGTCTACGAGGGTGTGGTTGGCTTCTTGATCGGCTCGAACGTGTTGTTCGTCAATGCCTTCATCGCCCTGTGGTGGAAGTTGGTCACGATGGCGTTTTGCTGGAGCCTGGCGATTTTTATCGCCCCGATCGGCCTCGGCTACCTGTACTTCCATCACAGCAGGGCGCGATAGCCCGCTGGCTGCAAAGGAAATCGCTTTGGGACAGAAGGCAACGCCTCCCATGATTTGGCACAGCGGCGGCTGGGTGCGGTCGGCACCGTCGGTCGCGAAACCGCCAAAGCAGACGGCGGCTCCAGCGCCGGATCGGGCTGCGAAGCGCGAACTTTGGTTGACCCGCGCCTGGCGACGCAGAGCTGACGGGGCATCGACGCTCTACGCGGGTGATTTCCGCATCCTGGTGTCCTTCACGGGTCGCTCTTGGAGTTACAACATCGAGACGGTCAAAGGCGAGCCGGCGAGTTGGTCGAAGTCCGGCTTCGCCAGCCTGCCAGACGCCAAACTGGCCACCTTCGACAAGATCACGCGCTTGCAAAAAACGTCAGCGTAAGTCGCCCACCCATACGTTGGCGGCTTCGTAGCGCCGCTTACCGCCCGTTTTGCGGCAGCGTGACGAGGAACAGCAGGTGACCTTGCGCACTTCAGTGATTTGCGCGGATCGTGCTGGGGCGCTACATACCACCAATGGTCGCGGGCGCACCCCCACTCCAGCTTGCGAACGTTATTCAGTGGACGGAAACCCAACAGTTGTTGGAACGGTAGACAGCGCGCAGCTCCTTCAAGAACTCCAACCTTCGCCTGCGCGCGCCCGAAAACATTCGAATCCGGCGTGGCCATCGCCGGCCATCGTTCCTGCCGAAGAAATGATTGCGCGCTTCGGCGGACTTGAACCGTAAATGCGACACCCTCAAAACCTTGCGGTCATGCAGCGGAGCTGACACAAACATGCGCCATGGATGCATGTCGAGCAATTCGCCAGGCGGATACGGCAGCGAATTGCGTCCGCGCTGTGGAGGGCCGCCCATCCACTCGAATACAAGAATGACTTCGTCCGCCTCGTGTTGGTTGTGCCGGTAACCTGGTCGCGAATCGTAACAGTTCAGACCGCTGTCCCCGTTCCATGCAGAGGTACTGAACGGAATAAATCGCGCCGATTTGATTATGCTGATTGCTTGCCACAGACCTGTATGGTGAAATAGCTGCATTTATTTTGTGAACGTCTGGTGAGTTTTAAGAATAATCATGCTACAAAATCGGACCAAGTCTATTGCTTTTCTGTATCTGTTCGCTGCACTGCTGTTATACGCTGCAGTCACCTTGGCGGTGGCGGCGTTGGCTGTGCCGGCCGGCGACAAGGATTTTCTGCACATGGATAGAACGTTTGGCCCGCTGGCCAGCAACGTGCCTGGTGCAGCAATTTGGCCAGCGATCATGGACCTGCACGGCAAGCTGGGCGGAGTTTTTCCGACACCGCTGGCGGTTCTGGCGTGCCTGATTCTCCTGAGCATGACCGCGCTCTCCCGGGCGAAAAGCATCAGCCGGCAAATGCGGAAGGATACGGCGACTGCGCGCGACGAAGCTATTCGGCAACGCGTTCGTAAGCACGGCGCATAGTCACGCAGCGCGGCGTTCAGTTGCGAGCTTGCGCGCCACCGGCTGTCGGCCAAATTTCGGCAATCAGCATTCCTCCAATGCTGAATGATTTTAGATGCGCGAATATCTGTATTCAAAAATCTAATTATTTCGCTTTCTTAACCTGGCGGCGACTATTATTTACTACTTTGGGTGTGGCGTACATTTAGAATAATGCGCCCGCCTTGTTGCAGTACGTCGGGCGTCTAGCACCAACTGACATACCACTGATGGACGCCACGACCCTTCTTCAGAACCTCTTCGCACCAACACGACGCCTGTATACGCTGGAAGGCGATGGGCCGCTTGCGGACCTTGCGGTGGAAGCCTGGCTCGGTCGGGAGGCGCTGTCCGAGTTGTTTGAATGGCGCGTGGTGGCCGTCAGCGCCAATGCGCGCATCGCGCTCAAATCGTTGCTGGGCCAGCGCGTCACGTTGGTCACGACGCTGGCCGACGGAACGCAGACCAAGCGCACAGGCCTGATCCGCCTGGCTGAGAAGCTTGGCGCGGACGGTAGCCTCACGCGCTATCGCCTGACCGTGGTGCCCTGGTTCTGGTTGACCACGCAGCAGCGCCACAGCCAGGTGTTCCAGAACCGGCCGCTGCCGGACATCATTGAACAGATGCTGTCGCCGTACGAGCCATATGCCTCGTGGCGCTATGCGGCCGGTGCCGAAGCGCGCATGGCCGACTTTGGTACGCGCACGCACATCGCCCAGTTTCGCGAGACCGACTATCACTTTGTCACGCGCCTGCTGGCCGAGGCAGGGCTCGGCTTCACCACGGTGGAAGACGATCAGGCGCATGGCGGCCACACGTTGGTGATCTTTGCCGACAGCACACAACTGCAGGAAGACGCGGAATCAGCTGCGGCGGGCGGTATCCGCTTCCACCGCGCGCACAGCCTGGAAGAGCGCGACGCGATCCAGCAACTCGCTTGCCATAGCCGCACCACCGTAAGTGGCGTGGCGGTGGCCGCGTGGGACCCGGAAGGCAAGCAGAACGCTCGCGCCCATGCGCCCGCACGCTTCGCCACAAGCGCGGGCAGCCCGGATGCGTATCTGTCGATCAGCCCGTCGCTCGCACCCGATTCCGCCAACGCCCAGCGCATTGCCGAACAGGTCATGGAAAGCCTGGAGGCGCGCGCGCTGCTGTTTTCGGGGCGCGGCACGGTGCGCACGCTGCGCAGCGGTACGCGCCTGCAGGTTGTGGATTGCCCGCACCTGCCGCAAGACGTGGAAGGCGCCTATCCGCTGTTGATGGATCTGGTCGAGCACTGCGGCATCAACAACCTGACCGTCGATACGCACAACGCGCTCAGCCAGCGTTTGGGCGGGCTCGACGCCGCACTGGAATTCGATACGCCGCCCAGCGCGCCGGAATCCGGCCCCGGCATCTTCGGTTTTCAGGAAGCAGAAGGCCCCGTCGAGCGCAACGCGCCAACTGGCGATCTGCTCAAGGCCGCACGCACGCACGGCTACGCGGGAATGTTTCGAGCAAGCGATGCACGTCGGCTGTGGCGCCCGGCCGTGACAGAACCTGATTGCGGCCGCCTCTACGCCGCGCCCACCGCGCAGGGCGTGCACAGCGCCATCGTGGTCGGCCCGGACGGCCAGACGCAGGCAGGCGGAGAGGGCGAACACCACGCCACCCCCGCAGGTGAAATCCGCGTGCGTTTTCCCTGGCAACTAGGCGAGCGCGCGGATGACCGCAGCAGCCGCTGGGTGCGCGTTGCGCAGCGGCAGGCAGGTTCCGGTATGGGCTGGCAATGGCTGCCGCGCATCGGGCAGGAAGTGCTCGTCAAGTTCAGCGAAGACGACATCGATCAGCCGGTCGTGATCGGCTCGCTTTACAACGGCCAAGGGGAGGCCGGCATTGCGCCCACGCCGGGCGGCCAGGGCGCATCTGACCAAAGCGACAGCACGGCCCTCTACAAGCAAGGCAGCGACAGCGCTGCGAGCGCGCAAGGCAACGTGGCCGGCGGCCACAGCCCCGCTTGGCACGGCATGGGCACGGAGGCCGAGGGCCACCGCAACGCCGCCGCCCACACCGGCTTCAAGAGCGCGGAACACGGCGGCAGCGGCTACAACCACCTCGTCTTTGATGACAGCGACGGCCAGTTGCGTACGCAGCTCGCCACCACGCAGCAATCCAGCCAGCTCAACCTCGGCCATCTCGTCCATCAGCAAGACAACCGGCGCGGCAGCTTCCGTGGCCAAGGCTTCGAGTTGCGCACCGATGGCCACGCCGCCGTGCGCGGCCAGGCAGGCCTGCTGCTGACCACCTACCGCGACGCCAGCAACGGCAAAGCCGTGCCCACCGGCGACAACGCGGCAGGCATTGCGCTGATCAAGCAAGCCAAGGAATTGACGTCATCGCTGGGCCAAGGCGCGGTCACGCATCAGACTGCCGCACTCGACACCGCCAAGAACGACGATGCCCCGCTTGCCAAGCAAGCCAAGGTGGTGGCGGGCATGGTCGACGGCAAGGCACTCGACGCCGCCAAGCAGGACGCCAGCGCTGGCAACACCGCCACGCAAGGCAAGGTGCCGCATCAGAGCGAAGCCATCGCGCACCTGGCGGGCCGCGCGGGCCTTGTGATGGTGGCCGGGCAAGACCTGCAGCTCACCAATGGAGAGAGCATCGCGCTGGGCAGCGGCCAGGACACCAACCTCGCCATCGGCAAGCAGGCACGCATGCACGCTGGTCAGGCGATCGGCGTAGCGGCAGGTCTGTCGAAAGCTGGCGACAACAACATCGGCCTGCAACTGACGGCCGGGCAAGACAACATCGACGTGCAGGCCCAGCACGACGTGCTCAAGCTGATGGCCAAGCAGGACCTGAAGCTGGTGTCGGCCAATATGAACGTGGATTTTGCGGCGGCCAAGCGCATTCGCATCGCCACGGCCGGCGGGGCATCGATCACGCTGGAGGGCGGCAACATCACGGTCGAGTGCCCCGGGCCGATTACCTACAAATCAGCGGAACGCAAATTCGACGGACCGGTGAATCAGTCCTATCCGCTGCCGACGTTCCCGCAAAGCGTCTGTCTCGAATGTCTATTGAAGGCGGCCACCTCGGGTTCTCCCGTGGCGCGAGTGTAGACAGGTAATTGAAGAGGACTTTTATGTATTTCGCGGTTGATTCCCGTGATCCTGCTGTGTGGGTTGACGGCTTGTTGCAGACGATCGACGCTGCGCCAGACGCGCACTGGTTTGCCCTGGTCGATGGTGTGTTCGACTACGGCCGCAAGCCCTTCGCCGCACCACTGCAATCCTTTCCACTGTACGGGACTACCAGCAGGCTGCATGAGTTGCTGCCCGCCTCGCCCTATCTGTTGCCGCTAGACCGGCGTGCCGGCGTGGACTTGGGCGGCATCCTAAACGCGCTGGGCAGGCACTGTCAGGGACGCCCAATGCTCAGCTTTGTCGCGTCGTGGCAACCGGCAGAACACCTAGTGCGCCTGTGGCAGCCCTGCTTACAGCCGATGGTGGTGGAGGACGAGTCGCGTTATCTACTGCGCTTTGCCGACACGCGCGTCCTGCCGGCACTTCCGGGCGCAATGAACCCTACTGGATGGTCGCAACTCACTGCGCCGCTACTGCATTGGTGTTACGTCGATCGGGCCGGCGAACTGGAAACGCTGTGGCTCTCAGAATCGCATGCCGAACCAGCGACATATCCGATCGAGCAACTCGTGTTGCCACAAGCAGACATTGACCGGATGATCGACGCAGCCATGCCGGACGCCATCCTCGACCTGATCGATAGGGAATCACCGGGCAGCCTTCCTGATACAGGCAGGGCTGACGGCTACCGCCTTGTCTCCCAAGCCTGTGCGCTGGCCAAGAAGTACTCGATCGACTCGACACCGGATACTGTTGAACTCGCGGCGCACGCGCTCGAGACCAATGGAGCAGACCTGCGGGAGCCAGGGCTCTTGGCTTTGCTGGGCGATGCTCACCGTGAGCCGGGGGCGTTGCAGAATTATTTGCGTGCGGCCAAAGACGCGGCTATCGAGATGGGATCAGCATGAATGCAAAGACGATAAAACGACTGTGTGCAGTAGTACTTGCAGGCGCGCTGCTAGGTCTCACTGCGTGCAGCAAAGCGGAGGCGCCAAGGGCGAACGTAGAAGACGAAACGCTGGGCGGCGCCATCGGCGTGCTCAACTACACCGACATTCCGATCGGGTCGGTCTACGTCAATGGGGAGTGGGCCGGAGGGATGGTGCCACATGCTGGCGGAACCAAATGGATCGGTAGCGCTTCCGTGCCCAAACATTGGGACCCAAACTTCAAGGTGACGATCAAGTGGAGCGACGACGAACTGTACGAGAAAGACAAGAAGGCACTCTACGAGAAACAAGTTCCTGTCGAGAAGTATCCGCCGAAGGGCGGTTCGTATTTCTATGTCGCGTTTTTCCCGAATCACGAAGTCAAACTGTATTTGACTGACTGGGGGCCGGGCTGGGAAGGCGACCCATATCACCTTGAAGACCCAACTGATGCGTGCTTGAAGCGAAAACCTCCGCAAGAACGCGAGACTTGCTACGCACCCGAATACCGTGAGGAATACAGAGCGCTACAGAAGCAGAAAGCGAAAGGCAAATAGACCGGGGCCCGCTCCGCAGCCACCTTCGCAGACAACTCACCTTCACGCCGTTCCACGATGACCACCGTTCAATTTGCGCCGCTGTGCCCTGACACGCCCTTTGAACTCTCGCAACAGGAGATGTCGCGCAAGCGATCTCTTCAGGATATCAACCTGAAGGTCCCGCCTCCCTGCGAGGAAGAGTTGCATTTCGGGTTCTTCTTCGACGGCACACGCAATAACAGGGACAACGACCGCCCGCGACAGGCACAAAGCAACGTGGCACGGCTAGTTGATTTGTTCGAGGTAAATCCAAGACCGACGGAATTGAAGCGCTACCGCTTTGCAAGCTATGCCGCAGGCGTCGGTACCCCGTTCTATAGGGAGGTCGGTGACCTGGGCATCGGCATCCACGCCGTCGCAGGAGCAGCGGCCGGATGGGGTGGCGAATGTCGTATCAACTGGGGCCTGTTGCAAATGCATAATCACTTGCATTTTCATTACCATGGCCATCCGCTAACAAATGCGCCAGCAGACCGAGATTTGGTCAAGCAGATGAGCGCCGACATCAACGCGCCCGAGATCCAGATATCCAACCTCGGCAGCGGCGCAACTATCGAGCGCGAACTGCAGGGCAGGTATCGCGCCCATGGCGAGTTCGACCGCAACCTGCGTGCGACCGTTGGCTCGTTTGCTTCGCTCACATCGGTCGCGCGCACCAACTGGCGCGAAGTCAACACCAAGGGGCGGCGTCGTGTGCTCAACGAGCGTAAGGCAGCGCTGGCCAAAGCTCTGGGCAACCTGCCAAAGGAGCGCAAACCGATCATCAAGCGCATTCGTCTGCACGTCTTTGGTTTCTCGCGCGGCTCGGCGCAGGCGCGCGTGTTCTGTAACTGGCTTCGCGATGCCTGTGACGCTAATGGCGAGAAGCTCAGCCTCTGCGGTATCCCCGTCCAGATCGATTTCTTGGGACTGTTCGATACCGTCGCATCAGCAGGGATCGCCCAAAGCATGATCGAGACGATGGCGTCAGGGCATGGCGCTTGGGGCCAGAAGCGGTGGATGCGTATCCCGGGCCCGGATCTCGTCAAGCGGTGTGTGCACCTAGTGTCCGGTCATGAAGTGCGGGGCTCATTTCCACTGGACAGCGCGCACGGCGACAACGTGGAGGAGTTCGTCTACCCGGGGGTGCACTCCGACCTGGGGGGAGGCTACGAGCCTGGCGAGCAAGGACGAGGTCGCCGCGTGGATTGGACACCCGATGACAGTGCCAAACTCTCGCAAGTGCCGTTGTCGCACATGTACCGCGAGGCGGTCATCTCCGGTGTGCCGTTGATGAGGCCATCTTCGGCACCGCGTGAATTGCAAGACCAGTTCAAAGTCGACCCGGACCTGATCAAAGCCTTCAACGCCTACCGGTCGGCGACGGCCGACACTGGCGCGACGGCAACGCCGGACTTGATTCATCACCACTATGGCTACTTCCTGCGCTGGCGCCATCGGTGGCTCGGCAAGGTGGGCAGCATGCTGAGCGTGCAGCACGCCGCCAAAACAGATCAGACCGACTTGCTGACCTCCGATGCCGAATTGGCTGAGGAACTGAAGTGGGTCAAGCGCTATTCGAGCTACCAAAATTTGGTGCCGAGCTGGGCCAAGGGCCACTATCTCGGCTGGATCATGGAAGGCGGGAAGTGGTCGGTCGAGGCCGGTGCAAGCAGTTTGGGTGCGCTAATCTCTGGAGTCGCCGGCGTGGGCGGTCGTCCCGCTTTGCAGAATGCCGTACCCGAGGCACCGGGTGGTCCTATCGCCTATATTCCCGCCGTCGGCGCTGTGCAAGGCGCGATGCTGTTCTTTCGCGCCAAGCAGGCACTCGGCTTAAAGTTCGACAGTTGGGGTGCGGTGCAAAGCGCATGGGAGAACACGGACGTGCCGCAAGCGGTCGACCTGTTCTTCTCGCGCTACGTGCATGACTCACGGGCTTGGTTCAAGCCGCTGGGCGACGACAACGACGTCTGGTATCGCAAACAGCAGAGCGCGCTCGATGCGGTAGCCGCCAAGGATGCCGCGCTGAAGAATCCGCCTCCGGTGAAGATCACTGCGCTCACTGCCAAGGTCGGCGTGCCGCCACCCCCACCGTTAACGAAAGAAGAACAGGAGCAGTTGCAACTGCAGGCCCGTCTTAAGCAGCAACGCGAAGCCAAAGGACAGTCGGAAGAGGACGCACTCAAAGATCCGGCCTATACCGAACAGTTGCCGCAGCAAGCCAGTGGCCGCGAACTGTGGCAGATGTGGGGCTTCCTGCGATGGCGTACCGTCTATGGCGACAAGTACATGGACTATCGTGCTGCCTTCCCTCAACTGGCGGGCCAGGACGCCGCAACACTCCGGAGACGCATGAAATCACTTGAGTCGCAGCTCAAGCAGATGCGATCTCGCTCAGAAGAACTTGGAAAAACATTGAGCGGAATGGGTAGCACTGGCATGCCGCCTCAGGACATGTTGAACGAATGGGGCGGACTGAATCAGGGTATTCAAGCTACTGAAGAAGAGATGGTGGCCATCACGGCGTTCATGGAGGAGTTGGACAGCAACGGTGGTTAGAAGAGTGGCTGTCCAAAATGACGCTGTGACCATAAAGATAGATAAATGGGGTGAGTTTCAGATTGTGTTGGTCGAGTCAGGCCAAGAAGAAGCGGAACGTTTATCACGTTGCTCGCAGAGCCAAGGCAGTTCAAAGTCAGTGGGTCGATGATCCCTCGCAAGTGCTGACCATGCTGCATTCGGCCTTACCCGATCTGCTTTAGATGGGATGGCTCGGTTCGAGAAGGGTACTGTGTGATTCGCTGCGGACGTTGCGCGCCAGCACGCGCACGCGCGACCTGCTTGTGATCGCGCTACCTGTGAAGGGGTTTTGGATCTCGCGCATGCCATAAAGCACGGTGCCGGGCGAACCGTTCACCGGCTCCTGCGGGAACGCCTGCATCGGGCCATCGAGCACGCCCGCGAGCGCGCCGCGATGCAGACCACCTCCCAGGAGGACAGGGCGTAAAGATCTTGTTCCTGTCTGCGGGCAAGCCTTGGTTCAGATTGAGTGGGCCAAGGAAGCTACCGCTCAAGGCAAGGTCATTTCCGCGGATCAGCAGCGTATCCAGGAGCTTGAGACCGGCAAAAAACGTTCTCGCGTTTTGGTGCTGACCGACGGATCGAAACGCTGCCGATACGCCGGCACACCGAGCACGAACACCTCCAGCAAACGCGTCTTCTCACGGCTGCTTAGACGCACCGGGTCCCACACCCAGGTCCAGCTAAACCGCTTGCCGCAGGCACGGCACTTGAGCCGCCCATCGAACAGTTTGTATAGCCTGCTTGCGGAACATTCAGGACAGCGTTTTATCGTCGGACCAGAGTAACTCTGACTCTGGTCCGGTTTGGGGGAAACTACCCAATATTTACGGCTCGACGAGCGAGATCCGGCGCTCGTCTTGTTGGAATGTGCACTCAAGGCGACTAGATAAGTGCATAGGTCGCAACTACGCTAGAGAACCTGCGGCGCCAAAACGGCAAAAAAAACCTGCGCGGGCTGACGTTTTTTGCGGGGAACCTCGATGCAAATTTCAGTGAAAACCGGTCACGGCCAGGTCGAGGTCCATACCGCGCGACGGACAGACAAACGATGGTCGAGTGACTATCGTTATGTTCCGCATCACGGCACACCAACTGAATGGACATCAGCCTACTCGCCCGAGGGATTCCTCTCTGAGGGGATGGCGTTGAACGCGGGCATTCTGATGGCTAAAGAACTTGCGCAGCAACGCGACGCTCAACGTCACACCACGAAGGCTGGGAAAGAGAGATCGGTGCAACGCGCACCCCCTCCCTAACCCATTCGTGGATCGCAAGGCGCGATCCTGCAATGGCTTCATACCAAGCGAACACCGAGGTGGTCCTCTTCATATCCCCCTAATGCCACCGGTGTTCCTGTCTGGAATAGCCCCTTCTGAACCCCTCGCCAGTTTCGAGCGCATCCGCATTCAGTTGGCTACTGAGCCGTGCTGGCATCCACCCAGGTAAAGCCCAGCGCGGAGATGCCGGTAATGAGTTGTTGGAAGTCAGGGAAGCCCGTGGCAACCAGCCCCGGCTCCAGCCAGAACGGATGGAAGAAGAACGAGGCAAAGCCGTCGCGTACCACCAGAGCGTAGGTGGCGTTGGTCAGGATGTCCGCGACGTTGTACGTCAGGCAAGACGACGGATCGATTGCGCAGATGTTGTATTCCACATTGCCGAGGTTCTCCGGAATCACGCGTTGGCCGTAGTAGTCCTTTTGAATGATGTAGGGGAAAAACTGGCCGACCGAGAAGTCGTGTCCCGGCGCCGTCGAAGCGAGCGTCTGCGGGTTATCCGACGTGTAGTACACCACGCGCTGATAGGTGTTCTTGAAGTACTTCGGCACAGCCTTGATGGCCGATGGCGACGACTGGTAGTGTGGTGCCTCCCACGCAAATGGGAAGTATCCGTTGAGTTGCAGTTCCAGCAACCCGGCCGACAAGCGACCGGCCGCCCATTGGGTCGAATCCTCATTCACGGGCCGGTTCTGCGTGGCGAGCCAGAACTCATAGTCGTTCGCGCTGACCGCGTTGATCAGGTTCGGAATGTTGCTGTACTGGTGCGTGTAGCCGTGCATCAGGACGTGACCGCCGCGCGCCCGGGCGTAGTTCAGCGCCTGCTTCAGCCCCGTTGCGTTGACCATGTGGATGGTCTGCGCCACGCCGCCGTTATAGACACCGTTCGGATCGGTGTACACCGGGATGGTCGCAATCGAGAACGGAACCTTCTGGCCGTACAGGTAGTCCGTCAACTGCTGCATCGAAGACACCGTCGTGGTGGCATTCACGTCTTCCAGACGGACAAGCGCACGGTGCAGCGTGGGCGCATTGGTGCCCAGAATGTCATGCAGCATGTCGCAGATCACCAGGTAGCGGTCACGCGGTCCGATGTACGAGAACGGCATGTCGGCGAAGTACCAGAAGTTTCCCGAGCGAATGACATATGGCACGGCCGGCTTCGTGGTGGGGCTGACCGAGTTGGAGATGGTCACCAAGGTCGTGGCCTTGGTTGCATCGGCCACCGCCGTCACGCCGATGTCGGGGTCTGCAGTAACGGCCCCGGTCGTAGCATTGAAGGCGTAGTACTTGGTCATGGTCTGGCTCTTGTACGTGATCGTGTCGTAGAAGCCAGGGTTCGGTGCACTGGCCGACGGCGTCGCATTCATGCCAGCCAGATTGACGAAGTTAATGCCGTAGCGCGTGGTGAACGGATAGGCCGTGTTCCAGGCCAACTCCCACAGGTTGTACTTGAACCAGACGACGGTCTTCTGCGTGGTGCTCACGTCCGATAGGAACGCCGCGGGTATGGGGTTGTTGTAATAGCTCCCCATGTAGAACGTGGCGGTGTACTGCTCGGTCATGCCCGCCGTGTAGTTCTGCACGGGCAGCATGGTGATGGTGGTGTTGAAGTGCGCGAGCAGGTTGTACAGCATGATCGCGTACGCCTTGCCCAGGTTGGTGTACGGGTCATTGGCGGGCGCGTCGTACAGCACCAGCATCTTGGCCGGCGTGGTCTGCGCTGATGCCGATCCGCCGATCGTCACGCAGATGGCTCCGACCCCGAGGGTGCAGGTGGCGCTCTGAGACAGCTCCGTCAGCGAAACGCCCAGCAGGCCGCCCGCAAATACAAGCGCACAGAGAAACTTTCGAAACAGCGTCTTCATGATGACTCTCCGGCTCATGGGCAATCATGGGCGATACACCGAGCCATCCGCTTGGCGGTAGAGCCCGAGGTTGAAGTTGGGGCCACGGTTGTGGCCACGTTCGGTACCCGTTACCTCGTTTTCCGGCATACCAGGACGGACTTCAGTCATGACCACGGTGCGTGGCGGTGGAATGACCTGTCCGTTTTCATCCATGACGCCGTAGCCGTAGGCGCGCGCGCCACCAGTCACGGGCTTGGGTGTGGCTACCGCCACGACAGTGGGCCGCATGGGTTGCGCAGTTGTAGTCGTCGCCGTTGTATATGCGGGTGCTTCTTTCTTGTTTCCGCTCTCACCGCCGCTGCCGGGGTCCGTAGCGCTGGCCACGACAGCGAGATTGTCCGCATCGCCGGCCCATGGTGGCGATACGATCAGCCACCCGGCAACGAGGGCGGAGGCCAACAACACGCCTCCCCCGATTCGTTTCGCTTTCATCAAAACCTCCCACCCAATCAGGCGACGCTATGCCGGTAACCAATGCACAGTGGCCTTTGTCGCTTCCTTCTTGATGATTTCCAGACCTTGGTGGTCGTTTGACCACACAGGGTATGCAATTGATCAACCCGGGAAATTTCAGGGCACCGCCGCAATCACCATCCCGCGCGGGATATTGCCGCTGGCCGCCGACCCATTCGTCACCGCGGTCAGCTTGCCGGTGGTGCCGTCCACGCGGTAGGCGGTGACGGTGTTGTCAACGCCGCTCACCACATAAGCGAAAGTGCCTGCGGGGTTCAGCAGGACAGTGACGGGGGCGTTGCCGGTGGCAGTGGTGTCGATAAGCGTCAGGGCGCCATTGGTTGGATTGATCGAGAACACGCTCACGTTATTGCTGAGCACATTGCTCACGTACAGGAAGCCGCCTGAGGGTGAAATCGACATATAGAACGGGTTGGTGCCCGCCGCGACCGGTGTGCCCGATGCGGTGAGTGCGCCAGTGTTGCTGACGCTGTAGATGCCGATCGTGTTGTCTGCAGAGTTGGCGACATACGCAAAGCTGCCGGCCGGGTTGACCGCGATGAACTGCGGCGTATTGCCGGTGTTGACCGTGGTGCCCACCTGCGTGAAGGCGCCCGTGCTGTTGTTGATGGCAAATGCCATGGCTGTGCCGGTGGTGCTGCCGCTGTTGGCGTTCACCACGTAGGCGAAGGTGCCCGCGCTGTTGATGGTGACGGTGTACGGGTTGGCGCCTGCCGTGATTGCTGACAGTGCAGTCAGCGCGCCCGTGCCGGTGTTGACCGAAAACGCCGAGAGCGTGTTGTCTCCAAAGTTGGCCGTATACGCAAACTTGCCGTTGGGTGTGCGCGCGATGCTGAACGGCTGTATGCCGGTCACAGTGGGCGAGCCCACCATGGTCAGCAGCCCGGTGGTCGGGTTGATTGACAGCGTGGTGATGGTGTTGTCGTTGGCGTTGGCCACGTACACGTACTTGCCTGCCGGATCAACGGTGAGCGACAGCGGCCCGAGCCCGACGGCCACTGCCGTGCCGATGGCTGTGGGAATGCCAGTGGTCAGGTCCAGCGTGAAGGCGGAGATGGTGCCGTCGTTAGAGTTCACGGCATACGCAAACAGCGGCCGCGGTGCGCACGCCACCGCAATGTTGGTGACATTGCTGGTGCCCACTGTGCCGCTGCCGTTGGTGACGGTGCAGTTTTCCCCTGAAGGCCGGGTGCCTACCGTCGCAGCGTACGGCCTGCCCTGCGCGAGCGCGGTTGGGAAGCGGAAGTTGCCGTTGGCGCTGACGGTAATGGCGTCGCCGCCGTTGTTCAGCAGAGTGACCGATTTGCCCGTAGTCAGGCCGCTGACGGTGCCGCCCACGCCAAAGGTTGTCACCGGTGAGGGCGCGGGCGCGGGCGTGGGGGCGGGCGTGGCGTTGCTGCTCGGCGGGTTGGCCGCTGGGGGCGAGGCATCACCGCCGCCGCCGCAGGCCGTAAGCCCCAAAGACATCGCCGCCGCTGCCATTACCAGCGCCGCGCCGTGGATGCCGCGCGCGCGTGTCGCACTGCGAGGGGGAATCGGTGCGGGCGTTGGTTGCCCATGTGTGCCGCTCGCGCGTTGCGCTTGGGCGATTGACAGCTCGGCCATGGCTCCCCCCGTTCTGGTTGTCGCGAGTGTGTGGACTCGTGTTCCCCAAAGCATAGGAACCCCGACCCATATGCCGACATAGGCTAATTGACCGACGAGGCCCTCCGCTTCATGGACGGGAACGTGCGGTGTGCGCCGGTTGCAAGCGTTTGGCGCGATACTTGGGCCACTGTTGCTTGCCTTGCCATGCTTGGCTCCGCCGTTGAGCGGCCGCACATTCTGATCGCAGGCAATGCGAGACAGGACAATTCGACTCTTTGCAGCTGGTGACCATACGAAAGGCGGCCAGGGCGTTTCACGTCCACGCCGTGCTGGGTTTCCAACTGTGTTCGTCGGCGCAGAGAATATGGTCCGATACACTGAGGACGCCCTCGCGTTACCGTCGCGTACTGAAAAACTGTGCGCCGCCGGTGCAATGGGAATCCTACCGCCCGAGCAAAAATGACTCTCAGAGGTCTGCCGATGTGCAGCGTTGAGTGGACCGAGAACATCTTCCAGAAGGAGCGCGGCATATGCCAACCAAAACGAAGCGTGGCCCCACCCACTCGGCCACACGCGGGACGGTCCTACCGCGCAACCGCAACGTCGCGCTCGCAGAACTGCGTAACCTGAAGATGTCCAAGTCCGCGCACGCGTTCGTGCGCGGCAGCACTACAAAGTTCTACGAGTGGTTGGAAGAAATCAGCCCAAGCACGTTACCAGCGGGCCCGGCCATCTGGATATGTGGGGACTGCCACGTGGGCAACATTGGCCCTGTGGGCGACACCGCCGGCCGGGTCGCGATTCAGGTCCGCGATATGGACCAGACAGTCATCGGCAATCCGGCACACGACCTGATCCGGCTGGGGGTGTCTCTCGCCACGGCCGCACGCGGATCGGACCTGCCCGGTGTTGTCACCGCGCAGATGGTCGAAGCGCTCATGGCGGGCTACATGGCAGCTCTGAAGGCGGGCCCCACGCATCGGCTTCCGCCCAAGCCTCCAGCAGCGAAGACCGCCATGAAGGCTGCGACCCGCAGAACATGGAAGCAACTCGCGAGCGACCGCATCGAAGACGCGAAGCCGACGATCCCCCTCGGCAAACGCTTCTGGCCTTTGCGCAAGGCGGAGCGCGACGCGCTTGAGGCGCTTTGTCGGGAAACCACGCTACCCCTTCTCGTTACCCGCCTGTACTCCCGAGAGCCTGCGGACCAGATTGAGCTTATGGATGCAGCGTATTGGGTAAAGGGATGCAGCTCGCTGGGGCGGCTCCGCTATGCAGCGTTGCTTGCCGTCGGAACAGGGAAGAACCGGCACTATTGCCTATTGGATTTCAAGGAGGCTGCAGCGCCTGCGGCGCCCAGGCAGCCGCAGACCAATATGCCGCGCGACAACGGCGAGCGTGTCGTCGCGGGCGCAACGCACCTTGCGCCGTTTCTGGGAACCCGGATGGCTGCCCTGCGGGTGTTGGATACCAGCGTCTTCGTGCCGGAGTTGCTCCCCCAAGACTTGAAACTTGAGATTGACACGCTGCCGCAAGCGGAGGCCACTGAAGTCGCACGCTACCTCGGCGCGGTAGTCGGTGTCGCGCATGGGGGACAACTTTCGCGAAACGATGCTGGGGTGTGGCGACGCGAGCTACAGCGGCGCCACGGTAAATCCATCGATGCGCCGTTCTGGCTGTGGACGAGCATCGTGGATCTGGTGGGAAGACACGAACGCCAATATCTTGATCACTGCCGGCGCTGGGCGTTGGGACACAGCACCACCACCTAAATCTTTATGGGGCACCTGTGCTAGTCCGCCTCTTCATTGCGAGACGACAGAGGGGCTGCAAGACGGGGGGACGCAGCAGCAGCAGAAGAAGACAGCGCTGATCGCCTTAAGCCTCCATATCGTCGTGACTTCGTTGCAGCGCCTAGAAGTTGCTCACCTCACCGCGTGTTTTAGGAGGAGTCGTCGCGATGACGCTTCGGCCGCGCCTAGCCCTGCACGTGGATGTCGCTGCTGATGATCGTGCCGAAGGAGCGCGGACTGTCGTCGCGGCCATGGGCCGGGGCGGCGACCGTGGCCTGCCGAGCGAGTGCAGCAGTGGCCATCTGTTTGGCTTTTATGGGGGATCGCCTCTCATCTTGTTGCCGATAAAAAAAAGTGCCCGCCGGGGGACGGAGCACAAAACTGTTGGTCGTGTATTCGTGTATTCGTGTATTCGTGTATTCGTGTATTCCCGATTCCAGCCATCTGATTCACCTGCACGACCCCGTAGGTGTTGCGTAGCGCCGCCGCGCCTCGCTTGTTCTCCGGTGCCAGGGCTGTGTCTTGACTGACCACGAACCTGCGCCGCCACGCCAGACAATGCACTCTCAGCAAGCGGCTCGATGTAAGGCATTTGTTGTTGCACGACTGATGTGGAGGCTGCGGCCGCCGCGAAGTTCAGCGTCATCGCAACGTCAGCGGTAACTGCGGTCTGCTCAAGCGTGTAGTCGGCCGGCAAGTGCCGAGCATGGCGCTACGAGGTGATTGTTGGCATGGCTCGCGCCTCCCCGCAGGGCATGGAGCGACATCTGTGCCATGTCGGTTTCGGCCTTGATTTTGCGGGGCATGCGTCCGTCTCCAGTCGCACTGAGCGGCACGAAGCGTGCATTTCTGTATCACGGCTGAAACAAACGCGGCGCTCGCGTACGACGACATAGTTAGAAGGGGCGGCAGGTCCAGCGGAAATCACGCAACATTTCAGTGCGACTCCGGCCGCTCGCGATGTTGCCTGCCGAGTGCTCCGGTAGAACTTATCCATGCTGAGGGTGGCTCATCCGACACTCGTCTTTTCAGCCCACACGATAAGTCGCGGGCTTTTTTTCCACGGGTTGTTTTTTGGGGAGGACGGCCGCCACGGCTCCTAGCACTTTAAGCATTGCGGCATGCCGGAAGCGTAGGCATAGCGTCAAACCGCAGCCTATCGCTCGATGTCACCGCCTAGCTCCGGATCCGGGGGCTGCGCGCCTCGATCCGATATATCTGCTCTATGGCCTGGCGATGGCGTGCCAGGATCAAATGTCGGCGTCTCCGGTTGCTTGCCAGATGGTGGCGTTGACCGACTCGTCTCCTGCGGCCGACGGGAGGCCAGTTCTTGCAGAATGTCCCTACGCTCGACAAACATGCGGTTAATTGCGCCATCAGCAAATTCAACATTGAGCCGCGCATCTGCCGCCACCCGCGCCGCCTCCATCTGGAATTCCAACGGTCCAGACAGCTGCAGCACCGGCCCAAACTTCTGCTGCGCGAGGCGCAGGGCGATTTCGATCGCATCCCGATCGTTCTGCCACAGACGCACCGACTTGCCCTGGTCAACCAGCAGCGCAGCACCGTTGCGCTGGTACTCCACGTCGCCGTTGCGCTGCACCCGGTGCGTGATGACGGGACCGTCATACAAGATCGCGTTGGGCTGCACCGGGCGCGTAGGTCGGATCGTGAGTCGGCGCGGATCTTCGGCCGGCTCTTGAGGGCGCAGTCGCTGCAGCTCGAACAGCGCCGCGGTGTCGCCGCGCTGGCCACGTGCTGCGAGATACGCCAGGTAACGATCCTCCTGCGACGGCCGAGACGCCCTCAACGTATCGCGCTCGGCCGTGATGGCGCGGCTGAGCGCCGTTTCCTGCTCCACGCGCGTCATCCGCGCCGTCGACAATGCCGCCTTGACCTGTGCTGCCCGCGACAGCTTCGGATCTTCACCGATAGCGCTGCGTGCCGCACGGAACGCCGACCGGATTGCCTCGCGCCGTTCACGCTCGCTCTGCAGCTGCGCCGCCCACGCCGCGCGGTCAGCCTGGCCGAAGACTGCACGCTGCAGCATGAACTCACGCCACAGCGCCGGCGTCGGCTCCGGCCGCTGTGGTGAGGGCGCTTCAATCTCCCGGCCGGTCTGCGCCCGATAGGTTGTGCGCAGCAGCTGCGCCGCATCTGCCCAGGACAGATTCAATTCCTTCGTCAGGAAATCCGATACGTTCAGGTTGCGCATGCCGGCACGGATGCGATCACCACCGTCCGCACCCTTGGTGATCGCGTACTTGTCGACGATCAGCCCATGCGTGCGCGAGAGCGTATCCAGCAACCGCTGCGCATCCAGGTTCGCCTTGATCTCGCGGAACTCGGCCCGCTCAATGTCGCCGCGCGCAGCCCGCCGCTCCGACAGATCTCGCGCCAGCTGATCCAGCACACTGTCCGCTTCCCGTCCCGTCGCTGTGCGCGCCCGGCTGTTGAACTGCACCACAATGTCGCCGGCGCCCACGGCCGCTGGCCATGACGGCGGATGCTGCGAGTGGCCGGGGGGAGCGTCAGCCCTAATGGGCTGGCTGTTAATTGCATTTATTCCTGCATCCGACTGCGCGCGCTCAAACGGCATCGAGCCGATCGCATCAAAGCCCTCGATCTCAGCCAGATTGCGCGGCCCCGGCCGCTGCCCAAATGGGGCTGGTATACCCGCGGCACCTGGTGGTGGCGCAAACTGGTACTGCGTGAACTTCGCAGCGCTGGCCGAAAGCAAGCGCGCTTGGCTTGCAGGGTCGCCAGCTTGGTAGGCGTCATACATCCGCGCTGCCACAAAACGCCAAGCTAGATCCTCGGCCGATAGACTTACGCTTCTTCGTTCGCTTGTTCCCGCTCCAGCGAAATCGCCAGCCCGTCGCAATGCGTCAGCTCGTTCGGCTTGCTCGACTCCCAGCTCCAGTAGTGGATCAGCCGGCAGTAGCTCTTGAGCTCGCGTGGGGTGGCCATCCATACCGCCGAAGGGCAGACCTCGCACACGGTCTGCGGATTCGGGCGCCGCGCGGGGTCGATCTGCATCAACGTCAACGCCACCACGCCCGTGCCCGCCTCGCCGGTCACGTTGGCTTGGCTGCGCTTCGACTTCTCTTCCGAACTCCGGGCGTGAATCACCCCATCCGCGTCCACCGTCTCGTTCGGCCCAACGCCAGGCGCCGTGCTCTCCATACCCGCTGCGCTCGCCTCGGTCGAGTGCTTTGCCATCCAAACCTCCATAGGGTTGATAGAACTGAAACTCGCGCTCGGCCAGCAGCGTGCGCTGCTCATCCGCCGGCGCTTCCCGATAAATCTTGTAGAACGGACTGCCACCGTTCAGGTATTTGACTTCACGTGCCCGCGAGGTATGCCACTCGGCCAGCGCCTCACGAAACATGACTGGCGTGGTGCGCGGCTGACCAGGCGCGACGTATTCCGCATGCACCCGGGCTTCCATCGCGGCCCGCTTGTCTTCGGCGCTCAACTCAACGAACTCGCGCGAGAAAACGTATTCCTTGAGGTTCACACCCTTGGCCGCGCCAGGCGGCTTCACGTTCTCGTATTCATTGCTGCGACCGGCATTGCGCGTGCGCACCTCGCCGAATTCGGCCAGCAACGATCGGAAGTCTTCGTAACATGTGATGTCCCGCGCCAGCACGGCGTCCAGGATCGCCGACCGCAGCTCGCGGTTCGACCCATCGAACGCATCGCCCTTGTAGCGGCTGATCATCTCCGATGAGTCGGTGAAGGCCACGCGCCGGTTGTCGCGCGGGCTGGCCAAGCCGTACTTGGCATTGACGTGTTCCTGGAAGGCCTCCAGGAAGCGCGTTTGCTGGTCGACCTTGCCGAAGGGGTCCAGACGCCGGCCCGTCAGCCGGTTCAGCGCCGGCACCACGACGTGGATGTGCACCTTGCGCTCCACCAGATCACCCGTCTTGCGATCGGGATAGCTCTTGAGACGCGGCACGTGCGCTTCGGCGTAGAAATTGTATTCGTCCGGCCGGTAGGCCGCGAACATGAACGCCTCGAAGTCACGCACGATCTCGGCCAGCACCTCACGCGACAGCTCGTCCTCTTTGAACGAGAGCGTGACATTCATGTACCGGCTGGCATCGGTGCTGTCCATCGACTGGATCAGCGCATCGGTCAAGTCCAGGTCGCCGGCGAGGATGACGCGCTCATCCATCTCGTCGCGCGTGAACTCGCGGTCTTGCTTCTGGCCTTTTTCCAGATACTCCTTGACGCCTTCGCGGTAGTGCCGGATGCGGATCAGCATGGGCTGCTCAGTCCACCTGGGCCAGCGTGGCCTTCAGATACCGACCAATCAGCTGCAGCCGGTCGAGCATCTGCATGTAGGTTTCCTCAGACAGAGCGCCGCGCTCATGGTCTGCACTGGCTTGGCGCGCGAGCCGCTCGATGTCGCGGCTCGTCTTGCCAAAGATGAACAGCAGGCGTTCGCGGTGGGGCGTGGCCTTCAGACGCGCCACCAGCTGCGTGCGGTTGGCCAGCACCGCCTGGCGGAAGAACTCGGATTGGGTCAGGCCAGACGCCGCGACCTTGGCCAGGTACGCCTCGCGATCAGCTTCCGACAGCCGGAAGCTGATCGGCTTAGACAGGCCACCTTCGGGCTTCGGTTTGGGCATCGCAGAGTCTTCTTGTCGGGGTTGGGCTGCTGGATCGGGCGCGTCGCGCTACGCATAACAGGGGCGCGGAGGGCCGTCCTGTCGCGCAGTTCCACGCGGCAACGCCGCGGGGGGTTTCAAAGGGGCGAGCCCCTTTGGCACGTTGTATTTTACGGGAGGCGGAGCATCACGTAAACATACACTACGTGCCTTACGACTTTGATCTAAGTGGTAACTATTCAATACTCTTACCAGAGTATGGTGAGACTCCTGAATAGAGATACAGAATCCTTTAGAATCCGGCGGAATCAATGCAGAACTGATGCAGAGCTATCTAAGAATCGATCGGTAATGATGCGATCACCGCGATACGGTGACTCGCCGAATCTCGTTAGCGGCTCATGAGTCACTTTTTGGCGCGCATATGAACGTTCAGGAATTCCAGAATCAGGTCCAGCCAGCACGACGACGCTCAATAATGCATCCGTGGCTCGCCGACATTCAGGCGCTGCGGGCGGCGGGTTACACCATCGAGCAGGTGCGCCAATTCCTCGCCGCGAATCAGGTCGTCGTGGCGTTCTCGACCTTGGCCGCCTTCATTGCACGGCAGACACCGCAGGAGAAACCGGCGCGCTCTCGGACCGCTCCGGCTGCGAACGTGAGCGAACCTGTCCGGCAAGCCGCTGACACGTCAGCACCGCCGAAGAAAGCGGAGCGGTCTTACAAGACCACGGAAGAACTGGCCAAGGAGAACCCAATGCTCAACAAGCGGGCCATCCTCGACTTGTACGCCCGCCAGTTCCAGGCAGAGCCGCCGAATCCGTTGGATGAGTTGATCCGCAAACAGGAAGAACGCAAGCGCTTGGCGCGTGAGCAAGCCAGTGCAGGGAGCGCAGGGGCCGGGCCGACTGCTGCGAGTGGATAGAAGGGAAGGCGGTCAGCGTCAGGAGTGTCCGCGCCCAGGTCGAAGGGCATAGGGGCCCCCTCCGGGGACATGGTAGCGTTGGTTACCTTCCAGGCGGTTGTCGCGCGGCCAGCGCGGCTCGCGGGACCGAGTAGCAGGTTGGACTGACAACGCCCCTACTTCAGCGTTGCCTTTACTCGACTACCCTTCCCTGCAAGCCCGTTCGCCATGCTGGGCAAACTGCTTACGGCAGGCTGGGCAGTGCCGTCATGCCGCAAGGGTGGGCGGGCCATGCCCGCCCTAGGGGCGCGACGTTCGCGCCCAGTCCAGCTTAGTACTCGTCCGGGAACAGCAACGTCGTCACGCTGCGATCAGCTTCGGTGATGACCCATACCTTGCGACTGCCGACCATGTAGCTCGACATGAGGCGTCCGCCCTCTTCCAGCGCGCGGGTGTTGCTGTTGCAATCCTCTTCGCACATGTCGCCCCAGTCGCCCATGGCGTGGCGCGCAACCAGCATGGCGGGCACGACCGGCAACAGGCCACGCTCCTTCATGAAGTCATAGCATCCTGTGGTCATCGCCACGTCGCCCAGCTTGAAGGGCGAGCCACGGCGCTGCTCGACACCTGCGGGGGCCGCACCTAAAAAATGCTCGGTATAGGTGCCGTCCGCCTTGTGATAGACGTAGCGCTCGCCCATGTTGCCTGCGCGGTCCTTCTGCGCCTGCGCGAACATGGAGGCCGGAACGTCGATGCCCAGCGTTTCCAGCTTGGCGCGGTAATCGTCCAGATCGAACGCATACGGCTTGCGCTCCTGCAGGTTCGTGTAGACGTAGCGGTCGGCGTCCAGATACTCGACCGTCAGCAGATACTGCTGCACGGGGCGATCCCAGCCGATCATCACGCGCACGGGACGATTCAGGTAAGTCGTTTCAAAATAGTGTTGACTCATGTTTCGTACTCATATGGTTTGTTAGCTACCGGGCCCCTAGATTTGGAGCCCTCTCCAGGGCAGGTTTGTCAGGTGGTGTTGCGGCCTGTCAGCGCTGCCGCCGTTCCCCTGAGTTCCTCGCCCTGTGGACAAAGGAGGCGACGCTTGCCACGCCGCAAGGGCGCGCACGGAGGCCGCATGCGGAGCACAGCCCCTTGGGGCGAGCACCGAACGGGCGAGTACGCGGCGAAGCGAACCCTTGCGACGTGGCAAGCGTCGCCTACGGTCCACAACAGGGCGGGGAACTCAGGGGAACGGCGGTAGTGCGCGGCGACACCACTGGCAGACGCCGCGCGGCGAGCGCCTATTGCGGGCCTTGGCCCGCACTGGAATCCACGTAAGCGGTGGGATGCGCGACACGACACAGCGCAGAGGCCCACGGCAATGGTCAGGCAAGACGGCGGGCACACGGCCCGCCGCGGAAGAAGGCATTGCAGGCAACAGCGTGGACCACTACACTGCTGCCTGCGAGCGGGCGACTCACCCGCTCGCAACTCATACCTCGCCCAGCCTGCATGGCTGGGATTTTTTTTGTCAGGCGGCGTGCTGACGCAGCAGCGGCGGCACCCAGCGTTTGCCCTCCAGCAAGCGCCCTGCAGCCTCCACCATCGGCCCTTTCTTCATGGCCGCGAGCGGCACGGCTTCCGCTGGCGAAACCGCCTCACTGACCGCTTGCAGCACATCGGTCTTGCGCACCTGGCACAAGTAGCCATCGGGCGTCGCGCTCCACCAGTCCGCCATGTCCAGATTGACGGCTCGCGCGAGTGCATCGGTGCAATGCTCGCCACTGCGGGATTGGATGCCATCAACGGTGAGCGCCGTGCAGTGGGCCAGCAGCGCGATCAACTCTTCCTGCGGCATCGCCAACAGGTGTTCCCACAGCGCATCTGGTTCGCCCGGCAAGCGCTCGCCCCACTCTGCCCGCGCCGCATTGATCTGCTGCCATGCCCGCGAGTCTTCGAGCGCCGCATCGGCGGCATGCAAGTCGTACGCTACGTTCTTGGCCGACACCTTGATGCCGCCCTCGCCGCTCCGGTAGTACACCTCGCGCGCCAGATCCGTCACCATCGTGTGCGCCAACGCTGCGAGCGCCACATGGTGGTTCTCCATCAGCATGGCTTGCAAGGCAGCCGTGCGCTGCGCGGTCAGCGCGCGCACCAGTTTCTTGGGCATCGCGGGCAGGCGATTTAATGCCGCTTCCGGACACGGCTGCTGCGCCGCGCGCCTGCGCGCGAGCGGCCTTGACAGCAGCCTTGCGGTCTTCCGGGCGGATCGCACCTCGAATCACCTCCACGCCTTGGTCGCGCAGTGCAACGATGACGCCGGCATGGGTCTTGTCCGCGACCGTCTCCAACGCGGCTTCGCGCTCGTTGCGCTCCGTGTAGATGCCCTCCAGTTCATCCGACAAGCGCTGATAGGCCTCGTCAGCCCCCTCGTCATCGGACAACTCCAGCGCCTCCATCTGCGCTTCGATGGCCTCTTGGCGCTGGTCCAAGGCATCCATCGCAGCCTGCTCAGCCTCGGTCGGCTCGCGCAACATCCGCGGCGCACGACCGTAGGCATTCAGCGTGGCATAGTCGGGCTGCACCAGTGCGACAGCCCAAGCCCAGCCCTCTTCCGCACGGATCGTCTCCGCTTGCTGTGCCAGTAGTTCTTCCGCCAACTGGTGGGCCAAGGCACCGTCCGCCCAGTACGCACCGTGTTCAGCGAACAGATTAACCTGTTCGTGCCCACCTGCGGCGAGATAGGCATCGCGCCCGACGAATTCAGCCACCGCCGAGTCGGAGGCGATGGACGCTTCGCCAAGCAGGGCACGGCGCAGCGCCGCCGGCAAACCGGCCTTCTACGACGAGCAGTATCCCGGCACCTACAACGCCCGCCGCGACAACCTGCGCGGCTTCTGGAAAGGCCAGTACGGCCACACACACGGCTTAGTCCTCGTCGACGCATTCTATGAGAACCTGACCGGGCCAGACGGCACAAACGTCGTGCTCGAATTCCGCCCCGACCCGCCGCAGACGCTGCTCGTCGCCTGCGTGTGGTCACACTGGCGCGCGACCAAGCCCGGCGAAAAGGATCTGCTGTCGTTCGCCATCATCACCGACGATCCGCCGCCGGAGATTGCCGAGGCCGGGCACGACCGCTGCCCGACTCCGATCAAGCCAGAGAACATTGATGCGTGGTTAAACCCAGACGCCCGAGATCTGGACTCTATTGACGCGATTCTTGAGAACAAACTGCAACCGTATTACACACACCGCATCGGTACTTAAACTAATTGCAGAATTAAAAATCAACTCAATTCCGACTCAATTCAAATTCGAATTGAGTTCATTAGATAGTTTTTCTTGACTACCTTATTTACAACGCTTCTAGTTGAGACGCCTGCAACAAATTTATCCACTCATCTCTAGATTTCTACCCCAATACTTTAGAGACATCTTATGTTCGGAGCGAAAAAACGCGACACACGAAAGCTTGTCTCTGGCACTGTCAGAAGAATTGGGCCATTTCTTGTAGTTAGCGCTTCATCACTAACGTACGAATTGATGCTGGACGGTCACGCTCATTCTTTCAGGATTGGAGCAAGGCACGGATTGCGCCCGACGTCGCTCATTCACGTCACGAGGGTCGGCGACGCTGTAGAGTTTGAAGTGACGCCAGCAGCAGAAGGCCAGGACTACCATATCGGCATAGAGGACACGTTCAAGAACCTGTCGCTAGCACAGGAGCGAACTTCAGCGAAGTAGCGGTGTGGACGCGCCGCGCGCGTTGCCCGTTCTACCACTAGTCATCGGGTCTGCCGCACCGTGTAGAACAGAACCGCGGCAGACGCGCGGATGTCACAATCAAGAACGGTTTGCGAACGCCGCAAGTTCGCGCTGGAACCACTCTGACAGGAAGTCCAGCATCGTGCGCATCGACGCTGAAATGTACGATCGGGACGTGTATATCGCGTAGATGCCCAGCGGTTGCGGCCGGTAGTCTGCAAGCAATTGAACCAGATCCCCCGACCTGATAAGAGGCAGCGCCGACATCGCCGGCTGCATTGCAATGCCCGATCCCGCAAGCGTCGCATGCAGCAGTGTCACTGAGTCATCACCGGTCAGGTTGCCATTGACGGCGACCACATGCATCGAGCCGTCCTTTTCAAACTGCCAGCTTGTTCGCCCGAAGTGGGAGTAGGTCAAGCAGTTGTGGTTGGCCAAATCCTCCGGCACTTCGGGAACGCCCCGCTTCATCAGATAGCCAGCGCTCGCACAGACCACGGATTCGCATGTTCCGAGGCGCTTCGCGATCAGCATGGGATCAATCTCGTTGCAAATGCGAACGGCCACGTCTATTCGCTCGGCAACGAGATCCACAGTGCGATTCAGTATCTGCAGGTCGATGGTGACCTGTGGGTGCCGAAGGAGGTACTCGTTGACCGCCCTCGCCAAGAGGGACTGCGCCAATGGCTGGGAACATGCAATGCGCAGGAGCCCTCTAGGCTCGGCCACCACTTGGTCAGCAACCAAGGGGATCCGATCTGCGATTTCGATCAGCGCACGACAGTGAGTCAAAGCAGCCTCCCCGGCTGCGGTCAGGCTTATCCGCCGCGTAGTCCGGTGATAAAGCCGAGCACCTGCCCACTTCTCCACAATCGCTAAATACCGACTCACCATGGGCCTGGAAATTTCCAGAGACTCAGCGGCAGCAGCTAGGCTCCCACGCGAATGAATAGTGACAAATACACGTGCGGCAGTCAGGTAGTCCATGCGACAAACATTGCATCAATTCGGTACGCAAATTGTGAACTGAAATCTTTGTAGCACCAAACATACATTGCATCACTTTGGAAAACTAATTGTGAACTGATTTGGAATTCTTTGCAGACCCCAACGTGCGTACGATCCGATGTGCTCTGAGCGCCAGACGGCCAGAGTCCGAGGTCCAACAATCCATTGGGGGTTTTCATGCGTTCTTTTTTAACTGCTGTTGCTGGTGCTTTACTCAGTCTCTCTGCCGTCGTCTGTCATGCCGCGCCAACTCGCCAAGACGCGCTTCATTTGGAGGTCTACAACCCAGGTGCAAAGTCCGTCTTCCCGGTGTCCTCAGAGATCGTCTCGGGGCCGCACGAGGCGATCCTGATTGACGCTCAATTCCAGCGCGACGATGCGCAGAAGCTCGTCGATCAAATTCGTGCGACGCACAAGACGCTGACAACGATCTACGTCAGCCATAGCGATCCAGACTACTACTTCGGACTCCCCGTCCTTCACGAAGCATTCCCCTCGGCACGCATCGTAGCTACGGAGCCCACCGTTAAGGCCATGTCGCTCCTGATGGCCGGCAAGAAGGCCTACTGGGGGCCCATCCTCAAAGCGAATGCACCGGGCGACCTGATCCTTCCAGAAGTGCTCAAGGGCGATCGCCTGCAGGTAGATGGGCATCCACTATTGATCGAAGGGTTGCATGGCCCGGCACCCGAGCGAACCTTCGTGTGGATCCCTGACCTTCGAACGGTAGTTGGCGGCTCGGTGGTGTTCAGTGGCACCCACGTTTGGGTGGCCGATACGCAGACACCCGCAGCGCGCGAAGACTGGCAGCAGATTCTGGGACACATCGAGTCATTGCATCCAGTGCGCGTCGTGCCCGGCCATTACCTTGGCGACGCGCCCGAAGGGCTGCGCGCAGTCGACTTCACTGCCCGCTATCTGACGGTGTTCAACCACCAACTGCCCCGCGCTACTGACACCACCAACCTTATTCAGTCGATGAAGTCAGCCTATCCCAACCTCTCGGCGACTGAATCTTGGCTCGAGCTGGGTGCTCACGTCGTGATGGGCGATACGCACTGGCCGAAGTAACTCCACTGTCTTCAAATACAAACGAGGAAAGTATGCAGCGGAAAACCAGCTTTCAAATTCGTGCCGGCATCGTCGCAATCCTGTTGTTGAGCGGGGCATCGGCATTCGCCCAGACAGATGCTTGGCCACCGACCACCGTCAATTCGTCCCTGTCGAAGATCCCCGGTATGCCGGCAGCTCTGGCAGCCAATCTTGCCAATTTCGACGACCTCGATTTTCGCGTCTACACCAACCAAAAATGGCTCGAACTACATAAGAGCCATGCTGAGAATATCGTCGTTCACTATCCGGACGGCCATACGACAAAAGGCATTCCAGACCACATCAAAGAGTTGACGTTCATGTGGACGTTCGCCCCCGACAATCGAATCACGGAGCACCACATCAGGTTTGGAACTGCGGACGGACAATGGACCGCGGTGATGGGATACCTCGACGGCACCTTCACCAAGCCGATGGACATGGGCGGCGGAAACTTGATTCAGCCGACTGGCAAGGCTTACCACCTCCCGGTCGCAACACTCGGACACTGGAACAAACAAGGCCACATGGACGAGGAATATCTCTTCTGGGATAACAGCACGCTAATGAATCAGATTGGCGTGAAGATGTAATTCTCGAGTCGAAACAACATCAATTAAGACTCCGATTACACACCACCAAACAGGATAAAAAACATGACCAAGATTGCTATCGTCTTCTTTAGTGGCCACGGCCATACGGCAAGACAGGCTAGCGCCGTACTGGAAGGCGCGTCTCAAATTGGTGAGGCCAAGCTCTTCCCGATCGATCAACATGGTGAGCTTGCCCCCGGTGCCTGGGAAGAAATGTCCAGCGCCGATGCAATTATCTACGGCAGCCCAACCTATATGGGCGGCCCCGCCTGGCAGTTCAAGAAATTTGCGGATACATCGTCCAAGCCGTGGTTCGCCCAAGCGTGGAAGAACAAGATCGCCGGCGGCTTCACAAATTCAGGTTCACTCAACGGCGACAAGTTCTCGACTATCGAGTACTTCTGGACCCTTTCGCAACAACACGGCCAAATTTGGGTCGGGACGGGACTCATGCCCGCAAACAAGAAATCAAGCGGACCCAATGACGTCAATTGGACAGGCGGATTTGGTGGGGCGCTAGCCGTGTCACCTTCCGATGCATCACCAGATGAAGCTCCCCGAGCTGGTGATCTGGAAACCGCAATGCTACTAGGAAAACGGGTAGCTGAAATTTCTGAAATTCTTTCAGCAAACAAATAGCTCACAAATGAGCGGGGCCGCATTAGTAATCGGATTTTTACATAAGCGAGCGCTCCAGACTGCGACCGCAGTCAATCACACAACCTGATTATACGACCATGAAATCATTTAATTTCCACAAATTGGCAAATCATAAAATTCGTCTCATTTTTCCATTTTTATTCGCCATTCCACTATCCGTTAGCGCACAGACCAATAACAATCACGTCACGACGCTGCTGAATAACATCATGGATCCGCAACAAATTGCAGTCGCAATTCAGCAAGATCCCTCTTTCGTGACGTGGCACGGAGATACGTATCTACCGCAACCCGATGCATCTGTCATAGCATCAGATGGGTCAACGACCTTGACTCTCGACGAAGAAGTGAACACCGATTTTGCCACCGCGCTCGCCAACGCAGTCTCGACAACCAGTAACTCGTTGTTCGCCGCCGCGGCTCAGTCCGCTGCCAAGAACATTGGCACCCAACCTTATACTCTCGATTTTGGTGGTGCACAACGAGATACATTAGCATCGGGATTGGCAATCGCGAAAGTTGGGATAACAACCGCAATTGGAACAAGCGTCCCCTACACAATCACGAAAGATGGAAAGTATGTGATTGCGCTATCCGCCGCTTCACTCACTCTTGTTACAGATTTTGCAAGATACACAATGCAAGAGTATTTAAAAGGATATTTAATTAATAATAAAAAATTTACCACGAGTGCAGCAGCTTGGACAGCGTACGCGGCGTCCCAAGCATTTGGCGTTTTAATGACTCCAGTTTGGGGATATGCAACGCAAATAGCGATAGCACCGCACTTTAATGCTACGACTGCGCTCAGGAGACAACTTCTCCAGAAGCTAAATGACGACGCAAATAATTATAATACTTATGTATATAATTATAATTACGACACCAATTATTGCAGACAAACACAAAACTTAACTTACTGCAATGATGCTCAGCAAAACCTTAGTTCATCACAATCTTACTTATTGAACTACAACAATGCCAAAGCAAAACTTGCTCTGTACGACAGCACAACATTTCCAGCCCTAAGCACATCCACTGTTAATCCAATTCACTCACTTGCGATTGATCCCTATCCAGGTTACAAAACTCAGCCAACCACACCGGCCGATTACTCCTCAATGCTCGACTCTATATATAACGGCTTCATTTCTCGGTGCGATGCGACTTCAAATGCAGTAGAGCAAAGTGTATCAATTACCTGCCCATCGGCATCAAGTTTATATCGAACACGGATTTACCTTAAACCGCTTCAACAAGATGCCAATGGCAACGTTACGGTCGAGAAGCTCAGCGTCAACGGACGAGGAGACGCTGTGCTAGTTGGGACCTGGACAATCAACGCAAAGAATATTGATACCGCAAATTATCACTAATTTTTAATCTCAAAGAGTACTACCCGTTTTGAGGGAGACGCGTTCCCATTCGACTCCCTCTTTTTTAACTACATCATGCGAAGACTTGAGTTCACGCTTTCCATGCTAGTTTTACTCTCATTTTTTTCGTTCTCGATTTACATATACGTAGAAAATGGAGAAGGCGAAACGGACGCTGCACCAGCGCAGACGGCTGTACCGCAGGAAGTTCGCCCATTCCGGGCCACCAACGCTTCTATCCCGTGCTCAGACGCTCCCACTTCGAACAAAGACGTTGCCGGTGCGGTTTCACATTGTGCCAAATCGATTGATCAGCAGAGCGCTGACGCGCAGCCAGACGTAGATGCATCAAAACAATTGGTAAGCGATGCCCTGCTCGATAAGCGTAAAGGCCTAGCTTTATCCAACCTGATTGGTAAGCAGAAAGACTGTTTTGGCCCGCAGGCGGCTGGCTTCCAGCGCCCTCAGAATTGCCTTGCCGTGGCAAGAGCCTACCCATTGGCAATACAGGAACTAGGGACTCTGGCAAAGGGCGGGGACATGGAATCAGAGTATTTTCTTGCGAAACTGATTATCGATTCGATATTTGATAAGCATCCGATTGACTCCGCTACCCTTTCTTATATAGATAAGAACATCAGAGCAGATCGACCGGAATGGATCGATCATGCGCTCGCGTGGGCCAATGATTCAGCAAATCAAGGGTACGGCCCAGCTATAGCAATGCGAAAGAAGTTTGGATTCCTACGACCGTAATAATCTATACGATTAGTCACACTGACGTCCGTATTGCTGCTCCACGCATTCATCCTCCATCTCGACGAAACTTCCGAGACAGAGCCCACGCCCGTCGCCCAGCGCCAGGCATGAGGAGGACACGATGCGCCGTTCCGCCCTCCACCGCCTCGCGTCCGGCTACTTCAGCCACCACCCCGCCCTCGGCCTCGCCGTAGTGCTCTTCGCGTTCGGCCTCGCCGGCGCCATCGCACCCGATGCCGCAATGGTGCTCGGAGGCTGACATGCCTCCGCGCCCCATCGCAGACGCGGCCGTGCTCGCCGAGCGCAACAAGCTCCGCCTCATCTGCACCGACGCGCAGGCCTTGGCCGCCGGCCCAGTCCGCACCGCCATCGAGGCATCCGCGCACGCCCGCACCCATCCGCGCATTCGCACGACCCGCCGCGTGTGGGTCGACCTCAAGAAACTGGCTGCAGGCGACTTCGACGACTGACCAGCCGCAACGGAGACCAACCATGCATCGCATAGTGAACCGTACCCCCGCCACCATCCGCATCGGCAAGCACGACGTGCAACGCCGCCCCCTGCCCGGCTCGCTGCATTGCAGCTACAGCCTGCGCATCAAAGGCGTCGTCGTATGGGAAAGCGTCAGCATCCCCTGCGCGCGAGATCTCGACGGCGCCGTCAAGACGCACCGCTCGTGTCAGGAAATCATGCAGGCCGCGCGCCGCGATGGGCGCCGGATGGGTATGCAGAAGATCAACGGCGCTGTTCGGCCGAAGCGGGGGGCGTTGTGATGTTGCCCGTAGATATCCCGAAGGAACGCGCGTTCAATCTCCCGACCGGTTCAACGAAGCTCGCCAAGCTGCGCACACTAGTCGCAGATGACGCCTTCGCAGCTATGTTCCAAACGATGGGGCAGTACCGGACTGCGCTACTCAAGACCATCGCTGACCTTGGAGCGTTTGCCGATGCGCAAGTGAGGTCGAGCGATGAGGTGATGACGGATGCCGCTGGGCAAGCTCAGCACCTGTACGGCACGCTCGCTGCCGAGCCATTCATGCGGGCGGAGGGCCTCGAACGATGAGACCCATCAACTATCTTGATCTTCATTCTGTTGCGGCCGCGATATCCCTCTCTGAGACGAGCGTCCAGCAACTGGTGCGCGAAGACGCCTTTCCCAAGCCGCGCAAGATCTCCGCGCGTCGCGTTGGCTGGCTCTTTTGCGTGAGGTGCAGGAGTAGGCAGAGGGTCGCCCGATTTCAGACCTGCTGCCCCCGAAGAACACCAGTCGCCGCGCCTAGCGGCTCGGCAGCGCCGCGCACCTCTCCAAATGCGCGGAAAGCTTCAGCAGCCACTCGCGCCGCTCCCTGTCGATGGCGTGTGCTTCTCAAACTCTGACTGAGAAGCGGATGGCCACAGGCTCCCTACCCTTCTCCTGCTAGGGGGCAGGCGAACGCCCGCACCGATATGCGTGATATCGTCAGCGCTCGGTCAATACAGGTTCTTGAGAAACAGATGTACGAGGAATGCAGGGCATGGTGAGACGCAGGCCCGAATATCCCCCGCCACTCGCCGCCGGCACCTATCGAGCCACTTGCCGTGAAGTGGAAATGGTCCATGCCGCAATGAACGAACACAGCCGTGCTTTCACTGAAGCACTCTGCGTGAGCGACGGTCGATGGTGCATCTTCTACCGCGACGGCACCGAGGTGTGGAGTTGTAATGCGAGCTACGCGGCAGCGCATTTCGACATGGAGCCCGTGTCCGGTAGCAAGGACACCTGACTCGCGCACGCGTCTGTCAGGAACGCCAAGGTGCCTGGCGCGACGGCGATCGGCGTCAAGCCGCCAGCATGAGTTGCGGGGCGGCACTGCGCGATTGCTCGCTCATCTGCTGGACAGTCAACTGATAGCCGCGCGAGTAGACCGTCTTGAGCTCCACTCCGGTCGCCTCTCCGAAGCCCAGCTTCTTGCGCAGCTTGTAGATGTGCTGCTCGATCGAGCGTTCGGCAACACTGGCCTCCGTTCCCCAGACTGCAGAAGCGATCTGCTGGCGTGACAGAAACGCCCCAGGGGACGAGAACAAAAGCCAGGCCGTGGCAAATTCGCGGGCGGTCAAGCGGATGGGCGTGCCGCGTAACGTCACCGTCCGAGTGAGCCGGCACAGACTGTACGGCCCGACCACGGTACGGGTAGCGGACTCGGCCTGCTGCGTCCCGCGTTCCGCGCTGCGCTGAACGCGCTGAACGCGGGCATTCAACTCCTCTGCGGTGAAGTGGCCGGTGATCACGTCTTCGACAGCGCTGTCAAAAACACGCAGCATTTCCGCGCGTTCGGTGAAGGTGCCGAACACCAGCGTTGGCCAGCGCAAGTCGGCATTGCAGTCACGCCAGGACAGAACCAGCTGGCCGGCCGTGCTGAACAGCTGTGCATCGATCATCAGCAAGTCGAAGGCCTCGGTGCGCCGGGCGCGCAACAGCGCCAAAGCGTCGTCAAATCGCACGCACGTCACGTCCGCTGGCAGGCAAGCCGCAACGTACGCAAAGCTCGAAGGATTGCTGGTGAGGATGGCGAATTTCATAACGAACCCGATTGATGCGGCGCCCATCAACACGTAGACCCCGCTTGTTGTCTTTTACCCCAGCATAACTTTCACAAATCCTTCATACATCACTAGAAAGAGTGATCTTTGGCCTAGACAGTGCTTAATCCGAAAATCGCCGTAGTTGTCATCAAAATGACATCAAATTGAAATAGTTCGATGCAGATCCCGTACAACAGGAGGACGGCGAGAGAGCTGCCCACGTCAACGCGCGATGGCCACAAAGAAAAAGGCGCAGCCTTGAACACGTCTGCACCTTTGGTAAGACGGTTCAAGCCGGCGCCCTGCACCCGGCAATGACTCAGGTATCGGCCCGGAAATGCTCCGCACTTTGGCCGGCATTGACGGCCCGCTTGAGCCAGTCGGGCATATCGCCCTCCCCGTCCCAGGTCTGGCCATCCGCGGTGCGATAGCGCACCTTCAGCTGGTTTCGCTGCCGCGATGGGAACGCGCCTGCCGCCGCCAGGTCGGCATACGTCAGCCCGTAGCGCGCGATCTGCAGCCGAACCCACGTAATCGCCTCGGCGCGGCGGCGCAGCGTCACGGTGGAACTGGGCTCGCTGAGGGAGGGGCGACGCGATTCGGCATGGGAGATGACGCTCGGAGAGGATTGCCCCGAATCATCGCTGTGCAAGGTCCGTGCGGACCCGCAGAGATTGCCATGGCGCGAGCACTCGCAGGTGGGGTTCGAAATGGGGTTAAAAATATCAAACATTGCTCGTGACGTGGGCTCGCACACCGGTGCTGCTGTGGGCAAGTGTGGGTAGCCTCGTGGGCAACCTGTGGGCAGGCGCAGCCTGTCCATCGGGTTGTCCATCAGGCTATCCACATGGGCCGCGCCAGCGGATGTCCACAGCCTGGTGGACCACCACGGGACCGGCATCGCCTCCGCGCAAAACAACCGCAACGCGGACACGCTGGCCGCGCATCTTCACGCCAACGACGTTGCCGCCCGCATTGCTTGCGGGCATTTCATCGTAGGCGATCCGGCGCCCGTCTGAGGTATATCTGGCAGGATAAACGACACCTCGGACGAATGACCGAAGGCACGCTTCATTGCTCTACATTATCGTCCGTTTCTGCCCTCAAGAACGCGCCTGTTATCGCATGGTGGATTGGTCCGTAGACACAAATACGCTTGGATTAGGCCATTGATTAGGGAACGTACTGTCACGTACCGCCGAATATTTCAATAGCGATTTTGGGCGTGGGTTGAATATACCTTCCCTGAGAACCAAAGGGCGAGGAAGCTAACAAACGAGCAACTCCCCGCAAAGGATTTCCATCACATTGCTTCAGGCGAAGCGTTTGCTAACATTATTCGACTGGAGGTACCCGCGATGCCACCGATCCCTATCCAGTCCGGCGAGATACTCATTGCCGTACCCGAACTAAGCCGTGTGATTGGCGTACTGCAGTGTAGCTATGAGGTCGACATCTAGCCCTCCCCAGAGGGCGGCTTGACCATACACTTCACCATCAAAGATAAGCGGTATACCCTTGCAACCGTGCGAGGCGGCATCCGGCGTTCGCGGCAGCTCGAAGTGGCCCTGCTGTTTCTGCAAATGCAGTGCCATCGATGGCGAAGGGCGCGACCCCATACTGATTTATGGACGCTTTCGTCTGATGAGCAATCGCTGGAAAGGCCCCAGCGCCTTGATTCTGGCTGATCGGGTTTATCGTGGTCTACCGTCTGTTCCAGGACTACGTGCTGAATCCCTACCTGATGAGCGAAGGGGTCAAGGTCAGTCCGCTCCTCGTCATCGTGGGGTTGCTTGCAGGCGAGCAGTTGGGCGGCGTCGCAGGCATTTTCCTGTCGGTGCCCGTCATCGCCGCGCTCAAGATTGTGCTGTCGCGCGCCTGGGCAGCGCAGGGCCTGGGCCACGAGATACGCTGATGCACGGACGCCGCCATGCCCAGCAGCGCCGCGGGAATGACGACTGGGATACCACACCACCACTAGAAGGGAGGCGACCATGACGGCTCCACCGAATCCGAAGCTGAACCATCTGCTGTCCGTGCTGCCGCCAGCGGAATGGGAGAGCATCGCGCCGCAGCTTGTCTGGGTCGACATGCCGCTCGGGCACGTCGTTTATGAATCGGGCGACCGCCCCGAATTCGTCTACTTTCCCGTCACGTCCATCGTCTCCCTACTCTATGTCATGGAAGACGGCTCTTCGGGCGAGATCGCGATCGTCGGCAACGAGGGCTTGGTCGGCATCGCCATCTTCATGGGCGGAGAAACCACCCCCAGCCGTGCCGTGGTTCAGAGTGCGGGCGGCGCTTACCGCCTCAGTGCCCGCATTCTCAAGCAAGAGTTCGCCCGCGCCGGGGCCATGCAGCGTCTGTTGTTGCGCTACACCCAGGCGCTCATTACCCAGATGGCCCAGACCGCCGTCTGCAACCGGCACCACTCGATCGACCAGCAGTTGTGTCGCTGGCTCCTCCTGAGCCTGGACCGCCTGCCCTCCAACGAGCTGCGCATGACCCAGGAGCTGATTGCCAACATGCTGGGGGTGCGCAGGTCCGGTGTCACCGAAGCCGCGTTGAAGCTGCAGACCGCCGGATTGATCCGTTACAGCCACGGAACCATCGAAGTCCTCGACCGCCCCGGCCTCGAGCGTCGCGTCTGCGAATGCTATGCCGTGGTCAAGCGCGAGTTCGATCGCCTGCTTCCAGACCTCGAAGCGCTCTAACCAGGCATACGCCTACCCCATCAGGAATCCAGTTTGGCCTCTTTCCGGCTCCCCTCCCAGTACGGGGGCGTGCCATAGTACTGATGGATGCTGGTGGCCCATTGCGTATCCGCCATGCTAGGCCAGTGATTCTGATCAAAACCCGGCGCGGCTTCCAACTGCTTCTTGTCGATGCCCAGCACGAAGCTCTTGCGTACAGTGTCGAGCGTCAGAGCAGACCATGGCACGGCGAACAGCTTCGTGCCGACACCTAGAAAACCGCCGAATGACAGCACCGCATAGGCGATTTGCCCGCGGGGAACATCCAGCATGATGTGATCGATCTTGCCGAGCTTCTCACCGCTCGGGCCAAGAACCGGATCGCCGTTGAGTGTGTCGGCAGCCATGATGACGGGGCCGGGGCCGGCGCCCTTCAGCTGACCGTTGCCGACGATGGCAGCGCGCGGTCCGCTGCTTTGGTGGTCCAATTCGTTGATGTTCATGGTGTGACTCCAGATAAGGTGATTAGCCATTGAACCGGCGACTGCGCCGGCGGGGGGATACGTCAATGCGCACGGCGTTTCCCCTTGTGCCGTGGAGTGGGCTCGACGCGGGAAGCCTGCCTCTTGCTACCGACAGCCAGGCTCCAATCTGTCTTGTCGAGCGAGGTACTGAGCTGACGCTCCGCATACATGGCCGCACCCGGCGAGATTGGGTCGCTCGCCGGAAAGGTCATCTCAAGCGATGCGTCCACAGCGGATTGATAGGTGTGCCCTTCATCCGCGGCAGGTATGCATCCGCAAGCAGCAGGCTCCGACTTTCTGTGCTGTGCGGTGGTAGTGACTTTGTGCATGATCGCTCCCGTGTTGCATTGACGCGCTGCGCAGGTCGCGGGCATCAAGGCTTCGGCTGCTTCTTGAACGCTTCCTTGGCATCGCCATACGCGGCCTGCGCCTTACCGGCAATCTGTTCGACCTTTCCTTTCGCTGCCGTGGCGTCCTTTCCGGTGACCTTGCCAACGGCTTCAGTCAACTTGCCCTTCGCTTCCTCAAGACGGCCCTTCACTTGATCCTTGTTCATGGCAATGCTCCTGCGCTTTCGGCGCTCAGTTGGTCGTGGGGGATGCCGTGCCTTGACGCGCCGCGCTCGGACCACTTCCACTTCATTACCCGGCGATGCGCATACCAAAACAAGACCTTGCCCAACGAAACCGCATGATGTCTCCGCAGACGCAGTGCCGTCTGTACGGTAGTGGACTAACTCGAGAGGGGCGGCGCAATCACCCACGCAAATTGGCTGAACCGCGTCGCAAGCTGCGATGGACCGGATTCCGCCCGCGCGCAGCGAATCGCCATCCCTGGCTCTTTTCACCAGGCCCTGCATCTTCGTACGCTGTCGTACCGTAACGCACTCCGCATTGACATACGCTCAAGATGGCTCTTCCACGATGGAGGCAAAGATGCGAGAAAAACGTTTCCTAACAATGACGGCGATGGCTCTTGCCGCAGTCGTCGGACTCATGACTCCCGGCTGCACAACGACTGGAACGTCTGACTCGGCCGCCCATCAAGTCGACAAGCGACACGCGATTGATACAGCCGCCGACTCGACGCTTGCGCGTCTCTATACTGCCGCCAGCGGGTCGCGCGAACTGGTCGGCAAGGCCCGTGGTGTACTGGTGTTCCCATCGGTCATTGCCGCCGGATTCGGCATAGGCGGCCAATATGGTGAGGGGGTATTGCGCGTGGGCGGTGGGACGACCGGGTACTACAGCACGACAACGGCATCGATTGGGTTGCAGATTGGCGCCCAATCGAAAGCAATCATCTTCCTCTTCATGACACAGGAGGCGCTGGACCGATTTCGCAATAGCGAGGGGTGGTCTGTAGGCGGTGACGCATCGGTTGCCGTCCTGAAAGTGGGTGCCAACGGCAACATCGACAGTTCGACCGCGACGGGGCCGATCGAGGCATTCGTTCTCACCAACAGTCGGTTGATGGCAGGCGTGACGCTCGAGGGCACGAAAGTCACCAAACTCAAATCTCTTTAGTGCAGTCGCGAGGAGGCCGCCATGCGCGCCCTTATCTATACGGTCCTGGGGATATGGATGGCCTCGCTGGCCGGTTGCCTGTGGGTTCCTGACGACGGCTACCACGACGGCCGGCAGGGTGGCTATGAACGTGACCACCGTGGCGGTTATGAAGGTAATCGCCACGGAGGCTACGAGGGTGACCACGGTGATAGAGACCGTGATCATCGTTAGCGAAGCCGTTATTGATGGCCCCCGCTGACCAAGGGGGTGATCGCCGCTTTGCGACCCGCACGAGACATGCATTGGCATGCTGGTGCGTACGCTACCGAACCGTTCTCAAACCCGCACTACTCTATTCTTCAAGAGGATGGGGGACGCTGAATTCGCTCGGGCAATGCCCGGAAAACTTCGCGCGTCAACCTCATGAAGAACCAACCGTGGAGCGCTTCTTGCCTGGCTCGTGCACACGGAGTGGGGGGAATCTACAAAACAAGGAGGACATCATGTCTCTCGGACTCGTACTTCTCATTGTCTTAGCCGTTTTACTGGTTGGGGCATTCCCAAGGTGGTCCTACAGCAACGGGTGGGGCTACGCGCCAAGCGGTGCGCTCGGCGTGGTTCTGCTCATCGTTCTCGTGCTCTTGTTCATGGGGCGACTCTAAAGCCGACGATCCGTTACGCCCCACGGCATCTCATGCACAGGCGGCGGCGCACTACGAGAAAGAGGCCAACGTGATGCTCGATCAAACCATTCTCCAGTTCCCAGACATGGAGCGCGACGCGTTTCGCGAGGTGTGCTTGCGCCACGGCCTCGCGCCCGACGGCTTTGAGGTGTCATCCACCGAATACTTCTCAAGTGGCGCCCCTTCCGAGGCGCTGGACCGTAGCGTCATCGTCCGGATGGGCAAGACCATGCGGGAATACGACGGTGCTCATGGCCCGGACTGGACAGTCGATTTTGAACACGACATCCGGTCACACGTCTTCGGGTAAAGACGTCACGCAGACAGTTCGAGCGACCGTCTCCAGAACCCTGACCCCGTCCCTCATGGTTTGCAGTACCACTTGCTGGCGAGGCGCCATATGAATCCCATCACCGCATTCATCGTTGTCCTTCTCTTGGCTGTGGGGGCCGCCGCCGGTATGTTCGGCTCGGTTCTGCTGGCGCCCGTGTTTTGGGTTGCGGCAATCCTCGTTGCATCAACACTCAAGATGGCAAACGCCTGGCAGAAGTTCGTCATCCTGCGCGCAGGCAAGCTGCAAAGCGTGAAAGGGCCCGGGTTGTTCATGATCCTGCCGATCGTCGACAGCGTCACCGCTGTGATTGACGAGCGCATTCAAACGACCGGATTCAATGCCGAGCAGGCATTGACGAAAGACACCGTGCCGGTCAATGTCGACGCGATCATCTTCTGGCACGTTCATGATGCGCAGAAGGCTGCGCTGGCCATTACCGACTACCGTCAGGCCATCGATCGCGTCGCCCAGACATCGTTGCGTGAAATGATCGGCGCCTCGATGCTCTCGGCACTGCTATCAGACCGGAAGGCGGCAGACGAGCAGCTGCGCGCAGAGATCGGCGAGAAGACTGCAGCATGGGGCGTGACCGTATCGTCGGTCGAAGTGCGCGACGTGGCCATCCCCGTGGCGCTGCAGGACGCGATGTCCCGGCAGGCGCAGGCCGAACGCGAGAAACAGGCCCGCGTCATCCTGGGTTCTGCAGAAGCAGCCATCGCCGCCAAGTTTGTCGAGGCTGCGGGCATGTACGAAGGCCATCCGCAAGCGCTGCAACTGCGTGCCATGAATATCATCTATGAGACCACCAAAGAGCGTGGCGCCACGATCCTGATGCCGACCTCAATGGTCGACAGCATGAATCCCGTTGCGGTTGCCTGTGGGGTTTCCGGCAGCACGGAGCAGACCAGCGCTGTTCTGCCGCTCAAGACGGCTGCGGCTGCGGCCGCCGCTTAAGCCATACACCTTCGATTCACAAGAACGGGTTGGAAAGCGGCATTCCCCATTCGTGCGGGCGTGCCGCTTCGCCGGCCATGGCCGCAATCATTTCCCAACCTGATTGCCTACGACGCCACCGACGACTGCGCCGCCCACTGTCCCTACCGCGCTACCGCCTGTCAGGACAGCGCCTGCCACACCACCGACACCGGCGCCGATTGCAGTGTCCGTACCTCGCCGGGACATCCCGGCACACCCGCCCGCGAGCGTCACGATCACCAGCATCGCGCCGCACAGTTGTGCTATCCGATTGCTACGCATTTTGTACACCTCCGCCCCGATCGCAAGCCACCGCGTGCTGTTGCGGAGAGCGCAAATCCAGGACTTGAACTTTCTGTACGGACCACAAGCGGCGTACAGCCCATCGGGGCATCCCTGCGTCAGCACGTGAGCGTGAGTGTCGCGCGGACGTCCCGACAAAGAGGATCCTCGCTCGCGTGAAGTGTGTCGGTACGGTGGCAGACGCAGTCGTCACCTGCCCAGGTGTGCAACCGTTGAGGGCAAGCGGCGGACCGACTGCGTGATTCACCGTCAATACGGACCGGGTTCTGTACGGTACCGAGCCGACGACGTTTCGCCCCGGCCTTACGCTGCAGTCTCAAATAACAGTGAAACGGCACTTTCCGACATACCGAGGTAACCGCACCAAGGACATCTATGATCAATTCGCTCGACCTCCCAAACGGAACGCTTGAAATCCGCACGCTGCAGCGTAGTGACCGGCGATGGTTCTCCGAATATCGCTTCACGCACAGTGATGGAAGCGGCACCGGCTGGGAAGCAGCTGCAATCCCAGAGGGGTTCGTTTCCTCCGGATTGGCATTCAGCGCCGGGATACTTCTGGGGCAACAATGCGCGGAACTCACCGGGTGAGGGGGAAGAGGCGGCGCCACCCGAGGGGGCTACGCCACCAACACGTTGCATGAGGTCAACATCGGCATGCGGGCAACCTGCTTGCGTGCCGATGCCTACAGCAGAAACATCGCCAGGGCAGCAGCCCCCATGATTGCCGTGGCAGACCAACCCAAGACGATCAATGGCCGGCTTGCGGTATAGGGGCCCATCACCGCGGGCTTCGACACGAGCAGGATGATGACCGCCATCAGCGGGACCGCCACCACACCATTGATGACTGCGCTCCAGAAAAGTGCTTTCATCGGTCGGATCGGTGAGTACTGGATCGCCAGCCCTGCGAGTACGCTCAAGGCGATGATGCTGTAGAACCCGCGGGCGTCGCTCACTTTCCGCTCCAGCCCTTCTTTCCAGCCCATCGCTTCGGACAGCGCGTAGGCGCCTGATCCGGCCAGCACAGGCACGCCGATCAGCCCCACCCCCAGGATCCCGACGGTGAACAGCACGTACGCAAAGTCTCCCGCAAGCGGTCGCAAAGCACTGGCCGCCTGCGCCGCGGTCGTGATGTCGGTCACTCCAGAAACGTGCAAGGTCACCCCCGTGGCGAGGATGATGAAATAAGCGGTCACGTTGGAGTACAACATGCCGCTCCAGGTGTCCCATCGAATGCGCCGGAGCTCGGTGCGGGCCTTGGCTCCATCGGCTTTCAACGACGGGTGCGCCCGCATGTCTTCCACCTCTTCGGAAGCCTGCCAAAAGAACAGGTAGGGGCTGATGGTGGTACCGAACACGGCAACCACCATGGATGCGGCACTGGCATCAAGCCTGACGCTGGGCCACACCGTGTGCAGCGCCACGCGGCTCCACGGCACGTGTACGGTAAACAAGACTGCGGCATACGCCAGCAGAGACGCCGTCAGCCACTTCAGAAAGAAAACGTATCGGTGGTAAGGAACGAATATCTGCAGTGCCAGGGTACCGAACACCACCAACGCCGTCATGACATGCCGGTCGATGCCGGAAACGAGTTCCGCGACCTCGCCCATCGCCGCAACGTCAGCAGCAATATTCAACGTATTTGCGATCAGCAACAGCAACACGACGATACGCAACACAATCGGCGGGAAGACGTCCTTGATGTTGGCCGCAAGTCCCTTGCCCGTGACGCGTCCCATGTTTGCGCACATGGACTGCATGGCCGCCATCAACGGAAACGTAAGTGGCATGGTCCACAGCATCTCCAGGCCAAACTGCGCCCCAGCCTGCGAATAGGTCGCGATCCCGCTCGGGTCGTCGTCGGCGACGCCCGTGATCAGCCCGGGCCCGACATGCGACAACGGATGCGCATTCAAGCGCGCGCGCAGAACGCGATACAGATTGGGCCGGGCCTCTCCGCTGCAGTCCATGTTTGGCTTCCTCGTCTACCAGCGCTGGGCTGGAGTTGATCGACGCGATGTTCTAGTACCGGATCTTAGAGCGGCTCGCGTCTTGCTCGTGTATCAGCGTATGGGGGTTTCCCCAGACAAGCGGGGGTGATGCGCAGCATCGCTGGACTGTCGTCTTGCTTCCAACATTTTCTGCGATATGGTGCTTGGAACGCGCATCTATTCCCACTATTCTTTACCAGGAACGGGCGCGCATTCTGGACGCCACCGCTTCTCTATCGAGAGACAACATGGGCGCTTACGACAAGCTTGATGCCGCACTGAATGCGTTCGAAAAGCGCAAGGCGGAGGAGGAGGAAGAGGCTGCAGACAAGCAAAGTGCTGCGGAAACTTTCCGGGCCGAGTTTGCAGCGTTCCGGACGAAGACAGTGCATCCTGTGTTTGAGGATATCGGCGCACACCTGCAAAAGCGCGGCCACGGCTTCAAGGTCGAGATGACCGCCCTCAGCGCGACGCTCCATGTGTTTCCCGACGCCAAAGAACAGCCGGCATCTCTCTCGGAGCGCGCCGCCCAATACCCCAAGATCACCCTGATCGGCGACGCACTGGACCAGAAGATTCACGTGCACATGGTCGTTTCCAACCATAACGGTATGGCGTCCACCTCCGAAATAACCTTTGATCTGCGAGAGCTTACCGCGAACACTCTGCGTGACCTGGTCGTGGAATGCCTTGCCAAGTCCTTTGCAGGGTGAATGGGATCGACCATTCTCGCCGTCGAATTGCGAACATCATGTGCGCAACCCTTCAGCCAGGTGCACGTCGCCCCAAGCCTGTCGCAAAGGGGCCACGACGTGCCTCTCCTAAAGGCACTGCCTGCTTCAGCGTGCAAGCTCGGCGCACTGTTGCCCCAGCAGTATCCCGGCGCTGAATGCGAGGCCAGAAGAAATGAAGCCTTCTGGGATGGTGGCCTCTGCCCATGCTGTGGCATGTCCATCATTGGGCGTGAAACGATATTCGGAAAACCATCGTCGATCGCTGCGTTGTTTTGTGCGTATTTCAAGCGTTCCGTTTGGCAAGTCAAGCGAATTGATCATAGAGATGCTCGCTGCGGTGCCCTCGGTATGCCGGACTGTGCCGGTTCACTGTTATTTGGGATTCCAGAATAGTCTTCGGGTAGGGCTCTGTCAGATGAGTACCGTATGGAAGCAGGTCAAATAGTGTCCTAGGTCAATGCTGTTACGCCGTCGCCGCTATGCGGGAAGACAGCGGAGTGTCGGGCCACGTGATCCGCACGTCTGTCACTGCCCGGGCACTTTCACAGTTCCTCTCGCATTTCTGCCTACAGCGACAAAGCAGATCCATACCAAGCGCGATGACATCGATTGGAAGCTTGAGTCCGACAGCGCAACGCACGCCATTCACGCCGTGCACGCAGCCCGACCGCCATGGAGAAAAGGAGCGCGGGCAGTTGCGGCGTGACGGAGGATGAGCTCCATGCTCGTCACCTGCATGGCAAGCACCGCAGGCCACACCGCTTTACGCACACTCGTCGCGAGCCAAGTCGGCCGAAACATCGGTCCAAAGAAAGAAGCTCGGGGTCCGTCATTCGCGAATGACCGTCACCCCTCGGCTAGCTTCGAGTGATTGTTCTGATTGGCCCCTGCCGGTTCAGCACATCGACCACCACGCGCTCGCCGGAGCGACGCACCGCCACATCCGCACTGCCTTCACCGACTGCTAGGTTGCGGAAGACCACTTCGTCAAGGAAGGGCGGCAGCGACGGAGACTCGAAGGTGATTGCCGGCTCGAGCGTGTCGAAGTCGAGCCCCAGGCAGGCCTGCAAAAGCAGCAGCGGAGCGGCCGCCGCCCAGGCCTGCGGTGAGCACGCCACCGGATAGAACGTCGGGCCTTGGCTACGCTGGCGTGAAAAGCCGCAGAACAGCTCGGGCAGCCGGCGCAGCTCAATGTAGCTGGCGGCCGCGAACAGGCCCTCAAAGATGCGGCTGGCTTCGGGATGGTAGCCGTAGCGTGCCATGCCCGCGGCGATCAGAGCGTTGTCGTGCGGCCAAACCGAGCCGTTGTGGTAGCTCATCGGATTGAAGCGTGCTGCATCGGTACATACGGTACGGACGCCCCAGCCGCAGAATGCGTTGCTGTCCATCAGCGCAGCCACCACCGAAGGCGCGCGCTCGGGCAGCGCGATGCCAGTAAACAAGGCGTGGCCGGCATTGGATGCACGTACACGGCATGGGCGCTTCTCGCCGTCCAGCGCCAGCACGTAGGTGCCCAGTGCGGCGTCGTAGAAACGCGCGTCGAAAGCCTCACGCAGCATGTCCGCCCTGGCCGCATAGACCGCTGCGCTCTCGTGATCGCCCAGCGCCGCACTGATCGACGCTGCTGCCCGCCAAGCACCATAGGTGTAGGCCTGCACCTCGGCCAACGCAATCGGGCCCGGGGCGAGCTGCCCGTCTTCATGAAAGACCGAATCGCGGCTGTCTTTCCAGCCCTGGTTGATGAGGCCTTCCGGCGACTGTCGGCCATATTCGACAAACAGGTCGCCATCGCGGTCGCCATAGTCGTTGATCCAGTCCAGCGCAGCCCGGATGTGCGGCCACAGAGCGCGCATGGTTTCGACATCGCCGGTGCGCCGCAGGTAGGCACCGGCTAGCAGCACGAACAACGGCGTGGCATCCACGCTGCCGTAGTAGAGTCCGAACGGCACTTCCCTCAGCCTCGCCATTTCGCCATGGCGCATTTCATGCAGGATCTTGCCCGGCTCGGCATCGGCCTGTGGGTCAACCGTTTTCGCCTGCATCGCGGCAAGGAATTGCAGCACGCCGCGGGCAATTTCCGGGTCGAGCCAAAGCGTCTGCAGCGCGGTAATCAGGGCATCGCGCCCGAACACCGTGCTGAACCATGGAATGCCGGCATACGGATACGGTCCGTATTCGGTGTTGGTCAGCAACATGTACAGGTCCGATACGCTGCGCCGGGCCATTTCATTGAAGAGTTCATTGGAGGTCGTGATGGATGCCGCGCGGCGGGTCGCACGCCGCAACTCGCGCCGCGACTGCAGCAGTGCGCTGAGGAAGGATTGGGGCTCCACGGGCTCGGGCTGCATCGCTTCGCAGCGGATCTCCATGCGAAGTACCTGCGAGCACGACGGCTCGAGCGTCAGGTTGAAACTCGCGCTGCCACCGCCCAGCTCGGCCGGCGCCGGATCAAAGGCGAGCCGGGTCTCGCGCCGCACCTCGTCCAGACCGGCATAGCTCAGTGTGACCGTCGCACCCGCGACATCCGGCGTATGCACCGTGCCGCGCCGCAGCCGCCGCGTACCACGCACTTCGAAAAGGTCGGCAAAGTCGGCATCGAAGGCAATATCCACGCGCACGCTTCGTGACACGTCGTCATAGTTGCGCACGCTCAGCCGCTCATAGCAGGCGCCGTTCCAAAGGAAGCGCGACCTGCGCAGGTGGATCAGATCGTGCTCCAGCCACAGGCGACCGTTCTCGTCGAACAGGTCAGGATTGGTCAGGTCGCAGGTCAACGAGGCGTTGTCGTCGCGCAATGTGGAGGACAGCAGCATAGGCAGCGCCCCATCGATGGTCAGGCGTAGATAGGAGAGGTGCCTGGTATCGAAATGAAACAGCCCTTCCGGACTGCCTAGCACACCGAGGGCATCGCCGTTATGGTCGAACAGCGCGAAGGTGTCTCCGTGTTTGAGCGTGCGAGGCCGGCGCTCCTGCAGCGAGGCCGCTGCCGGGATATAGAACTGCGCAACATGGGCTGCCGCGGCGGCCGGTGTTGCGCTGCCCGGCAGTTCGTTCGACGGCTCGAAATGCATGGATAAAGTCCCTCTACTCACGCGAGCACCAGTTCGCCGGAATCGCGTTCCGGCGCGTCTGCGGCGCCAGGTTCGGTCAGGCTTCGGTAGATCCGCACGTATTCGCGCGTCATCCGATCGACGGTAAAGCGCGCCTCGAAGGCTGCACGCACGGCAGCGCGCGGGAGGGTGCTCACGCTATGCACGGCCGCCACCGCTTCATCGACGTTGCGCACGATATATCCATTGACGCCGGCCTCAATCACTTCAGGCACCGAGCCGCATGCAAACGCGACCACAGGAGTGCCACACGCCATCGCCTCGATCATCACCAGCCCGAACGGTTCTGGCCAGTCGATGGGGAATAGCAGCGCGAGCGCATTGCCGAGGAAGGCGGATTTTTCATGCTCGTCGATCTCGCCGAGGTATTCGACATTCGGGTGCGCCGCCACAAGTGGGCGGATGGTGCTCTCCCAGTAGGCGCGGTCGACCTCGTCAATCTTGGCGGCGATCTTCAGCGGTAGCCCGGCGCGTGCCGCAATCGCGATGGCATGGTCGGGGCGCTTCTCCGGCGAAATCCGGCCGAGAAACGCCAGGTAGTCGCCGCGTGGATTTGCACAGCAGGTCAGTAGGTTCGTCGGCAGGCCATGGTGCACGGTGCCGGCCCAGTTCACCGGGGGCATAGGCGCGCGCTGGGCGGTGGAAACCGAAACTAGCGGGAAATGCGGGAAGCGCGCGTAGAACGGCAGCAGATCCGGCAGGTCCAGGCGGCCATGCAAGGTGGTCACGGCCCGCACCGGCATGCACCGCAGCAGCGGGTACTGCATCATGTCGATATGAAAATGCAGCACATCAAAGCTGCTGGCACGCGCCATGACTCTGTCCAGCATCATCACGTAATACGGCAACGGATCGCGCACGTGCGTATCAAGACGTAGCGCCACGTCGCAGCACGGTACCAGTTCAGCAAGTGTGGCCGAATCCCCGCTTGCGAACAACGTGACTTCGTGGCCCTGCCGCACCAGTTCTTCGGTCAGGTAGGAGACGATGCGCTCCGTGCCGCCATACAGGCTGGGCGGGCAACGCTCCGCAAGTGGTGCAATCTGCGCAATCTTCATCGGTACCCCCGCGTCTTGTATGTAGCAATACTGGAGGCTGGAGTGACCGCGCCGGAGCCTGGGCCGGCGAACGATCAAAAGGGCCGCCCTCAATTTCAGGCTGTCGTGCCCAGGATTGAAGTGCGCGGTAAGGCCCTGCTCGCGCCGCGCGCGGAAGTCCTGCCTTTACAGTAAATCAAAGCGTCATGAAATTCGTCTTCAATTTGACGCCACTAGGTCAGTTGCACGGGACGTGCAGAAGGCAGCATCGCCTCGCTGTCCTGTGCGCGGGCCAATGCTTCGCCCACAGGCGCAGGATGGGATGTCTCTCGCGTGTCGTCCGTACGCTACCGTTCAAACGGACTTTGCGGCGGACCAGCCCAGGCGGGGTGGGATATCGATGATTCCAGATGTGCAGCAGTCAGATCGCCTGAAGGTCAGGGAGGAGACGATCAAACTCCCGCTTGACCACGGCGTAGCATTCACAGACGCGGCCTTCGAGGCCTGGCCGATCCAGCACTTCGATATTGCCGTGGCTATAGCGGATCAATCAGGCGGTCTGCAGCTTCAGCGCCGCCTCGGTGACACCGGATCTGCGCACACCCAGCATGTTGGCGATCAGTTCCTGCGTCATGCGCAGCTCGTTGGACGGCAGGCGGTCCAGGCTCAGCAGCAGCCAACGACACAACTGCTGGTCGATCGAGTGGTGGCGATTGCAGACCGCCGTTTGTGCCATCTGTGTTAACGCGCGAGCAGAATTCACCCACCGGGGGTCAAATTTAGCTGCGCGCCAACACCCCCTCAAGTCAAAATGCGGCGCTAAGGCCTTTTGCGGTCTTCGCCTCTCCGCTGCCTAAGGTGCACTGCGCGGAATGGGCAATTGATCTATCATCCAATTCCCCCTTCCCCCTCACGTGAGCGCAGTTTGCTCGCGTCGATCCCCTAGTGGCGCTGTACTGCACTTCGAGTGAAGTCAACGTCGCACAAGCCCGCTTGGCAGGAGTGTGCAGTGCTCAACGCCCACGCCCCGACCAAGCGTGAAGCGGTTGCCCAAAATCCTTTACTCGTTTTGCCAAGATGATTCAGATCCATAGCGCAAGCCGACCATCGGCATCCAACAAGCACTGCTCCGGATGCAACTCCGATGATGGCACCTCAATCGAGATGGCCTTCGCATTTCAGCCGATCGTTGATCTGCGCACGGGCGACGCCTACGCACACGAAGCGCTCGTACGCGGGCCCAACGGAGAGCCTGCGGCATCGGTGCTCACGCAAGTGGACGAAGCCAACCGTTACCGGTTTGACCAACGATGCCGCACCACCGCAATTGAGCAGGCGGCTGAGATAGGGATGGACACCTTCCTATCCATCAACTTCATGCCGAACGCTGTGTATCAGCCAGCCGCATGTATCCGTACAACCTTTGAAGCGGCCGAAAAGTACGGCTTTCCAATCAATCGGATCATCTTCGAAACCATCGAGGGCGAAGACATCATCAACCGCCCCCACCTCCTGGAGATCTTTCGGGCGTATCAGTCGTTCGGCTTCCAAACCGCGATTGATGATTTCGGTGCCGGCCACTCCGGGCTCACCCTACTCGCCGATTTCCAGCCGGACCTGATCAAGTTGGATATGGCCCTCATCCGAGGAATCGATTCAGATGTGGTGCGTCAACGCATTGTTTGCGGCGTGCTCAGCATCTGCAACGACCTCGGGATCCGGGTCATTGCCGAAGGCGTTGAAACGGCGCCGGAACGCGACTTCCTCGCTGCCGCGGGTATCACGCTCATGCAAGGCTACCTGTTCGCAAAGCCTGCGTTCAGAGCAATGCCACCGATATCAAATACTCGCTGATTGTCACACGCACTTTAGCCGGACCGGCTGCGGGCACACCGGTTATCCAGCTTCGGGCCTATATGCCCGGGCTGGCGGACGGCTGATTCGCATCAACCTCGTTCGATTGGACAACCGAGCCCGGTAATTTATGAGCACACCACAGCTAAAACTATTCGAGGCGGCCATCACGCAGGCATGGAATGCCATCGTGATTACCGATGCCGACATCTCTGTTGGTTGCCGGGTGCAATTTGTCAATCCAGCGTTCACAGCCATGACGGGCTATTCCCTGGACGAGCTACGCGGCCACTCCCTTAGGATTCTTCAAGGTCCTGACACCGATCCGGCATTGATTGATGAACTTCGCATTTGCTTGAAAGAGGCGCGCCTCTTCGAAGGCACCGCAACGAACTATCGAAAGGACGGATCGAGCTACACCGTCCGCTGGAGCATTTCGCCAGTTCGCGACGACAGCGGGTTGGTCACCAATTTTGTCTCGGTGCAACAGGATATTTCCGACTACGAACAGGCGGAACAGACAAACAGACTGCTCGCACGCGCGCTTGATGCAACAAGCGACCCGGTCATGCTTACGGATGCAAAAGCGCGGATCATCTTCGCAAATACTGCCTTCGCCAAGTCCACCGGTTACACGGTCGACGAAATCCAAGGCAGCACGCCCGCCATGTTCAAGTCAGGCAAACATGACGAGGCTTTTTATGCGGCTATGCGCCGCTCGCTTGCGAGCGGACGAGACTTTCGCGCCACCTTCATCAATCGGCGCCGTGACGGCTCGCTTTACCATGCAGAACAAAGCATCTCGCCGATATTCGACGAGAAAGGGCGTATAGGCCACTACGTCAGTGTGAGCAAAGACATCACCAAACGCGTAGAGCGGGAACAGGCACTGTTACGTGCGGCCACCAAAGACAAGCTCACCGGCCTGCACAATCGTCACCATGGCGAGCAACTCCTTGCGGAGCAGTACAGGACCGCCAGGACGATGCAGCGCCCCCTCACCCTCATCATGTGTGACATCGACCACTTCAAGAGGATCAATGACCAGTTCGGTCATCCCACCGGAGACCGCATACTGGTCGAGGTGGCCGACATGCTTCGGCAATCGGTCCGCAGCCGCGACGCTGTCATTCGCTGGGGTGGCGAAGAATTCCTGATCGTGCTCGACGAATGCTCGCAGACGGATACCGTCGACCTGGCCAAGCGCATTCTCGATCGCGTCAACGCCTATGAAGACGGGGAAGTCTCCGCGCTGACTCTTTCGCTCGGGCTCGCAACGCTTGCCCCAGATGAGGGGATCGACGAACTCATCGCACGTGCTGACTCGGCTCTTTACGACGCGAAACGTGCCGGGCGTAATCGGCTATCAATCGCGGCTTGATCGGCTAAATAGCACAAGCAGGCCACAAGGCAAAAATAAAGGCGGTCCGGAGAGAGGTGGACCGCCTTGAAGGCTGTGGAGAGAGCGAAACGCTCAAAGCCAATGTACCAGCGCAGCGGCCAAATGTATTGGGGTCAATACATTTATTGCGCGCAAACGTTGCGCACAGGTGACGGTAAAAATTACCCGTGCGGCCTGTTGATTTGCACCGAATCCTGACCCATAGGAGGTGCGGACAAAATCTTGGACTACCTGAAGGTAGTTCATGTATTCGTACGAGGACAGGATTCGAGCGGTCGAGCTCTACATCAAGCTCGGCAAGCGCGTCAGGGCAACCTGTGGGCAGGCGCAGCCTGTCCATCGGGTAGTCCATCAGGCTATCCACACGGGCCGCGCCAGCGGCTGTCCACAGCCTGGTGGACCACCGTGGCCGGCATGTCGACGGGAGCAGCGGCAACGTTGATCGCACGGCGGGGCATCGAGCACCACGTGCCGCAGCAACTGGGCTAGGTGCGATCCTCGCTCAGTCCACGCAGATCCGCTTGTGGCGGTCCGGTATAGACGAAGCCATTCTTGGCGGGGCACGTATAGACCACGTGCCCCGGCTCGCGCGTCATCTGAATCCGTGTTGCATGGGAAGCCAGGCGCTGTTCAAGCGCATGAACATACACTGCAGATAGCTCACACCCGGCGACGATCACGCCGACCAGCACGAGCGGCTCGAAGCGCAATTTGGGTGGGATTTCAACGCGAGGCTCCCCGACGAGTGGATACGGCGAACGGATCGGCGTGCCTGATGTGATCAGCCCCCCGTAGTCGGCCAACTGAGCCTGATACCACCTGGCCCGCCAGAGGTTGGTGGCGTGTATTTATTGCCATCATCATTGACGCCGCCTTGGCCACCGACCGCCGTCCCGGGCGGTGGGCTGCCTCCAGGAACGGTTCCATTCCCGCCGTCGAAATGGGTGGTCAGCTGTACCCGGCTCCAGCCCTGAGCGCCGCCACCGCCTCCTCCCCCGCCGTTACTGCCATCGCCGCCATCGCCGCCACCGCCGCCGCCGCCACCGGCAGCCGCCCCACCTACACCACCACCACCTCCACCACCGCCTCCACCACCCCCAGCCTTCCCCCCCCCCGTCCCCGCCGTCTCCGCCACCGCCGGCTCCACCGTCCCCACCTCGTCCGTCACTGGGCGGATTGTCAGCAGCACCATGGGCTCCCGCCATGCCGCCACCGCCGCCACGCTCAGAGCCGGTGCTCGCCCCTTGTTGGCCATTGCTACCGTTAGCGCTACCCTGTCCTCCTGCACCGCCAGCACCGCCTGAGTCGGCTTTGCCACCACCACCACCACTGCCGTTGCCGCCGTACCCGCTTTGGCCAGCATTGCCGGCCGCGCCGCCCCGCAGGTCGCCTTTGGTGTAACCGTCTCCAGCACCACCGGCGCCCCCCCAACCGTTGCCATAGCCGAAGCCACCCGCACCGCCACCACCTCCACCACCAGCCGCGACGAGTATGCTGTCTTCAACGGAATCCCCGTAGTAGGTGCAATCACCGGACCCGCCGACGTGGAGCTTGAATTGGCTGTTGGGAGTGAAGGGAAATGTTTCCTTCAGGTAAGCCCCAGCGCCTCCGTCACCGCCGCAACTGTTGGGTTCCCCAACGCTCTGTCCCCCATCGCCACCTGGCCCCCACATTTCAATCGTGACCTCAGGAGTGCCGTCTGGAATGGGAGCCGTGTTATCCACGACATAGCTGCCGGGCTGAACGAAGACAATGCTTCTTAGCCTGTCGGACAGTTGAGTCGCCAGCACATTCCAGCCGGTCCGGCTAAGTGCGACCTGAGCAATCAACGAGCCCTTAGTGGTCCACCATCCGTCCGTCGTGCTGTAAAGCGTATCCACTCCCGAGGCCCAGTCGGTGTCGACAAAAATCGGGAACAGCGCGGGGTCGGTAAGTGCGGTTGGCGGGGCCTTGATGCCGCTGAAGTCGTCGCTAAGTTTGGCGAGCCAGGGCCCGTTAGTGAACCACCATCCGTCACTGCACAGGTTCATGGAATCGAAGCCAGACGTAAAGTCAACGTCCTCTCGCGGCAATAGCGCCAGTCCCGGGAATATTTCCTTGAGGGAGGCGAGACGGGTTAAGACGGTTGCACCGTCAGCGCTGAGCTGTACGGCCTCGGTACCACGAACCACCCACCAGCTACCCGGCGGCCGTGGATCAAAGTAAAAAGTGTTGGGTAACCCGCTGGAGAAATCGACCAGTGAGAGCGCGGGCCACCAGTCTTCCAGCGCCACAACCGCGCTGGCGAACCCATCGACGGCGTTGGTCAACTTGACGGCCGAGAGATTCTTTGTGCACCGCCATTCGCCCTGATACTGGTTAATGGAATCAAAGCCCAAGGTCCAGTTTTCTGACATTTCCTCTCCAATCAGTATTTAATGAACCAAACCAACCGAAAAACCAAAAAAGCAGTTCATAAAAAACGCGGCCAGCTCCGCGAAGTCGAGACAGATGTCCATCAGCTTGTCGTAACGGAAGTGACGCGCCGCAAATGTTGGATGTGATTGAGCATCTTCTCCCTCGCGCTCGTGCTGTACCGAGCGCTGGGAACACGATCGAAGGGTCGCGACAGTGCGTACTCGCCAGCGCGCACTCGAAATCCCGCGCCGCATTGAATTTCGCCGGGTTACCTACATCGTACGCATTCGGCAAGCGGGCGCACCACGCTCGACTCCGAACAGAGAAAGCCGTTCGACACCGAATGCATCGCGTCCTCCGCCTTACTCATCCAACCAGGTTTCCCAAAAGAGAATTCCGCTAACAGCACCCGCGCACACGGAATCGATCCCGGCCAACACAAACAGCGATACGCCCTCTGTGCCCTCGGCTACCAGTTCGGTTCGGAGGACTTGGTACATCCGCGGGGCGGCGGACAAAAATTCCTCCGCCTTTCTGCTATGAATTGCTGTCACTATGAATTGGAGGATTCCATAGATACTCTGCGTTATCGGTTCAACGAATTCCGGCAATCTCACTTTGTCTGATTTCCATTCCAAGCCGATAAATATCCAATCAATAATAAGGCCGATAGCCCATAAAACCCATGGCACCACGTCCCAATGCGTCACGCCGTCGAAAAACCACGGAATGAGGGCGGCTGCCGCAATCGAATCCGCAAGGACGGCGAAGAACGTGAAGGGCGTCTCGAACTCATCCAATCCATCGACTTTCGGGACTATATCTACGATGGCGCAGAGTGCGCCGCTGACGATCGTCAGAGGGATCGCTACGGTACCCAAGAACTCCTGCAAGCCACCCGAAAGCGGCAGCAACTGCGCCTCTGACGTTGCGCCGTCGGCAACCTTATCGGTCTCCGAACCCAGGCCACTGGCCGCGAGCATGTTCGCCGCGCTGACGCTCTGCTCGAAATTGGCTACGGCGCCGTCATCCGGAAAGGGCGCACCCTTCTGAAGGATCTTGTAAAGCGCCGTTGTGGGAATGGCCACGATCGCCGCGACGAGGTTGAGTATCGTCAGCGGCAACCCGGGAAACAGGTGAGAGAATATTGCCGACAACACCGGAATGTTCCATTCGGCATTCAGTAGTTCTTTTGCCCAGATGAGGAGATCCCGGAGCTTCTTGAACACTAGATCAATTGCCGCCTGGACGCCCGACAGTATTGCCTTGGCGAGCGCTTTTACCGCCGTCAGCAGGGTTGCGAGGACCGAACGGAAGAGATTGTCCGCCGATTGCCCCATAGCGCTGAAGAATTGGTCGACCCCGGCAAAACCAGGATCGTCCTTGATGTCGGTGGCAATTTGCGTGAGCTGCGCAACGATGTCGTCCCATCCCAACAGGCTCCCCGGACCTGCCGAAAGAACCAGGCTGCCGCCCTGGCGCGAGCTGGCTCGATCGATGAAGTGGTTCAGCAGGACATTGTTCGACTGCGCCAACGATACTTGAGGCGTGTCAGGTTGGTGGGAGCGTGCATAGCCGCCGGGGGTTGAATTCGGACCGATTACCTGGATCGCAGTGTCCAGCGCTGTTTCCATCTGCCCTACCAGCGCCTGAAGTGTGTCATCGCACTTCCTCTGCAAGCCGGCGGCCGCGCCTCCCATGAAATCGAGGAACTGGTTGGCCAGATACCCCACTGCGCGCGCCGTGCGTGAGATATCCCCTCGATCGAGAATGTAGCCAAGCCACTGGAACAGAGTGTTGAACGATACCTTGACCTGGCTGAAGACGGATTCGACCAGATCGAAAGCCTGCTCGACGGTTTTAACAACGGTTTCAAAAAGGTGCTGTACCCCATCGACGACGAAACTGATCGCAACATGCACTCCGTCGGACACCGTGTTGACCACAGTTTGGACGATGTCGAGCAACCCTTGTGCGGCACCAGCGATCAGGTCACCGAGATCACCGATGAAGTCCCAGAATCCGTCGTCGCCGTGAATCGTTCGCCGTAAAGCTGTCATTTCGGTGGCAGCCTGTTCTGCGGTCAGCAGCTCAAATGATGCCTGGCCGTCATCCCCTACATGGAATCGCCAGGATGGAACAGCGTCAGCCGATGTCCAGGTCAGCTTGCGCAGTGCCGGCAAGTCAGTCGACAACGCTGTTCCTAGCCCGGGGCGTGCTCGTGGGATGGTCACTGAGGCTGCCGGCGCGCAAGCTGCCACATGCGAAACGAGTTGCATCGATACGGTGACGGCCTGGGCTATGGCATCGGCCGACTTCTCGGTGCGATATTGGCTTTGAAGCACCTTGGCGCCGCCAGCTGTGGTCGCATTCAGCAATTCCTGGCCCGTGAGCACCGCCAAAGACTGCTGCACGATGGCGTCCTGTGCATTCGTGACGACTTCGTCGGGCGCCATCCGATCTGGCAGGTGCATCAGAAGCGGTGGTACGGATAGACCGGTCGTTGGCTGCTGCACGTTCAATACACCGAGGGCGTTCGTTGTGACTCGCGCCTTTCGATCGGGGCCAACCGAGTAGACAGCTCCGCCGATCTGAAGGACAGTAGGCTCTGCGGTCCAAATCGTGACACCGGTCAGCGCCAGTGGCGTACCGAGTTCGTCCTGGAAGCTTACGTCAGAGCCGTAAGAGCTGTAGGTCTCGACACCGGATTCAAGAGGTACGTTCAGCGGTGTAATTTGCCAATCGCCGCTCTCCTGCTGAAAGAAGATACGAGTCACCGAGCCCGGCATGCCGGCAAACATATCGATTTGCCCGTCGCCATTTAGCGAAACGCTTAACGTGTACGCGTTCGCCCCGATTGGAAGCGGTGCAGAAAACTCGGACTGTAGACTCGGATCTTTGGCCATGTGCCAGAGGTCGGCGTTCGCTGAGATCAGCAACAGATGGGTGGTGCTCGCATTCGTCACGACTCCATAAATTCGATAAAGGCTCTGTTCCTCGGTTAATGGGGTCCAACTATATACATCATTGATAAGATCCAATCGATACACATTTCCATCATCGAGGACCGAATAGAGGTCATCGGCGACCGCAACTGCCGACTGCACAGTAAAGTTTGATTTGAATGGAAGCTGTACTTCGGTCAGGGTATCCGGTGTCAGCGTAGTAATCGAGGTATGGACGAGTGCCAATCGCAGTGTCTTACGCGTTGCACCAAACCACACGTAATTCGTTACGGGATATTTATCGCGCGCCAAGTTAAAAGTCGGCTCCGCATTGCCATCTAGGCATCCAATCACCAGCCTAGAGACACCGCCGTCCATCGGAATCCGTAGCGCGATGTATATCGCTGACTCGACGAGTGTCGGATAGATTTCAGAAATACTCCCTCCGTCGGGCGGTCGCGGGTAGTTGAGCGGTTGAGGACTGGACCAGCGCTGAGCCGCGCCGGGTTGTTGCACCACCATGTGAAGTTCGAGATTGAAGGACAGAAATACCGTGATGTTTCCGTCGCTGTTCGTGATTACGCCGATGGCCTGGGCCGAACCGAGCGAAGTGGTCGAGTACCCGGTATTACTTGTTGGATCTGGAAAGTAGTTATGGACCAGCCCATCCCTACCAATAGTAAATACTTCAACATCCCCATTTCGGTTGGTTGCGGACAAAATTTCCCACCCCGGGTTGACACCGGTTCCAACTGAGAAATGCTCCATGAACCTGGTTTCCGTAGCAACCTGGACCGACATGTGTCTGCTCCTTTCAATATGAAGCCGTAGCGCTAAGGAAGCGCTGATTTATTTAAATAACTGTTCGTGGCCGGCATCAACGTGCCCAAAGAATATTCGACCCAAGAGCGCCCAGAAAACGTTTCAAAACACATTCCTATCGTGCCCTTTGAACGCGTTATCCATGGCTTCTCGCTCCTCAGGACGCAGATTGGATGTCAGTCGACATCCCCTTTCGATACCTGCAGGTAGTCAGTGCGACGGCATTCAGCGCACGGCGGATTTGATGTCCTTCTACGGCTGGCGGCGTTGGCATCCCGGAATCTGTCTAGTTGTGGTCGCATTACGAGACAGTATGGAAAAAGTTGTATCCGAGCGCAAAACGAAGCCACATCGTCCTGCCAACCCTCGCTTCAGGGTTACATATGAATTCGATCGCTGAGCGCAACTGAACAACGACGAGGGCGACTACCGGCGAAATGGCGTGCGTGCTGCTGCGCAACTGATTTTGCGGAAGGTAGCCTTGTGAGCAACCTGTGGGCAGGCGCAGCCTGTCCATCGGGTTGTCCATCAGGCCATCCACTGCTTGATGGACTACGGTTCGCCTTTCGAGAGTCGGTCGCAATGCCCTCTCCAGCGCCTGCAGAAGCCGCACACGCAGGCGTAAGATGGAACAAAACGGTGCAACAGAGAACGGCCGCGCTGGATGCCCCTGCCTCGTATCGGCAGTCACGCGTTCGTGGCCACAAGCGCTGCAAAGGCCGGAGACCACGATGAGCACTTCCGACGACGATTGGAGCGGCGTCGCATTCGCGCAGAACAATCGCACGGCGGATACGCTGGCGGCCCACCTGCAGGCCAACGGCATCCTGCCGCCCGGGCACTTCGTGGCGAACGTCCAGCTGTACTTGCGTGCCACGGCGGCGCCCAAAGGGCTGAAGGCCCCTTACCTGACTGTCACCCTGTTCGATGCGTCCGGCAGTTGCGATCCGGCGGCAGCTGACCGCGAGGCGATCCAGGATGGCCAGGTCGTTTTCCCGATCGTGCACGTGCAGGTCGATGAGAAGGTGATCGAGATCTTCAGCGACCTGATGATCGACCTGACACCAAAGGGCTTCCACACCACCACCGCGAAGTGACGACGTTGTACAAGCGTTAGATCAGGAGGTCACTCGATGGCGCCTTTGCAGCCCGAGGCGGCCGCGGCGCCGGCGCAGTGTCCATCAGCTCGGCCGGATAGAGGCTCAGGAAGGTGCGGGCAACTTCGGGGGCACGACACTCCAGCCAGTCATCCCAGCGATCTCGCGGGACGATGACGATGCTCCGCTCCTCCTTGTTCGGCGCATGCATGCGCCGCATCAGCGGGTGTGCGTCGGCATTGACTGTGAGCATCGTAAAGATGTAACCAGGCGGGAGGCCATCAGCACGCGCCTCCCAAGCGCGCCACAGCCCTGCGATGGCAAAGTCGGGGGGCGTCCTTTAGCCAGATCTTGTAGCGCGTGCTCTTCTTCGGATCGGCCTCGTAGTTGGCCTCGAATATCGCGCGAGCTGGGGCCAAGCAGAGTTGGCCAGCCTTCCAGTACTTCGCAAAGGTCGGTTTTTCGCCGACGGTCTCGGACCGCGCATTGGTCGTGTCAATGCTGACACCTGGCGGCAGCCTGCGTTTGGGCACAAAACCGAAGTTGGCGACGACGCAGTCGCGCACACCATGCTCGTTGATGCGCACGATCGGCGCCGCGTAGTCGGGGTACGACTCGGCACGGTAGTCAAAGTGCTCTGCGGCCGTACGAAATAGTTCGTTGATTCGGTCCAGCTCCGACGGCTCGTAGTTATTGCACATGCGCAGCTCGCGATCATGCGATGCCCGCCATCATAGAGCACTAGCGGTAGACTTTTTTATTACGCTTCTTCGTGCTGTTGCGATGCCGCCGCTTCTCCTTGATGTGATGCAGCGACGGCAGGTTCTCGTGCACGTAGCGCTCGTCGCGCAACACTTCCGCCAGCTCGCCCAGCACATAGTCGAACCCGCCGGGGATCAGTTGATCCTGCATCCGGGGCGCGCGCACAACCGCGCCGGCAGTCTTGATGACGGTGTGCAAACAGTAGATCTCCCACACCAGGCGACGCATGGGGCGCGTCGGGCTCTCCTGGTAGAGGGCGCGAATTTCCGCTTGGGTGAGCGCGGGATAGTTCTTCCGTTCCGGATTCTTCATGGCAGGCACCGCTACACAACCACGCCGCACCCTGACGAAACGGAAAATTTAGCGGACACAGCAACGGTCGGGCAGCGGCTGAGGGGTGCCGCAGCCCATCACCTCAGCCCCCGAAAACTTCGGGGTACCGCACCCCCACCCACCCCGCCGTTCAATCGCACAACTCGGCTTCGGCCAGCTCCAGAGCCTCGACCTCGATAGCGGAAAAAGCAGGGGCCAGGATTGCGTGGCGGGCCTTGGCATCCCAAAGCGACTCAAACGGACCATGGATGGTGGCGTCGCGCGACAGCATGTAGCCGGGCTGGCCCAGCACATACAGCAGGGCAATAGCCCACCCGCTCGGGTGTTCCCAACCGTAGGGCGAAACCTGCGTCCAGTGATCCATCGCCGCCTCCTTGTCGACCGTGGGCTGGCCGAGCGTGCGGCGCAATCCAACTGCGGCCGGTGCGGCTAGCGCTGGAGGTATACTACTGTATGGATGTACAGTGTCAATACTTGTGGCGACCCTGGCGGGTGGGCCTTACTACGAGTGGGATTCGCAGACGTCGCGCAACTCGGCTTCCCTGGGCGTCGCATGGATCAACTTTGCGCGATCCGCCAAATGCTGCTCAAGCGCATGCAGGTTGGCCGCAGCACGCTCGTCCTGACGCTGCAGATAGATCAGCCAGGCAATCATCGCAACGATGACGACGCAGACCAGCGCAAGCGGCACCATGCGGAGTTTCGGGTGTGAGGTCATAGCTATGCACCTCGTCGAGTGGACTGAGCAAACGGGTCGGCGTGGCTGATGAAGGTGTGTCCCTCGAATACGCCACACCGCAACGCAGGACCCAATAGCCGGCCTTCGGGTAGACCTCCACCGGCTCGCCACGGCACGAGGCAGCACGCAGTGCATCCAGATCTTCGAAACCGACCGGCCCCCACATCCCTTGCCAGGAACCGCGGGTACTGCGCGCCGTTGACCAGGTACAGACGCTCTGCGACGGTCAAGAGTCCGACCATCGCGGCCCCAAGGGGAATCGCGGCCTTCAATACGGTACGGATGGACATCGATACTCCGATGTTCGGTGTGGTCAGCTTTAGCGCCGTGCGGCCAACGCGCGCTGGATCTTCTGGTCTGTCTTGTACTGGCTCAAGGCATACACCGACCAGATCGCCGCTGGAATCCAGCCGATCAGCGTGAGCTGCAACAGCAGGCACACGATGCCGGCCAACGGGCGGCCAATGGTGAAGAACTGCAGCCACGGCAAAATCAAGGCAAGCAACAGACGCATCGGGGCCTCATAGTCACGATGGAGCCGGCGACGTGCCGGCGCGGGTGCACTTACGCGCGGAAAGCGAATTGGTTAGGCGTGCGCCGTTTGGCCGGCAGCCGCGTCGGCCGACATCCGGCCCAGCAGGATGGCTGCGCTCAGCGCCATCCCTTCGGTCACGAATCCTTCCGGCACGCCAGCGCATTGCCACTCGGTCGCCGAACCGCCATCCACGAGAACGCGGTACGCGCCCTCCCAACGATTGTCCGATCGGCGCGTGGTGCGAACCTCCACGGCACCATGCTTGGCCTTCACAATGATCGAGTTAACAGGATCCCCCAAGGATAGGTCTCCCCCCCGCGGTCCTGCTCTTACGGCAAGACGACTTCCTAAAGGTAGAAAGTGAACGCTCGGATGTCTAGTATCGAGCACCTCACTCGGGCGAAGGCGCGCCGTGGTTGCGGGTATCGCGCTATCGCCTCCACGGCTCCTACAAAAAATCGCCGGTGCGAACCCAAGGTTTTGGCCGGCCAGCACCGCCCATTGCAACAAGCTGCCGTGCGCTGGCCCTTCAAAAACTCCTGTCTATACTGATTCTTGCCCAAGCACACAAGGAGCAAGAATGAGCACTGACGCCCTTGTCCGCCAGCCCTCGTTCGGAATCGAGCGTGTCACCTCGCTCTACGCGCAGTTGCTGCTCGCCGGATTTGCGCTGATCCCCGCAGCCCTTATCGCGTACCTGTACTACTTCCAAGACCCCAAGCTCCTCTTCGAGAATCACGGCTTCCATGAGGTGGCCATTGCGGCCGCGACGCTGGAAGGGGCATTCGTAACCTACGTGTGCTGGCGCTGTTACCAGTCGTCCGGGGAACCGTTGCTGCGATGGCTGACGCTCGGCTTCCTCGGCTTCTCTGCGACCTACGCCTGGCGCGGCGCCTTCACCAGCATGGCGCATCACAACATCTGGCTGTTCCTACTGTACGAGCCGGCCTCGCGCCTGGCCATGGCCATCCTCCTGTTCGTCGCGCAACTCTCCTACGACCGAAGCGCGGACGATCCAAGCTATCGAAACAATCCCCCAATGTGGACGGCATGGGTGGCGCTCTTCATCACCATCGACCTTGCCGTCGGCATCGTGGCACACACGCCGTTTGCCAGCAGCGTGTGGGGCCGTGCCTCGATGGAAGGGGGCGCCCTCATCTTCTCCACCATCAATATCATCGCGCTGATCGCACACCGCATCCGTTCGCCGCTGATGACGATCTGCGGGATCTCGGGGAGCTCGTTTGCGTTGTCATCGCTGGCGTGTCTCATTGCAAAGCCGTGGAACCACCTGTGGTGGCTCGCGCACGCCATCTTCGCAATGGGGTTCTTCCTGCTCAGCTACGGCGCGGTCCGGGCGTTCCAGACAACGCACTTGTTTTCGACCATCTACAGCCAGGAAGAACTGATGGCCCGCCTGGCGGAAGCGAAGTCCCGCACCGAAGAAGCGCTGCGCCAACTGCAATCGGCCCATCGCGAGCTGGAACACCTCGCCGCCACGGACCCGCTAACCGGCGTCGCGAACTACTCGACCGCATCGAGGCGGAGATTGCGCGAGCGAAGCGCTACGGCACACCCTTCTCGGTGTTGGCGCTGGACCTCGATCACTTCAATGTCATCAACGACACACACGGGCATCAAGCGGGGGACCGCGTCCTGCAGCGGTTCACCGAGACATGCCTGGACGCCATCCGGCCCTATGACGGGGTGGCGCGCGTCGGTGGCGAAGATTCATGGTGTTGTTGCCGGAGGTCGCCATTGAGCTGGCCCATACCATCGCCGAACGCATTCGCAATGCGGTGGCCAGCTCGCCGTTCGATGGCGGTGGTGGCCAAGCGATTCCCGTCACGGTGAGTATTGGCGTCTCGGAATTAGGCAAGGACGCTAAAGACATCGACACCATCCTGCGCGTTGCCGACGAGCGGCTCTATCGAGCGAAACACGACGGACGCAATCGGGTGGTCGACGCGTGAGCCCGTCGACAGTTTCGTCCTGTCAGTCCGAAATTGCTGCCCAGCCACTCAGGCATTGCCTGACAACGGAGAATACATATGTATGTACTGCAAAACCTCGTTGGCCGCATCAGGAGACTGTCCGCCATGCTCCACGAGGATCGGGTGTACTGGTGGGCGTTAGGTGACCGGAACGAAGTGATCGAAGGCGGAGTGCAACCGGGCTTCATGATCGCGCCGGTGCCTGTACCGCAAGCGACGGTCAACATCAAAGGTACCCCTATCGCGTTCTGCCCGGTCACGCGACCCGGGGACAAGGGCAAGCCGGCGCTCTTGCGATGCTATGTTGCTCGGACATCAGCAGGTTTCGAGGTCGGATGTTTTGCGGACGACCACATTCCGAAAACGATCCGCACGCTCTCGCCGGAAGGCGTGCTCGGTGTCGAATTGGCAGGCAGCCGCGCGGGGCTGTGCGCGTTCGTGACACACAGTTCCCCGGTGCCGCGGGTCGAGATCATCCACATGGACTGGGAACAATTCGATTCTCGTGTCCCGCTTACCTTCCTCCACCCGCCAGCGCTTCCCTCTGGCGCCTTCGGGCGCGTCCACGGCATATGCACTAGCGATAAGCCAGGGGAACTGCGATTCAAGCTGGTCATCGCCTGCAAGCTAACGCAAGACGCGGCGGGCTGGGCGGAGCTTGACGCCAACCTGATCCACGGCAGTCACGGATGGCAGCTCCGTGATAGTGCCTGGGAGACGCATGCAACCCAGGACCGGTATGTCATGGAGCCTACCTTGCTGTGGGGTGCTGACGGTGCGATGCAGATGATGTCGGCATCGGCGATACCTACTGATCACGATATCGCGCTCCGACGCTTGTCGCTCAACCACGGGTGGCAGCGGACCGATATCCTGCGTGCGGAGGAAGCACGCTCGCTGCAGCAAGCGCTCCCCGCGGTAGTCTACGTTCCTGGCGGCGAACCGGTGGTTTCCGGAATCGGTGACAACGCCGTTACCGAGGTCGACGTGCATCGCTGGACGCTATGGCCGGTCGGGCTTGGCGAAGATCCGGCCGTGGTGACCCAATTGCAGTTGGACGTCCAGCGTGTGGGCAAAGCAAAGCGGCATACGCTGGGCACTGTGGAGGGCGCCAAACAGGTGCTCGTTGGCCTCATCGAGGGACCACCCCCGGTGCCGATGGAAAACCTCAACCTGGCTGCTGGGATGGACAAGTCGTCGGCCTCCGCGGAGACGACTCTATCCGACCAGACTTCGCATACGAGCACGGTGGAGATCAGTGCTTCCGAAGCCGGAATCTTTGAGGCGAAGGGCGAGGTGGGCTGGATCTTTACGGGCAGCAGCTCTTTCACCCTTAATGTGGCTCACACATCGGGCTCGAAACACACCGTTACGACGACGCTGACGGACGCGTTCAAGAACAGCCTCAAGCAGGAGCAAAAAGACGGGCATACAGGGGTGCAGCCGCTAGGAACTGCGGTCGTTCTGGGACTCTCGTTTACGGGGTACGAGTTCCAGTTTCTCGATGCGGCGGGAAAGGCGATTGAGGATGCGCCTCAGATGCGAATGGTGATCCCACACACGCCCGCGCTGCGGGTACGCCCCTATGTCATCAACCCGCAACGCTCCCCGGTGCCGGGCGAACTGGTGAGCTATATGCTGGACGCATCAAGAATGCAGCGCCTTCAAAGCCAAGCCATGGTGTTGGCCGACGAGAGGAGAAAACTCAGCAGCTCATGGGGCCTCACGAGCACCGGCCAGGCCATCTTCCAGCGGGTAGAGCTAGATCAGTTTTCGAGAGGCTTTGCCATAGACTTGAAACTGATGCTCTCGGTCAAGGCAAACTTTCTGGGGGAGAAAGGCGAAATCGGAGGCGGCATGCAACTCAAGCTGAGCGGGACATGGACATCTTCCGACCAGAACACTCGCACCTTGTCGACATCGGTGTCCGTGCCAGGCAACCGAAGCGCCGTGGGCAGCTATTACGCCTACAGCTACGACACGTATCTACTGCAGCCGAGTCAGGCGATCGAAGCAGCGTTCCTGGAGAGTCTTGTCACCACGGACTGGCCTGCTGACAAGAACGACCGGCAGATCAACCAAGAGCTACTCGACGATCTGGCGCCGGCGGGAACCGATGCTGAAGGTCCTTGGATGATCACTTATGCGGTGACAGAGAGCCACCGGGTGCAGTTGCTGGAGGATTGGCTGAAAGCCCATGAGCAGCAACTCGATGCCGATCTTGTCTTGCGTCTGCGGGCATCTGGGGCGACCACCACCGCAGAGGTCGCAGACTTGATGGAACAAGGCCGCGTGGCAGGTGCTCAAGTGCAGCAACTGCTGTGAGCGAGTGAGCGCCTTTGTATCCTTTCAGTCCCGTGCCCGGCAGCGTCGGGCACGACAAGCGTGTGAGCGCGATCGTGCGCGACGCAATAGAGATCGATCGAATGGCAAGATTTTCCTTCTGCCGGCGAATCCGTTGTTTTTCCTATTTGACGTCCGCGTGGAGCTTGTCGTGACGGCATCGCGGGCGACCATCGAGTCCGGGCACGCTCGGGATGGCGTCAACGAGCGCCTCGAACACGATCGAGTCGTGACGATTTGCACCGGCGACCATCAGCGTCAACGGGACGCCGCGCCGGTCTACGACGAGATGGCGCTTGCTGCCGAGTTTGTCCCGGTCCGTTGGGTTCGGTCCGGTCTGTTCGCCCCCCCCCGGGGCTGGCCAACGTTGCACCGTCAATGCTGGCTCGGCTCCAGTCGATCTGGTCGTGCTCGCGTAGGCGCTTGAGTAGAGCCAAATACAGCCATTCCCAAACGCCGTCAGCCTGCCAGTCACGCAAACGGCGCCAGCACGTCATACCGCTTGGGTAGGTCTTCCCACGGGATACCGGTGTGCAAGACAAATAGGATTCCGTGCAAATCAACACCGCCCAATCATCCACGCGTGGACGACCGCCTTTGGTCGAAGGCTCCACAACCGGCAGCAGCGGTTGCAGCGCCTTCCACAATTCAATGCTGATCTTCTTTCCTGCCATGTCCCCTACAACGCCAAAACTGCATGGCGCGATGACTTGGTTTTGTTAGCGACTCTTAATTAGAAACCGCTCGAAATTCTTGCCCGCAATCCAGGCTGGTGCGCGCCCACGACCTGTCCATGTCGCCCCAGATTTCGGGTCCTGATATTTGGGAGCAACCGTACCTCCTTTGCGCTTCTTCGCCTTGGTTGCAAGCCCAAGGTCTTCTGCCGTCAGGCCGTACTCGACGACGATTTGACGCGTCTGGGCGATGACCGTCTCGAGTTCCGCAGCATGCGCAGCGGCGAGTTGTTGCTCCAATTTTTCCTTTTGTGCGAGCAGCTCTTTGTATGTCGCCATGGTTTCCTCTAGGTTGGGTGCAAGAAGATAAGGATAGTGGAATTGCCGAACCTTGGAGGCTTATTTAACAGGATTCCAATGTTGGCACCATCTCACCGCCCAGCGTTTGGAACACTGTTTGAACCAAGTAACAAGCGAGGCAACCGATAAGGGGTGACCCAGCATTGGGCGATGAAAATGGTCGGGATGCGGTGCCTCGGCTCAAGATGGTTTGAAGTAAAGCGCTAGAATCCACAAAAGGGCACGATATCGAATTCCCGGAGCAGAGCATACGGTGCACGACAGTAAAAGCAGAAAAACGCGGGGTTGCCTATGACCTTGACCAAGCTCGCGAGCGCTTTTCTCGCGCGTCCGGTTCTATTCATCATCGCTGGAGTTGCGGCTGCGTTAACCGTTGCTGGCGTCGTAGCGTTTGCGCTGTACGAAATGCGAATAGACGCCCTGGCCCGCGCACGCGACGCCGCTGACAATCTATCTGTCATTCTGCAGAAGGACATCGAACGCAATCTCGAGATGTACGAACTCTCGATGGAGGCCGTCGTCGATGGTGTGAAGGACCCTGACACACTCCGGCTACCACCCAAAGTCCAACAGCAAATTCTCTTCGACAGGTCGAGCAACGCAAAGGATATGGGTTCGTTGTTGGTGACCAATGTGACCGGTGACGTCGTTATCGACTCCCGGTCGGTGCCGCCCAGAAAGGTCAATCTCGCTGACCGCGATTATTTCCAAATTCATCAGCAGTCTGCGCCCTACATGGGCGTGTACATCAGTAAGCCATTCTCACCCCGCGCCGCCGGCGCAGACCTGTCCATTGGACTCAGCCAACGGCTGGATGACGCACAAGGTCAATTTGCTGGCATTGTCGTGGGGACGCTCCGGCTGAACTACTTCCGTCGCTTATTCGATAGTCTCGCTCTGGGTCCGCGCGATTCCATTACGCTGCTGCGAACGGACGGAACGGTTCTCATACGGCGGCCCTATCACAGCGAAGAAGTCGGCCGAAGTATTGCGAGCGCTGCGTCCTTCAAGCCGCTCCTTCAGGCCGATGGAGGTAGCTATCTCGGCACCGCCGCACTGGATGGTACGGAGCGCCTTTACAGCTTCAAGCACATCGGAAAATATCAGTTGATAGTCGTGGTGGGACTCGCGACAGGCGACATCTATGCCGAGTGGAAAGAGCGGTCCTGGGCCATTGGTGGCGTCATGGCCGGGCTAGCCGTTCTTTTCGTCTTGATGACTATTGCGCTCGCAAAGCAGTTCCATCGTCGACGTGAGATGGAACAGCAACTCCAGCTGCTTGCAGACACCGATAGCCTGACGAGCCTCGGCACACGTCGGGCGCTGGATGCCGCCCTGGACGTGGAGTTGAGGCGTGCGAAGCGAAACAACCAAGGGCTCGCTGTGTTGATGGTGGATGTCGACAACTTCAAGGCCTTCAACGACCACTACGGCCACATTGCCGGAGACAACGCTCTCACTGTCGTTGCTCGGTGCATTATCGAAAGCGTCCGTAGGCCAGGGGATTTCATTGGGCGCTACGGTGGGGAGGAGTTCTGCGTGTTACTACCCAACACGGACCTTGCCGGAGGTGTCCGCGTGGCGGAGAAGATTCGCCAAGCGGTCATAGCAGCCAACCAACTTCACATTGGTACCCCCAGCGGACACTTGACCGTGAGCATTGGCGTTTCTGCCTTTGGTGAAGATGCGACCGTCGGCACAGCCGAGGAGCAGTTGGTTCACCAGGCAGACCAACGACTGTATGAGGCCAAGGCCGCCGGCCGCGATATGGTCATGCCGCACCTAGGTCTCCCTTGAGCTTCAGATGGGTCATCGTCGCGAACCCGGCAGGTATCACGTGTGCGCTGCTCGTTCATCCAGGCGCCTCGCGTCACGCTGACTACCGGTACGCCAAACTTCGATGCAACGGGCAACATCTTGAGCAACTCGGTCCGGCAAGGGCAAATCACCGTCAACCGCCAGGTCTGCGGAGCGCATCAACGTCGTGGCGGGCGCCAACGGCGATTGCGGGTACCGTGGCATCTGGATCAGTCCTCGTACTCGAGCGGCGTATCGGCGTAGTCGAGCACGATGGTGTGAATGAAAACCTCGCACCACTCCCGGAACATCTTGAGCGTTCGGTTGTGTGGCCATAGATCTGGGTCGACATACCAGTCCTCCAGCAACTGCTCAAAACCCCCCCTCCAGTTCCGCTGAATCCAGCGCTTACCTGGTTCATCGGTGCCATCCGTGGGAATCAGGAAGGCGGACGGCTCCTCGCGCGCATCCTCGAATGTGATGGTGGCATTGGCTGGGGTAGGATCGGCCGCATTGATCCATGCAACGAATGGCGCCTTCGGCAGGATGGTGACAACAACCCGGTTCGTAACGTAAAGCGGCTCCTGCGGCATGCCGTCGATCCTCGCGTCAGAAGTTCGAATGCTAAAGCAAGATGGCCATCAGGCCACGCTTACGCGTCGCCCCGTTCGACACCGCTACAGCAGAGGATGAATCGCCCCGGGATTCGAGGAGGCTCCCACTCTTGAGAGAATGGAGCCATGAACAACACGAACAAGTTCTCACCCGAGGGGCGCGAGCGCGCCGTACGCCTGATGCAGGAGCACCGAGGCGAGTATCCCTCGCCGGATATACTGCGACGAAGTTCCCGGGTCTGATTGGCGGCCATAGAACGCCTCTTCAACCGGAAATGGCATGTACACGCAGAGCCTCCGGCCTAACAGCGACGCTAGCGGGTGTCGTGACGATGGCTAGCAGAATTTGTGATTCTCAACAGCCACGTTCGGCCATGAACAGACAGCCTGCAGTGCGGCTACAGCGCCGCGAACAGGTCAGTCTCAGCGCGAGCTGCACCGTGCGCATCCAAGCCGCACGCGGAACAAGCTTCCTTGACCATCCCCTGATTCCAGTTCGATGACGCCGTTGTTGAGCTCGACCGCCCACTTTGCTATGGCCAACCCAAGGCCTGCACCGCCGGTCTCTCGCGAGCGGTCTGCGTCGACACGATAAAAACGCTCGAAAACGCGGTGGTGATGCTCAACGGAAATGCCCGGGCCGTTGTCACGGATCTCAATCACCGCGCAGTCCGGCATGGCATCAACACTCGCCTCAATGCGGCCCCCATGCTGGGTGTAGCGGATCGCGTTGCTGATCAGGTTGAACAGCGCCTGCTGAAGCGTCGCCGGATCCACCATCGCTTCGACCCGCTTTGTGCTTGAGCACACGAGCGTTTGTTGCTTCTCTTCGGCCAGCACCTGCAGATGATCGGCTACACCGGCGGTCAACGCGGTGAGATCGCATAAGTTGCGCTGCAACGGCAATGCTCCGGCTTCAGCACGCGTGAGCATCAACAGCCCGTCGAGCAGGCGAACCAGGCGGTCTGTTTCTTCCAGGATGCTGCTCATGGCGTCGGCCTGTCGCGCGGCATCTTGCGGGTGCTGCAGCGCGTTCTCGCCAACACTACGAATCACCGTCAGCGGCGTGCGCAGTTCATGCGAAGCATCCGCGGTAAAGCGGCGCAAGCGCGCAAACGCATCCTCCAGACGTTCCAACGTGTCGTTGAAGGCCGTGGCCAAGCGATTGAACTCGTCGTCAGGGCCATCGGCGGGCAAACGTTGCGACAGGTTGTCAGCCGATATTTCACCCGCCATGCGCGCCATCTTGCCAACCGGAGCAATCGCCCGCCCGGCGAGGATGTATCCGCCAACGAGACTGATCAACAGTGCAAACGGCAAGCCCACCCAGGTCATCAGAATGAGCTTGCGCTCGATGACATAGGTTTGTTCCATGTCTTGCGCCACGGTCACCCGGTATGCCACGCCCGCGTGCTGGGTCATGGCAGTGCGCAGGTAGTAGTGGCGGCCATTGGAGGCTTTCTCGACACAGTAGGGGTTGCTGGGGTCTGAGGATCTGGCGTTCAACGTGCTTGCCTGCCAGGCACGCGTGGCCTGCGCCAGCTGCCCAGATGCTGCGATGCGCGCGAGTATTCCGGTATCGCGCAAGCCGGCGCTGTGCAGACCGCCTTCTTCACGCAGCATTTGCTCGACTTGCTCGACGTCACGGTCTACCTGTGTGCGCAGCAGCACCATATTGCTCGCACGCGTGAGCAGGAAGACGCAACCAGAAAACACCAGGCAGATCAGCGTGAGCGAGACCGCGTACCACAGCGTCAGGCGCTGCCGCACGCTACCAGCGCCGACTCGCATCAGCTGGCGTGGCGCAGGATGAAACCCACGCCTCGGATGGTGTGCAGGAGGGGGTGATCAAATCCGGTGTCGATTTTTTTGCGTAGACGGGCAATGTGCACGTCGATCACGTTGTCCAGCGGCGCCGCTCGCGGCACGTCCTGCCAGATGTCGCGCACGATCATGGCGCGCGTGACCGTGCTGCCGCGATGGCGCACCAGACATTCGAGAATCTCGAACTCCTTCGCGGTCAGGTCCAGCAGCCGGCCGTCACGCGCTACCTCGCGCGTCACAAGGTCCATTTCGAGCCCCGCGTACTTGAGCTTGAGTGCGGGCTCGGCCGCCCCCCGACGCAAAAGTGCGCGTACCCGCGCGAGCAGTTCCGGCAGTGCGAAGGGCTTGACCAGATAGTCGTCTGCGCCGCTGTCCAGGCCGTGCACGCGGTCTTCCACCGTGTCGCGCGCCGTGATGATGATCACCGGTGTGGCTGCATCGCGTGCGCGCAGCGTCGAGAGGATTTCGATACCGCAACGCCCTGGCAGCATCAGGTCGAGCACCACCAGATCAAACGGCTCGGTGCCCAGCAGGAAGAAACCTTCCTCTCCCGTGCTGGCCACGCGCACGTGGTATCGCTCGCTTTCAAGGTGTTCCTGAATCGCCTGCGCCAGCTTTTTTTCGTCTTCAACGACAAGGATGCGCATGGTGTTTTTTGCCGAGCCCCCGGAGCATTGCCTGGTCGGCGGATTCTACCTTGCGAGGCCTCAACCTCTTCCTGAATTCTTCGTCAGAAAAGCTTCAGTTGTGAGGCGTTGTCGGGCCCTTCTACGATGCGTCCGTCGACTAGGCATGCAAGCCCCTTGCGCTGCCGCAGCGGCATTCCAATCACGATAGTTCAACCACTGGAGTACACGATGGCCTTGATTAATCGGAGCCTTGTTGCGTTTGTTTTGCTGCTGTCTGGTGTCTTTGCCCATGCGGGCGAGCAGGCCTTTGACCAGAAGTCGTTTGACGATCTGCGTGCAGCAGGCAAGCCAGTTGTGGTGCATGTGCATGCGACCTGGTGCCCGGTGTGCAAGAAGCAGGCGCAGGTGATTTCCGCGCTGGAATCCGAAGACCGATTCAAGAGCCTGACGGTGATGCGCGTCGATTTCGACACGGACAAAGCCGTGCAGGCCGCGCTTAAGGTCACCTCCCGCAGCACTCTCATCGCCTTCAAGGGCGAGACCGAGCTCGGCCGCTCTGTGGGGGACACCAACCCTGATTCCATTGCCGCGCTGTTGGCCAAACCGCTGCAGTAACGCCGCCATGACCGCAACCCGCAACCGATAGACAGGAACGACATGGAATTCGGACTGGGAACCTATGGCCTGGGCTATGTGGCCGGCGTCTTGTCGACCCTGTCGCCTTGCGTGCTGCCGCTACTCCCCATCGTGTTGGCGGGCGCGGCATCAGCGCATCGCTGGGGCGCAGCCGCGCTGACTGCGGGCCTGGCGCTGTCGTTCACAGCGATGGGAATGTTTGTTGCCACGGTTGGAGTCACGATTGGGCTGGATGCAGAGGTGCTACGGCGCATTTCGGCATGGCTGCTGGTGGCGGCGGGCGGCATGTTATTGCTGCCCGCTCTGCAGTGGCGCTTTGTGATGGCCACTGCCGGTGTTGCCAATGTTGGACAGAGCTGGTTGTCTGGCCTCGACGTGGGCGGGCTGCGCGGGCAGTTCTTTGTGGGCCTGGTACTGGGCACCATCTGGAGTCCCTGCGCGGGGCCGACGCTGGGCGCTGCAATCGCGTTGGCTGCTGAGGGGCGCCACCTTGGCAAGATCGCGCTGCTGATGATCTTGTTCGGCCTGGGAGCCGGCACCCCCCTGATGCTGCTCGGTACGCTGTCAAACGCCACCTTGGCGAAGCTGCGCGGGCGGTTGCTGTCTGCGGGCAGACTGGGCAAGCCGGTGCTTGGCGTCATCCTCATGGTGCTTGGTGTGATGACGTTGACACGGGCCGACCAGCACCTGGAAACCTGGGTGGTGAACTGGTTGCCGGCCTGGGCGGTGGATCTGACCACGCGCTTCTAGGAATCGGTCTCCGATGGTCTCCACGTGGAGGCGTCGAATCTCGCGTGGTTCTCGACACTGCACCCTTTGCGCAAAATCAGTTCACCGGAATTCAGAATGTCTATCCGCCACACCTTCGCCTGTAGCCTTTCGCTTGTTGCCCTGCACGCGGTGGCCCAAGTTCCGCCCGAGATCGGCGGCAAGCTCAACGCCATCGGTCACGCCGTCGACCTACCGGCTGTGACCGCGTTGTACGCACCCACTCTCAAGCATCAGTCGTACGTGGGCACGCGCGTCACGCGCGAGGTGAGCTACGGCAAAGATGCCGCGCAAAGGCTCGACGTGTTCGCGCCAGACACGCCCGCCACCACACCACGCCCCGTGCTGATCTTCGTGCATGGTGGCGGTTTCGTCTCGGGGGACAAGCATACTGCCGACAGCCCCTTCTACGACAATGTGATGCTGTGGGCCGCACACCACGGTATGGTCGGCGTCAACATCAACTATCGCTTGGCGCCAAAGAACCCGTGGCCGGCCGGCGCCGAAGATGTAGGTCTGGCCACGCGCTGGGTACAGGAGAACATCGCTGTGCAGGGTGGCGACCCACAACGCGTCTACCTACTCGGGCACTCAGCGGGTGGCACGTTGGTCGCGTCGTACGTTGGGCAACAGCAATTTCAGGGGCAGTCTGCAACGGGGCTGGCCGGGGTCATCCTCTTGTCGGCCGGCATCGTCGATCCAACCACCGCGGAGCCGAGCGCCCCACTCAAGGCGTACTTCGGTGATGACCCACACCGCTATGCTGAGCGCTCCAGCTTCCAGGGTCTTGTGCGGACCCGCCTGCCCATGCTGGTGGCGGTGAGCGCGCTGGAGCCGCCGCCCTTCGAGCGCCAGGCGCTGCAGTTGCAGAACGCACGTTGCCGGCTGGACCGCTGCGCCTCGTTTGTCCGCTTGGCGGGGCATGACCATCTGTCGACCGTGTTCTCGTTCAATACGACGGACGAGTCTGTCGGCGACGCCGTTCTTGCTTTCATACGCGGCAGTGATACCGCTCCGACCCAATCCGCATCGAACTAGAGCCGCTAATCTGCGCGGGGCCGCGGTTTTGTTAGCGGCTCTTAGCTAGCCGCGTAGGGTCACGGAACGTGACGCTATCCCATGCTGGGCAAGTGTGAACTCGGCGAGGCTGACTTGTAGACAAAGCCTTCCCCGAGATCCGGTTCCACAGCGTTACATGAGATCGAGGCGGAAGAAGAGCGAGTTGCGGTCCACGTAGTCGTACTTCACTGGCACCTCAGTCTGAGGGATCTCCCGAAATCCATTTGCCTTGTAAAAAGCATGAGAGCGCGTTGCGATCGACGGCGTGTCGAGCACAATGGAAACGATGCCAGACGAGCGAGCGAACTCGATGACGGCGCTAAACAACTTCGCCGCACACTGCGTTTGTTTGCCTCTGTAGTCCGCCAGCACGAATAATTTTTTGAGAATGCCGATGCCATTCGGTTTTGCCTGCAGGCCAATGGTGCCGACAACTCGGCCGTCCTGCGCCAGGGCGACCCAGAATTGCCCGCCAGTCGCGACGTAGTGCGTCTCGATGTCCAAAAGGTCTGGTTGGTCCTCAAGTGAAAGCCCCACTTTGAACTCAACGTTTTGCACGTACAGGATGGTGTCGATGACCTGTTGCTGTTGCGTTGCATTGAAGATCTCGACGTTGACGCTGGCGGCGTGCGCCCCTAGCTCGGTCATGCAAGGACTCCATAAATTTAAGGTACGGCTGTCTTCCCCTAGAAGGGGCGTGCCGGCTTTTGCGAAGACGTTGTATCAGCGGTTGTCGGTGAGCACGGATAACACTCACATGCCTATTGGTGTTCCATCGGCACCTGCGGAGCGACGAGTTCGATTTTGACGAGGTCGACCCCAAGCGTGTTGGTTTTTTCTGTAACGCTGATCGTGCCACGTTCCGGCAGAGAGGGGATGGCAGTGTCTGGCCAGCAACGGTCGTTCAGATAGACTTCACGTCACAATCCACGTACATAGGCATTGGCGGTTTGATCCGCTCACCTGGGCGGACTTGAGAGCATTCGGTCGGTGCCTCGAAACGGTCGGTCAAGGGAAATCACTTCATGCCTGCATCCGCTTTCGTTATCACTGTTCCAACAGCCGAACCGCTTGTAAAAAATTTACGGAACCGGTTTGACGCTACCTCGAAGTTGGGCGTTCCTGCGCATATCACTGTGTTGTTTCCGTTCATGCCGCCCGACGAAATTACGTTGGACGTGCTTTGCTTGGCGCAAGCCACGCTCAATACGGTACCGTCGTTCAAATTCTCATGGAATGGCGTCGGACGGTTCCCGACGACCGCTTACCTTGTACCGCACCCTCCAGAGCCATTCATCGCCTTGACGACTGCGCTGACAGAGCGCTTTCCGGCCTATCGTCCCTATGGGGGCGCACACAAAACCACGGTACCGCATCTGACCGTCGCGCACGGGGAAGCAGCGCACGCGCATGCCGCTGCCACCGAATTGGAACCGCAGTTGGGTGCATGGAGGGAAACTCAAATGACATGCGATACCGTGACGCTCATCGAAAATTCGTCCGGTCGATGGAAGGAGATGCACGTGTTCCAGCTTCCAGTTGCAAGCCCATCGTCCTGAACCAAAACACTTGCGACTCGTCCGATGCTCGGCGCGCGCTGCTAGACGGGCTGCCGGCGGGAGCCCGCAGGACTGCTTCCGGGTCATGAGCGGCCGTCCGGTATGCTTCGGCAAAGCGATTCGTGGACGCATTCGCTCCCGATGAACGCGTTATCTCCTATGAAACCGATTCGCCTATCTCCAGCCAACGCGCCTGAGTACAGAAGCTTCATGTTGGAGGCCTATTCGCTCCATCTGGACGCCTTCACTTCGAGTGCTACCGAGCGCGAATCGCTGCCGCTTTCTTGGTGGGAGCAATGGCTATCAGAGGGTGAAGATGCGAATGACGTCGTCTTCGGCTGTGTAAGCAAGGGCCAACTGGCTGGCGTTGTCGGCCTTGCCTTTGAGCGCCGGGAAAAGACGCGTCACAAGGCAACGCTGTTTGGCATGTACGTCTCAGCTAGTTTTCGGGACCTCGGGCTCGGTGGCGAGCTGATGAATTGCGCGCTTGGCTATGCGAAGGCAAGACCTGGCATCCGGGTGATTCAGCCGACAGTTTCGGAGGGCAATCGTGCTGCCCAAGCACTCTATGAGCGCAGCGGTTTTATCCAATTTGGCTGTAAGCCTTACGCTATCGCCGTTGGAAGTGGCTTTGTGTCGAAGATTTACATGTGGCGCGACCTGTCCGGCGCCAGCCTTGAAGCGTCATAGGCTATCGCCCCGCTGATTAAGCATATCGGGCTGGCACTATCGAAGCCATCAAGACTGGAGCATGTATGCGACGCATCCTGGCTGTCGGCGGTGGTGGTTTCATGATGGAGGATTCTGTTTCTCCAAGCATGCTGGCAGTATCGTCACTTGCTGGCGGTCTTCACCCTCTATGAATCGCTTCACGGCCACCTCGCTTCAAAACGCTTGGCTCAATGAAGGCGACCATCGGGCTGTTTTTACACAGCCTCGGCCAGGAACTGTCGTTCAAGCGGTGCAACAATTTGCCGCAGAGGCGGCCCCAACGATTGCCTGCGCAAATAAAATCCCGAAGAGCGCGCCTGAACGCCCGCTTCAAGTTGAGGCGGATCATCGATACGCGTGCGGCAAACCGCTTGGCAACGCCGTCTTGACGCAGATCTGGATACTGATGCTCTTTTTGCGGTGTAATACCGCGCATCCGCATATGCTGACGTTGTCCGCACTAGAACCACCCGGCAGCCTCACTGGCCCACCATGCATGTCGCCCGCACCCGCAAAAAACTGACCGCCTGGCTTGGCCTGGTGGCGATGGTGCTTGTGCTTTTTGTGCCGATGGTGAGCCAGGCGCTGGAGTTGCACGAGCTGCGGGCGTTCGAGCAGGCCGCGCCGCTTTGCGAGGCCAAACTGTCAGCCTCCGCCAATACCGATCTGCCCGCTGGGCACGACATGCCGGCCGGCCACCATGCGGCATGCGGCTATTGCGATCTGCTGGCAGAACACCTGCTGGTGCCGACCATCATCCCGCCGATGGCGGCACCGGCACCAATCCATGCAACGGCATGGCCCCCGGAGCCCGGGCGCCTGGCCGTGCACCAAGCGCGCCACGCCGGACGGCCGCGCGATTCACCCCTCCTCTTCTGACCACTTCAACCCGGGCAGCGATTGCGCAACGCACTCGCACCCGGCTGGAGCCGTTTTCAGACAAGACGCCGTGCGACGCACCGACCACTGGTCAGGGCGTGCACGTACATATCAGAGTGAGGAATCTCCATGGCAACGCCGTCCAACATGATCCGACGAGCAGCGCTGCTCGCCTGCGCCATCGGCGTGTTTGCACCTATCGCAGCACACGCCTGCGCCACCTGTGGCTGTTCACTCAGCACCGACGCCGCGATGGGCTACTCGGCTATCCCAGGTTGGCGTATCAGCTTTGATTACACCTACCTTCCTCAGAACCAGTTGCGCAACGGCACTCATGCGGTCACGCCAGCGCAGGCTGCCGCCATCAACGATGCCGGCGGCAACCAGGAAGTCGAGCGCCAGACTATCAATCGCTACATCAACCTCGGCATCAGTTACAGCCCGAACAGTAGCTGGAATTTCGGCGCGATCGTGCCGTACGTGGACCGCAGCCACACGACCTACGGCGCGGCCACGTCCGACCAGCTCACCCCCGACAACGTCAGCGGTGCCACCGCCAGCGGCCTGGGTGACATCAAGCTGATCGCCAGCTACCAGGGCTTCCTGCCCACGCACAATCTGGGCGTGCAACTGGGCGTCAAGCTGCCGACCGGTCGCTACGGTGGGCAGAACGTGTTGACCGGCAACACAGTCGGGCGCAATCCGGTGTTCTTCAACAGCGGCCCGAACGCGACGGGTGGGCAAGCTCTGGATACCAGCCTGCAGCCCGGTACAGGTAGCACCGACGTGATCCTGGGTGCCTACTACTACCAGCCCGTCAGCCAGGATTTCGATGCGTTCGTCAACGGCCAATTCCAGGCCGCCGTGCACCAACGGCTGAACGAGGCGGGCGCGGACTTCCGACCCGGCAACCTCGCAACAATGAGCTTTGGCGTGCGCTACGAGGCCAATCCGCACGTCGTGCCGCAGTTGCAGTTCAACGTAACGCGCAAGAATGCCGACAAGGGCGCACTGGCGGATACCACCAACACCGCAGGCACGGTGGTCTACCTGTCGCCGGGCGTAACGGTGAGCGTGGCGCACAACGTGCAGATCTACGCATTCCTGCAGAAGGCGCTGTACAGCAACCTGCAGGGTTACCAGCTCTTCCCGCGCTGGTCGGGCACCGTTGGAGCCAGCTATGCGTTTTGATACGGATTGCCGTTCACCGCGCGCATGGTCGCGACGTACGTGGCTGCAAGCGGCCAGCACGGTGGCGCTGGGCGCCGGGCTGGGTAGCCCATCTCACAATGCACGTGCCGCGAGCCTTGAAGTCGGGCGGCCGGCGCCTCCGCTCGTGCTGCATACGATTGATGGCCGCAACATCTCCACCGAAGACCTACGCGGTCATGTCGTCATCCTGAGCTTCTGGGCGACGTGGTGTGGACCGTGCCATCGAGAGCTACCGTTGCTCTCCGATTACGCAGCGAAGCACGCGCATCGGGGTCTGCGCGTCCTCGGCTTCAGCTTGGACGAACCAGCCGCTTTGCCAGCGGTGCAGGAAATGGCGGCGGCGTGGAGCTTTCCCGTGGGACTGCTTGGCAGCGCCTACGCGGGTGGCTACGGCCGCGTCTGGCGAATTCCGGTCAACTTCACGATTGACCGCAACGGCCTGCTGGCCGACAACGGCTGGGACTCGCGTGAACCCGCGTGGACTGCCGAACGGCTTGATCGCGTCGTCACGCCGTTGTTGCGTTGAAGGGCAGATCGTGGCGGCGTGCGCCCGTCAAGAAACTTAGCGCATGCCGCCTCGCCTGCTGTCGGCAGACACTACCAGGGAAAGGGCGACTGACCGATTTTTGGTTGCGGATTCAACCGGTCGATGCAACACACTAGAGACTACGTGAGCAGTGGAGGTGTTGCAAATGAAACAACGGCGCCGGATCTACTACACCGAGAGTCAGAAGGCACTAATGTGGGAGCGCTGGCGCAGAGGTGAGACGCTTCATCAAACTGCCCGCCTGTTCGACCGGGGACACTCTTCGGTTCAAGGCATTCCGGCGGAGACCGGCGGTCTCCAGCCAGCACAACGAATCGTTCACAGTGAGTCCTTGTCCTGTTAGTTCTTCAGTCTTCTTCGTTTCGTTCCGGGGCGCTTATCTCATGTGGCAGCGGCCGAGCATATCTTTCCAGAGTGCACGTCCCTCAACATGACCTCAACAGGGCGTTGATCGACGTGCTTCACTTTGTCGCGATCCTGCATCACAAAGCGTCCGCTTTTCGGATCGAATTCCAGTGTTTCGCCGGCTAGCATCCGCTCGAAAATCTTTTGCTGTGCGGTACTGAGCTTCGTCACTTTTCCTTTTCCTATGTCGATTGGCGGCGTTCGATCCGACCTCTATCGGCGACGACGAGGCCGATAGATCCAAGCATGGGCGAGACAACCTCATCGTAGACCGCGCACGCGACATCACATGCCCGATCGGCATCCGTACCATCGCAGGTAAGGCCTCTATGAATAATGCAGTTGCGGAGTTCTTGAACCTTTTGGCTCTCGTCGATGAGCGATGTAGCAACGCCATCGCGGGCAACTTTTGCGAGGTCCAGGCCAGCCAGCTCGTGAAACAAGCGCGACAGCAAACTTCGATAGCGGTCAAATCCGGTTTGGCCGACCGCATGCTTTACGATTACGTCGGCCAGGCCAGCACTGTGCACAAGGCCATGCACAATCGGCTGCAATAAGGTCGCTTTCAGCAGAAGCTCAATTGCAGTCGTGAAGAACACGACTGCCGCAGAGAAACGCCCATTGGCTCGGAGTCGTTTTCCCTCTTGAAGGGCATCGACAGCGGGGCGCATGACCATGGGGTTGGCGAGGTAGAACGATTGCAGGCGCTCCGCCGTGAACTCGCTTACCGCCTGCTCCTTATGCCCAGGGTAAAGCTCTTCACTGATCCGCTCGTACATCTCGTCCATTGCAGCATCTTCAGGGCCATAACTCATAGCTTTTCCGTTGACTACCGCTTAGTTGCAGTCGCGGGCGAACTAGCGCCTGTGACCGCCACTTCCCTTTGTTTACGGCCTCACTTGTCGAAATAATGCCGATTTTGAAGAGGCGCAGATTTTGCCCGTTCCGGCACATGGATTCTTACTGCGTAGTCCAGAAACGGTAGCTTGCTGTAAATGGCCTGCTGCACCTTATGGCGTGGATCGCGGAATTTTTCCATGAGCTGGCGGGAGTAGTTTGGCAACGCCTGCGAAAGAATTCGGGACGCCTCGAAAACCGCCATCTTCTTCATGAATGATTTGTCGTCCATCCCCGAAAATCTGGCGTCCCACAGCGGAAGACGGTATGTGACGTTGATCTCGAATTCGGCTTCATGATGACTGTAGTGTGCCGCGCTAAACCGCCCGCCCGGTGCGACCTCTTCAAGGAGGGTCGTCAGGGACTTGAGCATCCTGAAGTAGCTGTCTGGCGTATCTAAATAGTTCAGGTTCTTAGTGAACCGAATGGTCACTTTTCCCTTCGTTCCGTCTTTGAGCGGCGTCGATTTGACATCAATGGCACACGTCAACATGGCATCGGCCACGGTTATCAGGTCGTCGATTTTGATGTCCTTCCAGGCTTCTTCGATCTGGTACTTGTTCATTGCGTGTATCCGAAGCCGGCATGGCCGGCATTTCTCCTATTCAGATCCAAAACGTTCATGCAGGAGACCAGCGATTCTGTCCCACGATGCTCGCGCATGCGCCTGATTGCAGCTTGGCGGCGCCGCCGAATTGGCACCCTGCGACGTGACCGAAACACAAAACGCTAGCATTAGCGCGAGCAATAAAAGCGTCTTCTTCATTTCCTTCCCGGTCACCTTCGTTTTTCCTAGCCACCAAGCTTCGTAAGTCGGGATGCTAGCGCCTGCACCGGGCTGCTGTGAGCCGCTTCCATTTTGACAATCCGCCGTTCGAGAACTTCCAGGCGTTCACGGTGCCGGCCTTCAATTTCCGCGACACACCCTTTCAACATCTCATCAGGTTCTTCTTTGGATATGTCCACAGTCACCTTTGCCGTATCGCGGAATTTCCGACCTTCAACACCATCACGCGACATCGTTCCCGCAAGCTTCCCGGACCCGCATCGCAAACTCCGACTCCCGATCCGCAGTCATGAAGAGCTCATTCATCGCCCGCGTCATCCCCACATACAGCACGCGCGCCTGTTCATTCGCATCATGGCTGGTGTAGGGCATCTGTCCCAACCCGGGAATCGCCACCACCGGGAACTCCAACCCCTTGCTGCCGTGTAGTGTGAGCACATTCACGGTGCCGCCGTCCGCGGCGTCGTTGTCCTTACCAGGTTTGCTCAGTCCCTTGCCAACGGGAATCTTGGCGGCCGTCAGATGGCTCACAATCTCGGTCACCTGCGCCTTGCGGTACGTCAGCACGGCCATGTCTCGCCAGGGTGTGCCGGCTGCGTTGCTGGCGCGCAGGCGGTCGGCCACGGTGTCCAGTTCAGCCTTGAAGCTCGGCAGACGGATGAACTCCGGCGCCTTGCCGTGCCGGCCGGCCGTTTCCGGGAGGATGAGCGGTGCGGCGTCTTCTTCAGCCTCTTCGGCGGTCAGCACATCGGTGGCAAACGCGTAGGCTACGGCCAGCACTTCGGCGCTGTTGCGGTAGTTGAGCTTGAGGATGGTGGTGCGCCCGCGCGCCTGGATGCCGACGCTGGAAAAGCTGAACTTGAGCTTCCGTGACTTCTGGTAGATGTCCTGGGCGCTGTCGTACATGACGAGCACGGAGTTGGTTTCCGGGTCCACCATCTGCACGACGAGCCGCAGCCACGCGGGGTCGAAGTCGTGGCCTTCATCGATCAGCAACGCGCTGTATTGGCCCGCGGGCACCTGCCCCCGATTCACGCCGTCAATCACGTCCTGCACCAGCGCGGCGTAATCTTCATCGCGTCGGCCGGCCAGCTTGCCGAGTTGGTAAGTGGTGGCCATGTCCACACACCAACTGTGGAAGGTGCGCACGTGCACCTTTTGCGACAGCCCCTTGTATTCCATCCACCCGGCCAGCTTTTGCGATAGCGCACGGTTGAAGCACAGCACGAGCACGGGCTTAGCAGATGCCTGTGCAAGAAACTCGGCGCGGTAGCCAAGAATCATCGTCTTGCCTGAGCCAGCCACGCCGTGGATCACACGGTGCCCATCCCCCAGGCTGCGGGCAAGCTGCTCCTGCTGCACGTCCATCACGCGAATGAGATCGGGAATGACAGGTTGGGCACCAGGGGTGACCTGTTCCTCATCCGCCTCGAACAAGCTACCTTGCCGACTGACGATGCGCACATCGGGAAAGAGGTGCCAGCGGATGCGGTCGATCTGCGGTAATTCAAGCAAGCAGCGGAATGGCTGAGTGAACATGTTCCATAGCCGCTGCTGGAAAGCCTCCGGGTCAGCCGATTCAGTCATCTCGTCTTTGCAGATGACCAGCCGGCCTGGCATGACGTCTTGCATGCCAGAAGTCTCAAATTCCTGGCGTGTGATATTCGACAGCACCAGCCCGTGACCATACGGCATGCACAGCTTGCCGGCGTATTTGCTGGTGGCGGGCTCGACGAGCAGCGGATCGCGCTTGAGCATATCCACCGTGGCCGTCATGAACTCGCGTGACTTGAGCAGCGGGTTCACATCTTTGTGGAGCCGGCCATCGAACTCGGTCTCCACCAGTTGCGGGTCGAGCCGGATAATGCTGCCGATTTTCCAGTCCTTGACCTCCAGCGCCAGCAACCCCCGGTGCGGATTCAAAATCAGGAAATCCGGCCGCCTGCGCTTGATGCCGACCGTGACGTCGTACCAGCACAGATAGTCGTCCTCAAGACAGGCTTCGAGCCGTCGGGCAAAGCGCTTCTCGCCCGATGTCATACGCCCCAGGCAGCTACTCAGGCTGGGGATGAGTGTTGCCATACCGCCCCTTAAATATTCTGGGCTAGGCGCTTATTCTCATAATGCAAATGCAAACGACGCGCCCGCCATTTTCGGGAAACAGCATAGATGATGGGTCGTCCTTTCGCCCGCCCCATTTAGTGGGGTATCGGCAGATTTTTTGATTTGATTGGGCGGGAAACAGACGCCGGCACAGTGTTCTGTTATTTATGAAAATCTGAGTTCAATACGAAGCATCATCTCCTTTTCCGAGACACAGAATAGGACGACCACCCATGGTGTCTGGGCCAACCTGCATATCAGTAAGCTCGTCGCCAAAAAACATAGATCGCTGCCGTCAGCGACCGGGGAGATCTGCCGCGGGGATGGTTCCCTGAGTCTAAACTTCGCACAGACCGCAGCTGAACGCTGTCGCCCTAACCTCCGCACGCTATCTACCAGCTTGCACGCTTGAACAAACCGAGTTGATCGACCCGGAATAGTCGGGCTGGCCGCTGGTTGCCCAACTGGTAGTCGTCTGTGGCAATGAGTACACCTGCCTCATCAACCGCTTCGCCGGGTTGCACGTCGCCAACCTTGATCCCCAGCCGGGAACGGAAAGTCGCTCGAGTTACTGTTTCACCGAACACCGCCTCGTAGGTATGCTGCAGCTGCGTCAGCGTAAACTTCTCGGGCAGCAGCCAGCATGGCAGCGTCGAATAGCTCGACTTGTTTCGCACCCGTTGCACGGCGGCGCGAATCTGGTCTGAGTGGTCGAAAGCCAGATCTGGAAGGCGGTCTGCCGGGTAAAACTTGAACACTCGTGACTCTTCGCCAACCAGGTCATCCAACGGTACCAGTGCAACATAGCTGATCGCTACCGACCACCCACGCGGATCTCGGCTTGGGCCGGCAAACGTCTGAAGCTGTTCGATATAGCGGGGTTCCAGCTTTGTTTTTTCGCGAAGCATGCGGCGCACCGCGTCCTCGAGTGAGCGGTCCTCGTCCGTATGGATGTAACCGCCCGGCAACGCTAGCACCCCGCGGTACGGATTATTCTTACGCTCGTGCAGCGCCACCATCAGCCCCCCCTCCGACAGTGTCAGCAGCACCACATCGACGCTCACGTCCGGCTTCTTGTATTCCGTTTTCATGCCGATCTCCTTGGCTCAGTCGACGTGAAAAAATTTTAGCAAACATAGTTGTATAAATCCACTATGCAGGCTTATACTCCACCCCAAGTTAGTCGCATTTGACAACTATGTGGAGGGAATGATGTTGAACGTGACCGCTGTGACCGTAACGCAGCGCTACCCTGAGTCACCGTGGAAAGCCCGCAATCCGGTTGAAGTGAATGTCCTGAAGTTCCCGGGCGGCGAGATGCACGTCACGGTTCAAACAGGCATGCCGGCCCACGAACTCGAAATCAAGGCGCGTCTGTCAAATGCCGATGCCATCATGACCCTGCTGATGGCCACCGATGCGCTGCGCCGGGCATATCCGGACACGCCGATCGCTCTGTACCTTCCCTACGTGCCCTACGCGCGCCAAGATCGGGTGGCCAATCCGGGCGAGGCGCTCAGCGCCAAGGTGTTCTGCGATCTGATCAACGCTCAGAACTACCGTCGTGTCGTCATCGAGGACCCACACAGTGACGTCACGTCTGCCCTGCTCAACCGCGTCGTGATCGATGACCCTTTGCCGGCCCTGCGTCGCGTTGTCGAATCCATCCGCAGCAAGAACAGCAGTCTGGCACTGGTCGCGCCTGACGCCGGCGCTCGCAAGCGCGTCCTGAAGTTGGCCTCGCAACTTGATCTGCCTGTCGTGTTTGCGGACAAGATCCGCGACACCCACACGGGCGCAATTACGGGCACCGAGATTCAAAACGAGCTACCCGACTGCGCGCTGTTGGTTGTCGACGACATCTGCGACGGCGGCCGCACCTTCACTGAACTAGCGCAGGCTCTGGATGCAAAGCAGGCTGACCGCACCGCGCGCAACCCACTGTACCTCTACGTCACGCACGGCATCTTCAGTAAAGGCCTCGACGCATTGCTGGAAAGCTATGCCGGCGTTTTCACCCGCAACAACTGGACCGGCGACTCGCGCGCCATCCAGGTCTGATCGAATACGAGCCCTCGCCCACCGGAGAACAACCATGAACGGACTGATTCCCTTCAATCTCGCCGACTTCTACAAGACCGGTCACCCCTCGATGTATCCCGCGGCCACGACCAAGCTCGTCGCGAACTTCACCCCGCGCTCGGCGAAGTACGCGCCGGTTCTGGAGCAGTTCTTCGACAACAAGGTGGTCTGGTTCGGCCTTCAGGGCTTCATCAAGGAGTTCTTCCTCGGGTTGTTCCAGCGCGAGTTCTTCGAGGCGCCCAAGGCCGTGGCGGTCCGCAAGTACAAGCGCCGCATGGACACCGCGCTTGGCCAGGACGCGGTACCGGTCGACCGCCTTGAGGCGCTGCACGACCTCGGTTACCTGCCGCTGGAACTGCGCGCGCTGCCGGAGGGCGTGCGCGTGAACATCAAGGTACCGCCCGTGCTCTTCGTCAACACGCACCCCGCGTTCCCGTGGGTCTCGACCTACTTCGAGACGCTGTTCAGCACCGAGATCTGGAAGCCGTCGACGGTGGCCACCATTGCCTTCGAATTCCGCAAGCTGTTGAGCTACTTCGCCGGGCAGACCGGCGCGCCGGAGGAGTTCGTCGACTGGCAAGGCCACGACTTCTCGATGCGTGGGATGAGCGGCGTGCACGACGCGATGCGCTGCGGCGTCGGCCACCTGCTCTCTTTCACCGGCACTGATACGATCCCGGCGATCGACTACGCCGAGGACTACTACGGTGCCGACGCGGACAAGGAACTGGTCGGCGGTTCGATCCCGGCATCCGAGCACAGCGTCATGACGCTGCGCATTTTGGCGACGCTCAAGCGCCTGCAGCGTGATCCGGCGAATGCTGGACTGGACGAGAAGGCACTGCGCCGGCTGGCCGAGCTCGAGATCATCCGCGAGTTCGTCACGCAGGACTACCCCGCCGGCATGGTCTCCCTGGTGAGTGATTCGTTCGACTACTGGAATGTCATCACGGTCATCGCGAAGGAACTGAAGACCGAGATCCTGGCCCGCAAACCGAATGCGCTTGGCCAGAGCCGCGTAGTGTTTCGTCCGGATTCCGGCGATCCGGTGCGCATCCTGGCGGGCTACCGTGACAGCGAACTCATGCGCGGCAGCGACGGTGTGTTCCAGAAGATCGACGGCAAGTACATCGTGGCGGCTACCGGCTTGCACATCACGGAAGCCGAGCGCAAGGGCTCTGTCGAGTGCCTCTGGGACATCTACGGCGGGGCGCTGACGAACAAGGGCTACAAGATGCTCAACGACAAGGTCGGCTTGATTTACGGTGACTCGATCTCCCTGAAGCGCGCCTGGGACATCCTGAGCCGACTTGCCGAGAAGGGGTTCGCGTCGAGCAACGTGGTTTTCGGCATCGGCTCGTACACCTACAACATGCTCTCGCGCGATACGTTCGGCTGGGCCATGAAGGCGATCTATGCTGAAGTCGACGACGAACAGGTCGACATTTACAAAGATCCCGCCACAGACGACGGCACGAAGAAGTCCGCTCGCGGCCTGCTGCGCGTCGAGAAAGAGGGCGACAACTACGTCTTGTACGAGCAGCAGACGCTCGATCAGTTCTCCAGCGGCGAGTTGACCCCCGTCTTTCGGGATGGGAAGTTGCTGGTGACGACAACGCTGGCCGAGATTCGCGAGCGCCTCAAGGCCTCGTGGAGCTGCACGGAACAGGCTAGCCTGGCAGCGTGATCAGGTATCTGGCAGCGCCTTCGGGGTGGGCGCCGGCTTCCCTACCCTATACAGGGAAGCCCAATCGGGTTACGCGGTTGACATCAATCGCGTAACCCGGATACGGCGACGAAGTGCTTGGGGCTGATTGGTCGCCATAGAACACCTCTTCAACCGGCACACACAGAGCCTGCGTCAATAGCGGTGCTAGCGTATTTCGTGCACACCGCTAGCAGGTTTCGTGATCATGGCTAGCAGAATTTGCGATCTTCAACAGCAGGGGCACGTCATGACGAAATCGCCGAGCTGCGTCGACTGCTTGAGCGCCTCCCAGTCGGCGCTCTGGACGGCCGAGGCGTCCATCGGATGACGATCGCGGGTCCGCGCCGATTGCGTCATGGCGATTTCCTATTCGATCGAGAAGCCGCCCGGCAGCGGCGCAGCGTAGTTCGGGTCCGCGCGCAGCAACTCAAAATGCGCTGTCTCCGCAAACGGCACCACCCGGACCACCGTACTCTTGCGCCACAGCTCCAGCGCCTGCGAGTGGATGGCCAACGCGTTGTGGCTTCGATGCCGACGGGACGGATAGCGAAAGCCCAAGGGGCGCCCGGGCTCCGGCCACGCGTCCAGCACTGCGTCGAGCCGTACCCCTAACCACTGGCACCACGCGTGCTCGGCGCTGATGCGGTCGTAGATGCCGAGCTTGCTCAACGCCGTGCTGGCCAGGTCGACGAGAGGCACGTCCATGCGCAAGGTGAACTCGGCGATCAGGCCCTGCTCTGCCACTGCGTCGGGAATATAGAAGGTGCCTGGCTGCGTGATGTCGTTGCAGCAAAACTCAGCCTCCCACAGAGCGGTGTACAGATCCTGCGCCGCGTACAGCCAGTAGAACGGATACTGCCCGTCGGCACCGCGCAGGTCGTCGGGTGGCCCAAAGCGGTAGGTCCGCGTCACGTACGGCGGAATGACGGCGCCCAGATGCCGGACTGCCCGATAGAGACGGGTGCCGGCGGAGAGCACCGTCACGCAGGCGGCCAGAACGGGCTGCAGGCGTTCAACGGCAGGGAGGGTTTCGGCAAAGGCAGGCGGGATCGGGGTATCGGGTCGCGATGTCGGCATCAGCTGATGTCGTCTGTACGGCGCGAGGGCAACCACGCCAAGCGGGCCACCACCCTCGCCTGCCGCTCACCGGCGGCCTGCGAGAGATGGCCACGCTGGACGGCAGACACGCTCGGCCGCGTCGCGAAAGGCTTACCCGCCAGCACCTCGGCCGGGGTCAGCTCATCGAAGACGTCAACCGGGGTCACCCAGAACGCGTGAATCTCACTGCTCGGCAGGTCTTGCATCTGGCGCAGCACAGGCGCCAGCAGCTCCGGCACGGGCGGCGCGAACTGCCAGGCGGGAAACGCCCGGCCGATCGCCTTGCCCGGTGGCGTGACGCAGTAGAACCGGGCGTCTTCCACAGCACGGTACAGCGTCGCCTGCGACATGGCCACCAGGCCCTGCGCAATGACCTCCGAGGGCTTCAGGGTTGACACGGCAAGTTGGCGCGCGGTATCGCCGCCGACGATCCCAGGGCTCCCCAGGGTGGCCGACAGGCACTGGCGCACGATTGCCATCACGCGAGCGCGCTCGCCGGCGTCGATGGCCTGCTCCAGTTGTTCGTCGATGTCGTGTACCAATTTGTCCACCAAGGGCGTGCCGGCAGCCGGTTGGCCGGCGGACGGCAGATGGGTGTGCGGTGTCATGGTGAGGCTCCGTTAGACGGCGGCGCTGGGCGGCGCCATAGCGGGGTGCAAACTGCGGGCACGCTCAGCGTCCCGGCACGCGCCTACGTCACTGGCCAGCGCCGCCTTGGCGCGCTTGGCGAGTACAGCGACGCGGCGCAGCCAATCGCGCTTGATTGACAGGCCGGCCACAAACGCGCGTAGCGGATAGGCCAACTGCGAACACGTCGCGAGGGCGGCAGCCAGATAGCGGACCAGGCTCGTGCGCGCGGCGGTGCCGCCATACACGCGCCCGACCAGCACGGCCAGTACCGCTTCTTCGTAGGGCGTGAGTGGGTGGGCCGTCCAGTCGCGAGTGAACACGTAGCGCAACCGACTCATCGTCGGCGCGCCATTGGGCTCCGCGGGGACTGGACCAAAGAGGAAACCTGCGGGGACTTCCCCGTAACGCTGGAGGTAGTACCCTCGCAGGGTAGCGGCATCGGCCTCGGTCAGCGGGGCGTTCACGGAAGCCTTGTTGGCTCCTGCAAGCCGCAGCTCCTTGAGCAGCGCCTGCGGGTGCACGTGCAGCAGTTCAGCGAATTGGGCAATGGACAGCGTCGGCAGCATGCGGGACCTCGCCCGGAAGCATTCGGATGCCTCCATCGTAGGCAACTTTCGCAAATTTCGCAAGATTCTCAACTTAGAAACGTGTCAAAGTGCATTTGCCGGGGTGGATAGGTTGTTGGCGCGCAGCTAAATTTGACCCACGGGTGCGGCAGAAATCTTGGACTGGTTAAGCAAAGATGCCAAGGCGCCTGCGGTACTCAACAGGGCTCAGTGAGCCCAGTGAGATCTTGATCCGTTTTTCGTTGTACCAGCGGATATAGGAGTCCAGCGCGTGGATGAACTGCTCGACGGTTGTGGACGGCCAGTTCCGAGGATAGAACACCCCGGCACCTCGCGCCTCCACGCACCAGGCCGAGCTCAGACGCCCGCGTAGGGCGATGAACGCCACCGACTCCATACGGATGGCACCCACCTTGCCCGATGCAAGGCTTGGGCCAGCGATGCTGAGTTGTCTCAGCTTGCGGCGGCGCATGGTGTAAAGCGGGAGTTCTCGAAGCCACGCGGGCAAGGTGTACGGGTCTCGACATCTTGACGGCCATGCGAATAAGCGGCGCGTTATTGGATACTGTTGCAACTAGATACACGCGTTTGCCGCCAAGGGCGCTGCACCAGAAGGTGGTTTTCACCAGTACAGCATGGCGGCTTCCGATTTCCGGCCTCTCCTGCGACTTAGTCATGCAGGGGGCGTCCCCTAGATACCGAAATAGGTTGGGGCGTTCGCATGCCCAACGGAAAACAACGATGCACACACGAGAACCTGACGCGGTCATAGAGGCCCTCGATGACCGCGCTCTGCTGGCCAGGCTGGCGCGCAGGGACTGGGAGCATGACCCACTGTTCATCCCCGATGAGCAGGTCTTTCGCATGTTCGGCCGCGCTAGGGGCGCTGGAAACGCCAGCCGGGTTGGGATGCTTTCAAGGGTGCTGTCGCGGCGCCTGCTCAGCCTCGCCAAGGGCTTCGCAGTGCGCAGTGGCATTTATCCTGGCAACATCGGAAACCTTGACCAGGCTGCCGAAGAGCTGTCGCAGTACGTTTGGGAGTGCCTGGTCGCGCGGCCGGGCGACGCAGCGCATGCCGAAAAGCTCTTTGGACAGTTGTTCAAGCGCCGCGCACTCGACTTCCAGCGGCGTCTGCTGGCCAAGAAGCGCAACTTCCAGGACAGCCTGGACGCCATGGATCGCTCAGACGAGGACGACGACCCCGACAAGACTATCCGAAAGGTCTCCGCGCTTCGACAGCACGCCACGCCGGCCGATGCCATTGCAGCCAGGCAATGGCATGCGCAAGTCGCTGCGCGTCTGCAGGCCGTGCTGACCAAGCAAGAACACTACGTCTACACGATGCTTTTCGTCGAAAACATGCCGGTCAAGGACATCGCCGCCGCGCTCGGAGTCACCCCTCGAACCGTCAACACATATAAGAACACCGCCCTCGGCAAAGTCGAAGAGATGCGGAAGGAGTTCACGCAATGACATCGCCCACCCGTAGGCTGTCGCTCGAGGAAGTTCTGGACGAGTTCTTCTTCTCAGCTGACAAGCCGTCATCCGCCATGGTGCTTCGCGCCTGCGAAGCCCACCCTGAGTATCGCGAGGACATCCTCGAGTTCGCCGCCCTTTGGTCGTCGCATGAGGCTTCGCCCGAGGTCCCAGCTGCGGATGTCGCGGACGTCTCTGAAGAGTCCGTCTCGCGTCTACAGAGCTTCGTCCTGAATCGGCTGCACGAGCTCGATGGAAAATCGACACGGGCCTCGGACATCGAAGCCACGAAACGTGCTGTCTCCACCTTAGCTGGTGCCAACCTGGGTCGGGCAGCGACTGCCGTGGGATTTGGCAACAGCGCGCTACTCATGGTCAAGGTGCTCACGACCATCACCGACGTCCCAGCAAGAGTCGTTCGGGATTTGGCGCGGCACCTGCACGTGCCGCAAGCAGACCTTCGGCAGTGCATAGGTCCACGGCTCGTTGGCTCAAGGAGCTATAGCTCTGCTCGCCCGCCGAATGCGGCTGGTTCCGAGACCTGGGAGAGTGCTGTTCACTCCTTGCCGGTGGACGAGCAAGAGAAGCAGCGACTGCTGGCGTTCCAGACGGAGGAAGACGTTTCGTGACACCCTTTCATCGCGCTCGCGAAGCGGCGAGGCAACTGCGGCAGGACCTCTTCAAAGAGGCTGCAGCAATTGGAATCGCCTCCAACGTAGTCGTTGCTGCCGTAGCCCACGAAGATGCTGAGAATTTCCAGATTTCGGATGCTCATCCCTCGGACAAAGCCCTCGGCGGAGCCGATGCGATGCTGGACCACGACTTCCGCCATATCGTTGTCCGCAACGACGTATCAGCGGGCGAGCGCGCCTTCCTCGTCGCCCATGAATTCGGACACTGGAAGCTCCACCACGACGGGCACGAGGGCTGCCACAAGGTTGTCGACTCGACCCTGAAGCCAGAGGACGGCGACACGTTCGGCGCCCAGAAGGTCGAGGCCTACGGCGCGCGCGCGCGTGCCGAGCTGCAAGCCAACATCTTCGCCCGCGAACTTCTACTGCCCAGAGAAGTGGCTCGGACTCTGTTCCTTGTCGGAAAGACGGCGGAACAGCTCACGAATGAACTCGACCTCCCCTTGGAGCTGGTCCGCCAACAGCTACTCGATGGCCTGCTGCTCCCAGACCCAGCGATAGAGGAGGCAGAGCCCGCCAAGGTCATTACTCCGACGGCAGAGCAGATTGCGGCAGCCCAGTCCAAGGCCAAGACGTCGCTGGTGAAAGCTGGCCCGGGCACAGGCAAGACGGCCACCCTGCTGATGAGGGTCCAACATCTGCTGGAAGCAGGCGCCAAGCCAGAGGAGCTGCTGCTACTAACCTTCTCCAACCGAGCGGCAAGAGAGCTGGTAGACCGGCTGCAGCAGCTGGGCGTCGAGAATGCGCACGAAATGTGGGTCGGCACTTTCCATGCGTTCGGGCTGGAGTTCCTGCGAAAGAACTGCGAACAGTTCGGCCTGAAATCCCGCTTCGGCGTCGCCGACAAGATGGCCGAGATTGCGGCGCTGGAGCCTCACATTTACAGCCTGGATCTGCAAGCGTTCACCCCCTTGGGTGACCCACTCGACTGGTTGAAGACCGTCGTGGAGGCCATCCAGCGAGCGAAGGACGAACTCGCCGACGCCGCCACCTACGCTGCAGCCGTGGAGGAATCCGCCGCCGATACGCCGGCCGACCTGCTTGCCAAGCGGCGAGATGTCGCGAAGCTCTACCGCTGCTACGAGGAGAAGACCGAGGCCAACCCCAGTCTTGTGGACATGGGCGACCTCGTGATGCTGCCCGCGCTTGCGCTGACGAACAGCTACGACAGCTTCAAGGCCAGCGTCGGGCGGTTCAAGCACATCCTTGTGGACGAGTACCAGGACGTCAACCGGGCCAGCGCCCAGCTCGTGATGGCCCTTGCCGCCCATGCAGAGACGCTCTGGGTGGTCGGCGATGCCCGTCAGGCCATCTACCGCTTCCGCGGCGCATCCATGCGCAGCATCGTCAACTTCGGTGACGACTATCCCGACCACGCACCTTTTCCGCTCAACGAGAACCGGCGCAGTTACGAAGAGGTTGTTCGAGTCTTCGAACACTCGGGGCGCGCGACCCACCCGCTGCAGCTCATCCTGCCGCTCGACGATGTAGAGCCTGCCCGGGGCGCGAGCGGTGTGAAGCCTCGCCACGTCAAGTGCGCCACGACGGACATTGTTCGCGGTGAAGTTGCGGCCAACATCGCCCGCATTCATGCACTCGGCGTCGCGTACAGAGACCAAGTCGTACTGGCCAGCACTCACGAAACCTGTGGCGACACGGCCGATGCCCTGAACGCCGCCGGCATACCTGCGCTCCACCTTGGCGACATCTTCCAGCGCTCCGAAGCCAAGGACCTTCTGGCGCTGCTTCAGGTCTTCATAGACCAGTCTGGCAGCAGCTTGCTGCGCATCTCGCGGTTACAGGGCCTAGAGATGCCCGCAGCGGACGTCGACCTCATCCTCGCTTGGCTCGACAGTGCTCGACCAGAACCGCTGTCCTGGCTAGATTCGCCGCCGTCGGGTCTTTCGGCCCAAGGCAACGCGGCCCTTCTGCGCTGGAAGGCGGTCTTTCATGGCCTTGCGTCGAAAGATTCGCCTTGGGAGGTCATCTGCACCCTGCTGCTTGACCGAACAAGCTTCCTCGCGCCGCACTTGGCGGGCGCCGGAATACTCGAAGTCACTCGGCGCATCGCCCTGTGGCAGCTCATCTATTTCCTGCGCGTGCCCGATGGCGGTCACGCGTATCAGACCGTCGGAAGTTTCATCTCCCGCCTACGTCGACGCCTGCGTATCGGCGATGACCGCGAGCTACGCGTACCGCCGCCGGAGGCCGACAGTCTCGACGCAGTAGCCGTCATGACCATCCACGGCAGCAAGGGGCTCGAGTTCGAGGCGGTCCACCTTGTCGATATC